>JAXHLS010000002.1:0-2400000 GCA_034522055.1 Gammaproteobacteria bacterium
GCCTGGTCAAGGGGGGCATGGCGGGGGCCATCGCGGGGCGGGCCCTGGGCCTGCGGGTGGCACCGGCCCTCGCCGTGGCGGGACTGGTGGGCCTGGCGGCGGCCTGGCTCACCCTGTGGGCCTGAGGCGACTCCCGCTCACACGGCCAGCAGGATGACCACGCCGGTGCCGTAGAACACCAGCACCAGGAAGCTCTCGAAGCCGATGTTGGCGATGCCGCTCTTCTCGCGCCGCAACAGGCCCAGCAGCAGGATCCCCGTCATGGCCTGGCTCGCCGCGATGATGAACACCTGCATGTCCCCCATGGCATAGTACAGGGAGCCCTGGCGATAGGCGGCGTCGGAGAAGGCCAGGAACAGCACGTCGAAGCTGTTGCCGCCGATGATGTCACCCACGGCCAGGGTCAGGGCGCCCTGGCGTACCGCCGCCATCACGGTGATGAGTTCGGGCAGCGAGGTGGCCACCGCCGTGAACAGGGCGCCCACCGCCGTCTCCGACAGGCCGGTGCGGGCGGCCAGGGCGAGACCCGTCTGGGCCACCACGTAGCCCGCCAGCACCAACGCCAGTGCCAGGCCTCCGAAGGCGAGCCACAACCGCACCACACCACGGTCATCCTCACCCTTCCCTTCCGCCCCCGTGTCGACACGGGTCTCGCGGGTGTGCCGGGGCAGCCACTGGGGCGTGGCGCGAGTCTGATAGGTGAGGCGCAGACCGAAGGCGTAACCGGCCAGTAGCAACACCGACGCCGGGTGGATCCCCAGCAGGGTCACCTCGGGCCCGCCCATGGCCAGCAGGGGGAGCGTGAGCAGGGTCACCAACAGGGCGCCCTGCATCAGGTTCTCCAGGGAGGCGGCGGCATGCTCCAGATTGGCCCGGCGGTAGGTGATGTCGGCGATGGCGAGGAACGCAGTCTGGGCGGCGATGCCGCCCACGGCATTGCTCACCGCCAGCTCCGGATGGCCCTGCCAGGCGGTGGTCACCGAGGTGACGATGCCCGGCAGGGAAGTGGTGCCACCCAGCAGCACCGCCCCGAAGATGGCCTCCCCGATGCCCGTGACATCGGCGAGGCGATCGGCGAGCCGGGTGATGCGGGTACCGGCGATGGCGATGACCACTGCCCCCGCCAGGAACAGGGCCACCACGGCGGCCAGGGGCCAGGCCGACAGGTTCACGCGGGCATCCCGTACTCAGTCAAGAACGATTGGCCGATGGGCCGGTGGGTGGAGCTCGAAACCACGCTAAACGCGATGATTCAGTCTTCTTCCAAAGTATACCCAAGGAGTGGATGAGTGCTGGCCGTGGCCGGCCTCACGCCTGAGCCCTAATCAGACTGGACGGGCCCGCCACAGGGCTCCGCATCGCTTCAAGCCTTTAGTCCCCGGCTATCCAGCACCACGGGTCATCTCCTCACTGCGCCTGGTCCTCACTGCGCCTGGGACTTGTGGCGCCCACGTGTGGACACCCCGAAGGGCCAGTAACCGGGACAGAATCCCACCACGCTGGTGACGACAAAGGCCGCGGCCACCACGCCAGCGACGATGGCCCATACCCCGCTGACGGTCCCGGTGACGATGAGGGCGGCGAGCACCACCGCGATGACGGGTCGGATTATGCGGTCGGTGTTTCCCATGTTCCTGGTCATGATGTCCTCCTGTGGCTATGGAATATCGGCGTCCATATCGCAGCAAGTGCCGTGCCGCTTCCGTGGTGGCACGGTAATTGACTGTTTGATGAATGATCTCGGCCGACGCCGAACGACTCATCCAAGGCTAGCACGCTCCTAACCCATGACTGACTCGAAAGCAGATACCGCAGAGACGATGCAGGGTCTGGTGGACGGCCTGCGGGACAAGGGTCACCGCCCGGCGATCCTCGAGTTCCGCAAGGACGACATGGTGGAGTGGTCGTGGCCCGAACTCGCCGACGCGGTGATTGGCCTGGCACGCGGGCTCGCGGCCGGCGCCCTGTTCGATGCTACCGTGGCCGTCACCACCGCCGCCCGCAGACATCTCGGCCTGAAGCTGGGGCGGCGCCTGCTCGGGCCCCTGCACCGGCGCATCGGGCCGCGGCTGCGCCTGGCGGCCTGCGGCGGCTCGCCCCTGGCCCCGGATCTCGCCTACACCCTGGCCGATGAAGGCGAAGGCGATGACCGCCGCCAGCGCATCGTGGAGGCCCTGCACAAACGCATGGAGCAGTTACTGGAGGAATCATCCCCTGGCGCATGATCCCGGTCCGGCACGCGGCCCGGAGAACAAACGCTCTCCAAGGCGCCAGGCGCGCCAAGATAAAAGCGGATTTCTCACAGCTTTTTGCTTTTCTTGGCGCCCCTGGCATCTTGACGAGAATTGTTCCTTATCACTTCCGCCAGGGACGTCACCAGGACATCTCGGTGCCGTGTTGTAGAGCACATCGAGGGGCGCCCCCGCCAACTCGGCGGCGAGGGCCCTCAGGTCGTCGCTGCGGGTCACATCGAGACGATGGATGGAGACCTCGGGACGGGCCCGGGCCAGCTCGGCCAGCGTCGCGGCCGCCTCCGGCCGCCGGCAGGTGGCATACACCCGCCAGCCTTCGACGGCGTACTGGCGGACGAGTTCGAGGCCGATACCCCGGTTGGCACCGGTGATGAGGATGTTCTCTTTTGCATGTTCGCCTCCTTCTGGTTCCGCGCCATCGTGTCCGCATCCAAAGCTACGGCGACAGCCCGACGGTCTGTCCGATCCGGAGCAATCTCCGTGCCGCAGCCCCACCATGGCACTCCCATTGCACGCCTTGGGACGTGAAGAGACAGATACCAGACTCCGAGGAGTGATCTCCATGAACATGAATCCCATGCATCCGACACGCGCTCGCCGTATTTTGACCATAGCACCAGCACTGTGGCTGGCCATGGCCACGGTGGCCATCGCCGCCGGCCTCACGGATATGGAAGCCACCGTGGATGGATATACGATACGCTGGAGTACCGCCGTGACCGGTTTTTTGCCCCGCTCGATGGTTGAAAAGCACCATCTCGGCTCCTCAGGACGGGGCGTCCTCAATGTCGTGATCCTGGAACCAACGGAGGAAGGCAAGGCCGGCGACACCGTGAAGGGGGACGTCTCGGTAACTGCGTACAACCTGGCCAGCCAGCTACGCACCATCGACATGCATCCCGTCCGGATCAATGACCGGACCTCCTACATCGGCACCTTCGACATCCACCACGGCGACGAACTGGATTTCACCATCCATGTGCGTCCACCCGGCATGGAGCAGCCCTTCACCGTGGAATTCGAGCGTCGCTTCCTGTTGCGGGGAGATGACAAAGAGTGAATCGGCCCACCACCGTGCCATGACGCGGCACCGGCTCGATTCCAGCCCCCTCCTGCCCATCAGCGCCGGAGAGGATGGGGGCGGCTCGTGAGGAACAGGGGATTGGCCGGGGGGGACTAGGACTCCATCCCCAGCTCGTAACCTCCCATGTTGGCGATCTCATCCACCGTGGTCACGCCGTCGGCAATGCGTTGGAGTCCTTCTGTCAGCAGGAAGCGATGGCCACGTCCGAGGAGCCGGCGCCGTAGCTCCTGCTCGTCGGCGCCATCGATGATAGCCCCCACGTCCTCGCGGTTGAGCACCCAGATCTCGAAGATGCCCTGCCGCCCGCGATAGCCGCTATGGTGGCACTCTTCGCAGCCCACCGCGTGGCTGACTTCCGCGGGGGGTTCTTCGCCCACCCATTCGTACCACTCTTGCTCCTCACGGGTCGGGGCCTCGCGGCGGGCGCATTGCCCGCACAACCTGCGCAGCAGCCGCTGGGAGATCACCAACACCAGATTAGTGGCGATCTCGCGGGACGACAGGCCGAAGTTGCGCAGGGTGGTAACGGTTGCCACGGCATCCCGGCTGTGAAGGGTACACAACAAGCGACGTCCGGAGATGACGGCATCCACCGCCAGCCGGGCCGATTCGGGCTCCCGGATCTCCCCCAGCACGAGGAAATCGGGATCGAGGCGCAACATCGCCTTGAGGCCCTCGGGAAAGGTCATGCCCTGTTTCTCATCCACCTGCATCTGGTTGATGCCTTTGATTTCCGTCTCTACCGGGTCTTCGATGGTCACGATATTGCCGGTGGCGGTGTCGAGTTCCCGAATCAGGCCATAGAGCGTAGTGGTCTTGCCGCTTCCGATGGGGCCGGCCACGGCCATGATGCCTGCACGGCCGCGGCGGCAACGTTCCACCCGTTGGAGGTCATCCTCCTGCATGCCGAGGGCCGTCAGATCATGGGATTCCTCTGGCTGGACGAGCAAACGCATGCTCAGCTTGTCGCCGCGCATCACCGAGGCAACCGTGACCCGCACGTTGAGGGAGGTCTCGGAGACCACCATGAAGAAGTGCCCGTCCGCCGCTCCAAAGGCCGGCAGAGGATTGATCTCGGCCAGGATCTTTACCTGGTTGCCCAGGATCAGGGCCAGCTGCGCGTCCAGTAGCACGGTGTCTTTCAGCACACCATCGAGACGCAGGCGTACCATCGTGCCGTTGTCCCGCGGATCGATGTGAATGTCCGTGGCGCCGATGGCGAGGGCATCGGCCAGCAGATACTCGGTGAGTTCGACGCCCTCGTGGGCCGCTTCCACGGCATCCTCTTCCCCATAATGACTCGCCACATAGTCCCAGAACCCCGGCACCAGGCCACGCTCGCCCCATGGCAGGAGCCACGGATCCTCGACCGCGGATTCCACCTCCTGGGGCTCCTTCTTCCGGGTGTCGTCAAACCCTGTATCGCCGTCGCCCTTATCCCCCATGTTGAAGATCCTCAGTCTGCCGACGCCTGGGCACCAACGGCAGCATGCGGCGCAGGGTGGAGTTCTGCAGCACGAATTTATGACGCAGGGCCCCGGCCACGTGCGGCAACTGGTGGATGACGCCCCATTGATCAGGTGCGTTGCGGATGGTCATAACTGGTCCTCCGGAGGATGGGGGCCGGAGCCCTCCCGGGGCGCCCGGTCCCGCTACCGTCCTCAGGGCGTGGTGGTGATCAGGCTGGTGGCCTCGATGTCTATCTCGACCCGCCGATTGGGTTGCAGACACTGACGGCCAGCTTGATATGAAGGTTGATCATCTTTTTTCTCCTTGGATCGCGCATCAAATCCATTCTTCCCATTGCCAACCCATCGCCATGGGCCTGGAGCGCAAGCTGTTCGCGAACAGCGTGCCGATGGGCTCGTCAGATGTCATATAAATCCCGTGCCAGGTAATGGGTCACCGCGTTTACCTGGGCGGCACCCCAGTTCACTTCGGCGGACTCGCATGGATGGACTCCTTGAGTATCTTGAGTACACGCCACACCATGCGAGAACCGTTCCATGGGGAATAACGGCGCAAACGGGGGCTGAGGGCGGTTTATATGGGGGATTTCCACCGGCGGGCGGCCATTTCCCCCGCACCAGGCCCTCAGGTCCGCTGCCGGCGCTCCTGAAGGCTCAACACGAACACCGTCAGGATGGGCAGGAGTCAGCCCGACGATGATGGCGGCGCTGGCCGCCACCACTGGCGAGGATAGTAGCAGCACGCCGCGGGGCGGCGGAGGTCGAGGTCAGCGGGGGCGGGCCTTGGCGAGTTCTTCCTGGAGCATGCCTTTGAAGAGAGGCACCTTGTAGGCGTTGTGAGTCATGGGGACGGCGTCGGCCATGGCGGCATCGGCGGCGTCGCGGATGTGGGCGTCGTCCAGGGGATTGCCACGCAACACCTCCTCGGCCGCCGTGGCGCGCCACGGCACGGGAGCGGCGGCGGCCAGCACCACCCGGGCTTCCCGTACGGTGTCGTCGTCCAGGGTCAGGGCGAGGGCACAGCCGGCGATGGCGAAGTCCCAGGAGCGCCGGGTGCGGATCTTGCGATAGCTGTTGTAGAGGCCGGCAGGCGGCGCCGGGATGCGCACCTCGGTGATAATCTCGCCGGCCTCCAGCACCGTCTCGCGGGTGGGGTTGTCGGCGGGGGCGACGTGGAGATCGGCCACCGCCACGCGGCGGGTGCCGTCGGGGCCGTCGATGATCACCGCGGCATCCAGGGCCATGAGGGCCGGCGCCAGGTCCGAGGGGTGGACGATGAAACACGGGGCCCCGCCCAGGATGGCATGGTGCTGGTTCTCACCGTTCACGGCGAAACACTTGTAGCCGCCTTTGCGCAGGCAGGGGAAGTCACCGCGGTAGTACCAGCAACGGGGCTTCTGGCACAGATTGCCGCCCACGGTGCCCTGATGGCGCAGTTGGGGGCTGGCAACGGCGGCGGCGGCCTGGGCGAGGCCCGGGTAGCGCCCGGCCACGGTGGGGTCCTCGGCCAGGGCAGTGATGGTGGTCATGGCACCGATGGCGAGGCCGCCGTCCTTCCTCTCCCGCACCCCGGCGAGGCCCTCGATATCCGCCAGGCTCACCACCGTTTCCACGGTGTAGACGCCGTCCCGCAGGCAGCCCAGCAGATCGGTGCCGCCGGCATGGATGGCCGCCCTCTCGTCCGCGGCGCTGGAGATGGCAGCGGCCACGGAACGCGGCCGCACGTAGGCGAATGGCACAGTCATGGCTGGCCCTCCTGGTTATGGATACGGGCGACGAGGGTCTCGGGGTTGATGGGCGTGTCGAGCATGCGCAGCCCCACGGCGTCGTACACCGCGTTGGCGATGGCCGCACCGGTGGGGATGGTAACCGGCTCGCCGAGGCCCTTGGCCCCCACGATGTTGGCCTGCTCGTCGTTGAGCATCACCGGCGCCGACACCACCTCGTCCGGCACGTCCAGCGCGGTGGGCAGCTTGTAGTCGTGCCAGCTCTTGTTGCACAGCTTGCCGGTGGGCCCGTCCAGCACCCGTGACTCCGTCTGGGCGAAGCCCACTCCCATGGTAATGCCCCCCACCACCTGGCCGTCCCAGGTAAGGCGGTTGATGACCCGCCCGCTCTCGTTGGTACCCAGCATGCGCACGAGCTTCACTTCGCCGGTCAGGGTGTTGATCTCCACCTCGCAGAACTGGGCCGCGAAGGGCGTGATGCTGACGTCCTGGGGGTTGGGCTTACGCTCACCGATGCCCACCACCACCTTCTGGTTCTTGAGGGCGTCGAGGTCGGTGACGGCCACGGTCTCGAGGCCGTCGGCGGTCTCCAGATGGTCGCCGGCGAACACCACCTCGTCCCGCGGCCGACCCCACTGGGCGGCGGCCATATCCATCAGCTGGTCCTTCACCGCCAGGCAGGCACGGCGCACCGTGGGGGCCTCCGTGGGCACGGTCTTGCTGCCCCCGGAGGGCGTGGCGAACTGGGTGGTGGCGGTGTCGGCGTGCTCTATCTGAATGGCATCGGGCTCCATGCCGAACTCCTCCGCCACCACCATGGCCATCACCGTCTTGGTGCCGGTACCGATGTCGGAGGCACCCATATTGAGGTTGGCGGTGCCGTCGGCGTAGAGCCGCAGGATCACCGTGGCCGGCGGCCCGCCGTCACCGACGTACCAGTTGGCGGCGGCCATGCCCACGCCGCGCTTGACGTGGCCGGTGCCCGAGCCTCCGGCGCCATCGCGGGCCTGCTGCCAGCCGAAGGCCTCGGCCCCCTCCTCGATGCAGCGGCGCAGGCCGTCGGTGGTGTAGGGCTTGCCGCTGGCCGGCGCGTTGTCCGGCACATTCCTGAGCCTGAGTTCCACCGGGTCCATGGCCAGCTCCCGGGCCAGCTCGTCCATCATCTGCTCCATGGCCCAGGAGCACTGCACATAGCCAGGCGCCCGGAAGGGCCGTGCCGGCTGAGCGTTGATGTAGACGTCGGTGAGCCGGGTCCGCACGTTGGGGCAGCGGTAGAGATCCTTGGCGATGTAGTCCAGCAGCGAGGTGCCACCGGCGGAATAGGCGCCGCTGGCGCCGATGCCGTCGAAATCGATGGCGGTGAGGGTGCCGTCCTGCCTCGCACCTACCTTGAGGGTCATAACCGTGGGCGGGCGGTTGCCCTGGGTGAGGAGGTCCTGCTCGCGGCTGACGAACAGCTTCACCGGGCGGTTGATGCGCCGGGCCAGGAGCGCAGCGGCGATGGTGTACTTATCGGGCCTGAGCTTCGAGCCGAAGGCGCCACCCAGGTAATGGCCGCTGACCCGCACCTGGGCCAGGGGCAGGTCGAGTACCTCGGCTACTCTGGACTGGATGGCGAACACCCCCTGGGTGGACTCCCAGAGGGTGAGGCGGTCACCCTCCCAGCGGGCCACGCAACCATGGGGCTCCAGGGGCGACTGCATCTGCGAGCCCACCCGGTAAGTGCGCTCCAGCACCACGTCGGCCTGGTCGAATCCCTGCTCCACCTCGCCGCGGACATCACTGGATTCCTTGACCGTATTGCCGCCCGGGTGGACCGCAGGGGCGCCCTCTTCCAGGGCGGCCTCGGCATGGGACACGAAGGGCAATTCCTCGTACTCCACCGCGATGGCGCGCAGGGCATCGGCGGCATGGTAGGGGGTGTCGGCGGCCACCGCGGCCACCGCCTCGCCCTCGAAGCGGCAGTGGTCCTCGAACAGCCGGCCCTCGTGGTCGCCGCCGTAGGACCAGACGGGATTGGCGTCGGGGGTGTTGCGGCTGATGACCGCATAGACCCCGGGCAGCGCCTCGGCCTCGGAGGTGTCCACGGACTTGACCCGGGCGTTGGGATGTGGACAGCCGAGGATAGCGCCATGGACCATGCCCGGCAGCACCAGGTCAGAGGGAAAAACGGCGCTGCCGCTGGCGCGCTCGTAGCCGTCCACCCGCGGGCGGCGCTCGCCCACCACGCGGGCGGTATCACCCCACGGCGGGGCCTTGCCCTCGCCGCCTTCATCCGGGGCCTGGGGAAAGGCCATCTGGCCCTCGACGGGCTCGCGTTCTTCAGCCATGAATCACCCCTTGCGGTGCTTGGCGGCGTCCTCCACCGCGTTGAAGATGTGGGCGTAGGCGCCACAACGGCACAGGTTGCCGCTCATGGCGTGGCGGATCTCCTCCCGCCCCGGGGATGGGTTCCTGCGCAGCAGCCCCTCGGCGGCCATCACCTGGCCCGGCGTGCAGTAGCCGCATTGCAGGCCATCCTCCTTGACGAAGCTGGCCTGCACCTGTCCCAGGGTCTCGCCGTCCATGAGCCCTTCCGCGGTCTCGATACGCCGGTCCACGGCCTCCACCGCCAGGGTCATGCAGGCGTAGCGTGGGACATCGTCCACCAGCACGGTGCACGAGCCGCACTCGCCGCGCTCGCAGCCGATCTTGGCGGCCGTGAGTCCGAGCCGTTCCCGCAGCACGAACAGCAGGCTCCAGCGCGGTTCCACCAACAGGCGCTCGCTGCGGCCGTTGATATGGAGGGTGATGGGCACCGTCTCGCCCGCCTCGAGACGGGTCTCCGAGCCCTCTTCCGCACCGGCCTGCCCGGCGGCATAGGCACCGGGGCTCATGGCGAAGGCCACGGTGCCCATGCCCGAGGACTTGATGAATGCGCGGCGGCTCAGGTCCTGTCCGCTGGTGAGGGGGGCGGGGCCATCGCGGTCCCGATCTCTGGTGTCATCCGTCATGGAGTGCTCTCCCGTCTGGTTCCAGACAACGCTGGTGGGCCAGATGCCGCTCGACCCGTTGGCCCGCCAAAGCGTTACTCTGACATAAGCCACCCGGCGCGCAATTGAGGTCCGTCAATCCCCCCATCGACGCTCCCAGGCCCGTAGATTACGGCGGGCATCGCGGATGTAGCCGAGATGCCCATCAAGTGCCCGCGGCGCCCCTGGAGTCCGCGTGCCTTGTGGACGAGTACCTGCACAAGCGTGGGATCCGCGACAAGAGCCCCTGGTGGGTTCGCAGATGAGCATGTCGGGCAAGCGCCTCGACGTACTGGAAAAATAGGCCTGAGCCCGGCGCGGCGCGTTACCCGGAGCGCGTCCGGCCGGCAGGACAACGCCGAGGAACCCGGCCCGACTCGCGTTGACCGACGTCGGCGTGGTCCTGGTGTGCCGCCCGCCGCGGGATGGCTAAGCGGACCATATGCCCCGGGCGGGTTCATATCCCCCACCCCGGAGCCCGCGGCCGCCCCGTCCGGCGGGTCGCATCCCGGCACCGGGATTGCTAATGTCTCTGGAAATCCTCAGGGAGCACAGCGGCAACCCCTCGCCGGGCCGCAGGCCCCTCCCGCTGATGCACGGCGGGGGCCGGCAGCCACGGGAAGGGTCCCTGCCGCACGACCATTATGGGCGAGACGCACTTTCATACCCCGGGGAGTCGCTTCAAGTCCCCGCTGTGGGCCATCGCGGCGAGCGTGCTCTTCGTGGCCGCCATCGTGGGCGTGCTGGTGTACTTCGGCGTCCACGAGGAACTGGTGGCGCTCATTCGGTGGACCGAGGACCAGGGGCCATGGGCGGCGCTCATCTTCATCCTCATGATGGCCTTGGTGGTGGTGCTGTTGCTGCCGGGGATCTTCTTCACGACCGGCGCCGGCTTCGTGTTCGGCGTAATGGAGGGTTCCGCCTACGTGGTGCTGGGCACCACCCTCGGGGCCTGCATCGCCTTCCTCCTGGCGCGCCACCTGTTCGGCCGGCGCGCCGCGCGGTTCATCGTCGCCCACGGCAAGATGAGCGTCCTCAACGACGAGATGTCCCACCACGGCTGGAAGGTAGTGCTGCTGACCCGCCTCATCCCCTTCTTCCCGGCCAAGCTCTCCAACTATGTCTTCGGGCTCACTTCCTTCTCCTTCAGCGGCTTCGCGGCGGGTTCCCTAGTGGGCTTCATCCCCTTCTCCGTGAACAACGTCTATCTCGGCGCCATCGCCGGCGACGTGGTCACGCTGGGTGAACGGGAGATCGGCCGCACGCCCCTGGAGTGGGCCCTTTACGGCGGGGGGTTCCTGGTCACCGTCTTCACCGTCATCTACCTGAACAAGCTGGCGCGCCGGGCCCTGGCGCGCTATGCCGGGGAGGAACCGGACGACCAGCGGGGGCAGACACCGTGAAGCTGTTGAGATGGCTCCCGTGGCGCTACATCGTCAGTCGCGCCGCGCGCAACCAGGGCTTTCTCGATCCCATCGAACTCATGGCCCGCCTGCGCAGCTTCGCCCAGCCCTCCGAGGTGGGCGAGCCGGTGGAGCTGCTGCGGGCCGGTGCGGTGTTCCATGCCCGCGGGCTCATCAATACCCGAGTCATTCAGAACAATCTGGACTGGGTGTGGCCCTACTGGATCGAGCGCCAGTTCGATCCGCGGGACGAGGCCTTCATCCCCCGCGGCTTCTCCCTCTCCCACATCAATCTCACCCACCGCAACTGGACGGCCATCGGCCACCCCGATTGCGAGGAGCTGCCCACCGTGGATCCCCGTGGCCTCCTCACCCCGCTGTTCGATGGCTGGTCCCTGGATGCCTGGGTGCTGGCCGACGACGGCCGGCGCCTGCTGCCCTCCCGCGCGCGCGCGGCGGAGCAGGCACAGCATATTGACACGGGGCTCGCCATCACCACTCGCACCCGGGACGGGGACCTCGACCTGACGACCACCGCCACCGTGCGCCTGGAGGACGGACAGCCGATCTGTGAGATGACCCTCGAGGGCTCGGCCGGCGGGCCGGGCTGGCTGGTGCTCGCCCTGCGCCCCTATAACACGGAAGGTGTCAGCTTCGTCCACAAGGTGGCCCTCGCCCATGACCGCGGCTCGTGGACGGTGGATAACGACACCATCGTACGATTCAGCAGGCCCGCGACGCGCCACCACGTGGCGGACTACCATGCCGGTGACGTGCTCATCCATCTGTGGGACCGCGACGACGAGACCGAGGGACTGTGCAACGTGGGCATGGTGACGGCGGCGGCCCTTTTCCCCATACCGGCCGCTGGCGCCGCCGGGGTCACCGTGACGGTCCCCCTGGAGCACGAGGGACCGGCGCCGCTGGAGGCGGACGCCTGGCCGGCGCTGCGCGGCCGGGCGTGCCGGCTCCGGTGTCCCGAGGCCCGTTACCAGGCCCTCTACGATGGGGCGGTGACCTCCCTGATCCTGCACTCGCCGGGCGATGTTTATCCGGGCCCCTTTACCTACAAGCGCTTCTGGTTCCGTGATGCCGCCTTCCTCATTCATGCCCTCCTGTGCCTCGGCCTCCACGACCGCGCGGAACGCGCGCTGGCGCGCTTCCCCGATCGCCAGACTCCCTTCGGGTACTTCCGTTCCCAGGAGGGCGAGTGGGACTCCAACGGCGAGGTGCTGTGGATCCTCGAGCGTTACGAGCGTCTCAGCGGGCGCCGGCTCTCCGGCGAGTGGCAAGGGCCCATCCGGCGGGCCGCCCGCTGGATCGTGCGCAAACGCACCGGCGACGATCTGGACGCACCCCATGCGGGCCTGCTGCCTGCCGGCTTCAGCGCGGAGCACTTCGGGCCCAACGACTATTATTATTGGGACGACTTCTGGGGCATCGCCGGGCTGCGCGCCGCGCACCGGCTGCTGGACGGCGAGGACGGATCCGCTGCCGACGACTTCGCGGCGGTCGCGCAGGCGTTTGCCGGGGCGGTGGACCGCAGCCTGGCCAAAGCGGCCCGCCGCCTGGGCCGCCCGGGCATGCCCGCCTCCCCCTATCGGCGGCTGGATGCCGGTGCCATAGGCTCCCTCGTCGTGGGCTATCCCCTGCAGGCCTGCCCACCGGACGACCCCCGCCTGCTGGATTGCGTGGAGTTTCTCCTGGACAAGTGCTTCGTGGACGACGCGTTCTTTCAGGACATGATCCACTCGGGCCTCAACGCCTACCTGACCCTGCACGTGGCCCAGGTGCTGCTGCGGGCCGGCGATGACCGCTACCTCCGGCTGGTGGACGCGGTGGCCGACCTGGCCAGCCCCACCGGCCAGTGGCCCGAGGCCATCCACCCGCGCACCGGCGGCGGCTGCATGGGCGACGGCCATCACGTGTGGGCGGCCGCGGAATGGATCCTCATGATCCGCCACTGGTTCGTGCGCGAGGAGGGCGAGGGCCTGGTGCTGTGCTCGGGGATCCCGGCCCGCTGGCTGGAGGCCGGTGAGCCCCTGTCCTTCGGGCCCGCGCCCACACCCTACGGACCCATCTCCATCACGGTGCTGCCCGCGACGGACAAGGTGCGGGTACACTGGCAGGCCGAGTGGCGGGACGGCGAGCCCGCTCTGGAAGTCCGCCTGCCGGGCACTGCAGCCGTGGCGGTGGAGGCGGGCCGCGACGAGGTGATCCTGCCCGGGAGGAACCCCGGCCGATGAATATCGTGCTCCTCACCAATACCTTCACACCCCACGTGGGCGGCGTCGCACGCTCGGTGCAGGCCTTCGCCGAGGAATACCGCGAACGCGGCCACCGCGTGCTGGTGGTGGCGCCGGAGTTCCCGGACGCCCCGAGGGGCGAGACCGACGTGGTGCGCATTCCCGCCATCCAGCGCTTCAATGCCAGTGACTTCTCCGTGGCGCTGCCCTTCCCCGCCGGTCTCAAGGAGACCCTGGATGATTTCAGGCCCCACATCATCCACTCCCAGCACCCCTTCCTGCTCGGCATGACGGCCCTGCGCATCGCCCGTCACCGGCGGCTGCCCCTCGTGTTCACCCACCACACCCTGTACGAGGAGTACACCCACTACGTGCCGGGGGATTCCGCGCTGCTGAAACGCTTCGTCATCGAGCTGGCCACCCATTACGCCAACCTCTCCGACCAGGTTTTCGCGCCCAGCGAGAGCATTCGCGACCTGCTCCTGGAACGCGGGGTCACCCGGCCCATCCTGGTGGTGCCCACCGGGGTGCGGGTGGAGCGCTTCGCCCATAGCATAGGACGGGCGTTCCGGGAGCGCGCCGGGATCCCCGGCGACGCCTTCGTGGTGGGACACCTGGGGCGGCTCGCGGAGGAGAAGAACCTCGCCTTCCTGGCCACGGCGGTGGCGGCCTTCATGACCGAGCACCCCCGGGCCCATTTTCTGGTGGTGGGTGTGGGTCCGGCCGCGGAGGCCATGGGCCGGACCTTTGCCCGGGCCGAGATGGCGGACCGCCTGCACATGGCCGGAGTGCTGGAAGGCGAGGACCTGGCGGACGCCCTCGCCGCCATGAATGTCTTCGCCTTCGCCTCCAGGAGCGAGACCCAGGGCATGGTACTCATCGAGGCCATGGCGGCCGGCCTGCCGGTGGTGGCCCTGGACGCCCCCGGGGCCCGCGAGGTGGTGGCGGACGGCACGAACGGGCGCCTCATCCCGCACCAGGATATCGCCGCCTTCGCCGCCGGTCTGGCCTGGCTGGCCGCACGGGACGAAGAGGCCGCGGCCGCCCTCGTCCAGGCGGCGCGGGACACGGCCGAGGCCTACTCAATGCCCCGGTCCGCGGAGACCGCCCTGTCCTGCTTCGAGCAGCTCAAGCGGGAGCCGGCGGAGCACTCCGCCGCCGAGGAGCGAGGCTGGGAGCAGGTGATGGCGCGCATCAAGACGGAGTGGGACATCGTGCGCAGCCTCACCCGAGCCGGCGACGGCGCCCTCGGCGAGGGCCGGACAGACGGGGAACGATGATGATGAACGCGTCCGACAATTGCCCTTCGGCACCGGCCGGGGCCTTCGAAACCGGGCGGCATGTGCCCATGGCCAATCATTCGAGCTGTGGTGTGGGGATACTGGCGGATCTCGATGGCAAATCCGGCCATGGACTGGTGCTGGACGGCCTGGAGTGCCTGTGAAACCTGGACCATCGGGGTACGCGCGGTGCCGAGGAGAACACCGGCGATGGTGCCGGCATGCTGCTGCAGAAGCCCCACCGCTTCTTCCGGGAGATGGTGCCCGGGCTGGGCGAATGCGATGGTTATGGCGTCGGCCAGGCATTCATGCCCTGCGACGGCGATCAACGGGCCGCCCTGCGGGCCCTCGTGACGGACCGCTGCCGCGCCAGGGGCTTCGACCTGGTCGCCTGGCGCGATGTCCCCACGGATAACCATGGCCTGGGGCAGACGGCCCTCGACAGCGAGCCGGTGACTCAGCAGTTCTTCGTTCGGCCGCGGGAGCCCCTCGAGCCCTCCGAGCTGGATGTCAGGCTCTATGTCCTGCGGCGCGATGTGGCCCGGCATATCGATGTCTGGCTGATGGGGAAATCCCGCCTGCCGCCCAGCCTGGAGACCCCCACCCCCCCCAGCCCGCCGCGGGGACTCTGATACCGGATGCCATCGGGTTCATTCGTCAAAGGCCAGCTCGCCCTGTGCCCCGGACCCTGCATTCTCGGCCGCATCCTCACTCGACACCAACGCGCTCACGCGCACGCCCAGCAGTCGCAGGGGCCGGTCCAACGGCGCCCGTCGCAGGCACTCCCGGCTCGCGGCCAGCAGGCCCGCGGGATCGTCGAGGGGCTCGCGCAGCGTAAGGTCGCGGGTCAGGGTACGGAAGTCCGCGTAACGCAGCTTGATACCCACGGTCGTTCCACGTACGTCCAGGGCCCTGAGATCGGCCGCCACCTGGTCGCAGAGGGCGGTGAGGAACCCCGTGAGCTGCGCTCGGTTGTGCTGCGGATGGAGGTCGTGCTCGAAGGTCGTTTCCCGGCTGACTGACTTGCGTTCGATTTCCGTGAGCACCGGCCGATCATCCCGCCCGTGGGCGGCCGCGTGCAGCCAGGCCGCGTAATTGCGCCCGAAGTGTGTCTGGAGCAGTCCGAGGTCCGCTTGGGCTAGATCGCCGATGGTATGGACACCCAGGGCCTCCAGCCGTTTCGCGGATTTCGGTCCGATACCATTGATCTTGTCTGCCTTCAGCGGCCAGATCCGTGTGCTCAGATCCTCCGGACCTACCAGCGTGAGGCCGTCCGGCTTGTCGAACTCCGAGGCCATCTTCGCCAGCAGTTTGTTCGGGGCGACCCCGATGGAGCAGGACAGTCCCGTCGCGGTGCGTACCGCTTCCTTGAGCCTTCGAGCGATAGCGGCCGGATCCAACCCCGGATCCAACCGATGCGCGGTCAGATCGATGTAGATCTCGTCTATCCCCCGATCCTCGATCTGCGGCGCGAGGGCTGCGACCGCTGCCTTGAAGCGCGCCGAGTAGTCGCGATAGGCGGTGAAATCGGCCGGCAGCAGAAATGCGTGCGGCGCGAGGCGGGCGGCGGTCATCAGCCCCATGCCGGAATGCACCCCCAGCGCACGCGCCTCATAGGTCGCGGTGGTCACCACGCCGCGGCCCCGGTAGCCGCCCAGGCGTACAAACTGCCAGGCACCGTCCTTTCCCTTGACCGGCGGCTCTGCGCGACGCCCGCCGATCACGAGCGGCTGGCCGCGTAGCTGTGGGTAGCGCAGCAACTCCACGGACGCGTAGAAGGCGTCCATATCCAGATGGGCAATGCAACGGTCCGGAAAGATCAGGTCAGCTTCCAATCGAGCCTCTTTCAGCCGACTTCCCGCTTCAACGCCATCAGCCGAGCGGCCAGAGCAGCACCTGTCGACCGCTGTCCAAACCCGCACAACTGGCGAACAGGAGCGGCTTGGCCCACAGCTTGGTCACAGTCGCAGCCATGACGTCCGTACCGGCGTCCGCCGGGCCTCTGCATCGTAGCGTGCTGCCGCCCCTCGGCTAGTGCGAGGCGTTTTCTTATTGGCGCTTCCTTTGGTACCTATTTCGGTACCTATTTCCTATCGGACATAAAAAAAGCACCGAGACTAACGTCTAGGTGCTTGTTTTTATTGGTCGGAGCGGGGAGATTCGAACTCCCGACCCCCACAACCCCATTCCGTTTTTTGGCCCTTTTCGGCCAATGGCTTACGTCGCAAACCGTTGTTTTCTCTCGCTTCCTTAACAATTGGAATTAACGCCAATTAAGGTCTAGGCTGTACGAAAGCATTACGACTGCCGAACAGGGGACCCCCACAATGCGGAAATTGCTCAATCAGAGGGTGGCGGATTCAGCCAAGCCCGAGGCCCGGCCATACGAGGTACGAGACACGGCCATAACGGGCCTGATCCTGCGCGTCCAGCCGACCGGGGCGAAGACGTGGAAGCTCATCCAGAACCGCAAGCCGCGCACCCTGGGCCGGATGCCGGTGATGACCCACGGCATGGCCGCCGAAAAGGCCATGGCCATCCTGCGCGGCGAAGATCCGGACGCGGCCCCCGAGCCCGAGCCGGAGCTGCCGGAGGCCCTGACTTTCGACCTGTTCCTGGATCGGCATTACTGGCCCTACCTCCGCTCTCACCATTCGCGCCCCGAGGAGTCCCTACGCTGCCTCAAGCGCTTCGGTCTCGGTGACAAGGAGCTGGTGGCCCTGCGCCTGGCCGATGTCGAGACCTGGCGCATCGAGCGCCGCCGGAAGGGCCGCAGTGACCGGACCATCAATCGGGACACCGCCACCCTGAAGGCGGCCCTGGAGCGAGCGGTGGAATGGGAGCTACTGCCCGAAAACCCCCTGCGCCGACTCAAGCCCCTGAAGACCGACAAGCGCGGCGTGGTCCGCTACCTTCACGGCGAGGAGGCGACCCGCCTCCTGGCCGCGCTGTCGGCGCGGGACACCAGCATCCAGGAGGCGCGGGAGAGCGCCAACCGCTGGCGGGCTGAACGCGGTTACGAGCTGCTGCCGAAGCTGGGCCCATACGCCGATAACCTGACCCCCCTGGTGATCGTTGCCCTGAACACGGGGCTTCGCCGGGGTGAGTTGTGGAATCTGGCCTGGGGAGATGTCGATCTGAAGCGCGGGACGCTCACTGTGAGCGGACAGGGCGCGAAGTCGAAGCAGACCCGGCATGTTCCCTTGAATGCCTCGGCCACTGCCGCCCTGAAGGCCCACAAAGGTGACGTGACCCCTCTCCCCTCTCTCCCGGTCTTCGGGCGGCATGAGTTCAAGACGGCCTTCGCGGCGGTGCTCAAGGATGCAGGCCTCGAGGACTTCCGGTTCCACGATTGCCGGCATCATGCCGACAACCGGATTATGCCGAATCGCGCTGCTGGAAAGCGGCTGGCGGCGCTCGGGCGGTGCCTCGAGTCGGCATAATCACAGGCTCTCGAGGAATGCCAGCAGCTGGTCGTCGGGGCGGTAGCGAGCCGGTTCGATCCCTCGGGGCGTGGTGCGAGACAGCGCCTGCTCCTTCAGGCGGAGGTCTGCATGGAGATACATCTGTGTCGTTTCCACGGACTCATGTCCCAGCCAGAGGGCAATCACCGATCGATCGATACCGTGCTGCAAAAGGTCCATCGCGGCGCTGTGCCTCAGGACATGGGCGGTCACTTTTTTGCGGCGCAGGGAGGGACAGCTTTGCTCGGCTATCTTGGCATGTTTTGCGACCAGGCGTTCGATCGCATCCCGGCTGAGTGGCCCGCCGCGGCTGCTGGGAAAGACTGGCTCTTGAGGCAAGCCGTTACGCTCTTGCAGCCAACTGCCCAACATGGCCGCAACTTCCTCACTCAGTGGTGTTGCGCGTTGTTTTCTGCCTTTTCCTAGGCATGTCACATGGGCCCCGGTTTCCAGAACGACGTCCTGACAGCGAAGTCCGATCAGTTCAGAAACCCGCAGTCCTGTCTGAACGGCCACGGTCAGGAAGGTTCGATCCCGGCGGCCGATCCACGTGGAGGGGTCTGGAGCGGCGATCAATGCATCGATCTCATCGCGGTGGAGAAACTCGATCAGCCGGCGCTCATGGCGTTTGTTCGGCATGGCCAGGACGCGCTGGCAAAGCAGCGCATGGGCGGGCTCCTCCAAAGCGACATATTGAAAGAACGAATGGATTGCAGCCAGGCGGGCGTTGCGGGTGCGCGCGCTGTTTCCCCGCTCCTGTTCGAGATGATCGAGGAACTGCCCGATGAAGGACGCATCGAGATCCTCGAGCCGCAGTTTCGAGGGCGCTGTGCCGAGGCGTTCTGCTGCGTAACGCAGAAGAAGACGGAAGGCATCACGGTATCCAGCGATGGTGTGTCCGCTGGCGCAGCGTTGCCGAAATAGGCGCTCCGTGAAAAAGGATTGAAGCATGGCGGGAAAGCTGTTGGCGATCATGAGCGGACCTCCTCGGCCTTCTCCATCAGGCGCTTGGTGGCCAACTGGAGGAGTTCCGGGACGGCCTCGAGATACCAGTAGGTCTCATTCACGTGAACGTGGCCAAGATAGGTGGCAAGCTTGGGTAACTCGTGCTCGACATCGACCCCCGCGCGGTACCATTGCAGTAACGTGCGGGCCGCAAATCGGTGGCGCATGTCATGAATCCGCGGTCCGCGCCCGTGACCCTTCGCGGCGCCGCGCAGGCCGATCCGTTGGGAGAGTTTCGCGAAGGTGTAACGCGCGCTCCACTCCGTGATGCGTCGACCACGCTCGGAGAGAAAGAATGCCGGTGTTTCCGGGCGGGGAAACACACGCGTTCTTTGCGTGTCGTAGCTTTCCAGCGCATCGCGGGTTGAGCGATGGACTGGCACCAACCGTGACTTGCCGAACTTCGTGCGTCGTATGGTAAGGATTCCTTGCTCCAAATCGACATCCACACGATCGAGCATGAGTGCTTCGCTTACGCGCATGCCCGTGACGGAAAGCAGGCCGAACAGCGTCAAGTAGCTGCGGGCTTTCAGGCCATTGGCGGAAGGCAGCCCTGCGGCGGCGCCAAGGAGCCGCTCGATCTCCTCATCGGTGTAAATGTAAGGAGGGTTACGGTGGTAGCGGTAAGGCAAGAGGCCATCCGGTGGGATCTCGGTGCGCGGATCGGTCACGCTGCGCCAGCGGGCGAAGCGACGCACCACTCCCAGGCGCCCCGCCCATGTGGCTAGCTGCGCGTCGCGGGGTTGTTCGGCCCAGCGAATCGCCAACGCTCGGGTAATATAGGTCGCCTCGTTGGCTTCCAGAAAGGAGACAAAGTTATGTAGCAAGCTCGCCGGTATCCGCAGGCCAAATCCCAGGCTCCGGCGCACGGCAAGATACTCCTCCAAAGCGTCACGTAGCTGGTTCATTGCCCACCCCCTATGTCCGGCCACGGTGGGGCAAGGGAGCGGAGACCGGAGAGGTCGACTTTGGCGTAAATCTCCGTGGTGTTCGGGGAGCGATGTCGGAGCACTTGGCCGATCTCGCTCATGGATGCACCCCCTCGGAGCATCTCCGTCGCCAGGGTGTGGCGGAGTAGGTGGGCGCCCTTGGCAGGCGGTTGGAGACTGGCGCGTTCCAGAGCGCGCCGAACAATGGTCGAGACGGTTGATGGCCCGGCGAAGCCCGAATGGGGTGCCTTCATGCGAACGAAGACCCGGCGCGAGCGGGTCTCGGGACGATCCCGACGCAAGTAGGCAGCCATCGCCTCTCCCGGTTCGGTGAGCAACGGTAAGCGCTCATGCACGAAGCCTTTCCCGCGAATCATCACTTCGCCGGCTCGCCAATTGATGTCATCGATTTCGAGGGCGACGACCTCGCCGGCACGTAGTCCAAGGCGGGCGAGGAGGACCAGGACCGCATAGTCGCGTCTCCCTGTCGCTGTCGTGCGATCGCAGCCATCCAACAGGCGTTGGATCTCCTCCGCGGTCAGGAATTTGGGAACGGACGACAAGCGCCAATCCGCGACGGCCGGCACACAAGCGGCCAGATCGATCTGGGTCTTCGCCTCGCGCAACAAGAATCGAAAGAACGAGCGCAGTGCCGTGACTAGAAGCTGCGCTCTTTTTGCGCCTTGGCAGCGAGCGTGGGTAAGGACGTAGGTGGAGATGTCCGATCCCGTCAGCTCCTCGATACGCAAGGGGCCGTCGCCGAAATGATGGACCAGAAAACCATGGGCAGCGGGCCGGTAGTTCAACACCGTCGCCGTGGTCAGGCCGCGTTCGGTTCGCAGATAGCGCTCGTACCGGCGCTCGAGCTCGGCCAGCGGCGAGGTGTCACAAACCGGCTCAGGAAACGGAATGACCCCCTGACTCTGCAGATACGCAACAAACCTTAGGGTGGTCGGCCTTTGACCTCGCTGCAGCTGTCCCAGGCGCTGCAACTCCTTCAGGAACCGATCGACAATGTGCTCGCTGAGCTGCTCAGCTGTGAGCTGCTCCTCTTGCAGCCACCAACCAAATTCGACGACCCAGAGAAGCTTCAATCGGACTGTCGACGAAGCGTAGGCTTCCTCGACCAGTGAGGTCGAGAACGAATCGAGGTGTTCCCGCAGCGGGTTACTGTGTAAGCGCTCGAGGAAATCGCCCTGTTTTAAGAACTCTTTGAGCATGTCTCTTCTCCTTCCTGACCCTATTGTCAGTCCGGAGAGATGACCGGATTATGCCGCGTCTGAAAACCGTGCTATGGCCGTAACTAGGCAAAACTAGGAGAGAAAAAAGCAAAGGATTGCCGATCACTCGGCATAATCCGGTTGTCGGCATGATGACGCTTATGCCGCGCGCGGCATAAGCGTCATACCTTCGCCTCTCGCCTGGTGATGGCAGGGGTGCCCCTCAATACCGTGCGCGAGCTGCTGGGGCACGCGTCGATAGAGATGACCCTCATCTATGCCCACCTGGCGCCCGATAACCTACGGGCCGCCGTGGAGGTGCTGTGATGAACTCCGTTGACTCGATGCGCCTCGATGACTTCCGAGAGGAGTTTGAAAGCGGCAAGCCGGCGGCCCTGCTCCTGGCAATCGAGTATTGCGCCGCCTGGTGCCTGGTCATGCCTGAGTGGGTGCATGCCGCCTATCATGATGCGATGGAGAAATGGAGCTTCGGCGAAGCCATGGACCTGGAGGATGCTTTCTCGCGGCCGTCCAAGCGAAGAGACAGGAACCATACTTTGAAGCACGAGCTTCGCTCAATCATCTTTGTCAGGGCTACACAATTAAAGGGCGAATCCGACCGTCCCAGCGGGAGGGATTTCTTCGAAGAGCTGGCGGACCGCATCAACGACGAATGGGCCAACTACTTCCACGACGAACATGGGACCGATCTCAAGCTGACCGCCGGCAAGGCAGAGCGGGAATATCGCCTCCAAATGCATGCCTTCTTCCCCGAGGACTACGAGCACCCGGACGCCTACAAGAAACGCAATAGCAGAAAATAATTACAAAAGTCTGGGCAGACCCGTGTAAGCCACAGAATTAATCTGGCGCTAGGTAATCACTGAGGTGCCGAAATGTCCGAGACATCCCCCCTTCCTGATTTTGAACGCGACCGGTCAGTGATCGAGACCTGCACGCTCCTGGGGTGCACACCCCCGACGCTCTACCGCCTGCTGAAGAAAGGCCAGCTTGAAGGCTATCTGGTGGGCCGCCATCGGCGAATCACTGCCGAGTCGATCCAGCGGCTACGCTCCGGAAAGTGACGCGTAGCGACGTGTTTCCCAGGAAACAGCTGCCGTGAGCGAGGTCGTGTCCCTCGATGAGGTGCCGAGACCGGACTGGCCGGATAAGGACGCGTCCCACCATGCCATCGCGTCCCACTGGCTGGCGCTCCAGGGTCAGCCCGAGCCGGTCGGGGCCGAGGGCGCTATTTGGTGCTGCGGGCAGCATGGCGTCTGGGAACGCATGCCCCTCGATCGAGTTGAGGTCCAGCTGGGGGCCTGGTACACCGATCGAAAAAATTGCCGCCGCAAGGCCGACTATAACGCCATCGCCCGGCACGCCTACGATATGGTGGCCGATCCCGAGTACTTTCCGGCGGGCCCCGTGGGCGTCGCCGCGGGTGACCAGTTCCACCGGGTTGACTCGGGCCAGCTGGTTTGCGAGGAGCTGCGGTGCGACCACCGCCAGCGGTTCACTCTCGCGGTCGAGCCTGGCGACTGCCCGACGCCGATATGGGACTACTACCTGGAAAGTGCTTTCCGGGATAGCGACCCTGCCAGAACGAGCGAGCAACAACGCCTGGCCCAGGATGTCATCGGGGCCGCGTTGACTGGACTGCTCCCGGCCCATGAGAAGGTAGTGCTGCTGTACGGACCGGGCGCCACGGGGAAATCCACCCTCCAGCGAATCATCAGCGCGCTGGTGCCGGACGCGTACACCACCGCCATCAGCCCATACCGGTGGGGGCACGACTATCACCTGGCGCCCCTGGCGCACGCCAGGCTTAACCTTGTTGGCGAGCTGCCATCAGATAACTTCATCCCCGCCGCGGATTTTAAAGATGTCACCGGTCGCGACCTGCTCACGGCGCGGCAGCCCTACGGGCGAGTGTTCCAGTTCCGTCCAAGTTGCTCACACATCTTTAGCAGCAATCACTATCCCTCGACGCGTGATCACTCTTCCGGATTTTGGCGCCGCTGGCTGGTCCTGGTGTTCGGTAACCCGGTGGCGGCCAACGACATGGAGCGGGACCTGGCCGCAGACATCATCCGGAACGAGCTGCCTGGCGTGCTGGCGTGGGCGCTCGAGGGCGCGGCGCGGGTGGTGGCCGCCGGCCGGCTGACGGCATCACGCGCATCCGATGACGCGCTCGCGCGCTGGCGCACCCATACCGATGCCGTCGCTGCATTCCTCGACGACGCCGCCGACATCGTGCGTGATGATCCAGGTATATGGACGCGCCGGTCATGGCTGTACGCGAGACATCGTGAGTGGTGCGCGGACTCCGGCCGGAAGGTCATGTCCAAGACCCTCTTCTTTGAGCGGCTCGATGGGCTGGGGTACCGCACCAAAAAGCGCGATGGCTACGACGTGGTGGAGGGTATCCGGCTCCTACCCTCGGAGCCGCCCCTATGACCCCGACCCCCGAAGTGGAAAAAGTGGGTTATCACAGGGCTATAACTCTCTACGCGCGCACGCGCGCGCATACCCTCTTCCATGTACACCTCCACTTTTTCCACTTTATCCAGATGACCCCCGAGGAGGCACGCTATGCCTGAAAAAAATGACCAGCATGCACAGTATTACGAGATGGGCCGAAAAGACCGTGAACGGACGATGTATTTCCTCGAGCGTGACGTGCGCCACCTGGCCGCCGTGGCCAAGGACATATCAGCTGACTCAGGTTTGCAGCCTGGCTCCGTGCTAGTCGCGCTGGCCATGATCTATGGAGGACGGGAATGAGAGAGGGAGGGGGGGCAAGAAGTCAGCGATCCGGATGCTGTAGACCGATGTTCCCCCTTCGCGCGCATATGCGGGGGTTTTGGAGGGGGGGGGTGCTAATCAGAGAGCTAGTGATAACGCTTATCAACACGAGGAAAGACGATGACGATACAAGACACGAAGTACGGTGAGCATGGCGGCGACGTAAAACTGGCGTCGGCGGCGGCGCAGCTGCTGGGAGCCTGCGGCCAGCGGGCACAGGAACTCAATTCGCCGGCGGCCTGGAGAAACGCGGCCAAGATGCACGACGAGGGCCGCCTCTATCGGCGGCTGACCGTCTCCATGCCGTATGGCGGCCAGGATGTGCACCTGCGCCTAACTTTGCATGATCCGGAAACGGATGCCGTGGCGGTGGTCCTGTACGATGTCACCGGCGGGGACGAACCGACGCCCCCGGGCGCCGAGTAACGGCCCTCTCCCCGCCTGGTGCCGCCCTTGGATCTCACCGAGTTTCTCATGGAACACTTGCCCGATGGGCAGGAGCGTGATGAAGCCGTGCGCTTGGTGCGCCTGGGGGCGGCGATGGCCGCCCAACACGTAGGCCGGCGCACTGGCCATCTCCATAATTACATCCTGGATATCATTGGCGTCCTCGAGGCTCGGTCGGTTCGTCCTACCTTCAAGGCGCTTGTTCACGAACTGGAGGTTGCGGCATTGCGCCGGGATCTATACAGCGAGTCGCCGCGCCCGGTTGAACCGGTGGAAAGGGTAGATCACGAAGAGAAGGAGATAATCTTCCATGACCGGAGCCGCGGTCGTATCCCTGTCACTTTTCGTACGCTCCGCGACCACCTGACAGAAGCGAAAAAAAAATTAAAAAAAAATAATTCCCAGCATCGCCTAAACCCGGAATCCAATAATGTAGAGTTTGATCGATGCTGTGATTCACGCAGTACGAACCTACAACTTAAACGGGGTAAAAACTAATGTCGGATCTTCAGGAAATCAAAACACTCCTCGATGGCCAGGGCAAGGCCTGGGAGGAATTCAGGGACGCGAATAACGCGCGCGTCGCGAGTTTGGAAAAAGACCTGGTGGAATTAATGAAGCGGGCGGGCCGGCCCGGTGCCGGCGCCGCGGGCGGCCTCTCATTCGAGTCCAACGAACGTAAGGCCTCGTTTCTGGAATGGATGCGCGGACGAAAGTCCGACGGCGAAATCAAAAGCATGTTCAGCGGCAGCGATCCGAATGGCGGCTTCCTGGTTCCAAGTGAGGTTGACGACACCCTGACGAAGGCCCTGCGTGATTTGTCGCCCATGCGCCAACTGGCTCGCGTGGTCCAGGTCTCGACCAGCGAGTACGTCATGTTGCATTCCACTGGCGGCACGGGTTACGCGTGGGCCGGCGAAACTGAGGCGCGGACCGAGAAGGCAACACCCTCCTTCACCAAAATCACGATGACTCCAGCGGAAGTCTACACGAATCTGCCCATCAGCCAGGTCCTTCTCGAAGACAATGCATTCGATCTGGAATCGTGGCTTATCGAGGAGTCGGCCGAAGTATTCGATGCCGCAGAAGGCTCGGCGTTCATCTCTGGTGATGGTGTCAACAAACCGCGTGGCCTGCTGAGTTATCCCGCGGTCACCGCCGACGACTCGACGCGGGCCTTCGCGGAGTTGCAGTACATCGCCTCCGGTGCCGCCGGCGCGTTCGCGAGCACGAACCCAAGCGACAAGCTGATCGACCTGGTGCACAGCGTGCGGCCCCGGTATCGCCAGGGCGCGGCGTGGCTGATGAATTCCTCTACGCTTTCTTCCGTGCGGAAATTCAAGGAGACGACCGGTAACTTCATCTGGCGCGCCGGTCTGGAGTCGGCCGCCCCGGATACGTTGCTGGGATATCCGGTTTTCACGGACGAAAACATGCCTGACGTGGCTGCCGATTCGCTATCTATCGCGTTCGGCAACTTCATGAGCGGCTATACCATCGTGGATCGCAATACGACCCTGCTGCGAGATCCTTTCACCGGCCGGCCCAACGTCCTGTTCTATATGCGCCGCCGCGTAACCGGCGGTCTGCGTGACTCAAACGCGGTAAAGCTGATGAAGTTCGCCGCGAGCTGACCACTCCTGTGTGTGGGGGCGCTCTCGTTTGGCCCTGCGGCTTGTCACCGCGATCACGAGCGCCGGCGGGTTGCTGTTGCGGGCGGCCGCGGCCGGCATCTAACAACACCGGGGGACAGTGTTTCCCGGGAAACGAAAACAGGGGGCGTCATGAGGGGAGCAAGCACCAAGACGAAACAGGCCTTGATGGATGCGGCCGGCCGGGCCGTGACGGCGCGCCGGAAGGCTTGGTTCACATTCCGCGGCCGCGAGTACTTCGCCGAGCGCCGGACCTTCTGTGTTGCGGTCGATGACCACCAGGGCCGGCCGGTGGCCCTGCGATATATCTGACGGGAGATAGCATCATGGCAACAGCAGTTGCAAGTCTTGGAATCAGTTTCGTCGCCCGCACCAACAAATGGGACAAGGGGGCAAAGAAGATACTGGGCGACCTTAAGAAAGTGGGTCTCGCGGCCTTGGGTGTCGGGGCCGCATTCGGTGGCTTGATCAAGGCTTCGATCGATGTCGCCGACGCACTCGGCAAGGCCTCCAAACGCGCCGGCGTCACCGTGGAGGAGCTGCAAGCCCTACGCTTCGCCGCGGAGCGTAGCGGTTCGAGCGCCGAAACGATGGACCGGGGCCTGGCGACCCTCTCCAAGCGCCTCGGTGAAGCGAAGCTGGGGACGGGTGCGCTTGCCAGCTTCCTCGGGAGGTACGACCAGAGCCTGCTGGACGCTCTCGTGAACACCACCAGCACCGGCGAAGCCGTGAACCTGTTGGCCGATGCCATGCAGGACGCCGGGACTCAGGCCGACCGTAACGCGATTGCCGCGGCGGCGTTCTCCAAATCCCTGGGGCTGGACCTGGTGCTGGCGCTCCAGGGCGGCTCCGAAGGCCTGCGCGAGTTCGACAAAGAGGCCCGGAAGACTTCGCGCTTCATGACCAAGCAGATGGTGGAAGACTCCGAAAAAGCAGGAGACGCTTTCGATAACCTGGCCCACTCGATCAAGGGGACCGCCTTTGCCATGGGAGCCACCTTCGCGGACGAACTGGCAGCCACTGCGGATTTTCTCCGCACGGCGCTCCCGAATGCCATCAAGGCCGCCGCGGCAACATTCCTCACCCTCGTCCGCGTCGCGGCGGCGAGCGCGGCCGCCATTAAGCAGTTCTTCTCCGGAAATTTCGCCGGCGCCGCGGAGCTCGGCAGCCTCACCTTCGGCGATATTTTTAAGCAAGCCGTGGATGACGTGGACAAGGCTTTCGCCCGGCCCGAATCAGGCCAGGGGAGTGGATCGGCCGGCGCGAGTGGCGAAAGCCAAAAGGACAGCGAGGCCGCGGCCGCCACCGCTCAGGCGACGACGGAGATGCGCGGACTCATGGAAAGGCAAAATGAACTTAGCAGTCAGGTAGTGGATGGCATCCGCCAGATCACCAACCAGCCCGCGGTGGCCGGATGAACTCATGACGGCCGCGACTGTGGTTCCCCTGCGGCGGCGGCCTGGTACCGAGACTGTGGCGGGTATGTGCGACCGGAAAGAGCGGGAGGCGATGCGCGTGCTCGAGGGGAACGACTCCCACCCCGCCGTGGTCCTCGGCTCCCTGGCCGAGCTGCTGCGGATGGCCGCCGAGTCGGCCCGCCAGCGTGGCGCCCATCCGGATTACGTGGAGGACCTGGCTTACTTCGCTGGCATCGCCGCGGCGGGCGCGAAGCTGAATCAGGAATAGCGCTCGCTACCGCAAAAACTGGATAGCGCGTGCTAAACCACCTGGCCCGCCGGCTGGGGTACTATCGAACCTGGGGACGGGACACCTCCCCATAAGCGGGCCCCGGGAGTGTTGCACCACTGCCCGGGGACCTGACCATGACAACCTACACAGGAGGCCACCATGGCTGATTCCGATCGTAACACCCTCCCCATTGAACCCATTACCCCCGCCGAGCTGAGCAATTCGGCTGGTGACGCTGCGGGCCAAGTCACCTTCGTGGCGGGCGCCCTGCAGGTGCTGGCGGATCACCTATTCGAGTACGGCAGCGAAGACGCGGAACGCGTGGCGGGCAGCATCGTGCTGCTCCGTGAAGAACTCGAGCGCGTTTCGAAATCTCTGGAGTCCATGTCGGGCCAGGCCGACCTGGCGCACCGGGCGAAATTATTTTGAAACTAGGCTTGACTCTATTCTTAATAGCGTCTAGACTCTATTCAAAGGTAAGGGAAAGGCCCGAGCCGAACAGGAGAAGCCCAGATGAAAAATCAGATCGCGGAAATGGTGAAGGTGGTGGCGGACTGCGAAGGAGTGGAATTCGACGCAATCAAGTGGATCGTCATCGAAGGCCAGGACGTTCTTAGCGTGGACGTGGGCACCGAGCGGCAGGAGTTCCCGGCCCGGGGCCAGGACGAGCAGGACTACCGGGACGCAGGACTGGCGGCAGCGGAGTGGCTGCAGGAGGCCTGAGGCCAGACAACCAGCCGGCGGGGTGACCCGCCGGCAGGAAAGGAGATAGAGCGATGACACCGAACAACGTAGGCACGACCCTCAGTGATATGTTCGAGGATGCCATGGGCAACGTGGACCACCTCCGGGAGCTGGTGCGGGACACCGACCCCCCGGCGCTCAAGACCCTCGCCGAGGAGATGGCGGAGTTCCTGGAGGAGCAGGAACTGGCCCGCCAGGCGAAGGCCGAGGAGCTACTGGCCCGCCCCGAGGCCCGGGTGGAGTTGGAAGCGTGACCCGAGGCGGCAAACGGGAAGGGGCAGGGAGGCCCCCGGGAGACCCGGACCTTGTGAAGATACCCCTGGCCACCAAGCTGCCGGCCTGGCTGGTGGCGTGGCTCCGGGAGCAGGACGAGCCCATAGCCGTCCTGATCGAGGAGGCACTGGTGAAGACGCACAAGCTGCAGGGGCCGCGGAGTGGTTCCAGGAGGAAGGGGGCATGATAGGCGCTACGTATTACCCGCCTGCGCAGATTCCGGTTCGTGTCCCCGATTGGTTGGATCACCTGCACCCGCACGACCGTTGGGAGATTGCCTATCATGAGTCCGGGCATATTATTGCCCACCTGGCCGTGGGGCTGGGAACACCGCTCGAGGCATTCATTGAGCCCGCCGGATCTTCGCTTGCTCATGTTCGAACCAATGTGACCCCGCATTTCCGAGGCGCTCAGTATGCGGTCTACGCCATTGCCGGCGCAGTGTGCGAGGCGCTCGTAATGTGCGCCGGCGGTCCCTCCCCACGAGGGCGACGGCCCCGGCAATTTCCGATGGACTCGGAAGTGGAGGGGGCCGTGGAATCTGTCGTTTGTCGCTGGGACATGGGGGGCCTCAGCGGCACCGACGCGGAGGGCATCGAGCAGTGGGTTCAAGGCGACGAGGGCCGGTGTGAGCAGGTTGCCGAGGAGGCCGCCCGGATGCTGGTGGGTAATTGGGCTGCGGTTCGGGTAACGGCCCGCCTGTTGTGGGCACAGGGATGGTTGTCGAGAGACGATATTTTCTCAGTCACTCGATCGCCAATGTAGGCGCCCCGGGAAAAGCCCCGCCTCGGCGGGGTTTTTTTGTGCCCCTGGAAAAGCTGGCGGGCATCCTGAGGCGCCCGGCCTCGGTCCCGGTGGGGCTTGTAGCAGCCTTGCCGCCGCGGGCGGCCCTGGGGCCGCTTCTGGCGTTGCCCCACTGGCCCGCCGCCTCCAGGCGGGTGATGGAGGCTTTACAGCGGCTTTACAGCGGCCTTTTTGACTTCTGAGCACCTTGGGAAAACTCGCCTAAGTGCTTGTTTTTATTGGTCGGAGCGGGGAGATTCGAACTCCCGACCCCCACAACCCCATTGTGGTGCGCTACCAAGCTGCGCTACGCTCCGATTGAATTACCGCCGCGGGAGGGAACCGCGGGTCTTGCTTGAAGGCGCCGTAGATTACAGGGAAGGTGGCGCCAAGTCCACGGCTTTTGCGCGAAACCCTGCCGTACCCCGGCCCCTGCCGCCTAGCGCTTGAGGATGGCGACGATCTCCTCGAGTTCCGCCCGCAGCTGTCTGATGATCTGTTGGCTCTGATTAACATCCTCCTTGGCGTCTTCGCCCGACAGGCGCTGGCGTGCGCCGCCGATGGTGAAGCCGTTCTCGTAGAGCAGGCTGCGGATCTGGCGGATGAGGATTACATCCTGGCGCTGATAGTAGCGGCGATTGCCCCGGCGTTTCAGGGGCTTGAGCTGGGGGAATTCCTGCTCCCAGTAACGCAGCACGTGGGGCTTCACTCCGCACAGTTCGCTGACTTCACCGATAGTGAAATACCGTTTGCCCGGAATGGGGGGGAGCTCATTCCCGCTCGATGGATCCAGCATATGCTTCCACGCGTGTTTTTAGTTTTTGTCCGGGACGGAAGGTCACCACGCGGCGGGCGGAGATGGGGATCTCCTCGCCCGTCTTGGGGTTTCTGCCGGGGCGTTCGTTCTTGTCTCTGAGGTCGAAGTTGCCGAAGCCGGACAACTTCACCTGGTGTCCCTTGGCGAGGGCGGCCCGGACCTCATCGAAGAAGGATTCCACCATCTCCTTGGCTTCCCGCTTGTTGAGGCCCAGTTCCTCGAACAGTCTTTCGGCCATCACGGCCTTGGTCAACGCCATACTACCCTCTCAATCTGCCACCCAGTTCGCGCTCCAGGGCCAGCACCACACGGCCCAGGATGGAATCCACCTCTTCGTCCGTGAGGGTTTTGTCCGGTGCCTGAAGCATTAATCCAAGGGCCAGACTTTTCTTTCCTGAATCAATATGTTCCCCGCGATATACGTCAAACAACTGTAAGTTTTTTAGCATATCGGAGGCGGCCTGTCCAATACATTCCCGCACATTCTGCGCGGTCACGGCCTCGTCTACCACCACGGCCAGATCACGGCGGATGAGGGGAAAGCGAGACAGGGCGTCATATCTCGGCAGTCTACCCGCCATCAAACGGTCAAGCAGCACCTCGAACACGAACACCGGTCCGGCGATGTCCAGGGCCTCCCCATGGGCCGGATGGAGTGCCCCCAACCAGCCCACCGCTTCGCCGTTGCGCTCGATACGCGCGCTCTGACCGGGATGCAGCGCGGCATGGGGATGGGCCACGAAGGACCATTCGTCACCGCAGCCGCCGAGGCCCAGCAGCGCCTCCACGTCCCCCTTGATATCGAAGAAATCCAGGGCCCGGGCGGATACGCCCCATTGCTCGGGCCAGGGCGTACCCGCGGCGATGCCCGCGAGCATCGGCACCTGCTCGGTGGTGGTGCCCTGACGGAAGCGCAGGCCAGTCTCGAACAGCCGCACCCGCGCCTGCTGGCGGTTGGCGTTGTAGCGCAATGCCCCCACCAGCCCGGGCCACAGGCTGGTGCGCATCACCGCCATTTCCGATGAGATGGGGTTGGCCAGGGCGATGGGCGGATGCTCGGGATCCAGCAGGGCCTGGAGTCGCGGATCCACGAAGCTGAAGGTGATGGCCTCCTGGTAGCCCCGCGCGATGAGGGTGCGCTGGATGGTGTCCAGGGGCACCTGCTCCTCCTCGTCGCGGCTCACCTCCAGGCCCGCCTCGGGCGTGGTGGAGGGGATGCGGTCATAGCCCACCACCCGGGCGAGTTCCTCGATGAGGTCCGCCTCGATGGTGAGGTCGAAACGATAGCTGGGGGCCGTCACCTGCCAGCGGCCGTCGTCACCCGTCACGGCGCAGCCCAGGCGCTCGAGGATGTCGATGACCTCACCCGCCGGCACCGTCGTGCCCAGCAGGCGTTTGATGCGCTCGCCCCGCAAGGGTATCGGTGCCCGTACCGGCAGATGGGCCCCGGAGACCACTTCCACCACCGGGCCGGCCATGCCGCCGGCGATGTCCAGCACCAGCCGGGTGGCGCGCTCCACGGCCCGGCGCTGCAGTTCCGGGTCCACCCCACGCTCGAAGCGATGGGAGGAATCGGTGTGCCTGCCATAGGCCCGGGCCTTGCCGGCGATGGCCAGTGGCGCGAAGAAGGCGCTTTCGAGAAAGATATGTCGGGTCCCCTCCCCCACGGCGCTGGGGAGCCCCCCCATGATGCCAGCCATGGCCACCGGCCCGGCGCCATCGGCGATGACCAGGGTATCGGCTTGCAACTCCACCGTCTCGCCGTCCAGCAGTTCGAGACCCTCGCCGGGGCGCGCCATGCGTACCTCGATACCATCCCGCAGGCGCTCCAGATCGAAGGCGTGCATGGGCTGACCGAATTCGAGGAGCACGTAGTTGGTGATATCCACCAGGGCACTGATGCTGCGCAGGCCACTGCGGCGCAGGCGTTCCTGCATCCACAGGGGGGTGGCGGCGCCGGCATCCACATCCCGCACCACGCGGCCCACGTAGCGCGGACAGGCCTCGGGGGCATCGACCCGCACCGGGAACGTATCGTCGATGCCGGCCGCCACGGCGGACGGGTCCGGCGGCGTCACGGCGCTGCGGTTGAGCACCCCCACTTCCCGGGCGATGCCGGCCAGCCCCAGACAGTCGCCGCGATTGGGGGTGAGGTCCACCTCGATGCAGGCATCCCCCAATTCAAGATAGTCATACAGGGCCACGCCCGCCGGGGCATCCGCGGGCAGATCCATGAGCCCGGCGGAGACATCCGACAGACCGAGTTCCTTGGCCGAGCACAGCATGCCGGCGGACTCCACTCCCCGCAGCCGTGCCCGCTTGATCTCCATGCCGCCGGGCATCACCGCCCCCACCAGGGCGGTGGGCGCGCGCATGCCCTCATGCACGTTGGGGGCGCCGCAGACGATGGTCAGGAGGTCGCCCTGCCCCACGTCCACCCGGCACACCCGCAGCTTGTCCGCATCCGGGTGGGGCTCCACGGCCGTGACCCGCCCCACCACCACACCGTTGAGGGGGTAAGGCGCGGCGTCCTCCACGGCATCCACCTCGAGGCCGGCGGCCGTCAACTGGGCCACCAGGCCGCCGGTATCCACGTCCGGGGAGGTCCACTGTCGCAGCCATTTCTCGCTGAATCGCATTGCTTATTCCGGCCCGGGGATCAGGCGAACTGCCGCAGGAAGCGGAGATCGTTGTCGAAGAAGAGTCTCAGGTCGTTGACCTGATAGCGCAGCATGGCGAGGCGCTCCACCCCCATGCCGAAGGCGAAGCCGGTATAGCGCTCGTTGTCCACCCCCACGAAATCGAGCACGTTGGGATGCACCATGCCGCAGCCCAACACCTCCAGCCAGCCGCTGTTGCCACACACCCGGCAGCCCGCACCGCCACACATGACGCAGCCGATGTCGACCTCCGCCGAGGGCTCGGTGAAGGGGAAATAGGAGGGCCGGAAGCGCACCTCGAGGTCCTTCTCGAAGAAGCTCTTGAGGAACTCGTCGAGCACCCCCTTGAGGTCCGCGAAGCTCACGTTCTCGTCCACCATCAGCCCCTCCACCTGGTGGAACATGGGCGAATGGGTCAGGTCCGAGTCACAGCGATAGACCCGCCCCGGGGCGATGATCCGCAAGGGTGGCGGGCTGTTCTCCAGCACCCGGATCTGCACCGGCGAGGTATGGGTGCGCAACACCGTGTGGCTGTCGAAATAGAAGGTGTCGTGCATGGCCCGGGCGGGATGGTGGGCCGGGATGTTGAGGGCCTCGAAGTTGTGATAGTCGTCCTCCATCTCCGGCCCCTCCTTCACCTGGTAGCCGGCGCGGGCGAAGATGCGCTCGATACGCTGGAGGGTGCGCGTGATGGGATGCAGGCCGCCGTCGTGCTGGCCGCGCCCGGGCAGGGTGACATCCACCCGGTCGCGCTCCAGGGCGGTGTCCAGGGCCGCCTGCTGCAGGTGGGCCTTGCGGGCCTCGAGGTCGGCCTGGAAGCGCTGCTTGGCTTCGTTGATCACCTGCCCCGCCGCCTTGCGCTCCTCGGGCGGCAGGGCTCCCAGGCCCTTGAGTCGCTCGGTGAACTGCCCCTTCTTGCCCAGATAACGCACGCGCGCGGCGTCCAGGGCCTCCAGGTCGCCGGCGGCATCCAGGGCCTCCAGGGCCTGTTCGAGGATTTGGTCGATATCCGACATCGGTGCGTTCAGGTCTCTGCCTACTAATTAATTCGGCGCACCGCGGTGGCGCACAAATGATCAGGGGAAAGGCCTTGGGCCTCTCCCCTGCTGATACCGACCCGCGAAAGCCGTCCGTGGACGGCGGCGGATCAGGCGGCCAAGGCGGCCTTGGCCTGCTCGGCCAGCGCCGCGAAGGCCGCCTTGTCGTGCACCGCGAGGTCCGCGAGGATCTTGCGGTCCACGGTGACCTCCGCCTTGCCGAGGCCGTTCATGAAGCGGCTGTAGGACAGGCCGTTCTCCCGCGCCGCCGCATTGATGCGGACGATCCACAGGGCACGGAACTGGCGCTTGCGCTGCTTGCGGTCCCGGTAGGCATACTGCCCGGCCTTGATGACCGCCTGCTTGGCGACACGATAGACGTTCTTGCGGCGGCCGCTGTAGCCCTTCGCCTGCTTGATGATCTTCTTGTGGCGGGCGTGGGCGGTAACCCCTCTCTTGACTCTTGGCATCTCGTGGCTCCTTTAACTGTAGGGCAGCATGCGGGCCACCAACCGGGCATCCGCATCGTGCACCAGGGCGGGGGAGCGCAGGTGGCGCATCCGTTTCGTGCTCTTCTTCGTCAGGATGTGACGCCGGTGAGACTGGTTACGCTTGAAGCGACCCGATGCCGTGCGCGCGAAACGCTTCGCGGCACCGCGATTGGTTTTCATCTTGGGCATGACTTACCTCGTCGGTTTCTGATTACTGTCCCACCGGGCAGGGTATTCCCTTTCGTGGCATCCTCAGATGCCGCCCCGAGTGACCTTATTGTCCGCGGTGTAAACACCACGCTGGGCCCTGGATATGGGCGGGGCCCTGTCGCCGTCGACCTGCTTCGCCCGCCAGCGGGCCCCTACAGGCCCGGGATACCCTCCGCAGGAGCGCCCTCCTCCGCAGGAGCGCCCTGGGGCGCGAACCGGCCATGATACTCCCTTACGACCACCGGCGCTCGCGCGCAAGCGCACTCCTACGGCGCAGGGTCCCGCCCCGTTGGGGTCAGCCCTGCCTGCGCCCAAGGAAGAATGGCGCGTCTATTTCTTGGGGGCCAGCAGCATCACCATCTGGCGCCCTTCCATCTTCGGAAACTGCTCGACCTTGGCGATCTCCGCCATGTCGGCCTCCACCCGGTCGAGGATGCGTTTGCCCAACTCCTGGTGAGCCATCTCACGGCCGCGGAACCAGATGGTCACCTTGGCCCGGTCACCCTGGTTGATGAACCGTGTCAGATTACGCAGCTTGACCTGATAATCGCCTTCCTCGGTGCCGGGCCTGAACTTGACCTCTTTGACATGGACCTGCTGCTGCTTGCGCTTGGCATTCTGCTTCTTCTTGTTTTCCTCGAAGAGGTGTTTGCCATAGTCCATGATGCGGCACACCGGCGGATCGGCCTGGGGCGCTATCTCCACGAGGTCCAGTTGGGCCGCCTCCGCCTTCTGCATGGCCTCTACCAGCGGGATGACCCCCAACTGCTCGCCCTCGCTGTCCACCACCCGCACCTCGGGTGCGGTTATGTCCTCGTTTACCCGGTATCTAGACGTCTTTGTCGCTGTAATTGTCAGGCCTCCAAAACAGAGCGGCCGCGACACGCGATATCGGCTGCGAGCCGCTCGGCGAATGCCTCCAGGGACATGGTGCCGAGATCCTCGCCGCCGCGCGTGCGCACGGCCAACAGTTTTCCTTCGACTTCCCGGCCGCCGACTACCAGCAGGTAGGGAATGCGTTGTAACGTGTGTTCGCGGATCTTAAGGCCAATCTTCTCGTTTCTCAAGTCCGCGTCCACACGGAATCCCAAGGATCTCAGAGACTTTGCCACTGCCGCCGCGTAGGCCGCCTGATCGTCGGTGATATTGAGCACCACGGCCTGCACCGGGGCCAGCCAGGCGGGCATCTTGCCGGCATATTCCTCGATGAGGATCCCGATGAATCGCTCCAGGGAGCCCAGGATGGCGCGGTGGATCATCACCGGTACCTTGCGGCTGCCCTCCTCGGTGACGTACTCGGCCCCCAGCCGCCCGGGCATGGAGAAATCCACCTGCACCGTGCCGCACTGCCACACGCGGCCGATGGAGTCCTTCAGCACGAATTCGATCTTGGGGCCGTAGAAGGCACCCTCGCCGGGCTGCAGCTTATATTCCAGACCCTTGTCGGTGAGGGCCTGTTCCAGGGCCGCCTCGGCCTTATCCCACAGGGCATCCTCCCCCACCCGCTGGTCGGGACGGGTGGACAGGGCGAGCTGGATATCCTCGAAGCCGAAATCGCCATAGACCACCTCGGTGAGGTCGATGAGGGTGGATACCTCCTGCTGGAGCTGATCCTCGGTACAGAAGATATGGGCGTCGTCCTGGACGAAGCGCCGCGCCCGCATGAGGCCGTGCAGGGTGCCCGAGGGCTCGTTGCGATGCACGGTGCCGAACTCGGCGATGCGCAGCGGCAACTCGCGATAACTGCGCACCCCCTGGTTGAACAGCTGCACATGGGCCGGACAGTTCATGGGCTTGACGGCGTATTCGCGGTTCTCGGAGTGAGTGGCGAAGATCATGTCGCCGAACTTGTCCCAATGGCCGGACTTCTCCCACAGGGAGCGGTCCAGCATCTGAGGGGTATGCACCTCCTGGTAATCGTAATCAATCAGCTTGCTGCGGATGTACTCCTCCACCTGGCGGTAGAGCACCCAGCCCTTCTCATGCCAGAACACCATGCCCGGCGCCTCTTCCTGGAAGTGGAACAGGTCCAGGGCCTTGCCCAGCTTGCGGTGATCCCGCTTCTCCGCCTCCTCCAGGCGATGGAGATACCCCTTGAGCTCCTTCTTGTCCCGCCACGCCGTGCCGTAGATGCGCTGCAGCATGGGGTTGCGGGAATCGCCCCGCCAGTAGGCCCCCGCCAGCTTCATGAGCTTGAAGGCCTTGCCGAGACGCCCGGTGCTGGGCAGGTGGGGACCCCGGCACACGTCGAACCAGTCCCCCTGGCGGTAGATGGACACCTCCTCGCCCGCGGGGATGATGTCGTCGATGATCTCCACCTTGTACTTCTCGCCGAGTTCGCCGAATGCCCGCTTGGCCTCCTCGCGGTCCAGCACCTCCCGCACGATGGGCAGGTCGCGGTCCACGATCTCCTCCATGCGCCGCTCGATCCGCTCCAGGTCCTCGGGGCCGAAGGGCTCGTCGCGGGCGAAGTCGTAATAGAAACCGTTCTCGATGGCGGGACCGATGGTCACCTGGGTGCCGGGGTAGAGCTCCTGCACCGCCTGGGCCATGACATGGGCCGCGTCGTGGCGGATGAGTTCCAGGGCATCCTCCTCGTCCCGCGGGGTGACGATGGCGACCGCGGCGTCCTCGTCCACCCGGTAACCGAGGTCCACCAGCCGGCCGTCCACGCGCCCGGCCATGGCCACCTTGGCCAGGCCCGGGCCGATATCGGCCGCCAGCTCGGCGATGGACACGGGGGCATCGAAGCTCCGCTGGGAGCCGTCGGGAAGGGTGAGTGTGGGCATGGGTGATTCCTTGGTTCAGAGGTGACCGATACGAGGGGCCACTTGGAAAATGGGGGGTAACAATGCCTGCGAGCCCAGGCGGCCACTACCGCGGCCTTCACCCGAGCCAGCCTGTCGCATCCGAAGCCAGGTGAAGCTCTCCCTGAGAGTTCCACCCGAAGCGCGCATAGCCTAAGCGAGGCCCTGCGGCGCTGCAACACCGCGAAGATCTCCTGCGCTCTATCGAGTCGCTGGAAGCCGGCGCGGCGGGATGATCCTGACCCGGTTGGAGAATCTGTCCGCGTATCGCGCCGCCCACTCCTTTCGCACGGATGTAGGTCGGGATTCATCCCGACAATCAAAGAGGTTCCTTGGCATTCTTGGCGAGAGGAAATTCTTCTCTCAACACCCATGAATTTTGCTGACGAGCCCCAGGACTCCTGGGCATAGGATTGGTTTTCGGATGGCAAAACGTGGGCGGCCGACCTTTCTCACGTCTGCCATAAGGGGCAAAGTCATGCAAAAACGGAGTTGAACTCCATATTTGCATAATATACGCTGTTTACATGATCCCACGACGCATGCAAACCGAGCTGCTTGCCCAGCTTCGGGAGTACCCGATTGTCACAGTCATCGGGCCGCGTCAGGCGGGCAAAACCACGCTGGTGCGCGCGGCGCTGCCGGATTACGCCTATGTCAGCCTGGAAACCCCGGAAAACCGCCAGTTTGCCACCGAAGACCCGAAAGCCTTCCTGAAACAGTACCCCGGTAACGTCATTCTTGATGAGGTCCAGCGCACCCCGCTGTTGCTGAGCTATTTGCAGGGTGTCGTGGATGCGCAACCGGAAAACGGGCAGTTTGTGCTGACCGGTTCGCATCAACTGGAGTTACGTGCCGCCATCACCCAGTCACTGGCCGGGCGCACCGGGATGTTGCACCTGTTGCCCCTATCGATTGCCGAACTGGAAGCCGCCGACATCCGCTTCGATGCGTTCGAGGACTACATCCATCATGGTTTCATGCCGCGCGTATACGACCAGCAACAACGCCCGTACACCGCCTATGCCAACTACTACCAGACCTACGTGGAGCGCGATGTACGCCAGTTGATCCAGCTCAAGGATGCCACGCTGTTTGAAAAATTCGTCAAACTGCTGGCGGGGCGTACCGGGCAACTCATCAATTACCAGTCGCTGGCGAATGATGTCGGGGTGGATGGCAAAACCATCAGGCAATGGCTGTCGATACTGGAGGCCTCGTTTGTGGTTTTCAAATTGCCGCCGTATTTCGAGAATTTTGGCAAGCGTGTGATCAAGTCGCCCAAGTACTATTTCACCGATGTCGGCCTGTTGGCCTATTTGCTGGACATTGAAAAGGCCGCGCAGGTAACGCGCGACCCACTGGTCGGCAACCTGTTCGAAAATCTGGTGGTGCTGGAGGCGCTTAAGGCGCGTTATAACCAGGGATTGACGCCCAACCTGTATTTCTTCCGTGACAGCAATGGCGTGGAGGTTGATTTGTTATATAAATCCGGGCGTGATCTGAGCGGAATCGAAATCAAGGCCGCGGCCACCTGGCACAGCAGTTTCAAACAAGGCTTGCAGCCCTTTGCGGCAAAGCATCATCCGCTCAGCAACCGTTATGTCGTCTATGGTGGTGAGGGAATGGCTTTCAGCGATGGTTTGGTGGCTGTTTCTTACCGCGAAGTTGCGGATATTTTCTGATGCATTTCAACCCGCCTTGCGAAAGCTCAATTGATCCTTAAACCAGAGTCCATGAGCTTGAGGCGCGCCCGTATTCCGGCTGCTATTGACTCGGTTGTTCGTTCAGAGCCGTCCGCCGGCAGCTGTTCGAGCGTCGCATCGAGGGCGGGTGTTACGCGGGCACGCAGATCGGCCAGGACGTGTTGAATAGTCGTCTCGGATATAGCTGCGAGCGCGGCGGTTTGCACGAAGTGTCGTGTATGTATCTCGTGAATGACGTAGTGGCGGTTCTTTCCAACGGACATGGCCAGCTTTAGCTGATTACGGCGCAGCTGCCCGGCGTCCAGGTTGGGCTGGGCAGACATCAACTTCCGACAGCACGGCCGCTCCAGCCCCGTCCCGAACCAGTGGGCCCTCCCCGGCGGCGGCGAGCTCTACTTCTCCACCAGACTGTGGCCGGACTTCGACCGCCAGGAGTTCTTTCGAGCGCTGCTGGACTTCCAGGCGCGGCGGCGCGAAGAGTCCACGCGGGAAGACGCGGCACGGCCGGTGGACGTGACGCCGGTTTGACAGGGGTTCTGGAGGGGTTCTGGGGACAGTTTACCTAACCCGGCATAGCCGGAACCAAAATATCTCGGATCGCCTATCCTTATCCACAGCACCATCCAGGACAAGAGGGACAGGCCATGAATCCGTTCGTTGAACGTCACCAGAACAAGATCGCCGGTGTGCTCTCCTGTTTTGACCGGGTTGTCATCACCGGAACCCTTCCTGATATCGGTTATGCCGGCGCTATGGCGAGCTACCTCAGTTACCATAAGATCCGACTGTTCGACTACCCCCGGTGGGCAGAACCCCTGCGCGATGAGTTGCGCCACCATGCCGAGCAACTCGCCATCGAGGCCGGCATTGAGATCGAGTTCATCCGGCGCCACAAGGCCTTTCGCAAAGAAGACCGTATCAAGGCCATCATTGCGGAACGCGGCGGTCATCCCGGGCTGGTCCACATCTTCTCCGCCATGGAATCCTGCACCGCTTATCGCCCCTGGCATGACAAGAACACAGGCCATACCCTGCTCAAACCCACGTCAGGGAAATGCCTGCATTACTACTTCTACTTCATCGATGAGGCCTTTGGACTCTGTTACGTGCGGGTGCCCACCTGGGCGCCGTTCCGCCTGCAAGTCTACTTCAACGGCCATCACTGGCTGGCGCGCAGACTGGAAAAAGCCGGCATTCCCTTCGCGATGGCGGACAATGCCTTTCTGTCCATTGCCGATCCCGAGCAGGCTCAGACGCTTGCCGACCGGCTGGATGCCAAACAGCTTCACCGACGACTGAATCGATGGGCCAAACAGTTCTGCCCGGTAGCTCAGCGCTTTCGCTCCGGTTACCACTGGAGCTTGATGCAGGTGGAGTTCGCCACCGATGTCATCTTCCACCAGCAGGCCGAATTCCAGCCGCTCTACGAGTCCATCACCCGCACGGCGGTACAGGCCATTAAAGCCGACAATGTGGCCACCTTCCTTGGCCGTAAACTCGCCAGCACCTATCAAGGGGAGGTCGGTAACGATTTCAGCACCCGTATCCAGGGTACACGCATCCGCCACCAGATGGGGCCGGCCAGCATCAAACTCTACGATAAAGCCGGCATCATGGCGCGTGTGGAATGCACCACCAACGATGCCTCATTCTTCAAAATCCACCGCTGGGTGGAACAACGTGACGGCTGGCAACAGTGGAAACTGGCACCGCTACGCAAAAATATCTACAGCCTGCGCGATCTGCGCAAGCTGATGAACGCCGCCAATGAGCGCTATCTCGCCTATATGGCGGCAATCGACAATCCTGACGCCGGACTCAAGGACATCGATAAAATGTCCAGCCCCGCCAGGGACCAGGGCCGTTCATTCCGTGGCTTCAATCTGTTCCAGAAAAAGGACTATCATCTCTTCCTCGCCATCGGGCGGGGCGAATGGTCAATCAGTGGCTTCCGTGCCGCCGATCTGCGGGCCTCTATGCCCGATCTATCACCCAGTCAATCATCCTATCTACTCAAACGGTTACGAACCCACGGACTGATCAAGAAAGTGGGACGTCGCTACAAGTATTACCTTACAAAGTTTGGGCGTCGCGTCCTGGCTGCATCACTCAAGATGCGTGAATATTGTGTTCTCCCTGCACTCTGTGCTGACAGGGCATGAGAATTTCTTGGCATTCTTGTCCAAGATTTCAGTGGTAAGGTACTAATGGGGGTCAAGCCTACTCTATGCGCTGTAGCGGCATGGGAAGATCATTGGATCAATGTTTTGAAAAAAGCTGGGGAGCTTTGCCCGAAGGGGTACGACATAGTTAATCAATCCTCCCGAGTGTAGCTGGCTGTAAAAACCCGCGCATATCTGGCGAAGGATTGATTGCCAGGCCAACCAGTCGCTGAGCCGGCAGGCGTGCGGCGGCAAGCAACCGGTGACAAGAGTGCCGGAATCGGGTAGATGAAGAGGGGCCGTTGAGACAGGTGCGATACCGGGTGTAATTGACTTGGCCGTCGACCCCGGTATCGCACCCCGGGCCGTGCAGAGCACGTGCCCGCACACTATTTCTCGTTTTCCCCTGACAATCAAGTCCTCATCGGCCTGGATCGCCGATGGAGAACCCTGCACGCCTGTACAACTGCGCCCGTTGTCATCGTCAGGTGATGATTTGCAGTGGCTGTGACCGCGGCAACATCTATTGCCCTGAGGGGTGTGCGCAGGCGGCACGAAGCGCGTCTCTGCGGGCCGCCGGCTGGCGCTACCAGCAGAGCCGCAATGGCCGGCACAAGCATGCCGCGCGGCAACGCCGCTACCGGGCGAGAAGGCAGAAAGTGACGCATCAGGGTTCCCCGGCCCCGTCCCCTCATGATCCACTACCCCCCGTTCCGGCGAGGCCGGCTGGCCGCCGCGGTGCGGATGGCGCGCCGATGAGGGCGCACATTCACTGCCACTTCTGCGGCCGTGAGTGCGGGCCCTTCCTGCGTACCGGCCCGCTTCATCGCGCCACCGCCGCCGCTGCGCTCGGAACAGTCACCCGACAGGGGCCACCAGGCGCCCGGGCTCAGCCCCCTTGAGCCGCCCGGCCACGAGATGAGGAGAAACGCATTGGCCATCAGTAAAGAACAAGAGGCGCAGATCCTGCGCTATCACTACGTCGAGAAGTGGCGGGTGGGCACCATTGCCAGCCAGTTGGGCGTACACCACAACGTCGTCAATCGGGTGCTCTCCCAGGCCGGCATGCCGAAGGTCGAGCGGGCTGCGCAGCCGTCGATGATCGATCCTTATCTGCCGTTCATCACCGACACCCTGGCGCAGTTCCCCACGCTCACCGCCAGCCGCCTCTACGGCATGGTGCGTGAACGGGGCTACCCCGGCGGCCCCGACCACTTCCGCCATCAGCTCGCCTGTTACCGGCCACGCCCCCGGCCCGAGGCCTTTCTGCGCCTGAAGACCCTGCCCGGCGACCAGGGACAGATCGACTGGGGCCATTTCGGCAAGCTCACCATCGGCCGCGCAACCCATGCCCTGATGGCCTTTGTCATGGTGCTCAGCTACTCCCGGCGCATTTTTTGCGCTTCTTCCTCGGTGCCAAGATGGCCAACTTCCTGCGGGGCCACGAGGCGGCCTTCACTGCCTGGAACGGCCTGCCCAAGGTCCTGCTCTACGACAACCTCAAAAGCGCCGTGCTGGAGCGCCAGGGTGAGGCCATCCGCTTCCATCCCACCTTGCTCGAGTTCGCCGCCCACTACCGCTTCGAGCCCCGTCCGGTGGCGGTGGCCCGGGGCAACGAGAAGGGGCGGGTGGAGCGCGCCATCCGTACGGTACGCGATAACTTCTGGGCGGCGCGCCAATGGACCGATCTCGATGATCTCAACGCCCAGGCCGAGGCCTGGTGCAACGGCTGGGCCATGGACCGGCCCTGTCCGGAGGATCGTGCCCTCTCGGTGCGCCAGGCCTTTGAGCAGGAGCCCCTGCTGGCGCTGCCCCATAACCCCTATCCCACCGACGAGCGGGTCGAGGTCCACATCGGCAAGACCCCTTACGCGCGCTTCGAGCGCAACGACTACAGCGTGCCCCACACCCATGTGCGCCGCACCCTCACCGCTTCGGCCTCCCCCACCGAGGTGCGGATCCTCGACGGCGGGGACGTCATCGCCCGCCACCCGCGCAGCTACGACAAGGGCCGGCAGATCGAACAGCCGGAACACATCGAGGCGCTGGTCCAGATCAAACGCCAGGCCCGACATCATCGCGGCCAGGACCACCTGGCCCAGGCCGCACCGGCCAGCCGGCAGTTACTGGTCCAGGCCGCCGAGCGCGGCGACAACCTCGGCGCCATCACCGCAGCCCTGCTGCGCCTCCTCGATGCCTACGGCGCCCCCGAGCTGGAAGCGGCCATCCAGGAGAGCCTGGCCCAGGGGGTGGCCCACCCCAATGGCGTGCGTATCGCCCTGCAGCGTAGACGCGAGGCGAGAAACCAGCCGCCCCGGGTGGGGGTACGCATCGACCACGCGCGTGCCAGAGGGCTGGTGGTACGCACCCATGATCTGGGCGGCTACGACGCCTTGCAGTCCACCCCGCCCGAAACCGAAGACGATACCCAGGAGGAGCCCGAATGATCCCTAACGCATCCCTGAAAGAACGGGCCACGGCCCTCAAGCTCCATGGCCTGCTGAGCCATTGGGAGGAGAGCGCCGACGCTGGCTGGGTCGAGTCCCTGATCCAGTGGGAAGAGGAGGAACGCGCCCACCGCAGCCTCGAGCGGCGCATGAAAGGGGCGCGGCTGGGCCGCTTCAAACCCCTGGCCGACTTCGACTGGGGCTGGCCCAGCCGCTGCGACCGGGAACTGGTCAGTGAGCTGATGCGCCTCGACTTCCTCACCGAGGCGGTCAATATCATCCTGGTGGGACCCAACGGGGTGGGCAAATCCACCCTGGCCCGCAACATCGCCCATCAAGCGGTGCTGGCCGGCCACAGCGTCCTCTTTACCAGCGCCGGCCAGATGCTCAATGACTTGGCCGCCCAGGACGGCGACAGCGCCCTCAAGCGGCGCCTCGCCCGCTACGCCCGCCCTCAACTCCTGGTGGTCGACGAGGTGGGGTATCTCGCCTACTCCAATCGCCATGCCGATCTGCTGTTCGAGATCGTCTCCCGCCGCTACGAGGAGAAATCCACCCTGGTCACCACCAATCGGCCCTTCGCCGAATGGGGTGAAGTCTTTCCCAACGCCTCCTGCGTGGTCTCCCTCGTGGACCGGCTGGTACACCGCTCCGAGATCCTCACTATCGAAGGTGAATCCTACCGGCTCAAGGAGGCCAAGGAGCGACAGCAGCAACAGGCACAGCGGCGCCGAGCCGCCGCCAAATCCAACAAAGGGGCCCAATCATGACCCGTCCCCCGATACCGGACTACTGGACGCCAGAGCAGGCATTGGCAGTCTATGACTTTATCGACGACCTCCGCGATGCCATCTGGAGCCGATACGATCGGCAGCTGGTCGAGCTCATGCAACAAGAACGCATAACGACCTTTGAAGTCGACGACGATGACTTGACCTTCTGAGCCGACTCTTAAGCCCACCCCGGCGGCGTGACCTGGCTTGAGTCGAGGCGACCTATCCGCGCTGAGGCCGAGTCACGCCGCCTGAACCTGCGACTGCGACCTTCGCCATTTATGCGCGGATTTACTCAGCCGCTAACACCCGAGTAATTGCGATACTGAGTCTGAACATACTGCATGATGTTTTTGCCGCGAGGATAAAGCCCCACACGAGTAAGGCGCGTCACCCGCCCCCCGAGCAACGAAGAATCGCTGCATCGTCCTTAACGTGAAAGTCGCGAAGCACGAACTCCCCCTCTCCCTCTGGGACAAATCCGTCGGGAACGGATTTGAACGCGCCTCGGCGCGGCCCGCAGGGCGAAGGGCAGGATGCCCGGAGTACAGGGACGGGGTGAGGGAACGAACATGGCGATACGCGCTCCGCTTTCATCATTTTGGGTGGCGTGTATCGCCATGAGAGTTAACGCCGATTGTCGGGGAGCAAGTGAGTAGCGGAGATCACCGTTTGGCTGGCGGCCCCACTGGAGGCCGCTGGCCTGGAACCTGAAGAGGTGGACGAAGGGCTAAGTGACCTGCGCCAGAACTGGAGGGGCCCCTCAACCACCAGGCTTGCTGCATCACCCACCCACAAAAAGCCTCGGCAGAGCGGGGCTTGGTAGGGACACGGAGAGGGCAAGCGCTCCAGGGGTTGCTCCCCAGGGCGCCCGCCTCGGTGGCGGCTTCCAGGCGCCGCCGCCCTGCGCCGTCGCGCTTGGCTAGGTCCGGCGGGCAAGGGAAGGGGTCCGTGTGGCCTCCCGCGTGCCTTCAGGGGTGCCGGCAGGCGTGTGCCGCTACCATCCACCAGGAAGGGGGAGAGGCGATCGGTTACCACCCGACAGGTTTGGCGATTGCTGTCCCAGGCGTGGGGTCTTGGGGGGTTATGACGACCCGCCGCAGTCTTCGTTTGAAACCTGCTCTTCCATCTGTTCAATCCTAAGAGACAATGCCTTCATTTCTCCTTCTTCTGTCTGTGCGTGAACGCGAATCTTGCCGGGTTCTTCAAGGACAATTGGGGATATGACGACATTAAACTGATGGACTGTAGCGTGGTCTGCAAGGTTCTCGTCTGGCGATTCTTCTAAGGACGGAGCATCTATACTCAAAAGATCATCGTCGATAGAAAACTCTTTCAAGAGATCATCGTCCTTGAAGATCCTAAGCGTCAAAGAGCGAATCGGATGGTCCAAGGGGCTTATAAGCCTTGCGAAAAAACATAGCTTCGGAAGTGAGACGGGGAATTCTCTAACGAACAAGACATTAAAATAAATCCCAATAAGCGACACCTTACCACCCACTTCGTGGCGAATGTCGTCACAATAGATTATCTCGATATGACGTCCGTTCATTGAGATCTCACTTTTCATTATTATTCTTTTCTTGGCGCCTCAGGGCTAAATCGATAATATTCAGATCAACACCTAAGGCTCCTGCGAGTCGTCGGCAAGTATCTATTGTCAGATTGTCATTCCCGCGCTCGATTCGAGCTATGTGTGATTGGCTAGTGCATATCTCCCGCGCAAGTTCAACCTGAGACAAGCCTTTTCGAAGCCTAAGCGTGCGAACAGTAACGCCCTCGCCTTCATGGAATGTAACGGCAATCCACTGCCTTGCCTCCTTCAGCCCCTTTGCTTTCTCTGGATCTGAACTCCAACGTTTAACTAGATCATCAATCTCCGTGTATTTTTCAGGAGTGTTAATCCTTTCAGCGGGAGCCTCGAAAGCCAATACCCTGCCTGGAGCCAGTTCGGTTGATGTCTCGTCTACTTTTCCCAGCGTCGGATACTTTCGATCAGAGTTCTTCATAAGCTCGCCTGATTCGCACGGTCAATGGATGTGCCTCCGCATAATTAAAACTGCGTGGCGCCACAGCTAGTATGTAGTAATGATGCTTCTTGGGATCAAAGGCGTAGATGACCCGGTAGCGAAGTCCAGTGTCCTCGAGATCCCAAATCTTCAATCGCCACAGGTTCCGGCCCTTATGCCATTGTTCCTGCCACTTGCTCACGTCGAAGTCAGCGCTACGATTCGCACCGTACTTGTGCTGAGTAAGCCGGTCCAAGAGACCTTGATTCCCTTTCAGTTCTTCGAGCAGAACCGTAATCCTTTTCGCAACGTCAAAGTCGGTGAGCCAAAGGGTATCAAGGTCTGCTACCGCATCATCATGGAGAAATAGGGCGAACAATATATCTACCTAGATATAAGCTAGTCAACAAGAATCGGGGGATCAACATCAGAATGTGCGATGTGTCTCACCATAAATTCCACTCCCAAGGCGGGTCTGAGTTGGAAGCTTCCCACAACCCCGTGCCGGCCCTCTGGCAGCATCCTCCGCAAAAGCCCCCCGGAAGGCCCTGAGCGGTCCCAGGAGCGGTTATCCAGATTCCGGTGTATAGGTGGGGGAGCCCCTGGTGGCGGTTCGCCTGCCTGAATACGCTGGTAAATCTCCTCCCGATGCACCTGGACGTCCCGGGGTGCCTCCACCCCAATACGCACCTGATTCGCCTTCACTCCGAGCACGGTCACGGTGATGTCGTCATTGATGCGGAGGGCTTCGCCTACGCGGCGGGTGAGGATGCGCATGGGGTGCCTCCTTGCGTTGTCTTGAAACCCTACCAACCGAGGGAGGGTTTTTCCTGATATCCCCTGACTGGTGGATCCGAGGCGGATCCGGTTGATCTGTGGTTGATCCGGGCCGCCATCCTTGGGTTTTGGGCAGGCCGGACATTCCGTAAGGCCTTGTTTTTGTTGGTAGGCGCGAGTGGGATCGAACCACCGACCACCACCATGTCAAGGTGGTGCTCTACCGCTGAGCTACGCGCCTGTGGAAGGGCGGAAAGATACTCGAATGCCCCCCGGGGGGCAAGTCACCTTTGCCGTCGCAGAGTTTAAGGTGTCAGGAACCGTTTCCGTTCAACCCCCCTTTCAACCACGAAACACGCGAAATGAACGAAAGGGTCCTGGCCGGCAGATCAGGCAAGGGCGAGGGCCTGGAAGAACCCGGGCGGCCGGGGGGCGAGACCACCCTCCCTATCACCTCTTTATCCAATCCAGAATCTTTTTCAACTACGAAATACGCGAAAGACGCGAAGGTTAACCACGAAACACACGAAATATCACGAAAGATCAGGAACGACATAATGGGTGCCGGATGCGGCCCTGCCCTGGCCAGTCCTATACCATGCGGCATGGGAATGTGGCCGCGATGGCTCCAGGCTTGCACGGTGACGGCAGGCCCCTGATCACCCATTACATTTCGCGCCTTTCGCGTCTTTCGTAGTTACCGTTTAAGTTTATCTTTTGTGTCTTTCGCGTGTTTCGTGGTTTGCGTTTTTGCTCTCAGCCGTCTGTCGGGCTGAAGCCCGACCTACAAACACCCCCCCACGGCGCGTTCCTTCGGCACGGATGTGGGTCGGGATTCATCCCGACATCCAAGCCTCGCCGCACGCACCACGGGCCGGGTCGGAACCCTCCGCGGGCTGTCGGGCTGAAGCCCGACCTACAAACACCCCCCACGGCGCGTTCCTGTGGCACGGATGTGGGTCGGGATTCATCCCGACATCCAAGCCCCGCCGCACGCACCACGGGTCGGGTCGGAACCGTCCGCGGGCTGTCGGGCTGAAGCCCGACCTAGGTCTGTCGGGCTGAAGCCCGACCTAGGTCTGTCGGGCTGAAGCCCGACCTACAAACACCCCCCCACGGCGCGTTCCTTCGGCACGGATGTGGGTCGGGATTCATCCCGACATCCAAGCCCCGCCGCACGCACCACGGGCCGGGTCGGAACCCTCCGCGGGCTGTCGGGCTGAAGCCCGACCTAGGTCTGTCGGGCTGAAGCCCGACCTACAAACACCCCCCACGGCGCGTTCCTGTGGCACGGATGTGGGTCGGGATTCATCCCGACATCGAGGCGGCGGGCTCCCAGTGGGCGGCGAGGAGGGTGGCGGTGTCCTGGGGGTGCTCGCGGACGGCCTGGTGCCAGGTGTCGATGCCGGGATCGTCGGCCACGAACTGGTTCATGGCCTGGATGAGCAGGGCCACCTGGGTGTCCACCAGGGTGTCGCCGGCGGCGGTGGTGAAGCGCTCGATGCGCTGGGTGTCGTCACGAAACCACGCGGCGACGGTGAGGGAGGCATCGTCCCCGGGGCCCTGGATGACGAGGTCGTCCCCGATTCGGGCGAAGGCGAGATGGTCCCGGCGCATCGTGGAAAAGCGCACGGTGTCGTCGTCGGCGCTGTCCACGATGCGGTCGTGACCGGTGGGGAAGCCCAGCATGCCGAGGGCCAGCGTCTCGTCCCACAAGTAGACGTCGTCGCCGGGCCCGCCCTCCAGGCGGTCGTCGCCCCAGCCGGCCACCAGGGTGTCGTCGCCCGCGCCGCCGTACAGGGTGTCGTCGCCGGCTCCGGCATGGAGGCGATCATTGCCTGCACCGCCGTATAGGGGTATGCCGTCGTCGAAGGCATAGAGGGTATCGTCCCCGGGGGTAGGGGTGGTGAGGCGCGCGGCGATGTCGGCGGCGCTCCAGTGGGCGTCGGCGCTGCCGTCGCCGTTGATGTCGAAGTCGATGCCGGCGAAGCCGCTGGTGTCCGCCCCCGCGGGGCTGAAGAAGTCCTCCTGGCTGCCCACCGTCAGCCCTCCCGTGTGGAGCCCGAAGCCGCGGCCGAGCCCGGGACGCCAGTACGTCCGGCGCTCATCGCCGAGGCGCGCATCCGAGTAGTGGAAGTGCCCCCGCTTCACGGTGACCTCGTCCGGGGACGGGCCCACCAGCTCGATGCGGTCGCCGGGCCCGAGGCGCACCTCGCTCTCCCCCGTGAGGCCGGCGCCGAAACGGTAGGTGTCCGCGCCGGGCCCGCCGTACATCTCGTCCAGGCCGTCGCTGCCCACCAGCACGTCGTCGCCCTCGAAACCCTTCAGCACGTCGTCATAGGCCGCGCCCGTAATATGATTGTCCAGGGCGTTGCCGTAGGCCCGGGGGCGGTAATACACATGCTCCCACGGGCCCATTATGCCCCACTGACCCATGGTCTGGCGGGCCGCTTCGGACACCACCAGGCGCTCCACGTGGTCCGCCAGCCGTGCACCCGGACCGTTGGGGTGGCCGAGCACCACGGTATCCACGCCCTCGCCCGGCCGCTCCAGCACCCGGTCGTCGGGGTGGTCCACCGTGTAGTGGTCAGCTCCCGGCCCTCCCACCAGCACGTCGACGCCGCCACCGCCGTCCAGGACGTCGTCCCCCGCCCCGCCCACCAGCACATCCGCCTCCGCACCGCCCGTGAGCACGCGGGCCGGGGGGGCGGCCGGCCCGGGGGCCACCGTCACGGCCAGCTCCACCGGCAGGGCGTCGCCGTCACCGTCCGTGGCCACCACCTCCAGGGCGAGGGGCCCTACGGCCTCCGGGCCGGGGGTGCCGTGAAAAGTCCGGGTGGCGGCGTCGAAGGTGAGCCAGTCGGGCAACGAGGTGCCATCGGCCCCTTGGGCACGGTAGCTCAGGGGGCTGCCGTCACCGCTGGCGACGGTCTCCGCCGGCAGCGCGTAATAGAACACCGCGCCGGCAATGGCCTCGGGGGCCTCGGGCGGCACCGCCACCACCGGCACCGCATCGAGGCCCGGCACGGTGATGTCGATGATGTGCTCGGGCAGGGCTATCTCGTGATTCCGCACCTGGAGACGCACCTCGAAACGGGCCATATCGTCCGTCGACGGGGTGCCGTACAGGGCATTGGTCGTGGCATCGTAATGGAGCCAGTCTGGCACGATGGCAGGGGGAGTCTCTCCGCCGTCGTCATCACCCACCATAATAAGGGTGTCGTTCATGGGCAAATCAGCAAGACGCATACCGTCGGTGATATGACGAAGGGGCGTTTGAATAACCCCCTGGTGGAAGGCAATCTGCGTCTCCAACCACGTGCCCTCTGGGGCATGGCCCGCCCCCGGGTTCTCGTCGGCCGCGATGGTGAGAAACAGCGTGGGCGCGAAGGGCAGTTCATAGCGAAAGGGTGCGAGGGGCCGCGCCCGGGCATCCGGCGGCGTGGCATACAGGGGGTTGCGCTCCCGCGGCAGGGCCACGTCCAGCGCGAAGGACTGGGGGGCCGATGCGCCGCCGTAAGGATCCATGGCCGTCAGGTGGGCGGTGAAACGCCCCTGATCCATCTCCCCCGGCGTCCCGGTCAGGGCCCCCGTGGCGGCATCGAAGGCCAGCCAGTCCAACTCGACGGGCAAGGATCCACCCTGACGGGTGATGTCCAGACGATAGCTCAGGGGGTCCCCGTCCGCGTCCACGAAGGCCCCCGCGGGCGGCGTGAAGGCGAAGGGGGCGTCCACCGTGGCATGGTGCGGGGACAGGGCCGCGCCCACTGCCGGGGCGCGGTTGTGGAAATAGCGGTCCAGGGTGGCCCTCGTCAGGACCGGACCGGTCCCCAAGCGCACCTCGGCCAGCCGCACCTCGGCCAGCCCATGGTCTACCCAGGAGGGAAGCATCACGTCGCTGGGGCCATGACTGAGGCGCAGGGCGTCACCCGCGCGGGTGATGGCGAGGTTCGCCACGTCACCGGCGCCGAGAAAGCTGAGGCTATCGGCGCCCGCGCCGTCCACGATGGTGACCTCAGCGGTCAGCCCTGAGGCCACCAGGTAGCTGTCGTCCCCCGCGCCCCCGTGATAGACATCATCGCCCCCCTGGAACACCAGCACGTCGTCCCCCGCAGTGGCCGTCTCCTCGTCGGTGCCCGGGGTGCCGGCGACGAGGGCCGCGGGGGGCGCCAGGGCCGCGAAGCGCTCGATGTCCCGGCGCACCAGCACCAGACCACCCACGTCGAGGGTGTCCACACTGCTGGCGGCCCAGCCGGCGAGGGTGAGGCTGTCACCGTCGCCGTAGTCGATGTGCAGCGCCCCACCGGCCAGGCCAAACTGCAGCTGCCCCAGGTGGAGGCCGCCGCTGAAGTGTACGGTGTCGGTCCCTACCGTGTCCCGGAGGAGGTCCTGCCCGTCCCCCGGGGCAAAATAGTAGTGGTCGTCGCCCCGGCCCCCGTACAGCGCATCCGCCCCCGACCCGCCCCATAGGCGATCGGCACCCGCGCCGCCATGGAGCACATCGTCACCCGCCCCGCCGTGCAGATCGTCATCGCCCCAGTCGCCGTAGAGGACGTCATCCCCGGTCTGCCCTGGTGCCGTCGGGTGGTCACCGTGGAGCAGGTCGTGGCCGCCACCGCCCGCCAGGGTGTCATCGCCGTCGTTGCCCCACAGGGCGTCGTGATCCGCGCCCCCCAGCAGGGTGTCGTCTCCCGCACCACCCACCATGAAGTCGTGACCGGCCCCGCCCACCACCACGTCGTCGTCCCAGTCCCCGAACAGGCCATCGTCGCCGGCGCCCCCCACCAGCACGTCGGCGCCGTCGAAGCCATGAAGAAAATCGTCTCCGGCTCCACCATAAAGATGGTCCGCGCCACCCGCGGCGTGGGGCGCCCCCGGCAGTTGCAGCACCAGGTCGCCATTGGACATATCCAACGGGCCCAGGGCCACCGCGCTTGACAGGCTCGAGGACCGCACCGCCTTGGCCTTCTCGTCCGCGGCCCGGGGGCGCAGCACCACCCGCATGTCCCAATCGCGCCCGGTGGCGTAGGCGCTGCCCTCGCCGAACACGATGTCGTTGTCCGCACCGCCGTGCAGCACGTCCGCACCACTGCCCCCGAACAGGGCATCGCCCCCCGCGCCCCCCTTCAGCACGTCATCGCCCCTGTCTCCCGACAGCACATCGGTCTCTCCGCCCCCCAGCAGGCGGTCATCTCCCCAGTTGCCCCGCAGCACGTCCCGCCCGGCGCCCCCCTGGAGCAAATCATCACCGGTACCGCCATCGAGGTAGTCGTCGCCTCGGCCGCCGAGGACCATGTCGGGGCCATCCTGGCCGTAGAGATCATCGTCGCCCCCGTAGCCGAACAGCTGGTTGGCCTGGCCATCCCCGGCCACGCCGTCCTCGACGTCGTGGATGGTGGCGCCCCGATCGTCACCCGAGGTGCCATGGAACAGGGTGTAGGTCACCGCCTCCGGCGCCTCATCGGACAGCACGATGCCAAGCTCACCCGGCTGGAAATCCTCGATGGTGAGCTGCCCACCGCTGGCGCGGGTGACAGTCAGCACCGTGCCGGCCAACGCGTAGTGGACGCGCTTATCGGCGCTGGTGTAGCTCGGGATCCCGACGGTTTCGGCCACGCCCCCCGAAAGCACCTGGCCGCCGAACAACACCAGGCCGTCGCCATCGCTGTCCGCCACCACATCGCCGGGACGCGCGAAGTAGATGTCCCGACCCCGACCGCCCCGCAGCATGTTGGAGCCCGGGCCCGCCGCCGGATCATGGCCGCCGAGGAGAATATCGTCGCCCGCCCCACCCGCCAGCACGTCATTACCCGGGCCACCGTAGAGGCGATCCGCACCCTGCCCCCCCTCCAGCCGATCATCCCCCTTACCGCCGTAGAGACTGTCACCGCCACCGCCGCCGTAGAGATGGTCACCGACTTCACCACCATACAGCTCACCACCGCCCTCGGTAGGTCCGAAAAGATATCGAGCCGTATCCCTTCCTGGCTTCCTGTTCTTCAGGAACAGAAAACCGTCGGCGGCCGCCTCCGTGAGCATGGCTATGCCGGAGTCCATATCCAGGTAATAGGCGTTTGTCATGTCCCCCGGGATATAGTTCTCATTGGCCCGGTTACGGGTCATGAGCTTCTCGAGCATGGTGGCGCGGTCCGTGATGTACGCGGGACTCATGCCGCCATCGTTCGCCGTGTTATTCAGGTCGAGTTGGCCATGATCATTGAAAGCCTCGAAAAGATTCGGCAGCCCTTCCACGGCGAAGGGCGCCAAATGAAGCAGGGCATAGCGGTAGGCGAGACCCTCCGGGGCCAAAGCCCGGGCAGCGATATCGGCGGCGTCCATTCGGGACAGATCCATGACTGTCAATTCCCCAAGGGACCACCGCTCCCGGCCGGCACGTAGGGTCTCTACCACCCGGCGGTGGAAGTCCTTCTGGTCCCCATCGGGCCCCAAGGGCTGCGCACCCGGCGCGAGCAGCGCGGCCAACTGATTGTATACGGCAATCAACCCGGCCCGGGATTCGGCTTCGTTGGTGCTTGCCTCCACCACGTCCACCAGTTGCGGCATGTCCACCTGAGGGTCCAGAGCATTGATTAACAAGGCCATGGACCCGTGCTCCGAGGGGTATGCCGCCAGGGCGGTATCCACCGTCAACAGGTCCACGGAGTAGTCGATTAGATCGGCCAGGCCTTCGTTGAACCAGGACTGACTATAAAAAGCTTCTCCAAAAATTTTTCCGCCTTGAAACGCTAACCACAGTGATAACCCCGCCGCACCGGCTCGAGCGACCACATGAACAACCGACCCCCCGCCTAGCTGTAGGGTCGTGCCGCCGGCCAAACGCAAATTGCCGGTCCTCACCGCCTCCTGCATGACCCGGGTGACACCGGCGATACTGGAGGTGCTCGTATAGGCCAGCTCGTTGGCGACGATGGCCGCGGCCGCGGAGGGGGGCTCGCCACGGCTTGCCGCCCCGTCCAGTTGCGATTTGAGGTCGACATAACTGATGGCCGCACCCACTCCGTGGCCCATCACCGTGGACAACATATCGCCGCTAACACCAAACACCTGCCCCACGGCGACCCGAAAATCCCTCTGGGAGCCGGCGAACTGGTCCAGAAACTCCCGCTGGGCCTGCTCCACACCCTGGCGGATCTGGTGGCCCAATTGCTGATGATAGGCCTTGTGAGGGGAGCCCGCCGGCAGCCGGGAAGCCTCCAGGAAGGCCTCGTCCATCAAGGCCTGCAATTGGTTGACCCGCGCCACCTGGACAAAGGCGGACATGGCGGTCTCGGTCTTTAGGACGGTCTCCAGGAATGCCGGTTCCAACACCCCGAATAGCCGCAGCACCTGGAGTTCGGCGAACTTCTGAGTCGCCGCACCCACGGTGGTCTCGCCGCCCTCCAGCAGCAGTCGATACTGTTCGGCCGTATCCCGTTCACTCATGGTTTACCCTCCGTAGTAATCGGGCCCAACGACCCAGTAGAATCATATAGTCCCTCAGGATGCATATGGAGACTGCAAATAGGAAAGACGCAAAAATTAGATATTTTAGCACCCAGGAAAACCACATCCCAAATTCTCCAGATGCAATATCTTTATAGAAACTTAACCCTTTAGCCTGTGGACTGGTGGTATTCTCCGAACCCAATATGGCCCACCAAATCCCAGAGGTAATCAGCAGGATCAACGTCGACCAAAACACCCGACTGAACGCCGACCGCGGCTTGGTCTCGGGCTCACGTGCGCGCGCCTGACGCAGAGGATCGGTGACGAAGTTGTCACCGCCAGCAGGTTTGGTGGTGGTGAGGGGAGTGATCACCAGATACCGGTAAATGCCGTTCCTGTCGCTGTTGAGCCACAGATAAAAAAGCCACACCTTGACGGGCACCACCAGCAGGGTCAGGGCCAAATAGACCCTGATCACCTCCCCGTTCTCTGATCCATACACGGAGACCTTTCCGATCACTGGCGCCAGCTGCTCCACCAACCCCACCAGTCGAGCGAGCATGGGCGACTGGGTCAACAGGTCCCCGGGCACCTGATACGCCAACAGCAGCTCCAGCAAGAGCAGTGTCAACAGCGCACATAACGGTTGCCTTCGGGGGTTGCAGCCAATCCACCCGCGCTTGGTATTCACAACGGTATTATCCATCCACCCCCCTCCGTCAGGCGTGAAGCTCGCATCTCTCCAAGGGAGCACCACCCAATATGTGCTCTTCCATACATTCCCGTGGACCGGATATATCCTCGCCGCCTCCGCGCCGTCTCTCCAAGACGCTTCATCCGGAGGTTCAGGGAATATGCCGACAATCGAAGGGGCAATTTGCCGTCCCGTGCAAATGACCGGGGCAGCCAGGCAATGGCAGCAGTAGGGGCCAGACTGAAACAAACGAGTCGCCGGACACGCCGGGCATTCAGAAAGCGACCGTTGGAGACGATGGCGCGGCCCCGAGGGCGATGGCGATAACGCGGGCTGGGGATCGCCGGCACGGTTGCGCCTAGCCCAGAAGGGATAAAGCGGCGGAGAGTTATCGGACAATATGATGGTGGCATTCGACAATCCTTGTCACTTATGTCGCCGGATTACACGCTGCGCTACGCGCTTTCGTCCGGCTGGCGCCGGAATGATGGCGACGGGGCCGCATCCATGATGCAATAACTAGAAAGTTAATCGGCCATGAGGCTCAAATCAAGCCCAAATTCGGGTAGAGTAGAGAGCAGGCCCTAACGCCCGTAGGTCCGGCTTAGCGGTTCCCGCCCCTTTCGTTTGGCGGTGCCTAAATAGCCGGGCCCTAGCCACCAGGGCCAGCCCTCCCTCATCAAACCGTGCATACGGTTCTCCCGTACACGGCTTTCCGATGTGCTTCACGCCAAGGCATGCGCTGAGCGCCAGCCTGCTTTATGGGATAGCTTGAGTAATCCAAGGGCGTCGTGGAGGTGGGCGTAGGGAAAGCGTTCGTAACCGCGCGTGCGAGTGCGCACTTTGTGACGCCGCCGCAGTTGGGTACGCACGCGTTCCTCAGTGAACCACCGGACGCGTCCGAAAGCCTTGGTGCAGTTGCCGTAGTGGAAGTAGCCCGACCAGCCGCGTAGCACTTGGTTCACTTCCGTGATCATACGCGGCATCGGCACCGGGGTGCGGCGCCGCGCGGTGAGTTCCTTGATGCGCGCCTTGATCCTTCGTTCGGCGCGGCGGCTCGGCTCAACGTGAGGGTAGCCGTTGCCGGTTCGTCGGCTGCGTGCCCATTTGATGCTGAAGCCAAGAAAGTCGAACGCCTGTCGGCGGGCATCGACCACGTGGGTTTTCCCCCGGTTGAGCGTCAACTCCAGGCGTGTCAGCACCGTCTCAAGCACCGCCATGGCCGGCGCGGTGTCCCCACGACACAGAATCACGGCATCGTCAGCGTAACGCACGAGGCGAGCCCCTAACCGCCGTTCCAAGTCGTGCCGTTCCCAAATCCGGTCCAGCAGATGTAGATAAAGATTGGCCAGCAGCGGGGAAACAACCCCGCCTTGCGGCGTCCCTTTCCGATTCCCTTTACCGCCACTCGGGCGTTGCTTGCCTCGCCCATCCTCTTCGATGACCGGGGCCTTGAGCCATTGCTGAATGAGGGCGAGGACGCCCCCATCGGCAAGGCGCTCGGCAACCACGGCCATGAGCTTGGCGTGCGGGATCGTATCGAAATACTTCGATAGATCCGCATCGATGATTTGGGTCTTTCCCTGAAACAGGCCGTCGGTGACGGCCTTCACCGCATCATGGGCCGAGCGCTGCGGGCGAAATCCATAGGAGTGCTCGCAGAAATCAGCCTCGAAGATCGGCTCCACCACCAGCTTGAGCGCCATCTGTACGATCCGATCCCGGATTGTGGGGATCCCCAATGGGCGCTCACTGCCATCCGGCTTGGGTATCCAGACCCGACGCACGCCGTCCGCGCCGTACGTCTTCTGCTCCAGTTCCCGTTGCAATTCCGCCAAGTAGGCGTCTCTTCCGACCCCCGCCTCGATGGCCTCACAGGTCACACCATCGATTCCTGGCGCGCCCCGATTGGACCTGACACGATCATAGGCGTGACCGAGAGTGTCTGCCCGATAGACCTTGTCATACAAGGCGTAGAAGCGAAACGCCGGCTCTTGCTTGGCCTTGACGTAGAGCTTCCTCTGCAGCGTCCTGATCTTTTCCGGAGTTGTTAGCGACATCGCCGCAATCTCCTGACCCTCTGCGTTTCGGTTGCGTGCACAAAGTAGGGTCCCTTCCCTCAGGTCGGGTTATGTTGTCCCAGACCCTCAATCGGTACTATGAACCCCTCCGACTCCCACGACGGTCGATGACGACTTCGGACTGGCCTTATACGCCACCGTCGGCAGTTCTCACCTGCCACCGCCGCGGGCCTCCCGCACTGGGACCAATCAACTTCCACCACATGCCACCCGTACTACCCCGGAAGACTCAGCGGGACGCTCTCGTTGTCTCCTCCCACCAACAGCGGCCTTCCCCGACTGTCCACCGGGTCGGCATCTTCACTTTGTTCACGAGGCTACATCTCGGTTCGCTTGCGCTGCGGCCTGCGGTTTTGCATCTACGTAACTTACGACCCCCGGTTACCCGGACGCCGCTCCGCGACACTACAAAGGTGTACGAGCAACTCCTTTGGCGGGACTCTAACCCGCTAGTTAATCAGCCTGTTACGGCATACGGACAGTATACTAATTAGTGCCTGCACGAGAAACTCAAAAGAGTTTATTGATCAACGGCATAAGCTAATAATCGCGACGCGAAGAATGCGACGGTTCCGTTTGCTGGATTGCAAGATAAATCTGTAACGCATTGATCTGCATTGATATAATGGCGGCGTAACCGGTGAGGGCCGGACGGTACAGGCGCACAAGGCCCTTGAGAGACGCAATCTTCGCCAGGATGAAATTCGTATGCGCAAGGTGATCGAGCCGCAAATGCAGATCGGCGAGCAGGACATCGGCGCGATTTGGCTCGATCCCAAATCGCGCGATGACATCCCGCAGCTCCTGCGGGGACTGCAGCACATCTACACCACGCCCGCGTTGCGCGAGCGGGTTTTCGCGATCCTTGAAGAGGTGCGCCCGGTACGTGATAGCGAGGCAGAAAATGTCCTGGTGGCCCCTAACGCCGGTCGGCCGGGGATGTCGCAGTGGAAGATCCTGGTGCTTGGCGTACTGCGCCTGGGGCTCAGTGCCGACTACGACAGGGTCCGGGAACTGGCCAACGAGCACAACACGATCCGCCAGTTCCTCGGGCACGGCGACTGGACCGACACCTAATCTCTACCCGATGCAGACGCTACGGGATAATCTGCGCCTGTTCACCCCGGAGCTCCTGGACCGGATCAATCAAGAGGTGGTGCGTGCGGGGCACAAGGCGCTAAAAAAAACCTAGAAGAAGGGCTCGTCGGGCGCTGTGACTCGTTCGTGGTGGAGACCGATGTGCATTTCCCCACCGACATCAACTTGCTGCTCGACGCCATCCGTAAGGTCATCGATTTGAGCACCGAACTGGCCGAACTCCACGCGCTGCCCGGTTGGCGTCAGCATGCCCACCATCAGCGCCAGTTTAAGCGCCAGTACCGAATCGTCCAGCGGCTCAAACACTCCACCTCCAAGGACGAAGACAAGCGTCAAGCCAAACTGCAGGATATCGCCGAGGCCCACGGCACCTACCTGGAACTGGCCGAGGACCACCTGACCCGTGCCGAGCAGATCCGCCAGAAAGTGCCGGCCTCCTGTGCGCTGAGCGAGGGGCTGCTGCGCGAGCTTGATGAATTCATGACCCACGCCAATCGGCAGATCGATCGAGATCCGCCGCCGCGTGCTCCAGGGCGAGCGCATCCCCCACAATGAGAAGGTCTTCTCGTTGTTCGAGCCCCACACCGAGTGGATCAGCAAGGGCAAGGCCGGGGTGCCGGTGGAGTTGGGGTTGCGGGTGTGCGTGATGGAGGACAGCGACCGTTTCATCCTGCACCACCAGGTGATGCAGATGTGCACCGATGATCAGGTGGCCGTGCCGATGGTTGAGGAGACGAAGGAGCGATTTGCGCCACTGCGCGCTGTTAGCATGGACAAGGGCTTCCACAGTCCAGCCAACCAGGCGGCCTTGGCTGAGCGTCTGGAGCGGGTGGTCCTGCCGAAGAAGGGTCGTCTCTCTCAGGCCGACAAGGTGCGCGAGAGTGATGAGGAATTTCTGCGCCTGCGCCATCGCCATTCGGCGGTGGAGTCGGCCATCAATGCCCTGGAGGTTCATGGTCTGGACAAGTGTCCGGACCACGGCATCGAGGGCTTCAAGCGCTATGTGGCGCTGGCCGTGCTCGCACGCAACATTCACCGCCTTGGCGCGCTGCTGCGTCAGCAAGAACAAGAGCGGGAGCGGCGAAGGCGCGGCCCCTACCGAAAGGCTGCCTGAGCAGCGCTCCGAAGCCGATACCGCGCCACGCGGACAGGAGAGGAGCGTCTGCACATCACCATCAATGCGAAGCATTCGCATTGGATGACGCCACGCATCTCAAAACAGTCGCCAAGGTGGAACACCGGCCATCAGTACCTGAGTGTCACGCTGGGAATTTGCCGGGAAATACGGGTTTTCGTGCAGGCACTAATTAAGTCTCATCTCGAACCTTACGCCCCCGCTTGCGCGGCGCAAGGGACCGCCCGGTGAGGCTTTCCAGTTTCTCCACAAAGACCTGCGAGCCCAGCGGACGCCCCGTGCGGGAATGCTTCTCCACAAGTGCATCATCACCCTCCGTGCTCAGGTAGGTGGGCCAGTCGTCGATGCGCTCCAGCATCGGTGCCACCGTAACCAACTCGTCATCGATACCGTCGATATGGGCGCGGGCACTCGACCATGGCCAGTCCGCCGGTTGCCTGCGTAGCCCGGCGACCTTCGGATTCCGTTCTACATAGCGCACTACGGCCACCAGGTACTCCTCATCCATGGGAAAAGAGTGGAAGCGCTCCTGCCACAGGTGACCGCGCCAGCCCTCCCGGAAGTTGACACGGCGCGTATACCGCCGGTGGGCCTCGCCGATGGCGGCCCTCAGTCCGTCCTCGTGCTGCGGCACCATGACGAAATGGACGTGGTTGGGCATGAGGCAGTAGGCCCATACCGCTGTTCCCGCAGCCTCACAGAACTCGGACATGAGCTGGATGTAGGCCCGGTAATCTGCGGGGCTGAAAAAGACCTGCTGGCGGCGATTGCCTCGTTGTATGACGTGATGCGGGTAGTGGGGTACCACTACACGAGCGATCCTGGGCATCGGGTGTCCTCCATGACGGTTTGAGATAACGTAATTAGTATACTGTCTCCGGAATGAGGCGCGGAATGACCCCGGAATGAGGCGGAATGAGGCGTAATTAGTGCCTGCACGAGAAACTCAAAAGAGTTTATTGATCAACGGCATAAGCTAATAATCGCGACGCGAAGAATGCGACGGTTCCGTTTGCTGGATTGCAAGATAAATCTGTAACGCATTGATCTGCATTGATATAATGGCGGCGTAACCGGTGAGGGCCGGACGGTACAGGCGCACAAGGCCCTTGAGAGACGCAATCTTCGCCAGGATGAAATTCGTATGCGCAAGGTGATCGAGCCGCAAATGCAGATCGGCGAGCAGGACATCGGCGCGATTTGGCTCGATCCCAAATCGCGCGATGACATCCCGCAGCTCCTGCGGGGACTGCAGCACATCTACACCACGCCCGCGTTGCGCGAGCGGGTTTTCGCGATCCTTGAAGAGGTGCGCCCGGTACGTGATAGCGAGGCAGAAAATGTCCTGGTGGCCCCTAACGCCGGTCGGCCGGGGATGTCGCAGTGGAAGATCCTGGTGCTTGGCGTACTGCGCCTGGGGCTCAGTGCCGACTACGACAGGGTCCGGGAACTGGCCAACGAGCACAACACGATCCGCCAGTTCCTCGGGCACGGCGACTGGACCGACACCTATCTCTACCCGATGCAGACGCTACGGGATAATCTGCGCCTGTTCACCCCGGAGCTCCTGGACCGGATCAATCAAGAGGTGGTGCGTGCGGGGCACAAGGCGCTAAAAAAAAACCTAGAAGAAGGGCTCGTCGGGCGCTGTGACTCGTTCGTGGTGGAGACCGATGTGCATTTCCCCACCGACATCAACTTGCTGCTCGACGCCATCCGTAAGGTCATCGATTTGAGCACCGAACTGGCCGAACTCCACGCGCTGCCCGGTTGGCGTCAGCATGCCCACCATCAGCGCCAGTTTAAGCGCCAGTACCGAATCGTCCAGCGGCTCAAACACTCCACCTCCAAGGACGAAGACAAGCGTCAAGCCAAACTGCAGGATATCGCCGAGGCCCACGGCACCTACCTGGAACTGGCCGAGGACCACCTGACCCGTGCCGAGCAGATCCGCCAGAAAGTGCCGGCCTCCTGTGCGCTGAGCGAGGGGCTGCTGCGCGAGCTTGATGAATTCATGACCCACGCCAATCGGCAGATCGATCAGATCCGCCGCCGCGTGCTCCAGGGCGAGCGCATCCCCCACAATGAGAAGGTCTTCTCGTTGTTCGAGCCCCACACCGAGTGGATCAGCAAGGGCAAGGCCGGGGTGCCGGTGGAGTTGGGGTTGCGGGTGTGCGTGATGGAGGACAGCGACCGTTTCATCCTGCACCACCAGGTGATGCAGATGTGCACCGATGATCAGGTGGCCGTGCCGATGGTTGAGGAGACGAAGGAGCGATTTGCGCCACTGCGCGCTGTTAGCATGGACAAGGGCTTCCACAGTCCAGCCAACCAGGCGGCCTTGGCTGAGCGTCTGGAGCGGGTGGTCCTGCCGAAGAAGGGTCGTCTCTCTCAGGCCGACAAGGTGCGCGAGAGTGATGAGGAATTTCTGCGCCTGCGCCATCGCCATTCGGCGGTGGAGTCGGCCATCAATGCCCTGGAGGTTCATGGTCTGGACAAGTGTCCGGACCACGGCATCGAGGGCTTCAAGCGCTATGTGGCGCTGGCCGTGCTCGCACGCAACATTCACCGCCTTGGCGCGCTGCTGCGTCAGCAAGAACAAGAGCGGGAGCGGCGAAGGCGCGGCCCCTACCGAAAGGCTGCCTGAGCAGCGCTCCGAAGCCGATACCGCGCCACGCGGACAGGAGAGGAGCGTCTGCACATCACCATCAATGCGAAGCATTCGCATTGGATGACGCCACGCATCTCAAAACAGTCGCCAAGGTGGAACACCGGCCATCAGTACCTGAGTGTCACGCTGGGAATTTGCCGGGAAATACGGGTTTTCGTGCAGGCACTAATTAGTATACTGTCCCCGGAATGAGGGTGGCGTTGCGGATGTGGTGGATCTCGTCTCGCAGGCGGGCGGCCTCTTCGAAGTCGAGGTTGTCGGCGGCCCGGTACATGTCCTTTTCCAGGGCCTCGATGCGGCGGTGCAATTCGGCCTCGGAGAGGGCGGCATATTGTTCCATCTCCTCGGCCACCTTGGCGAAGCGCCGGGCCGGCATGGGCGCACCAGCAAAGCCGCTTTGCATGACATCGGCCACGGCCTTTTCCACCGACTTGGGGGTGATGCCGTGGGCCAGGTTATGGGCCACCTGCTTGGTACGGCGCCGGTCCGTCTCGTCGATGGCGCGGGTCATGGAGCCGGTCATGGTATCGGCATAGAGGATGGTGCGGCCGTGGAGGTTGCGGGCGGCCCGGCCGATGGTCTGGATGAGGGAGCGCTCCGAACGCAGGAAGCCTTCCTTGTCGGCATCGAGGATGGCCACCAGGGAGACCTCGGGGATATCCAGGCCCTCCCGCAACAGGTTGATACCCACCAGCACGTCGAACTCGCCGAGGCGCAGGTCCCGCAGGATCTCCATGCGCTCCACGGTGTCGATGTCCGAGTGCAGGTACCGGACCTTGACGCCGTGCTCGGCCAGATAGTCCGTGAGATCCTCGGCCATGCGCTTGGTGAGGGTGGTGACCAGCACCCGGGCCTTGGCGGCCACCCGCAGGTGGATCTCCGACAGCAGGTCGTCCACCTGGGTACCCACGGGACGCACCTCCACCTCCGGGTCCACGAGGCCGGTGGGCCGCACCACCTGCTCCACCACTTGACCTTCGGAATGCTCCAGCTCGTAGGGGCCGGGGGTGGCGGAGACATGGATGATCTGGCCCACCATGCGCTCGAACTCCTCGAAACGCAGGGGCCGGTTGTCCAGGGCCGAGGGCAGGCGAAAGCCGTACTCCACCAGGGTCTCCTTGCGGGAACGGTCGCCGCGGTACATGCCGCCGATCTGGGGCACGGTGACATGGCTCTCGTCCAGGAAAACGATGGCATCCGCGGGCAGATAATCCAGCAGGGTCGGCGGCGGCTCGCCGGGATTGCGTCCCGACAGGTAGCGGGAATAGTTCTCGATGCCCTTGCAGTAGCCCAGCTCGTTCATCATCTCGATGTCGAACATGGTGCGCTGCTCCAGGCGCTGGGCCTCCACCAGCTTGTCCACGGAGCGCAGATGCTCCAGGCGTTCCTTGAGCTCCACCTTGACGGCCTCGATGGTATCCAGCACGGTCTGGCGCGGCGTCACGTAGTGGCTCTTGGGGTAGATGGTGAGACGCGGCACCCGGCGGCGCACCTCGCCGGTGAGGGGGTCGAAGTACGCCAGGGACTCGATCTCGTCGTCGAACAGTTCCACCCGCACCGCCTCCTCGTCGGACTCGGCGGGAAAGATGTCGATGACATCACCGCGGGCGCGGAAGGTGGCGCGCCGCAGTTCCACATCGTTGCGGGTGTACTGGAGTTCGGCGAGGCGCCGCAGGATGGTGCGCTGGTCCATGGTGTGGCCGCGGGCCAGGTGCAGCACCATACCCAGGTAGGATTGCGGATCACCGAGGCCGTAGATTGCGGACACGGTGGCCACCACCACCACGTCCCGGCGCTCCATGATGGCCTTGGTGGCCGACAGGCGCATCTGCTCGATGTGCTCGTTCACGGAGGCGTCCTTCTCGATGTACACATCGGAGGACGGCACGTAGGCCTCGGGCTGGTAGTAGTCGTAATAGGAAACGAAGTACTCCACGGCGTTCCTGGGGAAGAACTCGCGCATCTCGCCGTAGAGCTGGGCCGCCAGGGTCTTGTTGGGGGCCATCACCATGGCGGGGCGTTGCACCGTCTGGATCACATTGGCCATGGTGAAGGTCTTGCCGGAGCCCGTGACGCCGAGCAGGGTCTGGTGGGCGAGCCCGTCCTCGAGGCCCGCCACGAGGGCCTCTATGGCCGCGGGCTGGTCGCCGGCCGGCTGGTAGTTGGAGCAGAGCTCGAAGGCTTTGGACATGGTTTGAACCTTAACGTCGACGGGCCGGCCGGAGAAAGCGGTAACCCATTGCAGAAATTTGGGAAAGTGCGCCCCTGCGGGTTACGCGAGGCCCGGCGGCTAAAGTATATTACTGCCCCATTACACAGATCGTCACAGAGGACATTACGTGGACATCCCCCTCTCCGCCCGCATCCGCCGAGTCCGTCCCTCCGCCACGCTGGCCGTCACCAGCCGGGCGGCCGAACTGCGCGCGGCCGGCCATGACATCATCGGTCTCGGCGCCGGAGAGCCCGACTTCGACACCCCGGACCACATCAAGGATGCCGCCAAGCAGGCCCTGGACGAGGGCTTCACCAAATACACCGCGGTGGACGGCATCGCCGAACTCAAGCAGGCCATCCAGGACAAGTTCGAGCGGGACAACGGGCTGAAGTTCAGCCGCGACCAGGTGATCGTCAGCTGCGGCGCCAAGCAGGCCTTCTACAACCTGGCCCAGGCCCTGCTGGACCCGGGCGCGGAGGTCATCATCCCGGCGCCCTACTGGGTATCCTACCCGGACATGGTGATGCTGGCCGATGGGGAGCCGGTGATCCTGCGCGCCGGCATGGAGACCGGCTTCAAGGTCACACCCTCCCAGGTGGAGGCGGCGATCACCGACCAGACCCGCATGTTCCTCATCAACAGCCCGTCGAATCCCACGGGCGTGTGCTACGGCCGGGACGAACTCCGGGCCATCGCCGAGGTGCTGAAACGCCACCCCAATGTCCTCGTCTGCACCGATGATATCTACGAGCACATCGTGTGGGGCCAGGAGCCCTTCAGCAACATCCTCATGGTGGCACCCGAGTTATACGAACGTACCATCGTGCTGAACGGGGTCTCCAAGGCCTATTCCATGACCGGCTGGCGCATCGGCTACGCCGCCGGGCCGGAGGATGTGATCAAGGGCATGAAGAAGATCCAGTCCCAGAGCACCTCCAACCCCACCTCCATCGCCCAGAAGGCCGCGGTGGCAGCCCTGAACGGGGACCAGTCCCTCATCGGTGAGATGATCGGGGTGTTCAAGGAGCGTCACGACAGCGTGCTGGAACGCCTGAATGCCATCAAGGGCGTGCGCTGCCTGCCCGCCCAGGGGGCCTTCTACCTTTTTCCCAGCTTCGAGGAGGCCATCGCGGGCATGGATGGGGTGCGCAACGACGTGGAGATGGCGGAGTTCCTGCTCCAGGAGGCCGGCGTGGCCCTGGTGCCCGGCTCGGCCTTCGGCGCACCGGGCTACATGCGCCTGTCCTTCGCCACCAGCATGGCCAACCTGGACGCCGCCCTGGACAAGCTCAAGGCCGTCCTCGGCTGAGCAGGGTCAGCAAACCCGGGAGCACCCCACACGGCGCTCCAACCGCTATCCGGGCTACGTCACCACGCATCCTTACGGCGATGTAGGGCAGGTCAAGCGCAGCGGACCTGCAGGGCGGGAACCGGGACAACACCATGCCGCCGCAACGGTGGAACCGCTGCGCTTGTTCCACCCTACGCTTCCTTGCGGCGATGTAGGGCAGGTCAAGCGCAGCGGACCTGCAGGGCGGGAACCGGGGTGGGCAGCACCGTGCCGCTGCAACGGTGGAACCGCTGCGCTTGTTCCACCCTACGCATCCTTACGGCGATGTAGGGCAGGTCAAGCGCAGCGGACCTGCCGGCCGGGAACCGGGGTGAGCAGCACCATGCCGCTGCAACGGTGGAACCGCTGCGCTTGTTCCACCCTACGCATCCTTACGGCGATGTAGGGCAGGTCAAGCGCAGCGGACCTGCCGGGCGAGAACCGGGACAACACCATGCCGCCGCAACGGTGGAACCGCTGCGCTTGTTCCACCCTACACGCCGGCCATAATACCTGGAAAGGCGCGGACCTCAGAGAGGAAATTGGCTCCCCGGGACAGGCTCGAACTGCCGACCCGCTGGTTAACAGCCAGCTGCTCTACCGACTGAGCTACCGGGGAAAAGAGCCGCGGATATTACTGCCAGACCGCCCGCCTGGTCAATAGCCAGGTAACGGCTTCGGTGAACCGCAGGACGCCGGTGGCGCCCATCTCACGGGCCTGTTTGAACCGCCCGGCGAATCGCCGATAATCACAATATGATCACGAAACCGATTCGGGGACGAAAAAACACGGGCACCGACCTGGATGTTGTCGTATGCGTTTAAGTGCCAAGCAGCGTCGGATAATCCGCGAGGCCGTCCGCGATCACTTCGGGGAGAAAGCGACCGTGCGTTTGTTCGGCTCGCGCGCGGACGACTCCGCCCGTGGCGGTGACATCGATTTACTAATTGAAACCCCGAGTCGCGACGTAACCGAGATCGCACGCGCCGAAATTGCCTTCCAGAGTCATTTACAACAGCAGCTGGGCGACCAAAAGCTGGACCTTCTGATCAACTACCCAGGGCGCCGCACACACCCGCTAATCTTCAAGATAGCCGAAGAAACGGGAGTGCCTTTATGACCGTCGAGATCGCGGAGCGAAGGCTGCACGATGCGTGGCGCGAGTGTGGGCGGCACATGCACCATATGCGTCATGCACTGGAAGATCTGGATCCGAAGGTCCCCTTGAACGGAAGTGAATTGGAGAAATTCGACGATGACACAGTACAAGTCCTGGACCAATTCGTACTTCGCTTCGGCAAGCTGCAGGATGCCATAGGATCCCGTCTGCTGCCGGCTGTACTCGCTTATCTTCAGGAACCCTATGAAGATCGCCCCATGCTGGATAAGCTGAATCGTCTGGAAAAGCTCGGATACGTGCCAAGTGCACAACGATGGCAGGAACTTAGGGCCATCAGGAACGGATTCGCCCACGAATATCCGGATGACCCTGAGAAAAACGCGGCGTTCTTAAATCTCGCCGTCGCTTCCGTCAAAGACTTGGAAGCACTACTCACCCGCATCGGCGAGAAGCTGGACCTGCCTCACTAGGGAGGCCCTCGATGCCGATGAGTTCGTACCGCTCGCCTCCGGGCCAAGTGAGGTAATCTGCATAGGGTGTACTTGGAGTCGCCCCCTCACTCATGGGGCCGGCACACGTCCCCTTCCGCCAGTTCCCGGAGGTAATTGCAGAAATCCGCCTTGAGTTCCTCGTGCTTGAGGGCGTATTCCACCGTGGCCTCCAGGTAGCCCAGCTTGCTGCCGCAGTCGTAGCGCTTGCCGATGAATTCCCAGGCCAGCACCTGCTCCTCCTTTAACAACGCCGCGATGGCGTCGGTAAGCTGGATCTCCCCGCCGGCTCCGCGGCCGGTGGTCTCCAGCAGATCGAAGATCCGCGGCGTCAGGATGTAACGCCCCACCACCGCCAGGGTGGAGGGGGCGTCCGCGGGCGCTGGCTTCTCCACCATTTCCTCCACCCGGGACGTGCGCTCCGCCACCTCGGTGGCCCGCACGATGCCATATTTGTCCGTCTCATTGGGGTCCACCTGCTGCACCGCCACGACGCTGCACCCGTGCTTGTCATACTGGTCCACCATCTGCTGCAGGCAGCTGTTGCCGAAACCGTCGATGAGGTCGTCCGCGAGGATCACCGAGAACGGTTCGTTACCTACCACCGGCCTGGCGCACAACACCGCATGGCCCAGGCCCAGAGGTTCCGCCTGGCGTATGTAGATGCACGTCACATGGGGCGGCACGATATTCCGCACCTGCTCCAGCATCTCCCGCTTGCCCCGCTCCTCCAGCTCGTACTCAAGCTCGGGCATGCGATCGAAGTGGTCCGGTATGGAGCGCTTGTTGCGCCCGGTGATGAACACCAACTCCGTAGCCCCCGCACTCACCGCCTCCTCCACCGCGTACTGAATCAGCGGCTTGTCGACGATGGGTAGCATCTCCTTGGGGTTGGCCTTGGTGGCGGGCAGGAAACGGGTGCCCAGACCGGCAACCGGAAATACCGCCTTCTTGATCCTGTCGGACATAATCACTCCTCGATAGAAATGGCGAAACCGGGGCAGTTTAGCGGATCTTAAAAGGCCATGCCGTTACTGGATGCTATTCAGCGCAGCACCCGCGCCCAGTGGATCTCCACCTGGGGCAGGACGGCGCTCAGGAGGCAGCCCTCCAACTCGTTGATCCGCGGTTTGCCATAGCCACCCGCCGCCAGGGTATAGACGCTGACGATGCCATCGGCAGGGTGCACCAGCCACAGCTCCTTCACCCCCGCCCGCTCGTAGACGTCGCGCTTCTTCACCTGATCGTGGCTGGCGGTGGACGGGGAGATCACCTCGATGACCCAGTCCGGTGCCCCGCGGCAACCCCGGTCGTCCAGCTTCGCGGCGTCACAGATCACCGAGAGGTCCGGCTGGACGACGGTATCGATGGCCTCGTCCGCCTCACTGCCCCGGGGCAGGCGCACGTCGAAGGGCGCCACGTAGACCCTGCAGGGATGGCCCTCCAGGGCATCGGCAATCTGGCGCAGCATCTCCACAACCACCTCCTGGTGGCGGCGCCCCGGGGCCGGTGCCATAGCGTAAGCGACGCCGTCGATGAGCTCGTAGCGCTCCTCCTCGGGCCAAGTCAGGTAATCGGCGTAGGTATGGTGTTGATGGTCTCTCAAGGGCAGGCTCATGGGCTGGCATCCTCCGGCTTCCGTGTCCACTGGAGCAGCCATCTTACCGCGAACCGCCCCGGCGCCCTACCCGGAACATGAGGACCCGGGATCGTCCCCTGGACACCCCCCGGACGGAAACGGACCCGTGAGGCGCGGGATGCACGCTTCAACGCCCCGGTAGCTCAAGCCGGTGCAAAAGGACGATCCTTCCGATTACTTTAGCTTTTTTGTAGTACCGCTCGTCGGCAGTCACCAGGGTTGCGCCCGGCTCATGGAGGGCCGTGGCGTGATACAGGGTGTCGAAGAGGTGATGACCGAGGCTGGCGGACAGTTCCACCGCCGTCGCATAGATTCCCTGCTCCGCCGTCAGTCGCCAGTCCAGGGCCTCGAGATTCACCAGGTCATCCAAGGCCCCATCCGGATTCTCACGTGCCAGCACTGCGGCCATCTCGGCAACGAAATGGGGCGGCTCCAGCAACCGTACCGTCCCAGCATCCAGCGCATAGAGAATCGCCAACGCATTATCGGCATGGGCTTCGTCCCCGCGGTCCCTGAAAAACCACTTGAGCACGACGCTCGCGTCAAGAACCAAGGTCAAGGCCGCCCCTCTTGCCTCGACTCCCGCAATTCCTCATCAGACCGGCCAGGGGCCTTGGCCCGGCGTTCCAGGATATGCTGAATGGCCACCCGGCTGCGTTGCCGACGACGGGCCCGCTCCACGGCCTCGCGCATGAGGTTGGCGATGATGGCGCTCTTGTTCTGCCCCTCAAATTCGGCGTTGAAGGCCTCCTTGACCTCATCCGGGACACTGAAATTAACCGTCGCCATGCGAGAGCACCTCGTTTGTTGAACATTTCAACAAACGCTAGCCCGAGGCGGATTCGCAGTCAAGATCGTGGGGTATAGGGATGAGAGCCCTCACAGGAGCCGAGCCTCTCGGCGATTCATCCTCGACGACCGCACCCCCGCCCACCAATCGGCCAGAGGGCTGGCCTCCTACATCGCACCCCACCGGCCAAATCGGCCAGAGGGCTGGCCTCCTACACCTACATCGCTAATCGAACCCACCCGATAGGGGTCGGGAAGGAGTGACCCTCCCCGCCCTCCGAACCGTGCATGCGGTTCTCCCGCACACGGCTCTCCAGTCGGTGGTTACCTCATCGGGATTGGCTCGCCAACGTCCGGGCTTCGGTCATGGTGAAAAGCCCAGCCGCAGCGAAGAACGCGTTCGGCCAGCGGAGATGGTCGGACTGACAATGACCCGCTCCCGGGCGCTTCTGCTGCTTGCGCAACAGCGCCCGTAATCGACGTCGGACAAAACCGTCCACGCGAGGAAAGGTCCACGGGTGCGCGTGCTGGAAATACACGAACCAGCCACGCAGCATCGGGTTCAGGTCGGCCACAATCCGCGCCAGCGAATCCCCACGACTGCGCCGGGTTTTGGCCCGGACCCGGTCGTAAAGGGCCTTGCGGCTCTTCTTGCGTACCCACCGCCGTCCCGCTTCAAACCGGTACCCGAGAAACTCAAAGCCTTCCCGGGCTGCCGGCAATCCCCCACACGGGTCTTCTCCGGGTGCAGTTGCAGACCATTGGCCTCCACCCAGTGCCGCAACTCCTGCAGCGCCTCCTGGGCTTCGTCCGGACTGGCACACAGGATCACGAGGTCGTCAGCATACCGAACCATCCGATAGCCGCGCTGGGTCATGTGTACATCCAGCCCGTGCAGGTACAGATTCGCGAGTAACGGACTGATCACCGCCCCTTGGGGCGAGCCCCGGGTCGGCGTCCAGCGCGCTATCTCCGCCACCACGTCCTGGCGCAACCAGGCGCGCAGCAGGTCGAGGATCCGACCATCGCTGATCCGGTCCTCGACCCGGGCCATCAACGCTTCGTGCGGGATGGTGTCGAAGTACTGGGCCAGGTCGGCATCCACCACATGGGTGTAGCCCTCCCGAACCAGCCCATCCACTTCCCGCAGCGCATCCTTGCACCCGCGACCCGGGCGAAACCCGTAACTCATCGGCAAAAACTGGTGCTCGAAAATCGGCTCGAGCACCCGCTTCATCGCCGCCTGCACAATCCGGTCCTTCACCGTCGGAATGCCCAGGGGACGCGTCCCTGTCCCCTTCGGAATCTCCACCCGACGCACCGCATCCGGTCGGTACCGTCCAATTCCCAGCGCCTCTCCCAGCTCCGCCAGATACCGCTCGGCATGGGCCTCAAAACGCTGCACACTCTGGCCATCCACCCCCGCTGAACCCCGGTTGGCCCGCACATCCTGCCACGCCCGTTCCAGGGTCTGGGGGCGATGCACCTTGTCGATCAGACTGAACCATTTCGTCCCTTGGACGCCGTTACCCAGCGCCGCCAACATGCGCTCCGTCCAAATCGTGCGGTCCACCCACGGCCATTCCACCGGGTTGGACGAGTCTGGCTTAGCCTCTTGCGAGACACTCTCGACCCTTTGCATACGCGCTCACCTCCTCCAGACTTCACCCATCCACCTTCCTGCCTCCCTTCCCTCGGCGCGATTTCTGTTCTTCGCGCTTTCCCGGCACCACCCACGGTTTTAGGCGGAGGACGCCCTCCAGCTCTTGGGTCCGCGTTTCCGCAGCACCTCGCCATGACCGCAGCAGAACCGTTCAGTACTACGAAGGCTCTGACTCCTGCCCACCGTCACCACGGCGGTCAGGTCTCCCCGCTTCTCTCGCATTTCCTTCCCAGCGTTCCGTCTCCAACCACGGAGGGGACCCGAATGTCGCTTTCCACGCCAATCCCAGCGCATCCGATGATTTTCAGGCTTCACCTTCTCCTAGCGGGCTCGCCGTCCCGTACCGCCGAATCGAGTTCGTCATCCTACGGACCGCCAGTTCGCCTCCGGTTGCTCTCCACCCCGCCTCGCGACGACGCAGTTACCTTCGACTACGGGGCCTTGGCTTACCCCGACACGGACTCTCACCGTGCAGAAAATGCGCCTCCACGGACGCACTAGGAGCCGAGCCCCCTCGGCGATGCCCGCCGCGTTACCGCCAGAGGTCCTCCACACGGAACGCCGCCGCCTCGAAAGGCTCTGCCGCCACCGTGTCAGACGCCTCCAAGTGCCGCTGCAGTACCCAACGCCCGTCACGCAGTGCGTACGCCTCCAGCGTCCGCGGCCCGGGATCGACGATCCACGCCCAGGCAACCCCGTATGCCGCGTATACCGGCATCTTCACCTCGCGGTCCCGGCTCGCGGTGGACGGTGAGAGAATTTCGCAGACCCAGTCCGGCACCACCTCGAAACGCTGATCCTCCGGCAGCACCGGCATCCGCTCCCGGCGCCAGCCCGCAAGATCCGGTACCAACACCTCGGTGTTGCGTACGAAATGGATCTCGGGCTCATCGATGATCCACCAACCGCCGGGGCCTCCTCGACCCCGTCCATACGGCTGATGCAGTTCCCCGCCCAGGTTCGAGCTGGCCAACGCGTGCGGCCCCGCCGGCCGCGGCTGGGTATGGAGCTGGCCATCGATGATCTCCCCGGTCACACCCTCCGGCAGGGCTTCCAGAGCGCCATAGATATCGTGCTGCAGGACCGGATGGGGCATCGTAGGTTCCTTCCGCGTCACGTTCACCATGTTCTGGATACTACACGACGCGAGCGGTCCTGTAGCAACCAACGAGCGGCAAACGCACGCCCGCGGATTCAATCTTCAACCCATCGCGGCGGGGCGCCGGTCCTACAACACCCCGACTTCGATTACCTGTTGGAGCGACGCCCGCGTCGCGATTCCCAGAGCCAATCGCGGCGAGGCGCCGCTGCCACAAAAATCCCCATTTGATCGACCGCACTCTCCGCCCCTCTTCGACAGGACACCGCCGCCGGCACGTTCCCGGCGTCAATGCACCGTGCCGACCCCGACCGCCTCCGGCGGGCTCAAGGCCTCCGTCGCGTGAGACTCCTGGTATTCGGGGACCACTTGGCGCAGCAGGTGACGCACCGCATCGTCATCCCGCGCCGTGCAGGCGCCGGCCAGTTCCGCCAGCTCGTCCTGCAGGACCCGCCAGGCTACTTGACGGGCCCGGGCCAGCAGGATCTTGGGATGGGCGGTACCCAACAGGTTCTCGTCGCGGTGGAACAGCTCCTCGTGGAGCTTCTCCCCGGGGCGCAGCCCGATATATTGGATGGCGATGTCCACATCCGGCTCCCGCCCCGACAGGCGGATCATCTCCCGGGCGAGGTCGACGATCTTCACCGGCTCCCCCATGTCCAACACGAATACCTCACCGCCCTTGCCCATGGCCGCCGCCTGAAGGATCAGGCTCACCGCCTCGGGGATGGTCATGAAGAAGCGCGTGATCTCGGGATGGGTGACGGTGACCGGGCCGCCCTCCTCGATCTGGCGCCGGAACAGGGGCACCACGGAGCCCGCCGAACCCAGGACATTGCCGAAACGGGTGGTGATGAAGGCGGTGTCGCCGTGGGCGTTGCGGGCCTGGCAGTACACCTCCGCGGTGCGCTTGCTGGCGCCCATCACGTTGGTGGGGTTCACCGCCTTGTCGGTGGAGACCAGCAGGAACTTCTCCACCCGATATTCCACCGCCAGGTCGGCGACCATACGGGTACCGAACACGTTCGTCCTGATGCCCTCACCCGGGTTCTCCTCCACCAGGGGCACGTGCTTGTAGGCCGCGGCATGGAGCACGATATGAGGGCGGTGGGTCTCGAACACCCAACGCATGCGTACCTCGTCGCGCACGTCTCCGAGGTGGGCCCGAATACGGCCGTCCTGCGCCCGAACCCGCATCTCTCCCTCGATGCGGTAGAGATTGAACTCCCCGTGGTCCAGCATGATCAACCGTTCCGGACCATAGTCCCACACCTGCCGGCACAGCTCCGAGCCGATGGACCCACCGGCCCCCGTCACCAGCACCCGCTTGCCCTCCAGCAGGCCGTGTAAGCCCGCGTCGTCCAACTCGATGATCTCACGACCCAGCAGGTCCTCGATACGCACCTCCCGGAGCTGGGCCATACTCACCTGGGAGTCCGGCAGCTCCTCGATGGAGGGCAGCGTCACGCAGCGCACCCCCTGGGCATTACACTCCTCCACGATGCGGCGCATGGTGTCCCGCCCCGCCGAGGGCATGGCCACGAGGACCACGTCGATAGCCAGATCGGAGAGTTTCTCTCCCAACGCGTCGATACCGCCCCGCACCCGGATGCCGTGCAGCTCCCGCCCGTGCTTCTCCGGCGCGTCATCGAGGAACGCCACCGGCTGATAGTTCTCGTCCTGCAACAGGTCGCGCGCCAGTAACTCACCGGCCTGCCCCGCCCCCAGGATCAGCACCCGCTGCCCCTCCTTCGGTGCGAGGCGCAAGCGATGGTCCTTGAACCAGCGATAGATGAGCCGCGGCCCCGTCAGCCCCATGGTGAGCAGCACCGGATATAGCACCATGATGGAGCGCGGCACCCCTTCCAGGCGCGCCACGAGAAAGTGGCCAAGAAAAATCACCGCCGCTCCGAGCCACACCGCATAGAGGATCCGCATCAGATCGGGAATGGAGGCGAAACGCCACACCCCCCGATAGAGTCCGAACCACCAGAACGCCACGGCCTGCACCGGCACCGCGAGCGCCATCAACACCCAAAGCTCCCCTATATACGGCTCAGGAGGCCAGCGGAAATCCAGGCGCAACCAATAGGCCAGCAGCAGCGCCAGCGGCACCCACACCAAGTCATGCACGAACGCCAGGGTGCGTGCATACGGGATCGTCCCTTTCCACTTGTCGAGCTTCACTGCCCCCCCTTATATATCCAAAACCCTCGCCTACCTTCGCCGACCAATCGGCCAGAGGGCTGGCCTCCTACACCTACCTCGCAAATCGCCCCCCGATAGGGGTCGGGAAGGAGTGACCCTCCCCGCCCTCCGAACCGTGCATGCGGTTCTCCCGCACACGGCTCTCCAGTCGGTGGTTACCTCATCGGGATTGGCTCGCCAACGTCCGGGCTTCGGTCATGGTGAAAAGCCCAGCCGCAGCGAAGAACGCGTTCGGCCAGCGGAGATGCTCGGACTGACAATGACCCGCTCCCGGGCACTTCTGCTGCTTGCGCAACAGCGCCCGTAATCGACGTCGGACAAAACCGTCCACGCGAGGAAAGGTCCACGGGTGCGCGTGCTGGAAATACACGAACCAGCCACGCAGCATCGGGTTCAGGTCGGCCACAATCCGCGCCAGCGAATCCCCACGACTGCGCCGGGTTTTGGCCCGGACCCGGTCGTAAAGGGCCTTGCGGCTCTTCTTGCGTACCCACCGCCGTCCCGCTTCGAACCGGTACCCGAGAAACTCAAAGCCTTCCCCGGGCTGCCGGCAATCCCCCACACGGGTCTTCTCCGGGTGCAGTTGCAGACCATTGGCCTCCACCCAGTGCCGCAACTCCTGCAGCGCCTCCTGGGCTTCGTCCGGACTGGCACACAGGATCACGAGGTCGTCAGCATACCGAACCATCCGATAGCCGCGCTGGGTCATGTGTACATCCAGCCCGTGCAGGTACAGATTCGCCGAGTAACGGACTGATCACCGCCCCTCGGGGCGAGCCCCGGGTCGGCGTCCAGCGCGCTATCTCCGCCACCACGTCCTGGCGCAACCAGGCGCGCAGCAGGTCGAGGATCCGACCATCGCTGATCCGGTCCTCGACCCGGGCCATCAACGCTTCGTGCGGGATGGTGTCGAAGTAGCTGGGCCAGGTCGGCATCCACCACATGGGTGCAGCCCTCCTCGAACCAGCCCATCCACTTCCCGCAGCGCATCCTTGCACCCGCGACCCGGGCGAAACCCGTAACTCATCGGCAAAAACTGGTGCTCGAAAATCGGCTCGAGCACCCGCTTCATCGCCGCCTGCACGATCCGGTCCTTCACCGTCGGAATGCCCAGGGGACGCGTCCCTGTCCCTTCGGAATCTCCACCCGACGCACCGCATCCGGTCGGTACCGTCCAATTCCCAGCGCCTCTCCCAGCTCCGCCAGATACCGCTCGGCATGGGCCTCAAAACGCTGCACGCTCTGGCCATCCACCCCCGCTGCACCCCGGTTGGCCCGCACATCCTGCCACGCCCGTTCCAGGGTCTGGGGGCGATGCACCTTGTCGATCAGACTGAACCACTTCGTCCCTTGGACGCCGTTACCCAGCGCCGCCAACATGCGCTCCGTCCAGATCGTGCGGTCCACCCACGGCCATTCCACCGGGTTGGACGAGTCTGGCTTAGCCTCTTGCGAGACACTCTCGACCCTTTGCATACGCGCTCACCTCCTCCGGACTTCACCCATCCACCTTCCTGCCTCCCTTCCCTCGGCGCGATTTCTGTTCTTCGCGCTTTCCCGGCACCACCCACGGCTTTAGGCGGAGGACGCCCTCCAACTCTTGGGTCCGCGTTTCCGCAGCACCTCGCCATGACCGCAGCAGAACCGTTCAGTACTACGAAGGCTCTGACTCCTGCCCACCGTCACCACGGCGGTCAGGTCTCCCCGCTTCTCTCGCATTTCCTTCCCAGCGTTCCGTCTCCAACCACGGAGGGGACCCGAATGTCGCTTTCCACGCCAATCCCAGCGCATCCGATGATTTTCAGGCTTCACCTTCTCCTGAGCGGGCTCGCCGTCCCGTACCGCCGAATCGAGTTCGTCATCCTACGGACCGCCAGTTCGCCTCCGGTTGCTCTCCACCCCGCCTCGCGACGACGCAGTTACCTTCGACTACGGGGCCTTGGCTTACCCCGACACGGACTCTCACCGTGCAGAAAATGCGCCTCCACGGACGCACTAGGAGCCGAGCCCCCTCGGCGATTAACCCATGTGGGAACCGAGCCCCCTCGGCGATTCACTTGGTCTTTCCAGCGAAAGGATCCTTCCCGCCTAGAGGAGAGGGAAGAGGGGCGGCAGAGGCCAATGCCTTCATGGCGCCCGCCGTAGCCCCCCGCCGTAGCCCGATGGGGCGGAGCACCGTTGGGTCTTCGAGCACCGCTTCGGCGTTTACTCCGCGTCGAAGATGTCTTCGGGTGTTTCGGCATCGAGGATGCGCTCGCTCCAGGCGAGCAGCGTCTCGGCGTCGGCGGCCTCGATGGGTGCGCGGTGGGCCTCGGCCGCCGCCAGGCCAAACTTGCGGGTGAGCTGGCGCAGCAGCACCGCAGCCTCACCCTGCTTCTGGCCCTGCTTCTGACCCTGCGCCAGACCCTGTTGCAGGCCCTTCTCGATGCCGGCACGCTCCACGGTGGTCACATAAGGCATGCGCTTGGCCTCCTCCAGTTGGTAGAGTTCTTCACGAAACGCCTCTTCCAGATCCTCGGGCAACCGGATCATCCAGTCGATCACCCGGAACAACTCCAGTATAACATCGCGGCTGTAGCGCCGATCATACATCAGCCGCACCAGGCGGAACTTCCAGGCCCGGCGCTGCTCGGCATCGCGCGTCGCCCGCGCCCGGATCTGCGCCATCACCACCAGGGCGAAGCAGCTCTCGCTCGCCTCCAGCTTTGACCAGGCCGGCTCGGCCGCCCAGTCCAGCAGCTTCGCCACCGGGAAGCGAAAGGCCAACTCACAACCCCAGCGCCCGCGGCGGTAGCTGCTTGGCCGAAAGCCCGGCGAGGCGTCGGCCAGCACGGCCAGACTCACCACGTCACGGGCGTAGCGATCCAGAAGACGGTAGTGATAGGTGAACATCCGCTCGGCGAAGGCCGCCTCCGGCCGGCCCTGCACCTCCACGTGCACCAACACCCAGGTCTCGGCCCCGTCGGCGGCACACACCCGCACCAGCTTGTCGGCGTGGCGCCGGCCGGCCTCGGCGTCACGCACCACCTGCTGGAGCTCCTTGTCGAGAAAGCTGTGGCCGCGGGACCAGTCGTTGCCGGCGTGGACCTCGGGAAAGAGCAGCGCCAGGAACTCCGGGAAGTAGCGCTCCAGCGCCTCCTTCCAGGGGCTGTCGTGGTCGTCGGAGATAGATTGGTCGGGCATCGCGCATCCTTGCCGGGGGTTCACATCCTGCGTCAGGGCAGGTCTAGCGCAACGCCGCGGGCGGTATCGACCATCTGCGGCGGTCGCCTGCCACGAGGCCGGGCGCAGTGCCGGCCCCAGGCCCATGATAGGTTTCTTCGCAACCTGCCCTGCGGCGAACTTCGGCGAGGCCCCGGGGTCACCGGGACGGCGCCGGACACCACCCGCCGTAGCCCAAAGTTGCGCGCAGCGGAACCTTGGGATGCCGCAGGCAGTCTCGGTCTTGCCCGAAAAGAGATCGCCCTTCTCCCCCAATCTCTCCCGCGCAAGGGAGAGGGGGGCGAGAAGGCTTGCCGCGAGTGTAGAATGCCTCAGGCAACACCCCCCGCCGGCTCATAGCGCGTAGGCCGTATACGCGAAGCGCAGCCGGCGTCCGTTATTGATACAGCAACCCGGCGCAGTCCATCAGGAAGGCCGCTCCCGGCTCTGTCTCCGCCCTTACGCCCAGAGATCCGCCACCCGGAACCCAGCCTCGGCGAATGGGGCGGCATCCACGACGTCACCCTCTTCGTAGCGCCGCAGCAATTCCCAGCCCCCATCGCGCAGGGCATACGTCTCCAACGTACGCGGCCCCGGATCCACCAGCCAGGCATAGGCCACGCCATAGGCGGCGTAGACCGGCATCTTCACCTCGCGGTCCTTGCTCGCAGTGGACGGTGAGAGGATTTCGCACACCCAGTCCGGCACCACCTCGAAACGCTGATCCTCCGGCAGCACCGGCATGCGCTCGCGGCGCCAACCTGCCAGATCCGGTACCAGCACCTCGGTGTTGCGCACGAAATGGATCTCGGGCTCGATCAGGATCCACCAACCGCCCGGCCCGCCGACGCCATCGTCAAAGGCACCGCCGAGACGACGGTCCAGTACCGAAGTGGCACGCAGGTGGCACCCCGCCGGCCGCGGCTGGGTATGGAGCTGGCCATCGATGATCTCCCCGGCCACACCCTCCGGCAGGGCCTCCAGGGCAGCATAGATGTCGTGCTTCAAGGCCGGATGGGCATCGTAGGTTCCCTCCGCGTCACGTTTACCATGTTCCGGATGCTACACGACACGAGAGCCCCTCCGCGATTAACACCTGTAGGAGCCGAGCTATGATAGGGGTCGGGAAGGAGTGACCCTCCCCGCCCTCCGAACCGTGCATGCGGTTCTCCCGCACACGGCTCTCCAGTCGGTGGTTACCTCATCGGGATTGGCTCGCCAACGTCCGGGCTTCGGTCATGGTGAAAAGCCCAGCCGCAGCGAAGAACGCGTTCGGCCAGCGGAGATGGTCGGACTGACAATGACCCGCTCCCGGGCGCTTCTGCTGCTTGCGCAACAGCGCCCGTAATCGACGTCGGACAAAACCGTCCACGCGAGGAAAGGTCCACGGGTGCGCGTGCTGGAAATACACGAACCAGCCACGCAGCATCGGGTTCAGGTCGGCCACAATCCGCGCCAGCGAATCCCCACGACTGCGCCGGGTTTTGGCCCGGACCCGGTCGTAAAGGGCCTTGCGGCTCTTCTTGCGTACCCACCGCCGTCCCGCTTCAAACCGGTACCCGAGAAACTCAAAGCCTTCCCGGGCTGCCGGCAATCCCCCACACGGGTCTTCTCCGGGTGCAGTTGCAGACCATTGGCCTCCACCCAGTGCCGCAACTCCTGCAGCGCCTCCTGGGCTTCGTCCGGACTGGCACACAGGATCACGAGGTCGTCAGCATACCGAACCATCCGATAGCCGCGCTGGGTCATGTGTACATCCAGCCCGTGCAGGTACAGATTCGCGAGTAACGGACTGATCACCGCCCCTTGGGGCGAGCCCCGGGTCGGCGTCCAGCGCGCTATCTCCGCCACCACGTCCTGGCGCAACCAGGCGCGCAGCAGGTCGAGGATCCGACCATCGCTGATCCGGTCCTCGACCCGGGCCATCAACGCTTCGTGCGGGATGGTGTCGAAGTACTGGGCCAGGTCGGCATCCACCACATGGGTGTAGCCCTCCCGAACCAGCCCATCCACTTCCCGCAGCGCATCCTTGCACCCGCGACCCGGGCGAAACCCGTAACTCATCGGCAAAAACTGGCGCTCGAAAATCGGCTCGAGCACCCGCTTCATCGCCGCCTGCACAATCCGGTCCTTCACCGTCGGAATGCCCAGGGGACGCGTCCCTGTCCCCTTCGGAATCTCCACCGACGCACCGCATCCGGTCGGTACCGTCCAATTCCCAGCGCCTCTCCCAGCTCCGCCAGATACCGCTCGGCATGGGCCTCAAAACGCTGCACACTCTGGCCATCCACCCCCGCTGAACCCCGGTTGGCCCGCACATCCTGCCACGCCCGTTCCAGGGTCTGGGGGCGATGCACCTTGTCGATCAGACTGAACCACTTCGTCCCTTGGACGCCGTTACCCAGCGCCGCCAACATGCGCTCCGTCCAGATCGTGCGGTCCACCCACGGCCATTCCACCGGGTTGGACGAGTCTGGCTTAGCCTCTTGCGAGACGCTCTCGACCCTTTGCATACGCGCTCACCTCCTCCGGACTTCACCCATCCACCTTCCTGCCTCCCTTCCCTCGGCGCGATTTCTGTTCTTCGCGCTTTCCCGGCACCACCCACGGTTTTAGGCGGAGGACGCCCTCCAGCTCTTGGGTCCGCGTTTCCGCAGCACCTCGCCATGACCGCAGCAGAACCGTTCAGTACTACGAAGGCTCTGACTCCTGCCCACCGTCACCACGGCGGTCAGGTCTCCCCGCTTCTCTCGCATTTCCTTCCCAGCGTTCCGTCTCCAACCACGGAGGGGACCCGAATGTCGCTTTCCACGCCAATCCCAGCGCATCCGATGAGTTTCAGGCTTCACCTTCTCCTAGCGGGCTCGCCGTCCCGTACCGCCGAATCGAGTTCGTCATCCTACGGACCGCCAGTTCGCCTCCGGTTGCTCTCCACCCCGCCTCGCGACGACGCAGTTACCTTCGACTACGGGGCCTTGGCTTACCCCGACACGGACTCTCACCGTGCAGAAAATGCGCCTCCACGGACGCACTAGGAGCCGAGCCCCTCGGCGATTCATCCTCGGCCATCTGCCCGTCGGCTCAGGAACGGCGCGCCGAGCGTTGCCCGCCGCCAGACCCGGCCACCGGCCGCGACACCTGGTCGTCCGGCAGCCCCGCCCCGAGACCCACGCCCGCCGCCACCACCGGCAGGTAGGCGAGCAGCGCCAGCGCCCAGCCCCAGCCCGGCCGGTTCGCGGCGAGCAGTGCCAGGGGCAGCAGCCACAGCAGGTTGAAGGCACCCACCAGCAGGGTGACCTTGAGATGGCTGCCCCAGCGCCGCGCGGCGATCTGGTAGGCGTGGGAGCGGTGGGCCTCGTACCAGGTGTCCCGCCGGGCCAGGCGCCGCAGCAGCGTCCAGGTGGCGTCGCCGATGAAGGCGGCCAGCAGGATCGCCCAGCTCCACAGGTTGATGGCGCCGCCGTGGCTGGTCGCCACCGCGAGCGCGCCGAAAGCGAAACCGAGGAAGCCGCTGCCCGCGTCGCCCATGAAGATCCTGGCTGGCGGCCAGTTCCAGACCAGGAAGCCGGCGGCCGAGGCGGCCAGCCAGAACAGCCAGCCAGCCGCCCCGGGGGTGCCACCGAGCAGCAAGATGAGCGCCCCACCCGCAGCCACCGTAATGGCCTCCGTGGCCGCTATGCCATCGATGCCGTCCATGAAGTTGTACAGGTTGAGTAGCCAGACGATGGCCACCGCCGCCAGCGCATCCCCCGCCAGGCCCAAATCCACCGACCCTGAACCGAGCGGCAATGGCGGCAGGCCGCCGAGCCAGGCGAGCGCCCACACCGCCGCGCCCAGGTGCACGGCGAAGCGCAGCCGCCGGGAAACGTGGCCGTGGTCGTCCCAGAAACCCACCGCGGTGACGCCCAAGGCGCCGCCGCCAAGGCCGAGCGCCGCGGCGGCATCGATCCAGCCGGCCAACGCCGCGAAAGCCGTGGCCACCAGGTAGACCAGAACGATGGAAACACCGCCGCCCCGCGGCGTGGGCACGGTATGGGAACTGCGGGCGTTGGGGGTATCCAGAAGCTCTCGGCGCACCGCATAAACGCGCACCATCGCCGTGAGCACCAGGGCCGCGCCGAAGGCGGCCATAGCGAGTCCAATGGCACTCATCCCCGAACCGTCCGGGCCAGCGCCTCGTCCACGCCCAACGGCGGGGTCCAGTCCAGTCGCTCACAAGTCGGCGCGATGTCCACCTGCAGCGAGCCGCACAGCCGCCGGCAGACGCCCTCCCGGCCCAGAGCCCGAGCCCCCGCCTTCATCAGGGCCGGCGGCACCGGGATCAGCCGTGCCGGCCGCCCCAGAGCCTGCCCGAGCCGCCGCAACAGCTCCGCGGTGGAAAGATCCTCGCCATCCCCGGCCAGAAAGACCTGATTTGCCGCCGCCGGATGCTCAAGACAGACGCGGATCAGATCCACCAGATTGTCCAGCCCGACCAGGCTGCGGCGATTGTCGGTGATGGCCCCCAGCGGCAGCGGCAAACCCCGGGCCAGCGCCTTGATCAGGGCCGCGAAATTGCCTTTCACCCCCGGTCCGTAGACCAGCGGCGGTCGAAGGATGACCACCTCCATGCCGGCCTCCTGCGCCAGGTTCATCAAGCCCTGCTCGGCCTCCAGCTTGGAAATCCCGTAGGCGTCCTCGGGCCGTGGTGCATCCGCCGCACGACAGGGCCGGCCCGGCAGCGTTTCTTCCCCATTGACCTTGATGGAGCTGAGAAAGACGAACCGGCGCACCCCTGATTCAGCCGCCTGGCGCGCCAGCTGCAAGGTGCCCTCTACATTGTCCCGCCGGTAAACAGCCAGGGGATCGGCCGCCTGTTCTCGCATCACGTGCACCCGGGCCGCGGTGTGAACCACGGCGGTCACATCGCCCAGTGCACGGCTCCAGTCGGTTGCGGGGCCGAGATCTCCGATCGGTTTCACTTCCACCGCTGCCGACAGCCCGCCAGCAAGGCCCCGCACCGTCGCGCGCACGCTGCCGACCCCGTCCAGCAACAGGCGCGCGATCAGGGCACCGCCGATGAGACCGGTCGCCCCGGTAACGAGTATCCGCTCATCCGGGTTCATGGATTTTCCGGCAGCCACGCCCAGGCGGGCGCGACATCGGCGCGTATGCCCCCTGCTCGATCCGCCCCGCCTCGTCCAGCGTCATAATTAAAGTAAGCGCGTCTCACCACCACCTCCAGCCGTGCTTGCTGAAGAAACGCACGGCCGATCGGCCGAACCAGATAATGTGCCGCCGCCCCTTGCGAGCGGCACCGCCGCCGGCGTGGCGGATCCGCATCGCCGGAAGCAGCTCCACCCGTCCCCGCCAACCGAGGCGCAGGGAGAGATCGAAGTCCTCAAAGTACATGAAAAAGGCCGGGTCGAATCCCCCCACCGCACGCAGCGCCTCGCCACGGCAGAGCATGAAGCTGCCGCTGACGATGGGCACATCCACCGCCACCGATCCATCCCGAACGTCGGCCAGCTCATAATGGTCGAGACGCCTCTGGAAGAGACGCTTAACGAAGTTCGGCGCAAACCCTCGAAGCAGCAGGTCAATAACCGTCGGGTGACGCTTGCACAGATGCCGCGCATCCGATTCCTGCCCGATGACCGCCGGAGCGATAAGGACCACGTCGGGGTGGGCGGCCAGATATGCGACGCCGGTTGCCAGCGCCCGCTCCTCCACGACCACATCAGGGTTGAGGACCAAGTGGAAATCACCCGCGCAGCGCTCCATGGCCAGGTTGTTGCCCCGTCCGTAACCGACATTGCCGTGACCACTGACCACCTCCGTCTCGATCCCCCTCCGGCGCAGCGCAGAGGCGAGGCCCGCGACACACGCCGAGGCACCGTCATCGGGGCCATTATCGACCAACATCACCCGCGCCTTGCCGATCTCCCCGCTGGCGAGCGCCCGCCTTAGCGATAACGCGACGCTCTCCAGGGTATCCCTCAACACCTCCTTGCTGGGCGCGAAGGTGACCAGGGAGATGCTCAACGACACCTCCTTGCCGTGAGCCTCCCCGGTGGACAAACCACTCACCCCGGCTTCCGGTGAGAGAGGCCCTGCAGGCGCCGCCGCCTTCCGCCCCAGAGCGCCGCCTGGAGATATAGCCGGAATTGGCGGATGGGGTGCTGCCGCCTCACCCCGAGGCGCCTGAGCCCCATCACCCGCCGGTACCACGGCAACCGTGCCCCGAACAGCTCGCAGTAGGCACGCAACAGCGAGTGCTCCGGATCGCCCTCGCGGTAGAGGCCACTCTTTTTCAAGCGCTCGACCAGAAGCTGTGCCTGATGAACGCTACGCGCGAAGTCCGCCATCATCCCCCGCCCGGGGCCACGGCCCGTCAACGAGCGCCACGCCGTGCGCCATACGCCACTCGCCCCCACCTGGTTGGCGCCATGCTGTCGATAGCAGAGGGTTGCACGCGGCAGATAGAGGATTCGCCCCGCCGCCACAGCCACCAGCGCGAGCCACCAATCGTGCATCGGAACCCCATCGGGGATGGGGAGGGCCAGTTCGAGGAGGGGGCGATTGAGGAGCGCCGTGCAGCCGGTCACGAAATTCTGTACCACCAGAACGCACAAGGGATCCTGTTCCTCATGGCGAATCATCTGGTAGTCCATGAACGAAGGGCTCCGCTCCCTGCAGAACTCATCGACCACCGCCATGTCGGAGTGGACCAGAAGCGGCGTGCCGGCGCCGAACCGCCCCTCCCCCTCTTCCAACAGCGCCAACTCCCCCGCGATCTTGCCGGGCATCCACACATCGTCCTGATCCACCAGAAAGAGACGGCTCGCCCCCCGGTCGCGGGCCTGCTCCATCAGACGCGCGAAATTGGCCACCGCCCCGAGCCCGCCCAGCCCATCCTCGACCCTGCGGATTCTGCCGTCCCTCCCGGCATACTCGTCGAGGATTGCCACCGTGGCGTCATGGGAGCCATCGTCCCGTATCAGCAGGGTCCACTCCCGGACACTCTGCCCGACGAGACTATCGAGTTGCTCGCGGAGGAAGCTCTCCCCGTTGTAGGTGGCCATCACCAGAAAAAGGCTCAACCCGGAATCACCTCGCACTCGACATATCCTGAAGGCCAGTCCCCGACCCGGGATCGTGGTACGGGTGGGTGCCTAAGGATCCGCCTCTCGCAGGGACTGGTGGACACGCACTGCTGGTAGTGGCTTATATGCTGAAAGGCGGCGAGTTCGCCGACGCTGCCGTCCAGGACGCCCGTCACATCAGGGTACTGACCGAGGCGCGCCGTATAGGTGGCCACGCCCGCGACCTTGTCGCCGATGTATGCCGGCCCGCCGATGTCACCTGGCGCGGTCAGAGCCTCGCGACTATCCGGCCCAGTATCACGTGAAGCCCCATGAGTATGCCCCGGGGATCGTGGGTATCACCGCCATGGTCAAAATCGTTATCAACTGAGCGTCCGGCGTGGTTGCCCAGCGGGCATACTCTGTTCCATGATCAATTATTGAAATCGAAGGCAAGATCGTCATCTTCCCTGAACAGCGCATCAAGGGATTCGGGGAGTTTGGCGGCACTGTGGTGCTGGGCATGAAACCTGGCACGCTCGGTGAGCTGATTGAGTTGGCTCATGGAGAACAACTGAGCATGGGCCAGTGCCATCGGTCCGCCACGCAATTGGGTATAGGCGTCGGCCTCCAGCGCGTTCAGCGCTTCCTCGCTCACTCGGAACAGGCCGTTGAGTTTGAGCGGTTCCTGCCCTTCACCGCGCTCAATCTGCAGAGGCCACGGCTCGATGACACCGGCATCGCTGAGGGCTTTGGTCGCGGCCAGGGTCACCGGCCGGTTCTTCTCGCACTGTTCCAGAAAATCCAGCGTCCTGGCTACCTGCTGACCGAGATTGCCGTCGGTATCAAACAGTGGTTCGCCCTGATCGCTGGCAAAATACGCCTGATCGATACACAGCGCCTTCTGCCCATCCTCGGTGTTGGCCAAGGTGAACGGGTAACCGCGAAGGCTAGCCGGTACGTAGCTGCCCAGCCATTTGCCGTTGGGCGCGACGTAGAGATTCGTCTGAAGATCGAGGCTCAGCAGCGCTACGGGTTGGTGGCCCTCCCCCTGCTCGATGAAGCCCAGTGCATAGTGCGGCAGCAGCTTGGCCAGTTCGGCCAACAGGATACTCGCAACGGCCTGGTTGGTGGCGAAGGCGTAGCCCTCGCGGGGCAGATAGTGCCTGCCAGCGTGCTGGCTGCGGGATAATGCGATCCACTCTGTCATGGCCATATCTCATCATGTCTCGAAATACGCGGCCATTGTAACAGCAGCATGATAGTACAGCTTCTCCGCCTGCCCGGACCCTTCAAGCCACCCGGCCCCCGAACACCTCCCGCGCCATCCGCATACCGCCCAGCCGCCGGGCCTGGCAGGCACCGGCTTCGTTGAGCATGCGCATGAACCAGAGGTCCCCTCCGGCGGCTCGCGGCACGTCGCGGCCTGTGCCTCAACCACTTTCACTTGCGCCGCCAAGCGTTCTGCACCGGCTGGACACCGGGCCCGTGGCCAGGGGGTCACCCGCGCGGGTCTCTCACCCGCTAGAACCTGCGGCATTGCCAACCCCCTACTGTCCCCGAACTATCCCGGGGGCATTTGGGCGTCACATGGATAATGTCTAGCCAGCATCAAATCCGAAGAAGCTAGTGCCAATGGCGGGGGCCTCTACGCCAGTCACCTCGATCTCCGCGGTCAGCTCAGCGACGGTTTCGAAGGCGTCGTTCCAGCCGTTATCTTGACCTGAAGAGTTGAAATAATCCCAGCCCAGGAATATCAACTGCCCGTCCTCCTGGGGCATGAATACTAATACGGCGTCGTCGCCATCGCCGTAGATCACCACCGCGTCGTCCGGCAGGTCGCCCGTAGCCAGAGTACTGGTGCCGTTGTTATGACCCAGCTGAGCCGGGCCGCCCAGAAACTCCGGCAGCGCATCCGGACTCAGGACGTAGTTGCCGCTTCCACTACTGGTCAGTCCCAGATCGAAGGTCTCATTTATGAAGTTGAGCTGCGAACCGTTGGTGGAGGCCCCGGAGAACCCGAAGAACAGCAGGTTACCCCCCCCTTCCACGAAGTCTAATACCGTATCGCCATCGGGGAACACATTTCCGGCCTCCGCTTCAGGAAGTACAAAGGCAGCAACATCGGCCAGCAACGGAGCCAGGGCAGCACCATCCGTTTCAGCGGTGGTTGTTACGTCGTGGCCAAGGGCGTCAAACTCACGATAGAGGTTTGCGGCTTCGTCGCCTGTACCGCGCTCCGCGATAGGTTCACCACCCCCGTCACCTGAGTGCTGCTGATGATCAAAAATGAGCACACCTGTCTCTTCGCTGCCTCCTTGCCCAGGAAGCAGCGCTGAGCCGTTTTCTTTAACGGCAGAGATCGCACTTCCCGTGGACGACGAACCGCCGAAGAAGCTGCTGCCACTGCCGCTCGGGGACGAGCTGACTCCGCTGCCAGTCTGGGGTGTAGATCCAAAAAAAGGCATCATAGTTCTCCTTTACAGAAAAAAAACCCCGCCCCTAGGCTGGGACGGGGCTTAAGTATTATCAGACCTCGCGTTGACCCTTGGGTAACCGGCCAAGGCCGGTTACCGTCAGGGCATCTCACTTAAAAGTGGGATTAGGCGATGTCAAAGTTTCCCGCTACAAGATCCGCAGTATCAGTGCCACCCAGGATTGCGATCTGGGTCAGCTCACCCGCTTCTATCTGGCCGTTCAAGGTGTCTACCCAGTGCCACACCTCAGCATCACCAGCAACATCATCATCAACGATGATGATCTTCTCGGCCTGGTTGCTGAAGATTGTGGTGTCGTCAGTCCCGGCATCTCCATCATCTGTAAATGCACCCGTGTCACCAAAGGCAGCTTCGATGGCTGCAGCATCAACTGCTGAACCAAGGGCGCTGCTGACAACCAGGATGTCACTAGCGCCTATCTGGTTAGGAGCAATAGTAGCATCATACTTGGTCAAGGTGTGGTCTGCTTCTGCCGGCAACACCGCACTGAAGTTAAGCATATCCTGCGCATCGGCGGTGTTGGCAGTGAAGTTGGTAATGGTTACCAGCGATGTACCTGCATCTCCAGTGAAGGTCAGCATATAGTCTACCGTATCGGCAGCAGCAGAGGTGTCAATGGTAACCACATCCGCTCCCAGATCGTTGACTTCCACCGTGCCTTCACCTTCGACAAGGGCGCCTACGCCTGCATTGTGCTCAGCGGCCTCGACAGACAAGGTCGCATCCTCACCCACGCTGACGGCACCTACATTCAACTCAGCACCATCTGTACCTTCGGTAGTCACGGTTCCCGTGCCATTGACGGTCAGGGTGGTGGACCCTGTGCCAACATTCGCGGCAAATGTTGTGCCGTTGAGGTGCACATCACCCGTGGAATCGAGCTGGAATTCAACATCCAGATCAGTTGCTGTCAAGCCGGAGAAGTCGGCATTGACATCATCTTCGTCCGCGTCACCTTCGTCACCCACAACCGCTTCAACACCCGTGACGACGACATTAGTGAGTGCATCGCCTTCAACCGCCAGAGTCACTCCGCTGATGGCGATGGCGGCCAGGCTAATGCTGGTGGCTGCTGCATCAGCCACCGCTGTCACGGTCCCGGATATAGTGATTCCGCTCAGATCGTGTTCAGCCGTAATACCGGTCAGGGTTAGATTGGAAGCAACAGCTTCCGTGACGGTCTTACCGGATACCTGGGTACCGGTAAGGGTAGCGTCGCCATTCAAGACCAGATTGTCTGCCTGAGACAGATCCAGATCGGCATCGAGATCTTCGTTAGCGGCCGTCAGATCGGCATCAGCAGGAATCCGGACGGTAATTTCTGCTTCTGTTTCGGCCGGATCGGCATCAGGGTCAACCGCTTGCTTGGTGAAGGTTATCCCTGCTGCGTTGAGGGCATCGAGCTGCTCCGGGGTCATTACCAACGTGGTGTCCGGGGCCAACTCAATGGTGGTGTCCGCACTGATCTCCAGCAGGGAATTGCCATCTGCATCGACCAATCCGGTCAGATCAACATCACCGCCATCTCCGTCCATCACAACCGTACCCTCGCCGGTGATGCTCAGGGCACCCGATGTGAAGGTGCTTCCCAACAGGGTCAAGGTGGTGTTGGCTTCGGTATTCAGCTCCCAGCCAGGCTCTGCGGGGTCAGCAGCTGCAGGATCTGCATCTAACGTGGCAGACAACGTTGCCGTGGTGGTGCCCTCACCTGCGGTGAAGGTGAAGTCTGTTTCAGAGACGTTTTCAATCACGCTCAGGGTCAGACCACCGCTGTGCTCGGATGCGTCGATGCTGGTTAGATCTTCACCACCGTCGATACCGTTGTTACCGAGAACATCGTCGGTGTCGAGCACGATGTCTGCGTCACCGGTGAACACCAGTGAGGTGCCATCATCACCCATTTCGATGGCATCGGAACCACCGGTGATGGTCAGGACCCCGGTGTAGCCGGTCGTTACGATGTTGACGGTGGCGACGTTGGTACCTGCCTGAACCGACTTCATGGTGACATCACCCGCGCCGGTGAGGGTCAGGGTGGCTTCGGCATCAGCCTCGGTTGAACTGAATATCAGGTTACCGTCACCGCTACCGGCGGCACCCTCTCCATCGCCAATCAGCACATCGACTGCAGCATTGATGGTGACAGTCAGCAGATCGCCGTCTTCACCGGCACCGTCATCGCCTTCGCTGTAGATGTCGCCAGTAATGGTGACAGGTCCCACAGCGGCACCGTCGGTGTCCACGGCGTTGATGGTAAGCATGGTGGAACCAGCTGCCACCTGGCCATCGTTGACCAGCAGATCACCCTCGACGCTCGCGGCGTTGTCGGCATCGGCCTCCAGGGTCAGGTCGATGGAGCGGACGAAATCCGCCAGCTCACCTTCGGCGCTGAACTCGATACCATCGGGAGAGGCCAGAGACTCAACCACCACCTCACGGTCACGAGGATCAAGCTCAACGTCCGCCTCTTCCTGGAAGATATTGAGGATGTTGGCGCTGTCCAGATTCTCGAGCAAGTCTTCGATGGACTGGCTGTTTTCACCAAGTTCGAAAGAGCCATTAGCTGAATCATCAATGTAAAAGTCATCCAGCAGAGTATCGAAGATACGCAGGTCGACATCCTGATAGCCGGACACGTCGATGGTGTCCGCAAAAGGTACCGTTCCACTGTTCTCAAAGGTGAAGTTTACCAGCGGCTTGACCGCAGCGGCAGCATCGCCGGTCACCTGCAGACCGTCGGCGAGAGTGAAATCGTCGACGTTGAGGGTCTCGCCATCGGACATCTCAAACGTGACGTTGGAGCCGTTGATGGTAAATGCATCACTGCCATCTTCATCAGTAGCGTCTGCATCGATGGTCAGGTCGCCGTCTAGTACAACGGTGAGGGCGCCGTCTTCGTCATCGTCTACACCTGCAGCAACGGTTGTGATGGTTGCTTCGGACTCAACCAGTTGCTTATATTGCTCGGCTGACATCTGCACGGTGGTGTCGGCGGGAATAATAAGCTCGTTAATACCAGTGAAGTCCGTTGTCGCGTCAACGGTAATGTCGCCGCCTTCAGCAAAGGTGACGGTACTAACAGTGATGTCATCCAGTGCCAGGGCGCTGAAATCAAAGGCCTGGCCGTCGTAGTTACCCACGTTCAGAGTCGCTGCATCACCATCGTTTTCAACGGTGATGTTTGCAGTGCCGATGGTGGTTATCTGATCGATAGTCATGGTGACAGTCACACCATCTTCCAGAACCACTGCATCGATACCAGACAGTTCAGTATCACTGAAGTCGGTGTCGTCTCCAATTTGCAGAGTGGCGACGCCAGCAACTGCAGTGGCATCGATGCTGTCGAGGTCGTCGCCATCCAGGTGCAGGGTCACGTCATTGGCGCTGGTCAGGGTAACATCTGCAAGGCCCTCGCCGGTGCCACCATCAGCAATGCTGCTGATGACGCCGTCACCGTCTTCGACAGCGATGTTCAGGCTTGCAGCGTTATCCACTACGATGCCGTCAACGACGATGGGACGCGCTTCACCGGTGCTGGTTAGGCCCGGGGCCACGCCCTGGTTGTTGATCAGCACATTGGCCGGGGCGCCGTCGAAGAAGTATTCCGCAACGATGGTACCGACGTTGGAAGCATCCGGATTACCGGCCGCCTTGGGCAGCTGATCCCAGTTACTATAGCCGTCACCTTCGAAAAGGATGGTCGGGTTAACCGCACCCCATGGAATGTTGGTAAGGGTCAGGGTGTGCCCGCCGTTACCTTGCAGACCGATAACCTGGAAATCGCGGGTTTGATCGCAAAGATGGAAGCTGGCGGTACTGTCGTCCGCGTCGCCATCGTCATCTGCAGTGTCGTCAATATCAACAACAACATATTGCTCAACACCGGAAGACTGCAGACCGGAATCCGCGCCTTCTGTTCCCACATCGCCGTTCAGGACCACATCGATGCGCAGGCCTTCTGCGCCGTTACCGATCACTTCCCCGACGTTGTTGAACTGCTCGATGGTGAGGTCGTTCAGCGCACCCGTCAGGCCAGAGAAATCGAGGGTGAAGTCGGCTGTCAGCATCTCGACCGGAACGTCGAAGGTAATGTCATCAGCGCCTTGGATGATCACCGTTTCGGCGGCGGTCGAGAAGGCCCCGACGTTGTCGGCAATACCTTCGAGGTCGTTAGCGCCTACGGTCACGCCACCGGTGTCGGTGGTATCGATAACCAGGGTATCGCTGTCCGGCGCGGCAACGGGTCGCTCGAAACCATCCGCGGCGCGCACGACATGCAGAGTGCCCTCGAAATCGTTATCTATGGAGCCGACGCCGTCACCGATGCCGGTGGCAGCCGGATCATCGGCGTCAAAACCAAGACCGGCGCCGGTCACGGTCACGGTACCCTCACCCACGACACCGTCATCCGCCAGGTAGGTATGCAACTCCTCGGCGGTCAGATCCAGGCTGGCGCCGGCCTCAACGTTAAAGGCGAGCTTAACGTCGCTGTCCAGCGCAGACAGGTCGATCAGGTCGGAGAGCACGGTGCCCGCTTCACTCACCTCGATGGACAGGACCGGGATGGCGTTGTGGGCGGCAGAAAAGACACCGACGCCCAGCTCTCCCACCTGCTCCTGGGTGAGCAGCAGGCCGCCCGCAGCGGACAGGACGAAGGAATTTACGCCACTCACATCGGCCTGACGCAGGTCGGCATTGGCCATGACTTGCACGGTGAGGTTTTCACCGGTAATGACGGAACCCTCGCCGGCGCTCATGTCTTCATTCAGTTTCACAGTATCGCGGCCAGTACCGGTATCGATGTTCAGCAGCACACCTGCTTGCGCAGCGCTGTTGATGTCGAATACATCACGGCCCTGGGAGCCCATAATGGTGACCTCCTCAAGGGCACCGAAGCCGAGCTGCGTGTCGACCGCCATGCGGACACCGCCAGTATTCTCGGAGGCATCGATGTACGCAACACCGAACCCAAACTGCAGGTCATCCTCAATGCTCAGCAGGCCAGTGCCGGAGACCATCAGTTCGATGAAGTTGCCGCCGAAATCGATGTTATCGAGGGTGTTGACACGGCCTTCAGAAACCAACTCCACGGCACCTACGTTCTGATTAGCGGAGAAGGTTCCATGGAAAGAGACATTCGCCAATTCGACGGTGAGCAGATTCCCCTGGCCGCCGCCATAGAACAGATCGACATCGCCATCAAAATTGCCTTCCAGCCGGGCTGTAGCGTAGTTCTGGATTCCGGAGATGACCAAAGTGCCACCCGCGTTGAAACCTTCTGTGATCATCAGTTTCTGCAGACTGGAGGCACGACTGAGATCGAGGATGCTGTCATCTCCCGACAGGGTGGCCGCAGTTGGAATCGGGAAGTTGGTGACTGCACCATCAATAAATGTCTGGCCGGGCTCGTAAACGTTCGTCAGGTTCTGTACCTGGACTTCCTGAATATTACGGAGTTGGAACGGCTGGGCGAAGAAGCCCTTCATGTCGACCACGAGCGTGTTGTAACCCGCCCCACCGTCGATAAAGGCGCCTTGCAGCAACTCCGGGCGGCCAGCAATGATGGTGTCGTCTGCTGCTGTTGTTACGCCCGGCTCAAAGGCGCCGCCATTATTCTCAGACGGAGTCAGAACGATGCCGGTCTGGGTGGTGGTCTCTTCAGTATCTAGGTAGCCACTGAACAGCACGTTACTTAACAGGCCCAGGTGACCTGCAAAGTAGTCTTCGATGAATTCACCATCAGCGTTGATGATCACCTGGGCGGTGCCATCGGTGTTGTCCTGAATATTGATGCTGGCGATATCGCTGGTCAGGTTGCCGTCTTCGTCCAGCAGGCCCAGCGCCGTGAGATCGAGCTCAGCGATGTCCTGAAGGAACTCCAGCGCCAGATCGACTGTAATGCCGTTATCGCCTACCAGCAGCGTGGTCTCGGTCTGGCTGGGAATTTCGGTGAGAATGAAGGTTTCACCAGGAATGGGGGAACCTTCACCAGGAGCAGGCAATACCTCAGACTGGAGATTCGCCTCGCCAACCGCAGCAGGCTGGGCAAAGCTGCGGCCCTCATCCTCCCCGAACAGCTGAAAGTGCTCCCAGCCGGTACCGTGTACGCCCTGCTGGACAGCCTTGGCGACATCGGGGTTGTTGGCCAGGTAAAAGATCTCATTGAAATCGCCATAGCCGGCCGGCTCGGCAAAACTGCGACCCTCGGCCTGACCGAACAGGGTGAAGTGTTCCCAGCCAGTGCCAAACGTGCCATCGTTAACAGCCTTGGCGACATCGGCATTGTTGGACAAATAGAACAACTCATTAAAGTCGCCATAGCCGGCCGGCTCGGCAAAGCTGCGACCCTCGTCCTGGCCGAGCAGGCTGAAGTGCTGCCAGCCAGTGCCAAACACGCCCAGTTCCACCGCCTTGGCAACATCGGGATTGTTGGCCAAATAGAACAACTCATTGAAGCCACCATACCCGTCGGGCTCGGCAAAGCTGCGACCTTCGTCCTGACCGACCAGGCTGTAGTGCTCCCAACCCGTCCCGAAACTGCCTTCATTGACCGCCCTGGCAACATCGGAATTGTTGGCCAAATAAAAGCCTTCGTAAAAGTCACTCATGTTTCATTCCCCTTAGTCGGATAGAAATACCCACAGCCCCCCCTCATCACGACGAACGTTCGAGGCCAAGCCTGTACAGTTTACTGACAGTTGCTGACAGAAATCGATAACGCCTGCGAGGATAAATCTGCAAGATTTAATCTGCAAGCTGTAAGTTAGCGCACCGGCAGTTTGGTCCAGTCGGTCGCTATATAAGCACAAACCAACCCAGTTCAAATACTACGGGCGAAGCCCGCACCGAAGCAGGCCGCCCCTCCCATTCAGCCTGTTGAGTCATTCTAAACAAGAAATCTTTGCAACACGATTCTGTCAAGAATTTAGCAGACGGCATTTGTTACTCCTGAGATTCCAAAAATTCAACTTCCCTTTTAAGGAGCGATGTCGCTTTTTCCGCACCGACGAGTTCAACCAGCATATTGAGATGGGCATTGGTGGCCCCCATGATGCTGTCGCTGAAGTCATACCCGGTATCTTCGGCTTTTTTCATCGCCTGCTGAAGGGCTGGAGTGAAAATTTGCTTTTCGATTGTGACGACTGTCGGCTTTACTGCCATGGATTTATTCCTTACCAAGATTATTATTCCCTCGACCCTAGGATGCCGCCGACCTATGTTCCGCCTCAGGCGCGAAGAATCAAAAAACTGCCTCCATTCTAGAGGTTTAACCGACCATGTCAACCCTAACATTAAGACAAATCAGACCCCGCCGGTCGACTTTTTTATCATATTTTTCAGTGGCTAAGCGCAGTTGACGCACCACCGGCCCCTGCGGGGGATTGCCTGGCTGCACAAACCTGCTCGACAATGTCGACAAGGGGCTTGAGTTGCTCTTGCCATTCCCAGACGTGGGCACCCTTTCGAGCGATCGGACGACAATGATAGCAAGCATTGCAGCGGCCTGCACTGGGTCATCTGTGACCGCGACCTCGAGCTCGCGGTGGGCCGGGATATCCGAAGGGACCCCACGCAAGCCGTCGAGGACAGGGACGGTGCCGGAGAGTCCCCGGGGGGGTCATTGCCGCGCGCCTTTCAGAGTGGCCTTGAGTTCGCGTACCCTTTTCTCGCAGCGGCGGTACTGGTCGCCACCAACGATGGCGCGCCGCTGCTCGACCTCTACGAATGCGAGGCTGTTATCGCCGCCAACGGCGTGAATATAGTCGCCGATGAAGAGGCTGTCAGCCAGTCCCTGCCAATCGGCGTTGTCGCGGGTAAAGAGCTGCAGCGTCAGATAGTAGTCCTCCAGATAACGCTGGTCATCGTCGAACCTCAGGTTGGAGAGATCGAGCCGGTGCAGATCGAGCAGAAAGCTGTGTAAGGGTGCGTGATTGGTGGCGAGATAGTCGTCGTAGGAGCGTCCATGAGTGAACTCCTGCCTGCGCTCGCCAAACAGGCCACTATCGAGGTGATAGTCGGTGGAATAGACACGCCCGAAAGCGACCGCCTTGCCGGTGCGATGGAGGCGTTCGAGCAGCGCGCCGTAGGCATGGGACATGAGCAGATCGTCATAGTCGAGAAAAGCGGCATAGCGGGTTTCGACGCTCTGGAGGATTTCGGTAAGCATACGCGCACGCAGATCGCCGCTGCCGGAGGGGGAGCGATATTGAAAGACCCGTGGCGTGCTCCCCGTGGGCCAGGGCACTTCAGCGAGCAGCTCTTCGAGTTCGGCGGTGCGGTCCGGGTCGAGATCCTGCGCGGCGATACGGGGCACGACGAGGCAATCCTGCATGGCAGCCAGGCTGTAAAGAGCGTTTTTCAATAAACGCAAATCGCCTTTTTGATGATAGCGAATGATGGTGCTGATACTGGGGCGATTTTCCGGCGGCCGGGTGCAGGGGTAGGTGACGAAAGTATGCGCATCCGCCCGCAGGCGGAAGTTTTTGCAGGCCGGGCCATTGCCTTGCAGCGGCAGCAGCAGCAGAGGAGCCTGATAGGCAGCGGATGAATTGACAGACCCATTGGCGGTGGCCTCAAGGAGGGGGAAATGACAGTCATAGGCGTTGGAGACAACCCCGACGCCCGGCACATGGCAGGCGGTGCGCACCATTTTTTCCATCACGTCCGGGGCCAGAAGAGCGATACGACGCACTTGCAGCAGGAAGTCAGCGTCTTCACCCACAGGGACGCACGAACGGCCATGACGCGCTGTGAGTTTCTGCGCAAACGAAGCGGGCTCAACCTGAACGCGGCAACGGCTGAACAGGGTGGAGCGGGCGAGCATCTGCAGAAAGCGCCTTTCGAGTTCCGGGTCGTCAGCGAGCGCGGCCTGGACTTCAGGGGTGATCGAGGTGCGCACACGCAGCCCTGCGGGGATCGGCGAATCCGGGTTGAGGTCGGCTTCATAGGGCTGGTCTGAAAGCGCGCGACCGACGGAATTGAGATAGGCGTAGCCGTAGCGGGAATCGGGTTCGAGATGCGCGCCTTCGGCCCATTCGTTCCAGGCGTTGACGAGGACTAAGCGGCGGTCCGGCGGGAGGTGCGCCTGAGCGTGAGCGATGCTGCTCTCCAGCCACTGCTGGAAAAGGCGGGGCGTGCTGCCGTGTACCATGAAGGCGTCGGCCCCGTAACGGGCGGTGTTGTCCCAGATGGCCACCAGCGAACGGAACCAGGTGAATTGCGGAGCCTGCGTCTGATTATGGTAAAACTCTGCGACCTGTTCGTAGGGGAGTACGCTGCCGCGCAGCGGTTCGTAGGGACGCAGCTCATGCCGGATATCGGCCACGGCGCCTGCGGTCCAGTCTTGCAGCACGCGCTCGACGCCGGCGTCCATGGCGAAATCGCGCGGGTCTTCGGCCCCGCGGGTGAGCACGGCGACGACATAGGGGCGCGGCAGCCCCTGCTCTGCGCATTCTTCGGTCCAGATCTCGAGGTACTCTCGGGCGTCGGGCATCGAAGCCGGCCGGTAGATGAACAAAACGGGGCGATCTTCGATGCGAATGTAGCGTGCATCCCTGAAGAAAGGAATGAGATATTGGACGAAAGCACGGGCGTCGGCCGGGGAGTAGTCCTGCTTGAGCAGGATGTCCTCCTCGTTGCCGTCCCAGCGCCGGGTCCAGTTTTCATTGGCCCAACAGAAACAGAAAGGCATCTCGATATCGGGGTGGTCGCGGAGCATTTGAGCAGGCTCCTCGAGAATGAGCTTGCCGGTGAACCAGTAATGATAGAAGACCTGCCCATCGATCCCGGCCTGGCGCATCGATTCGGCCTGTTTTCTCAGCACCCCGGGGTGGTCGAGGAGATAGTAGCCGAAGTCCGGGTGGGGAATGTGCTGCTGGTAGTGCCCTTCGAACAGCGGATTGGCGGCGCGCACCTTGGTCCATTCGGTAAATCCCTTGCCATGCCAGTGGTCGTTTTCGGGGGTGGGGTGAAACTGAGGCAGGTAATAGGAGAACACCTTGACGTCGCGGTGCCTGCGGCTCTGTGAAAAATCGAGCTGTTCTTCGTAATGGCGGTAATCGTGGATGGAATCTCCGCTGTGCAGGCGATAAAAGCGCCCGGGCCGCGCGGAGGGAAAAATCAACAGCAGCCGCTCGAGGGCATGGGCGAGTGTGCCGTCCGCCGGGATCGGCTCGCGAGGGAAGTCGTTCCACCGCAGGGGCAGGCGAAGCAACTCGGACATGCTTTCGCCGCGCGTCCAGAACATGGACCCTTCCGGAAACTCGACGACCGGAAAATCGGCAATATCGAGAGCCGTGTGCTTTTCGAGCAGTTCTTTCGCCAGCGGGTAGTTGCCCCCCCAGCCGGTGCGATCCTTAATAATGCGCGGCTGCCCCTCGGGATAGATAAGCTTGGCGTCGACCTGCAGCAGATTGAGAATCTGAGCCAACCGACCGCCGCTGCCGTGCGGCGGACCGATCAGCAGGTCGAGGAGATCTTTGCACCAGCCGGCGAGCTGGTCGCAGTGAGGGCTCTTTTTGGAGTGGAAATGGGCGATGACATCGTAGCGGGCGAGACGCTCGCCGAACTGAATGATGAAAGGCGCGATATCGCGCCCCCTGTTGGGCACAGACTCGACGATGATCCGCCGCACCCGCGGCAGGAATGACTTAAGCTCCGCAGTAAGAGCTTCCTCACCTGCCCAGCCCTGCGGCACGGAGATAAAGAGGTCGAAGGCGCAGGGCATGGCCACGAGGCGGGTGGCGAATTCATCGCGCATGTCGGGATAAAAAAGATGAAGATGGATGGCCACCGTCGGCTCCGCCACCAGTTGGGGCGGCTGCTGATCGCATTGGGGGTCGATATAGCGGGGCACCACCTGAAGAGTGAAGGCGGCTTCGACCGGGGGATTCGGCGGCACCGCCTGGGGTGCGGCTGGCAGGGAAAGGGGGTGGGGAACGCGCCCCCAGCGGGCACGCAAGCCGGCAAAACCTTCGCGGCGCCAGACCCGGAGAGCTTTGCGCGCGACCTTGGCGGGCCCTCCATGATCGCCCACGGTGGCATAAAAATCCTTGGATTTCTGCAGCCTTCGCAGGCCGTCGCGGGCCAGGGTTGAGAGCATTCGCAGCGGCGCGGTGATACGCCAGCTGGTACTGGACTGCAGCTCCTCTATCAACTGATATGCAGCCATCAGGTTGTTGTTCGTGGTCGCCAGGGTGCCGGTCGCCGCGGCAAGATCCCGCTCCAGTTCGGCGATGCGCTGCTCAAGAGTCGCAATTCGCGCCTCTCGCCTCGCGAGCGTTTCCTGGAGCTCTTCCCTCTTCTGGCCTAAGTTGGAAATATGCTCCTCACGCTCGGTCAATATCCGGCGGTGCTCAGCAATCCCCTCTTTAAGCTCTTCTACTTGTTTCTCCTGGTGGGAAATACGCTCCTCGCACTCGCTCAGCACACTGCGGTGGTCGGCAATTGCCTGCCGGAGTTCTTCAATATCGTGAAGGGCCTGCTCTCGCTCGAAAATCCGGGCTCCCAGCAGGGCGAAATATTGCCGAATCCCCTGCTGCTCGCCCGGGTTGGCCATCAGAGGCGCGAGGCAGTCCTGCGTCTCGTCACCGCCGATCTGCAGGACACCGAGGCCGTGCGAGTGGGTGAATTCGAAATGGCGCGGGAAGCGCTGCTTGAGTTCTTCCCAGAACTTCCAGACTCCGAATCCTTTTTCACGCACGTTGGTATCGTGAAAGATGACAACGGCGCCGGGCGCCAGCTTGGGCAGCCAGCTTTCAAAATCGTGCCTGACGGCGTCGTAGGTATGCAGACCGTCGATATGCAGCAAATCGATAGAGCCGTCGCTAAAGAAATCAACGGCTTCGTCAAACATCATGCGCAGCAGGCTTGAGAATTCCCAATAATACTGCTGGTTGTGGGCATCGACCTGCTGAAAGACGTCCTCTCCATAGGTCCCGGCGTGCTCGTCACCCTGCCAGGTATCGACGGCATAGCAGCGGGTTGGCAGACCCGCCTCGGCGACAGCCTGGCAGAAGGCGAAATAGGAATTGCCGGAGTGAGTCCCCAACTCCACGAAGATTGCGGGGACCACGCGGCGCGCCAGCCACGCGGCGAAAGGCAGATGTCCTGCCCAGGAGAGGGGTTTTTGGAGAGAGCGAGGATTAAACTCTGCGGCCGCCAGGAAGGTCCCTAGTGGTTGCGTCATCATATATCCTTCACGTCAAGCTTGATCTCTTTCATGGGGATGCCGATCAGCCCCGCGGCCACGCTGGTGGACTCGGATTTGAAAAACACGGCATCGTGTATCCAGTGGTGCTGCACATGGTCGTCCTGGTCCCCTTCGGCGACCGCGACGGTGATGGAATAGTTTCCGGTCTGAAGCCGCGGCATCTCAAAGGCGAAAGCAGCTTCCAGGTACCGTCCGGCTTCGCAGGCAACGGTATGGTCCATGTGGCTGAGCCAGGTATTATCGCCAAACAGGCACTGCCCCAGTCGGTCCTTGACATAAAAACCAATGATGGGTGATTGCAGTGGCTGGTGAGCCAATACCTGAACGCGAAGGATGACATCCTCCCCACCGACGATCCAGGAGAGGATCGCCCCATTGGCGTCGAAAAATTTCACCGAAGTGATCTGGGCGGCGCCCTTACCGAAAGAGGGAGCCTCCGGGTCGAAATCGAAGAGCTGCAGGTCGTTGCGCAGGTTGCTGGCGTTTATGAACGACGCGCGCTGGTCCTTGAACGGAATCCGCCCCTCTTCGTCGCGCTTGATTTTTTTTATGCGGGTGGTGGTGCTTTTCCCCTGCTGTGCCTCGTAAAAGGCCTCGAGGTAATTTTCGCACACTTCCTTGGGCGGCCCCTGCTGCAGGATGCGCCCTTTCTCCAGCCAGATGGCCTCGGTACACAGGTTGCGCACGGAGCCGGTGTCATGACTGACGAAGAGCACGGTTCCGGTCTTCATAAAGCGTCGCAGGTAGCGCATGCATTTCTGAGTAAAAAAGGCGTCGCCGACGGCGAGGGCTTCGTCGATGACAAGAATGTCTGCGTCGACATGGGCAATGACGGCAAATGCCAAGCGCACCATCATACCGCTGGAATACATCTTAACGGGCTGGTCGATGAAGGGCCCGATATCCGCGAATGCGACTATATCGGCAAAACGCTCATCAGTCTGCTGCCTGCTCAGGCCCAACACCGAAGCGTTGAGGTAAACATTCTCCCGTCCAGTGAATTCCGGGTTGAATCCAGATCCCAGCTCAAGCAGTGCGGCCACGCGACCTCGCGTCTGTATGCTGCCGGAGGAAGGCGCCAATGTGCCACAGATCATCTGCAGCAGTGTAGACTTGCCCGATCCGTTACGACCGATAATGCCGACCGTCTGCCCGCGCCGGACATCAAAAGAGACATCCTGCAGGGCCCAGAATTCATGATAGTAGCTCAGAAGTGCCTTCCGGCCGAGTGGGGACAATACCTGGTGGAAGCGCGGCAAAATGAACTGCTTCAAGCGATCGCCCGGGGTGTCGTAGATCTGATAGCACTTGCTGATATGTTCGACTCGAATAGCGGGATCAAAGGACATCCGCAAACCCCTTACGCGTTTTTTGAAACCAGAAATATCCAGCCCAGGCAATCATCATACTGACCAGCATATAAACGGCCATGCCAAACCAGTCTGGAACAATCCCCCATATCAGCACACCCCGCGTCTGTTCGATGATAAACGTCAGGGGGTTAAGGAACAGATAGGGACGCAGGGCCTCGGGCAAGGCTGTCGAGGGAAAAAAGATGGGGCTGAGAAAGAGCAATGCCGTCGTCAGGATGCCGACGGTCTGCCCCACATCCCGCAGAAAGACCCCGAGGGCGGCCAGAAACCACGCGAAGCCGAGCGCCTGGATAAGCAATGGAAGAAGTATAATAGGCAGGAAAAGAGCCGTAAGCGGCACGGCCTGATTGATAATGGCCTCAAAACACAGCAGCACCAGGACACTGACGAGTGTATGAAAGAGCGCAGATCCTACCGTGACAACCGGAAGGATTTCCAAAGGAAACATTACCTTCTTGACGTAATTGACATTGGTCAGGATGAGTGCCGGCGCGCGATTGATAACTTCGGAAAAGAAGTTGAAGATGATCAGCCCCGCGAACAGGATTATGGCGAATTCGGTCTTACCTTCCGAATGACCCAGCCCCCATTTGACCTGAAAGACTACGCTGAAAACAAACGTATAAATGAGCAACATGAACACCGGATGGAAAAAAGACCATAGCAGCCCCATGACGGAACCCCGGTAGCGGCTGACGACCTCGCGCTTGCTCATCTGCCAGATGAGCTGACGTCGGTGCCACAAGCTCAGGCAAAGGTGCCAAGGATGAACAGAATGATTTTGCATAGCCACAAGCCTTCTAATGGATTGATCCGGACGAACCAATTGCCGACTCAAACTGAATCAAGGTCTGCTACTTCTGGTAGCGTGATGCTTAAATTCAATGAAAGGCTGTAACAGTCACGTTCTTGTAAACGCGGGCGCCTGGCGCGGCCCGGTGCTGCGCAGCCGCTAGCGTAGCAGCTTGTCGTCAAGCAGCCACTCGAGCCCGGCGGATTCAGCCGCCGCCAGCAGAACCGCACGGTTGAGCGCCATGACACGCGCTGCCGGATGAACGTCCGGGTAGTGCCTGCGGAAGAGGTCGTGCACCGTAATCACCTTGCGCCCACGATGCCGCGACGCCGAAGACCGCAAGGCAGACGATGGCGCACTCATGGCTCTCGCATTGAGCGTGCCATCATGTCGCTAATCGGGCGCAACATGTAGGACAACATGGTGCGCTCGCCGGTCTGAATCATCGCCGTCACAGGCATCCCGGCCTGCAGGATCAATCCCTCGCGGCGCAGTGTCTCGAGCCCCTCCTCGCTGACACGAATACGCGCGAGGTAATAGCGGGTGCCGTCTTCTTCCTGGCGCAGTGTGTCGGCGGACACGGACTGGACCTCACCGGTGATGGCCTCGACCAGGGATGTGCCAAGCGCCGAGAAGCGTAGGCGCACATCCTGGCCACTGGTGACGTTGTCGATATCGGCGGGTGCGACGCGGGCGCGCACCAGCAGATCTTCGGCGCGTGGAACGATCCCCATCAAGGGTTCACCGGGTGAGATCACACCCCCGAGGGTGTGGACCTTCAACCCGACGATCTGACCGGCCACCGGGGCGCGGATGGTCGTTCGCTCGAGCCGCTGCTCAAGCGCCGGAAGCTGTGCCCGGGCCTCGAGCAAACGGCTGCGAACATCGCTGAGCTGCGTTGCGACCTCGCGATCGTACTCGTTCTGGGTGAGCGTCCGCGAAGCCTGCGAGGCCTGGATCTCCGAGCGCAGCCGCACGATCTCGGAGCGCTGTGCGGCGCGCTCGCCCTCGAGTTCAAGCTGCCGCCGTCGCGCTTCGCGGAGCTGCTGCTTGTCGGTGAGATCGTCCTCGTAGAGATCACTCCACTCTCTGACCTCTTCGCTGTACGAGGCAATTTGCTCTTCGACCGAGGCCATCACCTCGCGCAGACCGCTGATTTGCGCGCCGAGCTGCTCGATGCGCTGCGTATGCTGTCCGAGCTGGCTCGCGAGCGTGGCCCGCCGCGCCTCGAAGAGGATGCGCTGGGTGGTGCGGATCTGCTCGACGTCAATTCCGGGAACGGGGCCATCATGCAGCGTTGACGGGAATTCGATCGACTCGGCACCCTCGGCCTCGGCCTGCAGCCGGGCACTCACGGCCGTATTCGTGAGGAGTCGTGCGCGCGTGGTCTGAACCTCAGACGCCCGCTGTGTGCGATCGAGTTCGATGAGCACGTCGGACTCGCCCACCACATCGCCCTCGCCGACACGGATCGCGCGGACAATGCCGCCTTCCTGGTGCTGGACCGTCTTGGTGTTCGACGACACGGCGAGCTGGCCCTCGGCAATCACCGCTCCCGACAATGGCGCCGTCGCCGCCCAAATACCAAAGACACCGAACACGGCGATCACCACAATCAAGCCGATGAGCGCATAGCGGCGGTAGTCGCCGGACGGCATCGGCATGACACCCTTGCCGCCGGCGGCGTCTATTGTGCTTCCCGCGTCGATCTGGTCAAACATTCGCGCTGCCCGCGGGGTTGTTCGCCGTAAGCTGCGTCACGCGATTGTATTGCGCCACCGCCTGGCCGCTACCGGGCTGGAGCGCGGTGAAGCGCGCAAGCACCTCGTCCCGGCCGCCGAACGCGGCCATCTGGCCCTCACGCAACACGAGGATATTGTCGACCTGTTTCAGGATGGGCCGACGATGGGTGATCACCATGACCGATGCGCCTTCCTTGCGCAGGGCGTCGATGCACTGCACGAGCGCCTGATCGCCCTCTTCGTCGAGGTTGGAATTGGGCTCATCGAGCACGATCAGTTGCGGCTTTCCGTAGACCGCCCGTGCGAGCGCGACGCGCTGGCGCTGGCCTGCCGAGAGCACGCCGCCGCCGGAGCCAATGAGCGTATCGTAGCCATCGGGCAGGTGCCGAATAAGTTCATCCACACCAGCCCGGCGACCAGCGGCGATGACGGCGTCCGAGTCGACCGCACCGAAGCGCGCAATGTTTTCCGCCACCGTGCCGTCGAACAGCTCGATATCCTGGGGTAGGTACCCGATGTGCGGGCCGAGCTCGTCGCGATTGTACTGCTGGATCTCCGCACCATCAAGCCGCACCGAGCCGCCAAGAATGGGCCAGACCCCGAGCCCGGCACGCGCGAGGGTAGACTTACCGGAGGCACTCGGCCCAATGACCGCGACCACTTCGCCGGGATCGACACTGAACGAGACCCCCCGCAACGTCGGGGTACGCACACCAGGCGGTGCCGCCACGAGGCGGTCGAACTGCCATGCCCCGTGCGGGGGGGGCAGCGGCATATGCCGCTGCTGTTCCGGATAGTTGGCGAGCAGAGCCTCCAGGCGCTCATAGGCTGTTTTCGCGGCACCGATCTGGCGCCAGCTTCCGATGAGCTGGTCCACCGGCCGCAACCCCTGGCCCAGGAGGATCGCGCCGGCGACGATACCACCGGCAGACGTCTCGCCACGGATGGCCAGGATCGCCCCAACACCGTAGGCAAGCGCCTGTGCTCCGAGGCGGAACGTGCGGCTGAGATGAGAGAACGTCCCGGCGCGGTCGCTGGCAAAGGCCTGATGCTGGATAACCTGCTTCTGGCGCTGACCAAGGCGCTCGCGAATGGCGGGTGTCATGCCCATGGCGTGAACCACTTCGGCGTTGCGCATATTATCCGAGGCGAAGCGCCGCGCCTCGACATCCGCCTGGTTGGCCGCTGCCAGCGGGTTGCGCGTCACCAGCTCATTGATGACGGCAAGTATCGACAGCACCACCACGGCAACCACGCCGTAGATACCAAGCCAGAAGTGAAAGAGGAACATCACGCCGATGTAGATCGGAATCCATGGGGCATCGAAGAACGCGAGCAGTCCCTGTCCGGTGAGGAACTGCCGAAGCGTGGTCGCATCGGACATGGCCTGCGCGCTATCGCTACCGGGTCGAACGAGACTTTCCCGGAACATGGCGTCGAAGACGCGATCGCTGAGATCGCGATCGAGCCGCACCGACACGCGCGTGAGGATCCGGGAGCGGATCACCTGCAATACGCCGAGCACGACGAACATCACCACTATAATCAGCGTGATCATGCCGAGCGTCTCTAAACTGCGGCTGCTCATTACCCGGTCATAGACCTGGAGCATGTAGATCGCCGGCAGGAGCATGAGCAGGTTGATGAAGAAGCTGAACACGCCAACGCTGGAGAACGCACTACGGCACGCCCTGAGCGCCCGCTTGAGTTCGGACTCGTTCGCTGCCTTTGTGCCGGCGTTGTTCGCAGGCTTCATAAGAGGACCCCAAGAGCAGTTTGACCAATCCGGTGCGGAGCGGAGCGCTCGCTACACGTTGCGGAGCACAAGGCTGCTAACGCGCCGGAATCGAGGAGCCGGCCCCATGCACCGCGACATGCTTGCACGGCCAGAGCCGCGATGAGATGAATCGGCAGTGATCGCGTGGCGCAGGCGAGCGCGCTACCGTCGACCGCAACGGGCGCGAAAATTAAGCGGGCAGTATAGCGGGACGCCTCGCGCTGGTAAACCAGTCAACGCTTTAGTGCAAGGCAAGATTGCACCACTTTCCGTGTGGTTATTCGGCGCGCGGAGCCGCTCGCAGGCGAATGGAAGGGGCCAGGCGATGAAATCCAGTCACGGGGCGAGAAAATATTTTAAGTGCATGAAAATAATGATAAATGATCGGCTTATGCGGTTGTCATGCACATTAGTGCAGGAAAATCAGGGCGTGCGTGGTGCCACGGGCGCGGTCTCAGCAACAGGACCGAGCACGACGGTGTCCGTGAGATACGTTTGCTCCAGCGCTTCGAGCCGGGGCGGATCAAGCCGGCCCGTCAGCGAGTCGATCCGGACCTGAGCAATAAGACGATCATAGACGGCATTGGTGAGTTCGCGGCGGATCTCGAACACCCGCGCACGCGCCTCGAGGAATTGGACCTGGTCGCGCAGTCCGGAAGCGAGCGCTCGCTCGGTCGCCTCGGCGCGGGCCTCGGCGGTGTCAAGCGAACGCTGCAGCACCATGATGCTGCGCGTGGCAGTACGCAACTCGTTCGCGATGCGGCGGACTTCAACAAACGCCTGCCGACGCGCATCATCAAGCCGCGCCTGCGCGGCATTGGCGCGCGCCTGCGCTTCGTCGACGCTCGCCTTAACGCCGCCGCCGGCGTAAAGCGGAACCTCCAACTGCAAAAACACCCGCGTTTGCTTACCGCTGACGACCTGATCGGTGCGGTCGGTATCACTATGCCGTGCTTGCAGGGACACGGTGGGATAGTGGCCCGAGCGTTGCACCTCGATCGCGTCGCGCTGCACCGCGAGCCGTCCCGCGGCAACATCCACCGCGGGGCTTCGCTCCATAGCTTCCTGGACCCACTGGTTGAGCGTTTCCGCAGACGGTAGCTCACCGGCATCGACCCGTTCGACATCGGCGGCCTGCAGCACACGAACGGATGCGCCCACCAGCCGCTCGAGTTCGATCACGGCCGCCTCGAGCGCATTGCGCGCGCGCTGGACCTGCGCTTCGACCTCCTCCTTGCGCACTTGCGCATCGAGCAAATCGATCCGGCTCGACAATCCCCGCTTATGCCGCCCCTCAAGCTGGTGCACGCGAACGCCAAGCGCCTCGAGCTCTGACTGCGCGAGTGCGAGATTCCCGCGCTCCCGCAACACGGTGAAATAGGTCTCAGCCACGCGCAGCATCAGCTCCTGACGGGTCAATTCAAGCTGGGTACGCGCAAGTTCGGTCTCACTCTTCGCACGCTCGACGCCTTTCCATGCCCGCCGGTCGTACAGCGGCTGGGTGACGTTGAGTCCGTAGCTGGTGCTGGTCTGTTCCAGCTCTCGGGTTGTCTGTTCGAACGCGAGTGTCTGTGGGTTTAGCTGCTGCCCCGTGGTCTCGAATTTCGAGTAGCCGAGCGAGCCATCGACCGAGATGCGGGGGTAGAGTTCGGCCTGGGCCTGCTCTATGGCCCGCCCCGCAGCGTCAATGGCGTAGCGATTCGCACGGGTCGAGGGTGCCCCGGCATCCGCCCACTGGACAGCGGTGGAAAGCGACAGCGGGGCGGCCTCCTGAGCATGCCCCTCCGGCGAAATTCCCCCGAAGGCGCCTGCGGCCAGGACAGCCAAGACAACGTAAGCAACTTCCAAGCGTGTCATGTAGGCCGGTTCTCCAGATCTCTGTGCGGCAAATAGCCAGGCGCGGCCACATCGGCACGTGCCCCGGCTTTGGAATGCATGACGGCGTGGCACGCGACCACCGGGTTCAGATAATCTCCACCGTCGGCGAGGCCGACAGCATAACAACACGACCGCGACGCCGAAACGCCCAGCGCCCGTGCGGCGAATAAATGAGCATACACTCCACAACAGGCAGTGACAGCAACCATGCGGGTGCTCCATGTCTACAAGACGTACTTTCCCGAGACCCAGGGCGGTCTCGAGGAGGTTATCCGCCAAATTGCCCTCGAGACAACAGCTCGGGGTGTGACCAATCGCATTCTGACGCTTGCCGCCGATGGCGGGCCGACGACCATCGACCGCCCCGAGGCCCGCGTCGTACGCTGCCACCGGGACGCGGAGATCGCCTCAAACGGTCTCTCGATGCAGGCGCTGCCCCGGTTTCGCGGCCACGCCCAATGGGCCGATCTCATCCATTACCACCATCCCTGGCCCTTCGCTGACCTCCTCCACTGCCTCTTCCGCCCAAGCGCACCGGCGCTCGTGACCTACCATTCGGACATTGTGCGACAACGCCGCCTGTTCGCACTCTACCGCCCCCTCATGCACCGCTTTCTCGCGCGCGTCGATCGCGTGGTGGCGACCTCCGGGAACTATGCGGCATCGAGCCAAGTGCTGCAGCGCTATCATCAAAAGACCGAAATCATCCCCATCGGCGTCGATTCCGCCTCCCAACCCACCGCTACGTCCGCTGAAATCGCTGCGATGCGGGCTCGCGTCGGAAGCGGTTTTTTTCTGTTTATCGGCGTCCTGCGCAGCTACAAGGGGCTGGACACGCTGGTCGACGCCGCTACCGGGACGGACGTTCCCGTGGTCATCGCGGGCGATGGCCCCGAGCGCGATGCCTTGCAACGCCGAGCCAATGCGGCCGGGTCGGGTCGTGTGCATTTCCTGGGGCGGGTCAGCGACAGCGAGCGCTCGGCTCTTTTCGCTCTGGCCGGTGCGGTGGTACTGCCCTCGAATGCCCGCTCCGAGGCGTACGGTGTCGCGTTGGTCGAGGGTGCGATGAACGCGCGCGCTCTCATCTCCACGGAACTCGGCACCGGGACGACGTTCGTCAACCGCGACGGTGAGACCGGCCGCGTCGTTGCCCCGAACGACGTGCACGCGCTCCGCGCTGCGCTTGAGGAGTTCGCCAACCACCCTGAGCGCACCCGCGCCCTCGGTGTGGCCGCCCGTGAGCGTTACGAGCGCCTGCTCACCGCCGACCGTATGGGGAGCGCCTACATGGCGCTGTATGAGCGCCTTCTCGGGATCGCCTAGCCACCCTAGCCCTGCCCTGTCCCCAGATATCGCGCGGGGCGAATTGAACAACTGCGTTTACGATCCTGTTTTGCCAAGCTCATACCCCACACACATCATCACCAAGTTCTGATAGCCGTACCACATCAGCTCGTGGCCGGGGGGTGGATCGCGTAATAGGGGACGTACCCTTAGGCATCCCCTCATTTTTAACGTGAAAGTCGCGAAGCACGAACTCCCCCTCTCCCTCTGGGACAAATCCGTCGGGAACGGATTTGAACGCGCCTTGGCGCGGCCCGCAGGGCGAAGGGTAGGATGCCCGGAGTACAGGGATGGGGTGAGGGAACGAACATGGCGATACGCGCTCCTCTTTCATCATCTTGGGCGGCGCGTATCGCCATGAGAGTTAACTCAAATAATGCCGAAGGCATCGCGGAACACGCGGTGCTCGTGGAGGAGTTCGGTGAACTTCTCGAATAACGGGCGCAATCGCTCCTCAGGCCAATTCGGAATATGTTCGTAGAGCATCAGTCCCTGGCGAAACAGCGAGTGGGTCCGTCGCTTGACGGTGTTCGCCTTCAGCCAGCGATCGTAGCCCAACGCCTCTCCCGCGGCACCGAGCAGCGACAGCAAGGCGATGGCCAGTGCACTGACCAGCAACAACCGGTCGCGGCGCTCCGGGCGACTGATTCGGAGCGAGGGCATCCCCATGCCGAAGCGCAGATCCTTGATGTCGCGGAAGCTCGTCTCAATCCCCCAGCGCTTGGCGTAGTAGCCGATGAGCGTCTTGGCCTTCGCCTCGCGGTCACTGGCAGCCAGGCACCACGGCTCCTTCATGTCCTTGGCCTGCACACACACGACCGTGGCCACGGGCAGGGCTTGGGAGTCGGTTAGCGTCGCATCGCGCAACGTGCGCGCCCGGCCATGGGCACCCACCCACTTCGCTGCCTTGCGCCGCTCGCCCTTGGCGTTGGTGATGTAATACTGGCTGCGCAACCGCACCACATAGCCGAAACTCAACTCCTCGCTCAGCAGCTTCAACAGCTTGCAGTCCGCAAAGCCCCGATCGGCCACGATCGTCACCGACACCCCCGCCGGCAGCACCTCATAGAGCCGACACAGCAACGCATCCTCGTAATCCGTCTGCCGACCCTTGAGGGTGGCGGCCTCCACCGTCTGCCACAGCAACGGTGTGGCACGACCATGACGGGTCAGCATCGACAGCACCAGCGTCTCGTGCCCGTCATTGGCAAAGCTCGTCCAGTCCAGCGCCACCACCACCTTGGTACGTGCGCCGATAACATAGGGCACCCAGCACGCAAAGAACCTAGCGAGTTTGATGCCGCGGTTGCTCAGCAGCCGGTCCACCTGCATCACACCATGCTTGCTCAGCGTCCCCTGGGCATGCGCCAAACCCTGACCGATGGCGTGCACTGCCAGCGAAGCGCTGGTCAGCACCCCCCAGGCCGCGTTCGCCAGCGACAACACGCGCTTGGCGTGCAAGTCGCCGTCGAAAAGCCTATGAATGAACTCGATGATGTCATCCTGCCGAAGCGCCTGTGCTGCTTCATCGTCGGTCCTCATGATGATTGTGAGGATTCCAATAATGATCTTCAGATCAACAAGTTGCAAGTCATTGTTGAGATTAAAAATGAGGGGATCCCTGAGAATCAGACTTCCATTTCTTCTTTTATTCCCCAAGGGAACGAGAATATCGTTCTCGCGAATGCGGGGACCCGGAACGAAATAGCCTTCAAGAGACAGGTGAATTATGTAGCAGCCTGGCTGATCCAGTTTTGCAAGCGTAAACCTTCGACGCGTTCAAATTCTTTGAGATTGTTGGTCACCAATATCGTACCGATGCTGCGTGCATGACCGGCGATGTGCATGTCATTCACACCGATGGCGCGGCCTTGTTGCTCAAGGTGTGCTCGAATATTGCCATAATGGTAAGCGGCTTGCTCATCGTAGTTGAGCACGTCCAAACGACTGCAAAAATCTTCTACCGCGTGGGCATTTTTGGAGACATGCTGGCTTTTTTCGACGCCGTGTAGTAATTCAGCCATGGTGATAGACGATATTGCCATGTGGCCTGCGGCCATGTTGAATTTATCCAGGACGTCAATTGGGCGTCGTTTGATCACATAGATACAGATATTGGTATCCAGGAGATACTTAATCATCTAATGATTCTTTTGGCGTTTCTATCTGCTCAGCTCGCTCCGGCAAAAAATCCTCTGTTACGGTGTTTTCGGGTGATAAGAAAAAGCTATCCCAGCTCTGCTCAACGGGGCTGATGACGCGATCAGGCCCTACCGTACGAATCGTGACTTGCTTTACCGATGCAGAAAACCGTACGGGCACGGGCAAACGGATTGCTTGCGTTTTATTGTTTTCAAACACTTTTGTTTTGATCATAACCGCCTCCCATATACGCAATGTATATACTAATGGTTTGGCGCAGCGAAAACAATCATTAGGTGAATTCGCCTCAGGCACTAAAGTATCGCCCAGGGGGCTGGGCTCCTACCTATCGACCAGGGGGCTGGGCTCCTACACCTACACCGACATCGCTCATCGAACCCGCCTGATAGGGGTCGGGAAGGAGTGACCCTCCCCGCCCTCCGAACCGTGCATGCGGTTCTCCCGCACACGGCTCTCCAGTCGGTGGTTACCTCATCGGGATTGGCTCGCCAACGTCCGGGCTTCGGTCATGGTGAAAAGCCCAGCCGCAGCGAAGAACGCGTTCGGCCAGCGGAGATGGTCGGACTGACAATGACCCGCTCCCGGGCGCTTCTGCTGCTTGCGCAACAGCGCCCGTAATCGACGTCGGACAAAACCGTCCACGCGAGGAAAGGTCCACGGGTGCGCGTGCTGGAAATACACGAACCAGCCACGCAGCATCGGGTTCAGGTCGGCCACAATCCGCGCCAGCGAATCCCCACGACTGCGCCGGGTTTTGGCCCGGACCCGGTCGTAAAGGGCCTTGCGGCTCTTCTTGCGTACCCACCGCCGTCCCGCTTCAAACCGGTACCCGAGAAACTCAAAGCCTTCCCGGGCTGCCGGCAATCCCCCACACGGGTCTTCTCCGGGTGCAGTTGCAGACCATTGGCCTCCACCCAGTGCCGCAACTCCTGCAGCGCCTCCTGGGCTTCGTCCGGACTGGCACACAGGATCACGAGGTCGTCAGCATACCGAACCATCCGATAGCCGCGCTGGGTCATGTGTACATCCAGCCCGTGCAGGTACAGATTCGCGAGTAACGGACTGATCACCGCCCCTTGGGGCGAGCCCCGGGTCGGCGTCCAGCGCGCTATCTCCGCCGCCACGTCCTGGCGCAACCAGGCGCGCAGCAGGTCGAGGATCCGACCATCGCTGATCCGGTCCTCGACCCGGGCCATCAACGCTTCGTGCGGGATGGTGTCGAAGTACTGGGCCAGGTCGGCATCCACCACATGGGTGTAGCCCTCCCGAACCAGCCCATCCACTTCCCGCAGCGCATCCTTGCACCCGCGACCCGGGCGAAACCCGTAACTCATCGGCAAAAACTGGTGCTCGAAAATCGGCTCGAGCACCCGCTTCATCGCCGCCTGCACAATCCGGTCCTTCACCGTCGGAATGCCCAGGGGACGCGTCCCTGTCCCCTTCGGAATCTCCACCCGACGCACCGCATCCGGTCGGTACCGTCCAATTCCCAGCGCCTCTCCCAACTCCGCCAGATACCGCTCGGCATGGGCCTCAAAACGCTGCACACTCTGGCCATCCACCCCCGCTGAACCCCGGTTGGCCCGCACATCCTGCCACGCCCGTTCCAGGGTCTGGGGGCGATGCACCTTGTCGATCAGACTGAACCACTTCGTCCCTTGGACGCCGTTACCCAGCGCCGCCAACATGCGCTCCGTCCAGATCGTGCGGTCCACCCACGGCCATTCCACCGGGTTGGACGAGTCTGGCTTAGCCTCTTGCGAGACACTCTCGACCCTTTGCATACGCGCTCACCTCCTCCGGACTTCACCCATCCACCTTCCTGCCTCCCTTCCCTCGGCGCGATTTCTGTTCTTCGCGCTTTCCCGGCACCACCCACGGCTTTAGGCGGAGGACGCCCTCCAGCTCTTGGGTCCGCGTTTCCGCAGCACCTCGCCATGACCGCAGCAGAACCGTTCAGTACTACGAAGGCTCTGACTCCTGCCCACCGTCACCACGGCGGTCAGGTCTCCCCGCTTCTCTCGCATTTCCTTCCCAGCGTTCCGTCTCCAACCACGGAGGGGACCCGAATGTCGCTTTCCACGCCAATCCCAGCGCATCCGATGAGTTTCAGGCTTCACCTTCTCCTAGCGGGCTCGCCGTCCCGTACCGCCGAATCGAGTTCGTCATCCTACGGACCGCCAGTTCGCCTCCGGTTGCTCTCCACCCCGCCTCGCGACGACGCAGTTACCTTCGACTACGGGGCCTTGGCTTACCCCGACACGGACTCTCACCGTGCAGAAAATGCGCCTCCACGGACGCACGAGGAGCCGAGCCCTCTCGGCGATTAACCCTCGACCATCTCACCCCCACCGCCCAATCGGCCAGGGGGCTGGCCTCCTACACCTACATCCATCCCAAAACGAGAATATCGTTCTCGCGAATGCGGGGACCCGGAACGAAATGGCCTTCAAGAGACAGGTGAATTATGTAGCCGTCTGGCTGATCCAGTTTTGCAAGCGTAAGCCTTCGACGCGTTCAAATTCTTTGAGATTGTTGGTCACCAATATCGTACCGATGCTGCGTGCATGACCGGCGATGTGCATGTCATTCACACCGATGGCGCGGCCTTGTTGCTCAAGGTGTGCTCGAATATTGCCATAATGGTAAGCGGCTTGCTCATCGTAGTTGAGCACGTCCAAACGACTGCAAAAATCTTCTACCGCGTGGGCATTTTTGGAGACATGCTGGCTTTTTTCGACGCCGTGTAGTAATTCAGCCATGGTGATAGACGATATTGCCATGTGGCCTGCGGCCATGTTGAATTTATCCAGGACGTCAATTGGGCGTCGTTTGATCACATAGATACAGATATTGGTATCCAGGAGATACTTAATCATCTAATGATTCTTTTGGCGTTTCTATCTGCTCAGCTCGCTCCGGCAAAAAATCCTCTGTTACGGTGTTTTCGGGTGATAAGAAAAAGCTATCCCAGCTCTGCTCAACGGGGCTGATGACGCGATCAGGCCCTACCGTACGAATCGTGACTTGCTTTACCGATGCAGAAAACCGTACGGGCACGGGCAAACGGATTGCTTGCGTTTTATTGTTTTCAAACACTTTTGTTTTGATCATAACCGCCTCCCATATACGCAATGTATATACTAATGGTTTGGCGCAGCGAAAACAATCATTAGGTGAATTCGCCTCAGGCACTAAAGTATCGCCCAGGGGGCTGGGCTCCTACCTATCGACCAGGGGGCTGGGCTCCTAGTGCGTCCGTGGAGGCGCATTTTCTGCACGGTGAGAGTCCGTGTCGGGGTAAGCCAAGGCCCCGTAGTCGAAGGTAACTGCGTCGTCGCGAGGCGGGGTGGAGAGCAACCGGAGGCGAACTGGCGGTCCGTAGGATGACGAACTCGATTCGGCGGTACGGGACGGCGAGCCCGCTAGGAGAAGGTGAAGCCTGAAAATCATCGGATGCGCTGGGATTGGCGTGGAAAGCGACATTCGGGTCCCCTCCGTGGTTGGAGACGGAACGCTGGGAAGGAAATGCGAGAGAAGCGGGGAGACCTGACCGCCGTGGTGACGGTGGGCAGGAGTCAGAGCCTTCGTAGTACTGAACGGTTCTGCTGCGGTCATGGCGAGGTGCTGCGGAAACGCGGACCCAAGAGCTGGAGGGCGTCCTCCGCCTAAAACCGTGGGTGGTGCCGGGAAAGCGCGAAGAACAGAAATCGCGCCGAGGGAAGGGAGGCAGGAAGGTGGATGGGTGAAGTCTGGAGGAGGTGAGCGCGTATGCAAAGGGTCGAGAGTGTCTCGCAAGAGGCTAAGCCAGACTCGTCCAACCCGGTGGAATGGCCGTGGGTGGACCGCACGATCTGGACGGAGCGCATGTTGGCGGCGCTGGGTAACGGCGTCCAAGGGACGAAGTGGTTCAGTCTGATCGACAAGGTGCATCGCCCCCAGACCCTGGAACGGGCGTGGCAGGATGTGCGGGCCAACCGGGGTGCAGCGGGGGTGGATGGCCAGAGTGTGCAGCGTTTTGAGGCCCATGCCGAGCGGTATCTGGCGGAGCTGGGAGAGGCGCTGGGAATTGGACGGTACCGACCGGATGCGGTGCGTCGGGTGGAGATTCCGAAGGGGACAGGGACGCGTCCCCTGGGCATTCCGACGGTGAAGGACCGGATTGTGCAGGCGGCGATGAAGCGGGTGCTCGAGCCGATTTTCGAGCACCAGTTTTTGCCGATGAGTTACGGGTTTCGCCCGGGTCGCGGGTGCAAGGATGCGCTGCGGGAAGTGGATGGGCTGGTTCGGGAGGGCTACACCCATGTGGTGGATGCCGACCTGGCCCAGTACTTCGACACCATCCCGCACGAAGCGTTGATGGCCCGGGTCGAGGACCGGATCAGCGATGGTCGGATCCTCGACCTGCTGCGCGCCTGGTTGCGCCAGGACGTGGCGGCGGAGATAGCGCGCTGGACGCCGACCCGGGGCTCGCCCCAAGGGGCGGTGATCAGTCCGTTACTCGCGAATCTGTACCTGCACGGGCTGGATGTACACATGACCCAGCGCGGCTATCGGATGGTTCGGTATGCTGACGACCTCGTGATCCTGTGTGCCAGTCCGGACGAAGCCCAGGAGGCGCTGCAGGAGTTGCGGCACTGGGTGGAGGCCAATGGTCTGCAACTGCACCCGGAGAAGACCCGTGTGGGGGATTGCCGGCAGCCCGGGGAAGGCTTTGAGTTTCTCGGGTACCGGTTTGAAGCGGGACGGCGGTGGGTACGCAAGAAGAGCCGCAAGGCCCTTTACGACCGGGTCCGGGCCAAAACCCGGCGCAGTCGTGGGGATTCGCTGGCGCGGATTGTGGCCGACCTGAACCCGATGCTGCGTGGCTGGTTCGTGTATTTCCAGCACGCGCACCCGTGGACCTTTCCTCGCGTGGACGGTTTTGTCCGACGTCGATTACGGGCGCTGTTGCGCAAGCAGCAGAAGCGCCCGGGAGCGGGTCATCGTCAGTCCGACCATCTCCGCTGGCCGAACGCGTTCTTCGCTGCGGCTGGGCTTTTCACCATGACCGAAGCCCGGACGTTGGCGAGCCAATCCCGATGAGGTAACCACCGACTGGAGAGCCGTGTGCGGGAGAACCGCATGCACGGTTCGGAGGGCGGGGAGGGTCACTCCTTCCCGACCCCTATCCATCGGCCAGGGGGCTGGCCTCCTACGTAGGCGCTCATCGCCCGGCGATGGCGAACAGGGCGGCGATGAGGACCACGGTCTGGCCGGCCAGCAGGCTCACCACCCAGCGCACGATGGAGGCCCTGGACTCGGCTATGCCGGTGCGCACTTGCTCGATCTCCAGGCGCAGCCGGCCTTCCACCCCGGCGATCTCCTTTCGCACCTGCTCAATCTCCACCCGCAGCCGGCCCTCCGCCTCGACGATCTCCTTGCGGGTGATCTCTATCTCTTTCTGCAGGCGGAGTTCTGTCTCGCTGAGCGCGGTGCGGGTGGCCAAGTCCTTGACCTCCGGATAGCGCTCCTCCATGCGCTCGAAGGCCTCGGCGATGATCCGCGCCCGGGTCTTGTCGTCCGGGGCCGAGGTGAGGGCTTCGTAGAGCTGAATAGGCGAGGTCATGGAATGAACGATAGCAACACCCTCGACGGGCGGCAACGGAGTCTTAATGTCCCGCATGACCCTTGGTGCCTGAATATAGAGTCGAATCTCGCCACGGCTCCCCTGGTTGGTGCATTTTTGAGGGACGCGAAGGACGCTCCGGCCATCGGGCCCGTGGCCCATGACAAGGGAATGAACGCGCATGGCGACACACGCCGCTTCCGGAACGCCCGAGGCCCCGCCTGGTTTCACCATCCATCATCATGGCGCCGTAACCGGCGTGACGGGATCCTGCCACGAGTTGCGACTGGCCGATGGGCGGTCGCTGCTGGTGGACTGCGGGCTGTTCCAGGGTGCCGAGCACTCCGCCGCGGGGGCCTCCATGGAGCGGATGAAGATCGAGTTCCCGGTGGACGGCCTGGTGGGCCTGGTGGTGACCCACGTCCACATCGACCATGTGGGGCGTATTCCCTATCTGCTGGCGGCGGGGTTTCGCGGCCCCATCTACTGCACCGAGGCCTCGGCCGTGCTGCTGCCCCTGGTGCTCGAAGATGCCCTCAAGGTGGGCTTCACCCGCGACAGGTCGTTGATCGAGCGCTTTCTCCACCGTATCCAGGGCCAGATGGTCGCCCTGCCCTACAAGCAGTGGCGAGCGGTGGGGGATGGCCTCGACATCAAGTTGCATCCCGCCGGCCATATCCTCGGCTCGGCCTATGTGGAGGTGCGGATTCAGGCCGGTAAGAAAGGGGCGCGGCCGGACCGGCGGGTGGTGTTCTCCGGAGACCTGGGGGCCCCTCATACGCCCCTATTGCCGGCGCCGCGTTCGCCCTGGCGCGCCGATGTGCTGGTGTTGGAGAGCACCTACGGCGACCGCGTGCACGAGCGGCGCGGTGAGCGGCAACGGCGCTTGCGGGGGGTGGTGGAGCACGCCCTGGGCAACGGCGGCACGGTGTTGGTGCCGGCGTTTTCCATCGGTCGCACCCAGGAGCTGCTCTATGATCTGGAGGGTCTGATCCACCGCGACGGCCGGCGCCCCGCCGGGGCTGGTGTGGCGTGGGACGAGTTGGAGATCATCGTCGACTCGCCCCTGGCCGCGAGGATGACGGCCGGTTACCGCCGCCTTCGCCACCTGTGGGACGCGGAGGCCCTGCGCCGCGTCCGCGCCGGGCGCCACCCCCTCGCCTTCGAGCAACTCCACACCGTCCAGAGCCATGGCCAACATCTGCGCATGGTCGCCCGTCTCACCGCCACGGGCCACCCGGCGGTGGTAATCGCCGCCAGCGGCATGTGTGCCGGCGGCCGGGTGGTCAATTACCTGAAGGCGCTACTGGGGGATCCGCGCCACGACGTGCTGTTCGTGGGCTACCAGGCCGCGGGCACGCCGGGTCGGGTGATCCAGAGATACGGCCCTTCCGGCGGCCACGTGGAGCTGGATGGCCGGCGTTTCGATATCCGGGCCGGGGTGCATACCCTCGGAGGCTATTCCGCCCATGCCGATCAGGCCAGTCTGCTGCGCTTCGTCCGGGGCATGCGCCATCCGCCACGGCAGATCCGGCTGGTGCATGGGGATGAGGGGGCCAAGCGCGAGTTGCAACGGCGGCTGAGGCACGAGGTGCCCGAGGCAGATGTGATGGTGGCCGGTGCGGCGGACAGCCCCGATGGCTGGACGGATGGGCGCGGATAGGGGGGCATCGGCCAGGGCGCGCTGGGCGTCGGGTTCGCCATGGACCAGGCGAACGTGGGCCAGCCAGCGCTTCATGCGGCGGACAAAGGCCAGCAGGGCCTGGCACAGCCCACATGCCGAAACCCACTCGGATCGTCGAAGAGCCGACCCTAACCCGTCTTTAAAAGAGTCTGCGCCATCTCCAGCACGCCTATGGCCTGTACATCTTCCGTTACCGGATAGCGCTCCTCGCCGGCATAAACCACAAAGCTCTTGTCCGGCTGAATGTCCTCGCAGGCCTGGTAAAATCCTCTGCCCGGCTTGGCCGAGAGCGCCCGTTTGATCTCGATCGCCCAGCGGCCGGCCCGACCGGGCAACTCCAGCACCAGGTCGATTTCCGCACCGGCCGAGGTCCGGTAGAAGCTGGCCTGGGTCCGCTCCGGCGCGACCGCAAGCAGGTTTTCGATCACAAACCCTTCCCAGCTCGTCCCGACCACAGGATGGCCGGCCAGCTCATTGTAATCCTCAATCCCGAGCAGCGCGTGCACGAGACCACTATCCCGCACATAGACCTTCGGCGACTTCACCAGGCGCTTGCCGATATTCGCATGCAAGGGCGGCAGCCGCCGCACCAGCAACAGGTCCACCAGCAGGTCGATGTACTTGGTCACCGTCGGCGCGGTCAGGGACAACCCCGAGGCCAGCCGCGAAGCGTTCACCAGCGTGCCCTGTCCGTGTGCAAGCATCGTCCACAGACGCTCCAGCGTTTCAGCCGGGATGCGCGGGCCGAACTGCGGCACGTCCCGCTCCAGATAAGTCCGGATAAAGCTCCGGCGCAACTTGAGGCTGTCCGGGTCGTTCTTCGCCAGAAAACTGTCCGGGAACCCGCCCCGAATCCAGAGCCGGTCGAGCGCGCCCTCCCCTCCTCCGGCTTCGGTAACATCGAGGGGCTGCATATCAACATATTCAATGCGGCCGGCCAGGCTCTCACCGGACTGGCGCAGTAGGTCGGTGGAGGCCGATCCCAGGATCAGAAACCGCCCCGTCCGTTTGCCTTTTCGGCGGCCCTGGTCGATCACGCCCCGCAAGGTCTGGAACAGTTCCGGCACGCGGTGGATCTCATCGAGCACCACCAGCCGGTCCTCGTATTGCTTCAAAAACAACCCGGGGCTGGAAAGCTTCTCCCGATCGTCACTGTCCTCCAGATCGAGGTACAGCGCGTCCCGCTCTTCAGCAATGTCCTGGGCCAGCGTGGTCTTGCCAACTTGGCGCGGGCCAATCAGCGCCACCGCCGCCTGGCGGTCCAGTGCTTCCGTCACATGCTGTCGTATGCGTCGCTCTATCATCCTTGCATTTTGTAATTCCATCTTTCAATTCGCAAGGATATTTATCCTCGTAGTTGACCACCCTGCCCCCGGCGGCCATGCCGCTGGCGGCGATGACCACAGCGGGGCGGCCGGTCTCGGCCAGGGTGCGACCGACGCTGAAGGCCGGGATGATCACCGTGCCACCGTTCTCCAAGGCCCGTTCGACGGCCTCGCGCAGGCGCCGCTGGCGCTCGTGGCGGCGTTCGTGGTTGCGATCGCCGTAGGTGGATTCCAGCACCAGGCAGTCGGCGTGGTGCGGCGCGCGCGGGGCGCGAAGCAGCGGGGTGTTGCCGGGGCCGAGATCGCCGGAGAAGACCACGCGCCGCTTTTTGGGTTTGTATCCAGCGTCGCAACGGCTTGGTAGGTTAAGTGGGGTATCGCCCAGGGGGCTGGGCTCCTACCTATCGGCCAGGGGGCTGGCCTCCTACGTAGGCGCTCATCGTCCGGCGATGGCGAACAGGGCGGCGATGAGGACCACGGTCTGGCCCGCCAGCAGGCTCACCACCCAGCGCACAATGGAGGCCCTGGACTCGGCTATGCCGGTGCGCACCTGCTCGATCTCCAGGCGCAGCCGGCCCTCGGTTTCGCCGATCTCCCTGCGCACTTGCTCGATCTCAAGGCGCAGCCGGCCTTCGACCTCGGCGATCTCCTGGCGCACCTGCTCGATCTCCAGGCGCAGCCGGCCTTCGACCTCGGCGATCTCCTGGCGCACCTGCTCGATCTCCAGGCGCAGCCGGCCTTCGACCTCGGCGATCTCCTTCCGCAGGCGGCCCTCCGCCTCGACGATCTCCTTGCGGGTGATCTCTATCTCTTTCTGCAGGCGGAGTTCTGTCTCGCTGAGCGCGGTACGGGTGGCCAGATCCTTGACCTCCGGATAGCGCTCCTCCATGCGCTCGAAGGCCTCGGCGATGATCCGCGCCCGGGTCTTGTCGTCCGGGGCCGAGGTGAGGGCTTCGTAGAGCTGAATGGGCGAGGTCATGGAATAAACGATAGCAACACCCTTGACGGGCGGCAACGGAGTTTTAGTGTCCCGAATGACCCTTGCGGCAAGGTTTCGCGGCCCCATCTACTGCACCGAGGCCTCGGCCGTGCTGCTGCCCCTGGTGCTCGAAGATGCCCTCAAGGTGGGCTTCACTCGCGACAGGTCGTTGATCGAGCGCTTTCTCCACCGCATCCAGGGCCAGATGGTCGCCCTGCCCTACAAGCAGTGGCGGGCGGTGGGGGATGGCCTCGACATCAAGCTGCATCCCGCCGGCCATATCCTCGGCTCGGCCTATGTGGAGGTGCGGATTCAGGCCGGAGCCAAGCGCGAGTTGCAACGGCGGCTGCGGCGCGAGGTGCCCGAGGCAGATGTGATAGTGGCCGGTGCGGCAGGCAACCCCGATGGCTGGACGGATGGGCGCGGATAGGGAGGCATCGGCCAGGGGGCCGGCCTCCTACGGCGCATAACCTGTAGGAGACGAGCCCTCTCGGCGATTTGGCCTGAAGAACCATCGATTCGCCGCTGAACCAACCCCCCTCGGCCAGGGGGATGGCCTCATCGCTATCGCCCAGGGGGCTGGGCTCCTACATCACACAGCTACAACCGGGGGGCATCGGCCAGGGGGCTGGCCTCCTACGGATTAGCGGCCAGAGGGGTGGGCTCCTACGCCATGGGCCCCGCCCTGAAACGGCGCTTTCCGGGCGAAAATGGTATTTTCAGATCCCAGGCACAACCTTTACTGGACGTAAACCCATGAATGCTGGATTTTTCCCCCGGTCCGACCCGGAAGCCGTGGACCCGGAAGCCGAAACCGGCCCGAAAGCCCAGGCCCAGATCAAAGAGCTGTTGCGTCTCGCAGACGAGCCCTGGGTCTATATCGATGAAATGCAGGCCCACGGCGCGGTGATGGCGGGCTGCGAGCGCTTCATGGACCGGCTGCTCGCCTTCTACCGCGCCTGGGGCGACGCCACGGTGGCGGTGGACCTGCCCCCCAAACAGGTGTTCCGGCAGGCGGGGGTACGCGGCGACTTCCGGGTGATGCCCTGCGTGCTGGGGGACGATGGTCTCAAGATCGTCAAGGTCATCGGCACCAACGAGGAGGAGCGGCAGGTCCGGGACAAGATCTGCGTCGGAAAATCCCTGCTCGTCGATCCCTACGACAACCATGTCTATGCGGTCCTGGACGTGTGCGCCCTGTCGTCCTTCCGCACCGCGGCGGTGAGCGTACTGGCCCTGCGCCTGTGCGGCGCCGGCGGCGACCCCGTGGGGCTGGTGGGCATGGGCCGGATCGGCTTCTACACCGCCTGCATCCTCCACCGCTGGCTGGGCGTGGACCGCATCCTGGCCGCCGATCCGGACCCCCGCCGGCGGGCGGACTTCAGCGCCCTGTGTGCCCACTACCTGCCCGCTTTGGCGGTGGAGATGCTGCCCCTGGCGGCGGTGACCGCCGCCAGCAACGCCCTGTTCCTTGCCACCACGTCTGAGGAACCCCTGGTGGGGGCAGACAACGGTGCCCACCTGGGGTTCGTCGCCAGCGTCGGCGCCGACGCGGACAACCTGAGCGAGGTGGACGCCACCCTGCTGGGCAGCCACCGGGTGGTGGCGGATTCCCGGGACTCCATGCGCCTGGGGGACATGCGGCGCTGGGCCGATGCGGGCCTGCTGAAGCCTGGCGCGGTGGCCGAACTGCGGGATCTGGCGGCTGCCGGACCGCCGACGGCGCCCCAGTGGCTGTTCATCTCCACCGGCATCGCGGTGCAGGACGCCCTGGTGAACCGCTTCGTTTACGAGGCATGCGCCGCCCCCAGGGGGGAGCGGGCATGACCCCGGGAAGTGGCCGCGCCCCGGAGAGGCCCCGGCGCCAGACCACCCTGGTGCTCACCCTGCCCCTGTGGCAGCCGGACGCAGCGGCCCTGGAGCGCCTGGACCGGCGGCTGGAGACGGTGCTGGAGATCCCGGTGCCCGAGCCGCCCGCCCCGGCGGCCGGCGCCATTCGTGGTGGCGGGGACGAGGACCGCGCGGCGGGGCTCGCCTGGCGCTGCCAGCTGCTGCTGCGCGCCTTCATGCAGACGGCCGCGGTGCCCCTGTTCCGGCCGGGGCGGCTCCTGGAGTTGGCCCGCGCCCCGGACGGCGGCTGGTCGGCGGCGGTGGAAGTGGACAGCATCGACCACATCCCGGCCGAGGTCTATCGGATGACGGCCTCGGCCGCGGTTCATGTGGCACGGGTTCTGGCCGCCGAAGAACTCGCGCGGGAGCAGGTGGAGGACCTGCACCGGGTGCTGGATCGGGAACTGTTCCGGCCCCTCGGACAACGGGTGAGTTCCGGCCAGTCCACCCTGCCCGTGCTGCGGGCCGCCGCGGAACAGGGCATCCCTTTCATCCACCTGGACGGCGGTGTCTACCAGCTTGGCTGGGGCAGCCGCGCCCGGCGTATGGACCGCGGCTCCTGCGACGGCGACAGCGCCATGGGCAACAAGCTCGCCCAGAACAAGCTGTGGTCCGCCAACCTGCTGCGCTCGGCGGGCTTGCCGGCGCCCCGTCACGGGGCGGCGGAAACGGAGCGCGAGGCCCGCGCCCTGGCCCGCACCATCGGCTGGCCGGTGGTGGTGAAGCCCGTGGACCGTGATCGGGGCGAGGCGGTAAGGGTGGGGATCCGCGACGAGGGGACCCTCGCCGAGGCCTTCCGGGCGGCCCACCAGGCCTCCCCATCGGGGCAGGTGCTGGTGGAGCGTCAGGCACCGGGGATCTGTTACCGTCTGCTGGTGGCCGAGGGGCGCCTGCTCTATGCCACCGCCCGCTGGCCGATATCCATCCAGGGCGACGGCCGCACCCCCGTGGGCGAACTCATCGAGGTCGCCAACCGGGCCCAGGCACAGCGCCCGCCCTGGCTGCGCGAGGAGCGGTTTCCGGCGGATGCCGCGGCCATCGAGGCGATGCGCGCCGCAGGCTACCCGCTGGACTCTGTGCCCCCGGCCGGCACATGGGTGCCCCTGCGCCCCATCGAGACCACCCGCGACGGGGGCCGCTTCGAGGACGTCACCGAGAGGGTCCACCCGGATAACGCGGACCTGGCGATTCGCGCCGCGCGCCTGTTCGGGCTCGCCATGGCCGGTGTGGACCTCATTACCGACGACATCGAAGGCCCCTGGCACGCGAGCGGCGCCATCGTCAGCGAGGTGAACTTCTCGCCCCTGTTCGGCGTCACGGCGATCTCACAACGCCACTTGCCCGCCTTCTTCGCCCACCTCCTGGAAGGAGACGGCCGCATCCCGGTGGAGGCCGTGTTAGGGCACGAGGCGGCGTGGGGTTGGGCGCAACGACGCCAGCGGAAGTACGCCGAAGCGGGGAAAAGGTGCTTCGCCACCAGCCACGATTTGACTTTGGACGCCCGGGGGGCCCCCCTGCCCTTTCCCTTCGATGGGCTCTATCGGCGCTGCCGGGCCCTGCTCCTGGACCCGCGGGTGGACACCCTGGTGCTCGTGGTCCAGGACGACGAGCTGGCCGACACCGGCCTGCCGGTGGACGTCATCAGCCGGCTCGAGATGGCCGCGGGGGGTGACGGCGAGGACCTGCGCCGCACGCGGGCGCTGCTGCAGGCGAAGGGTGCCATGGGGCCGGACCCGGCTCGAACCTACAGCCCGACCTAGAGCCACACCACCACCGCCTCTTCCTACGGCACGGCTGTAGGTCGGTTGCTCTCGGCAACCGACATCCGCGCCCGCAAACCGCCGCATTTCGTCGGCTGCCAAGAGCAGCCGAACTACGCCTCTGTCCTTCTCCCCCGGGAAATGGGAAAGGGGAAATGGGAAAGGGGAAATGGGAAAGGGGGAATGGGAAAGGGGGAAAGATTACCACCCGTGCGTCCGCTCTGCTGACGCCGAAACGCTGAATCCGCTGCGCCTTTTCGAACTGCCACTCCTCCCTGACCTTCTCCCTTTTCGCGTCACTCGCGTCTTTCGCGGTTACGCTTTTTGTAGGTCGGGATTCATCCCGACATTAAACCCAACCGCACGCACCACGGGCCGGGGTGGAACCCGCCGGCGTTGGGTGTCGGACTGAAGTCCGACCTACAGCCCGACCTACAGCCTCCCATCGGCCAGGGGCTGGCCTCCTACGGATTATCGGCCAGGGGCTGGCCTCCTACGGGCCTACGGGGTGTTGGGCTGGCGGCTGTTGGGGTTTGTACCTCACCCAAAGGGAGAGGGGGAGTTCGTGCTTAGCGAGTTTCACGTTCAAGGAGATTTTTTTTGTTGCTCGGCCTAAGATTGGCGTAGCGTCAATCGTCCGTAATAGGATTACAGCAAGGGGGGGGATCCATGAGTTCTCGGCACAGTCTGGGGTTGGGGTTCATTGTGGGCGTTCTGACCGCCTGCCCGGCCATGGCCAATCCTCTGGATCCCCATGTGATACATGGGAGCGCGAGCTTTGCGCGCCAGGGCGGGGCGCTCACCGTCACCAACAGTCCTGGCGCGATCATCAATTGGCAGGGCTTTTCCATTGCCCGGGGCGAGTTAACCCGCTTCCTCCAGCAGCATGCAGACAGTGCGGTGCTGAACCGGGTCACCGGTTCGGACCCATCGCGGATCCTCGGGCAGTTGCATTCCAATGGTCGGGTGTTCCTGGTGAATCCTCACGGCATCGTGTTCGGCCCCGACGCGGTGGTGGACACGGCAGGACTGGTGGCCTCGACGCTCAATATCTCGGATGAGGACTTCCTCGCCGGGAAACTGGCGTTTCAGGGCGACGACCCGGGGGCCATCGAGAACGCAGGGCTCATCCGGGCACGCGGTGGGGACGTGTACCTGATTGCCCCCGAGATCCGGAACAGCGGCGCCGTAGTTGCCGAAGGGGGGAACATCCTGCTGGCGGCGGGCCGCAGGGTGACCATCACGGACCTGGGCGCCGGCGGGGTGTACTTCGAGGTGCAGGCGCCGGAGGACCGGGTGGTGAACCTGGGGGAGCTGCTGGCCAGGGGGGGTGCGGTGCGCGCCTTCGCGGGGAGCCTGGAGCACGCGGGGGACATCCGCGCAGACAGCCTCTCGGTGGATGAGACGGGCGTCGTGGTGCTGGAGGCGCGGGGCAATGTGGAGTTGCTGGCGGCCTCCACGGTGAGTGCCTCGGGTCCGGCGGGGGGCGCGGTGCGCGTCGAGAGCACGGGTGGTGACGCGGTGGTGGCGGGCCGGGTGGCGGCCACGGGTTCGGAGGGGGCCGGCGGGGATGTCCGGCTGCTGGGTAAGCGCGTGGGGCTCTTCGGGTCGGCCCAGGTGGATGCCTCGGGTGCCGCGGGGGGTGGCGAGGTGCGGGTGGGCGGCGGCTTCCAGGGCAAGGACCCGGCGGTGGCCAATGCCGCGCAGACGGTGCTGGGTCCGGACGCGGTCGTGAAGGCCGATGCCACGGTCTCGGGCGACGGCGGGCGGGTCATCCTGTGGGCCGACGGCTCGACCCGGGCCTCCGGGGCCATCAGCGCCAGGGGAGGCCCCGGTGGTGGAGACGGGGGCTTCGTGGAGGTCTCGGGCAAGGCGGGGCTGGCGTTCAGCGGGCAGATCTCCACCGCGGCGCCCCTCGGCGAGGTGGGCACGGTGCTGTTCGACCCCACGGACATCGTGGTCTCCGATGCAGACGGCGCGGACGGGGCGGGCGGCGGCGACGGCGACAGCGACGGCGCCATCTCGTTCGACGACACGCCCGAGGTCGAACCCTGGAACGTCACCCCAGACCAGTTGGTGGCGGTGGGCGGCGACATCATCCTGCAGGCCGATAACGACATCACCTTCGCCAGCGCACTCGATTTGGGCGGGAACGCCCTCCTCGCCCGCGCCGGAAACAATATTACCGTGGCTACGGGGGCAGGCATCGCTGCCGCCTCAATCGCCTTCTCTGCCAATGACCCCGGGGGTACCCCAACCGGAAGTGGCGGGATCAACGTCAGAGCGCCCCTCGACACCTCCGGGGTGGTCGGCGGCCCGATCAACCTCTCCACCAATGATGGAACGGGTATCGTCGACCTGGACCATGACGCCGGCTCGGGTGCCGTGATCCACACCGACGGCGGCGATGTCTTCCTGGGCAACCGCGTGGTCCTTAACCAAAACACCCTAATCGACACGGAGTTGGGAGACGACGGCCCTTCCGGCTTGATCGACTTGAGCGCCGGCCCCGTGTCATCGAACGGGGGCAATCACTCTCTCGTCCTGTCGACCCGGGTGGCCGGTCCCCACGATACCGGAGAGGTGCGCCTCGGGCGATTCGACGACGTCGCCGGGGGCAGTTTCGTGAATGTTCTCGACGTGGACACGTCCACCGGCGCCAGCGGTAATACGCCGGGACGACTGTTCTTACACGATGACATCTTTCTCGATCACGATGGCAGCACCCCCGCTCATTTCACGTTCCGAAACGGCGCCGGAACGGGATCGGCGGTGGTGGTGGCAGGGAATGACGTGACCATCGATACCGAACAGGGAAACAACATTGGTGAGGATGCGGGGGACGTCGATTTCCAGTTCGCCGATGTATACGGCGATATCCCCGGCCGCAGCCTGAGTGTCGACACGGCACATCTAAACGCTGCGGTGGGGGACTTCTCGGTGAATACGGTCGGCAACGGGGACGGCGCCGGCGCCTACCTTGAGAGCCTGACCTACATCGGTAACGGCACAGAGGGTGCGATGCGAGTCTTCGGCGGACAGATCCTTACGGACGGCGGCACGGTGAGTCTCAACGGGAACGTCTTCGCCCCCACCGACCTGCTGATCGATACCGAGCAGGGGAACGATGGCGACGCCGGCGCCATCGCCTTGGTCCCGTTGCAGGGAGACCAGGTATCGGCCGAGACCGCGGGATTGAGCCTGACCCTGGACTCCTCCACCACCGCCCCCGAGGGGGTGGCGGGGGACATCTCCCTCGGTGAGGTCAATGGCGCCGGCGGCGCCTTTTTTGGAAGCCTGACCCTCTCCGCCGGCAACCCCGACGGTACTCCCGCCCAGCAGGGTGAGGTGACCCTGAACCGGGACATCGCCCTGGACAGTGAGAGCGGTGCCGCCTTCTCCGTCTCCGGCGGCGCCGGCGGCCGCTTGACCGGTCCCGTGGTTATCGACACCGATGACGGCAATGACGGCCCGGCGGCCACCGTGGACCTGTCCCCGGTCAATGTCTACGCGGCCCTTACCGCCCTTTCCTCCAGTCTGGTGATCCGCGCGGAATCCGGGGCCGGCGACAGCCTCGTGTCCCTGGGGCTGGTCGACAATAACGGCGGTGAAGCGACCGCTACCCATCTCGATGATCTGACGGTCAGCGGGGCCGCGGTGATCCTCAACGACGACGTGACGGTGTTCGACGATATCGATTTCAGCACCAGCGCCGTGACGGTGGACGAGGTGATCGTCGCATTGAACGGGGACGACGCCACCTTTGGCAGCCTGCGGGTCGTGTCAGGCTCCCTGGGGGGCACCGCCGATTTTGTCGTTTCCGGGGCCTTCGATTGGGCAGGCGGTGACATCGCGGAGGGGTCGGGTGGTGAAACCCTGACCACCCAGGGCAGTGTCAATTTGACTACGGGCCTCAAGACCCTCGCGCGCGATTGGGTGAGCGAAGGCGCCGTGGTGTGGTCCGGCGGCGGCCTGGAACTCGGCGCCCCGGGGAGCCTTAGGACCATAAACCTGAACGACTCCTTCGAGATCCAGGGGGACCTCTCTCTGACGGACGGTGCCCTCGGCGGCAGTGGGATCATCGTTGGTTCCGAGGGCAGTCTGCGCAAGACCTCCGGCGCCGGCACGGCCAGCATCGCCCCCGTGGTGGAGAACCTTGGCACGGTGGGCGTGGACAGCGGAACGCTGGCGCTGTGGCCCGGCTTTTCCAACAGTGGCGGCGTGGAGGTGGAGGCAGGGGCCAGTCTCGCGGTCTCGGACGGCGAGGTGTTCGGCGGCATGTCCAACAGCGGCACGGTCATTGGCGGGGGCACCCTGGCGGTGAGCACCCTCGACACGGCGGGCGGCACATTCATCCCGGTGGATGGGCTGGCCACTCAGGGCGTGGGGGTACTGACCATCGACGGTGATGTGAACTGGGGCGACGGGAACCAGTTGGACATCGACCTGGCGGGCAGTGGCGGGATCCCCGGTGTGGACAACGACCAGTTGGCGATCACCGGGGTGCTCAACGCGACGGGCAGCGCCCAGGATCTGGGAACCCTGGATCTGAACGCCGCTGGAGGCTTCGTCGCGGCGCTGGGGGACACCTTCGACGTAATGACCTGTGGGAGCGGCTGCGACGTTGAATTTGCGACGGTGAACCAGCCGGCGGATTTCACCGTGGACCTCTCGCAGGGGCCTTCGCTGGTCCAGTTGAATGTGGCTTCCGAGGGGGAAGGATGCACCGGGGGCTCCATCTGCTGGACGGGTGATGGCGAGGATGGTTTGTGGACGACGGCGGAGAACTGGAGTCTGCTGACGTTGCCGGATGCCGCGGACGAGGTCTTCATCGACCTGGGCGGGGGCACCTCGGTGGTGGTGGACAATGGGAGTCACACCATCTCGAGCGTGTTCTCGGCCGAGGATCTGCTGTTCTCCGGAGGGTCGCTGACGATTTCCGGTGCGGCGGAGTTTACGGGGCCGGTGACGGTGAATGGCGGAACGCTCGAACTCAACGGGTCGTCGACGGCGGTGGACGTGGATCTGCTGGCCGGGAGCCTGCAGGGCTCGGGTGAACTCGCGACGTCGGGAACGGTGAGGTGGCTGGGGGGCTCGCTCGACACCACCCTGGCCAATGCCGGGACACTGCTGCTCAACGGCTCGGGCAGCCTGGAGGGCACTGGGCGGCTGCGCAATCTGGCTTCGGGTTTGGTGGAGAAGACGCTGGGGGGGCCCGTGATCGTATCGGTCCCGGTGGACAACGAAGGGGGCACGTGGAGCGACTTGGACGCGGATGCGGGAGACGACATCTTCCTCGCCGGCGGCGGTGCGCACTCGGGGGCGTTCCAGGTCACGGCGGGCAATGTGGTACTCACGGGGGGGGTGCACGCCTTTGCCGATGGGGCCGATGTCGGGGGTGCAGGCACATCGGGTGTGGACGGCGCCACGGTACAGGTGGACGGTGGCACCGTGACCTTTGCCAACGGCTTGACGCTCTCGTCCGGTCTGTTGCAGGGCACGGGCACGGTGGTGGGCAACGTGGACAACCCGGGGGGTACGGTCTCTCCGGGCTTGTCGACGGGGATCCTGGCCATCGAGGGCAACTATGATCAGGGCCCCGGAGGACGGTTGCTGCTGGAGGTGGCGGGCGTGGAACCGGGCACCACCGGGCATGACCAGTTGCAGGTCTCGGGGACGGCGAGCCTGGGGGGCACCCTGGAGCTGCAGCTGGACCCGGGCTTCGACCCAACAGGCCGCACCTTCGAACTGGTGACCTATGGGAACGTTGGGGGCTCGTTTAGCGATGTATTGAACCAGCCGGCGGACTTTGATCTATTGGGGCTCAGCGGAGGCGGGGTGATTGCACTGGAGCAGGTATCGGACTGCCCGGTGGCGACGTTGTGCTGGGACGGTGGAGGTGACGGCAGCACTTGGACGGACGGTGCCAACTGGACCGGGGACGCGGTGCCCGGGGATGCGGACCGGGTGCTGGTGTCGGCGGGGGTAACGGTGTCGCTGGCCGGTTCTGGCCCGCTGGTGCTGGACAGCCTGCAAGTGGATGACGACTTCGAGATCAGCAATGCCTCCCTGACAGTGGCCAACGACGCCGCGTTCCTGTCAAGCCTGTCGGTGCTGACCGGCGGTGTGCTCATCCTCGACGGTCCGACGTCGGTGGGGGCGCTGCGTCTGGCCGGTGGTGCGGTCCAGGGTGATGGAGACGTGACGGTTGCCGGTCTCACGCGGCTCGCCGGGGGAACCCTCGGCGGCGGCGGTGGGCGGCTGCTGGCCGAGGGGGGGCTGAACCTCACCGGCTCGATGCTGCTCAACCGAGCCGTGGTACACCGGGGCACGGGTTTCTGGAGTGACGGTGGGCAGCTTGGTGGCAGCGGTACGCTGCGCAACGAGGGCACTATCAACGCGGCCTATGCCTCGGGCAACACGGCGGTGTTTGGGCCGGAGACCGGGTTCGACAACACGGGCACCTTCATCAAGACGGGCGCGGGCCAGGTCGGGGTGAACGGCACCCTGCGCAACGCGGGTACCATCGATCTGCGTGCGGGGGGCTTGTCCGCCGCCGGCACCGGCAGCCTCGTCCAGACGGGCACTTTCCGGGTAGCCGCGGGCACGCAGCTTGCGCTGGGGGCCTCGACCACATTTGCCGAGGGCGCGCGCATTCTTAATGCAGGCGAGGTCGTCTTCGACGGGGGTAATGTGGTGTTCGACGGCGCGATCGTGATGTTCGGCGGGGGACGGCTGATTAACCTTGACGGGGTCATCACCCTCAGTGGCGGTACCCTCGGGGGCACGGGGACCATTGCCGCGGAGCTGCGCAACACCGGAGGCATTGTGAGTCCGGGGGCTTCGCCGGGGACATTGACGGTGGAAGGAGACTACGTCCAGGGTCCTGACGGCACGCTGAGCATGGAGTTAGCGGGCACGCAACAGGGCATCGACCACGACTTTCTGGACGTGACAGGGGACGTGGCCCTGGGGGGCCTCCTGCTGGTGACGACCCTGGATGGGTTTGCGCCGGCCTCAGGGAGTGAGTTCGAACTCATCGGCGCGGGGGGCGCGCTGTCGGGTGATTTTGCCACGCTGGTGGCGCCGGCGGGTTTCGAGATGACGGGTACACCGTTGGCGGCGATGCCGGCCCAATACCTGGTGACGCTCTTTCCAGGGGCCAGTGGCGGTAGTCCGGAAGGTGAGACTGAGACGACGTCGGACACGGCTTCGGAGACCGCCTCGGAGATTGTGTCGCTCGACCAGCAGCGATTCGCCGGGGCGCTGCCGGGCGACGAGTTGGCGGGCGACGACGGCCTCGACACGGGTGACGATATACTGGACTGGGCCTACGGCGAGGAAGGGGACGATGAGGACGGGCAGCGAGAGCGCATCGAAACCACCGTCGGTGAGGGCGACCACAAGGGCACCAAGACCAAACGCAAGGTGCCAGAGTGCAGCTGAGCTCGAATGCCCTTGAAGGGGATTGAAATCAACGAAAGATTCAAAACGATTTCAATTGGCTAAGGAAATAAGCTATAAAGCGAGTTAAAACCTGGCGCTGATAACTCTCATGGCGATACGCGCCACCCGAAATGATAAAAGAGGATCGCGTATCGCCATGTTCGTTCCCTCACCCCATCCCTTTCCCAGAGGGAGAGGGGGAGATGGTGTTTCGCGACTTTCACGTTAATCGAGACGGGGACCCAACGTTGGAGAAGCAGATTATATGGCTCACATGAGGCGGAGGGGGACCGTGCGGCTGGCGTCTTTGGCGTTTGTGGTATTGACCGGGCTCACCTCCGGCCTCGCCGAGGCGCGAGTGGGCGAGGTGTTGTTCGTGCGTGGCCCCGTCACAGCCCAGGGCGAGGCGGAGGCCTTTCCCCGCTTCCTGGGGCGAGGGGACGAGGTAAAACGGGGAGACGTCATTACCACCAGCAATAACGGTTACGTGGCCGTCCGTTTCATCGATGATGGCAAGGTTACGCTGCGACCTGGCACGGCCTTCAAGGTGGAGGAGTACGTCCACGACCTTGAAGGCAACGAAAGCAGCGCCCTGTTGCGCCTGTTCAAGGGCGGCCTCAGAACCCTCACGGGTCTTATTGGCAAGTCCCGGCCCGAGTCCTACCGCTTGCGTACGCCCGTGGCAACCATCGGGATTCGTGGCACCCGCTATGATGCGCGCCTGTGCGAAGCCGGCGAGTGCCAAACGGCGGAATCGGCGGCAGACGCAGGCCGCGTGGCCTTTCTCAGTGGCCAGGTATTCGCCGTGCGGAGCGGGCGGCGCGAGGCGTTGGGGCGACGCGCCCGACTCTATGAAGGGGACGTGGTGGAAACCAGTTCAGACAGCGTGGCAGTGCTGGTATTCCGGGATGACACCCGGGTAACGCTGCAAAGCGAGTCCCGTTTCGTGGTGGAACAGTATCAGTATCGCGAGCAGGAGCCCGAGAAGAGCAGCCTGCTGTTCCGCTTCGTGCGCGGTGGCCTGCGCGTACTGACCGGTCTGGTGGCCCGCGACAACCGGGAACGGTTCCGGGTGGCCACCCCGGTGGCGACCATAGGCATCCGCGGCACGGGCTTTGACGGAATCTGCAAAGGCAAGTGCTTCACCTCTGAGGGAGAACCCGCAGGACAGTCAGATACGGAGGACGGTATGTTTTTTGATGTCTGGGAAGGGGGCATCGTCCTCGATCAGAACGGAAAGAAATCCGAGGTCAAGGAGGGCGAAACGTTCTTCGCCAAGTCCGTTTTCACGCCTCCCATCCAGGTCCCGGGCCTGCCCAAGGACCTCCAGCAGAAACAGGGCCCGCGGCCGGACAAGCCGGAGTTCGGACGCAAGCAGGTCTTCGGCAAGGACAACGGGGAAACCGGCGACAAGGCGCCCTCGAAGAAAAAGGACAAGGAGGCCGAGCTTTTCGTCAAGGTGGACGAAGGGGCAGTCACCTTGGAGACTGAGGATGGACAACTGGAAGTAAGCGCCGGTGAGGCTGCCCATGCAGCCCCCGGCGCACCGCCCCAGACGATTCCGCAAGACCAGCTACCGGTCGATTTCATGCAGAACGTTCCTCTGCCTGACGCCGACCCGAATGCCCGGAAGAACATGGAGCCGTGTCAGATCCGATGAGCCGCCAATTCCACCGCGCCATGGCCCTCGCCCTGTCTGTCGGTGCGGCCCTGGCATCTCCCCAGGGGTTCGCCGAGGACGCCCCGCCGCCGCTGTCCTTCTCCGTGGAGCGTTACCAGGTGGAGGGAGACAACCCCCTCGAGCCGGCCGTCACCGAAGGCATTCTCACCCCTTACACGGGGATCCATGAGGGTCTGGCCGGTATCGATGCGGCATCCCAGGCCCTGGAGGTCGAACTGCAACGGCGTGGTTACGCCTTCCATCGCGTCATCGTCCCGCCGCAACGGGCCGAGGGCGGTGTTTTTACCCTCCGAGTGCTCGCGTTCAAGCTTCGCGACGTTCAGGTGGCCGGAAACCGGTTTTTCGGTGACGACAACATCCTTGCCAGTATGCCTGCCCTGGTTCCCGGCAAAGTTCCGGACAACCTGGCGATCTCTCGATCCGCCGACTTGGCAAACCAGCACCCGTCGAAACGCGTGGGGGTATTCCTGAAGGAAAGCGATACCCCGGGTTTCATCGACGCCCGCATCGAGACGAGGGACGTCCGTCCCTGGCAGATCTTCGCCTCGTTGTCGAATACAGGCTCTGAAGAGACTGGCCACAATCGTCTCGCGGTGGGATACCAGCACAGCAACCTGTTTGACAGGGACCATGCCCTGACCTTGAGCTACACGACCTCTCCGGGCCACGCGGGGGAAGTGAAACAGCGAGGTGTCCACTACCGCATCCCGATATACGAGCAGCATTTGGCGCTCAGCCTGTTCTATACGGACTCCGAAGTGGACCAGGGTCGGATCGGCCAGTTCTTCGACGTGAGTGGCAGCGGCCGTTTCAAGGGAGCGGACCTTGAATATACCCTGAACCCCCAGAGTAATTATCGGCACAAGGTGCGGGCGCAGATTCAGGACAAGCTGTTCGAGGACGACTCGCTGCTCACGTTTCAGGGAGTACCGTTAACCATCGGCAGTGATGTGCGCACCCGGCCGGTTTCCTTGAGCTACATCGGGCGCTGGGACGGCGCCCCCTGGAACGGCGGATTCGATGTCGGCTATCACCGCAATCTGCAAAGCGGCAATCACAACGACGACCGGGATTACCAGGCGGTGACGAACGGTTTCGGGCATTCCAGTTGGGATGCACTGCGCGTCACTGCCGATATCGAGCGTCAACTGCCCAGCGATTGGCTGTTCCGCGGGCGTTTGGCGGCCCAGTATGCAAACGAGACCCTCGTCTCCGGGGAGCAGTTCGGTCTAGGGGGCGCGACCAACGTGCGCGGGTTCGAGGAACGGGAGATCTCCGGGGACAACGGCGTGCGCGTGAATCTCGAAGCCTGGGCGCCGGAGCTGAGCAGCAACCTCGAGGGCCTGCTATTCCTGGACCACGGCTGGCTGGAACGGGAGCGTACCGTCGCGGGGGTTAAAGGCACCGAGAGTGTCTCCAGCGCGGGCGTCGGCTTGCGCTGGCACTGGAAAACTCGTCTCACCCTCGCTGTGGACGCCGCCAAGGTCTTAAACGGTGCGCAGGAAACCGACCGCTATGATGGACGGTTGCACTTCAACCTGTTCGCCCGTTTCTGACCCCCTGTTCAGTTGGTCCAGATCCTGCCACGCCCTCGCCGGCTGGTGACCGGTGTTCGCTGGAAGGACCGTCTTGTCAGGGATGAATTCAAGCGACCGGCCATGGCTCGCGCAAACGCTCGTTTAGGGCCGGCGGCGGGGGGCAACGGCGCTCATCGCCCGGCGATGGCGAACAGGGCGGCGATGAGGACCACGGTCTGGCCCGCCAGCAGGCTCACCACCCAGCGCACAATGGAGGCCCTGGACTCGGCTATGCCGGTGCGCACTTGCTCGATCTCCAGGCGCAGCCGGCCTTCTATCTCGGCGATCTCCTTGCGAGTGATCTCTATCTCTTTGCGAGTGATCTCTATCTCTTTCTGCAGGCGGAGTTCTGTCTCGCTCAGCGCGGTACGGGTGGCCAGATCCTTGACCTCCGGATAGCGTTCCTCCATGCGCTCGAAGGCCTCGGCGATGATCCGCGCCCGGGTCTTGTCGTCCGGGGCCGAGGTGAGGGCTTCGTAGAGCTGAATAGGCGAGGTCATGGAATGAACGATAGCAACACCCTTGACGGGCGGCAACGGAGTTTTAGTGTCCCGAATGCCCCTTGGTGAGGTGACCACTGGAGACGTCATCCTGAAAGGTGGCGTAGATGACCGCCTCCAGGGTGGCGTCCAGCTCGCTCATGCGCCGGCGCCGGGCCAACAGGGAGCGCATCTCGGTGCGGGTCAGGCTGCTGATCACCCCGACATCCAGGGCCTGGACGAAACGAACGAAGTCCTCGGAACCCGCTTCGTTGAGATACCACTTGGCCAGGGCGCTGGTATCCAGATAGATGGGGCCCTCAACGCTCATCGCGCTCTTTGCGGACCAGGTCCGCGGACGAGGTGGCGAGCCGTGGCATACGGCTGCGCAGATCCTCATAGTCCGGCCGGGTCTTGCGGGGCGCCACCGCAACCACCCGGGCGATGGCCCGACCCTGCCGGGTCACGATGACTTCGCCCGCCTCCTCGACCACACGGGCCAGGCGCCCGAGGCAGGCCCGCATTTCCCGGATACTGAACTCACGCATGTTGTTCTTCTTCCGGCTTGTGTCACTTGTGCAGATAGGGGTCGGGAAGGAGTGACCCTCCCCGCCCTCCGAACCGTGCATGCGGTTCTCCCGCACACGGCTCTCCAGTCGGTGGTTACCTCATCGGGATTGGCTCGCCAACGTCCGGGCTTCGGTCATGGTGAAAAGCCCAGCCGCAGCGAAGAACGCGTTCGGCCAGCGGAGATGGTCGGACTGACAATGACCCGCTCCCGGGCGCTTCTGCTGCTTGCGCAACAGCGCCCGTAATCGACGTCGGACAAAACCGTCCACGCGAGGAAAGGTCCACGGGTGCGCGTGCTGGAAATACACGAACCAGCCACGCAGCATCGGGTTCAGGTCGGCCACAATCCGCGCCAGCGAATCCCCACGACTGCGCCGGGTTTTGGCCCGGACCCGGTCGTAAAGGGCCTTGCGGCTCTTCTTGCGTACCCACCGCCGTCCCGCTTCAAACCGGTACCCGAGAAACTCGCCTCGTCAGAAAAATTCGTGGGCGGTTTCCGGGACAGGTAATGCTCCAAGCGCATGATATAAAGCGATTTCTGCCGCATGATAAGTCCTGAAGCCATATGCTTTTCTGGTGGTCAGTTTCGCTTTGTTATTGAAACCTTCGACAATGCCGCTCGAAAACTGCTTTTTTGCCCGGAACCAGTTCAGCAGCAGGGGCCGATGGTTTCTCAGCATGCGGGCCACCTTCTTCATCGGCTCAATCTTGGAACGCATCGTTTTCGTACACCACTTATCCAGGAACTCACCGGCCCAATAGGGCGACTGATACGACCAGAAGAGCTGAAACTCCTCTTTGAGCAGATAGCTTCTGACCGACTTCAAATTGTACTGCAGCAGATCCGCCAGTTTGGTCTCCTGTTTCTCCGTCAGATTCTCCGGACGCTTGAGCAGCAGCCAGCGGGTCTTCGTCAGTACCGGATCGTAGCCTCTTTTCTTCAGCTCCTTGGCCTCCCCGGCCCGCACCTCATCGATCGCTTTACTCAAGTGCGCCATGATGTGGAACCGGTCCAGGATGTGGAGTGCACCTCCCGCCTTCTTGGCGATCACCCTCAGGTAGGGCTTCCACATATCGCTGCAGATATAGCGCAAATCGGCGGTTCGTTCCTTGCCAAGCCACCGGAAGAATCCCAACAAAGTTTTGACCTTCCGTTTCTTGCCGATCCACAGCAACCGTTTACAGCCAACGTCGATCTGGTAAACCAGCGTGAGGTACTTGTGGCCCCTCTGCCATTGGATCTCATCGATACCAATAGCTTTAATGCCCGACAGGTCTCTATGTTCCCGGCCCCAGGTGACAGCCATCTCGACCGAGCAGAACACATGGTCCCAACTGGTGCGAAAGGCTTCAGCGACTTCCTTCCAGCTCAGGCGTTTGGCCCAGCTCGCCAGAAACCAGGCATAGGCCTCGGTCAGGCGATGTTTGCCTTCGGCCCAAGGCATCCGCTCCACCACGATGCCACAGCTTGGACAGTCGACGCGGCGTGGCGCATAGAGAAAAAACACCTTAATACCCCACACCGGAATAAACTCAAATCTTCGAACCGGCAATGTGTCGTAACCCGGCCTGCGCCGGCCGCACCTCGAGCACTCCGGCCGCCCATTACCGCGAGGGTGGAGTTCGGCCTCGATTGTCGGCACCTCCGTGCCATCTACCCAACGGATGGCGCCGTACACAAAAGATTTGAATTTCTGGACTCGATTAAGGATAGTCTTGACTTGCATCCTCGCTCCTTTTTTCTGATTGACGGTTGGTCGTACTTCCATCATCTCAGAGTTAGGGAGCAGGATGCGCTTCCCCTAATAAAATCTAAATTTGCATCCCTGGAGTGCTAGTTATCTACGTTTTTACCCACAAATTTTCCTGAAGAGCCAGAAACTCAAAGCCTTCCCCGGGCTGCCGGCAATCCCCCACACGGGTCTTCTCCGGGTGCAGTTGCAGACCATTGGCCTCCACCCAGTGCCGCAACTCCTGCAGCGCCTCCTGGGCTTCGTCCGGACTGGCACACAGGATCACGAGGTCGTCAGCATACCGAACCATCCGATAGCCGCGCTGGGTCATGTGTACATCCAGCCCGTGCAGGTACAGATTCGCGAGTAACGGACTGATCACCGCCCCTTGGGGCGAGCCCCGGGTCGGCGTCCAGCGCGCTATCTCCGCCGCCACGTCCTGGCGCAACCAGGCGCGCAGCAGGTCGAGGATCCGACCATCGCTGATCCGGTCCTCGACCCGGGCCATCAACGCTTCGTGCGGGATGGTGTCGAAGTACTGGGCCAGGTCGGCATCCACCACATGGGTGTAGCCCTCCCGAACCAGCCCATCCACTTCCCGCAGCGCATCCTTGCACCCGCGACCCGGGCGAAACCCGTAACTCATCGGCAAAAACTGGTGCTCGAAAATCGGCTCGAGCACCCGCTTCATCGCCGCCTGCACAATCCGGTCCTTCACCGTCGGAATGCCCAGGGGACGCGTCCCTGTCCCCTTCGGAATCTCCACCCGACGCACCGCATCCGGTCGGTACCGTCCAATTCCCAGCGCCTCTCCCAACTCCGCCAGATACCGCTCGGCATGGGCCTCAAAACGCTGCACACTCTGGCCATCCACCCCCGCTGAACCCCGGTTGGCCCGCACATCCTGCCACGCCCGTTCCAGGGTCTGGGGGCGATGCACCTTGTCGATCAGACTGAACCACTTCGTCCCTTGGACGCCGTTACCCAGCGCCGCCAACATGCGCTCCGTCCAGATCGTGCGGTCCACCCACGGCCATTCCACCGGGTTGGACGAGTCTGGCTTAGCCTCTTGCGAGACACTCTCGACCCTTTGCATACGCGCTCACCTCCTCCAGACTTCACCCATCCACCTTCCTGCCTCCCTTCCCTCGGCGCGATTTCTGTTCTTCGCGCTTTCCCGGCACCACCCACGGTTTTAGGCGGAGGACGCCCTCCAGCTCTTGGGTCCGCGTTTCCGCAGCACCTCGCCATGACCGCAGCAGAACCGTTCAGTACTACGAAGGCTCTGACTCCTGCCCACCGTCACCACGGCGGTCAGGTCTCCCCGCTTCTCTCGCATTTCCTTCCCAGCGTTCCGTCTCCAACCACGGAGGGGACCCGAATGTCGCTTTCCACGCCAATCCCAGCGCATCCGATGATTTTCAGGCTTCACCTTCTCCTAGCGGGCTCGCCGTCCCGTACCGCCGAATCGAGTTCGTCATCCTACGGACCGCCAGTTCGCCTCCGGTTGCTCTCCACCCCGCCTCGCGACGACGCAGTTACCTTCGACTACGGGGCCTTGGCTTACCCCGACACGGACTCTCACCGTGCAGAAAATGCGCCTCCACGGACGCACTGGGAGCCGAGCCCTCTCGGCGATTCATCTTGTCAATCGCACCCCACCGACCAATCGGCCAGGGGGCTGGCCTCCTACAACCTACATCCTACAACCGGGGGCATTGGCCAGGGGGCTGGGCTCCTACCTATCGCCCAGGGGGCTGGGCTCCTACGTCTTACTGCGCAGGCGCTCATCGCCCGGCGATGGCGAACAGGGCGGCGATGAGGACCACGGTCTGGCCCGCCAGCAGGCTCACCACCCAGCGCACAATGGAGGCCTTGGACTCGGCGATGTCGGTGCGCAGGCGGCCTTCCACTCCGGCGATCTCCTTGCGCACCTGCTCTATCTCCAGGCGCAGCCGGCCTTCCACTCCGGCAATCTCCTTGCGCACCTGCTCGATCTCCAGGCGCAGCCGGCCTTCTACCTCGGCGATCTCCTGGCGCACCTGCTCGATCTCCAGGCGCAGCCGGCCCTCCGTCTCGCCGATCTCCTTGCGCACCTGCTCGATCTCCAGGCGCAGCCGGCCTTCTACCTCAGCGATCTCCTTGCGCACCTGCTCGATCTCCAGGCGCAGCCGACCTTCTACCTCGGCGATCTCCTTGCGAGTGATCTCTATCTCTTTGCGAGTGATCTCTATCTCTTTCTGCAGGCGGAGTTCTGTCTCGCTCAGCGCGGTGCGGGTGGCCAAGTCCTTGACCTCCGGATAGCGCTCCTCCATGCGCTCGAAGGCCTCGGCGATGATCCGCGCCCGGGTCTTGTCGTCCGGGGCCGAGGAAAGGGCTTCGTAGAGCTGAATAGGCGAGGTCATGGGAGGAACGATAGCAACACCCCTGGCAGGCGGCAACGGGAGTCTACTGCGGTCACCACGGCTTACCCTCCGGCATCAAGTTCCACATCGGTGTAGATGGCCTCCACCGCCAGGGGCTCGTCCACGCAGTCGAGGGCGATGTCCCCCTGGCTGAAATACTCGGCGCGCCAGCCGTTGCGCCGGCGGTAGACGGTGACGTGGCGCTCGTCCTGGGCCACCAGCAGATACTCCCGGAGGCTCGGCAGGGTCTGGTAGGCCAACAGCTTTTCCCGCCGGTCGATGCGCTCGGTGGTCTCGGAGAGCACCTCCACGATGAGGCAGGGACGAGCACGATAATAACGCTCCCGGTCGTCGGCATCGCAGGTCAGAAGCAGGTCGGGGTAATAGAACAGGGTCTGGTCGCCGATCTCCAGGCGCACCTTCATGTCCGAGGTGAAGAGCTGGCAGTGGCCGCGACGGGCGGCCGGGGTCAGGGCGAAGGCCAGGGCGTTGACGATCAGGCCGTGGCGGTCGCTGGCGCCGACCATGGCGTAGACCTCGCCGTCGATATACTCGTGACGGATCTCGCTGGCGCGCTCCCCCTCCAGGTACTCGGGGACGGTAAGGGCTGTTGTGCGGCTGGGCAACGGCGGCATCATGGTGCGACCTCCTGGGGGCGACCTCCTCGGGCGTTGCCCTACAGTCTACCGATGTTCCAACGGAAACCGAAGATTCAGTCCCCCGCCAGCAGGGACTCGATGGTCTCGGCGTCGATGGGCAGCTCCCGGGCCTTCTTGCCCCGGCCGTAGATGTTGTCGGCCAGTTTCCGTTTCTTGTCCTGGAGGGCGAGGATCCGCTCCTCCACCGTGGCCTCGGTGATGAGCTTGTAGACGAATACCGGCTTGTGCTGGCCGATGCGGTGGGCGCGGTCGGTGGCCTGGGTCTCCACCGCCGGGTTCCACCACGGGTCGTAGTGAACCACGGTGTCGGCCTCGGTGAGGTTGAGGCCGACGCCGCCGGCCTTGAGGCTGATGAGGAACAGGTTCACCGCGCCGCTGCGGAAGGTCTCGATGGCTTCCTCGCGTTTGCGGGTCTGGCCGGTGAGCTTGGCGTAGGGGATGTCCCGCCCCTGCAGCTCCTTCTCGATCAGCCCCAGCATGGTGGTGAACTGGGAGAACAGCAGGATGCGCCGCCCCTCATCGAGCATCTCCGGCAGCAGTTCCATCAGCATCTCCAGCTTGGCCGAACCGGCGTCCTTGGTCCCTTTGCCCCCCGCCGGCAACAGGCGGGGGTCGCAGCACACCTGGCGCAGCTTGAGCAGGGCATCGAGGATGGTGATATGGCTGCGTGCCAGCCCCTTGTTGGCGATGGCATCCCGAACCCGCTTCTCCATGGTCAGGCGGATGCTCTCGTAGAGGGCCGCCTGTCTGCCCTCGAGGGGCACCGTGCGCAGCAGCTCGGTCTTTGCGGGCAACTCGCCCGCCACTAAGCCCTTGGTGCGCCGCAGCATGAAGGGGGCGATGCGACGGGTCAGGCGCTCGAGCTTGTCGCCATCCCCCTGCTTCTCGATGGGGGTGCGGTAGCGGTGCGCGAAACCCTGTTGATCACCCAGAAAACCGGGCAGCAGGAAATCGAACTGGGCCCACAGCTCCCCCAAGTGGTTCTCCATGGGGGTGCCGGTGAGGCACAGGCGGTGGTCGGCCTTCATCGCCCGCACCAACTGGGCCGCCTGGGACTTGGGGTTCTTGATCTGCTGGGCCTCGTCGAGGATGAGATAATGCCAGTGCCACTCCAACAGCACCTCCCGGTCCCGGGGCAGCAGCGGGTAGGTGGTGAGCACCAGGTCATGGTCGCCGATGGTATCGAAGTAGCGGTCCCGTCCCGGCCCCTGGAGCACCAGCACCTCGAGTTCGGGCGTGAACTGCGCCGCCTCGCGCCGCCAGTTGCCCATCAGGCTGGTGGGGGCGACGATAAGGGCCGGCCGATCCATGCGCCCGGCGCGCTTCTCCACCGCCAGATGGGCCAGGGTCTGCACCGTCTTGCCCAGCCCCATGTCGTCGGCGAGGATCCCCGCCAGTTGGTACTCGCGCAGAAACTGCAGCCAGTCGAGCCCGCGCTGCTGGTAGGGGCGCAGCACGCCGTGGAAGGTGGTGGGTGGCTCGACGGGCTTGATGCCGTCGAAGTCGCGCAGCCGCTCGGCCATCTTCTGGAGGTCCTGGCCGCCACGCACGCGAGTCTCTCCCAACTCGAGCAGGCGCGGGGCGTCGAGACGCGACAGCCGCAGGCCCTCGCCATCGCCCTGGTCGCGATCGAAGAGATCCACGATGGTCTGCAGCACCGGCTCGAGGCGCTCGCCCGGCACGGCGACATAGTGGCCGCCGCCGGCGTCCAGATAAAGGGTCTGGGGCAGCGTCCCGGGCCGATAATCCCCCAGAAGCTCGCTCACGAGGGGCAGCAGGGGCAGCCGCTTGCCGTCCACCTCCAGGTCGAAGCGCAGGCTGAACCAGTCGTTATCCGACGACTCCACCTCGGCGTCGATGACCTCGGCGTGGTCCAGTGTGAGGACATTGCGGGCCACTTGCAGGACGATCCATCCATCTTGCTCGAGTCCGGGCACGACGGCCTCGAGAAAGCGGAACCACACCCCCATGGCGACAGGATGCTCGGGCCGTTCGCCGCGCAGGGCGAAGCGCCCGGCCCGCGCCGCTCCCATCACCTGCCCGCTGTCGAGCAGCCTCTCGCCCGCGGCGGCCTCGGCTGCCGGGTCGCGGTGGATGCGTTGCAGTCGCCCTTCCTGCTCCCGGGTGATCAGCGCCGCCGGCTCGCCGGCCTCGACCTCATGGTCGCCATAACGGAAGGAAAGGGTCATGGCGTCGTCCCATGGCCGTTCCGGATCGAGGTGCAGGGCGAGCCGTGGTGTGGGGGGGCCGTGGATCTCGTCCACGGCGACGGGCGTGGGGGTGGGTAGTTCGGGAAGCTCCAGTGCCAGTCGACGGCTGATACGCTCGGCTTCGGACTTGTTCACGTCCGGCGCCTGGGCCAGCAGGACAAGCCTCTCGGCATCGACCCCCTGTGGCAACTGCAACTCACCCACCGTCGGTCGCCCGGGGTCGATATAGCAGGGAGGATCCACGACCACCATCTCCCCCTCGCCCTCCATCTTGAGCCCCAGGCGGTAGCCGTCCCGCAGTTCCTCCCAGGCCAGGGTCAGCTGGCGCGGCTCGCCGGGGCACAGGGGCCGCTGCCGCTCGGCGTCCCAGAACGCGCGGCCGCTCTTGGCCATCAACATCAGGGCCGCGTGACCCGCGGCACCGCGCAAGACGACCGTATCACTCCAGATAACGGGTTCGGTCGCCCGCAGCAGGGCCATGATCTCCGTATCCTCCGGGCACATATATCGGGGCCCCGAATATTGGTGCCTCGAACTGAAGTGGGGGGCCACGATCGATTGTGGCGCCTTACGCCCCTTGCTCCACCGGCCGTCTGCCTTGCGCTTGGCCACGACGAAGCCCACCACCGTCCCCCCTTCCCGGGCGGTGGAGAGGATGTATAGCAGCGCCTCACCCGATGGCTCGTCCTGCGGGGCACGCCCGTCACCCAAGCGGTCCAGCCAGCGCTCGAACGCCCCTGAAGTGTCGTAATCGCTCCACCTCTCGTCTTTCCAGGCCAGACAGACCGCCACCACATGCTTGCAGTTGTATTCCACGGGGCAGGTGCAGGCGCCGTCGATGATGGGGCCGCGCGGATCCGAGTTGAGGATGACCACCTGGTCATAGAAGTGGCCGCCACTGCCGCGGCTGGTGGAGTACAGGATGAAGCCGCCCTCCTCGTCCACCTCGATATCCTCGATGACGGTGCGACCCTGGCGGAAATAGCCGAGGCCACGCTCATAGGCACCGGCGCCGCATTCATCCTTGAGCAGTTGGGCAGTAATGGCCTCCGGGGTAATGGGCGGATTGCGGGACACCAGAATACTCATCTGCGGAAACGGCCAAGGATCCTACCCCGGGGTGCTCGCCGTGGGCAAAAGGCGGCTTCGGCCCTATGACCGGCCACCCTCCACCCACGGCCTCCAGCGCGCGCTTCATGCGTCGCAGTCGGCGGCCCTGGAACCCCAGGCTCATGACGGCAAAAGAGTGGCTGGCCCACCAGGCGCCGCCGGCATCGCACATCATGCGCAACACCAATTCAGCCCGTAGGGATTCATCCCGACATCCCCACCTCTAGGTCCGTTCCAGCGGCACAGAAGGTCGGTTGCTCCCGGCAACCGACATCCCGCCCGCTACCCGCCGGGATCCCGTCGGCTGCCAAGAGCAGCCGACCTGCAGCTGCCCGTTCCCAGGGCACGGTTGTAGGTCGGGATTCATCCCGACATCCCGACCGCGCCCCATGCCGCCAACGCCGGGCTGGAATCCCCATCGGCGGGCTGTCGGGCTGAAGCCCGACACCCCCCACCGCCCGTTCCAACGGCACGAATGTAGGTCGGGATTCATCCCGACATCCCAGCCCCGACGCCCACACCCCGCGGCGGGTTGGAACCCGCATCGTCGGGTGTCGGGCTGAAGCCCGACCTTGTATGTTGGAGTTATCTGGCATGGTAGGTTGGGGTGAGCTTGCGAACCCCAACGGGTCTTTCTCAGATTCATGGTCATGTTGGGGTTCGTTCCTCACCCCAACCTACGCGCTGAATCAGGGGTCGGGCGGGGCGGGCCGCAACCTTTTGGACCACCCCTGCTCAGGGGCGATTCAGGGAGCCAGCCGACTCCTTACGACCTCCGCCACCGCCATTACGGCGGCCGGGGCCAGGAAGGGATGCATGGGCAGGCTCACCACCCGCCGCGCCGCCGCGGCGGCCTGGGCCGGCTCCCCGGCCACGCGGCTGCGGCCCGCCAGGGCCGGTTGTTCGTGCAGGGGCACGGGGTAGTGGACGGCGACGGGGACGCCCGCCTCCTGCAGGCCGGCGACGAACCGTTCCCGCTGCTCCACCTGCAGGGTGTACTGGGCGTAGACGCTGGTGTTGTGCTCCTCGATGTGGGGGGTCACACAGTCGGCGTCTGCGAGCAATTCCGAATAACGGGCACCGACGCGGGCCCGCGCCTCCACCTCCCCCGGAAAGACCGCCATCTTGGCCAGCAGCACCGCCGCCTGGATGGTATCCAGGCGGCCGTTGATGCCGATGCGCGGGTGGTGATAGCGCCGGTCCTGGCCGTGGACCCGGATCTCCCGCATCGCCGTGGCCAGATCGTCATCATCCGTGAAGCAGGCGCCGCCGTCGCCATAGCAGCCCAGGGGCTTGGAGGGGAAGAAGCTGGTGGCACCGATGGTGGACAGGCCGCAGGAGCGCCGGCCCTTGTAGGTGGCCCCGAAGCTCTGGGCCCCGTCCTCGATGACGGGCAGCCCGTGGGCGGTGGCGACGGCGTTGATGGCATCCATGTCGGCACACTGGCCGTAGAGGCTGACGGGCATGATGGCCCGGGTGCGGGGGGTGATGGCGGCCGCGATGAGGGCCGGGGCCAGGTTGTAGGTACGTGGGTCGATGTCCACGAACACCGGCCGCGCCCCCAGCAGCACGATGGTCTCGGCGGTGGCGATGAAGGAGAAGGGTGTGGTGATGATCTCGTCGTCCCGCCCCACCCCCAGGGCCATGAGGGCGATGAGCAGGGCGTCGGTGCCGCTGGCGACACCGATGCAGTGCTTCACGCCCACATAGTCCGCCAGGCGTTCTTCCAGTTCGACCACCTCCGGGCCCATGATGAACCGGCCGTGGGCGAGGACCTCCGCCATGCGCCGGTCCACGTCCGCCTTGATGGTCTCGTACTGGGTCTTCAGGTCGATGAACTGCATGGATGTTCCTTGGGAGTTGGCGGCCGGGGAACCCGTCAGGGCGGGGCTCAGTCGTTGCCGTCTACCGGGGTGCAGACGCCCGCCACCAGGGCATAGCGCTCGCCGGTGTGGCCGCACTCGGCCTCACCATCCCCGCCCAGGGGCAGATCCAGCCGCTCGCCGTACCGGCTCATCCAACCGAGGTGGCGGGCCGGTACCCCGGCCACCAGGGCATGGTCAGGGACATCCCGGGTCACCACCGCCCCCGCCCCTACGAAGGCATAGCGGCCGATGGTGACGCCGCAGACAATGGTGCAATTGGCCCCCAGGGTGGCGCCCCGGCGCACCAGGGTATCCCGGTACTCCGCCTTGCGCTCCACCTCGGCACGGGGATTGTAGACGTTGGTGAACACCATGCTCGGTCCGCAGAAGACGCCGTCCTCCAGGGTCACGTTGTCGTAGACGGAGACGTTGTTCTGGATCTTGACCTGGTCGCCGATGACCACCCGGTTGCCCACGAAGACGTTCTGGCCCAGGGAGCAGCTCGCGCCGATGACGGCGCCGCCGCACACATGCACCCAGTGCCAGATGCGGGTGTCCCTGCCGATCTGCGCACCCGCATCGACGATGGCCGTTTCATGAACCTGGTAGTCCATGGCGTCAGTACTGCAGCGGCAGAGAGACGCGCTGGCCGTCCCGCGCCGAGAGATAGGCCGCGATGAGCAGCTCCAGGGAGCGCAGGCCCTCGCGGCCGTCGGTGTCCGGTTCCAACTCGCCGCGGAGCACGCGAATGACGTTGTCGTAGTAGAGGGGGTGGCCGAAGCCATAGACCGAGGTGGTCTCGTAGCTCGCCTGCTCCAGCAGGGCGTCGTCCTCGTGGGCGTCGGCGAATTCCCAGTGCTGGATCTCGTTCACCGCCACGCCCCCCACCCGCACCGTGCCCTGCTCGCCGATGATGGTGATGGAGCCCTCCAGGTTCTTCGGGTAGGTGAGCATGGTCACGCTCATGCTGCCGAGCGCCCCGGAGCGCCAGCGGATGTTCATCACCGCCGTGTCCTCCACCTCGATATCCCGCGCCAGGGTCCCCGTCATGGCCTGGACGTCGGCGATGGGACCGATGAGCCAGTCCAGCAGGTCCACGTAGTGACTGGCCTGGTTCATCAGGGCTCCGCCGTCGAACTCCCAGGTGCCGCGCCAGGCGTCCTGGTCGTAGTATTCCTGGGGGCGGGACCAGAAGACGTTGATCTGCACCATGTAGATACGCCCGAAGCGTTTCTGCTCCATGGCCCGCTTGAGCAACTGCAACGTGGAGTTGCGCCGGTTCTGCTTGACCACGAACAGCCGCACCCCCGCCCGGTCGCAAGCCTCCACCATGCGCAGCCCACCGCGCCAGCGGGTGGCCATGGGTTTCTCTGTCATGACATGGCGGCCGCTCTCGGCGATCTGGATGGTCTGGGCGGGATGAAGCCCGCTGGGGGTGGCCAGCACGATGATGTCGGCGTCCGACCCGGCCAGCAGTTCGGCGAGCGAACCATAGCCCCTGGCCCCGGTCTCGGCCACCGCTGCCTCCAGCCGCTGGGGTTGATCATCACATACCGCCACCAGCTCGGCATTGTCCCGGTGCTGTTTCAGGGCCTCGAAATGCTTGCCCGCGATACGCCCGCAGCCCACCACGGCAAAGCGGATGCGGCGGTCTGTGATGGGGGATTTGCCCGCAAACATCGGATTTATCCCTCCTATAAGAACTGCGCGAACACGCGCTGCAAGGTGCGCAGGTCATCCAGTCCTTCCCGCAAAATTGCATGCACCCTCTTGCGGTCAATTTCCAGATAATCGTGCACGAGCAAGTTGCGAAATCCGATCATGCGTATCCATCGGGTCTCGAGGCCGGCATCGATATAGCCGTTCTCGCACAACAATCGCGGGATGTCACGGCTTTGGTTGACCATACCCAACCCCTCGTCGGCGATGACATGACTGCCCATGTCTAACAAGGCCTCGAGGGACAACTGCAGGAAACGCTCCGCACTGCCATAGTGCTCAGGCTCGTCCATGAACTCATCCAAATCGTAGCGCGCGAGGCGCTCCAGCACCTGCAGGTCTTGCGACAACCGTTCCAGGCGCCTGCGGATGACCTCAGGCCTGACCACCGGTAAGTCTCCTCTTGAGGGCCTCGCGCTGAATGCGCAGGTAGGGCTCGAAGTCGAAGTACTCCCGCAGGGTCAGGGAGTAAAAGCTGCCGTGGTCAAAATCGGGACGGGCGTACAGGAGCCTGTTGGGACGCACGGCCTCGAAGGCGAGGGCCGGATCGGCCCCCTCCAGCAACACCAGATCGATGCGGTCGAAGCCGGCCCGAGTCAGATCCGCGAGGATATCGAGCTTGCGGGCCTCCAGCACTTCGCGCGGGCCCACCAGGGCCAGATCGAGGTCGCTGTCGGGGCGGGCCCTGCCCTCGGCATGGGAGCCGAACAGGTAGACCGCCGTGATTTCCGGATACGTCCGAAATACCCCTTCCAACCCCGAGAGTTGCCCATGGCTAAGCCCCTTCGAAGGGGTCCCGGCCTGCGCCGGGGTATTCCTGCCGGGACCCATCAACACCCCCTCATCATGCCTGCACAGGCATCATGGTGTGGCAGCCGGGGTAGGTTGGCAAGGGCCGGCGCCAAACCCTCGCCAGCTGTCGGTTTCGGTTCGTCGCCATGGCCCATTCCACCGCCATGAGGTTCGCGCCGGGGGCGCCCCTATGGCGCAGAACCCCTCACGACCGCCCGACGCAGGTATAGGCGAAGCCCAGCTCGCGCATGTGCTCCGGCTCGTAGATGTTGCGCAGGTCCACGAACACATTGCCCGCCATGAGGCCTTTGACCCGCTCCAGGTCGAGGCCGCGGTAGGCGTTCCATTCCGTGAGGATCACCAGGGCTTCCGCACCTTCCAGCGTGGCGTAGGGGTCGTCCATGTACTCAATCCCCTGGGGCAGCACCTTCTTCGCCTCCTCCATGCCTTCGGGGTCGTGGGCACGGATGCGCGCCCCCTTCTCCAGCAGCATGGGCAGGATGGACAAGGCCGGTGCGTCCCGCATGTCGTCGGTCTCGGGCTTGAAGGTGAGGCCCAGCACCGCGATGGTCCTGCCGGCCTCGCTGCCCCCCAGGGCATCGCGGATCTTGCCCACCATGCGCGCCTTGGTGGCGGCATTGACCTCCACCGTGGTCTCCACGATGCGCACGGAGGAGCCGTGTTCCTGGGCGATGCGCACCAGGGCCAGGGTGTCCTTGGGGAAGCAGGAACCGCCGTAGCCGGGGCCGGGATGGAGGAATTTGCCGCCGATGCGCTTGTCCATGCCCATGCCCTTGGATACCGCGTGAACGTCGGCCCCCACGCGCTCGCACAGGGTGGCCATCTCGTTGATGAAGCTGATCTTGGTGGCCAGGAAGGCGTTGGAGGCGTACTTGATGAGTTCGGCGCTCTCCAGACCCGTCACCAGGATGGGGCTCTCGATGAGATTCAGGGGCCGGTAGAGTTCCCGCAGCAGTGCCTCCGCCCGCTCGCTCTCCACCCCGAGCACCACCCGGTCGGGGCGCATGAAATCGGTGATGGCGGCACCCTCGCGCAGGAACTCGGGGTTGGAGGCGACGTCGAAATCCGCCTCGGGATTCGCCTCCGATATCACCCGCCGCACCTGGCGCGCGGTGCCCACGGGCACGGTGGACTTGTCCACCACCACGGTATAGCCCTTCATGTAGCGCGCGATGTCCTTGGCGGCACCGTAGACATAGCTGAGGTCGGCGTAGCCGTCACCGCGGCGGGTGGGGGTACCCACGGCGATGAACACCAGGTCGGCCCCGGGGATGGCCTGCTCGAAATCCAGGGTGAAGCCGAGGCGGCCGGCCCGCACGTTGCGCGTCACCAGATCCTCCAGGCCCGGCTCGTAGATGGGGATACCCCCCTCCTCGAGGCGGCGGATCTTGTCCTCGTCGACATCGAGACAAGTGACATTGGCGCCGAACTCGGCGAAACAGGCACCGGACACAAGGCCGACGTAGCCGGCACCGATCATGGTTACGTTCATGGTTGGATAGTCCTGCTGGAGTTTGAGAAGGGTCTACGGAATCCGCGGCTCACAGGCGCCAGAGGTTGACGGCGGCCGGCTGGCGGGTCCGGTCGAGGGCGCCCTTGACGTCCACCACCACGCCCTCGCCATCCTTCAGCAGGCCCTGGATGAGGTCCCAGCCCCGCTCGAGGTAGTCCTTGTGGGCCACGGCCATCAACACCGCCTCCGCGGGCTTGAGGTCCGCCTCGGCGGTGAGGCGGATGCCGTACTCCTCTTCCGCCTCGTGGCTGTCGGCCAGGGGGTCGTGAACCTGCACCTCGATGCCGTAGACCTGGAGTTCGCGGATGATGTCGATGACCCGGGTGTTGCGCAGATCGGGACAGTCCTCCTTGAATGTGAGGCCGAGCACCGTGGCCACGCTGCCGCGCACGCCGCTGCCACCCTGGATGAGGCGCTTGACCGCCTGGCCGGCGATGAACTCGCCCATGGTGTCGTTGATACGCCGCCCCGAGAGGATCACCTGGGGAAAGTAGCCCAGCATGGCGGCCTTGTAGGTGAGATAGTAGGGATCGACGCTGATGCAGTGTCCACCCACGAGGCCCGGGCGGAAGGGCAGGAAGTTCCACTTGGTGCCCGCGGCCTCCAGCACGTCCAGGGTGTCGATGCCCATCTTGTCGAAGATGAGGGCCAGTTCGTTCATGAGGGCGATGTTGAGATCGCGCTGGGTGTTCTCGATGACCTTGGCCGCCTCCGCCACCTTGATGGTGGGCGCGCGGTGCACGCCGGCCTCCACCACCGACTCGTAGACCCGCGCCACGATGTCCAGGGTCGCGGCGTCCTGACCCGACACCACCTTGGTGATCTTGGTGAAGGTATGCACGTGGTCGCCGGGATTGATGCGCTCGGGGGAGTATCCCACGGTGAAGGCCACCCCCGCCTTGAGGCCGGAGCGGGCCTCCAGGATGGGTACACAGTCCTCCTCGGTGGCGCCGGGATAGACCGTGGACTCGTAGACCACGATGTCGCCCTTCTTGACGATGTCTCCCACCGTCTCGGAGGCCCGCAGCATGGGGGTGAGATCCGGCTGGCTGGCGGCATCCACCGGCGTGGGCACGGCGACGATATGGAAATCCGCGGCGCGGAGGTCATCCTTGTTATCCGTGTAGAGGATATCGGTACGCTGGAGATCGCCGCCCCGCACCTCCAGGGTGCGGTCATGGCCGGCCTTCAGTTCCGCGATGCGGGTGGCGTTGACGTCGAAGCCGATGACCCTGCCCTGCTTGCCGAAGGCCACCGCCACCGGCAAGCCCACATAGCCCAGCCCAATGACGGAAATCTTCCTGCCGTGGCTCATCGTCCTTATACCCCGAAGTAGTCTTTGTACCAGTCCACGAAGCGGCGAATGCCATCCTCAACGCTGGTATTCGGCCGATAATCCAGATCCCTTACCAGATCATCCACATCGGCGTAGGTATCGGGGACATCCCCGGGCTGCAGGGGCAGCAGGTTGCGCTCGGCCTTGCGGCCCAGGCAGTCCTCCAGCACCTCGATGTAGTGGGACAGGTCCACCCAGTTGTTGTTGCCGATGTTGTAGAGACGGTAGGGAGCATTGCTGGTGGCCGAATCCGGGGCGTCGCCGGACCACTCGGGGTTGGGGGTGGCGGGCTGGTCCAGCACCCGGATGACACCCTCCACGATGTCGGCGATGTAGGTGAAGTCCCGGCGGTGCTTGCCGTAATTGAAGACGTCGATGGGCTCACCCGCCAGGATCTTGCGGGTGAACAGGAACAAGGCCATGTCGGGCCGGCCCCAGGGGCCGTAAACGGTGAAAAACCGCAGCCCCGTGGTGGGCAGTCCGTAGAGGTGGCTATAGGTGTGGGCCATGAGTTCGTTGGCCTTCTTGGTGGCCGCATACATGGACACGGGATGGTCCACGTTGTCGTGCACCGAAAAGGGCAGCTTGGTGTTGGCACCGTAGACGGAGCTGGATGAGGCGTAGACCAGGTGCTCCACGTCGTTGTAGCGGCACCCCTCCAGGAGGTTCATGAACCCCACCACGTTGGTGTCCACGTAGGCATGGGGATTGATGAGGGAGTAGCGCACCCCGGCCTGGGCCGCCAGATTCACCACCCGGTCGGGGCGGGCCTGGGCGAACAGCATCTCGATACCCTTGCGATCGGCGATGTCGAGACGCACATCGGTGAATCGCTTGTTCGACGTGAGCCGCCCCAGGCGCGCCTTCTTGAGATTGACGTCGTAATAGTCGTTGAGGTTGTCCACCCCGATGACCTCGTCGCCCCGCTCCAGCAGGCGCAAGCTCAACTCCGCCCCGATGAATCCTGCGGATCCGGTTACCAGAACCTTCATGCCCTCTCCCCGTCGAATGTGCGCTTAACTCTCATGGCGATACGCGCCGCCCGAAATGATGAAAGAGGAGCGCGTATCACCATGCTCGTTCCCTCACCCCATCCCTGTACTCCGGGCATCCTGCCCTTCGCCCTGCGGGCCGCGCAAAGGCGCGTTCAAATCCGTTCCCGACGGATTTGTCCCAGAGGGAGAGGGGGTGTTCTAGCTTCGCGACTTTCACGTTAATGCCAACCGCCCCGGCGTGGGGCCAGGCGCGGCGCCAGCGGACGTCACCGCGGGGATTATACGGGCGGGGGGTGGATTGCGCGAGGCACGCGCCGGACCATTTATGTGGCCGGGTTCCAAAACGCGGACATAGCATGGCCGGCGCCGTAGGGTAGATCAAGCGCAGCGGACCTACCGGAAATGCTTGTAAGAGGACGGCACGCGCACTTCGACCGACAATCGAGAGGGTGGAGAGACGAAGATTGCGCGTAGACGCGGAAGAACCGATCATCGGGCAGCTCGCCGTTGCCCGGGATAGCCGGGGAAAAATGGCGTCCCCAGGGGGAGTCGAACCCCCGTCGCCGCCGTGAAAGGGCGGTGTCCTGGGCCTCTAGACGATGGGGACGAGGGCCCTGCAAAAACAAAGGCTGGAGCAAGTCCAGCCTCGAAACATGGTGGAGCCAGGCGGGATCGAACCGCCGACCTCAACACTGCCAGTGTTGCGCTCTCCCAGCTGAGCTATGGCCCCGATTTGAGACGCGGCAAAGTATAGGGTTGAGAGCATCGTGTCAAGCGCCACGCTCCCGCAGCACGCATGTAGGTCGGGATTCATCCCGACATCCCGGCCCGTAGATACGCCCTCCGCCCGTTCCAGCGGCACAAATGTAGGTCGGGATTCATCCCGACATCCGGCCGCGCCCCATGCCCTCATGCCGGGTTGGAATCCCCATCGGCGGGCTGTCGGGCTGAAGCCCGACCTTGTACGTTGCAGCTATCTGGCATGGTCGGTTGGGGTGAGCTTGCGAACCCCAACTAATAAGCATTTATCCGCCGTGCGCAGCATGGCGGATAAATGTCTGTTGGACTAAGCCGCCCATCAGACCGGCACGGACTGATCTATAGGGAAATGTATTACGCGGGGTGGGTGCGATGCGCCGGCGGTGGCGCAGATCGGGGCGGTGGTCGTGGCCGGTGAGGCGTCTTCGTCCATGTCTTCGGTCCCTGCGATGTGCGATGGGTGGTTATTCTCTCGCCATTTCGGCGCAAAATCCAATGTCCGGACGAGCGCAACCGCGGCCCGGCTGCGGGGCCGTCCCACCTTGGTCAAGACCGCGGGCCTTTATCCTGTTCTACGGCCTCAGTGTTGCGTGTCGGGCGGTCTCCAGAGGGACCGACCGGGCGCAATCTGCGCGATCACGTGCAGTCGCCCGGTCCGGCACTGCGGGCAGGCATAGTCGACACCGTCGTGGTGTGCGGTGCCGTCGTCGGTCTCCGGCGGGACGGGGGCGGCCAGGGCCTCACGGATCCGGGCGAGCTTCTCCCGGCGGCCGCGGTTGGCCAGGAAGCCGAAGTGACGAATGCGCATCAGCCCTTTCGGCAGGACATGCATCAGGAAGCGGCGCACGAACTCTTCGCCCTCCAGGGACAATGTCTTATGTCGGTCACGGTCGCGGTAGTCCTTGTACCGGATGGTCACCCGTTCGTCGTCGACCGCGAGGATCCGCGCTGGGGTGATCGCGATGCGGTGGGTGTAACGGGCCAGGTAGTCGACGACGGTGGCGGTATGGTCGAGACAGTGTTTGGTGTAGACCACCCAGTCAACGGCCATCAAGGCGTCGAGTACGGCATCGACCTCGCCGTCGCGCGTGACACGGTGCAGGTCGCCCTGGGTCGCGGCCTGGCGCAGCCGGGTCACCATCCGCCCCCGGAAGTGCCGCGAGAGCGCCTTGACCGGAAACAGGTAGGTGCTCTTCGCCGCCCGCCACTGGCCGTCACCGCCCAGCGCCCCGCCCGGTACCAGGCAGTGCAGGTGCACATGGCGGCTCAGGTTCTGGCCCCAGGTGTGCAGCACCGCGCTCATGCCCATCTCACCGCCCAGACGCTTGGGATCCTGGCCGAACGCCTTGAGGGTGGACCAGGCCGCCTGAAAGAGCAGGCGGTAGATCACCTCCGGGTGCAGTGCCACCCAGCCGTTGAGGATATGTGGCAGGGTGAAGACCAGATGGTAATAGGTCACCGGCAGGATGTGCCCCTGCTGACGCGCGGCCCATTGGCGGGTCGCCCGTCCCTGGCACTGCGGGCAGTGCCGGTCGCGGCAACCGTGATACCAAACCTCTTCGTCACCGCACGCGCCGCAGCGCAGCCGCACCCCGCCCATCGCCTCGGTTCGGCAGGCCTGCAGATGGCCACAGACCTTGCGCCGCTGGTAATCCAGCGTGTCAGCGCGCAGGAAGCGGTTCAGAATCCCTTGCACAGTGGCCGCCTCAGTCATGACCCACCCCCAGTCCCGCGATCAGATCGGACACCCCCTGCGCAGCGCCGCGCTGCTCGGGTACCCAATGCACGTAGCGCATCGTCGATTGCAGGTTGCCGTGGCCGAGCAGGCGTTGCAGCCGGTGGACCGGCAGGCCGCTCTCCAGTTGATGGGTCGCATAGGCGTGACGCAGGCTGTGGATGCCGCCGATCTTCTCCACTCTGGCCCGGTTCTTGGCGCGACGGAACACCCGCTGGGCGCTGGCGATACTGAGAGTGTAGATGGCTGTAAAAACCCGCGCATATCTGGCGAAGGATTGATTGGTAGGCCAATCAGTCGCTGAGCCGGCAGGCGGGCGGCCGCGAGCAACCGGTGACAAGAGTGCCGGAATCGGGTAGATGAAGAGGGGCCGTTGAGACAGGTGCGATACCGGGTCTAATTGACTTGGCCGTCGATCCCGGTATCGCACCCCGGGCCGTGCAGAGCACGAGCCCGCACACTATTTCTCGTTTTCCCCTGACAATCAAGTCCTCATCGGCCTGGATCGCCGATGGAGAACTCTGCACGCCTGTACAACTGCGCCCGTTGTCACCGTCAAGTGATGATCTGCAGCGGCTGTGACCGCGGCAACATCTATTGCCCTGAAGGGTGTGCGCAGGTGGCACGAAGCGCGTCTCTGCGGGCCGCCGGCTGGCGCTACCAGCAGAGCCGCAATGGCCGGCACAAGCATGCCGAGCGGCAACGCCGCTACCGGGCGAGAAGGCAGAAAGTGACGCATCAGGGTTCCCCGGCCCCGTCCCCTCATGATCCACTATCCCCCGTTCCGGCGAGGCCGGCTGGCCGCCGCGGTGCGGATGGCGCGCCGATGAGGGCGCCCATGCGCTGCCACTTCTGCGGCCGTGAGTGCGGACCTTTCCTGCGTACCGGCCCGCTTCATCGCGCCACCGCCGCCGCGGCGCTTGGAACAGTCACCCGACAGGGGCCACCAGGCGCCCGGGCTCAGCCCCCTTGAGCCGCCCGGCCACGAGATGAGGAGAAACACATTGGCCATCAGCAAAGAACAAGAGGCGCAGATCCTGCGCTATCACTACGTCGAGAAGTGGCGGGTGGGCACCATTGCCAGTCAGTTGGGCGTGCACCACAACGTCGTCAATCGGGTGCTCTCCCAGGCCGGCATGCCGAAGGTCGAGCGGGCTGCGCAGCCGTCGATGATCGATCCTTATCTGCCGTTCATCACCGACACCCTGGCCCAGTTCCCCAGGCTCACCGCCAGCCGCCTCTACGGCATGGTGCGTGAACGGGGCTACCCCGGTGGCCCCGACCACTTCCGCCACCAGCTCGCCTGTTACCGGCCACGCCCCCAGCCCGAGGCCTTTCTGCGCCTGAAGACCCTGCCCGGCGACCAGGGACAGATCGACTGGGGCCATTTCGGCAAGCTCACCATCGGCCGCGCAACCCATGCCCTGATGGCCTTTGTCATGGTGCTCAGCTACTCCCGGCGGATCTTTGTACGCTTCTTCCTCGGGGCCAAGATGGCCAACTTCCTGCGCGGCCACGAGGCGGCCTTCACCGCCTGGAACGGCCTGCCCAAGGTCCTGCTCTACGACAACCTCAAAAGCGCCGTGCTGGAGCGCCAGGGTGAGGCCATCCGCTTCCATCCCACCTTGCTCGAGTTCGCCGCCCATTACCGCTTTGAGCCCCGTCCGGTGGCGGTGGCCCGGGGCAACGAGAAGGGGCGGGTGGAGCGCGCCATCCGTACGGTACGCGATAACTTCTGGCCGGCCCGCCAATGGACCGACATCGATGATCTCAACGCCCAGGCCGAGGCCTGGTGCAACGGCTGGGCCATGGACAGGCCCTGCCCGGAAGACCGTGCCCTCTCGGTGCGCCAGGCCTTCGAGCAGGAGCCCCTGCTGGCGCTGCCCGATAACCCCTATCCCACCGACGAGCGGGTCGAGGTCCACATCGGCAAGACCCCTTACGCGCGCTTCGAGGGCAACGACTACAGCGTGCCCCACACCCATGTGCGCCGCACCCTCACCGTCTCGGCCTCACCCACCGAGGTGCGGATCCTCGACGGCGGGGACGTCATCGCCCACCACCCGCGCAGCTACGACAAGGGTCGGCAGATCGAACAGCCGGAACACATCGAGGCGCTGGTCCAGATCAAACGCCAGGCCCGACATCATCGCGGCCAGGACCACCTGGCCCAGGCCGCACCGGCCAGCCGGCATTTACTGGTCCAGGCCGCCGAGCGCGGCGACAACCTCGGCGCCATCACCGCCGCCCTGCTGCGCCTCCTCGATGCCTACGGCGCCCCCGAGCTGGAAGCGGCCATCCAGGAGAGCCTGGCCCAGGGGGTGGCTCACCCCAACGGCGTGCGAATCGCCCTGCAGCGTAGGCGCGAGGCGAGAAACCAGCCGCCCCGGGTGGGAGTGCGCATCGACCACGCGCGCGCCAGCGGGCTGGTGGTACGCACCCATGATCTGGGCGGCTACGACGCCTTGCAGTCCACCCCGCCCGAAACCGAAGACGACGCCCAGGAGGAGCCCCAATGATCCCTAACCCATCCCTGAAAGAACGGGCCACGGCCCTCAAGCTCCATGGCCTGCTGAGCCATTGGGAGGAGCACGCCGACGCTGGCTGGGTCGAGTCCCTGATCCAGTGGGAAGAGGAAGAACGTGCCGACCGCAGCCTCGAGCGGCGCATGAAAGGGGCGCGGCTGGGCCGCTTCAAACCCCTGGCCGACTTCGACTGGGGCTGGCCCAGCCGTTGCGACCGGGAACTGGTCAGTGAGCTGATGCGCCTCGACTTCCTTACCGAGGCGGTCAATATCATCCTGGTGGGACCCAACGGGGTCGGCAAATCCACCCTGGCCCGCAACATCGCCCATCAAGCGGTGCTGGCCGGCCACAGCGTCCTCTTTACCAGCGCCGGCCAGATGCTCAATGACTTGGCCGCCCAGGATGGCGACAGCGCCCTCAAGCGGCGCCTCGCCCGCTACGCCCGCCCTCAACTGCTAGCGGTCGACGAGGTGGGGTATCTCGCCTACTCCAATCGCCATGCCGATCTGCTGTTCGAGAATCGTCTCCCGCCGCTACGAGGAGAAATCCACCCTGGTCACCACCAACCGACCCTTCGCCGAATGGGGTGAAGTCTTTCCCAACGCCTCCTGCGTGGTCTCCCTCGTGGATCGGCTGGTACACCGCTCGGAGATCCTCACCATCGAAGGTGAATCCTACCGGCTCAAGGAGGCCAAGGAGCGACAGCAGCAACAGGCGCAGCGGCGCCAATCCGCAGCCAAATCCAACAAAGGAGCCTAACCATGACCCATCCCGCGATACCGGACGACTGGACGCCAGAGCAGGCATTGGCGATCGATGACTTTATCGACGAACTCCGCGATGCCATCTGGAGCCGATACGATCGGCAGCTGGTCGAACTCATGCAACAAGACCGCATAACGACCTTTGAAGTCGACGACGATGACTTGATCTTCTGAGCCGACTCTTAAGCCCACCCCGGCGGCGTGACCTGGCTTGAGTCGAGGCGACCTATCCGCGCTGAGGCCGAGTCACGCCGCCCCAACCCGCGACTGCGACCTTCGCCATTTATGCGCGGGTTTGCTCAGCCGTATATGGTCTCCTCCCGTTTTGCAAGGCTCTGTGGTCGGTTCTGACAGGGACAGGATTGCGGTCGTATATCCGGCCTGTTGATGAAGGCATGGCTGCCTTCTGGCCTCGATGAAGTTCGCGCGTATCGTCCTTATCGCTAAGGCGGCCTCTGAAGAGGGCCCGCGGCTTGGTCAGGTTTTCGATACGCCGGTCTGACCTGTTTGTCATCTTCGCTCACATAGCCGTCGCAATCGTCGGCAGGATTAACCTCCAAAAATCATCTTCGATGTGCTCTACGCTTGCCCTAGCCTCAGGCGGGCTGATAGACCGTGTTGTGGCGCAACACCGCCCAACCAATGCGCGCCAGCTTGTTGGCCAGCGCCACCGTGGCTTTGTTCACGCCCCGCTCGGCCACCAGGCGCTGCACCCAGCGGCTCAGGCGGTCCTCTTTGCCGGGGGCCCGGCGCACCACCGAGCGGGCCCCATGCACCAGCAGGCTGCGCAGATACCTGTCGCCGCGCTTGGTGATCCCCAGCAGCACCGCCTTGCCACCGCTGGAGTGCTGGCGTGGCACCATCCCCAACGCGGCCGAGACATCGCGCCCCCGGCGATAGCCTCGACCATCACCCACGGTGGCATAAAACGCACCGGCCACCACCGGCCCAAACCCCGGGATCGTGCACAGACGCCGCTCGGCCTCACGCTCGCGCGCACCCTGCTTGATCAGTCCACTGTAGTACTTGATATGCCCATCGAGTTCACACAACTGCTGATAGCCACGCTCCAGCAGCTGCCGGAACAGGGCGTTGAGCCCATTCTCGCCATCCTCGAGCAACTCCGGGATGCGACGGCGCAGGCGCCCCACGCCTTGGGGCACCACAATCCCGTACTCGGCCAGCAGCCCGCGTAACTGGTTGCACAACGCCGTACGGTCGTCCACCACCCCTGAACGCAGCCGGTGCAGGGCCTGGATATCCTGCTGAGCCTGGCTCTTGGGCGGCACAAAACGCATCCCCGGGCGCCCGAGCGCTTCGGCAATCGCTCGGGCATCGTTGTAGTCGTTCTTCTGACCCCGCACATAGGCCTTGACGTGCTGGGCCGGGATCAGCCGCACCTCGTGCCCCAGTGCCTGCAGCTCACGGGCCCAGTAGTGGGACCCGGCACAAGCCTCCATACCCACCAGGCAGGGGGGCAGATTAGCAAACCATCCAAGCACTTGGTTGCGGCGGAGCATTTTCTTGCTTACCTCCCGCCCATGGCGATCCAGGTACACGACATGAAACACGTTCTTTGCCAGATCCAGACCCACAGTAGTAATCTCAGACATGGTCTTCTCCTTCTTCATCTCGATGGTTGTTAACGTTTCCATCGTGGCACATCAGATGCCGAACAGATTATAGAGGGAGGAGACCATCTCATCGCTAACAGAGAGGGGTCGTCGTATCGCTTCCGCTGGGAAAGAGCCACGTGGGGGGGCGGTAAACCGCCCAGTAACGGCGCAGCGCGTGAAGCAGGCCGGGCGAAAGAGTGACCAGCCGGTCCTTCGCCCCTTTGCCCTGCTCGATGCGCAGCAGCCCGCGTTCGCCATCGATATCACGCACCCGCACTCGCACCACCTCGCTCACCCGCAGGCCGCAGCCGTAGCAGGTCTGAAGCAGCATGCGGTGCTTGGGGTTGGTACAGGCGTTCAGGATCCGCCCTACCTCATCGCGGTTCAGCAACTCGGGGATCCGTTGGGCCCGCTTCGGCACCACGAAGGACACATCGAACGACGGCCACTTCAGCACCTGCACATAGAGGAAGCGCACCGCACCGTGGTGAACCCGGCAGGTCGAACCGGATAGCGAACGCTCGACGGCCAGATACCTGAACCAGGCCTCCAGCTCTTCGACGCTCAACTGACTCGGCGAACGCCCGTAGTACCGCGCCAGGGCGGTAACCGCTGCCAGGTAACTCTGATGGGTACGCACTGAAAAGCCACGCTGACGCATGGCATCAATCATCTGCTGCCGCAAGGGTGTCATCGTCGTCTCTCCTCTCCGTCAGACCCACATCGGGTCAACTGAGAGTGTTGACGACGGAAGAACCGCCGGCGTCTATCGAAGGGGAGCTACCGCGGAGCGGTTTAGTTCAACGATTGTTGGTCGAATTCATGGTCATGTTGGGGTTCGTTCCTCACCCCAACCTACGCGCTACGCGCTCCCAATGACGCCGAAGCATGGTATGGGGGGACGAGCGCGGCGGTTCAATCCTACACGCCGCTCTGGCCTACACGCCGCTCTACCCCTCTCCCTTTTTGCGTAATTTCACGCCTTTCGCGGTTACGCTTTTCGCTGTCTGGCTCCACAACACGCGAGCCACGCAGCGCTGCCTCAGCCGTCATAAGAGGAGGGTGTGACTCCCAAGGTGGCCAGCACCTCCCGCAGATGACGCACCTCCTGCTTGGAGGTGACTCCTGTCCTGTGGGGACGATGTAGGACCCCCTCGCGGCCGTTGAGGGTCACATGAAGTCGCGCGCCGTGCTGCACCACGTCCGCGCCGAGATGATGCAGCAGAGATTCCACGTCCCGCCAGTGCAGGTTGCCGGTGACCGGCTCCTTGAATATCTCGCCGATGATGCGGGCTTGCTTGTGGCTCACGATGGCCTGACCCCGGGGTCAGAAATCCCAGCGCCCCAGGCGCGTGGCCGCCAGGCGTTTTTCCACATCCTCGCGACGCCGCAGCAGCGACGGACCGGCCAGCACGAGAAGGACCGCCTCCTCATGGTCGTTGTGGTGGTCCATGGCCGCCTTGAGGGGTACCAGCGACTCCAGTAGGTGGTCGACATTGCGGGTCTTGACGATGAAGTTCAGGTCACGCAGCAGGCGCACCAGATCCTGATGCTCCTCCCGCAACTCGGCAATGGCCCCATCCGGGTCACCCGTCTCCTGCTCCAGGAGGGGGAAGATGACATCGTCCTCGATGCGCATGTGAAGCCGTAGTTCATCCACCAGTTCCTCGTAGCGTTCCATCGCCAGCTTCCACTGTTCGGCCTCGGCCGCCACCACGCTATCGGCCAGCGCCGCCTCGTAGCGGCGATGATCGTGAACCAGCCAGTTCTCGGTCTCGCCCATGGAACTCCCCCGCTCGCCACCCGGAATCGGATCCTGCATGGTACGCCGCCACCCGGCCGCCATGGTATCACCGCTGAAAGCCGCAAATGGTCTTTTCCCACGAGTGCCTTTTTTCACCCGCTCTCGTTTTTTAAATGGTGCCCGGGGCCGGGCTCGAACCGGCACGGGGTCGCCCCCGAGGGATTTTAAGTCCCTTGCGTCTACCCATTTCGCCACCCGGGCTGAGGTGAATCTTTACGGGCCGGAGGGTGTCGGGGGCCTCGGCGGCCTCCTTTTCCCCGAGATATGACTTACTGCTCCCCCACCGGGGGCCATGGCTCCATGGCAGGGGGTAAGGGTGGCCAGGGCTCCGGCTCCGGGGGTGGTGGCCAGTCGCTTTTCATGGCCGGCGGGCGGGGTGCCGCCACCGGCATGACGACCGGGGCATCCTGTTCGCTGCACTGCAGGGTGGGGGTGGTACCGGTGGTGCTGACATAGGACGCCAGGCAGGCCTTGGAGTTGGTCTGGTCCACCACCTTGCGCACCACCAGGTCGCCCTCGCGCATGGCACTGGTCTGGACGATGCCGCCCTGGCCGTCGGGCACGCTGTCGTAACAGGCCATGGCGGGACCCGCACCCCCCACCTTCACGAAGGCCACCAGACAGGTGCGGGTGCTGTCGGGATCCCCGAGCCGGATGATCTCGAGGTCGCCTTCACGCAGGCTGTCCTCGCGCCGTATGGGCTCGTTGGTCTTGGCGGTGCTCTTATAGCAATCTATGGCGGGTGAGGTGCCGGGGGTGCTGGCGTAGGCCACGAGGCAGGTGATCTGGTTGCCGTGGTCGCGCACCTTGCGGATGACCAGCTTGCCCTCCTGGAAATAGCCCACGTGGTCCACCCGGGAGCGAAACCCGGAATCGGTGTCGTAGCAGGCCATGGAGGAACTCGTGCCGGGGGTACGGATATAGAAGCCGAGACAGACCCTGTTGCTTTCCAGATCGGCGATGGCTCGTACGATGAGATCGCTCTCCCGCAGCTTGCCTGTCTGCACCAGCAGGGTGGATTCGAACTCCCCCGACCACGCGGCCAGGGGCAACCAGAACAGAACAACCAGCAGTGATCTTTTCATTATTCACTCCCCGCCTTCGGCTTCCTCAAACCCGAATGTCTTCCCGGTGGCCCCTGGGATGCGCTACCGCGGCCCCGCCCGCGCGCCGGGCCGGCGCGCACATGTACCGGGCCTAGGCGAGACCAATCGAGTACGGCACGTTGCCGCAGACACCCACACGTCCTAGCTTCTTCCAAGGCGCACACACCGCCCTCCAAAAGCCGGGAAAGTTTGTGCCAAAATCCCCCAGGACACAAACCTACCGCCACTCGCCGTGGCGCTGGAACGCCACGGGCCTCGCCGGATCAACGCCACAGTTGAATTCCCGCTGCCTTGGTGGGTAGTCTTGACTTCGTAAGGAGACGGCTGAGACACCCTATGGAGCCGAGCCGGCCAAGGCCCGCCCGTCGCCGGGACAACTGGCAGTCGCGACGCAAGGTCCATCCACAATCCAGCACAGGAGAGCAAACGTGCGTCCGAATTCATACCGTTCACTGGCCATCGTCGCAATCCTGGGCTCGAGTGCCGCCCTCAACGTGGCACAGGCGGACATGTTCGACATGATCAACCCTTCGCGGTGGTTCGATAACGACCGCGACTACTATCGTGGACCTTATGGTGGTGGACCCTATGGCTATGGACCTTACGGACCCGGCTACGGCTGGGGTGGTCATCCGGGTCACTATGGCAATCCCTACGGCGGTTGGGGCGGCTACCCGGGTTACGGGCCCGGCACCATCATCGTCAACCCACCCAGTGGACAGCAACAGCAACAACGGCTTCCGGAGTGATGGACCGAGGGTCTGAAGGCGGGGAACTGCAAGGGTTGTACTTCCGGGAGAACCGCATTATGGTGCGTGGATAGGTGCGGTTTTCATCCAATCCGTGGATAGTTCGTGAACAGAAAATTCAGCCTTCCCTGCTGCTTCTGTAACAAACGCAAAAACTGCATTACGTCTTTCCTGTGTTCCAAGGCCTTCGGCCTGCGCATCGGCCTGTCGCTGGTGGCCGCGGTGGCCCTGGTGATAATGATGCAGCAGATCTTTCCCCACCTGTTCTCCTCGACTTCACCGGACAGCTACAGTGTGACCGGGCATCCCATGGACCGGCTCGCTGAGGAAAAGCGACGGGCAAGCGATGCAGCAGACCACGCGACGCCCCCGGCCGCGGATAAGGCGACCGGCAGCGTTAATCCCGACCACGACAGCTGACCCGGGCCCCCAACCCATGGCGCCACGCCATACGGATCCTTGCCTTCCTCCGGGTTGATCTATTCAATCCCTAAGCTCCGAGTCTTCCACGGCTGCTCACCATGTCGGAAATCGTCATCACCCTGGAGCAATTGCGCCGCATGATCGGCGTCAAGGTGCGTTATGAGGGATCGTTCTGGCGGGTCATCGAGGTACTGGAGGACGGCCCTTCCCTGGTGCTGGAATCCCAGCAGCACCCCAGGGTGATCCAGCCCGACAAGTTCGGCGACGGACACCGCCGCACCGCCGAATATCTCACCGTCCCGGTACTGACCCCCGACCGCAGGGAACTCCACCCCCAGTTCCTCGCCCTCGACCTGGAGGAGGAGGATTAACCCCCTCCATCCTCCGGTCCCGCTCACCATTCCCTATTCACTATTCACTATTCCCCATTCCCCCCTTCCCCGAACCATCCCCCTCACCCGCGCCAGATCCCCCGGCGTATCCACCCCCATCCCCGGCGCCATCAGCGCCGCCGCCACATGGATACGATGCCCGCCATGGAGCGCCCGCAGTTGCTCCAGGCTCTCCAGCCGTTCCAGCTCGCAGGGTGGATGGGTGGCGAAGAACTTCAGGTAGGAGACGCGATAGGCGTACAGGCCCAGGTGGCGATAGTGGCTGCCGCCCGGGGGCAGGCGGCGCTCGGCCGCGGAGAAGCCGTCGCGGTGCCAGGGTATGGGGGCTCGGCTGAAATAGAGGGCATAGCCGGCGCCGTCCATCACGACCTTGACGGCATTGGCATCGAACAACTCCTCGGCGCTGCGCACGGGCTCACACAGGGTGGCGACGTGGGCATCCCCGTGGGCCACCAGGTCGTCGGCCACCTGGTGGATAAGCTGCCAGGGCAGTAGCGGCTCGTCGCCCTGCACGTTCACCACCACGGCGTCGTCCGCCAGCCCGAGCACTTCCGCCGCCTCGGCCAGCCGGTCGGTGCCGGTGCGATGGTCCGCCGAGGTCATACACACCTCGGCACCGAAGTCCCGGCAGGCCTCGGCCACCCGCTCGCTGTCGGTGGCCACCACCACCCGCGTGGCGCCGCTGGCACGGGCGTTGTCGTAGACATACTGCAGCATGGGGCGGCCATGGATATCGGCCAACACCTTGCCCGGCAGGCGGGTGGACCCATAGCGGGCCGGGATGATGACGTGAAAGGTCAATCCTTCACTTCTTCCGGTGCCAGGGGACGCGCCTCGTCCTCCAGCATGATGGGGATGCCATCACGGATGGGATAGGCGAGACGGGAGGCATAGCACACCAACTCCTGTTCCTTTTCCTTGTAGACCAGGGGTGCCTTGGTGACCGGGCACACGAGTATGTCGAGCAGTTTCTTATCCACGACGCACATCCTCCATCAACAGAGACAAACGTTTGGCCAGCAACGGCGAGGGCTCGGCCGTAACCGGCAGGTACCACATGTCGTGGCCGGCGAAGTGGCGGCATTTTACCGCGTCTTTCTCGGTCATGATGACCGGCAGCTCCGGCGCGAAGCGGAGGTCCGCGGGAACGAAGGGATGATGGTCCGGAAAGGCATGGGGCACAACCTTGAAACCCAGATGGCTCAGCATGCTGAAAAAACGCTCGGGATCGCCGATGCCGGCCACTCCGTGGACCCGCCCCCCCCTATGGGGCGGCGGCGCGCGGGTGATGCTGTCGTCCATAATGCGCCGGATGGGCTCGGGGCGGTAGGTCATAGTGAACTCACCCCGTGCCGGCTGGCCATAGGCCACCACGATGTCCACGTCGTTGAGGCGCCCGGGGGGCTCCCGCAACGGCCCCGCCGGCAGACATCGGCCATTGCCGAAGCGGCGCCCGCCGTCGATGACGGCGAATTCCAGGTCCCGGGCCAGCCGATAGTGTTGCAGTCCGTCGTCGGACACCACGATATCGCACTGGCGATAGGACACCAGGGCACGGGCGGCGGCCAGGCGGTCCGGACCCGCGGCCACCGGGCGGCCGGTACGCCGTGCCAGCAGCACTGCCTCGTCGCCCACCGTCGCCGGGTCGCTATCGTGGCGCACCTGCTGGGGCCAGTGGCGGGCCGTGCCACCGTAGCCGCGGGTGATAATGCCGGGCTGCCAGCCCTGGCGCCGCAGATGGTCCACCAGCCATATCACGAGGGGAGTCTTGCCGGTACCCCCGACACTGATGTTGCCCACCACCAGCACCGGTACCGGTGCCCGCTCCCCCTGCAGGAGCCCGTGGTCGTAGGCACGGCGGCGCAGCCACACCAGGGCGCAGAACAACCAGCCCAGGGGAGCCAGCATCAGGGCCAGGGGATGAGCCCTGCGGTACCAGGCCCGCTGCAGCAGGTCACGCACGGGAGACCACCCGGGCAGGCGGGGCGGACCCGGCCATGGTCAGGGGGAATCCGCCTCCCCCGACACCGCGCTCTCGGTGGCGAAGCTCAGCCTCCGCAGCCCCACCTGTTGGGCCACGTCCATGGCGGTGATGACCGCCTGATGGGGCGTCTGGGCGTCGGCGCTGATGACTACCGGCGGCGCCTCGTCGCCCGCTGCCGCGAGTTCATTCTCCAGGGCGCGCTTGAGGGTCTCCGGACGATCGTTCACCAGGCGATTGTCGTTGATGAAGTAACGACCACGGGCGTCGATGACGATCTGCAGGGTGCGCGGCTCCTTCTCCTCCTGCTCGGTCCTGGAGGCCTCGGGCAGTTGGATCTCGAGTTCAGTCAGACGGGAGAAGGTGGTGGACACCATGAAGAAGATCAGCAGCAGGAACACCACGTCGATGAGGGGCGTGATGTTGATGTCCGGGGCGCGGTCGCGCCGCTCCCCCAGCTTCACGAGGACGGCCTCCGCTCCTGCTCCCGCTGGCCCTTGAACACCTCCACCATCTTCAGGGCCTCCTGCTCCATAGTCACCACCAGTTCATCCACCCGGCCGATGAAATAACGGTAGAACATCAGGGAGGGAATGGCCACGGACAGGCCCGCCGCGGTGGTGATGAGGGCCTCTGAGATCCCCCCCGCCAGCACGCCAGCATCCCCCACCCCCTGAGTGGTGATGACGGTGAACACCTTGATCATGCCGATGACGGTGCCCAGCAGCCCCAGCAGGGGGGTGATGGAGGCGATAGTGCCGAGGGTGTTGAGATACTTCTGGAGTTCGTGGACCACGTGACGGCCGGTATCCTCGATGGCCTCCTTCATGATCTCGCGCTCGTGCTGCATATTCACCAGACCGGCCGCCAGGATCCGTCCCAGGGGCGAACCGTCCCGCAGGGTCTCCAGGGCCTTGTCGTTCAACCGTTGCTCCCGCGCCATCTTCCACGCCCGCAGCACCAGGCCCTGGGGCGTAACGCGTCTGCTCTGGAGGGTCCAGAAGCGCTCGACGATGATGGCGAGGGCGATGATGGAGCACAGTAGGATGGGCAACATCAGCCATCCGCCTGCCTTGATGAGTTCTAGCACGCGTGAGATTCCTTGACGTCTCGGGACGGCGGCTACTGTAGCAGAGGGCCCCGGGGCGGCAAAGCCTGGTGCGGCCTGGGGCTTTGCGTGCCACGAACCCCGGGAACGAGGCCGATGGATACCGTTGCGGCAGAGATCGTGCGCGTCCGACCCGGGCTTTTGTAAAACCCCCGCTTATGCGAATGTGGTGCCGGACACACGGATCAGGCGACCCGCAATGCCCCATCTGGTGGTGGATATCTCGAGCCATGGTTTCGGCCATCTGGCCCAGGTGGCGCCCGCGGTGGAGGCCCTGCGGGCCCGGCGTCCGGACCTCCAGCTCACGGTGCGCTGTGCCCTGCCCGAGGCCGTGGTGCGCACCCGTATCCCCCACCTGGAACGCCTCATCCCCCTGCAGGCGGACGTGGGCATGGTCATGGCGTCGGCCATGACCGTCCGGGTGGACGACAGCCATAGCGCCCACCTGGCCTTTCACCGCCACTGGCCCCGCCGGGTCGATGATGCGGCGGAGGATCTCGCCGCCCTCGCCCCCGACCTGCTGCTGGCCGACGTCCCCTACCTGTCCCTGGCCGCCGCAGAAGCCGCCGGGGTCCCGACGGTGGCCCTGTGCTCCCTCAACTGGGCAGACGTCTACCGCGCCTATTGTGGCCACCTGCCGGGAGCGGAACGGGTCCTCGAGGAAATGACCACGGCCTACGGCGCCGTGTCCCTGTTCATCCAGGCCACACCCCACATGCCCATGGCCTGGATCCCGCGCCACCTCGCCGTGGCCCCCATCGCCCCGCCCCCCGCCGGCGACCGCCGGGAGGTGCGCGAACGCCTCGGGGTGGATGCCGGCACCCGGCTGCTGCTGGTGGCCCTCGGTGGCATCGACACCCGGCTCGAGGTGGACCGCTGGCCCGCGGTGAGCCACGGGCTGTGGATGGTGCCGGAGGCTTGGGCCATGGCGGCTCCCCACATCCGGCCACTACCGTCCGGCGTCGCCACCTTCCCGGAGCTGTTGGCGGCGGCGGACATGGTGCTGACCAAGCCGGGCTACGGCACCTTCGTGGAGGCCGCGTGTGCCGGGACGCCGGTGCTGTACATCGACCGGCCCGACTGGCCGGAGACCCCTTACCTGGCCCCCTGGCTGGCATCCCACGTAGCCTGCGCGGCGGTGGATGGGAATGCCGTTGTCGACGGCACCCTGATCCCCCGCGTCCATGACCTTCTGGCGGCGGGACGATGTCCCGCCCATCCCTTTACGGGCGCCGTCGACGCCGCGGCAAAGCTGGATCTCATGTTGGAGATAAAGTGCTAGATTGATCCCGGCAGCGCCCGCGCGTTTCACGCGGCGCGCCCTGTACCCCAACCCCAGGAGACGCGGTGGAACAGGATATCGACCTCATCCAGTCTGTCTTCCAGCACCGGCTGCGCCAGACGGATCTGGACCGCATCCTCACGGCCCTGTCCGCCACCGAGCGGGACGAGCTGGTGAGCAAGATCGGGGACCTCCTGCGCCACATCTCCGCCCTCGTGGACGTGTCCAACAAGATATCGGACACCCTCGCCCTGGATGTGCTGCTGCCGCGCCTGATGGAGATCATCACCGAGTCCCTGGGGGCCGACCGCAGCACCCTGTTCCTCCATGATCCTGACAGCGACGAGCTGTTCTCCCATGTGGCTCAGGGCGATGCCGTGGGCGAGATCCGCATCCCCGCCGGGGCCGGTATCGCCGGCTCGGTGTTCAGGAGCGGCAAGGCGGTGATCATCCACGACGCCTACGAGGACGACCGTTTCAATCCCGAGGTGGACCGCAAGACGGGCTACCGCACCCGCAACATCCTGTGCAATCCCATCCACAACAAGGGCAAGGCCATCGGCGTCACCCAGGTCCTCAACAAGGACGCCGGCGACTTCGACGGCGAGGACCTGCGCCTGCTGGAGGCCCTCACCTCCCAGGCCGCCTCGGCCCTGGAGAACGCCCGCCTCTACGAGAAGGTGGAGCGGGCCCGCCAGGAGGAGGCCCAGCTGCTGGAGGTGACCAATGCCATCGCCTCGGAACTGCAGCTCGATACCCTGCTGGCCAAGATCATCCAGGCCACCACCCACATGCTGGGGGCGGACCGCAGCACCCTGTTCATGTACGACCCCCGCAGCCACGAGCTATGGTCCCGGGTCGCCGAGGGCATGGACACCCGGGAGATCCGCTTCCCCGCCGCGGCTGGCATCGCCGGGGCCTGCTTCACCGGCGGCGAGACCATCAACATCCCCGATGCCTACGCCGATCCCCGTTTCAACCCGGCGGTGGACCGCAAGACCGGCTATAAGACCCGCAGCATCCTGTGCCTGCCGGTGATCAGCAAGGACGGCAGGAAGCTGGCGGTGATCCAGGTGTTGAACAAGAAGACCGGCCCCTTCGGCGCCACCGACGAACGGCGCCTGCGGGCCTTCTGCGCCCAAGTGGCCATCGCCCTGGAGAACGCCCAGTTGTTCGACGACGTGCTCAACGAGCGCAACTACAACGAGAGTATTCTGATCTCGCTCTCCAACGGCGTGGTCACCCTGGACACCGAGCTGCGTATCATCAAGGCCAACGGAGCCGCCCTCGGCATTCTCCACCGACAGGACGACGATCCCGGCGGCCGCTCCCTGGACGCCGTCATCCCGGTCCCTCTCAATGAATGGCTCTACGAGAGCATCACCCGGGTACGCAAGGATGGCCAGGTGGATATGGCGGTCGACGCCGAACTGCGGCTGGCGGACGATTGCAGCACCTCGGTGAACCTGAACGTGGTGCCCCTGGTGGACATCAAACGCACGCCGCTGGGCTACATGCTGGTGATGGAGGACATCACCCGGGAGAAGCGGGTCAGGAGCACCATGGCCCGCTACCTCACCAAGGAAGTAGCGGACCAGTTGCTGGAGTCCGGCGAGGAACAGCTGGGGGGCATCACCCGCGAGGCCACGGTACTGTTCTCGGACATCCGCCGCTTCACCACCCTGTCCGAGGAACTCGGCGCCCGGGCGACGGTGACCCTGCTGAACGAGTACTTCACCCACATGGTGGACATCATCTTCAGCCACGGCGGCATCCTGGACAAGTACATCGGCGACGCCATCATGGCGGTGTTCGGCACCCCCTTCCCCGCCCCCGACGACGCCGCCAACGCCATGCGGGTGGCCAACGAGATGATGCGCACCCTGGCGCGCTTCAACGCCGGGCAGGTGGCCCAGGGCAAGATGGCCATCAACATCGGCATCGGCGTCAGCAGCGGCGAGCTGGTGGCCGGCAACATCGGCTCCGCCAAACGCATGGACTACACGGTGATCGGCGATACCGTGAACCTGGCGGCGCGGCTGGAAAGCGCCACCAAGGTCTACGGTGTCGACCTGCTGATGTGCGAGTTCACCGCCCGCGCCCTGGATGGTGGGTCCCGCTACCGCGAGCTGGACCTCATCCGCGTCAAGGGCCAGAGCCGCCCGGTGGCGGTGTTCGAATCCCTGGACTACCTGCCGCCGGAACGGGCGGACCCACTGGATAAAGCCCTGGCCGCTTTCGAGCGCGGCGTCGCGCTCTACCGCCAGGGAGCCTGGCAGCGGGCCATGGCCGCCTTCACCGATGTCCTCGAGCGATGCCCGTGGGACGGTCCCTCCCGCATGTACATGGAGCGCTGCACCACCTACATGGCCCAACCGCCGCCCGCGGACTGGGGCGGGGTGTGGACGATGATGAGTAAGTAGGGGAAATGGGAAATGGGAAATGGGAAATGGGAAATGCAGAAGTGTAGTCCGATTGGGGGATGTGTAGGTCGGGATTCATCCCGACATCCGGACCCGAAGACGAGACAATTGCCCCTTCCCGGGGCACGGATGTAGGTCGGGATTCATCCCGACATTGCGGCCAGACACACCACCACCGCCCGCTCCTGGGGCACGGATGTAGGTCGGGATTCATCCCGACATCCACACCCCGGCGCAGGCACCGACGCCGGGCCGGTACCACCCGCAGGCTGTCGGACTGAAGTCCGACCTACAAGGCGGGCTGTCGGGCTAAAGCCCGACCTACAAGGTGGGCTGTCGGACTGAAGTCCGACCTACAACCCTTCAAGCCCATCATACTGGCATCTGCTTTTGTTTTTGCTTTTAACCATTCACTATTCACTATTCACTATTCACTGCTTTCCTTCCCCCCCGCCCGCCACGGCCGGGGATGGGCGCGGCGGTAACACTCCGGCTCATCCGGCCCCGCCGGCGTCAGTGTCAGCGTGATGGCCCCGCAGGTCGCGGTATCCAGCAAACGCACGCCTGCCGCCTCGAGGCGCCTGACCACATCCGGATGGGGAAACCCGAAGCGGTTGCCGAAACCCACGGGTATGATTCCCATACTAGGAGACACGGCAGCCAGGAAGGGGGCGGTGGTGGAGGTCCGGCTGCCGTGATGGGGGACTTGCAACACCGTGGCCTCGAGGTCCGCGGCGCGTTCCGCCACCAGTGCCGCCTCACCGGCCTGTTCCACGTCGCCCGTCAACAACAGGCGGCCGTCCCCGCCGCCCACCGCCAGCACGCAGGAGCCGTCGTTGCCCCGCAATCCACCCCCCGGCGGCGGATGGAGCACCGCGAAGTCCACACCGTCCCAGCGCCAGCCCTGGCCCGCCTCGCAGGGGATCCCCCCCGCCACGGGTGCGCCGCCACCATACATCACCCGCTCCACGGTGAGGGCACGGCGCACCGAGGCGACGCCGCCGGCATGGTCGCCGTCACCGTGACTCACCATCAGGACATCGAGCCAGCCGAGCCCCAGGGCTTGCAGATAGGGCGCCACCACCATGTCCCCGGTATCGCTGCCGGAGCCGAAACGCGGGCCGGTATCGAAGACCAGCACATGAGAGGCGGTGCGCACCACCGCGGCGAGGCCCTGGCCCACATCCAGCACCGTGACCTGAACCTCGCCCTCCCGCGGCACCGAGTGCGGTGCCAGCAGCAGGGGCAGCAACCACACCAGGCCGAGCCAGCGCCCGGCCAGGCCCCGGGGCGCGAACAGCAGCACCACACCCGCCACCGCCGCGGTGATGGCCAGCGGCGGCAGGGTTCCGGGCAGTTCCCAGCCCAGGCCGGCGAGGCCATCCAGCAGCGGCCACAACACCACGAGCATGAGACGCGCGCCCTCCAGCAACAGCCCGCCGAGGGCGGGCCACAATCCCAGGCACGCTACCCCCAGCAGGGTCAGGGGGACCACCAGCACGCTGACCCAGGGCACCGCCACCAGGTTGGCCAGGGGCGACACCAGGGGCGCCAATCCAAAGGCCCCGGCGGTGATGGGCGCGAGGCCGAGGCCCACCAGCAGGTGGACCCGGCCCCAACGCCACCACGGCCGCCGCGCCACCCCCACGCGGGCGCCCATGCCCAGGAGGATCAGGGCCACGGCACCGAAGGACAGCCAGAAACCCGGCCCCAGGACCGCGAAGGGGTCCAGCAACAGGACCGCCAGGGCGGCCACCGCCAGCCGCGAGGACGCCGGCCAGCGCCGCCCCAGCAGGGCACCACCGGCCAGGGCCAGCACCATGATGAAGGCCCGCTGGGTAGGCAGGGCGAAGCCTGCCAACAGGGCATAGGCCAAGGCGGCGGCCACTGCGGCCAGGGCCGCCGCCCGCGGCGCGGGCTGGCGCCGGCACAGGCCGGCCGAGCGCCGCCACAGGAAACCGCCCAGGCCGTAGGCCAGCACCGCCACCAGCCCCACGTGGAGCCCCGAGATGGCCATCAGGTGGGCCGTGCCGCTGCGTCGCAGGACCGCCCATTCGTCGCCGTCGATGCCCTCCCGCAGGCCCACCCCCAGGGCCACCACCATGCCACCCCGCTCACCCTCGGCCAGCACCGCCCCCATACGGGCCGCGAGACCGGCCCGCAGGTTGTGCAGGCCGCCGCTGCCGCGCTCCAGCAGGAGCAGCGGCCTTTCCCGGGAGCGCACATAGCCGGTGGCGAGGATGCCGCGGGTGAACAGCCAGCGCTCGTAGTCAAAGATGCCGGGGTTGGCGAAGCCCCGCGGCCGTTTGAGACGCACCACCAAGCGCCAGCGATCGCCGGTCTTCACCTCCCGGGCACCGGCATACCAGGACAGGCGCACGCGGCCCCGCCACGGTCGTGCGGGGTCCTCCGACTCCACCCGCGCCACGAACCGCACCAGACGCCCCCGCGCCTCGGGCAACCCCGTCACCGTCACTCGGGCCGGCAAGTCCCGGCCATCCAGGTCGCCAGGCAACGCGTTGCCGAGCTGGGCATCCAGCCGCAGCCAGCACCACAGCAGGCCGGCCACGAAGAAAAGGGGCAGCCACCGGCGCGGCGGCGGCAGGGCGAGAACAGCGAGCAGGATGATGACGGCCACCAGCGGCGGCCACGGGCCACCAGCCGGCGGGCCAAACAGACAGCTGAGGATCCCCGCAACGAAGGCCATGGTCCCTGCGATCATCCCTAATCCCCCCGGGTGTACCGACATACACCCACAACTTCCCTGTCATCGATGACGGATAGAATCCGCCCGCGCCCGGCCCTGCACCCGGGCCGTCACCTTTCTATATAATCAGAAAGGGACGCGTCGCACCAACCTTTCGAGGGATCCCGGCCTTGGTGGCCGGCCCATGGTTCCTGGCTGACGGCGACACGGGGTGTCAGGGGACGAGGGACCACCGCGTTATGACTCGAGACCATCCCGACAAAAGGGCATCCACAAATACATAATGCCTCAGCCGATCCATCACCGCACCAGGCCCGCGCCCCATGCCGCGTAAGTTTCTCCGGCGCTGGCTGCCCAACGATCAGACCATCCGGGAACACAAGCGCCTGCGCTGGATGGGCCGGCTGCTCCATGATCCGAACCTGTGGCACCTGAACCGCCGCTCGGTGGCGGGTGCAGTATCCGTCGGCCTCTTCCTGGCCTGGGTGCCGGTACCCATCCAGATGTGGATCGCGGCCCTGGTGGCGGTGATCATCCGCGTCAATCTACCCATCGCGGTGCTCGGGGTATTAATCACCAATCCCATCACCGTGGGCCCCATGTTCCTGTTCGCCACCAACCTGGGGGCCTGGATCCTGGACCGCGAACTCACCATCACGGAGTTCCGCCTGTCATGGGAGTGGCTCACGGAGCAGGCGGACACCTTCTGGGAACCCCTGCTGCTGGGCTGTTTCGTCATCGGCCTCACGGCCGCCGTGGCGGGCAACCTGCTGGTGAGGCTGCTGTGGCGCCTGCACGTGCTGCACCACTGGCAGGAGCGGCGGCGGCGGCGCCTCAATCCGCCGGCCCGGCCGCCGTTCCGGAACTGACCAGCAGCCCGTCCTCCAGCACCAGGATGCGGTCCATGCGCCGAGCCAGGTCCAGGTCGTGGGTGGCCACCACCAGGGCCGCGGCGCGCTCGCGGTTGAGGTCCAGCATGAGTTCGTAGACCCGCGCCGCCGTGCGCTGATCGAGGTTACCCGTGGGCTCGTCGGCGAGGATGCAGGCGGGGCGGGTCACCAGGGCGCGGGCGATGGCGGCCCGCTGGCGCTCGCCCCCCGACAGCTCCCCCGGCTTGTGGCGCAGCCGTGCCCCCAGCCCCACCCGCTCCAGCAGGTCCCCGGCGGCGGCCAGAGCCGCGGCCGGGGCGTCGCCGCGCACGAGCAGGGGCAGGGCCACATTCTCCAGGGCGGTGAACTCCGGCAACAGATGATGGAACTGGTAGACGAAGCCCAGCTGGCGATTGCGGGCGCGGCCCTTGGCGGCCTCGTTCAAGTCGTCGAGGCGCTGTTCGCCCAGCCACACCTCGCCCGCAGTGGGCCGCTCCAGGCCGCCCAGCAGATGGAGCAGAGTGCTCTTGCCGGAGCCCGAGGCTCCCACCACCGCCACGGACTCACCCGCCATCACGCGGAAGTCGATGCCCGCCAGCACCGTCACGTCGAGGCCGCCCTCGGTGAAGGCCTTGCAGAGCCCCTGAGCCTCCACAACCGCCGCCTCACTCATAACGCAGGGCCTCCGCCGGCTGGGTACGGGAGGCCCGCCAGGCCGGATAGAGGGTGGCCAGCAGGCTGAGGAACAAGGCCACGCCGGTGATCCTGGCCACGTCCGGCAGGTGCATCTCCGAGGGCAGATCACTAATGTAGTAGACGTCCGCCGGCAGGAACTGGGTGCCCAGCATGGACTCGATGGCGGGCACCAGGGTCTCCACGTTCAGGGCCAGGGCGATGCCCCCCGCCGCCCCCAGCAGGGTCCCCATGACGCCGATCACCGCCCCCTGGACCATGAAGATCCCCATGATGGACAGAGGCGTGACCCCCAGGGTGCGCAGGATGGCGATATCCGCCTCCTTGTCGGTCACCACCATCACCAGGGTGGAGACGATGTTGAAGGCGGCCACCGCCACGATGAGGGTGAGGATGACGAACATCACCGTCTTCTCGGTCTTGATGGCGCGGAAGAAATTCACATGCTGCTGGGTCCAGTCGCTGACCCAGTAGTGCCCCGGCAGCTCCGCCGCCAGCAGGCGGCTCACCCGCGGGGCGGCGAACATGTCGTCGAGGCGCAGGCGCACCCCGCTTACCCCCTCATCCAGGCGGAACAGCCGCGCCGCATCCTCCATGTGGATGATGGCGAGGGCGGCGTCGTACTCGTACATGCCCACCTCGAAGACGCCTGAGACCTCGAAGCGCCGCAGGCGCGGCAGGATCCCCGCCGGCGTGACCTGGGCCTGGGGCGCCACCAGGGTCACCTTGTCCCCCGGCGCCACCCCCAGGGCACGGGCCAACTCTACCCCGAGGATGATGCGCCACGCCCCGGCCTCGAGGTCATCCAGGGTGCCGGCGGTAAGCTTGGACACCACCTGCGAGACCTGGGCCTCGAACTCCGGCGACACCCCCCGCACCACCGCACCCCGCACCTCCTGGCCCCGGGTCAGCATGGCTTCGGCCCGCACGTAGGGGGCGGCGCCGGTGACCCGCGGGTGGCGGCGGGCCAGGTCGGTGATGAGCGGCCAGTCCACCATGGGACCATCGTGGCTCTGGATGGTGGCATGGGCCGCCATGCCGAGGATGCGTTCCCGCAACTCCTTTTCGAACCCGTTCATCACCGACAGCACGGTGATGAGGGCCGTGACCCCGAGGGCGATGCCGAGGACGGAAGTCAGGGTGATGAAGGAGATGAAATGGTTGCGGCGTTTGGCCCGCGTGTAGCGCAACCCGATGTAGAGTTCGAGGGGACGGAAGATCATGGCGGGTACCCTCAGGTGCGGGGCGTGGCCACCTGGTTGCGCAGATACACCGGCAGGGCCGCCTCGGCGGCCACCGTGGTACCGGCGGCGGCCATGGCCACTGCCAGCTCGGCCACATCCCGGGCCTCGGGATGGCGGCCCCCTTCCACTGACGAAAGCCGCGGGCCGAGGACCCCCGCCAGCTCGGCGCCGTAGGTCTTCCAGCCACTGCCAACGCCATGCCACGCGCCCTCCGCCGGCACGGGTACGGCCGCCGGCGGGCACACCACCTCCTCGCCCACCAGCGCCATGGTGTCGCCGGCGCCGGCATCGTAGCCCCCCCAGTAGACCTCAGCCATGCGGGCATCGAAGGCCGCCAGCACGCGGCGCCGGCCCCGCTCCCGCAGGGCCCCCTGGGCGAGGGCCTGCAACGACGACACGGGGGCCACCGGCAGGTCGCGGGCGAAGGCGATGCCCTGGGCCACCCCGGCGGCGATGCGCAGCCCCGTAAAGGACCCCGGACCACGGCCGAAGGCCACCAGGTCCAGGTCGCCGCGCCGACAACCCGCCTCCTCCATTACCGCCTCCGCCATCACCAGTATGAGTTCCCCGTGGCGCCGTGGCGCCACCTCCAAGCGTTGATAAACCGCGCCATCATGCCACAGGGCCGCGGAGCAGGCGTCGCTGGCGGTCTCGAGGGCCAGGATCCTCATGATCCCACCCCCGCTTCGCCCGGGGTGGCGCTAGCGAAGAAGGCCTCCACGTCCTCGAGGCGCTGGCTCAGGGGCATCACCGGCAGGCTGCGCAGGAACACCCGCCCGTAGTTGCGGGACAGCATCCTGGGGTCACAGATCATGAGCACGCCGCGGTCGTGGATGTCGCGGATGAGCCGCCCCACGCCCTGTTTGAGGGTGATCACCGCCTCCGGCACCTGGTAATCGGCGAAGGGGTTGCCGCCCTGGTCCCGCAGCGCGGCGAGGCGAGCCTGAAGCAGGGGATCGTCCGGCGGCGCGAAGGGCAGCTTGTCGATGATGACACAGGACAGGGCATCGCCGCGCACGTCCACCCCCTCCCAGAAGCTGCCGGTACCCAGCAGCACGCCGTTGGGCGTGGTACGGAAACGCTCCAGCAGGGCGGTGCGCGGCCGTTCGCCCTGAACCATCAGGGGAAAGCGCAGGCGCTCGGCGAACAGGGGGGCCGCCCGCTGCAGGGCGCGGTGGCTGGTGAACAGCACGAAGGCGCGGCCCCGGCTGGCCTCCAGCACCGGCAGCGCCGCCGCCACCACCGCCTCGACGTAGGCCGGCGATGACGGGTCCGGCAGGCCGTCGGGGATGTAGCACAGAGCCTGGCGGTGGAACTCGAAGGGGCTGTCCCAGCGCCGCCGTTGCCCGGATTTCAGACCGAGACGGCCGTCGAAGTGGTCGAAGCGGCCGTCCACCGCCAGGGTGGCGGAGGTGAACACCCAGGCGGCATCCCTCTCCTTGACATAACGGCCGAAGCTCTCGGCCACCGAGATGGGGGTGAGATTAAGGGTGAAGCCCCGCTCGCCGGCCTCCAGCCACGCCACCTCGTCCGCCTGGCGGGGCCCCGTGATGCGCTCGAGGCGCCGCATCAGCTCCAGGCCACGGCCGTGGCAACCCGCCAGGTCCTTGCCCCGGGGTGCCAGCACCTCGAGCTGCGCCACCGCCTGTCCGAGACGCGCCCGGCAGCGCTCGAAGGCATCCGCCGCCCCGGGGGCGGCCATGCACTCGTCCCAGGCGCTGCGCCCGGCCCCCAGGCCCAACACCTGGCGCAGCCCCCGCAGGGCGTCTTCCAGGTCGCCGAGGGCACGGGGGAAGTCGGGCATGTCCCCTGCCTCCTGATGGTAGGCGGCGGCGCTGTCCCGCGCCAGCTCCGCCATTTGGCGGCTGGACACCGTGGTGCTGAAGAAACGCGACGCCACCGCTGGTATCTGATGGGCCTCGTCCATGATGAAGGCGGCGGCGGTAGGCAGGAGTTCGCCGAAGCCGTCCTCCTTGAGGGCCAGATCGGCGAAGAACAGATGATGGTTGATAACCACCAGGTCGGCATCCATGGCCGCGCGCCGGGCTTTCGCCACGAAACAGTCCTCCAGCCGCGGGCATTCCTGGCCCAGGCAGTTGTCCACCGTGGATGTGGCATAGCGCCAGGCCTCGGCGCCCTCGGGGACGTCCGCCATCTCGGCGATGTCCCCCGTATGGGTACGCCCGCTCCACTGGACCAGCCGCCCCAGGTGCCCCGCCAACTCGCCGCCGAGGTGCTGGAACTCGGCGTGGTAGAGACCGAGACGCTGCTGGCACAGGTAGTTGCTGCGGCCCTTGAGCATGGCGGTGGAGATGGCGGACCCGAGGGCCTCCTTGACCTGGGGCAGGTCGCGAAAGTAGAGCTGATCCTGAAGGCCGCGGGTCCCCGTGGAGACGATCACCTTGATGCCGGAGGCCACCGCCGGTACCAGGTAGGCGAAGGTCTTGCCGGTGCCGGTGCCGGCCTCGCACACCAGCACCTTACGGGCCTCGAGGGCCTGTTCCACGGCGCTCGCCATCTCCTGCTGCTGCACCCGCAGGGCGAACCCCGGGTGCGAGGTGGCGAAGGGTCCCTCGGGACCCAGCACATCGGCCGCGGCCATGTCAGCCGTCACGGCGCGCCCCCTTCGAGGCCGGCAAGCACGGCGCGGGGCCGCCCGGGACGGAGGACCCGGGGAGGCCGCAGGCGCCCCGGGGATGGCGGGCCACGGCGATCACCATCACAAGGGCAGGCTGTTGTCCCAGTAGCCGTCGTCTTCGACGCCGTGCTCGCGGCTCCATACCCGCTCGCCGATGATCTTGAACTTGGCCACGGAGATGGCCCCGCGCTTGGCCCGGGCGCCGCCCCTGGCCGCGGTCTCGGCCTCCACATCGGCGCGCTCCAGGGCATAGATCTCCATCGGCTCGTAGTCCTCGTCCAGCAACAGCAGCATGACCACGTCCCACTCCTGATGGGTCTTAAACTGGCCGATGCGGGGGCTGGCCTTGCCCTCGTCGAACAGGGTCCGACCCTTGATCTGGATGCGCTCGCCTGCCCAGCGCCCCGTGCCGATGGCGTCGTAGCCCCCCTCTGCGGCGACGGGAACCAGCTCGAAACCCAGCAGCCGCGCCACGTCATGGCGGGCGATCTCGGCGGTCACCGGCAGCACCGCGCCGGTGCTGCGACGGTATTCGGCGGCGAGACGGCGGGTCTCGGAGATGAGTTTGTCTACGGAATAAAGGCTCACGGCCGTTACAGGGGTATCCAAAGGTTTCCCACAATGTTGATGATTCTAGCCAAATTGTGTGTTTAAGGCATTAATGATGCAGGCTTTTCACCCGCATGCCCCTCCTTTTTCCACGGCCACCGGGATCCTGGAGGCCCTCCTCCATCCGGTATTGGCTGTGGATGGGGGTGTCTACATCCGCACCTTCAATGCCGCCGCGGTCCCCTACCTCAACGGCGCCCGCGAGGATGTGACGGGGGCGCCGCTGGCGGCCGTCCTCAAGGTGCTCACCAACGGCGGCGACCCGCCGGGCCTCGCCGCCATGGTATCAGGGGTCATGGACCCGGAGGGCCCCCCCAACGCTCGCATGGAGGCGACCCTGCTACGCCGCGACGGTGGCGAGGTACCCGCCAGGATCACCGTGTCATCCATCCCCGGGGATCCCGCGGGCGGCGCCCTGGTGGTCATCGAGGACCTGAGCGACCTGCACCGGCGCCACAGCCAGCTCTCCATCCAGGCCCGACATGATCCCCTGACGGGGCTCATCAACCGCGAGGAGTTCACCACCCGCCTGGAGCGACTGTTGGAGCGCAGCGCCGAACAACGCTGGACCCACTCCCTGTGCTTCATGGACCTCGACCAGTTCAAGTCGGTGAACGACAGCGCGGGCCATGCCGCCGGCGATGAGCTGTTGCGCCAGGTCACTACGGCCCTGCTCAACCGCGTACGCGGCCGCGATACCCTGGCGCGGTTCGGCGGCGACGAGTTCGCCATCCTGCTGGAGCATTGTCCCCTCGAAGAGGCCCGGGAGGTGGCGGAGAAGCTGCGCCAGACCGTGGCCGACTTCGTCTTCGAGTGGGAGGGCCAACGCTTCGGCGTGGGCGCGAGCATCGGCCTGGTGCCCATAACGGCCCACCACCAGGAGGCCGGGCGCGTCATGTCCATGGCAGACGCCGCCTGCTACCAGGCCAAGAACGCCGGTCGCAACCGGGTGTGCGTGCTGGAGAGTGAGGACGACGCGGACGGTCCCCGCATGGTGGAAACCCTGCGCCGGGCCCTCGCAGAGGACTCACTGTTGCTTTACGCCCAAGCCATCCTGGACATGAACGGCGATGAACCCGTCGTGCGGGCCCGGGAAGTCCTGTTGCGCCTGCCCACCGGCGGTGGCATCGCCTCGCCCCATGAGTTCGTGCCCGCCACCCGCCACAGGCTCAACGTCGAAATGGACCGCTGGGTGCTGCAACGGCTGACCTCCCGGCCCATCCTCGGGGGTGACCAGCCGCTGTTGGTCAATGTGAGCGCCGCCAGCATCCAGGACCCGGCCTTCGTGGAGGCCATCGCCGCCGGCGAGCGGTGTGCCGCCCGTCTCTGTTTCGACATCACGGAGACCACCCTCCTGGAGGCAGGCGCGGCCATCACCCCCTTCTGTGACGCGGTGCGGCGGCGCGGCTGGGACCTGGCGCTGGCCCTGCGCTGCGAGGGGCCGAGCGCCATATGCCTGCTGGAGGCCCTGCGCCCGGACTTCCTGACCTTGGATGTACGCCCTCTGATAGCCGGCCACAGGCCCTTCCGACGGCGCCTGGCGGAACGGCTCCTGGAACTCGGGCGGCTGGTGGACGCCACCACCGTGGCCACCCATGTCGAAAACACCGAATTGCTGGCCATCACCCGGGACCTGGACTTCGACTGGGCCCAGGGCTATCTGCTGGGCAGTCCGGAACCGCTGGTGGCGGAGGTCTGAGGGCAGGCGGTTACTTTTTTCCACCATCCAGGGCCACGGCCATCTGGGGTGGCCGGTGTCTTCTCGGCGAGCAGCAGGCGCACCCGCAGGCGCCTGAAGGCGCGGGCGGGGGTGTTGTCCGGGGTCAGCACCACACCCCGGGGGCGCCATTCCCCCGCCACACGAAAGGCCAGCACGGTCACCCACGGGTGCACCAGCCCTCCGGGCAGCAGGCGCGCCGTCGCGGCCTCGCCGGCGCCGTTCACCACTTCCCAGCCCCCGCCCGGCAGGCTTACCAGGCGCCGCACCCGCCGCGGGTGCGCCTGATGCCATTCCCGCCGCCACTCCAGGAGCCCATGGCCCACCACCAGCAGCCCGCACACCACCGCCGGTAACGGCGGCACGACGGCATAGCCCAGGGCGACCAGGGCACCCCCGTGAGACAGGAGATGGAAGACCGTGAGCAGCCGGGAAGGCCGCACTTCCACGTGAATGGGGGCGTCACACCAGGAGGGCTGCATGGGTCGGGGGCGGGTGGCTACAATCCGTTGTATGAAAAAAAAGCATAGCCAATTGACGACGGCGAAATCCACCAAGGCCGCCTTCGACAACGCCCGGGAATAGGCTGGTGGGGAAAGAGAAAGAGGAACGGGAATGGTGAATAGTGAATAGTGAATAGTGAATGGGGAATGGCGAAATGGGAAAAGGGAAAGCAAAGATTAACCTCCGTGCGCCAACTGAAGTCCGACCTACAGATAGACCCCCACCGCCCGTTCCTGCGGCATGGATGTAGATACTCCGTTTCCTGTCAAGCGGTTTGGAGATGCTGATCGCTAAACAGCTTGGAGGAGTCGAAAGGCTGATCATGCTGCATGCAGGCCCAGATTCCGGTGAGGTACTTGCGCATGACGGCGCACAAGGCTTGGATCCGCTTTTTGCCCCGGGCCACCAGAGCGTTATAGAACGCCTTGGCATACGGGTCATGCACGATCGCCACCATCGCTGGCATGTACAGGGCGCTACGCAGGTAGGCATTGCCGGTCTTGGCTAGGCGCCCGGGTCGATGGACGCTAGAGCCCGACTCATGCAGGCGCACGTCCAGCCCAGCATGACGAGCGACTTGTTTGGCCTTCAGGTCCCTGGGCAGTGTGGATAGCTCGGCCAGCAGAGCCAGGCTGCTGGCTGCCGCGAGGCCGGTGGCGGCACAGAGATGGGCCTGATGTTGCGCCAGCTCGGGGGTCTGCTGGATCAAGTCCTGGGCCGCTTGTTGCACCCGTTCGATGCGTTGGTCCAGTTGAGCGATGCTTTCCTCGGCATCCTCGATCAGCAGGGCTGGCGTGCCCCGTTGCGCCTTCAGGGCGTGCAGGTGGTTCTTGGCCTGGGTCCGCGCGTCCATTAGGCGATTGAGATGCCGGCCGAAGTCGCGTAGGGCCCGATAGGTCGATGGCGGCGGGGTCCAGCGCCTAGGCGTCATGCGTTCGGCGTATTCGGCCAACAGGGCGGTGTCGAGCGGGTCGGTCTTACTGCCGCGCAGCGTAATTTCGGCGAAATGCCGGAAGCTGCGCGGGTTGATCACGGACACCGGCAGCCCGGCCTCGTGCAGGGCCAGCGCGAGGTCCAGGTAGTAGATGCCAGTGGCCTCCAGCACGATGCCCGCCGGTTGCAGCGCCTGCAGCTTGCGGATCGCCTGGGCGTGACCTTGGGCAGTCTGTGGGAAGGTGTAGACCTTACTGTTCTTGCCGTCACGACGGCAGAGCAAGTCGAAGGAGCGTGCGGCGACATCAATGCCGATATAAACGCTCATCGTTGTTCCTCCTTTCCCTTCTGGGGTCGGTTGCGTCACACTGATCACCGGTTCCCCGACCTCGCATTTCTTGCCGGTTCGACCTTGTGATACGAAGTCCAGCCAGGCTGGCTTCCCGATACTCCTCGAAATCGGCAATGAGGCGGGGAGCCCATCTACGCGCGAGGTCAGAAACTTCCTGCCTCCAGGTCGGGACGGCTTCCCCGGTGTCTGGCAAAAAACCTAACCCGGCATAGCCGGAACCAAAATATCTCGGATCGCCTATCCTTATCCACAGCACCATCCAGGACAAGAGGGACAGGCCATGAATCCGTTCGTTGAACGTCACCAGAACAAGATCGCCGGTGTGCTCTCCTGTTTTGACCGGGTTGTCATCACCGGAACCCTTCCTGATATCGGTTATGCCGGCGCTATGGCGAGCTACCTCAGTTACCATAAGATCCGACTGTTCGACTACCCCCGGTGGGCAGAACCCCTGCGCGATGAGTTGCGCCACCATGCCGAGCAACTCGCCATCGAGGCCGGCATTGAGATCGAGTTCATCCGGCGCCACAAGGCCTTTCGCAAAGAAGACCGTATCAAGGCCATCATTGCGGAACGCGGCGGTCATCCCGGGCTGGTCCACATCTTCTCCGCCATGGAATCCTGCACCGCTTATCGCCCCTGGCATGACAAGAACACAGGCCATACCCTGCTCAAACCCACGTCAGGGAAATGCCTGCATTACTACTTCTACTTCATCGATGAGGCCTTTGGACTCTGTTACGTGCGGGTGCCCACCTGGGCGCCGTTCCGCCTGCAAGTCTACTTCAACGGCCATCACTGGCTGGCGCGCAGACTGGAAAAAGCCGGCATTCCCTTCGCGATGGCGGACAATGCCTTTCTGTCCATTGCCGATCCCGAGCAGGCTCAGACGCTTGCCGACCGGCTGGATGCCAAACAGCTTCACCGACGACTGAATCGATGGGCCAAACAGTTCTGCCCGGTAGCTCAGCGCTTTCGCTCCGGTTACCACTGGAGCTTGATGCAGGTGGAGTTCGCCACCGATGTCATCTTCCACCAGCAGGCCGAATTCCAGCCGCTCTACGAGTCCATCACCCGCACGGCGGTACAGGCCATTAAAGCCGACAATGTGGCCACCTTCCTTGGCCGTAAACTCGCCAGCACCTATCAAGGGGAGGTCGGTAACGATTTCAGCACCCGTATCCAGGGTACACGCATCCGCCACCAGATGGGGCCGGCCAGCATCAAACTCTACGATAAAGCCGGCATCATGGCGCGTGTGGAATGCACCACCAACGATGCCTCATTCTTCAAAATCCACCGCTGGGTGGAACAACGTGACGGCTGGCAACAGTGGAAACTGGCACCGCTACGCAAAAATATCTACAGCCTGCGCGATCTGCGCAAGCTGATGAACGCCGCCAATGAGCGCTATCTCGCCTATATGGCGGCAATCGACAATCCTGACGCCGGACTCAAGGACATCGATAAAATGTCCAGCCCCGCCAGGGACCAGGGCCGTTCATTCCGTGGCTTCAATCTGTTCCAGAAAAAGGACTATCATCTCTTCCTCGCCATCGGGCGGGGCGAATGGTCAATCAGTGGCTTCCGTGCCGCCGATCTGCGGGCCTCTATGCCCGATCTATCACCCAGTCAATCATCCTATCTACTCAAACGGTTACGAACCCACGGACTGATCAAGAAAGTGGGACGTCGCTACAAGTATTACCTTACAAAGTTTGGGCGTCGCGTCCTGGCTGCATCACTCAAGATGCGTGAATATTGTGTTCTCCCTGCACTCTGTGCTGACAGGGCATGAGAATTTCTTGGCATTCTTGTCCAAGATTTCAGTGGTAAGGTACTAACATGCCAGATAACTCCAACATACAAGGTCGGGATTCATCCCGACATTCAACCCCGCGGCGCGCGCCATGGGCCGGGCCGGAATCCCCGCCGGCGGGCTGTCGGGCTGAAGCCCGACCTACAGATCTACGACCTCCGTCTGTTCCAGCGGCACGGATGTAGATACTCCGTTTCCTGTCAAGCAGTCTGTAGGTCGCTTGCTCTCGGCAACCGACATCCGCGCCCACAAAGCGCCGAGTTTCCGTCGGCTGCCAAGAGCAGCGGACCTAGGCCTCTGTCCTTCTCCCCCGGGGAAATGGGAAATGGGAAAGGGGAAAAGATTACCACCCGTGCGTCCGCTCTGCTGACGCCGAAACGGTGGATCCGCTGCGCCTTTTCAAACTGCCACTCCTCCCTGACCTTCTCCCTTTTCGCGTCACTCGCGTCTTTCGCGGTTACGCTTTTTGTAGGTCGGGATTCATCCCGACATTCAATCCCGCGGCGCGCGCCATGGGCCGGGCCGGAATCCCCGCCGGCGGGCTGTCGGGATGAAGCCCGACCTACAATGACAGGCGCTCCGACGAGGCGCGCGGGCCTATGGCGGGGAATAAGCGTCGTTGCCAACGGCGTCGACCAGAGCCAGCAGCTCGGCGGTCCTGGCTTCCATCAGGGCGCGGTCGCCGCGGGACTCGACGTTGAGGCGCAGCAGGGGCTCGGTATTCGAGGTACGCAGGTTGAAGCGCCAATCCTCGTAGGCCACCGACAGGCCGTCCACGTGCTCCACGGCCATCGCCTCGGGGCCATAGCGGGCCTCCATGGCGGCGATGGCGGCGGCGGGATCGGGCAGGCGGCGGTTGATCTCGCCGCTCACGGGGTAAAGGGCCTGGCGCTCGCCCACCAGGCTGGACAGGGTGCGGCCCTCGCGGGACATGAGTTCCGCCACCACCAGCCATGGGATCATGCCGGAGTCGCAATAGGCGAAGTCGCGGAAATAGTGGTGGGCGCTCATCTCGCCACCATAGACGGCGTTCTCCAGACGCATGCGCTCTTTGATGAAGGCGTGGCCGGTCTTGCTCTGGATGGGGATGCCGCCGTACTCCGTCACGATATCGATGGTATTCCAGGTGAGGCGCGGGTCGTGGATGACCTTGGCACCCGGCTCCTTGCGCAGGAACAGTTCAGCCAGCAGGCCCACGATGTAGTAGCCCTCGATGAACCCGCCCTGCTCATCGAACAGGAAACAGCGGTCGAAATCGCCGTCCCAGGCCACCCCCAGGTCGGCACCGCTGCGGCGGATGGCCTCCACCGTGGCGGCGCGATTGTCCGGCAGCAGGGGGTTGGGGATGCCGTTGGGAAAGTTGCCGTCGGGCTCGTGATGCACCTTTATGAACTCGAAGGGCAGCCACCCCTCCAGCAGGTCCACGATGACCCCGGCGCCGCCGTTGCCGGCGTTCACCACGATTTTGAGGGGCTTCAGCCGGGTGACATCCACGTAGCGCAACAGGTGATCGACATAGGGCGTCTTGTCGGTCAATGCATGGCGCGTACCCGGAACGGCCACGGCGGCGAAATCACCCGCCTCAGCCCGCGCCTTGACGTCCAGCAGGCCGGTGTCGCCACTGATGGGCCGGGAGCCCTCGCGCACCAGCTTCATGCCGTTGTAGTCCATGGGGTTGTGGCTGGCGGTGACCACGATGCCGCCGTCCATGGCGTGATGGAATGTATTGAAGTAGATCTCCTCGGTGCCCGCGAGGCCGATATCGTAGGCATCGGCGCCGCCGTCGGTGATGCCCCGCACCAGAGCGTTCAGCAGCGCCGTGCTGGATAGGCGCACATCGCACCCTACCACCACTCGCTGGGCACCGAGTTCCTCCACGAAGGCGCGGCCCACGCGATAGGCCACGTCCTCGTTCAGTTCATCGGGCAGACGGCCACGAATATCGTAGGCCTTGAAGCAGGCAAGGGGCGCCACGGGGCCAAGACTCGTATCGGGCATCGGGTATTCGTTCTCCTTTAAAATCAAGCCGGCGGGTGAATCAAGGGCAGCGGGACCCTATGGCGGTGAATGGGGAAATGGGGCATGGGTATAGTGAATAGTGAATAGTGAATGGGGAATGGTGAATGGTGAATGGTGAATGGTGAATGGTGAATGGTGAATAGTTTAGCCGGCGTTCCGGTGGGTGAACCGCTGCGCTCGTTCCAACCTCCACACCTCCCTGATCTTTCCCCTTTTCGCGCAATTTCGCGTCCTTCGCGGTTACAATTCTTCGCTATCTGGCCTTGCCCATGAGCCGTAGCGGTGAACCGCCACGCTCGTTCCAACCTCCACACCTCCCTGATCTTTCCCCTTTTCGCGCAATTTCGCGTCTTTCGCGGTTACGCTTTTCGCTTTCGCTGTTCGCTGTTCGTGGTGGTCACTCCTTGTGGCGCCCATAGTGGTCGTCGAAGCGCACGATATCGTCCTCGCCGAGGTAGGCACCGCTCTGCACTTCTATGAGTTCTAGAGGAATTACGCCGGGATTCTCCAACCGATGGGTCGTACCGAGGGGGATATACGTCGACTGGTCCTCCGACAGCAGGAATTCCTTGCCGTCGCAGGTGACCTTGGCGGTGCCGCTCACCACCACCCAGTGCTCGGCACGGTGATGGTGCATCTGCAGGGACAGCCGCTCCCCCGGATTCACCACGATGTGTTTTACCTGGTAGCGCTCCGACGCGGTGATGCCCTCGTAGGAACCCCACGGCCGGTAGACACGGCTGTGGATGTTGCACTCCTCGCGCCCCTGGGCCCGCAGCTGCTCGACGATTTCCTTGACGTCCTGCACCTGATCGCGGGCGGCCACCAGCACGGCATCGGCGGTCTCCACCACCACATGGTTGTCCAGCCCCACCGTGGCGATGAGCCGGTCCTCGGCGTGGACATAGGAGTTGCGGGTATTGTAGGTGAGCACATCGCCGGACACGACGTTGCCGTCGCCGTCGTGATCGCCGATATCCAGTAAAGCCGACCACGAGCCCACGTCATTCCAGCCGGCATCCATGGGCACCATGCGGGCGTGATCGGTGTGCTCCATCACGGCATAGTCGATGGAGTCCTCCGGACAGGCCGTCATGGCCTCGCGATCCAGACGCACGAAATCTAGGTCCGTCCCCGCCCCTTCCAGGGCCCCCCGGCTGGCTTCGAGGATATCCGGGCGATGGCGGCCCAGTTCGTCGAGGTAGGCGTCCACGCGGAACAGGAACATGCCGCTGTTCCAGTAGTAGGCACCCGACGCCAGGTACTCCTCGGCCGTGGCACGGTCGGGCTTCTCCACGAAGCGTTCCACCGGCCACACGCCGTCCGCAGCCCCGCCCGTCCCCACCCTGATGTACCCGTAGCCGGTCTCCGGCGCCGTGGGGGGAATGCCGAAGGTCACCAGCGCCCCCTCCCGGGCGGCCTCCAGCCCGCATGCCACGGCATCGTGGAAGGTCTGCTCGTCACGGATCACATGGTCCGCCGGCAGCAACAGCATGACGGCGTCCGCCATGAGGCGGCGGATGTGCAGAGCGGCCACCGCCGCGGCGGGGGCGGTGTTGCGACCGACGGGCTCCAACAGGATCCCCAAGGGATCGACATCCGCCTGGCGCAACTGCTCGGCCACCAGGAAGCGATGGGCATCGTTGCACACCACCAGGGGACCGGCCACGTCCGCCAGCCCCGCCAATCGGGCCAGGGTGGCCTGAAAGAGGCTGGAATGGTCCACGAGTTGCAGGAACTGCTTGGGGTAAAGCTTGCGCGACAGGGGCCAGAGCCGCGTGCCGGCGCCGCCGGAAAGGATTACCGGTACGATCATTTGCTGTTACTCTGGTTGTGATCTCGATATGGCCCTTACCACCCCGGTGTTCATAAGGGGTGTGCAGTCGTTTGATCCTGCTCTACCGGGGATAGCGGCGCAACTTGCAGGCTCCTTGAACTAACGAACCTACAATGACGACCCATGACACCCGGTGGCTAACCACCATAGCTTGCCGGTGCCTGCGCGCCGGAACGCAAGCAAAGAACCCGCATCCCGTAGGTCTTTTGTATAAGCAAGTTAGCCGGGCCGGCCCCGACGGCGGGCCCTGCCGTTGTCCACCAGACCGAGGATGGGGCCGCCCAGCGACTCAACCGGACTCAGCACGTACTATCCCATTTCATCAACGACGCCCACAACTCAGCCGCCAGAACCGCCTCACTGACCGCCCTCGCTCAGGCTCATGTCTGAATTGGAAAGGACTGTATTCTGAACCTACCCCACGACAATCATATGACGCGATTAATGGCTGTATCCTCCGACCGCTTCGCTACCGCGCGAACGATGAAGAAACACCCGCCGGCGCATGTTGATTAATTGTCGCGAGTTCAATAGGTTACGCAGTCTTGGGCGACCGTTGCCGGTCGCAAACTTGCAGATTCCCACGTGAAGCCAATCATGAATGACACGACAGACAAGTCCCGCCGCGGCGCCTACCATCAAGGCGAGTCCCGCAGCGCCCCCTACCCCGTGAGCCGCCTGGCTCCGCCCATCGAACTCGTGGACCTGGCCCGCCAGGTGGCCGAGGCGGACAACATGGTCAACGCCCAGGCCACCGCCCGCCTGCGCAGCATCGCCAAGCAGATCAAGGCCCTGCAGCAGGAGGCGCGTGATGTACTGGAGGACACCCGGCGCAACCAGGAACTGCACCGGGCCCGCTGCAACTTCCGGCGCATCGCCGGCAAGGTCTATCACCTGTACCGTACCCCCGCGGACGAACTCTATTTTTCCATGTTGTCGCCCGAAGACTGGGGCAACCGGTTGGCGGACCACTATGAGGGTGCCTACCGCCTGGAAAACGACATGAGCTGGACCCCCGAGGCGGCGTTCGAGGACATCGACGACAGTCGGGATGTCATCGAGCACCTGCTGGAGAATCTGGGGCCCGATAGGGGCCGTCGAACCTGAGTAGCCCGGAAACAGGCGCTGATGGTGTGTCTGTAGGTCGGCTGCTCTTGACAGCCGACGGGATCTGGGCCCGATGTCGGGATGATCCCGACCCACAGCCGTGCCGTCCCTGGCCACGAACAGGCCCCGGCGCGTTAAACTTCCCGTCGAACCCAGGGTCACATCCCTCCGTAGCCAACGACCTGAGGAGAACCATAATGCGCACCACTTCCGTCCTGGCCGCCGCGGCCATTACCGCAATGCTCTCGGCCCCCCTCCACGCGGCACCCGAGCAATACGTCCTCGAGAAACCCCATACCCAGATCCTGTTCTTCGTCAGCCACCTCGGCTTTTCCAAGTCCCAGGGCGAGTTCCTCGACTTCGACGGCGGCTTCACCTTCGATTCCGAGGACTGGGGCAACTCCTCGGTTCAGGTCACCATCCGCACCCACAGCATCGACATGGATGACCATGCCTGGGACAAGCACATGCGGGACGAGGACTTCTTCAACGTCAACGTCCACCCCACCATGACCTTCGAGAGCACGAAACTGGAGAAGACGGGTGAGAAAACCGGCAAACTTCACGGCGACCTGACTCTCCTTGGCGTCACTCGTCCCGTGACCCTGGACGTCACCTTCAACAAGGTTGGCCAGCACTTCAAATCCAAGGAGTGGATCGCCGGCTTTTCCGCCGCCACCACCATCAAGCGCTCCGAGTTCGGCATGAAGTACGGCCTGCCTGTCATCGGCGACGAGGTGGGGATCCGCCTCGAGGTGGAAGGCGTCCGCCAGTAGTCGGAGGCCACCGGCATGGGCTGGCGCAACACCACGACGCGCTGGGGCGGGGTCACCCAAGGCTTCCATTGGCTGATGGCGGTCCTAATCTTCACCCTCATCCCCCTCGGCCTCATCGGCGCGGACATGGCCTTCTCCAAGACGAAGATAGAGGTGTTCCAGTGGCATAAGTCCATCGGCCTTCTGGTACTGGCCCTGGTGGTGTTGCGCATCGCCTGGCGGCTGTTCAATCCCACGCCGGCCCACCCGGCGGATGCCCCGCGTTATCAGCTCATCGGGGCGTCCGCGGTGCATCTGATCCTCTACGGGCTCATGGTGCTCATGCCCCTGGCCGGGTGGGTCATCAACTCCGCGGCCAACGTCCCCTTCAAGCCCTTCGGGCTCTTCAAGCTGCCCCACCTGGTGGAGCGCAGTGAGGCCACCCAGACCCTGTTCGAGACCATCCACGGCACCATGGCCTGGATCCTGATGGGTTTGCTGGTGCTGCATATCGGCGCGGCCCTCCACCACCACTTCGTGCGCAGGAACGATACCCTGCGCCGCATGCTGCCCGGAGGCGGCCGACCATGATGCGAACGATTGTTCTTTCAGTGCTGGGTTTGATGCTGACCCTACCGGGATATGCCGCCACCGACTGGACGGTGGACCACGGCGAGAGCCGCCTTGGCTTCACCAACTGGTGGGAAGGCGAGGCCTTCGAGTCGATGTTCCGCCGCTGGCGGGCCGAGACCCTGCGCTTCTCGCCCGATGACCTTCAGGATAGCCGTTTCGACATCCGCGTCGACCTCACATCGGTGGATACCGGCACCCGCGACGGCAACGAAGCCATCGCCCAACCGGAATGGTTCGACCTCGCGCGATACACCACCGCGCGCTACGAGGCCGACACCTTCAGGGTTACGGTCGACGGTGGCTACGAGGCGGAAGGCGAACTGACACTCAAGGGCATCACCCACCCAGTCACCCTGAAGCTGGAATGGCAGCCAGGAGAAGACACCGCCCGCCTCAGCGGCTCTACCCGCCTCGACCGCACCCGCTTCGATGTGGGCCTCGGGGAATGGCAAACCGGGGACACCATCGCCCTCGAGGTGCAGGTGAGCTTCGACCTGCGGCTGACCCGTGCCGGGCGGTGAGATGGCCTGGCTCCGCCCATTTGTTGGTCCTGGCGCTCGGCTTGACTGGGTGCGCCATGCCAACACCGGCCCCCGAGGACATCGACCCGGATGTGATCGCCACCGCGCCGCCGGCCTGGCATCCCCGGCGCACGGTCGCATCCTATGAAGTCCATGGGGCGGAGTCGCGACTCGTGGCCCTGGTCCATCGCGCCGGTCCCCTGGCCGAGGCCGGCCACAACCACACCGTGGCCGCCGGCACCCTCACGGGTTGTGCCCTGGTGAACGACACCGGGGGCACGTGGGTCAGCATAGTGATTCCGGTGGCCGACCTCGAAGTGGACAGGGAGGCGGATCGACATCGCGCAGGGCAAGGCTTCGAAGTCCCCCTCACCCCCAACGACATCGCATCCACCCGCAGCAACATGCTCGGCAACGACGGCCTCGCCGCTGCCGCCTTCCCCCACATCCGCTTCGCAGGCCGCCTGGCACCGGGGACGGACGCGGTCGATGGCACCTTGACCATCCGCGGCCGCGCGGCCCCGCTGTCCCTGCTCGTCCGCGTGGAACGCCGCGACGGCGCGGTTCATGCCACCGGCACCGGCAATATCCGTCAGACCACCTTCGGCATCACCCCCTTCTCCGTCCTCATGGGCGCCTTGCGGGTCGCCAACCGGGTGAATCTGGATTACCAACTGGTCCTGAAACCCCATCCCGACAACACCAGCGCCCCCTGCCCGTCGCCATAGGTCGAGCTTCAGAGAAGAGCGTGACCGCGAAAGACACGAAAGGCGCGAAAAGGGAGCAGGCCGGGGGGCTTCCGCTATTCATGATAGGGGTCGGGAAGGAGTGACCCTCCCCGCCCTCCGAACCGTGCATGCGGTTCTCCCGCACACGGCTCTCCAGTCGGTGGTTACCTCATCGGGATTGGCTCGCCAACGTCCGGGCTTCGGTCATGGTGAAAAGCCCAGCCGCAGCGAAGAACGCGTTCGGCCAGCGGAGATGGTCGGACTGACAATGACCCGCTCCCGGGCGCTTCTGCTGCTTGCGCAACAGCGCCCGTAATCGACGTCGGACAAAACCGTCCACGCGAGGAAAGGTCCACGGGTGCGCGTGCTGGAAATACACGAACCAGCCACGCAGCATCGGGTTCAGGTCGGCCACAATCCGCGCCAGCGAATCCCCACGACTGCGCCGGGTTTTGGCCCGGACCCGGTCGTAAAGGGCCTTGCGGCTCTTCTTGCGTACCCACCGCCGTCCCGCTTCAAACCGGTACCCGAGAAACTCAAAGCCTTCCCGGGCTGCCGGCAATCCCCCACACGGGTCTTCTCCGGGTGCAGTTGCAGACCATTGGCCTCCACCCAGTGCCGCAACTCCTGCAGCGCCTCCTGGGCTTCGTCCGGACTGGCACACAGGATCACGAGGTCGTCAGCATACCGAACCATCCGATAGCCGCGCTGGGTCATGTGTACATCCAGCCCGTGCAGGTACAGATTCGCGAGTAACGGACTGATCACCGCCCCTTGGGGCGAGCCCCGGGTCGGCGTCCAGCGCGCTATCTCCGCCGCCACGTCCTGGCGCAACCAGGCGCGCAGCAGGTCGAGGATCCGACCATCGCTGATCCGGTCCTCGACCCGGGCCATCAACGCTTCGTGCGGGATGGTGTCGAAGTACTGGGCCAGGTCGGCATCCACCACATGGGTGTAGCCCTCCCGAACCAGCCCATCCACTTCCCGCAGCGCATCCTTGCACCCGCGACCCGGGCGAAACCCGTAACTCATTGAGTCTGAACATACTGCATGATGTTTTTGCCGCGTACTTTAATCACATTCGCTGAGGGTTCAGGTTCTCAGCCCCTCATGTAAACCGCTCAGTTCGTATCCTTGCTAGCGTTTTTCAGACGCTCAATGTCCGCATAGAACGGCTCTCGGCTCTCAGGGTCGAAGTCCTCTGGATGCGCATCCATCCAGTCGATGGTGCGCTGGCAATACTCGATGGCCAGATCGGTCTCGCCGCGTGCCTCGCAGACCATGGCTTTTCGCATGAGCCAGTCGTGCACTTCAGGGTATTCGGTGCGCAATTGCTCGCACACGGCATCCGCCTCATCGAGCCTTCCCGCATTGACAAGGGTGATAACGCTGTTGGATAACCGGTCGAGTTCCATGTCGTCGAAGAGGTCATCGTGTTGCAGGGTGAGCAGGTCACTGTGATCTGATGTCGCCGGTGTGGTGGTGGGTGGGATGCTGCGGTCCTGCTCCCAGCAGCAGCGCTTGTATTTCTTGCCACTGCCGCAAGGGCAGGGCTGATTTCTTCCTATCTTTGCCATCGCTGTCTCCTCATCGACAATGGTCTGGCCCCAATCTCGGAGAGCGCGCCATGGGCGATGAACTGTTTGCCGATCCACGATTGTACGACCACTTGCTTCTGCTTGACCGCGATTTGTGTGAGCGGGCACGACGCGCAGGCTGCCCTCAGTGTGCCGGCGTCCTGCACAGTGCCACCTATCAGCGCAAGCCACGCGGGATTCCACCGGGCCTTACCGATGCATTGCACACCCGTCGCCTGAGCTTGTGCTGCGCCCGTTGCCGCCAGCGGGTGACACCGCCTTCGGTGCGTTTCCTCGGACGCCGGGTATACACCGGCGCTGTGCTGGTACTGGCCTGCGTACGCACACTCACCGCTGCGCGGATTCGCGAGCTGCAGGCGCTGTTGGGGGTAGACCGGCGTACGCTGCGGCGCTGGTGCCGCTGGTGGCGTGAGTCCCTGGTGCGCTCGCCCTGGTGGCATGCAGCGCGGGCGCGCTTCCTGCCGCCGCTTGAGGACCAGCAACTGCCGGGTGCCCTGCTTGCACGCTTCGAGGAACCGGATCCGCTGCGCAGGATGGCCGAGGTGTTGGCATTTCTCGCGCCGCTGTCTGTCGCCGCCGGGCACGTTGGCTGAGGGGGATCGCGCACCCGCAGAAGTTGCACCTTCCACAACCTGTGCCAAGGCGCTTAGCCTCACAAGACGGACCGATGACGAGGCGATGCACCGATGGGCGACGACAACAGATTGAGCGTGCACGAACGCTGGGCACGGCTGCGCTTCGCCGTGATCGGTTCGCTATTGGCGGCACCGCCAGAGAGCGGTGAGCTGCACACAGCCATTACGGCGCTGGCCGCCAGGACCTGGCGTCATCCGGTCACTGGCGAGGCGGTACGCTTCGGGTTCTCCACCATAGAGCGCTGGTACTACCTGGCGCTTCGTGCCGGCGCTGACCCAGTCCGTGCGCTGCGTTCACGCCGACGCGCCGATGCGGGACGTCACCGCCGCCTGAGTGACCTGCTGCGCACCGAGCTGCATGCGCTCTACCAAGCGCATTCGGGCTGGAGCGTGCAGCTGCATGTCGATAACCTTGCAGTTCTGGCTGCCAAGGATCCGTCTCTTGGCGCGATGCCCTCGTACGCCACCGTTCGGCGGTATCTACAGGCGAACGGCATGCGCAAGCGCACCGGGCGCGTGCGGCGCGATACCCCCGGTGCTGAAGCCGCCGAGCGCCACCTGGCCACGCGCGAGGTGCGCAGCTATGAACTCGCCCACGTCAATGCGTTATGGCACGCCGACTTCCACGTCGGCTCGCGCCGCGTCGTCGATGCGCGCGGGCGCTGGCAGACGGTACAGATGCTCGGCATTCTCGATGACTGCTCAAGGATCTGTTGTCACGCCCAGTGGTACCTCACCGAGGACGCCGAACGCTTCGTGCACGGCCTGTCGCAGGCGCTGCAGAAGCGCGGCCTGCCCCGTGCCCTGCTGACCGACAACGGCAGTGCCGAGACCGCGACCGAAGTCACCGAGGGCCTGGCGCGCCTGGGTATCGTGCATGAGACGACATTACCGTACTCGGCCTACCAGAATGCCAAGCAGGAGAACTGGTGGTCGGTCGTTGAGGGTCGCCTGCTCGCCATGCTCGAGGGCGTCGAGCAGCTGACACTGGAGAGTCTCAACCGCGCAACACTCGCCTGGGTCGAGGGCGAGTATCAGCGTCGCCGCCACCACGAGCTCGGCTGCGCGCCCATTGAGCGCTATCGGCAGGGCCCCGACGTTGCCCGCGAGTGCCCCGATGCCGAGATGCTACGCCGCAGCTTCCGCGCACAGACCACGCGTGTCCAGCGTCGATCCGATGGCACCTGCACCGTACTGGGCACCCGCTTCGAGGTGCCCTCCCGGTTCCGCCACCTCCACCGGCTAAAGCTGCGCTACGCACGCTGGGATCTTGCGAGTATTGATCTACTCGATCCCCACACCGAACAACCCGTCGCCGTGCTCTATCCACTCGACAAGCAGCGTAATGCCGAGCATGGACGACGGGCCCTCGCGCCGGTGGATGACAGCACGTCGGTCGATGCCCTGCCGGTTAACGCTAACACGTGCGCCGGTATGGCGCCGTTGCTTGACCAACTCCTGGCCGAGTATGCCGCCACCGGCATACCGCCGGCCTATCTGCCCTTCGATCCCGAGGATACTGACCCATGAACAAATCCCTGCTCGCACTCTACGGCCTCAAGTGGAATCCATTCTCGCCGGAACTGCCCACCGAGGCATTGATGGCAACGCCTGCGCTGGAGGACTTCGCCTGGCGTATCGAACACACCCATGTCCGCGAAGGCGGCTTTGCCCTCATTACCGGCGCGCCCGGCACCGGCAAGAGCGTCGCATTGCGCATCCTCGCCGCCCGCCTCGGGCGCCTGCCCGACCTGACCATCGCCGCGTTGACCCATCCGAGTGCCAACCTCGCGGACTTCTACCGCGAGCTGGGAGACCTGTTCGGCGTCGATCTCAAGCCGCACAATCGCTGGATGGGCTTCAAGGGGCTGCGCACCCGCTGGCTGGCGACTCTCGACGCCTCACTCATGCGCCCCGTGCTGCTGATCGATGAAGCCCAGGAGATCGCGCCTGTGGTACTGAATGAGTTGCGCTTGCTCGCCTCGTCCCAGTTCGACTCCCGCACCTTGCTGAGCGTGGTCCTCGCCGGCGATCAACGCCTGACCGACCTGCTCCGGCGTGACGATCTGCTCCCGCTCGGCTCGCGCATCCGGGCCCGCCTGGCGCTTGAACACGCCTCACGCGACGATCTCCTCGCCTGCCTGGCGCATCTTTGCACAAGCGCCGGCAACCCCGGTCTGTTCAGCGAACAGCTGGCACAGGCGCTGGCCGATCACGCTATGGGCAACTACCGTGTGCTGACCAATATGGCCGCCGAAATCCTCGCCCATGCCAGCCGCCACGAACTCACCCAGCTCGATGAAAAGCTCTTCTTCGATGTCTTCCACACCGAGCGCAAGCCATCACCGCGGCGCGCTCGCAGCGCTGCCTGAGCACTGGCGCCGAACCCGACCGCTGGCCGTCCACAGTCTTACGCACCTGACGCAGGCCAACCCAGCCTCACGACCCAGGAGACCACATCATGAGTATGAAAGTCTTGCGGCTGTACACGCACTGGCAGGCGGAAGACGCCTATAGTGTGCTCACCTTCATCGACGAGCTGCGCGAACAGATCATCAATGAATATGGCGAGGAGATCGTGCAGATGCTGCAAGAGGCCCGTGCCGTCGGCGAAGAACAGCAGCTGGAACTGCCATTCGCTGACGTAGCACAGTTCTGATCGAGAAACCTGCGTGCAGGATCAGTGAGGAATGAACGCGGGCGGGAAACCCTCACGAAAAGTGAAAATGGTACCCTCGAAGACTGTGATTACACTCAACTCATCGGCAAAAACTGGTGCTCGAAAATCGGCTCGAGCACCCGCTTCATCGCCGCCTGCACAATCCGGTCCTTCACCGTCGGAATGCCCAGGGGACGCGTCCCTGTCCCCTTCGGAATCTCCACCCGACGCACCGCATCCGGTCGGTACCGTCCAATTCCCAGCGCCTCTCCCAACTCCGCCAGATACCGCTCGGCATGGGCCTCAAAACGCTGCACACTCTGGCCATCCACCCCCGCTGAACCCCGGTTGGCCCGCACATCCTGCCACGCCCGTTCCAGGGTCTGGGGGCGATGCACCTTGTCGATCAGACTGAACCACTTCGTCCCTTGGACGCCGTTACCCAGCGCCGCCAACATGCGCTCCGTCCAGATCGTGCGGTCCACCCACGGCCATTCCACCGGGTTGGACGAGTCTGGCTTAGCCTCTTGCGAGACACTCTCGACCCTTTGCATACGCGCTCACCTCCTCCAGACTTCACCCATCCACCTTCCTGCCTCCCTTCCCTCGGCGCGATTTCTGTTCTTCGCGCTTTCCCGGCACCACCCACGGTTTTAGGCGGAGGACGCCCTCCAGCTCTTGGGTCCGCGTTTCCGCAGCACCTCGCCATGACCGCAGCAGAACCGTTCAGTACTACGAAGGCTCTGACTCCTGCCCACCGTCACCACGGCGGTCAGGTCTCCCCGCTTCTCTCGCATTTCCTTCCCAGCGTTCCGTCTCCAACCACGGAGGGGACCCGAATGTCGCTTTCCACGCCAATCCCAGCGCATCCGATGAGTTTCAGGCTTCACCTTCTCCTAGCGGGCTCGCCGTCCCGTACCGCCGAATCGAGTTCGTCATCCTACGGACCGCCAGTTCGCCTCCGGTTGCTCTCCACCCCGCCTCGCGACGACGCAGTTACCTTCGACTACGGGGCCTTGGCTTACCCCGACACGGACTCTCACCGTGCAGAAAATGCGCCTCCACGGACGCACTAGGAGCGACGCCCCCGTCGCGATTGCCCCGGCCCCATCGCGGCGAGGCGCCGCTCCTACAGGTGGCACTTCCACCGTCATCTCTTTGTTCTTTCGCGTATTTCGTAGTTAACTCTCATGGCGATACGCGCGGCCCAAAATGATGAAAGCGGAGCGCGTATCGCCATGTTCGTTCCCTCACCCCGTCCCTCTCCCAGAGGGAGAGGGGGAGTTCGTGCTTCGCAACTTTCACGTTATAAAAAAACGGTAACTACGAAAAAGACGAAATGACACGAAAAGGGAGAAAGTCGGTAGGCGTGGAGGACAGAACGAGCACCGCGGCTCCCCCGCCGGAACACCGGGAAAACTGTTCCCTATTCACCACTCACCATTCACCATTCACTATCCCCTATCCCCTATCCCCTATCCCCTATCCCCTATCCCCTATCCCCTATCCCCTATCCCCTATTCCCTATTCCCTATTCCCTAACCCGGCATAGCCGGAACCAAAATATCTCGGATCGCCTATCCTTATCCACAGCACCATCCAGGACAAGAGGGACAGGCCATGAATCCGTTCGTTGAACGTCACCAGAACAAGATCGCCGGTGTGCTCTCCTGTTTTGACCGGGTTGTCATCACCGGAACCCTTCCTGATATCGGTTATGCCGGCGCTATGGCGAGCTACCTCAGTTACCATAAGATCCGACTGTTCGACTACCCCCGGTGGGCAGAACCCCTGCGCGATGAGTTGCGCCACCATGCCGAGCAACTCGCCATCGAGGCCGGCATTGAGATCGAGTTCATCCGGCGCCACAAGGCCTTTCGCAAAGAAGACCGTATCAAGGCCATCATTGCGGAACGCGGCGGTCATCCCGGGCTGGTCCACATCTTCTCCGCCATGGAATCCTGCACCGCTTATCGCCCCTGGCATGACAAGAACACAGGCCATACCCTGCTCAAACCCACGTCAGGGAAATGCCTGCATTACTACTTCTACTTCATCGATGAGGCCTTTGGACTCTGTTACGTGCGGGTGCCCACCTGGGCGCCGTTCCGCCTGCAAGTCTACTTCAACGGCCATCACTGGCTGGCGCGCAGACTGGAAAAAGCCGGCATTCCCTTCGCGATGGCGGACAATGCCTTTCTGTCCATTGCCGATCCCGAGCAGGCTCAGACGCTTGCCGACCGGCTGGATGCCAAACAGCTTCACCGACGACTGAATCGATGGGCCAAACAGTTCTGCCCGGTAGCTCAGCGCTTTCGCTCCGGTTACCACTGGAGCTTGATGCAGGTGGAGTTCGCCACCGATGTCATCTTCCACCAGCAGGCCGAATTCCAGCCGCTCTACGAGTCCATCACCCGCACGGCGGTACAGGCCATTAAAGCCGACAATGTGGCCACCTTCCTTGGCCGTAAACTCGCCAGCACCTATCAAGGGGAGGTCGGTAACGATTTCAGCACCCGTATCCAGGGTACACGCATCCGCCACCAGATGGGGCCGGCCAGCATCAAACTCTACGATAAAGCCGGCATCATGGCGCGTGTGGAATGCACCACCAACGATGCCTCATTCTTCAAAATCCACCGCTGGGTGGAACAACGTGACGGCTGGCAACAGTGGAAACTGGCACCGCTACGCAAAAATATCTACAGCCTGCGCGATCTGCGCAAGCTGATGAACGCCGCCAATGAGCGCTATCTCGCCTATATGGCGGCAATCGACAATCCTGACGCCGGACTCAAGGACATCGATAAAATGTCCAGCCCCGCCAGGGACCAGGGCCGTTCATTCCGTGGCTTCAATCTGTTCCAGAAAAAGGACTATCATCTCTTCCTCGCCATCGGGCGGGGCGAATGGTCAATCAGTGGCTTCCGTGCCGCCGATCTGCGGGCCTCTATGCCCGATCTATCACCCAGTCAATCATCCTATCTACTCAAACGGTTACGAACCCACGGACTGATCAAGAAAGTGGGACGTCGCTACAAGTATTACCTTACAAAGTTTGGGCGTCGCGTCCTGGCTGCATCACTCAAGATGCGTGAATATTGTGTTCTCCCTGCACTCTGTGCTGACAGGGCATGAGAATTTCTTGGCATTCTTGTCCAAGATTTCAGTGGTAAGGTACTATTCACCACTCACCATTCACTTTTCCCATTTCCCTTTTCCCATTTCCCAATTCCCTTTTCCCAATTCCCCGGCACAGGGGTCCGCTGCGCTTGACCCACCCTACGGTGCTGTGCGCTTCGGCGTCATTGGGAAGGTCCCTTCTCCCTTGGGGAGAAGGACAGGATGAGGGGATGTTGGGCGAGGGCATGGGGTACATGTCGGGATGACTCCCGACCCACAGTCGTGCCGAGGTGACAGGCGGTGTCTTGTCTTTGTCGGAGCTTAAGGTCCGCCATGTTCGGCGGCCTCCAACTCGTGCTTCAGGCGCCGCAGGCGGCGGCGGTCCTGGAACCACAGGCCCATGACGGAAAAGGAGTGGCGGGCCCACCAGGCGCCATCCGCATCGCACATCATGCGCAACACCAGCTCGGTGCCGCGCTGGCTGCCGCGCAGCGTATAGCGGTGAGTGGTGAGGATGTCCTTCCAACGGGATGACAGGGCGTAGCGATTCTTCGGCTGGTATTCGGTGACCACCGCCATGGTCCCGTCGCCGTCCGTGCAGCGGTGGCCGGGACCGCGCACGGCGGGGTCCACCAGCCGGCCCCACACGCGCTCGGGGGGGCAGCGCAGGCGCATGCGAATGACGAAGCCGCGCGCCAAGCCCGGCCCCTCAGCCCGCCACCGCGAGCCCCGGGCCCGTAATGGCGGGACGATCCGTGGTGGCAACCTGGTTCATCTTGAGTCCCCTCGTACCGTGTCATCCACAACAGGAGCCGTGGGGCGGCGGCCCAGGGACCGCAATCCCCACCATCGCACACACCCCCCGAACAGTCGTCCACCCATGGTAAAGCAACGCGGGTGTTTTATTCAGCACCATGGCCATAGAAATGGGAGCCGGGATAGAGCTCGGGCAGGGGCAGCGCGGCCGGGTCGCCCTCCGGCCGGGGGCGCCAGGCCCTGACCAGGCCCGGCAGGCGTTCCCACAACTCCGCCGACGGCGCCGGGGAGGCGGGGCCGCCGTACAGGGCAGGGTCCAACTCCGTCACGAGATCGGCAAGCTCGCCGGGACCCACCCGGGCCGCCAACTGCCCCAGGTTCACCGGCGGATCCTCCGGCCAGCGGGCCCGGCCCCACACCAGCAGGGCATCCCGTGCCGCCAGCGGGTTCTGCCCCCGGCAGGCCCTGACGAGGGACTTGGTCGCCTCTGAGACGGTTGGGGCACCTGAAGGCTGTACGGGACCCTCGACAGTCGCGGGGGACACCACCCGGCGGCGCTGGCGCACCAGCAGATAAAGAGTGACCAGCCAGGCCCCCAGCAACAGGGCCGAAATCCAGGGCCAGGGCCCAGCCGACAGGCCCGGCCGGGATGGGTCGCCGGGCGGCGACGGCGCGGGAGTGGCGGGGGCCGGCCGCGGCTCCGCCGGCGCGGTGGCCTTGGGGGCCTCTCCGGCGGCTGGCTGTACCTTGATCGTACGCCCCGGCAGGGTGGCAAGCTGCGGCGTGTCGTCCCGGGTATTCCACCAGTGGACCTCCACGGGCGGCAGCCGCAACTCACCCGGGCGGGTGGGGATGATGGCATGGGACTCGCGGCGCCGGGACACCACTGGGGCCCCGTCGGCACCGGTCTCCAGCTGCGGCTTGTCGGCATAAGCGCGGTAGCCCGCGCCCGCGGGCGGGCCCAACTCCGGCAACTGGGCCGCCTCCAGGCCCCGGGCCTCGATAATCAAAGCGCGCGTGATGGGTTCGCCCACGCGCCCCGTCCCGGCGCCGTCGGACCATTCCTGGTCCAGGGCCAGGGCCTGGGCCGGCAGCCAGCGCTTGCCCTGGAAGGCGGCCGGTTGCGGCCGCACCTCCAGGGTCACGGCCTCACCGCGGCGGCGGATGGCGCGGGCGCTCTGGAACATCTGGTCGAAGGCGCCGAAGCTGCCGAAGGGAGAGCGCGGGCCGGCCCCGCCGTCGGGCGCCCGGCCCACGAATACCGGGGCCGGGATCTCCAGAGGACCGCTGCGCTGGGGGAAAATGACATAACGGCGCTCCAGCACCCGATAGCGGCGACCGTGGCGAGTGGCATCGTAGGCCACATCCTCGCCGTGGCGGGCCACCACCGCACCCTCCACCTCGGGGTTTGCCAGTTCCCCCTCGCTGAGATCCTGGAAGAAGATACGCACCCGGTAGCTCACCTGGGCCTGGACGTAGGGGTTCCGGGGCTCGGCCTCCACCTCCAGGAAGACATCGGCCGGCTCATCGTCCGCCGGACCGCTGCCGGCCGGCCGCACGCTGACGGTGAGGGGCCGCGTGGTGGCGTCCCCCACGTCGAGGGCGGGGATGCTGAGTTCCCCCGTGCCCTTGGGAATGAGGGTCAGGATCCACGACTTGCTGCGTTCCATGCGCCCGTTGATGAATCTGATGTGGCTGCTGCGGCGAGTGCCCGCAACCTCGAAGTCCCGCTCCAGGGGCGCCATATCCGGCGTCGCCCCGGCGTCATCCCCGGTGACCTTCAGGCGCAGCTCGAGGCTCTCGCCCTCGCCCACCACCGTGCGGTCCACGGTGGCCTCCACTGCCGCCAGCACCATTGCCGGGGCGCAGGCCAGCACGAGAATCAGGAACCACGACAGCAAACCCTCACGGCGGCACGGCGGCACGGAGAACCTCGTCTCGCTACGCCTGCCGCGACGCCAGGCGAGGGGCCGGTCATGACGGGACACGAGACGGGGAAACCAGGGGCTGATGGGGCGGTGCGGGTTCATCGGAAGAAGGGTCCGAGGTTGTCAGAAAAAGTATACGAGGTGTTCTGTGTCCACCCTGTGCCTCCGTGAGCGGATCCCTTTGCTTTCCATCACCGTCCGCCGGCCGCCTGCTGGCGGCGGTAGTGCTCCAGCATGAACTTGCGGCGCAGCAGGCCACCGGGGTCGTCGGGTATGCGCCGCAGCCATTGTTCCATGGCCTGGTCCGCTTCCGTGGCGCCGGCATCCTGCGGCGCGGCGCCGGATGTCTCCAGGGGCGGTTCCTCGGGCGGGGCTTGTTCACCCGTGCCCTTGGGGGGGCCTGGCGGTGTCGCGAGTGTCTCCTCCCCTGGGGATCCCGGCTCGGCCAGGGGATCCCGCCCCGCGTCATCCTCCGCCGGCGCCTCGCCCGCAGACGGCTCCCCGTCACCGGGGGTCTGGTCCCCTGCGTTGTCGTCGCCGGCGCCTGCCTGGCCGTCATCCTGCTCCCGGGAGGGCGTGTCCTGGTCCTCGCTCCCATCACCCTGGCCGCCGCCAGCGGCCGGCTCCGACTGCTGCCGCGGGTCACCGGATTCCCCCTCGCCTTGCTGGCCTTCCTGAGGTGCCTGCTGTTCGAGGGCCCGTCTCACCACCGCCAGATTGTGGCGGGCATCGTCGTGGCCGGGCGCCAGCTCCAGCGCCTGTTCATAGGCGGCCAGGGCCTCCTCGAGGCGCCCGCCACGGGCCAGGGCGTTGGCACGATTGTAATGGGCGCCCGCGTGCCCCAGGGCCTCGAAGGCGGCGGCCGCGGCCTCGTATTCGCCGGCGCGATAGAGGGCGCTGCCCCGCCATGCCGGATCCCGGAAGGTCTTGGCGGCCGCCGCCGGCTGTCCCTCCTGGAAGGCCGCGGCGGCCTGCTGATCGGGGGTCCGCCACAGGTCCTCCCAGTCCAGGGCCCACGCCTCCCCGGGACTGCCCATGACCGCCACCAGGGCCACCGCCAGCCAGCCGCGCCGGAAGGCGAAGGCCCCGAGCAGGGCCAGGGGCAGCAGCAGCCAGGGGCCGGCCTCGCACCACTGGTCGGCGGTGCGCTCATCCGACGCCTCCAGCACTCCGTCCACGGCCCCGGGGGGACGCATCACGGCCCGCAGATCGGCATCATCCGCCGTCAGGCGGCGGTAGGCGCCGCCACCGGCCGCGGCCACCGCCTCCAGGGCCGACTCCTCGAGACGGGTCACCGCCAGGGCCCCGGTGCCATCCCGCCGAAAGCCGCCCCCGGCATCCGTCACGGGCACCCCGTCCGGCGTGCCCACCCCGATGACGCCGATGGTATGGCGCCGGGACAGGTCCCGCGCCCGTTCCAGGGCGGCGGCCGGGTCGTCCATGCCGTCGGCGAGGACGATGATGCGCCCACCGCCGGCCGCCCCCTGGTCCAGCAGCGCCGCCGCCTGCTCCAGGGCGGGGGCGAGGCGCCGCCCCGGGGCCGGCATGAGGTCCGTCTCCAGCACCGGCACCATGGCGGCGATGGTGGCAGCATCGTCGGTCAGAGGCGACACGATGAAGGGCTCGCCGGCGTACACCACCAGCCCGGTGCGCCCCTCCCCGGCCCGTTCCAGCAGGTCCATCACCTTGAAGCGTGCGCGGGCCAGGCGGGAGGGTTTGAGATCGGCGGCGTTCATGGTGCCGGCCAGGGACAGCACCACCACCCGCGTGGCCTCGCCGCGGTAGACGGGCTGGGGCAGTCGCTCCCACGCCGGGCCCGCCAGGGCCACCACCGCCAGCAGCCCCCCCACCGCCACCGCCAGGGCCGCCCGCCGCGGCGCGGCGACGGCATTTTCGCCTTCGGCGAGGAAATGCAGCAGGGCCGGATCGCACACCCGTTGCCAGGCCCCCGTCGCCGGACCGCCCTGGACCAGGGCCCACACTAGGCCTGCCAGGGGGACTAGGGCCAGGAACCACCACGGGCGCAGGAACAGGAAGGTATCGGGGATCACGATGCCGCCTCCGGTACCCCGGGGCGGCGCAGGCCATCCACCAGCAGGCCCGCGGCCAGCAACAGGGCAGCCGCCAAGGGCCACGGATAGAGGGCGGTGAGGGGGCGGAACAGGCGGGCGTCGCGCACCGCGGGCTCCAGCTCATCCAGCAGGCGATACACCTCCTCCAGGGCATCGGTGTCCGTGGCCCGGAAGTATCGCCCCCCGGTGGCCGCCGCCACGTCCTTCAACATGGCCTCGTCCAGATCCGCGGAAGGGTTGACCACGCGGCTGCCGAAAATGCCGCCTACCCGCAGGCGCTCGGCGCCGATCCCCACGGTATGGATGCGCAGGCCGCGCTCGGCCGCCAGGGCCGCCGCCTGGCGGGGATCCACCGCCCCGGCGGTGTTGGCGCCGTCGCTCAGGAGTATCAGCACCCGCGGCCCACGCCCCTCCCCGCCCGCCTCGTCCCCCAGGCGCTTCACGGCCAGGCCGATGGCGTCGCCGATGGCGGTCTTCTTGCCCGCCAGACCGATGGCGGCCTCCTCCAGCATGTGGGCCACGGTGGTGCGATCGAAGGTCAGAGGCGTCTGCACATAGGCCTGGGAGCCGAACAGGATGAGCCCCAGGCGGTCGCCGGTGCGCCGGCGGATGAAGTCCCCCGCCACCCGCTGTACCACCGCCAGGCGGTCCACCGCCCGCCCCTCCAGCACCATGTCTGCCACCTGCATGCTCTCGGACACGTCCACCGCCAGCATCACGTCACGCCCCTCCAGGGGTAGTTCCAGGGGCTCCCCCAGCCACTGGGGGCGGGCCGCCGCCAGCACCAGCAGCAGCCATGCCGCCACCGCGGTGCCCAGGCGCAGGCGCGGCCGCAACCGCCGCGGCGGGGCGGCCGCCGCGGCGCCGCCGGCCAGCCATTCGAAGAGGGGCGCGCGCAGGGCCACGGCCCGGGGTGCCCGGGCCGGCGGCGCCAGGCGTCGTATCAGCCACGGCAGGGGCAACAGCAGCAGGGCCCAGGGCCACGCCAGGTGGATCATGCCGGTACCCGCCTCAAGGCACCTTTAATCCAGCGTCGGACCAGGGCTTCCAGGGCCTCGCCGTCCACCGCCGCGGCGCCACCGTAACCGGCGCTGGCCAGAGCCTGTCCCGGGCCGTGGGCGAAGGCGCCGGCGCCGCCGGTGGCATCCAGGAACTCCAGCCACGCCGTGCCCGTGAGCCCGGCCACCCGTTGCCGCGGCCAGGCCGCCAGGGCCGCCCGCTTCAGCACCAGGGAGAGGCCACTGCACAGAGCCTGGGTGTCGCCGTCGCGCCGGTAGGCGGCCGCCAGGGCATCCACTTCGGCCAGCACGCGGCGGCTACGCCGGCGCCGTTTCAGATAGCGGCGCAGGGCCCACGAGGCGAGGCCGAGGGCCACCAGCACCACCAGGGCCAGCAGCCACCAACCCGGCGCCGGGGGCCACCAGGACACGGGGTCCGGGAGATGGATGTCCCGCAACTCTGCCAAGGGATCCTGGGCCAGGGGGTTATCGGGAATCATGACCGGCCGGCGGGCTCGTACAGGGCCCCATGATGGGGCAGGCGTGCGTGGAGACCCCGGCGCAGGGCCTCCACCAGGGGGGCATCGGTGGCCAGATCCAGGAAATGAATGCCCCGGCGGCTGCATGCCGAGGCCACCCGGGCGCGGTGGGTGGCATGGGCGGCGCGCAGGCGCTCGACCACCCCGGCGTCGCTGGTATCCAGCAGGGCACTGGCATGGCCATCGGACAGCAGGTAACGGCCGGGTGGGGGCGGCTCGGCCTCTAGGGGGTCGAAGACGAACACGGCCGTGACGTCGTTGTGCCGCGCCAACCGCGCCAGGCGCTTCTCACCGTCGTCGTCCAGGTGGCGGAAGTCACTGATGAGGAACACCAGGCTGCCGGGCCGCGCGGTGGCCAGCAGGCGGTCCAGGGCCGCCTTCAGATCGGCGGCCTCGATGCCGGGGCGCTCGAGGCCCGCCCGGTGTTCCTCCATCAGCCGCCGGATGAGGCGCAGCACTCCCGGATGGCGCCCCATGGGACGCACTTCGGCATGGCGTTTGCCGGCCATCATCAGGGCCCCCACGCGGTCGCCGTTGGCCACCGCGGCCCAGGCCAGGAGCACCCCGGCCTCGGCGGCGCGCACCGCCTTGAGACAACCACGGGTGCCGAAATACATGCCAGGGGAGAGGTCCAGCAGCAGGAATACGGGGCGCTCCCGCTCGTCGGTGTAGACCTTGGTGTGGGCACGCCCGGAGCGCGCGGTGACCCGCCAGTCGATGTCGCGCACGTCGTCGCCCGCCTGGTAGGGGCGCACCTCGTCGAATTCCATGCCGCGGCCGCGGTACACCGACAGATAACCGCCGGCGCGGGCGGTGCGCACCCGGGTGCCGGGGGACAGGCCGAGACGCCCGGCATGGGCGCGTAACCCCGTGAGACGGTCGAGGGCCAGTCGCACCCCGTCGGTCGTTCCCCTCACCGTTTCCGCCATGGACCCTCGGGGCGGCATGACAAGCCCCTGCACGATGTTTGCGATGGCCTGGCGATCGACCACCGATGCCAGCAAATGGGCGCTACCAGGGTCTTCATGGGGTGGGCACCCGTTGCAGCAACTCGTCCACCATGCGATCGGTGGTGATGCCCTCCGCCTCGGCCTCGAAGGACAGCAGGATGCGGTGGCGCAGGACGTCGTGGGCGATGGCGTGGATGTCCTCGGGGCTCACGTAGTCCCGCCCCGCCAGCCAGGCGTGGGCGCGGGCGCAGCGGTCCAGGGCCAGGGTGGCCCGCGGACTGGCGCCCCAGCGCACCCATTCACCGAGGGCAGGCTCGTAGGGCGCCGGGTCGCGGGTGGCGGCCACCAGGGCCACCAGGTAATCGTCCAGGGCCGGCACCATGGTGAGTTCCAGGGCCTCCGCGCGGGCCGCGAACACGGCCGATTCCGCCAGGGGCGGGCCGACCTCGGGCGCACCGGTACCACCACGGGCCATGGCGCGGGCGAGTTCCAGGATCGCCTTCTCCCCGGCGGCGTCCGGGTAACCCACCCGCACGTACATGAGGAAGCGGTCCAGCTGGGCCTCGGGCAGGGGATAGGTGCCCTCGTGCTCCAGGGGGTTCTGGGTGGCCATGACCATGAACAGGGGCGGCAGCCGGTAGGTCTCGCGGCCGATGGTCACCTGCTGCTCCTCCATGGCCTCCAGCAGCGCCGACTGCACCTTGGCCGGTGCGCGATTGATCTCGTCCGCCAGCAGGATGTTGTGAAAAATGGGCCCGGGCTGGAAATGGAAGGAGCCGTCCTGGGGTCGGAACACCTCGGTGCCCGTGAGGTCCGCCGGCAGCAGGTCGGGGGTGAACTGGATGCGGTGGAAGTCACCCGCGAGGCCCGTGGCCAGGGCCTTGACGGCAGTGGTCTTGGCGAGCCCCGGGGCACCCTCCACCAGCAGATGGCCATCCGCCAGCAGGGCGATGAGCAAGCGGTCCACCAGGTATTCCTGGCCGAGGATGCGGGCGGAGATGTGTGCTTTGAGACGGGCGAAACTCTGTCGTTGCGACATGGATCCTCGGATGCGCTGGATGAAGGAATATCAAGAATACGGAATGCAAATGACCCTGCCTACCGGCCAAGGTTCCCCCCACCGGCAGCGCCACGGAGCATTCCGGGCTCGCCGGTGTCAAAGGTAAAGTCTCCATGACCCAGGCACGGCCATCGACGGCGCGCACCCTCGAGACATGGTTTCTCCCGCTCCCGTGATCGCCCCGTCACGCCTCGCGGACAGGGGGGGACAGGACCGTCACGGCGGGGGAGCGGTCGATGGCGGGCTCGTCGGTAAAGGCCGTCCGGACCACGTTATACTCCCCACCATTCAAGACTCAGCGAGCGACCCTACCCATACCATGAGCACAGAATTGCTGGTCAACGTCACCCCCAGGGAGACCCGTATCGCCATGGTGGAGAACGGCGTGCTGCAGGAGATATTTTTGGACCGCGCGAGCTGCCGCGGTCTGGTGAGCAACATCTACCGGGGCCGGGTGTCCCGGGTGTTGCCGGGCATGCAGGCGGCCTTCGTGGATATCGGCCTCGACCGCGCCGCCTTCCTCCATGCCTCGGATATCTCCCAACCCTCCAAGCCCCCCATCCCACCCCCGGAGGACAAGACGGACTTCACGTGCCGGAACAACCGCCTGGAGGAAGAAGAGGCGGCGGCGGAGGAACGCCGGCCGGCCCCGGCGGACATCGCAGAACTCGTGCATGAAGGCCAGGAACTGCTGGTGCAGGTGATCAAGGATCCCCTGGGCACCAAGGGCGCCCGCCTCACTACCCAGATATCCCTGCCCTCGCGCTACGTGGTGTATATGCCCTACATGAACACCGTGGGGGTATCCCAACGTATCGAGGACGAGGCGGAACGCCAGCGCCTGCGCACCCTGGGGCGGGGGTTCGCCCATCTCGACCCTGATGATGACGAGGAACCCCGCGGTGGCTTCATCATCCGTACCGCCGCCGAAGGGCTGTCGGAATGGGCCGTGCGCGCCGACATGGAGTTCCTCTACAAGCTGTGGGAATCCCTGCGCCACAACGCCGACGGCCATGCCGCGCCCCACATGGTCTACGAGGACCTGCCCTTGGTGATGCGCACCCTGAGGGAGAGCGTGAGCACCGAGCTGGAGCGGGTGCGCATCGATTCGGCGGAGAACTATCGGTGGGTCTCGGAGTTCGTCGAACGCTTCATGCCGGAGCTGCTGCCGCGGCTGGAGCACTACGTGGGGGAGCGGCCCATCTTCGAGATGTACGGCATCGAGGACGAGCTGCAGCGGGCCCTGGAACGCAAGGTGCCCCTCAAGTCCGGCGGCCACTTGGTGATCGACCAGACCGAGGCCATGACCACCATCGACGTCAACACCGGGGCCTTCGTGGGGCGGCGCAACCTCGAGGAGACCATCTTCAAGACCAACCTGGAGGCCTCTCAGGCCATCGCCCGCCAGCTGCGGCTGCGCAACCTCGGCGGCATCATCATCATCGATTTCATCGACATGTGCAGCGAGGAGCACAAGCGCCAGGTGCTGCGCGCCCTGGAGAAGCACCTGGAACGGGACCACACCAAGACCTACATCAGCGAGGTGTCCTCCCTCGGCCTGGTGCAGATGACCCGCAAGCGCACCCGCGAGAGCCTGGAGCACGTGCTGTGCGAATCCTGCCCGGTATGCAACGGCCGGGGCTCGGTGAAGACGGCGGAGACCGTGTGCTACGAGATCTTCCGTGAGATCATCCGCGAGGCACGGCAGTACGAGGCGGAGAAGCTGCTGGTGCTGGCCTCCCGCACCGTGGTGGACCGGCTGCTGGAGGACGAGTCCGCCAACATCGCCGAGCTGGAATCCTTCATCCAGGTGCCCATCGAGATCCAGGTGGAGACCCTGTACGGGCAGGAGCAGTATGACGTCGTCCTCATGTAAGCGAGCGGGCACGGTGGCCCGGTGACAGAAGTGGAAGGGGCATCCCCCCAGGCACCGCCGCGGCGCTCCCTGGGTTACTGGGTACGCCACCACCTCGGCTGGTCCCTGGCCCTCCTGGTGCTGGTAACGGCCCTGGCGGTGGCCCTGTTGCGCCTCGCCCTGCCCGCCCTGGACCTGTTCCGCGCCGATCTGCAACAGTGGGCCACGGCGGAACTCGGCACCCCCGTGCGCCTCGGCGGCATCGGTGCGGAATGGCGGGGCTGGCGGCCGGTGTTGCGCCTGGAGGGGGTGCAGCTCCTGGATAGGGCCGGCGAGCCCTTCCTGGGCCTCGATGCCCTGCTGGTGGAGGTGGACCCCCTGGAGTCCCTGCGCCAGGCCGCCCTGCGGCCCGACCACCTGATCATCCGTGGTGCCGAAATCACGGTGCAGCGTGACGCCGCCGGGTCCTTCTCCCTGTGTTGCCTCGGGGAGCGGCGGGCAGGAGCCGCCGGCGCGCCGGACGTGGCCCACTGGCTGCGCCGCGAATCCCTGCTGGAGGTGGAGGACTCCACCCTGCATCTCCGGGACCATAGCCGCGGCGGCGTCACCTACAGTTTCACGGCCATCCAGGCGGTCCTCGTCAATCATCCCGACGGCAGCTGGCTGCGGGGACAGGCCGCCCCCCCCGCGGAGCTGGGGGCAGGGCTGACTTTCGCCATCGACCTCGGCGGCGACGCCGGGGCCATGGACACGGCACGCATTTACGTGGAGGGCCGTGGGCTGCGCATGGCCGCCCCGCCCCTCAGCCCCATGCTGCCGGAGGGCCTCTCCGTGGGCGGCGGCACCCTGGACACCCGCTTGTGGCTGGATTGGCACGAGGGTCGCATCACCCGCGCCCATGCCACCGGCACCATTCGCGACCTCGCCATGGCCCTCGACGGCCACGCCCTGCCCGCCGCCGGTTTCGGCATCGAGGCCACCTTCCGGAACCAGGACGACCCGGGATGGCGGAGCAGTGGGCGCCTCACCGCCCTGGACGGCGGCATACTGACCTCCGGCGGGCGGGCCATCCGCTTCGAGGTCTCGGGCAGCGGGACCACGACGACACGGCTGGCCCTGGCCACGGAGCGCGTTGATCTGGCCGCCGTCCGCCCCTATCTCCGGGCCGTGGCGGCGGGCGACAGCGACGAGGCGCCGCAACCCACCCTGCGCGGCACCGTGGAGGATATCGCCCTCGCCTTCGCGCCGGAGGACGTAATGGGATCCCTGGAGTTGCGGGCCCGGGTCGCGGGCGCCGGCATGTCCCGTCACGGCAGCCTCCCCGGGATCCGTGGTATCCACGGCCGCCTCGCCATGGCCGGCGGACGGCTGCGCGCCATCCTGCCCGGGAAACCCCTGGAGGTGGACGCCAGCCACCTGTTCCGCGAGCCCCTGCGGGTCGACACCCTGGCGGGCGAGGTGTGGGCGACCCGCGAGGCCGGGCAGTGGTCCATGCATGTAGACGACATCAGGCTGCGTAATCCCGACATCCGGCTGTGGCTGACGGGCCGCATCGACCTGCCGGCAAACGGTGCGCCCTATCTCAACCTGGTGGGGACCTTCGATGACAGCCGCCTGGAGCGGGTGAGCGCCTATCTGCCGGCAACCGTCATGGCCGATGACGCGGTGCGCTGGATTGACCGCGGCCTGGTGAGCGGGCGCATCCACGACGGCACCCTCGTCATCCAGGGCCGGACCGATGCCTTCCCCTGGGAGGACGGCTCGGGGCACCTGGAGGTCAGGGCCCAACTCGAGCAGGGCATCATCGACTACAAGCCCCAGTGGCCGCGCCTGGAGGAGATAGAGGCCGAGGCCGTCTTCGTCGGGCGTTCCATGACCATCCACGGCAGCAGCGCCAAGATCCTCGGTTCCGACCTGCGGGACGTGCGTGCCCATTCCCCCAATCTCGACGCCGATGACGTGCTGCTGGAGATCGCCGGCGACGTCACCGGTCCCGGCCAGGACGGCATGCGCATCCTCCTGGAAACGCCCATGAAGGACCGCTTCGAGGACCACTTCGGCGGTGCCGCCGTGACCGGCAACGTGACCATGGACCTGGATTTCGACATCCTCCTGCGCAGTGGCGACGTGGTCCTGGATGGCAACATCCACTTCGACGGCAACGACCTCACCCTGCCCCTGCTGGACATGCCCCTGGTAGACACCACGGGCAGACTGCACATCACCGATGTGGGCCTGGATGGCACCGATCTGCACGGCTCTCTCAACGACATCCCGGTGCGTCTAGATATCGAGACTATGAAGGATCCCGCCGAGGAGGTGACCCGCGTCAGCCTCACGGGTCCCCTGACGGCAGCGACCCTACGGCGCGAGGACGTGCCCTGGGCCGGTCGGGCCAACGGCGAGACCACCTGGCAGGCCACCGTGGACATCCCCAACGACATCCATGACGGCCCGCCCACCCGGCTGTGGGCCACCAGCGATCTGCGGGGCCTCGCCATCGACCTGCCGGCGCCGCTGGGCAAGGCGGCCGCGTCGGCCCGCCCCCTGGCCGTGCGGGCCGACCTGGACAGCGAGAACGGACGGCGCCGCCTGGACATCACCCTGGGAAACGACCTGCGGGCCGAGGTGACCCTGGCCGGGGGCGGCGAGACCATGGTCGTCGAGGGGGCCCATGTCCGCATAGGACCGGGTCCCGTGACCACCACCGACATCCCCGGCCTGTATATCACCGGCACCCTGCCCGAGCTGGATGCCGACGGCTGGGTACCGCGGGTGATGGAGGTCACCGCAGGCCCTGCCGATCCCGGGGCGGGACGCCTGGACTTCGCGGGCCTGGACCTCACCACGTCACGGCTCCTGGCCCTCGGCCAGGCCTTCGAGGATGCGCGGGTCGTGGTAGGGGCACCCGCCGGGGGCCACCTGCCGGTGACCATCGCCGCGGCCGGCCTCGCCGGCACCCTGGAGGTCCCCGTAGATGGCAGCGATGCACTCGTACGCGGCGAGCTGGAGCGTCTCTATCTCACCCGCGACGAGGACGGCACCGAGGAGGATGTCATCGACCCCCGGGACATCCCGCCCCTGGAGGTGACCTGTGCCGACTGCCGCCTCGGCGACCTGGAACTCGGCCGCGTAGAACTCACCACCCGCTCGCTGCGCGACGGCCTCGAGATCCGGCGCCTCGACACCGTCACGGATGGGCTCGAGATGGACATCACGGGCAGATGGATCATGGAATCCTCCGGCCGGCCCCGATCCCTCATCAAGGCGCAAGTGGAGACCAACGACCTTGGGGACTTCCTCAAGCGCCTCGGCTACCAGAAATCCGGTATCGCCGAGGGCAAGGCCAAGGCGCGCCTGGAGGCCACGTGGGCGGGACCGCCCACGGAGTTCGATCTGGCCCGTTCCACGGGCGAACTGGAAGTCACCATCCGTAACGGCCGCCTGGAAGACGTCGACCCCGGGGCCGGACGGTTCTTCGGACTGCTCAGCATCAACGCTCTGCCGCGCCGCCTGTTGCTGGACTTTCGTGACCTGTTCGAGAAGGGACTGAGCTTCGACAAGCTGGAAGGCAGCTTCACCATCGACGAGGGCGACGCCTATACCAACAACCTCACCATGAACGCCCCCGCGGCCCGTGTGGACGTGGCGGGCCGCGTCGGCCTGGCGACGGAAGACTACGACGAAATAGTCACGGTGACGCCGAAGGTGAGTTCCACCCTGCCGGTGGCCGGCGCCATCGCCGGCGGTCCCATAGGCGCCGCCATCGGCGTGGCCGCCGCCTATATCTCCAGCAATATCATGGGCAAGGAAGTGGGCGGGGTCATCAAGACCCAGTACGCCATCACCGGCTCCTGGGAAGCCCCGGAGATCGTCAAACTGGGCGAAGAGGAGGATGGGGAGCCCGGCGAGGAGCCGGAATTCGACATCGACGAATAGGGTCAGGCACCGTTGAAATGGACCCGGCCCAGCCCGCCGATGTCGTAGCCCGTCATCTCGGCCGCCTTGGCCCGGAATCCGTCCGTAGCCATAAAGGAGTGGAGCCGCTGCAGGGGCGGGTCGAACCACGCCTTGCGGTCCACCAGAATATCGAAACGCTCCCGCACCAGGGGCACGAAACCGAGACGCAGCTGGTCCGCGATAGCGCGCAGGCCGAGGGCGGCATCCACCTTGCCTTCGAGCACGGCCAGGGCGGCATCGGACTCGGTGCGCACTGTGTCTCCCCAACTGATGTCGGCGGCGTCCACGCTCGCCTTCGCCATCAGGTGACGCAACAGCACCTGGGTGCCGGCGGCCTCCTGGCGAGGGGCCACCCGGCGCCCGCATAGGGCGGCCACCTCGCCGAGGGCGAACTCTTCCCCCGGGGCCACGATGAGTCCGCGCTCGCGCCAGGCGAACTCCAGCAGGGCCACCGGCGCGTGACCGCAGCACGCCCGCACCGCGGCCACGTTCCAGTCGTCGCTGTCGGGATCGTAGACGTGCAGCCCGGCGGCCACCCCCTCCCCGGCGGCGAAGCGCTCCAGCCCGTCGAGGCTGCCGTCCAGGAAGGTGGCGAGTTCCGTCCCCGCGGCCCTCAGGGACCACTCCAGCAGAGGATCGTAACTGCCGAGGAACACGTTGCGGCGATGGCCGGCGCGTTCGGTCCCGGCGCCCGAACTGTGACGGGCCACCCAGGCCTCCACCTCCTGGCGCGGAAACAGCAGCTTGCCCGTGGCCCGGGAACAGGGGATGGCACCGGAGGCCGCCAGCTCGTAGACCTTGCGCTCCTTGATATGGAGCAGGTCCGCCAACTCCCTGGTGGTGAGGAACTCGGTGCTAAGACTCACAGCAATCGACCTCGAAACCGGCGGTTGTCCCCAGCGAAGAAAACACCGATCAGAGCTTAACCGCTAAAAGCTTCACCGCGAAAGACACGAAAATACCCGAAATGGGACAAGGCCGGGGAAACTATTCACTATTCACTATTCCCTACTCCCTACTCCCTACTCCCTATCCCCTACTCCCCACTCTCGCCCCCCCTTTTCCCATTTCCCCTTTCCCCTTTCCCATCCCCCCATTCCCTCTTCCCCAGCACAGCGGCCGCGCCGCGCTCGCCCCACCCTATGTAGCCAACAGATTTTTCGTCTTCCGCGCTGATTTTGGCCGTGGATGGCCGATAGTCCGGATTTCCCTCAACTCGACACACAAATTCTAGCGTAAATCCACGGTGGGCAATCGTGCCCCCGATGTCGGATACTCGCGCACTTCCGGGCCCCGTGCCTCCCCCCAAAACCTAGGACGAAGCCACCCCATGACTCTGCCTTTTCTCGCCATCGCCTGCGGCCTCGCCCTGCTGGTGTGGAGCGCCGACCGCTTCGTGGCCGGTTCCGCCGCTACCGCCCGTCACTTCGGCATGCCCCCCCTCCTCATCGGCATGGTGGTGGTGGGATTCGGCACCTCGGCGCCGGAGATGGTGGTGTCTGCCCTGGCGGCCTCCCAGGGCAACCCCGGCCTCGCCCTGGGCAACGCCTATGGCTCGAACATCACCAACATCGCGCTGATCCTGGGGCTGACGGCCCTCATCAGCCCCATCGTGGTCCACTCCCAGGTGTTGCGCCGGGAATTGCCCATCCTCACCGCCGTCACCGCCCTCGCGGCGTGGCAGCTCCGGGACGGCGACATCACGCGCCTCGATGCCGTGGTGCTGCTGGCGGTATTCGGCGCCCTCATGGCCTGGTCCATCTACCAGGGCATGGCGAACAGGGCCGACGCCCTCGGGCGCGAGATGGAAAAAGACATGGCGGACCAGACCCTGCCGTTGCGCCGTGCGGTGCTGTGGCTCGTCGTTGGCCTGGTGCTGCTCATCGTCAGCTCCCGTATTTTGGTATGGGGGGCGGTGGAAGTGGCCCGGGGTTTCGGCGTCGACGACCTCATCATCGGCCTCACCATCGTGGCGGTGGGCACCTCCCTGCCGGAGCTGGCCTCGTCCCTCATCGCCGCCCGCAAGGGCGAGCACGACATCGCCCTGGGCAACATCCTGGGCTCGAACCTGTTCAACACCCTGGCTGTGGTGGGAATCGCCGGGGCCATCCATCCCATGACGGTGGGACCGGAGGTCCTGTACCGGGACGCGGCGGTGATGGCCGCCCTCACCCTCTCCCTGTTCGTCATCGGCTACGGCTTCCGTAGCCCCGGGCGTATCAACCGCTACGAGGGCGCCGCCCTGCTGGCCGCCTACGTAGGCTATACCGCCTACCTGGTGATCACGGTATTCGCCTAGGGCGATTGGGGGACCGGGGCCGGACAGCGAAAAGCGAAAAACTTAACCGCGAAAGGCGCGAAAATACGCGAAATGGGACCACATCGGGGAGTGTGCAGTGTAAAACGAGCACAGCGGTGCTGTGCTGGGGAGGGGGAGTAGGGAATAGTGAATAGTTTCCCTGGCGTCCCGGCGGGGGAACCGCTGCCCCGTATTCCCAACGCTACGCGGCCGACACAACGGTGACAACGACCCTGCGCTCGCGCCGCGGGCCGTCGAATTCGCACAGGAAGATGTTCTGCCAGGTGGACAGGCCGAGCCGGCCGTCCATCAGGGGGATGGTCTCGGAGGGACCCACCAGACCGGACTTGAGATGAGAATCGCCGTTACCGTCCTGGCGGTCGTGCAACCAAACCCCACGGGGGATGATCTTGCGCAACAGATCCACCACGTCCGTCTGGACGCTGTCGTCCCAGTTTTCCTGGATCATGATCCCGGCCGTGGCACCCTGGACATAGACATTCACCAGACCGTCCCGGATCCCCCCGGCCTCCACCACCTCCCGTATCCGGCCGGTGATGTCCACCAGTTCCTCGCGGCTGTGGGTAGTGACGGTGATGACATCGCGCATGATCTGTGAGGGAAATATGGACAGTAACGAAGAGCATAAACGAGGCCCCCGCCTCGGAGGCCGGGGGCCGTCGCGGGTCCCTGTCAGGCGCCGTTGACCTGGATGCGGCGCGGTTGATGCTCCGCCCGTTTGGGTACATTGAGGGTGAGCACCCCGTCCTTCATCTCGGCCTTGATGGCATCCGTATCCAGCTCGTTGCTGAGGGTGAAACTGCGCTGGTAACGGGTGGCGCGCACGTCGGCGTACAGCGCCTCCATCTCCTTCGGCATATCCAAGGACACCTGGCCCTCGATGGCCAGGGTGTTGCGATCCACCTCGATATTGAGCCGGTCGCTGGATACTCCGGGCAGATCCGCCATCAGGGTGATGCCGTTGGCGTCCTCGAATATATCGACCACGGGGCGCAGATAGGCCTCACTGCCGCCCCGGGCCTCGAGTTCCTTATTCTCCTGGGTCTTGAGATCTCTGGTCTCGGTCATGGCTTGGTTCTCCTTCATGCTTCATATTCGGTAGATGGTTGCGATGCGCACGGCCGGGGATCGTCAATGGATCTCGATGCGGCGCGGCTTCGCTACCTCGGAACGCTTGACGGTGATATGCAGCACCCCGTCCTTGTAACTGGCACTCACCTGGTCCGGGTCCACATCCTCCGGCAGGGTCAGCACGCGGCGGAAACGGCCGCTGAAACGCTCGTTGCGATACAGCTGTTTATCCTCGGGCAGTTCCACCTTGCGCTCGCCCGCGATGGTGAGCAGGTTTTGCTGCATCTCCACCTCGATGGTGGCGGGATCGAGGCCGGGCGCGAAGGCGAACAGATCCACCTGCTCCGCCGACGAGCCGACGTTGATGGGCGGGAAGGTGCCGGGCGCCACGGAGCGAATGCCGCTCCACGCGGGCCGGTTGCCGAACAGCCCTTCCATGTCACGATTCATGCGTTCGACCTGGTCGAAGATATCGTCGAATCCTCTGAGATAACCCAACATGTCACACCTCCTGTCTGGTTGATGGTCCGCAGTACACTGACCGGTGAAACTGTGAGCCCTGCTGCGGCTGACCATTAAATTGGGGGCACCGGGAAGAATTCCAATACCCCTCGAACACGGTGACAATCGCCGCCGCTTCAATCCCCGACGGAGGCCTCCAGACCGCGCGCCTTGCGCGCCGTCCTGGCGGCGCGGGACAGGCCGTGGTCGAAGTCGTAGAGGGCCGACTCCCAGTGGCCGTACATGGGGTTGGGGAGGATGATCCACTGGCGGCCCCAGCGCGCCCCGTGGCGCCGCACCAGGGCCCGGCGGGCCGCCGGGTCCTGCCGGGATCCGGCCACGAAGTCCTCCAGGTTGTCGCCGACCAAAAGGAGGATGCGATGATGGCGGGCGATGCGCCGGCGCCACTCGTCCTTGGCACCACCATCGGCCATCAGCAGGTTGGTACCGTCCGCCGCCACGGGCAGTTCGAGGGCCTCGAGGTTGCGCCGCGTGCAGGTCCGCAGGGATTCCCGCCGGGCGGTGTAGAAAAACACCTCGACCCCGCGGGCCACCGCCTCCCTCAGAAACTCCCGCGCCCCCGGCACCGCCACAGCGGCGGACTCCTCGCACCAGGCGGCGAAGGTAGCGGGGGAATAGGCGCCGTGCTCGCGGATGATCCGCACCTCGTAGGGCGTGTTGTCCAGCACCGTCTCATCGATATCCAGCACCACCGCCGGCGGCAGCCCGGTGGCATCCGCGGACTCCTCCAGGGCCGCGCTCCAGGACGGATCGGCGAGGGCCTGGGCCAGGCGGTGGGCCGCCAGCCGGTAGGTCTGGCGGGCCACCGCCTCGTACTCCGCCCCGAGGCGCTGCCAAACCACGGCATCCAGCATCTCGTGGGGCTCCTGGTCCCGGGGCGGCCCGCCCACGGCGCAGCCCACCAGGGCCCCGGCCAGCAGCACGGGGAGCAGTCCCCCCAACGACAGGGAGCGCGGGGCGTTACGAAGGTGACGGAGTCCCATGGCGCGTCCTGGTAACGTTCTGGGTAAACGGTCGGAGAAGGGTCGTTTATTATGGCACCATACCCTGCCACCCCACGAGGGCATCCCATGATCCCTTTTACCGCCATCGCGACGGCCGCGCTCCTCGTCCTCAGCCCCCTCACTACTCCCGCCGCGGACCCCGGCGACGGTGCCCTGCGGGCGGCCGTCGAGGCCATGAAGGCATCCGCCCGCGGGCCCTTCGCCCGTATCCGCTGGTTCTGCGCCGACGGCACCATCCTGCCCCCCGAGCCCTACGCCTGCCGGGAGCATGGTGGCGGCAGCCAGCACGGCGCATGGACGGACCGGGTGAAGACCATGCGGGACCAGGGCTTCCATATCGCCAACGTCTATGCCGATCTGGACGTACAGGCCCTCCTGGCCCGTCCAGATGCGGCCGATGTCATCGGCCAGATGCTGGTGGAGAGGTATCTGATCAACGTGGACCAGGGCTGGATTCTGCGCCGAGCCCGCTTCTATCGCGGCGCCCTCCAGGAAGAGGGCGAACGCCATGGCGCGCGCCGGCTGCTGCTGGCCCTGCTGGGCGACGAGTCCTGGCTCGAGCATCGCCAGGCCGTGCTGCGCGGCGCCGCGCGCCTGCTGCGCCATGGCCCCGAGACCGCCTCCATCGGCGACATGCGCCAGCTGGCCTTTAGCGTGGCGGCCCGTGATGAAGGCTTCACGGAACTGCGCAACAAGATCCATGGCCATCCCGATGCGGGCGACGTGGAACGGGTCAGGGAATATGCCGCGACCCACCGGGATCCTGCGGTCGCGGCCGATCTGGAGCGGCTGGTGGCGGTGCTGGAGGACATCTACGCCGCGGTCCCCGTGGCCCGGACCCTGGGCCGCCTCGCGGCCGATCTCGAGGGCGAGGGCCACCTCGCCCGCACCCTGGCCGCGGCCGCCCGGCGCCTGGACCAGGCCACCGATCCCGCCCGGCGCCTGGCCATCAGCGCCGAGGTGCTGGCCGTCCTGCGCGACCATCTGGCCGCCCCTGCCAGGGCCGCCACCCGCCTGGAACTGCTGGCCGCCTCCCTCGCCCTCGAGGACGAGCACTTCACCGCCGCCACCGAGCTGCGGCAGGACCTCGACACCGCCGATCGCCGAGAGCGACTCGCCTGGCTGGCGGCCGGGATAGACGCCGGTTACGGCACCGGGCTGTTCACGCCCCGCCAGCGCCGGGCCCTGCTGGATATCCTGGAGACGCTCGCGGCGGACGAGGTGTCCCTGGCCCGTTACAAGGCCGCCCTGGATGATCTGGCCCTGGCCCCTGGCTGGGCCGCCCAGACCCTGCGCTTTCACTTCGGCGCGGCCGAGGAGACTCTGGCCCGCATCGAGCCCCTGGCCGCCCTGTTCAGCCAGGACGTACTGCGGGGCGGCCCGCTGTTGTTCTTCTCCCAGGTGATGAACGGCCTGCTGATGGATGCCAACCGGCTGGCCGGTATGCGCCACCGCTTCCTCGGGCAGGACATCGGCAGCGGCCTGCGGGGCCTCAATCCCGGCCTCGCCCGCGGCACCCTGTACCGGGCGGAGGCGGCCTCCGGCGGATCCTTCGACAGCGACGGTATCTATGTCCTCCCCGAGACCACCGCCGAGCTGCCCCCGGTGGCCGGCATCATCACCGCCGGCGAGGGCAACCCCCTGTCCCACGTGCAATTACTGGCCCGCAACCTGGGGATCCCCAACGTCGCCGCCGATGCGGCCCTGGTGGCGCGACTCGAGCCCCTGGCGGGCCGCCGGGTGGTGCTGGCGGTCTCCCCCCGGGGCGTGATCCGGCTCGGAGCGGATGACGAACCGACAGGCACCGGGAGCGCCGCGTCGGACCACGACGTGGTCATCCGCCCCGACCTGGAGAAACTGGACCTCGAAAATCGGAACCTTATGCCCCTGTCGCAACTGCGGGCCACGGACTCGGGCCGCACCGTGGGTCCCAAGGCAGCCAAGCTGGGGGAACTGCGCCACCACTTCCCGGAGGCGGTGGCCGACGGCCTCGCCATCCCCTTCGGCGTGTTTCGGGCGTTGCTGGACCAGCCCATGGAGACGGGCGGCCCCTCTGTGTTCGAGTGGATGGTGGACCAGTACCGGCAATTGGAGACCCTGCCCGCCGCTTCGGCGCAACGGCAGGCCCGCACCGAGGCCTTGCGTAAGCGCCTCCACGCCCGCATCGCCGGCGCCGAGCCCGGGCCCGCTTTCGCGGCGCGCTTGAAAGAATCCATGGCGCGGGTGTTCGGGCCCGACGGCAGCTACGGCGTGTTCGTGCGCAGCGACACCAACGTCGAGGACCTGCCCGGCTTCACCGGCGCCGGGCTCAACCTCACGGTCCCCAACGTGGTGGGCGTGGACGCGGTGCTCGCCGCCATCCCCCGGGTCTGGGCCTCCCCCTTCACCGCCCGCGCCTTCGCCTGGCGCCAGCGCCACATGGAGGCCCCGGAGCACGTCTATCCGGCGGTGCTGCTGCTGCGCAGCGTGGCGGCGGACAAATCCGGCGTCATGGTCACCCGGGACGTGGACAGCGGCTCCCCGGACTGGCTCACGGTGGCGGTGAACCAGGGGGTGGGCGGCGCCGTGGACGGCCAGGCCGCAGAGTCCCTGCGCATCCATGTCCACAGCGGCGAGGTGCGGCTGATGGCGGCGGCCACCGCCCGCGAGCGGCGGCTCATCGATGCGGCGGGCGGCGTGACCCGGGAGCGCGTCGCGGGTATCGAACCGGTACTGGAGCCGGATGAGATCCGGCAGCTCATCGCCTTCAGCCGCAGCCTGCCACAGCGCTTCCCGGCCATCGTGGACGACGAGGGCCATGCGGCGCCGGCGGACATCGAGTTCGGCTTCAAGGACGGACAACTGCGATTATTCCAGATCCGCCCCTTCCTGGAGAGCCGGGGCACCCGCCGCAGCGCCCTGTTGAAGGCGCTGGACGCACGTATTAAGGACCTCGACGCCATCACCGTGGACATGACCGCCGCCCCCGGAGGAACCCCATGAGAATCCTGATACCGTTACTGGCCCTGGGCTATAGCGCCACCCTCCTCGCCTATCCCCTGTACGAGGAGGACACGGGGATCCGGCGCCTGGAGCATGCCCGCCTCGCCCATGAAGGCGTGGTCCCGGGACGGGCCCGGCTGGCGGGCGAGCTGCTCGCCGCGCCCCGCATCGACCTGGGACTGAGGGACCGGCCCACCCTCGGACTGCCGGCGCCGGACGCCGCATTCATGGCCCAGATCAGGGAACTGCTGGGCGCGGAAGTGGACCGCTACAGCGTCTCCGTACTGGATCTCAGCGATCCGCAACAGCCGCGTTACGCCGAGCACCGCGCCACCACCGCCATGAACCCGGGCAGCGTGGGCAAGATCCTGGTGGCCCTGGGGCTGTTCCAGACCCTCGCCGACGTCTATCCCGACGACCTCGAGGCGCGGCGCCGGGTGCTGCGGGAGACCCGGGTCATCGCCGATGAGTTCATCCATCACGATCACCACAAGATCAGGCTCTGGGACCCGGAGACCCGGACCCTGGAGCGCCGGCCGCTGAGGGAGGGCGATGAGGGCAGCCTGTGGGAGTACCTGGACTGGATGCTGTCCGCCAGCGCCAATGCCGCCGCCGCCATGGTCCAGCAACAGGCCATGCTGCTGGCCCACTACGGCCGTGACTATCCGGTGGCGCAGGAGAAGATCCGGCGCTTCTTCGCCGAAACCCCGCGCGGCGAACTCGGCCGGCTGCTGGAGCGCACCCTGCAGGAGCCCGTCACCCGTAACGGCCTCGACCTCACCGCCCTGCGCCAGGGCAGCCTGTTCACCCGCACCGGCAAGAATAAGGTGCCCGGCACCAACAGCTACGCCACCACCCGAGAGATGATGCGGCTGCTACTGCGCCTGGAGCAGGGACGGCTGGTGGATGCCTTCTCCAGCCTGGAACTGAAACGCCTGCTCTACGTCACCGAGCGGCGCATCCGCTACGCCTCGTCGCCGGCCCTGCGGGAGGCGGCGGTCTACTTCAAATCGGGCTCCCTCTATTCCTGCGAGCCGGAGCCCGGCTTCACGTGCCGAAAATACCGTGGCAACAAGCGGAACTACATGAACTCGGTGGCCATCGTGGAGGCCCCGGCGGCAGACCCGCACCTCTATTACATGGTGGCCCTGACCTCCAACGTGCTGCGCCGCAACTCCGCCGTGGACCACCAGACCTTCGCCACCCGCGTGCATCGCCTCATTGAGCAGGCCCATCCGGCGTCCACCACCGCCCCTCCCGCCCAATCAGAGGCTGCCGATCCCACGGCGGGGGAAGGCGACGAACCGTAAGGCACGTCAGCACACCGCCCCCCGGCGATGATGAGGGGCTGGACCGTGGAGGCAGCAGGAAAGCCTGTCCCGTCGGCCGAGTCTGCTGGTGAACCCGGGCCGCGACCCGGCATCCACTCTTTCCATCGTCATGCCGGGCTTGACCCGGCATCCAGGGAAGGGTGGCACCCGAGGCGGCCGCGCCGCCGGGGTCAGTCGGCCCGTACCACCCGGGCGGGTACGACGAGGTCATGCAGGCGCCCGATGAGGCGGGTGAGCCAAGTTCCACCCCGTTCGTCGGCGGCCAGGGCGACGGCGATGTATTTGTAACCGCCGTCTTCCACCAGGGCGCTGTCGGCATGCCACTGGCGCCAGGTGCCCGATTTGCGGTAGATGCGCGCGCCGGGCCGGCTTTCCAGTCCCTTGACGAATTTATGACGTATGGCTGGCTCCCCCAGCAGGGACTTCATCTGGGCGCTGAGTTCGGCGTTCACCAGTTGGCCGGTCTCCAACAGGTAATAGAAACGCGCGGTCTGCATCACCGTGGCGCCGTGGGAAAGATTGTGAAGAGGGTCCCGCTGGTAGGCCGGGGACTTGGCGTATTCCTTGCCCACCCACAGGCCACCGTTGACCAGGGGGTCGTAGAGGCGGTAGGGCTCGGATTGCAGGATGTCCAACAGCCGTGTCCTGCCGACCCGGTTGAGTACCCGCGTGGCCTCCACATTGGATGACGTGCGGATCATGGCGGTGAGGGACTCGCGGGTGGCGCCGTCCAGTTCGAGAGTGCCGGCCTCCACCTCGACGAAAGCCCCCAGCAGGATGGCGATCTTGGGCAGGCTCGCGGCGTACATCATCTCATCGCCGTTGATGGAGGCCACCCGGGGTTCGTGGGGATCGGTGATATCCACCAGGGCCACGGCGAGTTTCCGGCCGGCCACGGCATCGGCGAGCCTGAGGTCCACCAGCGCCGCTTCCAACCCCCGCTGCAGCCGGGGATCGAAGCTTTCCCGCAGGGGCGGGTAGTCGCCGCCGGGCGCATCCGCGCCCGCCGGACCGGCCATCACCATGGCCAGGAAAAAAGTGGCTAGAATGGAAACCCTCCCCATGGGCAACGGAATCTACCAGACCGACCCGGGGATTTCCACTAAAAAAGAATTTGTAAATGTCTGATAACACTGCCATATCTTCATCCCGCCCGCCCCTGCCGGGCCGCGCCGTGGTGTTATTCCTCAATTTCCTGCTCATCATCCTCGCCTACTACCAGGTCAAATCCGCCAGCCGTTCCCTGATCATCGAGTACTGGGGCGCCGATTCCTTCCCGGTGTTGTGGATCGCCTCCGCCCTGGTATTGCTGGCCTTCATCGGCACCTATCACCGCCTGGTGGAACGCCACGACCGCCTCGGGGTGGTGCTGGGGTCCCTGGTCTGCTTCATGGGGTTGCTGGTCGGGTTCTGGCTCATGCTGGGCATCGCCGGCAAGGCCGCGAGTGCCGGCTTCTATGTCTTCGTGGACATTTTCAGCGTCATCCTGGTGGAACAGCTCTGGAGTCTCACCAACACCGTCACCGCCACCTCCGAGGGCCGGCGCAGCTACTGGTTCGTGGGCACCGGCGGCCTGGTGGGGGGTATCGCCGGCGGCGTGCTGGCGGCCACCCTGGTCAAGTTCACCCCCATGACCACTCCCGATCTGCTGCTGTCCTGCGCCCTCACTCTGGGCATCACCCTGGCGCTCAACCTCTACATGGGGCGTATCGGCACTTACCGGGAGCTGCCGGCGGCGCGGCATTCGCCGGTGGCCGGCCGGGGCTGGCGGGCACTGGTGCAGAGCCGCTACTTGTTGCTCATCGCCGCCGCCCTGCTGTGTGCCCAGCTCGCCCAGCCGGTGGTGGAATTCCAGTTCATGAAGATGGTGGAGGCCGAATTCCCGGAACTCGATGCGCGCACCGCCTTCATCTCCGGCTTCTTCGGCATCCTCGGGCTGGTATCCGTGGGGGTGAACCTAGTGGTCACCCCCCTCATCCACCGCTACCTGGGACCCATCGCCGGCATGGCCCTCCAGCCCCTGATGCTGGCCGCCTTCTCCTTCGCCTTCGGGCTCTACACCCATCTCACCATGGCCATGGCCATGAAGATAAGTGATCGCGGCCTGTCCTACTCCATCAACCGGGCCTCCAAGGAGCTGCTCTACATCCCCGTGGACCCGGTGCACACCTATCAGGCCAAGGCCTGGATTGACATGCTGGGCTACCGCCTGTTCAAGGTGGTGGGTTCCGCCCTGATCCTGGCGGCCACCCAATGGCTGCCCGGGGGGCTCGGCGCGGCGGGGCTCGGCTGGATCACCATCGGCATCTGCGTCCTGTGGCTGTGGATCCTGGCCCTGTTGTGGCGGGAGTATGCCTTCCTGCCCATGACCGCACCCGCCTGAGCCGGCCGGCGCAGGGATCGCCGCGCAGGCGTATATACTCGGCACCCATGCCTACCGCCTTGGAAAGCAGAGACACCCGGGCCACCGCCTTCGCCCTGCTATCGGCCACCCTGATGATCGGCCACCAGGTGGCGGGCAAGGCCACCCGCGACGCCCTGTTCCTGTCCGAGTTCGATATCACCCAACTGCCCAAGGCAGTGGTGGTGGCCGCCGTCCTCTCCATGCTGGCGGTGCTGTCCATGTCCAGGCTGCTGGCCCGCTTCGGCCCCCACCCCCTGGTGCCGGTCACCTTCGCCGTGAGTGCCACGGCCTTCGTCCTCGAATGGTTCCTGTTCGGTCTCAGCCCCGGCGCCGCGGTAGGGCTCCTCTACCTGCACATGGCGGTATTCGGGGCCATCCTCATCAGCGGCTTCTGGTCGGTGGTGAACGAGCGCTTCGACCCCCACGCCGCACGCCATACCATCGGCCGGGTGGCGGCCGCCGCCAGCCTCGGCGGGCTGCTGGGGGGACTGCTGGCGGAACGGGTCACCGCCCTCACGGATCTACGCACCATGTACCTGGTTCTGGCCGGCCTCCACCTGGCCTGCATGGGGGCCGTGATGGCCATCGGTGGGCGCACCGGAGGCCCGGAACCCGCGCCACCCTCCACCCAATCCGGGCTGCAACTGCTGGTGCGCGACAGTTACATGCGACGCATGGCCATGCTCATCGCCCTGGTGGCCCTGGTGGCCGCGTTACTGGACTACGTGCTCAAGGCCGAGGCCTCTACCCACTATGACCGGGCCGAGGACCTGGTGGCCTTCTTCGCCACCTTCTACGCCATCCTCGGGCTCGCCAGCTTCGGCCTGCAATCCCTGGTGGGTTCGAGGATCCTCGAACGCATCAGTCCAGGCAGGGTGCTTGCGACCCTGCCCTTGATGGTCCTGGCCACGGGAACGGTGGCCCTCACCGCCCTCGGGCTGGGGACCGCCGCCATCGCGCGCGGCGGCCACGCGCTGCTGGCCAACTCCCTGTTCCGCTCGGCCTTCGAACTGCTCTACACCCCCGTGCCCACCCAGCACAAACGGCCCACCAAGACCATCATCGATGTCGCCGCCGATCGCTTCGGCGACATGGTGGGCGGCGGCCTGGTACTGTTGATCCTGGCTCTGGCGCCGGCGCTGACCAACCATGTGGTCATTGCGGCGGCGCTGCTGGTGGCGGGCCTCGCCCTGTATGTGATCAACCGCCTCTATCGGGGCTACATCGGCCAGTTGGCCTCCAACCTGCGTCACGGCGTGGCCACGGAGCTGCGCCCGGTGCTGGATCCCACCACCCAGTATGTGCTGGCGGAGGCCGGTCCCACGGTGGAGCGGCGGCTGCTGATGGACAAGGTGCGCCGCATGCGCGATGCCCGCAAGCAGGGGGACCCCGACGCCGCCATCGAAGGGCCGGTGGGGTCCCTCGATGGCGGTGGCGAGGCCGCGGACCCGGGGGCCGCCTCGCCACCCCCCGGTCCACCGCCTTCCCGTACCACCGCCGCCACCTTCACCCACGCAGTGGCTGCCTTCTCCTCCCGGGACCCGGAACGCATCCGGCGCGCCATCGCCAGTGAATCCTTGGACATCCGCCTCACCCCTTACATCATCCCGCTGCTGGAGATGGACGAGGTGGCAGAGGATGTGCGCACCGAGCTGCGCTGGCAGGCACCGCGCATCACTGGCCAGTTGACGGACGCCCTGCTGGATCCCGATCTGGCGTCGGCGGCCCGGGTACGGATCCCCAGCGTGCTCGAGGTCAGCCATAGTCCCCGCGCCGTCCATGCCCTGCTCCAGGGTCTGGATGCCTTCGAGTTCAATATCCGCTACGCCTGCGGGCGGGCCCTGTCCCGCATGCGCCACCGCAACGCCGCCCTGCAGCTGCCGCGCCACCGTATCCTCACCCAGGTACGCCGGGAGTTGACGGTGGATACCGCAACCTGGCAGTCGCAGACCCTGCGCCTCGCCTCGTCGCCCCCGTCCCACGCTGGGAATGGCGGCCGCCCGCCGGCTCTCAACCGCAGTACGGAGCACGTATTCAGCCTGCTCGGGCTGGTCCTCGACCAGGATGCCATGGCCCTGGCCCTGCAGGCCCTCGGTGAAGGCGATCGCACCCTGCGCGGCACCGCCCTCGAATACCTCGGCAATGTGGTACCCGAGGACATCCGCGACAGCCTCTGGCACCGCCTGGCCACCACCGCCCCCCGCCCCACCGACAATCGCTCGCCCCTGGAGCTGCTCGCCGAGTTGCGCCGCCACATCGCCGAAGGGGCTGGCCAACCCGCCACGCCGCGGACCGGCGGCTCGGGACGCTGAAAACCGATCCCACGCCATGGCGATATGAGGGTTGATTTCATCCCCATTGTCGCGGTGTCATGGTAGTGTTTGAATCACTCAACCTACCGGAGTCGATACCGTCATCGCCATGCACTGGACCTCCAACCTCAGCCACCAGACGGATACCGCCGAGGCCATCGGCGAGGTGACCACGGCGGCCCGCGCCACCCTCGGGGCACCACCGGACCTCGTGTTCCTGTTCGCCTCGGAGCACCACCAGGGGGCCTTCGACAGCCTGCCCCGGCGCGTCCGCGAGGGCCTGGGAGGCGAACCCGTCCTGGTGGGCTGTTCCGCCAGCGGCGTCATCGCCGATGCCCTGGAGGTGGAGTTCAAGCCCGCCCTCGGCCTGGTGGCGGCCCGCCTGCCAGGGGCCGTACTGGATGCCTGGCACCTGGAGGCCGGCGACCTCGGGCCGGGCACGCCCCACAGCGAGCGTTGCACCCGCCTCGCCCTGGAAGCGGGCCCGGCACGGGCACAATTCGTGGTCCTGGCGGATCCCTTCAGCTTCCCCGCCGAGCATCTGCTGCACTCCCTGGAGAGCGGTTTCGCCGATGCGGTCATCGCCGGCGGGCTGGCCAGCGGGGGTCAGGCGCCGGGGGATATCGTGCTGTTCCTGAACGCCGACACCTTCCACTCCGGGGCCCTGGTGCTGTCCATGGCGGGTGACGTGGAGATGACCACGGCAGTGGCCCAGGGCTGTCGCCCCATCGGCGAGCCCATGTTCATCACCGCCCACGAGGGCCACATCATTCACCGGCTGGACAACCGGCCGCCCCTGGAGATCCTCAACGAGGTGTTCGAGCAGGCCGACGAACAGGACCGGGAGTTGATGCAGCACTCCCTGTTCATCGGTATCACCATGCGCAGCAACCACACCCGTTACCGCCAGGGTGATTTCCTCATCCGCAATCTCATGGGCGCCGACCAGGAGTCCGGGGCCATTCGGGTGGGAGCGGACCTCCACGCCAATCAGGTGGTGCAATTCCATCTGCGGGATGCGGGCACCTCCGCCGAAGATCTGGACCGGGTGCTGGCGCGGGCCCGCGATCAACTCGGAGGAAGCGCGCCGGCAGGGGCCCTGCTGTTCTCCTGCACCGGCCGCGGCGAAGGCCTCTATGGCATCCCCGACCACGACGCGGACGCCTTTCAGCACCGCCTCGGACCGACGGCCCTGGGGGGCTTCTTCTGCAACGGCGAGATCGGCCCGGTCCAGGGCAAGACCTACCTCCACGGCTATACCAGTGCCTTCGCCCTGTTCCGGCCCCGGGGCGGCGACTGAAGCGATGTGGGTCGGGATTCATCCCGACATCCCTTCGACCCCTGCGCCCGCCCAACATCCCCTCATCCTGTCCTTCTCCCCAAGGGAGAAGGGACCTTCCAATGGCGTCGAAGCGCGCAGCAACGTAGGGTGGGTCAAGCGCAGCGGACCCACCAGCTCGCCTCCTTATCGGGATGTAGATACTCCGTTTCCTGTCAAGCAGTCTGTAGGTCGGTTGCTCTCGGCAACCGACATCCGCGCCCACAAACCGCCGAGTTTCCGTCGGCTGCCAAGAGCAGCCGACCTACGCCTCTGTCCTTCTCCCCCGGGGAAATGGGAAAGGGGAAAGGGGAAAAGATTACCCCTCGTGCGTCCGCTCTGCTGACGCCGAAACGGTGGATCCGCTGCGCCTTTTCAAACTACCACTCCTCCCTGACCTTCTCCCTTTTCGCGTCATTTCGCGTCTTTCGCGGTTACGCTTTTTGTAGGTCGGGATTCATCCCGACATCCAAACCCCGCCGCGCATACCACGGGCCGGGCCGAAATCTCCACCGCAGGCTGTCGGGCTGAAGCCCGACCTTGTATGTTGGAGTTATCTGGCATGTTAGGTTTTTTGCCAGACACCGGGGAAGCCGTCCCGACCTGGAGGCAGGAAGTTTCTGACCTCGCGCGTAGATGGGCTCCCCGCCTCATTGCCGATTTCGAGGAGTATCGGGAAGCCAGCCTGGCTGGACTTCGTATCACAAGGTCGAACCGGCAAGAAATGCGAGGTCGGGGAACCGGTGATCAGTGTGACGCAACCGACCCCAGAAGGGAAAGGAGGAACAACGATGAGCGTTTATATCGGCATTGATGTCGCCGCACGCTCCTTCGACTTGCTCTGCCGTCGTGACGGCAAGAACAGTAAGGTCTACACCTTCCCACAGACTGCCCAAGGTCACGCCCAGGCGATCCGCAAGCTGCAGGCGCTGCAACCGGCGGGCATCGTGCTGGAGGCCACTGGCATCTACTACCTGGACCTCGCGCTGGCCCTGCACGAGGCCGGGCTGCCGGTGTCCGTGATCAACCCGCGCAGCTTCCGGCATTTCGCCGAAATTACGCTGCGCGGCAGTAAGACCGACCCGCTCGACACCGCCCTGTTGGCCGAATACGCCGAACGCATGACGCCTAGGCGCTGGACCCCGCCGCCATCGACCTATCGGGCCCTACGCGACTTCGGCCGGCATCTCAACCGCCTAATGGACGCGCGGACCCAGGCCAAGAACCACCTGCACGCCCTGAAGGCGCAACGGGGCACGCCAGCCCTGCTGATCGAGGATGCCGAGGAAAGCATCGCTCAACTGGACCAACGCATCGAACGGGTGCAACAAGCGGCCCAGGACTTGATCCAGCAGACCCCCGAGCTGGCGCAACATCAGGCCCATCTCTGTGCCGCCACCGGCCTCGCGGCAGCCAGCAGCCTGGCTCTGCTGGCCGAGCTATCCACACTGCCCAGGGACCTGAAGGCCAAACAAGTCGCTCGTCATGCTGGGCTGGACGTGCGCCTGCATGAGTCGGGCTCTAGCGTCCATCGACCCGGGCGCCTAGCCAAGACCGGCAATGCCTACCTGCGTAGCGCCCTGTACATGCCAGCGATGGTGGCGATCGTGCATGACCCGTATGCCAAGGCGTTCTATAACGCTCTGGTGGCCCGGGGCAAAAAGCGGATCCAAGCCTTGTGCGCCGTCATGCGCAAGTACCTCACCGGAATCTGGGCCTGCATGCAGCATGATCAGCCTTTCGACTCCTCCAAGCTGTTTAGCGATCAGCATCTCCAAACCGCTTGACAGGAAACGGAGTATCTACAGAGATACCACCACCGCCTGTTCCTTTGGCAGGGATGTGGGTCGGGATTTATCCCGACCTTCAGATATCAGGCCCTAACCCTCTGCCCCACCCTGGAGCACCACCGTGACCTCTGTCTCCCGGCCCTTGCGCCAGACTTGAAGGGTCACGCGGTCACCCACCTCGTGCTCGTCCAGCACCGCCAGCAGGCTGGCGACGGTGTCCAAGGGGACATCGTTCACCCGCAGGATGATATCTCCGGGCATGACGTCACCGTCCTCATCCACGCGGGTAGGTTCGAGGCCGGCGGCGGCGGCGGGGGAGCCGGGTTGGACCGACAGCACCACCACGCCCTCCACCCCCAGCTCGCGGCTGATGATGCGATTGATGTCCTCGTCGACGCCGATGCCGATGGTGGGTCGGACGTAGTTGCCGTGGGCGATGATCTGGGGCACGACGCGGTTGATGGTATCCACCGGCACCGCGAAGCCGATGCCTGCGTAGGCCCCGGAAGGGCTGTAGATGGCGGTATTGACGCCGATGAGACGGCCCGCGCTGTCCAGCAGGGGGCCACCGGAGTTGCCGGGGTTGATGGCGGCATCGGTCTGGATGAGGTGCTGGATGGTGACCCCGTTCTCCTCCAGGGAGCGATCGAGGGCCGACACCAGGCCGGCGGTCAGGGTGTAATCCAGGCCGAAGGGATTGCCGATGGCAAACACCTTCTGCCCCACCCGCAGGTCGCCGCTGGTGCCGATGGGCACGGGGGGCGGCAGGTCGAAGGGCACCTTGATGCGCAGCACCGCCAGATCGTGGGCGGTGCTGGTGCCCACCAGGGCCGCCTGGTAGCTACGACCGTCGTTGAGGCGCACGGTGGCTTCGGAGGCCCCCTCGATAACGTGGTTGTTGGTGACCACGTGGCCCAAGCTGTCCCACACGAACCCGGAGCCGGTGCCCCGGGGCACGCTGAATATATTACGGGACCAGTAGTCCCTGACCCGCTGGTGGGTGGTGATGAACACGACCGAGGGGCTGGTCTGCTGGAATATCTCGATGGTGGCCTGCTCGTCGGCGGCCAGCTCGCCCCGGGCCATGACGGGTCGTGGCTCGGCGCCGAGGCTGATGGCATAGCGCTCGATCCAGGGCAGCATGTACCAGATGACCACCAGCAGCACCAGGGTCCAGGTGAGCCAGCGCAGGCGGCGGAGGAAGGGGTCGGGTTCAGGGGTCATGGGGCGCACGGATGGTGAGTGGTGAATGGTGAATGGTGAATGGTGAATCAAAAAGCATAAAACGGTAACCACGAAAGACGCGAAAAACGCGAAATGTAATGGGTGATCAGGGGGCTGTTGTCACCGTGCATGCCGGGAGCCATCGGGGTCTCATTCCTATGCCGTATGGTATAGGACTGGCCAGGGAAGGGCCGCATCCAGCACCGATCATGTCGTTCCTGATCTTTCGTGATTCTTCGTGTGTTTCGCGGTTAACCTTCGCGTCTTTTGCGTATTTCGTAGTTGAAAAAGATTCTGGATCGGTTAATTAAAATCATCCTTGGTAGTGGATGCCGTTCGTCTTGTACCGGGGCCACGGGATAGTAGGCAGGCCTGAAATACAGTCTCTCACGGAGGCACGGAGGCACGGAGGCACGGAGAAAGACAGATAGCCGGGTCTGAATGGCGGCTTTGGCGAGAGGCCCCCGTTCCGCATCACCAACGGAAAGCATGCGCTTTCGTCTTGATTCTCTGTGCCTCCGTGCCTCCGTGAGAGACAAATGATTTTTCGTGTGTTTCGTGGTTAACCTTCGCGTCTTTCGCGTATTTCGTAGTTGATCAAGCTTACGGATGGGCGGTCAATTGAAGCGAATGCCCCAGCTCACCTCCAGCTCGTGCTGATCCATCTCCACGAAGCCGGTCTGGGTGCCGACGAAGTTGGGATTGCTTCCCGAGATCTTCTCCTCGAAGGCCCGGGTGTAGGCCAGGCTGATGGCATGGCCAGGGTCCGGCCGCCAGGTGAAGCCGAGGCTGGCGTGGGTGCGAATGGTGGCCGGGGCGAGGATGTTGAACAGGGTCTCACTCTTGTCGAAGAGCTGATCGGCGTGACTGAGGCCGGCGCGGAAGGTCCAGGCCTCGTCCCGGTCCCACTGGATGCCCAGCTTGATGATGTCGATATCATCCCAACCGAAGCCCAGGCCGCCATCGCTTCCAAGGATCCCCGGCTGCGGTGGCAGATCGTTGGAGTTGCCGAGGGCGGCCACGTCGGAGTAGTGGATACGCTGCCAGTCCGCCACCAGGGCCACATGGGGGGTGGCGGCGTAGCTCAGCCCCAGCGTAAAAGTGGAGGGGATGTCGAAGTCCCCGTCCTCGGCAAACAGGCCCCGGTAGTCATCGAAGCGCTCCATGTACAGCTTGCTCTGGTAGGACGCCCCCAGGGTGAGACGCTCAGAGGCGCGCCCGAGCCAGCCTACCCGCACGCCGTAGCCCCAGGAATAGTCATGACCGTTGTTGGTGACATGGTTCGGGCTGGTGGAAAAGGCCCGGAAGGGCTCCAGACCCTCGGCCTCGAAGCGCTGCACGGCGACGATGGGCATGATGCCGAAGGCCATGTTGGGGGACACCTGGCGGGCATAGGTGAAGCCGATGAAGAGCTGGGCCAGATCCACCCCGGTGGGCTCGCTGGCCTGGAACATATCAGGGGCGGTTGGGGGCGAGAAATTCTGCCATACGGCGGTGTCGAAGTCGGTATTCATGCCGCCGTTGCCGCCCACCGAGATACCGATGGCGGCGTCGGTACCCAGGGACCGATTCCAGCCGAAATGGGGGACGAGGAAGATGTCCCTGTCGCTGTCGAACTCCCCCGGCGGAATGCTGGGAAACGGCGGCCCGCCATCGGCGTTGGCGGTAAACCCCCGGTTGGGGTTGAACACCGCCGCCCCCACGTCCAGTCGGTGCCCCACCAGGGCCATGCCGGCGGGATTGGTGGCCGCCGCCAGGCTGTCCTGGGGCAGGGCCACGCCGGCCCCGGCCATGCCCTTGTTGGCGGTGCCGAAACCCGTGGGGGAATAGCCGTTGGTACCATGGGCAAGGGGCACCAGGCCGGCACCCAGCAACAGGACGATGGTGGAACCAAGAAATCTTTTCATGTGTTTAATCTCTCGCCGTACAGACTGGTTCGCCATCCTACGCCAACCACCCGCATCTCTACAAAAACCCGCCACTCCCCGCGCTCGTGGATCCCCATTATTGCATCTGACGCGACCCCGTTACGCTGCCGGCCGGCCGCTCCATCCATCGATAAGCACCGCCGCCGTAGGGCTATCCCCCATCATCGGGATCATCGAAGCGCTGGCGGATCTCCAGGATCCCATGCAGCTCCTGCAGAAAGACCTCTACCAGCTCCGGGTCGAAGTGGCTGCCGCTGCTTTCCTTCATCAGGTCCACTGCCCTGTCCACGGGCCAGGCCGCCTTGTAGGGCCTGACCGAGGTCAGGGCGTCGAACACGTCGGCCACGGCGGCGATCCTGGCGGCCTGGGGGATATCGGCACCCTCGAGCCCTTGGGGATAGCCGCTGCCGTCCCACTTCTCATGGTGACCCAGGGCGATATCCCGGGCCAGGCGCATGAGGTCGGAGTCGTCGCCCCCGAGCAGCTTGCCGCCGATGGTGGCATGAGTCTTCATGATCTCCCACTCGTGGGGTTCCAGTTTACCCGGCTTGAGGAGGATGGCGTCGGGGATGCCGATCTTGCCGATGTCATGCATGGGGCTGGCGTTCAGGAGCAGGTCGCAGTCGTCATCACTCCACCCGAGAGACCAGGCCAGCAGGGCCGATGAATAGCTCATGCGCAGGATGTGGTTGCCCGTCTCCTCGTCGCGGTGCTCCGCCGCCATGCCCAGGCGCTGCACCACCTGGAGGCGGGTGCGGCGCAGCTCGTCGGTGCGCTCGTTCACCATGTCTTCCAGTATGGCCTTCTGGTCATGGACCAGGCGGTGGGCCAGCTGGGCGTCCAGCAGGTTGCGCACCCGCATCAGCAGCTCGTTGCGGTCGAAGGGCTTGGTGATATAGTCCCGCGCGCCCTCGGCCAGGGCCCGTAGCAGGTGGTCCCGGCCATGCTGGGCCGTGAGCACCACCACCGGCGGCAGCAGTGGATCATCGAGGGCCTGCAGTTGCTCCAGCACCTCGAAGCCGTCCAGATGCGGCATATTGATATCGAGGAGGATGAGGTCCGGGCGCATCTCCCGGTAAAGGGGGATGACCTGGCGCGGATCCTCTACCAGCACCTGTTCCCTATAACCCTCGCTTTGCAGCATGCGGTTCAGGAGCTTGAGGTTCGCCGCCTCGTCGTCCACCACCAGTATGCGCTCGGTTCGGCGGTTGTCGTCGGTCATATCTTGTCTTCCTGCCACGTCGGATCCTGGTAATCGTCACCGGCGTTCCCGGGGGTAGCGTCCGGCACATGGTTCGAGTTTAACGGGTGGCCCCCGGATGTGTTCAGGGAAGGCGACCCCTCATCACACCGAGTGCGCCCGCTTGCCGCCGGGGACGACGGCGGGCTCCGCTGTCCGGCCTTCAGGCCCCGACGGGGTTCACGGTGGCCCCGGAGCCTCCTTCACTACGCGCCGGATGAGGTCGCGCAGGCGTTCCACCTCGAAGGGTTTCATCAACCAGGCATCGAAGCCGGATGCGAAGTCACCCTCCTCCCGGCTCTCCCCCGACACGGCGATCGCCGGGATGTGTGCGGTGACGGCATCGGCCTTCAGATGGCCCACGGCCTCGCGTCCCCCCATGCCCGGCAGGTTGATGTCGAGCAGGATCACGTCGGGGCGTTCCCGGCGGGCCATCACGAGGCCGTCCTCGGCATTCTCGGCGGTGAGCAGGTCGAGCCCCGCCGGCACCGCCAGCAGCTTGAGCAGGCCGACGTTCACCCGGTCGTCCTCGATGTACAACACCCGGTAACGGTGATCGGACGGTCGCCGGGCCGCCGGCGGCGATGGGGATGAGGGGATGGAGTCGGCGGGGCTCAGGGGCAGCTCGAACCAGAAGGTGCTGCCGGCGCCTGGGGTGCTGTCGACGCCGATGGTGCCACCCATGGCTTCCACCAGCCGCTTGCACAGGGTGAGCCCGATGCCGGTGCCCTCGATCCCCGAGTAGGCCGAACCGAGGCGCTCGAAGGGCTGGAACAGGCGCCCCAGGTAGGCCGGGTCGATGCCGTGGCCGGTATCCTCCACGACCAGGTGCAGGCGGGTGTCCCCCCTGGCGCCCAGGCGTACCGCGATGTGTCCGCCCTCGCGGTTGTACTTGACGGCGTTGGACAGCAGGTTGAGGACCACCTGCTTGAGGCGGGTGGGGTCGGCGCGCGCCTCACCCACCTCCCCGAGGTCCAGGGCCAGGTCGATGCCGCGGCGCTCCGCCAGGGGCCTGATCTGGGTCGTGCAGGCCTCCACCAGGGGTGCTACCGCCACGGCCTCGGGACCCAGTTCCAGGCGGCCGCTCTCGATGCGACTGAGGTCCAGGACCTCGTTAACCATCTCCAGCAGATGATCGCCGGCCGCCAGGATCTCGCCCACGTTGTCGGCCTGGTTGGGGGTGAGGGGGTGTTCGGCATCGGCTTCCAGCAGTTGGGCGAAGCCGAGGACGGCGTTGAGCGGGGTGCGCAGCTCGTGGCTCATGCGCGACAGGAACTCGGACTTGGCCCGGTTGGCGCGTTCCGCCTCGTCGCGGGCCTGCGCGAGGGCCGCCTCGGCGCGCTTACGCTCGCCGATGTCATGGGCGAAGGCGAAGAACAGCCGCTCGCCGCCGTTCTCCGCCAGGGTGACGCTCACCTCCACGTCGATCTCGGTGCCGTCGCGGTGGCGATGGCGGGTGTCGAAGCGGTCGTGTCCGTCCACCATGAGCCTGTCCATGTGGGCGCGGGTCTCGGCGGGGGTCTCCATGGCCTCGATGTCGGGTATGGAGAGGGCGAGCAGCTCCTCGCGATCATAGCCGAGCATGCGGCAGAAGGCCCGGTTACAGTCGACGATGCGGCCGGTCAGGTCCACCAGGAAGAAACCGTCCATGGCGGTGTCGACGATGATGGCGCTGCGGGCGCTCTGGCGCGTCGCCTCGGCGGTACGCCGAGCCACCAGTTCCTCGAGCAGGTGGCGGTGGTCTGCCAGTTCCGCCTCGAGGCGTTTGTGCCGGATGATGTCGATGAAGTTCACGACGAGTCGGGATACTCGGCTCGCTGCAGGTACTGATCGACCATAGCATGCAACCTTCTCATGTCCAGGGGCTTGGTCAGATAGTCGTCGAAGCCCGCGGCGGCGGCGCGGCGGATGTCGCCGGGCATGGCGTTGGAGGACACCGCCACGACCGGGATGTGGCGGGTGAGGGGGTCTTCCCTGAGCCGGGCGATGGCCGCGAGGCCGTCCATGCCCGGCAGGTTGATGTCCAGCAGCACCAGCGCGGGTCTCTGCTGCCGGGCGATCTCCAGCCCCTCCTCGGCGCTGGTGGCCGCCAGTAGCTCGATGTCGCCGCGGGCAGCCATGGACTTCTGCACCAGCTTGAGGTTGGCGGGGTTGTCCTCCACGTAGAGAACTCGCCGGCATAGCGCCTCTCCCGACTCACCCCCGTGCGCTGCCGCCGGCTCGGCCGCCGGCAGCTCGAACCAGAATTCGCTGCCCACGCCGAGGCTGCTGTCCACGCCGATGGTGCCACCCATAGCCTCCACCAGATATCTGGACAGGGCGAGACCGATGCCGGTGCCTTCGATGCCCGCATAGGCGGATTCCAGGCGCTCGAAGGGCTGGAACAGGCGCTGCTGGTCCGCGGCTGCGATGCCGTGACCGGAATCGGCGACGGCGATGCGCAGGCGCGCCGGCCCGGCCGCGGTCACCCTGACCTCGATGCGGCCATCGTCGCGGTTGTACTTGACGGCGTTGGACAGCAGATTGAGCAGCACCTGGGTGAGGCGGGTGTAATCGGCCTGCACGGTGTAGTCGGGGTCGACGTCGAAGCCGAGGGTGATGCCCCGCTCGTCGGCCATGGGGCGGATGCCGGCCGCGCAGGCATTCACCACCGCGGCCACGGCCACCGGCTCCAGGCTCAGTTCCATGTGCCCACTCTCGATGCGTGCCAGATCCAGCACCTCGTTCACCATCTCCAGCAGGTGTTTGCCGGCGTGCCGGATCTCCGCCACGTTGTCCGTCTGGACCTCGGTCAGGGGCTGGTCGGGGTCGGTCTGCAACAGCTGGGAGAAGCCGAGCACGGCATTGAGGGGGGTGCGCAGCTCGTGGCTCATGCGCGACAGGAACACGGATTTGGCGGCGTTGGCCCGCTCGGCCTCGTCCCGGGCCTGGATGACCGCCGTCTCGGCCTGCTTGCGCTCGGTGATGTCCTGCACCGTGCCGGTGAGCAGCCGGGGCCGCCCCTGGTCATCCAACTCGGCCACCGCCTCCTCGTGGACCCAACGCACCTCCCCGCCCGGCAACACGATGCGATGGTCGATACGAAAGTCGCCGGTGCCCGATAAGGTCGCGTCCGCGGCCTCCTGCACAGGCTCGAGGTCGTCGGGATGCACCGTTGCATAGAAGGCCTCCACGCCGGGCCGGAAGGTCTCGGGGTCCTGGCCGAAGATCCGATACACCTCATCGGACCAGGTAACCTCACCGCTCTGGACATCGGTGGTCCAGTGGCCGAGACGGGCGATGGCGTGGGCGCGGCGCAGCTGCGCCTCCCGCTCCGCCAGCGCGGCGGTGCGCTCCGCCACCCGTTGCTCCAGCACCCGGTTCATCTCCCTCAGGGTCTCCTCGGCCTGCTTGCGCTCCGTGATGTCCCGCACCACGGCGATGAAGCGGGGCGCCTGATCGGGCGGGTTTATGTACTGCAGGAAGACCTCCACCGGGATGTCGCGACCGTCGCGGTGGCGGTGTACGGTCTCGAAGGTGAGGCGCTCCCTGGTCCCTGCCAGCAATGGCGCAATGAGGGCACGAAAGCGCGCCTCATCGTACGCGGGCTTGATGTCCGTGGGATGCATCCCCAGCAGTTCTTCCCGGCCATAGCCCAACTGGTCCATGGCCCCCCGATTGACGTAGGTAAAACGCAGGGTATCGGCCGCGAACATGAACACGCAGTCGAGGGTCTGGTCCAGGGTCGCCCGGAACTGGCGCAACTCTTCTTCGAGGAGATGGCGCTCGGTGATGTCCTGGACCGTGCCCCGGGACACCAGGGGCCGGCCGTCGCCGTCGAAGTCGGTGACGCAGCGTTCCTCCACCCACTTGATCCGTCCGTCGCCCATGCGCAGGCGGTGGCTGATGACGTAGGGTGTACGGTCCTCCAGGGAACGACTGCAGGCGGCGTCGACCCGCTCGCGGTCCGCCGGGTGGATGGCATCGAGGAAGGCCTGGTAGTTGGCGGCGAAGCGGTGCGGGTCGATCTCGAAGAGACGGAAGATCTCCTCGGACCAATCGAGGCGGCCGCTGGCGAGATCCAGCTCCCAGTTCCCCACCCGGGCGATGCGCTGGGCCTCCCGGAGGCGGGCCTCGCTGTCCTGCAGCGCCAGGGCGGCACGGCGGGATTCCGTGATGTCTTCGGAGATCCCCAGCAGGTAACGGGGCTCGCCCCGGTCATCTCGGATGGCGATCTTGCGGGTGTGGAACACGCGAGGGCCGCGACGGGCATCGATGGTCTCCTCGGGGATATCCACCACCCCATCACTTTCCAGGGCCTCGCGGTCCTTGGTGGTGAAGAACGCCGCCTGCTCCTCGGGGAACAGGTCGCGGTCGGTGCCGCCGATGACCTGTTCCCGGTGCCGTCCGAGGAGGGTCTCGCCGGCGCGATTCAAGTATTCGAAGCGCAGGTCCGCGGCGCGTTTGACGAAGATCATGCTGGGGACGTGTTCGACGATGCTGTCCAGCAGGCGGGTGGTGCGGGCCAGGTCCTCCATGGCCTCCTGGCGCGCCGTATCGTCGCTGATATGGCCCTCCAGGTAGCGCAGGCGGTCGCCGAGGCCGCGGATGCCGCGGCCGCGCTCATGGACCCAGCGTACCCCGCCGCCGCGGCTGACGATGCGATAGCTGAGGTCGAAATCCCGGCGGGCACCGGTGGCCGCCTGGACCCCGGTCCGGACATCGTCGACGTCGTCGGGATGGATCAAGCGGCCGTAATGCACCTCGGCGGGGTCGAGAAACGCCTCGGGCGCATAGCCGGTCACCCCGAGGACGCCGTCGGTAACGGACGTCATGCTCCGGTGACGGTCGTCACGACAGCGGTAGACGAAGCCGTCGAGGGTGTTCACCACGCGCCGCAGGGCGGTGTTGGCGCGGCGGCCGGAGCGGCGCACCAGCATGACGAAGGCCACGGCCGCCAGCACGGCACACAGGGCGCGGGGCAGTTGCACCGGCAGGCCGGTGAAGTCCAGGAAATCGCCGCTGGTGGGCAGCCATGCCGGCAGGCGCGCATAGGCGGTGGTCAGGAACGGGGTCAGCAGGCCGTAGGCCAGCAATGCCAGTGCCGCCGCACGCAGCCAGTGGATGGTGGCGTCTGCGCCCGCATGGCGCGCCCTGGCGCCGGCGAAGAGCAGCAATGCGGCACCCACCAGCACGGCCCCCGGGGTGCCGGCCAGCCAGCGGCTGCCGGCTTCCAGGCCGGCCAGAGGGTCGGCCGCCCCCAGCACGAATACCGCCACGCCGGCGACCGCCGCACCCTGAACCAGGGCGGCGGGCAGCCTGAAGGGCCCTTCTGCGATATTCCAGATGCGCCGCCCGAACTCCAGCAGGGCACCGTAGGAGAGGATCAGCAGGGTCCCGCCGGCCCAGTCGAGCCAGGGCGCGGAGGCCAGCAGGCGCTGGCCTTCGACGAATTCCAGCAGCCCATGGAGCATGCCGAAGGCCGCCAGCCATCCCAGGTGGGGGGCGAAGGGGAGGCCGTTGTCGGAGCGCGGCAGCACGGACACCACCACCCCGAGGCTGAAGAAGGCGAGGCCGTAGACCGCATAGATGAGTCCGAGATGGGATTCCAGCCCCGTGGTCACAGGCGCCTCCCGGCCATCCCGGACGGTGGCAGCGGTCCCATGGCGCCGGCGCCGCGGATCATGGCGGGACGGATTCTGGCCTGCCGTCCAGCAGCCGGTCCAGGACTTCATGGAAGGCCGTCACGTCCAGGGGCTTGGTGAGGTAAGCGGTGAAGCCGGCGGCCATACCGTAGCGGATGTCCCGGGGCATGGCGTTGGCGGTGATGGCCACCACCGGGACCTCGGCCAGTTCCACCCGCGCGCGCAGGACATCCAGGACCGCGTAACCGTCCATGTCCGGCATGTTGATGTCGAGCAGGATGAGGTCGGGGTGGTGGGCCGTAGCCAGCTCGATGCCGATGCCCGGCAGATGCGCGGTATGAAGGCGGATGTTGCGGCGGCGGCCGAGGATCTGGGCGACCATCTTGAGGTTGACGGGGTTGTCCTCGATATAGAGTAGGGTATGGGTGGCCACCTCACCGCCATCGCCCGCCGGCCGGCCATCGGCCTCGCTGGCCCCCGGGCCGGCATCGTCATCGAACTCCGGCAGGTACTCCCGTGGCAGCTCGATCCAGAAGGTGCTGCCCACTCCCTCCTCGCTTTCCACCCCCACCGTGCCTCCCATCATCTCCACGATGCGACGGGTGATGGTGAGGCCGATGCCGGTGCCTTCGATGGCGCTGTTTTCGGCATTGAGGCGACGGAAGGGCTCGAACAGCTCGGACAGGCGTCCGGCGGGGATGCCATAGCCGGTGTCCTCCACCTGGATGCGCAGCCAGTCGCCACCCACCGGCCGCACCGTGAGCACCACCCTGCCGCCGTCGCGGTTGTACTTGACGGCGTTGGAGAGCAGGTTCAGCAGCACCTGCTTCAGACGCATGCGATCGGCGCGCACCGCCACCCCCGCCAGGCCGTCATGACGCATCTGGATGCCATGGCTCTGGGCCAGGCCGGCCACCAGGCTCAAGGCCTCTTCCACCACCGGACACAGTTCCACCGCCTCCACCGACAGTTCGAGGCGGCCGGACTCGATGCGCGAGAGATCCAGTACCTCGTTGATGAGTTCCAGCAGGTGGTGGCCGGCCTGGAGGATCTCACGGACATTGTCGCGGTGGTCCTCCGACAGTGCCGGGTCGTACTCCAGGAGCTGCCCGAAACCGAGAATGGCGTTCATGGGCGTACGCAACTCGTGGCTCATTCGCGACAGGAACTCGGACTTGGCGCGGTTGGCCTGTTGCGCCTCGTCGCGAGCGGTGATGAGAGCCTCCCGGGCATGGACCTGCTCGGTGATGTCGGACTGGATGGCCATGAAGCCCTGGAGGGCGCCGGCGTCGTCATGCAGCGGATCGCAGGCGATGTGGACCCAGTAGGGACGCCCCACCTTGGTGTAGTTGACCACGTCCACCTCGAAGGGCTCCAGATGCGCCAGGGCCTCGTGCATGCGGCGCACCGTCGCCGTATCCGTGGCCTCGCCCTGGAGCAGGTGCCCGGGACTCCGGCCCCGCATGTCCTCCAGGCCATAGCCGCTGATGCGGGTGAAGCCCGCGTTTATCCACTCCACCCGGCCTTCGGCGTCGGTGATGATAACCCCGTTGGTGGTCTCCTGGGCGATGCGGGAGAGCTTGGAGCGCTCGTCCTTCGCCAGCTTGAGGGCGGTGATGTCGGTACGGATGGAGACGTACTGGTAGGGTCTGCCGGTGTCATCCAGGAAAGGGGTGATGGTGGAGGTGACCCAGTAGAGGCTGCCGTCCTTGCGGCGGTTGCAGATATCCCCCTGCCAGATACCTCCCCCGGCGATGGTGCGCCAGAGGTCCTCGTAGAACTCCGGGGGATGGATGCCGGACTTGATGATGCGGTGGTTTTGGCCCAGCAACTCGTCGCGATGATAGCCGCTGACGCGGCAGAAACGGTCATTGGCGTAGATGATGTCGCCCTTGGCGTCGGTGATGCTCACCAGGGCATGGTGGTCCAGGGCCTGATACTCGCGATCGCACTCGTACACGGTATCGGCGAGTCGCCGGTGGACGGCATTGCCCTGGCGGGCACGGCGCGCGCGGGCCGTCACCGCGGCCACCAGGTGGTGGGAAGGCACCGGCTTCATCAGGCAATCGTCGCCACCCAGTCTGAGGGCCGACAGATCACGACCGGCGCCGGGCGCCGTCGATTGGAACAGGATGGGCAGTTCCATGCCGGTATGGCGTTCCCGTAACAGGGCCGCCAATTCCGGGCCGCTGGCCTCCTCCATGTGGATCTCCATCACCACCACGTCGGGGGTGAACGCCGCCACCGTGTCCAGGGTCTCCAACGGCGCCGATACCGTCTGCACCGCCATGCCGGCATCCCGCAACAGCGCCGCCTGGGCCTCCAGGGATGCGGTGTCGGGATCCACCATCACCACCCGGTAGGGCCGGGTCGGCTGGCGATGGGTGAGTTCGTCGAGGGTCTCCGTGAGCCGCCCGGGGTCCGGCGGCGCCTTCAGGTAGCGGGCGACGCCGGCACGGAATCCCGCCATCCGGGTCTGCACATCGTCATCGGCGGTGACCACCACCACCGCGATGCCGAGTTCACGGGCGCTGCCGAGTTGGGCGGCGAGGGTACCGTCGCCGCCGGCCCCTGCCGGCAGCCGGGCACCCATCACCACGGCGGCGGGCGTTTCGCCATCCGTCATTGCGCACGCCGCGGCGAGGGTCGCGGAGCGCGGGTAGACGCGGACGCGAAACCCGGCCCGTTCCAGGACCGCGGCCAAGGGACCGCAGTGCAGGAGGTCGCCTTCCAAAAGGTGGATGCGGGGCATCCGGCCCTGCAGATCGGGCCGCTGCGCTGCGGTGCGTGCCGGGTCGGATCGCCGCCCGGCGCGGGGTCGCTGGGGAGACATGGTCATACCCGTGCTGCCCTCTGGTGAAGTGGCCTGTGGCCTTTAAAATTGTCTTGAGACACTTTAGCGGCCGCCGGGGCCGCTTTCTTATGCCCGCCGGGGCCATGCCCAGCGCATGGCACCGGCAGGCATGGGAGTTCCGGCGGGCTGCGGACGGGGCAAGGTCCGACGAGACCGAACTGGCGATGGTGGTGGAGACGCCGGCGCCACGGGGGCAGGGTGACGCGGCGGTTACTTAAAGATTACATGAGGTCGTGGCGCCGTCAAATCCGGCCATCGCGCCTGCCCGACCCTACACCCAACCGCCGGCGATCCACGCCCCGCGTGTTTGGTTATCGACCACTCACGATTCCCTGCTCCCGGCCCATGTCTCGGCGGCCACGGCACCCTGGTCCTCCCGCCCCGCCGCCGCCAGGGCCTCCACGCCTCCCAGTTCCTCGTCGATACGGCCGTGGTCCAGGCGGGCCCCCAGGTGTGCCACCAGGCTGGCGGCATTCTGGATGGCATTGCCGAGGCAGGTGCTGGCCCCTGGCGACGGCGTGATACTGAACAGCAGGCCGCCGCCCGCATCGACGACGGCCTCGCCCAACAACATCTCGCGGCGCTCGCGGTCGATGACCTGGGGGCGCACCCCACCCATGCCCCGGGCATAGCTCAGCTCGCCGAGGGCCAGGGAGGGCACCACCTTGCGAATGTCCTCGAGGAACAGCCGCTTGCCCAACCACGGGACCTCGAACAGCATGTTGCGGAGGATGTAGTTACGGATGGTGGTGTCGCCGAACAGCTTCCACAGGGCGCTGGCCACCGGCAGGTCGAGGCCCAGCACGCGCAGGAAATCCAGGTAGGTGCCCCACTGGTAGCGCTCCAGCTTGGGCAACACCAGGGCGGTGGGCCCGAGGCGGGTCTTGCCGGGCACCAGCAGGTCGGGGTCGGCATGGAGCGCCGCGAAGGGCAGCTTGGGATCCTGCATGGTGTAGACCTTGCCGCGCATGTGCCGGGGGGTGAAATAGAAGCTGCCCGCCACCGGCAGCAGGGACAGATGCTCGCCGTGGCCCATGCGGTGGGCAAACAGCAGGCTATGGGCGCCCGCACACACCGCCACGGAGCGGGCGTCGTAGCCGCCACCACTGGTCTCCACCCGGTAGCCGTCCCCATCGACGGATATGCCCGTCACCCGGGTGCCCAGGGCCAACTCGGTGCGGGTGCCGCCGTCCGCGGCTGCCTGGGCGGCGAAGGAGTGGGCCAGGCCGCCGTAATCGATGGCGCAGATCTCCCCCAGGGCCCCGCTGGCGACGATGGGCTCGGGCCGCGGGCGGCCGTCCACCAAAGCCACGTCCGGCTCCACCTCGGCGATGCGGGGGGCCTCCCACAACTCCATGTAGGGAAAGGTGCCGGCGAACTCGGCGTGGCGCCGGCGCAGGGCCTCCACCTCGGCCTCCCCCACCGCCAGGACCATCTTGGGGAAGGCGCGCATGTGGCGCCGGGCAGCGGGGAAACCCTCGCCGTAGCGCACGATCATGTGGGCGATGGCCTTGACCCGCGCGGCCTTCTCGAGGGTGTAGTTGGTCTCGATATCGCCGCAGTGCAGGGTCTGGCTGTTGGCGCGACCGCTGGAGTTCAGCGCCGCCAGTTCGCCGTGCTTCTCCACCAGGGCGATGGACTTGACGTCGGAGTAGCGAGCCAGGACGAACATCAGGGCGGTGCCCGTGATCCCCCCACCGACGATGACCGTATCGAAGTCGCCTCCGTTCATGCTCCTATTCCTCGTCGTCAGGATGCGGGCCGGGCCCGGGAGTGACTCCTACTTTCCGGGCAAACGCGCGGCCGGGACCGGGCCGAGGTCATGCGCGGGTCCCGATCGCGCCCGCCGCCTCAGGGCTCCGGCGCCATGATACAGCGGTTGCGGCCCTGTTCCTTGGCCTCGTAGAGGGCCACATCCGCCCGCTTGACGCTCTCCATGTAGTCGGGGCCACAGAGATGGCGGGCGACGCCGAAGCTGGCCGTCAGGGGCACCGTGACATCATCCCGGGTGGTGAAGCGATGCTCCGCCACCTGGATACGCAGGCGCTCGGCGAGGTCCGCAGCCTGCTCCGCGTTCGCCCCCGCCAGCAACAGCAGAAACTCCTCGCCGCCGAAGCGGAACACGTAGTCGCCGGCCCGCACCCCGCCGAGCAACAGTTCCGCGAACTCCACCAGTATGCGGTCTCCGGCATCGTGGCCGTGGGTGTCATTCACCTCCTTGAAGTGGTCGATGTCCGTCACCACCACCGAGCTGGTGGCGTGGTACTTGAGGCAGACCTCGTTCTCGTGGCGGAACACGGTGGGCAGGTAGCGCCGGTTGAACACCCGGGTCAGGGGGTCCCGGGCACCCTCGTGATGCACCATGTGCTCGCTCATGAGGGACAACACCACGCCGGCCCCATGCACCGCCTCTTCCAGTTCGGCGAGGCGCTGCCGGTAGCCGCGATGCAGGCCGTTGCGACGCTCGCCGGCGGCCAGATGGAGTATGCCGTCGATGCGCTCCACCGCCTCCTTGAGACGCTCAATGTCGATGGACTCACCGAAGGTCAGAGCCGCCTTGTGGTTCAGCCACAGGTTGAAATCCGAGCGGCCGAGGGTGGGCAGGTCGTTGCCGTTCAGTTCCGCCTCCAGCCCCAGGATCCCCACTGCGCCGGCCAGCCAGTCGTAGAGCGCGGCGCGCTGCTGCTCGCACTCCAGGGCCAGGTTGTAGCCGCTGGTGTGCATGCGCAGGGACTGGGTGTTGCGGTCGTGGGCCACCAGGTCCTCGATGTAGGTCTCGTTCATCAGGGACACGACGGCATCCAGCAGTTCGTTCACCAGCAGCAGGTAGTCCATGAGTTGGGACTTGTCCGCCGCCGCCGCCGCCAACTCGCGGCCGATCTCCCGGCGCATCACCCGCATGCCCTCCACCTGGAGCTCCATGGGCAGATTGATCTGGGCGTGGACCTGGCCGATGCGCCGCTGGCGGGCGATGAAGTCCGTGAAGTCATGGCTGTGGCGGGGCCTGAAGAGGTCGTCCAGCCACGCCGTCTGGCTCGCGATGAGGCGCTGAGACACCATCTCGTGGTCCAGGAATACCGCGGCCTCGGGATTGCCGAGGAGTTCGGAATAGAACAGGTTGACGATCTGCCGGGCCCGGGGCCCGAGATGGCCGTGAATGACCTCCAGCCTGCGGTTGTTGGCCGCGGAGAAGAGTTCGCTCAGGTGTCTCTCGTTTTTGCCCATATGTCTCCTTTATTAGATTCAAGGCATTTTTGTTGTTGCGAGCCCTGCAGACGGGATCGGTGGCCCCGCATCAGCGGCGGTGGTGATAGTTAAGGACCGGCGCCCGCAGCGCGCCATTGCCTGTCCCGCCGCGGCCATCACGCCACCCGCGACAGCACCATGAACTGGTAGGGCTCCATGACGAGTTCCTGGGTAGCCGTCACCACCCGGCCCGCATAGAGGTCCACCATGGTCTTGCGCATCCCCATCTGGCGCAGGCGCCGCGCCTCCAGGCGCTGTTCCCGCTCGCTGAAGTTGGCGAGCACGAACACCACGTGCTGGTCGTTGCTCCTGAAGAAGGCGAACACGTGCTTGTTGCCGGTCTCGGTGAACTCGGTATCGGCGTAGGCGAAGGCGGCATTCTGGCTGCGCAGTTGGATGACCCGCAATAGGCCCTGGTAGACACGCCCGGGCACGGTCACCTCGTCGCGGCGCTGCTCCGCCCGCTCCCAGTCGAAGGTGGTGCGATGGAGCCAGCGCGAGTCCCCCTGCTTGGCCGCGTCGCGGCCGTAGTCATAGTCGTTGAGCATGGCGATCTCGTCGCCCAGGTAGATGAGGGGGATGCCGCCGATGGTGATGATGACGCCGTGGATCAGCAGAATCCGGCGCACCGCCAGTTCCGTCTCTTCCGCGTCACCCTCGGCCAGGGCCCGTTCCAGGCCCGCCAGGGAGGCCCCCATGCCCGACACCCGGGCGTCACCGGTGACGGGGTCCTCCTGGAAGGGCTCGCCGCGGGCGAAGCTGCCCTCGAACTGGCCGGTGAAGAAGCGGGTCAGGAAGCGCCGGTGCTCGCCGGGCTTGAAGCCCACCGCCGCCACGTCATCGTCGGCGAAGGCCCAGCCGATGTCATCGTGGCAGCGCACGTAGTTGACCCAGCCGCAACCCTCGGCGATGGCGAAGCGGCGCGCCATGGCGTAGTAGAGCAGGCGGGCGTCGCGGGTGGCCAAAGCGTCCCACAGCAGGGCCATGAGCTGGGGGTTGTAGGACAACTGGCACTCCTCGATGCCGATGTACTTGTTCACCTCGTCCGGGTGCACGATGGCCTCGGACTTGAACACCATGGCCGGCGCCGCGATGCTGGCGATGGCGTTGAAGGCCTGGATGATCTGGTGGGCCTCGGGCAGGTTCTGGCTGTTGGTGCCGAGGCGCTTCCAGATGAAGGCCACGGCGTCCAGGCGCAGGATCTCGATGCCCTGGTTGGCCAGGAACAGCATCTCCTCGATCATGCTCGCGAACACCGCGGGGTTCTCGTAGTTGAGGTCCCACTGATAGGTGTGGAAGGTGGTCCATACCCATTTCTTGATGCGCGTGCGATAGGTGAAGGCCCCCGGATGGTCATCGGTGAACACCTCGGGCATGCTGCGCTCGTAGGCGTCGGGCATCTCCCGGTTGGGGAACATGCGGTAGTAGGCCTGGTATTCGCGGCTTCCCGCCAGGGCCCGGGTGGCCCACTCGTGCTCGTCGGAGGTGTGATTGAAGATGAAATCCAGGCACAGCGAGATGCCGTGGTGGCGCAGCTCCGTGGCCAGGGCGGCGAGGTCCTCCATGGTGCCGAGCTCCGGATCCACCTCGCGGTAGCTGGAGACGGCGTAGCCGCCGTCGTTGTCGTCCGCCGGCACCTTGAACACGGGCATGAGGTGGAGGTAGGTGATGCCCATCTCCGTGAGGTAGGGCAGGCGCTCCCGCAGGCCCTTGAGGTCGCCGGCGAACAGGTCCACGTAGCACATGGCCCCCACCATGCGGTTGGACTGGTACCAGTGGGGGTCGGCCTCGCGCATGGCGTCCAGGGCCTTGAGCTCGCCGGGGCGGGCCAGCCACATCTCGGTGGCCGCGGCCAGGATGGCCTCCAAATGGTAGAAGAAATCGTAGTTCCTGCCATAAAGGGCATGGAGATGACCGAACAGGCGCGGAAAATGGCGGCGCACACGGTCCACGTAGGCGTCCCATTCCGCGGCGTCGGTCTGGTCCTTGAAACGGGCCTCGATGCGGGGCAGCAGCCGCCTCAGGGACACGGCCCCATGCTCGTCCAGCCACTGCTGTTCTGTCTTCAACACGATCTCCGGAAACAAAGGGGGGGACACCACCGCCATGGCGGTGACGTATTGGGGCAATCAATCGCTTATATAAGCTATCAAGAGTGGCGCGCCATGTGCAAAGCCGTCGCACCCCGTGGCCGGGGATGACCGCGGCGCATCCAGCCGGCAGTGAACCGCGGCCGCAGGTTCAGGCGCGCCGCCCGAGGCCGCATAGGCGCGGCGCCACGCGAGGTGATCGAGGCGACAGTGGGTGGGCATGAGGGCCTCCACCTGCAGGCCGCACAGCTCCCCGGCGCCGTAGCCGAACACCGCCTCGCAATGCCGGTTGGCCAGCAGGATTCCGCCCTCAGGGCCCACCAGCAGCGTCGCCTCGGGCGCCTCCTCGAAGAGCTCCAGGGCCTGGATGGTGGCGCTGTCGTTCCGGCAGTTCACGGCGGGCTCACTCCATCATGCCGTGGCGCAGGGCGAGATGCACCAGCTCCACGGTGGTCTGGACACCAAGCTTGTGCTTGATGCCACTGACGTTGTTGGAGACGGTCTTGGACGACACGTGGAGGCGCTCGGCGATGCCCTGGGTGGAATGCCCCGCCACCAGCAGCTGAAAGACGGCGAACTCGCGCTCGCCGAGGGTGCACAGGGGGTTTCCGGCACCGGCGGCGGTATGGGCGAAGAAGGCCTGGGCGATGTCCGGGCCGAGGTAGCGCCGGCCCTCGCAGACCTCCTCCAGGGCCTGCCCCAGCAGCGTGCCGTCACTGGACTTGGTGAGATAGCCCAGGGCCCCGGCCTCGAAGGCGCGCTGGGCGAACAGGGCGTTGTCGTGGACGCTGAGCATGAGGACCCTGGCCCGCTCATCCCGGGCACAGATGCGCCGCGTGGCATCGATGCCGCTCATGCCCGGCAGGGAGATGTCCATCACCACCACGTCCGGCTCCAGGGTGGGATAGAGCCGGCACGCCTCCTCGCCCCGGGCGGCCTCCCCCACCACCCGGGCATATCCTTCATGCTCCAGCAGGCAGCGGATGCCGGCGCGCACCACGGCGTGGTCATCCACCAGCAGGACCGTCATGGTCTGCCGGCGGGTCATGGTACGGCGGGCTTCATGATGTGCCGAGGCGGGCCGTCACCCGGACACCGCCCGCCCGGCCCCGGGCGATCTCGAGTTCGCCGCCGCAGGCCCCCATGCGCTCGCTCATGGTCATCAGGCCGAGCCCCCCATCCCGGACAGGGGACGGCAGGCCGCGACCGTCGTCCTCCACCACGAGGGTGAAGGGCCCCGCAGCGTCTCCGTCGTGGCAGAGTTGTCGCCCCGTCATGCTGACCCAGACCCGCTCCGCCCCGGCATGGCGTGACACGTTGGTGAGGCTCTCCTGCAGCACCCGGAAGAAGGCGATGTTCTGGGACCAGTCGAGGGCATCGAAGACCCCCGTGATGCACAGGTCGCAGTGGACCCCCGGATGCCTTGCCGCCCACTCCCGGACGGTCTCGGTGATGGCGTCCCGCAGTCCCAGGCGATCCAGGGTGACGGGCCGCAACTGGCGGGTGATAGAGCGCACCCGGGTGATGGTGTCCCGGGCCAGGCCGGCGATGGCGCGCGCGATGCCCTCGGCCTCGGGGTCCACCGCGGCGATGCGGGCACGAACGAACTCCGCAGGGGACAGGCAACGATTCAGAATCCCAGTTCCGCCAGCAGATCGTCCACATCGTCCTGGCCGCTGACCACGTCGCCCCGGGCCATGGAGGGGATGACCGGTCCTTCGGCGGCGATGGCATCCGCCGCGGCCGGTGGTACGCCCTGCCGCGGTCGTCCATCTCCCTGCCCCACCGTCACCACCAGTTCCACCAGCCGTTGTTCCACCTCCTGAACGATGTCCGTGACGCGCCTGATGATCTGGCCCGTGAGGTCCTGGAAGCCCTGGGCCATCTGCACCTCCGAGAACTTCACGCGCAACAGATCGGAGGCCATGGCCGCATCACCCAGGAATTCGCGCAGTTCGCCGGCCATGCCGTTGAGGGGCTGGCCCGGGGGCTCCCGATCCCACTCCCGGGCCAGCAGCCGGGCGCGTTCCCCCAGCATCTCGGCCATGGGAACACTCACGTCCATGGCGTCCAGGGTGTCGGTGGCGGCCCGTTCCGTGAGGGTGTTGACATAGTCCAACCGCTCCTTGGCCTCGGGCATGGTCTCCGCGGAGATGGCGGACAGATCCTCGCCCACGCGCAGGCTGTCGAGGGCGTCGTGGAGTTCCCGGGTGAGTTCCCCGAGGCGCTGGTACAGGGTGGACTCACCCAGCCGGGTCAGCTCGGCGAGGGCGTGCTCCGTCTCCCCGGCATCGTCTGCCTCGATGGACGCCACCAGCCGGCGGGCCAGGGGCAGCAGGGTGTCGTGGTCACTGAGAGCCTGGTTCATAGGGTTTCGTTTCCCGTTGTCTCACGCCACCTTCTCGAGGACCTTCTCGATCTTCTGCCGGAAGGTCTGGGCGTTGAAGGGTTTGACGATATAGCCGTTCACCCCGGCCTTGGCGGCCTCGATGATCTGCTCCTTCTTGGCCTCGGCGGTGACCATAAGCACCGGCAGGTTCTTCAGTTTGTCGTCGCTGCGGATGTTCCGCAGCAGCTCGATGCCGGGCATGTTGGGCATGTTCCAGTCCGAGATGACGAAATCGAAGCTGTCCGCCTTCAGCATCGGCAGGGCCGTGGCCCCATCGTCGGCCTCGGCGGTGTTGGTGAAGCCGATATCGGCCAGCAGGTTGCGAACGATGCGACGCATGGTCTGAAAATCGTCCACCACGAGTATCTTGATGTTGGTATCCATGGTGCCTCCTGTCATCGTGTCATGACGCATTCCCGGAAACCTTAACCTCCGGAAACCTCGCCGGGTCTGTGTTGCGATAAAACGCCTCAGTTCTTGATGGCGGCGACGATGCCGGTGAGGCTCCCGGCGATGTCCTGCAACGGCAGCACATGGTCGGCGGCGCCCCGTTTGACCGCCTCCCCCGGCATCCCCCAGACCACGCTGGTGTGCTCGTCCTGGGCCAGGGTCGGGGCACCGGCTTCCTGCATCTCCTTGAGGCCCCGGGCGCCGTCGTCCCCCATGCCCGTGAGCAGCACGCCCACGGCATTGGGCCCCAGGTTCTGGGCCACCGAGCGGAACATCACGTCCACCGAGGGCTTGTGGCGGTTGACCCGCGGCCCGTCGTGGAGCCTGATGATGAACCGCGCGCCGTCCCGCTCCACCACCAGGTGGCGGTCGCCGGGGGCGATGTAGGCATGGCCCGGCAGGATCTGCTGGCCGTCCTCGGCCTCGCATACCGCGAGGGCGGAGTTGTCGTTCATGCGGCGGGCGAAGGGGCCGCTGAAGGCCGCCGGGATGTGCTGGGTGATCACCATCCCCGGCATGGCGGGGTCGAGCCGGCACAACACCTCGCGAATGGCCTCGGTGCCGCCGGTGGAGGCGCCCAGGGCGATGAGCTTGTCCGTGGTCCTGAAGCGCGCGACGCCGTTGGTCTGGGGCAGCACGGCGTCTGCCGTCTGCTTCTGCTCCACCATGCGCCGCCGCATCTGGGTCATCTCCATGGCCCGCAGCTCCACGCCCGCCGCCCCCTTGATCTTCTCGCGGATGTCCTCGCCATAGCCCTCGAAGGAGTGAGCGAGATCCATCTTCGGCTTGGTCACGAAGTCGATGGCGCCGAGTTCCAGGGCCTGGAGGGTCACGTCGGCCCCCTGATCCGTGAGGGACGAGACCATGACGACCGGCATGGGCCGCAGGCGCATGAGGTTGCGCAGGAAGGTGATGCCGTCCATGCGGGGCATTTCCACGTCCAGGGTCAGCACGTCCGGCTTGAGTTCCTTGATCTTCTCGCGGGCCACGTAGGGGTCCTGGGCGGCCCCCACCACCTCGATGTCGGGGTCCTCGTTCAGCATGGACGTGATCAGCTTCCTCACCAGGGCCGAATCGTCCACGACCAGCACACGTATCTTCTTGTTGGCTCTTACAGCTGTCGCAGTCACCGGTTGTCTCCTGAATCGATGCGCATTGGTTTATGGGCTGCCACGACTCAGGTACCGGCCGCCCGGCGCAGGGCCGGTGACTCCTCGAGTTCGTGCATGTACTCCTCTTCCCGTCGAATGATGGTGTCGTTGTGCATGGTCTTCAGCTTCCTGACGTAGGCGGCACCGGTGCGCGGGAAATACACCACCTTGCGGGGATAGATGTCCCCCAGGTCGCTGCCCCGCACGGGGATACGGTGTTGCTCCAGGTACTGCACCACGAACTCCATGTTCTTGCGCCCCACGTCGGTCATCTGGCTCAGGACCCGGCCGCCGCCGAACACCTTGGCCTCGAGGTTCTGCCTCAGGGCCCCGGCCCGCACCACGTCCGCGATGAGGCGATCCATGGCATGGTTGCCGTAACGGGTCTCGAACACGGGGCTGGCCGGGGTCGACTGGCTGCCCTGCAGACCCAGCAGTGGCAGCATGAAGTGGTTCATGCCACCGATGCCCGACTCCGCATCCCGGATGCAGGCCGACACGCAGGAGCCCAGCACCGTGGTTATGAGCTCCTCGTTGCGGGTGACGTAGTATTCGCCCGGCAGGATCTTGGCGGCCGGGGACATGCGCCCCCGGTCCCAGTAGCGGTTGATGTGTTCGAACTCGGGTATAGCCAGGGGAATATCCATGTTCTTGTCCTTGCTGGGGGCGCCGTGACTCAGGCGCTGACCTGGTAGACCGTCTTGCCGAGCAGATCGAATCGGGTACTGACGTTATGCAGGGTCTCCGAGTGGCCGAGGAACAGATACCCCCGGGGATTGATAACGTTGGCGAAGCGCTCGAACAGCACCCGCTGGGTGTCCTTGTCGAAGTAGATGACCACGTTGCGGCAGAGGATGAGGTCGAAAGGCCCCTTGAAGGGCCAGTCGTGCATGAGATTCAGCTTGTTGAAGGTAATCATGTCCCGCAGCTCGTCCCGCATCCTCACCAGGCCCCGCTGCCCGCCACCGCCCTTCATCATCCACCGGCGCTTGCGTTCCAGGGTCACTCCTTCCACCCGCTCCAGGGGATAGACAGCGGCGGCCGCGCGCTCCACCACGCTGGAATCCAGATCAGTGGCCAGGATGCGCACGTCCCAGTCGGCGGGCAGCTGCTCGGCCACCACCATGGCGATGGAATAGGGCTCCTCCCCGGTGGAGCAGCCGGCGGACCAGATACGCAGCCGGCGACTCACGCGGTTGGCCTCCATGAGGGCCGGCAGGGCCTGCCCGGCCATGAACTCGAAGTGGTGGTTCTCACGAAAGAAGGACGTCAGGTTGGTGGTGATGGCGTTGATGAACTCACCGAACTCGGTGTCGTCCTGAGTATCCGTAAGCAGGGCGCAGTAGTCCCGAAAGCTGGTCATGCCGTGGTGACGCAGGCGCCGCGACAGGCGGCCATAGACCAGATCCTGCTTGGCATCCGACAGGGCGATGCCCGAATGCTCGTGGACAATCTTCTTGATGTAACGGAAGTCCTTGTCGGAAAAATTGAATTCCCGTGTCCCGCGCTCCACCGTCGTGGCCTGCATGTTCATGGTTCTTGTTCTCGTTGGTTGGCAAAACGCTGCTATTGGGCCCTGTCGTCTTCCGTGCCGATGCCGGCCAGGGATGTCCGGTCGTCGGCGTTCCTCAGGGTTCAGGCATCTTCGAGGGCCAGCATGGATTCCAGACCCAGGGTCCGGGCATCCTCCCTGAGCGCCGCCGAGGCGCCGTGCCAACCCGCGAACACGTTGTCCCGCTCGGCGGTCTTGAAAAACGCCGCCAGCAGTTGCAGGCCAGCGGTATCGCACAGGCTCACGCCATCGCCTTCCAGCAGGACGATCTCCTCCTCCGCCAGCATGGCGGCGAGGCGCACCTTGAGTTCGGGCACCGCTTCGCGGGTGAGCTGAGCGGGCAGCCTGACGGGGGTGCTGGCGAAGATGCCGCTCTCCTGTGCCGCTCCCGCCGCGCCTTCCGCGGCGCCGAGGGTCGTCTCCTGTGCCGGCTCCGGGGTTCCGGGGCTTTCCCCGTCTCCATCCAGGGCCCCGGCATCCAGGGCTACGGTCGTTGGCGCCGTGGCGGCATCGCCATCGCCGCCGGCATCGGCGGCCATCTCGTCGATCCAGTCGAAGGGGTCATCCTTTATCAGGTCTTGTTCGGACATGTTCCTGCCTCTGTCAGGGGGTCACGGCGGCGAGAAAGTTGCGTGCCAGCAACCGGTAGTCCTCGGCGCCTTCGCTGCTCTCCCGGTACTCGAAGATGCTCTTGCCCTGGGTGGGGCACTCGGCCAGGGTCTCCGATTCCCGGATGGGCGGTTCCAGCACCCGTGCCGGGAAGCGCTCCATCACCCGCCTCCTCACCTCCAGGGCGAGGCGCCGATCATGATGAAAACGGGTGAAGGTGAACCAGGCCCGGATGCGGCGGTCGAAGGCCTCTTCGAGGCGTTTCAGCATCTTCAGGAAACGGCCGAGCCCCTGCACCGTGAGGTAATCGCCCACCACGGGTATGAGCACCTCGTCGGCGGCCAGCAGGGCGTTCACCGCCAGCAGGCCGGAAGACGGCGGGCAGTCGATGATGATGTAGTCATAGTCCTTGGACACGCCGGCCAGGGCGCGCTGCAACAACTTCGCGCGGTTGGGATCGCCATGCTTCGCGTGCTCCACCCGGGCCAGTCGCGGCCCCGTACCCACCAGCATGATGTTGGGCCGCACCTCGCGGCCCACCGGGGCCATCGCGGCGTCCTCCAGCAACACGCGGTCCACGCCGGGCGCCGCCGCGTCTCCCCCCAGGGCCACCGTCAGGTGACCCTGGGGATCGAGGTCGATGGCCAGCACCCGATACCCTTCATGGGCGATGGCATGGGCCAGGTTGACGCAGGTGGTGGTCTTACCCACGCCGCCCTTCTGGTTGATTACCGCGATGGTGCACACGTCGGCTCAGCCCCTGGTGGATTGCCGCGATTGCCGGATGGAGCCATCAAAACTCCTCCCATTCCCCGCCCTCCGCCACCGCTGCGGGGCGGGGGGCCGGCCGGCGGGCCGGTGCCTGCTGGGGCCGCTGCGGCCGTGTCCCCTGACCGCGCTCCTTGGGGGCGGGGGCGGCCGGGCGCCGCGGCGCGGCCTCGCGACCACCGCCGGTGTCCACCTTGAAGAAGCTCATGAGCTCCTTGAGCCCGCCCGCCTGCTCATCCAGGGACTCGCTGGCGGCCGCCGCCTGCTCCACCAGGGCGGCGTTCTGCTGGGTCACCTCGTCCATCTGGGCCACCGCCTTGTTCACCTGCTCGATGCCGGTGGACTGCTCCTCGCTGGCGGCGGCGATCTCGGCGATGATGTCGCTCACCTTCTTCACCGAGGCAACGATCTCCTCCAGGGTCTTGCCGGACTCGTCGACCAGTTGGCTGCCCTCACCCACCTTCTCTACGCTGTCCTTGATGAGGGCCTTGATCTCCTTGGCGGCATTGGCGCTGCGCTGGGCCAGATTGCGCACCTCGGTGGCCACCACCGCGAAGCCGCGGCCCTGCTCGCCGGCCCGCGCCGCCTCCACCGCCGCGTTGAGGGCCAGCAGATTGGTCTGGAAGGCGATCTCGTCGATGACGCTGATGATGTCGGAGATCTTCTTGCTGCTGCCGGTGATCTCGCCCATGGCCGCCACCACCTTGTCCATCACCTCGCCGCCGCGCTCGGCGTTGTCCCGGGCTCCCACGGCCAGTTGATCGGCATGGCGGGCGTTGTCGGCGTTCTGGCGCACCGTCCCCGTGAGCTCCTCCATGCTGGAGGCGGTTTCTTCCAGGGAGGCCGCCTGTTCCTCGGTGCGCTGGCTGAGGTCGGTGTTGCCCTGGGCGATCTCCCCCGCGGCGGAGGCGATGTTGGAACTGGAGTCGTTGATCTCCGTCACCATGTTGCGCAGGTTGACGATGGAACCGTTCACGGCATCACGCATCACCGCAAACTCGCCATGGAACTCACCGTTCATGGTCTCGTTGAGGTCACCCTCGGCCAGACGTTCGAGGACCGACACGCTCTCCTTGATGGGGGCCACCACCGTATCCATCATGTCGTTGATGCCATTGGCCAGGGTGGCCATGAACCCCGAGTACTTGGCGGCATCGATGCGCTGGTCCAGTTCGCCCCGGGTGGCGGCATCGATGAGTTCCTGGATCTGGCGTTCGCCATCCTTCTGCTCGGTGATGTCCTTCCACTCCACCATGTTGCCCCGGTAGTTGCCCTGGACATCGCGAATCATGGTGGCGTTCAGTTCGAACTCCAGGTCGGCCACCTTGATCTGGGTAGTGAAGGGCATGCGCCCGGGATCCTTCAGGAGGCCACGCTGATGGGCCGCGTTCTTGTGGAAGATGTCGATGTTCTTGCCCACGAGGTCCCGTGCGACGAAGCCCGGGAAACGCTCCCGCAGCACCGCTTCCCGCTTGGCCAGCATGTTCACCACCGCCGGGTTGACATAGCTGATGTTGAGATCCTCATCGCACAGCATGAGGTTGGAAGTGGAGCCGTCGATGGCCGCCTGGAGGCGCGCCACCTCCTGCTCGCGGCTGCGCAACTCGGTGACGTCCTGCCACTCCATGGTGCTGCCGACATAATCACCATCGAGATTACGGATGGCGGTGACATTGATGCTGAAGATGAGAGGCCCCACCTTGATGTCCGTGGCATAGGGCAGGTTAGCGGGGTTGGCCAGCAGCTGGCGCTGGTGGGCCGGATTGGCGTGGAAGCGGTCGATGTTGGTACCCACGATGTCACGGGCACTGAAACCCGGATAGGTCTGGCGCAACACCGCCTCGTTGCGGGACAGCAGATCGACGGTGGCCTGATTGGCATAGGTGATGTTGAGGTCCCGATCGATCATCATCATCGCCGTCTGGGCGCCGTCCACCGCGCCCTGGAGGCGCGCCGCCCGGGTGGCCTGTTCATACTCATCGGTGGCATCCCGCCACTGCACGATGTAGCCGATGCGATTGCCCCGGCCGTCCGTAAGCACCCGCGTCTCGTGGGCGAAACGGAAATGCCCCGGGGTGATCTCCCCGGTGCGCTTGTCGCCCGGCCTCATGTTCTGAAGGATGCCCTTGATGGCACCGGGATCGCGGTGGTAGCGATGGATGCTGCCCCCCACCACCGCATCCGCGGAAAAATTCGGCAGGTACTGCCGCAGTTGAGGCTCGAGGCCCCGCAGGGTCTCACGCGCCCGCTCGTTGACCATGACGATGTTCTCGTCCACATCCGCGATCATCACGTTCAGGGGGAGTTTCTCGATGATGTCCTTATAGACTTCGAAACTGTCGATGGCACCCGTGCCGTGATCCACCTCTTCAATCCGCTGTGCACTCATATCCACTGCCGTATCTCCTCGGTTCATTTCGTTGCCAAGCATGGTGTTCGCTACATGGGTGAGGGCCCGGTCCCACGCCCCACCGAGTTCTTCCGTCCACTGATCCCCCGCCATCTCCGGCAGGACCTTCAGCAGGACATCCTTTACCGCCGTGTAGTGCTCGGGCTGCACGCCATAGCCCCGGTGTTTGTTGCCGAGTTCCGCCAGCGCATCGTGCAGGGCCTCGGGCTTGCGGATGTTGCGCACCACCAGGGCCAGGGCGGCCAGCAGCTTCTTGCGCTGCTCCACCATGTCGGTGTCGGCGAACATCCCCCGCACCTGCGGATAGTCGGTGAACAAACGGTCATAGAACCGCTCCACCAACTCCTCGGCCTGGCCCGCAACGGCCGCGAAGCTGTGCTCGATGAGAGCGGCATCGTCTGCTCCGTGGTGCCCCTCGGTCGCGTACTCGCGTTCCATTACATTCATGTCTTCACCTCTGGTCAGGGCCACTCCGGCGGTGGCATGGGGTCGTTGTTGCGGACTGTCCGGGTCGCGGGCTCAGCCCCGCCAGGCCGTCCCGGCAAGCAGTTCGATCCACAGGGGCGGGGGCACCAACGGCTTGCGTCCGCCGGACCTCCGTGGTGGCCGCACGGCCACCTTCAGGGGCCCGGGCCGCACCGCCACTGCCTTTGTCCTGATGCGAGTCGTCATGGCCATTGCTCCGTCAGGTGATCGCCTTGAGCACACCCACTTCCACCAGTCGTTCGATGTCCAGGAGGATGATCATCTTGTCACTGACCGTGGCCAGGCCGCGCACGAACTCGGTGTCGAAGGCCCCGCCGAAGTCCGGTGCCGGATTCAGGCTCGCGGCATCGATGTCGTAGACGTCGCACACCGCATCCACCACCACGCCCACGGTCTTTTGCGACTTGGCGCCCTTGACCTGCAGCACCACCACCACGGTGGTGGGCCCGTAGGGCTGCTTTTCCAGATTGAAGCGCTCGCGCAAGTCGATGATGGGGATGATGGTGCCGCGGAGGTTGATCACACCCTTGATGTAACTGGGCACGTTGGGAATGGGCGTCGCAGCGCCCCATCCCATGATCTCCCGCACACTGAGGATATCCACACCGTACTCCTCATCGGCGAGACTGAAGGTCAGGTACTGGTTGGCGCCGAGAGCCAGGTCCACCTGGCCGCTGATCTGTTCCGCATTCATGGAATTCATGCCACTGCCTCGATGGTTCGGTCTTCGGTTTTTCCGCTGTCCTGTTGCTCGCCCCGGTTCTGGCAGATCTTCACCAGCCCGGAGATATCAAGGATGAGGGCGACACTGCCGTCGCCGAGAATGGTGGCGCCCGAGATACCGGATACGCGTTTGAAATTGCTCTCGAGGCTCTTGATCACGACCTGTTGCTGCCCCAGCAGGTCATCCACCATGAGCCCGAGCCGGCCGTCGTTGGATTCCACGATGACCAGCAGACCCTTCTTGAGATCGGCGTTGGCCGCATCCACACCGAAGATGCTGTGCAGCCGGGCCACCGGCACGTAGTTGTCACGCAGCCGGTAGAGTTCGAAGTCGGCGCCGATGGATTTGATCTGGCCGGGATTGACCAGCAGGGACTCGACGATGGATATCAGGGGAATGACATAGATCTGTTCCCCCACCCGGATGAGCTGGCCATCCAGGATGGCGAGGGTGAGGGGCAGCCGGATGGTGAAGGTGCTGCCCTCGCCGGGCACGGTCTTCACGTCCACCGTGCCGTTGAGGTCATTGATATTGCGGCGCACCACGTCCATGCCGACGCCTCTTCCGGAGACGTCGCTGACCTGGGCGGCGGTGGAAAAGCCGGGTTGGAATATGAGGTCCGCGACCTGTTCGTCGCTCAGCTCGTCCTGGGCCGACACGATGCCCTTTTCGATGGCCTTGTCGAGGATGCGCCGGGTATTGAGGCCGGCACCGTCGTCGCTCACCTCGATGACGATATTGCCGCCCTGGTGGCTGGCCTTGAGGCGCAGCACGCCCGTGGGGTCCTTGCCCTTGGCGCGGCGCTCCTCTGCCGATTCGATGCCGTGATCGAGAGAGTTGCGCACCAGGTGGACCAGGGGGTCGCCGATCTTCTCCAGCACCGTCTTGTCCAGTTCGGTATGCTCGCCCACCAGTTCCAGCCGCACCGACTTGCCGAGCCCCTGGCTGAGATCACGCACCAGCCGCGGGAATCTGCTGAAAGAGGCCTTGATGGGCATCATGCGGATGCGCATGACGCTCTCCTGCAACTCGCGGGTGTTGCGCTCCAGTTGGGCCAGCCCGTCCTTCAAGCGCTCGAACTGGACCAGCTCGAACTCCTCGTTGAACTGGCCCAGCATGGACTGGGTGATCACCAGTTCGCCCACCATGTTGATCAAGGTATCCACCTTGTCGGTGCTGACGCGGATGGAACTCGATTCCCTGGTCGCCGGCGCACCGTTGTCAGCGCCGCTGGCCACTGCGGCGGGGGCCGGCGCCGTGGGGGCCGGCGCCGCGGACTCCGGCGCCGCACCCGGCATGGCCACGACGTTGTCAGGCGCGGGCGCCACGGGGCGGGCCGTGGTGCCCGCCTCGTGTTCACTCTCGATAGTCAGTTCGCAGCTGTCCTTGACCCACGCGAAGACCTCCTCCAGTTCCCGCCGGCCCGGCCCGTCCTTGAGGATGATCTCCCAGCACAGATAGGCCCCCGCCGGATCGAAGTCTTCGAGGGGCGGGACGTGGGCGGCATCCACGCTGACCTCCGCCTCTCCCAGGGAAGCCAGTTCGCGCATGATGCGCAGGGGGTCGTGGCCTTCGGCGTACATGGCCGCAGTGGGGCCGAAACGAATCCGCCAATCACCACGCGCGGATTCCCCGGCGGCCTCGACCACCTCGACCGCGTCGCCCGCCGGAAGCGCGGCGGGCATAGCCCCGGGGGCAACCGCCAGGCGGGCCTCCAGACGCGCGCGCATGTCTTCCGCCTCGGCGCAATCCACAGGGTTGCCGCTACGCGGGGCGTCGATCATGGCACTCACACAGTCCGTGGCCTTCAACAACAGGTCCACGTCCTCACGGCCGGCCTGCCGATCCCCGGCACGCATCTCGTCCAGCATGGTCTCCATGACGTGAGTCAGGTTGGTGATCTCGGTGAACCCGAACATGCCGCTGCCGCCCTTGATGGAATGGGCGGCCCTGAAGATATCGTTGATCTGGCCCTCATCCTGATTGCCCTCGACCAGGGCGAGCAGTCCGCTTTCCAGCAGTTCCAGGCCCTCGGCGGCCTCCTCGAAGAAGGCCTCGTGAAATTGCGATAGATCGGATGTCACTGTTGCACTCCCGTGTTGAAGGACCCGTCGGGACCGAACTGGTCCCACGGCAGGGGCCGGGCGATGTAATAGCCCTGCAGCTCGTCGCAGCGGCGCTGGCTGAAGAAGTCGAACTGCTCCCGTTTCTCCACCCCTTCCGCCGTGACCTTGATGCCCAGGGTGTTGCCGATGGACAGGATGACGTCGCACAGCTCCTCGTCATTGCCGGGAGTACCGATGTCCTGGACGAACACCTTGTCTATCTTCAGGCGGTCCACATGGAACTGCTTGAGATAGCCCAGTGAGGAATAGCCGGTGCCGAAGTCGTCGATGGCGATATGCATACCCAAAGACTTGAGGGCCTCGATGATGGTCTGGGACTGCCTGCTGTTCTCCATCAGCTGGCTCTCCGTGACCTCGATCTCCACCTGCTCCGGCGGGAAACCCTCTACATTCACGATGTCCTGCATCAGGTGCACGACGCCGCCGGTGCGGAACTGCTTGCTGGAGATGTTCACGGCCACCTCGTAGGGAAATCGGGCTTGAAGCGACCAGTCCCTGACCTGGCGAACGGCGCGCCGAATGACGTGCTCCGCGAGGCTGTCGATCATGCCGGCATCCTCGGCGATGGGGATGAAGACGTTGGGCCCTATCCAGCCGTGCTCCGGATGGTGCCAGCGGGCCAGGGCCTCGAAACCGCTGACCCGACCCCTGACGAGATTGAGTTTGGGCTGGTAGAAGACATCGATGAGCCCGCCCTCGATGGCCAACCGCAGGTCCTTCTCGAGAGCCAGGCGATTCCGGAAGGTGGTGCTCATCTCCCGGCGATAGAGGGAATAGCCGTTCTTGCCCATGCCCTTGGCGTCGTACAGGGCCACGTCCGCGTACTGGAACAGGGATTCGAAGTCCTCGCCGTCCTTGGGATAGAAGGAGATACCGATGCTCGCGGTGAGGCCGATCTCGTGATCGCCGCTGGTGATGGGACTCTGCAGCTGGGTGAGGATCTTGCCGGCGATGGCCTCGGTACGCGCGACGTCCGTGAGATCCGGCAACACGATCACGAACTCGTCGCCGCCGAGACGGCACACCACGTCGCTCTGGCGCACCGCCGCCTGCAGGCGGTTGGCGACGATACGCAGGATCTCGTCGCCGAAGGAATGTCCCAGTTCGTCGTTGACGCGCTTGAAGTTGTCGATGTCCACGAACAGCAGCGCGGAGCCGGAATTCACCTCCCCCAGCAACTCGTTGACCCGTTGCTTGAGGTAGGCCCGGTTGGGCAGGCCGGTGAGGGTGTCATGGAAGGCGAGATTCTGCAGGCGTTTCTGCATGCCCTTCTCGTTGGTGATGTCGGTGAACATCCCCACGTAATGGGTGACCTCGCCCTGCGCGTTCCTGATGGCATCGATGCGCAGGTGTTCCGGGTAGATCTCGCCGTTCTTGCGGCGGTTCCAGATTTCGCCCGACCAGCTGCCCTGGTCCAGCAGGGACTGCCACAGGGTCTCGTAGAACAGGCGGTCGTGGATGCCGGAGGAGAGCTTCCTGGGGTTCTCCCCCATCACCTCGTAGAAGTCATAACCGGTGGTGCGGGTGAAGGCCGGGTTCACAGCAACGATGGACATTCTCCTGTCCACCAGCATCATGGCGATCTGGGAGACACGGAATATCTCGCAGGAGATGCGGTCGCCGAGGGCCTGACACATGGCTTGTTCGAAAAAGTTGTTCATAACCGTCTGTAGTCCATCCGTGAGCCGTTGGTCTGACCTCGCCTGTTTCATACCCTTGCTCCCGTAACCCGTGCGCGGAATGGTCCGCCGGTGACCCGCATCCATTCCCTCGTGGGGCGGAATACAGGACACCGATGCCGCCGGGGCACTTTGTGTGCGCTCACGACCGGCGCCGAAGGGCGCCAAGGATCGCGGCGGACGCACCGACGCCTGGCATTGCGGGTTTAGGGCTTGGCGCTCGTGAAAGGCGCCGGAACAGGAAGGGCATCCGTTGCGGTGACCGGCCGGTGACATCCTGTCGGGGCCCTGACGCCGGCGGGGGAATGGCCGGCGTTACCGAGGTTAACGTCCCTGGCGAGGATTCCTTTAGGCGCCCCCGACAGCCACGGCGGCGGTCAAGGGGAAGAACTCATCGCTCCGGCGACACCCTGCGCAGGGAAAGCTATTTTATTGTTTCCATTAATTATTTTAGCCCGTGGGGCATTCGACGGTGGCACGGGGAAAATGTCAAAGGGCGCGGGAAAACGGCCGGTAAACGCCGGGAATTTTTCCCGGGATCACCGGTGGAAGGTCACAGGGCGGTACGGGAGGGAGTAATGGGCGGCGTCACGGGAGCATCCGCCCGGGGGTCAGGATTCCTTGAATTCGTCGAAAAACCGGTTGTCCTGCTCGGTGGCCGAGAGGATCTCGAGGGCCAGCACATGGAGCTTCTTGCGGTCGCGCCGGGCCACCGCCCGCATCGCCTCCAGGGCCTTGGGCATGGACACGCGGTGGCGCTCCATGAGCACACCCACGGCGGCATTGATCTGCTTGTTCTTGTCCATGGCGCCCTTGATGCCGGCCACCTCCTGCCCGCGCACCGCCGCGGTCTCGATGACCGGGATGAGCCGTGCGACGTCGATGGGCTTGATGACGTAACCGAAGGCTCCGGTACCGATGGCCGATTCCACCAGTTCCCGTTCGTCATAGGCGGTGAGAAAGACCACGGGGACCTGGAACTCCTCGAACAGCCTCCTCGACAGCTCGATGCCGCTCATACCCGGCATATGGATATCGAGCACCGCCACATCGGGCCTTTCCGTACTCACGGCCTGGTAGGCGGATTCCGCGTCCCGGGCCTCCACCACCTGGTAACCCGCCTGTCGAAGGCCCATGCTGAGGGTCGCCAGTACCACGCCATCATCGTCGGCGATGAGTAGTTTCTTGGTCATTATTCGTCGCCTGAATCCATTACTCTGCAGGACAAAATACCCATATATTATACGGGGAAACGGGTGTATTTTCGAAGCCGAAAGAGCGAACTGCCGGACGATTTCATATCGCCTCTGTTCAGGCACATTGCCAGATGCATTCCATGCAAAGCAATAAACGGACGTCACGCTAACCCACCGCAAGGCCGGCGGGTGGTGGGCATTCAGGCGGCTACGGGCGCCGAGAGTCTCAGGGCCGCCACCACCCGGCCTGCGTGCTCGGAAATGCCGAGAGTGGCCGTCTTGTGGGGCAGCATGGACCTGACCAACTCGAGCCCCGTACCCAGGCCATGCCCGTTCTGGAGGTCGAATCCGGCAGGCAGGGTACCGCTGTTCGCCACTTCGACGTAAGTCCCTGCAGCGTCGCACCTGACGGTGACGTCGATCCCGCGACCATCGCCGAAAGCACCATGCTTCTGGGCGTTGCGAATGAGTTCGTTGATGATGAGGGCGACGGCCACCCCCGTATCGCCCCTCACCTTGGCCCAGGCACCACCATCCGGACCGGCCTCCACCCGGGTCTCGATGGACATCGCGCCCCCGCCACGCGCCGTCTCGACGATGGCCTCCACCAGCTCCAGGAGATCGAGGTCGGTGCGCGAGGCCCTGCCTTGCAAGCCATGGACGATGGCGATGGCATTCACCTGGGCGCAGGCCTCCCTGAGGATATCGGCGAGTTCCGGATGCATGTAGGCGTGGCGGGCCAGCAACCCGGACACCCCCTGGAGGCTGTTCTTGATGCGGTGATGCACCTCCCGCACCAGCATGTCCCGCTGCGCCTCGGCCTCCGCTATCCGTTGCTCCTGGTGGCGGATACGCTCGCTGGCGTCCTCCATCACCACCATGAGATGGCTGATCTCGTCCCCTTCGTCACGCATGGGAGACAGACTCAGGTGGTTCATGAAGGCGGTACCGTCCCGCCGATACTGGCGCAGCACCACATGACGGGATTCCCCGGCGACAATCGCCGTCTTCAAATCCGCCAGGCCGTCCTGGCCCGACTCTTCACCATCGAGGATACGGCAACTGCGGTTGAGGACGGCATCCGCCGAGTATCCGGTCAGGTGCTCGAAGGCGGGATTGACGTAGACGATGGACATATCCCCTCCGGCCTCGGCGATCATGACGCCGTGACCCACCGCCTCGAGGGCTTTCCCGCACAGATCCAATTGCGGGAACCTACTGGCACCGTGAACGCCTTCGCGGTCACCCGCTCCATGGCTGGAACTCATATCAGCCCCTCAAACATCCGCGCCGGCATCACCACCCTGCCGTCGCAACTGCAGGCGCTCCGCGGCCACCCCCCGCGCCTGGAGAAGCGGCGTCACGGCGCCGGTGAATTCCTCTGCACCGGCCACGTAGACCTCACAGGTATCGATGTCCTCCACCCGCCCGAGGGCCTCGTCCATGGCCTGCCTGCTCTCGCCGCCATCCAGGGGCGCGGCCATCACCACGGGCTCGTAGGCGAAATTCTCCAGCGCATCGGACCACGCCCGGCACAGGTTGTCCATGTAACGACCCTCCGGATCTGACGTAATCCAGATGAGATGAAAACGCTCCGCATCGTCCGCCGAGATGGCGTTTTCGATGAAGCCCTTGAGGGCCGAGAAGCCCTTTTCATGGATGATGAACAGCATCGGGCTGGTCTCCCCCCGATCCTCCAGGGCGTCCCCCTCGGGGCCCGTCACCACCACGCGCGCGCCCGGCTCCAGATCATGGTCGAAGAGTTCCCGGGCCAGGGCCGAGGCACTACCCCGGTGAACGTGGAACTCAAGGTTCTGACTGTCGCAGGGACAGCATGCCAGGGGCAGCCGGCCCCGCGCCTCCGAGGGCAGTTCGAGGGTGGCGGATTGGCCCGACAGAAAACGCAGGCGCTGGGTGGCCGGCGTACGCAGATGCAGCACCACGAGGTCTTCCCGGGGCCGGTCCAGCCGGCGGACGGCGGTATCGATGCTCTGGGGGGAGATATCCTCCTCCCCCTTGGCCTCATCGGCCTCGATCATCACGTCCGTCACCGCGGTGTAGGAGCACATGAGCACGTAGCCCATCTCCCGCTCCCGCTCGCTCAACTCGTATTCGTGATCTCGCACCTTGAGCACCCGCCCCGTCACCACCCGGGCCTTGCACGAACCACAGCTGCCGCTGGTGCAGCCGTACTTGAGGGCCAGCCCCGAGCGCAGGCCGGCATCCAGTATGGATACGTTGCCCTCCACGAAGAAATCATGGCCGCTGGGTATCACCTCCACCTGGGCCGCCAGCATGCGCAGGAAGGTGTCCTTGGCCAGCAGGGCGGCGTTGCGCCTGGGTTCCCGGGGGCGTGCGGCCACCTGTTCCTCCAGCCAGCGGAACAGTTCCCGAACCCGCCCGCCCTGCTCTTCGCCCATCGCCTGTTCCAAATCCGCCAGCCGCCCCGTCAATGACTCCACCAGCTCGCCGTAGCCGGCCAGCTCGGCACGCGCCGCCGTGAGTTCGTGGGACAGGATGTTCACTCGCTGCGCCAGCACCTCGGCCGAGGGCAGTTCGTACTTGGGCTCCTTCTCCGGGGTGGCGGCGGACTTGATGCGATTGACCCGCTCCAGGGTGGAATCATCCTCCAGCCTGGCCTCGGGGAAGGCCCGCAACAGGTCCGACACCCTGACCTTGCCCTCGAAGGTGTCGAGCTCGTCGCGACGGATGCGTTGTTGCAACTCGCCCCGGGTAATACCCACCAGGCGCGCCGCGCGGGACAGGGTCAACAGATCCGTCATGAATGCTCCAGGGCCGATAATATTAAAGTGAAAGTCGCGAAGCACGATCTCCCCCTCGCCCTCTGGTACAAATCCGTCGGGAACGGATTTGAACGCGCCTTGGCGCGGCCCGCAGGGCGAAGGGCGAAGGGCAGGATGCCCGGAGTATAGGGATGGGCTGAGGGAACGAGCATGGTGATAGGTGCTCTTTTTTTCATCATCTCGAGCGGCGCGTATAGCCCTGAAAGTCAGGGCTATTCTAATCCCCCCGGCCAGGCAAGGACATAGCACAGCCCGCCACCGCCACCGGCGGGACGCAAAAGCAGGTCCCGCCAGAGACGGTCCGTCAGGGCTGCCAGCTGCGCCCGGCGAAGGCCTCGTCCAGCTCCGTGCCGGCGATATGGTTGGTGTAGTTGGACAGGGTCTTCAGGCCCACCCCCAGCACCACCTCCAACAGCTGTTCCCTGTTGAAGCCGGCGCCCAGGAACTCCTCCACTTCCGTATCCTTGAGCCAGCCCCGCTGCTCCACCATGCGACGGGTGACGGTGCGCAGGGCCTCCAGGCGGGGATCCGGTATGGGCCGGTCGTCGCGGATGGCGTCGGTGACCTCGTTGGGCACCTTCTGCATGTCCGCCAGGGCACTGTGCACGCCCACGCAATAGATGCACTCGTTGATGCGGCTGGTGGTGATGAGCACCACCTGCTGCTCCGCGGCGGACAGGGACGAGTTACCGAACACCGCCGTCAGGGTCCAGTAGCCCTCCAGCAGCGCGGGGGCCTCGGCCATCTTGGCCAGCAGGTTGGGCAGCATGCCGTAGGCCTTTTCCGCCTGCTCCAGCAGGGGCTTGGCGGCTGCGGGGGCGGTGCTGTGATCGTGATAGGGAAAGTCGGTCATGGTGGCTCCTTCTAGTTGCCAGAGAGATGGGGATGAGGCGCCAGGGCCCCGGTAATGGACCATTCGGTCCATATTTGGTGAAAAAAAAGGCTCGGCGGCAGAATCTGTGGGTGAATGTTTCGCTCGCGGTAAGCGCCAACCCTATATAGATACACCACCACCTGTTCCTTCGGCACGGATGTAGGTCGGGATTCATCCCGACATTAAACCCTGCCGCTCATGCCACAGGCCGGGCCGGAACCCTCCGCCAGGGTTCGGTGTCGGGCTGAAGCCCGACCTACAGCCCGACCTACAGCCCGACCTACACAACACCCCCCACCGCCCATTCATTCGGCACGAATGTAGGTCGGGATTCATCCCGACAATCAAACAGGTTCCTTGGCGTTCTCGGCGTTCTTGGCGAGAGGAAATTCTCCTCTGCTACGCCCACGGACTCTGCGGGCGAGCTAACTCTCATGGCGATACGCGCCGCCCAAGATGATGAAAGAGGAGCGCGTATCGCCATGTTCGTTCCCTCACCCCATCCCTGTACTCCGGGCATCCTGCCCTGCGCCCTACGGGCCGCGCCAAGGCGCGTTCAAATCCGTTCCCGACGGATTTGTCCCAGAGGGAGAGGGGGAGTTCGTGCTTCGCGACTTTCACGTTAACGATAAGTCCGGGTGAAGGCCCCATGGGATCAATCCGGGGGATCAATCCAGGGCGTCCAGGGTCACGGCGGCGATGGCCCGCACCTCTTGTGGGCCGGCGCCGGCCTTCACCATGGTGCGCAGGCCCGCCACGTTGGTCAGGATATAGGCCGCCAGCACCCCTGTGTCCTTGTCGGGCGGGATCTCGCCGTCCGCCTTGGCCCGTTCCACGGCGCGCCGGAACACCGCCATGAACGAGGCCGTGCTACGGGCCACCAGATCGGCGACGACCGGATCACGGCCGGCGAACTCCGAAGCCGAGTTCATCACCAGACAGCCCCGCCGTGCCCCCGGTCCGCGGGTCTCGTCCGCGATGCCCATGAGTAGTCTTTCGACGAACACCCGTCCCGAGGGCGCCTCTGCCAGCATGGCATCCATGGTTTTCACCATGTAGGCGCTGTAGCGCTCCATGCAGCGTTCGAACAACGCGTGCTTGCTGCCGAAGGCCTGATAGAAACTGCTCTTGGACAAACCCGTGACGGCCATCAACCGGGCCAGGGAGGTGGCCTCGTAGCCCCGTCGCCAGAACAGCCCCATGGCCGCCTCCAGGGCGGCTTCGGGGTCGTAGCCCAGGGGTCTTCCGGTACTCATGAATGCATTTTGGACCAATCAGTCCGCTTTAGCAATGAGCCTTCTATGCCCACGCGGGGGCCGGCGGTGGCCTCATGGCCGGACCGGGTATGGCGATCATCGCCCGAAAACGTGCAGGGGGTTGAGGACCTGGCGGGCCTGGGTTCAGCTGTTGCAGGGCGAGCTGTGCGCCCGGCCGGCCGTGGGCCGGCTGCCGCAACCCATCTTGTGGCGGCGATCAGTTGCGGGCCTTGAGGTCCCCGGCCGCCCAGCACTCGAACAGGCGCTGGTCGGTCTGCCGCAACCGCCGGCACACCTCCCGGGCCACGTTCATATACAACAGGTTGAACTGCTCGACGCTGACGTTGTACAAGGCGTAGAGATGCTCCGATGTGATCTCGCAGGCGCTGCTGTCCTGCTGCGCTACGGCGGAGGTATTGCGTCCGGCGAAATCGAGCAGGGCCACCACGCCGAAGCAATCGCCGGGCGACACCTCTTTGAGCCTCAGGAGTTCGTCGCCGTGCTCGCGCACCAGGGACACCCGCCCCGACTCCAGCAGGAACAAAGATTCCGCGCCATCACCCTCATGATAGAAGAACTCCCCGGCGCGGCGGCGGTGCCCTATGCCCTTGCTGAGCACCAGTTCTATGGCATCCGCCGACAGTCCACCGAACAGGGGCATGGTCTGAAACGCGCTGATTTTTTCTTTGGTTATGGCCATCAAACGCCTGCGCATCCCGGTTCCAGAGACCTGCTATCCAGCACGGAGCGTGAACCTCCTGTGATGATCCCTGACATGAGTAGTCTAATCTGTGACCGGTTATCGATAATACGGTCCTCGGACCACCGCAGTTCAACCTCGGTGATCGGTTCGAGGACGCGACCGTAAAGGAGGACAATACGTTATGGAAGAGTCGCCGTAGCGATCCATACTCACCACAGCGCCCGCCGACAGCCGAACAGCGAGACGCGCGTCCCGCGTTCCATTGCCGCCCCATGTTATCCCGCACCCAGTGGTCCGCCATGAACCATCCCTACGATGAACACGTCCCAACCGCCGACGCCCGATCGACGGTCCCGGTGGATGCCCGAGGCCTCACCAAACGTTATCCCGCGGGCAAGACATTCAAGACGGTGCTCGAAGGCGTGGACCTGTCCATCGCCGCCGGGGAGTCGGTGGCCCTCCTGGGGCGCAGTGGCTCGGGCAAGTCCACCCTGCTCAACCTGCTGGCGGGCATCGACCGTCCCGATGGCGGCGAACTCACCCTCCTCGGCCGGCCCCTCCAGCGGCTGGCGGAAAGGGACCGCACCCTCCTGCGGCGCCGCCATCTGGGTTTCATCTACCAGGCTTTCAATCTCATCCCCACCCTCACGGCGGCGGAAAACGTGGGCCTGCCCCTGGAACTGAACGGCTGGCGCCGGGACGCCATCGCCCGGCGGGTCGAGGACCTGCTGGCGGAGCTTGGACTGGACCAGGCCGGTGACGCCTTTCCCGACCGCCTGTCGGGTGGTGAACAACAGCGGGTGGCCATCGCCCGGGCCCTGGCCCACGACCCGGCCCTGGTGCTGGCCGACGAACCCACGGGCAATCTGGATTCCGTCACCGGCGGACATGTGTTGGAGTTGCTGCTGACGCGGGCGCGGCGCGGCGGCCAGGCCCTGCTGGTGGTGACTCACAGCCTGGCGGTGGCCCGGCAGGCGGACCGCATGGTGGTGCTGGAGGACGGCCGCCTCACCGCGGGGGGCGCGGAGCTGGCATGGTGAACCCGGTGCTGGGCGGGCTGGTGCGTGCCAGTCGCCGCTACCTCACGCGCCATCCCTGGAACCTGATGCTGGCCATCGCCGGCATCGGCCTCGGCAGCGCCGTGGTGATCGCCGTGGACCTCACCAACGCCAGCGCCCGCACCGCCTTCCGGCTGTCCATGGAGATGCTTTCCGGCACCGCCACCCATCAGATCGCAGGGGGTCCCCGGGGCGTGGACGAGACGGTCTACGCCACCCTCCGACTGCGCCCCGGTAGCCCGCCGAGCGCCCCCGTAGTCTCCGGCGCCGTGACCCTGGGGGAGCGGAACTACACCCTCATGGGCATCGACCCCCTGGGCAGCGGCGCCTTCCGCGGGGACCTCGAGGGCATGGGGGACGGCGTAGTGGAACGCCTGCTGGTGACCCCGGGAGCCATCATGGTGTCCGCGTCCAGGGCGGCGGCCCTGGAACTCGAGGAGGGCGACGACGTGGTATTAGAAGTGGCGGGAGGGACGGCGACGGCCACCATCGCCGGTACCTTCCGCAGCGCCAACCCGGCGGCCCGGGACGGCCTGCTGGTGGCGGACATCGCCACCGCCCAGGAACTCCTGGGGCGCGTCGGCCGGCTGGACCGCATCGACCTCATCCTCGAACCGGGGATGGAGCAGGCCATGGCGGACACCCTGCCCGCGGGGCTGCGCCTGACTCCCGCCGCGGCCCGCACCGAGGCCGGCGCCCGCATGACCGAGGCCTTCCACATCAACCTCGCGGCCATGAGCCTGCTGGCCCTGCTGGTGGGGGCCTTCATCATCTACAACGCCATGACCTTCGCGGTGCTGAGCCGCCGCCCCCTGTTCGGCCAGTTAAGGGTCATCGGCGTGACCCGCGGGGAACTCTTCCGACTCATCCTCGGCGAGGCCCTGATCCTGGGCCTGGTGGGAACGCTCATCGGCGTCGTCTCGGGCATGGCCATCGCCCAGGGGCTCATCGGCCTGGTGACCCGCACCATCAACGACCTCTACTTCAGCCTCACGGTCAACCAGCTCCTGGTGAGTCCCACGGTGCTGGCCAAGGGGGTGCTGGTGGGCCTGGGCGCCACCCTGCTGAGTGCCCTGCTGCCCGCCCGCGAGGCGGCCCGCAGCGAGCCCGTCCAGGTGCAGAGACGCAGCGTGGTCGAGACCCCCATGACCGGCATCACCCGCCGCCTGGCAGTAGCGGGCCTCGGGCTCCTCGTGCTGGCGGCGGCACTGCTGGCCGTCGCCCCGCGGGCCCTGGTACCCGCCTTCGGGGCGCTGTTCATGGCGGTCATCGGCTTCAGTCTCCTGGTACCCGGCCTGCTGGTGGCCGGCGGCCGCCTGCTGGGGCCGGTGATGGGGGTCCTGTACCCCCCCCTGGGTACCATGGCCCTGCGCGGCATCACCCGCTCCCTGTCCCGCACCGCGCCGGCCATCGCCGCCCTGACGGTGGCGGTGGCGGGCACCGTGGGGGTGGGCATCATGATCGAGAGCTTCCGCGGCACCGTGGAACTGTGGCTGGCCCAGACCCTCACCAGCGACATCTACGTGAGCGCCCCCGAGAGCACCGACTCCCGCATCGCCGGGCGTCTCGACCCGGGGCTCATGGCCGGGCTGGAGACCCTGCCGGGGGTAGATGGGATCAGTCGGGGCCGGCGGGTCACGGTGGAGTCGGAGCACGGACCGGTGGAGATCCTGGCGCTGGCCATGAGGGACCCCGGGGATCGCGGCTTCCGCTTCAAGGGGGCCGTGGTGAATGACCTGTGGGCGGGCCTGGAGGATGGCGACTTGGTGTTGGTATCCGAACCCTACGCCTGGCGCCATGGCGTGGCGGCGGGAGAGCGGCTGGAGTTGTTCACGGCCACCGGCTGGCGCTCGTGGCGGGTGGGCGGCGTGTTCTACGACTACGGCAGCGATCGCGGCCTGGTGGTGATGCACCAACCCGCCTACGCCGCGGCCTGGGAGGACGACGCCATCTCCGCCCTCGGCCTCACCCTCGCCCCCGGTGCCACCCTCGACGCCGTGATGGCCCGGGTGGAGGGGCTGGTCGCGGCCACCGCGCCGGGGGTGCGGGTGCGTGCCAACCGGGACCTGCGGGCCTATTCCATGGAGGTCTTCGACCGCACCTTCGCCATCACCCGGGTATTGCGGCTGCTGGCGGTGGGGGTGGCCGTCATCGGCATCATCGGTGCCCTGCTGGCCCTCCATCTGGAGCGCTCCCGGGAGTACGGCACCCTGCGGGCCATCGGCGCGACGCCGCGGCAGATGGGCGGGCTGATCCTCCTGCAGAGCGCCCTCATGGGCCTGCTGGCGGGGGTGCTGGCCCTGCCCCTGGGGCTGCTCATGGCCCTCATGCTCATCAAGGTGGTGTACCTGCGCGCCTTCGGCTGGACCATGCAGACCCTCATCGGCATACCCCTGCTGGCGGAGGCGGTGGCCCTGGCCCTGGGGGCGGCCCTGGTGGCGGCCCTCTACCCGGCCTGGCGCATCGCTCGCACGCCGCCGGCCCTCACCCTGCGGGAGGAGTGACATGGGCCGGCTGATCATAGGGACCCTGGTCCTGCTGCTGGCGGCCTGCGATGCCCCGCCACCGCCACCCGCTACCATCCGGGTGAGCGATGCCCTGGGGGAAGGCGATACGGCGGGCTTTTCCCGTGCCCTCGAAGCCCGCACCTTCGAATTCCCCGCCGACCACGGTCCCCACCCGGGCTTCAAGCACGAGTGGTGGTACATCACCGGCAACCTGGACACGCAAGACGGCCGGACCCTCGGCTATCATCTCACCTTCTTTCGCATCGCCCTGGCGCCGGAGGCGGCGGACCGCGCCTCCCGCTGGGCCGCCCGGCAGGTGTGGATGGGACACCTGGCCCTCACCGATGTGGCGGCCGGGCGCCATACCGCCCGCGAGCGCATCGTGCGGGAGGCCCTGGGCCTCGCCGGCGCCGAGGCCGACGGCCGGCGCATCTGGGTGGAGGACTGGACCCTGGCGCGGGACCCGGACAGCGGCCACTGGCGCATCGATGCCGTCACCGACGTCTTCGCCCTCCACCTCGACCTGGTCCCCCTCAAGGCCCCGGTGCTCCAGGGCGAGGACGGGCTCAGCCAGAAGGGGGCGGCACCGGGCAACGCCTCTTATTACTACTCCCTCACCCGCATGGCCACCTCGGGCCACGTGGCGACGGATGGCAGCCGCCACGTCGTGGCGGGGCTGTCATGGCTGGACCGCGAGTGGAGCACGTCCGCCCTGGAGCCCGGACAGGCGGGCTGGGACTGGGTGTCCCTGCAGTTGGACGATGGCGCCGATATCATGTACTACCAACTGCGGCGCACCGGCGGTGGCGTGGATCCCCGCAGCCGCGGCGTCCACGTGGATGCCGCCGGCCGGCGCACGGACCTGTTGGCGAAGGACGTCGGCCTGACGCCTCTGGCGTGGTGGACGTCGCCCCGGGGCGGGCGCTACCCGGTGTCCTGGAGGTTCGAACTGGAGCAGCCACCCCGCACTCTGGAGCTGCGGGCCGTGCTACCGGACCAGCTCATGGACCTCAGCGTGCGTTACTGGGAGGGGGCCGTGGGGGTATTCGACGCGGCCTCGGGAGCAAAGATTGGACGGGGTTATTTGGAAATGACGGGCTATGATGAATGAAGGCGGCCTCGTCTCCGGTCCTCCCCACCGCGGCGGCGGGCCGAAGGCGAAGCCGATACCGTCAGCTGACGGACCGCAACATCCCCACGTCGATGATCTCGAACACGCGCGAGCCGATAGGGGTGGCGACGGTGATGCGCTCGCCCTCCTGACGGCCCAACAACGTGGCGCCCAGGGGTGATTGCACGGACAACAGACCACGCACCGGGTTCGATTCCCGTTCCTTCACCAGCCGGACATTCTGGATACTGCCGTCTGCCTCGTCCCGCAACATGACGGCGGAACCGAGGTGTGCCTCCATGGGATTGGGCAGAAGTTCACGCCTTTTCACAGCGCCTTGGTGGACCATTATCTCCTCCTCATCTTCCATCCTGACGCGACGGGACATCGCGCCACCGGACCGTACCGGTAAGAATTAAGATTAGACGAGCAGGGACGGATTGGAAGGAAACCTCGGGAAATTCGAGCCGTCTGGCACCAGAATCGCACAAGGCCCTGCCTGTTTCGGCCTCGATCCGGCGACCCCAGACCAGGCTTCGAGAGCGATGCCGGTGCGCCCCGTGGCCGCTCATGAGCCGGCCCTCCGGACGCGCCGGGAGAAGCCGCATACCCTCCGGCGTTCCCACCGGGGCCGGGGTGCACCGCGGGATGTCGGGCTGAAGCCCGACCTACATGCGGCGTTCCCACGGGGGCCGGGATGCACCTCCATGGCGCAGCCTCGTCGGCTATGCCCCGCTACGGTGCAGACGGCCCGACCACAGAAACGGTGTCAGAAACCGTTTTCGGGGCAGGCGCGCGGGCCGGCCGGTGTTCCCTCACCGGGCGCGGTGCGCCTCCTACCAGCTCTTGTAGGGCAGGAACTTGCCGTTCAGGGTGACCACCACCCGGTCCCCGGCGGGGTTTTCCTGTTTCTGGATATCCATGCTGAAGTCGATGGCGCTCATGATGCCGTCGCCGAACTTCTCGTGGATGATCTCCTTGATGGTGTCGCCGTAGACGCCCACCATCTCGTAGAGCCGGTAGACGACCGGATCCGTGGGCACGAGCTTGTCCCAGCTCTTGTGGGGAAACTCCTGCAACGCCGCAGCCACCTCGGGACCGAGACCGAGGGCGCCGGCCACGCCCTCGGCCGGTCCGGCCTGCAGGCTGTTCATGCCCAGACAGGCCGAGCAGGTGAACTCGGGGGCCAGCCCCGCCGCGGTCCCCAGGGCCTCCCAGGTGGTGCCCTTGGCCTTCTTGGCCTCCAGGATGGCATCGCGCATCTCGTCTTTGGTCATGATTCGATCTCCACACGTATTCAATTGGAATGAAAAGCACCCGGGAATATACAAACTTCATGCCATGACCCCCCCCGCCCACCACCAGCGCCGCAGCTTGCGCGCCGTGGTCGGGAATGACCCCGCAGACGGGGCCTGACCGGGGCGGTGGCAGCCTCTATAATCTGCGCCAAACGATCACGGCGAGCCGCACCGCCCCGCATGGCGCGAGAGGAGCGGAGATCACCGCGTTCGTCTCCACTCCCCATCCCGCCCCGAGGGACAGGGAGGGACTTTACTTAGCGACTTCATACGTCAACCTCCACCACGGCCCGGGAGGCCCCATGGCCAAGACCCTCATCATCGGCTCCGGATTCGCCGGTTGCACCGCGGTCCGCACCCTGCGCAAGCAGGGCTATGGAGATGACATCACCGTACTCTCTCCGGCACCGGAACTGTTCTACTACCCCAGCCTCATCTGGGTGCCGGCCGGCGAGCGCACCGAGGCCGATCTGCGCATCGATGTGCGCAGCTTTTTCGCCCGCCACGGCGTGGAGCACGTGGCAGGCACCCTCACCGGCCTCGATGCCGCCACGCGCACGGCGCGCACCGAGAACGACGAGTTCAGCTACGATTACCTCATCGTGGCCAGCGGCGGGCGTTACCTGCGCAAGCTGCCGGGCATCGAGCACGCCCATATCGCGTGCGCCGGCTGGGGCCCCACGAAGGCCTTCAGCGACCGCCTGGCGGAGCTGGACGGCGGCGCCCTGGCCTTCGGCTTCGCCGGCAACCCCAAGGAGCCCTCTGCCATGCGCGGCGGCCCGGTGTTCGAGTTCATGTTCGGCACCGACACCCTGCTGCGCCGCCAGGGCCGGCGCGAGCGTTTCAGTCTCACCTTCTTCAGTCCCGCCGAACGACCCGGCCAGCGCATGGGCGACAAGGCGGTGGACCGGCTGCTGGCGCAGATGGCGAGGCGTGACATCGCCACCCACCTCGGCCACAAGCCCCAGCGCCTGGAGGCGGACCGGGTGGTCACCGAAGGCGGGGAGGTGCCTGCCGACCTGATCCTGTTCATCCCCGGCATGACGGGCCCCGACTGGGCCGCCGGCAGCGGCCTGCCCCTGTCCGCAGGCGGCTTCATCCAGGCCGACGCCCAGTGCCGGGTAGCGGACACCCAAGGCGTATGGGTGGCAGGCGATGCCGGCAGCTTCCCCGGTCCCGAGTGGCGGCCCAAGCAGGCCCACATGGCGGACCTTCAGGCCGAGACCGCGGCCAAGAACCTGATGGCCCACATCCAGGGCAAGCCCCAGGATCACACCTTCCGTACCGAACTCATCTGCCTGGTGGATACCCTCGACGCCGGCTCGGTGGTATACCGTGACCCCAAGCGCAGCATGATGCTTGGCGCGGGAGCGCCCGTGCACTGGATGAAGCAGGCCTTCGAATGGCACTACCTGCGACCCTACCGGCGTCAGGCGAGGACCTGACCCGTGGATCACGGCGGCGTTGCGACGGCCGCGCTCAGCGAGGAGACACGAGCCCCATGGAACGCATGACCATTTCCCTGGACGACGAACTGGTGGATCAGTTCGAGCAGTTTCTCGTCACCCGGGGTTACCGCAACCGCTCCGAGGCCATTCGCGACCTCATCCGCGAGCGCCTGGAGGCGGAGCGCATGAAGGCCCCCGACGGCGGCCACTGCATCGGCACCCTGAGCTACGTCTACAATCACCACGAGCGCATGCTGGCCAGCCGCCTCACCGAGGCCCAGCACCGCCACCACGACCTGGCCGTCTCTACCCTCCATGTCCATCTCGACCACGACAACTGCCTCGAAACCGTCGTGCTCCGCGGCCCCACCCGGACGGTGGAGGAGTTCGCCAACTCCGTGATCTCCCAGCCCGGGGTGCGCCACGGCCGGCTCTATGTGGTACCGGTGGAGATCCGGCAGGACGCCCATGCCCACGATGACACCGGCACGGGCCATTCCCATACCCACACCCAGCCCATCACGTGAGCGCCAGCAGCGCCGGCCACCATCACGGACATGGCCCGCCGCCGGTGGCGGATGGACCGCCCCTGATCGCCCTCGAAGACGTCACCTTCCGTTACCCGGACCGCCCCGTGCTGGCGGCGGTGGACTTCCACATCCACGCCGGCGAGCGGGTGGCCGTGGTGGGCCCCAACGGCAGCGGCAAATCCACCCTGCTCCAGCTCATGGTGGGACTGCACCGGCCCCAGGCGGGCCACATCACCGCCTTCGGCCGGCCCTGCCGCACGGAGCAGGAATTCCGCGCTATGCGCCGCCGGGTGGGCCTGCTGTTCCAGGATTCCGACGACCAGCTGTTCTGCCCCACGGTGGAGGAAGATGTGGCCTTCGGCCCCCTCAATCTGGGGCTCGACTCCGCGACCGCCCTGGCACGGGCTCACGCCACCCTGGGAACCCTGGGTCTGGACACCCTCGCCGGGCGCGTCACCCATCGCCTGTCCGGAGGCGAGAAACGCCTGGTGGCCCTGGCCGCGGTGCTCGCCATGGAGCCCGAGGTGCTGCTGCTGGACGAGCCCACCAACGGCCTGGATACCGCCACCGAGGAGCGCCTGACGGCCCATCTGGAGTCCCTGCCCCAGGCCATGGTCTTCGTCTCGCACGACAACCGCCTGCTGGCCCGCATGGTGACGCGGGCGGTGCTGCTCCACGAAGGCCGACTCCACGCGGCCACCATGCACAGCCACCCCCACACCCATGCCCATCTCCACATCCACGCCCCCGGTGTCCCCGCCGACCATCGCCACGGTGCACCGCCCCATTCCCACCCTCACGAGGCGAAAGGCTGAAAAGGCATGGGCCGCCGCGTCGCTCGCTGGAAATCGCGGGATCGCTGCGGAGTCGGGCATACTGCCGTCTCCGGCACCGGACGACTCGCGTCGATGGGACCCAGAGAGGGTGCCGCGGAACGGGCACCATGCCATGACCCTGCATATCCGCCACGGGGACGTGTCGGACATCCCCGCCCTCGACCAACTCGAGCGGGCCTGCTTCCACGGGGATCGCATCTCGCGGCGCCAGTTGCACTATCTGGTCAAGAAGGGCAATGCGGCGGTCCTGGTGGCCGAGGAGGACGGCCGCCTGGTGGGCGACGTAGTGCTGTTGTTTTCCCGCGGCACCTCGGTGGCACGGCTCTATTCCATCGCCGTGGCCGACCACATGCGCGGCCGGAGCGTGGGCCGCGCCCTGGTGACCGCGGCGGAGAAAGAGACCTGGGCCCGGCCGCGGGCCTATCTGCGCCTGGAAGTGAGAAAGGACAACACTGCCGCCATCCGCCTCTATGAGTCCCTCGGCTATCGCCGCCTGGGGGAATGGCCGGGCTATTACGAGGACCACATGGACGCGTGGCGCTTCGAAAAATCCCTGTCGCCGCATCTGCACCCCGACCTTCCTGCCGTCCCGTTCTATCGCCAGACCCTCGAGTTCACCTGCGGCCCCGCGGCCCTCATGATGGCCATGAAGCACTTGCGTCCGGAGACCGGCCTGTCGCGGCACCTCGAACTGCGGCTGTGGCGGGAGGCCACTACTATCTTCATGACCTCCGGCCATGGCGGCTGCGGGCCCTTCGGTCTCGCCCTGGCGGCGGCCAGGCGGGGCTTCGGCGCGCAGGTGCATGTCAGCGGCGACGGCGTACATTTCATCGCTTCGGTACGTGACCCGGAGAAGAAGGAGGTGATCCGCCTGGTGCAGGAGGACATGCAACTGGAATTGGAGGACCTGGGGGTGCCCATCACCACTGGCGCCCTCACCGTGGAGGACATGGAACACCGTTTTCACGCCGGCGGAATCCCCATCGTGCTCATCAGCTCCTGGGCCATCTACCAGGAACGTATGCCCCACTGGGTGCTGGTGACGGGCTTCGATAGCAACTTCGTCTACGTCCATGACCCCTACGTGGATGAGGAGGAGGGCGAAACGCTCATGGACTCCATCAACATGCCCATCGGCCGCGCGCAGTTCGGGCGCATGGCCCGCTACGGCCGCGTCGGCCTCCAGGCCGTAGTGACCCTGTACGCCGGGTCCGCCGCCGAGGCCGTGGTCTGACGCGGCGATGACACAGCCCGGAGGCCGGTAGTGTCCGAACACCTGTTGCTGGTGGAGCGTCTGAGCCATTGGAAGCCCCACTATCCCAATTTCAACGTGGAATCCGCCGCCCGTTACCTGTCCGATCCGACGTGGCAGGACCGCCGCGACCTCCGGGTGGTGAATCTGTGCCGCACCCAGCGTTATCTCGGCGAGGGCTATTACTGCTCCCTGCTCGCCGAGGCCCGCGGCCACCGCATCATCCCCACGGTACGCACGGTGCGCGACATCAGCGGCCGCTCCCTGTACTCGCTTGAGACCGCCGACCTGGATGACCGGGTGCAGCGCATCCTGGGGCGGCGCAAGGCCGGCATGGAGACCACCGCCTTCTCCATCACCATCCTGTTCGGCCAGAGCCAGGTGACCGATCTCCAAAACCTGGCGCGGGAGCTGTTCGAGATCTTCCGCGCGCCCTTGCTCAAGGTGGACTTCACCCTCAAGGGTCACTGGCGCATCAAGGCCATCCGCGCCCTCGGGCTCCAGGAGCTGGAAGCCTCCCACGAGGCGGCCTTCTTCGCCGCCCTCGAGGCCTATCTCAACAAGCGCTGGCTGGCCCGCCGGGGGCGCAAGCCGGCACGTTATGACCTGGCCATTCTCCACGACCCGGAGGACAAGTTGCCGCCGTCGGACCCCAAAGCGTTGCGGGCCTTCGTGCGCGCCGCCACCAGGCTCGGCATGGATGCGGAACTCATCACCCGGCGCGACTTCGGGCGTCTCGGCGAATACGACGCCCTGTTCATCCGCGAGACCACCGCCATCGACCACCATACCTACCGCTTTTCCCGCAAGGCCGCGGCCGAGGGCATGGTGGTGATGGACGACCCCGAGTCCATCCTGCGCTGCACCAACAAGATCTACCTGGCGGAACTCCTGAAGGGCCATCGCGTGCCCACGCCCCGGACAGTCATGGTGCGCGCCGGCGAGCTGGATGCCCTGGAGCAGGCCATCCCCTATCCCATCGTCCTCAAGGTGCCGGACGGCTCCTTCTCCCTCGGGGTCTTCAAGGTGGCGGACCGCACCGAGCTGGAGGCCATGGCCAAACGCCTGTTCAAGAACTCCGAACTGTTGCTGGGCCAGGCCTACACCTACACCCCCTTCGACTGGCGCGTGGGCATCCTCAATCGCCAGCCCCTGTTCGTCTGCCAGTACTTCATGTCGGCGGACCACTGGCAGATCTACGACCACGCGGGCCCGGTCACCAATGGCAAATGGCACACCTTCGCCCTCGCCGAGGCCCCGCCCAGGGTGGTCAAGACCGCCCTGCGGGCGGCAAACCTCATCGGCGACGGCTTCTACGGCGTGGACCTCAAGGAGACCCCCAAGGGCGTGGTGGTGATCGAGGTGAACGACAACCCGAGCGTAGAATCGGGCGTGGAGGACGAGGTTCTCGGAGACGCTCTGTACCTGAAGGTGATGGAGGAATTCCTGCGGCGCCTCGATGCCCGCCGGGGCCGGTGAAGCCCCTCCGGGGCCGCGCCGAGGGCTCCGGCGTCCGACGGGTGACTGAATGCCGCAGGGGCTTGCCGGACTCCCTGCATTGTGAAATAGTCCGGGACGATCCAGAGAGCCGGGCGCCATGCCGGGTACCGCGACGGATGTTCGGTGCCGGGAAAGGACTGCCCGGAAATAAAACCATCGCAGTGAAGGTCACCCCATTCGGACCCTGTACGGGCACCCCCGGCATGCAGCGTGTCGCCCATCTGTAACGCCGGTCCCTGGGGGCAGTGCCGGCACTGCCTGAGAAGGCGCAGGACGGGCCCCCGGCGGCGGGCCCGGGCGCCCCATGATAGGCCATGGTCCACAGCAAACCCGTTGCACACCCCTCCCGTGATCGCCGGCCGCGCCAATCCGACGTGGCGCTGGTGGTGGTGGGCGGCCTCGCCATCGCCGTGGCCGCGACCCTGGCCGGCGGCGCCCTGTTTACCGAGCAGGCCGCCGCGCGCATGGCTCGCAACCAGGCCCTGGTGGCGGCCCTCGAACTCACGGATCTGTGCCTATTCACCGAGGCCCGCTATACCCGCCACCTGACCCAGGCGGATCTCCACACCCCGTTCCAGGACGCCCCCTACTCCCTGGACCATTTTCCCTCCGGCTCCGTCGTGGGGCCGCCACCCGGGATCACCGCCCATGTCCGTATGGATTGAGCGCCAGCGCTACCTCATGGACTACACCCTGGCGGCCATGGGGCGGCGTTGGGCACGCAATCTCGGGCTGGTGGCGGTATACACCCTGCTGGTGTTCGTGCTGGCCTCGGTGATGATGTTCACCGATGCCATCCAGCGCGAGGCGGGTCTCCTGCTGGAGCAGGCCCCGGAGGTGGTGGTGCAGCGCATGGTGGCGGGGCGCCACGACCTCATTTCCGCCGCCTACATGGCGGACATCGAGGCCATTCGCGGCGCCCGCCAGGCGCGGGGGCGGCTGTGGGGCTACCACTTCGATCCCGTCACCGCCGCCAACTATACGTTCATGGTTCCCGCCGCCGATGCCCCGCCCGCCGGCGCGGTGGACATCGGCAGCGGCTTGGCGCGGGCCCGGGGCGCGGCGCCCGGCGACGTATTGTCTTTCCGCGGCCACGACGGCGGCCTGTTCACCTTCGAGGTGCGGCGCCTGCTGACGCCGGAGTCGGAGATCATCACCGCCGACGCCATCCTGGTCTCGGAAGCGGACTTCCGCGCCTTCTTCGGCATCCGGCGCGGGCTGTTCACGGACATCTCCCTGCGGGTGCGCAACCCGCGGGAGGTGACCAAGGTGGCCGAGAAGATCGTGGAACGCTTCCCGGATACCCGCCCCATCCTGCGCTCTGAGATGCAGCGCACCTACGCCTCCCTGTTCGACTGGCGCCAGGGTCTGGTGCTGGCGGTGTTCTCCGGGGCCCTGCTGGCCTTCGCCATCCTGGCCTGGGACAAGGCCTCGGGCCTGTCCGCCGAGGAACGCCGCGAAATAGGGATCCTCAAGGCGGTGGGTTGGGAAACCGCCGACATCATCGCCATGAAGACCTGGGAAGGGGCCCTGGTGTCCGTGACCGCCTTCCTGCTGGGGGTGCTGCTGGCCTATGGCCATGTCTTCGGCGCCTCCGCCGTCATGTTCGAGCCAGTGCTGAAGGGCTGGGCCACCCTTTACCCGCGTTTCACCCTGACGCCCCGCGTCGATCTGTTCCAACTCGCGGTACTGCTGTTCCTCACCGTGGTGCCCTATACCGCGGCCACGGTGGTGCCCAACTGGAAGACCGCGGTCACCGATCCCGACGCCGTGATGCGCTGAGGCGCCATGATAGAACTTCGCCAGGTCAGCAAGGTCTTCAATGAAGGCAGGCACAACGAGTTCACCGCCATTCGCGACGTGTCCCTGGAGGTGGCCGCCCGCCAGGTCACTGTGTTCACCGGGCCCAGCGGCTCGGGCAAGACCACCCTGCTCACCCTGGTCGGCTGCCTGGCGCGACCCACTTCGGGGCGTGTCCGCCTCGAGGGCCGCGACATCTCGGGTCTGCCGGAACGCTTCCTGACGGAGGTGAGACGCCACAGCTTCGGCTTCGTATTTCAGCACTTCAATCTCATCAGCGGTCTGTCGGCGCTGGAGAATGTCATGCTGCCCGCCTATCCGCTGGGCCCGCCGCGCCGCGGGCTGGTGACCCGGGCCCTGGAACTGCTGGAGCTGATGGCCCTGTCGGAACGGGCGGAGGCGCCGGTGGAGTGGCTGTCGGGCGGCGAGAAACAGCGGGTGGCCATCGCCCGCGCCCTCATCAACGACCCGCCGGTGCTCATCGCGGACGAGCCGACGGCCAACCTGGACACGGCCATGTCGCGGGACTTTCTGGCCATCCTGGAGGTACTCGTGGACCAGGGCAAGACGATTCTCATGACCAGCCATGACCCCCTGGTGTACGAGGCCGCCCTGGTGGATACGGTGATCGCCCTGCGGGACGGGCGCGTGGAGGCCGGGGCGTGATTTTCCAGCCGGCCATCATCGCCCTGGTGCTGGCGGACTTGGTGGGCCTGGTGTTCCTCGCCATGGCTTCCCTGTTTGCGGTGCGGCTGCTGCGCCATTGGGAACCGGCCAGCGGCAGCGCCCTGCAGCTGCGGCTGGAGCGCCGCACCTATTTGATGTCCACCCTGGTCACCTTCGTGCTGCTGACCCAACTGGGTGCCCTGCTGTTGTTCGTGCTCAACGCCGAGCGCATGGCGCCCCTGTTCGTGGGCGCCATGTGCGCGGTGGGCACCCTCAACGCCAACGATTTCGGCTTTCCCAGCCTCAACCTGCGTATCCTGCTGTTCTTTATGGCCGCCGTGTGGCTGATCATGAACCGCCTTGACAACCGCGCCCCGGACTACCCCCTAGTGCGGGTCAAGTACGCGCTGCTGCTGGTGGTGGCGCCACTGGCCGCCGTCACCGCCGGGCTGCAGCTCGCCTATTTCCTCAACCTGGAGGCGGATGTCATCACCTCCTGTTGCGGCACCCTGTTCAGCAGCGACCGCGACGCCGTGGCCGGCGACCTCACGGGCCTGGCGCCCGGGCCCACCATGGCGGCCTTCTACGCCGTCCTGGGCCTCACGGTAGCGGCCGGCCTGCTGTCCCGGCGCACGCGCTGGCTGCAGCGACTGTTCCTGGTACTGGCGCCGGTGGCCTTCGTGACTGCGATCCTGGCGGTGATCTCCTTCATATCCCTCTATGTCTATGAACACCCCCATCACCACTGCCCCTTCTGCATGCTGCAGGCGGAGTACGGTTTCGTGGGCTACGGGCTCTACATCCCCCTGTTCCTGGCCACCGCCCTGGCCCTGGGCCACGGCGTGACGCGCCTGTTCGCCCGCACCGCCTCCATGCGGGCCATCGTGGATACCGCGGGCCGGCGCCTCGACACCATGGCCACCTTCCTGTTCGCGCTGTTTCTGGTGGCCGTCACCTGGCTCATCGCCAGTTCCAACCTCATACTCCTGGGAGGCTGACATGCCCCTGCCCCGCCCCATGCCCTGGCTCCTGCTGTCCCTCGCCCTGACTCTGCCCGGCTGCGAGCAGGGCCAGCGCCTGGCCCAGGGCGACCCCGCACCGCCCTTCGAACTGGTGGATCTGCAGGGCGAGCGGCGCGCATTCCCCGAGGATTTCGCCGGCACCCCCGTGGTGCTCCGTTTCTGGGCCGACTGGTGCCGCTTCTGCAGACAAGAGATGCAGGATGTGGAGGCCGTCTACCAGGGCTACCGGGATCGCGTCGCCATCCTCGCCGTCAACGTCGGCCAGGACCACGACACCGCCCATGACTTCGTCACCGCCATCGACATCAGCTATGACACCCTGCTGGACCGGAAATCCGAGGTGGCCGGCGCCTACGGCGTGGTGGGCCTGCCCACCACCTTCTTCGTGGACCGCGACGGCCGCATCCGCGCCAAGATCCTGGGGGAGGCGGACAGGGAGACCTTCGAGCGCATGCTGGTGGAGACCCTGTGAGGGACGCCGCCCCCAAGGCACTCCGGGCCTGCGAGCTGTGCGGCCTCACCGTGTACGAGGACCGCCACCTGCTGCGTAGCGCCGGCCACCTGCTTCACTTCTGTTGTCCCGGCTGTCGTCAGGCCTACGTGATCTCACGCGCGGTCCACGACGCGGAATTCCCCGCCGCCACGACTACATCCGGGTACCGGAATCCGTGAGCCCCGAACTCAATTACGCCGCCGCCTTCATGGCGGGGATCCTGGGCAGCGGCCACTGTATCGGCATGTGCGGCAGCCTGGTGTCGGCTTTCTTCATGAGCGTCAACAAGGACGTGGAGAACAGGAGCGTGCTGCCCTACGTGGCCTACCACGGCGCCCGGGTGGGGGTATACACCCTGGTGGGTGCCCTGGCGGCGCTGCTGGGTCTCGCCCTCACCTCCACCGGCATCATCGGCAAGACCCAGGGGATCCTGCAGATCGTGGCGGGCGTGGTGGTCATCCTCATCGGCCTCGAGGTGCTGGGGGTGAGCCGCCTGCGCTTCGCCGTCAGCTTCCTGCCGGCACGGCTGGTGCGTAGCGGCTTCAGTGCGGCCATGAAACGGGGGCCGGTGGTGGGCTCCATGATGGGTGGCACCCTCAACGGCTTCATGCCCTGCGCCCTGACCCTGGCCATCGCCGTCAAGGCCACCACCGCCGCCAGCGCCCTCGAGGGCGCCCTGCTGATGGCGGCCTTCGGCGCCGGTACCCTGCCCTCCATGATGTTCGTGAGCGTGCTGTTCGGCCGTATGGGGGCGAAGTTCCGCGGCGGCCTGATGAAGGCCGCCGCCTTGATCGTCATCGCCATGGGCGTGGCCACCGTCTACCAGGGTGTGCGCTACACCATGGTGATGAAGGACCTGGCCAACTGGTGAGGCTAATGGCAGCCCGCGCCCTTGCCATCCTCATGACCCTGGCCCTGCTGGCGGGACCCGCCCTGGCGGGCCCCGTAGACGTCCCGCAGCCGGGCCCGCGGGCCAGCTGCCCGGTGTGCGGCATGTTCGTCGCCAGGTATCCCGAGTGGGTCGCCACCGTGATCTTCAAGGACGGTCATGTGCATCACTTCGATGGCGCCAAGGACCTGTTCAAGTTCCTCTTCGCCCTGGACAAGTACGCGCCGGGCCACCGCCCCGGGGACATCGACATCATCGCCGTCACCGATTACTACGATCTGGAGACCATCGATGCCCGCGAGGCCTGGTTCGTCATCGGCTCCGACGTCTACGGGCCAATGGGCCACGAACTGGTACCCCTGAAGACGGCCAAGGACGCCGCCGGCTTCAGCGCCGATCACGACGGCCGGGCCACCCTGCGCTTCGACGACATCACGCCGACCCTGATACGGCACGTGGACGAGGGCCGGTTCGACGACCCGAAGGCGCCCGCCAAACCCTGAACCGTCCGTGTCGGGATCCATGCCGGCATCCAACCCGGACTTTACAACCAGGAAACACGCGAAAGGCAGGAAAAAGCAAAAGTGCAAACCACGAAAGACACGAAACATACGAAATAAGGCTGTAGATCGGGCTTCAGCCCGACAGCCCGCGGCCGGTTCCACCCCGGCCCAGGGCACATACGGCAGGGTTGAATGTCGGGATGAATCCCGACCTACATCCGTGCCTCAGGAACAAACGGGGGTGGTGTTCTTGTAGGTTGGGCTTCAGCCCCACAGCCCGCGGCCGGTTCCACTCCGGCCCAGGGCACATACGGCAGGGTTGAATGTCGGGATGAATCCCGACCTACATCCGTGCCTCAGGAACAAACGGGGGTGGTGTTCTTGTAGGTTGGGCTTCAGCCCGACAGCCCGCGGCCGGTTCCACCCCGGCCCGAGGCATATACGGCAGGGTTGAATGTCGGGATGAATCCCGAATCTACATCCGTGCCTCAGGAACAAACGGGGGTGGTGTTCTTGTAGGTTGGGCTTCAGCCCGACAGCCCGCGGCCGGTTCCACCCCGGCCCGAGGCATATACGGCAGGGTTGAATGTCGGGATGAATCCCGATCTACATCCGTGCCTCAGGAACAAACGGGGGTGGTGTTCTTGTAGGTTGGGCTTCAGCCCGACAGCCCGGGGCGACGAGGCACGGCTGTCACTCATCGGACAACGTCCGGTTCATGAATGCCTTAGAATGAGAGGGTTTCATGAAGTCGGCCCATGCGGGCCGTCCAAGCCCATCACAGCCCCATGGAATCCCTGGTCATGACATCCCAACCCCGCGAAATCACCACTCCTTTCAGGCCCATACCCCTGGACGTGCCCGAAGGCATGGCCCCCAACGAGTTCTTCAACAGCACCGAGAACCTCGAAGACCTGGTGCATAACAACGGCCTGCTCAACAACCCCGAGCACCTGTTGCTCTATCGCAAGGCCCTCGGCCACAGCAACGAGTTCGACTGCTCCATCATCTACAACACCTCCAAGATTATCCTCGACCCCCTGGGCCGGCCCGTGCGGCGCACCCAGGTCCCCCAGAACGTGCGGCAGGTTTGGAACCGCATGAACCAGGTGATACTGGACTACATGGTGGAGCAGTACCCGGACCCCGGCCGGCATCTCATCCTCGCCGGCGAGGCCAGTCTCGACGCCACCTGGCCCCTGACCTCCAAGGGGGTGCCCAGCATCCGCATGCTCCACAACCACTTCATCGCCTTCGACATGGACCAGCTGCGCGGCGCCCCCGCCGCTGATTCCCACGATCCCAACCTCACCGACGGCGGCCAGCACAGCCTGTTCCAGGCCTACATGCGGGACGTCTATCGCGAATTCTTCGACCGTGCGCTGGACCTCTCCATCCTAAGGCCCGCGAGTGCGGAGGCTTCTTGTATCGCCCTCACGGGTTATCCCCAGGGTCTGCCCAGCTGGGAGATCGACGGCGGCATCGACGCCCTGCGGGAGGTGCATTTCTGGAAGGAGTACGACGCCGTGCTCCAGGGCTTTCTCGACTTCTATCGCACCTTCTTCAGCCAGGTCTCCACCCGCAATGCCCCCATGCCCCGGGACATCTATTACCCCGACGCGGTGGAGAATGTGCTGCTGTTCGACAACGACTTCCTGAAGACCGCCAAAAAGGTACGGGACCACTGCATGAGAGACGCCCGCTACGCCAACGCCATCCGCTGGCAACCCGCCTTCAAGCAGATCATCTACCGCAACGACGAGGGCCGGCTCATCGTCACCATCAGCCAGAACTCCATCGGCAACGCCATCACAGAACTGCTGGGGGTGGTGGTCAAACGGGTGCCCGATGCCGCGGCCTACGAGGAGCGGGAGCCGGCGCTGCTCGAACGCCTGCTGGAGTTGCGCCGGCGCCTGGTCGAGGTGGATTTGGGGGAGGGCATCGAGACGCCGTATTGGGGGGCGGCATGAGGCCGGTTGAATGGTGAATCAATTGTAGGGTGGAACAAGCGCAGCGGTTCCACCGTGGCGACGCTGGCGGCATGCCCCCGGCGCCTGTTGGCCGGTGGGTCCGCTGCGCTTGACCCACCCTACGTCGCCTGGGTGCGCGGGAGCCTCCAGCCGCCCGAGACTCGTATGCCTCGATCCCAGGGAAACCCCGGATAGGACGATCTCCTTACAGAACTTCGCCGCTATAGGCGCTAAGCCTTTGTACCTGTGACAGATTCCCGGATTGCCCACACATCCTGTGGAAAACTCTGTGAACAGATTGGGTTAAATATCCCGCAAACGGGATGGTGGCGCGTTTTCTGTCAGATTGGTGAAATCTTGTACAGCCACCAGTTTTCAATGAGTTAGGGCAAAGAGGGTCGGCGTATGACTGATCCGCCGACAGACAAGCGTGGGGTCAGGCCTCTAAGGGAATGCGTGTGCATAAGTCAACCCCGAATATGCCTTCAGTCGAAGACCCCGGCGGACATTTATCGCACCTCAGGAGCCCCGGGCTTTGAAGATCTCAGACGGATTCGAGAACACGGCCCTCGATGGCCGCCGCCACGCCATGAGCATCGGCGTGTTGGATGATGTCGAAGGCAGTGCCGGTGAAGGTGCCGGCACGCCGTCCCCGGCCAGCGCCGGGCCCACGCCCTCGACCTCCACCCGGGACACCAAATCCCGGACGCCGCGACCATCGGCGCCGGTTTCCTCGATGGCATGACAGTAGAGGGCGAAATCGCTGGCGGCCCGCAGGCCGCCCGGCAGCATGCCTTCGGGCAACTAGTCGGATGCCTCTTTCAAGCACCAACTGATTGGGTGCAAAAGCCCAGCTGCGGGTGCCGCCCCGTCACCATTTGAGAACCGGGTCCCAGACGCCCTCGCCCCTGACCACGATTGAGGTGTTCGGTGAACTTCGTCACGGAAGTGTGACGTCAGGGGCGTACTATCCGGTCCGTAGGCACACACGGGAGGATTCCCAACAATGCATATTTTCGCTACCCCCGGACATGCCAGCCATCGCCTAGACGATGAACCCACCCCGTCCTCGCCGCCCTCTCGGTCCATCCAGACTCAGGAGGCGTTCGAACATGAGCACGCCAAGAGGGCGTTGTTTCGGGCCCTCGGTGAGGCGTCACCCGTGATCATGGTATTACTGGTGTTGCTGGTTTTCTCTCTCATCTACTGATACCCGTCAGGCTCCGGCGAGCCGACACCGGAAGGGCCGCTCGAGCGGCCCTTTTCTTTTGCCGCGCGCGACGGATGCCGCCGGGGCCGCCCGCCGGTCATCGCAGGATCAGCAGCACCACCACCCCCATGACCGCCGGCACCACCATGGGGACCCAGACCGCCATACTGCGCATGATACGGCGGCGGGCGGGGTCGGGGTGCGCTCTCGACACGACAGGGGCGCTGTACCGGGGGGTTCCTCCATCGAGCATGGCGTGCTCCATCGGACGTTGCGGGGTGAGGCCGCGGGCGGGACAGGCGCTCCGGCGAGAGGCCGGGACTCGCCGCGATGAACACCTGCCCCTGCGATGATGCGCATGGTATGACGCGACCCTTTGCAGCGCCGTGACAGGCGGGACACGCAGCGATGCCCGCACCACCGCCACGGCGCTCCATGACGCGTCCCGAACAGGACACCATCGACGACGCCGCGCACGGGTTGGCAAACGACCACACGCCGGGATTATGCTTGGCGCCGGTTATTCGAGATAACTACGGCAGATCACTCCGGCGCAGGAACGCGATTGGGCCGGGTACAAGGAACCCCCACACCCCCGAGGCATCACCATCCCCATGACAGGTACACGCTTCACGGTTGAGATCCAACCCATCATTCCCCCGCGTCTGGCGCGACTCGCGGAGCTGGCCAACGACCTCTACTACTCATGGGATCGCAGTGTGCGGGGCCTGTTCAGGCACCTGGACCCCGAGTGCTGGACCGCCTGCGCCCACAATCCCAAGCTGTTCCTGCGGCGGGTGCCCCAGGCCAGGCTGAACGCCGCGGCCACGGATCCCATGTTCCTGGCGGAGTTCGGGCGCGCCGTGTCCTCCTATGACATCTACCTCCAGGAGCATCCCCGCCAGGCTTACGGGAAGTACCTGCCCCACGACGACGACCTCGTAGCCTACTTTTCCGCCGAGTTCGGCTTCCATCAGAGCATGCCCATCTACGCTGGGGGCCTGGGTATCCTGGCGGCGGACTACTGCAAGGCCATGAGCCACCTGCGGCTGCCCTTCGTCGGCGTGGGTCTGCTCTACCACCAGGGCTACTTCACCCAGCGCCTCACCTGCGACGGCCACCAGCAGGCGGAATACGTCCATCGCGACCCCGAGGATCTGCCGGTCAGCCTGGCCCGCGACACCGCGGGCGAGCCCCTGCGGGTGACCGTGCCCATCGCCGAGCGCGAGGTGGTGCTCCAGGTGTGGCTGGCCAAGGCGGGGCACATCCGCCTCTATCTGTTGGACAGTGACCTGGTAGAGAACCACGCCGATGACCGCGGCATCACCTCCCAACTTTACGGCGGCGACCGCGCCAACCGCATCCGCCAGGAGATCGTACTGGGCATGGGCGGCGTGCGTGCCCTGCGCGGGCTGGGGTTGAAGCCCAGTGTGTGGCACATCAATGAGGGCCATTCCGCCTTTCAGATCCTGGAACGCTCCCGCGAACAGATGGCCACCGGGCTGGACTTTGCGGGGGCCGTGGAACGGGTGGCGGCGGACACGGTATTCACCACCCATACCCCGGTGCCGGCCGGCCACGACATCTTCGAGCACGACCTCGTGAACCATCATCTCGGGCGCTTCCTGACCGACCTCGGGGTCGAGGTCCCCAAGGTGCTGGCCCTCGGGGCCTATCCCGGCGACCCGCGGGGCTTCAACATGACGGCCCTGGCGCTACGGGGCTCGCGCTTCCACAACGGTGTCAGCCGCATCCACGGCGGCGTAGCCGCCGAGACCGCCCGCTTCCTGTGGCCCCAGGTGCCCGTGGCCGAGAACCCCGTCGGCTACGTCACCAACGGCGTGGACATCAGCACCTTTCTCGGCCTGCCTTGGATGTCCCTGTTCGACATGTATCTGGACGGCGGCTGGCGCGCCCGCCTGACGGATGAGGCCTTCTGGGCCCGCTTCGTGGAATCGGTACCCAACCATGTCTACCGCAGCGTCCACCAGATCCTGAAGGCGGACATGCTGCAGGACTGCCGCCAACGCGTCGCCGTCCAGTACCGCCGCGCCGGCTGTTCGGATGCGATAGCGAAGCGCCTGGAAGAGGCCCTGTCGCCCGCTCGTCTCAATACCCTGGTGGTGGGCTTCGCCCGGCGCTTCGCGACCTACAAACGCGCCACCCTGCTGTTTCGCGACCTCGACCGCCTGGCCCGCATGGTGAATGACCCGGCCCGTCCCGTGATCTTCATCTTCGCCGGCAAGGCCCATCCCAGCGACGAGCCCGGGCAGGCCCTCATCCGTGACATCCACCGCATCAGCATGCGACCGGAATTCCTCGGCAAGGTGATCCTGCTGGAGGACTACAACTTTTCCATGGCCCGCCGACTGCTTCCGGGCGTGGACCTGTGGCTCAACGTGCCGGAGTATCCCAAGGAGGCCTGCGGCACCTCCGGCATGAAGGCGGCCATCAACGGCGTCATCAACCTGAGCGTGCTGGACGGCTGGTGGGGCGAGGCCTACGACGGCGAGAACGGTTGGGCCATCACGCCCCATCCCGAGCTGGATGGCGCCACCCGCGACGAACAGGAGGCCGCCGCGCTGCTGGATATCCTCGAGCATCAGGTCCTGCCCGTCTATTACGATCGCCGCAGCGACGGCGAGCTGGGACCCGACGGCAAGCACCACGACTGGGTGGGCATGAGCAAGGCGGCCATGAAGACCACCATCCCGCGTTTCAATTCCCAGCGCATGGCCCTGGACTACCTCGAGCACTACTACGCCCCGGCGGCCGCCCACGGGCGCCGTCTGGCGGGTGCGGACGGGGACAACGGCGGGGCCCGCGAACTCGCCCGCTGGAAGACCCGGGTATGCGCCGCCTGGCCCGGCGTCTCCGCGCGCCTCGCCGTGGAGCCCCCCGCCGCCATCACCACCCGCGATCGGCTGGTGCTGGAGGTGGATGTCGAGTTGAACGGCCTGCCGCCCGACCAGGTGGCGGTCGAATGCCTCATGGGGCAGGAGGACGTCTTCGGCACCTTCGTCGCCGAACAGGAGTTCCGACTCGTGCCCGGCGCCGTGACGGGCACCGCCGCCCGCTTCTCCTGTGACCTGTGCGCCGGTGACGATGCACTGCGGCTGAATGGGCTGGAGCATTACAGGATACGCATATACCCTACTCACCCGCTGCTCGCGCACCGCTTCGAGCACGGCTGCATGGACTGGTTGTAAGACACCGTCCCGGAGAACAGCTATGACGAACATCCACCTTCGACGCCGGCGCGCCCGATGAATATGCCCAACGTCATCCACGCCGAGTCCTCGGACACCAGCGAGGATGGCTTTCCCTTGGAGATCGGGCTGGTGCTGCACAACGGCGCCGCCTACTGTCTGGTGGCCCGGCCCGAGGCGGCAGGCTTCCCGGTGGCATCCGGCGCGGAGCAGGCCACCGGACTCACGCCCGAGGTGCGAGACCGCAGGGCCCTCGCCGCCCCCCAACTGGCGCTGGAACTCAACCGGGCCCTGGGTGACGACACCGTCCATTTCGATGACCGCGGGCCCGGCGCGGCGTTGCTCCGGAGGTTGTTCGATGCGGCCGGCGTGGCCCCCTCCTTCAGGATGGAGCCCTTGCAGGCCCTGCTCACCACGGACCAGCGCCGGGACTGGGAACGGGCCACCCTGACGGCTCTGGAGGAGCAGCGCCATATACGCAACCGCGCCAGCGACAAGGCGCTGGTGCTCCAGCAGACCCTGGTGCGCAGCGCGCAATGAGTCAAATTCACCGCCTCGCGCGCCATCCCCGGGATGGTGCAGCGACCGCATCACGGCGCCACGCCAGCGGCCACCGCACCGCCGGCCGGGCCCTATCGCCAGACGGATTCGACAGCGCCCCCGGAACCCCTTAAATTCCCCACCCATCCCCCATTCGATTCTCACCATGCACATAGCCATCATCGGAGCCGGCATCAGCGGGCTCGCCACCGCCTTCTATCTCCATCGCCAGCACCCGGACTGGCAGCTCACCCTGTACGAGGCCGAGGACCTGGCCGGTGGCACCATGCGCACCGTGGACGTGGAGGGCTTCCTCTTCGAGCATGGCGGTAACGGCTTTCTCACCAGCAAGCCCGACACCCTGGACCTGGTGAAGGATGCCGGTGGCGAGGCTCTACTCATGGAGAGCAATGACGCGGCCCGCATCCGTTACATCTTTACGGACAAACTCCACCGCCTGCCCGAGACCCCACCCGCCTTCCTCACCACCCGCCTGTTGTCGTGGCGGGGCAAGCTGCGCACCGCGGCGGAGGTGTTCGTCGCGCCCCGCCGCGACGTGGACGACGAGACCCTGAAGTCCTTCGGCGACCGCCGCCTGGGGGCGGAGTTCACCGACGTCTTTCTCAATGCCATGACCGCCGGCATCTACGCCTCCACCCCCGAGCAGATCTCCGTCAACGCCGCCTTCCCCCTGGTGGTGGATCTGGAGCGCACCTACGGCGGCCTGTTCCGCGGCATGCTGCGCAAGAAGAAGAAACAGGCCGGCCCCGGCGGCAGGCTCATGAGCTTCACCGGCGGCGTCAGCACCTTCATCGACCACCTCATGACCCGCATCCCGGGCAACCATCACCTCGGTACGCCGGTCACCGGCGTGGTCAAACGGCATGACGGCTACGCCGTGCACAGCGCCGGTGATACGGCCACCTTCGACCAGGTGGTGCTCAGCACGCCCGCCCACACCACGGCCAAGCTGTTGCGTGAGCTGGACAGCCACCTCGCCATGCAGATCGATGCCATCGAGTATTCGCCGGTGGCGGTGGTGGGCCTGGGCTACCGGCACCTGGACCATCCCCTGGATGGCTTCGGCCTGCTCACCACCGCCGCGTCCCGGCGCCAGGTGCTCGGGGTGTTGTGGGACAGCTCGGTTTTCCCCGACCGCGTACCCGCCGGCTGCAAGGCCATGCGGGTGATGATCGGCGGCCAGCGCAACCCCGAACTCGCCCTCCAGGACAAGGACGCCCTGGTGGATACCGCGTTGCGCGGCGTACGGGAGACCATGGGCGTGACCTCGCCGCCGGACGTTACCTTCGTGAAGCGCTGGGACCGGGGCATACCCAACTACAAGGTGGGCCACCTGGCGGTGGTGGACGGGGTGTTCAAGAAGCTCGACCGCCACCCGGGCCTGCACCTCAATGCCAACGCCTACCGCGGCATCGCCCTCAACGATTGCGTGCGCAATGCCCGCGAACTGGCCGGGCGCATCGGCGACGGCTGATCCTACCCTGTCCCGTCGCCGCCTGCTGTCCCGAGCCCTCAAGCTCCTCGCCCTCGGTGGCGTTTTGGCCTTCATGGTGCCCCTGGCGGGCTTTCTCGGGGATACCCTCGCGCCAGCCGCAGGAACAGACGGAACCGGGCATGGCGTGATCATCATCCCCGTGGCCGAACTCGTCCCCGGCACCGTGCGGGAGGTCCGCTGGCGCGGCCGTCCCCTGTGGATCCATCGGGCCGCCGGCGGGGTCGCGGTGTTCCATCCCTTCGAATCCGTGCGCGGCTGCAAGGTACATCACCTGCCCGCCGCCGCCCCCGGTACCCCCGCCGGCTGGAGCGGCGGCTTCGGCGAGCCCTGCTTCGGCGCCCTGTTCGACGCCGCGGGCCGGCGCCTGCCGGGCACCGGGGACCCGCGTCAGGGGGACCTCGAGGGACCGCGCCACCACGTGGATGCCGGCGGCCGGCTGGTGGTGGGCGCCCCGCCCTGAGCGGGTGCTACAATGCCAGGCAGCCCTCGCTATCCACTCGTCAGGCCCTGTCCAACACCCGGCGCATCCCCTGGACAGGGAGAGGAAAACCGTCAGTCGATGTCCGAGAAGCAACCCACCGCCGTCGCCAGGCCCGTATCCAAACCCCTGGGGGAATACCTGGGCTGCGACCCCGAGGCCATTCACCGGGCCCTCGCCATCCAGCACGACACGGCCGGCCGCGGACAGCGCAAGCGCCTCGGCGACATCCTGGTGGAGGCCGGTCACATCAGCCGCAGCGAACTCCTCGCCGGCATCCGTGCCCAGCGCCATGACCGCCTCGCGGCCTGCCCGTTGTTCGCCCGCCTCTCGGACCAGGAGCTGGATGAACTCTCCTACAGCTTCGAGGACATCACCGTGGAGCGGGAGGAGGTGTTCGTCACCCAGGACACCCCGGACAACTACCTCTACATCCTCGCCAGCGGTCTCGTGCAGGTGTTTCGTATCGATGAGCTGGATACGGAGATCCCCCTGTCGGAGGTGACGCCCGGCGAACCCATCGGCGAGATGGCCTATTTTTCCGACGGCCTGCGTTCGGCCTCCGCCAAAGCGATGGAGCGCGCGAGCCTGGTGCGTATCCACTACACCGAACTCAGCCGCTGCCTGGACACCTACCCCAATCTCGCCATCGCCTTCCTCCAGCTGGTCACCCAACGCCTGCGCCGTACCAACCTGGCCTTCGAGGAGCACGTCCACCGCCGCATCAGCGCCGAACGGTCCCTGAGGAACCTCAACGAGTTCCTGGACCTGTCCGAGGTGCTGGACCTCAAGCTCGGCATCGAGGGCCTCATAGAACGGGTGGTGCATACCGCCAGTAAGCTCATGGAGGCCGACCGCGCCTCCCTGTTCCTGGTGGATCAGACCACCGGCGACCTGTGGTCCAAGGTCGCCGAGGGCGACGAGGTGAAGGAGATCCGGGTGCCCGCGGGCGCCGGCATCGCCGGCTGGGTGGCGGCCCACCGTGAGACCCTCAACATCCCCGACGCCTACGAAGACCCGCGCTTCAACCACGCCGTGGATCGCAAGACCGGCTACCGCACCCGTACCATCCTGTGCGGCCCCATCTTCAGCCTGCGGGGCGAGGTCATCGGCGTGGTTCAGGTGATCAACAAACACCGCGGTATCTTCAACGCGCAGGACGAGGCCATGTTCCGCGCCTTCGCCCACCAGGCCGCCATCTCCATCGAGAACTTCAATCTCTACCGCAAGGTGGTGGGCAGCCATGAGAAGATGGCCCTGCTGCTGGACATCGCCACCTCCCTGGGCGAGACCCTGGAACTCAACAAGCTCATCCGCGACATCGTCACCCGCATCCCCGACCTGCTCCAGTGCGACCGCAGCACCCTCTTCATGCTGGACCGCGACAGCCGTGAGCTGTGGACCATGGAGGCCCACGGCGAGGGCATGAAGGAGATCCGCTTCCCCATGTCCGTGGGCATCGCCGGCCACTCGGCCACCACGGGGGAGGTGGTGAGCATCGCCGACGTCTATCAGGACCCCCGCTTCAATCCCGAGGTGGACCGCAAGACCGGCTACCGCACCCGCAACATGCTGTGCGTGCCCCTGCGCAACCGCGACGGCGAGGTGGTGGGCGTGGCCCAGGCCATCAACAAGGACGCCGGCCCCTTCCAGCAGGAGGACATGGACCTGTTGCGGGCCATCTCGTCCCAGATGGGCGTGGCCCTGGAGAACGCCCAGCTCTACGCCCGTACCGTGTCCATGAAGAACTTCCTAGAGAACGTCCAGGAGAGCATCTCCAACGGCATCCTCACCCTGGACGACGAATACCAGGTCATCACCGCCAACGGTGCCGCCCTCAAGATGCTGGGCATGCGGCCGGACCAGATCATCGGCCGTGACCTGCGGGCCACCCTGGGAGCCCACAACCCCTTCCTGATGGAACTCATGGACCGTGTCCACCAGCAGGGCACCAACCTGGTGCGCTACGACGTGGACATCCAGACCGGCCGCGGCGAGAGCACCACCAATATCAACATCGTGCCCCTGACGGAGGCCGACCACGACCGCCACGGCCTGGTGCTGGTGCTGGAAGACATCACCCGCGAGAAGCGGGTCCACGGCACCCTCACCCGCTACATGCCCAAGGACATCGTGGACCAGGTACTCCAGGACGAGGGCTACCAGGGCCTCGGCGGCGTCCAGAGCGAGGCCACCGTGCTGTTCAACGACATCCGCGGTTTCACCTCCCTGTCGGAGATGCTCGGCGCCACCGGCACCATGGACTTCCTCAACCAGTACTTCTCCCTGATGGTGGACGAGGTGTTCCGCCACAACGGGCTGCTGGACAAGTTCATCGGCGACGCCATGATGGCCGTGTTCGGCGTCCCCTATGCGAAGGACGACGACCCCGTGCGGGCCGTGAGCGCGGCGCTCAACATGAAGGCGCGCCTCGAGGACTTCAACGCCCACCGCGCGGCGGCCGGCCTGCCCCGGGTACGCGTTGGCGTCGGCATCAACACCGGCGAGATCATCTCCGGCAACATCGGCTCCGAGAAGCGCATGGACTACACCGTCATCGGCGACACCGTGAATATCGCGGCCCGCCTGGAGAGCCTCAACAAACAGTACGGCACCCAGATCCTCATCAGCGAACCCACCCGGGACCACCTCGGCGACGCCTTCACCCTCATCGAGGTGGACCGGGTGATGCTGATGGGCAAGACCCGCCCCACCCGCATCTACGAAGTGGTGGGAGAGCGCTCCTACGAGATGTCGGCCCTCGACCGCATCTTCTGCGACGGCCTCCATGCCTACCAGGGCCGCGACTTCGCCGCTGCCCTCGCCATCTTCTCCCGCGGCGACGGCGACCCGCGCTGCCAGGCCTATGGCCGGCGCTGCGAGGGGCTGGTGGTTCGGCCGCCCCGGGAGGACTGGGACGGGGTATGGCGGGCCCTGGAAAAATAGCCGGTCCGGGATCGGGCGCCCGTCACCACCATGACCCTCCGGTCACGAAGACGAAAAATAAAGCTGTCAACCTCTTCCTGGAGACCGTCTTCCCGACAAGGGGCTGTACCCCATGAGATATCACCTCGCCCTGCTGTTCCTTTGGTTCGCCTCCTCGGCCGGCGCCATGGCAGGGAGCGTCTCCGGCGTGGTCTTCCACGACGCCAACCACAACGGCAGGCTTGACGACGGTGAGGGAGGGATCCCGCGGGTGCTGGTGTCCAACGGCAGCGACGTGGTGCCCACCGGGCCCTTCGGGGGCTTCGAACTGCCCGTCGGCGACGCGGCCACGGTATTCGTCATCCAGCCCCGGGGCTGGCGGGTACCGGTGGATGACCACCATCGGCCGCAGTTCCATTACATCCACAGGCCGGGGGGATCGCCCCCCCTCGCGTACGACGGCGTGGCGCCCACCGGCCCGCTGCCGGAGCGCATCGAGTTTCCCCTCTACCCGGCCGACGGCGACGGCCCCCACCGCATCCTGCTCCTGGGGGACCCCCAGCCCTACACCCAGGCCGAGGTGGACCACTTCGCCCGCAGCACCATCGCCGAACTGGCCGGCAGCCCGGACGTCGCCGCGGCCATCGTGCTGGGGGATATCGTGGGGGACGACCTCAGCCTGTTCGAGCCCGTCAGCGCGGCGCTGGCGCGGGTGGGGGTGCCCGTGTGGTACGTCTATGGCAACCATGACATGGACTTCGATGCGCCGGACGACGAGTCGGCCGATGACACCTTCGAGGCCACCTTCGGGCCTGCCACCTATGCCTTCCAAGTGGGGTACACCCATTTCATCGTCCTCGACGACGTCATCTATCCCTACGACGGGCCACAGAGATACATGGGCGGCCTGCGGGAGGACCAGTACGTCTTCCTGGAGAACTACCTCGACCACGTGCCAACGGACGACCGCATCGTGCTCGCCATGCACATCCCCCTGGAGGACTTCGGCGGCACCTTCCGGGTCACCGACCGCGAGCGTCTGTTCGCCCTCCTGGCGGACCATCCCCACACCCTCTCCCTGTCGGCCCACACCCATACCCAGAACCACTTTTTCTATGACCACCGCCATGGCTGGCCCCACGCCGAGCCCCACCACCACTACAACGTCGGCACCACCTCGGGGAGCTGGTGGCAGGGTCCGCCGGACGCCGACGGTGTGCCCGTCAGCCCCATGCGCGACGGCACCCCCAAGGGCTATGCCTTACTCACCCTCGAGGGCGCGGACTATGGCCTGCGCTACAAGGCCACGGGGCACCCGGCCGACGAGCAGATGGCACTCTTCGTGCCCCAGGTGATTCCGCGCAGCGGTTGGTGGCCGGGCTACGTCTACGCCAACGTCTACAATGGCGAAGAGCGCACGCTGGTGGAATGGCGTGTGGACGGTGGCCCGTGGCGCTCCATGAAACATCTGGAGCCCCAACCCGACCCCACCTACAGCAGGCGCATGCTCACCACCTGGAGCCAACACCATCCGCCCCGGGGCAAGCCCCTGCCCGCGCCCGGCCTGTCCCGCCACCTGTGGCGGGCCACCCTGCCGGGCGGGCTGCGAAGCGGCCTGCATGCCGTGGAGGTACGGGTAGCCGATCCCTACGGCGGCCAGTTCAGCCGCACCACGACCTTTCGCGTAGCGCAATGACGGCTTCACCACGGGAGGAAGACGGGCGGGCCGCGGTGGTGAAGCGGAGCCTCCCGTACCATCGCCCTCAAGATCATCGATATTCCTGGAGAACCGCTTGAACCAGACACCGATCCGCACCTCCCTCGTGCTGGGCAGCGGTGGCGCCCGGGGCCTCGCCCACATCGGCGTCATCAAGGCCCTGGAGCAAAGCGACCGCTACGGGATCGGCTCCATCACCGGCTCGTCCATCGGCGCCCTCATCGGCGGCCTCCATGCCGCCGGCAAGTTGGAGGCCTACACCGACTGGGTCCTGGACCTGTCCCGCGCCGACATCTGGCAGCTGCTGGACTTCTCCTTCACCGGCCTCGGGCTCTTCAAGGGTGACCGTCTGATGGAGAAGCTCGAGGATCTGGTAGGGGATACCCGCATCGAGGACCTCGACATCCCCTTCACGGCCGTGGCCTCCGACATCGAGCGGCGCGAGGAGGTATGGATCGATGAGGGCTCCCTGTTCGAGGCCATTCGGGCCTCCATCGCCATCCCGGGATTCTTCACGCCGGTGGAACGCGATAGCCGGCTCCTGGTGGACGGCGGTCTCCTGAGCCCCCTGCCCATCGCCCCCGTCCACAGCCACGATGCACAAAAGACCATCGTGGTCTCTCTGAACGGTCTGGATGACCCCTCGGACAGCACGCCGGCCGGCGGCCGCAAAGACCCAGTCGATCCGGAGCCCGCCTCCGGCCTGAATGTGCTCCGGGGCTGGTACGCCGAGGCGCGGGAGAAACTGGGGTTCAGTCCTGAAGATGCGACCAACGAGACGGTCCTGGAGATAGTCACCAAATCCCTGGAGGCCATGCAGGACCGCATCGCCCGCTACCAGCTGGCCGCCCACGCCCCCGACCTGCTCATCGAGATCCCGGTGGATTCCTGCGCCGTGCTGGATTTCCACCGTGCCCGCGAGATGATCGATCTGGGTCACCAGAAGACCCGCCAGGCCATCGAAGGGTCCGACAGGCCTGGCTGACGTGCACCCTTAGGCCACTGACGAGAATTGGCTTGTCACTCTGATAGCCGCGCCGAGCTTATCGGTAGTGTTCGCCAGATCGAAAGATGGCAAGTTAATTTCGATCAGGCTCCTTAGCGGGCGCAGTGCGCCAAGATGTTCCTCGTCACGCGAGAGGGCGATGGCCACGGGGCACGGCCTCTGCGGCCCATCATGCCCGCCAGCACCAGCATGGTAGGTTGGGGTGAGCTTGCGACCCCCAAAGATTGTTGGTCGAATTCATGGTCATGTTGGGGCTCGTTCCTCACCCCAACCTACGCGCTGCTCGCTCCCCTGTTTCCGCCGCACCGATGTAGATCGGGATTCATCCCGACATCCCGGCCAAATACACCGCCACCGCCCGTTCCCGGGGCACGAATGGTCGGGATTCATCCCGACATCCGGCACCGCCCCATGCACCTCATGCCGGGCAGGAAATCCCGCCGGCGGGCTGTCGGGCTGAAGCCCTACGAAGACAAAAGAGGCAATGACACGCCTCAGCGCATCAGGGCCAGGCGCATGGCGGGCACCAGCAGGCCCTCGGCGGCGCGCTTCGCCATACCGTCCAGGTCCAGCACCCGCAGCAGCATGCGGGCCGCCTGACGATAGGGGAAGTGGCGGCGGAAGATGGGGCGGATGCGGCCCTTCATGGCCCGGTACTCGGCGGCCGTGGGCTCGCGACCATGGCGGTGACGGTGGATATGCTTGAAGGCGTACCACACGTCGTCCTCCTCCACCTCGCCGAAGCGCTGGCGCAGGGCCTTGACGATGGCGAGGCGGCCCTGGCCCTCCTGACCGTTGTAGAGTTCGAAATAGTGGCGGAAATGACGGTAATGGCGCACCTCGTCCTGGCCGATGAGGGTGGCGATACGCGCCAGCACGGGTTCCGGCGAGTAGTCCGCCAGCATGCGGTAGAAGGTGGCGGTGCCGGTCTCCACCACGCAACGGGCGGCCATCTCCAGGGCCCGGCTGTCTTCCAGTTCATCGGCGGAGCAGGCGGCGGCGTAGTCGGCGAAGAAGTCCTCGTAGGCCGCCTGCCAGGGGAAGTCGGGCCAGGCCCTGAGGGCGTAATCCCGGAGCACCTCGCCGTGGCGCAGTTCCTCCGGCTCCCAATGGTCGGCGAGCCACGCCACCACCTCGTCGCGGCCGGTGCAGTGGTCAACGAGGTTGCGGGTGTAATGCTCCGCGGAGATCTCCACGAAGGAGGCCCCCACCACCAGATCGAACAACAGGGGATGGTCGGCAAGGGCGGCGGTCTCGATGGCATCGAGATCGATGTCCCGCGGATGCCAGGCCGCTTCATGGCCGGGCAAGGGCCGCCCGCCTGTTGCATTGCTGCCGTTCATAAACTCCCCTCGTGACCGGGTACACGCTGACTATTGCCTATCCCTGGGGCTATTCCTGGGGCCAGACCTGGACAGAATCAGCACCGAAGCCGAAAACCCCGGCTTCTCTCAGACACCGAATATTTTCGCCGTTCGCGAAAGTGTAATAAACAGGTCTTTACTGGGCCTTGTTGGCCGCGAGGGCCAGTCTATCTCCACTGCGGGCGTCGAACAGGTGGATGCGCTCCGGATCCAGGGACAGGCGTATGGGCGCCCCGGCCACCACCCGGGTGGTGGGGTCCACCCGCGCCACCAGGCGGTGGCGGGCGTGGTCCCCGGGGTCTTCCACCTCGAAGTGAATGAAGCCGTCGGCGCCCAGCCACTCCACCCGTTCCACCTGTACCTCGAAGACCGTCTCCCCCATCGCCGTCTCACCGCCGCCCGCCACGCCAAAGGCCTCCGGGCGCAGGCCGGCCGTCACGGCGTGTCCCTCTTCCAGGGACCTCATGGGTGCCGGCAGGGGCAGTTCCACCATGGGCAACACCAGGCTTCCCCGCCGCACCTTCGCCGGCAGGATGTTCATGGCCGGCGAGCCCATGAACCCGGCCACGAACAGATTGGCGGGGGCCTCGTAGAGGGCCCGCGGGCTGTCCACCTGCTGCACCCGTCCCGCCCGCAACACCGCCACCCGCTGGCCCAGGGTCATGGCCTCCGTCTGGTCGTGGGTGACATAGACCATGGTGGTGCCGAGACGCCGGTGCAGCCGCGCCAGCTCGTCCCGCATCTGCACCCGCAGGCGGGCATCGAGGTTGGACAGGGGCTCGTCCAGCAGGAAGGCCACGGGCTCGCGCACCATGGCCCGCGCCATGGCCACCCGCTGGCGCTGTCCCCCGGAGAGTTCGGCGGGCCGGCGCTCCAGCAGCTCATCGAGTTCGAGCATCGCCGCCACCGCCGCCACCCGCCGGTCCATTTCCTCCCTATGGACACCGGCTATACGCAGGGGAAAGGCGATGTTCCCCCCCACCGTCATGTGGGGATAGAGGGCATAGTTCTGGAACACCATGGCCATGTTGCGGGCCCGGGGGTCGAGACCCGTGACCACCCGCCCGTCCACCCGCACCTCCCCACTGCTGGGCGGCGTGAGGCCCGCCATGATATTCAACAGGGTGGACTTGCCGCAGCCCGAAGGCCCCACCAGGATGAAGAACTCACCGTCCTCGATGGTGAGGCGCGTTGGCTGCACCGCCACCGTCCCATCGGGGAAGCGCTTGCTGATGTCGTCTAGTTCTATACGGGCCATGGATGAAGAAATGATCTCGCGGTAAATAAAATATATAACCACGAAAGACACGAAATACCCTAAAGATCATTCGGCTCAGCGCCTTAGCCGCTCGGTAGCCGACGGTCGGGGTGATGTATTCACTGCCGATGAAAAACGAAGGAACTACGAAAAGCGCGAAATACGCAAAAGATCTTTTGGCCCGGGTGCATCGGCCACCGGGAATGTAGTGCTCCATTGCCACAACTGCTGAATCATTGCGGCTGTTCCACCCTGCGCACCTGTCAGATGGTTTTTCGCGTCATTTCGCGTGTTTCGCGGTTAACTCTCATGGCGATACGCGCCGCCCGAAATGATGAAAGATGAGCGCGTATCGCCATGTTCGTTCCCTCACCCCATTCCTGTACTCCGGGCATCCTGCCCTTCGCCCTGCGGGCCGCGCCAAGGCGCGTTCAAATCCGTTCCCGACGGATTTGTCCCAGAGGGAGAGGGGGAGTTCGTGCTTCGCGACTTTCACGTAACTGCGGGTGCTGCCACTACGACCCGCACCCATCGTCGGCTCCATCGTCACGGGCGGCTCCGATGCCGTGCTTCGCAGCACCAGGGTTTTCCGCCATACTCGGTCTCACAATCCTCAATCGGTGAGGCCCACCATGGAACTAACAGCCGTAGTCACAGCGGCAGAAGAGGGTGGATTCGTCGCCCTAAACCCCGAAACCGGCACGACGAGCCAGGGAGAGACCCTCGATGAGGCCATCGCGAACCTGCAGGAAGCGACGGCGCTCTACCTCGAGGAATTCCCTCAGGCTCAAGGCTGCCATGCCGTTGTGACGACCTTCAACCTCTCGGAAAGTGCCTGGGCTCCCGAGGGTCTCGGGTGCCGAGACCATCCGGACGCCGGAGCGGCTCGGCTTCGAGCAGGCGCGACGGCGCGACGGCGCGGCAGTCATGTCGTCCTGCGCCGGGGCCTGCAAGGCTGTGTGGTTCCGCTCCACAAGGAACTGAAGACCGGCACCCTCGCGGGTATTCTCCGTCAAGCCGAAGTATCCGCCGACGAGTTCATCGAGACACTCTAAGGCACGCTCGGTCTCACCGCTCCCACCCTCCGACACCCTGATATCACTGCCATGTGCCGACTCGTGATCGAAATGCCCGCCATCTCCGACCTGGCGCTGCAATCCATGATCCGCGTGGTCGATGAGAACGACGAGACCCAACGCATCACGGACGAGGAGTCCGGCCCCATCCCCCTGGCCTCGGCCCTCTCGGATTTCTTCCAGCTCACCTCCGGCATCGAGCACTCGGAGCAGGAACCGGATCAGGAGGCCCTCTCCGAACTCGCCGATTACGGCCTGGACCTGCTGGACAGGCTCTCCTCGCAACTACGCCAGCTGGACATCCATGACCAGGCCGACAACATGGCGTGCGTGTTCGTCTCCACCGCCGTATGGTTCGCCCGCCGCGGCGCGACGCTGCGCAACCTGGACGGCACCGCGGACGGCTTCGCCCGGGTGATCAACGGCACGTCGGAATCAGGCAAGCTGGCCACGCTGGCCCAGCTCATCGACGCGGTCCAGGATGCGACCGCCGACGAGATCAAGATGGACGAGGATAAGAGCAACCCGTGGCGGCCGTGGCGGGTGCTGACCCTGAACTCCGGCATCGCCGCCACCCGCGCCCTGGACACGGACCTCATGCGCGCCACCTTCGACAGAATGGGCCGCCGGCTCCCCACCGACCTGCCCGGGTTCTTCGCCGACGGCAAGCGCCAGATGGACGCCCAGGACGTCCCCCAGCCGGTGCGTGACGTGATGACCGAGTACGCGGGGAAGTGGCCCGACAAGGCCCTGCACTAAATAGCTGTTCCGAAATCCAGATCACCGAACCGTTCGGAGGTGAGCACAGTTAACCTGTAGATACTCCGTTTCCGGTCAAGCAGTCTGTGGGTCGGTTGCTCTCGGCAACCGACATCCGCGGCCGCAAAGCGCCGAGTTTCCGTCGGCTGCCAAGAGCAGCCGACCTACGCCTCTGTCCTTCTCCCCAGGGGAAATGGGAAAGGGGAAATGGGAAAGGGGAAAAGATTACCACCCGTGCGTCCGCTCTGCTGACGCCGAAACGGTCGATCCGCTGCGCCTTTTCAAACTGCCACTCCTCCCTGACCTTCTCCCTTTTCGCGTCATTTCGCGTCTTTCGCGGTTACGCTTTTTGTAGGTCGGGATTCATCCCGACATTCAAACAGGTTCCCTGGCCTTCTTGGCGCCTTGGCGATCTTGGCGAGAGGAAATTCTCCTCTTCTACACCCACGAATTCTGCTGACGAGCCATTTTTTCGCGTCATTTCGCGTCTTTCGCGGTTAAAAGGCTTTTTTCGTGTTTCACGGCCACCACGGCGCCGCGGGAAGACCTCACCCCTTCACCGCACCCGCCGTGAGGCCGGCGACGATGGGGCGCTGGAAGGCCACGATGAGGGCCACCACCGGGACGGTCACCACCATCGAGGCGGCGGCGATGGAGCCCGTGGGCAGCTCGAAGCGGGAGCTGCCGGTGAAGAAGGCGATGGCCGCCGGCACGGTGCGAGCGTCGTTGGTGGAGGTGAGGGCGGCGGCGAACAGGAAATCATTCCAGGCGAAGATGAACACCAGGATGGCGGCGGTGAACACGCCGGGGGCGGCCAGGGGCGCGATGACATGGCGGAAGGCCTGCCACGGGGTGGCGCCGTCCACGCGCGCGGCGCGCTCCAGTTCCCAGGGCACCTCCCGGAAGAAGGCCGCCAGGATCCAGATGCCCAGGGGCAGGGTGAAGGTCATGTAGGGGAGGATGAGCCCGGCCCAGGTATCGAACAGGCCGAGGACCCGCCACATGTCGAACAGGGGGCCGATGATGGCCACCGGCGGGAACATGGCGATGGCCAGGGCCGCCCCCAGCAGCAGGCCGCGGCCGCGAAAGCGCAGGCGCACGATGGCATAGGCGGCGAGCATGGCCAGCATCACCGACAACAGGGTGGAGATGGCGGCGATGCCCAGCGAGTTGGCCAGGGCGGCCGGGAACTGGGCGTCGGCGAAGATGGCCCGGTAGTGCTCCAGACTGAGGCGGGCGGGCACCAGGCGACCGTCGCCGAGGTCTGCCGCCGGCTTCAGCGACAGGGCGGCGATCCAGGCCATGGGCAGCAGGGCGTAGACCAGCACCACCGCCACCCCGGCGCGCCAGAACAGGGCCTCCATGGTGCGTCCGTTCACGGCTGGGTCCGCCGCGCCAGGTCGAGGCCGAGGCCTTTGACGAACAGCCAGGCGATGGCCACCACGCAGAGGAATATGAGTACCGACACCGCCGAGCCGAGGCCCAGGTTCAGGCGACCCATGAGGGTCTCGTAGCCCACCACCGAGACCGTCTCGGTGCCCTGGGCGCCGCGGGTCTGCACGTAGACGGTGTCGAAGATACGGAAGGCGTCAAGGGTACGGAACAGCAGCGCCACCAGGATGGCCGGTCTCATGAGGGGCAGGGTGACGTGGCGGAAGCGTTGCCAGGCCGAGGCCCCGTCCACCCGCGCCGCCTCCAGCAGCTCCCGCGGCACCAGGGTGAGGCCGGCCAGCAGCAACAGCGCCATAAAGGGGGTCGTCTTCCACACCTCGGTGAGGATGATCACCAGGAACGCGGACCAGCGCTCCCCCAGCCACGCCTGGTCCACCCCCAGCCACGGGTTCACGAAGCCGGACACGGGGTCGAAGGCGAACTTCCAGGCCAGGGCCGCCACCACCGTAATGACGGCGTAGGGCACCAGCACCGCGGCCCGCAGGGTGCGGCGCAGGAACAGGGCGCGGTGCATCATCAGCGCCAGGGCCATGCCCAGCACCAGCTCGATGGCCACCGAGCCCACGGTGATGAACAGGGTATTGGCCAGGGACTGCCACCACACCTCGGAGCCGAGGACGCTGACGTAGTTGTCCAGGCCGGCGAAGCCACGGCGGGCAGGGAAGCGCAGGTCGTAGTGGAACAGGGACAGCCCGATGGCATGGATCAGCGGCCAGGCCGTCACCGCCACCATGGCCAGGGCCGCGGGTGCGCACAGCAGCCAGCCCAGGCGCTCCTCCGGGCTCACCCTTCCCTTCATGGCTGGCCCTTCACAACAGGCCCTCGGAACGCAGGGCGCGACCCACTGCCGCCCGCAGGCGGGCCAGGTCCCGCTCCGGCTCGATGGCCGCCATGGGGTGAAGGGTACGGCTGATGGCCAGGGAAACGTCGTTGTAGAGGGGGGTGCGGGGGCGCTGCACGGCATCCTCCAGGGTGGCACGCAACAGGTCAGCGAAGGGAAAAACCGCCCTCACCACGGGTTCGTCGTAGAGGGCGGCGATGGTGGGCGGCAGCCCGCCGCGGGCCGCTGCCAGGCGCTGGTTGTCGGCGGCGGCGATGCATGCGGCGGCCTCGAAGGCCAGTTCCGGGTGACGGGTGTGGGCCCCCACCCCCAGATTGATACCCCCCAGGGTTACCCGGCTGGGGCGCCCCGGCACCACCGCCGGCCAGCGCGCCCAGCCCATATTCTCGGCCACCGCCGGGGCATGGGCCCGGGCGCTCGGCCAGACATAAGTGTAGTTGACCATGAAGGTGGCGATGCCCGCCTCGAAGGCGCGCCGCCCGTGGTCCTCCCGGGCATTGGCCAGGCCCGGGGGTGCCGCGGGCGAGGTGGCCAGCCGGCGCATGGTGTCGAGGGCGGTGAGGGTGGGTCCCCGCTCCAGGGATACCGCCTCGCCGTCCGGCGTCAATACCGACCCGCCGGCGGAGGCCAGCAGGGCGGTGAAGAACACCGTGAAGCCCTCGTAGCGCTCCCCCTGGACCTGGATGGCACCGGGGGTACCGAGGGCCTCGGCCAAGTCCAGCATCTCACCCCAGGTCGCCGGCGCCTCCTCCACGCGGTCGCGGCGATACCACAGCAACTGGGTGTTGGTGGTGAAGGGCGCTGCCCACAGACGTCCATCGTACCCGGCGCTCTGAAGGGGGGCCGCCAACCGCCCCCGGCGGATGGCGTCGGCCTGGTCCTGCGGCCACGGCAGCAGCCAGCCTGCGGCGGCGAATTCCGGCGTCCAGATGACGTCCATGCCCATGAGATCGATGGCCTCGTCCCCCGCCGCCAGGCGCCGCACCAGTTGCTCGCGTTGCTGGGAGGCGTCCGTGGGCAGGGGCGCGATGACCACCTCGTAGGCCCCGCCGGCGGCCTCGGTGCAGTGCCGCGCCGCCTCCTCGAAGGCCCCGGAAGGCTCGTCGAAGACGTACCAGTGGAGGGTGGGCGCCTTGTCGGTCGACTCGGCGCAGGCGGCGAGCAGCAGTGCCCCGGCGAGGGTCGTGGGGATCGCTAAGAGATGGCGGATGACGGACGGCAATGGTGAATGGTGAATGGTGAATGGTGAATGGTGAATGGTGAATGGTGAATGGTGAATGGTGAATGGTGAATGGTGAATGGTGAATGGTGAATGGTGAATGGTGAATGGTGAATGGTGAATGGTCTGCAGCAAAACCCGGGGCGCGGGGATCGTCAAGGTCTGGAGCGCGATCACTCCCCGGGGAGGCTCAGTGCCACAGGTCGCTAATGCGCCAGCGGGGCGGGGTCTCCCTGGGCGGTCGAGGTAAACTTCGTACTCCCGCCTGCATGACAGGGCCAACCGGGCAGGGAGTGGGACCGATTGAGCCCGCCAGGGCACCGCCATCACTGACGGTCCATGCCACCGCCCTTGGGCTTCGGATCAATCCTCCAGGCGCCAGCGACGGGCGCGCAACCGCTCCAGTTCCTCCAGCAGGTCGAGGGCCAGGGCCGCCCCGGCGGCGTTGACGCCGAGATCCCTTTCCAGGCGCAGGGCGCAACGGACCCGGTAGACGCTCACCCCGCGGAAACGCCAGCCCCGCGGGTCGCGCCCCAGGGGCTCCGCCACGCCCTGCTCCACCAACTCGAACACATGCTCCGCCGGCACCCCACAGCTGCGGCAGAGTTCGCCGAGGCTCAGTTCCACCTCTTCCAGCACCTCGCCGGTCATCAATGACAACACGTCTCCAGCCATGGCTCGTCAGCCTCCCATGTGTGCCCGTGGATTGAAGGCCAGAGCCTGCTCCATCTGGCGATAAGCGGCCTTGGCCGCCTCGGTGTCCGCCGGTGGCAGGGCCACATTCAGTACCACGTAAAGGTCGCCCGGCCTGGGCCCCGGGATACCCCTGCCCTTCAGGCGCAGTTTACGCCCGTTGCCGGAACCGGGGGGTATCTTGAGGTCCACGGCCCCCGTGGGCATGGGCACCTTCACCGTGGCCCCGAGGGCCGCCTCCCATGGGGCCACGGGCAGTTCCATCACCACGTCCCTGCTCTCCACGTGATAGAGGGGGTGAGGACGGAACTCGATCTCGAGGTAGAGGTCTCCGGCCTCGCCCTGGCCCATGCCGGCCCCGCCCTGACCGCCCAACCGGATATGTTGGCCCTGGCGCACACCCTTCGGTATGCGCACGTTGAGGGTGCGCTCCTGCACCCGCGGCCGGCCGTCCGGCCCCAACTCCGTGTGGCGCAGGGTGACGCTGCGGGTGGCGCCATGGTAGGCATCCTCCAGGTCGATGAGGACCTTGGCATGAGTATCCTCGCCGCGGGCATTGAAGCCGGTCGAACGCCGGCCACCCCCCGCACGCGAGAAGCCGCGCCCGAACAGGCTCTCGAAGAAGTCGCTGAACTCGGCGGCATCGGCGTCGGTGAAGCCACCACCGTGGAACTCGAAACCCTGGTCCCAATCGGGCGGCGGCCGGAAGTCCTGGCCCGCCTTCCAGTTGGCACCCAGCTGGTCGTAGGCGGCCCGCTTCTCCGGGTCCTTAAGCACTTCGTAGGCCTCACCCACTTCCTTGAAGCGCTGCTCGGCGTCCGCCTCCTTGCTGACATCGGGATGATATTTGCGCGCCAGCTTGCGGTAGGCACGTTTTATCTCGTCCTGGGTGGCGTCCCGCTCGACGCCCATGATCTTGTAATAATCTTTAAATTCCATATCGGGCTCTCTGCGCAACCACTGCCTGGAATGGCACCCCCCGCCCCCGCCGGGGCCCGCGGATGACGTCACTCCTTATATGGTTGCCCGGGTGGGGAAATTTCAATGCCCGATATCACCCGAGACTTTCGATCATGAGGAACCGTATCCGCAGCGCTCAGCAGCGACGCCTCTCCCGCTGGCGAGGCGGGACGCCGCCATTGCGGAAGAGTCGGGCGCGCAGGGCGGGGCTCGCCCCCAGTAGTGTGCCCGCGACCAGGGCCGCCACCATCACGTCCGAGACCCGGACGCCCCGGCGGCCGAGACGCTGGCCCAGGTCCTCGCCCAGGCGCGCCGCCATGTCTACCGGCCGCTCATCCGCGTCCGCGGGCGCCCCGGCGGCGGGGGGCGCCGACTGAGATGCGGCACCGTCATGACGGCCGCGCAATATCAGCCACACCCCCAGGGCACCGAGGAGAGCCACCCCCACCAGGGCCCCGCCCACGATGAGGGCCGCGCTCCAGGGCGCCATGACCTGAGCCAGGGCGAGATACGCCGCGAGGACCAGAAAGCCGGCACCGCTCACCGCAAGCAGGGCCAGCACCAGGCTCAGGACCGCCATCGCCAGCCCCCGGCGCCAGACGGCCCGGACCCTGGCCCGTGCCGCCGCCAGCACTCCACCGGCCATCCCCCGGAGCCAGGATGCGGCGCGGTGCGTGCGACTCAATGTCCGCGGCGATCCAGCAGCATCCCGACCACGAAGCCGGTGCCGAAGGCCACGAGAATGCTCGTCAAAGGGCGCTCTTCCACCTCCCGACCGACCGCGCCGTAGGCCTCGGTGGCGCGCCGGCGGACATCAGCCCCGGCCTGACGGGCCCGAGTCTGCATCCCTTCGTAGGCCTCGCTTCCCTCCTTTAACCCCGCCTGCTTGATGGTGTCGATGAGCGTGGCCATGTCCTCGCGCAAGGTAGCGACATCGGTCTTGAGCTGCTCGAGTTCTTTGTCGAATTCGTTGGTAGTGGCCATCGTTCCTCCTGCGTTTGAATGTATTACCGGCAGAACCTATTGGGCCGCTTCGATAGCGTACACCATCGAAAATAGTGCGGCTCCCTGCGCCACTCGGCAAACGTCGAATTCTTCAACGTTTGTTCTAGGATAGACCCACCAATGGGTCTTCTGCATTGAAGAATCGCAAGTCACCCCGCGCCGCGCAGCCAGAGATACTTGAAGCGGGGCGGAGTTAGTGCCTTTTCATTCCGCCCCCAGCAACTCGCGCACCCGCGCCGCGCTCACCAGGTAGGGTCTCCCAGCCTCCCTTGCAGGAAAGATGCCGGCCCCACCACCGGGCCCAGGGGCCGGCACGTGGTCCATAACCCCCGGCCACCGGGGCATTTGCACCGATATTCCATATCAGTCGGCCGGGGCGGGATGAGCCCGGGCCGGCGTGCCGGGCCCCGGCGCCCTGGTATGCCCCTTGCTTTGCACTTTGTAGATTCCGACACCATGAGCGAAGGATGGACGACGACCATGACCGAAGCATCCGCCACCCTGCATGAACCCGCAGAAATGCTGTCCGGGGACACCATCGATCTCCACCGCGCCCTCGTCTCCCTGCAGGAGGAACTGGAGGCCGTGGACTGGTACCGCCAGCGGGCCGACGCCTGTGGGGATGAGGAGTTGAGAGACATCCTCCGCCACAACATGCGCGAAGAGATGGAACACGCCGCCATGCTGCTGGAGTGGCTGCGACGTAATGAGCCGGACTTTGCCGGTCAGATGGCCGAGTATCTCAATACCACGGGCCCCATCACCGCGGCCGAGGCGGAAGGAGGCACTGCGGCAGCGGAGTCTCCCGGGCCGGAGGCGGCGGAAGAACCGGACGTCGAGGCGTTCACCATCGGCAATCTGAAGGAGTAATCCATGACCGCATACCTGAACAGGCAGACCAGCGGCTTTTCCGACGACCTGTGGTCACGCATCGACGCCACGGCGGTGGCGGCCGCCCGGGATATCCTCACCGCCCGCCGCATCCTCGACGTGGACGGCCCCTACGGCCCCGGCCTCACCAGTATCGAGGTGGGCGACGAGAACGTGACCCAGCCGGGGGATGACAGCAAGGCTGCCACGGTGGCGGGCCGGGCCATCGCCGTACCCATGTTGCGCCAACCCTTCGACCTCAGCATCCGCCGGGTGGAAGGCCATCTCGGCAAGGAGTTGCCCCTCGATCTGCGGCCCGTGGAGGACGCCGCCGAAGCCGTGGCACGGCGCGAGGAGGAACTCATCTATTACGGCCTGGAAGAAACCGGTCTCGAGGGACTGATGACGGCCGAGGGGCGCAACCACATGGAGTGCAGTGACTGGGACCAGGTGGAAAACGCGGTGAACGATGTCCTACAGGCCGTGACGCGGCTCGACCACAGCGGCTTCCGCGGGCCCTATGCCCTGGCCCTTTCGCCCGTTCGCTACAACGCCCTGTTCCGCCGCTATGAAGGCTCCGACATGCTGCAGGTGGACCACCTGCGGCGGCTGTGCGAGGGGGGTGTCTTCAAGGCCCCCATCGACGGCGCCGTGTTGGTGGACCCCCGGGTCGGCGACATCAAGGTCGGGCAGGATCTGCGGGTGGGCTACGGCACCAACGACGGCATTCACTTCAAACTGTTCGCCAGCGAGAGCCTGGTGCTCATGCTGGATTCCCCCACTGCCGTATGCACCCTGGAGGAGTGAGAGGGCATCCCCCATCACTGATTCACGATATCGATAAGGAGATAGCCATGAGCCGATACGAACCAACCACCGTCGAGACAACCACGCTCGAGCGATCCCTGCCATGGGCGGCGGCCATGGCCTTTCTGGTGCTCATGATCGCGACATCCATGGCCCTGGCCGCGCCGGGGGCATCCAACCCGGAGCGGCCGCAGTTGGGGGTGGTGGTTCAGCAGGTGCCCTTCGATCATCTTCATGCCAAGGACCTCTCCCACGGAGTGGCCGTGAGCCGGGTAGTACCCGACAGTGCGGCCGATGAGGCCGGCATCGAGGGCGGAGACATCCTGATACGGCTGGAAGACGAGCCGATCTATTCGCCCGCGCGGCTGCAGTGGCTGATGGGTCAACTGCCCGTCGACGAGACCCTGGAACTGCGCATCCATCGTGACGGTGCAGCCAAGACCCTGGAGGTCACCCTGGCCGCGCCCGCCGAGCGGCAGGCGCGGCGCCCGTCCCGGCAAGCCGGCATCGCCCACCTCGGCATCGCCATGACGCCCCTCACCCCCGGACTGCGCCAAGGCTATGGCGTGCCCCGCGACAGCGGCGTGCTGGTATCCGACGTGGAAAAGAACGGACCGGCCCACGAGGCCGGGGTGAAGGCCGGCGATGTACTGATGAAGATCGACAGGCGCACCATCCACACTCCTGTCGATGTGTTGCGAGCCGTGTATTTCTTCGACCCCGGCGACGAGGTGACCATCACCCTGCTGCGGGATGGCGAGGCCAAGACCGTGGAGACCACCCTGGGTCGCGCCGAGCCCCGCCATCGGCCCCGCCAGCACAGCCACCATCCCTACACCATGCCGCCCGGCTACGGTCAGCCCGTGCATCCCATGCCCATGATGCCGTATCCCTATGGCCCGCGGTGGGACGAAGGCGCCGCGGCCGGTGGTGACAGTGAGTCAAAAGGGGGCGCGTCCTCCGAGGATGGCAACGGCGCCGCAGACGAGGGCATATAATCGACATCCCCCGTCGGGCGGGGCCGGCGGATAGGGACGATGGTTTATTCCTCCCGCCTGCTACGGCAGGCGGAGCGCTCATATCCGGCTCGAGCAATCAGGACGGTTATCCCGTCCCGGGTATGGGGTATGGACAACGAATGAACCCCTCCGCGCCCGGGATGGCTTGATCCGCAAGGGTGGTTGCCGCAATCTAGAATCGAGTTCGGAACGTCGGTTCGGCGGACCGCCCAACAACGACAACAGGGGAGTGCCATGGCAGACATCAAGAGTATGGTAAGGAACGGCGGCACCGCGGACCCCCAGCAGGCCGACCGCGAACAGGAGTTGGCGGGCTGGGACGAGGAGACGGGTCGCCGCGTGGCCGCGGAAGTGGGTGTGGAGATGACTGCGGAGCATTGGTCCGTGGTGCACGGCCTGCGGGAGCACTATCTCGAGCACGGCCAGCCGGAGAGTGGGAGGGACCTCGCCGATGCTTTGGCAGAGGCCTTCGCCGAACAGGGAGGAAGGCGTTATCTGTATAAACTGTTTCCCGGTGGCCCGGTGACCCAGGGCCTGAAGATCGCCGGCCTGCCCGTGCCCGCCTACACCGAGGACGAGGGCTTCGGCACCGCCCTGTAACCATCCCGTGGACAGCGCCGTTGCCGGCCCCTGGAGAGCTTCATGCACGGAATATTCTTTGGCCATCCCCTGGTGGTGCCCCTGGTGTCCCTGCTGGCGGGCATCGCCATCCTGATGGTACCGCGCCTGCTCAACTACATCGTCGCCGGTTACCTGATCGTCCTCGGCCTGGTGGGGCTGCTCGATTATCTGCGTCCCACCATGTGAGGTTGCCGAGTCAGGCCGGGCCGGCATGCCGCGGATCGGGCGTATCCCCCCTTAACGTGAAAGTCGCCGCAGGGCCGCGGCCTGCCGGCCGGAAGGGTCCTGGAGGCTCGCCGTCATCATGAGCATGTCGTCCCGGGGTGGCCCCGGCCCGAACCGTGTCAGGGTCTCCATGAGCCGGCGATTGAAATCGGGGCTGGGGAGGGTGTTGTGGCGGATCACGAATTGCTCCAGGCGCTCCATGCCGAAGGCCCTGCCCTGCCCGTCCCGGTGTTCGATGATGCCGTCGGTGTAGAAGAACAGCTTGTCCCCCGGGTCCAGGGACCGCCGGGCAGCCGAACACGCCAGCGGTGCCGGATGGGACACCCCCAGCAGGGTGGACTCGGAGGCCAGGGTCTCCGTATTCCCACTGGCACGGCGATAATGGATGGCCGGCGGATGCCCCGCCCCGGCGTAGTCCAGGGTACCGTGGCGGACATCGAGAAAGGCCACGAAAAACGACGCATAGATGCCGATCCCCGCCAGGGACCGGCACAGAAAGGCATTGAGTTCGTCCACCAGTTCACAGGGGTGGCCGGCACGCGGGGCGTGGGCGAGCACGAAGGTATTGATACGCGCGGCGTACAGGGCGCTGCCCACGTCATGACCCACGGCATCGCACAGACACACCACCACCCGGCCGTCACACAGCGGCAGGATGCTGCCATAGTCGCCGCCGATGTCGCCCCAGGGCACACAGTTCACGGCGATGTGCAGATCCCCGTCGCTGTAGTCCTCCGGCAGAAAGCTGTAATGGATACGCGCCGCCCGCCGGCGTTCGTCCTCACCAATCATCGAATCACGCTCGTATGGAACCATGCCTCTACACCTCGCCGGTGACGCCTGGATGAGAAGGAGACCACCAGGGCCACGGTCAATTGGTTCACCGGCCGCGGTCTCGCGGCGATGCCTTCTCCTCACAGACCGGGATGGGACGCGCCGCTTTTCGTCGCACCTGAAAGCAGACGCCGCGGCGACCGGTATTCTGAACGAGGTCCATCGCCATCCATTATCCTGTGGCCCCATGGGGCGTCACACGCCCGGGCCGATGCCCGCCGATTATCCGGAGTCACCATGAGTGAACAACCCGCACGCACGGTGGCCATCGTGGGCGGTGGGTTTGCGGGCATCACCGTCGCCCGCCGACTCGAACGACAACTGCCCGACCACTGGCGCATCCTGCTGCTCAGCCGCGAGAACTACATCACCTACAACCCCCTGCTCGCGGAGGTGGTGGGGGCCTCCATCCTGCCGGGCCACGTGGTGGCCCCCATCCGCCAGATGGTGCACCGCAGCAGCTTCCGCATGGTCAACGTCTCCCGGGTGGACCTGGAGCAACGACGGCTCATCATGGCCGAGCCCGACGCCGAACCCGTCCACTGGGACCGCCTGGTGCTGGCCTGCGGCGTGCGGGCCGACCTGGGCCGGGTGCCCGGCATGGCCGAGCACGCCGTCCCCCTCAAGCTGCTGGGGGACGCCCTGGCCCTGCGCAACCGCATCCTGGTGCAACTGGAGCGGGCCGCCCGCCAGCCCGACCCGGAGGTACGCCGGGCCCTCACCCGCTTCGTGGTAGTGGGGGGCGGCTTCAGCGGCGTGGAAGTGGCCGGTGAAATCCAGGACTTCCTCGCCGAGGCGGTGCGTTACTATCCCGAGGTGGATGCCGCGGACTGCCGGGTGGCCGTCGTCCACAGCCGCGACCGGCTGCTGAACGAGATCTCCGAGGGTCTGGGACGCTATGCCGAGAAACGCATGCGCCGCAACGGCATCGACATCCATCTCGGAGCACGGGTGGCGCAGGTGGACGGCCGCGGCGTGGAACTCAGCGGCGGCGGACGGGTGGAGGGTGCCACGGTGGTGGCCACCATCGGCACCGCCCCCATGGGGCTGATCGAAGGCGTGGCCCTGCCCAAGGAGAAGGGCCGCATCGTCACCGCCCCGGACCTGTCGGTGCAGGACCATCCGGACATCTGGGCCCTCGGGGACTGTGCATGGGTGATCAACCAGGCGGACGGCCAACCGTCGCCCCCCACCGCCCAGTTCGCGGTGCGCCAGGCGGCCCTGGTGGCCGACAACCTGGTACGCCGGGAGGCGGGCCGCGACACCCGGCCCTTCCATTACCGCTCCCGCGGCCAGTTGGCCTCCATCGGCCACAACAAGGCGGTGGCCGAGATCTACGGCCTGCGCCTGTCGGGCTTTCCGGCATGGCTGTTGTGGAGGGGCTTCTACCTGCTGCAGATCCCCACCCTGCTGCGCAAGGTGCGGGTGTACTTCGAGTGGAATTGGCAGATGCTGTTCCCGCCGGACATCGTCCACCTGCGTTTCACCCGCAGCGGCGACAACCGCTGGATCTTCGAGGCCGACGGCAAGCCGCCCCCAAACGCCGGGAAACCTGAGGGCTTTCGTAGCCACGGGCCATAACGATGCCGCCACCGCCGTAGCGGCGGAACCGCTTCGCTCGTTCCTACACGCCCCGCTGCCTTTCCTCTTTTCGTGTATTTTCGCGTCTTTCGCGGTGATGCTTTTCGCTGTCAGGCCCCGGCCCATGCGGTACAGAAGGGGCCATCAGGTGCTGCAACTCGCGGCATCCACGTGGTCACCGAGACGCAGCCAGGCGGCCCGCTCAGGGTGTTCCAGCAACTGCCGGGCCACCAGGTAGCCGGCGGCGGTCCAGGTCTGGCGGCGGCGCGCATAGCGGCCCACCAGACGGCCGGCACGGCCGTCGAAATACTCGGGCCAGTCCTCCCGGACCAGGCGCCGCTCCGCGTCGTGGAGGGCGGTCTCCAGCAGTTCCTGGTCACCCGCCTCGAGGGCCACGATGGCGAACAGCCACAACAGCATGGGCCAGTTGCCGCCGTTGTGATAGGACCACGGCCGGTTCTTGGGGTCGCAGCCGGTAAGGATACGCCACTCCTGGCCGGCGAGGGCCGGGAAACAGAGCTTCAGGGGCATTTCCCCCAACAAGTCGTCCCGGTGCGCAGCGTATAAGGCCATGATGGCGGCGGTCTGCTCCGGGGTGGCGAGACCCGCGGCGCTGGCCAGCAGGTTGCCCTGGGCGAAGAAGCGGTAGTCGAGGCGGCCCGGCCCCACGTTGCCGGCAAAATAACCGCCCCCCTCCGGCAGCCAGTCCATCAGCCAGTCGGGGATCGCCTCCGGCTGGATGTTGAACTGGTTCGCCGCGGTGGGTCCGTACTCCTCCACGCCATAGCGGTACACCTGGTTGAGGCGCTCCAGATCCAACCAGTAATAGGTACGCAGGTGATAGGCGAGGTGCCCGAGGCGCTCCTCCACCGCGGCGACATACTCCGCGTTGGCCGGTTCATCTGCCACCAGCAGCCGGCGCGCGGCACACAGGGCGGCATAGAACTGGGCCTGGATATCGATGGGATAGCCGTAGACCCCCATGCGGCGGTCGATCATAAAGGACCCGTCGGGCACCAGCATGGTGGGGAACATGTCGAAGCGCGTGACCAGGCTGAGATCGAGCACCAGGCGGATGGCTTCCTGGAACGGCGGGGTGCGCACCAGGGTGGTGTCGCCGGTGGCCCGCCCGTAGGCCTGGAGCGTAAGCAACCACCAGAAGCCGGAATCCACCGGCGCCACCCGGGCGATGGCGTGCTCGCCGAAATCGGCCGCCAGGCGCTGTCCCGCGTCAACGGTCTCGACCTTGAAGCTGGCGGGGATCAACCCCTGGCCGGGCTTGAAGCAGTCGAACTGGCGCTCGCTGCTCTGGAGTTCCACCGCGAGTTCCAGGAAATTGCGCACGATGTCGTCCCGTCCCTCCAGCAGGAGGGCGAAGGCGGACACCGCGAAGTCGCGGGTGAAGACCTGGTCGTAGTTCAGGGCCTCGAGGCCGGGATCCAGGGCCGCCACCGTGCCCACGGGACGGCCCATGTAGGAGACCACAGCCTCTTCCAGGAGGGCTCTGGCCTTGGTGATGGCGGTCTTCGTATGCTCGGTCATGGATGCCGCAAGATCCCGCTACGGTTGGGGTGGGCTCAGCAGAACGGACCAGACGGGAAGGGTAATGATTACGAGAGGGCGGGGAACGACGCGGCCGACCGGGGATGTGGAAAGCCCCCGGCCCATGGCCGGGGACGTCAGGGGCGTCCTCAGTAGCGGCGGCCGCCGCCCGAGGGCTTGTTGCTGCGGGCCTGGGCCTGGTTCACCTTGACGGCGCGGCCGGCCAGGGCGCTGCCATTCAGGGTCTTGATGGCCACGTCGGCCTCGCGATTATTGGGCATCTCCACGAAGGCGAAGCCCTTGGACTGGCCCGAGAACTTGTCGGTGATGAGCTTGACGCTGGCCACCTCACCGAATTCAGTGAAGGTCTGCATGAGTTGCTCTTCGGTGACGCCGTAGGCCAGATTGCCGACATATAGATTCATATTATTGTTTCCTCGCTTCGAGTTGAGGGTTGGGGGTTCAGGTACGCTGGTGCTGGCGCGGGCCGGACCGGCCTTTGCCGGCGCCGGCGCGGTGGGCCGGCGGGCGGTTGCTGCGCCCGCCCGGCTGGGAACGACCACCACCACCACGTCCCGGTGCCTTGAGCAACGGCTCCTCACGGCCGGAGGGCTCGAAGCCCGGAATCACCTCGGACGGTAGCTGGCGTTTCAGCAGGCGCTCGATGTCCGCCAGCAGCTTGCGCTCCTCCGAGGCCACCAGGGACAAGGCCACACCCTCCTCGCCCGCGCGACCGGTACGCCCGATGCGATGCACGTAGTCCTCGGGCACGTTGGGCAGTTCGAAGTTCACCACGTGGGGCAGGCGGCTGATGTCCAGGCCGCGGGCCGCGATATCCGTGGCTACCAGGGCGCGGATACGGCCCTCCTTGAAGTCGGACAGGGCGCGGGTACGGGCGCTCTGGCTCTTGTTGCCATGGATGGCGCTGGACTTGATGCCGTCCTGGCCGAGCTGCTCCGCCAGGCGGTTGGCGCCATGCTTGGTGCGGGTGAACACCAGCACCTGGCGCCAGTCACCGCTGCCGATGAGATGGGACAGCAGCTCGCGCTTGCGCTCCTTGTCCACCTTGTGGACGCGCTGGGACACGAGCTCGGCGGCCTGGCTCTGGCGCGCCACCTCCACCAGGGCCGGCTGATGAAGCAGGCCGTCGGCCAGCTTCTTGATCTCGTCCGAATAGGTGGCGGAGAACATGAGGTTCTGGCGCTTCTTGGGCATCACCGCCAACACCTTGCGGATGTCGTGGATGAAGCCCATGTCGAGCATGCGGTCGGCCTCGTCCAGCACCAGGATCTCCACGTGGGAGAGGTTCAGGGTACGCTGGCCCAGATGGTCCAGCAGCCGCCCGGGGGTGGCCACCAGCACATCCACGCCGGCCCGCAGGCGCTGGGCCTGGGGGTTGAAGCCCACGCCGCCGTACACCACCGCATGGCGCAGGGACAGATGCCGGCCGTAGGCCCCCACGCTCTCCCCCACCTGGGCCGCGAGTTCGCGGGTGGGCGTGAGGATGAGGGCCCGCGGGTGCCGGCCCTGAGGGTTGCCGGCACTCAGCAATTGGAGCAATGGCAGGGTGAAGGCGGCGGTCTTGCCGGTGCCGGTCTGGGCACCCGCGAGGACGTCGCGGCCTTCGAGAATGAGGGGGATGGTCTTCGCTTGGATGGGCGTCGTCTTGGCGTATCCACGCGCACTGACGGCGCGCACCAGTTCGGCTCTGAGGCCGAGTCGTTCGAAAGGCATGTAGTGTTCCTGAAAGACCAGGCCGATCACGCGGGGGCGACCGGGCCGGTGGGCGCGGAGCGTTTGACTGGAAATCGAGGTAAGCCGGAGAAGCTAAGAGGACAACCGCGAGTCACCCAGCGCCAGATCCGCTTCGCGCTGAGTGGCGCGCACTATACGCCATAGTCGGCCTCATTGCACGGACCGCGGGCGCCAATCTATTCCTGGTCTAATCCAGGTTTAATCGAAAGACGGCAATTCTTAAGTATTTATTAAGTTGTTGTTTTGGTTTCATTAAGGGTCTTGCATCTTAGGCCTTAAAGCGGTCATCATCCGCGGCCATGACGGTAGGTGGCCTTCCGCCATCACGCCCAACGGACTTCGACAACGAGACGATAAGGACCCAGGGACCGAACAGTCGATCATGCACGTCAGCCCCATCTCCAATCAGTGCTTCACGCGAGGCCCGGCATCATGAATGCCTATGGGGCCTTCCTGCTTTATCTCCTGGCGATCCTCGGCGCCGTCGCAGTGATGCTGATCTTGAACCGCTTCCTGGGGCCGAAACCCGCCACCAGCGCGGTGAAGCAGGAGCCCTTCGAATGCGGCGCCACCCCCGTGGACCTGCAAAACGTGCGACCGATACCGGTGAAGTACTACGGCGTGGCGGTGGTGTTCATCCTCTTCGATCTGGAGACGGTGTTCCTGGTGCTGTGGGCCCTGGGGGCGCAGCCCCTCGATGCCACACTCGTGGTGGTGTTCGGGCTGTTCATGACCCTGCTGGTACTGATCATGCTGTATGTGTGGAAGAGCGGCCTGCTCGAAGACGTGAGAACCTGAATGGTGGAAATGGAGCACAAGCCCATGGGCGCCATGGAATATATCACTACCCGCAAGGACGAGCTGGTGGGGTGGGCGCGTAAGTTCTCCATCTACCCCTACCCCTTCGTGACCGCCTGCTGTGCCATGGAGTTCATGTCGGTCAGTTCCACCCTCTATGACACCGACCGCTTCGGCGCCGCCCTGCCCCGCTTCACGCCGCGCCAGGCCGACCTGCTGATGGTGGTGGGCACCGTGACCCACAAGCAGGCCCCCATCCTCAAGAAGGTCTACGAGCAGATGTGCGAGCCCAAGTGGGTGATGGCCTTCGGCGTGTGCGCCACCAGCGGCGGCTTCTACCAGAACTACGCGGCCCTGGACGGCATCGACCGCATCATCCCGGTGGATGTCTATATCCCGGGCTGCCCGCCGCGCCCGGAGACGGTCATCGACGGCATCATGCAGCTCCAGGACAAGATCGCCCGTTCACCGCACCCTATCGTCAACGAACGCTTCTGATGACCATGGAACCGACCCCGCTCACCGTCCTACGCGAACGGCTGGCCACCGACGGCCTCGAGGCCAGCGAAAGCCTAGGCCTGCTGGTGATGGAGTTGCCGGCGACGGACCTGCTGGCCACTGCCAAACGCCTGAAGTCGGCCCACGGTTTCGATATCCTGCTCGACGTGACCGCGGTGGACTGGCCGGGGCGCGAGCCTCGCTTCGACGTGGTGTACCACTTCTACTCCAGCCGCGAGCACCTGCGGGTGCGGGTGAAGACCGCCGTCCCCGAAGGCGACCCCACGGTGGATTCCCTTACTCCTCTCTACGGTGCCGCCCATTTCATGGAGCGCGAGTGCCACGACATGTTCGGCATCGGCTTTCGCGACAACCCGGACCTGCGCCCTATCCTGCTCTACGAAGGCTTCGAGGGTCACCCCCTGCGTAAGGACTACGCCAAGGACCACGCCCAACCCCTGGTGCGCTATCGCCAATGACCATGCTGCCTGAGGACAACACCCTGCAGAACCCCGTACGGGCGGCCTTCACGCCCGACGAGGTGGGCGGCATGGTGGTCAACATCGGCCCCTCCCATCCGGCCACCCACGGCACCCTGCAGATCATCGCCGCCCTGGACGGAGAGCGGGTGACCCGCGCCGATGTTCACTGCGGATACCTGCACCGAGGCTTCGAGAAGGAGTGCGAGGACCACACCTGGAACAACCTCATCCCCTACGTGGACCGCCTCAACTATTGCTCCGGGCTCCTCAACGACTTCGCCTACTGCGACGCCGTGGAGACCCTCATGGAGGTGGAGATCACGCCGCGCTGCCGGGTGCTGCGCACCCTGCTGGCCGAGTACTCCCGCATCGCCGACCACATGACCTGCATCGCCGCGTCGTTGATGGAGATCGGGGCCATGACCGCCTTCCTGTATCTGATGACCATCCGCGACTACATCTATGAGCACCTCGCGGATGTCACGGGGGCGCGGGTCACCTACACCTACGGGCGCATCGGCGGCCTGGCCCGGGACCTGCCGGAGGGTTGGCTCGCGCGCCTCGAAGAGATCCTGGTGCAGTACGACGATTTCATCGGCCGGGTGCACGCCCTCATGGACCGCAACCGCATCTTCATCGATCGCACCCGCGATGTCGGCGTTCTCACCACCGAAGAGGCCCTGAACTGGGGCTTCACCGGCCCTATGCTGCGCTCCACCGGGGTGCCCCGGGACCTGCGCCGCGATACCCCTTACCTGGCCTATGAAGACCTGGACTTCGAGGTGCCGGTGGGCATCAAGGGCGACAACTACGACCGCTACTACGTGCGCATGCGGGAGATGGACGAGTCGGTGTACATGATCCGCCAGCTGGTGGAGATGCTGGAGCCCGGCCCCATCAACGTGGACGACCGTCGCTGCACGCTGCCCGAGAAGCATCTCGTCTATTCGGAGATCGAGTCCCTCATCAATCATTTTAAGCTCATCATGGAGGGCCCCCAAGTGCCAGCCGGCGATGTCTACCGCGCCCACGAGGCGGCCAACGGCGAACTCGGCTTCTACCTCGTGAGCACCGGCGGCGGAAATCCCTACCGCATGCACGTGCGCGCCCCCAGCTTCATCCACATGGGCGGGCTCCATCGCCTGCTGGAGGGCTACCAGCTGGCGGACATCGTCGCCACCTTCGGCTCCGTGAACATGATCGGCGGCGAGTGCGACCGATGAAACACCTCATCCCCGAACTGGAGGCCCTGAAGCGCCGCCTGCCCCCGGACCAGGACGGCGTCCTGGTACTGCCCGCCCTGCGGCGCATCCAGGAGGATAGGGGCTACATCGCCGACGAGGACATCGACGGCCTGGTGGAGTGGCTCGGCATTCCGCGCATCCGGGTGGAAGAGATCCTGTCCTTTTATCACATGCTGCGCCGTGCCCCCATCGGCCACTGGCACCTCCAGGTCTGTCGCAATGTCTCCTGTTCCATGCTGGGCGCCGAACGCCTCATCGCCCACCTCGAGCAACGCCTGGGGATCGCCGTGGGCGAGACTACCCCGGACGGGCGTTTCACCCTCTCTACGGTGGAGTGCCTGGGGGCCTGCGGCGGCGCACCGGTGGTGCGGGTGAACGAGGCCTACCATGATGCCGTGAACACCGAGAACGTCGATGCCCTCTTGGACGAACTGGCGGCGGCACCGCCCGCAGAAACGACGGGGGGCCGGGTATGACGGGCACCAAGGTCCTGATGAATTTCGAGGTCACGGACACCTCCCACACCCTCGACGCCTACCTCGAGCGCGGCGGCTACCAGACCCTGGAGAAGGTGCTGAAGTCCATGAAGCCGGAAGACGTCACCCAGGCGATCGTGGACTCGGGGATCCAGGGGCGGGGCGGCGCGGCCTTCCCCGCCGGGCGCAAGTGGCAGGGCATCAACCCCTATGACGGCCAGCCCCATTTCCTGGTGGCCAACGCCGACGAGGGCGAGCCGGGCACCTTCAAGGACCGCTGGGTACTGGAGCACAGCCCCCATACCCTGCTGGAATCCATGGCCATCGGTGCCTACTCCCTCGCGGCGCGTCATAATTTCATCTACATCCGCGGCGAATACGACCGCCCCTGGCGCCGCCTGGCGGCGGCGGTGGAGGAGGCCTATGCCGCCGGTTACCTGGGCGAGGGGATCCTGGGCACCGACTTCGCCACCGACATCTTCGTGTTCCGCGGCGCCGGCTCCTATGTATGCGGCGAGGCCTCGTCCCTGCTCGGCTCCATCGAGGGCACCCGGGCCTACCCCCGCAACCGGCCACCGCGCATGACCGTGAGCGGTCTGTTCCAGAGCCCCACCGTGGTCAACAACGTCGAGACCCTGTCCACCATCAGCTGGATCGTGAACCACGGTGCCGAGGCCTTCCGTGCCACCGGCTCAGACGCCAGTCCCGGCACCCGCCTGCTGTCGGTGTCCGGCCACGTGCGCCGGCCCGGGGTCTACGAAGTGGAACTGGGCTATCCCTGGGGTCGTTTATTACACCAGGACTGCGGTGGCATCCCGGGGGATCGCCCAATCAAGGCGGTGATCCCCGGCGGCATCTCCACCCCGGTGGTTCCCGCCGCCCTCGCCGGGATCCGCACCCCCGATGATCTGGATGGCGTGTTGCTCGACCACGACGCCGTGCGCGAGGCCGGCTCGTCCATGGGCTCCGGCGGCATGATCGTCATCGCCGAAGGCACCTGCATGGTGCGGCTGCTGCATATCATGCTGCGCTTCTATCATCAGGAATCCTGTGGCCAGTGCACGCCCTGCCGGGAGGGTACCGGCTGGATGCATCGCATCGTGGAACGCATCGTCGCCGGCGACGGCCGCCCCGAGGATATCGAGCGCCTCTACACCATCTCCCGCGCCAACGACGGCACCACCATATGTGGAATGGGCGACGCCGCCGGCTTTGCCACCATGGGCATACTCGACCACTTCCGCGACGAGTTCACCTACTACATCGAGCACAAACGCTCCCGCTTTGAGGGAAACATCGAATGCCCGGGATCGTAATCGACGGCCGCGAACTGGAGGCGGAGGGTGGCCAGACCGTGATGCAGGTGGCGCTGGCCCATGACATCCCCATCCCCGCCTTCTGCTGGCATCCGGCCTTGTCCATCGCCGGCAACTGCCGCGTGTGTATGGTGGAGGTGGAAGGCCGCGGGCTGGCCCTCGCCTGCAATCTGCCGATATATGACGGCCTCAAGGTGCACACGGACACCGAAGCGGTGCGCAACCAGCGCAAGCTGACCCTGCAGTTCCTGACCCTGAATCATCCCGTGGACTGTGGCATCTGCGACAAGGCCGGCGAGTGCCTGCTGCAGGATTATCACTATGCCCATAACGGCAGCCCATCCACCTCCATCGATCCCAAGGTCCACGCCACCAAGCACTACTCCCTGGGCAGCCGCATCGTGCTGGACAACGAGCGCTGCATCCTGTGCTCGCGCTGCGTGCGCTTCACCCGCGAGGTGTCGGGCTCCAACGTCCTGGGCATCAAGCACCGCGGCGACACCTCCCTGGTACGTCCCGCCGAGGGACGCAGCCTGGACGACGACCCCTACTCGGACAACGTCATCGATATCTGCCCGGTGGGGGCGCTGCTGTCGCGCGCCTTCCTGCACCAATCGCGGGTGTGGTACCTCACCACCACGCCCTCGGTGTGCCCGGGCTGCGCCCGTGGCTGCACCATCGACGTGTGGCACCGCAAACCCGAATGGCGCCTGCAGGCGGTGGCCACCCACCGCAACCACACCATCGCCCGGGTCACCCCCCACGAGAACCCCGCGGTGAACGGCCCGTGGATTTGTAACAAGGGCCGCGACCTCGCGGCCCTGGTGGAGCGGCCGCGGGCCCTGGAGCCCATGGTGAAGGGCGAAGTGGTGGCCATGGACCAGGCGCTGGAGGCCGCCCGGCAGGCCATCGCCGGCGCCCAACGGCCTCTGGCCCTGGTATCCAGCTGGGGCTCCAACGAGGAACTCGATGCCTTCAAGGAACACCTGGCGCCGCGCTTTAGCTGCGCGGTGAAGGAGGACCATCGGCAGCAGCCCAACGAGCCGGGGGACGACCACCTGCTGCTGCGGGCCGACAAGAACCCCAACACCACCCGCGCCCGGGCACTGTTCGGGGAAACGCCGGCGGCCGTCCCGGAGGGCACGGACCTGGTGCTGGTATGGGGCGAAGGCTTCGATTTCGACACGATCCCAGACGGTGTCGCCACCATCGTCCTGGGGGCCTTCGATGCGCCGGAGAATGGGTTGGCGGCGGTATTCGTCCCCCTGAGCATCCACACCGAGCGCGCCGGGCACTTCACCAACTTCGAGGGCGTGGTGAGCGCCTTCGCACCCTGTTTCCCGCCTCCGGCCACGGTGGCCGATGCCGAGACCGTGTTTCCACAGCTGGCACCGCAGGGGGCCACGTCATGATCCAGGACCTGGTGGTACACGGGGTATTCATCGCCTACTCGGTGCTGGTGCTCATGACATGCGGCCTGCTCCTCACCTGGGTGGAGCGCAAGCAGTCCGCCATCATGTCGGACCGCATCGGCGCCAACCGAGCCTACCTGCGGCTGCCCTACACCCAGGTGAAGCTGGTATGGATGGGGCTCTTCCACGGCCTCGCCGATGGCGCGAAGATGCTGCTGAAAGAGGACTTCCGCGCCGATTCCAACGACCGTCTGGCCTATACCCTGGCGCCGTGGATCGCCTTCGTGCCGGTGCTGCTGGTGTTTGCGGTGGTGCCCTTCGGCGGCACCCTGGTACCCGGCGAGTTGTTCGGCAGCGAGTGGTTCGGCGACCGCAGCTATCAGATGCAAGTGGCCCGCCTGGATGCCGGCCTGCTGGTGGTGTTCGCCTTCGGCGGCCTGGCGGTGCTCGGCACCCTGCTGGCGGGCTGGTCCTCCAACAACAAGTTCTCCCTGCTGGGGGCGGTGCGCGCCGGTTCCCAGCTCATCTCCTACGAGCTGGTGCTGGCCCTGACGGTGGTGGGCCTGCTGTTCATCTACGGCACCGTCGACCTGGTGGATATCGTCCACCAGCAATCCGGCATCGTGCTGGGCTTCCTGCCGGCCTGGGGGGTCTTCCTCCAGCCCCTGGGGGCGCTGCTGTTCGTGGTGGCGGCCCAGGCCGAGAACCAGCGCATCCCCTTCGACCTGCCCGAGGCCGAGTCGGAACTGGTGTCGGGCTATTTCACCGAGTACAGCGCCATGAAGATGGGGCTGTTCATGTTTGCCCACTTCATCGAGATCGCCATCGTCGCGGCGGTGTTCACCACCCTGTTCCTGGGCGGCTACAACCTGCCCTACATGGGAGACGACGGCTTCCTCCTGCCGGGGGGCTACGCCATCGCCATGAGCCATGGCCTGGTGGTGACCCTCCAGGTGCTGGTGTTCTGGCTCAAGGTATTCCTGATGTGCAGCTTCCTGATCCTGGTGCGCTGGTCCCTGCCGCGCTTCCGCTATGACCAGTTGCTGGGCTTCGCCTGGCGCTTCCTGTTGCCCCTGGCCCTGGCCAATCTGGTGGTCACGGTGGTGGTGGTGTGGTTCCTCCAGGGGGTGGGCCTGTGAGCCCCAGGCCCCCACGCCGCGACTACTGGAACGAGCCCACCCTCGGCTGGTGGGAGCGCGCCTATATCTTCGAGATAATCCGCGGCCTGCTCACCACCAACCGCGTGTTCTGGCGCAACATGGGGCGCTGGATGACCGGACGCAAGGGCGCGGTCACCAGCTATTATCCCGAGGAGCGGCGCCCCGACTATGCCCGCGGCAACCGTGGCAAGCATGTGCTCACCCAGCGCCCCGATGGTCGTCCCCAGTGCATCGCGTGCAACATGTGCGCCACCGTATGTCCGGCCCACTGCATCGAGATCGAGGCCGGCTTCGATATCGAGGACACCACCCATCCCAAGTATCCCGAGGCCTTCGCCATCGACTACGCCCGCTGCATCTTCTGTGGCTTCTGCGTGGAGGCCTGCCCCGAGGACGCCATCCGCATGGTGCCGGACGTCCCCAACCTGCCGGGTAGTGACCGTCATAACATGTGGCTGGACAAGGAGCACCTGATGACCTGGAACCCCCAGCAGGACGTGGCCAAGCCCTATCCTCCCAAGGGCGGTCTCCAGAAATGATGGAAACCTTCCTGCTGATGTTCTTTGCCGCCGCCGCCGTGGCCGGCGCCCTGCTCATGCTGGTGTTCCACCACCCCATGCGGGTGGCCCTGGCCCTGGCCGCCACCATGCTCTCCGTAGCGGCTCTCTACGCCATGCTCGGCCTCCACGTGGTGGCCGTGTTCCAGGTGCTCATCTACGTGGGTGCGGTGATGGTCTTCATGATCTACGCCATCATGCTGTTCGAGGTCCGCGACCGCGCCGATGTCGACCGGCGTTCGGGCTTCCTCCTGCCCGCCATCGTGGGGCTGGTGATCCTCGGCGGCATCCTGCTGGTCGTGCTGCTGCCGGGCACGCCGGTGCCGGCCGGCGCGCCGGGCCCCTTCGGCGTCCAGGCTTTCGCGCATTCCTTTCTCGCGGATTACTGGCTCTTCTTCGAACTCGCCTCGGTGCTGCTGCTGGCGGCAGTGGTGGCAGCCGTCGCGGTGCTGCGCGCCTATCAGGAACAAGACCATGGATGACACCACCCTGCTGCTCGGCCTCGCCGCGTTGCTCTTCGCCATCGGCCTCGTGGGCATCATCGTGCGGCACAACCTGCTGGTGATGCTCATGTTCCTCGAACTCATGCTGAACGGTGTGCTGCTCAGTCTGGCGGTGTTCACCGCCCATACCGGCGCCGCCGCGGGTGCGGTGCTGATCTTCCTGGCCTTCGTGGTGGCCGCCGCCGAGGTGGCCGTCGCCGTACCCCTGGTGGTCCTGCTGGCGCGCCGCCGGCGTTCCCTGGACCCGAGTGCCTACATGGAACTGCGGGGCTGACACCATGAGCGCATCCCTCACCACCATCGTTCTGCTGCCGCTGCTGGGATTCCTCGTCAACGGCCTCCTCGGGCCCCGGCTCGGCACCCGCTTCGTCACCGTGGTGGGCTGCGGCCTGCCCATCGCCGCCTTCCTGGTCGCCGTGCAGGCGGTGATGCAACTGGAGGCCGGTACGGGCCAACCTCTGGTGGAGACCCTGTTCACCTGGGCCGCCTTCGGCACGGGGGCCCTGGAGGTTTCCCTCTATCTCGACCGCCTGAGCGCGGTCATGGTGCTGGTGGTCACCGGCGTGGGCTCCCTCATCCATATCTATTCCATGGGCTACATGAAGGGCGACGAGAGCTACGCCCGCTACTTCGCCTATCTCAACCTGTTCCTGTTCTTCATGCTGCTGCTGGTGCTGGGGCGCTCCCTGCTGGTGCTGTTCGTGGGCTGGGAGGGCGTGGGGCTGGCCTCCTATCTGCTCATCGGCTTCTGGTTCGACGACCCCGCCAAAGCCGCTGCAGGCAAGAAGGCCTTCATCACCAACCGGGTGGGCGATGCCGGCTTCCTGCTGGGTATGTTCGTGCTGTTCGCCGTGCTGGGCACCCTGGAGATGGACGCCATCAATGCCGCCGCCGCAGGGGGCATGCTGCCGGCAGCGACCGCCACCCTGGTGGGGGTACTGCTGTTCGTGGGCGCCACCGGCAAGTCGGCCCAGATCCCGCTTCATGTATGGCTGCCCGACGCCATGGCCGGCCCCACCCCGGTGTCCGCCCTGATCCATGCCGCCACCATGGTGACCGCGGGGGTCTACCTGGTGGCCCGCCTGTCCGGCGTCTACCTGCTGTCCCCCGAGGCCTCCCTGCTGCTGGCGGTGGTGGGCGTGGCCACGGCCTTCTTCGCCGCCACCATCGCCCTGGTGCAGACCGACATCAAAAAGGTGTTGGCCTACTCCACCGTCTCCCAGCTCGGCTTCATGGTGCTCGCCCTGGGTGTGGGTGCCCATGCCGTGGCGGTGTTCCATCTGGTGACCCACGCCTTCTTCAAGGCCTGCCTGTTCCTGGGGGCCGGCAGCGTCATCCATGCCCTCGGCGGCGAGCAGGATCTGCGCCGCATGGGTGGGCTGGCGCGGCGCATCCCCATCACCTTCGTCACCTTCGCGGTGGCCACCGCAGCCATCGCCGGGCTGCCCCCTCTGGCAGGCTTCTTCTCCAAGGACGAGATCCTGTGGTTCACCCTGGCCGGGGAGCACGGCGGGGCCCTGCTATTCGTGGTGGGCGCCATCACCGCCTTCCTCACCGCCCTGTACATGTTCCGCCTGCTGTGGCTGGCCTTCCTGACGCCCTCCCGCATGGCCCCCGAGGTGGAGGCCCATGTCCACGAGTCGCCCCGCTCCATGACCGGCGTGCTGGTGGTGCTGGCCCTACTGTCGGCGGTGGGGGGCTTCATCGCCGTGCCCCATTACCTGGAAAGCCTGCTGCCCCTGCCCGCGGTGGCCGAAGGCCTGGCCGCCTGGCATCTGCCCCTGGCGGTATTCGCCGTGGCGCTGGCCGTGGGGGGGCTCGCCGGGGCGCGCTACCTGTTTGCCGGCGAGGCCCGGCCGGCGGCAGTCCTGAGCGAGCGCTTCGCCACCCTGCACCGGGTACTCACCAACAAATACTACGTGGATGAACTCTACCAGGGATTCATCGGCCGGCCCCTGGTGTGGGTCTCGGATCGGGTGTTGCTGAGGGTGTCCGATCGCCTGCTCATCGACGGTCTGCTGCATGCCTCGGCGGCCCTCGCGCGGGGCACCGCCGGGGCCCTGGTGCGGGTCCAGACCGGCAACCTGCAACTCTATGCCTGGCTGGTCCTGATGGGCCTGGGTGCCGGGCTGCTATGGACGTGGACCGATGTCTGAGGCCGTCATGCTGAACTGGTTGCTGTTCCTGCCCCTGCTGGGGGCCCTGGCCCTGGCGCTGGTCCCGGCCGGGCGGGATGGCCTGACCCGCGGCCTGGCCCTGGCCGTGATGGTGGTGCAATTCGTGCTCGCCGCCTGGCTCTACAGCCATTTCCAGGCCGGAATCCCGGGCCTGCAGTTCGAGACCCGCATCCCCTGGATCGAGCAGTGGGGCGTCTATTACCACGTGGGCCTCGACGGCCTCAACGTGCTGCTGGTGCTCCTCACCGCCTTCCTGGGGCCGCTGGTGGTGGCGGGCGCCTTCAGCGCCATCACCACCAGCGTGCGCCTGTTCTACGCCATGCTGCTGGTGCTGCAGTTCGCCATGGTGGGCACATTCCTGGCCCAGGACCTGTTCCTGTTCTACGTGTTCTGGGAGGCCATGCTCATCCCCATGTTCCTGATCATCGGCATCTGGGGCGGCGAGCGACGCCTCTATGCCACCTTCAAGTTCGTACTCTACACCGCCTTCGGCAGCATCCTCATGCTGGCGGCGGTGATCTATATCGCCTACACGGTCTACACGGCCACCGGCGTGCCCTCCTTCGCCATCGCCGACCTCTACCGCGGCGACTGGCCCCTGGAGGTGCAGTCCCTGCTGCTGGCCGCCTTCGCCCTGTCCTTCGCCGTCAAGGTGCCCATGGTGCCCCTGCACACCTGGCTGCCCGACGCCCATGTGGAGGCCCCCGCCGCGGGCTCGGTGATCCTCGCCGGCGTGCTCCTCAAGATGGGCACCTACGGATTTCTCAAGCTCGGTCTGCCGCTGTTTCCCGAAGCGGCGCTGCTGTTCCGGCCGGCCCTCATGACTCTGGCGGTGGTGAGTATCATCTACGGTGCCCTGCTGGCCCTGGTGCAGGATGACATCAAGAAGATCGTCGCCTACTCCTCCATCAGCCACCTGGGCTACGTGATGCTGGGGCTGGTGAGCTATGACCTGCTGGGGATACAGGGGGCCATCATCCAGATGGTCAGCCACGGCCTGATTGCAGGCGGCCTGTTCCTCATGGTGGGGATGATCTACGAGCGCTGCCACAGCCGTGACCTGGCGGATTACGGCGGCCTCGCCAAGCTGCTGCCGGGCTACGCGGTGTTCTTCATGTTGCTGACCCTGGCTTCCGTCGGGCTGCCCTCCACCAGCGGCTTCACCGGCGAATTCCTGGTGCTCCTGGGGGCCTTCAACGCCGGCTGGGCCGAGTTGCCCCACGCCACCTGGCCCCTGGCCCTGGCGGCGACGGCGGTGCTGGGGGTGGTGCTTGGCGCCCTCTACATGCTGCGCCTGGCCGGACGCCTGCTGTTCGGCCCGGCCAAGGCGCCCCATACCCCGCTGGCGGGTCTCAACCGCCGCGAGAGCGGCATCCTGGCCGCCCTGGTGGCGGCCATCTTCCTCATTGGCCTGGCGCCGGCGTCCCTGCTGGAGAAGACCGAGGCCTCCGCCCTCGAGATCCAGTCCATCATGCGCGCGGTCCAACCCCCAGGAGTCACTCCATGAATCTCGACATGCTGGTGGGCCTGCTCCCCGAGCACCTGCTGCTGGCGGGGATCCTGATACTGCTGGTGCTCGACCTGACCGCCCTTCGGTCGAGTCCGTCGTTGCCCATCCCCTTGCTGGCAGTGGCCGCGGCGGCCCTCGCGGCCCTGTGGCTCGCCGCGGGTGACTATGTCGCGGCGCCCTTCCCCGAACAGTTCGTGCTGGACCCGGGTCGCGCCGTGGCCAAGGCGGTGTTGTTGGGCCTGGCCCTGCCGGTGCTGCTGCTGGCGGGCGAGTCGCAGAGCGACAGGCGCTTCGCCATGCTGCTGCTGTCGTCCCTCTATGGCGCCTGCCTGGTGGTCTCCGCGGGCAGCCTGGTGACCCTGTTCCTGGGCCTGGAACTGCTGTCCCTGCCGGTCTATGCCCTCATCGTGGCGGGCTCCGGACGCCCGGAGAGCGCCGAGGCCGCCCTCAAATACCTGATCCTGGGCGGCGCCGGCAGCGCCACCCTGCTGTTCGGCATATCCCTGACCCTGGGCGCCACCGGTTCCCTGTCCATGGCCGCCTTCGCCGCTGCCGCAGTCAGCCCGGAACCCCTGGCCGTGGCCGCCGTGACCCTGGTACTGGTGGGCCTGATGCTCAAGGCCGCCCTGGTGCCCTTCCATGCCTGGGCCCCCGATGCCTACGCCGGCACCGGCATCCCGGTGACAGCCTATATGGCCACGGTGATCAAGGGCGCCGTGTTGCTGGCCCTGATAGGGCTGTTCGACGGCGCCCGTCTCTCCCCCGGCGTCGTCGGCCTCACCGCCACCCTGGCCCTGCTATCCGCCGCCTGGGGCAATCTCGCGGCCATGGCCCAGACGGGCTTCCGGCGCATGATCGCCTACTCTTCCATCGCCCATGCGGGGTTTCTGTTCTTCGTGCTGCTGGGAGAACCCGGCGGACGCCAGGAGGCGGTGGTGTTCTACGTGCTGGTTTACGGCCTCGCCAATCTCCTGGCCTTCGCCTGCCTGCCCCCCCACGATGACGAGGCGACCCGGGACCATCTGGATCGCCTGCGGGGGCTCTACCGCAGCCGGCCCGCGGCAGCCATCCTCATCGCCGTGGCCATGCTGTCACTGGCGGGGATCCCGCCCCTGCCGGGCTTCGTAGCCAAGTTCTTCATCTTCAAGAACGTGGTGGAGGCGGGCTATACCGCCTGGGCGGTGGCCGGCCTGCTGGCCAGCTATTTGGGGCTGTTCTTCTATCTGCGGGTTATTCGCATCATGTTCATGGACGAACCCGTCGCCACGGAGGCCAAGGCGCATACCGGGGTGTTGGCGGGCATCGCCGGCCTGGTCTGCGTGACCGCGGTGGCGGCGGTGACCCTGTTTCCCGGCTGGCTGCTGGCACGTCTCTGACGGACGCCGCCGTGGCCCGCCTGGAGGCCATGGCTCTCTTGGAAGCTGCGGCTCGCTTGGAAAGAATAGCTGACGTTCAAACCGAGGGCCGAGCATGAACGCGAAGAAGAAGGACATCGAGGTACGCACCCGCACCAGCATGGACCACGAGGCCCTTAAACGGGCCTTCCTCGATAACCTGTTCTACCTCCAGGCCCGCCGCTTGGACGTGGCCGAGCCCCATGACCTGTTCAAGGCCGCGGCCTACACCGTGCGCGACCGCATGCTGGAACGCTGGATCCGCACCAGCAAGGCCTACAAGCGCGGTGACGTGCGCACCGTGTGCTACCTGTCGGCCGAGTATCTGCCCGGACCCCACCTGGGCAACAACCTCATCAATCTCGGCATCGTCGACAGCGCCCGCCAGGGGGCTCAGGACCTCGGCATGAACCTGGAGCAGATCGCGGAGGCGGAGCCCGAGCCGGGCCTCGGCAACGGCGGTCTCGGACGCCTGGCGGCCTGCTACCTGGACTCCCTGGCGACGCTGCGGATACCGGCCATCGCCTATGGCATCCGCTACGAGTTCGGTATCTTCGAGCAGGTCATCGAGGACGGCTGGCAGGTGGAGATCACCGACCTGTGGCTGCGCCACGGCAACCCCTGGGAAATCCCCCGCAGCCGTCTCTCCTTTCCCGTCTGGTTCGGCGGCCACACCGAGCACTTCACCGACGAGCGCGGCCGCGACCGCGTGCGCTGGGTGCCTGCAGAGGAGATCTGTGGCGTCGCCTATGACACCCCCATCATGGGCTACGGGGTGGACAACACCAACCTGTTGCGCCTGTGGCATTCCACTGCCGGCAAGTCTTTCGACTTCCAGGCCTTCAATAAGGGCGACTACTATGGCGCCATCCAGGCCAAGGTGGAGGCCGAGCACATCAGCCGGGTGCTCTACCCCAACGACGAGCCGGCAGCCGGCAAGGAGCTGCGCCTGAAGCAGCAATACTTCTTCGTCTCCTGCTCCCTGCAGGACATGATCCGCCTGCACCTGCAGAACGCCACCCTCGACACCTTCCACAAGAAGTTCGCCGCCCAGCTCAACGACACCCACCCGGCCATCGCCGTGGCGGAACTCATGCGCCTGCTGGTGGACGTCCACGTCATGGATTGGGATACGGCCTGGGATGTGACCCGCCACACCTTCGCCTTCACCAACCACACCCTGCTGCCCGAGGCCCTGGAGACCTGGCCGGTGGATCTGTTCGGCAGCCTGCTGCCGCGTCACCTCGAGATCATCTACGAGATCAACCGGCGCTTTCTCGACGAACTGCGGATCCGGTACCCCTGGGACCCGGAGCGCATCGCCCGCATGTCCCTCATCTCCAACGATCCCCAGCCACGGGTGCGCATGGCCCACCTGGCGGCGCTGGGCAGCTTCGCGGTCAACGGCGTGGCCGCCATGCACTCGGAACTCATCAAGACCACCATCCTCAAGGATTTCCATGAGCTGTGGCCCGACAAGTTCCACAACGTCACCAACGGTGTCACCCCCCGGCGCTTCATGCAACTCAGTAATCCGCGGATCTGCGGCATCCTCACCGACGTCGTCGGCAAGGGCTGGGCACGGGATGCGAACAATCTGAGCCGGCTCGAGCCCTTTGCCGAAGACGGTGCCTTCCAGGACCGCTGGAAAGAAATGAAACTGGCGGCCAAGGAGCGCCTCGCGGGCCGAATCAAGGCGCTTACCGGGGTGGTGGTGGACCCGCAGTCCCTGTTCGATATCCAAGTGAAGCGCATCCACGAATACAAGCGCCAGCACCTCAACGTGCTGCACATCATCACCCTCTACAACCGCATCAAGCAGTCACCGAACATCGATCTCGTCCCGCGCACCTTCGTGTTCGGCGGCAAGGCCGCGCCCGGTTATTTCATGGCCAAGCTGATCATCAAGCTCATCAACGCGGTCGGCGAGGTCATCAACCGCGATCCCCAGGTCAACACCCGCCTGCGCGTGGCGTTCTACCCCAACTTCAACGTCAAGAACGCCGAGTACGTCTACCCCGCCGCGGACCTGTCGGAACAGATCTCCACCGCCGGCAAGGAGGCCTCGGGCACCGGCAACATGAAGTTCTCCATGAACGGCGCGCTCACCATCGGCACCCTGGACGGCGCCAATGTGGAGATCCGCGATGCCGTCGGCCACGACAACTTCTTTCTCTTCGGCCTCACCCAGGAACAGGTGAGCGAAACCCTGGCCGCGGGTTACCGGCCCGCGGACATCGTGCAAGGCAATAACGAGTTGCGCGAGGTCATCGAACTGATCAACTCGGGCCTGTTCTCCCATGGCGACCGCGAACTGTTCCGGCCCCTGACCGATTCTTTGATCTATCACGACCCCTACCTGGTGCTGGCCGACTACGACTCATATACACACTGCCACAGCCGGGTAGAGGAGGCCTTTCGCGATCCCGCCCACTGGAATCGCATGTCCATCCTCAACACCGCACGCATGGGCGGGTTCTCATCGGATCGGGCCATTCAAGAGTACTGCGAGAAGATCTGGAAGGTGAAACCGGTCCACCTCTGAACTCAGGGCGCCATGCGGAATCTCAAGGACCGAGTCTCCCCCATCCGCCGAGGGGCTCTCGACGACCATGGGAGCACAGGGGTTCCGCCATGACCACCGGGCGTCACATCACCGTCGCCCGTCCCTATAAGCGCACGGTATGGGCCCCCGCATCGAGCGGGTAGGTATCGACGGGGTCATCCGCCAGCTTCGCTGCAAGAACCGCGGCGCCAGAGGAAACGGGCAGCCCTGAAGGGTGGACCACCCTGCCGTTTATGGGTTGGAAGCCCCCTTCCAGGACCCTCAGCTCTCCTCGGATTCGCTCGCGCCGCCGAACTTCACCAGCCGCGTGACCTGGATATCCGAGATGAACACCACCCCGGAATGCTCGCTGTAGAAGGGCGCGAAGCCTTCGAGGATGGGAGCCACCAGGGACTCGGGCACGGCGGCGATGATCATGATCAGCACATCATCCTCGTTGAACATGAGGTGGCCTTCGTGGAAGCCGTGGTTGCCCTTGCCCGACAGGTTGTTGACGATGGTGTAGCCCTTCACGCCGGCGCGGTCCAGCAGGTCCGTGGCAAAGCCCTGGTGCTCTCCGCCCAGGATGATTTCGAGCTTCTTCAAGGGGCTGAATCGGAGATTCTTCATGATGCTTGGGCCTCCTCGGCGATGGGATGTTCCAAGAGAGTCGACAGGCACTGCCACTGGCCGTCGGCGTAGAGGGAGACCACCTCCGTCTCGGGATCGATGACCAGCACCCGTATCCAGCCGTTGCGCACCAGCTGCTTCACCGCCACCACGGCCTCGACGGCCCGGCGGGCGTGCTCCAGGGGCGCCTCCATGAGGGTGATCAAGCGCAGAGGCTCGTGGTAGGGCTCCCCCTGGTGCAGCACCGTCTGGGCCGGCAGCCCGGTAAGCAAGTCACTGAGGTTGCCCCGCATCACGCCGAAGCGTCCGGCGACGTTGTGATACACCTTGCTGCCGCTGCCCAGACAGCCGCCGTCCACGGTGGAGAAATAGTGCTCCATGTTGATCCACTGCCCCACCACCAGGGGCCCGGTGAGAATGTTCTCCAACAGCCGGCGCCGGGGGTCCAACCGGTAGTCGTAGGAATGGAGAAAGGCCCGGCCTTCCAGGGACAGCCGCCGGGTGAGGTCCCGGCGACCAATGACGAAATAGGCATTACGGGACAAGCCCCACTCGGGACGCACCTGGGACCAGTCCATGGCATTGCGCTCGGCGGCGCGGCCGGCGGTGGCCGCTGCCGGCGGTGGCCGCATGGCCCGGGACGGGGACTGCAGGGTGGGTATGCGCTCCTGGGCACACAGCCGGGAGGCGGCGCTGAGGCCGCTGCGCAGGCGGTCCAGGTAGACCACGTGGGTCGAAGGCAGGCGGTCGAGGTCGAACAGCTCCAGGGCATCGGTGGCGGTATTGTGTAGGGCGGGGATGAACCAGGCGTCATCGTTGATGTGGACCCCGTGGGCGACCAGGCGCCGCCGTACCTCCGGTTTGTTGGCCATCTGGGCCAGCACCCGCGCGTTCACCAGGCCATGATTGCCGCCACAGGCCCCGCAGTCCAGCGCCGACTCGTAGGGGTTGTTCTCCGATGTACTGCCGTGGCCCACCAGCAGGACGAAGCGGGAGAAGTCCCGCGTGAGGCCGATGGAACGCAGGGCCTGGCTGACGAAGCCCACCTGCTCGTCGAGGCTGAAGCCGATGCGCGCCAGGCGCTCGAGCTGCAGGCGGGCGAAGGCGGGATTGATGCGGTAGACCTGCCGCAGGCGCCGGATGAAGCCCTGCTCGGCCTCGGGGTCCAGCCCCAGCTCCCGCACCAGCGCCGAGCGCCCCGCCTGCCGGCCCAGGGCGGCCTCTCGCAACTCGCGCACCAGGTCGTCGGTGATGCGCTCGGTGGCGAGGCGCAGTTCCTGCTCCACCGCCTTGATGATCACCGCGCGCTGGACGGTGCGCACGATGGAATCGGCCTGGTCGCGATCGAGCTTGTCCATCAGCAGATGGGTGGGCGGCTTATGCTCGTGCAACCGCCGGCGCCAGCGGTTGTAGGACCGCGGCATCAGGGTCTTGCCCACCATGTCGAAGCCGAACAGCAGACCGATGGCCTCCACCGTGACGAAAGGGCTGAGGACGGATTCCTTGAGTTCGTGAAGCACCTTCTCCAGGGCGGTCACCGCCGCCGGGTCCCGGGGGCCGTCGACAGTCATCTCCAGGGTCAGGTTCCTGGGGGTCAGCAGCACCGGGCACAGATGGGTCTCGCTGCCCTTGCCCAATTCCATGAAGCTGATGGGCACGCCGAAGAAGCCGGCGATGCCGAAGGTCTGGTAGTCGCCGGCCCCCTCCAGGTGACGGCGGATGCGCTCGGAACGGGTATCGATGCAGAACAGCGCCTGCGCGAAGGGGCGCTTGTCCCGCGGCGGCGGGGGTTCCAGGGTCACCCCCGCCATGAGGTGGCCCATGGCCCGGGACTCCATGGCCTCCAGCCACACCATGCCCTCCCGCTCCTCGAAGTCCCTGAGCCCCTCCAGCAGGCGGCCCAGGGCCTCGGCAGACAGGCCCTCGAGGCCCGAGACCGCGCCGGCACGTAGCGCCAAGGCCCGCAGGCGGGCGGCCTGTTGCTCTGCCTCGTGCCGGCGCTTGGCCGCCACGTACCGCTTGAACACCCGTTCTATGCGCGCCCTGCCCCCCAGGGCCAGGGCCTCCTCCACCCCCTGGGCCAGGGCAGGCAGCAGGCGGGGACCGTGGAACTCGTGGCGCAGGCAGGCCTCCGAGGTGCGCGTCTCGATGAACTCGCGAATGGCGGGTGCGGTGATGGCCAGGCCCCGGCGCCCATGCGCCTTCAGGAGGGCCAGCCCCAGGGTCAGACGCACCGCCAGCAGATCCACCAGATCCGCGGGATAAAGCCGGCCCCAGTGGTAGTGGCGGGCACTGGAGCGCCAGCGGATGAAGCCCGCCCAGCCATGGAGGCGGGCCAGCTCGCGGGTGAAATAGGCCGTCCAGCGGTCCTCGGCTACCCCCAGGGCCTCCATGGCGTGGATGATGACGCCCTCGGGACTGGATTCCGCGGCGAGGATACGCCGGACGTGGGCCCCGTGAGGAAACAGCCAGCCGTTGCGCCCGACCGCCTCGCGCCAGGCGCCGAAGAGGCCGCGCTGGCGCCCCGGCATGGCCCGCACCGATTGGCCCTCATCCAGGAACTCGAGGCAGATCTTGATGACCTGTTGGTCCAATTGCGCGCCGATGGCGGTGCCGTACAGGCCATCCACGGCGGCGTAGACGGGCTCGTCCCGCAATAGGGTATCCTTCAGGCGCACGGCCAGGGCGGCAAGGTCCACCTCGTCCGTGGTGCCGGAAGGCAGGCCCGCCAGGGCGGCATGGATGTCTTCGGCCGCGGCGAAATCCCCGGCCGGCACCACGGGACCGTCGATTTCGGTGAGCAGGGCCATGAGCCAATCCCCGAGGGCCACCCCCGGTATGGCCGGCCGTGACGCCACGAAGGCGTCCACGGCCCCCTCCAGATGCCTTCGATCCACCTTGCCGGCGGCCAGGCAGCCCTGGTACTGGCGGCGGGACAGGTAGCCCCGGCAATGGAACAGGCGCGCGCCCTCGGCCACCGCGTCCCCGAAGGGCAGGTGTTCCAGACCGTGCAGCGGATTGTGATGGATGAAGGCCCGCATGGGCCAGAAGAAGGGGATGGGTTCGCCGGCCACGTAGGCCATGGCCCGCACCCTCAGCCGTTGTCCCAGGACCAGGCTCATAGCAGGGCCATCCCGCCATAGATACCGGCACCGGCCAGCCCCGCGAGGGCCGCAGCGTAGGCCCAGGCGGCGGGCAGGCTCAGATCCGCCGCCCCACCCCCACCGGCCGGCCCCACCACCAGTCCCGCCAGGAGGCGCGCGCCCGCCCAGGTCCACAGCAGCCAGATGCCGGCCAGGGCCAGGGCGGTAAGGGGCACCGCGGGGACGGCGGCAAAGACCAGGGCCAACATGGTGAAGAAGGGCGGAAAAAGGGGCGTAGCCGTGACGGCGAGCACCACCAACACCAGCACCCCGGCGTAGCGGGGCAGGGATTGGGCCAGCCCACCGGGGAGCCCCGCCCGGGCGGCACCGAAGCGCCGCTCCAGGCCCGCACCGAGAAGGGCGAGCAACACCAGGGGCAGGCTCAAACCCAGAGCATGGAGCGCCGCCTGCAGGGTCCAGCCATCTCCGGCCACCACCAGCCACAGTAGCGACCACAGGGAGGTGGCCAGGAAACCGCTCCACAGGCCCACGTCCTCCAGGGTCAGGGCACGCAGGGCATAGAGTCCCGAGGTCAGCAGGGCCCAGGGTATGAACCAAGCGGGTGCTGGCGCCGCAGCCGCCAGCACCAGCATCAGACCGATCTGGGGCCAGGCCAGCAACAGCACCATACGCAGCCACGGGTAAGGCGCACGACGCAGCATGGCGTTGAACACTAGACTCAAGGGAAACAGGGGCAGGAACAGGCCTGCGAGAAGGTATGTGGGCACGCTCATCTCAGGCCCACCGCAACCAGACATTCAGCCGCCTGGCGGCGAACAGGATCCCATCCGTCAGCCGGCCGTAGACATCGGCCACATAGAACTCGCGAGAGATCACGGCATAGGCCGTGTTCCACAGGCGTTTGGCCCAGCGGCGACCAGGTTTGCCGTTCTGCTCCGAGTAGTAGGTGAGCAGCCAGCCCACGACGATCACCGCCGTCACCAGGGCCACGAGGACATCGAAGCGCAACAGGGCGATGTCCGCGGCATCGTAGATCTGCGCCCGCAACGCAGGGTCCGGATAGAGGAACAGGTCGAAGGCGTGGCTGATAAAGGTGTAACCCAACACCACCACGGCGAAGGAGAACACGCCGAGGCCCAACAGCCGCCAGGGGTTCTGGCTGCCCATGCGGTAGGTGGCGAAGATGAGTTGGGCCCCCGTCACCCAACCGAAGAACAACAATATGATGGCACCCTGCTTCTGGAAATAATCCTCCGCGACCAGCCAGTGGGTCACCACCAGGATGGTCACGGGTACCGCCAGGGTGATGGCCGCCATCAACAACCAGGGCTGGCGCTGGCGGGCCGGCCGCCGTTCGACGACGAAAGTGTAGAGGTCATCCTTGGGGACCCCGTCATCCCTGCGGGCCCCATGGATGATGCCGCCGGCCCCGAGAAACAGGGTGCCCTTGAACAGGCCATGGGCGATGAGGTGATAGATGGCCAGGGAGAAGGCGCCGATGCCGCACTCCATGATCATGAACCCCATCTGCCCCATGGTGGAGTAACCGAGGGCCTTCTTGATGTCGTTCTGGGTCAGCATGAGCATCGAACCGATGACCGCGCTCACCAGTCCGACGATGAATATCCACGGCAGTACGCCGTCGGTGTGGACGTATACGGGCGCGAAGCGATTGATGAGAAAGCCCCCCGCGTTGACGATCCCCGCATGCATCAGGGCCGACACCGGTGTGGGCCCGTCCATGGAGTAGGGCAGCCAGGTGTGGAGCAGGAACTGGGCCGAGCGGGCGAAGGCCGCCAGGGCCACCAGCGCCCCTACGGCCTCCGGCAATGGCAGCCCGAGGAAATCGTGGGCGTCCGGCAGGGTCGCCATGGTCGCGAAGATCTCCGGCAGGGACCAAGTCCCGTAGGCGTGATAGAGCAGCCCGGCGGCCACCACCAGGGGCAGGTCGCCGATGCGGTAGGTCAGCAGCGTCCACAGCCCATAGCGGTAGGCCGACGGGCTGCGGGTCTCCTGGCCCAACAGGAAGTAGAGCAGCACACCGATGAGATGCCAGGCGATGAGCAGGGTGATGAGGTCGCCGGCGGCCACCATGACCAGCAGGGCGGCGGTCATGAGGTCCAGGAGCACGAAGAAACGCGCGTAGCCCGGCTCCTCCGCCATGTAGCGTAGGGAGTAGACGTGGACGATGAGGCTGATGCCGGCGATGACCAGGGCCATGAGGCTGCCGAGGGGGTCGAACAACAGCAGGCCCCAGCTCCCACCGAGGCCGGTGGCGGCCGGCGGCCGGCCCACCACGGCCTGCCAGAGAACCACTGCGGCGAGGAGGAAGGTGGCGATGGTGAAGGCCACACTCACGCCCCCCGCCCGCCCGCCGAGGCGGCGGGAGAGCAGCTGAATCACGAGGGCGGACACCAGCGGCAGGACCGCGACCAACACCACGAGTCGTTCCATAATCCCCGGCAACCCCCCGTTTGCGGCGACAAGCGCACGCCGTGACCCGTCCCGCTGCGGCGCCTCACGATGTCGGCGCCCGCCGGACATCTTTGGTCCCAGCTTTTTCTGGCGAGATCAAGGCAGGGCCGGGGGGCGGGCCAGCAAATAGTTATCGACGCAGTCTATGCAAGGGATCCATCTACAATAAGTCGAAAGTTTGAATGGCATTGATTGCCTAAAGCCAATGGATCCGGCCGGCGAGACGGCGGGTGCTCGAGATTCCACCCATCCGGGTTCCCGGACCGGCCCAGAGACGGCCGGCCGTGGCCGTGGTTGAACACCGACACCGCCATGGGCGACCATGGACCGATATGAGCGGAGGACAGGCTCCCATGGTTAAAGACTGTCCCGGCGATCGCCGGTGCTTCCTCAAGGCAGGTGGGCTCGCCCTCGCCATGCAGGCCCTGCCCGCCCTGGGCGCCCCCGAGCCCCGCCCGCCGGCCCGGCTGGTGGGCCGCGGCGAACGGGCCCTGCCGACGGCCGAACTGGTGCCCGAAGAGGCCTATATCTTCCATTATCCCTACGTCAGCACGCCCTGCTTCCTGCTCGACCTGGGAGAGCCCCTGGATCCCGCGGAACTGCGGACCGAGGATGGCACGGCCTACACCTGTCCGGGGGGCGTGGGACCCCGGCGCAGCATCGTGGCCTTCTCCGCCATCTGCTCCCACCGCATGAGCCACCCGGCGCCCTCGGTGAGTTTCATCAACTATCGGAGCGAGCAGGTGCGTTTCCTGGACAAGGCGGAACAGAAACGCACGGGTGCAGGGCTGATCTATTGCTGTTCGGAGCGCAGCGTCTTCGACCCGCGGCGCGGCGCCCGGGTGCTGGGGGGGCCGGCCCCCCAACCCCTGGCCGCCGTCACCCTGGCCTACGATGAGGATAGCGACGGCCTGACGGCCACCGGCACGGCGGGCGGCGCCCTCTTCGAGCGCTTCTTCGACAAGTTCGGCATGCGCCTCATGCTGACCCATGGGCCCCGTTACCAGGAGCCCGTGGGGGAACGCAGCCGGGTCCACCCGGCGGCGGACTTCAGCGACAACCAGATGCGCTGCGGCTGAGCCTGAATGTCGGGATGAATCCCGACCTACAAAAAGCGTAACCGCGAAAGACGCGAAATAACGCGAAAAAAGAGAAGGTCAGGGAGGAGTGGCAGTTTGAAAAGGCGCAGCGGATCCACCGTTTCGGCGTCAGCAGAGCGGACGCACGGAGGGTAATCTTTCCCCATTTCCCCTTTCCCATTTCCCCTGGGAAAAAGACAGAGGCGTAGGTCGGCTGCTCTTGGCAGCCGACGGAAACCCGGCGCTTTGCGGGCGCGGATGTCGCTTGCCGAGAGCAACCGACCTACAGACTATTCTGTAGGTCGGGCTTCAGCCCGATATGTGCCTCAGCCGGGGGGCGCGCGCCGTGCCAGCACGGCGGCCACCTCGTCGCGGCCGCCCAGGCGCGCCACATCGCCGGGGGTGAGGCCCCGGCTGGTACGACGGGCTGGATCGGCCCCGTGTCGCAACAACAGATCCACGATCCCGGAGTCGCCATTGGCCGCCGCATGGTGCAGGGCCGTGGCACCCTGCTCGTCTACGGCATCCACCGCCGCGCCCCCCTCCTCCAGCAGGATCCGGGCCGCGGCCCCGTAACCCCCCTCCACCGCACGGATCAACGGCGTTCCGCCATAGATATCCGCCTTGTCGGGATCGGCGCCCCGCGCCAGCAACAGCCGCACGGCCGCCTCGTGGCCCTTGGCGGCCGCGATGGTCAGGGCCGACCAGCCGTTGGAGGCGCGCTCACGGATCCGCGCACCATGGTCCAGCAGCCACGCCAGGGTCGCCGGGTCCCCCGCCACCGCGGCATACATCAGGGCCGTGCCACCGCGGGTGTTCTCGGCGCAGACGTCCGCCCCCAGGGTGACGAGGCGCTCCATCAGCCTCGGAGGACCCTGACGGGCGACCACCATGAGGGCGGTGGTGCCATCCGGGAGCGCCGCCTCCACGGGAGCCGCCGGGGTGGCGGCGAGACGCGCCAGGGATGCGCTGTCCCGCTGGCGCAGGGCCTCCAGCCAGGCGGTGGCCGGGTCCTCCATGGCCGCGCCCCCGGGTGCCGCCAACGCCACCGCCAGCAGAAACAGACGGCCCGCCGCAGGACGGCTCCGAAGGGCAGAGATCGCCATGAACGGCCTCATTGGAATCGGGAGATTGGGCAAGGATAAGGAGCGCAGCTAGTCAGGTAAATCGGCAAAACCGGCCTTTGCCCGTGGTTCAGGGGACAAACCGCGGCGCCCGCAGAAGGCCACGGGCGTCCGGCCCCGGCAAGGAGGCCGGGCCAGACGCCGCCTGGGGGGAGTTCAGGCGGTGCGTGGTTGCCCGCCGGGCGCCGCGCCGGTGTCGGCGGCGGCCCCCTGGGATGCCCCCCCCTTGCCGTAGACCTCCTCGTACCACAGATCGTGGTGCTGCCTCGCCCAGCCTTCGTCCACCTCACCCGTGATCATGCCCTCGAGGGAACCCTCGTTGCCCAGGGTGCCGAGATAGATATGGCCGAAGGACAGGGCGATGAGCAGGATGCTGGAGGCGGCGTGGATAAGGGTGGAGAGCTGCATGGTGCCACGTTCCCATCCCATATTGGGGAACAGCAGGATGGCCCCGGAGGCCATCATCACGATACCGGCGAAGGTGAGGATCCAGAACCACATCTTCTCGCCGGCGTTGGCCTTGTAGGCATGGGGGTGTCCCTTGCCCAGGTAGCCGCCGCCGGCCTTGAACCACTCCCAGTCCACCTTGGTCAGCAGGTTCTCGTGGGCCCAGGAGATGATCATGGCCAGCAGGCCCACCACGAAGAAAAGGGCCAGTATGTTATGGGAATCCTTGGCGAACTGGGCATAGGCTGCGAAGGCCTCGGGGCCCATGACCGGGATGAGCACCGCGCGCCCGTAGAGCAGGCTGAGCCCGGTGATGGCCAGCACGATGAAAAGGATGGCCACGAACCAGTGCATGACCCGCTCCCAGGCGCTCCATCGCATGACCTTGCGGCCGGTGCGTTCCTCGAGCTTCGCCCGTCCCCCCACCAGGTGGAAGAGGGCCAGTATCAGCAGGGAGGCGGCCATCAGCCAGCCACCGAAGAGGGCCAGGGGGCCGTTACGCAACTGGCGCCAGTTCTCGCCGCCATTCTGGATCAGGACATTGGTCTCCTGCCCCTTCACCGCCGTATAGCCCTGATTGCCCTCCCTCACGGCTCGCCAGTAGTCGGAGCGCGGGTTGGCGTCACCCTCGAACGCCGCCTCGGCGTCGGGCACGGCGCCATGCAGGAGGCCGAGCCCCAGGGGCAGGACCAGCGCCATCAGCGCCATCCCCACCATCAGCCACATCCTGCGGACGCTGCCGGCGCGGGGCCGGCCTGAGTTACTGTTCTTGAGCATCTGGGGCATCTGGCTACTCCTTGGATTACCGCTTCCCCGCAGGGTCAGCGGTCGATCTGGTTATACATGGCCCGGTGGCGCAGCTGCTCCGCCGTCTCGGCGCTGCGGCTGCGTTCCTCCTCGTACTGGCCTTCGGCCACCCAGGGCTCCTGCACCTCGCCATACTGGCAGGCACCGAGCCCGGGCATGACCGCGAGGGCCAGGATGGCGGGCAACACATGACTTCTGATCGCTGGGTGCGCGTATGGCTCTGTCACGGTCACTCTCTCCTCGGCTTTGACATCACGGGATATCTCCACGGGGCGCCAAACTATTCAACGGTCCATCTGGACGGTGCGGAAACGCGCCTGCAGGGTCTCCTGATGATCCTCGCTGGCCATCTTGTCCAGCAAGGGGTCATGGTCGCCCTTGTATACCCCGGGCTCGTAGACCGTCACCCCGGGCTCGTCGTAGCAACCCGCGAGGCCTGCGCTCAGCCCGGCGAGCAGTGAAATGACCAGCATTCGCTTCATCGTCTTCTCCCGTCGGCCCAGCCATGTTCGACGCGTTGGACGCGGTTACCATGACGGCGGGTCCGTTGTCTCGCCTCACGGGCTCCCGCCGGCCATGGACCACCGGCGGGGCCCCGTCCGGGGATGTCTACACCTTGTCGCCGTAAGCGGCATCCCAGCCCCAGGTATCGGGGCGCCCGCCGCGCTTCAACACGCGCTTGCGATAGATGTCCGCGATGAGATCGCCGTCACCGGCGATGAGGGCCTTGGTGGCGCACATCTCCGCGCACGCCGGCAGCTTGCCCTCGGCGATGCGGTTGGCCCCGTACTTGGCGAACTCCTCGTCCGAGTTGTCCGCCGGCGGGCCGCCCGCGCAGAAGGTGCACTTGTCCATCTTGCCCCGCACGCCGAAGGCCTCCTGCTGGGGATACTGGGGCGCGCCGAAGGGACAGGCGTAGAAACAGTAGCCGCAGCCGATGCACAGGTCCTTGTCGTGGAGCACGATACCGTCCGTGGTGGTGTAGAAGCAGTCCACCGGGCACACCGCCGCACAGGGGGCGTCGGTGCAATGCATGCAGGCGACGGAGATGGACTTCTCCCCCGGCTCGCCGTCGTTCAGGGTGACCACCCGCCGGCGGTTGACCCCCCACGGGACCTCGTTCTCGTTCTTGCAGGCGGTCACACAGCCGTTGCACTCGATGCAGCGGTCGGCGTCACAGAGAAATTTCATTCGGGCCATTGCTGCTCTCCTCTCAGGCTGACGTAATCTGACACAGGGTTGCCTTGGTCTCCTGCATCTGGGTCACCGAGTCATAGCCGTAGGTGGTGGCGGTGTTGCAGGCCTCGCCCCGCATATAGGGCGCCGTGCCCTCGGGATAGCGATCCACGAGGTCCTCACCCTGGAACCAGCCACCGAAGTGGAAGGGCGTCCAGATGACACCACGGCCCACCCGGGGCGTCACCATGGCCATGACCTTGATGCGCCCGCCCTCGGGCCCTTCCAGCCACACCCACTGGCCGTCCCTCAGGTTGCGGTCGTTGGCGTCGGCCGGGTTGATCTCCACGAACATGTCCTGCTGGAGTTCCGCCAGCCAGGGGTTGGAACGGGTCTCCTCGCCGCCGCCTTCGTACTCCGTCAAGCGGCCGCTGATGAACACCAGGGGGTAGTCCCCCGAGTAGTCCTTGGCCTGAACCGAGGCGTAGCGCGTGGGCAGGCGCCAGAAGGCCTTGCGGTCCTCATAGGTGGGATATTTGGACACCAAGTCGTAACGCGCCGTATACAGGGGCTCGCGGTGGATGGGCACCGGGTCCGGGAACTGCCACACCACGCAGCGGGCCTTGGCATTGCCGAAGGGTGCCGCGCCGTGCTTGATGGCCACCCGCTGGATGCCGCCGGAGAGATCCGTCTTCCAGTTGCGTCCTTCCGCCGCCTCCTTCTCCGCGGCGGTGAGGTCATCCCACCAGCCCAGTTGCTTGAGCATGTCGGCGGTGAACTCCGGGTGTCCGTCCTTGATCTCGGAGCCCTGGGGATAGGAACCCTCCGCCAGCAGGGTCACGCCGTCGCGCTCCACGCCGAAACGGGCACGGAAGCACAGCCCGCCCTCGGCCACCGGCTTGCTGGGGTCGTAGAGGATGGGAGTACCCGGATGCTTCATGTCCGCGCTGCCCCAGCAGGGCCAGGGCAGGCCGTAGTAATCACCGTCCGCGGGGCCGCCCTCGGCCCGCAGGGTGGTGGTGTTGAAGGTGTGGCGGTTGGCCATGTGCATCTTGAGCCGCTCGGGGCTCTGGCCGGTATAGCCGATGGTCCAGGTGCCGCGGTTGATCTCCCGCAGGGTGTCCTCGGGGTTGGGCATCTTGCCGTCCAGCTTGATGTGCTTGAACATCTGATCGGCGAAACCGAACTTCTCGGCCAGCAGATAGAGCACCTCGGCATCCGTCTTGGATTCGAACAGCGGCTCCACCACCTTCTCCCGCCACTGCAGGGAACGGTTGGACGCCGTCACCGAACCGGCCTGCTCGAACTGGGTGCAGGTAGGCAGCAGGTACACCCCGTCCTTGCGCTCGCTCATCACCGCGAGGTGAGTGGGATAGGGGTCGGAGATGACCACCAGGTCCAGGCGCGGGCTCTCCAGGGCCGCCTTCATGTCGACACCCCTGCTCTGGCTGTTGACCGCATGGCCCTGGAAGATGACGGCCCTGACGTTGTCCTTCTGAGACAGGTTGTCCTTGTCCTCCAGGATGCCGTCGATCCAGCGTGATACTGGCATGCCCGGGATATTCATGGTGTAGGCCATCTTGCCGCCGCCGGCGTCGTACTGGCGGGACATGTCGAAGCGCTCCTTCAGCCATTCGTAGTCCACATCCCACACCCGGGCCCAGTGCTTCCAGGCCCCCTCGGAAAGGCCGTAATAGCCCGGCAGGGTATGGCAGTTGGGCCCCACGTCGGTGGCGCCCTGCACGTTGTCATGGCCGCGAAAGATGTTGGCACCGCCGCCGGACACCCCGATGTTGCCGAGGGCCAGCTGCAGGATGCAGTAGGCACGGGTGTTGTTGTTGCCGATGTGGTGCTGGGTGCCGCCCATGCACCAGACGATGGTGCCGGGCCGGTGCTCCGCCATGGTCTTGGCGCACTGGTACATCTCCTGCTCGGGCACCCCCGTCAGGTCCTCCACCGTCTTGGGGTCGAACTTCTTCGCCTCCTCACGGATGTCGTCCAGGCCGTAGACCCGCTGGGCGATGTACTCCTTGTCCTCCCAGCCGTTCTCGAAGATGTGCCACAGCAGGCCGTGAATGAAGGGTACGTCGGAGCCGGGCCGCAGGCGGATGTACTGGTCGGCGTGGGCCGCGGTGCGGGTGAACCGCGGGTCCACGACGATCATCTTGGCGCCGTTCTCCTTGCCCCGCAGGATGTGCTGCATGGCCACGGGGTGGGCCTCGGCGGCATTGGAGCCCACGAACAACATGGCCTTGGCGTTATGCATGTCGTTGTAGGAGTTGGTCATGGCCCCGTAGCCCCAGGTGTTGGCGACACCTGCGACGGTGGTGGAATGACAGATCCGGGCCTGGTGGTCGATGTTGTTGGAGCCCCAGAAGGCGGCGAACTTGCGCTGCAGGTAAGAGCCCTCGTTACTCGCCTTGGACGAACCGGCCATCCACAGGGCGTCGGGGCCGGATTCCTCGCGGATCTGCAGGATCTTGTCGCCGATCTCGTCCATGGCCTGGTCCCAGGAGATGCGCTGCCACTTGCCGCCGGCGAGCTTCATGGGGTACTTGAGGCGCTTCTCGCCGTGGCCGTGCTCCCGCAACGCCGCCCCCTTGGCGCAGTGGGCCCCGAGGTTGATGGGCGACTCGAAGTCGGGCTCCTGACCGGTCCACACACCGTTCTGCACCTCGGCCATGACGCCGCAACCCACCGAGCAATGGGTACAGACGCTGCGGCGGATCTCGGTCGCGACCCCGGCCTTGGGCGAGATGCTCTTGCCTTCTTCCGCCCGCAGCATGGAGAAGGGCACCATGCCGGCGATGGCGCTACCGCCCACGGCCAGCCCGGAGCGCTGCATGAAGGTGCGCCGACTCACCGCCTCGCCCTTGAACCCCAGGCCGATGCTGGTGCCGCTGTCCACCGCAGCCGTATTGCGCTTCTTGATCAGCTTCATGTCTCGCCTCCAGATGACGAAAATTGTCTGGCCGATGCAGTCATCTCAGAACTGCGCCTTGTCGTAGTAGGTCTCGATGTGGGACGTCACGTGGTAGCCCTGGGACGCGCCCTGCTCTGCGCCCTGAGCGGTCTCGGGGGCCTCGCCACCGCCCGCCACGGCACTGCCCGTCATCACCAGTACCGTGGTGGTGGCGCCGGCACCGGCCACGCCGCGCAGGAACATGCGGCGGTCATGACCCTTGGGATCTGCTGGTGTGGTCATTGCTGCCTCCTCGTGTGAATGGGTCGCGGCCTTGCCTCACTCGGGCAGGGCGAGGTATTGCCTCTCGAACTGCATGAACTGCTCTCCCAGCAACCCCACGGCGCGGTAGAAGCGCGCGCTCTGGGCCTGCTGGAGGTCCCGGAAAAACCGTTCCATCCAGGGGGCGAGGTGGGTATCGAACCACGCCTGCTGGACGCCGTCGTCCCCCCGCTCGATCATCACCGCCATCGACTCGCACAGCGCCGCGACGTGGTCCTCGGGCTCGCTGACGCCGGGGCGGGCCTCGATGCCGTAACGGGCCAGGTCCTGACGCAACTGGGCCAGAGGGCGCTCCATCAGGAACCCGGTGAGGTACCAGGACGCGTAGGGCACCAACTCGCCGCGGCCGATGCCGATGAAGAGGTCGTGGTACTCGTCCTCGAGTTCCCTGGGCCACGCATTGGTGCCGGCCTGTTGCAGCAACTGCCAGCTCGCGGCCAGGCCGTCGCCCTCCGCGGCGCTCGCCTCGATGCCCCGCAGGCGTTCCAGCACCCCCGCGTCCGGCGGCGCCGCCAGCAGAGTCCCCAGCAGGGCGTAGGTACCGGCCCGCAACAGATCCTCCTCCAGCATACCGGCCATGGGCGCGGGGGGGGCGATGGCTTCCTGTCGGGCGATAGTATCGGGTTGCATGGATGATGATCGTCCAGAGGTTTCTTTCATTATTAGCAAGCCCCACGCCAAGGTGTTTGGAAAAGAAACGGTAAATACGGACGAATTGCCGGAGCAACGAGGACCGATCCGTCCCGCGGGCCCCTGCCATCCGCCGGCCTGACCCAACGGCCCGGCATGGCGGACAAAATGTCCTTCAAGGAACATCCCGAAGCATTCAGCATGGGTCTAGGGACGGTCCCCAGTCCGCGTCTCCGAGGGCCCGGAGGCGTAGAAGTCCCGCACCCGGCAGTCCTCGCACATCTGCAGGCGACGCCGGCTCTCGGGGGTCTGGAACATCCAGTGATCGCTCAGCTTGGCGAGCATGCGGTCCATCATGCGCCGGGTGGCGAAGGGCTTGCCGCAGCCGACACAGCGGAAGGGCTCTTCCTCGTAAAGCACCCGGGTCTCGCGACGGCGCGTGGCCTCGTAGAGGTAACGGGGCGACGTCGTTACGCAATCTTCCGGACAGGCCCCCACGCACAGGCCGCACTGCACACAGTTGTCTTCCAGGAAACGCAGCTGGGGACTCTCGCCGCCCGCAAGCAAGGCGCCGGCGGGACACACGGAGACACAGGCCATGCACAGGGTGCAGCGCTGTTCATCCACCGTTACCTGGCCGAATGGCGCGCCCGCGGACAGCTCCGTCGAGGGACGGGGCGCGGGGGCATGCGCCCACAGATGATCCATGGCCAGGCGCACGGTGGTGCGTTTCTCGTCGAAGGCGGCGAAGCGGGCCGCCGGCGGCGGATCCAGATCATCCAGTCCCTGCAGCGCCAACGGCATGTCGTCCCCCGCCACCATGGCGATGCGCCCGCCGGCGTGCCCCATGCCCTCCAGCATCTCCCGGGCGATGCCGAGCTGATGGGCCAACTCCCGGGCCACCGAGGCCGGCACGCTGGCGGGGATCAACAGGCGCACGTGGCACGCCCCATAGGCCAGGATGGCGAGCCAGGCATCCATGCCCACGGACCCCACCTCCTCCACCGCCACCGGCAGCACCCGGCCCGGCAGGGCGGCGGCGTGGCGGGCCACCAGCTCCGCCCCCGCACTGGTGTCGTGGAACAGCACGCAGGCCTGGCCGCCGCCGGCCTCGTGGTAGGCGCCCAGCAGCCGGCGCAGGGCGCCGATGAGTTCTACGGGACGCGGAAAGGCATAGCGGATGGCCCCCGTGGGGCAGGCAGTGGCGCAGCTGCCGCCACCCTGACACAGGAAGGGGTCCACCTCGATCCGCTCCCCCAGGGAGGTGATGGCCTCGGTGGGGCAGGCATCGATGCAGCGGGTGCAGGCCTGGATACCGCTGCGGCCGTGGGCGCAGATGGCGGCGTCGTACGAGAAAAAACGGGGCTTGTCGAACTCCCCCGCCAGGTCGGGGATCGCGGCCAAGGCGGCCTCCAGGCGCTTCTCATCATCTTCGGGGGCGAAATAACCGGGGGGCGGCACCTCGCGCCGAAGGCTGGGCGGCGTGGCGAGGTCCAGCACCACGTCGAAGTACCCGCCGGCAGGGCCCGCCAGGGTGGCGAGGTCCACCTCCCGTTCCCCGTCCATCACGGTCACGCTGAAGCGGCCGAGGTGACCCTCCAGCCGTTGCGGCCGCCCGGGGATGACGCTGACACCATTGCCCGCCGGGCGCCCCCCGGCGCTGGTGTCGGCAAGCACCGTGCACTCCACGGCCCCGGCGAGGCGCCGCGCCGTGGCCACCGCCACATCCTGGGGACCGATGATGAGCACCCGCCCCGCCGAGGTGTAGGTGACCATCTCGATGTCCAGCGCCTCGGCCCCAGCTACCGCGGCCAGGGCAGCGGCCCGGGCCTTGCCATTCGCGGTGGCCGTGGACAGGCCACCGTGGCCACCCGCTTCCTCAACCACGCGCATGGCCGTCTCCTATGTTTCCATCCGTTGCGTCTTCATCCGCGGCCGCGGTCCCGACCGTGTCGGAAAGGCCGGCATGGGCAGGTGCCGCGGGGGACACCGGCCCATCGCCGGACGGCCCGGCCGTATCCTCCGGCGCCTCAGCCACCACCTCCGCCCTGGCCTCGGCCTCCCGCAGCCGCGCCTCCAGACGCTCCTGCTGGCGCCGCATCTCCGTGGTCACGATATCCCCCAGGGCCTCGAAGTTGCGGTAGTCCTCGTCGTAGTCATCCAGCCCGTCGCGGATGTTGAACTTGGGTCCGCGGAACAGCCGCTTGAGGGCCGCCTGACGCAGATCCTCGCTGACGCCCGAGGAGAAGAAAGGGCTCAGGTCGCTGTGATCGTCGATGGTGGACAGATCGGGCATCTCCGCGTCCGTGAGAACCGGCGCCGGCTCACCGGCGGGCGGAGCGGCGTCAGCCCCGGCGGTCTCCTCCACCGGCTCCGGCTCCTGCTCCAGGCCGCGCTTGCGCCGCGACCAGCGTCGCAGGAAGGGCTGGCCCTCCGTCCCGTCGTGGGCGACACCGCTGTCATCTTGCGGGTGGCGCACCGGCGGCCTCCTTCTTCCAGTCTTCACGGCGCCGCTTGCGGGGCGGCTCGGGCTTGTAGTGGTCCATCACATAACGCTCGAGGCGCTGATGGATCTCCGGTGGCATGGGAGTGGAGAACACGGTGTCGTCCGCCTCCATGTGGGCGCCCGCCTCGTCATGGTCCGCGGACACCGCGCAGGGCTCCAGCTCGCCGGCTTCGTTCTCCCGGCACACCACGAACAGGGACGGGTTGCGACCCACGAGGTTGTACCAATAGCTCTCGGCACTGTCTTTGAAAAAGCTCAACATGAACCCGGGCCACACGAACTGCTCCATCCCGTCCTCGACGTGCACCTGCTGCCGCCCCTGCTCGGTATCAGCGATAGCCCCGGCCACCACCCCCACCAGTTGCCAGTCGGGGTAGCTCCAGCCGCGGTGAGTCGCCATGCGCCGGCTCATGATCACCGCCACCGGGATGGCGTCCCGGTCCGTTATGGTCTCCTCAGCCATGGAACCTCCTTCCTGAAGCCCGAAAGATTAAATATAGATTAATAATGCAATAGGCACACCAACCCACCAACCACGGAACCACGCCCGCAGAACGGAACCCGGGAACGCAATTTCTGGGACATTTCGTACCGATGCCCCACGTTATGGGACAAAATGACGCGCCCCCTTTCCCCTACCTGCCCCACCCTCTTGCCCTATCCATCCAACGGCCCTATGTCGCCACCCCCCCCCTTTTATTGAAGGATGTTCCCCCATACCCACCCGCCTCGCCCCACCCACGCCTCCCCGCGCCAGCGCCCAAACCCGGGGCCACCCACCGCGCGTGACTCTATAGAATAGTGCCGGAGAATAGTGCCGGGTACGGAAGAGCGACCCAAGGCCAGCGGCGACGCCCGACGGAGGACCGGCGACGGGAGGAGTTCCCGGAGCTATTTCCGGCACAATGAAATCAACGCGGGATACGGAGTAAAACGTGGCACAACTCGAACACATCGAAGCCATCGAAAAACGCCTGTGGAGCGCCGCCGACAACCTGCGCGCCAACTCCAACTACGCCAGCAACGAATACTTCCTGCCGGTGATGGGCCTGGTGTTCCTGCGCCACGCCTACAGCCGTTATCTGATGGTAAAGGAACAGATCGAACCCCATCTGCCCAGCCGCGGCGGCAAGACCCGTGCCCTGACCAAGGAGGACTTCTCCCAGCGAAGCGCCATTTATCTCAGGCCCGCGGCCCGGTTCGATTCTCTGGTGGCCCTGCCCGACAGCGCCGACCGCGCCCGCGCCATCATCGAGGCCATGGAGTCCATCGAGGCGGATTACGAGAACCTGCGCGGCACCCTGCCCAAAGGCGAATACCAGGAGCTGGACAACCAGGTGCTCGGCCAGTTGCTGCGCACCCTCAACCCCGAGGAGCTGAACCGGGTTTCGGGCGATGTCTTCGGCCGCATCTACGAATACTTCCTCACCCAGTTCGCCGACCAGGGTGCCCACGACGGCGGCGAGTTCTTCACCCCCATATCCCTCGTCTCCCTCATCGCCCACGTCCTCAACCCGGCCAGGGGCACCGTGCTGGACCCGGCCTGCGGCTCCGGCGGCATGTTCGTGCAGAGCGCGCGCATCGTCGAGGAACACGGCGACAGCCCCACCGAAAAGCTTACCTTCCGCGGCCTGGAGAAAAACGCCACCACCATCCGCCTGGCCAAGATGAACCTCGCCGTGCACGGCCTCGAAGGCGACATCCAGAAGGCCATCACCTACTACGAAGACCCCCACGAACTGGTGGGCAAGGCCGACTACGTCATGGCCAATCCGCCCTTCAACGTCGACGAGATCGACGCCGACAAGGTCAAGTCCGACCCGCGCCTGCCCTTCGGCCTGCCCGGCGTCAACAAAAAGGAAAAGGTCAGCAACGGCAACTACGTCTGGATCAGCTACTTCTACAGCTACCTGAACGACAAAGGCCGCGCCGGCTTCGTCATGTCCTCCCAGGCCTCCAGTGCCGGCGGCGGCGAGGCCAAGGTGCGACAGAAACTGGTGGAGACCGGCGACGTGGACCTCATGATCGCCATCCGCTCCAACTTCTTCTACACCCGCACCGTGCCCTGCGAGCTGTGGTTCATTGATCGGGGCAAGCCCGATCAACCCTCATCCCCGGCCCTTCTCCCAGAGGCAGAAGGGGGAAAAACAAGGCAGTATCGGGGTGGCCATGATTTCAGCGGACTGGTGGAGCGAGCGCGTGAGCTCCGCAAAAAACAGACTCCGGCGGAAGAGCTGTTCTGGGAACTTGTTCGTAACCGTCAATTCCTTGGGCTCAAGTTTCGCAGACAGCATCAGGCAGGTGACTACATCCTCGACTTCTATTGCCACGAAGCCGGTATCGCCATCGAGATCGATGGCCCTGTTCATGACAAACGCAAGAAAAAAGACGCAAAGAGTGATGCCTATCTGAAATCACAAGGCATTCGCGTTGTGCGTATAGAAAACGCCGCATTGCTTAACGATACCGAAGCAACGCTAGGCAATCTGGCCAAGCAGATCAGTGCTATCGGAGAAAGTCCTCTCCCTTTGGGAGAGGATTTAGGTGAGGGTAGATTTTCTAGCCCACTAAACCGCAAGGGCCATGTGCTCATGCTTGATGCCAGAAACATCTACCGAAAAGTCACCCGGAAAATCTATGACTTCTCCCCCGAGCAGCAGCAAAACCTGCAAGCCATCGTCTGGCTCTACCGGGGCGCGACCAACCGCTACCTGCAACTGCTGTCGCAATACCTGGGTAATGTCGCCGACGAAGCCATCGCCTGTTTCAAAGTCGAAGACGACCTGGGCCACACCTTCCACCCCCTGGCGGACTTCAGCGACGCATTAGATGCCCTGCGCCAAGCCCTCGCGCCATATTTGAAAACACCCTTCCGAAAGATCATTCGCTTCCCCACTCAGGCAGAGGCCAGGGTGAGGGTGGTCTATCGGAAGTTGTAAAAGAGCTAGACCAGGAAACCCAACAGTTCCAGCAGGACGTCGACGAGTTCCGCAAAAGCGCGAACGAAGCCGTCAAGAACTGGAAAAAGGCTCCCGACACCAACGCCGCTCTGGTCAAACTCACCGCCACGTTCGAGCCTCTCGCCGAGGCCAGCCGCGACCTCATCAAACAGACCGACCTCGTCTACAAACTCGCCACCCGCCTCATCGACGAAGTGTCATCTTCCCCTCTCCCCCCGGGAGAGGGGCCAGGGGTGAGGGCAACAACCCGCGACCTCACCCGCGCCCGCAAGGCCGCCGACGAAGCCCGCGGCATCGCCGTCGAGCAACTGAAAAAGGTCCGCTACTTCTGGAAACAGGCCCACTGGCTCACCGACCGCTTCCCCCAAGGCCAACTGCGCGACGTGGAAGGCCTGGTCAAGTTGGTGGACATCAAAGAAATCGAAGCCAACGACTGGAGCCTCACCCCCGGCCGCTACGTCGGCGTCGCTCCCGAGGAAGTAGACGAGGACTTCGACTTCGAAGAGACCCTGCGCGAAATCCACGTGGAGCTGGAAGACCTCAATGCCGAGGCCGTTAAGCTGGCCGCGACGATTAAACGGAATTTTGAGAAGTTGGGGGTATGACCACGAAACCGCTTGGTGGCCGTCGAAAGATCCCTCCGGGCTGGAGGCCAGTGACCCTTGACGAAATCAAGTCTCCAGATCTCGATGCCTGCCGCGCTGGTCCGTTTGGATCAAGTATCAGTCGCAAGTTTTTTGTCAAGCAAGGTATACCGGTAATACGCGGAAACAATCTTACAACCAATTTGGTTGAGTTTGTTGCTGATGAGTTCGTGTATGTATCTGAAGAACGGGCAAGAGATAAATACAAGAACTGTCTAGTCCGGCCTGGCGACCTCGTGTTTACTTGTTGGGGAACTATTGGCCAAGTTGGTCGCATTCCTCGAGATGGTCCATTCGGCGAGTATGTGATTTCAAATAAGCAACTAAAGCTCCGTACCAACCCATCGTTTGCGAATAGCAAATTCGTCTACTACTACGTCGCCTCAAAGGCAGGCGTCGAATACATCGAAAGCCGAGGCATTGGGGCGGCTGTACCAGGTATCTCGTGAGTCCCGACTTCTCGTCAGGACGCGAGTCGGAACATGCTGATTCTTTCAGTGTCCTGCCGTTCGGTGATGAATTTTGCCAGGGAATGGGTTTTGGCGGAACTCAAGAGAAATTCCGGCAGCGTGTTGCGTAGCGCATGAGTGACGACGAGTTCCGACGGGGAATACCCGGGTCGGATCGTCCGCAGCCACGAGCCGAAGGATTTCCAGATGAGCTGCGGGAAAACCACCGACAGATACTGAAGCAAGCCTTGAGCGACGACGCCGGCCTGCATGAAGACGTGGTAGGCGTGGATCTTGCGTTTGACGTTCTCGCGATACCTGCGCGTTTCCCGGTGCAGGTATTGATTGCCCTTGCGGCGTTTGAGCGGCTTCATGTCCTGCATCCAGAAGTGATAGGCGAAGGTGCCGATCTGTCGGACGGCCTGCTTGAAGCTGTGCTCGATCTTGAAGCGCAGGCCGTAGAGGCGAATGATCTCGACGGCGTCCAGGGCGACGTCGGTGCACATCAGCAGGGAAGAGCCTCTGGTCGGGTGGATGACGGCGACGAAGCGCACGAGCTGTCCGGCGGGCCGCCAGAGCAGGTCTCGGACCTGGTACCGAATCGTGACGTTGTCCTCGCCGTAGACGGGGCTTGGCGCGGATTGGAAGTCGTTCGTGTCGTTCAGCAGTGACCTGAGCTTGAGCTTCTTCCCGTAGCGTCTCGGCCGGCCTCTTTTCCTCGGGCCGCGCTGGTGATAGGGGGTGTAAGCGACGGCATTGGATCGGACGCGGGTGACGAGATGGTTGCCCTCGGCGATGAGGCCGCGAACCATCTTGCCGGCGGCGTAGTAGGCATCGGCAACGTAGTAGAAGGGTTCCGTGATCGCCACGGTCTGAATCAGGGCGAGCATCTTGTCGAGCAGGGTGCGCCGGTCGCGATTGGAGAAGACGAGGCCCTCGTGGATGCGCACGGCGAGGGGGACAGCGAAGACGCTTTGGTCGGCCTCAACCAGCAGGCTCACCGCCTGAAGGGAGTGTCCCATGATGTATTCGGGCTTGGTGTTGGCGTCGGACTGCTGATGCAATAGCTTCACGGCGGGCATCTTCTTGCCGCGCTTGGGGACTTTGATCCCGTCCCCGACCATGACGCGGCGGCCGTTGACGAGCAGCGGCGCGGGAAAGAGCCGCAGCACGGCCTGGGTCCACAGCGCCGCGAGCCGCTCGAGCTTGATGGCGCGGCTGTGGAACGAATCCAGCAGGTTGTCGTAGAAGCGGGGCTTGAGGGCGAGCGCCCGCACGAGGCTGGTCACGCCTAAAAGATCGCCTCGCACGGTGAGACCGGCCACGGCGGTGGCGAACCACAGGAAGGTGCGCAGGCGCGAGAACGCCGGACGCAGCAGCCAGATTGCTTCCACCAGGACTCCCATAGCGACATCGTCCACCTCCCATGAAGTGAATGAAACGGTGATTTGGCCCACCGCGCGGGGCCGGTTATGGAGAAGGCGTGCCGGGCTCGGGCTCCTGGACTTCCACGGCCATCACGGCCGAGAGCACCGCCAGGCGCTCGGCGGGCGGCATGGCCTCGTAGCGGCGGGCCCAGCTCACCGCCTTGCGCTTGATGCGTTGGCGGTCCGTGAAGTTCTTGCCCGCATAGCGCGCCCAGTGCAGGCGCTCGACGCTGAAGTTGAACCACAGCTTCTCGGTGACGACGCCCGCCTGGTTCATCACCTGAAGCTCGAGGCTGCGCCACCCGGCCAGCCGCTCGTCGTAGAGCGCCGAGGGGTAGCCGGAGAGGATCACGTGACAGGGCAGGCACTTGAGCAGCTCGAGCAACGCCACGTGGTCGTGCTCTTCGTAGTCGAAACGGTATCGGCGCTCGCCGCGGCGGGTCGGCTGCAGATAGGGCGGGTCGCAGTAGATGAGCTCTCGCCCCCGATACGCATACTCGGCCAGGAATCGGTGCGCGCAACCATGCACCAGCTCGACCGGATAGGGGCATTCGAACTTCGCGAGTGCTCGCCGATTGCGGTCGATGCCGATGTTGACGAGCGCCGGCGGCTTGCGTTGCATGATCGCCCCGCCGCCGAGGTGGCTCTCGATGTAGGTGTCGTGGGGCGGCATCAGGGCGATGATCGCCTGGCACAAACCCGACGTCGCCTTCGATCCGAAGTAGCTGCCCATCGCTGCCGATCCGTGTCCGTGACGACCAGCAGACTAGCTTCATTCAGCTAGGGTGTCAAACGACATCGATGACTCGGCGGCAGCGCCTTGCGTACCTGATGATCGAACGTCCGCCAGTGTTATGCTATCGACATGAGTGAGAAGCATCCCTTCGCCGGCGGGCTACTCGACTACATGGGCTCGTCCCAGGGCCAACGCTCCATCGAAGTTTCAGACGCTCTCTGGGCGCTCATGGACGACGTGCAGCTCGATCCCGGACGACGCGAGATCATCTGGCCCGAGGCCCAACGCCTCAGCTTCGATCAGTCCATCGAATGCATACAGAAGGCGTATCCGGACTTCCCTCGTGAGCGTATTACGAGCTTCCCTGATCTCCTGGCTCGAGCACTACGCCCCGGAAGATTACTCCCGGGAACAACTAGACGAACTCGATGCGCTCACCGAAGACTGGCTCGACGAGCTCGAGGGTCAGTACGGGGAGCAATAACCGCCGAGAACTCGGGACTCTTGAGCAGGTATTAACTTAGGAATATTGAAATCAATTCCAATTGCTTTACCACCGATTAAGATCCAAGAGTCTATCGTCGCAATCCTCTCCGCCTACGACGACATGATCGAAAACAACCGCCGCCGCATCCAGTTGCTGGAACAGTCCGCCCGACTGCTCTACAACGAATGGTTCGTCCACCTCCGCTTCCCCGGCCATAAGCATGTCAAAATCAAAGACGGCGTGCCGGAGGGGTGGGAGAAGAAAACTATTGGCGAGTTGGCGCCGCTAAAGTATGGCAAGGCACTGAAGGCGGATGACCGGGTTCCAGGTCCATACTTAGTCTACGGTTCAAGTGGCGTAGTCGGCACCCACGACAAAGCACTTGTGCCAGGCCCTGCAATTATCGTGGGAAGAAAAGGCAACGTAGGAAGCGTCTACTGGGCGAGCAGTGGCTTCTACCCCATCGATACCGTCTACTACATCGACCCCAAAAACTGCAACCTTTACTTGTACTACGCATTGCTCAACACGCAGTTCATCAGCACCGACGTCGCGGTTCCCGGACTTAACAGAGATTACGCTCACAGCCGTGCACTACTCGTACCTGACGTAAAGATTCTGACGCTGTTCGAGCAGCATGCAGTCGAAATACATAAACAGATCGAGTGCCTCACAAAATACAACGCATCTCTCACTAAAGCCCGCGACCTACTCCTGCCGCGCCTGATGAACGGGGAGGTCGCAGTATGACGCTGTCGCATGTTTCCATCCATAACTTCCGGGGAATAATCGATGCATCTATGGGTTTTCAACCATATGCGCTTCTGGTCGGTGCAAATAATGCCGGAAAGAGCACAATCATTGACTGCATTCGGGCATTCTATGAAAAAGACGGGTTCAAATTTAAAAAAGATGGCGACTTCCCTCTCAAGGGAGCAACCGACCAGGAATCTTGGATAGAGCTTACTTTTGCTCTGGACGACCAAGAACACGAATCGTTAAAAGACGAGTACAAGAGCGCTGAAAAAACTCTGAAAGTGAGAAAGTATTTCCAGACCAGCGAAAAGATACACGACGGCAAAAATGCGACCGGGTCGATTCTCGGTTACAAGTTTGACGGCACATTATCTAACGAACCGTTTTATGGTGCCAAGAACGTACAGAGCGGAAAGTTTGGCGACCTGATCTACATTCCTGCAATCAGCAAGATCGACGAGCATACCAAGCTCAGCGGCCCGTCGGCTTTGCGCGATCTAATCACCAACATCATGGCAGATGTTGTCGAGGGGAGTGAGGCGTATAAATCATTGACAGACAGCGTGACCACCTTTGCCGGTAGTGTTCGGGCAATAGAAACTGACGACAAACGGTCTCTTTCGAGCTTCGAGGAGGATTTGAACTCGCTGCTCTCACCATGGCAGACCAAGTTCAACCTGAAGTTCACCGCACCCTCCACAGCGGAAATCATCAAATCGATGCTCGGCTGGGACATCCGGGACAATCATCATGAGAAGCCGCAAGCCGTTGAATACTTTGGATCAGGATTTCAGCGGCATTTCATCTATTCACTAATTCAGCTCGGCGCTAAATACGTCCCTCAAAAGGTTTCCAAAAAGGCGAAGGATTTCACACCATCCCTCAACCTTGTTCTGTTTGAAGAGCCGGAAGCGTTTCTGCATCCGCCACAACAGGATGATCTTGCCAGAAACTTGATCAAGGTTAGCGAAGCCGAGGATTGGCAGATCGTCTGTTCCACGCACTCCGCGCATTTCGTGAGCAGGAATGCCAGCCGCATTCCGGCCATAATTCACGCACAAAGAAGTGACGGAATTGTAAAAACATTTCAAGTCGACTCCACCCAATGGGACAACATTGTTGATGGCAACCGTGCCATTGAGCAAGTCGCGGCCAAATATCCGAAAGTCCAGAAAACCATGCAGGACGATGACCTCAAGCCCGAGATGGAGGCCGTGAAATATTTTCTGTGGTTGAATCCTGACCGGGCCGGGATGTTTTTTGCAGAAAGCGTGTTGCTGGTCGAAGGTCCAAGCGAAACTGCACTGATTAACCGGTTACTTGACGATGGTAAATTGTCTCTTCCTCAAGGCGTCTACATTCTGGATTGCCTCGGAAAGTACAACATCCATCGGTTCATGAACCTGCTGAGCGCACTTGGCGTTGTCCACGCCGTGCTCCATGATGATGACGACAACAAAAATGAGCATCAGGAACTCAATCAGCTTATCTTCGATTCAAAGCATGCTGATTTCACGAAATCAGTTGTCACATTGCCTAAAGACCTCGAAACAGTCCTCGGGATAACGCCGCCAGTTTCCAGCCACAGAAAACCCCAGCATCTTCTTTATTGTTATTCCTGCGGCCAGATTGATGTTGGCAAGCTGACAGATTTCTGTACGAAGGTTCAAGCATGTTTCACGGGGCAGGGAGGTCAATTGTGACCCTTCAGCACTTTCACAACCTCCACAACCTCCTCTCCCCCGGCGTCGGCTTCACCACCGAGTTCAAGCGCTCCGGCACCTCTTACCTCGGGCGGGACGTCTGCGCCTTTGTTTACGCTGCCAGCGGGGTGATACTTCCCAAACTAATGAACGGGGAGGTGGCGGCATGATAACACGCGTCACGGTCAATCCCGATCTACTCGGCTGGGCCCTTGAACGCGCCGGTGTGAGCGCCGATGCGTTGGCTGGCAAATTTCCTAAGCTGCACGAGTGGCTGACGGGCGAGCTTGCGCCGACCTTGAAGCAACTGGAGGCCTTCGCCGCCGCGACGCATACCGCCATCGGTTTGTTGTTTTTGCCGCAACCGCCCGAGGAGCCGTTGCCCATTCCGGATTTTCGCACCCTGCCACAGGCGCGTCTGTCGTGGCCTTCTGCCGACCTGCTCGATACCATCTACCTGTGCCAACAGCGGCAGGCCTGGTATCGGGATCATCAGCGCCTGTATGGCGTGGATCCGCTCGCCTTCGTGGGCTCTGCTTCGATAACAGATCAGGTGGTTGATATTGCCGCCGGGATCGCCCGCACCATCGGCTTCAATATGGATGAAAGAAAGCAGTTGTCCAACTGGTCGGAGGCGCTGCGCCGTCTCATCGCACAGATCGAGGAGGCCGGGGTGCTGGTGATGGTCAGCGGCGTGGTGGGCAGCAATACGCACCGGTCGCTGGTTGTCGAGGAGTTCCGGGGGTTTGCGCTCGCCGATGCGTTTGCACCGTTGATCTTCATCAATGGCAAGGACAGCAAGGCGGCGCAGATGTTTAGCCTGGCCCATGAGCTGGCGCATCTCTGGCTCGGCGAGAGCGGCATCTCCGACGCGCAGGCGGCCACCCGGCCCGATGAGGAAACGGAGCGCTGGTGCAACGCGGTGGCGGCGGAGTTGCTGGTCCCGCTGGAAGAACTGCGCCAGATCCACCAGCCGGGGCAAGCGTTGCAGGAGGAGATGCAGCGTCTGGCCCGCTGGTTCAAGGTCAGCACCCTGGTCATCGTCCGCCGCCTGTACGACCTGGGATCATTGGACCAGGCAACGTTGTGGCGCGTCTACCGCGAGGAGCTGGAGCGGGTGAAGGCCCTTTCTGCACGGGAAGGTGGCGGTGGCGATTTCTACAATAGCCTTGGCGCGCGGGTCAGCAAGCGTTTCGCATCGGCCGTGGTGGGCAGCACGCTGGAAGGGCAGACCCCCTTTACCGATGCCTTCCGGATGCTGGGGATCAAAAAGAGCGCCACCTTCTATGAAGAGGCGCGACGGCTGAGGTTGCACGGATGAGCTATTTGCTGGATGCAAATGTCTTCATGGCGGCGAACAACCTGCACTATGGGTTGGATTTCTGTCCGGCGTTCTGGGAGTGGCTGATCCGGGGAAATGCCGCGCGGAAGGTGTTCAGTATCGAGAAGGTGGGCGATGAAATCGAGGCCGGTGGCGATGAACTATCGGATTGGGCGAAGGATGTGGGCGGGGCGCTGTTTCTCAAGCCCGATGCCAGTGTCCTGAGCGGTATGGGTAACGTCAGCCTGTGGGTAACCGAAAACGGCTACACGCCCGCGGCGGTGAATACTTTTCTGCAGGTTGCGGATTACTGGCTGGTATCCCATGCCTTGGCGCATGGCCATATTGTCGTGTCGCACGAGAAACCGGCGAATACCCCACACAAGGTCAAGATTCCGAACGTCTGCGTAGGATTGGGGATCAAGGTGATGACGCCGTTCGAGATGTTGCGCCATGAGCGGGCGCGTTTTGTATTGGGGGCTGGTGCATGATATGCCAGATTGGCATCATGGATGATCGGGGTAAAACTACGCCAATACTCGACTTAATGCTATCGAACGAAAAATGAAAAGATGACCCCATGAAAGCCACAGAAGCCAAACTCTTCGAGTTCCTGAAAAAGTCACTCCAGTTCGTCATACCAATTTACCAGCGCACCTGGTCCTGGACCGAGCCGCAGTGCCGGCAGTTGTGGGATGACATTCTGCGCGCCGGGCGGGGTTTTCATTTGAAGACATATACAACTTTCAATCAGCCGGGCAATGGCTCGAGTGATGGCACAGCAAGGAGGCTGCATGAATGACATCGTGATTTTCGAGGCAGAAAGCCAGAAGGTGGAAGTCAGGCTGGAAGGCGAAACTCTTTGGCTGAGCCTTCAGCAACTGGCTGATCTGTTTGGGCGGGACAAGTCGGTTATCTCACGCCACTTGAAAAATATATTTGATACCAATGAGTTAAAGCGAGACCGAACTGTTGCAAAAAATGCAACAGTTCAAAAAGAGGGTGAACGAGAGGTTATCCGGCAAGTCGAGTTCTACAACCTGGATGCCATCATTTCCGTCGGCTACCGGGTGAACTCCACCCAGGCCACCCGTTTCCGTCAATGGGCCACCCGCGTGCTGCGCGAACACCTGACCCAGGGCTACAGCTTGAACGAACACCGTTTGGCACAACAGGGGCTGGCCGAACTGGAGCAGGCGGTGGATCTGCTAAGCCAGACCTTGACGCGGCAGGAACTGGTGACCGATATCGGGAGGGAAGTGGTGGGCCTGATCCTGGGCTATGCCAAGACCTGGCGCCTACTGCTGGACTACGACGAAGGCAGGCTAAATATCCCCGCCGGTGCCCAACCGGCGCGTGGTGTGCTGGCTCTGGAAGAGGCGCGTCGGGCGCTGGATGCCTTGGCCGGGGAATTGCGCGAGCGCGGCGAGGCCAGTGAACTGTTTGCCCGCGATCGGAGCGAGGGCTTGGCGGCCATTCTCGGCAATATCGAACAGACCATGTTTGGCGATCCGCTTTACAAGACCCGGGAAGAACGCGCGGCCCATCTTTTGTACTTTGTCATCAAGAACCACCCGTTTTCGGACGGCAACAAACGCTCCGGGGCGTTTTTGTTTCTGCTCTACCTGCGCCACGAGGGCATGCGCCTGACCCTGGATGAAAACGGCCTGACGGCACTGACGCTGCTGATCGCCGAGAGCGACCCGAAAGCCAAGGAGCTGATGGTGCGGCTGGTGATGAATCTACTAACAGCAGGCTCCGGGGTCATGGAGAGTGAGGGGCGATGAGTTATACCGAGGACGCACTGGTTCAGCAGACAACCGCCGATTATTTGGAACAGCAACTCGGCTGGCGCTCAGTGCTTGCCTGGAACAACGAGGACTACGGACCGGACAGTCTGTTGGGCCGTGCTTCTGATCGCGAGGTGGTGCTGACGCGCACCCTGCGCGAGAAAATGATGGCGCTGAACCCGGGTTTACCGGATTCGGCTTATGACGAGGCCGTACGCCAGATCACTGCGACAGTTGCCTCCCAACCCCTGATCGCCACCAACCGTGAGAAATACACACAAATTATCGATGGCGTGCAGGTCACCTTCCGTAATGACAAGGGAGAACGCGACAGGCGACGCCTGCGGCTGTTCGACTTCGACACGCCGGACAACAACGATTTTCTCTGCGTGCGTGAACTGTGGGTGCGGGGTGATCTCTACCGGCGGCGGGCGGACATCATCGGTTTCGTCAACGGCCTGCCGCTGCTATTCATCGAATGTAAGAATCTGCACAAGAACCTGAAAGCCGCCTTCGAGCAGAATTTCTCCGACTATCGCGACACCGTTCCGCATCTGTTCCACCACAACGCCATCGTGATGTTCGCCAATGGCGAGCAGGCGAAGATCGGCTCCATCACCAGCCGCTGGGACCACTTCAACGAGTGGAAGCGCCTGGCAGAGGAGGCGCCCGGCGCGGTGGATATGGAGACCCTGCTCAAGGGCGTCTGCGACCGGCGTAATTTTCTCGATCTGGTGGAGAACTTCATCCTGTTCAACGAATCCACCGGCGAGGCGAAGAAGATCATCGCGCGCAATCACCAGTTTCTCGGCGTCAACCGTGCCATTGCGTCCGTGCGGGATCGCAAGGCACGGCAGGGCAAGTTGGGCGTGTTCTGGCACACCCAGGGCTCGGGCAAGAGCTATTCCATGGTGATGTTCACCCGCAAGGTGCACCGCAAGCTCGGCGGTAATTTTACCTTTCTGGTCCTCACCGACCGCGACGACCTGGACACACAGATCTACAAGACCTTCGCCGGTTGTGGCGTGGTGAGCGAGAGGGATGAATGCCGCGCCGCCAGCGGCCACCATTTGAACGCGCTGCTGATTCAGCACAAGGCTTTTATCTTCTCGCTGATCCAGAAGTTCAATAAGAAGGTGGAACCGGAGCAGCCCTACAGCGAGCGCGAGGATATCATCGTCATCACCGACGAGGCGCACCGCACCCAGTACGGCACGCTGGCCTTGAACCTACGCAACGCCCTGCCCCACGCCAGCTATATCGGCTTTACCGGCACACCGCTGTTCAAGGACGACGAGATCACGCGCAAGGTGTTCGGCGAGTATGTCTCCACCTACGACTTCCAGCGGGCGGTGGAAGACAAAGCCACCGTGCCGCTTTATTATGATGCCCGCGGCGAGAAGCTGGGCCTCGCTATCGGCGACCTCAACGAGCGCATCGCCGGCAAACTGGAAGCGCTGGAGACCGACGACATCGATGTGGAGCAGCGCCTGGAGAAGGAACTCAAGCGCGACTATCACATCATCACCGCCGGCAGGCGCCTCGACCAGGTGGCGCGGGACTTCGTGCAGCACTACTCCACTTCCTGGGAGACCGGCAAGGCGATGCTGGTATGCATCGACAAGGTTACCTGTGTGCGCATGCACAGGCTGATGGCTTTTTACTGGGATGAACGCATCCGCGAGCTGGAGCAGGAAAAACTCCTGGACGAGCAGGACGAGTTATTTCGTCAACGTCAGATCACCTGGATGCGCGAGACCCGTATGGCGGTGGTGGTGAGCGAGGAACAGGGCGAGGTCGCCAGGTTCAACAAGTGGGACCTGGACATCATCCCGCACCGCAAGTTGATGAAGGAAGGCATCGAGCTGCCGGAGACCATGCGCGCCAGGCCCGAATACCGCAACCTGCAGACCATGGCCCTGGACGATGCCTTCAAGGCACCGGAACACCCGCTACGCATCGCCATCGTCTGCGCCATGTGGCTGACCGGTTTCGACGTACCCAGCCTGTCCACGCTCTATCTCGACAAGCCCCTCAAGGCCCACACCCTTATGCAGGCCATCGCCCGCGCCAACCGCGTGGCCGAGGGCAAGAACAACGGCCTGATCGTGGATTACTGCGGCATTCTTGCACACCTGCGCAAGGCACTGGCAACCTTTGCCGGCACCCAACCTGACGGCGAAGATGGCGAGATCGACCCGGCACGGCCCGAGGAGGAACTGCTGGCCGACCTGGCCGAGGCCATCGCCCTGGTGCGCGCCTTCGTGGAGGACCGCCAGGCCTCACTGGATGAGGTCATCCGAAAGACAGGTTTCGAACGCAACGCCGCCATCGTCGCCTGCAAGGAAGCGGCCAACGGCAACGACGAAAGCCGCAAGCGCTTCGAGGTGATGTGCCGCGAGGTGTTCAAGAAGTTCAAGGCCTGCATCAATGTGGCCGGCGTCAATACCCACCGTGCGCATCGGGATGCCATCCATATCGTCTACAAGAGCCTGCAGCAGGACCGTGAGCGGGCCGACATCACCGACATCATCCGACAACTACACGACGTGGTGGATGAGGCGATCGAGGTGCGCTCCGACTGGCAGGGCGAAGAATCCGCGCCCTATGACATCAGCAGGATCGACTTCGACCGCCTGCGCCAGGAATTCGAGCGTAGCCCGGGCAAGAACACCACGGTTCAGAACCTGCGCGAGGCCGTCGAACGACGACTGCAAAAGCTGCTGTTACAGAATCCGCTGCGCACCGACTTCCAACAACACTACGAGCAGATCGTCGCCGAGTACAACCGCGAGAAGGACCGGGCCACCATCGAAAAGACCTTCGAGGCCCTGTTCACTCTGGTTCTGGGACTCGATGAGGAAGAAGACCGCGCCGTGCGGGAGGGGCTCGATGAGGAGACCCTGGCGATATTCGACCTGCTGAAAAAACCGGAACTCAAGGCCGCGGAGATCAAACGCATCAAGGCGGTCGCAGTACAGTTACTCGAAAGACTGAAGGCCGAAAAACTGCGCGTCGACCACTGGCGCGACAAGGAAGCCACCCGCGACGCCGTACGCAGCGCCATTCGGGATTTTCTCTGGGATGATGCCAGCGGGCTGCCCGTGGATACGTTTGCCGAAGCGGACGTGGACCAGAAGACCGAGGACGTATTCCGGCATATATACCGCGCCTACCCGACCGTGCCCTCGCCTTATTACGCCGCCGTGGGCCAGGGATAAATTGGGGTTCGCGGGCTCACCCCAACAGGCACCCAAATGCGACCGCGGCCGGCGTCATTCCAGGGCGATGTCCCCGTCGATGGTCACCTCCAGCTCCACCCCTGCGACGCGCAGGGTCATGGAGGCGGGCAGGCGTTCGTTGCCCTGCAGCCGGCCGTCCGCCAGGCGGGCCCGCACGGCGGCCTCGATCTCGCGCTGGGCGGTGATGCCGGTGCGTTTGAGAAAGGCGCGTATCTGTTGGTTCAGCACTTCTTCGTCCATCGTCTTCTCCTCGTCGCTCGCGGATCCGCCGGGGATCCTGCTGCAAAGCTGAGATGGTACGCCAGTCCGCCCCGCGAAACTCCCCCCGGGGCCAGCACGCCATTGGTCACCAGGACCCCGCCCCATGACCCGCATCCTGCCCGCCCAGCGCTAACCTGCCAGCTCGGTGACCCGTGCGACGATGCTGAGCTGCGGGCTGTTGCTGGCCGGCCCTAGGAAGCTGCCGGCCACCGGTGGCACGGCCTCCGGGTGGCGGGCCACCGCCACCGCAATATGCCGGTCGCCCGTCACGGTGCCACTGGTGGGGTCGAAACCCTTCCAGCCGGCGCCAGGCAGATAGACCTCGGCCCAGGCGTGGGTGGAGGCGCTGTCGGCCTCGCCCGACTCCACGTACAGATAACCGCTGACGAAACGGCTCGCGAGGCCAAGCGCGCGGCAGACCTCGATGAACAGGGCCGCGAAGTCCCGGCAGGAGCCGGCGTTGAGGGCCAGGGTAAGGGCGGGCCCCTGTACCCCGGGCTCCTCGCGGATCTGATAGACGAAGCCGTTGGCGATGGCACGGTTCAGGCGATCCAGCAACACGATGGTCTGATCCGGACGCCTCAAGTCCAGGGCGTCAAGCCATTGCCCCACGGCCTGCGCATCGGCCGGATAGTCGGCCTGCTGGAAAGCCGCGAGCTCGGCCTGTTCAGCGGCCGCGTATTTGAAAGGGTAGGCCACCGCGTAGTCCTCCAGCAGGAAATCGAAGGGGTTGTCCTCGTAATGCTGGATGATCACGTTGCTGGCGATACACAGGCGATCCGTCGGTTCCAAGAAACTCACCACCGCCACGGAATTATCCAGCACGTCCCGTTGCCACTGCACGCTGTGGGAAGGCACGATGTCCAGCTCGGCGCATTCGATGCGCACGTTGTGGTTCTCCCGCGGGCGCAGCAACAGGCGGTGCGGCAACAGCGATGCCGGGACCGGGAAGCGGTACTCGGTGACATGACTGATATTCAGACGTCGCATGGTGAAGCTCCTGCCCTGTCATGAGTGGGTATGGTGGGAGAAGGTGGCGGGACCATGACGTCACCGGTGAAAAGCCGTTCGCAGGGCGACGCGGCCCCGCCCATCCGCGGCCGTGGATTCACCCAGCCTCCTCCGGCTCGCTGTTGAAGTCGCGCATGAAGATCCCCCAGAAGGCCACGAACAGGGCCGCCACCATGGGACCGATGACGAAGCCGTTCATGCCGAACAGCACGAAGCCGCCCAGAGTGGAGAGCAGCACCAGGTAATCCGGGAGCTTGGTATCCCGTCCCACCAGCACGGGACGCAGCACATTGTCGGCGAGCCCGATGACCCCCATGCCGAAGCCCGTCAGCACCAGCCCCTGCACCCAGTCGCCGGTGGCGAACAGGTAGATGGCCACCGGCGCCCAGATGAGGCCCGCCCCCACCACCGGGATGAGGGACAGCAGGGCCATGACCACGCCCCACAACAGAGCGCCGTAGATGTCGAGGATCCAGAAGATGAGGCCACCCAATGCCCCCTGGACCAGGGCCACCACCAGGTTGCCCTTGATGGTGGCACGGGTCACCTCGGCGAACTTGGCGAACAGCAGGTGCTCCCGCTCGTCCCCCAGGGGCAGGGCCCGCACCAGCAGGGCCACCAGGGCGGGGCCGTCGCGCAGCATGAAGAAGGTAATGTAGAGCATCAGGGCCAGGGAGACGAAGAACTGCACGGTGCCCTGGCCCAGTTGCACGGCATTCTCGGCAATGAAGCGGGTGGCCCCCACGGCGCCGTCGGCGAGCCGCTGCTTGAGGCTCGCGAGGTCCACATCCAGGCGCTCCAGCAGGCCCTGGATCATGGGAAAACCCTCGCGGATACGGTCCAGATAGGCGCCGGGGTCCAGCTCGCCACTCTGCAGGCGCTGGTAGAGGGCCACCCCCTCCTGGAAAAACGACCCCAGCACGAACAGTGCCGGCACCACGCCGACGAACACACACAGGATGAGGGTAATCAGGGCCGCCAGGTTGGGACGCCCTTCGAGCCGCCGCAACACCCGGCGATGCAGCGGATAGAATATGAGGCCAATGACACAGGCCCAGAACACGGCACCGAAGAAGGGCTTGAGCAGGTACAGAAACAACAGCGTCACCCCCGCCAGCACCAGCAGAAACGACCGGTCTTCGAGCTTGCCCCCCATTCTACCCTCCTTCGCCGCCCCCCCTGGTGGAGGGGATGTCAGGGGGCAAAGGATACTGGAAAGACAACCCGGCGTGGGTACCGGCCCGGCGTCGGTGCCTGCGGCGGGGTGTGAATGTCGGGATGAATCCCGACCTACATTCGTGCCCCGGGAACGTGCCGTGGTGGTGTATCTGGCCGGAATGTCGGGATGAATCCCGACCTACATTCGTGCCCCGGGAACGTGCGGTGGTGATGTATCTGGCCGGGGTGTCGGGATGAATCCCGACCTACATTCGTGCCCCGGGAACGGGCGGTTATTGATATCGTGAGGCACTTTGGCTGCCGTATGATGTCAAGGCTATGCAATGCCGTCGGCCAAGGAGAATTTCATGAGCTTCGGTACGGGGTCGCCCGGCGGCGGCCGGTTCCCCGCTATCTTCGTCCTGGCGGCCGTCCTGGTTATGAGCGGTTGTGGCGAGCCGGCAACGGCCCCCAGCGAGTCCCTGGCCGAGGCGGCAGATGACACCGCTTTGGAACACGCCCGCAAGCACCTCGACCCCAAATACGTATGCCCCATGCATCCGCAGATCGTCAAGGATGACCCGGGCACCTGCCCCATCTGCGGCATGGACCTGGTGAAGAAGACCATGGAGTCCACCGATGAGACCTACCCCGCGGTGACCATCAGCGCCGCCATGGTGCAGAACATGGGCGTGCGCACCGCCGTCGCGGAACGGGGCACCCTGTGGCGTTTCGTGCGCACCGTAGGCCGGGTGGCCTACGACGAGACCCGCATCGCCCACATCCACCCCCGCGCGGAGGGCTGGATAGAGGGCCTGGCGGTGCGCTCGGAGGGGGAGCCCGTGACCCGCGGCCAGAACCTCGCCGACCTCTACGCCCCCAATATCCTGTCCGCCCAGGTGGATTTTCTCATCGCCACCGGGCCCGAGGGCGGCGCCACCCGGCCCGGCCGGGTGGAGAAGGCCCGCAACCTGCTGCGCCTGCTGGACGTGCCGGACACCATCATCCGCGACATCGAGGAGGCCCGGGTGACCCGCAACACGGTGCCCGTGCGAGCCCCCATCTCGGGCGTCATCACCCAGATGATGGCCCGCGAGGGCATGTACGTCAGCAAGGATACGGAGATGTTCACCATCGCCGATCTGAGCCAAGTGTGGGTGATGGTGGACGTGTTCGAGCATCAGATCGACTGGGTGGCCCGCGGCCAGACGGCGGAGATCACCGTACCCGCTCATCCCGGCAGGACCTGGGAGGGCACGGTGGACTACCTCTACCCGGACCTCGACCCCGTCACCCGCACCCTGCGGGTGCGCCTGGTGTTCCCGAACCCGGGGCTGGAACTCAAGCCCAACATGTTCGCCGACGTGGTCATCTACGGCGGCCCCAAGCGGGATGTCCTCAAGATCCCCCGTCCCGCCCTCATCGTCACCGGCGAGCGGGAGGCGGTGATCAAGGCCCTGGGGGACGGCCGCTTCCAGCCCGTGGACGTGGTCACGGGCATGCAGCGCGGCGGCGAGGTGGAGGTCCTGTCGGGGCTCGAGGCGGGGGACGAGGTCGTGGTCTCCGGCCAGTTCCTCATCGATTCCGAGTCCAGCCTCCAGGCCAGCTTCATGCGCATGTCGGACGGTGCCCCGGCCGGGACTGCCCATGACGGCCACTGAAGGCCGCCACCGGCCGGCGGCGCGGCGGTAAGCCATGGACAAGGTCATCCAGTGGTCGGTGCACAACCGTTTCCTGGTGCTGCTGGCCACCATCATCCTCACCGCCTGGGGGCTGCTGTCCCTGCGGGAGACGCCGCTCGACGCCATTCCCGACCTGTCGGACGTCCAGGTCATCGTGCGCACCACCTTCCCGGGCCAGGCCCCGCGGGTGGTGGAGGAGCAGGTCACCTACCCCATCACCACCACCATGCTGGCGGTGCCGGGGGCCCAGACGGTGCGCGGCTATTCCTTCTTCGGCGACTCCTTCGTCTACGTCATCTTCGAGGACGGCACCGACATCTACTGGGCCCGCTCGCGGGTCCTGGAGTACCTGAACCAGGCGGCCGCGGATCTGCCGGAGGGGGTGGCGCCGCGCCTCGGCCCCGATGCCACCGGGGTGGGCTGGGTGTACAGCTATGCCCTCACCGACCCCACCGGGACCCACGATCTCGCCGAGCTGCGCAGCCTCCAGGACTGGTTCCTCAAGCTGGAGCTGCAGACGGTCCCGGGGGTGGCCGAGGTGGCCACCGTGGGGGGCATGGTGCGCCAGTACCAGGTGGTGGCGGATCCGGAGAAGCTGCGGGCCTATGGCATTCCTCTGCGGCGCCTCGACGAGGCCATCCGCAACGCCAACCGCGAGGTGGGGGGCTCGGTGGTGGAGCTGGCGGAGGCGGAATACATGGTGCGCACCCGCGGCTACATCCAGTCCCTGGAGGACATCGAACACATCCCCGTGGGCATCGATCCCCGGGGCGTGCCCATCCTGCTCCGTGAGCTGGCCACGGTGCAGGTGGGGCCGGAGATGCGCCGCGTGGTGGCGGACCTCGACGGCGAGGGGGAGATCACCGGCGGCATCGTGGTGATGCGCTACGGCGAGAACGCCCTGGCCACCATCGCCGCCGTCAAGGAAAAGCTGGAAGAGCTGGCGGCAGGGCTGCCGGCGGGGGTGGAGATCGTCCCCACCTATGACCGCTCCGAACTGATCCTGGACGCGGTGGACAACCTCCAGAGCAAGCTGGTGGAGGAGTTCATCGTCGTGGCCCTGGTGTGCCTGGTATTCCTGTTCCACCTGCGCTCGGCCTTCGTGGCCATCGTCACCCTGCCCCTCGGGGTGCTGGCCGCCTTCGTGGTCATGCGTTACCAGGGCATCAACGCCAACATCATGTCCCTCGGCGGCATCGCCATCGCCATCGCCATCGGCGCCATGGTAGACGCCGCCATCGTCATGATCGAGAACGCCCACAAGCACCTGGAACGCTATCGCCAGACCTTCGGCCACGCGCCCCGTGGCGAGGAACACTGGCGGGTGGTGACCCGCGCCGCCACCGAGGTGGGGCCGGCCCTGTTCTTCTCCCTCCTCATCATCACCCTGAGCTTCCTGCCGGTGTTCACCCTCGAGGCCCAGGAGGGGCGCCTGTTCGCGCCCCTGGCCTACACCAAGACCTATGCCATGGCCGCCTCCGCAGGCCTAGCGGTGACCCTGGTGCCGGTGCTCATGGGTTACTTCATCCGCGGTCGCATCCCACGGGAGGAGACCAATCCCCTGAATCGCCTGCTGGTGTGGCTGTACCGGCCCCTGCTGCGGGTGGTACTGGCGGCCCCCCGCACCACCATCGCCGTATCCGCCCTGCTGTTCGCCACCCTGCTGGTGCCCCTGTATGGCGTGGGCGGCCTGCTGGAGCCCCTGAAGTGGCCCTTCCAGGCCGCCTCCCTGGCGGCCCCCGGCACCGGCGACCGAGCGGTCACCACCATCGAGGGCTGGCAGGCCGGCCTCACCGACGGCTGGCGCACCGCCACCCGCGGCGTGCCCGTGGTGGCGGACTGGCACGAGGGCCTCGGTTCGGAGTTCATGCCGGAACTCTTCGAGGGCGATCTCATGTACATGCCCACCACCCTGCCCGGCCTGTCCATCGGCAAGGCTCGGGAACTGCTGCAACAGACCGACCGCATCATCGCCAGCCTGCCCGAGGTGGAGCGGGTGTTCGGCAAGGTGGGGCGCGCCGACACCGCCACGGATCCGGCGCCCCTGACCATGATCGAGACCGTGATCCAGCTCCGGCCCCGATCCGAGTGGCGCCCCGGCCTGACGGTGGACGGCCTCATCGAGGAACTGGACCGCAAGGTGGATTTCCCCGGCGTCACCAACGCCTGGGTGATGCCCATCAAGACCCGCATCGACATGCTGGCCACGGGCATCAAGACCCCCGTGGGCATCAAGATCGCCGGCCCCGACCTCAAGGAGATCCAGCGCCTCGGCCAGGCGGTGGAGCGGACCGTGCTGCAGGTGCCGGGCACCGCCTCGGCCTTCTCCGAACGGGTGGCGGGGGGGCGCTACATCGAGATCCGCCCCCACCGCCTGGAGGCCGCCCGGGTGGGCCTCAACGTGGAGGACATCAACCGCATGGTGGCGGCCGCCGTGGGCGGCATCAACATCACCCGCACCGTGGAGGGCCTGGAGCGCTATCCCGTCAACCTGCGCTTCCCGCGGGAGCAGCGGGACGACGTGTATAAACTCCGGGAGATGCCCATCGTCACCCCCACCGGCGCCCACGTGACCCTGGGCAGCGTCGCCGAGGTGGTCATCACGGACGGCGCTCCCCTGCTGAAGAGCGAGAACGCGCGCCTCAATGGCTGGACCTTCGTGGACATCCGCGGCCGCGACGTGGGCGGTTACGTGAAAGAGGCCCGGCAGCGGGTGCGCGCGGAGGTGGAACTCCCCCCCGGCTACTCCCTCACCTGGTCCGGCCAGTACGAGTACATGCTGCGGGCCCAGGAGAGGCTGGCCCAGGTGGTGCCCTTCACCCTCGCCATCATCTTCGTGCTGCTCTACATGATTTTCCGGCGTGCCGCCGAGGCCTGGCTGGTGATGCTGTCCCTGCCCTTCGCCCTGGTGGGGGGCTTCTGGCTCATCTATGTGCTGGGCTACAACCTGTCGGTGGCGGTGGCCGTGGGCTTCATCGCCCTGGCCGGGGTGGCGGCGGAGTTCGGCGTGATAATGCTGGTGTACCTGGACAATGCCCTCAAGGACCGCCGCGACATCGGCCGGCTGGGGAGCGAGGACGACCTCAAGGCAGCCATCATGGAGGGCGCGGTGATGCGGGTGCGACCCAAGGCCATGACCGTGGCCACCATCATCGCCGGCCTGCTGCCCATCATGCTGGGGGCCGGCGCCGGCTCCGAGGTGATGCGGCGCATCGCCGCCCCCATGGTGGGGGGCATGATCACCGCCCCGCTGCTGAGCCTGTTCGTCATCCCCGCCATCTACCTGCTGTGGCAGCGCCGGCTGCTGGCCCGGGCGGATACGGACACCAATGCCCACGCCCCCGGCTGGGTGCCGTGAAGCACCCCGATCGGAATCATTCCCACCCAGTGCCATCCAGGGTCCGGTGTCGCCTCTTCTACCCTGCCCGCGACCATCGGGACTCAGAGCCTTTGGGCGAGGCCGGAAGCGCGGACCACCTGCTGCTCCACGCTGTCGCGCAATACCTGGGCATCGCCGGTGATCAGGCTGAACCAGTTTTTCGCCCGGGTGATGGCGGTGTAGATCAGCTCCCGGGTCATTACCGGGCTGAGCCGGTCCGGCAATAGCAGGCTGGTGTGGTTGAACTCCGAGCCCTGGGATTTGTGCACCGTCATGGCGTACACGGTCTCCAGCTGCTGCAGCCGGCTGGGGGATAACCAGCGAATGTCCCCGGTGCCGTCCCCACTCGGGAAGGCAACCCGCAGCATGGGTTTCGGCTCACCCGTCCCGGCCTGGTCCCAGGGCACACGGAAGGTGATGCCGATATCCCCGTTCATCAGACCCAGGTTGTAATCGTTACCGGTAATGAGCACGGGGCGTCCTTCATACCAGCCTTCGGCCCGGGGAATCAGCCTCTCGCCCAGGAGGCGAAGGGCCACCCGCTCGTTCAGGCCCTCCACTCCCCAGGGGCCTTTGCGTAAGGCGCAGAGAAGCTGGAAATCGTTGAAGGCCTCCAGGACGTCCCTCGCCAGATCGTCCCAGTCTTGCCGGGGACTGTGGGCCGTCAGCTCGTGCTGCTGTATCTTCTCCAGATAGTGCCGATACCCCACCGGCGGCGGCAATGGCCGGTTGTCCACTAGCCGACCCCGGCCGTGGTTGCTGAAGGCCTCCGGCGTGCCCGTGACGGCATGGCTGCAGACCCGGTCCAGGATATCGCCCGGGACCGGTTTGACCCTGCGACCATTCAGCCACATGACATCATCGAAACTACCGTCCCGGCACTGCTGCAATACGGTGGCATCCAGGGTATTGGTATTCACCGCATCCGCCAGCTTGCGGATGCCACTGTCTTCACCGAACCGGTAACTCCTGCGCAGCATCGCCACGGCCTGGTCCAGGGGCTGGCCATGGGCGTCGATCAGCGCATCGGGAATCGGCTCACCGATGATCGCCCGCAGCCAGTGGGCGGTATCCGGGGTGTAGTGGGCGTCCGGCGCCCGCCGGCATAATTCACCCAGGACGGCACCCGCGTCCACCGAGGCCAGTTGGTCCTTGTCGCCCAGCAGGATCAGGTGGGCATTGGCAGGCAGGGCGTCGAACACCGAGGCCATCAGGTCCACATCCACCATGGAGGCCTCGTCGATCACCAGGATATCCACCAGCAGCGGGTTATCCCGGTCGTGACGGAATCTGCGGGTGTCCGGGTGACTGCCCAGCAGACGATGCAGGGTGGTGACCCGGGTGGGGATGTCATCCAGCACCACGTGGCCCGGCAACTCACCCAGGGGCAGACGGCTGGCGGCCCCCCCAATGGACTCGTTCAGCCGCGCAGCGGCCTTGCCGGTGGGTGCGGCCAGACGAATGCGGTATTTGCGACCGGCCCGTTGCGGGGATTCACCGGCCACGGCCTGCAAGGCCGCCAGCAGCTTCACCACCGTGGTGGTCTTGCCGGTGCCCGGCCCACCGGTGATCACCGCAAAGCGGTTGCGGGCGGCCAGGGCACAAGCCAGCTTCTGGTAATCCACGCCTTGCTGCGGTTTGAACAAATGCCCCAGGGCCTCGGCCAAGGTGCGGGCGGGCGCTGATCCAGGATCGGCCAGCGCCGAAGGGAAGGCCAGTCGTTCGCGAATACCCTCGGCGATGCGCTGCTCGTAGCGCCAGAACCGGCGAAGGTACAGGCGGCTGTCGTTCAACACCAGAGGGGACACAGAAGTGCCGTCAGTCACTGCGAGAGCGTCATCCAGAGCGGACAGGCAGTCCCGCAGGGAAACGTCGGCCAGCACATCGTCCGGTGTCAGCGGGCCGGGAACCGCAACTTCGGGGAGGATCGGCCTTACCCCTACCTGTTCTTCCGGTGGCAGCGACAGTGTCTTACCGGCATCCGCCAGCAGGGTCGCCAGATCAATACACACATGACCGCGGCCGACCTGGTGGGACGCCAGCACCGCCAGCAACAACAATAACGGCCGCGGGCTATCCCCCTGCGCTTCCGAAAGCGTCCGGACGAGTCGCGCGAAGCCCACATCCAGAGGGCGGACCCATGCCGCCTGCTGCCAGCCCTCCAGCAGAGCTTCCACCTCGCCCATCCTCATGGGGCCACCCCCCCTTGCCCGGCCTCGCCATCGAACAGGGCGTCCAGCTTCTCGATGAGTTCCCTCGGAGGTTTGTCCGTGAACGCCCCGGCACTCGGCGCATTGACGCCGCGCAGAAACAGATACACGGCGCCGCCGATATGGCTGTCGTAGTCGTAATCGGCCAGCCGCGCCTTCAGCAATCGGTGCAGGGCCAGCAGGTAAAGAATGTATTGCAAATCGTAGCGTTCTTTCAGGATCGCCTCGCCCATGGCCCGATGGGTGTAGGCGTCGTCGCCGGTGCCCAGGGTATTGGATTTGTAGTCCAATACGTAATACCGCCCATGGTGCTCAAACATCAGGTCGATGAAACCCTTGAGCATGCCGTTGAAGCGGCGGTCTTCCACCCGGGGCCGGTCGGCGCCGTTGAGAGTGAGTCGTGTGACCCACTCATCCAGGACCCGGGTGCTGACGTTGCAGCTCTCGAACCAGAATTCCAGTTCCGGGCGCAGGGTGCCCAAGTCCGCCAGGGTGACGGTTTCATCGCCGCCCCGGCCCAGGGGCAGCGGCTTGCCGATCAGCGCCAGCAACCACTTTTCCAAAGGTACCGCCCATGGATTCCAGCCCCTCGTGCTGCACCGGCGGATGAGCTGTTCGCGTAACTGTGCCGGGTTGTTCATAACCTGTTTGAAGCCCTGGCGGGCGCACCATTCCAGCACTTCGTGCAGGAAGGTACCGGGACCGGCGCCCTGGGGAAAATGATGATGGTCGCGGGTGGCCGGACTCGAAGGCGTCTCTTCGCCCGCCTGCCTGACACTTTCTTCCAGAATGTTCTGAGTCTCCGCGTCTTCCACTTCCCCGGCGAACACGATACCCGTCCCCGCCATGCCGGTGTATTCGATGGAGGAGTAACTGGCAATCCACCAGTCTTCCCATGCTTCCCGCTTCGAGTTCAAGGCAGGTCCCAGGGCCTCCGGCATTTTCTCGAGATAGTGTCCACCGGTGGCTGCCGGCAGCGACGTAATCGCAATGGCCGGGTGTTCCCCCGCCAGTGTGTTCAGGAAATCGCCGACGGGCTGCTGCTCCCCGCCTTCTCCCCCTATCACGTAGCCCAGGCCACTCAGTTCCCAGTCGTCGATCGCCGCCACACCCACCCAGGCGGCGAACCGGGCGCGTGTCAGGGCCACATAGAGTTTACGGATATCTTCACCCAGCCGTTCCCGATCTGCCCGCGCCACATCTTCAGGCGTTGGATCAAACACGGTCACCGGCCTGCCGCCGTCGTCGTGATAGCGCACAAACGCCCGCTTCCCCCTTTCCGCCCGATGGGCGGTGCCGAACGGCAGGAACACCAGCGGGTATTCCAGACCCTTCGATTTATGCACCGTAATCACCTTCACCAAACCGGCATCACTTTCCAGACGCAGGGTGCGGTGTTCGTCTTCCTCATCCGCCACTCGCAGCATCTGGGTGTAGTGGTGAACGAGGGCATGTTCCCCATCCAGTTGCAGGCTGTCCTGCTGGAGCAGTTCGGCAATATGGAGGATGTCCGTCAGCCGGCGCTCGCCATCCGGACGTTGCAGCAGCCGGCCGGGGACATCGAAATCCATCAGGAAAGTGCGCAGCATGGGCAGCACACCCTGGCGTTGCCACTGCTGCTGGTAACCCATAAAGCGTTCGATCTCCCGCTCCAGGGCGATCTCATCGGCCAGCAACCGGTCCAGAGACTGCCAGGACTGCCCCAGCGTCGGCGTGGCCAGCGCGGCTCGCGCGTAGGCCAGTTGGCGAGGTTCGGCGAAGGCCTTGATCCAGTAAAGCACTTCTTTCGCTTCCTGGGACGTCAGCACGGAATCCCGGTCAGACAGGTACACGCTCTTGATACGCCGCCGCCCGAGAGCATCCCGCACCGCACTGGCTTCAACGCGGTTGTTGACCAGAACCGCGACGTCCCCGGGTGCGAGAGGCTGAATATCCGACCCGTTGTGCGCCACCACGAACCCGGCCTTTCGTTGCTGCCCGAGGGTCAGCAGCCGAGTGATCTCGCTGGCACAGGCTTCGGCCACCTCGCTGGTCGCGGCGCCTTTGGCCAGCCTCTTGCTGTTGCCGGCGCTGTCTTCTGCCTCGGATTCCAGGGCCCAGAAGGTGAGGCTGGGCCCGACCTGCCCATTCACCGACCATGACCGTTCGGTGCCATTGGCGTCCACGGCACGGAACGGCAGTGCCGAGGTATCGCCCTTGCCAAACAGGAAGGCGCCGTCACGGCCGCTTTTATCGCCATGCTCGAACACCCGATTGACCGCCTTCACCATGGGTTCTGCGGATCGGAAATTGCGGCCCAGGGTGTAGGTACGCCCCAGGGCGCCCTTGCGGGCTTCCAGGTAGGTGTGGATATCGGCGCCCCGGAAGCCGTAGATGGCCTGCTTCGGGTCACCGATCATCAGCATGCAGGTATCAGGATCGTTGTCCGCCACCCGGTAGATGCGGTTGAAAATCCGGTACTGTACCGGGTCCGTATCCTGGAACTCGTCGATCAGCGCCACCGGGAACTGGCGGCGGATGGTCACTGCCAGTTGATCACCCCGGGAGCCGTGCAGGGCGTCATCCAGGCGGGTAAGCAGATCGTCGAAGCCCATTTCCGAGCGTTTATGTTTTTCCGATTCCAGACGCCGGGCGACCCAATGGCTGGCATGCCTGAGGATATCAGCCTCGGCGCCGGGCAGGTTCTCGCTGAATGCGACCAGTTCGGCAATGGCGTCGAAGGCGGCATGGTGTGGCGCCGGGCCCTCAACCTTGAGGGTCTTCTTCAGACCCGCCGGCGTCTGGTTCTTGAAACCGGCTTTGTCCAGACCCTCGGGAAGGAGTTCGTCCGATTCGGCCCATGACGACAGTATGTCCCAGACCTTGCGCATCGCATTCCTGCTATTACCGTGCAGGCGTCGCGCGGCGTGAAGTTCGTCGAGCAGTTCCAGGACTTCGCTTTTCCAGGCCCTCCAGTCATTGGCTTTCAATGCCCGCGCCCGTTCCAGGCGCTCATCGAGCGTCCGCTCGATGGCCTGTTTCACATCTCCGACGGTCACTTCCAGGCTGTCCGCAAGCGGAATCAGGTTGCGTACCGCGTTGCCCAGGTCGTCCGGCGTCGTCCAGTGGCAGAGGACTTCATCCATCAACACGGGAGGCAGGGGATAGATAAAGGTACGCCAGTAATCCCGCACCACTTCGTCCAGCAGATCCCTATGGTCGGTTTCCAGGGTGAGTTTGAACAGACTGCCGCTGTCGAAGGCATGCTCGCCGAGCATGCGGTTACACCAGGCGTGGATGGTGGATACGGCGGCCTCATCCATCCACTCGGCGGCCAGCAACAACTTCTTACGACAATCCGGCCAGGTACCCCGATCCGGGTAGCCCTCGTCCCGCAATCGGAAGATCAGCCGGGTATCCGGCGAGGGCTCGAGGCCATCGATGTTCCCGGAGAAGACCTCGGCGGCCTGGGTCAACCGTGTGCGGATGCGATCCCGCAGCTCCTTGGTGGCGGCATCCGTGAAGGTCACGACCAGCAGGTTCGGCGGCAATATGCCCCCGGCCAGCGGGCTGTCGGGCGGCTGGCCGTGGCCCAATACCAGACGCACGTACAGAATGGCGATGGTGAAGGTCTTGCCGGTGCCGGCGCTGGCTTCAATCAGGGTGCTGCCGTTGAGGGGCAACGTTAAGGGGTCGAGGCTCGGGTTCACATCGTTCATGCCGTGGCCTCAATCTGTTCGGCGGCGGACTTATCCTGCTCGGCCTCCCACAGTGGCACATAGAGTGAATGCAGTAACGCCTCGAACTCACCGCCGGCCGTCAGTAAGTCCGCACGCTCGAAGGCCCCCCTCAGGTAACCGGCATCGCGTTCCAATGCCGTGGTGTAGGCCTGTTCGGCATCGCTGATGGCCCGCTCATGCTGACCGCGAAACTTCCTGCTCTGGTAGAAACTGTAAATCCAGGCAAAGCCGGCATTACAGTGCAGGGGCAGGGGCCGGGTGGTGGCGTCCATCCAGTGGGCGACAATCGCTTCGAGATGGATCCGGGCCCGTTCCCGGCCCAGGGACGCGAAGCGGAAACTGCGCCCCTCTTCCTTGGCCAGAATCAGGGTCTCGAAGGGTTGCCCCGTGAGCTGCCCGGCCACATGGATCACCCAGTCCCGCATCAGGTTGGCATAGCGCACTTTCCTGGCCGAGCCGGAGCCGGACAGCAAACCGGAACGCGCCACAACCAGGCGGCACCACCGGCCGTCGGAGTTGCGACGCAGGCCGTCAATCAGATCCACGACCTCCACCGAACTACCGTCATGGTTGAAACGGCATTCGAAGGGCAACGGCTCGCTGACTACTTCCGGCCAGGCCGCCAGGGCGCTCCGGTAGCGCTCGAACAGATCCGGCAGCCGGGCCGATAGATCGCTGCGCAGGCGGTGCTCGGTGACGCCCATGCCGAGCTCACCCCGCCGGGCCATGCGGTCCAGAGTGGCCTCCAGCCGTTCGCGCAAGTCTTCTTCGGAAGCGGCTTTCAGCAGGCCGTCCCGAATCAGTTCGTCATCCAACCGCCAGCGATCCAGACCGGAGAGGTCAAAGTTTTCGTTGTCGGCGTCCTTGTCCTCCACATCCTCGAAGCGCACCTGCAGGCGGCGCTGGTAGAAGGTGTCTATGGGCTTTTTAAGGAACGCCGCCAGGTCATTCAGGGTGAGGGGTTCCTCGGGCTCCCGGTAGGCCAAGGGGCGCCGTTCCCGATGCGGCGCCTCGATACCATGGGCGCTGCGCCATTCCCGCTCGTAGGTGAACAGGCTACGGGCCTGGAGCACTTCGGCCACAGGTCTGGGTGGACTGTTCTCGCCTTGTTCCAGTCCATTGGCCTTGGGAAAGTACTCGCGGCTGAAGGGCTGCAGCGGATGCCGGGTGGTCAGGGCTCCGGTGACGGTCGTATCGGCCGTGCCGTCAACCTGCCACAGGCTGTCCAGATGATCCCGCAACTGGCCCACCAGCACCGACGGAGGGCGCGCGGAATCGTCCTTGATACTGCGCCCCACCCAGCTGATGTAAAGCTGTTCCCGCGCCGATAACAGGGCTTCCAGGAACAGGTACCGGTCGTCTTCCCGGCGGGAACGATCCCCGGGCCGATAATCCCGGGCCATCAGATCGAAATCCACCGGCGGCCGGGAGCGGGGGTAGTCACCGTCGTTCATGCCCAGCAGGCACACCATGCGGAAGGGGATCGCCCGCATCGGCATCAGGGTGGCGAAATTTACCTTGCCGGCCAGGAAACGCTGGTTGAGGCCGCCATCGTCCAGGCCTTCAAGCAGCACGTCCTTGACGATATTCAGGGGCAGGGTCCGGTCTTTCAGGCCGGCCGCCAGGGCATCGTCCAGCCACTGTTCCAACTGGCGACGGAAGCGGTTGAGGAGGAGCAAATCACTGCCGGTGACCTGGTGAAAAAACCGCGCCAGCATGGCCGAGAAAAGGATCTCCCATTCCCCCGGGGTGCGGGCTGTTTGCAGCGCCTGCCACAGGGCTTCCAGGCGCTCCACGAACTCGCCGAGGCGGCCGGCAAGACTGGCCTCAAGCCCGGCGATCTCGCCGTAAGGCTGCACACCGGCCCACGGTGCGTCATCCCCCATGCCGTAACCCAGGAGCATGGAACGCAGGCCCGCTTGCCAGGTATTGCGCTCGAGCCCTGCGGGCAGTCCCAGGCTTTCCCGGTGCCGGCCGTGCAGGCCCCAGCGGATGTTGGCGCCTTCCACCCAGCGCCGGGCCAGGGGGATTTCTTGTTCGGCAATATCGAAACGGTCGCGAATCCCCGGCACCTCCAGCAGGCTGATGATCTCGCTCACGCCGAAGCGGCTGCGAGGCAGGGACATGAGGGTTTCCAGGGCGATCAGCACCGGTTCGTGGTGGCGCTGACCCTGGTCGGCGAGGGTGAACGGGATATGGCGCCTGCGCCCGGGCTGGTAACGGCCGAACACCGCCTGGATATGAGGGGCGTAAACGTTGATATCCGGCACCATGACCATGACATCCCGGGGCCGCAACGTCGGATCGGCATTGAAGGCGGCCAGTAACCGGTCGTGGAGGATTTCCATCTCGCGCTGGGGGCTGTGGGCATCGTGGAACGCCAGGGAGTGGTCCCGTACAAGATCCAGGCGGCGGTTCTCGGCCCGGATGTCCCGCAGGGGTGTCAGGTTGTAGATGTCGTTCTGCAACTGGTGCAGCACAGAGGGGGCTTCACCGGCGCCGTGCTCCGAGAAGATGTCGATCTTCTGGTCCGGGATCCGGAAGCTGCCCCGATACTGGTCCGGGTCATCGAATTCGTCCAGCAGGCGAATGTAATCCCGCCCCTGTTTGCCCCAGGCTGCCAGCAACGGATTGGCGTGCTGGTGCAGCTGGTCCGGATCGGCAATCCGCGAGAGCGTGGGGTGGGCGGCGCCGCGCTTGCGTTCGGCCTTCAGTAACTCCCGGTCGCTGATGATGTCCGCCCAATAAAACTGGCAGGGGTTATGGACACACAGCACCACCTGGCTGAAACGGCTGAGTACGTACAGGGCTTCCAGGGCCTGCCGGGGCAGCGAGGACACGCCGAACACCACGATGCGCCGGGGCAGCCGGGAGGGATTGGCCGGCACACGGATACGCTGGCCTGCGGCCATGAATCGGGTATGGATCTGCGAACGGCTGGTGTGGGGGTCGGTACCCACGTCTGCCACCAGCCTGCGCCATAACCGCGGCTGCCAGCGGGTTTCTTCCTCGACTGATCTTTCCTCGCCCCTGGCGGTGATGATCACATCCTGCCCCTGCTCCCAGGCGCTGAGCCAGTCGGCCCGGAATACCTGATACTGGTCGAACAGGTCCGCCACCTTCTCTGCCAGTTGGAAGCCCCGCAGCTCCGGATCGCTGCCCTCCAAAAAGCGGCCGAGGGGAGCAAACACCTCATCCTGCCCCACCAGTTCCGGCAACAACCGGTACAGCCGCCACAGCAGCCGGCGCTTGTCGAAGGGTGACTGCTCCGGTACCTCGCCCTCCGGCAGCACCGCCCGGTAGGCCTGCCAGATAAAACGGGCAGGGAACAGGAAGTCCATACCGGCAGCAATGCCGAGGCCACCTTCACGGCCGTCTTCCGAGCGCTTCGCTGCCAGCGCCAGCTTCAGCCACTGGGCGATGCCGTTGCTTTGTACCAGAAAGGTTTCGCTCCCGAGAGGCGGCACGGCGTTGCGATGGCAGATGTACACCACGGCGCGGCGCAGATCTTCCAGATGATTGGCGTGGATGGCATGAAAGCCCGGTTGGATGGCGGCAGGTTCGATCATGGAGATCCTTGGCTGGTGTGCGACTCAGTGCTGATGTTACAGGCTACCGGTGTGACACCCGATTCGGGCAGTCAGAACATTCAGATTGTCCGCAAGCGATTCTTAGCCTCACTCCCCTCTCGATGGCAAACAGGCATGGAAAAGCCAGTAATTGCATGAACTTACGAGCGCGTCCATCAGACCCTAGGCCATCGACAGGGACGTCCCCTGAGGCACCGCGTGCGCCTCCACTCCATACCTATGTTATTCGAGATATACTAACCTTCTGATTAGCGAAGTCATTACGCGCACCCCACAGGAGACAACGATGCGCAAACGCAGAATGGACAAACAGACAGAGGCGCCCATCCCCAATCGCGAATGGCTCGACGTGGAGCAGCTGGCGACGGTGGAGTTCAGCTCGGAGGACCCGGACTTCCCCATCGAGGGGGCGCTGGTCCCGGGCCACGATGCCGGCTGGCGGGCCGCCGGACCCGGTGAGCAGATCATCCGGCTCTCCTTCGACGAGCCCCTGAGCATCACCCTGATCCAGCTGCTTTTTATCGAGAACAACACCGAGCGTACCCAGGAGTTCATGCTGCGCTGGTCACGCGACAGCGACGGGCCCATGGAGGAGATCGTGCGCCAGCAGTATCACTTCAGCCCGCCTACCACCACCACCGAGATCGAGGACTACGGCTTGCAGCTGGAGGGCGTGAGAGTACTGGAACTCTCCATCATTCCGGATATCAGCGGCGGCCAGGCCCGGGCGGTGCTGGAGGAACTGCGGTTGGCCTGAGGTTTCCAGGGAAATGGGAAATGGGAAATGGGAAATGGGAAATGGGAAATGGGAAATGCAAGAGTGTAGCCTGACCCGGCGCGCCCGCCAACAAGGTTTTTTGTTTTTGCTCTCGTTGTTGCTTTTGCTTAACTTTTCCCTTTTCCCATTTCCCTTTTCCCTGCTTTTCTTCCTTTTCCCCGCTTTTCTTCCTTTTCCCCGCTCTTCTCCCTTTCCACTATTCCCCCGCCTTCCTCCGCCTCTCCACCAACTCATGCACCAGGGGGGCGCAGATCACCTCCAGGGCGTGACGTATGCTGCCATTGGGCAGTACCAGGGTGTTAGCCCGTGACATGAAGCTGCCATCCAGGCGCTTGCGCAGGTTGGGGAAATCGAAGCGACGCGGTTCGCGGAGACGGATCACCAGTGCGCTCTCATCGGCCGTCGGGACGTCGCGGGCCGTGAACGGATTGGAGGTGTCCACCAGGGGAATACGCTGGAAGTTGATGTCGGTGTAGGAGAACTGGGGGGTGATGTAGTGCACGTAGTCGGGCAGGCGCCGCAGGATGGCTTCGGTGGCGGCCTCCGCCGAGGCCCCCGTCAGGCTGACGTCGCGATGGATCTTCTGGATCCATTCCAGGTTCACGGAGGGCACCACGCCGATGAGCAGGTCCACCCAGCGGGCCACGTCCACGCCGTAGTCGCTGCGCTCCTGCTGCACGTGCCGGCGCAACTTGACGACGAGGGGATTGTGGGGTGGTCCCATGGTGCGGTGGGTCCACAGGTCCGATGTGTAACCGCCGTGCATGCCTTCGTAGAACAGCAGATCGGTGCCCGGCAGGATCTCCTCCCAGGAGGTGAAGGTACCCTCGGGGTGCTGGTGACGCGCCGCCATGGCTGGACTCTCCACGTAATGCCGGATGAGCCCGGTACCGGTGCGGGAGTACTCCGTGAACAGGCCCTCGAGACGGTCCAGCAGGTTCGCCTCCGGCCCGAAACGCGACATGATGCGGCCTTCCCGGGCGTTCTGCTCCACCCAGCACTTCATCTCCACGCGATCATAGCGGCGGAAACTATTGCCCTGTACGAAAACCGCGTTCATGGCCTCCCGCAGAAAGATCTCCTGGAAGGCCTCGCGCACGGACGTGGTGCCGGCTCCGGAGGAGCCGGTGATGGCGACGATGGGATATTTGACCGACATGATGACCTCGCCCGCGGCGGATATCTGGCAAAGTATGACAGTGCCGCACCGAAAGCCAAAGGCACCCCAGGGAATAGCGCACGGTGCCCGACCGTCTGAGCAGGGATGGGGCGATGCCGGGCGGGGGCGGAAATGAAACCCTTTCTCTCCGGGGGAGGTCGAATCCACAGGCCCTCGGTGAGGCGAACCGGAGCCACCTGCGGCAAACGAGGTCATTATCGAGTCCATGGAATCCTACGTATTCGCCACCCAACTGCTGCTGGCCGTCGTGGCCGGGGCGGTGCTGAATCTGACACCGTGCGTGCTGCCCGCCATCCCGGTGAAGCTGCGCATGATCACCGCCGCCGTGGGGGCGGGCCCGGGGCCGCGGTGGGTGGCGGCCGGAGCGGTGCTGGCGGGCACCTGGACCTTCTTCGGCGGCCTCGCCCTGGCGGCCGGGGGCGCAGCCTGGAACTGGGGCGAGCTGTTTCAAAGCCCGGCCGTGCGCCTGGGGCTGGCCCTGGTGCTGGTGGTGCTGGGGCTGATGAGCATGGCCGCCAGGGGCTTCAAGGTGCCGGAGAGGCTCTACCGTCTCGGCGGCCGCGGCTACGCGGAGCCCTATCTGGCGGGCCTGCTGGCGGCCCTGCTGTCCACCCCCTGTACCGGCCCCTTCCTGGGTGGCGTGCTGGCCTTCGCCGTGACCCGGCCACCGGGCCACGTGATGGCCATCTTCCTGGCTATAGGCCTCGGCCTGGCCCTGCCCTACCTGATTCTGCTCGCCTCCCCGCGCCTGCTGGCCCGACTACCGAAAAGCGGCCCCTGGAGCCGCCGGGTCCATCAGGCCCTGGGCCTGGTGCTGCTGGCCGGCGGGGTGTTCTTCGCCGCCCCCGACCTCACCCCGGCCATCACCCGTCTGCTATGGGGCGCGCTGGCCCTCACGGCCCTGGGCTGGGCCCTGTGGGTACTGTGGCAGGGCCCGGACCTGAGAGCCCGGGCCGTGCCCGTGGTATGTGCGATCCTGCTGGCCCCCCTGGTACCCCTGGCCCTGGACCCGGGCGACGGCGGGCCGGAGGATGTCTTGCCATGGCAGCCCTTTTCCGAGGCCGCCCTGGCCACCGCCAGGGCCGACGGCCGGCCCGTGCTGGTGGAGTTCACCGCCGACTGGTGCATCACCTGCAAGGTGCTGGAGCGCACCGTCTATCGCCACCCCCGCACCCTGGCGACGGCCCGGGAGGCCGGCCTCGTGACGTTGCAGGTAGACCTCACCGCCGCCATACCCGCACTCCAGGCCCGGCTGCTGGGCTGGGGCGGCGCCGGCATACCCTTCGCCGTAGTGCTGGACGGCGAGGGCGAAGTGGTGAAACGCCTGCCCGACATGTTCCAGCGCGACACCCTGGTGGCGGCCATCCGGGCCGCCCGCGGCTGACGAGACCATGACCTTGAAGAACCCCTTTACCCCTCTTGTCCTGTTGACCCTTGCCGCGGTCCTGCCCGCCGGCGCCGCCGCACCCCCCGACGCCCCGGCCGCGAGTGGCGGCCATCGTCTCGCCGACGCCACCAGCCCCTACCTCCAGCAACATGCCGGCAACCCGGTGGAATGGTATCCCTGGGGCGAGGAGGCCTTCGAGAAGGCGCGCCGCGAGGACAAGTTCATCCTCCTGTCCGTGGGCTACTCCACCTGCTACTGGTGCCACGTCATGAAGCGGGAGTCCTTCGCCGACGAGGAGACGGCGGCGCTGCTGAACCGCCACGCCGTGAGCATCAAGGTGGACCGCGAGGAACGGCCCGACGTGGACGCCATCTACATGACGGCGGTGCAACTGCTGGCCGGCCATGGCGGCTGGCCCATGACCCTGCTACTGACCGCCGACCTCGAGCCCTTTTTCGCCGCCACCTACCTGCCCCGGGACCGCTTCCAGGGCCTGATCCGCAATGCTCGGGAGCTGTGGAACGACAACCGCCCCGCCGTGGAGGCCCAGGGCGCGCGGGTGGCGGCCGCCATCCAACACGCCGGCCGGCTGCCCGGCGAACCCCTCGCGACCCTGCCGGACGAGGCCCTCGCGGACCAGGCCGTGGCCCGCCTGGCCGAGCGCTTCGATACCTTCGACGGCGGCTTCCAGCAGGCGCCCAAGTTTCCCATGTCCTCGATCCTGGAACTGCTGCTGGACCGTTACGAGCACGAAGGTGACACCCGGGCCCTGGACATGGCCACCACCACCCTCGGCGCCATGGCCCGCGGCGGCATCCACGACCAGGTGGGCGGCGGTTTCCACCGCTATGCCATCGACAACCAGTGGCTGGTACCCCACTTCGAGAAGATGCTCTACGACAACGCCCAGTTGCTGCACACCTACGCCCGCGCCCACGTCCTCACCGGCAACGCCCACTTCGAGCGCGTGGCCCATGACATCGTGGCCTACGTGGAACGGGATATGACAGGCCCCGGCGGCCTGTTTTACTCGGCCCAGGACGCGGAGGTGGATGCCGTGGAGGGTGAGTCCTACCTGTGGACCCCGGAAGAACTGGCGGAACTGCTGCCCGCCGCCGATTACGATCTGGTGCGCCGGGTATGGGGCCTCGACGGTCCGCCCGACTTCGAGGGCGGGCATATCCTCCACTGGCCGCGGGGCTACGCCGCCACTGCCGCCGCCCTGGAGATAACAATCGGGGACCTGATGGCCCGCCTCGAGCCCATCCGCACCCGCCTGCTGGCCAGCCGCCAGCAACGCCCCCAGCCCCACCTCGACGACAAGGTCATCACCGCCTGGAACGGCCTCATGATCTGGGCCCTCGCCTACGCCGGGGAGGTGCTGGAGCGACCCGCCTACGTGGCCATGGCCGAACGGGCCGCCACCGCCCTGCTGGCCACCCTGCGGGACGACCAGGGCCGCCTGCTGCATGTCGCCCGTCACGGCCGCGCCCGTCTGGACGCCTACCTCGATGACTATGCCGCGGTGATCCTCGGCCTCACGGAACTCCACCGCGTCAGCGGCGAGGCAGCCTGGCTGGACGAGGCCCGGATGCTGGCCGACACCATGCTCGCCACCCTGAAAGACCCCGCCGGCGGTTTCCATTACGCCCCACCCACGGTGGACCACCTGCTGGCCCGCCCCAAGGCCACCCATGACGGCGCCATGCCCGGCGCCGACAGCCTCGCCACCCGCGCCCTGGTGGCCCTCGCCAGGGAGACGGACGACAGACGCTACGCCGCCGCGGCCGCCGCCACCTTGCGGGCCTACGGCCCCCTGCTGGGAAAGGCCCCCGACGACATGCCCTACATGCTGTGGGGTCTGGCCGACTATCGCCGCGCCGGCCTCGCCGAGGATACCCCCGCGGCGCCCGCCATCGCCGCCCTCGAGACCACCTCGGACCACCTGCGCATCAGTGCCCGCCGCCTCCCGGGCGACGGCCACCGCCTGGAGGCCACGCTGCACCTGGCCCCCGGCTGGCACGTGAACGCCACGCCCGCCTCCCTGGACTTCCTCACCGCCACCCGGGTGCGCGCCCGGGCCCAGGGGGAGGTTCTGGCCCTGACCGTGGACTACCCGCGGGGCGAGAAGATGGATACCGGCCTCGGCACCCCCATCCGCATCTACGGTGACGGCACCCGTCTCAGCGCCGTCGCGGACCCGCCGCTGCCCGCCGGCACCACCGTCACGGTCCACGCCCAGGCCTGCAACGACAGCGGCCGCTGCCTGGCCCCCGCCGAGGTCACGACCCGTCTCGAAGGGCCACCGCCTGCCGCCCCCTGACGCCCCGCCTCCCCGCCCTTCGACCGCCCCACCCCGGGGCGGATATAATGCCCGCTTTGCGCGTCCCGCCCGCCGGTCCCCGGGGGCGTCATTCCCCACCCCGGAGTCCTGTTCCCATGCCTAAACCACCCTTGCTGCCGCCCCAACGCGACAAGGAACTGCGCGCGCGGGTACGCCTGTTCGGCAATCTGCTGGGCGAGGTACTGGCGGAACAGACGGGCGACCATGTGCTGAAGGCGGTGGAGACCCTGCGCCGCGGCTACATCCGCCTGCGAATCAGAGAGGACGAAGCCCTGCGGGAGCGCCTCGCCGACCTCATCGACGGCCTCGACACCGACGACCTCAACCACGTGATCCGCGCCTTCAACATCTATTTCAGCCTGGTGAACATCGCCGAGGAGGCCTTCCTGCACCGCGAGCGGCGCCGCAACGTGCGCGCCGGCGGCCCCCTGTGGCGCGGTTCCTTCGACCATACCATGCGCGACTTCGCCGCCGGCGGCCTGGATATCGAACAGGTCAACACCCTGCTGGCGCGCGTGATCTACATGCCGGTGTTCACCGCCCATCCCACGGAGTCCAAGCGCCTGGCGGTAAAGCACCTGCTGCGGGCCATCTTCGTCACCGCCGACAAGCTGGACGGCCGCCGCCTCGGCAAGCTAGAGCGCGAGGAGGTGATGAACGACCTGCGCGACCTCATCCAGGTGCTGTGGAAGACCGACGAGGTGCGGGTGGTGAAGCCCACGGTGGAGGACGAGATCCGCATCGGGCTGTTCTATTTCCGGGAGTGCCTGTTCCGCGCCGTACCCCGGGTCTACCGCTACATGGAGCGGGCCATCTCCCGCACCTACGGCGACGTGGCATTCAAGGTGCCCAGCCTGCTGCGCTTCGGCTCGTGGATCGGCGGCGACCGCGACGGCAACCCCTTCGTGCGGCCCGAGACCACCGAGTTCGCCGTGCGCATGCACAAGCGGGAGGTCCTGTGCGAGTACCTGCGGCGGGTGAAGGAGCTGCGCAGCCGACTCACCTTCTCCAGCCGCCTGGTGACCCCGAGCGCCGCCTTCACGGAGAAGCTGCAGCAGGAACTCACGGCGTGCCCGGAGATCATGGGCAAGCGGCCGGCACGGTTCAGCCATGAGCCCTACCGGCGCAAGCTACTCATCATGGAGAACCGCCTGCGCGACAACCTGCGGCTGGTGAACAAACTCATCGACGACCCCGACAACGCCCGGCCCGAGGACTACCCCTGCCGCTACGACAATGAGCAGGAGTTCATCGCCGACCTGCGGCTCATCCACGAGTCCATCGCCTCCCACGGTGACGCCCGCATCGCCGACGGCGGGCTGTTGGACCTCATCCGCATGGCGGAGACCTTCGGCTTCTTCATGCAGAACCTAGACATCCGCCAGGAATCCACCCGCCACACCGCGGCGGTGGACGAGATTCTGGGCGAAATCGGCGTCACCGCGGGCTACCGGGACCTCGACGAGGACGAGCGCATCGCCCTGCTGTGCCGGCTCCTGGAGGAGCCCCCCCTGGCCATGCCGCGAGGGGAGCTGAGCGCCGATACCGCGGACACCCTCAAGGTGCTGGAGGTGATGGGCAAGCTGCGCGCGGAGGTGAGCCCCGAGGCCCTGGGTACCTACGTGATCTCCATGACCCACAGCGCCAGCCATATCCTCGAACTCATGTGGCTGGCCTCCCTGGGCGGCCTCGCCGGGCGCCGCGACGGCGCCTGGTACTGCGACATCCGCATCAGCCCCCTGTTCGAGACCATCGACGACCTGGGTCGCGTCGAGCAGGTGATGAGCACGCTCCTGGAGCAACCCATCTACCGCCGGTTGCTCCAGGCCTCGGGTAATCTCCAGGAGGTGATGCTGGGCTATTCGGACTCGTGCAAGGACGGCGGCATCCTGGCCTCGGCCTGGAACCTCTACGAGGCCCAGCGCAAGATCATCGCCATCGCCGAGGGCCACGGTATCGAGTGCCGGCTGTTCCACGGCCGCGGCGGCACCCTGGGCCGCGGCGGCGGCCCCACCCACGAGGCCATCCTCGCCCAACCCGCCGGCACCGTGCATGGCCAGATCAAGTTCACCGAGCAGGGTGAGGTACTGTCCTACAAGTACAGCAACGAAGAGACCGCGGTGTACGAGCTGTCCATGGGCATCACCGGGCTTCTCAAGGCGAGCCGCGGCGTGGTGCAGGGCAACACCGAGGACTGCGAGGAGTACCACCGCATCATGGCCGGCCTGGCCCGCACCGGCGAAGAGGCCTACCGCAACCTCATCGACCGCACCGAGGGGCTGCTGGACTACTTCTACGAGGCCACGCCGGTATCGGAGATCGGCCTGCTCAACATCGGTTCCCGCCCCAGCCACCGCCAAAAACAGGACCGATCCAAGGCCTCCATCCGCGCCATCCCCTGGGTCTTCGGCTGGGCCCAGTCCCGCCACACCCTGCCGGCCTGGTTCGGCATCGGCAACGCCCTCACGGATTTCGCGGCCGCAGACGGCGGCAACCTGGAGGAGCTGCGCCGCATGTATCGCCACTGGCCCTTCTTCCGCGCCCTGCTGTCCAACACCCAGATGTCCCTGACCAAGGCCGAGATGAGGATAGCCGGCGAGTACGCCTCCCTGGCCGAGGACCAGTCGATGGCCGGGCGGGTCTACGGCGCCATCCGCGAGGAGCACGACCGCACCCTGGAGATGGTGCTGAAGGTGGCGGATATCGACTGCCTGCTGGAGGAGACCCCCACCCTGGCCCTGTCCCTGTTCCGCCGCGACCCCTACCTGGATCCCCTCAACCACATCCAGATCACCCTGCTACGCCGCGCCCGCGACCCCGATATCAGCGACGAGGAACGAGAGCAGTGGATGGAACCGCTGTTGCGGTCCATCAATGCCATTGCGTCGGGGATGAGGAATACGGGGTGAGGAGATAGTGAATGGTGAATACAGTGAATGGTGAATAGTGAATGGTGCAGCGGGTCCACTAACAGACTGCGCAGGTAGTCGCTTGTAGAATGGCCGCGCTGTTCAGGTACACCCAGGTATATCGCTAATCTTCACCGTCGCCTAACCATTCACTATTCACTATTCACTATTCACTTAGAACGGCCGCGCTGTTCAGATGCACCCAGGTATATCGCTAATCTTCGCCGCCGCCTAACCATTCACTATTCACCATTCCCCAACACCCGGGCCGCCGCTAGTCGCGGACCGCCGCCGGTGCCTACGCCCTGGCCCGAACTACCCAGAACACCCCCGCGTCCACTCCGGCCACTCGTACCCGGGTGCCGCCGGGGATGGCGCCGGCGGCGAGTTCCGGGTCGGGGCGCACCTCCCAGGTGATACCCGAGTAGGAGACGCTGGAGGGGCGGGTGGTGTCGATGTCGCCGGGCAGGGTGAACTCGTAACCGATGAGGTCGCTGGTGCGGTCGCGCCCGGGCGCGGCTCGGCCGTGCTGGAGGCGCATCAGGGGCCGCCACAGCACCGCGGTGCTGACGGCCGCCAGGATGCCGAAGCCGGCGATGCCGGCAGTCCAGGTCTCGGGCAGCACACCGGCCATCATCAGGATACCGGTGAGCAGGGCCCCGATGGCGCCGAACAGCAGCACGCCGGAGGCCAGCCCCAGCACCAGGGTCTCGATGGCCACCAGGGCGAAGCCCACGAAGATCCAGAACTCGGCCTGGTGGGCGTCGATGTAGCCGACCACCGGTAGCATCTCAGGCCCCGCCGGTCCTGGCCCTGAGGGTATCGGCAATGGCCATGACGCCGGCCACCAGGGAGCCCGCCTCGGTCTGCTGGTCGGGCATGAGTACCACGGTGGACTCCCGGGCGATGGCCTGCTTGGCCTTGATGGCGTCGCCGGCCAGTTCGTACTGGATGGCCTTCTGGCCGGCCTCGGTATTGGCCGCCTCGCCCACCTTGCGGATGGCCTCGGCATTGGCCTCGGCCACGGCGGTGATGGCCCGCGCCTCGCCCTCGGCCCTGAGGATCTGCTGTTCCTTGTCGGCCTCGGCCGCCAGTACCACCGCCTGCTTCTCACCCTCGGCGACGTTGATCTGGGACTGGCGATGGCCCTCGGATTCGAGGATGGTGGCGCGCTTCTCGCGCTCGGCCTTCATCTGGCGTTCCATGGCCTCCAGCACGCTGCGGGGCGGATTGATGTCCTTGATCTCGTAACGCAACACCTGGATCCCCCAGGGCTGGGCCGCCTCGTTGATGGAGGACACGATGGCGGCGTTCAGGGTGTCCCGCTCCTCGAAGGTCTTGTCCAGCTCCATCTTGCCGATCTCGGAGCGCATGGTGGTCTGGGCCAGCTGGCCCACCGCGAAGTGGTAGTCCTCCACGCCGTAGCAGGCCTTGTAGGAATCGATGACCTTGAGGTAAAGCACGCCGTCCACGGTGAGCGAGATGTTGTCCCGGGTGATGGCCGCCTGACTGGCCACATCGATGGCCTGCTCCTTGAGGGTGCGGCGGTAGGCCACCCGGTCGATGACGGGCACCACGAAGTTGAGCCCCGCGGTCATGGTCTTCAAGTACTTGCCGAAGCGTTCCACCACGAAGGTGGTGTTGTGGGGCACGAACTTGACGCTCGACTTCAGGATCACGAGGGCGACGACGGCGAGCCCGGTCCAGAAGTTGAATATCAGGCCCATGAGACCGGTCATTGGATCGCCCATAGGTGTTTTCCTCTCGTTGAGTTGCCCGCGGCGGGCCCCTGCCCGCAGCAATGCGCATTATGGCGCGCCGGCGCCCCGGCGTCTCGCGCGGCCGTGCCGGCTGCTCCCACCCGGGTCCTTGACTCCGGCATGAAACCCCACTGTTACGGGGTGGAATTTTTCAAAAGCCCGACAGGTCTACTCAAGTATGATGGCTACCTGGCGCGAAGACGATGAAGACCATCCTGTCCTGGCTGGGTCGGCGCACAACGGACTGGCTGACCGGAGAGAACGCGAGGCCCGCTGTCCCGCTGTGCGACTTCAAACGCCTGCGCTTCGAACTGCGCCCCGCCGATGTGTTGCTGGTGGAGGGGCGCAGCCGCGTGGGCGATGTCATCAAGCTCATCACCCAGAGTCCCTGGAGCCACGCGGCCCTCTATATCGGCCGCCTGTTCGACATCCGTGACGAGGCCCTGCGGGAGCGGGTGCGGCAATGCTACCGCGGCGATCCCCGGGAGCAAACGCCATTATCTGCCGCGCCTGGCGACGGGTGAGGAGATACCGTGCTTCGCCCTCACCGGCCCCGAGGCCGGCAGCGATGCCTCCGCCATCCCCGACACGGGCGTGGTGTGCCGCGGCGAGTGGCAGGGCCGCGAGGTGCTCGGGGTGCGCATCGACTGGGACAAGCGCTACATCACCCTGGCCCCGGTGGCCAGCATCATCGGGCTGGCCTTCAGGCTCCGGGACCCCGACCACCTGCTGGGAGAACGGGAGGACATCGGCATCACCGTGGCCCTCATCCCCCGCCACCTGCCGGGGATCACCATCGGCCGGCGCCACATCACCCTGGGGATCCCGTTCCAGAACGGTCCCATCAGCGGCCGCGGAGTGTTCGTGCCCCTGGAGCAGATCATCGGCGGCCGCACCGGCGCCGGCCACGGCTGGGCCATGCTCATGGAATGCCTGGCCGAGGGCCGCGGCATCTCCCTGCCGGCCCTGGCGGTGGGGGCGGCCAAGACGGCGAGCCGCTACACCGGGGCCTACGCCGCGGTACGCCGCCAGTTCGGCACCCCCATCGGCCATTTCGAGGGGGTGGAGGAGATCCTGGCCCGCATCGGCGGCCTCACCTATCAGATGGACGCCGCGCGCCTGCTGTGCCTCACCGGCCTCGACCTGGGCGAGCAACCGGCCGTGATCTCGGCCATCGTCAAGCTCCACCTCACGGAGGGCTACCGCCGCATCATCAATGACGCCATGGACATCCAGGGCGGCAGCGGCATCTGCCCCGGCCCCGGCAACCTCTTCGGCCGCGCCTACCAGGCCATCCCCATCGCCATCACCGTGGAGGGCGCCAATGTCCTGACCCGCAACATGATCGTCTTCGGCCAGGGCGCCATCCGCTGCCATCCCTGGGTGCTGGAGGAACTGGAAGCGGTCCATGATGCGGACAAGGCAAGGGGCCTCGCACGCTTCGACCGCGCGCTGGCCGGCCATGTGGCCTTCCTGCTCGGCAACCTCGCCCGCACTCTGTTTCTCGGCCTCGGCGACGGGCGCCTGTCGGCGGCACCGCCCCACCCCGCCACGCGGCGCCATTATCAGCACTTGAACCGCATCAGCGCCGCCTTCGCCCTGTGCGCCGACGCCACCATGATGACTCTCGGCGGCACCCTGAAGCGCCGTGAGCGCCTGTCGGCCCGCCTCGGCGACGTGCTGAGCGAGCTGGTGCTGGCCTCGGCGGTGCTCAAGCGCTTCGAGGACGACGGCCGCCCGGCGGCCGATCTGCCCCTGGTGCACTGGTGCTGCGAGCGCGGCCTGTACCGCATGCAGGAGGCCCTGCGGGCCCAGCTTGGCGCCATCCCGTTGCGGCCCCTGGGCTGGCTGCTGCGCCTGCTGGTCTTCCCCACCGGCTGTCACTACGGCCCGCCCGACGACCGCCTGGACCACGAGGTGGCCCGCCTGCTGCTCGCGCCGTCCGCCACCCGCGACCGCCTCACCGCCGGCATCTTCACCACCACCGATCCGAGCCTGCGCCAGGGCCAGTTGGAGCGCGCCTTGCTCCAGACCCGGCGCACGGCGCCACTGGAGAAGACCCTGCGGGACCTCCAGCGCAACGGTGTGGTGACCGCATCCGGCCCCGTGGAGCAGGCCCGCCAGGCCCGTGCCCGGGGCTTCATCACGGCCCGCGAGTGCAGCGAGCTGGAGCGCATGTTCCGGTGGCGCGCCGAGGTCGTCGCCGTGGACCACTTCGAGGACTACGGCCACCGCTGGGCCCTGACGGCCGATGGCCGCGAGCCGGCCGCCACCGCCGCGCCCCACGCCGCCTGAGGCGGCGCCGGACCCGGCCTGCGACGAGGAGGAACCGTCATGAACCGACCCATGCAGACCCCCGCCGGGCGCGATGTCTACGTGGTGGACGGCAGCCGCACGCCATTCCTCAAGAGCCGCGGCACCCCCGGCCCCTTCGCCGCCGCCGACCTGGCCCACCATGCCGGGCGCGCCCTCTTCACCCGCCTCGACCTCGACCCACAGGCGGTGGACGAGGTGATACTGGGCTGTGTCTCGCCCGGCCCCGACGAGGCCAACATCGCCCGCGTGGTGGCCCTGCGCCTGGGCTGCGGCCATGACGTGCCCGCCATGACGGTGCAGCGCAACTGCGCCTCGGGGATGCAGGCCCTGGCCAGCGCCGCCGACCATATCGCCGCCGGCGCCGCCCACCTGGTGCTGGCGGGGGGTACCGAGGCCATGAGCCGCCATCCCCTGCTGGTGGCCGAGGCGATGCAGCACTGGCTCGCCCTGTGGGGACGCGCCCGCGGCGTGGCGGCGCGGGGCCGGCTGCTGGCACGCCTGCGGGCCGGCCATTTCAAACCGGTGATCGCCCTGCTGCGCGGCCTCACGGATCCGGTCTACGGCCTCTCCATGGGCCAGACGGCCGAGCAGTTGGCGGCCGATTTCGACATCGGTCGCGAGGCCATGGACGCCTTCGCCGCCGCCAGCCACCGGCGCCTGGCCGCGGCCATGGACGCCGGCCACCTGACGGAAGTGGAGCCCCTGTTCGATGGCGCCGGCACGTTCTATGACGCCGACACCGGGCTGCGGCGGGACACCACCCCCGAGGGCCTGGCGCGCCTCGCCCCGGTCTTCGACCGCCCCTTCGGCCATGTCACCGCCGGCAACAGCGCCCAGGTGACGGACGGCGCCGCCCTGGCACTGTTGGCCTCCGGGGAGGCGGTGGCACGCCACCGGCTGCCGGTGCTGGGGCGCATCGCCGATATCCAGTGGGCGGCCCTGGACCCGCGGCGCATGGGCCTCGGCCCGGTGCACGCCATGGCCCCCATCATGGAACGCCAGGGTCTCGCCAGCGCCGACGTGGATTACTGGGAGATCAACGAGGCCTTCGCCGCCCAGGTGCTGGCCTGTCTCGCGGCGTGGCGGCACGAGGGCTTCTGCCGCAGCGCCCTGGGGCGGGAGCAGCCTTTCGCGGCCATCGCCGAGACGCGCCTCAACGTCGACGGCGGGGCCATCGGCCTCGGCCACCCGGTGGGGGCGAGCGGCGCGCGCATCGTCCTGCACCTGCTCAAGACCTTGAAACGCACGGGCGCCCGCCGCGGCATGGCGAGCCTGTGCGTAGGTGGCGGCCAGGGCGGCGCCATGCTGGTGGAACGCGTGGAGGATTGACCATGAGCGAGCACTTCCGTCTGACCCACGACGCCGGCCACGTGGCCTGGCTTGCCTTCGATATGGCGGACAGCACCGTCAACGTGCTCTCCGAGGAGTTGCTGCTGGCCTTCGAAGAACAGTTGATAGCGGTGGCCCAGGGGCATCCCGCCGGCCTCGTGCTCACCTCGGCCAAGCCCGGCGGCTTCATCGCCGGGGCCGATATCAAGCGGTTCGAACGGCCACCGGCGGACGACCAAGCGGAGCGGCTCATCCTGCGGGTACACGAGATCCTCCAGCGTCTGGAGGCCCTGGCCTTCCCCACCGTAGCCCTCATCGACGGCCACTGCCTGGGGGGCGGCCTGGAGCTGGCCCTGGCCTGCGATTACCGCATCGCCTCCACCGAGGCCCACACCCGCCTCGGCTTCCCGGAGGTGCGCCTGGGGATCTTCCCGGGCTTCGGCGGCACCGTGCGCGCCACCCGCACCATGGGCCACCTGCGGGCCCTGGAGCAGATGCTGGGTGGCGCCACCGTGGATGCCCGGCGCGCCGCCACGCTGGGCCTGGTGGACCACGCCCTGCCGCCCCGCCAGTTGGCCAACGCCGCCCGCCGCCTCATCGCCATCCGCCCGTCCCGCCACCAGCCGTCACTCCTGCAGCGCCTGGCGGGCCTGGCACCGGCGCGCTGGTTGCTCACCCCCGTACTGCGCCGCGGCCTCGCCCGCCGGGTGCCGGAGCACCACTACCCCGCCCCCTACGCCCTGCTGCACCACTGGCAACACCATGGCGGGCGCAGGCAGGAGATGTACGCCAACGAGGCGCGGGCGGTGCCGGCGCTGCTGCGCGGCGACACCGCCCGCAACCTCATCCGGGTGTTCCGGCTCAAGGAGCGCCTCAAGGGCCTCGCGGGCGGTGGCGCCTTCCAGCCCCGCCGGGTGCATGTCATGGGGGCCGGTGCCATGGGAGGTGACATCGCCGCCTGGTGTGCCATGGAGGGCCTCATGACCACCCTGCACGACCCCCGCAGCGAGGCCATCGGCGCCGCCCTGGCGCGCGGGCATGACCTGTTCCGGGGCCGCCTCAAGGACCCTTATCGGGTGCGGGCCGCCGCCGACCGCCTCATGCCCGATCCCCGCAATCACGGCCTCGCCGGGGCCGACGTGGTGATCGAGGCCATCGTCGAGGACGCCACTGCCAAGCGGGCCCTCTACGCCGAGGCGGAACGCGCCATGGCCCCCACGGCCCTGCTGGCCACCAATACCTCCAGCCTGCCCCTGGAGGCCCTGGGCCGCGACCTCGAGCGGCCCGGCCGCCTGGTGGGACTGCATTTCTTCAACCCGGTCAGTCGCATGGAGTTGGTGGAGGTGGTCACCGGGGAGGCCACGGAGCAAGCGGCCGTGGACCAGGCCCTGGCCTTCACCCGCTGCATCCACAAGCTGCCCCTGCCGGTGGCCGCCACGCCGGGCTTCCTGGTGAACCGCGTGCTCATGCCCTACCTGCTGGAGGCCATGGCGCTGCTGGAGGAAGGCGCCAACGCCCCACGCATCGACGCCGCGGCCCGCCACTTCGGCATGCCCGTGGGCCCGGTGGAACTGGCGGATCGGGTGGGGCTGGACATCTGCCTCAGGGTGGCCGAGGAGCTTGCCCCGCTGCTCGATGCCGATGTGCCCACCCTGTTGCGCCGCCATGTGGAAGCCGGCCGGCTGGGCAGGAAGTCCGGCCACGGCTTCTATGGCTGGCGCCACGGCCGGGCGGTCAGCCACCGGGCGCGCCACGGTGCCGAGGACGAACTGGCGGATCGCCTCATCCTCCCCCTCATCAACGAGGCGGTGGCCTGCCTGCGCCAGGGGGTGGTGGCGGACGCCGATCTGCTGGACGCGGGACTGGTGTTCGGCGCCGGCTTCGCACCCTTTCGCGGCGGCCCCATGGCCTACGCCCGGGAACGGGGGACGGGACGGGTGCAGGCCCGGCTGCGGCAACTGGAGACCCGCCACGGCAGACACTTCCACGCCGATTCCGGCTGGGCCGCGGTGGGCTGAGGAGGTGCTGTCATGAAAAGCGCGCACAATCCGGCGGCCATCCCCATCGCCGAGGCCCCCACCCTCAACGCGATATTCCGGGAACGGGTGAACCGCACCCCCGAGGCCACCGCCTACATCCAGTATGACGAGGCCGGCGGCCGCTGGCGCTCCCACAGCTGGCAGGAGACGGCCCTCCAGGTGGCCCGCTGGCAGGCCGTCCTGGCCGCGGCAGGGCTGGAGAAGGGTGACCGGGTGGCCATCCTGTGCCGCAACGGCTGGCAGTGGGTGATCGTGGACCAGGCCGTGCTGGGCCTCGGCCTGGTGCTGGTGCCCCTGTATGCCGATGACCGACCGGACAACATCGCCCGCATCCTCGCCGATTCCGGCACCCGCCTGCTGGTGGTGGAGCGGGAGGCGGCGTGGCGCGACCTGCAGGCCCTGAACATGCCCCTGCCCGGGCTGCAACGGGTGGTCACCCTGGGCCCCTGCCGAGGCGGCGACGCCGAGTCCGTGGCGGCGGCGGCCTGGCTGCCCGCGGTGGGCACCATCGCCCTGGACGTGGAGGTCCGTCCCGGCGACCTCGCCACCATCGTCTACACCTCGGGCACCACCGGCCGGCCCAAGGGGGTGATGCTCAGCCACTACAACATCGTGTGGAACATCCATGCCTGTCTGCAACTGTTCGAGGTGGGGCCGTCGGACCGGCTGCTCTCCTTCCTGCCCCTGTCCCACACCTTCGAGCGCACCGTGGGCTATTACCTGCCCATGGTGGCCGGACCGGCGGTGGCCTACAACCGCGGCATCCCCCAACTCGCCGAGGACCTGGCCGCCATCCGCCCCACTATTCTCATCTCGGTGCCGCGGATCTTCGAGCGCGTCTACGCCCGGGTGATGGACGGCCTGAGACAGGCGCCGGCCGTCAAGCGGCGCTTGTTCCACCGTGCGGTGGCCACGGGCTGGCGCCGCTACCGCCACCGCCAGGACCAGATCCCCTGGTCGCCACAGCTGCTCATGGCCCCCCTGCTGGACCGCCTGGTGGGACGCAGGATAAGGGAGCGCCTGGGCGGGCGGCTGCGTTTCTCGGTATGCGGCGGCGCTCCCCTCAACCCGGAGGTGGCCAAGACCTTCATCGGTCTCGGCGTCCCCATCGTCCAGGGCTATGGACTCACCGAGACCAGCCCCGTCATCTCGGTGAACCTGCTGTACCGCAACATCCCGGAGAGCGTGGGGCCACCCCTACCGGGGGTGGAGACCCGGCTCACGACGGACAACGAGCTGCTGGTGCGCAGTCCCGCCGTGATGCAGGGCTACTGGAACGATGCCACGGCCAGCGCCCGCATCCTGGACGGCGACGGCTGGCTGCACACCGGCGACCGGGCCGAGATCGATGCCGCGGGCCATATCCATATCACCGGCCGCTTCAAGGACATCATCATGCTCTCCAACGGCGAGAAGATCCCGCCGGCGGAGCTGGAGAACGCCATCTGCCTGGACCGCCTCATCGACCAGGTATTGCTGGTGGGTGAGGGGCGCCCCTACCTGGCGGCCCTGGTGGTGCCCAACCGCGAGGAGTTCGGCCAGCTCCTCAAGGCCATGGACCTCGACCCGGCGAGCGAGTCGGCGTGCCGTGACAACCGGGTATGCCGGGCGGTGCTGGACCATGTGGAGCGCCAGCTCCGTGCCTTCCCCGGCTACGCCCAGATCCGCCGCCTGGCCCTGGTGGCCGAGCCGTGGACCCCGGAGAACGGCCTCATGACCCCCACCCTCAAGCTCAAACGGGGCGCCATCCTGAAAAAACACGCCGATCTCACCGCCGGCCTCTACGCGGGGCATTGAGGGCGCCGGGACGACGCCCCCAGGTTATCAGCGAGGGCCAATACTGAGGGCCATCATGGGCGAGGCGCGTGCTGCGCCTCCAGGGCCAGCAGCCGCTCCTTGGCGGAGACACCGCCGCCGTAGCCCCCCACTTCGCCGGTGGCCCGGATGACGCGGTGACAGGGGATGAAGATGCTCAGGGGGTTACGGGCGTTGGCCGTGCCCACGGCCCGCGCGGCACCCGGCCTGCCCACCGCCGCCGCCAGCTCGCGGTAGCTCCAGGTGGCACCGTAGGGAATGGTGGTCAGGGCCTGCCACACCGCCTCCTGGAAGGGCGTGCCCCGGGGCCGCAGGGGTATGTCGAATACGCTCCGGCGGCCCGCCAGGTACTCCGACAGTTGGCCGGCGGCCCGCTCCAGGGTGGACGTGGGCGCGGTGGCATCCCCGTCCTCTCCGCTCCACAGGCAGGCGGTGAGGAAACCGCCCTCCTCCTCCAAGCGCAAGGGGCCCAACGAGGTCAAAAACACCATGACGTGCATATTGCGCGCTCCGCGGATGCGACTCTGCGACAGTGTACTTGACTCTTGCCTTATGCCGGAGTGCGCCGCGCTCCATCAGCCTACGCGCTGAAAAAGGAAACCACGAAATACGCGAAATAACGTGAAAAAGACGTGTCAGGGGTGTAGGGCGGAACAAGCGCAGCGGTTCCGCCGTTACAGCGGAAATGGCATCGCCCCACCCGGGGCCCGATGCGCCTGAGCCGAATGATCTTTCGCGGTATTTCGCGTCTTTCGTGGTTAATCTTCACGCAGGGCAGGTCGAACCCATGGGCGCGGCGGCCGCGAGCGCCGGAACCGGGGAAGGATTGGTATACTCCGAACAGGCAACAGACCACCACCCGCCGCCGGCGGGGGACCCGGTTTAAGGAGACCCATCATGGCAGCGGCCGAGGACAGACAAACCCGCAACGGCGGCCTCGCCCGCGGCGGCCTCATCGGCATCCTCCTGGTGGCCGCCGCCGGAGCCTTCCTGGGCATGGGCCTGTTCATGTTCAACATGGGCAACGACATGAGCACCATGACCGGCGCCGTGACCCAGATGGGCCGCGATGTCGGCAGCATGGCGCGGGACATGGGAGAGATGACCGGGCGCATGCAGGTCATGGCCGACAGCATGGTGGAGGGCCAAGCCGGCATGTCCGATGACCTGCACCAGGTCAGGCTCGGCATGGAACGCATGGCCGGCAACATGCACACCATGAGCCGGGACATGCACCAGTTGAACGGCAACATCGCCGGCATGAGCGGCAACATCGGCACCATGACCGAGAACATCGCTACCATGAACGCCAACATGGCCCAGATGAACCAGTCCATGGCCAGCATGAACGCCTCCATGGGCCGGATGGGCTACGACATCAACAAGTTCACCCGCCCCGAGAGCCTGATGCCCTTCATGCGCTGAGCCCGCCGGCCGGATGTCGGGATGAATCCCGACCCACAACCGTGCCCCGGGAACAGGCGATTGTCTTGAACCTGTAGCCGGGCGTCGGCCCGACAGGCTCGATCATGGCGGTTCGCCGTAAAACCTGACGGCGTCCAGCCGTTCCGAGGCCATGAATTCGGCCTCCCGGCGGGCGTGGTAGGCGTCCACCAGGGCGGCGACCTCGGGGTCCTCCCGGCTGGCCAGGGACTCTCCGGCGCAGAAGTGGACACGGCAGTCGATGGGGCGCACCGCGTAGATGCCGCAACGGCCGTCCGCGCCGAGAAACTTGCAGGCCCCGGGACCGGCGGCATGGAAGGGGAACGGCCCCCGGGCGGCGAGATGGCGGTTGATGGCGCCGACCTCGGATGCCGTCACACTGGGCTCACCGCCCGGCAGGGAGGGCCAGCAACAGCTGGCATCGCAACCCCGGAGTTGGCCACAGGCCATGGCGGCCCTCTCCTGAACCTCGGCCAAACGTTCGAACAATTCATCCAGACTCATTTCATCCCCGGCTCGTCGGCAGAATTCGTGGGTGTGGTATCTGTAGGTCGGCTGCTCTTGGCAGCCGACGGAACCCCGGCGGTTTGCGGTCGCGGATGTCGGTTGTCGGTTGTCGGTTGTCGGGAGCAACCGATCCTGGACTGGCGAGTTCCAGCCCGGCCTGGGTGTATGGCGCGGGGCCGGCTCTCGGGATAAATCCCGACCCACACCCGGGGCTCAGATCTCGCGGATGCCGTCGGAGGGTTCGATGCCGGCCGCCCGGAAGCCGCCCAGCAGGGCCGCCATGACGGCGGCCACCAGGGTGATACCCAGGGCCCAGGCGTAATGCTCCGGTAGCAGCAGGCAGATGGTGTCGCGGGTGGCCATCTGGGCCGCCAGCATGCGGTTGATGGTCTCCTGCACCACCACGTAGATGAGGGAGCCGAGGGCCCAGCCCAGCACGCCGGTGAACAGCGACTGGAGCAAGGGGAAGCCGATGATGGAGCCGGTGCGGAAACCCACCAGACGCAGGATGCTGAGTTCCCGGCGCTTGCGGTCCACGTTGGCCCACAGGCTCGCCCCCAGGGACAGAGAGAAGCCCACCAGCCCCACCACCGCCACCACCCAGAACAGCAGGGAGAGGTTACGGTCGATGGCCTGAACGCTCTCGATCTCGGCGGCGTTGGTACGCACCTCCATGCCGGCGGCCTCGAGGGCGTCGCGCAGCCCGGCCACGTCGCCGATGGCGGCGGCGTAGAGGCGGTAGCTCGGATAGCGCCGCTCCTCGCCCACCGCCGGATCGCCATCCCAGCCCAGCGCCGCCACCCGGCGACCGTCGCGGAAATCCTCCATGGCGGTGACGAAGGGCACGGCTACGAAGGCGCCATCCCGGCCGAAGGCCGTGGCCGGGGCGACGGCCGTCACTTCCACTTCCAGGGTCTCGCGCTCCCGCTGGCCGCGGAAACGGCGGCTCACGCTGGCCCTGACGGTATCCCCCGGCCCCACCTCCAACTGGCGCGCCGCGGCGGCCGAGAGCACCGCCTGGTGGAAACCCGTGGGGGCCGCGGTGCCCGAGGGCAGCAGGGGATCGCCGGGCCCCGAGGGGATCAGCTCCACGTCGATGATGCGCCCGGCCTGCTCGCTGTGGACCTTGATGGTGGAGGCCAGGGAGCGCGTCTCGGGCACCAGGAAACCGACATCGGGGCGGGCAGCCATGGTGTCGAACCAGGCAGGGGTGAAGCGGCCGCTGCCGACGTTGCGGATCTCGCGGTTGTGGGGGTTCTGCACCAGGTCCTCGACCATGTGGGTGACGATGCCGAACTTGAGGCCGAACAGCACCATCATGGGCCCCAGCACCGCCGCCAGGGCGAGGATGAAGCAGGTGGACATGCGCCACTCGTGGACGTAGTCCCGCAGGGCCAGATAAAGGATATTGCCGAGCTGGGTGCGTGCCATCAGTCGCTGAACACCGATTCGGTGACGTTGTCCGCCTTCTGGCGGGTGTGGTGGGTCAGCTTGCGCAGGTCCAGGCGGTCCACCTGGGCCCAGTCGTGGCTGGCCACCAGCACCGTCATGCCGAGGTTCTCCACCAACCCCATGAACAGGCGCATGATGCGCCGCCCGGTGATGGGGTCGAGCGACGCCGTGGGCTCGTCGGCGATCACCACGCTGGGCTCGTGGGCCAGGGCGCGGGCGATGGCCACCCGCTGGCGCTCGCCCGCCGACAGCAGGCCGGGCAGCTTGTCCAGGTGGCCCTCGATGCCCATGCCCTCGGCCAGGCGGCGGGTACTCTCGCCTTCCGACAGCCCCTGGAGGCGCCGCGACAGGGCGATGTTGTCCCGCACCGTCAGGTAGGGCAACAGGCCGCCGGTCTGCAGTACGTAGCCGATATGGCGCTTGCGCAGGTCACTGAGGCGGTTGCGTTTGTTCTTCTTCCACAACCACTGCACGTCCTGCTCGGCGCTGTCCCGGGGAGTGAAGAGAAACTCCTCGGCCTCGTTGGGCTGCAGCACCATGGCCAGCAGGTCCAGCAGGGTACTCTTGCCACAACCGCTCTGGCCCACCATGGCCACCCGCTCACCGGGCTGGATGCTGAGTTCCGGCACCACCAGGCGGAAGGTGGACGACTGGGTCGTGCGGGTCTTGACCACCTCCCGCAGGCGATAGACCGGCGGCATTCAGGGCAGAAGCTCCAGGGCCACCGGAAACACCGAGTCGCCGGTGACGGCACCGCCGTCCAGGGACACCCACAGATCGGTGTTGTCGTGCAGCGCGGTGTAGTAGTTGATCTTGGCCTCGATGCGGTGGATGAACTCGATCTGCTCCCGGGCGGGCCACTCGGCCCAGTCGTCCAGGGAGACGTTCATCACCTCGCCGGTATAGGGCAGGTCCTCGATGTATTCGCGCATGTAGCCCAGATCCGCCAGGTTCTGGCCACCGGCCCCCGCCACCCGGGTGCTGCCCGGGGCGGCGGAGGGATCGCGGGACAGGCTCGCCGCCACGCTCTTGAGGTCGTTGATGAAACCACCGGGGGACAGCAGGCCTTCCTCGGCGGCCTGGAGGACGCGGCGCAACACATCCTGCATGTCGCTCAACTGGTCGCGGGTCAGCAGCACCCGCACGTCCACGGTCTGCACGTCGGGGTTCTCGAAGTCGCGGTCCACCAGCCAGGCGTCGAACACCGTGGGGGCCTGTACGCCCTGGCGTTTCTGCAGATAACGCATGCGCAGGGCATAGCCCAGGGTCTCCACCTTCTGCTGCAGGCGCGCGAGTTCACTGGCCTGCCTGGCCACCGGAGTGGTGGCGGGCACCGGCGAGGCCCCCGCTAAGGTCTTGCGTACCTGCTCGGTGAGCTGGATGGCGAGGGCCTCCAGCACGTCGCCGAACTCGTCCACGTCCCCCATGCCCACGCCGTAGTAGAAATCGCCGATGCCGGGATAGGTGGAGAGCACGCGGTACTCGCGCTCCGCCGCGGCGTGGTCCCGGGCACCCTGAGGCGTCAGCAGGTGCATGACCCAGATGGCCACGCCCTTGTCCTGGGCCAGCTGGCGCAGGGCCCGGGTATCGAGGCCGGTGGCCGAGAGGGGGTCGCCACCGCTGCGCGGCCCGGCGTCGGTGACCAGGATGATGAAGCGTGCGTCGAAGTCCCGCCAGTCCATGTCCTCGATGGCACGCTTGATACCCGCGTAGGCATCCTCCTTGAAATCTTTGCTGGAGACCTCGGCCGGCTCCATCTCCGCCACCCGCTCGAAGAAGGTATCCGCCGCCAGTCCGCTCCGCAGATCGGCGAACTCGCGGGTGAGATAGCCGAGTTCGGGACGCACCGCCACGTTGTCGCGATAGGCGATGAGGCCGAAGCTCACCTGATTCTCCAGCTCGGCGACCTCGATGGCATCGTAGACGCCGCGCACCACTTCGCGGGTGCGGTCGATGTAGGGTCCCATGGACACCGTCGAGTCGATGACGAACACCACCCCGGAGCGGTAGTCGCGGGCCGGGGCGGCGGCCTCCTTCTCTTCCAGGGTTTTCGACTCTTCCAGGGGCACCGAGGCCACCTTGAGCATGCGCGCCTGGCGGTCTCCCAGGAACACGTCCTCGTGGTCGAGTATGGGCACCAGATAGAAATTCTCCTGGATGTCGAGGTTGGCACTGGGCTGGATGGCCGCCACCGGGGAATCCGGCCCGATCTCGCCCGCCACCGCCTCGTCATAGAGGGCCCGGTAGGTCTCCAGGTCGCGGCTGTCCACCAGCGCCTTGAGGGACTCGCGGTCGCTGAACAGCATCACCCGATCCCGGCCCAGGGGCTCGCGGAAGGCCACGGTCAGGGACTGCTGCCACTCGATGACCTGGTCCTCCGCCAGCCAGCCGAGGTTCTGGCCGTGGCTGTCGGTCCCCACCCGCACCCAGGGTGCGCCCCCCAGTTCCTGCCGCTCGTAGACATAGAGGGCGGTGAAGGGCACTACGGCGCGGGCCGCGCCGGTCGTGGACGGCTCGTCGTAGAGCACGCTGCCGGGACGGGCCACCACCCGCTGGTACAGGCTCTGCTTGCCCGGCACCAGCAGGGGCTCAGCCGCCATCACCTCGGACGGGGCGCCCGCCAGCAGCACCAGCAGCGCAACGACGATGCGAAAATATGGATACACCATGATCGGGGTCCTTTGCAGTCTCATTGCCATATCAGCAGCAACTGACGGGCCTCGGGGTCGCCGCGGGCCGCCGCGTCCTCGGCCCACCCCCGCAGGTTCGCCAGATAGTCCTCGGCGATGGCGGAGCCGGCATCGGCGGCGACGCGGTACCACTTGAGGGCCTGGGCCGCGATGGGCTCGTCCACCAGGGACTGGGGATCATCCGGCCCCGTGGGATCGTACATGCGCCCCAGCATCAGCGCCGCGGCGGGATCACCCTTGCGGGCGCCATAGAAATACAGCAGGTAGGCATCGGCCAGGTGGCCCTGGGCCTGGAGTTCCCGCGCCTTGGCGAAGATGGCGTCCAGGTCCTCTTCCGATTCGCCGGCCCGCAACCGGGCGATGATGGCGCGCGCCTGGTCACCCCGCTCCCGGGCCCCGGGGTCTTCGGCCGGCGGGGTTGGCTCCGCCTCGGGGACCGGCGGCACCTCGACCATCTCCGTGGCATCGTCCCGCGTCTGCACGTAGACCAGCGCCGCCGCCAGGATCACCACGATGACGGCCACCAGGATACGCGCACCGCGACGTGACTCCTGGGTCTCGGATTGGTTATTCATTCGGATCCATTGGCGTGTGGACGGGGCCGTGGGCGGCGGTTGGGTCTGTTCTCGCCACCGGGCCGCGGGCCGTTGATGATAACCGCAATGCCCGGCAGTGCAAGGAGCGACGGTGCAGAGTCAGCAGATCCCCACCCGGCAACCCAGGATGCCACAGAACAGCGCCATCCTCAGGGACACGGCCCCGCGGATCTGGGTGAAATAGGCGTTGTGGGTGGAGTTGTTCAACAGGTCGCTGAACACCTGGGTCTGGATGCGGGGATTGAGCACCATGGCGTCCTTGCGCAGATAGCTCATGCCCTCGATGAGTTCCATGCGGGTGTACTGATGGGGCGTCCCGCTGTGGATGTAGACCACGTCCAGCTCGGGCACGATATTCTGATAGGCCTTCATCTTGGAGTCCATGGGATGGAGTTCCTCCACCAGCTGGATGGTGATCCCCGCGTCCTCCAACTGCTCGCGCTCATGACACACGAACATGTTGTCCCGGCGTTCGAAGAACACCACCCGTTCCACGGCATGGGGGAAACGGGCCAGGGCGAGGAGGAAACTGCGAATGGTGCGGGTGCGGGCATGGTGGCCGAATATGCCGATCTGCAGCGGGTTGCCGGCGGTCTTGGGGTCCAGCAGGTCGGGACGCCACTTGAAGAGGGTGTAGAGGTCCGCCATGGCGTTGGTGGGATGTTCGTCTTCGCCGTTGCCGGCGTTGATGACCGGGATCTCGAACATGCCCACCATCTCGGTGAGTTCCTGGCCCTCGATGGTGCGCAGCACCGCGGCATCGCCGTAGGCGTTGCATAACTGCACCAGCTCGTCGGGGGCATGGCGGTGGAGGGTGATCTGGTCGACGGCCTTCTCGAAGTTGAGCAGGCTGCCACCCATGCGCAGCCACGCGGAGTTGAAGGACAGACGGGTGTGGCTGCGGGAGTTGTCCCAGAACAGGTTGCTCAGGATCTTGCCTTCGAGGGGGTGTTCGTCGCGGGCCTTGCACTTCTCGATGACCCCCGCGAGGCGCAGTATCTGCAGCAGCAGGGGGGCGTCAAAATGGGCGATGGACAGCACGTGGCGGTTACGCAGGCGCTGCATCTGCTGCGCATCCTCCGGAATGGCGTCCACCAAGGCCTGGACGCGCGCCGGGTCCCGCACCTCGTGTTCGACACGCGCGGACCGGGTGACCGGCCCTGGCAATTCCTCTTGACTCATGTTAGCTCCTCTATCGCAACGCCGGGGTGAACCGCGACGGTGAGGGTATAGGCGGCGGCAGGCACCCATGATGCCGGCACTCGAATCGCCGGTCCCGACCCGGAGGTGGCCGAATCACCCCTCGGCTCGGCCACCGGTGTTTCCCAAACAGGCGTTGAATCATAGCGCAGTCGGACGCGCGCCTTCTATCCTGCCCCCTCCCCGGGAGATGGCTTTAGTCCCGTTCAGGAACCATACTTTTCCCACTCGGCCGCAACCCGCACCCCATCATGGAAGTTGAACTGAGATCCTTTCTGTTGCTGTTCGTGTTGCTCAACCCCTTCATCCTGAGCATCTACCTGCTCGAGCTGGTGAAGGAACTGAGCCTGCGCGAGTTCTCGACGCAAATCGTCAAGGCCGCCGTACTCAGCTTCGCCATCTTCCTGGTATTCGCCTGGGCCGGTGATCGCATCTTCGCCGACGTGCTGCAGATCCGTTTCCTGGCCTTCATGATCTTCGGTGGGGTCATTTTTCTCATCGTCGGGGTGCGCCTGATCCTCGGCATCGGCCCGCCCGTGGAGGTCCCCTCCGCCGGGCACCACGACATGTCGGGGGCCATCGCCATGCCCTTCATCGTCGGGCCCGGCACCATCAGCGCCGTGGTCATCATCAGCAGCAACCATGACTTCGGCGTCACCGTGACCACCATCACCCTGGCCATGGTGGCCGCGGTGACGGCCCTGCTGGTCCTCAAGTGGCTGCATGATTTCGTGCGCTACCGCAACGAGCGCTACGTGGAGCGCTACACGGAGATCGCCGGCCGCGTCACCGCCCTGTTCACGGGCAGCTTCGCCATCGACATGATCCTGAAGGGCTTCGAACGCTGGATGATAGAACTCCCCCCATGAGCCACACCCCACACCCAAACGATTTCCCAGTCCCCTTTCCACCATTCACTATTCACTATTCCCCTTTCCCCTTTCCCCTTTCCCCTTTCCCTTTTCCCTATTCACCTCACCATTCACTATCCTCAATCCCCCCCCCCAATGCACCAACCCCACGGATCCGCTACCGTAGCCCCACCATGACATCCCTGCTTAAATTCTTCATCGTCATCGTGCTGGTGCAGGGTGCCACGGCCGCCCTCATGGTGGGCGCCGTGGACCCGCGGTTCGAGAGCGCCTGGTTCTTCTTCGCCTCGAGCGCCTTCATCATCGCGGTGCTGGCGACCATCTGGTTCCACACCAGGTTCAAGCGTATGAAGAACGCCGCCCGCGCCCGCACCCGCGAGGAGTTCATCGCCGAACGGGAGGCCCTGCTGCTGAAGACCGAACGAGAGAAACGGAAGGTGGTGGAGGCCAGCCACCGGGAACGTCAGAAACTGGCGGAGCAGAGCCACCAGCAGCAGCAGCGCCTGCTGGAAGAGAGCCACCGGCGGGTGACGAGGGAGACCGGCCGCGTGCGGACCTACGCCGGCATCAAGCTGTGGGTGGCGCTGGCGGCCCTGGCCGCCCTCGGCTCCGTGCTCATATTCGCCCAATTCATCACCTTCGGCGCCCTCGCCCTGTCTGGGGCCGGGGGCACGCTCATCGGTTACAGCCTGCGGGCCCGTCAGGGTCGCTTGGCGCCGCACCCCGAATCGCCCGCGGCCAAACCCGGCCTGCTGCACAGGCTGCTGGGACGAAGCGACGCCGCGCCCGGCAGGGGGCCATCCCCGGACTCGCAGTCGCCGCCACGGCGCCCCGAATAGCGGGGCGTCCCGGCATCGATCCGGCCATCGAGCACGGAGCGTCATGGAAGGCGGGGGCGCCGCGCGTTGCAAAATGCCACGGAATTGCCTATTTTCCTGCGGTTTGCTCCCCATCGGACCTATCCATGCCCCTGTCTACACCCCGTGCCCGCCGCCACTATCACACCCGTCGCGTCCACTGCGAGGGCTATCTGCGCGAGGATGGCCTGTGGGATATCGAGGCCCGCTTGGGCGACACCAAGACCTACGCCTTCGACAACGACGAACGGGGCCGTGTCGAGCCTGGCCAGTTGTTGCATGGCATGGCGCTGCGACTCACCCTCGATGATGCCATGGTCATCCAGGGGGTGGAGGCGGCCATCGACCACAGCCCCTTTGACATGTGTACGGATATCACGGACCACTACCATAGCCTGGTGGGTCTCACCATCAAGCCCGGCTTCACCCTGCGTCTGAAAGAACGTGTGGGGGGCACCCGGGGCTGCACCCACCTCACCGAGCTCATTGGCGTGATGGCCACCGTGGCCTTCCAGACCATCCATGGCTCCGGCGACCGGGCGGTGGCCGAAGGTCGCAAGGCACCGCCAGACGACGGAGGCCGCCCGGCGCACCTGGGAGGATGCCACGCCCTGGCCAGCCACAGCCCCGTGGTGGCCCTGCACTGGCCGCAACACTTCGCCGGAGAAGCGGTAGAGGGCTGAGGTCTCACCATGGCCCGCGGGATCTCCTAGAATAGGCCTTGAGCATGCGGCCCCTGGCCGGCACCCGGGCCGCCACACCCACACCAGGACGGAGGTAAGCGGACCATGGAGTCCATCAGTTTCGAGCAATGGCTGCATGCCAGCGATGCCGAGAGGAACGCCATTCTGGCCCAGTGGCAATCGGACCCCGAGGCCGGGCGGTCCATCGTCGCTGCGGTGGCGCGCCTGTTCCAGAAGGAGTGCATCTACGAGGTGAATGCCGCGGAGATCGCCCGGGAGGGCGCCTCATGGCTCATCAATGCCTATATCGATACCGACGATTACGCTTTGCTGAGCAAGCGCAAGCTGGTGAAATTCCTTGGTATTCCCATCCGTTTTCACGAGTCCAGAGGGCCCGCCACCAGCCACTGACGGGGCCGCCATCGGCAAACCGGCGCCGGCCCTGTCGAACAGCACCATCGGAACCGCTCGAGGAGGTAGCCATGACCCGCATCACCCGTCTCTCCATGCCGGCCCGCGCCGCCGCGCACGACCCTGGCGCGCCCGCGCCATGAGTGCGCCCAAACAGCCCGACGACAACCGCCTCGACCGCATAGTCAGGGATGCCCGACGCGACAGCGAGGAACGCGACCGCGGCTACCGCGAGCAGGCCCTCAGGATGTATCCCTGGATATGCGGGCGCTGCGGGCGCGAGTTCACCCGCGAGAACCTGCGCGAACTGACGGTCCACCACCGCGACCACAACCACGACAACAATCCCGCCGACGGCAGCAACTGGGAACTGCTGTGCCTGTACTGCCACGACAACGAGCACGCCCGGCAGCTCGAGGCCACGGGCGTGGTAGCGGGCAAGGGTGACGAGGGCTCCGCCATGACCCAGCGTCCCTTCGCCGCCCTCGGCGATCTATTCAAGAAATAGCCCCGACGCGTCGCCGGTGAAACGGGCCATAGTGGGCTACCACCGGGACGACGAAGGCCACTGGGTGGCGCGCCTGGCCTGTGGCCACGACCAGCACGTACGCCATCAGCCCCCCTTCATCCAGCGCCCGTGGGTAACGAACCCTGGCGGCCGCACGGCCCATCTGGGCACCACCCTCGAGTGCCTCAAGTGCCAACGCGGCGAGCCGCGGGACCGGCCGGCGGAGCCGGAACGCCCCCCTATGCCACCGGACCCGGACGCAACGCCCCGTTGACGCCCCGGGGCGGGGCGAAGAGGGGTACAATCATCCCTTTTCCAGGCCCGGCGTGGGAAAGCATCAGTCTGAAGAGGAGCCTGCCCATGTCCCAACCCCCTGGCGCCGAACGCCGGATCCATCCCCGCTTTGCCGCCCACTTGCGGGTGCGGGTGCGCGACGTGGAGATGTACACCGCCAACGTCTCGCGCTCCGGCATGCAGATCGCCTGTGCCGTAACTTTAGCCACCATCATCCAGCGCGACCTGGACAGCGGCAGCCTGAGGCTGGAACTGGAATTACCCGCAGGCGGGCGCGTGGCCATGACGTCGGAAGTGCGTTATGTGGCGGAGGTGGAGGATGAACTCCTCATCGGCATCCAGCACACGGGCTTCGAGGGTGATGGAGAGGACCGCTATGAGCAGTTCTGCGCGGCGGCCTGCAAATACCGTGCCGTCTGATGCCATGTCGCCCGTCAGCTGCCGCCGCCCTCGGTGGCGATGCGTTCCTCCATGGAATGGAGCAGCTCGCCGGCGAAGCGGCACAGCAGAGTCACCAGGGTGAGGTCGTCGACGGTGAAGGTATGACCCTTCACCTTGTTGAGGATCTCCACCACGCCGAGGACCCGCCCGCCCCCCACGATAGGCGAACACAGCACGGTGTGGGTCTCGAAGCCGAAGTGGTCATCCACACTCGAGAAGAAACGGTCGTCCTTGTGCACGTCGTCCACGATGGTGGGCTCCTGGTTCTCCACCACCCAGCCAGAGATGCCCCGACCCTTGGGCACGCGGAAACCGAAGATCTGCTCCTGCGGTATGCGCCCCATAGCCAGCACAAACACCAGGTCACCGGTGTCCTCGTCCAGGATCATCAGGGACCCATCCTCGGCGCTGATGGCATCCAGGGAACTCTTGAGGATCTGGCGCAACAGGGCCATGGTGTCCTCGGGCCCTGTGCGGCGCCGGCTCGCGTCGGCGAGGTCCTGCAGGGAGCGCACGAAATGGCGCAGCGACATCAACTCGTTGCCGAGGAGCCGGTTCTCCTCTTCCAGACGCGTCAACTCTTCGTGGAACCGCTGGGTCTCGCTTTCAGGCACGTGCTTCTCCCATGATGTGATGGGCCACCGCGGCGGGACGCGAATACGCCCCCCATGACACGCCGGTCCGACACGGCGCGGCAAATGCTCAGTTTAGCGATAAATTGACCGCGGCGCCCGCAAACCGATAAGGACTAAACTGAAGATCAGCGGGCCAAGAAAAACCACCGTTGAAAGATGCCGGCCGATCATGATGCCATGGGCCCTGGCCTATGAGCTATGAGCTATGAGCTATGAGCTATGAGCTATGAGCTATGAGCTATGAGCTATGGGCTATGGGGCGTGACACGACCCTCTTCGCCGTTCTAGCCACCGGCACCGCGCACGCCTAACCACACGCCACAACGAGGGATGCACCATAATGTTCGAAACCGCCGAACTGGGCCGCCAGGTCGCCCGCAAGGAATACAAGGAGCAGGTTCCGAGGCTGCGAGAGAGGTTGCTCGAGGTCCAGCAGGAGCTGCGCCGCGTGAAGGCGCCGGTGGTCCTGGTGTTCGCCGGCGTGGACGGCGCCGGCAAGGGGGAGACCATCAACCTGCTATCGGGCTGGATGGACCCGCGCTGGATGGTCACCCACGCCTACACGGAACCCTCCCAGGAGGAGCGGGAGCGCCCGCCCTACTGGCGCTATTGGCGCGACCTGCCCGCCAAGGGGCGTATCGGCATCTTCCTCAGCGCGTGGTATTCCCAGCCCGTGCTGGACCGCGTCAACGAACGCATCACCACGGCCGAGCTCGATGAACGCCTGGACCGCGTCATCGCCTTCGAGAAGGCCCTCGCCGATGATAATGCCCTGGTGGTCAAGTTCTGGATGCACCTCGGCAAGGAGGCCCAGAAGAAGCGTCTCAAGTGCCTGGAGAAGGACCCCCGGCAGGCGTGGCGGGTCACCGAGTCCGACTGGCACCACTGGCGCCTCTACGACAACTTCGTGATGGCGGCGGAGCGGGCCATCATGCGTACCAGCACCGGCCACGCCCCCTGGCATATCGTCGAGGGCTACGACTCCAATTACCGCAGCCTCACCGTGGCCAACATCCTGCTGGAGTCCATCTCCCGGCACCTGCGGCGGGTGGAGGCAGAGCGTGAGACCCGGCGCAAGGCCCTGGCCGCGGCCCCCGCGGCGCAAGACGACCGCGACCCGCCCCAGGACGGTCCGCCGGACGCCCCCAACGGTGCCCCCTCGGGGTCCGTGCCCACCGCGGACATCCCCACCATCCTGGCCACCCTGGACATGAGTCAGGCCCTGGGCAAGAAGGCCTACAAGACCGAACTGGACCGCTACCAGGGGCGCCTCAACCAACTCCAGCAGCAGGCCTGGGAGCGGGGGATCTCCACCCTGGGGGTGTTCGAGGGCTGGGACGCCGCGGGCAAGGGGGGAGCCATCCGGCGCTGCACGGCGGCCCTGGACGCCCGCCGCTACGAGGTGATCCCCTTCGCCGCTCCCAGCGACGAGGAGCGGGCTCACCATTACCTGTGGCGCTTCTGGCGCCACCTCGGCCGCGCCGGCCGCGTCACCTTCTTCGACCGCAGCTGGTACGGCCGGGTGCTGGTGGAACGGGTGGAGGGCTTCACCCACGAGGAGGACTGGATGCGGGCCTATGCGGAGATCAACGACTTCGAGGCCCAGTTGGTGGAGAGCGGCATCGTGCTGGTGAAGTTCTGGCTCCACATCACCCCGGAGGAACAGTACGCCCGTTTCAAGGCCCGCGAGGAGGTGGCCTACAAGCGCTGGAAGCTGACAGACGAGGACTGGCGCAACCGCGAGCGGTGGGCGGACTACGAACTGGCCGTCAATGACATGGTGGAGCGCACCAGTACGGCGCCGGCGCCCTGGACCCTGGTGGAGAGCAACGACAAGCGTTTCGCGCGCATCCGCGTGCTCACGACCCTGTGCGCCAGCCTGGAGAAGGCCCTGGCCGAATAGCGGCGGACCCCGCCTATTCCTCCTGGACCCGGGGCCGGTGGGCAGCCACCAGCTCTTGCTGCACCTTGGGCGGCACCGCCTCGTAATGGCTGAAATCCATCAGGAAGGTACCCTCACCCCCCGTCACCGACTTGAGGCGGGACTGATAAGCCTCGAGTTCCGACAGGGGCACCTGCCCCATCACCCGCACCCGGCCGTTGGCCAGGGCGGTGGTGCCGTTGATACGACCCCGCATGCCGGCGAGATCCCCGGTGATGTCGCCGGTACTCGCCGCCGGGGCGTCGATGCGGATGTTCACGATGGGCTCCATCACCACCGGTCTGGCCTTGGCCACGGCGTCCAGGAAGGCCTTGCGGCCCGCCGCCACGAAGGCCACTTCCTTGGAATCGACGGGATGGTGCTTGCCGTCGTAGACCGTGACCCGCAGATCCTGCATGGGAAAGCCCGCCACGGCGCCCTCCTCCGCCACCTGGCGCACTCCCTTCTCCACCGCGGGGATGAACACTGAAGGGATGGCGCCACCCACCACCGCGTCCTCGAACAGCAGGCCCTGACCCTGTTCCAGGGGCTCTACCCGCAGGTACACCTCGCCGAACTGACCGGCCCCGCCGGTCTGTTTTTTATGGCGCGCGTGGCCGTCCGCCAGTGCGCCGATGGTCTCGCGGTAGGGGATGCTGGGGGGGTGGGTATCGGCATGGATGTTGAAGCGCTCGGCCATCTTCTCCAGCACCACCTTGAGATGCAGCTCGCCCTGGCCCCGGATCACCGTCTCGTTGGCCTGGGCGTTGTGCTCCACCCTGAGACAGGGGTCCTCGTCCGCCAGCTTGTGCAGGGCGTCCGAGAGTCTCTTCTCCTCGCCGTGCTGGTTCACCTCGATGGCCAGGCCGTACATGGGCGCAGGGCAGTCGATGGATTTGAGGTGGAAGTGGTCCTCGTCGTGGGAGTCGTGGAGCACGGCATCGAAGTGCAGGTCGTCCACCTTGGCCACCGCACAGATGTCACCCGGCACACCGATGCTCACCTCCCGGCTGTCCCGTCCCTGCACCTTGAGCAGGTGGCCCACCTTGAAGGGCTTGCGCGCATCCCCCACGAACAGCTGGCTGTTGGGAGTCACCGTCCCCTGGTGGACACGGAACAAACCCGTCTTGCCCATGAAGTTGTCATGGCTGACCCTGAACACATGGGCCACCACGTGGCGTTGGGGATCCGGCACCACGGTGACGGGCCGGGCCTGCTTGCCCTCGCCCTTGAGAAAGGGCGGCGCATTACCCTCGGTGGGATTGGGCATCAGGCGCACCATGATGTTCAGCAGCTCCGCCACGCCGGCGCCGGTGGCGGCGGCGGTGAAGCACACGGGGATCAGGTGGCCGTCCCGCAGGGCCTGCTCGAAGGGATCGTGGAGCTGTTCCGGGCGCAGCTCCTGACCCTGCTCCAGATAGACCTCCATGAGGGCCTCATCCACCTCCACCACCTGGTCGATGATGGCGGTATGGGCCGCCGCCACCGAAGAGAAGTCCGTGGCCTCGCCGCCCGGCTGAAAGAAGCAGTCCAGCACCCGGGCGCCGCCATCGGCGGGCAGGTTGATGGGCAGACATTCGGCCCCGAAGGTCTCCTGCAACCGGGCCAGCAGGCCGGGGATGTCGTTGTCGGCATGGTCTATCTTGTTGATCACCACCATGCGGCACAGATTGCGTTTGGCGGCCATCTCCATCATGCGCTGGGTAGTGATCTCGATGCCGGCATCGGCGTCCACCACCACCAAAACGGTTTCCACCGCCGGCAGTACGCTGACGGCCCGGCCGATGAGATCCGGGGATCCGGGGGTATCCAGAATGTTGATATGGCGACCGTCCGTGTCCAGGCTGACCACGGCGGGCTCGAGGGAATGACCCAACCGCTGCTCGAGGGGATCGTAATCGCACACCGTCGTGCCCTTCTCGACGTTGCCGGGCGCGGGGATAGTGCCCGCCTGGTGCAGCAGGGCCTCCACCAGGGTGGTCTTGCCCGCGCCGCCATAACCCACCAGGGCGATGTTGCGGATATCCTCGGTCCGGTACTGTGGCATCAGGGTTCCTCGTCGTATTGGATGGTCTTGCGAAAATGGGCCGGCGTGGTGTCGGGGCGGGGTCAGCGAAGCGAGCCCTGCGCCCTGCGAGGCACTCCCGCGCGCCTGCGCCAAGTCTAACCGTTGTCGCCGCCACGAAGCGCTGACCGGGATCAGTGCCGGCCCGTCATTCGCCCGCCATGGCCCTCTCATTCTTCGGCAGGGGCGGCAGGGACAGCAGGTAGGTGGCGATGGCCTCGCGATCGGACGCGCTAAGATGACGCAGCCCGTTGTCGATGACCTCCGACATCATGCCACCGGTGAAATCACCCTCCGGCGTCATACCACTTTCCAGAAAATACGCCAGGTCGTCCTGATCCCACTGCCCGATACCGTCCTCGGGGTGGGGCGTGATGTTCGGCACGGGGTCGCCATCGGGACCCTCCGGAGTACCGGCATACTTGCGATCGGCGCGCAGATTCCCCATCAGGCCCCGGGGGGTATGGCACTCGCCGCAATGACCGAGAGCCTCGGCCAGATAGGCGCCCCGATTCCATTGGGCCGAGCGGCCCCGATCATCCTGCCATGGCCCGGGAGAGAAATGCAGCAAGCGCCACAGGCGCATGGCCAGGGGCAACTGCAGATACCAGTCGCTATCATGGGTCCGCGATGGTTTGGCCACCGTGGGGCGGGCGGACAGATAGGCCCACATGGCCCGGATGTCGTCTTCGCGCATGCGGGAATAGGCGGTATAGGGAAAGACCGGAAAATAACGCCGGCCGTCGGGGGCCACGCCCTCCCGCAGGGCACGGCGGAAGTCCTCCGCGGTCCAGGCGCCGATGCCGTACTCGGGGTGGGGGGTGATGTTGGGGGCATGGAAGGTGCCGAAGGCCGTCTCGAAGGCGCGGCCACCCTCGAGATGCTCGGACTCGCCCTCCTCCCCGGCGTGGCAGGAGATGCAACCCGCCGCGTACACCACGTACTCGCCGCGCTCCAGCAGATCCGCCGACACCGGTGTACTGGCCACCGCGCCACCCCACCCGAGTAGCATGAGGAGGCTCAGCGCCAGCGCGACTACAACCTTCATGGGATAGCGGGCTTCGGGGTCGCCGGAGACGAAAGGGACCCGGGACTACTCAGTCGTCGTCCTCCTTGAAATCCTCATGGCAGCCCTTGCAGGACTCGCCCAGGGTCTTGAAGGCATCACCGATGGCCGCCTTGTCACCGGAGTCCACGGCCACCACCAGGGCATCCGCCGCCTCCTTGGCCTCATCCGCGGCCTTCTCGAAGTCGGCCCAGCGCTCCCATATCTCCATCTTCGCATCGGTCACACCGAAGTCGGAGCCCTCGGGAAACATGGACTTGATATGCCCCGCCACCCCGGCCACGCCCACGGCATGGGCCTTCATGTGCTCCGTGTAGGACACCTTGCCGCGCACGATCTGCGACATGGCACTCACGTGCCCCCCCTGGGACGCCATGGCCTTCTGGCGATACTTGATGATGTCCTCGGAATCGTCGGCGGCGATCTCCGCCACCGGCCCGGCCATCAGGAGTAAGGCGACGGCAGCGATTGCCATGGGTTTCATGCGTGTCATCATGGTGGGATCCTCCAGCGATTCTTATGGGGTTGTGGCCCGCCGCCGCAGCGGGGAGCTTCAGAGCATTGACTCCGTTACGGGACAATTGTTCTGGAAAGTCCGACGGCTTTCAACGCGTGGTGTCACCGCAGTCCTCGACCTTCCGGCAAAAACTGTCGGTTTACTTTGGGCGTCCGGTAGGCGAGCCTTGCTTAATTGATTCCAAACGATTCTGTCCTGGAATCGCCACCGTCATTCTCAACGAGGCTACAGCGACATGGCTGCAAACGACGCATCGAAGGAAGAGAAGGTCCTGGACATGGTCTACGCGGTGCTGGTGGACGTCATCAAGGACACCACCACCGATCCCCGCCTGCGTCACCCCCTGTCGGAGGGGACGCGCACGAACATCCGCGACTGCCTCGACCTCATCACCGCGCGCCGTATGGAACTCACCAAGGAACGCGGGGCGCATCGTGAGATGCGTCCCCACTATACCGACGAGCCCCAGGATTCCATGGTGGTACAAATGCCCACCACGAAAAAGAGCGCCCGGCAGGACCCCGATCAATCCTGAGGCGCAGGCGGGACAATCACGGGCAACGCCGCTTCATCCATGGCCTTTTCCATGGCCTGGCGGATCAGTTCGAGTTCGCGGCGCGGCGGCCGATAGCCCTCCTGGGTCGAGGCCTTAATCCATCTGACCGCCTCGGCGCTGTCGCGCCGCACACCGAGGCCGAGGGCATACATCTCCCCGAGGTAGAATCGCGCCGGCGCGTAGCCCGCCTCCGCGGCCTCGCGCATCAGCGGCAGGGCCCGCCCCGCGTCGTGCTCCCCCCCGAGACCCTTGAGGTGCATATAGGCCAGTTTGAACTTGGCCTTGACCATGCCGCCCCGTGCCGCCCTGCCGAACCACACCCGCGCGGCCGGACGATCCACCACCACTCCCCGGCCCTTGAGCAGCATATCCCCGACGTGATACTGGGCCCCTGCGTCGCCGGCTTCGGCCCGCACCAGGCGCTCATGGAAGTGCGCCTGCAGCCGATAGTCCACCTCGGCCCGGGCGCTCACCACGGCCATGAGCAAGGCACACGCCAGGGCAGGGAGCCACCGCCGCCACGGTGTCCTACACTCGTATACGACCCGCTGCATGACTACAGGCGCGAACCGTGAATCAACCGCCCTGGGATCCCGCCATGAATGAACTCCTCGCGTATGCCCTCACCTGCCCCCATTGCTGGTCGGCTTTCGAGACCACCATCGACGCTTCGGGCGGCAACCAGGTCTATTACGAGGACTGCCCGGTATGCTGCGCCTCCATCGAGTTGCGAGTGTGGATGGATGACGGCGGGCAGTTCCAGGTGGAGGCGGAGCGCGGCGACGGTTGAGGGGGGCGAATATCGACCCAGCGCCCCCGGTGGGTGGCGATCAGACGTTCCCATAACCGGCGGCCATCGGCGGCAAACACATGCTCCTCGGCCGCCCGCACCAGATGCCAGTCGCCGCGCCCGATCTCCCGTTGCAGCTGGCCGGGGGCCCAACCCGCATGGCCGACGAAGGCGCGGGCGTGGGCCTCGGCCGGGCGGCCGGCCAGCAGTTGTTCGAGGGTGGCCATGCTGACGCTGGCGTAGACCCCGGCGAGCACCGGCACCGCTTCCAGCGGCGCCTCCCGGGCCCGGATCAGCAGAGTCACCCGCCCCAGTCCCACGGGCCCACCCAGGTAGACATCGGGGGCGTCACCGGCACCGGCGTCCAGCTCGGGCACCAGGGCCGCCAGGGGCAGGCGTGCCGGCCGGTTGACCACCAGCCCGAGGGCCGGGCCGTCGTCGGCATAATCCACCAGCAACACCACCGAGCGCGCGAAGTTGGGGTCCCGCAGGGACTCCGCCGCCACCAGCAACACCCCCCTGGCGGGCCGCTCCACCGGCTCCGGCGGCGCAGCGGCGTTCCATGCCCGCGGCCCATCCCCGGCATGGACGGCCGTGGGACCCCATAGACAAAGCGCCAGCAGCGCCGCGAAGCCCCGGCGCAGGGGCCAAGGAAACCCGATGAATATGCCTGCCCGACCCATGGCCAGACTATAGCAGAGGCCTTCCGGCCAAAGAAAAACCCGGCCGCAGCCGGGTCCCACAACGAGTCCCGAACCAGCGCCGACCAGGGGGCTGGCGCCAAACCCTACAGCGGCGGCTCGGGATCGAAAGAATCCTGCTTGAACCCACCCACGCCGGTAATGTAGTCGTCCGGTGCATCGGCCGGCTGGAGCTTGAACGAAGCCCCCACGCCATCCGGCGCCGCGCCGCCGGAGGCATCGGTGAATACGCCGTTGACGTAGGCCCCACAGCTCGGATTGCACGGTCCCGCCGAATCGCTGAACCCATCACCGGAGGTGGCGAAGCCCGCGCGGTTGGAGAACATGGGCCCCGAGGTCATGACGTCGATGGCGCCTCCATGATTGACGGTGAGGTCCGTCTGCACGAACAGGGAGCCGAAGTCGGCCGTGATGGTGCCGGCAGTGATGCCCTGGCCGATGCTGTCGCCGCTGGCGGTAGTGGATGGCGTACCCCCGATGAAGCTGTACTCGGCCACCCCCTGGGTGGGCAGGACATCGGGACGGGGACCATAAATCCAATGATCGCTCTGGTTGCCCGTGAGTTCCACCAAGTCGATATCAGCACTGTCGTCGAAGCTCTCGAAGTCCACCACTAGCACGTTGCCGCCGGTCCAGCGCCCCCAGGTTAGTCCGGTGGCATCGTCGTGGGCCACATCGGCGTTGGTGGCGACATTGGCGAAGGTGTCGTCGATAAACTGCTCGATTTCCGCCAACTCCGCCGCCGTCAATCCGAAGTCGCCCTCCACCAGACCCACCACGAAGTCCTCCGCCACGACACGGCTGATGGTGATCAAGGAGTCATCGATCTCCCCCCCCGTGAATTCGTCGACCTGAAATCTCGCGACGAGTGCCTCAGCGCCATCCATCGGTGTGGTGAACAGCACGTCCACGATACTGCTAGCAAGGGTATCGTCTGCATCTTCGGGGACTATCTCGACCGCCAAGGACCCACTATCCGGATCCAGTACTACCGCTGCCAGCACGTAGGCATTGAACTCCAAGGCATTCACGACCTCCGAAGGCTCGGGCTCCGTGGGCTCGGGCTCCATGAGCTCGGTCAACAGGCCCTCTGGATCAGCACCACTCAGCAGAGAAGACTGATCTACATCGCTCTCATCCCCTTCGCCGCTTTCTTCCGTGCCCTCCGGCTGGGCCGCAGCCACCTGGGCCTGCTCGGTGGTGGGCCGCGGCGGCGAGCCCTCACCCTCCACCACCACCGAGCCCCCGGGACCGATGACGATGGACTTGCCCGCGGCGGTGATCTGGAGACCCGAGTCCGGATCGGTGGGGTCCACTCCCACGCTGGCGAGGAACTTCATGATCACCGGGTCGAAGGTGGCCCGGTAGAGGGTGCCGCGGATGCCGATGGTGGCCACCACCGTCGAGAGCTGGTAGCTCTCGCGGTTCTTCTTACCCACCAGGCCGGTCAGCGCCCGCATGCCACCCTTGATGAGGCTGAAGAAACCCTTCTCCGAGCCATCGGCCTCCCCTTCGAAGCGATACTCATCGATGCGGAAGCTGGTGTCGGGGGTCAGGGATACGAAGCCGCCGTCGGTGAAGCGCATCTGCACCCGCCCCCGGGGACCGGTGGAGATGGTGTCGCCGGAGTACAGGGTCACCCCCCGGCGCGCCGTGCGCTCGGCGCCATCCGTGCCTTCGATGGTGGCATCGCCGAAGGCGAAAGAGACGCTGCCCGCCTCCGTGGCCGCCTGGGCCCCGAACGCCACGACGGCCCACAGCAGCAGTACGCCCACGACCTTTCCCGGTTTGCTATACATAGTCATGACTTTGTCCTCACGAACTCTCATTTGAAGGTGTAGCGGGCGGTGACGTGGGCCTGCCAGCGGTCGTAGTCGCTGAAGTTCACGTTGGAGTCGTTGTTGGTGTAGGTCAGGCGCGGACGCACGAGCCACTGGCGCGAGGCCTTATAGTTGCCCCCCACGGAGAGATGATAGAAGTCATCCTCCCGTTCACGATCGGAGAACGACGGGTGGGGGCCGTCGTAGTCGCTAAACTGGGCGGTGGCGGAACCCACGAGGTCCCAGCGCTCATCGAGGGTGTACTGTCCACCCACGCGAAGTCCCCAGAAGTCGCGGGCCACCAGGCCCGAGGTATTGACCGGCACACCATTGACCGTGGTGGACACCTTGCGGCGCTCGTCGTCCTCGGCGTAATAGACGCTGGCAAACAGCACCGGCGAGCCCTGGCCGCCGAATTCATGGCCCCAGGCGGCGCCCACCAGCCACTGGTCCGCGTCGTTGAGGGGATTGCCGGGATAAATAGTGGACTCCTGATAGCGCAGGTTGGTCGTGCGCACGAAACCCGTGAGCTGGTTGCGGGCGTCCAGGGCGTGCTGCCACTGGAGACTCAGGCCGCCGCTGGAGCGATAGGAGACGTCGTTGAGGTTCATCCGCTCGCCCGACAGGGTGGCGGTGAAGGTGTTGGCCCCCTTGAAGTACCGCAGGCCGATGTCGGCACCGTAGCGATGGTCGTCGAAGTCCTCGCCCCCGGCACTGATAAGCTTTTCGCCCCCGGTATTCTCGCGGCCGCTCAGACGCCCGCGCACGAAGAAGTAGAGGTCGGGGGTAACGCTATGGGTGATGCCGGCCCCCAGCTGTCCCGTCAGGAAAACGGCATTCTCTTCGGTATCGATTCGGTCCCGGGCAGAAAGCCGGTTTAGGGGAATGACGAAGTCGTCGTCACCGGTGGCCGCGTTGATATTGGTATCGAAGCCGATACCGGCCTGAGCGTACACCGACACATGGGTACGCAGGGCCTCGAAGCGCTGATCCAGGGCATCCAGGTACTTGTTGATGGTGGCCTGGACCGGCTCCGGTGGCGCCATGGCCTTGACGTTCTCCAGTTCCTGCTTGGCCAACTCGTTGTCATGGAGCATGAAATAGGCCCGCGCCAGCTCGGCCCGGGCCTGGGCGTTGTCCGGTTGCATCGCCACCACCCGCTCCAGGGCGAACACCGCGGTCCCCGGCCTGCCGGCATCCAGGGCGGCGATGCCCAGCAGGTAATCGTAATCCGGGTCACCGGCGCGCTCGCCCTCCATGACCAGGAGCCTGTCCAACGCCGCCTGGGCCTGACCTGCGCCCAGCATGCGGCGGGCGTCGTCGAGTTCGCCCGCCCCGGCGGCGCCCTGCCCGCCGGCAAGCAGGGCCACCAGAATGGAGGCCCTCATTAGATCGAATTTATGCACCATTTCATTTCCCCCCGGAAGAATCCCCAAGCGATGCGGGTGTGAGTCTGATATGGTCTTGGAATCTTGCCTGAAATACTATACCTAACAAAACAACAATTCAACCTTCTTACAACACTGTTGCCTGTACGCAACAGAGGGGCCACGCCTGCAGCCGAGGGCCGAAGGCCGTACCCCTGGCGCATGCGGCGTTAGCGGGCTTGCGCAGATAGGGCGCTACTCGGTTAACATGGGCCCCGGAAACGGAAAGTGGACGAAGCGACACGGCTCAGGGAATCGCCGGCGGGGCCTTCCGAGGACCCTACTCCGCCGGCCCGGGGCCGCCCGAAACGCGCCTTTTCCCGCAGATGAAGGATGACGGGCACAGCGCTGCCCTCCCGGCAGCGCCTGCCCTCGCAACAGGGATTCGACCCATATGCTTGAGATCCGGATACACGGCCGCGGCGGCCAGGGGAACGTGGTAGCCGCCTATCTTCTCGCCACCGCTGCCATCGGCGAAGGCCGCTACGCCCAGGCCTTCCCCGCCTTCGGCGCCGAGCGCCGCGGCGCGCCGGTGGTGGCCTTCACACGCATCGGCACCGCCCCCATCCATCGCCGCTGCCAGGTCCTGCAACCCGCCTTCCTCATCGTCCAGGACCGCGCCCTGCTGCATGTGCCGGGGGTCCTGAATGGGTTGAAGGCGGGCGGCGGTATCCTGGTGAATGCCAACGACCGGCCTGACGACGAAGACTTGGGTGACGCCGACGTGGTTACCCTGCCGGCCACCGCGCTCGCCAACGAATACCTCGGCCGGCCGGTGCCCAACACCGCCCTGCTGGCGGCCTTCCTCAGCCTCACCGGAATGCTGCCGGTAGCGGCCCTTACCAACGCCCTCGGCGAGCGCTTCACGGGCAAGGTGCTGGAACGCAACACCGCCCTGGTGGAGAACGCGGCCTCCCAGGTGGACGCAGGCAGATGGCAGGAGGTGGCCCATGCCGCTGGCGCTTGAAGGTTCCCAGGCCCTGGCGCGGACGGTGGCCCTGTGCCGGCCCCAGGTGGTGGCGGCCTACCCCATCACTCCTCAGACCCATATCGTGGAGAACATCTCCCGCTTGGTGGCGGACGGCACCTTCGATTGCGAGTTCGTCAGCGTGGAGAGCGAGTTCTCGGCCGCCTCCGTGGTCCTGGGAGCCGCGGCGGCGGGCTCCCGAGCCTACACCGCCAGCGCCTCCCAGGGCATCATGCTCATGAGCGAGGTCCTGTTCAATATCGCCGGCCTGCGGGTACCCATGGTCATGACCTGCGCCAACCGCTCCGTGGGCGGGCCCCTGAACATCTGGAACGACCAGCAGGACTCCATGGCGGTGCGGGACTCGGGCTGGATCCAGCTCTACTGCGCTGACAACCAGGAGGCCATCGACACCACCATCCAGGCCTATCGCATCGCCGAACGCACGGAGCTGCCGGTTATGGTGTGCGTGGACGGCTTCACCCTCACCCATACCCTGGAGCCCCTGGAGCTGCCCTCCCAGGACGAGGTGGACGCCTTCCTGCCCCCCTACACCTTCTCCCGCAGCCTGGACCCGGCCCATCCCATCAGCATCGGCACCCTGGTGACCCCCGAGCACTTCAGCGAGGTACGCCACGCCCACCACACCGCCATGGTCAGGGCCATCGCCGAGATCGAGGCCGCCGACAGGGACTGGCAGGCCCTGAGCGGGCGCTCGGGGGGCGCCCTGCTGGAGAGTTCCGGCCCGGCGGATGCCACCGTGGGAGTCCTCACCATCGGCTCCATCCACGGCACCCTCATGGAGGCCATGGCCGAGTACCCGTCGGCGGAGCCTGCCCGGCTCATCAAGCTACGTTGCTTCCGCCCCTTCCCCGCCGCCGCCATCCGCGCCGCCTGTGCCGGCCTCGAGCGCCTGGTGGTGGTGGAGCGTGCCTTGTCGCCGGGCTCCGGCGGCATCGTCGGTAACGAGGTGCGGGCGGCCCTGTCCACCATGGATCAGCCGCCCCGAGTAGAGAACTACGCCGTGGGCCTCGGCGGGCGCGACGTGCCCCTGGACCTGTACCCACGCCTGCTGGAGGCCGACGGCGAGGTGGGTGGATTCAGCGTCTTCGACGTCGATGTGTCGCGCCTCGCCCCCGAAGACCAATGAGGAACACCCATGTCCGAAACCATCGTTGACATCGACATCGCGGCCCTGCGCAAGAAGCAGCCGCGCTTTCGCGGCATCGAGGCCGGCCACCGCGCCTGCCTGGGCTGCGGCCAGGCCCTGGCCGCCCGCCTCATGACCGAGGCCGCCGGCCCCGACGTGACCCTCACCAACGCCACCGGCTGTCTGGAGGTGTTCACCACGCCATGGCCCGAGTCGGCCTGGCGGGTGCCGTGGATGCACTCCCTGTTCGAGAACTCCGCCGCCATCGCCGCCGGCGTGGAGGCCGCCTACAAGGCCCAGGGGCGCAAGACCAAGGTCATCGCCATGGGCGGCGACGGCAGTACCTTCGACATCGGCTTCCAGGCCCTGTCCGGGGCCCTGGAGCGCGGCCACAACATGCTCTACGTGTGCTTCGACAACGAGGCCTACATGAACACCGGCATTCAGCGCTCCAGCTCCACCCCCCACGCGGCCGCCACCACCACCTCGCCGGCGGGCAAGGTGCGCATGGGCAAGCGGCACCTCAAGAAGGACATCATCACCATCATCGCCGCCCACCATATTCCCTACGCCGCCACCGCCTCGGTGGCCTACCCCTCCGACGTGCGCAAGAAGGTGCGCCGTGCCATGGCCATCGAAGGCCCCACCTTCCTGCTCATCCACTCCCCCTGCCCCCTGGGCTGGGGCCACGAGGGTAACCTCACCATCGAGGTGGCGCGGCTGGCGGTGCAGACAGGGCTCTTTCCCATCATCGAACTGGAACGCGGCCAACTCGCCAATACCATGCCCATCCGCGACCCCCGGCCGGTGATCGACTACCTGAAGGTGCAGAACCGCTTCCGCCATCTGTTCGCCGACGACCTGCGAGCCAAGGAGGAACTTGAGCACCTGCAGGCCCTGGCGGATTACAACATGGAGACCTACGACCTCCGCGGCGACGGCCCCGATGCCATGGATACCGAGGCCGCCGATACCGTCAAGCGCCGGGGGACGCGGTGGGCGTGAGGAAGAGGAAGGGGAAGTGAGTAGGAAAAAGAGAATAGTGAATGGTGAATAGTGAATGGAAAAAACCGGTCCCGCCCCGGCGTTCTCTACTGTTGCTTTTACTATTCACCATTCACTATTCACTATTCACTTGCTCTTCATCACCATTCACCATTCACTTTTTCCTACCCACCATTCACTCAACTCCATGCGCCGGCATGGCCCCCATACATTGAACATTGGCAACGCACCAGGACGAGACCACCACCCATGACCATCCTAACCCGCGGCGCCTACGCCCGCCCCGAGACCTCCCTGGACTTCAAGACCGGCACCTGGCGGGTCGAGCGGCCGGTGCATCACCATCGCAACGCCCCCTGCCATGTGGCCTGTCCGGCCGGCGAGGATGCCCAGGCCTATCTGGCCAGCCTCGAGGAAGCGGGGCCGCGGGCGGCCTGGGAGACCCTGGTGGCGGCCAACCCCCTGCCCGCCGTCACCGGGCGGGTGTGCCACCACCCCTGCGAGTCGGCATGCAACCGCCGCGACTACGACGAGTCCATCTCCATCCACAACGTCGAGCGCTTCCTCGGCGACGAGGCCCTGCGCCAGGGCTGGGACTATCCCGGCATCCCGGCCCGCCGCGACGGCGACGCGGTGGCGGTGGTTGGGGCCGGCCCCGCCGGCCTGGCGGCCGCCTATCACCTGCTGCGCCTCGGCCATCCGGTGACCGTGTTCGACAAGCTACCCCTGGCCGGCGGCACCCTGCGCACCGCCATTCCCCAGTACCGCCTGCCCCGGGACATCCTCGACAAGGAGATGGAACGCATCCTGGCCTCGGGCATGGAGTTCCGTGCCCATCACATCCTCGGCCGCGACGTCTCCCTGGCCGAGTTGCAGGCGGAATACGCACGGGTCTTCGTGGCCCCCGGCTGCCAGGAAGGGCGGGCCTGGAGCATCGACGGCGTCACCCCCAGCGACCTTCATCCCGGCATCACCCAACTGCAGGAATGGATCGCCGTGGGCGCGGCCCCCGAGGCCCGCAGCGTGGCCATCCTCGGGGGTGGCAACACCGCGATGGACATGGCCCGAGTGATGCGCCGCACCGGCACCAAGGAGGTCCACGTCATCACCCACAAGGCCATCCCGGGGCCGGGCGTTCCCGCCGCCGATACCATGCCGGCCATCGAACGGGAGGTGCGCCAGGCCATCGAGGAGGGGGTGGTGGTCCACGAGCATCGCGGCGTCCACCGCCTCATCCTGCGGGGCCAGAAGGTCATCGGCGTGGAGATCGTCCACATGAAAAAGATGATCCAGGAGAACGGACGCCTGAAACGCATCGCCTTCGAGGGCACGGAGACGGTGCTCCATGTGGACCAGGTGATCCCGGCGGTAGGCCAGGTGGTGGAACGCCACGGCCTGGGAACCATCCTGCCCAAGGGCCGCGACTACCTGCAGGCCGACGACCTCGGCCGGGTGTTCCAGCATCCAAAGCTCTACACCGGCGGTGACGCTCGCGGCGACCGTGGCACCGTCGCCGAGGCGGTAGGCGACGGGCGCCGTGCCGCCGCGGCCATGCACGCGGATCTGAACGGCGTTGAGCTCGTACCCGAGGTCAAATCACAGCCCATCGGCATCGAGCAGCTGAACCTCAACTATTTCGAGCACGCCCCGGCGCCCGAGGAAAAGGTATTACCGGTGGAGGAGCGAGGCGAGACAGAGGAAATCGAGGGTGGCATCACGGCCCGCCAGGCGGCCGCCGAGGCGGTGCGTTGCTTCTCCTGCGGCAACTGTTTCGCCTGCGACAACTGCTGGACCCTGTGCCCCGACAACTCGGTGCTGAAGACCCGCGACGTGGCCACCGACGGCACCCACTACGTCTTCGACTACGACTACTGCAAGGGCTGCGGCATGTGCGCCAACGAATGCCCCTGCGGCTTCATCGAGATGGTGGTGGAGGCGTAATAAGCCTTTGGGACCGGTCTGCGCCGCAAACCGCAACGGCCCATCTCAGCGCTTTCCCAATCCCAACCCCAGGGGATCCGCCGGGTCCACGTTCTGCATGAACGGCAGGCCGCGCTCGTTGTTGGTGATCTGGTAGACCTTGCCCATCCAGTTGTTCACCACCGCCTCGGCGGTGTCATGCCAGGTATTGTGGAGATCACGTGTGATCACCGCCTCGGGGAACTCCGGCAGCACCAGGCCCTTGTCCAGGGCCGTGTCCACCCGGTGCCGAAACTCGTCGAGCACCGCCTGGTCCCGCAGGCTGAGGTAGGTATCCGGAAAGGGCGGATAGTCTCCGCGCTCGGCGCGGGCGTAGCGCACCACCTCCCGCTTGTACTCCTTCAGCAGGCTGATGGAGTCATACTCGGGATGGCCCTGGAAGAACACCACCCGGAAGCCGTCCTCGCTCACCGCCAGATGCACCCCCGCCTCGGGACTCTCCGCCAGCACGTGCAAGCCGGCGGCCTCGAACTGCTCGCGGCTGACGTCGTTGAATCGTGAATGGGGGACATTGAACAGGGTGTTCACGTCACTCACCAGGGGGTGGCGGCGATCCACCAGGTGATGGGGGTACACTCCCCAGATCTTCCGTCCCATGGGGCGCCGGTGCTGGCCATAGCGGAACTCCATCACGGCGTGGGTGGCGAGACAGGAGCACAGCACCGAGGTCACGTTGTCGAAGGCCCAGTCCATCACCTCGATGAGGGGCGCCCAGAAGGGCTGCGCCGAGAGTTCCCGCCCGGCCACGTTGGCACCGGTGATGATGAGGGCATCCAGCCCGTCTTCCCGCAGCTGCTCGAAGGTGTCGTAGTAGGCCTCGATGTGATGCTGGGCCTTCTCGCTGCGGGGCAGCTCGGGCAGGGTGAAGGGGTGCAGGTAGAACTGGGCGATCTGGTTGCTCTCCCCCACCAGGCGGAAGAACTGCCGCTCGGTGGCCGCCAGGGCAGCGTCCGGCATCATGTTCAGCAGGCCGATGTGCAATTCCCGGATGTCCTGGTGGGCGGCCCGATAGGGCGTAAGGACATTGTGCCCGTCCTGGCGCAGGCGCTCGAAGGTGGGCAGGGCATTGTGGGCGACTATGGGCATGGCCGATGCTCCGCAGGAAGGGTGGCGGGGGACACGTATTCAGGTCTCCCGCGCGATGGCCGCTTCCACCAGCCGGTTGAAGTCATGCTCGTCTCGCACCGCTGCCACCTCGGCGCTGGACACGGTATAGCCGAACTGGGCCGCGATGGCCTCGTAGCGCGGGATGCGGGCTCGGAACAGGCGGGGAAAGACCCAGCGGGTGAAATCATCCGGGTCGATAAGGGCCACATACTCCAGGTTATGCTCGCTCATGTAGGCCTCGAGCTGCTCGTCCAGGAAGGTGTCGCGATAATAGAGGGGCTTGGGGTCGCGGCTGGCCCGTTCCATCAGGGCCTGCTCGTCATCGGCCGAGGCACGGATGTAGAGGAACAGGGTGTGCTCCGACAGCAGCCGGTAGGTCGGCTCGTCCTCCAGCTCACACAGGCTGCCGCCCACGTCGTTGATGAAATGGTCGTAGCCGTAGATCTCCCGCGCCTTGCTCATAAACTCCGGCACGTCCCCGAGGGCCGCGATCTCGGCCTCCCGGTGCAAGCGCTGGCGACGCACGAACTCCGTGAGAGGCAGCCCGCCCTTCTCCGGGTCCCCTAGCTTGCCGAGGAAACTGGACAAGGGGGCCAGGTTGTCCACGGTGATGTTGTTGCGGATCTCCACCGAGTCGGAGCGCAGCAGGTCCCGCAGGAAGGGGACCTGCATAGCCTGCTTCTTCACCTGGTCGAGGATGGCCTCGTCGAGATAACGGGTGCCGATGCGGTAGTCGACGGAATAATGGAACCAGTGATGGCGCCGCAGCATGGAGGACAGGCGGGTCTTGCCCACCCCCGACATGCCCATGAGGGTGATGGACTTGTGGGGCCAGGAGCGGTATTGGTCGACGGTCGGTTTCACTTGGGACGGGCTCGGGGCGCGAAAAGTGACGCAACATAACCAAAACCCCAACGAAGCTCCAGCCCCGCGGCCCCCGGCCCATCCCTCCGAGGCTCGCCCCACACCGAAACGGTGTCAGGAACTGTTTCCGTTCAACCCCCCTTTCAACCACGAAACACGCGAAATGAACGAAAGGGTCCTGGCGGGCAGATCAGGCAAGGGCGAGGGCCTGGAAGAACCCGGGCGGCCGGGGTGCGAGACCCCCCTCCCTCTCACCTCTTTATCCAATCCAGAATCTTTTTCAACTACGAAATACGCGAAAGACGCGAAGGTTAACCACGAAACACACGAAATATCACGAAAGATCGGGAACGACATAATGGGTGCCGGATGCGGCCCTGCCCTGGCCAGTCCTATACCATGCGGCATGGGAATGTGGCCGCGATGGCTCCAGGCTTGCACGGTGACGGCAGGCCCCTGATCACCCATTACATTTCGCGCCTTTCGCGTCTTTCGTAGTTACCGTTTAAGTTTATCTTTTGTGTCTTTCGCGTGTTTCGTGGTTTGCGTTTTTGCTTTCAGCCGTCTGTCGGGCTGAAGCCCGACCTACACCCCCCCCCACGGCGCGTTCCTTCGGCACGGATGTGGGTCGGGATTCATCCCGACATCGAGGCGGCGGGCTCCCAGTGGGCGGCGAGGAGGGTGGCGGTGTCCTGGGGGTGTTCGCGGACGGCCTGGTGCCAGGTGTCGATGCCGGGGTCGTCGGCCACGAACTGGTTCATGGCCTGGATGAGCAGGGCCACCTGGGTGTCCACCAGGGTGTCGCCGGCGGCGGTGGTGAAGCGCTCGATGCGCTGGGTGTCGTCCCGAAACCACGCGGCGACGGTGAGGGAAGCGTCGTCCCCGGGGCCCTGGATGACGAGGTCGTCCCCGGCCCGGGCGAAGGCGAGGTGGTACCGGCGCATCGTGGAAAAGCGCACGGTGTCGTCGCCGGCGCTGTCCGCGATGCGGTCGTGACCGGTGGGGAAGCCCAGCATGCCGAGGGCCAGGGTCTCGTCCCACAGGTAGACGTCGTCGCCGGGCCCGCCCTCCAGGCGGTCGTCGCCCCAGCCGGCCACCAGGGTGTCGTCGCCGTCGCCATCGCTGTCCGCCACCACATCGCCGGGACGCGCGAAGTAGATGTCCCGACCCCGACCGCCCCGCAGCACGTTGGAGCCCGGGCCCGCCGCCGGATCATGGCCGCCGAGGAGAATATCGTCGCCCGCCCCACCCGCCAGCACGTCATTACCCGGGCCACCGTAGAGGCGATCCGCACCCTGCCCCCCCTCCAGCCGATCATCCCCCTTACCGCCGTGGACGCTGTCACCGCCACCGCCGCCGTAGAGATGATCCTCAGCACGCCCACCCATGAGGATATCGCCGCCCTCGCCCCCGAACACGAAACGCCGCGGCAACGCCGTCGCCGCCGCCAGCCGGGTCGCGGGATCCGAGCCGCCCCCGGCCTCGGGGAAGTCCAGGAACGTGATCCCGGTGTCGTTCGCCCCACCCTCCGTATTGCGAGCCAGCAGCGTCGACAGGTACAGGGCCCGATCTTCGAGGTAATGGGCACTCAGGGCCCCGCTGCCGGTGGCCGGATCGTAGAGGTCCAGCCCGCCGCCGGTGTTATGGGCGGCATACACGTCGTCCTGGTTGAGCACCACGAAGGGGGCGAGATTGACCAGGGCGTAGCGAAAGGCCAGGCTGTGGCGGGCATTGGCAACCAGCTGGGCCGGTTCGTCGTAGGCCGACAGCGCCATCACCACGCCGTTGCCGTCGGACACGGCCTGCTGATAGGCGGCCGCATCCCGCACCGCCACGACGCCCTCGAACAGGGCCTCGCGATGGTCGATCGCCGGCAGTGTCCCGCCCACCTGGAACAGGCGCCCGAGGGTATAAACGAGACGCTCCAGGGTCTCGTCCGCCGCCACGGCGCCCGCCCGGAACAGCCCTTCCAAACCCTCCAGGGTGTCTTCGGGGGCGCCCCCGGCCGATGGCGAAGAGAGCTGGACGAAGAGGTCGTACACCGCCAGGCTGTCCGTCACCTGCGACACGCCATGACCCAGGGTATTGCCGTACCACGGGGTCTGCTCGATGTGCACGGGCACGCGCACACCGGGCTGCACCAGACCCCATTCCTCGTCCATGGCGACCACCTCGGGCATGGCCTCGCCGAAGACATTGACGATGCGACGATCATCGAAATGAGGAGCGCCACCCAGCAGGCCGAAGAGGTTGCGGATGTTGGTCGCGGCCATACCACCGGGGTTTGGGGTGATGGCGGCGACATGGCCCGCGCCATTGACCGTCAGGGCCTCGGCCCCGGTCCCGGGAAACAACCGCGTGAAGGCACTGGCCAGGTGCCCCCCCAAGCTGTGGCCGGTGACGGCCGGCCCGGCCCCGATCGCGAGCCCCAGGCCCGTGGCGCGCTCGTCGCCGAAGAGTTCATCGGAGTCCTCGAGATCCAGCTTCCGCACTATTCCAAAAGGCTCGTCAATAACCACATCTTCCCGCGCCCGCAGCTGGGCCAGGTAGGCCTCCGCCGCCAGGCCCACGGCAGGCACGAACTGGCCTACCCGCGCCAGCTGATAGTCCGTCGTCTCCGCCGCCAGGGTCTCCAGACGAGCGGCCCGGTACACCCCGGCGTGGCTGATCCGCTGCCAGTGATTGTAGAGATCCACGATCTGCTCGATGGCCAGACCGTCGCTGACGATATCGCCGATATTCGTGCGCATATCATCGGAAAAAAGTCCCTCCGTGCCCCGCAGGGCGAGGACGTGCTCGCCCGTGCCGTTACCCAGGTTATCAAGACGTTCGAACAGGGTGCCCGAATAGCCGGACCCGGTATTGGGCTGGTGGTCGATGACGCGCCAGCGTCTCGTGAAGGCCTCGGCCTGGGTGGGTGAAAACCCAAGATCCGGATCATTCGGCTCGCCAGCGGCATTGCCGATGCGTTGGAGGGCATCGCGAACCCGCAACCGCGTATCAGCACCACGAAGATCCGCATACGCTGCTTCAGAAAGCAGCGCCAGTTCAAAGACGTTCTTGGTTCTCATTCCTTATCCTCCTTGCTCAACGAATTCCTTCTGAAATTTTGAGAACGCGATTCGACTCCGCACATCACTTTCACATGAATCCGGCCCCACCCTTAGATAGGCAAAGGCCGGCAACCGCACGATAGAACGGTAATCCACATAACGCGCCATTACCTCGCCCGTTTCGCCGTCAACGATCTCTTCCTCCCACCGGTACACATGAAACCAGCCCCGCGTCTCCTCGCTGAGGGCGATGAAACGCTGGTTTAACCAATAGCCTTTCGTTCCATCCGGCCGAGTAAGGCGGGTGGTAATCAGCTTGCCACCTGCCCAGAAGTCCGCCACGAGTTGGGCACCGTCCGGAAACATGTAGAAACGCTTCTCGCCGTTGCCTGCGGTGGGCTTGGTTTTCTGCAGGTACTCCTCCGGCAACGCATCCCGCACCAGGGTCTCCCACACCCCGGGGTTCTCCGCCCGCCACTGGTCGATGGTCTTGTACACCCGGAACCCCGCATCGCCGAAACGGCACTGCCAGGCATGCAGGGCCACCGACGGTAGGTGATCCTGGAACACCAGGAAATACACCACCAGGGCCGCCGGCAGGCCCCACTTCCAGCCCGCAACACCCCGGCGCCGCGCCGCCCGCGCCGCCAGTCCTGCCGCGGCCAGGGCGATAAGGCCGTAGATCAGCAGCGCACCGAGAACCAGCAGGCCCATCATGGTGCCGACCCCGAAAACGGTGTCAGGAACCGTTTCATTCGAGGAGATGGGCATCGGCCTGGATCGGGAATGACTTGAAGAGCCCCTGTTTGGGAGAGATGACCGTTGCCGGTGGTCTCATGGGCGGCATGCCAGCGCTGGGTGTGGGTCAGCGTGAGCAGGCGCATGAACTGGGAAAGGTCGCCGTCGCGACGAGGCCACAGCACGAGGTGCCAGTGATTGGGCATGAGGCACCATGCCAGGATGCGCATGGGGATACGATCGCAGGTTTTCGCCATCACCGTCTCGAAGGCGATGTAATCGGCTACCCGCTGGAATATCGGCCGGCGTCCGTTGGCCCGGTTGAGAACATGATAGGCGAGCCCGCCCCTGGCAATCCGCTGCGCCCGCCCCATGGCTGCGCCCTCCCTGGTTACAGTGCATGGAAGTGTAGTGAATGAGCGAACGGCGGGACAAGTACAGCCCGAAAACGGTTCCTGACAACGTTATTAGCCTTAGAGATAGCGAGCGCTCTTTTTCGAATCTTTCGTGTGTTTCGTGGTTTCCTGCTTTTCCCGGTCAACGGAAATCCCGTGATGCCGCGGCCAGATCGGCCACCAGGTGGGACAGGTCCTTGAGGCGCTCGGCCACCAGATGCACCACCTCGCCGTCGCGCTCCACCACTCCGTCCACGCCCAGCAGGCGGGCCCCCAGCAGCACCGGGCGCTGGGCCTCGGCCAGGCGTTGCCATACCACCAGGTTGATGTGGCCGCTCTCGTCCTCCAGGGTCACGAAGGTGACCCCGGAGGCGGTGGAAGGCCGCTGGCGGTTCACCACCAGCCCGGCGGCGCGCACCCGGCTGCCGTGGCGCCGGCCGTTCACCTGGCCGGCACTACCCACCCCCATGGCCGCCAGGCGCTCCCGCACCAGGGCCAGGGGATGGCGGCCCAGGGTGAGCCCCAGGGCGGCGTAGTCCGCCACCATGTCCTCGCCTTCGGTGGCCGGTGCCAGGGCCGGTGGCGCCTCCCGGAACGCCGGCTGGCCCAGCAACGGCAGGGTGGGCTCGGTGCCCAGCACCGCCCAGTAGGCCCGGTGGCGTTCGCCGTCCAGACCCCGCAGCGCCCCAGCGCGGGCCAGGGCATCCAGGTCCCGGCGCCGGATGCCGGCCCGCGCCGCCAACTCGCGCACATCGGCGAAGCCCCCGTCACGGCGCGCCGCCATCAGCCGTTCGGCACTCTCCCGGGACAGCCCCTTCACCATACGCAGGCCCAGCCGCAGGGCCGGCTGGTTTTGGTCATTGGTCCTTTGTCCTTTGTCTGCGGTTGGCGCCGCCCCCGCCCCCTTTTTAAATGACGAATGACCAAAATCCAGGACCTTATTTTCAAGGGAGCAATCCCACTCGCTGTACCTCACGTCCACATCCCGCACCTCCACCCCATGGCGCCGCGCGTCCTGGACCAGTTGCGAGGGCCCATAGAAGCCCATGGGCTGGCTGTTCAGGAGGGCCGCGGTGAAGGCCGCCGGCTCGTGGTGCTTGAGCCAGGCCGACACATACACCAGCAGGGCGAAGCTGGCGGCGTGGGATTCGGGAAAGCCATACTCACCGAAGCCCTTTATCTGGTTGAAGATCTGCCGGGCGAAGGCCTCCGGGTAGCCGTTACGGCCCATGCCCGCCACCAGCCGCGCCTCGAAGGCCTCCAGCCCTCCCTTGCGCCGCCACGCCGCCATGGCCCGGCGCAGCTGGTCGGCCTCGCCGGGGGTGAATCCCGCCGCCACCACGGCGAGCTTCATCACCTGCTCCTGGAAGATGGGTACCCCCAGGGTGCGCTCCAGGACCGACTTCACGGCGGGGCTGGGATAGGTCACGGGCTCTTTCCCCTGGCGGCGCCGCAGGTAGGGATGCACCATGCCGCCCTGGATGGGACCGGGACGCACGATGGCCACTTCGATGACCAGGTCGTAGAAGGTGCGGGGGCGCAGGCGCGGCAGCATGGCCATCTGGGCGCGGGACTCGATCTGGAACACCCCCACGGTGTCGGCGCGCTGGACCATGGCGTATACCGCCGGATCCTCCGCCGGCACCGTGGCGAGGGCGAGGCGCCGCCCCGAGTAACCCGCCACCAGGTCGAAGGCCCGGCGGATGGCGGTCAGCATGCCCAGGGCCAGCACGTCCACCTTGAGGAGCCCGAGGGCCTCCAAGTCGTCCTTGTCCCACTGGATCACGGTGCGCTCCGCCATGGCGGCGTTCTCCACCGGCACCAGCTCCGCCAGGGGGCCGCGGGAGATGACGAAGCCCCCCACGTGCTGGGACAGGTGGCGCGGGAAGCCCACCAGGGTATTCACCAGGTACAGCAGGCGCCGCATCACCGGGCTCCCGGGGTCGAGGCCCAGTTCCTGCAACCGCTCCCCCTGCATCTCGCGGCCATCCCACCAGCAGTGGGAGCGGGCCAGCCGGTCCACCTCCCCGGCATCCAGGCCGAGGGCCTTGCCGACGTCCCGCACCGCGCTGCGAGGCCGGTAGGTGATCACCGCCGCCGCCAGGGCCGCCCGCTCGCGGCCGTATTTGCCGTAGATGTACTGGATCACCTCCTCGCGGCGCTCGTGCTCGAAGTCCACGTCGATATCCGGCGGCTCGTCACGCTCCTTGGAGACGAAGCGCTCGAACAGCATCTCCATGCGCGCCGGATCCACGGCGGTGATGCCGAGGCAGTAGCACACCGCCGAATTGGCCGCGGAGCCCCGCCCCTGGCACAGGATGCCGCGCCCGCGGGCGAAGCCGACGATGTCATGGACGGTGAGGAAATAGGGTTCGTAGCCGAGATCGGCGATGAGGGCCAGTTCGTGGTCCACCATGGCGCGCACCCTGGGCGGCACCCCTTGCGGCCAGCGCCGCGCCATCCCCGCCTCCGTGAGGCGGCGCAGATGGGCGGCCGGCGATGTCCCCGCCGGCACCAGCTCGTCGGGATACTCGTAACGCAGCTCATCCAGAGAGAAGGTGCAGCGCTCCGCCACCGCCAGGGTCTCGGCCAGCAACGCCGGGGGATAGATGCACGCCAGCTCATGGCGCCGGCGCAGGTGGCGCTCGCCGTTGGGCTGCAGCGCATGGCCCGCCGTGGCCAGGGTGGTGCCACGACGGATGGCGGTGAGGGTATCCTGCAACGCGCGGCGGCCGCGGCCGTGCATGAGTACGTCCCCGGTGGCCACCAGGGGCATGGCCGCGGCGCGGCCCAGCCCCTCCAGTTCCTCCAGCAGCACGCCGTCCCTGGGCCCCCGCAACAGGGTCACCGCCAGCCAGGCGCGTTCCCCGAACACCTCGCGCAGCCAGCGGGCATCCCGCGGCTCCGGCAGCCCCAGGGTGCCGCCGGGCAACAGGGCGAGGCAGCCGGGCACGCCGTCGGCGAGGTCCTCGCGTACCAGGCGGTAACTGCCCTTGGCAGCGGCGCGCCGGCCACGGCTGATGAGGGCGCACAGGCGCCCGTAAGCCGCCCGGTCAGGGGCCAGCAGCACCAACCTTGGACCGTCCTCCAGGCACAGTGCGCTGCCCACCATGAGCCGGATACCGTGGCCCCGGGCCGCCCCGTGGGCCCGCACCACGCCGGCCACGGAGGCCTCGTCGGTCAAGGCCAGGCCCTGGTAACCGAGATCCCCAGCCCGCGCCACCAGCTCCTCCGGGTGGGAGGCCCCGTTGAGAAAGCTGAAGTTGGAGGCGCAATGGAGCTCGGCATAGTCGGGCAACGGGCGGGACATGGCGGCAACTCCCGGGGAGATAGGGTTCACCCCCGGACGGGTAAGAGATGGTCCATCCATGGGCCCACGGGAAACGCCGGATCCCCCGGCGCACGGTAGCTGTATTTATATACAGTATCACGGCCCTGCCGGCCACGACAGCCACCGCTTCAGCCTGCCCCGCCATGGTGAGCCCGTGTAAGATTCGGCCGCACCCCTTCACCCGTACGACGAGACCGCCATGAGCCAGCCCCCGCCGCCGCCCGACGCCCTGTTGTTCATCGCCCCCGGTTGCCACCACTGCCCCGTGGTGCTCGCAGGCCTCGCCCATCTCATGGAAGACGGCCTGCTGGGGACCCTGGAGGTGGTGAACGTGGCCGCCCACCCGGAACGGGCGCGGGAACTCGGGGTGCGCGCCGCCCCCTGGACGCGGTTGGGACCCTTCGAGCTGGAGGGGCTCCATGACGAGGCGGAGCTGCGCCACTGGGCCGGGCAGGCAGTCGCCGGCGCGGCGGGGATGGCGGACTATCTGCGCCATCTCCTCGGCAGCGGCCGGCGGGGGACGGTGACGGACAAGCTGCAGCGCGAGCCCCGGCATCTGGGTGCCCTGGTGCTATTGCTGGGGGATCTGAAGACCTCCATCGACACGCGCCTGGGGATCATGGCCACCCTTGAGGAACTGGCCGGAGAGCAGGCCCCGGAGTCCCTGGTGGAGCCCCTCGGCGCGCTGACCCGACATGCCGAGGCCCGGGTGCGCACCGACGCCTGCCATGCCCTCGGCCTGACGGCCAGCACCACCGCCCGCCCCTATCTGGAGGCCTGCCTGGCGGATGACGATGACGAGGTCAGGGAGGCAGCCGCAGAGGCCATGGAGGCCATAGAAGGGACGTAATGGACCCGCCGGGGAGTCAGGAGAGTGAATGATCGGGGATTACGGGTCGGGCTCGTCCCGACGGCCCTGGATACCGGGTCAAGCCCGGCATGACGTAGTAAAAGAAGCCGGTATGGCGTGATGAGGGGGGTCCGGGTCGGGACCAGCATGACGGCCGGGCTGATAAGGTGGCCGTAGGGAGGTCAAGGAAGGCAGACCTAACGGCTGTTCGTGTCTTTCGCGTATTTCGTGGTTAATCCTGATGGGCGCCGTCGGCTCAGGCGCGGCGGACTCACCGGTCTAGTAACCGGAGGAATGGCTGGCGCCATTGGCGGCCTTGAGGATCTCGCGGCGGAACAGCAGTCGCTGGTCCGCGGGCAGTCTCTGCCAGGCCAGGGCCAGCTCCCGCGCCTCGCCCTCCAGGGCGGCGGCGCGGTGTCCACCGAACATGAGCCAGGCCGGATCCACATCCAGCACCCGGGCGATGACGTCGATCTTACGGGGACGCAGGCTCTTGCCATTCTCGATCTTCTGGATCACGGCCTGGCTGGTATCGGCCCGGCAGGCCAGTTCTTCCTGGGTCCAGCCCCGGGCCTTGCGGGCCTCCCGCAACCGTCCCCCCAGAGAGGGCGGATCCATGTCTCGTATCGAAGTCGTCATGCTGTGAACACCCTGTCCTGCCTGCGATGATGTCAGGAGGCCTGGCATGTGCCCCCCAGGCGGGAAGCGGCCTCCGGCTGCCTGCTCTTGAGGGTAGGTATCGGCATCGTCCCACCCTCCTTTACCCTGCGGCGTGACGGGGGACACAGATGGTGAATGGTGAATGGTGAATGGTGAATGGTGAATGGTGAATGGTGAATGGTGAATGGTGAATGGCCTTCAGTCTGTCCCACCAGACGCCCTCGCAGCAAGCTCGCGTTTTGTTTTTTTGCCATTCACTATTCACTATTCACTATTCACTATTTGTTCACTATTCCCTATTCACTCGCTTTTCATTCATCCAAACAACCCATGCACATACCACCCATGGGGTGGGCGGCGCTCCTGGTACAGCCACAGGCGCCGGCCGTCCCGGTCCTCGGCTACGTAGTAATCACGGTTCACATCGTGGCCATCCCACCAGCCCCCTTCGATGCGCTCCGCCCCCCCCACCAGGGACAGGGCCTCCGGGCCTTCTCCGGGTGATGCAACGAGACGCGGCTCGGCCAGCAACCAGCGGGGCCGCAGTGGATGCGCAGGTGCCTCCGACACGTCACGGCGGCCGGGGGCCACTGGTACGGCGCGCCAGGCCCGCTCGGGCCGATGGTCGGGGACCGGCACCAGGCCACACACCGCGGCGTCCCCGAGGCGGGCCGCCAGCCTATCGAGCAGCGCAGCCTCACGACGCCCGTCATGGACCCGAGCCGCCTCGAAAAGGTCGCCGGTGACCGGGACCATGGTCCGCAACTCCGGGGCATCCACCGCGACCCGTTCCACCGGGGCCGGCAGATCGACACGCTCCAGGCGGTGGCGCAACAGTTCCAGGAAACGCTCGCCGTCGTCGTCCGCCATGGCCAATCCCACGTCCACGGCGGTGGTCCGACCACCGCCATGGTCCAGGCCCACCCGGAAGCGGGACACCCCGGCACTCCGTCCCCTGAGCATGCCCGCCAGTTCCAGCAGCAGGCGGCGCAGGGGGAACAGCAGCGCCTGCTGCTCCAGCACCGGCGCCGGCAGGTCCAGGTGAGCGTGAAAGCGGGGCACCGGGACATGGGGCCGGCGCGCCTCGGGACGCCGGCCCAGGGCCTCGTCGAGCTGGCGCAGCACCCCTGCCCCCAGCCGCCGGGCCAGGCCGTCGCGGGGCAGCGCCTCAAGGTCCCCCAGGGTGGACAGCCCCAGGGCCTGCAGATCGACGAGCACCCTGGGGGACAGGGCCATCACCGTGAGGGGCAAGGCCCTCAACCGCCGCTCCAGGGCCTCGCGATCCGCGATACACGTGCCCCGCGACCGCGACGCCAGCCACCAACTGCCCCGGGCGGTGGGGGCCAGGGCCACCCAGGCCTCGAAACCCAGGGTGGCCAGGCCCTGGCGTACCAGGCGCCCCAAGCGCCGGCCGCCACCGAACAGCCTCAGGCTGCGGCCGGACTCCAGGAGCAACCCCCGGCCGGGCTCGATGCTCACCACGTCGCTGAACTGTCCGGCCCAGGCCGCCAGGTTGCGCAGGGCCGCCGCCTCGGCGGCCTCATCCCGCGATACTACATGGAGTTCCGGTACCAGGGCATGGGCGGTGTCCCGGGACATGCCGGCGCGCACACCCCGCACTCCGGCGGCCTCATTACAGGCCGTCAGCACCTCGCGCCCCGGCACACCTCCGGCCACCGCCAGGGGCACGGCCGTGGCAGTGCCTCGCTCATGAAGGTCGAGGACGAATGCCGGCAGGTAGGCGGCCAGCCACCGCATCGCGGGCCCCTCAGGGGCCGGAGCGATACCCATCCATGGGCCACGCGGGAGGTGTTGAATAGTTCGCCGGCTCTCCGGCGAGAGGAATGGGTGCGGCCGGCGGGCGCGCCCGGCACTTGATGATGCGCAGGGCACCGCCGCCGGGACGCGCCATCACCTCGGCCCTCAGCATCGCCGGTGACGGCTGCGCCGCCCGCCCGATATGGCGGAACACCACCCCCAGGGCGCCGCCCCGCTCCGCGGCGAGCTGGAGGCGACGCAACTGCCGGTCACCCACCTCGTCCGCCCACAGCAGCACGGCACCACCGCCGGCATCGGTCAGCACCTGCTCGGCGGCCCACAGGGCATCCGCCACGCCCGCGGGGCGCAGCCACAGCACCCGTGACAACACCAGGCCCGAGGACTCCAGGGCCGGCGCATAGGGAATATGGGGTGGCGCTATCCAGACCACGAGACGCCCCGCCCGGGTGAGAGTGGCCAGGGCCGGCATGAGCACCTCGAGTTCGCCGGCGCCGTGGACCGCGCCCAAGAGTTCGGTGAGCCCCCCCAGGGGCCAGCCACCGCCGGGCAATGCCTCGTCCAGGGCCTGGTTGCCGCTGGCCACCACCGGACCGCCGCCCCCCGCCGGGGCCCGCCCCCGCCACACGGCGGGATGGCGCAGCACCTGCTCCAACCCGTCCGGGGCCTGGATAGCGGCCTGGGGCACCGGGGCCATGACCTGGCTGCCCCCTCAGAGCCGGCGGTTGCGTATGATGCCCACGCCGAGGCCCTCGATGACCAAGGCCTGGTGGCGCAGGTCCACCACCAGGGGGGCGTAGTCGGGGTTCTCGGGCAACAGCCGTACCACATGGCCGCGGCGCCGGAAACGCTTCACAGTGACCTCGTCCTCGAGGCGGGCCACCACGATGCTGCCACCGGTGGCCTCCGCGGTGCGGTGGACCACCAGCAGGTCACCGTCCCAGATGCCGGCATCCCGCATGCTCATGCCCTGGACCCGCAGCAGGTAGTCCGGCCGCGGCCGGAAGAGACGCCCATCCAGCCGGAAATGGCCCTCGATATGCTCCTGGGCCAGCACGGGCCGGCCGGCGGCCACCCGCCCCACCACCGGCACTCCCGCCGCCACCGGAGTGACGAGGCGTATGCCCCTGGAGGCGCCGCCCAGGAGTTCGATGGCACCCTTGCGCGCGAGGGCGCGGAGGTGGTCCTCCGCGGCATTGGGGGAACGGAAACCAAGGGCCCGGGCCATCTCGGCCCGAGTGGGCGGGAAACCGTTGTCCTCCATGAACCCCTTGAGAAAATCCAGTACCTGCTGCTGGCGGCGGGTAAGCTCGGCCATGGCACCCCCGATAATAACTGGTTTTATATACAGTCATTGTCCCTGATCAGGAGGCTCGAAGGCAATCTATCTGTAATAAAACTGGGCTAATGTGCCTTGGTAATGCCTGAGAGAGCTAAAAGAGAGGAGATGACATCATGAAGGCCGTCCATCATATCGCCGGCGCTGACCACCCGCCGGCACGCCACGCCGACACCAACCAGCAACAACTTCGTGACATGGTCGATTCCCTGCAGGAACGCCTGCACGCCATCGGCGACCAGGGAGACTGCGCCTACGAGCGGGCCTTGGGGATCAAATACCGCGAGTTGCTCCACGAACTGGAAGCGCGCCTCGACAACCCCGCTGAGTGGGCCTGAGGCGCCCGGTAAAGATAGCAAACCCAACATTACCCGGATACACGACGGCCGCAAGGTCCACCACAGCCCCCTCGAACGCCAGGCCCCGGCGGGTCTGAGCCCCTGTCAGCAACACATTATTTCGTGCTGGTCCCGTCACAAAACGGGAAGTTGAACTATACACAGACGATTTAGTCTATAATAATATTCTTAATTACTTAATGCGGGCCTATGCCCGGGAGACAAACCATGATCTACATACTTTCAGCACTGGCGGCGGCCACATTGTTCGGCCTCGGGACTCTGGCGGTTTACGGTCAGGACGCCCTGATGGGCCAGGTCTGGACCGAATACGTGTTCTGGTGGCTCATCGGCACGGGTATCGTGCTGCAGGCACTGGATGCCCACATCGACCTGCGTTGCCTGTGGCAAAAGGTGGTTCATTACCATGCCCCTTCGCCATGCAGCGCCTTCAATCATTGAAGACAGCCATCGACCAATCAAGAGGTAAGACCATGAGGCATGCCATCAAGACCCTGCTCATCGCCCTGCCGCTGCTGACCCTGTTGGGGCCGGCCTTGGCCAACGGTGCAGGCGAGCCCGCAATCTACGAGGGCCGCGTCAACCATGTGGCCCCGGGTGCCGTCCTGCGTATCGCCTACAAAGGTGGTCAGATCCGCGTCAAACCTCACAACCTGTCGGGCGATGACATCGAAACCGAAGAACTCAAAGGCCGTCACGTGCGTGTCCTCGACGGCACCTGGCGAGACGGCTACCTGGAAGGCCGGCTGGAACTGGTGGACAACACCTGGCATTGACCATCGGCGGTTCCAGCCGCCACCCCTTGCGCACAAACCTCTTCAGGGTGCGTGGTAAGCCGCCGGTCCCAAGGGCCGGCGGCTTTTTTTTTACCGCACTTCAAATATGCGCCTGCACCAGTTCGCGGACGTGATGGCGGGGCTTATTGCCCACGAAGTGGGCCACCTGTTCACCGTTCCTGAACAGGATGACCGTAGGAAACCCCCGCAGTTTGTAGCGCCCCGCCAGACGCATGTTGTCATCGACCTCCACCTTGGCCAGCAGGAAGCACCCGCGGTATTCCCCGGCCAGGCTCTCCAGGGTGGGGGTCAAGGCCACGCATGGCGCGCACCACGCGGCCCAGAAATCCACCAGCACCAGACGGCGATGGGATTCGTCGATGACCCGTATCTCGAAGGACTCCTCGTCCGCATCCACCACGGCTGCAGGCGGCGCGGTGGCAGGATGGGTCGTCATTCCGGCAGCATGGCGCCCAGAGGCCGACCGCCCACCAGGTGCAGGTGGAGATGATAAACCTCCTGCCCTCCGTCCTCGTTGCAGTTGATGATCAGCCGATAGCCCGACTCGGCGATGCCCTGTTCACGCGCGATGTTGGCCGCCACCCGCATCATGTGTCCCACCAACACCTCGTCGCCGGCGCCGATGTCGTTGGCCGTGGCGATGACCTTGTTGGGCACCACGAGAATATGTACCGGCGCCTTGGGATTGATATCCCTGAAGGCGGTTACGCTCTCATCCTGGTAGACGATATCCGCATCGATATCGCCGCGGACGATCTTTGCAAAAAGGGTAGGCATGGCGTGCTCCTCGAAGGCATATCAGTCCTGCTCGAGATGCCGAACGTACTTGGCATTGCCTTCCATCTCAAGGGTCGCCCATTCGGCGCTGCAGACGAATTCGGCGGCACCGGCGAAGGTGAGCCGCAACTCCACCACCCCGGCGGGACGAAAAGGCAGGGGCAACATGTCCATGTAGCGCACTCCATCCGCCTCGACGCTGCCCCCGGCGATCTCGAGCGGCACCGCCAACAGCTGGTCCGTCTCCACGCCGTGGAGAACCAGCTCACCCTTCTGGGTCCACAGGGTGCTGGCGTCGGTCAGGGGGATCCCCTCCGATTTCACCACCATGGCGGGGAACAGGATGAGGTGTAACGCACCCTCGGCGGTACGCTCGAGGTCGGCTATACGGGTCCGGGGCAGATGGATGATGGCAGCGCTCATGGACGTGGTTCCTGTAAAAGTTGGATGGTTGAGCTTGCAGCCAAGATAGCCCCCTTTGCGGCACAGAAAAAGGCCCGCAGCGCCGGTAATCAGCCCATGGGGCAGAGTCGTGGTTGCCACACCCGCGATGCTCTGGAATACTCCTTCGCCCTACCGACCGCCGGCGCCCACGCGCAAAGCAGGCATTCCATGGCCGAGTCCACCCCAGCGCCCATGAGACGGTTCGCCGTGGCGCCCATGCTGGATGTCACGGACCGCCACTGCCGCTACCTGCTGCGTCTCATCAGTCGCCACGCCCTGCTCTACACGGAGATGGTGACCACCGGCGCCCTGCTGCGGGGCGATACGGCGCGTCACCTGGCCTTCGATGACGCGGAACACCCGGTGGCCCTGCAACTGGGGGGCAGCGATGCCGGGGCCATGACCCGCTGCGCCCGGCTGGCGGCGGGGCGCGGCTACGACGAGGTGAACATCAACGTCGGCTGCCCCAGCGAGCGGGTGCGGGACGGTGCTTTCGGTGCCGCCCTCATGGCCGAGCCCCACGTGGTGGCGGATTGCGTGGCGTCCATGACGGACACCGTGGACCTGCCCGTCACCGTGAAATGCCGCATCGGCATCGATCACCAGGACGACGACGCCCTCGCGGACTTCGTGGGCATCGTGGCGGGCGCGGGTTGCCGGACCTTCATCGTCCACGCCCGCAAGGCCTGGCTGTCGGGCCTGAGCCCCAGGGACAACCGCACCATCCCCCCCTTGCGCTACGAGCTCGTATATCGTTTGAAGCGGGAGTTCCCCCACCTCGAGATCATCATCAACGGCGGCATTGCCGATCTGGAGTCCGCGGCCCCCCATCTGGAACGGGTGGACGGGGTCATGCTGGGCCGCGCCATCCAGCACGACCCGTACCTGCTGGCGAAGGTGGACCGAACCTTCTTCGCAGACCCCACGCCGCTGCCCACGCGCCTGGAGGTGGTGGAGGCCTATCTGCCCTACGTCGAGGCCGGACTCGCCGCGGGTGTGCCCCTCAACGCCATGGCCCAGCCCCTGCTGGGACTGTTCCTGGGCCAGCCCGGCGCCCGCCTGTGGCGCCGCCACCTCAGCGAGCATATGCACCGGGATGGCGCCGGCCTGGGCGTCATCACCACCGCCCTCCACCAGCTGGAGCGCGCCGCCGCCTGACGGAAGGCGGCTCCTGCCCGCCGGGCCGAGACGTTATACTCGGGGCCTACTACCAAAAACTCTTCCTCGCCGACACCATGTATATCGGAGAATCCGAATTCCGCCACGATTCCAGCGGCTCCCTGGGTGTGCTCCTGACCAATCTGGGCACCCCCGATGCACCCACCACCGCCGCGGTACGGCGCTATCTGGCGGAATTCCTGTGGGATCCCCGAGTGGTGGAGACCCCGCGCTGGCTGTGGGCCCTCATCCTCCATGGCGTCATCCTGCGCATCCGGCCGCGACGCTCGGCGGCCCTGTACCGGGAGGTTTGGACCGACGAGGGTTCGCCACTCCTCACCATCAGCCATCGCCAGCGCGAGGCGGTAGCCGCCGAACTCACGGCCCGGCGCCAGGGCCCGGTGGCCGTCGCCCTGGGCATGCGCTACGGCTCGCCCTCCATCGCCGACGCCCTGGAAGAGCTGCGCGGAGCCAACGTCGACCGCCTCCTGGTGCTGCCCCTCTACCCCCAGTATTCCGCCACCACCACCGCATCCACCTTCGATGCCGTGGCCGATGTGCTGAAGACCCGGCGGCGCCTCCCGGAGCTGCGTTTCGTCACCCATTATCACGACCGCCCCGACTATATCGCCGCCCTGGCCGCCAGCGTCCGGGAGTCATTCGCCCGCCACGGTGAACCTGACCGCCTGCTGTTTTCCTTCCACGGTCTGCCGAGGCGCTATCTGCTGGCGGGCGATCCCTATTTCTGCGAGTGCCAGAAGACCGCCCGCCTGCTGGCCACGGCGCTGGGTCTGGTACAAGAGCGGTGGGCGGTGTCGTTCCAATCCCGGGTGGGCCGCGAGGAGTGGCTGCGCCCCTACACCGACGAGTTGCTGAAGGAGTGGGCGGCGGCGGGCGTGGGACACGTCCAGGTGGTGTGTCCGGGATTCTCCGCCGACTGCCTGGAGACCGTGGAGGAGATCGATCAGCAGAACCGCGCCTTCTTCCTGGGGGCCGGTGGCGAGACCTTCCACTACATCCCCGCCCTCAACGACCGGCCGGACCACGTGGCGGCCCTCACCGGCCTGATTCTCGACCACCTCCAGGGCTGGCCGGGCCAGGCGGTGGATGCCGGGCAATGCGCCCGCACCCGGGAACGGGCCATGGCCCTGGGCGCCAGCGGCTGAACAACCCCACCCGGAGAGACACGGCCATGGCCTCCAGCAAGACCACCACCCGCATCGGCCTGGTGCTGGGCGGCGGCGCGGCACGGGGATGGGCCCATATCGGCGTCATCCGCAAGCTGATCGGCCACGGCATCCCCATCCATGCCGTATGCGGCAGTTCCATCGGCGCCCTGGTGGGCGGCGCCTTCGCGGCGGGGCGCCTGGAGGCCCTGGCGAAGTGGGTGCAGGCCCTCGATCGGGTGGACGTGGTGCGCCTGCTGGATCCAGCCCTGGTGGGTGGCGGCTTCATTCAGGGTACCCGGCTCATGGAGGTGATGGCCGAGTTCGTGCCCGATGTCGCCATCGAGGATCTCGACGTGCCCTTCGCCTGTACCGCCACCGATCTGCGCAGCGGCCGCGAGATCTGGATCCGCGAGGGTTCCCTGCCGGAGGCGGTGCGGGCCTCCATCGCCCTGCCCGGGCTCTTCACCCCGGTGCAGCGCGAGGGCCGCTGGGTGGCGGACGGCGGCCTCTGCAACCCGGTACCCGTGAGCCTGGCCCGCACCTTCGATGTGGACTGGGTGGCGGCGGTCAACCTCAACAGCGGCATCGTGGGCCGCCACCTGGGCCGGCCGGAAGAGGCCGGCCTGAAGTCCGAGGCCCTGCAGGACGGCCTGCAGCGCATCACCGCCAACCTGCCGGCGGACTGGGCCGCCCGGGTCCGCAATCTGCTGGCGTGGGGCACGGACCACGACCGCGTGCCCGGCCTGCTGGACGTCACCGCCACCGCGATCAACATCATGCAGGATCAGATCACCCGCAGCCGCCTGGCCGGCGACCCCCCCGACGTGATCATCGCCCCACGTCTGAAAGATATCGCCCTGATGGACTTCCACCGCGCCACCGCGGCTATCGCCGCGGGCGAGCAGGCGGCCGAGAACGCCATACCCACCATATCGGCCCTCCTCGAAGGACTCTGACCCGCCGTTCCTGAATGCCGATCGCCCGGGAGCCCGGGGTTGGCTGCGGATAACCCGGGCTCGCCCGTAGCATTCGTGGGTGTAGAGAGAAGCATTTCCTCTCGCCAAGAACGCCAAGGGATCAGCAATCCTCTTTTAGTCGATTGACGATGCGGGTGATCCCGTGGTTCGTCAACGCGGCACCGAGATTAAGCGCGTGGAGATTAAACAAGTACCCGAGCCTCATGTCGGCGAGGCGCAAATACGAACCCGCGGCGCGAAGTCGCCGGCTTGGGACCCGGGTCACACTTTTACCGCTCAGCCAAGCGAGTATTGTCACCCGGACTCGGTATCATTGGCCCTCATCAGACATGAGTATGGGGGGCGTAGCCGTGATCACAGCGCATAGACTATTCGCCAGTGGCGTCGCATTGACGGCATTGGCCCTCACGGGGCCGGCCACGGCACTCACCATCGACTTCGACTTCTCCTTCGACGACGACGACGATTTCTTCTTCCAGCAGGACCGCCAGACCCTGCTCCAGGCCGCCGGTGACTACGTGGGCAATCGCCTGAATGACTCCCTCACGGCCATCATTAGCGGCGGCGGCAACACCTTCGAGCCCAACTTCTCCGACCCTGACGCGAGCGATGGCAAACGCCAATTGGGCGCCCGTTCCATCTCCGAGAACACCCTCGTCATCTTCACCGGCGGCCGCGACCTCGCCGGCGATGCGGCCGGCCTGGGCGGTCCCGGCGGCTTCAACGCCAGCGCGACATCCGCGACATCCCAGGAGTGGCTGGATAACGCAGGCAGCCGTGGCCAAGCCGGCGCTTTGGACTCCCCGCCCACGGACTTCGGCCCCTGGGGCGGCGCCATCTGGTTCGACACCGACACCACCTGGCATTTCGATGCCGATCCCTTTTCCGTCGAGGGCTTCGCCGGCCTCGACTTCTTCTCCGTGGCCATTCACGAAATCGCCCATGTACTGGGCTTCGGTATCGCGCCCTCATGGGACTTCCACGTCGACGAATCCGGATCAAAACCGAAATTCACCGGCCCCGTGGCCACCAGCGTGCACGGCGCTGATGTCCCACTGCAGGTAATCACGGACCAGAACGGCAACACTCGCACCGGCGGCCACTGGGAAGGCGACACCCAGAGCACCGTCGACGGTAACACCCAGGAGACGGCCATGGACCCCGACATAAAGGCCGGTGACCGCAAGTTCTTCACGGAGTTGGACTGGGCGGCCCTGGCGGACATCGGCTGGGAGGTGCAGGCCACCGACGATGTGGGGGGCGTTCCGAGCCCCGTGCCGCTGCCCGCCAGCGCGTGGCTCATGCTCGCGGCCCTGGCGGGCCTCGGCATGCTGGGTCGCCGGCGGGCCCTGGAGCCGGCCGCCACCGCCTGAGCCCCCCACGGCCCAGGCCCCTGATATTCCCCGGCCCGGCTAGTCCAACAGGCCGCGGTAGCCGATGGCCTCGCTGAGGTGAGTACCGGCGATGGTTTCGGCCTGCGCCAGATCGGCGATGGTCCGCGCCACCCTCAGCACCCGGTGCCAACCCCGGGCCGACAGTCCAAGTCGTTCCACCGCCCTTTCCAGCAGCACCTTCTCCTCCGCCCCCAGGGCGCAATGGCGGGCGAGCTGTCCGGGCCCCAGCAGGGCATTGGGCACTCCCTGGCGCCGCAATTGATGTTCGCGCGCCCCGGTCACCCGTCGCCGCACCGCGGCGGAGTCCTCCTGAGGAGTGTCGTCCTCGCCATGCATCTGCTCCCGCGGCACCCGCAGCACCTCCACATGGAGGTCGAAACGATCCAGCAGCGGCCCTGACAGACGCCCGAGATAGCGCCGGCGTTCCTCGCCGGTGCACTCCTGGTCATGCCCCCTGCCGGTGCGCGCCTCACGGCAGGGATTCATGGCGGCCACCAGCTGGAAACGGGCCGGAAACTCCTCCTGGCGAGCGGCCCTGGAGATGACGATGGTCCCCGACTCCACGGGCTGTCTCAGCACCTCCAGCACGCGGGAATCGAACTCGGGCAGCTCGTCCAGGAACAGCACCCCGTTGTGGGCCAGGGACACCTCACCGGGCCGCGGCACGCCGCCCCCACCCACCAGCGCCACCCCCGAGGCGGTATGGTGGGGTGCCCGGAAGGGCCGGCGGCCCCATTGTCTGACATCGAAGCCCCCGCGGCTCACCGAGTGGATGGCGGCCGTCGCCATGGCCTCGCCTTCCGTCATGGGCGGCAGGATCCCCGGCAGGCGGCTCGCCAGCATGGTCTTGCCGGTGCCCGGTGGGCCGATCATGAGCAGGTGGTGCATGCCGGCGGCCGCCACCTCCAGGGCCCGCTTGGCACGGTACTGGCCCCGCACCTCGGCCAGATCGCCCCACCTCTCTTCCACCGCGGGCTCTACCGCGGGCGCGGGACGCTCCCGGGGGGGCTCCAGAGGCCGTTCCCCCGCCAGGTGGCCGCACACCTCCAGCAGGTGCCCCGCGGGCAGCACCGCGCCGTTGTCCGTGAGGGCGGCCTCCTCCGCATTGTCCAGGGGCACCACCAGGCGCCGCCCGGCTTCGGCCACGCGGATGGCCGCCGGCAGCACCCCGCGCACCCCCCGCAGGGCGCCGGACAGGGCCAGCTCGCCGAGGAACTCGTGGCTGGTCAGGGCATCCAGAGGGATCTGGCCGGAGGCGGCCAGGATACCGAGGGCGATAGGCAGGTCGAAGCGCCCGCCTTCCTTGGGCAGATCGGCGGGAGCGAGGTTGACGGTGATACGCCGCGACGGGAACTCGTAGCGGGCATTGATGAGGGCGCTGCGCACCCGGTCCTTGCTCTCGCGCACCGCCGCCTCGGGCAGGCCGACGATAGACAGGGCGGGCAGGCCACCGGTGATGTGGACCTCCACGGTGACGGGCGGCGCATCCACCCCCACCTGCGCCCGGGTATGCACCACCGCCAATGACATGCGCTCCTCCCTGAACCTACCCCATCCCGAGGCGCTATCGGCCGCCGGCCGGAAAAAACCCTTCTACTCTCGCCAAGGCACCCGGAGCACAAGGCCGAGCCAATCCCGCCTTCGTACCTTTGTGCCTCTGTGAGAGCTCATCATCGGGCCCATGAGAACAAATCATGCTCTCACGGAGGCACAGAGGCACGGAGAAATTCCACGTGGTTCCGTGGCGAGGATCGTTGCAGTCAGGGCGTCTGTTCGCCCTCCTCGCCCGGGGCGCCGACCTCCTGGGCCACTGCGGGGGGGTTCTCCAGGGCCTGCACCCGCGCCTCCAGGGCCTCGAGGCGCGCCCGGGTGCGCTCCAGCAACTCGGTCTGGACGTCGAACTCCTCGCGGGTCACCAGTTCCAGCCGCGACAGGCCGTTGCTGACGGCGAGGCGCACCGTGCGGTTCAAGTCCTCGCGCAGCATCTTCGCGTCATCCGGTATGGCCGCCGCGATGCGGTCCGCGAGCTTGTCGAACACCGAGGGATTCACCATTCCACACTCCATTAATGAAGAACGACACCTACCTTAGCGCCGGGCCGCGCCCCGGGGCAAGGACCGTCGCAGCCATGCTCTCCCGGTGCCGCGGCCCGAGTACGGCACCGTCATCAGGCAACGACCGACCCCGACGCACCATTATGGTGCGTTGGGCTTAAGGCAACTGTTATCAAAAAGCAACAATGGAGCGATGATACCCGTATAACAACTTGATTATACGCCTATTTATCTAACTGGCACGGCAACTGCATCAGTGATCCGCGTCAGCATCCAACTTGTCATATCCGCTCCTCGGGAGCCCTACGCAAAAGGAGAAGTACCCATGTTCAACATGAAAAAGACCATCCTCGTGGCCGCCGTGTCGGCCGCCCTCTCCCCCCTGGCAGCCCAGGCCGAGTTGTCCGCCAACATCGGCGCCACCAGCAACTACATGTGGCGTGGCGTCACCCAAACCGGTAACGAGGCCGCCGTCCAGGGCGGTATCGACTGGGCCCACGACAGTGGGTTCTATCTCGGCACGTGGGCATCGAATGTCAACTTTCCATCGGCGGGTGAGGAAGTCACGATAACTGACTCCGCCGGGGATACCGCAACATTCACCGTGGATTCGGACGACGGCGGCTACGAGCTCGACCTCTACGGCGGCTACGGTGGCTCAGTGGGCGAACTCGGTTACGACGTGGGCCTCATCTATTACTCCTACATCGCCACCGGCGATCTGAACTTCCTCGAGTTGGCGGGCAGCGTCAGCTACAAGTGGTTCAGTGCAGGCATCAACTACACCCTTGATGGCGAGGCAGATGAAGACGCCACCTTCAGTGACGACGACATCTACTACTACGTGGGCGCGAGTTTCGAGGTGGCCCCCACCTGGACCATTGGCGGCACCATCGGGCAGTACGAATTCGATGACACCGCTGACACCGACTACACCCATTACCAGCTCGATATCGGCAAGAGCGCCGGCGACTGGGGCGACTTCACTCTGAGCGTCTCCCAGGCCGACGAAGAGGCCGGCAACCCGGACGGGGACGACCCGCTGTTCTTCGTCTCCTGGGGCAAGTCCTTCTAAGTCGAGGGCCCGGAGTCTTCTACGCAAACAGGCATGAAAGACGGGCCCGTCCGCCGGGCGGGCCCCTTAATGGAGAATCGAGATGAAACTCATCAGCGCAATCATCAAGCCCTTCAAGCTGGACGACGTGCGCGAAGCCATTTCCGACATCGGGGTGCAGGGCATCACGGTCACGGAGGTGAAAGGCTTCGGGCGCCAGAAGGGACACACGGAGCTCTATCGGGGCGCCGAATACGTCGTGGACTTCCTGCCCAAGGCGAAACTCGAGGTGGCGGTATCGGATGACATGGTGGATCAGGTCATCGAGGCCATCGGCAATGCCGCGCGCACCGGCAAGATCGGCGACGGCAAGATCTTCGTCACCCCGCTGGAACAGACGGTACGCATCCGCACCAGTGAAACCGGCGATGAAGCCCTTTGATTCCGTTTAGAGGTCAATACCAATGGAAAACATGAGCGAAATATTGGAACTGCACTACGCCCTGGATACCTTCTATTTCCTGGTATCCGGCGCGCTGGTGATGTGGATGGCCGCAGGCTTCGCGATGCTGGAAGCCGGCATGGTGCGCGCCAAGAACACCACTGAGATCCTCACCAAGAACGTGGCGCTGTATGCCATCGCCTCCATCATGTACATGCTCTTCGGTTATCAGATCATGTACGGCGATGCCATCAGCAGCGTCATCCCGGGCTTCGATTTTCTCATCGGGGCGGACAACACCACGGAGGCCGTGACGGCGGGGGGAGAAGACGCACCTTACTACTCCAACCTGTCGGACTTCTTCTTCCAGGTGGTGTTCGTGGCCACCGCCATGTCAATCGTCTCGGGTGCCGTGGCCGAACGCATGAAGCTATGGTCATTCCTGCTGTTCGCGGTCGTCATGACCGGCTTCATCTATCCGGTGCAGGGCTACTGGAAGTGGGGCGGCGGTTTCCTCGACGCGGCGGGTTTCCTGGACTTCGCGGGCTCGGGCGTGGTGCACATGACCGGTGCCACGGCGGCCCTGGCCGGGGTGCTGCTCCTCGGGGCGCGTAAAGGCAAGTACGGCAAGGATGGCAAGATCAACGCCATTCCCGGCGCCAATCTGCCCCTCGCGACCCTGGGCACCTTCATCCTGTGGCTGGGCTGGTTCGGCTTCAACGGCGGCTCCGAACTCATGGTGTCCAACGTGCTGGAGGCCAACGCCGTGGCCCTGGTGTTCGTCAACACCAACATGGCGGCGGCCGGCGGCGTAGTGGCGGCCCTCGTCACCTCCAGGCTGTTGTTCGGCAAGGCGGACCTCACCATGGCCCTCAACGGCGCCCTGGCGGGTCTCGTGGCCATCACGGCGGAACCCCTGGCGGGTTCGCCCCTGGCCTCCACCCTGGTGGGCACCGTGGGCGGCGTGCTGGTGGTATTCGCCATCGTGACCCTGGACAAGCTGCGGGTGGACGACCCGGTGGGCGCCATCTCGGTCCACGGCGTAGTGGGGATCTGGGGTCTGCTGGCGGTGGTCGTCACCAACCCGGACGCCACCATCGGCGCCCAGCTCATGGGCATCGGTGTCATCTTCGCCTGGGTCTTCATCGCCAGCTTCGTGGTCTGGTTCATCATCAAGTCGGTGATGGGGATCCGCGTCTCCGAGGAGGATGAGTTCCAGGGCGTGGACCTGGCGGAATGCGGCCTCGAGGCCTATCCGGAGTTCGTGGGCAGCTCCGGATCGGGTAAATAACCCCAAAACATAACCCAGGGGTGTTTCTGCAATCTTGGCAGCGGGCGCTTCGGCGCCCGTTTTTTTTGCCCTCCGGTGACCGGCCTTGCCGGCGCACCCCCAGCCCCGTCGCGGGACTGTCAATGTACCCGCCGATACACCTAAAATACCGTTTCCCTGCCATCGAACGGATCGAGAAGGCCCCATGGCTCAGTTAGTCGACCGCAATGTTCTGAAACAACTCGTCCCCCCGAACGCCCTGAATGCGGAGAACTTCCAGGAACTGGCGCGCAAGGCGGTGGTGGAGACCCTGCCTGCGGGGCGCACGATATTCAAGACCGGTGACCGCGACGGCAAGACGATCTACGTCATCGCCGGCGAGGTGGAACTGACGACGGGGGATGGCCAGAATCGTGTGGTCAAGGGGGGCACCGCGGATGCCAGGCACCCCATCGGCAATTTCCAGCCACGCCAGCACACCGCCAGGGCCAGGACCGAGGTGAGCATCACCCGCTTCGACAGTGACCTGCTGGACATCCTGCTCACCTGGGACCAGCTCTCCGGCATCGAGGTCAGCGACCTCACCTCGGACAACGGCGAGCCCGCTGAGGCCGGCGACTGGATGTCCCGCATCCTCCAGTCCAGCGCCTTCATGAGCATCCCCCCGGCCAACATCCAGCAGATGTTCATGAAGCTCCAGGAGTTCCCGGCCAAGGCGGGTGACGTCATCGTCGAGCAGGGTGGCGAGGGGGACTACTATTACATCATCAGCGAGGGCCGCTGTAAGGTCACCCGCCGGGCGCCCAACGGCCAGGAGCTGCCCCTGGCAGAACTCATCGACGGCGACGCCTTCGGCGAGGAGGCCCTGCTTTCCAACGAGCCGCGCAACGCCACGGTGCGCGCCGTCACGGATTCCAAGCTCATGCGCCTGTCGAAACAGGACTTCGAGGAACTCCTCAAGGCCCCGATGCAGAAGGAGGTGGACTTCGAGAAGGCCAAGGAGATGGTGCGCGCAGGCAGCACCCAGCTCATCGACGTGCGCTTGGAGAGCGAGCATCAGAACAGTGCCATCAAGGGCAGCGTGAACATCCCCATCTACATGCTGCGCCTCAAGGCCGAGGGCCTGCCCAAGGACCGCGACTACATCGTCTACTGCGACACCGGACGCCGCAGCTCGGCTGCGGCCTACCTGCTGACCGAGCGGGGACTGAATGCCTATGTCCTCGAGGGCGGCCTGACGGCCGTCAAAGAGGCCAGGGCCGCTGCCGGCTGAGGAGACGGCGGGCGACACGTGAATCCCGGAGGGCATGACCATGAGTGACCGCTACGCCGTCATGGGCGACCCCGTCAGCCACAGCAAATCCCCGGCCATCCACCGGGCCTTTGCGAACCAGACCGGCGAGGCCATGGGCTACGAGGCCATCCACGTTCCCGCCGGACATTTTCAGGAGGCCGTCGAGACCTTCATGAACGCCGGAGGCCGCGGCCTCAATGTCACTCTGCCCTTCAAGGAAGAAGCCTTCGCCATTGCCCATGAGGTGACGGACCGCGGTCGTCGCGCGGGCGCCCTCAACACCCTGTGGTTCGATGCCGGCGGCGCCATCCACGGCGCCAATACCGACGGCCTCGGGCTGGTGCGTGACCTAGTGGCCAACCTGGGCTGCGAACTGGAGGACCGGCAGCTCCTGGTGGTGGGCGCCGGCGGCGCCACCCGCGGCATCGTGGGCCCATTGCTGGAGCGCAACCCTGCCCGTCTGGTGATCGCCAACCGCACGGCGGGTCGCGCCCAGGCCGTGGCCGCGGACTTTGCTGACGCCGGTCCGGTGGAAGGCTGCGGCCTCGACGGCCTGGCCGGGCGCAGGTTTCATCTCGTCATCAATGCCACCTCCGCCGGCATCGACGGCAAGGTGCCCGCCCTCCCCGAGGGCCTGCTGGAGGACGGCGCCTGGTGCTATGACCTCATGTACGGCGACCAGCCCACGGCCTTCATGAAATGGGGCGAGCAGAACGGCGCCGCCCACGTCGCGGACGGCCTCGGCATGCTGGTGGAGCAGGCCTCGGAGTCATTCCGCATCTGGCGCGGCGTGCGCCCGGACACCCTGGGGGTGATCCGCATGCTGCGGTCCGAACCCAGAGAGAGCCCGGCCTCGAACGAGGTCTGAGACGGGCGGCGCGGCCGCCGCACCCTATTTCCGCCCCGCTTCCGCCGCGGCGGTGGCCGTAGCCTGCTGGTATCTCAGGGGGATGCTTACGGGCTCCGGCCACCAGCGCCCACTGAGTTCCAGCGTCATGGACAGACTGTCGTCCTGAGGGTCGAGGCGGTAGCGCCGTAGCATCCGCATACCACCCCGCAGGTGGCTCTCCACCACCAGGGCGTCCCCCTCCCAACCCGCGGTGGCCACCACCTGAGAGGCTCCCCGCGCCGATACGCTGGCGCCGCGATAATCGGTGAACAGGTGTTCCATCTGGCCGTCACCGGGGGTGATACGGATGCGCGGCTCCTCGTGAACGATATCCAGGGTCTGGTGAATGGCGCGCGGCAACCCGGGCACGACCGGCGGTGCCGTGCCGTCACGCCCTTCCCCGGCCTTGCCGCCCCGCCGTGGACGCGACGAGCGGGCCTCCAGGGCCTCCTTCAAGCGCTCCCCGGCGACCGCCTCGACCCCTTCATCGAGCACCCAGACCCCCGTCAACACCGGGCGCTCCGCGGCCACCCCGGCCCAGGGTAACGCCAGGACCAGGATCCCAAACAGCGCCAGCCACCACCGGCTGCGACCGAAAGCGACAGGCCCACCGCGGACCACCCCGTCATCTGCCATGGCCGCCCCTCCCGCCTGATGTCCGCCACATGCCTGTACCACAGCCGGGGCGACAGCCACCCCAAACCCATGCATGGGGGTCAATTGTGGCCGCTGATTTTGGCGTGGAGCGGCTTGGTCTCCTCGTAGCGATTCTGCTGTTCAGGCGTCGCCTCGGTCTGGTATCTGTCCTTCCACTCGCCGTAGGGCATGCCGTAGATCACCTCCCGGGCCTCGTCATAGCTGGGCTCGAAACCCCTGGCTTCGGCCTCGGCCTTCCACCACTTGGCCAGACAGTTGCGGCAGAAGCCGGCCAGGTTCATGAGGTCGATGTTCTGCACATCGGTACGTTCCTGCAGATGCTTCACCAAGGCGCGCATCACGGCGGCTTCGATCTCGGTGCGGGTGTTGTCGTCCATAGGGGTCTCCTTTGGTTAGGGGGAATAGGGAATAGGGAATAGGGAATAGGGAATAGGGAATAGGGAATAGGGAATAGCTTGCAGCATCCGCTCCCAGGGTCGGCTTATCAACCCCCCACCTCGCCGCCTTTGGTTTTAGCAATTCACTATTCACTATTCCCTATTCACTGCTGTTCAACCATTCCCTGCTTTTCAAAATCCATGCAACTCATCCATCAGGTCCGGCAACCACTGAACCAGGTCGGGAAAGCCCACCAGGACGGCAATGGTCAGGATTTGGGCGCCGACGAAGGGCAGGACGCCGGCATAGATATGAGAAATCCGTACCTCCGGCGGCGCCACCGCCTTGAGATAGAACAGCGAGAAACCGAAGGGTGGGGTCAGGAAGGAGGTCTGGAGATTGACGGCGATGAGCAGTGCGAACCACATGAGATCGATGCCGAAATGCTGGGCGATGGGCGCCAGGATGGGCACCACGATGAAACAGATCTCGAGGAAATCCAGGAAGAAGCCCAGGCCGAATATGAGCAGCATGCTGAATATCAGGAAACCCCACTGCCCGCCCGGCAGGCCGGTCATGAGTTCTTTTACCAGGTCGTCGCCCCCCATGCCGCGGAACACCAGGCCGAAGGCGGTGGCGCCGATGAGGATCAGGAACACCATGCTGGTGAGGCGGGTGGTCTGGCGCATGGCTTCCTGGAGATTCCGGAGCCTCAGGCGCCGCCGGACGCCGGCCAGCAACATCGCCCCCAGGGCGCCCACGGCGGCGGACTCCGTGGGCGACGCCACCCCGAAGAAGATGGAGCCGAGCACCGCGAACACCAGCAGCAACGGTGGCAACAGGCTCGTGGCCACACGCTTCGCCAGGCTGCCCGGCGCCCCCGCCGCCAGGGCCGGCGCGCATTCCGGGTGGCGCCATGCCTTCCACACGATGTAGAGGGCGAACAGGGAGATGAGCAGCAACCCGGGCACCACGGCGCCGATGAACAGCCGCCCCACGGGCACACCGATGACGTCGCCCAGCAGGATGAGGATGATGCTGGGGGGAATGATCTGCCCCAGGGTGCCGGAAGCGGCGATGGTGCCGGTGGCCAGTTGCGGCGCATAGCCGTGCTTGAGCATGGCCGGCAATGCGATCACGCCCATGGTCACCACCGTGGCCCCCACCACCCCGGTGGTGGCGGCCAGCAGCGCTCCCACGAACACGATGGACAGGGCGAGACCACCCCGCAGCCGGCCGAACAGGGCGCCCATGGTCTCCAACAGGTCCTCGGCGAGACCCGACTTCTCCAGCATCACCCCCATGAACACGAACAGGGGCACCGCCAACAGGGTGAAGTTGGTCATCACCCCCCAAATGCGCAGAGGCAGCAGGTCGAAGAAATCGAAACCGAGGAAGATGCCGCCGAACAAGGTGGCCACCGCCCCCAGGGTGAAGGCCACCGGGAAACCCGCCATGAGGGCGAGCACCAGCACCAGGAACATCACCAGCGCCCAGTACTCCATCAACGGTCCCTGGGGCCGAGCAGCGCGTTCAGGCTGGTCAGGGCCAGGCTGATCCCCTGGAGCATCAACATGGCGAAGCCGAGGGGGATGCAGGCCTTGAGCAGCCAACGGTGGGGCAATCCACCCGGGTCCGGCGAACCTTCGTTGTACCCGTAGGCATTGGTCACGAAGGGCATGGCGCTGTAGATGACCAGGGCACAGAAGGGCATCAACAGCAGCAGGCTGCCGAAGAGATTCACCCAAGCGCGACGGCGCGGCCCCATCCAGCGACTCTGGTAGATCACGTCCAGGCGCACGTGGTCATCGTGTTTGAGGGTGTAGGCCCCGCCCAGCAGGAACAGCGCCGCGAACAGATGCCACTCCAACTCCTGGAGGGCCACCGATCCGGTATTGAATAGGTAGCGCCCCCCGACGTCGTAGACCATCAGCAGGACCATCAGCAGCACCAGCCATGAGACGGCGCGCCCCGTCCCCTCGCTGAGGCGGTCGATGGCCCGGGCGATGCGGGTGTTCCAGGAGATCAGGGCGGTATTCATGGGGTGAGGATTATAACGGTTGATCGCTCTCCCGCATCCGCCGGCACCGTTTATGACACGCCGAGGCCCCACACCCCGGCGGGCATGACTCATAGAGGTACTTCGATAATTCACCCAAGCAAACGGGGCAACCATCTAACCCCACGGAAAAACCGATGTCATTTCCCGATTTTCCTGGCGCCGAAACCCTTGCTCCCGAAAAAACCAAGCAATAAGCTCAACTTTACTTTCCACATCCCCGAGGTAATCCATCATGACCGAGTTCAGCCCTCAAACCACGGACAGAGGTCCTGCGGCCACGCCCTTCACGCCGCAGCAGGCAGACCAGGATACAGTGGCGGCCTCTCCCTTGGAGCACACCCTCGCCGAAAGCCACGCCATTCTGGGAGCCTTCACCCAGCTGCAGGCACGGTTTGCCGATTCCGCCCTCGACAGCCTGGAACGCCAGGTGGTCTATCTCACCGCCGCCCACAGCAACAACTGCCACTATTGCACCCTCGAATACCCCCGTAGCGAGGACCCCCGCGGTGCGGAGATGGCGGCCGCCATTAATGAGAACCGGGCCATCGGCGATCGACGCCTACAAACCCTGCGCCGCTTCACCAAGGCGGTGACCGAACGGCGAGGCTGGGTGCCGGAAGAACTCGCCGCACAGCTCATGGACGCAGGCTTCAGCCGCGCTCAGATGCTCGACGTGGTGATGGGCGTGACCCTGGTGAACCTGGGCAGCTACGTGACTCACATCACCGCCACCCCGGTGGATGCCGCTGGTGCCATGGCTTCTTGAAAGTGGGAAATGGGAAATGGGAAATGGGAAATGGGAAATGGGAAATGGGAAATGGGAAATGGGAAATGGGAAATGGGAAATGGGAAATGGGAAATGGGAAATGGCAGGAGTGTAGCCCGGTCGAGGGATGTGTAGGTCGGGATTCATCCCGACACTCCGCCCCGACCCCTGTCGGCTGCCAAGAGCAGCCGACCTACGGCCCGATCTACAGGGGCGCCGCCACCGACGGTTCCCGGGGCACGGATGTAGGTCGGGATTCATCCCGACATCCAAACCCGCCGCGCGCACTTCGGGCGGGGCCGGTACCACCCGCCGGCTGTCGGGCTGAAGCCCGACCTACAAACACCCCCCACCGCTCGTTCCAGCGGCACGGATGCAGGTCGGGATTCATCCCGACATCCAAACCCGCCGCGCACACCCCGGGCCGGGCCGGAACCCCACCGCCGGCTGTCGGGCTGAAGCCCGACCTACAACCTATTCACCATTCCCGTTTCCCATTTCCCTTTCCCCCCCCTCAAGGACTCATCTCCTTAAGCAAAGACTCCATGCGGGCGCGGATATCGGGCTCCCTGGAGATGGCGAAGGACAGGAAGGTCTTGGCCACCAGGGACAGATCGCGGTTACGGGGATGGGCCAGGTGCCAGCAGCGCAGGATGGGAAAGCCCTCGACGTCCAGCAGGGCCAAGGGGCCGTTGGGGCCCTCCAGGGTGAAGGAGTGCAGGGACAGGGCTGAGATGCCGAGCCCCCCCACGACGGCGTGCTTGATGGCCTCGTTGCTGCCGAGTTCCATGCGTACATTGGGGCGCAGGCCCTGCTCCTGGAAGCGCTTCATCACCGCCCCCCGGATACCCGACCCGGGCTCCCGTAGCAGGAACTGTTCTTGAGCAATGCGGGACAGGGGAATATTTCGTTCCTTCACCAAAGGGTGATCCCGCCGCGCCACCATCACCAGGGGATTGGGTGCGAAAGGGATGATCTCCGCATCCAGTTCGCCGACCCGGCTCTCGCCAATGATGGATAGGTCATCCTCGTTGGCCATCAGGCGCTCCTGGATACGCTCGAGGTTGGTCACCTTGAGGGAAACATCGACGCCAGGATAGAGCTCGCAGAAGGCCCCCAGGATCTCGGGGGCGAAGTACTTCGCGGTGGTGATGACACCGAGGCGCAGCCGGCCCCGCTTGAGGCCTTCCAGATCCGCCAGCCGCGTCTCCAGCTCCGCCAGGGAATTGAGGATCTCCCTGGCCGCTCCATACACCTCCCGCCCCGCGTCCGTGGCCTCCACGCCGCGGCCGGCGGGCTGGAACAGGGGCATGCCCACGGTGTCGGCCAGCTTCTTGACTTGCATCGATACGGTGGGCTGGGTGAGAAACAGCTCCTCCGCCGCCCGTGTGAAGCTGCCGAGGCGCACGATTGCCTCCATGATCTGCAACTGGCGCAGGGTGGTGTGGCGGACGAAACGGTCACCGCTGCTGGCGAAACTGGGATGACGGTACCCATTGTCTTTCATGGCTTGCGCGCCCCCCAAAGTCGGCGTCACCGCGGCGGCGGGGCCTTCATCCCGATGGCCGACCGAAGTCAATCGGGCCATACCCTGCAGCGCGAGGGAAAACTGTCCATGTCCTTCGAAGCGGAGGCCGCCGCACTTTCTTTCGAAGCGCCGGAACGCCCAGGCTTTGCGCCGGCGGCGCGGGTCGTCCGGGTCCGGGTCTTGGGGGCGACGACCCCACCTTTGGCACGAGGCACGCTGCCCCCCTCCGACTTCCCTGCCCCGGAAGCGGTTCCACCGCCAGGGCCTGACTGTTGTTTCGACGGCGTACCGGGCGTCTGAGGGTCAGACGCTTTTTCTTTCATGTCGTTCATGGTGCAGTACTCGCGGTTCAGCTACCCGGGGTGACGACGCCCCGAAGGCGGGAGGGGGCACCGGATGAGCCGTCCATGCCTTCGAGGATACGATCCAATGCGGCGGCAAAATCCTCTAATTCCACGGGGATTTCGCTGTCCGCGTCTTCCGGGTGGAGGGTGATGTTCACATAGGTACGTCCGAAACTGAGGTCGGGGTAGATGCCCCGTTGCTCCGACAGCTCGGCCGCTTGGTCCAGGAACTCACGCGTGGTCTCGTAATCCTCGAACTCTAGCCGGCGCTCGAGGCGGGCGGGGCGCTTGCGTTGCTTCCACGGCTGAACCATGAGCCATGCCTCCTGAAGGTTGGTAATGTTTCAGAAATACGCACGTTCGGCCCCGGTGGATTTCAAGGGTACCCCGAGGGATGCCAGCCAGGCCTCCATCTCCTGGGCGTGGTGGCGTTCCTCCTCCAGCAAGGCCGCGAAGAACTCTCCATGGTCGCCGTCGCCGATGCGCCGGCAGAACTGCACGGCATCGGCATAGAGTCCGACGATCTCCAACTCCAGATCCATGTCCTGACGCAACAACTCCGGCAGGCTGCGGGCGACACCCGCCGGCCGCAACTGCGACGCGTTGGGGGCGACGCCGTCCACAAGCATGCGCTGGATAATGCGTTGGGCGTGCTGCATCTCCTCCACGGTTTCCTCGCGGAAACGCCGAGCCGCATCCTGCAGTTCCCAGGCCTCGGCCAGGGAGGCCTGGGTCATGTACTGCTGGACCGCCGACAACTCGAGGCTCAAGGCCCTGCCGAGGTAGCCGAGGGTACGGGGGTGAATCCGTGCGTTTCTCATGACGACGGGCGCCGGTAGTCACCAACGTGCAGGTCCATGGCTCAGGCCGCGGACTTGCCGTCGGGCAGCACCGCCTCCACCTCCTTATGGGGACGGGCGATGATGTGGGCGGCCACCAGGCCATCGCCCACGCGCTCGCAGGCATCGGCCCCCGCGCGCACCGCCGCGTTCACCGCGCCCGTCTCGCCCCGCACCAGCACCGTGACATAACCGCCGCCCACGAACTCGCGGCCGATGAGCCGCACCTCCGCCGCCTTGGTCATGGCGTCTGCCGCCTCGATCGCCGGCACCAGTCCCCGGGTCTCAATCATCCCCAGGGCTATCCCCATGGTCTCGTTTGCCATCTTGCTTCTCTCCGCTTGTCGAATATCAGTTAACGGCCGACGGCGTTATGCCGCCTTCCCGGACTCCGGCGTACCCGATGGCAACACCGGTTCCACCTCCTTATGGGGGCGAGCGATGATGTGGGCGGCCACCAGGCCATCGCCCACGCGCTCGCAGGCATCGGCCCCCGCGCGCACCGCCGCATTCACCGCACCGGTCTCGCCCCGCACCAGCACCGTGACATAACCGCCACCCACGAACTCGCGGCCGATGAGCCGCACCTCCGCCGCCTTGGTCATGGCATCTGCCGCCTCGATTGCCGGCACCAGGCCCCGGGTCTCGATCATCCCCAGGGCTATCCCCATGGTCTCGTTTGCCATCTCGTCTCTCCTGTCGTGTTGAAGGCCCGAGGGGCCTCGTCGCCTTGAATCTCAAGTTGTTGCTTCATGCACTCCCTTGCCCAACCATCTCCATCTCATCGTCCAACCAGTAATCGATGATCCCGCAGATGGCCATGTCGGTGAGAATGGCCGGATCCGCGTGGGCAAAGCGGCCCGCGGTGCCCTTGGCGGTAAACACCCAGTCCCCGGGCCGCGATCCCACCGGGTCCGTGGCCACCTCCAGCTTGCCGCTGGCGTCCTCCAGCACCCGCAGATGGGAATGGCCCAACCCCGCGTGGCGTTCCGTACAGACCAACGTCTCCCGCACCCGGAATATGTCCATCAGGCCTCTTCATCCTCCCAATGGTCGATGATGCCGACGATGGTCAGATCGCTGGGATACCCCTTGCTGCCCGCGGCTTCACGGGCCGCAGAGCTACCGACGCAGATCACCCAATCCCCCGGCTTGGCGCCCACCGCGTCCACGGCCACCGCCAGGGCACTGCCGTCCTGCACCACCTGGAGGTGTTTGTGCTCCATCATGGGGATGCGGTTGGTGGCCACCAGGGGCCTCAAGACCTTGACGATCTTCATCAGTGACTCTCCACCGCCATCCCCAACACCGTGCAGGACTGGGGCTCGGGCGGCTCCCTGCCGTCGCAGTCGCGCACCATGGTCAGCAGGTGCAGCAGGCCGGCATCCACGAGTCGGGGGTAGCGCTCGCCTATGGCCGCGCTCACCCGTGCACAGCGCGCCGTGGCCCGCTGCCGCGCCCCCGGCACCGCGCCGTGATAATCGAAACGCACCACGACGGGTATGGGTAGGCCATGGGCGGTGTTCAGGCCCTGGAATATCTTCACCCCCACGTCCATGTTCGGCGCACCCTCCTCCAACGTGTCGAGGTAAGCGAAGTAAGTGAGATTACGCAGCTGTATCTCCTCGAAGCCGATCCCCACGCCGATGAAGCGCTCCCGGTGGCCGATGTCCGTGTAGGCCCCGCCGTGATTCTCGCGCACGTAGTCGATCTGGGAGATGTTGTGCTCCACCAGCAGGCCGATGAAACGGGCCATGCCGCCGTCCACCCCCCCGGGGGCATGACTGCGTACCGCCTCGAAGATATGCTGGCGGGCCTCGGCCATCGGCAGGCCCAGGGTCGCGCGGTAGATGTCCGCCGCGTCCAGCGGCCGCTCCAGGGAGATATTGCCCTTGGCGTCGGGGACGTGGACGCGGATGGCGTCGCTGTCCGTATCCATGCCCACCAGCAGCAAATCCACCGAGGCGCCACAGCAAAAACCGTTCTGGATGGCGCGCTGGAAGTTTTCCAGGCGCTCCAGGCCGGCACGCGCCGCGGCCGCGGTGTCGGAACCGTGAGCGGCGCAGCCCTCGTGGAAGGGGTCGCTGGTGCTGTAGTGGTAGACCACCATCTTCAGGTAGCGGGTGGGGGCATCGGCGGTATTGGGCCGGCCCCCACGGAACCGCATGAGTTCGGTCTCCACCCACTTGGCCACGTTTTCCTCGATATCGAACATCGCCCCGGCGTAGGACTTGCGACGTACCGCACCGAAGGGCAGGCGCAGCACGTAACTCACCACATGGGCCAGGCGGCCATCGGCGCAGGGGGTGACGTCCAGGGCATGGAAGCCACACTCCTGGAGGGCGGCCTGGAAGCCGGCGCCATCCCGCCCGCCGAGGGGATCGGCGTGGAAAAAGTCCGCGGCAAAACGACGATAGGTCTCGAACACGCACCAGGCATAGAGACGCCGCATGTCCAGCTGGTCCACCCAGGCATCCGCCAGGATGGTGCCGGGCAGTTCGAAACCCAGACGTTCGCGGGCGATGTCCTGGGCCATGGCCTCGAAGGCGCCCTCGTGCTGAAGGGCGGAGATGCGCCGCAGGGTCGGCACGATGCAGTCGAAGGCCTCCTTGACCCGGCTCTCGTAGGCATGGAGGGCGCGATTGCGCGCCGTGTCCGTCAGCGGATGGATCCCACCCCCGGGCACCCGCACGGCACCCGGACGCACCGCCGTCCCGGCGGCCGGGGCCAGGCCCTCCCGCGGGCGCGCCGGACGCACTCGATCGGCGCGGGGCGGCGCCAAGGGTGCCGTGACCTCGCGGCGCGGGCCACTGCTACCGGGCTGGTGGGAAGCAGGGAGCATCGTCGCCTTCAACCCCGGGCGCCGCCCGAATAGGTGATGAGAGAACCTTTATCGGTGGTGCCGGCGCTGCCGGTCACCAGGGACACGGGCTCCGGGGCCTCCTGGTTCCGCTTGGGCGGCAACATGACGGAGGTGGGCCCGCCCCGCCGGGTGGGATTCCGGCGCATGGCGGAGGTGCCCTCGGTGCCGGTCACCCGCTCATTGCGGTCCCAGTCATCGCCGGTGATCTTGAGGCCCGCCGACTGCCCCTCGCCCGTCACTCGAGGCTTCTCCTCGGCGGCGGGGGCGACGGCTCCTGCCTTCGCGGTTCCGGGTGATGCCGGGGCCATGTCCATCAGGTTGGCATTACCGGCGCGGCGGTGGTCGAAACGGAACTCCTCGGTGCCGGTCACCTTGCCGGTGCCCATGTTGAAGGCGCCGGTGATCTGACCCTGCTCGTAGCGAGTGCCGGTGACGCCACCCTGGGCCCGTGCCTGATGGGCCATGCGGGCGGGGGACTCAACGCTGAAGCTCTGCCACGGCGCGCCATCCAGGGCCTGGGGGAAATCCTCCTGCCCGGGCAGGGCCCCACAGGTGGCCCCGAAATCATCGCTGCCCACGTAAGGCGTACCGGAAACCGGCTCACAGGCCCCGCGCTCGGCGCCCGTCATACCGCCACCGACGCCGGGCTGGATGCCCGTCAGGTTCGCCCCCGGCACGGGGCCGCTGCGGCGCTGGGCACGGGCCATGGCCGTCGGCCTCGCCTGGGGCGCACAAAAGGTCTCGTAATCCTCGGCGGGGCCGTAGGGCGTGCCGGTGATGGACTTGCAGGTGCCCGGCTCATCGCCCGTGACGTTGGTGGCGCGTCCGGTGCGGGTGCCGGTGACGGTACGCCCTACCAGGGTATGGGTCTGCTCCACCTTGGGCGGAGACGGCTCGGGGCGGCTGGCACAGAAGGCCTCGTACTGATTGAGGTCCACGTACTCGTCGCCGGTGACGCGCTTGCAGCTGCCGGGCTCGTCACCCGTCACGCGCTCGCTGCGGCCGGTGCGGGTACCGGTCACGGTCCCACCCGTGAAGGTCGTGGAGGTGCCCACCTTGGGCGGCACCCCACCCCGTTTCCCACGGCCCTGGGACTGGGTCTCCTGGGGCTGGGTATACTGGGAGCCGGTGGTCTTGACCCCGGCGCCGTACTCGTTTCCGGTGACCTTCGAAGACTGGCCCACCATGACGCCCGACACCCGCTCGCCACCCGCGGTCTGGGTGCGGCTCACCTTGGCCGGCCCGGGCGCGGGACGGATACCGCAGTAGGTGTCGAATTGATCGGGGGACAGATACTCGGTGCCGGTGACGTTCTTGCATGTACCCGGCTCATCGCCGGTGACGTGGCTGGAGCGCCCCACCTCGTTGCCGGTCACGCGATTCCCTCGGGTGGTGGGACTGATCCCCACCTTCAGGGGGCTCCGCTGGGGATCCGTCTGACAGAACTCCCGGAAGATGTCGGCCCCCATGTATTCGGTACCGGTAACCGCACGACAGGTACTCGGCTCGTCGCCGGTCACCCCCTTGGCACGCCCCACCCGGGTGCCGGTGACGGTCTGGCCGCCGCCGGTTTCGCTGGTACCCACCTTCCAGGTGGCATCCTGGGCACCCCGGTCTCCGCGATCCCCGGCGGTGCGTGAGGAACGCACCCGGCCACAGGGGGCACTCTTGGTGCTGGAGGAGCGGCCGTTGCGGCTGCGCTGCTCGCGAATGGATTGCGCCAGCTCGCGAGTCGACATACTGGGATTGGCCTGGCGGGCGATACCCGCCATGGAGGTAGGGCTGGCGGACGCGCTCTTGCCGGTGGCCGACTGGGCCGCCCGCCGCGCCTTGGATGCGGCGCGGGCCGCTGGCATGGTGGCGTTGACCCGCCGCGGCTGACCGCGTCCGGGGGATGTCCTGGAGGTGGGCGTCAGGGACGCCCGTCGCTCGGGGGCGGGGACTGGTGCAGTGGACTCCCGTCCCTCGCCCTTGCAACCACAACCACAGTCACCCTTCTTGCCGGCCTGCTCTTTGACGGCCTCGGCACGACTCCCGCGCGAGGGGGCGATGGCGTCGGCCCGGGTACGATCCCGAGTGGCCTCCGCCTTTCGCCCCGCCTCCGCCAGAGCCGCACGGCGGCGGCGGGCGACTTCCCGGGTGGAACCGGCGGATGAGACCATCGGTGCCCGCCTGGGGGTCCGTGGGGATGACCCGGCAGAGGGCCGGGGGGATGGCTCAGGCCTCGCCACGGGAGTGGCGGGCGCAGGCGGTGGCGATGGCGCCGCAACGGCGCCCGCAACCACACCGCGGGTGCGATCAGTCCCCCCCGTGATGCTGCGCTTGCCTTGAGTCGACTGGGCCCGGCGCCGGGCCATGGCGGCCTCGCGGGCGCTCGACGTCAGCTCTAGTTTGGTCTGTGCCATGGAATCCCCCGTTGGTTTTGACGTGGTGTACCCACCGCCCTCAGCGGCGACCCTCGAACACCACGAAGGCGCTGCCCTGACTCTGGGTGTAGTTGTCGTAGCCGATGAGGCGCACGTGGTGGTCCGGGTAGTTGCGATGGCAGGCCTCCAGCTCCGCTACCACGTGGTCCAGCGCGGTCTCGCCGAAGAAGGGCAGCTTCCACATGGTCCAGTAATTGCGCATGGCATTGGCCGGGTGGACGTGCTCGATGGCGGGGGTCCAGCCCTGGGCCAGGATGTAGGCCACCTGGTCGTAGATCTCCTCCTGGGTCAGGGGCGGCAGGAAGCCGAAGGTCTCCAGGGTGCTGACAGTTTGGTAATCACCCATTTCAGTGGTCATTGGCATGTCGTTTTTCCTCTATCCGTCTGTGAAGATTGTCGTGGCGGTCGCGGTTCAGCCCACGTCCAGCTTGTCCACGGTCTCGTACTCGAATTTGATCTCCTTCCATGTCTCGAGGGCGATGGCCAGTTCGGGGCTGTGCTTGCCCGCCTCTATGAGGATGTCGCGGGCCTCTTTCTCGATCTCGCGGCCCTGGTTGCGCGCCTTGACGCAGGCCTCCAGGGCGACGCGGTTGGCCGCGGCACCGGCCGCGTTGCCCCAGGGATGGCCCTGGGTGCCGCCGCCGAACTGCATGACGGAGTCGTCGCCGAAGATGGCGACCAGGGCCGGCATGTGCCACACGTGGATACCGCCGGAGGCCACGGCGAACAGACCGGGCATGGAGCCCCAGTCCTGGTCGAAGAAGATGCCGCGCTTGCGGTCCTCGGGTACGAAGGACTCACGAAGCTGGTCCACGAAGCCCAGGGTCGAGGCCCGGTCACCCTCCAGCTTGCCCACCACGGTGCCGGTGTGGAGGTGGTCGCCGCCGGACAGCCGCAGGCACTTGGCCAGCACCCGGAAATGCATGCCGTGCTTGGGGTGGCGGTCGATGACTGCGTGCATGGCGCGGTGGATGTGCAGCAGCATGCCGTTCTTGCGGCACCACTTGGCCAGGCCGGTATTGGCCGTGAAGCCACCGGTGAGGAAGTCGTGCATGATGATGGGCATGCCGAGTGACTTGGCGAATTCGGCGCGCTCGTACATCTGCTCGGGGTCGGGGGCGGTGACGTTGAGATAGTGGCCCTTGCGCTCGCCGGTCTCCTGCTGGGCGGTGAGTACCGCGTCGGCCACGAACTCGAAACGGTTCTGCCAGCGCATGAAGGGCTGGGAGTTGACGTTCTCGTCGTCCTTGGTCAGATCGAGACCACCGCGCAGGCATTCATACACCGCACGGCCATAGTTCTTGGCCGACAGGCCGAGCTTCGGCTTGATGGTACCGCCGACCAGCGGGCGCCCGTACTTGTTGAGCTTGTCGCGCTCGACGGTGATGCCGTTGGGCGGGCCCATGCAGGTCTTGATATAGGCGATGGGGAAACGGAGATCCTCGAGGCGCAGGTGCTTCAGGGCCTTGAAGCCGAACACGTTGCCCACCAGGGAGGTGAGCACGTTGGTGATGGAGCCTTCCTCGAAGAGGTCGAGGGGATAGGCGATGAAGGCATAAAAGGATTCGGAGTCGCCGGGCACGTCCTCGATACGATAGGCCCGGCCCTTGTAGTACTCGATATCCGTGAGGAGATCGGACCACACCGTGGTCCAGGTACCGGTGGAGGACTCGGCCGCCACCGCCGCCGCTACCTCTTCCCGTGGCACGCCCGGCTGGCCGGTGCACTTGAAACAGGCCAAGAGGTCGGTATCCAGGGGCACATAGTCCGGGGTCCAGTACATCTGCCGGTAATCTTTAACACCCGCGTCATAGGTCTTCACACTCATCGTCAGCTCCTGTGGTTTTCTCGCCTTCTTCGGTTTCGGGAATACGCCTGACCCTTAAACGTCCGGTAACGTTAGCGCCTGGGAACTATCATTAGAAATCGATGTATTCGATGTCACCCATGTGGATTCATCTATAGATGCGCCTGTCGTCAGGCCATCCGCGCCAGCAGGGTGGGGAGTGACCCGGGAAGCGGCCATCTGGATGACGATGCGGACAAGGCCGCTGGCGGGCCTGCGGCCCGAGATGACCATCTGGAGTACGAGGGTGACTTAGCGACCGCGGCCGAGCACAGCGAAAAGGATCTGGAAAACGCCGGCCGACATCACCGTTGACAGAATCCGCCGCCCCCCGCTCGGCGACGGAGGCGGTGGTAACCGGTGAATATCCACATCGCATGCCCTGACCCGAATACTGGCGCACGAGTATCCGGACCGGGACATCGTTTTGGAAATCGATATTGAACGTGTCTTACATGGATCTTCGTCTATGACAGCGGCGTCTGGAGGCACCGTGTATAAAACGCACCGATCCTGGACCCATCCACCGCCGAACCGCCCTTCAGGGGCGGGATGGTGTCGGAGCTGGCGCCGCGGGATAGTCCGCGGCCAGATCGGCGAGCCGCGCGAAGTCGGCCAGGAACAGCCGTTCCGGGCGTTGGCCGGGGTCGATACCGGCCGCCGCCATGGCCTCGGCATCCACCAGGCCCTGGAGGGCATTGCGCAGGGTCTTGCGGCGCTGGCCAAAGGCCGCGCGCACCACCCGCTGGAGGCTCTCGGGGTCGACCACCGTCACCGGTGGCTCGGCATGGGGCACCAGACGCACCACCTCGGAGTGCACCCGCGGCGGCGGCGTGAAGGCCCCGGGCCCGATACCGAACAGACGTTCCACCCGACAGTGGTACTGCACCATCACCGACAGCCGGCCATAGGTCTTCGACCCCGGCGCCGCGGCCATACGAGCCACGACTTCCCGTTGCAGCATGAAATGCATGTCGCGGATCGCATCGAGCTGGTCGAAGAGATGGAACAACAGGGGGGTGGAGATGTTGTAGGGCAGGTTACCCACCAGTCGCAGGCCCGCAGCCGGGCCGGCCAGGGCACCGAAGTCGAACCGCAGCACGTCGCCACGGTGCACCCGCAGGCGCCCGGCGGCGGCGGCCGGGTGCGCCTCCAGGCGCGCCGCCAGGTCACGATCCAGTTCCACCACGTCCAGGGCCGGCACATGGTCCAGCAACGGGTAGGTCAGAGCCCCCGGTCCCGGCCCGATTTCCACCACCCGATCCGCCGGCGCCGGAGCCAGGGCGCGCAGCATGCGTTCCACCACCCCCTGGTCGTGGAGGAAGTGCTGGCCGAAGCGCTTTCTAGCGCGCATGTTGGCGCTGCCTGAGCGGCTTCAGCCGCTCAGGCTAGCCGCCAGTGCCATGGCGGCCTTGAGGCTGCCGTCGTCGATGTGCCCGCTGCCCGCCAGGGCCAGCGCGGTGCCGTGATCCACCGAGGTGCGCACGAAGGGCAGGCCGAGGGTGACGTTGACGGCCGCCCCGAAACCGACGTGCTTGAGCACCGGCAGTCCCTGGTCGTGATACATGGCCAGCACCACGTCGACATCGGCCAGGCCGGCGGGTGTGAAGGCGGTATCCGCGGGCACCGGCCCCTCCAAGCGCATACCCTCGGCCCGCAGGCGATTAAGCACCGGTTCGATGACTTCGATCTCCTCCATGCCGAGATGGCCACCCTCGCCGGCATGGGGATTGAGGCCGAGGACCCGCACGGCGGGATGGGGCAGGCGACAACGCTTCCCGAGTTCCGCCACCAGGATCCGCACCACCGCCTCCAGGCGCTCCGGGGTGATATGCCGGGGCACCTCGGCCAGGGGCAGATGGGTGGTCACCAGGGCCACCCGTAGGTTGCCGCCCACCAGCATCATCACCACCTGGGGGACGCCGCAGCGCGCCGCCAGGAACTCGGTATGGCCGGTGAAGGCCACCCCCGACTCGTTGATGTTGCCCTTGTGCACGGGCCCGGTGACCAGGGCCGCGAAGTCGCCGGCCAGGCAGCCATCCACCGCCTGCGCCAGGGTCTCCAGGACGTAGGCGCCGTTGCGGGGGTCGAGGTGGCCCGGGACCACGGGGACGGGACACGGGACAGGAACCACGCGCAAGACCCCGGGACGAGTCGGAGGGGGGGGCTCGGCCGCATCGTGCACCAGCACCTCCACCGGGATGTCGAGACGCCGCGCCCGCGCCGCCATGAGGTCCGGATCGGCGATGGCAACCCAGGGCACGTCGCTGCCGTCACGCGCCATCATCAACGCCAGGTCGGGGCCGATACCCGCCGGCTCGCCGGGAGTGAATACCACCGGAAGCGGCTCTGCCACTACATCACCCACGGGTCACCGAAGTGCGATGACTATTCGTCGAACAGCCGGTTTTCCACATAGGCCTCGTCCCGCAGGCGACGCAACCAGGCCTCCATCTCCTCGCCCCGCTTGCGGTTGCGCAGTTCCTCTCGCGCCTTGGCCTTGCGCACCTCCTCGGTGCTGTCGTGGTCGCGGCGCTCCAGCACCTGGACGATATGCCAGCCGAAGGGCGACTCGAAGGGCTCGCTGATCTCCCCCGGCGCGAGGTCGTCCATCACACGCTCGAACTGGGGCACCGTGTCACCGGGGTTCACCCAGCCGAGGTCACCGCCGTTGACCGCCGAACCCCGGTCCTGGGAATGGGAACGGGCGAGTTCGGCGAAATCGTCCCCGCCCTCGATGCGATCCTTGAGCTGCGCCAGCCGGATGCGCACGTCATCGCCCGATGTGAGTTCATCGGGCCGCAACAGGATATGGCGAGCCTTGGTCTGGGTAATCATGGTGCGCTCGCCTTCGCGCACATCGAGCACCTTGAAGATATGGAAACCGCTGGAACTGCGCAGCACATCCGTGACGTCGCCGGCCCCCATATCGGCCATCACGTCCCCCACCAGGGACGGCAGGCGGTCCCGTTCCCGCCACTCCATCTGGCCACCCTCCAGGGCATTCTGGCCGTCGGAATGGGCCACCGCCAGGGCACGGAAATCCTCGCCGGCCCGCGCCCGCTCCAGCAGGCCCGCGATGGTTTCGCGGGCGGTGGCCAGTTCCTCCGGCGTCGGGGCTTCCGGCACCGACACCAGGATGTGACCCAGCTTGTACTCGCGCCCGCCGGCGGTCTCTTCCTGCAGGCTGAGATAATCCTGCAGCTCGCGGTCGGTGACGCGGATGCGCCGGTCCACCTGGCGCCGTGCCACCTGCTCCATGGTCAAGCGCTCCTTGAGTTCCTCACGAAAGCCCGCGAAATCGAAGCCGTCTCGCTCCAGCACCTCCCGGAACTGGGCCACCGTCAGGCCGTTACGCGCCGCCACGCTCGCCACGGCGCGGTTCACCAGCTCGTCGTCCACGACGACGCCGAGCTTCTCGGCCTCCTGGAGCTGCAGGCGTTCCATCACCAGCTTGTCCAGGACCTGCTGCAGCAGCACCGCATCCGGCGGCGGACGGGTGCCCTTCTGCCGGAGGTCGGCGAGCACACTGCGGGCGGCGTGCTCGAGTTCGCTCTTCATGATGACGTCGTCGTTCACCACGGCGACGATGCGGTCGAGCTCACGGACATTGCCCTGGGCGACGGCCCACAGGGGTAACAACAGGATTACGGTGTACAGAATGCGTTTCATCAATTATGAGGCAAGGGCCTGCTAGAAGGTGTTTTGATATCCGGGGATCTGCTTTTCGAGGAAGGACGCGGCCTCGCTGCCGATGCCGGCCAGCCCCTTCAACTGAAGTTGCACGAAGAAACCCGTGGAGTAATCGGTGTCCGTGCCGGCGCCCACGATATCACCATCCTTGAGGAAGCGGCGCGCCACCGCCCGTATGCCCCAGCAACAGTTCTCGTATTCCACGCCGACGAAGGAGTCCAGGGTGCGGTCATTAGTGATCTCGTAGTTCCAACGCCCCACCAGGGCGGTGGAGACACCGATGGGCCAGCGGGCGGAGACATCCGTCTGCTCGATGGTACGGTCCTTGAAGCGCCGGTCCCGCTCGTCACGGCTGTCCCGTACGAAACGGTAGGCAAGGTTGACCACCGCCTCTTCGTTAGGCTGGTAACGCAGCTGAGTAGTTCCCTTCTCCACCCAATCGTTTTCCTCGTCCCACTGGATCCCACCACGCAGGCGCCAGCGCCGGGCGAAGTCGGCGGCCAGCTCCGCCACCACATCGGAACTGTCGGCGGTGAGGGGTGGATCATTGGGCCGCCGCGTGACCTCACGGTCCGAAAAAAAGTAGATGCGGCCGACGCTGGCGCGCAAGCGCTCGCCGCCGTCGTGCCCGATCACGCGGCTGGTGAGGGCCACGGTGGCCTGATTGGCATCGTTGATGCGGTCGACGCCGCTGAAGCGGTTCTCGCGAAACAGTTGCGCGAAGTTGAAGGAGAACTCGCCGGTGTCGAACAGGGGCAGGTCATCCTGATTGCGCTCGGGGGCATAGAGATAGAACAGCCGGGGTTCCAGGGTATGGATGAACCCGCTGCCGCCCCAGGTGAAGGGGCGATCGAACACCAGGCCGCTGTCGACGCTCGCCACCGGCACCGTACGATCCGGCGAGGCGGGCTCGCCAGCCTGGCGGTTGCTCAGGTCATAGGCTGTGTAATTTAAGGTCAGCTTGGGCACCAGGAAGGTACCAGGGGTGCGATACTGGTAACTCAGGGTGGGGGCCAGATGGTAGCGCCCGCCCTCGACGCGGTCATCCTGATCGAAGTTCACCGCCTCGCCAGTGAAGTCGAATCGCAGGCGACGGTCGTCGAAGAGTTTGGAATAGGTGGCGCGCAATTGGGGCAGGCGGCGGTAGGGCCGGCTGGCCTGGCGAATGCTGTCGTCGAGGATCTGAAAGTGTTCCACGCGTCCGATTACGTTCCAGCCGTATCTCGCATAGCCGAGTTCGGCGTGGCGACGCAGGAAGCGGGTGCTGGATACCGCCAGATCGGTGCCCAGGTCATTCAGGTATTCACCGTCCGACAGGTTGGTGAAATCCACCCGGGTACGCCAGTAAGGATTGAGCCGCTGCCGGTGCTCCAGGGCAATGAGGCTGCGATCCGCACCGAACTCGTCGTCATCCGGCAGATATTCGAGGTTCAACAGGCCCTCGCCGTCGTGGCCGTCATCCACCAGGTAGCGGTATTCGCCCTGGAACAGGGTACCCCGGTCCGACATGTGCCGTAGCGCCAGGGTGGCGTCCCGCTCGGGGGCGATGTTCCAGTAGTAGGGAATGGTCACGTCCAAGCCGGTCTCGGTGGACTGACCGATGGTGGGGGCCAGGAAACCGCTCTTGCGGGTATCGCTCAGGGGGAAGCTGAGATAGGGCGTATAGAGAATGGGCACGCCCTTGAATTCCAGTTTGGCGTGCCTCGCCACACCCACGTCGGCATCACGGTCGATCTCGACGCTGGCGGCCCCGATTTCCCAATCCACCGCGCCGGGCGAACAAGTCGTATACGTCATGCGCTCCATTAGCAGCACGTCAGCGGTGCTCAGCCTCACGGTGTCGGCGGTACCCCGCGCATGTTCCTGGCCGAGACGGAAGGTCACGTCATCCAGCCACGCCTCGCCGGTGCCGAACTCGTAGTGGGCGCGGCTGCCGCTGAGATAGAGGTCGCTGCTCCAGTAGCGCACGGTATCCCCGATATCCATGGCGTCGGCATCGCGATCGTAGACCACGAGGCCGCCATGGAGCCGGTCGCCGTCCCGCAGCACCCGCACGTCGCCGCGCAGGGTGGATATGCCGTCGCGTTCGAGGACCGCCTCGTCCGCGAACAACTCCAGTGCCCCGGCATCGAGGAGACCCGCATCGCCCTCCCATGGCGGGCGCGGCGGCACCACCTCCTGGTCGACACAAAGCGACCAATCCGCCGCAGCCACGGTGTGATACGGCATATACGCCGCCGCCGCGATGGCGACCGCAAGCAGGTAATCGCGATGGCTCACTGGGAGAGTTCTGATTGTGATGACTTAAGAGGCGGCTAACATCGCACAGTTTAAGGTGTTCGGCAATTCCGGCAGTTCAGGCACCCGAGGGCGGGGCGTACGGGCACGCGGGACCGTCCGGCCAGCGGGCGCAGAGACCCGATGCCGGCCGTTCCATCATCCGGTGGGGCCCCTGGCGTTACCCACGCTCGCGACCCACGACGCCGGCCCGGCCATCCGGCGCGGTGCCCCTCGGACGGGCCATCGAACCGCAAAACAATGACATAGCCGGTTTGATGGCCACCCGCTCCAATGTTAAGGTTGCTGACTTGGATCGTCCCGGTTGACCGCCGGCACCCGTGCTTGCGCACCGCCCGCCGCTAGTGGGCTGGGGGCTGGACAGGCAGGCAATGGCCCGGGTACCCAAGTATCCCTGAGCGGCCGCAGGCGGGACCTCCGCCAGCGGGGAGTCCCTACCGGACCGTTCAACCGCCAACTACCCGAATCGAATCATGCCCTACGAAACTGCCCTGCAGAGAACGAAAAGTAATGCCGCGGCATACGCGCCCTGGCCGGGCGTACCCAGCCGCTATGAGGTCTATACCGAGCGCCACCTGGATCGCATTACCCAACTGCATGGCCTGCCGCAGGAACTGGTAGCCGACATGAAGATAGTGGCGGACGTGCTGCCCTTCCGCGTCAACCGCTACGTGACGGACGTCCTCATCGACTGGGACCGGGCCCCCGAGGATCCGGTGTTCCAGCTCACCTTTCCCCAGCGCGGCATGCTCTCCGACGCGGACTTCCAACGCATGGCGGAGGTCCACAGGCGCGCGGGCGACCGCAGTGAACGGCGCGCGGTGGCCCATGAGATCCGTCAGGGGCTCAATCCTCACCCCGGGGACCAGCAGGAACTCAACGTGCCTGATCTGGACGGCGAGCGGGTGCCGGGCCTGCAGCACAAGTACCGGGAGACCGTGCTGTTCTTCCCCAGCCACGGCCAGACCTGCCATTCCTACTGCACCTTCTGCTTCCGCTGGGCCCAGTTCGTGGGCGACACCACCCTGCGCTTCTCCGCCAAGGAGGCGGGGCTGCTGCACGAGTATCTGCGCCGCCACCACGAGGTATCAGACCTTCTGATCACCGGTGGCGACCCCATGGTGATGAAGACCCGGCACCTGGCCGACTACCTGGCGGGCCTGCTCCAGCCATCCCTGGAACACGTGCAGCACATCCGCATCGGCACCAAGTCGCTGACCTTCTGGCCCCAGCGTTACGTCACCGACGACGACGCCGACGATCTGCTGCGCCTGTTCGAGAAGACCGTGCGCAGCGGCCGCCACCTCGCCCTCATGGCCCATTTCAATCATTGGCGGGAGATGGAGACACCCATCGCCCGCGAGGCCATCCGGCGCATCCGCGACACCGGGGCGGAGATCCGCACCCAGGCCCCCCTGCTGGCCAACATCAACGACGATCCCGGAGTGTGGTCCCGCATGTGGCGCACCCAGGTGAGGCTCGGCATGATCCCGTACTATATGTTCGTGGAACGGGACACCGGCGCGCGGCGTTACTTCGAGGTGCCCCTGGCACGGGCGTGGGATGTCTACCGCACGGCCATCAGCCGGGTATCCGGCCTCGCACGCACCGCGCGCGGTCCATCCATGAGCGCCAGTCCCGGCAAGGTAGAGATCCAGGGCGTGGCAGAGATCCATGGCGAGAAGGTGTTCGTCTTGCGGTTCATCCAGGCCCGCGACCCCCGCTGGGTGCAACGGCCCTTTTTCGCTCGTTACGATGACGGCGCCACCTGGCTGGACGACCTGCGCCCGGCCTTCGGCGAAGAGGCCTTCTTCTTTCAGCAGCCGGCTCGCCCCCCCACACCGCGGGACCTTGGCTGAGCCCGATCCGGTACTCACACCACCATGGCACTCACTTTAATGTCAGACGAACACAGCTACAGCATCGATGTGCACGCGGAAAGCGTCTACCTGCCCGAGCAGTCCGATCCGGGCAGCGACCGTTACGCCTTCGCCTATACCATTACCATCTCCAACACCGGCAGCATCGCCGCCCAATTGCTGTCCAGGCACTGGGTCATCACCGACGCCGAGGGTCAGGTCCAGGAGGTGAACGGGGAAGGCGTAGTGGGTCAGCAGCCTCATCTGCAACCCGGTCAGCAGTTCCAGTACACCAGCGGCACCCTCATAGAGACCCCGGTGGGCAGCATGCGCGGCGAGTATTTCATGCGCGCCGACGACGGCAGCGAGTTCGAAGCCGTCATCCCCGCCTTTTCCCTGGCGGTGCCCCATACCCTGCATTGACCGAAGTGAGGTGCCCGGCCGATGTCAGCCGGGCCGGGCCATCCGCGCCATGGACGATATCCACAGTACCCCGGGCGGTCACCGCATCGTCGCCACGGTAGCGGCCTGATGCCCACCTACGCCATCGGCGACATCCAGGGGTGCCACGACCCGCTGCTCGCGCTGCTGGAGGCCATCCGCTTCGATACCGCCGGCGACCGGCTGTGGTTCACGGGGGATCTGGTGAACCGCGGCCCCCATTCCCTGGAGGTCCTGCGCCTGGTGCGAGACCTCGGTGACGCCGCCGTCACCGTACTCGGCAACCACGACCTGCATCTGCTGGCCGTGGCCGCGCGCCCCGAGCACAAGCCGAAGAAGAAAGACACCCTCGACGCCATTCTGCAGGCCCCCGACCGCGACGAACTGCTGGACTGGCTACGCCATCGGCCCCTGATACATCGCGGCCATGGCTATACCCTGGTCCACGCCGGTCTGGTCCCCCAATGGAATGTGGCGGATGCCGAACGCCTCGCCGCCGAACTCCATGAGGTACTGCGCGGGACAGGCCACGGGGAATTCCTGGCCCACATGTACGGCGATGGGCCCAGCCGTTGGAACGAGGATCTGACGGGCTGGGATCGCCTGCGCTGCATCACCAACGTCTTCACCCGCCTGCGCTACTGCGACACCCATGGTCGCATGGACCTGGCTGAGAAACGCCCGCCCACCGACGTCCCGCCGCCGTTGATGCCCTGGTACGCCGTGCCGGGCCGCGCCAGTGCGGGCGAGCCCATCATCTTCGGCCACTGGTCCACCCTGGCCCTGGCCCCGCTACCGGACCCCGCCCTGCGCGTCCACCCCCTGGACATGGGCTGTCTGTGGGGCGGCCGGCTGACGGCCCTGCGCTTGGAGGACGGACGCCGCTTCGACTTCCATTGCCCGCGCTTTTCCCGCCCCGACCTCAAGGCCTGAAGGGTTTGATTGTCGGGATGAATCCCGACCTACATCCGTGCCAAAGGAATGGGCGGTGGGGGTGTGTGTCGGGCTTCAGTCTGTAGGTCGGTTGCTCTCGGCAACCGACATCCGCGCCCGCAAAGCGCCGAGTTTCCGTCGGCTGCCAAGAGCAGCCGACCTACGCCTCTGACCTTCTCCCTTTTCGCGTCATTTCGCGTCTTTCGCGGTTACGCTTTTTGTAGGTCGGGATTCATCCCGACAGCCTGCTCACCGCGAGCGAAACATTCACCCACGAATTCTGCTGACGAGCCAAAAAAAGCCCGCACGAGGCGGGCCGTCAAGGTCCCGGGCAGCCGTATCCTACCGCCCGGGAAACCGGTTTGCGGATCAGGGCTTGATATAGGTGAAACCCTGGGCCTGGAGGGCGGCCAGCTCGGCCACGCCGCTCGGCACGATGTCCGCCTTGGTGAAATCGTAGAGCTGATTCTCGGGGTCCGTGACCTTCTTGCCCTTGAGGGTATTGGCGCACACCTTGAAGGTGATGCCCTGGTCCTTGAGACCGGCCACCTTGGCCTGCATCTGGGGAGTGGCATTGGCCGCCAGGGTGGCCTCACCCTTCATGTCCGGATCGAGCAGCAGCGACAGGCCGTTGCCGTGCATCACCACTCGCAGCTCCAAATTTTCCTTGCCCACCGCGTTGATGTGGTTCTGGATGTTGCGCAGGGCGCCGGCCTGGGTCTTGGGGTCGTCATAATTGATGTGGTAGACCACCTTCTGTTTCTCATAGGCCACGGCACCACCGATACCCATCATGGCCCACATGACTGCGGCCCCTAACATTACGAATGTCTTGTTCATTGCTATATCCTCCAAACAACTGTTTATGGTGCGGTGTCGACTCATCCCCGTACCATGGGGCACCACGACCTCACCGTCTAAAGGTCATGGCCTTTGGAACCATCAAACCTTGATATAGGCCCATCCCTCCTGCTGGCGCTTAACCACATGGGTCACGCCGGATGCCGTCTCACGGGCCTCGGGCACCAGGGTCACCTCCAGCCCCTTCTCCACCCGCAGCCGGCGCACCGTATTACTGCAGGCGACGAAGGCCAGGTTGGGGTAGGCCTCGGCCAGGCTGGCGACACGTTCCTGATGGCTGGACAGGCGCCGGCGCAACAGGGCCAGGCCATCGCTGTGGGCCACCACCTCGACGCGCAGCGCGGCGTTGCGGTGGCGGTAATCTGCCAGCAGGGTCTCGATCTCGTCGAGCAGTTCGCCCGCCTTATCCATGTCCCCATCCAGCAGGTGGAACACGATGCGTGTCTCCCGGTCTTCCGCCACCGCCGGGCGCTGGCCGCGGCCATCGGCATCGAGGACCACGAAGCGCTCCGCCTGCCGGGCGTCACCGTACAGACCCACACCGAGAACGGCAGCCAGCCCCAGGACCAGCGAAGCCGCGACCCCCATGAGACCGACACGCCGGCGTCGGCGATTCCCGCCGGCCGGGGCCGGCACTTCCGCATAGGCGTTCTGCACCATAACCTTGAGGGAACGCAGGGCGCACAGGCGGTTGCTATGGGAGGCATGGGCCTGCACCACGGCCATGAGTTCCGCCTGCTCGTGCATGGGATACTCACCATCCACGATGGCGTTGAGGGACTCGTCGGAAAGATCCATGTCATCTGTGCTCATTTGACGCGCCTCAGGTGTCCGGCCACGGCGGAACGGGGTATGGCCGCCTGCAATAACAATTGCTCTTTCAAGCGCCTGCGGGCACGACACAAGCGGCTCATCACCGTGCCCACGGGAATATCGAGGGCCTCGCTCACCTCGGCATAGGAGAAATCCTGCAGATCCACCATGGTGAGGACCATGCGCTGGTCCACGCTCAACTCCGCGATGGCGGCACGCACCTGGTCCACCGCGTGGCTGCGCTGGGCCGCTTCCAGCGGACCATCGTCCGCAGCCTCCAGTTCCATGGCCGTGATATCCATGTGTTCACGACGCGCCCGCACCCGATCCAGAAAGACATTGGACATGATCTTCACCAGCCATTGTTCGGTCTTGGCCGGGTCCCTGAGCTGAGCGGTGCGTTCCATGGCCTTGAGGCAGGCCTCCTGCACCACGTCGTTGGCCTCGTCGGCATCGTGACACCAGGACCAGGCCAGCCGGTAGAGTCGCGGGCGCGCGCTCTCCAAGGCCCGTCGCACGGAGAGGCGGCGTTGCAGGAAACCGATCACGGTGTAAGGCGTTGTCCCAACATAACAGTAAGACGGGCCAGGGTCGGGATTTATTCCCTTCTCAGGCGCCGCCGGGGTCCTTGCGCTCCAGGATCGTGAAGGCGTAGAACCAGGGATTCTCGTCGTCTGCAGGATGGGGCTCGCGGGCCACCTCCACCCAGTCCGTCTCGTCGAAGCGGGGAAAGAACACGTCGCCCTCGAATTCACTCTCCACCCGGGTCAGGTAGATGCGTTCGGCCCGGGGCAGGGTCTGGGCGTAGAGGGTGGCGCCACCGATCACCATGGCCTCGTTGGCGCGACTGGCGGCCAGGATGGCCGCGTCCACGGACCGCACCACGGTGGCGCCCGGGGTATCCAGGGCCAGCCTGGTGCTCACCACCACGTTCTCCCGGCCCGGCAGGGGGCGGCCCAGGGAATCCCAGGTGGCACGGCCCATGACGATGGGATGGCCCATGGTGATCTGCCTGAAGCGCCGCAGATCGGCAGGCAAGCGCCAGGGCAGATGCCGGCCGGCGCCGATGAGACCGTTGCGGTCCACCGCGGCGATGAGGGACAGCCTCACCGTCTCACACCGCCACCGGCGCCTTGATATGGGGATGGGGGTCGTAACCCTGGAGGTCGAAATCCTCGAACACGAAGTCGAACAGGGACGGGACGGCCGGGTTGATGACCATGGTGGGCAGGGAACGCGGCTCACGGGCGAGCTGTTCGTCCGCCTGTTCCAGATGGTTCAGATAGAGATGGGCATCCCCCAGGGTATGGACGAGATCCCCTGCCTCGAGCCCCGTGACCCGAGCCATCATCAGGGTGAGCAGGGCATAGGAGGCGATGTTGAAAGGCACGCCGATGAAAATATCCGCGCTGCGCTGGTAGAGTTGGCAGGATAGGCGCCCCTGGGCCACGTAGAACTGGAAAAAGGCGTGGCAGGGGGCGAGGGCCATGCGGCCGCGGGCCACGTTCTCCTGGGGCGAGACGCCCTCGTCGGGGAGATCGGCACAGTTCCAGGCCGACACCATGATACGGCGTGAATCCGGATTGCTGCGCAGCTGGTCCACGGCCTGGGCGATCTGATCGATGGTCCCGCCGTCCGGGGTGGCCCAGGAACGCCACTGACGGCCATAGACGGGCCCCAGGTCGCCGTTGGCATCCGCCCACTCGTCCCAGATGGAGACCCCATGGGCCTTGAGGTAGGCCGTGTTGGTCTCTCCCTTGAGAAACCACAGGAGCTCGTGGATGATGGAGCGCAAATGCAGCTTCTTGGTGGTCACCAGCGGGAAGCCCGCCGCCAGGTCGAAACGCATCTGGTGGCCGAAGACGCTCAGGGTTCCCGTCCCCGTGCGGTCCTCCTTGCGCACGCCCTGGTGGCGCACGCGACTCATCAAGTCCAAATATTGACGCATTTCACAGAGATTAAATGAACCATGACAGGAATAGAATGTTCTTCTATATATGATGTAAACATAACAAGGCAGTCAGCCAGCTTCAGAAACCCGGCAGCGGGCGGCAACGAAAGCCGTCTCAGGAGATCGGGAGAGCTATTTACCCGGCACCGTATTCCCGGGACCAGAGTGGTCCAGAGTATGAAAGGTTTTATTCGTCACCCGGCGCACATTCCCATCGAGGTCTCCCTGGCCGCGCGCGCACCCGATCCGGAGGTCACGGCCACCGGCGATGGTGGTGGATTGTGGTTCGCCGCCGCAGAATGCTGGCAGGTGGGGTCCCTGCTCACCATTCGCATCCCCATCACCCGCCCCGCCTTCGAGGACCAGGGTCTGGTGGCCTGGTGCAGGCCCGTGAACAATCACTTCGAGGTGGGCGTCACCCTCCCCAGCGCCGAGTCCGCCTATCGGGCGCGTATGGTGGAGCAGATCTGCCATATCGACGAGTACCGCCGCCGGGTGAACGCCCTGGAGGGCAGAGAACTCAGCGACGAGGCGGCAGCCCTGGAATGGATAGCCAACTTCGCCAAGGACTTCCCCGCCGCGGTGGACTGACAACGGCTGCGCGCTCGGCATCACCCCCCCTCACCCGGGGTCGCAATTGCCTGCTCCGAGCCCGCGGGCACGCAACGGTGCATCACCCGCCCGCCTCCGGCCACTATCAGCTCACCCTCGTCCATGGGCACCCAGTCCTCCCGCGTGAGGGGTACGCTGGCTACCAGGATCACTTCCTGGCGTGGGCTGGAGAAGCTGATATCTATGCCGCCCAGGGAAGCGTCCCGGTGATGGTGATCTTGGGGCTTACGACTATCGCACTGGCGTATCAAATAGAACAAGCCCGGCGGACGGATGTCCTCGAGGGTCATCTGGGATCGTTTATGACCATGGAAATACAGGTATTCACCGTCGGCGTAGATGAAATTCGCAGGCCCGAGGGGGCGCAACTCCGCCGCGAAGGCCTCCACCACCGCGACCCGCTCCTCCAGCGACGGCGGCCCCGCCTCCAGCCACAGAGGAGCCAGACGGCCCATGAGCAGACAGAAGGCCTGTTCCGAATCCGAATCGCCCACACAGCGGTAACAGCCGCGGGGCGATGCCAGACCCTCGAGCCCCGGCAGATCACCGTTGTGGGCGAAGGTGTGGATGCGGCCACCGAGTTCACGGGTGAAGGGCTGGGTGTTGGCCAGACCCACGATCCCCGAAGTGGCCTGGCGGATATGGGCGACCACACAGGTGCTGCGATAGTCCTGGCTGGCCACGAACTCCACCGCGGGACTCTCCCAGGCGGCCAGGGGCTCGCGCACGGTGCGCACATCCCGTCCCTCGTAGAAGGTGACTCCCCAACCGTCCATGTTGGAGCCGGCATAGCCGCCATGGCGGGCGAATTCGTCCAGGGAAAAACTCACCGTGGCGGGTTCCCTGCTGGACATGGCGAGCAGTTCACACACCGGCCTAATCCTCGCCGGAGGGGGCGCCCGCCCGTTGGCCGCCCCCCAGGTGCAGGGCCACGCGCAGCAGCAACAGCAGCGGGAACGCGCCATGCAGACACAGATCGAAGATATCGATGGGGCGCACCAGCTCACCCTGAACCAGCATTCTCAGTTTCTCCAGCAGATGGGGCTCGGGAAAGAAAGGCGCAAGCCCCAGGGTCAGGCTTCCGAGGATGAGCAGGGGCCAGGGTATGCGTTGCACCCAGGACAAGGGACCTGTGACGCCGGGAATATTCATGGCCTCATCTTAATACGTGGCGGGGCCGGCACACACCCCGCCACATAGTGCGATAATGCGCCACCCATCTTGAGGGATCCACTCATCAAGCCTCCCCCCACCATCAACCCATCTCGTTCAACCGCACCATGAATCAACGCCCCCAACTCTATCCTTCCATCACGCCCTTCGAGTCCGGTTTCCTGCGGGTATCGCCGCGCCACACCATCTACTACGAACAGTCGGGCAATCCCGCCGGTAAGCCCGTGGTATTCCTGCACGGCGGTCCGGGGGGAGGCTCCAACCCCCGCATGCGCCAGTTCTTCAATCCGGAGGTCTACCGCATCGTCCTCATGGACCAGCGTGGCTGCGGCCAGAGCCTGCCCCACGCCTGCGTGGAGGACAACACCACGTGGCAGCTCATCGCGGATCTGGAGGCGCTGCGCCGCCACCTCGACATCGATGCCTGGCAGCTGTTCGGCGGCTCCTGGGGTTCCACCCTGGCCCTGGCCTATGCCGAACGGCATCCCCAGCGGGTTACCGAACTGGTGTTGCGGGGGATCTTTCTCCTGCGCCAGAAGGAGTTGCACTGGTTCTACCAGGATGGGGCCGGCCGGCTGTTCCCCGACGCCTGGCAACGCTTCCTGGCGCCCATCCCCGCGGCGGAGCACCACGATCTGCTGCACGCCTACCACCGCCGGCTTCACGGCGACGACCGCCGGGTACAGCTCGAGGCCGCACGAGCGTGGAGTCAATGGGAGGCCGCCACCAGCGAACTGGTGCCCTGTGGCGAACTCATCGAGGCCTTCGGTTCACCCGCCTTCGCCCTCGCCTTCGCCCGCATCGAGAGCCACTACTTCGTCCATCGCGGCTTTTTCGATGACGAGAATCGCCTGCTCGCCGGCGTCGAGCACATCCGGCACCTCCCCGCCACCATCATCCATGGGCGCTATGACGTCATCTGCCCGTTGGAAACCGCATGGGAGCTACACCAGGCCTGGCCGGAAGCGAGATTCGTCGTGGTGCCGGAGGCCGGCCACTCCGCCTTCGAAACCGGTATCGCCCAACAGCTCGTCGCCGCCACGGATCACTATGGCGGCGTCGCCTGAGGGGCAGCGCCGTTTGTCGTCGAAGCGCCGCACAAAGCCCCCTGGCGCACTCGGCGGTTGTCTCCTTTGTCGGAATAATTGCCATCTGTCGGGCCGGCGTGTCCCGCCGCGCCGGCGCCGCCGACATCCCCTCGATCCAGGGTACCCAGGCCGTCAAATCAACCGCTTACATCGCATACACCGCGGTCCGTGATGCCGTCAGGCACCGCGACGGCTGGCGTGTCGTGTTGTCGGAATTCTTTACATAGATTCAGCCGAACTCCATGCCTTTAGAAAAACTTACTTATTTATCAGCGAGTTAAAATATGGCACGCTGAATGCTTGGAAATGCTCAGGGCGCTCCCGTAGGGTGGCCCTTGTAACTTCTCAATCCTCGCTTTTTGAGAGCACCCGGTCCCGCGAGGGCCCGGGTTTTTTTTCGGCCCAGCCTCGCCGGCGGCCCCGATCAGCAGCCGGCGGCAGAGGGCCGGTGACGGTAGGCGAGCCACATCAACACGGCACCCGCCACTACCATGGGCAGGGACAGGGCCTGCCCCATGGTGAGCCAACCGAAGGCGAGATAACCGATGTGGGCATCGGGCACGCGCACCACTTCCACCAGCGCCCGAAAGCCCCCGTAGCCCAACAGGAACAGGCCGGAAACCGCCATCGTGGGCCGCGGGCGGGCGGAATAGAGCCACAGGATGACGAACAGCACCACGCCCTCCAGCAGCGCCTCGTAGAGCTGGGAAGGGTGACGTGCCACATCGCCCCAGCGCCCGTTCCCCACCACCATGCCCCAGGGCAGCTCCGTCGGACCGCCCCACAGTTCGCCGTTGATGAAGTTACCGATGCGCCCCGCGAACAGCCCCGGGGGCACCAGGGGAGCGATGAAATCGGTGACCATGAAGAAGGAGCGTCCGGTCCGCCGCGCGAACAGCCCCATGGCCACCAACACCCCGAGGAAGCCCCCATGGAAGGACATGCCCCCCTGCCACACCCGCACCAGGCTCAGGGGGTCGTCGAGAAAATGGGACAAATCATAGAACACCACGTAGCCGAGCCGTCCCCCCACCACCACCCCCACCGCCAGGTAGAACAACAGGTCCCCGATCTCCGCCGGCCGCCAGCCCGATCCGGGCCGCGCGGCGCGCCAGCGGCCGAGCCACCAGCCGGCGAGGAAGCCGGCGAGATACATGAGGCCATACCAGTGAATGGCCACCGGCCCCAACTGCAGGGCCACCGGGTCGATGTGGGGGTAATGGAGCATGGGGCGGTAGTGTAACCGCTGGCGACGCCCGGTTGGGCGCGATATCCGGGCACCCATTGCAGCCGCTACCCGAACGCCCACCACCCACGGGGCCTCGCTGGCTATACTGAAGGTTGGCCCTCCACCCACCAGACCAGGCCCAGAATATGTACAGACTCAGCCCGTTCATTGCTCCGCTCCTGCTTGTCGCCACCCTCGCCGCCTCCGCCCAGGAGGCGGGCATGGTGGAGGGCCTTCAGTCCCCGGCCTGGATGGAACGCCAGGGCGCCATAGTGCCCGTGGCCCCGGGCATGGTGCTGCGGCCCGCCGACAGGCTGCGCACCGGGAACGGCGGGCGCCTGCTGCTGCGCCTCGCCGAGGGCAGCCACGTCAAGCTGGGCGAGAATGCGCGCTTCCATCTCGAACGCTTCGCCCCGCCCGCCGAGCCGGATGGCCCCTTCGCGGGACTCCTCGAGGTGGCGAAAGGCGCGTTCCGCTTCACCACCACTCTGCTCTCGCGGCCCCATCGCCGCCATCTGGACATCCGGGTGGCCGCCGTCACCGCCGGGATCCGGGGCACCGACGTCTGGGGCAAGGCCAAGCCGGACGAGGACATCGTCTGCCTCATCGAGGGCGACATCACGGTGGGCCGGGAGAGCGAACCCCCCGTCACCATGAACGAGCCCCTGAGCTTTTACGTCGCCCCCAAGGATGCGCCCCCCAAGCCGGTGACCAAGGTATCCGAGGAACAGCTCGCCCTGTGGGCCGAGGAGACCGAACTCACCTCCGGCCAGGGGATCCAGCTGGCCGGCGGCAGGTGGAGCGTGGCCCTCGCCTCTTTCCGCGATGGGGAACGCGCGACCCGGGCCCTGCGCGGACTCCACGAGCAAGGCCAGCCGGCACGGATCGAGCGCGTGGAGGTGGACGGCCGGCGCTGGTATCGGTTGGTGGTGTCCAACTTCAAGGACCGAGGGGAGGCCAAGGCCTATGCCTCGCGACCGGAACTCGCGGCCCGCCATCCCGGCGCCTGGCCCTACCGGCGCTGATACCGAAACACCCGCGGCGCGGCGGGGTGGCAAGGGGGTAAAGTGTCGCGGCCTGCGGCCGCTATCAGACAACAAACGACAACAACCAACCGAAACGTCTCATACCGCGCCCCTTCGATGCGAACTGCAATGCCCGATAACCTCGTTGCCAACGATACGCGCCTGCGCATCAACAAGCTCCAGGAACTGCCGCCGCTGCCCGTTGCCTCCCAGCGCCTCCTGGCCATCCTCTCTTCCGAGGATGCCGGCATGGGGGAGGTCGCCGAGGCCATAGAACTCGATCCCGCCCTCGCCGCACGCATCGTCGGCGTGGCGCGCTCCGCCTTCTTCGGCAATACCACCACCATCTACGGCGTCAAGGACGCCATCATCCGCGTGCTCGGGCTCGACATGGTGCGCAGCCTGGGCCTGTCCATCAGCCTCGGCGATGCCCTCAGCTATGAGCAGACACGGGGTTTCGATGCCCGCCGCTATTGGATAAGCGCCCTGCTGACGGCAGACATGGCCCGCTTTCTGGCCCCCCGAGTAGCCCTGGACCACCAACCCCAGGCAGAACCAGCCTACCTGAGCGGCCTGCTCCACGGCCTCGGCCTACTGGCCCTCGCTCACCTCTTTCCCAACGAATTATCACTGGCCCTGGAAGCGGCCGGTGACGACCCCGTCCGGCGCCTCGCGGAGCACGAGCGGCAGTGGGTGGGCATCGACCACCACGCCGCCGGCGGCTGGCTGGCACGGCGCTGGCACCTGCCGGAGGAAGTGGCCCGGACCATGGAGCATCACCACGACCCGCACTACCGCGGCCCGTTTTGGCCTACCGTGCTGCTGGTCGGCAACTGCGCCCGCTGGTCGGAGTGGCGCCAGGCGGAGGAACCGGGCCTGCCTCCATCCATCCCGGAGGAACTGCATACCCTGGGCATCCCCGTCACAGACATGGCCGCCATCAGCGCGGCCTTCGAGCGCAAGTACGAACAGACCCTCAACATGGCGGCAGCCCTGGCAGGAGAAAGTTGAGGCCGTGAATCCCGCGCCCTTCCTCAGAGCCGCCAACGACATGGGCAGCCGCTTCATGGGCCTGCTGGACACGCTGTCCGCGATCGCGGCGGTGACGGCCATGGACATGCAGCATAAAGATACCCATACCCTCCTGGCCGAGGCCCTGGACATCCTCATGCAGCACCAGGACCTGGCCCGTAGCGCCATCTTCCTGGTGGAAGGCGACACCCTGGTGTTCGTTGCCGGCGCGGAACTCTCCCGGCCGGCGGTCCAGGGCACCGTTCCCTTGGGATGGCAGCGCTTGCCCGAATACGGAACCCGCGTGTGCGTGGGCGAAGGCTTGCTGGGCATCGCCGCCTCCACCCGCGAGCCTCAGTACGAACCGCAGTGTTCCATCGCCCGCATGCTGGGCATCGAGGAAACCCCCGCCACCGCGGTCCGGGGCTCGGTGTTGTGCATGCCCATCGTCACCGGCGACACGGTGTTCGGCGTCACCGCCGTCTTCCATCCCGAGACGGATCACTTCCAACACGGGCACCGCCACGCCCTGGCCCTGTTCTGCGGCGTGGTCGGCCACATGCTGGCGAGTCACCGGGTGGTGCGGCGCATGGAGCAGGCGGTGGAGCACCGCACACGCCAGCTAGCCCAGGCCCTCAAGGAGGCCGAGGAACTGCGGCGGCGCTACCAGGAACTGTCCACCGTGGACGAGCTCACCACCCTCCACAACCGGCGCTTTTTCTTTCCCGAGGCCGAGGCCGCGGTCGCCCGCGCGGTGCGTCACAAGGAGGCTTTGTGCCTGCTGGTGATGGACCTCGATCACTTCAAGCGCGTCAACGACAGCTTCGGCCACGCCGCGGGGGACCAGGTACTGCGGGACGTCGCCGGGGTGCTGCGCCAGCACACCCGTGAAGGTGACATCCTGGCCCGCACCGGCGGCGAGGAGTTCGTGGTGGCCCTGCCCCACACCAGCGCCTCCGGGGCCCGCAGCCTGGCCGAGCGTATACGCGCCCGCATCGAGGATCTGGCCTGGCCCCAGGTGTCGAAGAACATGCGCGTCACCGCCAGCATCGGCGTCGCCTGCCTGGACGATGACGGCGAGGACGGCGCCCGCCAGCAGCTGGAACGACTCATGCGCCACGGAGACCAGGCCATGTACTGCTGCAAGCGCGATGGCCGCAACCGGGTGGCGGTATCCTGATCGCCCTCCCAGAGAGACAGACCCGGACGCGCCGTGTAAAATCCGACTAAATTACTCAACATTTAGTCGGGAGCGCGGCCCATGTCAGCACCACAGCCCTACACCAATGCCCTCGCGGGCGAGACCAGCCCCTACCTGCTGCAGCACGCCCACAACCCCGTGGCCTGGTATCCCTGGGGCGAGGAGGCCCTGACCAAGGCACGGGACGATGGCAAGCCCATCCTGCTGTCCATCGGTTATTCCGCCTGCCACTGGTGCCACGTGATGGCCCACGAATCCTTCGAGGACGAGACCACGGCCCGGCTCATGAACGAACTCTTCGTGTGTATCAAGGTGGACCGCGAGGAGCGTCCGGACCTCGACCGCATCTACCAGACGGCCCATCAGATGCTGGCCCAGCGCCCGGGTGGCTGGCCCCTGACCATGTTCCTCACCCACGACGACCACACGCCCTTCTTCGGCGGCACCTATTTTCCCAGGGAACGCCGTTACGGCATGCCGGCCTTCAGGGAGCTGCTCGAGGGCGTGGCCCGCGCCTATCGCGAGCAGCAGGCCGAGATCCGCACCCAGAACCAGGAGATGATCACCGCCCTGCAACGCGTCGATGCCACCCGCCTCGACTCCGGTGTGCGCCTCGATGGCGCCCCCCTGGAGCTGGCGCGCCAGCAGATCCAACAGGCCTTCGACGCGCATCACGGTGGCTTCGGCGAGGCGCCCAAGTTTCCCCATCCCACCAATATCGAGCGCCTGCTGCGCCACGAGGCCGCCACCCGCGCCAGCGGGCGAGTGGACGAGCAGGCCGGCCACATGGCCCTGTTCACCCTGGAGCGCATGGCCCGCGGCGGCATCTACGACCAGCTGGGAGGCGGCTTCTCCCGCTACTCCGTGGACAACCACTGGATGATCCCCCACTTCGAGAAGATGCTCTACGACAACGGCCCGCTGCTCGCCCTCTACGGCGAGGCCTGGCAGCTCGCCCCCAACCCCCTGTTCAAGCGGGTGGTGGTGGAGACCGCGGGCTGGGTGATGCGGGAGATGCAATCCCCGGAAGGCGGCTACTACTCCAGCCTGGACGCCGACTCCGAGGGCGAGGAAGGGCGCTTCTACGTGTGGGAGCCTGACCAGGCGCGGGCCCTGCTGACGGCCGACCAGTATGCCGTGCTGGCCCACCGCTTCGGCCTCGACCGCGAGGCCAACTTCGAGGGCCGCTGGCATCTCCACACCTACCACACCCTGGAGGAGACCGCCGCCCACGCAGGGTTGGACACCGCCACGGCCGCGGCCCTGCTGGACGAGGCCCGCACCATCCTCTTCCGGGAACGCGAGCAGCGCGTGCGCCCGGGCCGGGACGACAAAGTACTCACGGCCTGGAACGGCCTCATGATCAAGGGCATGGCCACCGCGGCGCGGGTGTTCGCCGAGCCCGCCTGGGCCGACTCCGCCGACCGGGCCCTGGACTTCCTGCGCGGGAACATGTGGCGGGACGGCCGCCTGCTCGCCACTTACAAGGACGGGCGCGCCCACCTCGACGCCTACCTGGACGACTACGCCTACCTCATGGACGGCATCCTGGCCCTGCTGGCCGTACGCTGGCGCACCACCGACCTGGAACTATGCGTGGCCCTGGCGGAGGTGCTGCTGGCGCGTTTCGAGGACCGGGAGAACGGCGGTTTCTTCTTCACCGCCGACGACCACGAGGCCCTCATCCACCGCCCCAAGTCCCTGGGGGACGACTCCATGCCGTCCGGCAACGGCATCGCCGCCCATGGCCTCATCCGGCTCGGCCATCTCCTGGGGGAGACCCGCTACCTGGATGCCGCCGAGCGCACCCTGCGCGCCGCCTGGCCCGCCATCGGCCGCCTGCCCCACGCCCACAACGCCCTGCTGCTGGCCCTGGAGGAGTACCTGAACGCCACCACCAGCGTGGTCATCCGCGGCGCTGCCGGCGAGTTGCCCCGCTGGCAGGAGACCGTCAACGCCGCCTACGCGCCGCGCCGCCAGGTGTTCGCCATCCCCGCCGGTGAGGCCAGCCTCCCCGGCGCCCTCGCCGAACGGAGCGCACCGGACAGCGGCGCCATCGCCTACGTGTGCGAGGGCTTCGCCTGCAGCACCCCCATCACCAGCCCCGAGGAACTGCAACAGCGCCTCACCGCCGCCTCCTGACACCTTAATTTGCTCGGGGCCCGTACGGCGGGCCTGGATGTCGGGATGAATCCCGACCTACATCCGTGCCGCAGGAACGGGCGGTGGCCGTATATTTGTCGGGCTTCTGCCCGACATCCCCGGCCGCGCCAAACCCTATTTGAAATCGTAACCGAAGGCGGTGCGGAAACGGGCGGCGAATTCGTCCGGCGAAAAACGGTGGTTCTGGGTGCCGTGGTGCTCGATCTTGATGGCGCCCATGAGGGCCGCCAGGCGGCCGATGGTCTCCCAGTCCATGTCGTTCATGAGGCCGTACAGGAGGCCGGCACGATAGGCGTCGCCGCAGCCCGTGGGATCGTTGATGGTGGTCACCGAAACCGAGGGGATCTCCGTACGCATGTCGGGGCGGGCGTGGATCACGGATCCTTCGGCGCCCTTGGTGATAATCAGGGCCTCCACCCGGTCCATGACATCCTGCTCGCTGTAGCCCGTGCGGTCCTGCAACAGTCGCCACTCGTAGTCGTTCACCGTCACCCACGTGGCCTGCTCGATGAAGGTCTGCAACTCGTCCTTCTGAAACATGGGCAGACCCTGACCCGGGTCGAAGATGAAGGGGATATCCGCCTTCGCGAACTGCTCGGCATGCTCGATCATGCCGTCCCGGCCATCCGGCGAGACCATGCCGATGGTGACGCCCTTGGCGGCGCCTACCTCGTTGAGGTGGGCGTAGTTCATGGCCCCGGGATGGAAGGCGGTGATCTGGTTGTCGTCCTTGTCGGTGGTGATGAACGCCTGGGCAGTGAAGGTACCGTCCACCGTGCGCAGATGTTGCCGGGAAATGCCGTTGTCATCCATCCACGTCCCATAGGGGGCGAAGTCCTCGCCCACGGTTCCCATGGGCATGGGCTTGCCCCCCAGCAGCTTCAGGTTGTAGGCGATGTTGCCGGCACAGCCGCCGAATTCGCGGCGCATGTCGGGCACCAGGAAAGACACATTGAGGATATGCACCTGGTCCGGCAGGATGTGATTCTTGAATTGGTCATGGAACATCATGATGTTGTCGAAAGCGAAGGAACCACATATCAGTGCGGACATGGTTATCTTTTCCCCTATTTGTTTAATGCTTTGAATAATCTAATTAATCGATCAGTTTGCCATTTCCGCGGGGTATCCGTCCAACGGAGACACGGCGCCCGGTCAATGAAACGATGTGAAACTGCTATCATGCATGCCTCGACCCATGTCCGACCCCCAGCCGCGGCCCCGCGCGACGGGTACCCCAAGGACACCAACGTTCCTGCAACAATGGCCGCCGATCACACAATTCTCCGCGAATCCACCAACTGCTGGCGCATCCTGCCCGCCGAGCGGCTCGCCTTTCTCATCGACGGCGAGGCCTATTTCCGTGCCGTGCGGGAGGCCATGGCGGGCGCCCGCCACAGCATCCTCATCCTCGGTTGGGACATCGACACCCGGGTACGGCTGATCCGTGAGGACAAGGCGGACGACCTGCCCGACGCCTTCGGAGAATTCCTCTATACCCTGGTCACGAAGAACCCCCAGTTGCAGGTACGGGTGCTGAACTGGGACTGGGCCGTACTCTATGCCGCCGAGCGCCAGTGGCTGCCCCTCTACAAGCTGGACTGGCACCGTCACCCCCGCCTGCGTTACGAACTGGACGACGACTGTCCCTTCGGAGCCTCCCAGCACCAGAAGATCGTCGTCGTCGACCATCACCTCGCCTTCGTCGGCGGCATGGACCTGTCACGGGACCGCTGGGACCGGCCCGACCACGCCCCCGGCGACCCCCTGCGGGTGAATGCCGAGGGCCAGCCCTATCCCCCGTTCCACGACATCCAGGCCATGGTGGAGGGCGAGGCGGCCCTGGCCGTGGACGAGCTGGCACGCCAGCGCTGGTGGCGCTGTACCGGGGAGACCCTGAAGGCGACACCACCGGTGGACTCATCGCCCTGGCCCGGGCATGTGGAGGCCCACCTGCGTCCGTCCCGCGTGGGCATCGTCCGCACCGACCCGGCCTACAACGGGCGTCCCGAGGTGCGGGAAGTGGAGCGTCTCTACCTGGATGCCATCGCCGCCGCGCGGCGCTGGATCTACATCGAGAATCAGTACTTCAGCGCCCCCGTCCTGGCGGATGCCCTGGCGGCCCGGTTGGAGGAACCCGACGGGCCCGAGGTGGTGATGGTACTGCCCCTGAAGACGGGCGGATGGCTGGAGCAGCACACCATGGACGTCCTGCGCTCGCGCCTGCTGCGGCGGCTCGACGCGGCCCGCCATCCCGACCGCCTGCGCATCTATTACCCCCACCGCGAGGACCTCGGTGACGGTTACATCTCCGTCCATGGCAAGGTGATGGTGGTGGACGACACCCTGGCCCGCGTGGGCTCGGCCAATCTGAGCAACCGCTCCATGGGGCTGGACACGGAATGTGACATCGCCGTGGAGGCCACCACAGACACCGAACGCGACGGCGTGGCCGGCCTGCGCAACCGCCTGCTCGCCGAGCACCTGGGTAGCGACGCGGCCACGGTGGCGCGCCGGATTGCCAGCGCCGACTCCCTGGTGGCAGGCATCGAGGCCCTGCGCGGCGGTCCGCGCACCCTCGAATATCTGGAGGCCGCAGTGCCCGACCTGGCCGACGAATTGTTGCCGGAACATGACATCGTCGACCCCGAAGCCCCCATCACCCCCGAGGAATTGGCCGAGCGCCTCATCCCCGAGGACGAGCGCAAGTCCATCCTCGGCCAGATGGGTCCCGTCCTCTCCATCCTGGCGGTGTTGCTGGGACTGGCGGCGGCGTGGCGCTGGACGCCCCTCGGGGGCCTGCTGGAGGTGGACGCCCTGGTGGCCGCGGCCGGCACGGCCGGCGAATCCTTCGGCGGCGCCCTGCTACTGCTGGCGGCCTTCGTGGCCGGAGGCATCCTCTCGGTGCCCGTGACCCTGATGATCATCGTCACCGTGCTGGTGGCCGGCCCCTGGCTCGGCTTCGGTCTGGCCCTGACGGGCAGCATCGCCAGCGCCGTGGCCAGCTACTGGATCGGCTCCGCCACGGGACGCCGGCTGCTGCGCCGCCTCTCCGGCGGGCGCATCAACAGGCTCAGCCGGCGCCTCGCCCAGCGGGGGATCCTCACCATCATCACCCTGCGCATCGTGCCCGTGGCCCCCTTCACCGTGATCAACATGGTGGCCGGGGCCTCCCACATCCGCTTCCGCGACTTCGTGCTGGGCACCCTCGTCGGTATGGGACCCGGGGTGTTCGCCATCGCCCTGTTCACGGACCGCGTGGCGGCCGCCATCCGCAAGCCCGATCTGCCCGAGTTCGCCGTCCTCGCGGCCGTCACCGGCGGCATCGTGGCCCTGATCTGGGGCGTCCACAACTGGCTGGTTCGCCGGGGCCAACGCAACGGCAAAGACGAAAAGGCATAACCCCTTTGTCCCCGGCCCCTATCCACGGCGCAGCCCCCCCCGGCCGCCTCACGGTGGCCACCTACAACATCCACGCCGGAGTGGGCCGCGACCGCCACACCAACCTTCCCCGCCTGACCGCCGTCATCAGGGAACTGGACGCCGACATCATCGCCCTCCAGGAAGTGCTGGGACAGGAGGTACTGGACATGCTGGCGGAGGCCACCGGCTACCACGCACTGGCCGGTCCCACGCTGCTGAAGGACGGACGGCACTACGGCAACGCGGTGCTCACCGCCCTGCCCGTCGACAACGTCGAGCGCATCGACCTCAGCGTATTCCGGCGCGAACCCCGCGGGGCCATCGATGTGCGCCTGGCCGCCGGTGCCGGCGGCCTGCGACTGTTGGTCACGCACCTCGGCCTCGCCCCCGGAGAACGACGCCACCAGACCCTGCGCCTGCTCGAACAGCTGGAACAGGGACCGCCCGCCGGCATCACCCTGCTGGTGGGCGACCTCAACGAGTGGTTGCTATGGGGACGCCCCCGGCGCTGGCTCACCCGCTGGTTCGCCCGCACCCCGGCCCCCGCGACCTTTCCCGCCCTCCTGCCCCTGCTGGCCCTCGACCGCATCTGGGTGCGCCCGCGCCCGCGCCTCGTCTCCGTCACCGCCCACCGCTCCCCGCTGGCCCGCATCGCCTCCGACCACCTGCCCCTCAAGGCCGTGGTCGAGGTATAAACCCCGGGTGGTGTTGTCCTACAAACACCCCCACCGCTCGTTCCAGCGACACGGATGCGGGTCGGGATTCATCCCGCCCCCCGGCCGAATGCTGTAATCCGGGGGCGCACGACACCGGGGCTTGGGTTCATAATGGCGCCCGGACAACACGGTCGCAGACCGACACCAAAGGGTATTTCTTGATCATCGTCATCATGGGGGTATCGGGCTCGGGCAAGAGCACCCTGGGGCGTGCCCTCGCGGCACGGCTGGGGTGGGACTTCATCGAGGGGGACGACCACCATCCCGCCGCCAACATCGCGCGCATGAGCGCGGGCCGGCCCCTCACCGAGGCCGATCGGCTGCCGTGGCTGCAGCGGCTCAACGAGATCCTGTTAGCCCAAGGGGCAACGGGTACCATACTGGCCTGCTCGGCCCTGAAGCGCAGCCACCGGCACCTGCTGGCGGACGGCATCCCCGACATCCGCTTCGCCTACCTGTGCGGCGACCCCGAGATGATCCGGGAGCGCATCGCATCGCGCCGGGGACACTTCATGCCGGCCGAACTCCTGGACAGCCAGGTGGCCGCCCTGGAACCGCCCGAGGACGCCGTGCTGGTGCCCATCCACCTGACCACCCCGGAGCAAGCGGCCCTCATCCTGGACACCCTCGGTCTCGCCCCATGACGCCGGCGACCCTCTCCACCACCGTGGCGGCCACCGGCCTCGCCTTTCCCGAGGGGCCGCGCTGGCATGACGGACGCCTGTGGTTCACGGACCAGCACGCCCGCGCCATCATGACCCTGGACGGGGCCGGATCCCTCACCACCGTGGCCACCACCACCGACCTGCCGGGCGGCCTCGGCTGGCTGCCCGACGGCACCCTGATGGTGGTCTACATGACCGGGCGGCGCCTGATGAAGGTGGGGCCGGAAGGCATCACGGAATACGCCGACCTCTCGGCCTTCGCCCCCTGGCACTGCAACGACATGGTGGTGGATACCGCCGGGCGCATCTACTCCGGCAACTTCGGCTTCGACCTCCACGGCGGCGAGGCCCCCCGTGCCAGCGAGCTGCTGCTGGTGGACGAGGATGGCCGCGTGGAGGTCTTCGCCCCCGACCTGATGTTCGCCAACGGCTGCGCCATCACCCCCGACGGCACCACCCTGCTGGTGGCCGAGACCTTCGCCCACCGCGTCACGGCCTTCGCCCTCGACCCCCACGGGCGCATGGCGGCCCGCCGGGTGTGGGCGGAACTGGGTGACGCCACCCCCGATGGCATCTGCCTGGATGCCGAAGGCGCCCTGTGGATCGCCTCCCCCGGCAGCGGGGAGTTGCTGCGGGTGGCGGCCGGTGGCAGCCTGCTGGCCCGCTGCACCACCACGGGTACCCCCTACGCCTGCATGCTGGGGGGTGCCGACCGGCGTACCCTCTATGTCTGCACGGCGGAGACGGACAGCCCCGAAGACGCCCCGCGGTTGCGCAGCGGCCGCATAGAGCAACTGCGCGTCGAGGTACCGGGAGCAGGACGCCCCTGAAATAAGTTTCCCGACACCGTTTACTACTGCGCCATTGCGGCGCTGCGAGTGAAAAATGCGATCATCCGAACAAGGAACCCCGACATGAGCCACCTGCATCCCGATACCCTGCGCGGCCAGCGTGCCCTGGTGACCGGCGGCAATTCCGGCATCGGCGCCGCCGTCGCCCGCGCCCTGGCCATGGCCGGCGCCCGAGTGGCCATCAACTACGTGGCCAACCCGGAGGACGCCCATCGGCTGGTTAACGAGATCAAAGCCGACGGCGGTGAGGCCATGGCCATCGAGGCCGACGTCAGCAGCGAGGACGAGGTGCGATCCATGTTCGACGCCGTCATCGACGCCTGGGGCAGCCTGGAGATCCTGGTGGCCAACGCCGGCATCCAGCGCGACGCGCCGTTCCAGGAGATGACCCTGCGCCAGTGGCAGCAGGTGCTGGACGTCAACCTCACGGGCCAGTTCCTGTGCACCCGCGAGGCGGTGCGCGAGTTCTGCCGCCGCGGCGTCATCCCCGAGGTGTCCTGCGCCGCCGGCAAGATCATCTGCATGTCCTCGGTGCACGACGTCATCCCGTGGGCCGGCCATGTCAACTACGCCGCCTCCAAGGGCGGCCTGCTCATGTTCATGAAGAGCCTGGCCCAGGAGGTGGCCCACAACCGTATCCGCGTCAACGCCATCTCCCCCGGCGCCATCCGCACCCCCATCAACCGCAGCGCCTGGGAGACCCCCGAGGCGGAGGCCGAACTGCTGCGGCTCATCCCCTACGAGCGCGTGGGCGACCCCATGGACATCGGCCACGCGGCGGTGTGGCTGGCCTCCGATGCCTCGGACTACGTCACTGGCACCACCCTCTACGTGGACGGCGGCATGACCCTCTATCCCGGTTTCCGCGAGGGCGGTTAGGCCGTGACCCGATCACCCCCCTTCGTGCGCCTGGGACCGGAGATCTGCCAGGACCCGACGGCCGCCGGCGTGCGCGAATGGTGGCTGGCCAACGGCATCGGCGGCTACGCCGGGGGCACCGTGTCCGGGGCCCTCACCCGCCGCTACCACGGCCTGCTCATCGCCCCTTTCCATCCCCCCCTGGGGCGCACCCTGGTCTTCACCAAGGCCGACGCGGTGCTGGTGGACGGCCACCGCGAGACCCCGCTTCACACCAACCACTGGGGCGGCGGCGTGGTGGCCCCCCGGGGCTACGCGCACATCCAGGGCTTTCATCTCGACCACGGACTGCCGGTGTGGCACCTCACGGTGGACGGCCTCGAGCTGGAGCAGCGCATCTGGATGGAGCACGGCGAGAACCATACCCGCGTGGCCTTCCGCTGGACCGGTGGGGAACGGGACACGGCGCCCCGCCTCCGCCTCGGCCTCCTGGCCGCCTGGCGGGACCACCATGGCAGCAGCCAGCCCGGAGCCTTCGCCATCCACGGCGAGCTGACCGACGACGCCCTGCGCGTCCACCTGCCCGGCGAGCGTTGGCTGGAGATCCACGGGGACGGCGCCACCTTCACCACCGACCACACCTGGATGGAGAACTTCTCCCTCGATCGGGAGCGCGAGCGCGGTCTGGATGACCGGGACACCCACCTGCGGGTGGGGGCGGCGGAGCTGACCCTGGAGCGCGATGCCTGGGTAGGCATCGGGGTGGCCCTGGACGCGCCCGGCCGGGGCGACCTCGAGGCATCCCTGGCGGCCGCCCTGGCGCGCCGGGAGGCCCTCCATCCCCCCGCCCTGCCGGGTATTCCCGCCGCCGTGGTGCCGCCGTGCATACGCCAACTGGTGGATGCCGCCGATGCCTACCTGGTCCACCTCGACGGCTCGGGGGAGGCGCCTCGCGCCTCCGTCATCGCCGGCTATCCCTGGTTCGGCGACTGGGGCCGGGACACCATGATCGCCCTGCCCGGTCTCACCCTGGCCACCGGCCGGCCGGCCCTGGCCCGCAAGGTGTTGCTGGCCTTCACCGGGCACGTCAGCGAGGGCATGGTGCCCAACCGCTTCCCCGAGGCCGGCAGCGCCCCCGAGTACAACACCGTGGACGCCGCCCTGTGGTTCATCGAGGGCTGGCGCACCTATTTCGAGGCCACTATGGACCGCGCCACCCTCAACGCTGTGTTTCCGGTGCTGGCGGGGATCGTCGAGGCCTACCGCCGGGGTACGCGCTATGGCATCGCCATGGACCCCGCCGACGGCCTGATACGGGCCGGCGAGCCCGGCCAGCAGCTCACCTGGATGGACGCCCGGGTGGATGGGCGCGAGGTGACGCCGCGCCACGGCAAGCCCGTGGAGGTCAACGCCCTGTGGTTCAACGCCCTAGCCACCCTGAGCACCCTGGCCCGGGTGCTCGGCCGGGACGGCGGCGACTTCGCCAGCCTCGCCCGCGGCACCGCGGCGGGCTTCGGGCGCTTCCGGCGCCCGGCCGGCGGCCTCTTCGATGTCATCGACGGCCCCGCCGGCCACGACGACGCCATTCGCCCCAACCAGGTCCTCGCCGTCAGCCTGCCCTTCTCGCCCCTGGACGCCGCCGCCCGCCAAGCGGTGGTGACGGAGTGCCGGGAAAACCTGCTCACCCCCTTCGGCCTGCGCTCCCTGGCCGCTTCTCATCCCCGCTATCGGGGGCGCTACGAGGGGGGCGTGGCGGAACGCGACGGCGGTTACCACCAGGGCCCGGTATGGGCCTGGCTGCTGGGCCATTTCGCCCGCGCCGAGTATCGCACCAGCGGCGACGGCGATACCGCCAAGGCCCGCCTCGCCCTCATGGCCGGCCACCTGTTCGAGGCGGGCCTCGGCCACATCGGCGAGATCTTCGACGGCGACCCGCCCCACGCCCCCCGCGGCGCCCCCGCCCAGGCCTGGTCAGTGGCCTGCACCCTGGAAGCGTGGTGGCGACTGCACCGTGCCCAGACATCCCGCCGCACGACCCCGCCGTCATGCCCCACCACCCGGCCGCCGGGATACGAGACCCCCAAAGGACGGGATTTTAAGGTATCAGGAACCGTTTCCGCGGGCGCTGAAAAATCTGGAAACGGTTCCTGACACCCTTTCTGCGGAGCATGAAATGAACGAGGAACGCCAACGCCTGGAGAACCAGCGCCAGGGCATCGAGGACTGGCGCCTGTGGGGGCCGTACCTGGCAGAGCGGGCGTGGGGGACGGTGCGGGAGGACTACAGCCCCGGCGGCACGGCCTGGGAATACTTGGACCACGACCAGGCCCGCTCCCGGGCCTACCGCTGGAACGAAGACGGCCTGGCGGGGCTGTGTGATTCATCCCAGCGCCTGTGCCTGGCCCTGGCCCTGTGGAACGGCCGCGACCCCATTCTCAAGGAACGGGCCTTCGGCCTCACGGGCAACCAGGGGAATCACGGCGAGGACGTCAAGGAGTACTACTTCTACCTCGATGCCACCCCCAGCCACAGCCACCTGCGTTATCTCTACAAGTACCCCCAGGGGGCGTTCCCCTACCAGCGCCTGGTGGCGGAGAACGCCCGCCGCGACCGCAGCGCCCCGCCCTTCAACCTGCTGGACAGCGGGGCCCTGGACGGCGGCCGCTACTGGGACGTGGAGGTGCACTATGCCAAGGCGGGGCCGGAGGAGATCCACGTGCGCATCCAGGCCCGCAACCGCGGGCCCCGGGCGGAGGTGATCCACCTCATTCCCACCCTGTGGTTCCGCAACACCTGGGCCTGGGGCGAGGACACCCCGCGTCCCGACATCCGCCGCGGCAAGCCCCCCGCGGGCGCCGCCTGGGTGGCCGAGGCCCGCCACGACGAACTGGGGGACTACTACCTCTACGGGGCCCAGCACGCCGAGCCCCTGTTCACCGGGAACGAGACCAACACCCGGCGCTTGTGGGGCACCGCCAATGCCCAGCCCCACGTCAAGGACGGCTTCCACCACCACGTCATCACCAACGACATCGATTCCATCAACCACGCCGGCCACGGCACCAAGTTCGGGGCCTGGAGCCAGTGGCGGGTGGAACAGGGCGAGGCCGTGACCATCGAGTTGCTGTTGTGCCGGGGGCGCCGCAAGAAGCCCTTCGCCACCACGGCGGCGGTGTTCGCGGCGCGCCAGGCCGAGGCCGACGACTATTACCACGACATGCTGCCCGAGGCCGGGGCCGAGGATGCCCGCATCCTGCGCCAGGCCCTGGCGGGCATGATCTGGACCAAGCAATTCTTCCACTACGACGTCGCGCGCTGGTTCGCCGGCGACCACGTGGCCCCGCCCGCCGGCCGCCACCGCGGCCGCAACCACCAGTGGCGGCACCTGGCGGCCCACGACATCATCAGCATGCCCGACAAGTGGGAGTATCCCTGGTTCGCGGCCTGGGACCTGGCCTACCACTGCGCCGCCCTGGCCCTGGTGGACGTCGACTTCGCCAAGGACCAGGTCGAACTCATGCTCAACGAGCGCTATCTCCACCCCAACGGCCAGATCCCGGCCTACGAATGGGCCTTCGGCGACGTCAACCCGCCGGTGCATGCCATGGGGGCCTTGAAGGTATTCCGCGCGGAACGGGTGCAGCGCGGCCACGGCGACCACCACTACCTGCAGCGGGTGTTCCACAAGCTGCTGCTCAACTTCGCCTGGTGGATCAACCGCAAGGACGCCCGCGGCCAGAACCTCTTCGAGGGCGGCTTCCTCGGCCTCGACAACATCTCCGTCTACGACCGCTCCCGGCCCCTGCCCCCCGGCTACAGCCTCAAGCAGGCGGACGCCACCGGCTGGATGGCCATGTTCGCCCTCAACATGACGGTGATGGCCCTGGAACTGACCGCCGAGGACCCGGACTACGAGGCCATGGCCATCCAGTGCTACCGGCAGTTCCTGGCCATCGCCGAGGCCATCGCCGGGCGCGACCCCTCGGACATGCCCTCCCTGTGGGACATGGACGCGGGTTTCTTCAAGGACCTGCTGGTGGCCCCCGACGGCAGCGCCCACCGCATCGATGTCTATTCCTGGGTGGGGCTCATCCCCCTGTTCGCCGCCGAGGTGGTGGACGGGCGCCTGCTGGCCGGGGCGCCCCGCTTCCGTGCCCTGCTGCGGGAGCACAAGGGCGGCCTGTTCCGCGGCAGCTACGTCTGCGCCTGCCCCGACTGGGAGAACGCCCGCGGCGAGCACCTGCTGGCCCTGGTGGACCACTCCATGCTGGCCCGCATCCTCGAGCGCCTGCTGGACGAGGCGCAGTTCCTCTCGCCCTTCGGAGTACGCAGCCTGAGCCGCCTCCATGCCATCCGCCAGGATCTCGGCTACATCCCCGGCATCGGCCAGGCCACCATAGAGTACGTGCCCGGCGAGTCCACCTCCGGCCTGTTCGGCGGCAACTCCAACTGGCGCGGCCCGGTGTGGCTGCCCACCAACTATTCCCTGGTCCAGGCCCTGGAGAAGTTCCACCGCTTCCTCGGCCCCGAGTTCACGGTGGCCGCGCCGTGCCTGGGAGGCAAGCGCATCAACCTCCAGGAGATCGCCAACCTGCTGGCCCGACGCCTGGTGGACCTCTACCGCCACGACGCCGACGGGGTCATCCCCGCCCTGCGCCCCGACAGCCCCTTCCACACCGATCCGGCGTGGCGGGACCTCACCCTCTTCTACGAATACTTCCACGGCGACACCGGTCGCGGCCTCGGCGCCGCCCACCAAACCGGCTGGACCGGCCTGCTGGCCAACCTGGTGATGCGCCGCTACCAGCGCGACATCACCCCCTGGAGCGGCCTCGACGCCGGCCAGCACCCGGCGTGGATGGACGAATTGGCCTGAGGCAACCGTGCTCAAGCCCACCTGAAACCTGAAGAAAGCCATTGCCGGAGCCGCCGTGCAGGAACAGCCACCCTCACCGGGGAACCGCCCCATACCCGTCGTCACCGTCCTGCTCATCGCCAACGGCCTGAGCTACATGCTGATGCTGGGAGCACCCTACGCGGCGTTCCAGCACTTCGCGTTGTGGCCCCTCGGCACCGACATCGGCTACGGGCTGCCGGCGGCTTTGGAGCCCGGTCATTTCGCTCCGTGGCAGTTGCTTACCTACGCCTTCCTGCACGGCGGGCTGTTTCACCTGTTCGTCAATATGTTCGTGCTGTGGATGTTCGGCGCCCCCGTCGAACGGGTGTGGGGATCGGCGACCTTCCTCGGCTACTACCTGTTCTGCGTGGTGGGGGCGGGCCTGGTGCAGGTGGCCCTGGGTTACGCCGGCATCCTGCCGCCGGCCCCCTCGGTGGGCGCCTCCGGCGGCGTGTTTGCCATCCTCCTGGCCTTCGGGCTCAAGTTCCCGAACCAGATGGTGATGCTGCTTATCCCGCCCATTCCCATGAAGGCCAAGTATTTCGTGGTCTTCGTCGGCATCCTGGAACTGGTGGCGGGGGTCTACGGGACCCGGCAGGGCGTGGCCCACTTCGCCCATCTCGCGGGCATGGTGTTCGGGCTGCTGTTCGTGCTCATCTTCCGGCCCTACCCCCAGGCCAGGTGACGGGGACCGGCCCCGGTGTTCGGCCCGGATGGGCGTACTGCTCCACTTTGGGCGACTACCGGCCAAAACGAAAAAACCTGCCGCGGAACTCCGCGGCAGGGTGTTGGCCGCCGGCCGGCGGGTGCAAAACCTCGTTTCAGGCCCGCGCCTTGCGCCGGCTCCAGCCGAGGCCCGCCAGGCCCAGCCCCATCAGGGCCACAGTGGCGGGCTCCGGGATGGTGGGGTCGGTGGGGTCGGTGCCGCTGAAGCTGCCCGCCTCCAGGAAAACCGCCGAGTCGAGGATACGGTCACCACCATCACCGACCACGAGCTTCATGGTGTGACTGCCGGCGCCGAGGCCGAGGATGGAGGCCGTGAAGACGTCGGTGAAGCCATCGTACTCGACGTCGAAGAACGGCCCGCCGTCGTCCAGATCGTTGTTGTTGAACAACGAGCAGTTGGATCCCCCGGGCGGAGCGAAGGGGTTGTCGCAGTTCACGGTGTCGATATTCACCGGGTCGCTGGTGCCGGGCACGAGGGCGATATTCACGCCGTCCACGAAGAAGCCGAAGGCGTCATTCACCGTACCACCGACGAACTCGTTGTACTCCTCCGACGCGAACACATAACTGAAAAACAGGTCGCCGGTGGTGGTGGTGAACTCGAACACGATGCCCGCGGCGTCAAAGGTGGGGTCCGGACTCGCGGTGTCGAGGTCGGCATCACCGGGATTGCCGAAATCGGTGGTCGTAGCATCGAGAGCATTGGGCCCCACCGCATCGGCGGCATCGCCACTGGAAAAGATCACACCCTCATCGATGCCGATGGCGCCGCCGGCGCCCGAGAAGGTGCCGGAGGCCAGTGCATCGCCGATGAAGGACTCGGTACCGCCAACGACGGTGATGCCACTGCCCGCGCCTGCCAACAAAGCGGCGAGGGTGGCGGCATCACCGGCCGAAGTCTGGTCGATCACCAGGGCATTAGCCCCCCCTGGGGCCAGCAGCGCTGCGCCAAGGGCGGAGGCGAGGGCGCCTTTACGTAGATTAGATTTGGCCATTGAACTTTAACTCCTGTGTTTGATTTTCAACCATATACGTGGAACAAACAGCAACACTCAATCACAAGCAAACTCCATGCCATGGCCCGACGCGCTCAATGAAATTGAATAAAATAAATGCCTTAAAAAACGCCGCGTGGAGTCGAGCCGATCTTTAACCGCGAGACTGTAAAATCTACCGACAAGGTTCCAGCCGATGGTGCCTCAACCCAGGAACCTTGGAAGATCGGGCATGGTTTTTTCAGTTATCCCACGGCCGCGCGGGAGTGGGCCGCCGGGCTAACGCCCATTCCATCCAACGCCCACTGGACCGGTTAGCCTCACGGGGCCCTATGCCGCCGCTTCGTATTCGCCAAGCTGGGCCACCGACTGGCGGAGGTCATCCGGCATATGAGGAGATGAGCCATGGGCATCAACACCTGCAAGACCGGCTCATGACATCGCCCCCGCCGCCGGTCCATGGGCCGGGTCACCGCTCGTGACGAACGGGCAGCCGACCTCGATGGACGGGCTGATGCAACCCCGCCGGCCGCCGCGGAACGGTGCGCAGGAGGCCTTCCCCCGCTGCCCGGCGGCACTTACCATAGACCCCATGAGCGATCTGAAATGCCCCTTTTCAGTGGTGCTGGCGGCGGCCAGTGCGCACTGCCGCCACGCCCGCGAGGTGGTGCGCCGGGGCGGGGTGGAATACGACTGCACCGTGCCCGGGGCTCATGCCGTGTGCCACGAACTCGCAGAGCACCTGAAGGCCAGGGCCCTGCCGGCCCTGGGCCATGAAGACGACCTCACGGTGACGCCGAAGAGCGTCTACGAACGTATTCTGCTGGGGGGTGTACAGGGCCTGGGAGCGGCCGGCGACGGGTTGGACCCGGCCGACGCCACCGCCGACATCTGGACCACGGTGGACGCCGCGCGCCGCCGCCACGGCGCCGTGGCCGCCATCCCGGATGACGCGTTCATCCCGGCCATCGAGGCCTGCACCCTCCGCAAACGCCGGCGCCGGACCTGAGGCGCCGCTGACCCGCACCGCTCCCGCCGGGCGGAATTCACTCCGTCCCTTGTTCCCCATCACCCAGCGGGAAGGCGCCGGCAGCACCCTTCTGCCCGCCCCGCAACGCCTACTGCCGCAGGCTGCCCATGGACCTGAAGACGGGCATCTTCTCCATCCTCCGGACCGCCGTTGGCGGGACCATCGGCTGGCAGGTCTACAGAAACACGCGCGATACCGCTCCCCGGGCTTGGGTCTGGGGCAAGGGCAAGGGATAATGGGCGGCCACACCCGAGGACTCTCCAGCGAAGGACGCTGCATGGACCACACACCCGGCCACACCCCCTCGTCGGCGAACGACCCCCTCGCCGGCGCGCTGGTGGTGGTGACCCGCCATCACCGGCGGCCGCTGTCGGCGGCCGCATTGACCGCGGGGCTGCCCCTGGAGCATGGCCGCCTCACCCCGGCCCTGTTCATCCGCGCCGCCGAGCGTGCGGGGCTGGCGGCCGGGCTGGTGCAGCGGCCGCTGGCCAGGCTGTCGGCGCGGGTGCTGCCGGCGGTGCTGCTGCTCGAGGACGGCGACGCCGTGGTGCTGATGGCCGTGGACGGCGACGAGGCGACGGTGGTGGAGCCTGCCACCGGCGGCGGTGAGGTGCGACTGCCGGTGACGGAACTGGAGGCCGAATACACCGGCAGGGCGCTGCTCGCCAGGCCCGCCCACCGCTTCGCCGGCCCCGCCGATGAGTCCTCCCCGGCACTCACGGGGCACTGGTTCTGGTCCACCCTGAGGCGCTCGTGGCCGGCCTACGCCGAGGTGGTGGTGGCCTCGCTGCTCATCAACCTGTTCGCCCTCGCCACGCCTCTGTTCGTGATGAACGTGTACGACCGGGTGGTCCCCAACCAGGCGGTGGAGACCCTGTGGGTGCTGGCCATCGGCGTCGGCATCGTGCTGGTGTTCGACTTCCTGATGAAGGCCGTGCGGGGCTATTTCATCGACATGGCCGGCAAGCGGGCGGACATCCTGCTCTCCAGCCATATCTTTCGGCATGTCCTGGGAGTTCAGCTCGCTGCCCGGCCCGGCTCCGTGGGGGCCTTCGCCAACAACCTCCAGGAATTCGAGTCCTTCCGCGACTTCTTCACCTCGGCTACCCTGGCCACGGTCATCGACCTGCCCTTCGTGCTCATCTTCATCGCCGTTATCTACGCCATCGGCGGCCCGTCCCTGGCGCTGCTGCCGGCCATCGCCATCCCCGTGGTGATCTTAACGGGACTGCTGCTCCAGTACGGGGCACGCGGCCTCATCGAGCGCATGTTCCAGGCCACCGCCCGCCGCCACGCCGTACTGGTGGAGACCCTGATGGGCCTGGACACGGTCAAGGCCCAGGGCGCCGAGGGCCAGGTACAGCGGGATTGGGAACAGCGGGTGGGGGAGATCGCCCGCCTCGGACTCAAGGCCCGTTTCCTGTCCTCCGGGGGCGTCAGCTTCGCCCAGCTGGTCCAGCAACTCACCTACGTGGCCGTCATCGTCCAGGGGGTATACCTGATCGCCGCGGGCAGCCTCACCATGGGTGGGCTCATCGCCTGCGCCATCCTCACCGGGCGGGCGTTGACACCCATGGGCCAGGTGGCGGGCCTGCTCACCCGCTATCACCAGTCCCGCGCCGCCTACCGCACCCTGGACCAAATCATGGCCCTGCCCGAGGAACGCCCGCTGGAGCGGCGCTTCCTGCACCGGGACGGGCTGCGGGGCGAGATCGAGTTTCGGGACGTGACCTTCCGCTACCCGGACCAACAGGTCCCGGCCCTGGAGCGCGTCAGCCTGCACATCCGCCCGGGGCAACGGGTGGCCCTGGTGGGGCCGGTGGGCTCGGGCAAGAGCACCGTGCAACGCCTGCTCCTGAAGTTTTACGTGCCCCAGGAGGGGAACATCCTGGTGGATGGAACCGACCTCAACCAGTTGGACCCGGCGGAGATCCGCCGTGACATGGGCTACGTGCCCCAGGACATCACCCTGGTGAGCGGCACGGTGCGGGACAACATCGTCTACGGTAATGCTCACGTGGACGACGAGGCGGTGGTGCGGGCCGCCCGGCTCGCTGGTATCCACGATTTCCTGAGCCGCCACCCCGATGGCTATGACCTGCAGGTGGGGGAGCAGGGGCGTGCCCTGTCCGGGGGACAACGCCAGGGGATCGCCATCGCCCGGGCCCTGCTGCTGGACCCGCCGCTGCTGCTCCTGGACGAACCCACGGGCAGCATGGACAGTGGCGCCGAGCAGCGATTCCTGGGCCGCTTGCTCCAGGAGCAGGCCGGGCGCGACAGGACCCTGTTACTGGTGACCCACCGCACCACCCTGCTGCCCCTGGTGGACCGGCTCATCGTCCTGGACCGGGGCCGGGTGGTGGCCGACGGCCCGCGGGACACGGTCCTCCAGGCCCTGTCGGGGAACGACCCCGGCCGTGAAACGGCCAACTGAGCCCAACTGAACCATGGCGAAACGACCCCGCCACAAGGAGACCGACTTCCTGCCCGAGGTGGATGCGGCCCACCTGGAACGCCTGCCCCGGGCGGGCCACCTGATCCTGTGGCTCACCGTCCTCTTCCTGGCCGCGGCCCTGGCCTGGGCCTGGTGGGCCGAGGTCGACGAGGTCACCCGCGCCGACGGGCGGGTCATCCCATCGAGCCAGGTGCAGGTGGTCCAGAACCTGGAAGGGGGCATCGTGTCGGCGATCCTGGTGCGCGAGGGCGACTGGGTGGACCGGGACCAGGTGCTGCTGCGCATCGACGACACCCGTTTCTCCGCCACCATGCGCGAGGGCCGCCTGCGCATCGCCAGCCTCGAGGCCCGTATCGGTCGCCTCGCGGCGGAGGTGGAGGAGCGGCCCTTCGTCGTGCCACCGGATCTCGACCGGCAGAAGGGTGAACTCTACGCCGGCGAGCTGGCCCTTTATCACTCGCGCCAGCAGGAACTCACCAACAGCGTGGACATCCTGCGCCAGCAGCTGACCCAGAAGACCCAGGAGCTGCGGGAGCTGCAGGCCGAGCGGGACAAGCTCGTCCGGGGCCTCGCCCTGGCGCGCAAGGAGCTGGAGATCACGGCGCCGCTGGTGGATAAGGGCGCCATGTCGGAGATGGACCTCATCCGCCGGGAGCGGGACGTCAACGACCTCGCCGGCCAGTTGGAGATGGTGCGGCTCGCCATCCCCCGCGTGCGCGCCGCCATCGAGGAGGCCGAGGGCCGGATCCGCGAGCGCCGCCTGCGCTTCATCACCGAGGCCCGGACCCAACTCAACGAGGCCCGGGCCGAACTCGACAGCCTGGAGGAAAGCAACATCAGCGCCGCCGACCGGGTGCGGCGCACCGCGGTGCGCGCACCGTTGGCCGGTACCGTCAAGCAGGTCATGGTCACCACCCTGGGCGGGGTCATCCAGCCGGGCATGGACCTGGTGGAGATCGTCCCCGCCGAGGACACCCTGCTGGTGGAGGCCCGGGTAAGACCCGCCGACATCGCCTTCCTCCACCCCGGCCAGCCCGCCACGGTCAAGCTCACCGCCTACGACTTCGCCATCTACGGCGGCCTGGAGGCCACCCTGGAGCACATCAGCGCCGACTCCATCATGGACGAGCAGGGGGAACACTTTTTCGAGATCCGGCTGCGCACCAAAGAGACACACCTGGGGTCGGAGGAGGCCCCCCTGCCCATCATGTCCGGCATGACCGCCAGCGTGGACATCCTCACCGGCAGGAAGACCATCCTGGATTACCTCATGAAGCCCATCCGCCGGGCCCAGGAGCGCGCCCTGCGGGAGCGCTGACGGCGCTCACAATCCGCCGACTCGGCCTGCAGGCGCCGCCTCGATGAAGGCCGCGGGCCGGAACCAGGCGGCCGACTGCCCCGGCGCCCTGGAATAGGCGCACCCAGCGGCATTCCGGCCGGGTGGCCGGCAGGAGCCCCTCGCAGGCGAGGTGCCTCTACCCCACCAGCACCTGGGTGTCCACCGCCAGCTCGTCTGCCATGAACACCGTGGCGGCCAGGCCGGCGTGGGTGTAGGGGGTGTACTGGGTGCCGCCGATGTCCACCGCGGCCCCGGCGCTCACGTCGGCCGGGTCATCGGCGAACAGGTTGACGCTATCCCCCTCGTCCCCATCCACCACCACCTGGCGGGTGTCATCGGCAGTGAACAGGTTGAAATCCTGCGCCAGATCGAAGACCCGGGCGAAGGACAGCGCCAGGGTGTTGTCCCCCGTCCCCGTGAGATCGATGCGCTCCACGCTCTCGGTGTTGAGCCGTCCCATGCCGCTGAAGTCGATGAGTTCGCCGGCCCCCGCCACCCGGAGGGTGTCCACGCCGCCGCCGCCCACCACCCGGGTGTCGAGGGCGTCGTAGACGATAGTGTCGTTGCCCAGGCCACCGGCGGCGGTGTCGGCGCCGGGGCCGCCATCCAGGACATCGTCCCCGGCACCGCCGATGAGGTGGTCGTCGCCGTCCAGACCGTTGAGGATGTCGTCACCCGCGAGGCCGAGGAGATATTCCCCGGCCCCGGTACCGGTCACGGTGTCGGCGCCCGCGCTGCCCTCCACCACGGCGGCCCCGGCCGTGGGCCGGCCGAAGACCACGTAGCTTTCACCGGCGAGGTCATTGCCGTTGGGGTCGGCGCCGTAGGCCCCGATGAGGAGGTCGTCGATACCGTCGCCGTTGACGTCTCCGGCGCCCGCCACCGAGTTGCCGGAAAAGTCGTTCGCCGCGATGCCGGTGAGCACGAAGCCGTTGCTGCCGGTAAGGGCCCCCAGGTCCATGCTGGCTCCGAAGCCCCCGGCGCGGCCGAAGACCACGTAGCTCTCGCCGGCGGCGCTGTTGCCGTCGGGGTCGGCGCCAAAGGCCCCGATGAGGAGATCATGGATGCCGTCGCCGTTGACGTCCCCGGCGCCGGCCACCGAGACGCCGGAGCGGTCGCCGCTGCCGATGCCGGTGAGCACGAAGCCGTCGCTGCCGTCGAGGGTGCCGAGGTCAAGGCTGGCCCCGAAGCCCCCGGCGCGCCCGAAGACGACATAGCTCTCGCCGGCAGAACCGGTGCCGTTGGGGTCGGCATCCTGTGCCCCGATGAGCAGGTCGTCGATGCCGTCGCCGTTGACGTCGCCGGTGCCCGCCACCGCGCGACCGGAGAAGTCGAGGCTATCGATGCCGGTGAGCACGAAGCCGTCGCTGCCATCGAGGGCCCCGAGGTCCACGCTGGCCCCGAAGCCTCCGGCGCGGCCGAAGACCACGTAGCTCTCTCCGGCCTGGTTATTGCCGTTGGGGTCGGCGCCGTCGGCCCCGATGAGGAGGTCGTCGATGCCATCGCCGTTGACGTCGCCGGCACGGGAGACAGAAGAACCCGCCCCGTCGCCGCTGTCGATACCGGTAAGCACGAAGCCGTCGCTGCCATCGAGGGCCCCGAGGTCCACGCTGTCCCCGAAGCCCCCGACGCGGCCGAAGACCACGTAGCTCTCGCCGGCATTACTGTTGCCGTTGGGATCGGCGAGGTAGGCCCCGATGAGGAGGTCGGCGATGCCGTCGCCGTTGACGTCCCCGGCGCCGGCCACCGAGACGCCGGAGCGGTCGAAGCTGTCGATGCCGGTGAGCACGAAGCCGTCACTGCCGTCGAGGGCACCGAGGTTGATGCTGGTTCCGAAACCCCCGGCACGGCCGAAGACCACGTAGCTCTCGCCCGCCGTGCTGTTGCCGTTGGGGTCGGCGTAGTGGGCCCCGATGAGGAGGTCGTCGATGCCGTCGCCATTGACATCCCCCGCGCCGGATACTGAGCGGCCGGAGTAATCGTTGAGGTCGATGCCGGTGAGTACGAAGCCGTCGCTGCCATCCAGCGCCCCGAGGTCCACGCTGGCCGCGAAGCCCCCGGCATGGCCGAAGACCACGTAGCTCTCGCCGGCATCACTGGTGCCGTTGGGGTCGGCGCGGAAGGCCCCGATGATGAGGTCGTCGATGCCATCGCCGTTGACGTCCCCGGCGCCGGCCACCGAGTAGCCGGAGCGGTCGCCGCCGTCGATACCGTTCAGCACGAAGCCCGCGCTGCCGTCGCCGCCGTTGGCCGCCAGCAGGCTCCCCAGGTCGAAGACCTCCGGGGTGAGGCCGCCGGCGAGGGTCATGCCCTGCTCCACCAGCAGCACGGCCTGGCCCTGGGTGAAGCGCTGGTAGGTGACGGCGTCCACCACCTCGGTGCCCTCGTCCACCCAGCCGCTGTCGGTGGTCTGCACCGTGTCGGCGGCATCGCCCCGCACCCGCAGGGTGTTGCGGGCATCGGTGACGGCGAACAGGGCAGTGGCGTCCAGCACCAGGGTGTTGTCGGCGTTGGTGCGGATATCGAAGATCTCGATATCCCGGTACTCGCTGTAGTGGGAGGCGCCGGGGTCGCCGCGGCCGGTGGTGAGGTCGATGGTGAGGTTCGAGCCGGCGGGGCCGGTGGTGACGGTGTCGTCACCGCCGCCGCCCACCACCCGGGTGTCGAGGGCATCGTAGACGATGGTGTCGTTGCCGGGGCCGCCGGCGGCGGTGTCGGCGCCAGGGCCACCATCCAGGAAGTCGTCCCCGGCGCCGCCGATGAGGTGGTCGTCACCATCCAGACCGTTGAGGATGTCGTCACCCACGAGGCCCAGCAGGTATTCCCCGGCCCCGGTGCCGTCCAGGGGCGCATCGGCAAGATCTGTGCCCTCCACCGCGGCGGCCCCGGCGGTGGGCCGGCCGAAGACCACGTAGCTCTCGCCGGCATCGGTGTTGTCGTTGGGGTCGGCCAAGTTGGCCCCGACGAGCAGGTCGTCGATGCCGTCGCCGTTGACGTCTCCGGCACCGGCCACCGAGCGGCCGGAGAAGTCACCGCCGTCGATGCCGGTGAGAACAAAGCCGTCGCTTCCGAGGGCGGCGAGGTCCACGCTCGCCCCGAAGCCCCCGGCGCGCCCGAACACCACGTAGCTCTCGCCGGCATTACTGTTGCCGTTGGGGTCGGCGCCAAAGGCCCCGATGAGGAGGTCGGCGATGCCGTCGCCGTTGACATCCCCGACGCCGGCCACCGAGCGGCCGGAGAAATCACCGCCGCCGATGCCGTTGAGCACGAAGCCGTCGCTGCCGTCCAAGGCGCCTAGGTCCACGCTCGCCCCGAAGCCCCCGGCGCGGCCAAAGACCACGTAGCTCTCGCCGGCATTACTGTTGTCGTTGGGGTCGGCGCCCCGGGCCCCGATGATGAGATCGTCGATGCCATCGCCGTTGACGTCGCCGGCGCCGGCCACTGAATAGCCGGAACGGTCGTCAAAGTCGATGCCGGTGAGCACAAAGCCGTCACTGCCATCGAGCGCCCCGACGTCCACGCCGGCCCCGAAGCCCCCGGCGCGGCCAAAGACCACGTAGCTCTCGCCGGCGCTGCTGTTGCCGTTGGGGTCGGCGCGCCAGGCCCCGATAAGGAGGTCGGCGATGCCGTCGCCATTGACATCTCCGGCACCCGCCACCGAGCGGCCGGAGTAGTCGTCGCCGTCGATGCCGGTGAGCACGAAGCCGTCGCTGCCTTCCAGGGCGCCGAGGTCCACGCTCGCCCCGAAGCCCCCGGCACGCCCGAACACCACGTAGCTCTCGCCGGCATTACTGTTGCCGTTGGGGTCGGCGTAGTAGGCCCCAATGAGGAGTTCCGCGATGCCGTCGCCGTTGATGTCTCCGGCGCCGGCCACCGAAACGCCGGAGTTGTCAAAACTGTCAATGCCGGTAAGCACGAAGCCGTCGCTGCCTTCGAGGGCGCCGAGGTCCACGCTCGCCCCAAAGCCCCCGGCACGGCCGAAGACCACGTAGCTCTCGCCGGCATCACTGGTGCCGTTGGGGTCGGCGCGGTAGGCCCCTATGAGGAGGTCGTCGATGCCGTCGCCGTTGACGTCCCCGGCGCCGGCTACCGAGTAGCCAGAGCGGTCGTCGAAGTCGATGCCGGTGAGCACGAAGCCGTCGCTGCCTTCGAGGGCGCCGAGGTCGATGCTGGCCCCGAAGCCCCCGGCGCGCCCGAAGACCACGTAGCTCTCGCCGGCATCACTGGTGCCGTTGGGGTCGGCGCCCGAGGCCCCGATGATGAGGTCATCGATACCGTCGCCGTTGATGTCTCCGGCGCCGGCCACCGAGATGCCGGAAAAGTCACTGGTATCGATGCCGTTGACCACGAAGCCCGCGCTGCCGTCGCCGCCGTTGGCCCCCAGCAGGCTCGCTAGGTCGAAGACCCCCGCCGGGCCGGCATCGTCGATGCCGGAGAGGGTCACTGTCACGGTACCCGTGTCGGTGGCGCCGTTGCCGTCGCTTACCGTGTAGCCGAAGGTGTCGGTGGCGGTCTCGCCCGCGGCAAGGGATTCGAACTGGCCGTTGGGATCGTAGGCGAAGGTGCCGTCGGGATTGACGGTGAGCAGGGCCCCGGAGGCCAGGGTGATCGGGCTGCCCACGGCCGCACCGGAGCCGTCGACGGCGCTGATGGTGAGGGTGTCGCCGACATCCGGATCGGAGTCCGCGCCGTTGCCGTTGTCGGCGAGCAGGTTGCCACCGAGGACCGTGTTCTCATCGGTGGCCACGGCGTCATCCGCGGCCACCGGCGCGTCGTTGACGCCGGTGACGGTCACCGTGACGGTGGCGGTGTCGGTACCGCCGTTGCCGTCGCTGACGGTGTAGCCGAAGGTATCGGTGGAGGTCTCGCCCGCGGCCAGGGATTCGAACTGGCCGTTGGGGTCGTAGTTGAATGTGCCGTCGCCGTTGCTGGTCACCAGGCCCTGGGTGGCGGTGGTATCCAGGGCGCTGACGAACAGGACGTCCGACGCGTCCGGATCGGTGTCGTTGGCCAGCACGTTGGCGGTGGTGAGAACGGTGTCCTCGTCGGTGGTGGCCAGGTCGTCCTGGGCCGTGGGTCCATCGTTGACCCCGGTGACGGTGAGCGTGACGGTGGCGGTGTCGGTGGCGCCGTTGCCGTCGCTTACCGTGTAGCCGAAGGTGTCGGTGGCGGTCTCGCCCGCGGCAAGGGATTCGAACTGGCCGTTGGGATCGTAGGCGAAGGTGCCGTCGGGATTGACGGTGAGCAGGGCCCCGGAGGCCAGGGTGATCGGGCTGCCCACGGCCGCACCGGAGCCGTCGACGGCGCTGATGGTGAGGGTGTCGCCGACATCCGGATCGGAGTCCGCGCCGTTGCCGTTGTCGGCGAGCAGGTTGCCACCGAGGACCGTGTTCTCATCGGTGGCCACGGCGTCATCCGCGGCCACCGGCGCGTCGTTGACGCCGGTGACGGTCACCGTGACGGTGGCGGTGTCGGTACCGCCGTTGCCGTCGCTGACGGTGTAGCCGAAGGTATCGGTGGAGGTCTCGCCCGCGGCCAGGGATTCGAACTGGCCGTTGGAGTCGTAGTTGAATGTGCCGTCGCCGTTGCTGGTCACCAGGCCCTGGGTGGCGGTGGTATCCAGGGCACTAACAAACAGGAGGTCGCCGTCGGTGTCGTTGGCCAGCACATTGGCGGTGGTGAGAACGGTATCCTCGTCGGTGGTGGCCAGGTCGTCCTGGGCCGTGGGTCCATCGTTGACCCCGGTGACGGTGACCGTGACGGTGGCGGTGTCGGTGTCGGTGGCGCCGTTGCCGTCGCTTACCGTGTAGCCGAAGGTGTCGGTGGCGGTCTCGCCCGCGGCAAGGGATTCGAACTGGCCGTTGGGATCGTAGGCGAAGGTGCCGTCGGAATTGACGGTGAGCAGGGCCCCGGAGGCCAGGGTGATCGGGCTGCCCACGGCCGCACCGGAGCCGTCGACGGCGCTGATGGTGAGGGTGTCGCCGACATCCGGATCGGAGTCCGCGCCGTTGCCGTTGTCGGCGAGCAGGTTGCCACCGAGGACCGTGTTCTCATCGGTGGCCACGGCGTCATCCGCGGCCACCGGCGCGTCGTTGACGCCGGTGACGGTCACCGTGACGGTGGCGGTGTCGGTACCGCCGTTGCCGTCGCTGACGGTGTAGCCGAAGGTATCGGTGGAGGTCTCGCCCGCGGCCAGGGATTCGAACTGGCCGTTGGGGTCGTAGTTGAATGTGCCGTCGCCGTTGCTGGTCACCAGGCCCTGGGTGGCGGTGGTATCCAGGGCGCTGACGAACAGGACGTCCGACGCGTCCGGATCGGTGTCGTTGGCCAGCACGTTGGCGGTGGTGAGAACGGTGTCCTCGTCGGTGGTGGCCAGGTCGTCCTGGGCCGTGGGTCCATCGTTGACCCCGGTGACGGTGAGCGTGACGGTGGCGGTGTCGGTGGCGCCGTTGCCGTCGCTTACCGTGTAGCCGAAGGTGTCGGTGGCGGTCTCGCCCGCGGCAAGGGATTCGAACTGGCCGTTGGGATCGTAGGCGAAGGTGCCGTCGGGATTGACGGTGAGCAGGGCCCCGGAGGCCAGGGTGATCGGGCTGCCCACGGCCGCACCGGAGCCGTCGACGGCGCTGATGGTGAGGGTGTCGCCGACATCCGGATCGGAGTCCGCGCCGTTGCCGTTGTCGGCGAGCAGGTTGCCACCGAGGACCGTGTTCTCATCGGTGGCCACGGCGTCATCCGCGGCCACCGGCGCGTCGTTGACGCCGGTGACGGTCACCGTGACGGTGGCGGTGTCGGTACCGCCGTTGCCGTCGCTGACGGTGTAGCCGAAGGTATCGGTGGTGGTCTCGCCCGCGGCCAGGGATTCGAACTGGCCGTTGGGGTCGTAGTTGAATGTGCCGTCGCCGTTGCTGGTCACCAGGCCCTGGGTGGCGGTGGTATCCAGGGCGCTGACGAACAGGACGTCCGACGCGTCCGGATCGGTGTCGTTGGCCAGCACGTTGGCGGTGGTGAGAACGGTGTCCTCGTTGGTGGTGGCCAGGTCGTCCTGCGCCGTGGGTCCATCATTGGCAGCGGTGACGGTGACCGTGACGGAGGCGGTGTCGGTGGCGCCGTTGCCGTCGCTGACGGTGTAGCCGAAGGTGTCGGTGGCGGTCTCGCCCCCGTTCAGGGCCCCGAACTGGTCGTTGGGATCGTAGGCGAAGGTGCCGTCGGGATTGACGGTGAGCAGGGCCCCGGAGGCCAGGGTGATCGGGCTGCCCACGGCCGCACCGGAGCCGTCGACGGCGCTGATGGTGAGGGTGTCGCCGGCATCCGGATCGGAGTCCGCGCCGTTGCCGTTGTCGGCGAGCAGGTTGCCACCGAGGACCGTGTTCTCATCGGTGGCCACGGCGTCATCCGCGGCCACCGGCGCGTCGTTGACGCCGGTGACGGTAATAAAGGCGGTGGCGGTGGCGGTGCCGCCACGGGCATCCGTGACGGTATAGTTGATGCCCTCGGTGAGGGATTTACCCTGACGAAGCTGCTGGTAGAGGTCGCTGGTGCGCGGGTCGAAGGTGAGGGTGCCGTCCGGCGTGAGGGTGATGGTGGAGCCGCTCAGGGACTGGAGGTTAGCAGAGACCACTGCAATGCCATCGCCATCCGGGTCGGTATCGTTGGCCAGCACGTTGAGGGTGACGGATGCGTCCTCACTGGTGCTCGCCGTGTCGTCGGCAGGCGTGGGCGGGGCGTTCAGCAGCACCGTCTGGGGCTCGGTCCCGGGTGCCAGCGCGTCCTCCGGGGGGGGCGGTGGCGGGTCCCCGCCGTCGTCCTGGCCGCCATCGGCGCCGCCGTCCGCGGCGGTGTCCTCGCCCCCGGGGCCGTCATCGCCGTCGTCGTCATCGGCGTCCGGGGCGCCGGGCGCGAACTCGTTGAAGCCGCCGGCATCCTGGGCCTGTTGCTCGGCGGGATCTTCCTGTTCCTGCTCCTGGGGCGTGGGCCGCGGCGGCAGCTTGTTCTGGAAGTCGGCCTTCATGGCCGGCGGGGCCTGGTAGACCGGAATCGGTGCATCGCCCGGGGCGACGGTGGTGGCGGTATCGGTGCGGATCAGGCTGACGATGCCGGTGCCGTTGACGTCCTGGACTTCGAGGATGCCGCTGGAATGCAGGATATGGGTGGTACCGTCCGACTCCACCTCGCCGTCCAGCTCGCTGCCGCGAATGCCGATGGTGGCCACCGGGGTCTTGATGGTGGAGTGGCGCCCGGTCTGGAGTTCGGCGAGCTTGCCGCTGACATAGCGGAAGGCGCCGATGAGCACGGTGGAGGCGAAGCTGCCCTCGGAGGCCTCGGGCTGGTAGGTGAACTCGTCCAGCACGGCGCGGGCGTTGGCGCCCAGCTGGAAGAAGGTGCCGTCCTGGAAGCGGATGCTGACGAAGCCGCTCTTGGTCTCGAGGACATCACCCTCGAACACCGCGTCGCCGTGCTTGAGCAGGCGCAGCTCGCCGTCGGCACCCCGGGCGGTGACCACGCCCCCAAGGTTCCTGACGGTGCCGATCCTGGCGGCGTCGGGCTCGGCCGAGAAACGGGCACGGATGCTGTCCAGCAGCCCGGCCACCTGCACCGGCTCGGGGGCCGGGCCCGCCAGGGCGAGGACGGTGGCACCGTGGACCTTGGGCCCGCCGGGGGACACCAGATCGGCGGGCGCGGCGGCCTTGAAGTAGTCCTGGAGCACGTGCTCGCGACCCCCGGGCTGGCGCAGCACCAGGTCGGCGCCCTGGCGCAGGTACTCGCCCTGAAGCAGAAGCGGTGCATCGTCGACGAGGCGGACAGGCGCCCCCCCGGCACTGTCCGCGACTGCCGCTCCCGGCGTGAGAGCACCCGATTCCGTATTGATCGGCCCCTTCATGGCACCTCCCCCCTTGGTCGCTTCACGGTGGCCATCGGCCGGGCCACCGCTCCCTGTTCACTGACGACATCGCCAACGGCCGCGCTGGACACGGGCCCCGGGCCCGGCCTTTACCGGCAAACAAAATCTGCCTAGGCAAGAAACATTCCCACTCCATGGCCGCCATGGCCCATCAATGACTTGGCGGCGGCACACGGCCTCCCAGGTACGCCATGTGTAAAAAAAACCGACACCCCCATTTGGGGGAGGCTCATTCCACCCGCGCGGAATACCGGGTCCCCTCGGGCAGGTCGATGCCCAGGCCGGGGGCCAGCCCCCCCAACGCCCGCAGCACCCGGTAGACCCCCAGCATCTCTGTATACAGGCCGGTAATGTAGGAAACCCGCGCCGACAGCAGCTCGTTCTCCGAGTCGAGGACATCCAGTAGGGTGCGCTGGCCGATGTTGAACTGCTCGAGGTAGGCCTGGAGCACCTGCTCGCTGGCCTCCACATGGGACAACAGGAAAGGTATGCGCTCCCGGGACGTGTCCCAGGCATTCCACTCGAGGTTCACCTCCTCGGCCGTCACGCGACGCTCATCGGCCACGCGGTTCATGGCCCGGCTGATGTCGTGGGCGGCCTGGCGGTGGCGGGCCGCATCGGCGCCACCCCGGTAGAGGTTATAGCGGGCCACGGCCATTAGGCGGGTATCGTTGTTGTCACCCTCCACGCCATCGATGTCCTCGTTCTCGTTCACCGACAGCTCGAGGTCGACACGCGGAAAGAAGGCGGAGCGGGTGGCGTCACGGGTGGCCCTGGCGGCTTCGAGTTCGGCGAGCGCGGTCTCGATGCGCGGATGCTCCTCGTTGGCCCGGCGCAGGGTCGCCGCCCGATCTTCCGGCAGCCTGGCGCGCGGGGGCTCGGGCCTCACCAGGCGGCCCGGGGGCGGGCCGACGACGCGCTCGAAGTTGGCCTCGGCGTTGCGGACGTCACGCCTGGCCCGGGACAGCCGGGACTCGGCGAGCGCGAGACGGCCCAGGGTCTGCTGGACATCGGCCTTGTTGCCGGCACCACCGCCGGAGCGGGCGCGGATCTTCTCGAGGATGTCACGGTGGGTGGCGACGTTACGCTCGGTGATGTCAACGATCTCGCGCCGGCGCAGCACCTCGAGGAAGGCCTCCGTGGCGCGCATCGCGTTGTCCTCGGCGGTATTGGCGAACCCCGTGGCGGCGGAGGCAATCAGGGCCTCGCTGCGCGCCACCTCGCTGCGGGTGCGAAAGCCATCGAAGAGCATCTGGCTCAGGGTCAGGTTGGCCTCCTCGCGATCCAGGTAGACATCGCCGTCGCCAGCGAGCCGGGTACTGGGGTCGTCGGTGCGCTCGCGGCCGAGGCCGATGGTGAGGTCAAGGGTCGGCAGATAACCCGCGAAGGCCTGGGTACGTCCCTCGTCGGCCGCGCGGCGCGCGTCCCGGCGGCCCAGGACCACGGGGTTGGTCGAAAGGGTGTGGCGGACCACCCCCTCGAGGGTAGTGAGGTCCACGGCTGTGGCCTCGGCTGCGGATACGGTCTGGATGGTGTGCAGCAGTAACGCCGCGATGGCGAGTATGGCCCCTTTCACGTCCCCCCCCTAAAAATTCCCTGTGTGACGTCAACGCCGACTCGCGGCGAACATTCTTGTATCAAGTATATTCTAAAAAATATCTTCTAAATAGACTATCTTGCGAAGCCCTGTAAAGTCGCCCGTGACCCTCAGAGGGCACCCGGCTCACCCATCATCAGGTGGCGGCGGATCTCGTCGGACTTGAAACCCAGGGCCATGGGCCGCCGCACACCGGCCAGGGTCACCACGTCGTAGAGTTCCTCCACGATGCCCTCGATGCGCACCGAATGCACCACGTCCCCCGACCTGAGATCGATGACCTCCAGGCCGCAGCGGGCCGTGGCCTTGCGCCGCGCCAGCTCGTCGTCGAGCACCAGGCCCTGGAAGGTCTTGTTGTGGCGGGGCAGCGACAGGCCCACCACGGCGTAGTTGCCGATGAAGCTCAGGCCGCGCATGTAGCCGGGACAGAAGGCCACCGGCTCGAACCGGCCCTTTTCCAGGTCGGCATAACCGAAGTAGCCGCGCCCGGAATCGAGCAGCCAGAGCCTGCCCTGGTACAACCGCGGCGAATGGGGCATGGAGAGGTCGCCCAGCACCACCTCGCCACTGGGCACCTCCATCAGCACCCCACCTTTGGAGCGGTGCTCCCGCCAGCCGTCAGCCACGTCGGACTCGCTCACGCTGGTCACGTAGCGGACCTGCCCATCCGCCGTCGCCAGGCCGTTGAGGTGGCAACGGTCCTCCGCCGCCAGCCTGGAGATGAAGGGCGGCTGCCACAGGGGCGTGAAGCTGTGGGTCTCACTGGTGGTGGCGAGGCAGCTGAACAGGGTGTTGACGAACACCGGGCGCCCGCTGGCGTCCACCGTGATGTCGTGGATGTCCAGGTCGCCGGTAACGTAGCCCAACTGCGGGATATACAGGGCATCGTAGCCGTCGTGTGCCTCCCCCGGCTCGAAGGCCTGTTCGAAGCGCCACAACTGGTACAGGGAACTCATGTAAAGGGTGCGCGCATCGGGCGAGGCATACATGCCCATGCAACGGTTGAAGGTGCGCTCGAAGATGGACAGGCGCTGGTCTGGGCCCAGGCCGATGAAGAACACCTTGCCCGTCTGGTAGGTGGTGAAGGCCAGGCTCGCCTTCTGCTCCGCGAGCCAGGCGGTGAACTGGCGGCTGGCGGAGATCTCCAGGCGGGGAGGTTGCTCGGCGCCGGCGGCGTTGGCCTCGTCCGTTGGGGTCATTCCTTGGATTCCGTGTTGATTCGGCAATGGATGTTAACCCCGAGACGTTAAGTAATAAAGGCGACGGGGGAAATACTCGGAACGGCCACATTGAACGACACCAAGTGTTGATGTCGTGATTCCTTCCTCACTCCACAACCTACAGGCTGACCCCCTGGCGCCAGAAAGAGGCGTAGGTCGGCTGCTCTTGGCAGCCGACGAGATTCGGCGGTTTGCGGGCGCGGATGTCGGTTGCCGAGAGCAACCGACCTACAGACTGCTTGACAGGAAATGGAGTATCTACGAGCTCCTGCGGCCCCGGAGATGGTGCTCGGCAGGGCGGGGGACCTGAGGGGAACGTCTCGCGCTCCCGCCGGTCGTTTATACTGTTGTCCGGTTCTTCAGCCGGACCCGGACACCACCTGGCGCACTAACGTGAAAGTCGCGAAGCACGATCTCCCCTCTCCCGCTGGGACAAATCCGTCGGGAACGGATTTGAACGCGCCTCGGCGCGGCCCGCAGGGCGCAGGGCAGGATGCCCGGAGTACAGGGATGGGGTGAGGGAACTCTCCTGGCGATACGCGCTCCGCTTTCATCATTTCGGGTAGCTCGTATCGCCATGAGAGTTAACCCGACGCCCCTCACCCCAACCGGAATCCACTCCATCCCTTGCTCCCCGTGACCCCATCCCGACACCGCCGGCAGCGCCCCTCGACCCGCCCCCCGGCGCCCGCCGCGGCAGGTAGCCCATGGGCCTGAGGACGGGCATTTTCCTCGCCCTCCTGGCCGCCGTGGGTTGGACCATCGGCTGGCAGGTCTACGAGCGCCTCGACCCGGGGGAGGCGGCAGCCGCGGACCAAGGCAAACCGGAACGACGGCCGGTGCCCGTGGAGGTGGCGGACATCGCTACGGGCACCATCGCCCTGCGCCGCCAGTTCACCGGCACCCTGGAGGCGCGGGCCGAGTTCGTGGTGTCGCCCAAGGTGGGCGGGCGGCTCGTGCGGTTGACGGCGGACCTCGGGGATGCCGTCAAGCGGGACGAGGTGGTGGCCCTCATCGATGATGCCGAACACCGCCAGGCCCTGGCCCAGGCCGAGGCGGATCTCGCCGTGGCCAGGGCCAACCTGGCGGAGGCGCGAAGCCAGCTCATCATCGCGGAGCGTGAGCTGGAGCGCATCGAGCAGCTCCAGCAGCGGGGCGTCAGTTCCGTGTCCCAGCGCGACGTGGCCATGGCCGATCAACTCGCCAAACAGGCCCAGGTGGAGGTGGGCCGCGCCCAAGTGGCGCGGGCGGAGGCGGCGGTGGAGACCGCGCGCATCCGCCTCGACTACACCCGGGTACGGGCGACCTGGCAGCAGGGCGACGGCGAGCGTGTGGTGGCCCAACGCTACGTGGACGAGGGTGAGACGGTGTCCGAGAACGCCTCCCTGCTGCGCATCGTGGCCCTCCACCCCATCACCGCGGTATTCCACGTCACGGAGCGGGACTACGCCCTCCTGGCACCCGGGCAGCGGGTGGACATCGGCACCGACGCCTATCCGGGGGAGGCCTTCCCGGGGACCATCTCCCGTATCGCCCCGGTGTTCCGGGAGGATACCCGCCAGGCCCGGGTGGAGGTGGCGGTGGAGAATCCGGATCTGCGCCTCAAACCCGGCATGTACGCCCGCGCCCGGGTGGTGCTGGACGCCGTTGACGGTGCCACCATCGTGCCCGAGCGGGCCCTGGCCAAGCGCGATGGCGAGGTGGGCGTGTTCGTGCTGGCCCCGGGCAGCGACCACGCGCGCTGGCGCCCCGTCACCCCGGGCATTCGCGAGGCCGGCCGCGTGCAGGTGAGCGGCGAAGGCCTCGAGGGTCGGGTGGTGACCCTCGGCCAGCAGTTGTTGGAGGACGGCTCCGAGGTGCTGCTGGCGGACGCCGGCGGAGGCCCGGGATGAACCTGGCCCGCGCCAGCGTGTGTCGCCCGGTGTTCACCGCCATGGTGACCCTGATGGTGGTGGTGCTGGGCTCCATGGCCCTCACCCGCCTGCAGATCGACCTCCTACCCAGCATCGAGCTCCCCACCCTCACGGTGCGCACCCAGTTCGACGGCGCCGACCCCATCGTGATGGAACGCCTGGTGACCCAGATCGTGGAGGAGGTGGTCGCCACCGTGCCCGGCGTGGAGGAGATGGTGTCCCAGTCCTACGAGGGCAACAGCAGCGTGCGGGTGAACTTCGGCTGGGGCACCGACATCGACACCGCGGCGGTGGACGTGCGCGCCACCCTCGAGGACGAGATCAGCGAGCTGCCCGACGACGTGGTGGGGCCGCGGGTCTCCAAGTTCGACGTGGACAGCTTTCCGGTGGTGCTGCTGGGGGTCTCCAGCTGGCTGGAACCGGTGGAGTTGACCCAGCTGGTGGAGGACCAGCTACGCTACCGCTTCGCCCGCCTGCCGGGGGTGGCACAGGTGGATCCCTGGGGCGGCTTCAACCGCGAGGTGCGGGTGGAGCTGGACCCGGCCCGGGTAAACGCCCTGGGGCTGCCCCTCAACGACATCACCGAGGCCCTGCGCGATGCCAACCTCGACCTGCCGGCGGGCAAGATCGAGGAGGGCCAGCACGAGGTCACCCTGCGCGCCCCCGCCGAGTTCCGGGACCTGGACCAGATCCGCGATACGGTCATCAGCCGCCGCGACGGCGTCACCGTCACCCTGGGCCAGATCGCCACGGTGCAGGACACCTACGAGAAGCTCTCCCGCATCATCCGCGTCAACGGCGAGCGCGGCCTGCGCCTGGCCATCCGCAAGCAGCCCGGGGCCAACACCGTGGAGGTGGCCCAGGCGGTGCTGGCCGAGGCCGAGGAAATCAACCGCGCCTTTCCCCAGGTGCGGGTGGTGCCGGTGATCAACCAGGGCAACTTCATCGAGCGGGCCATCGCCAACGTGGCCCGCACCCTGCTCTACGGCGGCGTGCTGGCGGTGCTGGTGCTGCTGTTCTTCCTGCGGGACCTGCGCAGCACCCTGGTGATCTCCCTGGCCATCCCCATCTCCCTCATCGCCACCTTCGCCCTGCTGTTCTTCGGCGGCTTTACCCTGAACCTCATGTCCCTGGGGGGCCTCGCCCTGGGAGTGGGCATGATGGTGGACAGCTCCGTGGTGGTACTGGAGAACATCTTCCGCCACCACCGCGCCGACGGTGCCACGGCGGCCACCGCCGCGGTGGAGGGCACCGGCGAGGTGGCCTCGGCGGTGGTGGCCGGCACCCTCACGACCCTGGTGATCTTCCTGCCCCTGGTGTTCGTGCGCGGGGTCTCCGGGGTGCTGTTCAAGGAGCTGGCTTACGTCATCATGTTCTCCCTGGCCTGCGCCCTGCTGGTGGCCCTGTCCCTGGTGCCCATGCTGGCATCGAGGCTACTGGCGAGCCCGCAGCCGCCCGGGGCCGGCGGCGGCCCGGACCGCCTGGCGGCCGGCATCGGTCGCGGCCTGGAGGCCCTGGAAAAAGGTTACGGGGCATTCCTCGAGACCGTGCTGGGATGGCGCTGGACCACCCTGCTGGTGGCCTTCGGCATCTTCGGTGCCACCCTGCTGCTGGCGCCCCTGCTGGGCAGTGAGTTCATGCCCCCCAGCGACGAGGGCGAGGTGCGGGTGACCGGCGAGATGGACGTGGGCACCCGCCTCGAACTCGTCGACCACCAGGCCCGGCTCATGGAGCAGCTCATCTACGACGCCGTGCCCGAGGCCGAGTCCTCGGTGGTGAGTGTCACCGCCTCCGGCACCCGGGGCAGCACCAAGGCCCGGGCCGAGGTGCGCCTGTCCCTGGTGCCCGCCCGGGAGCGTGAGCGCTCCAACACCGCCATCGCCGCGGATCTGCGGGAACGCCTGGAAGGCCGCATCCCGGGCATGAAGATCCGCACCCGCGCGCCCCAGGGCCAGTTCCTGCTGGAACGCCTGCTGCGCACCGACGAGGGTGTCACCGTGGAGGTGCGGGGCTTCGACCTCGACACCCTGGACCTGCTGGCCCACCAGGTGGTGGATAACATCGAGGACGTCCCCGGCATCACCGACGTGGAGTTCAGCCGCGAGGCCGGCATCCCCCAGCAGGAGATCGAGGTGGACCGGGGCAAGGTGGCAGATCTCGGCCTGGCGGTGCGGGACGTGGCCGAGGCCATACAGATCGCCGTGGCGGGGTCCAAGGCGGGGGAGTACCGCGTGGCGGGCAATTCCTACCGCATCCTGGTGCAGCTCGAGGACGCCGAGCAGCGTTCCCTGGACGAGATCCTGGACCTCACCCTGCGCACCCCCGATGGCCAGCAGGTGGCCGTACGCAACCTGGTGACCACGAAGACCGGCCGCGGGCCGGTGACCATCGGGCGCAAGGACCAGCAGCGCAAGATCACCGTCATCGGCAACGTCGCCGGGCGGGATCTCGGCTCGGTGGCCGCGGACGTGCAGCAGCGCCTGGAGCGCATCGCCCGCCCCGTGGGCTATGACCTCAACATCGAGGGCAACTTCGAGGAGCAGCAGAAGGCCTTCGACGAGATGGTGGTGTCCCTGGTGCTGGCCCTGGTGCTGGTCTACATGGTGCTGGCCTCCCAGTACGAGTCCTTCGGCGACCCCCTCATCGTCATGTTCACGGTGCCCCTGGCGGCCATCGGCGTCATCCTGACGCTGTTCCTCACCGACACCACCCTCAATCTGCAGTCCGGCATCGGCTGCATCATGCTGGCGGGCATCGTGGTGAACAACGCCATCCTGCTGGTGGACCAGGCCGGCCGCCTGCGCCGCGGCGGCATGGCCACCAACGAGGCGGTGGCCGAGGCCGGCCGGCGCCGCCTGCGCCCCGTGCTCATGACCAGCCTCACCACCATCCTCGCCCTCATGCCCCTGGCCCTGGGGATCGGTGAGGGCACCGACGCCCAGGCCCCCCTGGCCCGCGTGGTGGTGGGCGGCCTCGCCTCCTCCGCCCTCATCACCCTGGCGGTGATCCCCGTGGTCTACTCCCTGTTCCACCGCGGCGGGCGCCGCCGCCCGGCCGGGGATGCGGTGCCGGCGTAGGGCCGTCGGCTGCCAGGAGCAGCCGACCTACGCCAAGGCCCGCCCGTAGGTCGGTTGCTCCCGGCAACCGACATCCGCGCCGGCAAACCGCCGGGGTCCGGTCGGGGTTCCTCCTGAATCCTGTCATGGAGTAACTTGACCCCAAATGGGGGTTATTCTTATACGTAACTGGAGTGTTCGTTCGTTTCTGGAACACGCCCTTACACGGTACAGGTAAACACGAACCTGGATGCATTACCCGACGATCAGGCCGTTAACGCTTAAGAGCGATTGAAGGAGACCACCATGCAACCCGTCAAACAGGACGCCCTGGAGACCATTGATAAACTGCCCGATGACACCGACATGGACGAGATCATGTACCAGCTCTATGTGCTGGATAAAATCCGCAAGGGTCAAGTGGCCGCCGAACAGGGCAAAACCACCGCCAGCGAGAATTTGAAGCGCGAGATCGATACATGGTGATCTGGTCGGACCCGGCCAAAGCTGACCTGCGCGCTATTCACGACTTCATCGCCCACGACTCGGCGCACTACGCCAGGAAGGTCACCCAGGATATCGTGATCAGAACCGATGGGCTTGATGAACTGCCACGCTGGGGGAAGATGGTGCCGGAACTCGGCAGTGAGACCATCCGCGAGTTGTCGCTTTACTCCTATCGCATCCTCTACGAAATCAAGGCACCGGACATCGTCGTGCTGGCCGTGATCCACAAAAGAAGAGATTTGCAGCCGGAGATGATTGAACGCTAACCCCCGCACAGGACAAACGGCTAAAACAACAAGCGCCGCATAGCGGGATGTGGGCGGAGTGGTGGTGGGCGGCCTCGCCTCCTCCGCCCTCATCACCCTGGCGGTGATCCCCGCGGTCTACTCCCTGTTCCACCGCGGCGGGCGCCGCCGCCCGGCCGGGGATGCGGTGCCGGCGTAGGTCCGTCGGCTGCCGGGAGCAGCCGAGCTACACCCCTCTCCGCACGTACAGCGGCCGGCTCATGGGCCGCCCGGCGCCTTGATGCGATTGCCCAGATCGGCGGGGGCATGAAAAACGAAGGCCCGCCCCCGCTTTCCCTGATCCAGCAACCCGAGTTCAGCCAGTTTCTGCAGGTCGGTACGTGCAGTCTGGGTCGTGACACGATGAGAACGTTGATGACTCTTGACCGTATAACCATGGCCGGCATGGCGCAGGGCATGACTCAGCAACGCCATCTGACGATGGTTGAATCGGTCGGCCAGACGAGGCGCATGGCGGAGGAGGTTTTCGGCGCTCTGCTGTTCGCGGATCTTCCGGTTGAGATACTCGTGCAGCCCATCGATGGCCTTCTGAATGATCCGCAGATGGTAGAGCACGAAGTAGGTCGCATCGTTATCGTCGGTTTCGGTGTGCAGGTAGGCTCGGGCATACCGGGCCGGGGCCTGCACCAGCAGGCGCGAGATGGACAGGTACTCCATCAGCCAGTATCCCGACCGCACCATACTCCAGTAGAACAGGGCGCGAGCCGTACGGCCGTTACCGTCGACGAAGGGGTGATCGTAGCCGAGCATGAAATGTACCAGGATGGCTCGAATGACGGGGTGCACAAAAGGTTCTTGGTCATATTCCCGGTTGGCGAAGGCACAGAGGCGCTCCAGGCGCGCCCCCAGGCTGGCGGCTGCGGGCGGTTCGTGAAGTACCGCTGTCCCGGTGGGATCCGTGACGACGATGCGCTCGTCGGCACGGCGGAAGCGACCGGCGGCAGCGGGGTCATCCAGGGTGTCGCCGGTGGCCATGCGGTGTAGTTCCAGGATACGGGCGGGCGTGAACGGCTCGTTCCTGATCTGCCGGATCTCCTCCATCACCAGGTAGTTGTTCACGATCATCCGTTCGCTGCGATCCCGAGGCTTGCGTCCACTGCGCAGCATGTTCCGCGCTTCTTCCCCGGTAGTGGACGCCCCCTCGAGCTGGCTCGAAGTGATGGCCTCTTCCATCAGCGAACTGACCAGATAGCGATCGCGATCTTCTCCGGACACGACCTGCCGTTCCATGGCGATCTCGCCGGCCGCGTGCCGGTCGATCTCGTGCAAGGCCTCGAGTACCGCATCGGGCATGACGAAGACCATCGGGTGGTCATATTTGTCTACTAGCGGAAGGGGTTTCTCCATGCCGCGGCGGGCCATCTTGAGGCCGGCCCACCACTCTTCGTGGCTGAGTCCCTCCGGCGGATTACGGTGACGCAGTTCATCCCAATGCAGATAAAGCCCCTCGTGGGTGGGCGACATACCGAATAGTTCCGTGAAGCGCTGCGCACCGACCTGCTGCATCAGTATTTCGAATTTCGGCGGTGTCAGGGGTATCTTCATGCGGCCATGGGGTAAGTCGCAGGTCCGCTGCCCGCGGGTAAAAAGCTAATTTTGTATAAGTTAGCATTTAATTGGCCCCATTCAATCGGCCATTAGCCATGATTATCCGGTCCATGGGCACTTAAGTGCTAATTTATCTTAAATTAGCACTAAATTAACCCTTGACTCTCAGGCCCCGGCAGGGGAACGGGGCTGGAACGTGCGGCAGGATCTGTTCGGGCCCAGGGGCAACCGGCCGGGGCCCGCCACCCGTCCGCCAGACTGGGCAGCCATGCCAGGGCCCGGGAACCCAGGCGCGGTGCTGTCTCGACGCACAGCTTGACTCAGAGTCCCGCGACCATGAGCGCATGGAGTTCGTAGTGGGACTGTCGGCTGCCAGGAGCAGCCGACTCACGCCCCTGGATCAGGGAACGCCCACCTCGGCAGACACACGGACCAGCAGGGCCGAGAAGAATGCCCGGTCCGCGGCATCGAGGTCGTGGTGGCCGGCCAGGAACTCGCCCACCTCGAGCGCCGAGCATCGCCCCATCAACCTGCCGTCCTCCCTGGTGAGGGACTCCCGCACGAAGTCGGCGGCGGAGCCATGACACTGGCTGCACTCGTTCATGAAGCGCGGTGGTGAGGTGGCCTGGGCGAGCAACATGCGGTAGAGACCGTCGGCGTCCTGGCCCTGGGCGTAGTGATGACCCATGAATTCCTTGATATCCCGCGCGGGGCGACCCCGCAGCTCGCCGTCCTCCACCGCGAGCCAGGCGCGGGCGAATTCGCCTGAATGGCCGTGGCATTCCGCGCAGCGGTCATCCCACATCCGGTGCAGATCACTGGCTGCGGCACCCGGCATAGCCAACACGGCACCGCACCCGATGCCTATCGCCCAGCGCCGAATAAGTGCCGGTGAGAAAAACAACCGATTGATAATCTTCATGTTCCGCTTGACCGTCGAGCGAGTGACAATAGCTAATATAGGCGTGATTGGCCGCCACATCATCTCTCCGCATCACCCCCACCCCGCCAGCCACAGCCGCAGCCGCAGGCCCCAGGCGCTGGTGTAGCCGCGGGTGACGAAGCGGATATGGCCGTCGCCGTCCAGCACGAACACCGCCGGCACGCCGCGCACGCCGTAGCGTCCGGCGAGGACGCCCGTGGCATCGGCGATGGCGGGCCAGTCCAGACCGGCCTCCTCCAGATAGGCCGCCACCTCCGAAGCCGGCCCGGAATGCAGCGCCACCGTGACCCCCGGGTGGTCGGCGAGGATGCCGTCCATGGCGCCCTGGCTGGCGGCGCACAGGGGGCACCACTCGGCCCAGAAGTAGATCAACGACGGACGCCCCTGGAGGGCGGCGAGGGAGAAGGACCGGCCGTCGGTGAGGGTGGCGGCGATGGCGGGCGCGGGGCCACGGGCCGCGTCCCGGGTCATGAAGCGCTCCACCCCCAGCAGGATGACCACCAGCAATAACAGCTCACCCGCCAGGACGGTGAGCCGGCGCGGCGTCAGGCGACCGCGCAGCCAGGCCCCGGCACGCCGGCGCTCATCAGGCGCCATGACCGCGCCCCTCCGGTCGCCCCCGGTAGGCCGCAAGGGCCGTCGGCGCCCGCCACCAGCCCGCCAGGCGGGGCAGCCATGCCAGGGCCCGGGGCCCCAGGCGCGGCACCGCCTCGACGCACAGCTTGACCCAGATCGCCGCCACCATGGCATCCAGGGCCCGGGGATCGTAACGCCCCACGGCCCGGTTCGCGGCCCGGATCCCCTCCAGCCACGCCCGGGCCCAGGCCAGATAGTCCTCGTCCAGGCCCCCTTCCAGGTGGCGGACGCGCCACAGGGCGTAGTGGCGCGCGAGGTCGTCGTCACCGGGCTCGAGCCCGAGGGCACGGAGTTCCGCGGCCATGATGGCCAGTTTCCTTTCCCGGCCGAGTTCCCAGGTGGCACGCGTGAAGCGGCCCTCGTGCTGGCGCGCGTAGACCAGCACCTCCGGCAGGTTGGCCAGCCGGTGATGCACCGCCATGCGGGCATGGAGCTCGTAGTCCTGGCAGCGGGTGAAGGCCTCGTCGTAGCCGTACTCCCGGGCCACGGCCGTGCGCAGCATCACCGAGCGGTTGCGCAGGGCGCAGCGGAACAGCAGATGCACGTCCACGTCGGCCGCCCGCAGGGGCTCACGACGCACCCGGAGGCGGCGCCGACCGCCCGCATCCACATCCCGGCCCCAGGTCCCCACCACGGCGTGGTCGGGATGGGCGTCGAGAAACGCCACCTGACGCTCCAGGCGCCGGGGATGACAGAGGTCGTCGCTGTCCAGGTTGGCCAGGTACTTGCCCCGGGCCAGCTCCAGGGCATGGTTGCGGGTACGCGGGATCCCCTGGTTCTGCTCATGGCGGGCGATGACGATGCGCGAGTCGTGGAAGGCCTCCACCACGGCCACCGTGCCATCGCTGGAACCGTCGTCGATCACCAGCAACTCGAAGTCGGTGAAGGTCTGGGCGAGCACGCTGGTGACGGCGGCCGCGATGTGCGCCTCGCGATTGTAGGTGGGGATGAACACCGTGACCCGCGGTGCCCGGGAGCCTCCCTTCACAGACATGGCGCCGATGGGGCCGCGGGGCGGCCTCTACGCGGTGCCGGCACGACGCTATACTGTCGCCCCTTTGCCGGCCGGGTCTTCATCCCATGCAACGATTTCGATTTCACCAGTCCTCCGCCTATGGGGGTTGGCACCGCTTGCGGGCGGTGCTGCTGCGGATCCGCGGCGGCGGCATGGGGAAGTCCCAGCGCCTGTATTTCGTCACCCTCAATGGCCACCGCTACAAACGGTTGATCCTACAGGATTCCAGTACGGCCCGGGGTTTGGAGGCGCGCCTGGAACGGCTGGGCTTCGGGCCTGCCTTTCCCCGTGTGGTGACCCGCTATGAGAACGAGCTGTGGCTGGAGTTCGTGGACGGCCGGGCCGTGACCGCCGCGGACCCGACCCTGGTGGAGGCGGTGGCGGGTTTCTATGCCGCCCTGCATCACGACGGCCCCCGGCTGGCAACCCTCGAGGACAGTCGCCTGCTTCTGCGCCTGGGCCGGGACCTCGACTTCCTGCACCAGGCCGGGGTCCTGGACCACGAGCGCCGTACCCACCTGAAGGAGGCCGCCCACCGCCTGGCGCCCGCGACCCTGTGGATGGGCCTGGACTACGTGGACCCGGTGCTCAAGAACTTCGTGCTGCGGGATGACGGTGCCGGCCTGTGTGCCGTGGATGCCGAGAGCCTGGTGGATGACCATCCCCTCGGTAGCGGTATCGCCAAGGCCCTGATCCACTGGCTGCGGCCCTGGGAAGAGGACTTCTGGGGTCACTTCGAGGCCGCGGGCGGACCCGCCATCCGCGAGGCCTTCCCCTTCGTGGAACTCTGCTTCGTCGCCCGCTGGACCAAGACCAAGGTGCTTACCGGCAAACACAAGGTGGTTGATCCGCGTCACTTCGAACCATTCCTTGTAACCCCATCCGGCTGAAGTCCAAGGCATGGGTTCCATGCCCCGGCACTGGCCAAACCTCGACGGGGGCGAGGGCCACAGCCCGTGGGTTGCCCCGTCGCCAGCGTCCCTGGATGCCGGCTTGCGCCGGCATGACCATTGATGCGGCCGACATGACGATTCATGCGCCGGCATGACGTTCGACCGACCGAGCCCAGGGGGTCTGTCTCGCCCTTGGTGACGGAAGACCGGCAACGTCTGCGCGGACGATTCAACGCGCCTCAGGCGTCCACTGCCTGGCCCGTGGCGAGACGACCATCACCCGATACACCGCCGCCCGGTACCTCTCGCCAGTGCCGCTCCCCCAGCCCCTCACGGATCCACGCCACGGTGAGCGCCAGCTCGTCGGGGGGCGGGATGGGCGCCGGGCCTTCGCTCTCCGCTCCCAGGGGCCGCACCAGGCCCCGGGCCAGCAGTTCCTGGTGCAGCCGCCCCATGTCCCGGGCCGTCTGCAGGACCCCTGCGGCCACCAGGCGGTCGCGCCAGCGGCCCCGCCAGTCCTGCTGCCGCGGCGTACCCCGGTGGCTCGCCATGGGGTTGCTGCCGGTGAGGAACTGCCCGACGCCCCGCACCCAGCACCCCAGGCCGGGGGCGGCCTCCGCCAGGGGGAAGAGTTCCACCGGGCGCCCGGTGGCCACCGTCTCCGCCAACATGGAGGCGCTGTCGCCGGTCACCACGAAGCGGTCACAGGAGGCCAGATAGACCCCCAGCGGGTTGGTCTCAGCACCGGCGCCCCAGCGGTGCCGATGGGCCGGCACGTCGATGGCATCGAACAGCGCCGTCACCGCCGCCGCCGGCGTGCGCGGGCTGGTGGTGAGCAGCAGTGACCCACCATGGCGGCGCGCGAGGTCATTGAGCAGCCCCCCCAGACGCCGGCCTTCGGTGGCATCGAAGCGGTAAGACAGGCTGCCACCACCCACCAGGACACCGATCCAGGGGCGTGGCAGGCCGGCGAAGGCCTCCTGCCAGTGGGCCGTCTCGGTGGGATCATCCTGGGCGGGCGGGCGATTGAGAGGCAATACATTGCACCTGACGTTGTCGCGCAGGGGCAGGCCGTACTGGGGCGTGGTCACCACCAGGTCGAAATGGTGCAGTGGCGCCCAGGGCCGTCCCAGGTGGACGAGCTGGGTGTGCCCCCCGGATTGCGCCTTTATCCAGCGCGCCACCGGCACGCTGCGCTTGCCGCAGGCCAGGACCACATCGGGCCACGGTGCCTCCAGGGGGTCACTGGCGGCGCCGTCCACACTCCACCTCGATGGCCCCGCCAGCCCGTTGGGGAGATGATGAAAGGCATTGTAGGCTAGGCGCTTCTCCTCCCAGGGCCAGCCCAGGGCACGCGCCAGAGTCCGCAACTGCTCCGCATCCCCGTGGCGATGACCCGTGAGCACCCATACCCGCGGCGGGCGAGCGGGGTTCAGCACCCCCTCCCGCGCCGGGGCCTGGGCGCACAATCGGGTGCGCGCGCCCAGAGGATGGTAATCCAGGTGCCAGGCCAGGTGGGGATGACGGGCCGCGACGCGGCGCAGCTCGCGGCGCCACCAGTATTCCCGGCGGTGGCCGAGGGCGCCGTCGGCCACCACTGGCTGCTCCGCCACGGTGACGTAGAGCACCCGCCGGGCACGCCGGGCCAGGGCATCGAGCACCCAGGGCACGTCCTCGGCCGGCAGGTGCTCCAGCACCCCGGCCACTGCCACCATGTCGGCGGGGGCTGCGGGCCACTCGCCATGGCCGAAATCCCACGGCCACACCACCGTCACCGGCAGGGGTGGCGGCACCTCCGCCATGCCGCGGGGACCACACCACAGCAACTCCCGCACCCCCCGCTCCCGGGCCAGGGCCACCACCCCGTCGCCGGCCGGCCGGCCGGCGGCCGCCCTTTTTTTTTCTCCCGGGGCCTCTCCCGGAGTCTCTCCCGAAGCCTGGCCCAGGGCCTGGCGAGCCGCCGCGAACCAGGGGCTCGGGACGTCCTCCGAAAACACCTCGTAATCGTCGTCATCGGCGGCCCGCTGCAGTTCCTCCCACACCTCGGCCAGGGGATTGCTGTGGTAGGAGTAGGCGGTGGGCGCCGGCTGCCAGGGCTGCAGATGCAGCGCCGTGTAATGGAGCACCCCGGAACGGGCGGTCACGTATTCCAAATCCCGGGCGTTCCAGCGGCCGTCCAGGGGCCCCCACAGCCCCGCCTGCGCCGGCGCCCGGGTCAGCTCACGCTTGCGGCCGTGCCGGGCCTGCTCCAGGTTCCACCATGGGGCCATGCGCTCGCAGTCCATGACCATCACCGAGGTGTCCTCGGCTGAGACGGCGAGATAACCCGCCTCCCCCAGGGGCAGATCGAACAGTTGCCCCGGATCCACGGTGTAGATCTGGTCCACGTCGTTGTAGATGGCCCGCCCGCTACACCCCCCGAACTCGGGGATGGCGAAACGGTACTGGGTGAAGCCCGTGCGCCAGCCCCGGCGCCGGAAGCCCGGCAGATTCTTCATGAGATACACCCGGTACTCCCGCCCCGGGTCACGGTGGCGCGCCACCGAGTACATGAACACACGGAAGGCCCGGGACTGGTTGTCCTCGGTACCGAGAAAGATCCGCACCGGCTCCGCGCCGCCCCTGGCCTCGCCGCTGGCCGGCATCACCACGCAGGGAGGATGACCCGGCGCCGCCGGCGGTTCGACCTTCGAGGTCATGGATTCAGGCATCCCTTGCACGGGGACAGGGCTCTGGCATTGGCATGGGGTGAATGGGGCACCTTCATATAAGGGGTTCCAAAAAGGTATTTTCAGCGGATTCGATTCCAGGGCGCAACTTGCGTGGTGGTCCCACGCATCGAGGGCGAACCAGCGGGCGAGTGACGGGAACCCGTTATCTGTTCCCGGGTCGAAGCGAAGCACAGACATCCCGGATGAGGCCCATGACCCCCACTCCCCGCAGGCGTTTCCTGGTCACCGCCGGCGGCGTCCTCGCCGCCGCCGCATCTCCCCCCTTGGCCGCGGCACTGACGGCCACGCCGCGCCAGCCCGTGGGCCCGTTCTATCCGGTGGAGCTGCCCCTGGATGATGACAACGACCTCACGCGGGTGGCGGGAGTCGATGCGCCGGCCAGGGGCCACCACGCGGAACTCACCGGCCGGCTCCTGGACGGCAACGGCCGGCCCCTGGGGGGGCTGCGGATGGAAATCTGGCAGTGCGATGCCAACGGCCGCTATCACCATCCGCGGGATGGTGGCGATGGTCGCCGCGACGCTGGCTTTCAGGGCTTCGGCCACACCATGACGGACGGTGACGGCCGCTACCGCTTCCGCACCATCCGCCCGGTGCCCTACCCCGGGCGCACCCCTCACATCCACATCGCCGTCAGGCCCCTGGGCGAGCGACCCTTCGTGACCCAGCTCTACGTGGCGGGTGAGGAGCGCAACGACGGCGACTTCCTCTATCGGCGGGTGCCCGCGGAGAAGCGGGAGCTCGTTACCGCGGCCTTCCGGCCTGCCGGGGATGGTGAGTTGCTCCAGGCCCGCTGGGACGTGGTGCTGGGCCAGACCCCGGCCTGAGGACCGCCCGCGCCAGGCCGGCCCGCGAAGGGCCCTGAGCAACGCACCCTGGCGGAAAGAGAAGCCATGGACTTTATTTAGAGGGTGACACCTCCACGGAAGGTCCCCGGGGCGGAAAGGGGGGATGGGGTTGCACCGGAGCCGCGGAGGTGTCCCTTCTCAAGACCTCTTACTATGCGGAATGCTTTCAGGCTTGGAACCGATTTCGGGATCATTTCCTGCTTCAAAATAGAGGCCCAGATAGTAGGATCGATTGGTCTTCCAGAGACGGTCCAGGATCCTGTCCAGTCGGATGGCAAACCACCATGAAAGGAAAATCAGAGGCCGCAATTTCAGAATGGACGAGAATTGATGGACGGCCACCGTGAATGCCCCCAGGCCATGGGGGCGAACCACGATATTGGAGTACCCGGCATTGCTCAGCAGTATCTCCAGGGCTTCGTGGGTGAAACGCCAGTAATCCGTCGGGTCCTTGTGGTATCTATGGAGAAAAGGGACGGCACCGAACAGGCGTCCCCCGGGCTTCAGGACTCTGCGGATTTCCCCGAGAACATTGTTCGTATCGAACACATGTTCGAGCACATTGAACAACAGGACATTATCGAAGGTGGAATCCGAAAGAGGAAAACGCGCATTCAGATCAATCTTCAAAACATGGTCTTCGGTGGAGTAGAGATCCGAGAAGGTCAGTTGGGTATCGTCTGCCTGGGTGATGAACTCGTAATAGGATGAGGTGCCGTTCTTTGCACCCAGGTCCAGACACACCCCATGGAGCCTGACAAAGGCCGAGACGTCATGGTTCTGAACAGCTCTGAGCAACGAACTGCCCTTCATACATTCCCTGAAAAGAAACGCCCCTTTCACTCGAACCCCATATGCATGACTATGGAGTTGCGCAGCAGCGGATAGCGCCGGCAGTACAATCCGTCCATGAGGCCCCGGGGCCGTAGGGGCGATAGGGGCTTCAACGGGCCGCCGTGGCAGAGGCTGAAGCGGCGCGGCGACAAGCGCGCATCCATGGCTACCTTGGCCAAGGTGTAAGGCGTGAACCAGAAACGGTGGTCGGAGTTGATGCGCTCGACGTTGCGGCGGGCCTCGCGGGCATTGCGGTGAGAGAAGCCATTGGGGACCGTCACCACCAATTCCTCGACGCGCCCTATGAAACGCTGCCGGAGGCCGGCGAGGAAGCGTACGGGATCACCGATGTGTTCCAGCACCTCGGGTAGGAGCAGATAATCCCAGTGCTGGGCCATGAGGGGCTCACAGGGATCCTCGAGGATATCCAGGGCCGCCGCATCGACGTAGCCCAGGGTGTCACGCATATACTCGATGCCCTCCTCGTCCAGGTCCACCCCGAAGCAACGGGCGGCGACCCCGTGGAGGGCCTCGTGGAGCCACCGGCCCTGCTCCATCTTCTTTCTGATACCCGCCACGCCATGGTCCACGCAGCCCACGTGGATGACCTGCCGGCCGGCCACCAGGCGGGTGAGCACATCGAAACGCGATTCATAAACGGCGTCACCGGACTCCAGAGCGAAGGTGGCCACCAGATCGTTGGAGAAACGTTCGCCCCGCAAGTAAGCCAGGGTCTCTGCGGTAAGTCTCACGGCGACGTCTCTCCTGTCGTTGGCCCCATGGCGCGATCATTCACCGCGGCAGCGGCCGACACCCGGCGACGACCTTCCAGGGGGGCGCCCGGTAACAGTAGGTTCAGATAACCCCGGGCGCTGCGCGCCTGGCTGAAGTCGCCACCGCGCCGGCGCAGGGTGTCGGCCGTTAGCGGGGCCTCCAGGGTACGGGCCATGGCCGCGGCGAGGGCGGCGGCGTCGCCCACCGGCACCAACTCGCCGTAACGGCCGCCCTCCAGGATCTCCGCCGGGCCGCTGGGACAGTCGGTGCTCACCACCGGGCAACCACAGGCCAGGGCCTGGATGAGCACCCCCGGCAGCCCCTCGTAGTCCGAGGACAGGACGAACAGGGACGCCCGGGCGAAGGCCGCGTAGGGATTCTCGACGAAGCCGGGCAGGGCCACGTCGACCGCGATGCCGAGTTCCCGGACCAGGGCCTCCAGCCGCCCCCGCTCGGGCCCCTCCCCCAGGATCACCAGCCGCGCCTCCCGGCCCGCCCGCAGGCGGGCGAAGGCCTGGAGCAGCAGGGGAAAGCGCTTCTGGGGCGCCAGCCGCCCGGCCCCCACGATCACCGGCGGGCCGCCGTCGGCCAGCCAGGGGTGGGGTGGCGGGGCGGCGGCGCGGGCGGGCAGTTCGGGGGTGACCACGGGATTGTAGACCGTGGTGATGGCCGTGCGGGACAAGCCCGTGGTGGCGGCGAGATCGTCGGCGACGCCATCGGACACGGCGGCGATGCCGTCGGCCCACGGGTAGGTGTGGGCCACCAGGGGGGCGATATGGCGCCAGCGCCATTTGCGGCTGCGGGCGATGGATTGGGACAGCTGGGTGCGCTCGCTCACCACCACCCGGGTGGGTGCGCCGGCGAGGCGCCGTGCCCACAGGGCCAGCAGGTTGGTGGGGGTCTTGGCCGCCAGCAGGGCCGCGGGGCGCGCCGCGGTCAGATAGCGGGCGAGGTCCCTGACGTAGGGCTGGACTGGCGCCGGGCGCAGGGGCAACAGGGCCGGGCGGGCGAGGACGCCGCGCCCGCCTGCGTCCAGACGGGCGAGGCGCAGACGGGCCGCCAGCCCACCCTCGGGATGTAGAGCCACCACCCGCACCCCCGCCGGCACCATCTCCCGGTAAGGTCCCTCGGCGCGGCACAGTACCAGCTCCACCGGATGGCCGAGGTCCTGGAAGCCCCGGGCCAGGTCCAGGATGGAACGGCCGACGCCACCGGCGGCCAGGGAGGGCAGGAGCAGGGCGATGGGGGCTGGGTCGGGATGGTTCATGGGACCATAGGTTCGGTGGTGACCAGACGGGGAGCGGCTGGCCTCAGAAGATCCGGTTCAGGCCGTTGAGGGCCGCCACCCGGTAGGCCTCGGCCATGGTGGGGTAGTTGAAGGTGGTCTCGGCGAAGTAGCGCAGGGTGTTGCCGCCATCGGCGCGACTCATGACCGCCTGGCCGATGTGGACGATCTCCGCGGCCTGCTCGCCGAAGCAGTGCAGCCCCAGGATCTCCAGGGTCTCGCGGTGGAACAGGATCTTCAGGACCCCGGTGGTATGGCCGGTGATCTGGGCCCGGGCGAGGCTGTCGAAGCGGGCCTGACCAATCTCGTAGGGCACGTTGTCGGCCGTGAGCTCGCGTTCGGTGCGGCCGAGGCAGCTGATCTCGGGCACGGTGTAGATCCCCGAGGGCATGTCCTCGATGAGGGCCCAGTCGCCCTGCCCGGCCAGGATGTGGGAGGCGGCGAAGCGGCCCTGGTCGTGGCTGGCGCTGGCGAGCCCCGGCAGACCCACCACGTCCCCCACGGCATAGATGTGGGGCAGGGCGGTCTGGAAATCGCCGTTCACCGCCACCTGGCCGCGCTGGTTCACGCCGATGCCCAGGGCCTCGAGGCCGAGGCCCTCGGTGTTACCGCTGCGGCCGTTGGCCCACAGCAGGATGTCGGTCTTGAACTGCTTGCCCGAGACACAGTGGAACACCACGCCGTCCTCCCGAGCCTCCACGCGCCTGAAGTCCTCGTTGTGGCGGATCACCACGCCCAACTCCCGCAGGTGGTAGGACAGGGCGTCGGTGATCTCGTCGTCCAGGAAGGACAGCAGGCGGTCGCGAGTGTTCACCAGATTCACCTTGAGATCCAGGGTGGCGAAGATGGAGGCGTACTCGCAGCCGATGACGCCAGCACCGAACACGGTGACCGAGCGCGGGGTGTGGTCCAGGTCCAGCACGGTGTCGCTGTCCACCACCCGCGGGTGGCCGAAATCCACCTCCGGGGGGTGGTAGGGACGGGCACCGGTGGCGAGGATGATGTGGTCCGCCGCCAGGGCATCGCCCCCCTGCGCGCCCTCCAGGGCCACCTCGTGGGGGCCGACGAGACGGGCCCGGCCGTGGATCAGATCCACGCCGTTGCGCACGTAGTGGCGCTGGCGGATGCGAACCTGCTCGGCGGTCACCTGGCCGGCATCCCGCAGCAGATCCGGGTAGCTCACGGACAGGGCCCCCACCTGGTCGCGGAACAGGGGATGGCGGCGATAGTCGGCCACCAGCTGGACGCTGTGGCGCAGGGCCTTGCTGGGGATGGTGCCGTAATGCAGGCAGTTGCCGCCCACCTTATCCATGGCCTCCACCACCGCCACCCGGCGCCCGTCCTTGGCCAGGGCCATGGCCGCACCCTCCCCCGCCGGGCCGCTGCCGATGATGACGGCGTCGTAGGGGGTGCCGGCCACCAACTCAGTCCGCCGGCACCAGGCGGCGGCGATTGAACTCGGCGATGCGCTCCCGCAGGTGGGCGATGGTCTGCTGGGTCAGCACGCTGCGTCGCTCGTCCCGCAGCTCACCCCCCAGCAGGTCCTTGAGGCGCTGCCCGGTATTGAGCATGAGTTCCAGCCCCACCTGGCCATCCACCGGCCCGGGCAGTTGCATGAACAGCGCCAGGCCGGGGGTGCTGAAGTCCTCCATGGCATCGGGGTCGAAGGTGCCGGGCTCCACCAGGCTGGCGACGCTGAACACGGCGACGCCGGCTGGGTTTGCGGCCATGCCGTAGTGGTGGAAGATGTCCATGTCGCCGAAGGTGAGACCCACCTCGTCGAAGGCGCGCAACAGCCCGGGGCCCGGGTAGGGGGCATCCGCGGGGGCCAGCAGGCTGAGGGCGATGATGAGATATTCGTCGCGGGCGGGCGAAGGCCGGGGACCGGTGGCATGGCGGCCGCCATCACGCCCGGGCGCCGGGGGCTCCGGGGCCGGCGGCGGGCGGCGGGCCGGCGCGTGGTCCTCGGGGTCCGCCCGCAGCCCCCCGAGGTCTCCCAGGTCCATGTCCTCGTCGGCCCGCCCATCGGCGCCCGCGCCGCCACCACGGTCCACGCGGCGGATCTCCCAGCTATCCAGCTCGTCGTAGAGGTCCACGTCGTCGTCCCCGCTCCGGGTGACCACGAAGTCGAGTTCGGCCTCCTTGCGGCGCCAGCGGATATAGCCGTAGACGCCGGCCGCCGCCACCGCGGCCAGGACCACGAGAATGGTGATCAGGGATTCCATAGGGCTCTCCTAGTGTCCTGTCCCGTGAGAATGTTCAAGAGGTCGCGCCGGGCGCCGCGTGCCAGCCAAGGCGAGAGAAGGAGGCATAGCACCGCTATGGCGACGACGAACAACGCCGCATGACGCGGCGCGAACCAGCGAGAATTGAATGATTCTTGCGGGACAGGACACTCTAGCTTGCCGCCATCTCCAGGGCGGCCTCCACGTCCACGGCCACCAGCCGGGAGACGCCGGGCTCGTTCATGGTCACGCCCACCAGAAAATCCGTCAGCTCCATGGTGAGCTTGTTGTGGGAGATGATCATGAACTGCACGCGGTCGGACATGGAACGCACCAGGTCACAGAAGCGGCTCACGTTGGCATCGTCCAGGGGTGCATCCACCTCGTCGAGCAGGCAGAAGGGGGCGGGGTTGAGCTTGAAGATGGAGAACACCAGGGCCACGGCGGTGAGGGCCTTCTCGCCACCGGAGAGCAGATGGATGGAGCTGTTGCGCTTGCCCGGCGGGCGCGCCATCACCGTCACGCCGGTCTCCAGCAGGTCGTCGCTGGTGAGTTCCAGATAGGCGTGGCCGCCGCCGAACAGCATGGGGAAGAGTTCCTTCATGCCCGCATCCACCTGCTCGAAGGTCTCCTTGAAGCGGGTACGGGTCTCGCGGTCTATCTTGCGCATGGCCCCCAGCAGGGTCTCCAGGGCCTCCGTCAGGTCTTCATGCTGGGCGTCCAGGTACTGCTTGCGCTCCGACTCCTGGTCGTACTCCTCGATGGCCGCCAGGTTGATGGGGCCGAGGCGGGCGATGCGCTGGCCCAGGGCCTCCAGGGCCTCGGACCAGGGGCCTTCGGCGGCGTCTTGCGGCAGGGCGGCCTCGACCTGCTCCCGCTCCTGCCCTTCCGCCTCCAGGGCCTCCAGCAGGCCCTGCTTGCGCACCCGGATCTCCTGTTGGCCCATGCGTGCCTGCTCCAGTTCGCCGCGGGCCCCCTCGGCCTCCTGCTCGGTGGCGCTGCGCCGTCCCGCCAGTTCCCGCATCTCGTGGTCGAGGGCCTCCACCCGGGCCCGCGCATCCCGCAGCTCGCCCTCCACGGCGAGGCGCTGGGCCAGCTTCTGCTCCAGCTCGCCCTGGGTCTGCTCCATGGGCTCCGCCATCTCGGCGAGGCTGCCCTTCACCTCCTCCACCCGCGCCGCCAGCACCTCGCTCTGGCGCGTGGCCCGGGCGATCCCCTGTTCAAGGGATTCCCGCCGCGAGCGCGCCGACTCTAGCCGCAGGGCCAGCTGCTGGGTCTCGTCCCGCACCGCCTGATGGCGGCGCCGGGCGTCGTCCACGGCCCCCCGCAGGCCGTCCCGTTCCCGGGCCAGACCCTCACGCTCGGCGGCGTGGCGCTCCATGGCCTCCACGTAGCCCTGCAGCTCGCCGCGGGAAGCCGCCAACACCTGTTCGTTGCGGGCCTGCTCCGCACCGATCTCCTCCAGCTCCCGGTCGATGGCGGTGAGGCGCTGGCGGGCCCGTTCGAGATGGGCCTCCCGCGCACCCACCTGGGACTGGGTGGCGCTGGCCTGGCGTTGGGCCTCCCGCAGGGCCTGCTGGAGCTCGCGCAGCTCCCCCTCCACCTGTCCCTGCTCGCCGCGCACCGCCTCCTGGCGCGCCGTGACCTCGCCGACGCGCTCCTCATGGGCGGTGATCTCCCGGTGCAGTTCCCGCATCGCCTGCTCGCGGGCCAGCACGCCGGCGCCCGATTCCTCGGAGCGGTTCACGCGCAGCCAGTTGCGGCCCAACCATACCCCCTCGGGACACACCACCGACTCCGCCACCGCCAGGGAGGGGCGCAGGGCCAGGGCGGCGTCGAGGGTATCCGCGGTGCGCACGCCGGCCATCATGGCCCCCACCATCCACGGCGCCGCCACCTTGGATAGCAGGCCATCGGAGGCCGTTGCCGTCTCTTCCACCACGCCGCTGTCCACCAGGCCCAGCATGCCCTGCTCGAACTCGTCCACGGCCGCCGCGGCGGCGGCGAAGCGCTCCGTACACACCGCCTCCAAGTGGTGGCCCAGCACCGTCTCCACCGCCCGTTCCCAGCCGGGCTCGACTGTCAGGGCCTCGGCGAGGCGGCGCTCTCCCGCCACGTCGCGCGCCGCCAGCCACGCCGCCACCGCACCGCCTTTGGCCAGCACCTGCTCCTGCAGGGCCTCCAGGGACGCCAGCCGTCCCCGCGCCTGCTCCAGCCCCTGGCGGGCGGCATGGAGCTGATTGGCCAGCTCGGCCCCCTGCTCCCGCAGCTCGCTGCCGCGGCCCTGGGCCTGGCGGGTCTGATCATCCAGGCGCTGCTGCTCGCCCTGGGCCTGTTGCAGGCGCTCCCGCAGCTGCGCCAACTCCTGCTCCAGACCATCGGTGCCGAGACCACCGCGTTCGCCCTCGAGACGCTGGCGGCGACTACGCAGGCGGTCCAGCCCCTGGTCGAGATTATGGATGCGGGTGCGTTCCACCTCCGCCTGGCGGGCCTTCTCGGCGGCATCCTGGTTGAAGACCTCCCAGCGCTCCTGCCATTCCCGCAATGCGCTCTCGGCACTGCCCAGGGCCTCGGCCTCGGCCGCCTCGTCGCCGCGCAGGGCCTCGAGACGCGGGCCATCCCGCTCCAGCAGGGTCACCAGCTCTGCCAACTGGCGCCGATCGTCGCTGATGTGGCTGTCCGCCTCCGCCACCGCCTCCGCGGCGCGCCGGGACTCCCGCTCAAGCTGCTCGCGCCGTTCCCGCAGGTGCTGGATGGCCTGCTCCAGGCGCGCCACGTCCGCCCCCACGCCGTAGTACCGCGACTGCACCGCGTTGAAGGCGTCGTTGGCCTCCACGTGGGCCTCGCGGCGCTGCTCCATCTCGCTTTCCGTGTCCCGGATGGCCGCCACCAGCCGCTCGTAGGCGGTCTCCAGTTCCCGTACCCGGCGCTGCTCCTCGGTATCCCGGCGGTCCAGGGCCTGCCACCGCAATACCGTGAGTTCCGCCTTCAAACGGCGCTCCTCGGCCTTCATCTCCTTGTACTTCTCGGCGTTGCGGGCCTGGCGCTGGAGGCGTTGCAGTTGCTTGTCCAGCTCGTCCCGCACGTCGCCGAGGCGGGCCAGGTTCTCCTCGGTGTGGCGCATGCGGTTCTCGGTCTCGCGGCGGCGCTCCTTGTACTTGGAGATCCCCGCCGCCTCCTCGATGAAGCCCCGCAGCTCCTCGGGCTTGGCCTCGATGACGCGGGAGATCATGCCCTGCTCGATGATGGCGTAGCTGCGCGGCCCGAGGCCGGTACCCAGGAACACATCCATGATGTCGCGGCGCCGGCAGCGCACGCCGTTGAGGAAATAGCTGGACTGGCCGTCCCGGGACACCTGACGCCGCACCGAGATCTCGTTGTACTCGGCGTACTGCCCCCCCAGCAGCCCCTCGCTATTGTCGAACATCAGCTCGATGGTAGCCTGGCCTACCGGCTGGCGGGTATTGGAGCCGTTGAAGATGACGTCCGCCATGGAGTCGCCGCGCAGGTGCTTGGCGGAACTCTCGCCCATCACCCAGCGTATGGCGTCGATGATGTTGGACTTGCCGCAACCGTTGGGGCCCACGATCCCCACCAGGTTGCTGGGCAACACCAGGGAGGTGGGATCGACGAAGGACTTGAAGCCCGCGAGCTTTATCTTGGCCAGACGCATGGATCAGCCCGCACGGCCCGTCGGGTGGGCGCTGGGGATGCAGGGGGATGGGCGGATCGCAGTAGGTGCCATAAGGCGCTCGATTCTAAACCAAGCGGGGCGCCTTGACAGCAGTGGGCCCGTTGCGGTGATGTGGCGGGGAAATCCACCACCCACAACGACACCATCATGACCAGCCAACCCAGCAACGACCTCGAGACCTTCGACAACCCCCAGCCGGAGCGGGACTACACTATCCGCATCCGCGTCCCCGAGTTCACCTGCCTGTGTCCCAAGACCGGGCAGCCCGATTTCGCCACTCTGTACTTAGACTACGTGCCCGAGCGCCGCTGCGTGGAGCTGAAATCCCTCAAGCTCTACGTGTGGTCCTTCCGGGACCAGGGGGCGTTCCATGAGGCCGTGACCAACCGCATCCTCGACGACCTGGTGGCGGCCGTGGCGCCGCGCTTCATGCGCCTGACGGCGGAGTTCAGCGTGCGCGGCGGCATCTACACCACGGTGGTGGCCGAACACCGGGACCCGGCATGGGAGCCCCCGGCCCGGGTGGAGTTGCCCTGACCCCGGCGCAACCGGAGCCGCAAGCCCTCTCGTCCCATGAGCACGACCCTCTCCCCTTCATCGACGCCCGCGGGCCTGTTCCTCGGCATCGACTTCGGCACCTCGGGCTGCCGGGCGGTGCTGGTGGACGGCCGGGGCGAGGAAGTAGGGCGGACCCAGGTCCCCCTGCCCGCACCCGAGGGCAGCGACGGCCACGCCGAGCAGGCGCCGGCCCTGTGGTGGGAGGCCCTGGTGGCGGTGGTGCGGGCCCTGGGGCTGGAGGCCCGGCCGGCGCCCGTGGTGGCCGTGGCGGTGGACGGCACGTCCGCCTCCCTGCTGCTGGCGGACGCCGGGGGCCGTCCCCTCGGCCCCGCCCTCATGTACAACGACCGCCGCTCCGTGGCGGAGGCCGCGGCGGTGGCCCGGGTGGCGCCGCCCGGCAGCGCCGCCCACGGGCCCACGGCGGCCCTGGCCAAGCTGCTGCACCTGGCGCCGCGCCACGGCGCGGCCGCCCACGCTCTGCACCAGGCGGACTGGGTCACGGGCCGCCTGCTGGGCCGCTTCGGCCACAGCGACGAGAACAATGCCCTCAAGCTGGGTTACGACCCGGCCGCCCGCCAGTGGCCGGCCTGGCTGGACGAACTGGGGGTGGAGCGCCGCCTGCTGCCCGCGGTGGTGCCCCCTGGCACTCCCCTCGGCACCGTGGGGGCCGAGGCCGCCCGCGAACTGCGCCTGGGCGGAAACCCCAGGGTCATGGCCGGCACCACCGACAGCACCGCCGCCTTCATCGCCGCCGGTGCCTCTGACCCCGGCGACGCCGTCACCTCCCTGGGCAGCACCCTGGTGCTCAAGGTCCTCGCCACCACCCCCGTGAGCGCCCCGGAATACGGCGTCTACAGCCACCGCCTGGGGGATGTCTGGCTGGCGGGCGGGGCCTCCAACAGCGGCGGCGCGGCCCTGCTGCGCCACTTCGACCATGACCAACTCCAGGCCCTCACCCCCCGCCTGTGCCCCGACGAACCCACCGGCCTGGACTACTACCCCCTGCCCGCCAGCGGCGAGCGCTTCCCGGTCAGCGACTCCACCCTGACACCCCGGGAGGCCCCCCGCCCCGCCGACGACGTACGGTTCCTGCAGGGCCTGCTGGAGGGCATGGCGGCCATCGAGGCCCGGGGCTACCGCCTGCTGCAGGAACTCGGCGCCCCCTACCCCCGCCGGGTCATCACCACCGGCGGCGGCGCCGCCAACCAGGCCTGGCGGGTCATGCGCGAACGGGCCCTTGGCGTCCCCGTGACCGTGGCCACCCACGGCGACGCCGCCTACGGCGCCGCCCTGCTTGCTCTGCGCGGCTGCCGGGACAATGACTGATTAACCAATGACTGATTAACTACGAAAGACGCGAAAGGCGCGAAAAAATAAAAAACTGAGGAAAGCTGAATTATTCGTTTTCCTGCACGACCTATGAATGGGCCGTCGTCTCAGTCACTTAAGCTTTGGAAACGCATTCGCTTAAAACGAGTTCTTCACGAATCACTTCGGCTATCTGTGATAGCGAGGATTCGGGCAACCACCCTTCCCCTTCAAGAATCGGTTGTTTTTTCGCGCCTTTCGCGTCTTTCGTAGTTAAAAAATCTTTTCATCCATGATTTGGCGGGTGCCCGTGGAATGGCCTAGGATCCGGGGTTGCTCAAACCCCCAGGGACCCCATGGCCAAGCTCAAGAACAACCCCGTCACCGGGGCCACCTATCTGATACGCGGCATTCCCCTCATCTTCAAGAAGGGCGTCAAGCGCTTCGTGGCCGTGCCCCTGCTCATCAACATCGTGCTGTTCGTGTTCGCCGTCTATTTCGCCCTCGGCCAGGTGCAGGCGCTGGACCTGTGGCTGCAGGAGCAACTGCCCGGCTGGCTGGAATGGCTCACCTGGGTGCTCTATCCCCTGTTCGGCCTGGCCATGCTGCTGGCGGTGTTCTTCGGCTTCTCCGTGCTGGCCAACATCATCGCGGCGCCCTTCAACGCCTTCCTCGCCGATGCCGTGGAACGCCAGCTCACCGGTCGCAAGGCCGAGGGGTCCGGCGCCGGGGTGGTGCGGGAGGTGCTGGTGACCATCGGTGCCGAATTGCGCAAGCTGCTCTACTTCGCCACCTGGGGCATACCGCTGCTGATCCTGTCGGTGATCCCCGGCCTCAATATCGCGGCACCGTTCCTGTGGGCCCTGTTCGGCGCGTGGATGCTGGCGGTGGAGTACACGGATTACCCCATGGGCAACCACGGCATCACCTTCCCGCGCCAGAAGAAGATCCTGGCGGGACGACGGCTGCTGTCCCTGGGTTTCGGCGGCATGGCCACGGTGGCCCTGATGATACCGGTGGCCAACTTCGTGGTGATCCCGGTGGCGGTGGCGGGCGCCACGGCCCTGTGGGTGGACCAGTTTAAGGACGCCCCGGGCACCGCGGTCGACTCCGCCGCCGACCCAGCCTGAGGGTCAGCCGCTGCGGCCCGGCGTCAGGACAGATACCCCGCCAGGCGCTCCACCCCCTCCTCCAGGCGGGCCAGGGAGGTGGTGTAGGAAAAGCGCACATGGCGGGCCGCCCCGTGGGCGCCGAAGTCCCGTCCCGGCGTCACCGCCACTCCCGTACGCTCCAGGAGGTCGAAGCAGAAGGCGTAACTGTCGTCGGTGAAGGGGCTGCAATCGGCGTACACGTAGAAGGCGCCGGTGGGCTCCACCGGGATGCCGAAACCGAGGTCCCGCAGGGCCGGCACCAGGAAGTCCCGGCGTTCCCTGAAGGCATCGCGGCGGGCGTCCAGGATCTCCAGCGTGGCGGGCTCGAAGGCCGCGAGGGCCGCGTACTGGGAGATGGTGGGGGCGGAGATGAACAGGTTCTGGGCGAGACGGTCAAGCTCCGGCACCAGGTACTCGGGGGCCACCAGCCAGCCCAAGCGCCAACCCGTCATGCCGAAATACTTGGAGAAGCTGTTGATCACCAGCAGGTCCTCTCCCAGGGACAGGGCGGTGAAGTCCTCGCCATCGTAGACCAGCCCCTGGTATATCTCGTCCACCAGGAGATGAATATCCCGTTGCCAGGTTTCATGGTGAATGGCCGCCAGTTCGGCGCCGGACAGGGTTGTGCCGGTGGGATTGGAGGGCGTGGCCACCAGCACCCCGCGGGTGGCGGGGGTGGCGTGTTCGCGCACATGGGCGGCCGTGAGCTGGTAGGCCGTGTCGGCCGCCACCGGCACGCCCACCGCCCGGCCCTCCACGAAACGCACGAAATGACGATTGCAGGGATAACCCGGATCCGCCAGCAGCACCTCGTCCCCGGGGCCCACCACGGTCCCTATGGCGAGCAGCAGGGCACCGGAGGAGCCGGTGGTGATGAGGATGCGCTCGGGACCCACGTGCAGGCCATAGCGCCGCTGATAATAGCCCGCGATGGCCTCCCGCAGGGCCATCACCCCGGTGGCCGGGGTGTAGCGGGTGCGCCCCGCCGCCAGGGCCTGCTGGCCCGCCTCCAGGATGGGCGCCGGAGTATCGAAATCCGGCTCCCCCAGCTCCATGTGGATAATATCCCGCCCCGCCGCCTCCAGGGCCTTGGCCCGCGCCAACACCTCCATGACGTAGAAACTGTCTATTGCGCGCACCCGCGCCGTGGCGCCCAGGGAAGTCGGGGCTGCGGATTGATCTGTCATGGGCGCAATTTTGAATTCTGAATTTTGAATTTTGAATTCCGGTGTTCGCTGCGCTCACCATTAACGTGAAAGTCGCGAAGCACGATCTCCCCCTCTCCCTTTGGGAGAGGGATGGGGTGAGGGAACGAACATGGCGATACGCGCTCCTCTTTCATCATCTTGGCCGGCGCGTAACGCCATGAGAGTTAATCATGAAAAAACCCCGTGCGCCCCGGCGCACTCATCAATTCATAATTCAAAATTCAAAATTGGCGGCCCTGTGAACTTCACGTACCAACTCGACATCAAGCCACTCGTGGCCGCCGGCATCCCCCCCCAGCACCCCAAACGGCCGCTCCACCTCTCCCATGGAATCCAACACCAGGGCGGCGCCGGTGAAGTCGTGGTCCACCGTGAAGGTGCTCGTGGTGACGATGACCGGCAGGCCCGCACCCCGGGCCGCACGCACCCCGGGGCCGGAGTCCTCGAAGGCGATGGCCGCGGTGGGAGCCAACCCCATCTCCCTCAGCACGTATTCGTAGATGTCCGGGGCCGGCTTCTTGTGGGGCACCACCCCGCCGGCCCCCACCACCTCGAACCAGTCCATGGCGCCGGGGCCAAGGGTGTGCTCCAGCAGCGCCTCCACGTTGGCCGGGGTGGTGGTGGTGGCGATGGCCAGGCGCAAGCCCGCCTCCCGGGCCTCCCGCAGCAGGCGTTCGACCCCGGGGCGCAGGGCGATGGCGCCGCCCTCCAGCATGGCCACGTAGTGGCGGGTCTTGGCCGCGTGGAGGGCGGCAATGGACTCGTTCACGGGTTCGGGGGGCCGGGTGGCAGGCTCCCAGGCCTTCAGGTAATGGGCCATGCGCTCCTTGCCGCCGGTGACCTCCAGCAGGCGGGTGTAATCCCCCGTACTCCACTCCCAGTCGAGGCCGGCGTCCGCGAAGGCGTGATTGAACGCCGCCAGATGCCCGGCCTCGGTATCCGCCAGGGTACCGTCCACGTCGAATATCAGGGCTTCCAGGGTAGCCATTACGGAGCCTCCAGTCAGGGGCCACGGACTCTACCACGCGATTCCGACCCGGGCCACGCCACGGCGGCCCGTTCGTTGCGCCTATACGGGGCTTCTGGTATACAGGCGCGCTTGATTTGCGCAAGCCTCTCCTCAACAACGGGGCTGACGCTGGAACAACCGGACGGGCCGGTATCAACCGGCCCTGGCCTGACATCGAGACCTCTTCGAGTTTTGAAGGTCGCGCGGGAGTAGACATAGATGCCTGAGCAAATACCCCAAGGACAGATCGAGCCCTACCAGGAGAAAAAGGGCGAGGAGTACATGAACGACCGTCAGGTTGAGCATTTCCGCGCCATCCTGGAGGATTGGCGCAAGCAGCTCATGATGGAGGTGGATCGCACCGTGCACCACATGCAGGACGACGTCACCAACTTCCCGGATCCCAACGATCGGGCCAGCCAGGAGTCCGATTTCGCGTTGGAACTGCGTACCCGCGACCGGGAACGCAAGCTCATCCGCAAGATCGACAAGACCCTGGACAACCTCGACAACGGCGATTACGGCTACTGTGAGTCCTGCGGCGTCGAGATCGGCATCCGCCGCCTGGAAGCCCGCCCCACCGCCACCCTGTGCGTGGACTGCAAACAGCTCGAAGAGATCAAGGAAAAGCAACGGGCCTGAACGGGGAACCACACCACGCTGCCGGCCCGCCGCCGGCGGCCTATGTAGGCCGGTTCGCCCCCTCGCCCACCGGCCCGCTGCACTTCGGCTCCCTGGTGGCGGCGGTGGGCAGCTACCTGGAAGCCCGGCGCCACGGCGGCACGTGGCTGGTGCGCATGGAGGATGTGGACGAGCCACGCACCGTGGCCGGGGCCGCCCACGGTATCCTCGCCACCCTCGAGCGTTATGGGCTGCGATGGGACGGCCTGGTCCTCTACCAGAGCGACCGTTCCGCCATCTATCACGCCGCCCTCCAGCGCCTTCTGCAAGGCCACCAGGCCTTCCCCTGCGGCTGTACCCGCAAAGAGGTGGGCGGTGGCGTGTATCCCGGCACCTGCCGCCTCGGCCTGCCCCGGGGCCGCGAGCCCCGCTCGGTGCGGGTGCATACCGCGGGAGTCCGCATCACCGTACGGGACCAGGTCCAGGGCACCTTCATCCAGGACCTGGAGCGCGATGTCGGGGACTTCGTGGTGAAGCGAGGAGACGGCTATATCGCTTACCAGCTGGCGGTGGTGGTGGACGATGCCGAGCAGGGCGTGACCCACGTGGTGCGCGGCGCCGATCTGCTGGATTCCACGCCCCGCCAGGTCCATCTCCAGCGCCTCCTGGGTTATCCCGAACCCGCTTACCTGCACCTGCCCGTGGCCATCAACAGCTGGGGCAACAAGCTCTCGAAGCAGACCGGCGCCGCGGCCGTCGACCACCACCCCCCGGTGAGCGTGCTGTGGAAGGTGATGGATTTCCTCAATCAAGGGCCGCCGCCGGAGCTGGCCCGGGCGGACCTGCCGGGCTTCTGGTCGTGGGCCTACGCCGCATGGGATGCGGAACGCGTGCCGCACATGACCGCCATCCAGGTCTCCAACCACCTGCTGGACCCGGCCTGACCGGGAACGGGTGATCGGTGTTGGGGCGTGATGCCTGCCCTTATAGAGTGCATTACACAGCGCAACGCACATTGTTGGTGCTTACCGCGCCCAGTGCAGCTGCGCTGTATGCATGTCGAACCCCGTCATTACCTGTTTTGCCCGACTTGCATAAGCTGGCATGGAGATTGCTCCCGCATACTCGAGAAATACAACGGATTGTTGCGCTGAACCGCAGCAGCTGTGTCTCTGGGGCATGGGGAGCATGCAGGAAAAGGACAGATTTATTGCGATGTTGATCCGCGGCCTGGCGCGCTGGGACAGGCGGGCGGTAACGCTCCAGCGCAGTACAGTCCCGCCGGGCCCCCTTGCCTTGTGGGGGCAACTGCTGCATGTCCTGCGCTGAACCGGCCCTGCAGGGCGAAACCGCTCCGGCCGGCTGGCAGGCCGAACTCGCACTGCGGCTGGCGCACCGGGACGGGCGCACCCGGGTGGTGCAGCGCCGACATCGGGGCCCGCTCAATCTGCAACGGGCCTTTTATCCCGAAGGCGAGGTGGCGCATCTATATCTGCTGCATCCACCCGGCGGGGTGGTCGGCGGCGATGATCTGCAGATCGACATCCAAGTCGACGCCGGGGGACACGCCGTGGTGACAACACCGGCCGCGGGGAAGCTCTATCGCAGTGACGGACGCCGTGCGCGGCTGCGTCAAACCCTGAAACTGGAGCCGGCAGCCGTGCTGGAGTGGCTGCCGCAGGAAACCATCGTCTATGCGGGTGCCGAGGCCGACAGCCTGACGCGGGTCGAACTCCAGCCGGGGAGCCGCTTCATCGGTTGGGAGATGTTGTGTCTGGGGCGCCCTGCCGCAGGCGAGGCCTTCGAGCACGGCGACCTGCGCCAGCGTTTCGAGATCTGGCGCCAGGGGCAACCACTGTGGCTGGAGCGGGCACGATTCATTGGCGGCTCCGCCGCCCTGGCCGCGGCCTGGGGCCTGCACGGGCGGCCACTCGCCGCCACCCTGGTTGCCGTCGGCAGCGCCCACGATCTGGCGCCAAGGATACGCAACGAGGTCGAGGTCGGGCCCGATGAGGCCTTTGCCGTTACCCAGCTCGACGACGTGCTGGTATGCCGCTATCTCGGGGTGCAGGCGCAGCGGGCGCGCCAGTGCCTGACGCGGGCCTGGCAGCTTGTCCGTCCGGCCCTGCTCGGTTGCGAGGCCTGCGTGCCCCGGGTCTGGAACACATGAACTTCTCAAATACAGGGAACTGACCGTATGGAACTCAATCCGCGTGAAAAAGACAAGCTGCTGGTATTTACCGCCGCCCTGGTCGCCGAGCGGCGCCGGGCGCGTGGCCTGAAATTGAATTATCCCGAGGCCGTGGCCTTGATCAGCGCCGCCATCATGGAGGGCGCACGCGACGGCCGGACGGTCGCCGAGCTGATGAGTGAAGGCGCGACGCTGCTCAGCCGCGACGATGTCATGGAGGGCGTGGTCGAGATGATCCCAGACGTGCAGGTCGAAGCGACCTTTCCCGACGGGACCAAGCTGGTCACCGTACATAACCCGATCGTCTGATCCTGCAGACGTGCCAACCGCAGGGGAATCGAAGACATGATACCCGGTGAACTCATCCCCGCCGAAGGGGATATAGAACTCAACGCAGGCCGTGCCACCGTGACGCTGACTGTCGCCAATACCGGCGACCGCCCGGTACAGGTGGGCTCTCATTATCACTTTTACGAAACCAACGCCGCACTGGAGTTCGACCGCGCAAAGGCACTCGGCTACCGACTCAACATCCCGGCCGGCACGGCAGTGCGCTTCGAACCCGGGCAGGGCCGCGAAGTGGAACTGGTGGCCTATTCCGGCGCGCGCCAGGTGTATGGCTTCAACGGCAGGGTGATGGGACCACTGGAGACAGCGACATGAGCCAAATCGACCGCCATGCCTACGCAGAGATGTACGGCCCGACCGTGGGTGATCGCATCCGCCTGGGTGATACCGAACTCTTCATCCAGGTCGAATCGGACCGCACCATCTATGGCGAAGAGGTCAAGTTCGGAGGCGGCAAGGTGATCCGCGACGGCATGGGCCAGAGCCAGCGCTGTGCCTCTGAGGTCGTGGATGTGCTGATCACCAACGCCCTGATCCTGGACCACTGGGGCATCATCAAGGCCGATGTGGGTATCAAAGATGGCCGCATCGCCGGCATCGGCAAGGCAGGCAATCCGGATGTGCAGCCGGGCGTGGACATCGTCATCGGCCCCGGCACCGAGGCGATCGCCGGCGAGGGACTGATACTCACGGCTGGCGCCATAGACGCCCACATTCATTTCGTCTGCCCTCAACAGGTCGAAGAGGCCATGATGTCGGGGGTGACCACCATGCTCGGAGGCGGCACCGGGCCGGCAGCCGGTACCAACGCGACCACCTGTACACCCGGGCCCTGGAACATCCGGCGCATGTATCAGGCGGTGGAGGAACTGCCGATCAATTTCGGTTTTTACGGCAAAGGCAACGCCAGCCTGCCACAGGCGCTGGACGAGCAGCTCGATGCCGGTGCCATGGGTCTGAAGCTGCACGAGGACTGGGGCACCACGCCGGCCGCCATTGACAACTGCTTGAGCGTGGCGGAGCGCTACGACGTGCAGGTGGCCATTCATACCGATACCTTGAACGAATCCGGTTTTATCGAGGACACCCTGGCGGCGATGAAAGGTCGCGCCATACACACCTATCACACCGAGGGAGCGGGCGGCGGCCATGCCCCCGACATCATCAAGGCCTGCGGAGCAGCCAACGTGCTGCCCTCATCCACCAATCCGACGCGCCCCTACACCGTCAATACGGTCGACGAACATCTGGACATGCTGATGGTGTGCCATCATCTCGATCCGCACATCGCTGAAGATATCGCCTTTGCCGAATCGCGTATCCGCCGCGAGACCATCGCCGCCGAGGATATCCTGCACGATCTCGGCGCCTTCTCCATGATCGCCTCGGACGCACAGGCCATGGGCCGTGTCGGGGAGGTCATCTCGCGCACTTGGCAGACGGCGCACAAAATGAAGGTGCAGCGCGGTTCCCTGCCGGGAGATCCAGCCGGACACGATAACTTCCGTGCCAAACGCTATATCGCCAAATACACCATCAACTCGGCCATCACCCACGGCATCGCCGGGGAGGTCGGCTCGGTGGAAGTGGGCAAGCTTGCCGATATAGTGCTGTGGAAGCCCGCCTTTTTCGGTGCCAAGCCCGCCCTGATCATCAAGGGCGGCATGATCGTCGCCGCGCCCATGGGTGATCCCAACGGCTCCATCCCCACACCACAGCCGGTGCATTACCGTCCCATGTTTGCCGCCTTCGGTGGGGCACGTACCGCCACCAGCGTGAGCTTTGTCTCCCGCGCAGGACTGGAGCGAGGAATGGGCGATGCCCTGGACCTGCGCAAGCGATTGGTAGCGGTGAAGGACTGTCGCAGTGTGCGCAAGTGGGACATGATCCATAACGGCTATCAACCCCACATGGAGGTCGACCCGCAGACCTACGAGGTACGCGCCGATGGCGAGCTTCTGATCTGTGAACCGGCAACCGAACTACCGCTGGCACAGCGTTATTTTCTGTTCTGACTGGGTTGGCCATGCTCAAAGTCAGTGAAATCCTCGCCCGGCCTCAACCGGCGCAATACAGCCTGACCCTGCCATTCTCGGAGCGCCAGCGCAGCCGGCTGCGTACCCGGCTGGATAGTGGTGAGGTGGTCGGGCTTTGGCTACCGCGCAGCCGGGTCCTGCGCGGCGGCGACTGTCTGCGCACGGATACCGGCGAAGTAATAGAGGTTCGTGCCGCCAGCGAGAACGTCAGTACCGCATCTACCCCCGATCCGGTACTGCTGGCCCGAGCCGCCTATCACCTGGGCAACCGCCATGTCCCCCTGCAGGTGGGCAGTGGATGGCTGCGCTATGAGCACGATCCCGTGCTGGACCACATGACGCACGAACTCGGCTTGAGCGTAATCCCGGAGCAGGCCCCGTTCGAGCCCGAAGCGGGCGCCTATCATGGCGGACATCATCACCCAACCGACGCCGTTGTCCATCAACACACACATGCCCATGACTGAGGCCGACGCGGCATGCAGTCCTCTGCTGCGATTGTTGCAGCTGGTGAGCCCGGCCTTGCCCGTGGGCGCCTATGCCTATTCCCAGGGCATGGAATACGCCGTGCATGCGGGTTGGATACATGATGAAGATACCGCCCGAGACTGGATTGGAGAGCTGCTGGCGCACTCGGTCAGTTCTCTGGATGCGCCGGTACTGATCAGGCTGTATGACGCATGGGAGCGGGATCACCGGGTGGAGTTGCATTACTGGAGTCGGTTGCTCTATGCCAGCCGGGAATCGGCGGAGCTGCAGGCGGAGGATCGGGCGCTGGCAAGCGCGATGATGAGACTGCTGGCCGACCTCGGAATCCCTGAGGCGAAAACGTCAATCGAGTATGCAGCTGTGACATACGCCGCATTGTTTGCCCTTGCCGCCCGTCGCTGGCAAGTCCCGGTAGGGGAGGCGGTGCAGGGCTATCTCTGGGCTTGGGCGGAAAACCAGGTCGCCGTCGCCCTCAAGCTGGTGCCTCTCGGCCAGACGGCGGGCCAGCGCATTCTGCTGCAGATCGGATGCCAGATTCCGGCATTGGCACAACAGGCGATGATGATCACCGACGAGGAAATCGGACAGCTCAGCCATGGCCTGGCCATGGCCAGCGCCTGGCACGAGACCCAGTACACGCGGCTGTTCCGGTCGTGACGGGCGTATCGATTCTTTGCAGTTCATTTAGAGAGGCGGTATGAAAGACAAACAGGCATTACGGGTGGGCATAGGCGGACCGGTGGGCTCGGGTAAGACGGCGCTGGTTGAGGCCCTGTGTCGTGCCATGCGGGATCAATACAGCATCGCGGTGGTTACCAACGATATCTATACCCGCGAGGATGCCGAGTTCCTGACCCGGAGAGCAGCCCTGCCGACTGAGCGCATCATCGGGGTCGAGACCGGTGGTTGTCCGCACACCGCCATCCGTGAAGATGCATCCATGAACCTCACCGCCGTGGAGGAACTCATACATCGCTTTCCCGATCTCGACCTGGTGCTGGTGGAGAGCGGGGGTGACAACCTGAGCGCCACCTTCAGTCCGGAATTGTCCGATCTGACCCTGTATGTCATCGACGTTGCCGCCGGGGACAAGATTCCGCGCAAGGGAGGGCCGGGGATTACACGTTCGGATCTGTTGGTAATCAACAAGACCGACCTCGCGCCCATTGTTGGCGCATCCCTGGAAGTCATGGACCGCGATGCTCGAAAGATGCGAGGCGACCGCCCTTTTGTCTTCACCAATCTCAAATCCGGCGTTGGTGTTGATGAAATTCACTCCTTCATTGTTCACCAAGGTATGCTGGCTCGGGCATCAGAACGTGTCGTTCCCTTGTGATGGAAACACCATAGCCACCGTGCATGGCCGCCCCAGAATCGGGCATGATTCGACCCGCCATGCACCACTAACACGCAATTACTCCCCTATAGAAACCGCTGTAACCAAGACGACATCTTAACTGATTGTATTTTTACCAATTTGTTAAATGGCATGTCTTTTGCCTCTCCGAATGCGCATGTGTTCCTGGGTTCTCTTGAACGGAACTCGGCGACACATCCGGGACGTAAGCTTAAACGTGAAATTAAAAATCGGGGAGTCAATCATGAAAAAGAAATGGAAAATAAAAACCTTATCGCTACTTGTAGGTTCGGCATCGTGCCTTGTTTCACCCGTTCACGCAGCCGGAAAGATTGAATGGGGCGATACGAAATGGATCAGTGTGGGAGCCGGCGTTCGAAGTTCATTCGCGAGCATCGAGGATGCAGCTCCCAATGGCGATGATCACTCGCGGGATTTCAATCTGGACAATGCACGGATCTACATCAATGGCCAGATCCACGAGAACGTCAAAATAGAATTCAATACGGAATGCGTGTTCTGCAGCAACGACGATCTGCGGGATTATGACGTTCTCGACGCCATCGGTAAGTTCGAATTCAACAAGTACTTTAATATCTGGGCGGGACGGTTGCTGGTACCCGCCGATCGTGCCGAGATGAGCGGGCCGTTCTATGCCAACACGTATGACTTCAACAAGACCCCCTTCTATCCCGCCGACTTCAGCGTGGAGTTCGGCAACGGCGGCGCCGGAGTGTTCGGTCGCGACCACGGATTGACCGTGTGGGGCGCGGCGGGCCCGGAAGACAAATTTCAGTATGCAGTGGGTGTATTCGACGGGCTGCGATCCGACGGCGGATCCGGGCCGAACCGGGATGACAGTTTCCTGTATGGCGCTCGCATCGCCTACAACTTCATGGCCAGGGAACAGAATCCCGGCTACTACACCAGCAGCACCTACTACGGTAATGCGAGCGACATCCTGACCCTGGGCTATGCCGTGCAATACCAGGAAGACGGGGCCGGGTCATTTGCAAACCCCGGGGACTTTCTCGGTATGAGCGTGGACCTGCTGTGGGAGACGGTGCTCGATCGAGGTGTTGTTACCGTCGAAGGCGAATACAAAACTTTCGATTCGGACTTCAGCACCGCGGCGTTTGCAGATACTGACTGCTTCTGCATGTTTGATGGGGACGCCTGGACCGTGACGGGCCTGTATCTGATGAGCGATAAGGTGGGTATCGGGCAATTTCAGCCCTACATCCGTTTTACCGCGGTAAGCCCCGACGAAAGTTCCGACAGGGACGAAGTAGAGCTGGGTCTCAATTACATCATCAATGGACACAATGCACGCATTTCCGCTTTCTATCAGCATGGTGATATTGCCACGAAGGGGTTGGATTACTCCCCAACCGCGACCGGCGATGAAGTAGGCGCATTCAAGATTGCGCTGCAGTTGCAAATCTGACTGCCGTCTAATTTGCAAATCTAAGAAAATCTCAGGAGAAAATCATGAAGTCGAAAAACATCAAGCTGTGGCTGCTAGGCGCTCTGTCCACGTTGTTCATGAGTTCGGGACCCTTACAAGCGCAGGAACCGATCAAGGTCGGGATTCTGCACTCACTGTCCGGCACCATGGCCATCAGTGAAACCACGCTCAAGGATACCGTATTGATGCTTATCCAGGAGCAGAATGAGAAAGGGGGAGTCCTGGGACGCCAACTTGAGCCCGTCGTGGTCGATCCGGCATCCAATTGGCCGCTGTTCGCGGAAAAGACGCGAGAGCTGGTCGCCAAGGAGAAGGTTGACGTCATCTTCGGCTGTTGGACATCGGTATCGAGAAAATCCGTGCTGCCGGTCATCGAAGAACTGAACGGGCTGCTGTTCTATCCCGTGCAGTACGAGGGCGAGGAATCATCCAAAAACGTGTTCTACACCGGGGCGGCACCCAACCAGCAGGCCATTCCAGCGGTGGATTACCTGATGAATGATTTGGGTGTGAAACGCTGGGTGCTGGCAGGTACCGACTATGTCTATCCCCGCACCACCAACAAGATCCTGGAGGCTTATCTCAAATCCAACGGCGTCAAGGATGCCGACATCATGATCAACTACACGCCTTTCGGCCACTCGGACTGGCAGAGCATTGTCTCCGACATCAAGAAATTCGGCGCGACAGGTAAAAAGACCGCCGTAGTTTCGACCGTCAACGGCGATGCCAACGTACCCTTCTACAAGGAACTGGGCAACCAGGGTATTTCTGCCGAGGACATACCAGTGGTGGCATTTTCCGTAGGCGAGGAGGAGCTCTCTGGCATTGATACCGGCCCGCTGGTCGGTCACCTGGCAGCCTGGAACTACTTCATGAGCGTGGATACGGCCGCCAACGACGAGTTCATCAGCAATTGGCTTGAGTACATTGGTGATGATGCTCGTGTCTCCAATGATCCCATGGAGGCGCATTACATCGGTTTCAACATGTGGGTGAAGGCGGTCGAGAAGGCCGGCACGACCGACACCGACGCCGTGGTCGATGCGATGGTCGGGATTACCGTGCCGAACCTGAGTGGAGACTATGCCACCATGATGCCCAACCATCACCTGACCAAGCCGGTGCTGATCGGGGAGATCCAGGACGATGGTCAGTTCCAGGTGGTGTGGAAGACGCCGGCTACGGTAGTTGGTGATGCCTGGTCCGACTATCTCCCGGGTTCCAGGGATCTCATTTCCGACTGGCGCAAGCCCCTGTCGTGCGGCAACTACAACGTCAAGACCGGTACGTGCTCCGGCCAAAACTTCTAGTGACTGGCGGGCACCGGGATGCCTATGGCCCGGTGGCCCGTTTTATCGATTTCCGCCGTTCAGCCGTTGTCGCTCTGACAGACAGGCGAGTGAAATGAAGAGTGCGAACAAAATCCACAAGTGGTTGCTGGCCGTGCTTTGGACGCTGCTGGCAAATGGCGCCATGGCGGTACCCGCAAGTCCCGCTTCGGCATTGGAGGAGAACGTCCAGGCACTCAATGCCGATTCCTTCGCCGGCAGGGAAAAAGCCATCATGAAGCTGAGTGCACAGAAGCATGAGGGGGTTACCAGGCTATTGCGATCCCTGCTGGAAGGCGACCTCTACTACAGAAAGGCCGACGGGCGGGTGGTGCTTGCTCGGCGTGAAGGACGGGGCTATGCCATCTCCGACGCCGTGTCCGGTAAAGAACTCGGCGAGGTCGGGCGCCGCGACGTGAAAAGGATCGCCATCAACAACCGGCTGCGTTCTCTGCTGCGCGATGAAATCGCAAGACTCAGCCTCGGCAGTCCCGATCCCCGAATCCGTTTGAATTCCGTGCAACAGATGTACGGTGAGCTGGAACCCGCCGGAATCGCGCTGCTGGAGAAGCTCAAGCGAACGGAACGCGATGATGGCGTACTTGCCGCCATCGAGGCCGCCCTGGCTCTGGCGGAACTGAAATCCGACGACTTGGACCGGCAGCTCGATGCCGTCGAACGCCTCTCCGGCAGCCTGGAGCCGGCGGTGCGCAACGAGCTGCAGGCACTGGTCGCCAGAAACAGTGACGGTGATTACGTGGTAACCGATCGACAGCTGCGCGAGGCGGCTGATCGGGCGCTCCAGTCCATCGAAACGATGCGCCACATGAGCCGTCTGGTCGAGACCACCTTCTTTGGTCTGAGCCTGGGTTCCGTCCTGCTGCTGTCGGCTATCGGCCTGGCCATCACCTTCGGCGTCATGGGTGTGATCAACATGGCCCATGGCGAGCTGATGATGCTCGGCGCCTACACCACCTACCTCGTACAGGCCGCAATGCCCAATCACATCGATCAGTCCCTGTTCGTCGCCATACCGGCGGCCTTCCTGGTGGCGGGGGCCTTCGGCGTGGCGATCGAGCGCGGCATTATTCGCTTTCTCTATGGCCGGCCGCTGGAAACCCTGCTGGCCACCTTTGGCGTGAGTCTGATCCTGCAGCAGCTTGTGCGCACCACCATTTCGGCGCAGAACGTCACCGTCTCCAATCCCTCCTGGATGAGTGGATCATTGGATCTGAACCCGGCGTTGTCGCTCACCTTCAATCGCCTGTATATCCTGGCGTTCGCCATCCTGGTGTTTATCGGGTTAATGCTGATCCTGAAACAGACCGCCCTGGGACTGCAGGTGCGCGCAGTAGCGCAGAACCGCGCCATGGCCCGGGCGATGGGTATCCGCAGCGACTGGGTCGATGCCATGACCTTCGGGTTGGGCTCGGGTATTGCGGGTATCGCCGGCGTCGCCCTGAGTCAGTTGACCAACGTCGGACCCAACATGGGCCAGGGTTATATCATCGATTCCTTCATGGTGGTGGTGTTCGGCGGCGTGGGCAACCTGTGGGGAACCCTGGTCGGCGCCTTCTCTCTGGGCGTGGCCAACAAGTTCTTGGAACCCTGGGCTGGCGCCGTGCTAGCCAAGATCCTGGTGCTGGTTCTCATCATCCTGTTCATTCAGAAACGTCCGCGCGGCCTTTTTCCGCACAAGGGCAGGACGGCGGAGGGTTGAGCATGGGTATCATATTCGAAGGCTACAGGCGCGATTTCGCGGGCAACAACATGCTCATTGTACTGTTGGTGGTGACGGTCACGGTCTCCGTGCTCAATCTGGCGGTGCCGGAGAGTTCGCCGTTGCATGTATCCACCTATACCGTAACCCTGCTCGGCAAGTACCTCACTTATGCGCTGCTGGCACTGGCCGTGGATCTGATCTGGGGCTATTGCGGCATCCTCTCGCTTGGCCACGGTGCCTTCTTCGCACTGGGTGGCTATGCCATGGGCATGTACCTGATGCGCCAGGTCGGTGACCGAGGGGTGTACGGCAACCCGGAGTTGCCGGATTTCATGGTATTTCTCGATTGGGATAGCCTGCCCTGGTACTGGCTCGGCTTCGATATGTTCTGGTTTGCCGCGCTGATGGTACTGCTGGTGCCGGGGGTGCTGGCCTTCGTGTTCGGCTGGTTCGCCTTCCGCTCGCGGGTCACGGGCGTATATCTTGCGATCATCACCCAGGCGTTGACCTATGCCCTGATGCTGGCCTTTTTCCGCAACGAGATGGGGTTCGGCGGCAACAACGGCCTGACGGACTTCAAGGACATCCTCGGTTTCGATTTGCAGACCGACGCAACCCGTGTGGCGCTGTTCATCGCCTCGGCGGCGGCAGTCGGCGGGGCCTATCTACTGGGACGCTATATCGTCAATTCCAAGCTCGGTAAAGTGATCATCGCGGTACGTGATGCCGAAGATCGCACGCGTTTTATCGGCTACCGGGTGGAGGTATACAAACTATGGCTGTTCGTGGTTTCCGCCATGCTGGCAGGCGTGGCGGGGGCGCTCTATGTGCCTCAGGTCGGCATCATCAATCCGAGCGAGTTCTCACCACTGCAGTCCATCGAGGTGGTGATCTGGGTTGCCATCGGCGGGCGCGGCACACTCTACGGGGCGGTCGTCGGCGCCCTGCTGGTCAACTACGCCAAGACCTGGTTCACCGGCGTCATACCCGAGTTCTGGCTGTTCGCCCTGGGGGCGTTGTTCGTGGTGGTGACATTGTTGCTACCGCGCGGACTGGTCGGTCTGGCCGGTTCGCTCAAAAGCCGCCGGGAGGCAGCGACATGAAGACACTGGATCAGACGCGGGAACTCATGCGCCAAGATCGGGTATGGGATTTCATGCTACCCAAGGTCAGTCGCAACCGACTGCTGGACACACATAAGGGCCCCATCCTCTACCTGGAGGATGTCACCGTCAGCTTCGACGGTTTCCGTGCGCTGGATGCACTCGATATCTATATCGACGACGGCGAGCTGCGCTGCATCATCGGCGCCAACGGCGCGGGAAAAACCACCATGATGGATGTCATCACCGGCAAGACGCGGCCGGACACGGGTTCTGTCTATTTCGGACAGAGTATCGACCTGTTGCGCATGTCGGAGCCTGAGATCGCGGAGATCGGCATCGGCCGCAAGTTCCAGAAGCCGACCGTGTTCGAACACCATACAGTGTTCGACAATCTCTTCCTTGCCATGCGTGCTGAGAAGGGCGTCTGGACGACTCTCACAGCCAAGCTCAGCGGCGAACAGAAGGATCGCATCGATGAGGTCCTGGCAATCATCGGCCTCACTGAACAACGCCCAGATCGTGCCGGCCTGCTGTCGCACGGCCAGAAGCAGTGGCTGGAGATCGGTATGCTGCTAATGCAGGACCCGCGCCTGCTGCTGGTCGACGAACCCGTTGCCGGCATGACCGCACAGGAGACCGAGGGCACCGCTGAACTGCTCACCTCGCTGGCCGGCAAGCACTCGGTCGTTGTGGTGGAGCATGACATGGAATTCGTCCGATCCATTGCCCGCACCGTCACCGTGCTGCACCAGGGCAGCGTACTGGCCCAAGGCAGCATGGACGCGGTCCAGAACGACCCGCGGGTGATCGAAGTCTACCTGGGGGAATAGCCGTGCTGTCCATCGAGAAACTTAACCAGTATTACGGCGAGAGCCATATCCTGTGGGATCTGGACCTGGATATCACAGCCGGTTCCTGCACCTGTCTGATGGGGCGCAACGGTGTGGGTAAGACCACTTTGCTCAAGTGCATCATGGGCCTGCTGCCTATTCGTTCCGGCGCCATTCGCTTCGACGGTCAGGACCTGGCGAAACAGGCGGCCGAGCAACGCGCCCGTCTCGGCATCGGGTACGTCCCCCAGGGTCGCGAGATCTTCTCCCAGCTTACGGTGGAGGAAAATCTACGCACCGGCCTGGCGGCGCGCCGGGACGGTTTGAAGGAGATCCCGGAACGCATATTCGAACTCTTCCCGGTACTGAAGCAGATGCTCAAACGCCGGGGCGGCGACCTCTCCGGCGGCCAGCAGCAGCAACTCGCCATCGGCCGAGCGCTGGCGATCGATCCCAATATGCTCATATTGGATGAGCCCAATGAAGGTATCCAACCCAACATCGTGCGCGAGATCGGTGACATTATTTTGCGTCTGAACCGGGAGGAGGGACTGACCGTGCTGCTGGTAGAACAGAAACTCAAGTTCGCTCGGCGGGTAGGACAGAGTTTCTGCTTGATGGAGAAAGGCCGGTTCGTCGCACGCGGGGAGATGCGCGAGCTGTCCGACGAACTGATCGGCCGTCACCTGGCGGTGTAGTGGGGCCTGAGGATATCCACCCACAAAAAATTGGCTCGTCAGCAATTTGAATGTCGGGATGAAGCCCGACCCACATCCGTGCCCAAGAAATGAGCGGTGGGGGTGATATGTAGGTCGGGCTTCAGCCCGACACCCAACGCTGGCGGGTGGTACCGACCCGGCGCGAGGTATGCCCCGGGGGTTTGAATGTCGGGATGAATCCCGACCTACATCCGTGCCATAGGAATGGGCAGGGGGTGTTGTGTAGGTCGGGCTGTAGGTCGGGCTTCAGCCCGACAGCCCGCGGGTGATTCCGGCCCGGCCTATGGTGTGCCCGGCGGGGTTTAATGTCGGGATGAATCCCGACCTACATTCGTGCCAAAGGAATGGGCGGTGGTGGGTATCTGTAGGTCGGGCTGTAGGTCGGGCTTCAGCCCGACACCCAACCTTTTCCTTTTCGCGTTTTTTCGCGTCTTTCGTGGTTCCCCATTTAATGACGCTACGGGGATACTGCCTCCAGCCAGCGGCCGTAGAGGGCATCCGCCACGCCGTGGAGGGCGTCGATGCGGGCGTCGAGGTCGGCGGCCATGGCCTCCGGGGTCTGCACCGCGGGCGACCCGGCGGCCGTGGTGAGTTCCTGCCGGTAGCGTTCGATCCACTCCCGCACCAGCTCCGCCGTCATCTCCACATGGAACTGCAGGGCCAGCACCGTGTTGCCCAGGGCGAAGCCCTGGTGGGGGCAGCGATGGCTGGCGAACAGATGCTGCGCATTTGCCGGCAGCCCGAAGGTCTCGCCGTGCCAGTGGAAGGCGGGAAAGCGCTCGGGCAGCCCCTCGAGCCAGGGGTTGTCACCGGCGGAGGCCGCGGCATAGACCTCATGCCAGCCGATCTCCTTCACCGCATTGGCCGTGACCTCCGCCCCCAGGGCCCGGGCGATGAGCTGCCCCCCCAGGCAATGGCCCAGCAGGGGCACACCGGCGGCCGCGGCGGCCTCGATGAGGGCCAGTTCGTCCCGCACCCAGGGCAGGTCGTCGTTGACGCTCATCGGCCCGCCCATGAACACCAGTCCGGACGCCCGCGGCTGCCGCGGCACCGGCTCGCCCGCATCGACCCGCACCATGTGGCTGGGCAGGCCGCGGTCTTCCAGCACCCGGCCCAGGTAGCCGGGGCCCTCGCAATCGATGTGACGAAAGATGATGATGGGGTCCATGGGTCAACTCGGTTTAAGAATGGCCGATAATTCTACCTTACTCACGGTGACCGCCCCTGCCATGATCCGAAGGCTGCTCCCTCATATCCCCGCCGCTGCCCTGGTACTGGCCCTCCTCGCCCCCGCTCCGGGGGCGGCGGTGGAGCGCATCGAGGTCATGGCGCTGTTCAAGGACCGCGCCGTGATGCGCCTGGACGGACGGCAGCGCATGCTGGTGGCGGGCGAGCGCTCGCCGGAGGGCGTGCTGCTGGTGGAGGCGGACGCCAACGGGGCGGTGGTGGAGGTGGACGGCGAGCGGCGCAGCCTCAGCCTCGGCAACCGCATCAGCGGCCGCTATGCGCCGCCGGAGGGCACCGAGGATATCGTCCATGTGGCCCCCGATGGCCGCGGCATGTATGTCATCAACGGCAGCATCAACGGCTTCCAGGTGCGCTTCCTGGTGGATACGGGGGCGTCTCATATCGCCATCAACTCGCACTTGGCACGCCGTGTGGGCATCCGATACATGGAGGAAGGCCAGCAGGGGATCACGTCCACCGCATCCGGAGTGACCACCAGCTACCAGGTCACCCTCGACCGCGTGCGCGTGGGGGACATCGAACTCCGCGACGTCGCCGCCACGGTGCTCGACGGCGATTTCCCCAGCGAGGCCCTGCTGGGCATGAGCTTCCTCGGCAAGGTGGACATGAACCGCAACGGCGGCATCCTTCAGCTCAAGCGCAGGCGCTGAAGGCCCGGGTACGGTCTCCAGCAGGCTGTCGGGCTGAAGCCCGACCTACAGCCCGGCCTACCCCCCCCACCGCCCATTCCTTTGGCACGAATGTAGGTCGGGATTTATCCCGACATTCAAACCCGCCGGGCACACCACAGACCGGGCCGGAATCACCCGCGGGCTGTCGGGCTGAAGCCCGACCTACAGCCCGACCTACCCCCCCCACCGCCCATTCCTTTGGCACGAATGTAGGTCGGGATTTATCCCGACATTAAACCCCGCCGGGCACACCACAGGCCGGACCGGAATCACCCGCAGGCTGTCGGGCTGAAGCCCGACCTACAGCCCGACCTACCCCCCCCCACCGCCCATTCCTTTGGCACGAATGCAGGTCGGGATTTATCCCGACATTAAACCCCGCCGGGCACACCACAGGCCGGACCGGAATCACCCGCAGGCTGTCGGGCTGAAGCCCGACCTACAGCCCGACCTACCCCCCCCACCGCCCAGTCCTTTGGCACGAATGTAGGTCGGGATTTATCCCGACATTCAAACCCGCCGGGCACACCACAGGCCGGGCCGGAATCACCCGCGGGCTGTCGGGCTGAAGCCCGACCTACCCCCCCCCCCACCGCCCATTCCTTTGGCACGAATGTAGGTCGGGATTTATCCCGACAATCAAACAGGTTCCTTGGCGTTCTTGGCGAGAGAAAATTTTCCTCTTCTACACCCACGAATTCTACTGACGAGCCATTTTTTTAAACTACAAAATACGCAAAAGGCGCGAAAAGGGAATGGTCCGGGGGGTCTTACGGCGTGTCTCTAAAACCTTCGCGCAGTTCGCGTTTTTCGTAGTTAAGGCAGCCACTGGACCTCGGGTTGGCCGTCGCGCTGGGCGGTGTGGCGGGCGGTGACGAAGAGCAGGTCGGAGAGGCGGTTGAGGTAACGCAGCACCGGTTCGCTGACTCCCTCGGCGTCCGCCAGGGCCACCAGGGCCCGCTCGGCCCGCCGGCACACCGCGCGGGCATGATGGCACAGGGCCGATGCCCGGCTGCCCCCCGGCAGGATGAAGGCCTTGAGGGGTGGCAGTTCGGCGTCCAGATCGTCGATCCATTGCTCCAGGGCGGCGAAGCCCGCGGCGGGAAACCCGCCCTGCCCCGCCCCCGCCAGTTCGGCACCGAGCACGAACAGGTCCTTCTGGATGGCGGTGAGGCGCTCCCGCACCCGCGCATCCAGGTCCTCGGCGAGCACCAGCCCCAGGGCGCTGTTCAGCTCGTCCAGGTCGCCGAGGACCTGGATTCTGGGGGCGTCCTTGCGGGTGCGGCGCCCGCCCAGCAGGCCGGTGGTGCCGTCGTCGCCGGTGCGGGTGTAAAGCCTGGAAGATCCACTACTCATGCATTGCTCCGGAAAGGGTCTGGCGCCGCCGTACTCAGCGCGCCGTGTATTCCAATGTGACCATCAATCTGCGGTCCTGGGTATTGAAGCCCGAGGCCATTTCGTAGTCCTTGTCCAGGAGGTTGTCGATTCTTGCCCGCAGGTGCAACTCATGAGAAAGGCGATAGTCGCCGGAGACGTTGACCAGGCCGTAACCGGGCAACCGGGTATTGAAATCCTCCCGATCGCCCACCAGCAGCACCTCGGCCTGCAGGTGGCCTTGCCCCAGAATGTCACGGCCCACGGTCAGTTGCATTTTCTCATCGGGACGGCGCAGCAGGCGGCTGTCATCATCATCGTTACGCGGACGCTGCAGGGTCAGATTGGCGTCCAGATGCCAGGGGCCGAGGCGGTCCCGGTACTCCAGCTCCAGGCCCTCGATGGAGGCCTCATCGATATTGATGGCCCGGGAGTTGACCCCCTCGAAGGCGATGAGATCATCGATACGGGTATGGAAGAGGTTGAGGGCCACCCGCCGTTGCGGTCTGTCTGCGGGTTCATAACGCAGCCCCACCTCGGCGCTGCGGGAGCGTTCGGGCTCGAGATCGGGGTTGCCGGCGAAGAACCCGAAGAAACCGGGATCGAACAACTGATTCAGGGTGGGTGCCTTGAAGGCGGTGCCGTAGGAGGCAAAGACCCGCAGGTCGCGGCCCAAGGGGTGTCCCCAGGCCACCTGGCCGGTGGTCTCGCCACCGGCGCGACTGTGGTCGTCATGGCGCACCGAGAACTGGATGTCATGTAACCCCAGCCCGGATTGCAGACCGGCGAAGGCGGCGCGGTTGGTGATGACCTCGTCGAAACGGGCGACGCCGGCGATCCGGTCCACGTTCTCGCCTTCTTCCCGATAGTAGTCCAGGCCGGCACTCAACAGGTGGCGTTCCCCCAGGACGATGTCGTGCTGCCAGCTTGCCGTGAGCCGCTCGCCCTCGATGTCCGAGGCAAAGGCCGAGTCGGTCTCCAGCTCATCGCGGGCATTTCCCACTTCAAGGGAGTGGCCCCAGCGTTCGTTGACCCGCGTATCCAGCGACGCGGTGAGACTCTGGTTGATGCTGTCCTGGGTGCCGATATCGAACTCGATATCCCCCTCGCTGCGCCAGAAGGCCACTGTCAGGGCCAGATCATCGCTGAGGTCCGCATTCCAGCGCGCGCTCAGGCTGCGATTGCGGTAACCATCGTCGTCGGGATCGAAGCCGAAGCCGATGCCCTCGTTGGTGGCCGAGAAGCCGTCCGTGTTGATGGCGGCGACGTTGAGGCTCACGCCATGCCGGCCCGTGGTGGCCCCATAGCCCACGGTACCCTGGAAGGTCCGATCACCGCCGGCACCGATGCTGGCATGGGCCCCGTCGTTGTCGCGGGTGAAGATCTGAATCACCCCGCCGATGGCATCCGAGCCATACAGGCTGGCGCGCGGACCCCGCACGATCTCGATGCGCTCGATCTGTTGCGGGCTGAGATGCTGCCAGGCGAAACCGCCGGTGGTGATGGAGGAGACCCGCACGCCGTCGATGAGCACCAGGACGTGGTCCGAGTTCGTGCCCCGCATGAACAGGCTCACGTTCTGACCGGGGCCGCCGCTGCGGGTCATGTCGATACCGGCCTCGCCCCGCAGCAGTTCGAGCATGCCCTGGGGCTGGCTGCGCTCGATGTCCTCGCGGGTGATCACGGTGACCGGCGCCAGACTCTCACGGGCGGTCACGGCGGTGCGGGTGGCGGTGACCACTACCGGCTCCATGGTATAGGCCTCGGCCAGGACGGCGGCGGGCATGAGCGCCGCGACCAGGGGCACGGCAGCGATGACGAGAAACGCAGGGTATTGTTGCATGGAGGACTCCGAACTGGCGCGGTGGTCCCCTGGAGGCAACAGGCATAGCCATCGTTGACCACTCGCTAGCGGTGGCCGCAGTCGCCATGCGCCGTCCACCGCCCACCGCGGCTACCAACGAAACACTCCAGGCCGGTCTCCGGACTCACGAGCACCGGGTGACTACCCGGAGGGGACGAACGGCCTTCCCGCGGCGTGCCGCAGTGGCTAGGGGTTCGACCCTTGACTCGCCTACCGTTGCGGGGGCAGTGCCGGCCTTGTCGGCGATGGATATCGCGACGCACCGGCTTCCCGTTTCACCCGCACCCTCGATTAGGGCGCGGACACCTGAAGCACGATTGAATCAGATTACTGCAATGACTCCGGACGGGCAGCGGCGCGTCACCGCACCGCCGCCGGCACCCGGTTTTGACCTCAGTGGATGTGGCCGGAACCCTTGATCTCGTGGGCCAGCTTGTTGACCCGGCGGGCCATCTCTTCGTATTCCCGGCGGTACTCCTCGATGAAGGTGCCGCTCTCGGGGACGTAGTAGGTCTTGGGGGCGATGCCGTCCTGGTGCTCGAGTTCGGCAAACTTCGTCTGCATCTCGACCATCTTCCGGATCAGCTCGCTCTTTTCCTTTATCAGGGCCGCTTTATCGGTATCACTCATGGTGCAACGCCTCCATATCGGGGTTCTGAAGATATGCCACGTAATGGTTTAGGGTACACTAATATTGCCAGCACAAACAACCACAGGAGTGACCCCGAGCACGGTTGGACAGCGTCACGGCCGGCCTCCCGTCATGGCCCCTCCCCGCAGCGGGCGACATGGCTGGGCCCCGCGCCCGGGGCCGACGGCCGTCGGCCTTGCATTCACGGGTAGCCCTACTAGATTTAACCGCATGTTTGAACAGGTTTTTCGGAAACGGCGACCATAAAACAATGACAAAGATCTTCAACCACCTGTCCACGGAGGAGGAGCGGCACCTCATCGAGCATGGCGGGCTCCGCCATTACAAACCCGACGCCGTCGTCATCCACGAGGGTGACGCCCACAATGCCATCTACATCATCGATTCCGGCGCGGTGCGCGTGGAAAAGGAAAGCTCCGGCTTCCAACTCGAACTCTCCCGTCTCGGGCCCGGCGAGATCTTCGGAGAGATGTCCTTCGTGGAAGGCCTCGAGGCCAGCGCCTCGGTGGTGGCGGACGGCGACCTAGCGGCCTACCGTATCGATGGCGAGTACATCAACTCGCTGCTCAAGACCAACCCCGGCCTGTTCGGGCGCTTCTACAAATCCCTGGTGGAGATCGTGAGCCGGCGCCTGCGGGAGACCTCCCTGATGGCGGTCACGCCCCACTGGGAGCCCCGGGACGCCCCGAAATTAAAGTCCACCAGCGAGGCCATATAGGGGGCGCCGGGGAGGAATCGGCACAGGCCGGGGGATGGCGCCCGGCAGGCGCGTCCGGGGGCACGAACGGCCCATGGCGCCGCGTTCAGCCCCCCGCGTTCCGCCGCAGGCATATTCCCACCGGAGCCGCGGGACGACCTCTTCAGCAATCCCCGAAGATGCAACTCTGCGCCGGCAGATCGCGTTTCACCAACTTGAGGCCGGTATCGGTGCGCAGGTCGATATAGTCCGCCAGCACCCGCGCGGCCTCGTTCAGCCACACGTCCGCCCGCTTGTCCTCCGCCGCATCCACGGCCCCGTCCTCATCCTCCTCCACCTCGGGCAGGCCCAGCAGGGCGCGCAGCTCGCCGGTACGTTTCTCGCGGTCTTCCTCGCGCCGTTCCCGCTCCCGCTTGCGCTTCTCCTCGTTGAGGCTCACCACCTTCTCTTCACGCAGGCGCTTGCTTTCCCTGGCCTCCAGCATCGTCAGGCCGAATACGGGGTCGCCGGCCAGGCGCTGCTCGTGGAGACGCCTGAGGTCGGAGATCAGCTTGGACTCGAAGCGATAGGGCCGATAGCTTGCCTCGCGGATGTTGTCCCAGGGCAGCGCGTTCTTAAGCGCCCGCTCACCGTGGTCCTCGATGTCGAAGGCGGTGGGGAATACCACATGGGGCTGGACACCGCGATGTTGGGTACTGTCACCATTGACGCGGAAGAACTGGGCGATGGTGGTCTTGAGCTGGCCCAGGGCCACGCCCTCCTCGTCCACGTAGCGGTCCAGATCTACCAGGCTCTGCACCGTCCCTTTGCCGTAGGTGGGCTCACCGATGATGATGCCGCGGCCGTAATCCTTGATAGCCCCGGCGAAGATCTCCGACGCCGAGGCGCTGTAGCGATCCACCAGCACCGCCAGGGGTCCATCGTAGAGGATGGACGGGTCGGAGTCGTTCTCCACCTTGGTGCGCCCCCGGGAGTCGCGCACCTGCACCACCGGCCCCTTGTCGATGAACGCCCCGGACAGTCTCACGGACTCCGTCAGGGCGCCGCCGCCGTTGCCCCGGAGGTCGATGACGATGCCGTCCACGCCCTCGCCCTCCAGTTCCGCGAGCAGCCGGCTGACGTCACGGGTAGTGCTGCGGAAATCCTTGTCGCCCCGGCTCTCCGCCGCCGAATCCAGGTAGAAAGATGGGATCTCCACCACACCGATGCGCCGCGCTCCGGCCGCCGTATCCACATCCAGGATCCACTTCTTGGCCGCCTGTTCCTCGAGCTTGATGGTATTGCGTGTGAGGCGAAGGATCTTGCGCGGCAGGGCCGGATCGGCCCCCTCGGGCAACACCTCCAGGCGGACCTCGGAACCCTTGGGGCCACGAATCAGATCCACCACGTCCTCCAGGCGCCAGGCCACCACATCCACCATCTCGCCGTCCTGCTGGGCGACGCCGGTGATGCGATCGTCGGTCTGGAGTTCCCCCTGCTTGTCCGCAGGCCCGCCGGCGATGACGCGCTGCACCACGGTGTATTCGTCCTCGGTGCGCAGGGCCGCGCCGATCCCTTCCAGGGACAGGCTCAGGTGGATCTTGAAGTTCTCCGAAGTCCGCGGCGAGAAATAAGAGGTGTGGGGCTCCACTGCGGCCGTGTAGGCGTTCATGAAGGTCTGATAGACGTCCCCGTGACTGAGTTGCCCCACGCGCCGGGCGAGACGATGGTAACGCTTGGTCAGGGTCTCCCGGACCTCATCGTCGTCCTTGCCCGTCAGCCGCAACGTGAGGACATCGTTCTTGACCCGTTTGCGCCAGATCTCGTCCCGCTCCCGCCGGTGAGTCGGCCATTCGGCCTCGGACCGGTCATACACGTAGCCCTCGTCGCGGGAGAAATCGAACTCCTGCTGCACCATGTCCTGGGCGCGGTCCACCGTCTCCTCCACCCGGCTCCTAAACAGCCGAAAGGTCTCGAACACGGCTTCCAGTTCGGCGCGACGCAGCAGATCGTCCAACTCGTGTTCCAGTCGGCCAATACGGGCGATGTCCTCCGCCAGCAGGTAGTGGTGGCTGGGATCGAGGGCCTCCAGGTAGCGCTCCAGGATCTGCTCCGACAGGTCGTCGTCCAGCGGCGTGCGCCGGTAATGATAAGTGGAGATGAAGCGCGTGATGAGATGGGTGGCCTTGCGCTGGGATTCCGTCGGCACAAGGCTCGCCGGGTCCACCAACACCTCCACCGCGGCGGCGGAGAAGATACTGAGGGCAAAGAACAGGGCGGTGATAAGACTGGTGAGGGTCTTGGGCATGACGATTACCTCGGGGATACTTGAAATACGACGGACGGGGGAGGGAAAAGGTTCCTACCGGCCTCGAACCCGGTATATGAAGATGGTATGGTCCCACAGCCATCCACCGACAAAGGCCGCACCGGCCGCCAGCCCCGATACCCGAGACTCGCCATGCCACGACGACTTTCAGACGCATCATTCAGGCCGGTTTTCATCATGTTACTCCTGCTGTGCGTCGCTTCCATGGGCGTCTCGGCAGACCGCGGACCGGGTCTCAAATCGGAGGTGGCCCTGGTCATAGACCAGACCACCGGTGCCGACGTCTATGCCAAGAATACCGAAAAGATAAGGCCTATCGCCTCCATAACCAAGCTCATGACCGCCATGGTCGTACTCGACACCCACCTTTCCCCCGACGAATATATTCAAATCACGGACGATGACAAGGACCGGCTCAAGTACTCCCGCTCCCGGCTCCCCGTGGGTTCCCGCCTGACCCGGGATGAACTCCTGCACAGCGCCCTGGTGGGCTCCGAGAACCGCGCCGCCGCCGCCCTCGCCCGCACCTATCCCGACGGCCCGGAGGCTTTCGTGGCGGCCATGAACCGCAAGGCCGCGGAACTCGGCATGACCGAGACCACCTTCGTCGACCCCACGGGCCTCGACCCCGGCAATCTGTCCACCGCCCGGGACGTGGCGCGCCTGGCCATGGCCGCCTACGCCTATCCAGAGATCAAGCGCATCACCACCCGGGCCCGATTCGAGGTGGCCAGTCAGGGCGCGGCCAAGACCCGGACCTTCCGCAATACCAACCTGCTGGTGCGCAAGCCCCGTCCCGCCTGGCCCATCGGCATGAGCAAGACGGGGTTCATCAAGGAGGCGGGCCGCTGCCTGGTGATGCAGGCCACGTTGCGCGACCGCCCCATGGTGCTGGTGTTCCTCAACTCCTGGGGCAGCCTCACCCCCATCGGCGATGCCAACCGGCTGCGCCGCTGGCTGGAGCGCCAGCCCGCCCTCCAGGCCACCACCCAGGCTGTGACGTCCGACTCATCATCCTGACCCGTCGTCAACCCGACCCATCGTCAACCTGACCCAGGCCCGGCGCCGTCGGCCCGGCGCCATGAGGTCTCGTCCCGTTCCACTTCATAGGCGGCCCAAGCCGCGAACTGTGCGGCCCCGACCTCGCCATCCCGGCGCCGGCCGTGGCCGGCCACCACACGGAAACTGACCGCGCGCTCGGCCGGATCCTCACCCCCTCCCACGGCCGTGACCTCCCGCACCGACCACGCCTCGCCATAGCGGCCATTGCTGTAGAACGCCCCCGCGCGGATATCCGTGGGGTCGATACCGTCACGGCGGCTGTGCTCCGTGGCCAGTTCGTAGACCCGCAGCAGGTCGTTCTCGGACACGTCCAGGAAGGTGTCCATCTCGCTCAGAGCATACACCAGATCGGCATGACTGATGTCCCCCGCCGGGTGCCGCGGGCGGGTACTGGCGGGCAGAACGCTACGGCGGGCGAGGCCCCGTGGGTAGCGCCGCCAGGGAAAGGGGGCGTTGAAGGCCAGTGCGATGGCGAGGATGGCGAGGCTGTTCAACAGCGTAGGCGTGAACACGAACTGCCAGCCCAGGTCATGGATGCCATCGCCGCCGATGACGGCGATCATGGCCGTGGCCCCGCCCGGCGGGTGGATGCAGCGCAGGTAGTACATGACGGTAATTGAGACCCCGACCGCCAGCCCCGCCGCCAGCATCAGATCGGGTATCCAGCGGGCGGCGGCCACGCCCACGGTGGCCGACACCATGTGCCCCCCCACCAGGGGCCAGGGCTGGGACAGGGGGCCGTGGGGCACCGCGAACAGCAGCACCGCCGAGGAGCCCATGGATCCCATGATGAGCATGGCGGCGGCGCCGTCCAGCCACCACGCCGAGATGACCATCACGCCGACGATGCCGCAGAGACCACCGAGCCCGGATATCAACCGCTCGCCATGGCCCACCGAGCTGTCGGTGAGACCCAGATAGCTGTTGAACCACCGGGTGACACTCATGCGACGACCGCCACAGGCGACCTTTATGTCCGATGGGGCGGATGCGGGATGCGGCGTACCGGGATGCAGCCCTCGTCCAGCCATTCGTCCCACAACGCCTGCCGGCGCTGGTTGAGCCAGTATTCGTGAATGTATCGAAGGATGGCGTTCAGCATGTCAGATGCCTCCTGTCAGGATCATCGGCAGTCTGCCGATGTCCCTTTAACCGGCGGCCCGCCGACTTCGTGCGCCGCCGCAAAGCGCGGCAAGATAAACGACTGCCGCACCTTGATCAATGCAAGGGGCGCGCCAGACCGCCGCAGCCGTTGTGCCATAAGGTCCCGCCCACCGATGATGGCCACCCCTGTCAGTAATTCCGACACTCCGCAGCCCGCCCGTATAAGGCCGTCGGAGGCCCGTGAAACCAAGTACGGGAGAAAAGGTGACCACAAGTCCGCAAGACGGCCGCGGCCCCCGTCACAGCGCGCGCATCGGGTGCGGGAACCCAGGCCCCGGGGAGGCGCCGGCCCGCTCCCGGCAGGCGACGACGCGGTGTAAACAAAACCGACAGCCCCCCGCGGGCCATCCCCATCAGGGATCATAGGCGAGGTTCTGCCCCAGCCAGCGCTCCACTTCCTTGACCGACATGCCCTTGCGCCGGGCATAGTCCTCCACCTGGTCGCGGTCGATCTTGCCGATGCCGAAATAGTGGGACTCGGGATGGGAGAAGTAGAGCCCCGACACCGCCGCCGTGGGGACCATGGCCTTGCTCTCGGTGAGCCAGATCCCCGTTTGCTCCCGGGCATCCAGCAGTTCCCACAGGGTGTCCTTCTCGGTGTGCTCGGGGCACGCCGGATAGCCCAGGGCCGGGCGGATCCCCTGGTACTTCTCCGCGATGAGGTCCTGGTTGTCCAGGCCCTCGTCCGCCGCGTAGCCCCACCACTCGCGGCGCGTGCGGGCGTGGAGCCATTCCGTCAGGGCCTCGGCCAGACGATCCGCCAGGGCCTTGAGCATGATGGCGCTGTAGTCGTCGTGGTCGGCCTCGAAGCGCTGCTGGTGCTCGTCGATGCCGATGCCGGCGGTACAGGCGAAGGCGCCGATGTAGTCGGCCTTGCCGCTGTCCACCGGGGCCACGAAGTCGGCCAGACTCTCGTTGTAGCGGCCCTCCGCCTGGCGGCTCTGCTGGCGCAGGTTATGGAAGGTGGCGATGACCTGGCCCCGTTCCTCGTCGCCATACACCAGGACGTCGTCGCCGCTGGCATTGGCGGGCCAGATGCCCACCACGGCGGCGGCCCTGAGCCACTGGCCCTCGATGAGGTCGTGGAGCATGGTCTTGGCATCGTCATAGAGCTTGCGCGCCTCCTCGCCCTTCTCCGGATCGTCGAGGATCCCCGGGAACTTGCCCCGCAACTGCCAGGAGTGGAAGAAGAAGGTCCAGTCGATATAGGGCACCAGCTCCGCCAGCGGAATGTCCTTCAGCACGTGGGGCCCCGGGGCGGCCGGGACGGGGGGCGTGTAGGCCGCCCAATCCAGGGGTGGGGCGTTGGCGCGCGCCTCCTCCAGGGGGATGAGTTTGGCCTGCTCGTTCTTGCCGGCACGGCGCTCCCGCACCCCGGCGTAGTCGGCGCGCACGTTCTCGACGTAGGCGTCGCGGGCCGTCTTGGAGAGCAGGTTGGAGGCCACCCCGACGGCCCGGGAGGCATCGGAGACGTAGACCACCGGGCCCTCGTACTGGGGCTCGATCTTCACCGCCGTGTGGGCCTTGGAGGTGGTGGCGCCGCCGATGAGCAGGGGGATGGTGAAGCCGTGGCGCTGCATCTCGCCGGCCACGTGCACCATCTCGTCCAGGGAAGGCGTGATGAGCCCCGACAGGCCGATGATGTTCGCCTTTTCCTCCTTGGCCTTGGCGAGAATGTCGTCGCAGGGCTGCATCACCCCCATGTCCACCACGTCGTAGTTATTGCACTGGAGCACCACGCCGACGATGTTCTTGCCGATGTCATGCACGTCCCCCTTGACGGTGGCCAGCAGGATCTTGCCCTTGGGCTCCGCCGCCACGTCCGCCTTCTCGGCCTCCAGGAAGGGCTCCAGATAGGCCACGGACTTCTTCATCACCCGTGCCGACTTCACCACCTGGGGCAGGAACATCTTACCGTCGCCGAACAGATCCCCGACGACGTTCATGCCATCCATCAAGGGGCCCTCGATGACGTGCAACGGGCGCTCGGCCTGGGCCCGGGCCTCCTCGGTATCCTCGTCGATGTATTCGGTGATGCCCTTGATGAGGGCATGCTTGAGGCGTTCATTCACCGGCTGATCGCGCCATGCCGTGTCCGTCTTGCTCTCCACCACCGAGCCGTCACCCTTGTACTGGGGCGCCAGGTCGATGAGGCGCTCGGTAGCCTCGGGGCTGCGGTTGAGGATCACGTCCTCCACGGCATTACGCAGTTCCTCGGGCACCTCGTCGTAGACCCCGAGCTGGGCGGCGTTGACGATACCCATGTCCATGCCCGCCTTGATGGCGTGGTATAGGAACACGGAATGGATGGCCTCGCGCACCGGGTTGTTGCCGCGGAAGGAGAACGACACGTTGGACACGCCGCCGGACACCAGGGCATGCGGCAGGTTCTCCTTGATCCAGCGGGTCGCCGCGATGAAGTCCACCCCGTAGTTGTTATGCTCCTCCATGCCGGTGGCCACGGTGAGAATATTGGGGTCGAAGATGATGTCCTCGGGCGGAAAGTCGGCCTGCTCCGTCAGCAGCTTGTAGGCCCGCCCGCAGATCTCCTTACGCCGTTCCAGGCTGTCCGCCTGGCCCGCCTCGTCGAAGGCCATGACCACGATGGCCGCGCCGTAGCGCCGGCACAGGCGGGCCCGCTCCACGAAGGCCTCCTCCCCCTCCTTGAGGGAGATGGAGTTGACGATGGGCTTGCCCTGCACGCACTGCAGGCCCGTCTCGATGATCTCCCACTTGGAGGAGTCGATCATGAAAGGCACACGGGTGATCTCGGGCTCGGAGGCCATGAGATTGAGGAAACGCCGCATGGCCTCCACGCCGTCCAGCATGCCCTCGTCCATGTTGACATCCACCACCTGGGCGCCGTTCTCGACCTGGGAGCGGCAGACATCCAGGGCCTCCTCGAAGCGTTCCTCGAGAATGAGACGCTTGAATTTGGCCGAGCCCGTGACGTTGGCGCGCTCGCCCACGTTGACGAAGTTGAGTTCCGGCTCGATGTTGAGGGGCTCGTTGCCCGACAGGCGGCACACCTGCGGGCGTTCCGGGAGCCGGCGCGGGGCCTTGCCGGCCACCGCCTCGGCGATGGCCTGAATGTGCTCGGGGGTGGTGCCGCAGCAGCCGCCCACGATGTTCAGGAATCCCCGCTCGGCCCACTCGGCGATGTGCTCCGCCATGCTGGCGCCGTCCATGTCGTACTCGCCGAACTCGTTGGGCAGTCCGGCGTTGGGATGAGCGGACACGAAGAAGCGCGATACTCGAGACATCTCCTCCACGTACTGGCGCAGCTTGTCGGGGCCCAGGGCGCAGTTGAGGCCGATGGACAGGGGCTCGGCGTGAGCCAGGCTGTTGTAGAAGGCCTCGGTGGTCTGGCCGGTGAGGGTACGGCCGGAGTCGTCGGTGATGGTGCCCGAGATCTGCAGCGGCAGGCGCAGATCCAGCTCCTCGAATACCTGCTCGCAGGCGAACACCGCCGCCTTGGCGTTCAAGGTGTCGAAGATGGTCTCGATGAGCAGCAGGTCGGCGCCGCCCTCGATGAGCCCCCGGACCGCCTCGGCGTAGGCCTCGGCGAGTTCGTGAAAGGTGGTGCTGCGGGCGCCGGGATCTTCGACGTCACGGGACATGCTGGCGGTGCGGTTGGTGGGGCCGAGCACGCCGGTGACGAAGCGTGGCTTGTCCGGCGTGGTGTACTTGTCCGCCGCCTGGCGGGCGAGACGCGCCGACTCCACGTTGAGCTCGTAGGCCAGGGACTCCATGCCGTAGTCGGCCATGGCGATGGTGGTGGCGCTGAAGCTGTTGGTCTCGATGATGTCCGCGCCTGCGGCCAGGTATTCCTCGTGGATGCCGCGGATGATGTCGGGCTGGGTCAGGGACAGCAAATCGTTGTTGCCCTTGAGGTTGGTGGGCCAGTCGGCGAAGCGTTCGCCGCGATAATCGTCCTCCCCCAGCTTGTGGCGCTGGATCATGGTGCCCATGGCGCCGTCGAGGACCAGGATGCGGTCACGGAGAAGGGACGTGATGGTGTCTTTGCTCTCTTTGTTTCGCAATGTTCCACTCTCTATTTTTTGGGATGATTCGGTTCGGTCGCCGGTGTGATGCGGCTAAGCGGGCGACCCGAAAACGGTGCGCGATACGGCTGGGCGGCGTCAGGCGCGGATGAAGCGACGCCACCAGCGCCGGCGGCCCGCCGGCGGCGTGATGGCCTGGAGGTCTACCGGTGGCAGCTTGGACAGGATCCAGCCCGGCAGCGTGCGGACTCCACTGGACCCACAGACCGAACCGAGGTTGTTGGGGTCGTATATCTTAACAAAACTCGGCGACTGAAGATGGTCAGCATACACGATGCCGCAGTAATCTTCCTGATGCTCGCGGCGCAGCAACCCTTCAAGCTCGCCGAGCAGGGCTTCCAGATCGGCGGCCGCCAGGGGTGCCGCCGGGGGAGGCTCGCCCACCGCGTAGGCGTACCAGCCGCCGGCGGCATCGTCGCGCAGTCGGGCCCACAGGGCATCGAACTGCGGCCACCGCAGCGTGGCCGTGAACTGACCGTCGAAGGCCTGCAGAAAGGGGCCGGCATCCTGACCGGGATCATCTCCTGCGCGGATAGTGCTAGTGGACATAGATTGAATATTGTACTTTTTTTTAATGAGATTAGTGAAATCCCGGTGGCGGTCCGGCGCGTCGGAGCCGACGACCGGCCTTAACCCCGGTTAACTAGCGGTTGATTAAGTTCTGCAGCTGTGTTCAAAGTCATACGCTCGGAACAACGCCAGGTAGGTCGCCATGCCCCACACTTTTCGTGAAGATCCCGTGGATTGCGAGGTGTGTCCCGTACGCCGGCTCGCGCTGTTCCGGGAACTGTCCCGGGAGCAGCTCCTCACCGTCAGGGAGATCCGCAAGGGCCAGGAGCATATGTATCCCGGCACCATCATCTTCCGGGAAGGGGCCAGGGTGGAAGCCGCCTACACCCTCTTCGAGGGCTGGGTGATGCGCTACAAAACCCTGGAGGACGGGCGCCGCCAGATCATCGGTTTCGTGCTGCCTGGCGATTTCCTGGGCTTCCACCCCTACGACAGCGGCGTCATCTCCTACTCGGCCGAGGCCCTGTCACCCGTGACCCTGTGCACCTTCCCCCTCGACAGTCTGGGCAACATGCTCGCGGCCTATCCCGAGCTGTCACGCCAGTTCAGCTGGCTATGCCGGCGGCAGGAAAACCTGGCCATCGAGCACATGACCAGCATCGGCCGGCGGCCGGCCCGGGAACGCATCGCGCACCTGCTGCTGGAGCTGGACGTGCGAGTGCGGGCGCGGCACGAGACCCCCGCCGACGCTCCCGTCCTGGTGCCCCTGACCCAAGAGCATATCGCGGACACCCTGGGACTGACCTCCATCCATGTCAGCCGCACCCTGCGCACCCTGCGCGAGGACGGGTTGCTGGAGTTCCGCTCCGGACGCCTCAATATCAAGGACCGCGATGCCCTGGTCGCCATGACCGGCTTCGACGAGACCGTGTTCGCGGCTCAGCCGCAGCCCCTGCTGTAAGCCCGTCCCAGATAAACAAAAACCCGGGGCGGTGCCCCGGGCCTCATAAGGTTTGGGGCCCCGCAGGGCCCCGGGTACTTCGTTTCTTATTATCAGCCAAACATGTCGTCAACGATGTTGAGGTACCAGCTCTCGGCGTACACGGCCTCGAGGCCATAGGCGCCGCCCACGGGCGTCAGGCCGCCGGAGCCCTTGACCTTGGAGACCTTGCCGTCCTTGGCGTCATACACCATGGCCACCGAGACGCCGTGGTCCGGCGTCACCAGGCTGTAACACGTGTTGACCCAGGAGGGGGTGGGTACATCGTTGCCCTTGAGCATGGCCACCACCGCGGCGGCGCATACCTTGCCCTCGGAGTTGGCGGCATAGCCGGACTTGGGCAGGGGTGATGCGATGGCCGCATCGCCGATGACGTGCACGTTCTTGTGCATCTTCGATTCCCACGTCATGTGGTTCACCGGGCACCAGCCGGAGGCGTCGGTAAGGCCGGCCTTGTAGGCGATATGGCCCGCGGTCTGGGCCGGGATCACGTTCAGCACGTCGGCCTTGATCTCGTCGAACGTGGTCATGGCGGTGCGGTTGTCGGCATTCACCGCCTGCACCGTGCCGTCGTTGGCCTTGGAGCGCCACTCGATCATGCTGTCATCGGTACCGAAGCCGTAGTGCTGTTTCCAGCCCGCGGTGAACAGCCCCTGCTTGGAGAACGCGTCCTTGGAATCGAGGATGAGGACCTTGGACCTGGGCTTGTGCTGCTTGAAGTAATGGGCCACCAGGCTCGCGCGCTCGTAGGGCCCGGGCGGGCAGCGGAAGGGATTGGGCGGCGCCGCCATGACGAACAGGCCGCCATCGGGCATGGCCTCCAACTGCTTCCGCAACACCGTGGTCTGAGGACCGGCATGCCAGGCATGGGGCACCAGGTGACTGGCGGCCTCGCTGTAACCATCGATGGTGTCGTACTTCATGTCCACACCCGGGGACACCACGCAGCGATCGTAATTGACGACTTGGCCGCTCTTGCAGATGACCGTCTGCTTGGCGGCGTCGATGTCCACCACCAGGTCATGGATGACCTTAATGCCGTGCTTCCTGGACCAGTCACCGTAGCCATGGGTGATCCAGTTCTGCTCCTTGAAACCAGCGATGACCCAGTTGCTCATGAAACAGGTGGCAAACTCGGTCTTGGGCTCGATGACCGTAACCTCGACGCTGGGATCGAAGTGGCGGATGTACTTGGCGCAGGTGGCACCACCCGCGCCGCCGCCCACCACCACCACGTGCTTGCCGCTGCCGGCATTGGCGAACCGCAGGCCGGACAGGGAGAGGCCGGTGGCGGCACCGACGGCGCCCGCTGCCTTGATGAACTGTCTTCTCTTGATAGTCATATGTCCCTCTCCTCCTTACTTCAGGCTCGCGTAGTAGTCGGCGAGATTCTTGATTTCAGCGTCGGAATAACCCTTGGCGATGCGATTCATGATGGTGGCCTGGCGGGTATCGGATTTGAAATCCATCATGGCCTTGGACATGAGCGCCGCCGAGCGGCCGTGGAGGGACGAGACATCGCCCACGCTCTTACCTTCGAACCCGTGGCAGCCATTGCACTGGGCGGCAATCATCTGGCCACTGGCATCCGCCGCAGCGGCATTCGTGCCGACGGCTAATCCCGCGACAAACAGCGCGGACAAGAGACTTGTTCTTGTCATAGATACGACTCCTCAAAAATTTTCTTGATTTCCCGTGAGCCCCATGGCTTGGAACTCTTTCGGGGATGGCATGGATCGGCACCATCGGGTATCGCCGAACCGCGTTGGTTTAGTAGGCCTGTTTCGACCGGCTCCATCGAAGCCCGACGATCCCTGGCATCCGTGATGCTCAGTGCCAAGTGTAATGGCATATAGCGGCATGTCCACATTATAAAACAATGAGTTATATTCTTAATTGCTAATTTCTTGCGATTCCCTGCCTCGTCATTCCGGTGCAAGCCGGACAAAAGCGGAGCGTTGAACGCCCGCAGGGCGGTCCGAAGGGGGAAGGGCATCAATTAATCCAGGGTGGCTGCCACCCGCGGCGGCGAGGGGAACCGGAACCGCCCCGGCCATCGGCATCTATCCACAACCCTGGCACCTGCCGGCAACGGCCACGCAAGCCCCTGACACCAAACGGGTTCCGCGGGTTGTGCACAGATCCATCCCCAGGAAGATCACCCCCTGCGCACCGGTTCCATGGTTCCAAACACAATATCTTGTGGTCCACAATCCTCTTGACTACCGTCACTTGTGTCCTAGACTATGCGAAAACGCCGTCGCGCCAGACGATGGCCACCCCGCCCCGCCCACAGGGGCAGACCGTTCAAAGAAGGGAGGACCCCCGCTACCATGCACGTAGACACCGCCGCCGTTGCCGCTCAGCACACCGCCGCACCCGAAGCCGCCGCCAGCCCCAACACCGGTTCCATGGAAGTGGCCGCCACCGCCCCCGGCGCCCACAAGGTGATCCGTCGCAACGGCAAGATCACGGGCTTCGACCCCTCCAAGATCGCCGTGGCCATGACCAAGGCCTTCCTGGCCGTGGAGGGCGCCAGCGCCGCGGCCTCATCGCGCATCCACGAGAAGGTGCAGGCCCTCACGACCGACGTGGAGGAAGCCGTCACCCGGCGCCTGCCCGGCGGCGGCACCGTGCATATCGAGGACATCCAGGACCAGGTGGAGCTGGCCCTCATGCGCAGCGGCGAGCACAAGGTGGCCCGCGCCTACGTCATCTACCGCGCCGAGCGGGCCCGCGAGCGCGCCGCGGCCACGGCGACCGAGGAGACGGTGATCAACGTCACCCTGGAGGACGGCACCACCCGTCCCCTCAACCCGTCGGTGCTGGAGGGGCTGGTGGCCGAAGCCTGCGAGGGGGTGGACAACGTCACGTCCACGGACATCGTCACCGACACCGTCAAGAACCTGTTCGACGGCGTCACCGAGAAGGACCTCGCCACCGCCCTGGTGATGAGCGCCCGCACCCTGGTGGAGAAGGAACCCAACTACAGCTACGTGGCCGCCCGCCTGCTCCTGAACCAGCTGCGCAGCGAGGCCCTGCGCTTCGTCTACGGCGGTGTCATCGGCGCCAATGCCGCCCAGATGGCCGAGCGCTACCCCGAGTACTTCGCCGACTACATCCATAAGGGCATCGAGCTGGAGCTCATCCATCCCGAGCTCGCCAGGTTCGACCTCGAAGTGCTGGGGCGGGCCATCGACGCCGGGCGCGACCTCAAGTTCACCTACCTCGGCTTCCAGACCCTCTACGACCGCTACTTCATCCACAAGGACCAGGTGCGCTTCGAGCTGCCCCAGGCCTTCTTCATGCGCGTGGCCATGGGGCTGGCCAGTGCCGAGATCGACCGCGAGGCGCGGGCCATCGAGTTCTACAACCTGCTGTCGTCCTTCGACTTCATGAGCTCCACGCCCACCCTGTTCAACGCCGGCACCCTGCGGCCGCAGCTGTCGTCCTGCTACCTCACCACCGTGCCCGACCACCTGGACGGCATCTTCGGCGCCGTCAAGGACAACGCCCTGCTGTCCAAATTCGCCGGCGGGCTGGGCAACGACTGGACCCGGGTGCGCGCCATGGGCTCCTACATCAAGGGCACCAACGGCAAGAGCCAGGGCGTGGTGCCCTTCCTCAAGGTGGCCAACGACACCGCGGTGGCGGTGAACCAGGGCGGCAAGCGCAAGGGCGCGGTGTGCGCCTACCTGGAGACCTGGCACCTGGACATCGAAGAGTTCCTGGAGCTGCGCAAGAACACCGGCGACGAGCGCCGCCGCACCCACGACATGAACACCGCCAACTGGATCCCCGACCTGTTCATGAAGCGGGTGATGGCCGAGGGCCAGTGGACCCTGTTCTCCCCCGACGAGTGCCCGGATCTGCACGACCTCACCGGTCGCGCCTTCGAGGAGCGCTACTCCGCCTACGAGGCCGCCGCCGAACGCGGCGAGATCGCCAACTTCAAGCAGCTTCCGGCCCTCACCCTGTGGCGCAAGATGCTGGGGCTGCTCTACGAAACGGGCCACCCCTGGATCACCTTCAAGGACCCCTGCAATCTGCGCAGCCCCCAGCAGCACACGGGCGTGGTGCACAGCTCCAACCTGTGCACGGAGATCACGCTGAACACCTCCGACAAGGAGATCGCCGTATGCAACCTGGGCTCCGTCAACCTGGCGGCCCACGTGGACGAGAACGGGCTGGACATGGCCAAGCTCCAGCGCACCGTATCCACCGCCATGCGCATGCTGGACAACGTCATCGACATCAACTGGTACTCGGTGCCCCAGGCGCGCCAGTCCAACCTGCGCCACCGCCCCGTAGGCCTCGGCATCATGGGCTTCCAGGATGCCCTCTATAAGCAGCGCATCGCCTACGCCAGCGAGGCCGCGGTGGAGTTCGCCGACCATTCCATGGAGGCGGTGGCCTACTACGCCATCGGCGCCTCCACCGAGCTGGCCGAGGAGCGCGGCACCTACTCCACCTTCGAGGGCAGCCTGTGGAGCCAGGGGATCCTGCCCCTGGACTCCCTCAAGATCCTCGCCGCCGAGCGCGGCGAGCACCTGGAGGTGGACGACGCCGCCAACCTGGACTGGGACGCCCTGCGGGCCCGGGTCACCACCGTGGGCATGCGCAACTCCAACTGCATGGCCATCGCCCCCACCGCCACCATCTCCAACATCTGCGGCGTCAGCCAGTCCATCGAGCCCACCTACCAGAACCTGTTCGTCAAATCGAACCTGTCGGGGGAGTTCACGGTGGTCAACCCCGACATGGTGCGCGACCTCAAGGCCCGCGGCCTGTGGGACGACGTGATGGTCAACGACCTCAAGTACTACGACGGCTCCGTGGCCGCCATCGACCGCGTGCCGGCGGAACTCAAGGCCCTCTATGCCACCGCCTTCGAGGTGGATCCCGCGTGGCTGGTGGAGGCCGCCTCGCGGCGCCAGAAATGGCTGGACCAGGCCCAGAGCCTCAACCTCTACATGGCCGAGCCCTCCGGCAAGCGCCTCCACGACCTCTACACCCTGGCGTGGCGGCGCGGCCTCAAGACCACCTACTACCTGCGCAGCCTGGGGGCCACCAGCGCCGAGAAGTCCACGGTGAACACCGGCACCCTGAACGCCGTCAAGAACCCCGGCACCGAGGCCCCCAAGGCCTGCGCCATCGACGACCCCGATTGCGAGGCCTGCCAGTAGCAGCGCGCCTGCGCGCGAACGGCCCAAGCCCCACCCGAATGAGCCACCCCATAAGCCACCAGGATTAGAGAGGGAGACAACGAGACATGCTGAACTGGGAAGACAACACCGCCACCACGACCAGAAAGCCGGGCCCGCCGCCCGCCGCCGCACCGGCCCCGGCCACCCACGCGCCGCCGGCACCCGCCTACGACGGCCCCGCCACGGTGACCCCCATCGCCCCCCGCGCCGCGGTGGCCGAGCCGCCACCCCCCGACTACGAGGATCTGGAGGGCGGCGCCACCGGCCTCGAGCAGGTGGCCATGGGCGCCGGGCGCATCACCGTCGACGACAAGCAGATGATCAACTGCAAGGCGGACCTCAACCAGCTCGTGCCCTTCAAGTACAAGTGGGCATGGCAGAAGTACCTGGACGGCTGCGCCAACCACTGGATGCCCAACGAGATTAACATGTCCGCGGACATCGCCCTGTGGAAGAGCAAGGACGGCCTCACCGAGGACGAGCGCCTTGTCATCAAGCGCAACCTCGGCTTCTTCTCCTCCGCCGACTCCCTGGTGGCCAACAACCTGGTGCTGGCGGTGTACCGCCACATCACCAACCCCGAGTGCCGCCAGTACCTGCTGCGCCAGGCCTTCGAGGAGGCCCTGCACACCCACGCCTACCAGTACGTGGTGGAGTCGCTGGGCATGGACGAGGCCGAGGTGTTCAACATGTACCGCGAAGTGCCCGCCGTCCACGACAAGGCCGCCTGGTCCCTCAAGTACACCCAGAGCCTCGGCGACCCCAACTTCCACACCGGCACCCCCGAGAACGACCGCCGCCTGCTGCGGGACCTGCTGGCCTTCTACCTCATCTTCGAGGGCATCTTCTTCTACGTCGGCTTCACCCAGATCCTCTCCATGGGGCGGCGCAACAAGATGACCGGCACCGCCGAGCAGTTCCAGTACATCCTGCGCGACGAATCCATGCACATGAACTTCGGCATCGACGTCATCAATCAGATCAAGGTGGAGAACCCCCACCTGTGGACCCCGGAGTTCCAGCAGGAGGCCCTCGACATGGTCCACGAGGCCGTGGAGCTGGAATACCGCTACGCCGTGGACACCATGCCCCGCGGCATCCTCGGCCTCAACGCCGCCATGTTCAGCGACTACCTGCGCTACATCGCCAACCGGCGCTGCGCCCAGGTGGGACTGCCCGAACAATTCGCCGGCGTCTCCAACCCCTTCCCGTGGATGAGCGAGATGATGGACCTGAAAAAAGAGAAGAACTTCTTCGAGACCCGGGTCACCGAGTACCAGACTGGCGGCACCCTGTCCTGGGACTGAGCACCTGAAGATTGAGCACCTGGACACCCACGACGGACGAGGCGAACGCCCCCATGCACTGCAAACGCTGCCAGACCACCATGGTGAGCACCCACGTCAAGGAGTTCGAGCACAGCCGCCAGGAGTGGTTCGACTGCCCGGTCTGCGGCCTCGTCCAGTTCATCACCGAGCCCCTGAGCCCCACCCTCAAGGCCTGGCTGGACTCCCTGGATGAACGTCACAACGGCGTCAAGGTGCACCACGGTTGAATGAGTTACAGGAGCCACACCATAAACGGGGGAGCGGGAGCCCCAGGGGCGAAGCGAGCATGGACAAGCGAGCGCATACCAAACACGGAAGCGACGTAACGATCGAGAAGGTTTTTTCGGCGGCTGGCACCACCGACTCCCCCCGGCCGAGAGGTCGGGGGTTTTTTTTGCTTGCGCGCTGAGTACACTCAGCGCGAACCAATGGTGGCCGGATGGGAAAGCACGACAAGACATTGACCGCCGTCCTCCGTGGGGCATCTGACGCCAATATCGGGTTTGACGATTTGAGAGGACTGCTACTCCACCTCGGGTTCGACGAGAGAATTCGCGGCAGCCATCACGTCTATCGCCGCGAAGGCATCGAAGACAAAGTGAATATTCAGCGGGCAGGCAACAAAGCTAAGCCCTATCAAGTAAAGCAGGTACGCGAGGTCATCTTTAAACATCGATTGGCGAGAGATTAACCATGTACAAGTACGAGACCATCATCTACTGGAGCGAAGAGGATCAGGCCTTCATCGCGGATGTTCCGGAGTTAGCAGGCTGTATGGCGCATGGCGAGTCACCTGATGAAGCGTTGGCCAATGCGCAGGAGGCGATGCAGCTTTGGATTGATACTGCGCGGGAGTTCGGGGATCCAATTCCTAAGCCGAAGGGGAGACGGTTGATGTATGCGTAAACCGTCGTTGAATGCTCAAGTTCAATCTCGCGAAGCAAAATTATCGACGCCCCTATGTAAGAGTAGCGAACTGTGATGTCCGAGGCGCAAACCCAGCGGAATTTCGAGAAGGCGTGCCAAAAACTCGCTTCTCATATCGTTCCAAAAAAAGAGATACAAGCACTGAAGGTAAATTCCGAACTGAAACACCTTACCTCTCGCTTCTCTACATTCCATATTATGCTCCATGAAGCGATTGAAGATTTCGAAACTCGCCCATCGCCAAGCCGAGCAGTCGCCATAATTCTTGCTGTTGATCTTGTCTGGCAGGTGATGCGCGCGTTGGGAGGTCGTCAAGGTCGTGATACAAACTGGCTCGTAGAACGCTTTCCCGATGATTATGAATCAGTTGATGCTGATATTAGAGATAACTACTTTGGGCTGCAGAAGCAGATTGTGGACGATCTGACGTGGGTCTATGACCTCCATACTGCTCTACGTCACCCCAGAAAAAAGCATGATGACCTGCTCAAGTGTTTACGCCAACCGATTTTCGCAGAAGTATTCCAAAGGTTGCTACATACTGCCGCGAGCTTGCGACAAGTGTTGGTCTGCGTACAGGTTAATCTAGATCCGACCGTAACTTTCTAATCTGAATATTTCTAGTGGTACGTCTATTGTTGTCGGTAGGATGACTTACTATTCTTTATTGCTTGAACCACTATCGGGTCACGGCGTGCTTTGAGAGGAATTCCGGGTAGAGTAGAGAGCAGGCCCTAACGCCCGTAGGTCCGGCTTAGCGGTTCCCGCCCCTTTCGTTTGGCGGTGCCTAAATAGCCGGGCCGTAGCCACCAGGGCCAGCCCTCCCTCATCAAACCGTGCATACGGTTCTCCCGTACACGGCTTTCCGATGTGCTTCACGCCAAGGCATGCGCTGAGCGCCAGCCTGCTTTATGGGATAGCTTGAGTAATCCAAGGGCGTCGTGGAGGTGGGCGTAGGGAAAGCGTTCGTAACCGCGCGTGCGAGTGCGCACTTTGTGACGCCGCCGCAGTTGGGTACGCACGCGTTCCTCAGTGAACCACCGGACGCGTCCGAAAGCCTTGGTGCAGTTGCCGTAGTGGAAGTAGCCCGACCAGCCGCGTAGCACTTGGTTCACTTCCGTGATCATACGCGGCATCGGCACCGGAGTGCGGCGCCGCGCGGTGAGTTCCTTGATGCGCGCCTTGATCCTTCGTTCGGCGCGGCGGCTCGGCTCAACGTGAGGGTAGCCGTTGCCGGTTCGTCGGCTGCGTGCCCATTGATGCTGAAGCCAAGAAAGTCGAACGCCTGTCGGCGGGCATCGACCACGTGGGTTTTCTCCCGGTTGAGCGTCAACTCCAGGCGTGTCAGCACCGTCTCAAGCACCGCCATGGCCGGCGCGGTGTCCCCACGACACAGAATCACGGCATCGTCAGCGTAACGCACGAGGCGCGCCCCTAACCGCCGTTCCAAGTCGTGCCGTTCCCAAATCCGGTCCAGCAGATGTAGATAAAGATTGGCCAGCAGCGGGGAAACAACCCCGCCTTGCGGCGTCCCTTTCCGATTCCCTTTACCGCCACTCGGGCGTTGCTTGCCTCGCCCATCCTCTTCGATGACCGGGGCCTTGAGCCATTGCTGAATGAGGGCGAGGACGCCCCCATCGGCAAGGCGCTCGGCAACCACGGCCATGAGCTTGGCGTGCGGGATCGTATCGAAATACTTCGATAGATCCGCATCGATGATTTGGGTCTTTCCCTGAAACAGACCGTCGGTGACGGCCTTCACCGCATCATGGGCCGAGCGCTGCGGGCGAAATCCATAGGAGTGCTCGCAGAAATCAGCCTCGAAGATCGGCTCCACCAGCAGCTTGAGCGCCATCTGTACGATCCGATCCCGGATTGTGGGGATCCCCAATGGGCGCTCACTGCCATCCGGCTTGGGTATCCAGACCCGACGCACGCCGTCCGCGCCGTACGTCTTCTGCTCCAGTTCCCGTTGCAATTCCGCCAAGTAGGCGTCTCTTCCGACCCCCGCCTCGATGGCCTCACAGGTCACACCATCGATTCCTGGCGCGCCCCGATTGGACCTGACACGATCATAGGCGTGACCGAGAGTGTCTGCCCGATAGACCTTGTCATACAAGGCGTAGAAGCGAAACGCCGGCTCTTGCTTGGCCTTGACGTAGAGCTTCCTCTGCAGCGTCCTGATCTTTTCCGGAGTTGTTAGCGACATCGCCGCAATCTCCTGACCCTCTGCGTTTCGGTTGCGTGCACAAAGTAGGGTCCCTTCCCTCAGGTCGGGTTATGTTGTCCCAGACCCTCAATCGGTACTATGAACCCCTCCGACTCCCACGACGGTCGATGACGACTTCGGACTGGCCTTATACGCCACCGTCGGCAGTTCTCACCTGCCACCGCCGCGGGCCTCCCGCACTGGGACCAATCAACTTCCACCACATGCCACCCGTACTACCCCGGAAGACTCAGTGGGACGCTCTCGTCGTCTCCTCCCACCAACAGCGGCCTTCCCCGACTGTCCACCGGGTCGGCATCTTCACTTTGTTCACGAGGCTACATCTCGGTTCGCTTGCGCTGCGGCCTGCGGTTTTGCATCTACGTAACTTACGACCCCCGGTTACCCGGACGCCGCTCCGCGACACTACAAAGGTGTACGAGCAACTCCTTTGGCGGGACTCTAACCCGCTAGTTAATCAGCCTGTTACGGCATACGGACAGTATACTTATCTCCGCGTCCGGGTATGGGAGTTAAGTAAACTGTCCCTGGAACAGTATCTCGCGCGGGAACGATAGATGCTGATTCGAGGGCGTTTGCCCCAATCACGTGGCGTAGTAGGACTCGACGCTGGAGTTCCAGGAGGCGTCAGCCATATTGGGCCAGTTATCCTTGTCGAAGCCCGGTGCGTTTTTCAGACGATCGGCATCTACGTCGAGCATGAAACGCTTGTTTCTCTTGTCCTGTTTCAAGGCCTTCCACGGGATGGCGAACAGGCGATCCCCAACGCCCAGAAAACCGCCCGACGCCAGGACTGCGTACCGTACACTGCCGTCCCTTGTATCGAGCATAATGTCCTGAATCTTGCCCAGCGTTTCATCCTGCATGTTGCAGACTTCATCGCCGGTAATCGAGGAGGCGCTCAGCATCGTGGGGCCGCCCTGCGCGTCATCGGTTGCTTCATAACTGCTCCGAGCATAGTTCATTTCTTCCCCTCCTTGGCATCGCGCTTGACGTCTCCGTACTTGGCTTCAGCCTTACCGCCAAGGTTCTCGGCCGTACCCTTGTACTCCGTACTTTTGTCGCCAGTCACCTTGCCCGCTACTTCCTTGCCCTTCCCCTTCGCCTCGTTCGCGCGTCCTTTGACTTGATTCTTGTTCATGAGCGGATCTCCAGATGCTGTTCGTTAGGGTTCTGCCTCATACCATGAACCGGGATAGGTGCAGATGAGACGCCAATATAGGTAAAGACCCGCGGGTCCTCTGTGCGTTATCTAACCTATGCTGATTTAATTCAGGCCCTCCACATGCCCGCGAGTAAATGGCAGTAAATGGGCAGACACCATTACTTCCGACTTTATCTCCACACCATAGGGTTGTTCGCGCCCAAGGGCGCTCCTAGTGCGTCCGTGGAGGCGCATTTTCTGCACGGTGAGAGTCCGTGTCGGGGTAAGCCAAGGCCCCGTAGTCGAAGGTAACTGCGTCGTCGCGAGGCGGGGTGGAGAGCAACCGGAGGCGAACTGGCGGTCCGTAGGATGACGAACTCGATTCGGCGGTACGGGACGGCGAGCCCGCTAGGAGAAGGTGAAGCCTGAAAATCATCGGATGCGCTGGGATTGGCGTGGAAAGCGACATTCGGGTCCCCTCCGTGGTTGGAGACGGAACGCTGGGAAGGAAATGCGAGAGAAGCGGGGAGACCTGACCGCCGTGGTGACGGTGGGCAGGAGTCAGAGCCTTCGTAGTACTGAACGGTTCTGCTGCGGTCATGGCGAGGTGCTGCGGAAACGCGGACCCAAGAGCTGGAGGGCGTCCTCCGCCTAAAACCGTGGGTGGTGCCGGGAAAGCGCGAAGAACAGAAATCGCGCCGAGGGAAGGGAGGCAGGAAGGTGGATGGGTGAAGTCTGGAGGAGGTGAGCGCGTATGCAAAGGGTCGAGAGTGTCTCGCAAGAGGCTAAGCCAGACTCGTCCAACCCGGTGGAATGGCCGTGGGTGGACCGCACGATCTGGACGGAGCGCATGTTGGCGGCGCTGGGTAACGGCGTCCAAGGGACGAAGTGGTTCAGTCTGATCGACAAGGTGCATCGCCCCCAGACCCTGGAACGGGCGTGGCAGGATGTGCGGGCCAACCGGGGTTCAGCGGGGGTGGATGGCCAGAGTGTGCAGCGTTTTGAGGCCCATGCCGAGTGGTATCTGGCGGAGTTGGGAGAGGCGCTGGGAATTGGACGGTACCGACCGGATGCGGTGCGTCGGGTGGAGATTCCGAAGGGGACAGGGACGCGTCCCCTGGGCATTCCGACGGTGAAGGACCGGATTGTGCAGGCGGCGATGAAGCGGGTGCTCGAGCCGATTTTCGAGCACCAGTTTTTGCCGATGAGTTACGGGTTTCGCCCGGGTCGCGGGTGCAAGGATGCGCTGCGGGAAGTGGATGGGCTGGTTCGGGAGGGCTACACCCATGTGGTGGATGCCGACCTGGCCCAGTACTTCGACACCATCCCGCACGAAGCGTTGATGGCCCGGGTCGAGGACCGGATCAGCGATGGTCGGATCCTCGACCTGCTGCGCGCCTGGTTGCGCCAGGACGTGGTGGCGGAGATAGCGCGCTGGACGCCGACCCGGGGCTCGCCCCAAGGGGCGGTGATCAGTCCGTTACTCGCGAATCTGTACCTGCACGGGCTGGATGTACACATGACCCAGCGCGGCTATCGGATGGTTCGGTATGCTGACGACCTCGTGATCCTGTGTGCCAGTCCGGACGAAGCCCAGGAGGCGCTGCAGGAGTTGCGGCACTGGGTGGAGGCCAATGGTCTGCAACTGCACCCGGAGAAGACCCGTGTGGGGGATTGCCGGCAGCCCGGGGAAGGCTTTGAGTTTCTCGGGTACCGGTTTGAAGCGGGACGGCGGTGGGTACGCAAGAAGAGCCGCAAGGCCCTTTACGACCGGGTCCGGGCCAAAACCCGGCGCAGTCGTGGGGATTCGCTGGCGCGGATTGTGGCCGACCTGAACCCGATGCTGCGTGGCTGGTTCGTGTATTTCCAGCACGCGCACCCGTGGACCTTTCCTCGCGTGGACGGTTTTGTCCGACGTCGATTACGGGCGCTGTTGCGCAAGCAGCAGAAGCGCCCGGGAGCGGGTCATTGTCAGTCCGACCATCTCCGCTGGCCGAACGCGTTCTTCGCTGCGGCTGGGCTTTTCACCATGACCGAAGCCCGGACGTTGGCGAGCCAATCCCGATGAGGTAACCACCGACTGGAGAGCCGTGTGCGGGAGAACCGCATGCACGGTTCGGAGGGCGGGGAGGGTCACTCCTTCCCGACCCCTATCGGGGCGTTCCGGGGGACAGTCTTAGGAAACAGTTCTTGCTTTGTCGCATGCGGCACGGATTTGGGAGTGACTACAGGCCAAAAGGCACGCCCATCCCGAGCAGGCCCGCGGCCTTGTTGAGGCGCCGGTCGAAGCAGGCGAAGGTCAAGTCCTGGCCCGAGAGCTCCATGACCCCGGCGGCCGCCGCAAGCTGGACCGCGTCGTAGCCGCGCAGGGCGAAGGCATCGGCATACTCCCCCGCCCGCTCCACCACCGCCTGGCTGACGTCGGCCACCACGTAGTTCCCCCAGTCCACCGCCAGACTCTGCCGCGCACGCTCCATCCCATCCTGGTCCGCCGCGACCTCCCGGGCCCGGCGTGCGGTGGCGGCGTGATACTCGGCCCAGGCGATGCGACAGACGGCGACGGCCTCCGCCTCTTCCACCAGCGCCTTGACCTCCCGGGCGTGGGACTCGCTGATATAGAGCTTCACCAGCGCCGAGGTATCACAGTAGAGGATCAACCGCGCTGCTCCAGCACCAGCGCCGACACCTCACTTCCTGAGTCGTTGAGGTCGATATGGTCGCCGCGTGGCTTCCCGCCCTCCCACGTGGCCGCACCGCAAGCGATGAGGCGGGCAAGGCCCGAACTGGCGCCCTCGGGTACGCCGGTCACCCGCGCCACCACCTTGCGGTGGGAGGTGATCTCCACCGGCCGTCCGGCCCGCGCCTCCGCCAGGTAGCGGGACAGGTGCGCCTTGAATTCACGTATGGAAACCGTCATCGGTGGCCCTTTTTTAGATAAATTGAACTGAATTATGACCCTTATTATGCCGGCAATCAATGGGTTTTTAGTCACATAACCCGGGTGGGCCCAAGCCGGTGACGGTAAAGGAATCAGTACTCTTTAGACTGGGGTACGCGGTCGGGAAACCGGTAGAGGGGGTCCGCGCCTTTCAAACTGGGCGGTAGGCTGCTTTGGTAAAGCAATTAATGGGTACTGACCTCTTGAGCGCCGGAGGGAGCTGCCGTAGCGCCCGCTCGCGCCTGCTGGTAAACTGAACTCCTCAGTCAAACGGACTTGCGTGAGGTTTCAGGATGAAACGTCTCTTTCCTTTGGTCTTTGGTTTCGTGTGTTGCGGTCTCGCAATCGCCGGCTATCTGGACGGGCGCATCGTGCTGCCGGGCAGGCCATTCCAGCCGATCGAGTATGCGGAGGGCCCCGCCCTGCTCTGGGCGGTCCTCGGTTGGCTCTGCATCGGCCTCATCGGTTTCTCCTGGCTCCTACCCGCCCAGCGGAGGACGCTCGACACGAAGGACCTCGCTCGCCGCCTGCTGAAGGATGAGCGGCCCGTACCGGACGCGTTGAAGGACCACCTCGAACTGGTCAGAGGGAATGTCTTCCTGTCTCCCCGCGCCCTCGGAACCTTCGGATCTCTGGCACTCGCCTTCGTGTTTTTTATGGTCTCAATCTTCGCATGAGGGGATTCCGGGAGGGATTCCGGGATTCCGCGGGATTCCGGGGACAGCATATTTAATGCCCCGCTGGGACTTTTAACGCCTATTAATTGACCCTGACACCTTTTCACTTTTCACCTTAAATGAGCCTTCCCCCTTTTCAGCCTTCAGGCCACCGCCCGCCCGCAACGGCTACGGGCATCCGGGGGACTTGTTACTTCCCCAAGGATGGGCGACAGTGGCGGTCAGGTCTTTCGCCCGGCCCAGCTGGCATGTTTCACTTCGCCCATGGTGCCTGTTGACCTGAAATTTGCTCAAAGCGAATAAACTATTGCCCCATCCACAACCCTAAGGAGGCCGACATGGCCACCCTCACCTTCGAAATTTCCGCCATCCTGGCGCTGGCTGCTGGCATCGCGATCCTGGTCGTACCGCGCCTGCTCAACTACATCGTCGCCTTCTATCTCATCGTCGTGGGTATCATGGGGCTGTTTAATCTCTAACCAGCCTCTTCCTGCGCGGTTGTTCGCGGCCAAGGGGGTTCCGGGGACCGTTTACTTGTCTCCGTATCCCGGCTGGTGTCTTTGGTTTGGGGCACCGTCTCCCGCAACCGTTGCCAGGCCGCGGGCAGTCTCCACCGCCCCGGCAAGGTCGCTGGCCATGCCGTGGGCACCGAACTCACGCCACATCCCGGGGTTGGTACGAAACGCCGCGCCCCCCACCAGGATGCGCGGTCCGGGGTCGAGGGCGCGCAGGGCCTCGATGAGTTCCCGCGCCGCGGCGAGGTTCGTGGCCATGGTCACGGAGATCCCCACCAGGTCCAGCCCTTCCCGCGCCACCAGGGAGACGATCCCCTCGTGGGGGATCTGGGTGCCGAGGAATCGCACCGACCAGCCATCGGATTCGAGGAAGTCCGCCACCATGTGGGCTCCCACCTGGTGGAGTTCGTTGCGAACGCCCGTGACCACCGCCCGCCCGCGCTGCACATCAGGGCGGGGAAGGCGCGGGTAGAGCTGGGTCAGCATCGCCTGGGTCACCACCGTGGCCATGTGCTCCTCGGCCACGGTGATCCGGTTCTCGAACCACCTGCGCCCCACCTCGTACTGGGCGGCCTGAAGCACGTCCACATAGAGGTCGCGCAGGTCGACGCCCTGGGCCAAGGCCTCTTCCAGCAAGTTGCGGGCGGCCTGCCGATCCCCGCGCAGGGCGGCTTCGGTATAAAGCGAGGCGGTCACCGCGAGCGCGCCGGCGGGCTGCCCCCAGTCCAGGGGCCCGGCCTCCCGGGCCTGGCGGAGGGCGTCGCCCGCGAGGGACTCCGCCTGCGCCTGCTCCGCCGCCGGCAGCCACTTGCCTGCCGCCGCCGCCACATCCCCCAGGTGCTCATACAGGTCCGCCGCGGCCATGCCCCGCTGCTCCAGCAGATGCGCGGTCCACGTCAGGTAGTCGCGGAAGGGGTCGGGACGTGACAACTCCAACGCGGCGGCGAGGAAGTCGACGTGGAAGCGAGCATCCGCCTCCCCATGGATCCGGGCCCGCTCGCCGAAGCGCTCCAGCCACTCGGGATGGCGCTCCAGAAAGGCCTCGTTGGCGGCCCGGGCGAGGTCATCGCGGTGGTCGCGGAGGCGGCGGGCCGCGCGCGCGCTCGTGTCGATGGTACTCATGCCGGGTCACCCCGCGACTTGTTCTTACGATAGTCCTCGAGAATGCGCTCCTTGCAGTCGGGGCAGTAGCCGTGGCTTAAGAAGAGCGAGTTCGCCTTCAGGTAATCCACCACGCTCTCCCAGCTGGCCTCGCCGGTCTTCACCTTCGAGCACCCCATGCAGATGGGGAGCACCTCCTGAATTTTCTTTAGATGCCAGTAGGAGTCCTCGAGTTCCGTGTGCGCCGCCTCCAGCTGCGCTCTAAGCCTCTCCACCTCCCTGCGCCGGCGCTCGTTCTCCCGCGCCAATTCGGCGAGCTCGTTGTTGGCCGCCTGCATCTGCTCCTGAAGTTCGTGCAGGGAGCGGGTGTCCGGCGTCCCCACGAGGACGATGCCCTCCCCGTCCCGCCGGAAGGAGCCCCTGAGCGAATAGGGCCGGTCCCGGCTGTCCACCATGGAGAGGCGGACCTCGCCCGTCTCCGGTGCTTCGGGATCGAGAAGCCCATCGAGGGTCGCCTCGTCCTGGGAGGCGCAGAAACTTGCGAGGGCCTGGCCCCGGAGAGCGTCCTCATCTCGGCCGAGCCAGTGCGCCGCTCCCCGGTTCACCGCGGCGATACGGCCTTGCGCGTCGACGGTGATGAGGTGGAGATCGGCGGTCACGGCGGCGAAAGACTCCAGGACCTCCGCAGTCGACACCGGCCCGGGGTGAAAGCGCTCCATGACCCGGATCTCGGTGACCTCCGGGTCGAGCTTCAGGCCCTTGGGAATGCCCCTTTGGGACTCCTGGAACTGGTGGCTGGCATGCCAGGCATGGAAGGCCGCCGCGGAGGTCCAGCGGGTCACGAGATAGAACAGCGCATCATCCGCGGCATCCGTGAAAACCTCGATGCCGAGGAACCCGGCCGCCTCCTCGACCAGCCGCGGCCGCTGGTCAAAGGCGACCCTGACGGCATCCTCCATGCCGTTGCGAACACGGAAGCGGGAGATGACCAGTACCATGGATTTCCAGCCTCCACGCGGGTGCGTTTCCTCGAAATCCTACGCCCCGCAAGGTTTCAGGTAAAACGTTTCGAGGTAAAAGGCATCGTCTCTCACAGAGCCAATGCCGCCATTCCGGCCCCGCCATCTGTCTTTCTCCGTGCCTCCGTGAGAGACCGTATTGCCGGCCTGATCAATATCCGGTCGCCCAGGGGGCGAGGAGTCCGGCATCTATCCTGACCGAGGGGGGGCCAAGGATGCTCCCTGACCCGGCGCTCTTGCCGCCCTAGCGAGAGGGAATCCTCCTCTTTAATATTCCCGAATTCTGCTGACGAGCCTTTTCGTATAACGTGAAAGTACAACGAGTCGTCATCCACCCGACGGGAGGAACCTGACCCATGCGTTTCGTCTATATCGCCCTGGTGATTCTGTTCACCATCCTGGTCGTATCCCTCATGGTTCTCAATCTGCAGACCGTGACCCTGTCCTTGTACGCCACCAGCGTCACCACGCCCCTATCCTTCCTGGTGCTCGCCGTCTATGTACTGGGGATGCTTACAGGGGGTTTCGTCGTGTCCCTCGTGCGCACCTGGGTGCGGCGCGCGACCCACCGCTGAATCGCTTTGATAGTAGAGAATGGCGCAGGGAAAACCCACGATAATCAGGTAGAAGACGGCAAAGGAGCTGTTGGCGCCAGGTGCGTGGGTGCGACGGGACCTCGGCGGTTTGCGGGCGCGGATGTCGGTTGCCGGGAGCAACCGACCTACGGGCCGACCCCCGGCGCCGGAAAAGCGTAGGTCGGCTGCTCCTGGCAGCCGACGGGGCGCTCCTTCCGGGAAATCGCGGGTGCTATGCTCTACCCATGTCCTCGCTCAGACGGCTGCCTTCAGGCATGGCATTCCTGCTGGCCTCTTTGATGGCGCTCGCCTCGTCGGGAATGACGGCGGAGGCCCACGGGCCGTGGTCGAAGGACGTCGGCCCCATAAAGCCCGCGACGGGAGACTTCGCGCAGGCCCCGGAAGAGGGACGGCAGACGGCGGGCGCCCCGGATGAGGGACGGCAGACGGCGGGCGCCCCGGATGAGGGGGACGCATCGGCTCACGTGGCCGAAACCCCCGACTGGGATGGACTCACATCAGACAGTGCCCACCTGCTGGGCCAGCAGTTCGCGTTCGTCGGCTTCCTGCATCTGTTGCCCGAATCGGTCACCGGCTGGGGAGAGGAGGAAACCGGCGGCAGTGCAACCTCGCGATGGCGGCGCAACGTGGGGCGCGTGGTGTGGGACGAAGACCACTGGTTCATCAACTACGTGGGCCATCCCTACTTTGGGGCCGCGTACTATGTGATGGCCCGGGAACGCCAGTTTGATCAGACCGCAGCCTTCTGGTACTCGGCGCTGGCCTCCGCGATGTTCGAGTTCGGCCCCGAAGCCATCAACGAAGAACCCTCCATCCAGGACCTCATCGTCACGCCGGTTGCCGGGGCCCTGCTGGGCCGATATTTCCACGAGGTCCGCACGCGCATACGGACCGCGGCCGCCGGCACCCGGCCGCGTGGCAGGGACCGCCTGGTGATGTTTCTCACCAATCCCATAGGCGCCTTGATCGAAGGCATGACGCCAGGACCAACCCGCGGCCTGCAGACATCCTGGGGGATAGTGCCTTCCCCGCCCTCAGCCTCCCGTCAAATGCGCTGGCGGGCGGACACAGCCTCCCCAAGGGATCCCTTGGATGGACATACCCCGGGCCCACCGCCCACACGGATGATCGGGATACGAATACGCGTCGATTGGTAAACAGGGTGTGATGTACAGGCCCGGGTCACGCCTCGTCCGCCTCAAGGGAGGTGAGGACCCTTGCCGCGACCAGGGCGTGGGCCGTCAGCAGGACCACCGCCAGCCCCAGGTAGGCCCAGAGCCACGGGATGTAGTCCTGCAGGTATAGAATGGCGCAGGGAAAACCCACGATAATCAGATAGAAGACGGCAAAGAAGCCGTTGGCGATGGGGGCGTGGGTACGCCGGAACCAGCGTGGCCAGGCACCCGCGAAATCGAACAGGCGCCGTCCGTTTACTGCCTCGTTCAGCACATCCTCCAGTACACGCATGCGATCCAGGTGGTAGAAGAATATGGACTGCTTGAATAGGTCATAGAACATCACCATGACTATAACGAGCAAGAGCACGAGAAAGCCCACGGGAACCACGGGTTGCTGCAGCTTCTCGTCCAGTTCCATCAGCCTGGCGAGGGGGTCCCAGCTCAGGAGGATGCCGACGGAACCGAAAAGGCGGATGTCCGACAGGGCGCTCTTGACGTAGTTGTCGCACGCGCCGCCCAGCCGGACGTATTCCTCGTAGATCCTATCGAGGGGGAGATCCCGCTGCTCGTTCTCGTTCCCGGGCACCTGACGGCCACCTTCGAATCCGCATCCGTGGGAGTAAGTATGGTCGTAATTCGGCATCGTGCCATGGGGGGGCTGGGGAGACCTTTGCCGGGTGTCCATCGCAACCGCTGCGGCCCTGCCGTGGGATGTCACTGCCGTCGGATGAGTGGCAACGGCGTCCCCGTCCCTCGCACGGCCGGCCGGCGGGCATGCTTCGCCATGTCCTTGGCGCCTGTTGGCCTCAAATTTGCTTAAAGCGAATAAACCAACGGACTCATCCATGACCCCAAGGAGACCCATATGGCCACCATCACCGTCGACATTTCCGCCATCCTGGCGCTGGCTGCCGGCATCGCGATCCTTACCAACGGGATACACCTCATCATCGCCTCCGCCTTCATCCTATCCGTGATGGGCTGCGCCACCATCGAGGGTGCGGGAGAGAACCTGGAGGCCGCCGGCGAGGCCATCGAGGAAGAGGCCGAGGAAGAGCGCTCCTATTGAGCACCCATGAGCGCCCTCGTGCGCTCCCCTGGAAGAGGAGATGAACCATGCTTTCGTGGGCACTGGTATTCCTGATCGTCGCCATAATCGCCGGGGCGTTGGGCCTCAGCGGGGTGGCCGGCGTCGCCACCGACATCGCCTGGATCCTGTTCGTGGTGGGCCTGGTGGTGGCCGTGGTACTGTTCATAACCGGGCGCCGGCCGCTGTAGGCCCGGGCGTGGTCCACCGTCCGGCGTGGCTCGTGCGGCCTTCCCGGAAGGCCGGCACAAAGCGGCGTCGTGACGGCAGCGGTCCACGCCCACCGATTCACTGTCAAACCCGGGCCTAAGCCCACAGGAGTTCTCCATGCTGATCAAACATTACGTCATCGCCGCTGCCGGCGCCCTTCTCCTCAACCTGGCCGGTTGCGAGGAGCAAGGCCCCGCCGAGGAGGCGGGGGAGGAGATCGACCAGATGGTCGAGGAGGGCCGCGAGGGGGCCGGCGAGGCCGCCGAGGAGGCCGCGGAGAAGCTGGAAGAGGCCACCGACAAGCTACGCGAGAAGGCCGAGTAGGCGGAGCGGGTTGCGGTCGCTCCTGCTGAGGGACTGAGAAAGGTAGCCCGCCGGCGATGGCGGCGGGCTACGGTCACTGCCGGGTTACAGGTCCTTCTTACAGAAATACCAATCGGTGCACTCGTAACCCTCGTTCATGCGCGCCTCAACGGCATCCACGTCCTGCGGTGGCGGGACAATCACCTTGTCGCCCGGCTGCCAGCCTTCCGGAGTGGCGATCTTGTGCTCGTCGGATGCCTGCAGGGCCTTGATCAAGCGCAGGAATTCCGGGATCGAGCGGCCATTGGTCATAGGATAGTAGACCATCGCACGCAGGATGCCGTCCGGGTCGATGATGAAGGTCGCGCGCACCGCCGAGGTGTCGGCCGCACCGGGGTGGATCATGCCGTAGGCCTTCGCGACCTTCATCGACAGGTCCTCGATGATGGGAAACTGGATGTCGACGCCGAAATGTTCCTTGATGTTGCGCACCCAGGCGACGTGGCTGTAATAGCTGTCGATGGACAGCCCGAGCAGTTCGGTATTGACCGCCTGGAAGTCGTCATAGTGACGGGCGAAGGCGGTGAATTCCGTGGTACAGACCGGGGTGAAGTCGGCCGGATGCGAGAACAGCACCAGCCATTTGCCGCGATAGTCCTCGAGTTTCTTCATGCCTTGGGTGGTGCGCGCCTCAAAGTCGGGGGCGGCTTCATTGATGCGGGGCATCGAAAACGCTTGCTGATTGCTTTCCATGGGGTACTCCTGTTGTGGGTTTCGTAAAGGCCGTCATGGCGGCCGATGGAAAGACATTAGAGTATTCTAGTTTATTAATCTAATGAATTATAAGCATCGTTTCGATAGTGAACCCCTATGCGCCTCTCACGCGTCAGGAATCACCCCGCCGAGGGTGCCGCCCTCCACATCCGCCGTGGAGGCCTCCACCACGCGCGCAAGATTGGGCGTGAGGCTGAGACGACCCATCGGCGTCTCCCCGGGGAGCGGGTGCCCGAAGCCTGGCCCCGGCTCAACCCAGTTCGTGGAGGATATGGTCGATGAACAGTCGCAGCTTGGCGGGCAGGTGGTGGCGGGAGGGGTAGACGGCGTAGAGGGTCAGGGGCGGGCGTTCATGGCCCGCCAGCACTTGCACCAGGCGGCCATCGGCCAGGGCTCATGGATGATGAACTCCGGCAGCAGGGCGATACCGAGGCCGGCCACGGCCGCCGCCATCAGCGCCTCGCCGTTGTTGCTGCAGAAGCGGCCGTCCACGGCGATGGCCCCGCCCCCTTCTTCGTGCCTCGCCATCGTTACGCCCGGCGTAACGGTGCATCTCACCCACGCCCGTTAATCCCGCCCCCGGCTTCTGCTAGCTTATCCGTCATTGCACATCGACGGGAGACAACCATGCTCGAGATCAGACCCGCCGAGGCGCGCGGCCACGTCAGCCTGGACTGGCTGGACAGCCACCACACCTTCTCCTTCGGGGAGTACCACGACCCGCGCTTCATGGGCACCTCCATCCTGCGGGTGATCAACGACGACGTCATCGCGCCGGGCGGCGGCTTCGCCACCCACGGCCATCGGGACATGGAGATCGTCACCTACGTGCTGGACGGGGAACTGGCCCACCGGGACAGCATGGGCAACGGCTCGGTCATCCGCCCCGGCGAGGTGCAGCACATGAGCGCCGGCAGCGGGGTGCGCCACAGCGAGATGAACCCTTCCGCGGATACGCCCGTGCACCTGTTGCAGATCTGGCTGCTGCCCAACGCCCAGGGCGTGACGCCGGCCTACCACCAGCAGCTTTTCCCGCCCCAGGAGCGCCGCGGCCGGCTGGCCCTGCTGGTATCCCCCGACGGCCGCGCGGGCTCCATCGCCACCCATCAGGACGGGTTCCTGTACGGCACGCTGCTGCGCCCTGGAGAGACCGTTACCCACCCCCTGGCGCCCGGCCGCCGCGCCTATGTCCACGTGGCCCGGGGCAGCGTGCGGGTGGAGGGCGAGACCCTGAAGGGCGGCGACGGCGCCTTCGCCGCCGACCTGCCGGGACTCCGCCTGGAGGGCGTGGACGACGCCGAGGCGTTGCTGTTCGACCTGCCCTGAGGGCCGATCCCATGAGATCCCGCTCCGGCCACGGGGCACCCATCGGCCATTACCCATGACCACTACCCAGGGAGAAAACCCATGACCATCATCGCCATCGTTTACCACAGCGGTTACGGCCACACCCGCAGGCAGGCCGAGGCCGTGCTGGAGGGCCTCGAGGCCGCCGGTGCCACGGCCGCCCTCATCGCCATCAGCGACGAGGGCACCATAGAGGAGCATGAATGGGAGGCCCTGGACGGCGCCGGCGCCATCATATTCGGCTCCCCCACCTACATGGGAATGGCGTCGTGGCAGTTCAAAAGGTTCGCCGACGCCACCAGCAAGCGCTGGTTCATCCAGGCCTGGAGGGACAAGCTGGCCGCCGGCTTCACCAACTCGGCGTCCATGAACGGCGACAAGCACTCCACCCTGCATTACTTCATCACCCTGGCCATGCAGCATGCCATGGTGTGGGTGAGCACCGGCATGATGCCGGCCAATACCAAGGCCTCCACCCGGGACGACATCAACTACCTGGGCGCCTATGCCGGCCTCATGGCCCAGTCGCCGGCGGACGCCGGCACCGAAGAAGCCCCGCCGGCCGGAGACATTGCCACCGCCCGGGAGTTCGGGCGGCGCATCGCCGAGGCCACTCGCGCCCTCAAGGGCTGATCCCGGACCTCCCCACCGGTGGCCTGCCACCACCGGTGGGGCGCCGGCAACCCCGGACTCAGGCGGCGGCCACCAGGCCAGCGCCATTACCGCCCGTCCGCCGCAGCAGGCCGAGATTGACGGGGCTGTGGGGCTTCAGGGCCAGCCGTTCGTGGGCCAGTGCGCGGGCCAGATCATCCAGGCCGGCACCCAACGCCGCCTCCGTCAGGGTCCAGTCGATGATGTCCCGCTGGGCGTGGCTGCCACCGAAGGCATTGGCGATGAAGCGGGCCGGATGGAGCGCTTCCACGGCACCGCGGTAGTCACCTCGCCAGAAGGCCGAGAAGCCCTCGATCAGAGGCAGGCCGATGCGCCGGCCCCACACGGCTGTCTCCGGCGTGTCCCCCGTCGTGGCACGCAGCCCCGCCAGCAGGCGCTCCACCTCCACCTCCCGCCCGGCCCCCAGCCAGGCCATGGCCGCATGCCAGTCGTTGAAGGGATAGCCACGACCATCGGCATGGGGCACCCAGGCGGCGGCCACCTCGCCCCAACGATCACCCACGTCCATACCCGAGAGATGCATGCGCCACAGCAGCGCCGAGGCGTCCACCAGCTCCACGGCCAGGGCGCCCCGTTTCGGGCGAATGACGCCGTCGTAGAGGGCCAGCACCTCGTCGTGCTGGCCGAGGTCCAGGTGGAACAGGGCCCGGTGCCACCAGTTGTGCATCTGGAAGTAGTTGTCCTCGCCCGACCACAAGGGCTCCCTCGAGGCCATCCACTGGACGCCCTCCCCGGCCCGGCCCTGCATCTCCAGCACATGGGCCACGGCGTGATGGGCCCAACAGCCCCGGGGCTCCAGATCGACGGCCCGGCGGCCAAACTCCTCGGCGCGCTCAAGGTCCCCGGTCTCCTCCAGGCCGAAGGCGTACATGCCGAGGACGATGGCATGGCCCGGGATAGGGGCCGACCACCGGGGCAGCACCCGGGCGATGCGATCCCGCAGGTTGCGGGCATTGGCGCGGAAGAAGTCCACGAGGTGGCCCGACTGCAACGCCAGGAGGTCCAGTGGATAACACGTGTTGTGGTGGTCCAGCTGGACCGCGGCGCGGGTCCATTCGCCGCCCACCAGCAGGTCGAGGGCGGTCACGTGGGAACGTTCGCGCGCGTCCAGCGTCATGCCCCTCAACCCCTCGACGATGGCCGCGGCCTCGGCGGTGGCGGCGGGTTCGGTGGCCAGGGCGAGCAGATGGGCCTTGAGCACCCGGGCCATGACGAACCCCGGCGCCGCGTCCAGGGCGGCGTCCGCCAGGGCGAGGGGATCGCCACGGTAGATATTGAAGCCCTCCAGGGCCTCGTCGTAAAGGCGGCCCGCCTGAGGCGTGGCGCCGTTCAGTTCATTGCCTTGGCTGTCGCTTGTCTTCATGGTGTGTCTCCCGTTGTACTATGCATCGTATCGGTCATTGCCCGCGGATCTCCGGCGGTGCTCGCAGACCGCCATGGTGGTGGGTCTACGGGGACCATCCTAGGGAGAAGGGGTCGCGGTCGGAATGCCCATGACGCCGGATCTCTTGACCCGTCCGCCGGAATCGCCGGGGAGCGAAGCCCATGGATATGCTGGTGGAGTTGCTGCAAGGCACGCGCCTGTCTGGCGGCATCTTCCTGGACGTCGAGTTCACCGCGCCCTGGTGCGTGAGCGCCAAGGTCGAACCGGAGGATTGCAGCCCCCATGCTCCGGTGCCGCGCCACATCATCGCCTACCACTACGTCACCGAGGGGCAGGCCCTCGTCGGAGTGGAGGGGCTGCCGGCGATGGCGGTGAGGGCCGGTGACATCATCGTGCTGCCACGCAACGACTTCCATACCGTGGCGAGTGAGACGGGGCTGGTGCCCATCAGGGCCGATCCCCTGATCCAGCCGGGCCCGGAGGGCGGCCTGGACCGCATCGTGCACGGTGGCGGGGGCGCACCGACGCGCCTGCTGTGCGGCTGGCTGGGCTGCGACGATCCCCACAATCCGGTGCTCGGCCTGCTGCCCACGCTGATGAAGCTGGAGGTGGCCGACGCCGCCTCGGCGGGCTGGATCGAGAGTTCCCTGCGCTTTGCCGGCGAGGCCCTGGCCGGCGGTCGCCTCGATTCCCCGGCCATCCTGGGCCGCCTGGCCGAATCCCTGTTCATGGAGGCCGTGCGCCGCTACGCCACCGGCACCACGCCGAAACGGGCCGCGCCCGGGCAACCACCCCACGATCCCGTGGTGCTGCGCGCCCTGGTGCTGCTTCATCGCCGGCTCGAGCATCCCTGGACCACCGGGGATCTGGCCAGTCTGGTGGGGCTATCCCGCTCGGCCCTCCATGAGCGCTTCACGCGGGTGACCGGCGAGGCCCCCATGGCCTACCTGGCCCGCCAGCGCCTGGAACATGCGGCCCAGCGGCTGCGCGGCTCGGGCGAGCCCATCGCCCGCATCGCCCTGGAATGCGGCTACGGATCCGAAGCCGCCTTCAGCCGCGCCTTCAAGCGCACCTTCGGCGCCCCGCCGGCCCGCTGGCGGCGGGAGCCACCGTAGCCGCGATGACGGCGCCTGACGTGGCCAGACCCGGATTTCCCCGGCATCTGTCGCGCCCAAGGGCGCTCCTGCGGGGAAGGTATTCCCCGGCCGGCGGCCACTCGCACCCCGCCCCTGCAGGAGCGCGCTTGCGCGCGAACGGCGGGGCTTGAACGGACCGCCCTCAGGAGCCGGTATCCGCGGTCCCGGTCTTGCCCAGGGACCACAGCCGGTCCTCATCCCGCAGCACGAACAACGCGAAGCAGGCCGCCAACATGGGCCAGGCGGCAAAGAACAGCAGGTGGCTGCCCTCGAAAGGCGCGAGGTATTGCTTGAAAGACGACAGGGTGGAGATGCCGTGCAGCACCAGGACCACACCATAGGTGTAGGTCTTCAGGACACCGCTGACGAACAGCAACAGCAGCACCATCTCTGCGGCGGCGATGCCATACAACACGACCGCCTCGAGGCCCGGGATACGGTAGAAACTCTCGAACACGGCCGCGGCATGGCCGGGGTTGACGAATTTGTCCACGGTCCACATGAACATGACCAGAAACACGGTCAGGCGGAGAAAAAGCAGGGAGAGTTCAAGCCTCCGGCTGTGGTCGTTCATAGGCACCTCCGTCAGGACATCATGGGTATACCCCCTACCGACCGTATCCCCCGACCCGCTCTTTCAGGCCTCTGAGCCACCCCCGGGGGCAGGCTTGAGTCGTTGCATTTCTGCACGGCCGCCGTGGCATCACGGCTGGGTGGGGCCGTTGCTAGAGACCTTCAACTTCCGCCAGCTTGCCATCCAGGCGCCGGCGCAGGTCCTCCTCGTCCGCCGGGATGGTGGTGACCCGCAGGGGCCTGCCGTCCTGCCTCAGGAAGACGGCCACGCCGTTGTCGATGTCGTGGCGCTCGGCGAATGCCCGGCCCTGGGGAGTACCCAGATCGGCCACCAGGAAATCGACGCGCATTTCGTAATCCCCCTTGACGTGGCGCAGGCGTTCGAGGGCGGCCGCCCCGGCCGGCGAATAATTCTCGTAGGCGAGCACCAGCGCCGGCCTGCCCTGACCCACCATGGAGAGGTCTGTGGAGAGGGGCTTCACGGCCACCAGAGTGAAGATGAAGGCGACGCCCAGCAGTGCCGCCAGGACCCCGATGGAAATCGCTATTTTTCTTATCATGACTTTCGAATCTCCTGTCCAAGGCGGGGCGTTAACCGACCCACCCCCTGTCCAAAGCCCTTACGACCGTCGTTTCGGCGGGGGCGTTCCATCAGGGCCCCGAGGTCAGCTCCCGGGCCCCAATCGATGAGGCGCCACGGGCGGCCATGATATCGGCCACGGCCACCTCCGCGGCCAGCAAGGCACCCTCGAGGAGTCCACCTTCCATGGGCGCCGCCTCGGTGGCCGCGAACCCCAACCGCAGCGTCGCCAGGGTCTCCCGGTAGGGGCCGAGATCCAGTTGCGGGTGCATGGACGGCTCCATACCGTCCCGGGGGGTGGCCACCCAGGGATCCCGCGCCCAGTCCTTGAGGTAGGTGTTCTCCGTCTTCAGGGCCTCGGCGCCGAACAGCCCCGCCAGTTGGTGGAGACAGAGGGCCTTGAGGGCCTCCTCGCCATGGCCCGCCCGTGCCGCCGCCGGCAGCCCCACGAAACCGAACAGGGCGGGGCCGGCCTCTCGGTCCGCCGAGGCATCGTGGATCTCCACCAGGGGTCCCACCCGGCTGAAGGCATCGCCGGCGAGGCCCGCGGCACGCCAGAAGGGGCGGCGGTAGGTGGCCACGAACTTCGCCTGGCCGGCCATCCACGTGGGCGTGGCCGCCAGTCGCTCGCGGACCCCGGCGGGCAGCCATGGGGCCAGGGGCAGGCGCTCCAACAGCAGCCGCGGGGGCGCTGCCAGGACAAGGTGGGCGGCCTCGAAGCTGGCCTGACCCGCGCCGTCCCCGACCCCGACCCGCCAGAGCCCTCCCCTTTGCTCCAGGGTGGTCACGGGGTGACCGAGGCGCACACAGGCGGGGTCCAGGCTGGCGGAGAGGCCGTCCACCAGGCGTTGGAACCCTCCCCGGACGCGATAGGCGATCATCGCGCCGGCACCCTGGAAACGCTGGGGCGCCATGCCGGGCTCCATCTGGTAGAGGGCGTCGCCCTCGACGTACTGCTCGAACCAGGGGATCCCGAGTTCCGCCAACAGTCCGTGCATCCGTCGCTGGTGGGGCCAGAACCAGGTAGGGCCCAGGTCCACGCCCAGGGGGGCCGTGTCCCCGACGGGCAGCGAAAGAATACGGCCACCGAGGCGCTCCGTGGCCTCCAGCACCACGTAGGACAGCCCCACCGCGGCAAGGCGATAGGCGCTGTAGAGGCCACCGAGGCCACCCCCCACCACCACCACGTCCACCTTCGTCATCGCCACCAGCCAGCCGGGAGAACCGGCGGGCAGGCCGGGTGAGACCGTCGGTTGCCGAGAGCAACCGACCTACAAACTCTGGTGGGCGATAGTAGGTCGGCTGCTCCGGGCAGCCGACGAAACCGGGGACTCTGGACTCCGGCTTGCGCCGGCATGATCCTGTCGCGCCCGCCATGCCGGGCCCGACTCGTCATCCGGCGTGATAACACCACTACGGTCCGGCCCGCCAGGGCCGCTCGGCCAACTGCCGGTCATGCAGCCGGCCGAGGAGCGGCAGGGCGATGATGGCCCCCACCAGGGCCAGGGCCATGTCCGACTGGGTATCCCACACATAACCCTGGGTGCCGAGGAAGGCGTCGGCGGCTTCATCCGAGGCCAGTGCCACCCACCACTCGATGAGCTCGTAGAAGGCGCTGAAGGCGAGGCAGAAGCAGACGATGAAGAAATTGCGCCAGGCGGGAGCAGGAATGACGGCGTTGCGCACGAGGATCTCCCGGGCGATGAGGGCCGGCACGAAACCCTGGGCGAAGTGACCCACTTTGTCATAGTTGTTGCGCCCCGAGCCCGTCAACTCCGCCAGGGTATCGAAGAGGGGGACCTCGGCGTAGGTGTAGTGGCCGCCCACCATGAGGATCACGCAGTGGGCGAGGATGAGGCCGTAGACCAGGGGTGTCAGGGGGTAGCGCCGGTAGCTGAAGGCCAGCACCCCCGCGCCCACGAGGGCGGGGGCGACCTCCAGGAACCAGGTGAGCCGGTCCTTGGGCCCGATGGCGGACCAGACGAGGACGGCGAGGAAGACCCCGGCCCACAGGACACGCCCCGTCACGCGGGCACCTGGGGCGGACGGCGCTGCCGCCCGGGAAGTTTCCGGAGCATATCCACGGTGCTTAGGTTACTCCACCCCACCGAGGGCGTGGGCAATAGCAGCAGCCACGCCGGGACGATAGGGAACGTGACGCCTCCCCTCCGTGGCTGAAGCCATCGGGGGATGGACCAGGATTATTGACCAATAGCGGTCACTTCAGATGCCATTACAACACGCGCGCGCCCGCGCCGCTCTAGCGCCGGATGCGCGCGCCGGACCTGGCAGCCGGCCCATATCGTGATCCCAGCGTGCGCTATCGTACCGACCAGGCCTCTTGGCACGGATATGGTGTAGGAACTCGGTTGACCCATGGCATCCAGTCGTACGGACAACCGCGGAGGAGGATCTTATGAACAACATCATCTACATCGTCGGGCTCATCGTCATCGTCCTGTTCATCCTGAGTTTTTTCGGACTTCGATAAGTTTCTGCTGGTTCCCAGGATCGAGGAAGAGATGCCTCGGATGTGACTGTCAGCGCACATCCGGCGCGGGCGCATGAAAAGCGGGGGCAAAGGCTCATGGCGTTCCAAGTGCGCTAGCCAGCAGAAATCAACCCTCCAAAGGCCTAACTTGAAAAACCCGATTGGCGATTTCGCTGGTCGATCCCAAAGGAGAGATCCCATGGAAAAACTGCACTCACTCGCAGGCTACCCAACAATGGCCCATGCCATAACACTCGGCATCGGTCCCTCATCTGCGGCAGCGCCGTCCACGGCCGGCGACCCGCGCCCAAGAACAGCAACAACCCTCATTGCGGGAACAGGGTCTCCCGACATTGAATCCATCGGCAACCAGAAAACGACCTGGCCGAACTCCGGGCCCGATGGTTGGGAGGATGACGGTGGCAGCGTGGCCAAAGTAGGTGCGGCGCGGCCCACATTTAACCTGTAAGGATGACAAGATGATGAAACCCATTTCAAAATTCAGATGGTCTCGGCGCATGAGCGGGATTGGCCTTGCTGCCGTATTGATTGGCGGCTGCGCCAGTATTCCCGCGCCGACAGAACAGGTCGCCGCTTCAAAGACGGCCGTTTCCAATGCCGCCAGCGCGGGTGGGAACGAGTATGCATCCGCGAATATGCGCGAGGCCCAAGACAAGCTCGAGCGCGCCGTTCAGGCGATGGCAGAACAGGATTATCAGGATGCCCGCCTACTGGCCGAGCAGGCGGAGGTGGATGCCCAGCTGGCGGCCTCCAAGGCCCGTGCGGCCAAGGCGCAGGAGGCGGCGGTCACTGTACTGGAAGACAGCCGCGTGCTGCGCGAGGAAATCGACCGTAAATAAATCAGCATTCATTCTCCCGGGAGTTCGTCATGAATATAAACAGGCTTTTTTTTGCGACCCTCGTCGCGACAGCAACGCTAGCCGGCTGCGCGTCCATGCCGCAGAATTCGCAGTTGGATGAGGCGCGTAGTGATTACCAAGCGGCACAAGCCAATCCCCAAGTCGTCGACCTTGCCTCGTATGAACTGAAACTGGCCGGCGAGGCCTTGTCTAAAGCAACGGATGCAGAGAGCAGGCAGGACGATACGGCCATGGTCACTCATCTGGCCTATCTGGCGAAGCAACGGACCGCGATTGCGCAGGAGATCGCCAAGCAGAAGGCGGCTGAGAAAACGGTCACGAATGCCTCCAGGGAGCGCGGCGATGTTCGCCTCGCGGCCAGGACGGCCGAGGTGGACAAGGCCGTGCAGCAGGCACGTGATGCGGAAGCGCGGTCCAGCCAGCTCGAAGCAGAGCTAAAGGAGTTAAATGCGAAACAGACCGAGCGCGGCCTGGTGATCACCCTCGGCGACGTTTTGTTCGACACCAACAAGGCGCAACTCAAGCCAGCCGGGATCGGCAGCTTGGAAAAGCTCGCCAGCTTTCTCAAGCAGTACCCGGAGCGCAATGTGCAGATCGAGGGATACACTGACAGTAGCGGCAGTACCGACTATAACCTCGAGCTTTCCGAGCGTCGTGCCAATGCCGTACGCACGTCCTTGCTGGGTATGGGTATCCACCGCGATCGCATCACTACCCGCGGTTACGGCGAGGAGTCACCGGTCGCCGGCAACGACACCGCCATGGGCCGTCAGTTGAACCGGCGCGTGGAAATGATCCTGTCCAAGGAGGTCGGCGACGTCTCTTCACGCTAGCAAAATACGAAAACCTGGCTTTGGCTTCTACGACCTGGACGGTGCGGTGGTCTGCCGGCCAGGGGTCATCGCCCAAATGGTCCACCGCCGGGCAGTATGAGTCTCGTGGCGGGAAGGATGGGCTCCGTGGATCGGTGAGCATACCAACGACGGCCCGCCCCTGTAGGCCGGGAGTTGCTCTGCTAACACCGTTCCCTACGGTCGCGAGGGACCATCCCGCCATGGATACCCTGCCCCACACCCCGGGCGTCCCTGCCTTGGGCGAGGGGACGGCCCACGCCCACACCCCCGCCGGGACCACCCGGTGGGGAGCACCGCGGACGAGTCGATGCACCGGGAACGGTCCATGACGCGCGATGCCCCCGGCCACCCTGACGATGCCGCACGGATCCGTGCCCGGCTGAGCCGCCTCGCGTGGCTGCTGGACAGTTCCGTTCGGCTACCCGGGGGATTCAGAATCGGGATCGACGGCCTCATCGGTCTGATCCCCGGGATCGGGGACCTGGTTGCTGCAAGTGTGTCCGCCTATATCGTGGCGGAGGCGGCGCGCCTCGAGGTACCCGGCCATGTCATCCTGCGCATGATCTCGAATGTCCTTGTGGATCTCCTCGTCGGCACCATTCCAGTCCTGGGGGATGCCTTCGACTTCGCCTTCAAGGCCAACCGGCGCAACATCGACCTTCTCGACTCCCATCTGGATGGGGCGGCCGCAACCGCCGGCCGAGGGGACGACCCATCGTCACACTGAATACCTCGTCCCGGGTTGGACACGGCGCGGAGTCCAGTCCTCGAAGCAAGTGCCCACCCGCTCGGGCTCCGGCAGGCAACATGACGGCATCGGTCTTCACGATGACGGTTGTCCCGGGTATGGATCGTGGCTATCGACCCTGGATGCGGATGGGCGCTGGCGTGACGACGGCCCCGTAACCATCATGTCGGGCCTGCAGGGCCCGGCCCAACAAGTGGCGGGCGGTCTCGATCAGGTCGGCGGTGCGCACGGTGATGACGTTGGGCGCCACCGCGGCCACGGCACCGTGCCTTTGCATCATGCCGGGGCCGGCGGCATCATCGGTCCGTACCGGGCCTGCGGGCGATGGCGCCCGCCGGACGCCGGCACCATGGTCCCCTCACGAGCGGCTAACCTCTTCGCCATGCCTGGTCTGCCGGATATCACCCTCGCCCTCTACCTGGCCCTGCTGGGCATCGTGCTGTTCGCCGGGCTGGTACACGGCACCCTGGGCCTCGGTTTTCCCATGGTGGCCACGCCCCTGCTGGCGTTGCTGACGGACGTGCGCAGCGCCATCCTCATCACCCTGTTGCCCACCGTGGTGGTGAACGTGGTGAGCATCGCCCGGGGCGGGCGCTGGCGGGACAGCGTGGGACGCTACTGGCCCCTGGCGGTCTTCGTGGCCGTGGGCAGCCTGGCGGGCGCCTCCCTGCTCGTGACCGGTGACCCCGACCCCTTCCGCCTGGTGCTCGCCGGCCTGGTGCTCCTCTATCTCAACGTCGAGCGCTTCGCCGCCATCGACCTGGGTTGGATGGTGCGGCGACGCTGGGTGGCGATGGTGGTGTTCGGCACCGTGGCGGGCTTCATGGGGGGCGCGGCGAACGTGATGGTGCCGGTGCTCATCATCATGTTCCTGCAACTCCAGGCCGACACCCGGGCCACGGTCCAGGTGTTCAACATGTGCTTCCTCACGGCCAAACTGGTGCAGATCGGAGTGTTCGGCCAGGCCGGGCTCCTCACGCCCGGGGCCATGGCCACCACCGGGCCCCTGGCCCTGGCGGCCCTGGCGGCGCTGCTGGGGGGCATGGCCCTGCGGGACCGCATCAGCGCCATGACCTACCGGCGCTGGCTGCGCCGGCTGCTGGCGGTAATGGCGACCGTATTGATCCTCCAGTACGTGGCCTCCGTATATTAACGTGAAAGTCGCGAAGCACGATCTCCCCCTCTCCCTCTGGGACAAATCCGTCGGGAACGGATTTGAACGCGCCTTGGCGCGGCCCGCAGGGCGAAGGGCAGGATGCCCGGAGTACAGGGATGGGGTGAGGGAACGAACATGGCGATACGCGCTCCTCTTTCATCATCTTGGGCGGCGCGTATCGCCATGAGAGGTAACTATGAACCCGCGGGCCCCTCCAGCCGTGCCCGCAGGGCCTCCACCTCGGCCTCCAGGCGCTCCACCCGTTCGACCAGCTCCGCCAGGTCCGTCCGCCGGGACCCGCCGGCGGAGGGGGCCGCCGCGACTTCCCGGGCGCGGGCCTCCACATCCACGGGGCCGCCGAAGAGATGCATGTACTCCGAGTCCTTGCGGCCCGCCGTACGGGGCAGGCGCACCACCACGGCGGGGCCCTCGTCCTCCGCCATGAGTCCGTTGAGGGCGTCCACCACCGCCTCGTTATGGGCGAAGGCGTGGAGGCGCCCGCTGCGGGCCCGCAGCTCCCCCGGGGTCTGGGGCCCGCGCAGCAGCAGCAGGCAGACGATGGCGAACTGGGCGGCGTCGAAGTGGAAATCGTTGTAGGTGGTGTTGCACAGGCGCTGCTTGTATTTCTCCTGCCCGGTCTTGAAGTTCTCCTCGATGTGCACGAGGTTCTTGTCCCGCAGGCCGCGGGCGGTATGCTGGACCACCCCGGGGTCCAGGGACATCACCGGGTCGCGCGCGGACTTCTGGTTGCAGGCGTTGGTGAGGGCATTGAGGGTCAAGGGATACTGGTCCGGCGTGACCACGGATTTCTCCATCAGGCAGCCGATGATGCGGGCTTCGGTAGGGTCCAGATTGGGTAGCACGGCGGTTCCTCTCTCGTGGTGTAGTGGAGAGTATACCCAGCCCCCCTCCCAACGGGGTCAGGTTTCCCATCCCGGCAGGGCCGGCCTGTAGCCCCTGCGGGGGGCAGGGACGGACCATGCAAGCTACCATGAAACGGTGGGGGCCAAAGACCCCGCGCGCGCCGGGGAACCAGCGGCGGCCGCTTCTACGGCAAGACGGGGCTGTTTTGAAGGGAACGCCAACGACGGGCGTTTGGGCCCGTAACGCAGGACGGCTATGATATGCAGGGTATGAAACGGCGCGGCATCAATCTGAAGTTCCTGGAGGACGGCGATCCCGGCCTGGAGGAGCTGTTGACCTCCGATCTGTGCCACCCGGAGACCGAGGAGGCGGAACTCTTCGACCCCTACGAGGAGGACCTGGAGCCGGCCTTCGGAGACGTGGTGGACGAGGTACAGGAGGCCCTGGAGGACGCCCTCAAGTTCCTCGACGAGGGGCTGGCCGCCGTGCGCACCGTGGTCTCCCCGCCCACGCCGTCTGAGGACGATGCCTCACGGCCGGCCGATGATCAGCTCTCCCTCAAACTCGATCCCTGAGGACCGGCACCCGTAGATCACCACGTCCACCCCCTGGGGGTGCCGGCGAGGCGTCAGTCCGTGAACCTCTCCGCGAAAAAAACCTTCATCGCCGTCCAGGAGCGGTGATCTGCCGTGGCATCGTATAGAAGAAAAAACGTTGGAGTAACGTCGGGATTTCGTCGCAACTCCGGCCCGCGATCGCCCTATACCTGTCATTGAGACCACCGCCACCGGAGCAGACGCCATGGGCCCGAGCATCACCCGTTTCATTCTAGTCCTGTCCGTGCTCCTCGCGGATACCCACCCCGCCGCCGCGCCATCCACATCCGTTGCCCTCGGCCCCACCGAGTTGATGGCGGCGGTGGAACGGGGGGAAGTCGCGGCCATGGACCGGCTGCTGGGCTCCGGTGCGCCTCCCGACGCCGCTAACCGGCAGGGTGAAACCGCCCTGCATCTCGCCACTGCACAACCACTGGCCATCACCGAGCGACTCACCGCCGCCGGCGCCAACATCGACGCCCGCGACGCGGGCGGTGTATCCGTTCTCATGCGGGCGGCGGGACGGGGCCGCAGGGACTTGGTGGAGCATCTGCTGGCGGCCGGCGCCCGGCTCGACTTCAAGGACTACGAGGGCGCCTCGGCCGTGCACTGGGCCGGCCGCGCGGGTCACCGCGAACTCGCGCGCTTCCTTACGGCAAGGCTCGAGGCGCAGCCCTCGCCCGCCCATGTCCCAGACCGCCACGAGTTTGCCGAGGACGTGTTCGTCGATGTCGAGTTTCCGGACTGGTTCAAGGAGAGTTTCCTCGACCTCGACGTGAACCTCGGGGAGGCGCTGGACGCCCGCAAGCAGGGCATCATGCTCTTCGTCAGCACCCGCCGGTGCAGCTACTGCAAGGCCTTCCTCGACAAATCCCTGAGCCGGCAGGACATCAGGCAACGGCTGACGGATGCCTTCGACATCATCGGACTGGAGATCTTCGACGATTCCATGATGACGGCCGTGGACGGCACGCGCTATAGGGTCAAGGAGTTCGTGAAGGCGGAGAAGGCGAGCCTGACCCCCACTCTGATCTTCTACGGCGAGGGCGGCAGGCGCTTGCTCAAGATCGTCGGCTACTATCCGCCCGAACGGTTCCGCCAGGTCCTTGACTATCTCGAGGGCGGACACCATCGGCACATGACGCTGCGCAGCTTCATGGCGGCTCGGCCCTCGCCCACCGTGTCCTCGAAGACACGACCCGCCCTCGCGGAAGACACCCTGTTCGCCACGCCGCCCCACATTCTCGACCGCCGGGGGGCGGCCAGCGACCGGCCGCTGATGGTGTTGTTCGAGGAGCGGGACTGCCCGGCCTGCGCCCGCTTCCACCGCCGCGTGCTCGCCGACGAGGCCATACGTGGCCTGCTGGAGGAATATGAGGTGCGGCGACTCGAGATCGGCGATCGCGAGACCCCCGTCATCACCCCGACCGGTGAGGGCACCACGGCAGCGGCATGGTACGGGACGCTGGGCTTGTCCTACGCTCCGGCGGTGGTGCTGTTCGACCGTCAGGGTCGCGAGGTCATGCGCATCGATTCGGAGACCCTGCGCTTCCGCATGGAAGGGTCCCTGCAGATGGTGCTGGAGGATACCCCTCCGGAAGACCCCCAGTTGCAGCGCTGGCGACGCGACAAGGCCATCCGGGCCCGCACCGCCGTATCCCGCTGATCGCCGGCGGGTCCGCCTATGCCCGGGCCTCAATAAAGGTTCCGACCCGCCGGCGTCCCAGCAGCACCAGGGCCGACACCATCAAGACCCAGGCGGGCGGGAGGGGCACCGCGGCCACGTCATAGCCTATGAGGTCCAGGGCCCGCAGATCAGCCGCCGTCACCTCGAAGACCTGGCCCAAAGCCAGGGTGGGGTCGAGGATGCCGATGTGCTCGACGCCGCTGAAGGCATCGTCCTTGAAATGGCATGGCGACCCTGAAGGACGGCCATCACCGCCCGCCGTCGAGACGTTCCCTCGCCCTCGCCACTGCGACGCGGTGGCGGTTCATGTCCCGCCACGGGTCCTGCTTCTGGCCGAGACGCTGGCGCAGGTTGCCGAGATGGTAGCGCTGCGGCCCTAGCTCCGATCGGTCCAGCTCGTCCCAGTCCAGGGGCGTGGCCACCGGTGCCCCCGGCAGGGGCCGCAGGGCGTAGGGCACCACCGCGGTCTGGCCATAGGCGTTGCGCATCACATCGAGATAAAGGCGGCCCTCCCGCTTATCCTTGCGTTGCTCGGTGGTGAGTTCGTCGGGATACTCGCGCGCCAACCGCGCGGCCATGGCATGGGCGCAGGCCCGGGCGGCATCGAAGTCGCCACTACCGTCCAGCGGGGCCACCACGTGGAGGCCCCGCGAGCCGGTGGTCATCACGAAAGGGGTCATGCCGAGGTCGGTCATGAGCCCGGCAACCCGCCGGGCCGCGGCCCTGACGGGGGTGAAATCGTCACCGGCGGGGTCGAGGTCGAACACCAGCCGGTCGGGATGGTGAGGCTGCCCGGCGCGGGACAGCCAGCCGTGGAAGGTGATGACGCCCTGGTTGGCGAGGTAGACCAGGGTCGGGGCGTCGCCACACACGATGTGGTGCACCTTATCGTCCCCGCCACCGGCACGCGGCAGAGACACCCCCTCGACCCAGGCGGGGAAATAGTCCGGCCGTTGCTGCTGATAAAAACCCTCGGCGTCGATGCCGTCTGGGAAGCGCTGCAGGGTCAGGGGGCGTTCCGACAGGTGCATCATCATGATGTCGGCGAGGTCGAGATAGTAGTCCACGACGTCCCCCTTGGAGATACCGGCGTCGGGAAACCATACCTTATTCAGGTTTTTGAGCTCGATGTCCCGCCCCCCCACCATGATGCGCTTCATGGACGACTCCGCCATACCATGATCAGGCACCGTCCTCTTCGTCAGCCACGTCTTCGAGTCCGCGTCCCGTCTGCACCGACTCCGGCTGGGTGCTGGTGGGCCGCCGGCGGGCGTCGGCCTCGTCGTCATCCATCTTGATGAGCAGCCATTGAGGCTTGTGGCCGCCGCGGATGCGCTTCAGAGCATACCCCCCCTTAAGCTTGTCCCCCTCCAGCCACACCTCCACCAGCCCCTCTTCGAGGGCCCCGGCCATGTCCGTCCCATCGTCGTCTTTCTCCGCCCGCAGGTTGCGGTACTCGCCCTGGTCCCACACCAGCACCGTACCGGCGCCATATTCGCCCTCCGGGATGACGCCCTCGAAGGTGGCGTAGTCCAGGGGATGGTCTTCGGTGCGAATGGCGAGGCGGCGGGTACGCGGATCCGTGGACGGTCCCTTGGGCACCGCCCAGGACACCAGCACGTTGTCCACCTGCAGGCGAAAGTCGTAGTGGAGGTTGCGGGCGGCGTGCTTCTGGATGACGAAGCGGCGGCCGCCTTGGTGCGGCGTATCGTCACCCGCCGGCTCCGCCGTCTTGCGGAAATCCCGCTTGCCGCGGTAGGCCTTGAGTTTGTCGGACATAACCATGATTCAAGCAAGGAAGGCGGCCATTGTCACCTCGCAGAAGAGACAGGGCCGCGCAACCACGACCCGTGCGGCGGGGCGCGGCGGCGCGGCCGCCTCCCATCGCGGCGCGGGCCATCGGGTGGCCGGACCCGCGCCCCGGCGGCGCAGGCTGGGCTATGATGCCGCCCTCAATCCCAATGTGCGCACCTACCGATGTATCACAAGAGCCGCATCGAGAGCCTCTACGACCTCATCAGCGGGGATGAGGACGCCCGGGTCTGCAAGGACATTCCGGACTCCGCCTGCAATCACCAGCCCCATAATTTCTTCACCTACCTGGGCGCCAACCTCCTCAGCAAGGTGGCGGACGAGATCGCCAGCGCCCGGCTGGTATTGCCCTGGCTGTTGGGGGTGCTGGGCACGCCGGCGGTGTTCATTGGCTTCCTGGTGCCCATCCGCGAGGCGGGAGTGCTGATACCCCAGCTGGCCGTGGCCGCCTATATCCGGGGCCTGGCCATTCGCAAGTGGGTATGGGTAGCCGGCGCCGCCCTGTCGGCGGTGGCCCTGCTGCTGATGGGGCTGGCGGGACTCGTCCTGGAGGGCACCACGGCGGGCTGGGCCGTCACCGCCACCCTGGTGATGTTCAGCCTCGCCCGCGGCCTGTGCTCGGTGGCAGCCAAGGACGTGCTGGGCAAGGCGGTCTCCAAGAGCCGGCGCGGGCGCCTCATGGGCCTGGCCACCTCGGCGGCGGGGCTGGCCACCCTGGCCATCGGGCTGGTGGTGGAATTCCAGGCCCGGGGCGACGGCGACCAGTTCCTGGTGGCGGGCCTGCTGCTGCTGGCGGCCGCCATGTGGCTCCCGGCTATCGGCCTGTTCGCCGCCATCCGCGAGGCCCCCGGGGCCACCAGCGGCGGCGGCAACGCCCTGGGGGAGGCCCTGCGCAACCTCGCCCTGCTGAAGACCGACCCGGTGTTCCGGCGTTATGTCATCGGCCGCATCTGGCTGCTGGCGGTGGCCCTGGCCGCGCCCTTCTATGTGCTGCTGGCCCAATCCCGCACCGACGGCGAGGTGAGCGGCCTCGGCCTGCTGATGATCGCGGGCGCTTTAGCCGCCAGTATCAGTGCCCCCGTGTGGGGCTGGCTGGGGGACCTCTCCAGTCGCCGGGTGATGGCCGCCGCCGCGGCCCTGGCCGGCGTACTGGGTATCGGCACGTGGTTTCTGGCCGCCACGCCGTGGCTGGATCATGGCTACGTCCATGCCGCCCTGTTCCTGGTGCTCAACGTGGCCCACAGCGGTGTGCGCCTGGGGCGCAAGGTCTATCTGGTGGACCTCGGCTCCCAGGACAACCGCGCCGCCATGGTGGCGGTGAGCAACACCGTCATCGGCATCGCCATGCTGGGGGCCGGGGCGGTGGGCCTGCTCGCCGACGTGGTGGGTACGGCGGAGGTGATCCTGCTGCTGGGGGTGCTGTCCCTGGTGGCCGCCGCCTATACCCTGCGACTGCCCGAGGTCTCCGACTGACGGGGGCCGCCCGGGCGGTCAAGGCCCCGCCGTGGATGATCTCAGAACGCGTGTCTCTGACCCCGGAGCACAACACCCCCCACCGCCTGTTCCTTCGGCACGAATGTAGGTCGGGATTCATCCCGACAATCAAACCCGCCGCGCATACCGCGCGCCGGGTCGGTACCACCCGCCAGCGTTGGGTGTCGGACTGAAGTCCGACCTACAGCCCGACCTACAGCCCGACCTTGGTCTTGGCGAGAGGCAATTCTTCATCTCCATACCCACGAATTCTGCTGATGAGCCTGAAGAATAATGGGCCATATCTCCATCGCCGGCCAGTTGAGTGGCCGCGCCAGCGTGCCCCGGCCATTGGTCGCCAGACGGTTGGATAACCGTCGGACTTTGGTTGCATCGGCGGCCGCCCGCGCTGCTAAACATTAAGTCAAGCCCCGACAGGGGGGCGACATTGCAACTCTCAAAGACAGGAGATGGATCATGAAAACACGATGGATTCGCCTGGCAACCATCCAGGCACTGATGCTGACCGGCGTTCTGGCAAACGCATCGGAGGTCGACGAATTCGCGCTGGAACCGTGTATCAACGGTGGCGTGTCGGCCAGCGGCCTGTTTGCCAGCCAGGCCGAGGAGGACCGCTATCACGCTGAACAGCTGGCGCTCGAACTCGAGCCCTGCATCAACGGCGATGTTTCGGCGACCGGCCTGTTCCTCAGCCAGGCTGAAGAAGACACTCTGCTGCATCGGCTAGCCGGCAGCTGACACGATATCGGCCGGGGGGGGCCGCGGTCGCCCTGCCCGGTCCGGACGACGTCCGCTGCGCCTGCGCCGGGACGGTTTCGGCCGGCCGGCGTGCAGCACAAGAGCAACGATGAACGATCGGAGATACACGCTATGAAAATATCAATTCTGGCCGGCATTCTTGCCGTCTCGCCCTACCTCGTCCAGGCCGCTACGCCGGTGCAGCCGCTGGTCGACGGGAATTGGATCAAGGCTAATGGCTGCAATGCCGGCGTGGTCGTACTGGACATCCGCAGCGAGAAGATCGACGGCCAATCGGCCGGCGACTATCGCAAGGGCCATGTACCCTGCGCGGTTCACACCGACTACCATACCGCTGGCTGGCGGACCAAGGTCGACAATGTGCCCGGCATGCTGGCGCCGGTCGACAAGCTGGAGGCGCTGATCGGCGCTCTGGGCATCGACAACGACACCCATGTCGTCATCAGCCCGCGCGGTAACAGCGCAAAGAGTATGGGTGCGGCGACCCGCGTTTACTGGACCCTCAAGGTGCTAGGCCACGACCCGGTCTCGATCCTCGACGGCGGTACCGAGAGTTATGCCGCCAACAAGACGAACGTGCTCGAACCGGGTGAGCGCAAGCCGCAACCCAAGAGCTTCAGGGCCACGCTGCGCAGCGATATGCTGGTCGGCCGCGACGAGGTGCAGCGCGCCCTGGCGGAGCGCACCGGCCTGGTCGACTACCGCGGGCCGGACCAGTTTCTCGGCATCAACCGCCACGCCAAGGTCAAACAACGCGGCACATTGCCCGGCGCGGCCAACCTGCCGATCGAGTGGCTGACGATCGACAACACCGGCCGCTATCGCAGCACGCGTGGTCTGGAGGAGGTCTATCGCTTGGCCAAGGTGCCAACGGACGAGGGCCACATCGCGTTCTGTAACACCGGCCACAACTCGGCGATGGGCTGGTTCGTCGCCAGCGAACTGCTCGGCAACAAGGACGTGCGCGCCTACGACGGCTCGATGGCGGACTGGACGCGCCAGGACCAGCCGGTGGTCGATCGGCGGATAAACGTTGCCGACTGATTGGCTCGCAGACCAGTAAGAAAAATCGCCGAGGGGCTCAGCTCCTACCGAAATCCACCGTAGCCGAGCTCCCTCGGCGATTCGTCCATGATAGGGGTCGGGAAGGAGTGACCCTCCCCGCCCTCCGAACCGTGCATGCGGTTCTCCCGCACACGGCTCTCCAGTCGGTGGTTACCTCATCGGGATTGGCTCGCCAACGTCCGGGCTTCGGTCATGGTGAAAAGCCCAGCCGCAGCGAAGAACGCGTTCGGCCAGCGGAGATGGTCGGACTGACAATGACCCGCTCCCGGGCGCTTCTGCTGCTTGCGCAACAGCGCCCGTAATCGACGTCGGACAAAACCGTCCACGCGAGGAAAGGTCCACGGGTGCGCGTGCTGGAAATACACGAACCAGCCACGCAGCATCGGGTTCAGGTCGGCCACAATCCGCGCCAGCGAATCCCACGCACCTGCGCCGGGTTTTGGCCCGGACCCGGTCGTAAAGGGCCTTGCGGCTCTTCTTGCGTACCCACCGCCGTCCCGCTTCAAACCGGTACCCGAGAAACTCAAAGCCTTCCCCGGGCTGCCGGCAATCCCGCGCTTTCCCGGCACCACCCACGGTTTTAGGCGGAGGACGCCCTCCAGCTCTTGGGTCCGCGTTTCCGCAGCACCTCGCCATGACCGCAGCAGAACCGTTCAGTACTACGAAGGCTCTGACTCCTGCCCACCGTCACCACGGCGGTCAGGTCTCCCCGCTTCTCTCGCATTTCCTTCCCAGCGTTCCGTCTCCAACCACGGAGGGGACCCGAATGTCGCTTTCCACGCCAATCCCAGCGCATCCGATGAGTTTCAGGCTTCACCTTCTCCTAGCGGGCTCGCCGTCCCGTACCGCCGAATCGAGTTCGTCATCCTACGGACCGCCAGTTCGCCTCCGGTTGCTCTCCACCCCGCCTCGCGACGACGCAGTTACCTTCGACTACGGGGCCTTGGCTTACCCCGACACGGACTCTCACCGTGCAGAAAAATGCGCCTCCACGGACGCACTAGGAGCCCAGCCTCTGGGCGATTGCCGGCGAGGGAACCGGCAACGTCACCTACCTTCCAAGGGCTCACCGCTCGGCCAGACCCGCGCGCGCCAGGTCGTTGAGGAAGCGCTCCCGATACTGCGGGTCGCGGATCGGAAAGCCATAGTCGAGATCGAGTGCGAAAGCCGGATCCAGGGCGCGGATCTCCTCGACCTGCCAGCGCGCGGCATCCAACTGGCCGGTCGCGGCGTAAACCGCAGCCAGAAACAGGCGGGTGAGCAACAGGTCCGGGTTGATTCCGACCGACTCCTCAAGCAACTGCAACGCCTGCTCCAACTGCCCCAATTCGTAATGCAGTGCGGCCTTCACCGTGCGGTAGAGGGCAGGCACCCGCGGGTTCAGTGCAATCGCCTGGCTCATTGCCTCCAGGCCTTCAACGGGGCGCCCGGCGAAGTGCAGGATCCAGGCCAGCAGCGCGTGGGCGTCGGCATAGCTCGGCCGCAGCTCGAGCGCGTGTGACACTTCGGCGATGGCTGCCGCCGGATTGCCCTTGTACAGCTCGACTGTCGCGAGCGCATAGCGCAGCTGCGGCAGATTACCGTCGATCGCCAGCCCCTGGCGCGCGACCGCTTCGGCGCGCGCGAGCGACTCTGTCACCCTCGCCCCGTGGCCATAGACCGCGTGCAGCGCGTAGGTCAGCGCCAGCCCGGCATAGGCCCGGGCAAAACGCGGGTCGAGTTCGATCGCCCGCTCGAAATGTGCCCTGGCCTGCAGGTTGTCCGCGCTCGCGCGGCGGCCCAGCAAATCAAGCCCGCGCAGCAACTCGTCGTAGACCTCAACGCTCGTGGCGTACCGCCGGATCACGCGTTGCCGCTCCCCCGGGGCCAACTCGATCTGCAGTGCCGCGACCACCTGCGCGGTGATCTCGTCCTGGATGCGGAAAATATCGGCGAGTTCGCGGTCGTAGCGCTCGCTCCAGCGGTTGTGTCCCTCGACCACGTCGACCAGGTTCACGTTGATGCGCAGCCGCCTGCCGGCACGCTGCACGCTACCCTTGACGATGAAGCGCGCCCCGACTTCGCCTCCGATGACGCTTTCCGATTCGGCGCTGCCGCGATAGGCGAGCACCGAATTGTGCGCCATCACCTGCAACTCCGAGAGCTTGGAAAGATTCGGTGATCAGATCCTGGGTGATGCCATCGGCGAAATAGTCCTGTTCCGGATCCCCGCTGAGATTCTCGAACGGCAGCACAGCGATCACCGACCGTTCGGACGGCGCAGCGGTCACATGCTCAGGCTCCATCTCGCGGCCGATCTCGGGGGAGCGCGTCCCCAACCAGACGAGCACCAGCGCGATCACCAGGGCCGCCATCATCAGCGACAGCAGGAAGCGCCGATTTACCGGTCCAGTACTGTGGGAAGCGGGGGATGTCACACCCACCGAGTGTTCCGGGGGTGCGCTTGCGGGTAATTCGGCGACGGGCTCGACATCGGCCAGCAGCCGGTAGCCAGACTTGGAGATGGTCTCGATATACCTTGGATTGCGCGCAGCGTCACCGAGCGCCTTGCGCAGTTTGATCACGGTGTTGGTGAGGGCATCGTCAGTGACGATCATCCGCGGCCAGACGTTCGCTTCCAGATCATGGCGCGACACCACCTGGCCGCGCCGCTCGACCAGGAAAGTCAGCACCCGCATCACCTTGGGTTCGAGCCTGATCTCCTGATCGCCCTGTAACAGACTGTGTCTGGGCGGATCGACCAGCCAATCACCCAACCGGAACGGCCGGTCGGCAAGCGCGGAGCGATTTTCAGTCTCAGAATCGGCGCCTTTTTTCCCCTCCATCGATCCTCGGTCCCTGATCTGGCCAGCCTGATTCCCGGCCCGGTTGAACCAAAGCATAGCCCCTTTCCGAAAGGTTGGAAATCGGTTGGCATACCAACGCAACACTTTCTTGGCACTGGTCAGACCCTACCCCAAAGGGGCGGTCACCGGCCGTATGGAGAAACCACCTGGGATGGACCACCGCTCCCTCCGACTGACGGAAGCCGCCCGGGCGATCAGCGGAACTGCTTCAGGGCCGCGTCGAAGTGGAAGCCATGGGCGGCCAGATGGCCCTCCAGTTCGCCCCGGTCGAGCCTCAGGGCGCGGACGAGGTCGTCGAGGTCCCGGTAGTCGTTGCGCAGGCGGGTGTTGACGAGGCTGTAGAGCATGGCGGGATCCATGGTCCGATAATCCTTGAGTCCCGTCATGCCGCCACCACCCCCGTCCCGGGGAGCTGCGGCCGGCGGCGCGTCTCGAAGCGTTTCCAGGCCTTCTCATGGAAGAAGAAGGCCACGGTGTTCACCAGGGGCTCCACCAGGGCCACGGTCCCCCCCCACCACCACGTCCCCCGTGAGGGCCCAGGCGACGCCGAAGGCCACCGTGAAGTGCATCACCGCGAAGGTCGCTGTCTTGGTCATGGTCGTGTCTCCATCATGTCTCGTGTTCATATGGGACATGATGATAATGATTTCTATTTATATTAGAAGGCAATTATTTCTATGTTTTTAATAGTTTTTCACTATTCGAAGGCGCCGCCATCCGGCTGTCTCCACTCCCCACTATCCACCGTGGTTTCCGCGGGGCACCCCGGCCGGGATAATCGCGACTGATCCCTTCGCCGAACCGAGACAGAAATCATGGGCCCGCATATCGTCTTCACCTGGGAGCTGGGCAGCGGCTACGGCCACATCGCCGGCTTCCTGCCCCTGGCCCGGGAACTCTCACGCCTGGGCTGCACCGTTTCCTGCATCCTGCGGGACCTGTCCAATGTGGGGCGTTTCGAGCTGCCCCGGGGCAATCGAGTCTTCCAGGCTCCCATCTGGCTGTCCCGTAAAGGCGACTACCCGCCGGTGGGCAACTACTCGGAACCCGCTGTTCCGCCAGGGTTCATCTCGAACCCGAGGCGCTGCTCGGCGTGACCCGGGGCTGACAGGGGGCCTTCCGACCTGCTGGATCCCGACCTCATCATCTGCGACCACTCCCCCACCGCCCTGGCGGCGGCCCACGGCATCTCCACGCCGGCGGGCCTTCCTGGGCACGGGCTTCTTCTCACCGCCCGATGCCAGTCCCTGGCCCAGCCTGCGACCCGGAGAGGGGTGGCGCCAGAGCGCCTCTCGGTGCCGCAGGGGACGAAGGACATTGCTTGGCAGCGAAAAAGCAAAGGTCTTTGGGATCAGAGCGCTCTCGTGCCGCTTCCAGGAACGGGGGGCGAGACTACCTCCAGGAGGTAAAGATTGTTCGGCCCCAGCCGTTAGGTGATCTAATTGGTCGGTATCGGCATAAAAACTGTACGTCGACGGCCACGAGGGTAAGATCTGGGAGCCAATGCCCGGAAAGAGTTTGAACACGGAGGAGGCTTATATGCCCTTGCAGCAGGTTTTACACGCCCTGGTGCCAGAAGAATCTGGATCTCTGCAGGAGACGCTGCAGGAAGTGGTCCGATCAATGCGCAAACACCTTTATATGCTCATGAGTCCCGACTTCTCGTCAGGACGCGAGTCGGAACATGCTGATTCTTTCAGTGTCCTGCCGTTCGGTGATGAATTTTGCCAGGGAATGGGTTTTGGCGGAACTCAAGAGAAATTCCGGCAGCGTGTTGCGTAGCGCATGAGTGACGACGAGTTCCGATGGGGGAATACCGGGTCGGATGGTCCGCAGCCACGAGCCGAAGGAATTCCAGATGAGCTGCGGGAAAACCACCGAGAGATACTGAAGCAAGCCTTGAGCGACGACGCCGGCCTGCATGAAGACGTGGTAGGCGTGGATCTTGCGTTTGACGTTCTCGCGATACCTGAGCGTTTCCCGGTGCAGGTATTGATTGCCGTTGCGGCGTTTGAGCGGCTTCATGTCCTGCATCCAGAAGTGATAGGCGAAGGTGCCGATCTGTCGGACGGCCTGCTTGAAGCTGTGCTCGATCTTGAAGCGCAGGCCGTAGAGGCGAATGATCTCGACGGCGTCCAGGGCGACGTCGGTGCACATCAGCAGGGAAGAGCCTCTGGTCGGGTGGATGACGGCGACGAAGCGCACGAGCTGTCCGGCGGGCCGCCAGAGCAGGTCTCGGACCTGGTACCGAATCGTGACGTTGTCCTCGCCGTAGACGGGGCTTGGCGCGGATTGGAAGTCGTTCGTGTCATTCAGCAGTGACCTGAGATTGAGCTTCTTCCCGTAGCGTCTCGGCCGGCCCCTTTTCCTCGGGCCGCGCTGGCGATAGGGGGTGTAAGCGACGGCATTGGATCGGACGCGGGTGACGAGATGGTTGCCCTCGGCGATGAGGCCGCGCACCATCTTGCCGGCGGCGTAGTAGGCATCGGCAACGTAGTAGAAGGGTTCCGTGATGGCCACGGTCTGAATCAGGGCGAGCATCTTGTCGAGCAGGGTGCGCCGGTCGCGATTGGAGAAGACGAGGCCCTCGTGGATGCGCACGGCGAGGGGGACAGCGAAGACGCTTTGGTCGGCCTCAACCAGCAGGCTCACCGCCTGAAGGGAGTGTCCCATGATGTATTCGGGCTTGGTGTTGGCGTCGGACTGCTGATGCAATAGCTTCACGGCGGGCATCTTCTTGCCGCGCTTGGGGACTTTGATCCCGTCCCCGACCATGACGCGGCGGCCGTTGACGAGCAGCGGCGCGGGAAAGAGCCGCAGCACGGCCTGGGTCCACAGCGCCGCGAGCCGCTCGAGCTTGATGGCGCGGCTGTGGAACGAATCCAGCAGGTTGTCGTAGAAGCGGGGCTTGAGGGCGAGCGCCCGCACGAGGCTGGTCACGCCTAAAAGATCGCCTCGCACGGTGAGACCGGCCACGGCGGTGGCGAACCACAGGAAGGTGCGCAGGCGCGAGAACGCCGGACGCAGCAGCCAGATTGCTTTCCACCAGGACTCCCATAGCGACATCGTCCACCTCCCATGAAGTGAATGAAACGGTGATCTGGCCCGCCGCGCGGGGCCGGTTATGGAGAAGGCGTGCCGGGCTCGGGCTCCTGGACTTCCACGGCCATCACGGCCGAGAGCACCGCCAGGCGCTCGGCGGGCGGCAGGGCCTCGTAGCGGCGGGCCCAGCTCACCGCCTTGCGCTTGATGCGTTGGCGGTCCGTGAAGTTCTTGCCCGCATAGCGCGCCCAGTGCAGGCGCTCGACGCTGAAGTTGAACCACAGCTTCTCGGTGACGACGCCCGCCTGGTTCATCACCTGAAGCTCGAGGCTGCGCCACCCGGCCAGCCGCTCGTCGTAGAGCGCCGAGGGGTAGCCGGAGAGGATCACGTGACAGGGCAGGCGCTTGAGCAGCTCGAGCAACGCCACGTGGTCGTGCTCTTCGTAGTCGAAACGGTATCGGCGCTCGCCGCGGCGGGTCGGCTGCAGATAGGGCGGGTCGCTGTAGATGAGCTCTCGCCCCCGATACGCATACTCGGCCAGGAATCGGTGCGCGCAGCCATGCACCAGCTCGACCGGATAGGGGCACTCGAACTTCGCGAGCGCTCGCCGATTGCGGTCGATGCCGATGTTGACGAGCGCCGGCGGCTTGCGCTGCATGATCGCCCCGCCGCCGAGGTGGCTCTCGATGTAGGTGTCGTGGGGCGGCATCAGGGCGATGATCGCCTGGCACAAGCCCGACGTCGCCTTCGATCCGAAGTAGCTGCCCATCGCTGCCGATCCGTGTCCGTGACGACCAGCAGATTAGCTTCATTCAGCTAGGGTGTCAAACGACATCGATGACTCGGCGGCAGCGCCTTGCGTACCTGATGATCGAACGTCCGCCAGTGTTATGCTATCGACATGAGTGAGAAGCATCCCTTCGTCGGCGGGCTACTCGACTACATGGGCTCGCCCCAGGGCCAGCGCTCCATCGAAGTCTCAGACGCTCTCTGGGCGCTCATGGACGGCGTGCAGCTCGATCCCGGACGACGCGAGATCATCTGGCCCGAGGCCCAACGCCTCAGCTTCGATCAGTCCATCGAATGCATACAGAAGGCGTATCCGGACTTCCCTCGTGAGCGTATTACGAGCTTCCTGATCTCCTGGCTCGAGCACTACGCCCCGGAAGATTACTCCCGGGAACAACTAGACGAACTCGATGCGCTCACCGAAGACTGGCTCGACGAGCTCGAGGGTCAGCACGGGGCGCAATAAGCGCCGAGAACTCGGGACTCTTGAGGATATGGATGTCGCCTTCTTATCCGAATTTACCGACGGTAAACGAGTGTTTCGCTATGTCGACGCCGGCGTCGAACCAAGTCCATCGGGCCCGGGGATTGGGACCCGCTGGAAGAAAGTTTCTGTCAACGCATCGTAGATGGTCGGCTGCCCCAGCTCATCAAGGATACCTCGCAGGTTGCATCCGCGGCAGAGCTGCCGGTAGCAGGTACACTCAAGATCGCCAACTACCTGGGCGCGCCTGTCAGACTTTCGGACGGGAGCGTGTACGGTACCTTCTGTTGTTACAGCAACACGGTCGATGAGACCCTCTCAGATCGGGACCTCAAAACCCTGAACGTCTTTGCGGACTTTGCGGGTACCTTGGTTGATCGGCAGCTGAAACATGCGCGGGCCCGGGAGCAGATTGCCAGGCGGATAACCTCCATCCTCGAAGCTGGCGCGTTTGGCCTTGTTTATCAGCCCATAAACCATCTCGGTCAGGGGACGCATCATTGGATTTGAGGCACTGACCCGCTTCACGGCCCATCCACCCCGCAGCCCGGATGTCTGGTTCGACGAAGCCGCAGGGTGGGCGTGGGAGAAGAGCTGGAGATGGCCGTCATCGACAGGGCCCTGCGCGAGTTCGAAGGGATGCCGGCGGGAGTCTATTTGGCCCTCAATGTATCGCCTGAACATATCATTAGCGGTGCTGTCGCAAGAGCCTTCACAGGCCGGTCCCTTGAGGGCCTCGTGCTTGAAGTAACCGAGCATGCCCCGATCCCCGACTACGAATCATTCAATGCGGCCCTTGCAGAACTGCGCAGCAGCGGGCTGCGTCTCGCCGTAGACGATGCCGGAGCCGGATATGCAAGCTTCCGGCACATTCTTAGTATCAACCCGGATATCATCAAGCTCGATATCACTTTGATCCGCGGCATTCACGCCGACGCGTCACGGCGCGCACTGGCCGCGGCTCTCATAACCTTCGGCAACGAGACGGGGGCCCGGGTCGTGGCCGAAGGCGTGGAAACCAGTGCAGAGTTGGAGGAGCTTCAACGCTTGGGCGTGACGAGCGTGCAAGGATATCTGTTAAGCAGGCCCATACCGATCGCGGATGCCCTGGCCTTGTTGTAAGCAATTGCGGGGGCACTGTAGCCATCAAATACCGGCAATCACCGTGTCCCGTCCGCCGTGCGCCCATGACTCGATCCAGATCGGCACATCGAGGGCAGGCATAGGCCGGGCGATGAAATAGCCCTGGGCCAGGTCGCAGTCCATGGTGCGCAGGAGATCCCAATCCTCGCGGTCCTCCACGCCTTCGGCCACCGTGCGAAGGCCCAGTCGGCATGCCATGTCGAGGCTGGCCTCGAGAATGACCCGCAGGGAAGCCGACCGGGAGGCACCATGGACGAAGCCGCGGTCCACCTTGAGTTCGCTGAAGGGGATGTCCCGCAACTGCACCAGGGAGGAGTGGCCGGTGCCGAAGTCGTCGATGGACAGGCCGATGTGCTTCGTCCGAGGCGGGTGAGGACGTCCAGGGCGGCCAGCCGATCCTTCATCAGGCGACTCTCGGTCACTTCCAGCACCAGGACGGCGGGTGGAACGCCGGCTCGCTTCAGCTCCCCGGCCACGCCATCTGCAAACTCCAGGGAGGTAAGACTGTCCATGGAGACATTGACGGCCATATGCCAATCGAGGCCGATGTCGGCCCAACGACGGGTCTGGGCCAGGGCCATACCGAGCACCTCCCGGGTCAGGGTATCGATCAGGCCATGGTCCTCGGCGGTGGGGATGAACTGGTCGGGATAGACCAGGCCGTCCCGGGGATGGGCCCAGCGGACCAGGCTCTCGAACCCCCACCACGGCCCCGGAGGCCACTTCCACCTTGGGCTGGTAGTGCAGCACCAGCTCACCGCTGGCAATTGCCCGGTCCAATTCCTCGGGCCCGTAGACCGTGCGTGGTCGCAGGGGCCCCCGGAGGACGACACGCCCGACGGCGACCACGCCAGCACTTGGCGCAGCTGCTCCAGGGATATGGGCTTCGTCAGAGGTTCCCAGTACCTGGAGGCGATGGGCCCGGGCCAGGGTGTCGGCGGTGTGGAGGATGCGCTGGTTTTCCCCGCTCATGAGCACCAGACCCTGGTCGTAGCCCAAGCGCACCAGGTGCCTCACGAACTCCACGCCATCCATGCCGGGCATCTGGAGGTCGCACAGGATCACCGAGAACGCCGCCGGGTCCGCCTCCAGCACCGCCAGGGCCTCTGCCGCCTGGTCCATGGCCGATACCCGGGTGAAGCCCAGTCGGGTGAGTTGATGGCCCATCAGCCTGAGCACGAAGGGATCGTCGTCCAGCAATAGGATTGGGGTGGCGTCCGCTGTCATGCCCTCAGTCCGCGCCGGCGGCCAGGTGGCGTTCCACGGCCGCCTCGGCCGCCTCCCGGGCGGCGTTCAGCTGCGCCAGGGGCTCCGCGACGTCCGCCGCCGCCGCATCCTCCGCCCTGGCCGCCTGTTCCACGCCCTCACAGGCCGCACCCAAGTCCGCAGCACCGACCGCATGGGCGGCCGACTTGAGCCGGTGGGCGACCGCCCCGACACGGCCCACATGCGCCGCGGCGAAGGCCTGTTCCAACTCCGCGGCTGAGTTCCGGGCGCTCTCCAGGAAACTCACCAGCACGCTGCGCACGGCATCCGCGTCGTCCCCCACAAGCCTCTCCAGGACAGTGATATCGACGGCCGCCGTCATCTCCCGACCGCCGGCGGCCGAAGCCGGAAGCCATGTCTCCAGGGCGTGGCGCAACGCCGCCAGGGTCAGGGGCTTGGTGAGGTAGTCGTCCATGCCGGCGGCGCGGGCGCGGTTGGCCTCGCCGCGCAGGGCATTCGCGGTGAGAGCCAGGATGGACGCCCGTTGCCCCGCCTTCTCTTCCTGTCGTATGGCCCTTGCCAGATCGTAACCATCCATCTCGGGCATGTGGAGATCGGTAAGCACCAGGGCATAGCGGCCCTCCCGCCACATACGCAGGGCCTCTGCACCATCTCCCGCTATCTCGGCCGCATAACCGAGCAATTCCAGCTGCTGGCGGATCACCCGCTGATTGATCTCGTCGTCCTCCGCCACCAGGATCAACCGTCCCTGGGAACGGGCCTCGGCCACGCTCGGCGCAGGCGCCGCGGGGTCCGGCACGTCCCCCGCCTCACCGGGTCCCTGGAAGACCTCCGGCGAGGCCCGGCCGGCGGCCACCGCGATGGCCCGCACCAGGGCCTGGCGGCGTACCGCGTTGCCGTCCAGGGACACCAGATCGTCGGATTCCACCCGGGCCCGCCGGCGCCGCCCCCGGGTGATGACCAACTGGCCCACACCCTCTACTCCCTGCAAGGCGGGCTCCGGCGCCGGTTTCTGCGCGCCCTGGTAACTGATCACCACCGCCGGGCCGCCTTCTCGCGCCCCCTCCAGGGCCTCTTCCATTCCTGTCGCGACGTCCAGCCTCGCCCCGGCGTGCTCCAGGTAGGCCCGCAGATCCGCCGCTTCGAGACGGGGATGGTCCACCAGGATACACCGCAGGCCGGTGAGCTCGACGGCGGGCGCCGGCGGCGTCGCATCGACGACCTCGAAGGGTAGGGTGGCGGTAAAGGTGGCCCCCTCTCCGGGTGCTCCCTCGGCCCGGATCTCGCCGCCCATGGTATCCACCAGCAGCTTGCAGATGGCGAGGCCGAGGCCCGTGCCGCCGAAGCGTCTCGTGGTGGATATCTCGGCCTGGGTGAAGGGCGTGAACAACTGCTCCAGGGTCTCCGGGGCGATGCCGATGCCGTTGTCGGCCACCGCGAAGGACACCCGCAGCGGATCCCTCGCTACCGCCTCCACCCGCACCCTTACCCGCCCCTGGCGGCCCTCCTGCCCGCCGGAGAACTTTATGGCGTTGCCCACCAGGTTATAAAGCACCTGGCGCAACCGCGTTCCATCGGCGGACACCCGGGACGGGATGAGCGGCGAGACGAAGAGTTCCACTTCCACGCCCTTGGCGGCGGCCACCGGCACCAGCGAGCCGCACACACCCTCCACGACGTCTTCGATGGATACGGGCAGGGGTTCCAATTCCAGCCTGCCGGCCTCGATCTTGGAGAAGTCGAGGATGTCGTCGATGATGGTGAGCAGGTTGGTGGCGGCATCCCGGATGGTGTTCACCAGCTCCCGCTGGTGGGCGTTCAACGCGCTCTGACACAGCACCTCCACCATGCCGAAGACGCCGTTCATGGGGGTGCGGATCTCGTGGCTCATGGCGGCCAGGAAGGCCGACTTGGCGCGGTTGGCCTGCTCGGCGTCCCGCCGGGCCTGCTCCAGTTCCACCGCCGCGTTCCGGCGCTCGCTCACGTCCTGTAGCATCACCAGGGCGCCATGGCAGCCGTCGTAGACGTAGGGCACCGCGGTGGCCTCGCCGTAGAAGGTGGAGCCGTCGAAACGGCGCCAGCGCTCCTCCAGGGCCGGCACCGATTTGCCTTCCTTGTTCAACAAGCGCATGCGGGCGGCCACCACCGCGCGATCCCGAGGATCGATGAAATCGAGCACTCGACGGTCCACCAAGTGATCCTGGGACGGTGCACGCAGCAGTTCCATGGCCTTCGGGTTGGCGTAGACGAACTGATCCCGGCACTGGACGAATATCCCGAGGGGGCGGATTCCGTGAACTGGCGGTAGCGCGCCTCGCTGGCCACCAGGGCTATTTCCGCCGCCCGCTCGTGGCTGATGTCCCGGAACACGAGCACCACGCCGTGGAGGGTCCCGTCCTCGTCGCGGATGGGGGCGGCGCTGTCGGCGACGGGATACTCGCTGCCACCCCGGGACACCAGCACCGTATGGTTGGCGAGGCCCTGGATGGTGCCGAACTCCAGCACGGCCTGGACCGGCGACGGCGCCGGCTGGCGGGTCTCCTCGTTGATGATATGGAACACCTCGGACAGGGGCCGGTCGCGGGCCTCTCCCTGCCGCCAGCCCGTCAAGGTCTCGGCCACGGGGTTCATGCGGGTGACCCGCCCCTCGGCGTCGGTGGTCAGCACCGCGTCGCCGATGGACCTGAGGGTGATGTCGAGGTCCCGCTCCCGCGCCCGCAGGGCGGCCGTGCGGGCGACCACCACCGCCTCGGTGGCGGCCTGGCGGCCGGCTGCAGCGAGGGCCGCGAAGCTCACCAGCAGCGCGGCCAGGACCGCGAATCCGAAGTAAACCAGGGCGCGCTGGCCGGCCTCGGGTACCTCGAGGTCATTGCGGGGGATCAACTCGACACGCCACGACCGATCGGCGAAAGGCAGGTCCCGCTGCCAGGCCCCTGCCGCCGCGGCCGTGGGTGCGCCGGCCAGGAGGGTCGGGACCCCATCCTCAGGGGCGTCCCACACCCTCAGGGCGAACCCCCTCCGGCGCGCGAACTGCATCGCCGGCTCCAACAACGTGCCAGTATCCAGCACACCGACGATGAAACCCCGCAAGGCCTGGCGGCGCTCATCGATGCCGGCGGCATCGGCATCGAAACTCGCAGGATAGACGGCATTGAACACCAGCACCGCACGCCGCTCGGTACGCAGCAACCGGACCACCGGCGCCGCCGCCATGGCACCAGCCTCCACGGCGCGGATCATGGCCTGGCGCCGCGGTGCCTCGAAACCATGGTCGAGCCCCAGCACCTCCCTGCTGGCGCCTGCAGGCTGCGCAAAGCGCACCGGGAAATACTCCGGCCGCCAGGTCAGCGGACGGGCGCGTGCATCCGCGCCCAACTCGAAGATACGGTAGCCCGGCAGGCCTTCCTCCTGCTGGGCCGTCTCGAAGACCTGGCGCTCGCCGGCCGGCAGGCGCGGCGCCCAATCCAGGGCCAGGAGGCCGGTCCGTTCCAGGGCCAGGGACGCGAAGATGGCGAACTCCTTCCGGGTCACTTCCTCGCTGGCGGCAAAGAAGCGCTCCAGCCCGCGCAGGGGCTCCGTAGCACCCGCGGTCGCCAACAGGACCCTGCGGTGGACCTCCTCGGCGGCGTCATCCACCAACCCCTGCAGCCGGGCCTCCTCGATGCGCTGAAAACCCCAGTGGCCCACCGTCAGCAGCAGGGCGGTAACCAGCAGCGGCAGGGCCACGCGCTGGCGGCGCCGGCCCCACTTCCCATCCCGTCCGGGCCAGGCCAGGATCGCGAGGGGGGCAAACAGCACGACTCCGAGGGCGTCCCCCGTCCACCACAGCAACCAGCGGTAGGGCGCGTCGGATCCCGGGAGCTGGCCAACGGCCTGCAGGGTCACGATACCGGCGGTGGCCGCCACCCCGCAGGCCACCGGACCACCCAGCAACAGGAAACCCCAGATGTGGGACTCGCGGGAGATGGGCGCATCGCGGGTGACGAAGCGCCGCGTGAGGAGGGCCCCGAGGAGGGCCTGCAGGGTGGCGCCCGCCGCCACCAGGGCCGCCACCGCGGTCCCCTGGGTCGTGGGCTCCACCGTCAGGGCGGCGGCGAAGGCCCCCAGCCAAACCGCCGGCCAGCAGCGCAGGCCGCACATGAGCAGGGCCGCCAGGGCCAGCCCGGCGGCCGGCGCCAGGGGCGGGGCATAGGGCTCGGCCAGGGGGTTCTGCCCCGCCACCAGGGCCAGCGCCATATAGGCAAGGGCGACGAGGGCCATGGGCACCAGCGGGAAGATCGAAGAACCCTCTACGGCCGTGCCCGTTGCGGGCGACCCGGCGACGCCGGAAGGGCCGCCTGGGGTGTCGCGCCGGCTCAAGCCGCCCCCTGCCACGCCATGGCGGTCATCCCTCGCGGGCAACGGTGCCCACCCGTCATGGACACAGCCCCCGGGCGGAGCACTCCGAGGACCCTAACCCACGGACAGGGCTCGGCGCGCCAGGGGGCGCCGCCAAACGTAAAGGGTGCCGGGGAAGAGTTCGGAGTCCACGACCGGGGATCACATGTTCGTCCATGATGGCGAGTCTCGCTCAAACCCTGCGGCTTCTATAGTAATCATTCTAGACCCCTCCTGCCGGCAACGTAACGCCGCCCCGCCCCCCTCCCTTCACTATTCACTATTGTCTATTCACTATTCACTATTCACTATTCACTATTCACTATCTTCAAGCTTAACCCCCCTCCCCCGTCACCATTCACCAATCGAACCTTCCCCGGGCCGGCCGACCCCATGAACTTCGCCGACTGCCAGGAAGCGACAGCCCCCCCGCGAGCATGTAGACTGCGCCCGTAGGCCCGCCGCACCACCATCATCCGCGGCGCTTCCTCCGCGAGGAAGGCATGGCCACCCGGCGCCCTCCATGCCGGGCACGGCTATGGGCCAGGGGACCTGCACCGCAACCCGGAGGAGGGCGACATGGCGGAATCCCTCGACATGCTGCTGCTGGCACGCCTGCAGTTCGCGTTCACCATATCCTTTCACATCATCTTCCCGGCCTTCAGTATCGGCCTCGCCAGTTACCTGGTGATGCTCGAGGCCCTGTGGTTGAAGACCGGCCGCGATACCTACATGGGACTGTACCGGATGTGGGTGAAGGTGTTCGCAGTGACCTTCGGCATGGGCGTGGTGTCGGGGCTGGTTATGAGCTACCAGTTCGGCACCAACTGGAGCCTGTTCTCCGAACAGACGGGCAACGTCCTCGGTCCACTGCTGGGCTACGAGGTCCTCACGGCCTTCTTCCTGGAGGCCTCCTTCCTCGGCATCATGCTGTTCGGTGTCAACCGGGTCGGCCGCTACATGCATTTCATCGCCACCACCGTGGTGGCCATCGGCACCCTCATCTCCGCCTTCTGGATCCTCGCCGCCAACAGCTGGATGCACACGCCGGCGGGCTATGAGCTGCGGGACGGGGTGTTCTATGCCACGGACTGGCTGGAGGTGATATTCAACCCCTCCTTCCCCTATCGCTTCGTGCACATGGTCTTGGCGGCCTATCTCACCACCTCCCTGGTGGTCGCCGCCGTGGCCGCCTTCCATCTGCTGCGCGGCACCCACCGCGAGGCGGCCCGCACCATGATGTTCATGGCCCTGCCCTTCATCACCATCGTGGCCACCCTGCAGGTGATCGCCGGCCACGAGCACGGCGTCAACGTCCACGAGTACCAGCCGGCCAAGCTGGCCGCCATGGAGGGGGTGTGGGAAACGGAGCGCGGTGCGCCCCTGCTGCTCTTCGCCCTGCCCAGCGAGCGGGACGAGCGCAACCACCTGGAGGTGAAGGTGCCGAAGATGGCGAGCCTGGTGGTGACGGGCGAGCTGGACGGCGAGATCCGCGGCCTCAAGGAGTGGCCCGCCGATGAGCGCCCGCCGGTGGCCATCGTCTTCTGGAGCTTCCGCGTCATGGTGGGCCTGGGCCTGCTGATGCTGGGCCTGGGTCTCGTGGGCAGCTGGCTGCTGAAGACCGGCCGCCTGGAGTCCTGGCGCTGGTTCCTGCGGGCCACCGTGGCCATGGGTCCCAGCGGTTTTATCGCGGTGCTGACGGGCTGGATCACCGCCGAGGTGGGACGCCAGCCCTACACGGTCTACGGCCTGCTGCGCACCGCCGATTCCGTGTCGCCGGTGACCGCGGGTGCGGTGGGTATGTCCCTCATCGTGTTCATCTTCGTGTACGGCGTGGTGTTCTCGGCCGGCACCTACTACATGCTGCGGCTGATGGCCCAGGGGCCCGATACCCCGGAGGAGTCGCCGGCGCCCGCGGACGGCAACAGCCCACAGTTGGCAACGGAGGGATGACACCATGGAAAGCCTGAATCTGCCCCTCATCTGGGCCGGTCTGCTGGCCCTGGCGGTGTTCATGTACATACTCCTGGACGGCTTCGACCTGGGGGTGGGCATCATGTTTCCCTTCGCCGAGCACGACGAGGACCGGGACATCATGATGAACTCGGTGGCGCCGGTGTGGGACGGCAACGAAACCTGGCTGGTGCTCGGCGGCGGCGGCCTGTTCGCGGCCTTCCCCAAGGCCTACGCGGCCCTGATGCCGGCGGTCTATATGCCCATCGGCTTCCTGTTGACGGCCCTCATCTTCCGCGGCGTGGCCTTCGAGTTCCGTTTCAAGGCGACGGGGGCGGCGCGGCGCCTCTGGGACCAGGCCTTTCACTGGGGCTCGGTGGTGGCCACCTTCGCCCAGGGCCTGGTGCTGGGGGCCGTGGTCCAGGGCATCCACCTGGAGGACGGGCGTTTCGCCGGCGGCATGTTCGACTGGCTCACCCCCTTCAGCTTCGTCACCGGCTGCGCCATGGTGTGGGGCTACACCCTGCTCGGCGCCACCTGGCTGGTGATCAAGACCGAGGGCGAACTGCAGGCCTGGAGCCGGCGGGTGGCCATGCTCGCCGCCGTGGTGGTGGTGGCCATGATGGCGGTGGTGAGCCTGTGGATACCCCTGCTGGACTTCACGGTAGCGGCGCGTTGGGGGCTCTCCTATCCCGATATCCGCTGGGAGCGGCTGGCCCTCTTCAGCCCGGTGCCCCTGCTGGTAGCCGTCGGCTTCGTATTCCTGATGCGGGGTCTGTGGCGGGGCGCCACCTACGGGCCCTACCTGTGGTCCGTGGGTCTCTTCCTGCTGGGCTTCGTGGGCCTGCTTATCAGCATCTATCCCCACATCGTGCCCTTCGGGCTCACCATCCAGGAGGCCGCCGCCGCCCCCAATGCCCAGGGCCTGCTGCTGGCCGGCACCCTGGTGCTGCTGCCGGTGATCCTCGGCTACACCGCCTACGCCTACTGGGTATTCCGCGGCAAGGTGCAGGCCGACGCCGGCTATCACTGAAGCGGCGGGACGGAGGCACGGAGAAGAGAGATGGATGCACCTGAATGGCGGCTTTGGCTTCGTGGTTAGAGCCCGCCACCACGCCCCCCACCGCCGAAGGTCACCCTCGACACACAACGCAGGTTCGGCGCGACCCATGATCTCAGTGCCTTAAGTGCCTCCGTGAGAGATAATGCTTTTTCCGTTGGGGCTCGCAAGCAGATCCCAATCTACCAGCTTGCTTGCTCCCATTTTGGGAGGGGCTATAATCCCCAATGAGAGTGATCGCAAAAAGGACATTGCGGGAGTTCTACGAACTGGCCTCACACCAGGATGCCAGGGGACCGCTGGAGGCATGGCACGCCGAGGCCACCAAAGCTATCTGGCAATCACCGCACGACATCAAGGCGCAGTATGGCAATGCCAGCATCATCAGTGATGAAACAGTGGTGTTTAACATTGCGGGAAACAAATACCGACTGGTGGTGAATCTGGATTATGGTCGCCAGACAGCCTACGTGAAGTTTGTCGGTACCCATGAACAGTACGACAAACTCCAATTGAGGTAGTTAAGCGAGGATGGAACGATGGATATTCGCCCTATCAAAACAGAACAGGACTACGATGCGGCGCTGGCTGAGATTGAACAGCTTTGGGGCGCAGAGGCAGATACGCCCGAAGGCGATAAACTCGATATCCTGATCACGCTGGTCGAGGCCTACGAGGAGCGAAACCACCCTATTACGCCGCCCGATCCGATTGAGGCGATCCTGTTCCGCATGGAACAGGGAGGGCTTGATCGTAAGGCACTCGAACCCTTCATCGGGAAGAGCGGTCGCGTCTCTGAGGTGCTTAACCGTCAGCGTCCACTCTCGGTCAATATGATCCGCAAGCTTTGGGAGGAGTTGCATATCCCACTGGAAAGCCTGATCCAGCAAACCAATCACAACAACCATCACCACCAAGCATAAAAGCAAGACACGCCATCTCCCGCCCCGTACACCCACCGCGCAAAACGAACGCCGCACCCTTCGCTCTATATCCTGCAACCGGATCTACATGACCATCGGCTTCCTGTTGACGGCCCTCATCTTCCGCGGCGTGGCCTTCGGATTCCGTTTCAAGGCGAAGGGGGTGGCGCGGCGACATGGGTTTACGCTGGTGAAGGCGAGCTTGCGCCCTCCTGCCACGTGCCACACTATGAAAACCATGCGCAACCACCCCACACCCGAAATCCGCGAGCAAATCCGGGCCGCTCTGGCCGCTTTCCCGGAACTGGAGCTGGTGATCGTGTTCGGATCGTTCGCAAAGGGTACTGAACGCGCCGACAGCGACATTGATGTCGCCGTTCAAGCGCCTCGACAGCTCACCGCCGATCAACGCATTGCCCTGATGGAAACTCTTGCCCTGCGCTTTAACCGTCCCGTCGATCTGATCGACTTGCGAACCGTGGGCGAACCCCTGCTTGGCCAGATTGTTTCGGAGGGTATTCGGGTACATGAAACGCCAGGCGAATGGGGCCGGCTGCTGTTCCGCAACATCATGGACAACGAAGACTTTCTACCTTTGCAGGAACGCATCCTGAGGGAACGAAGAGAAGCATGGCTCAACAACTGATTAATCAGAAATTGGAGTCACTTCGGCGCGGCCTTGCCCGGATCGAATCCCGCCTTCCTGAAACACCGCAGCAGCTTCATGAAGACCTCGATGCCCAGGACATCATCGCATTGAATCTCACCCGCGCCATCCAGACCTGTGCCGATATGGCTACCCAATGCATTGCCGGCCACCCGGAAATCACCGCGCCCCAAACCCTCGGTCAGAGTTTCGAGCGGCTGGCCCAGGCAGAGATCATCTCCGAAGAACTGGCAATCAACCTACGAAAAGCCGTGGGGTTTCGCAATATCATGGTCCACAGTTACCAGGATATTGACTGGAACATCGTGTTCTCGCTCTGCCGGGATCGATTGGACGATTTCAAAGCCTTTGCCCGGGCCATGAGCGCCTGAGCCGGATTGGCACCGATGGTTGCCGGAACAGCAGACGCATTTCAGCCGGCCCGAACCCCCTTGACCCAGTAGTCTGTGCGGTAGCTGGGTGCCACCGGCAGGCTGTCGGACAGGCTTTGCAGGACACGGTCGGTGTCGCGGATTGCATACCAGACCCCGGTTGCCAGCATTCTGCATCAGTACCTGGAAGGCCGGCTGCACGAAAACAACGGCTGACAAAGCGCTCATGCCGTTCGTCGGGCGCCGACTCGGCGGGGCTCAGCCCGCCAGCAGGCTTCGCGCCTCCTCGATCCGCCCCCTGGCCTCGGCCAGCACGGCGAGGCTGGTCTCCGGGTCGAGCCCTCGCCGCGCCGTGACCTTGCGAAAGGCGGGCAACTGCACCATGGGCGGCACGTCGGGGGCGTCGGGGCGGCCCATCCAGGCGTGGAGCTGGGCCACGATCACCAGGTCGGCATAGTCCGGGGCGGGCGCCGGGTCGCGCCACCAGTCCTCGGCCTCGCGGGCCGCCGTCACCAGGGTGTCGGGGAAGTTCCAATCGGCCAGCAGGCGCGCGCCCAGTTCGCCGCGGCGGCCGGTGACGAGTTCGTCCAGGATGGCGTCGTCGGCGGCCAACTCCGGGTCGTCGGCCGCCAGGTTGTAGATGGGCACGCCGCCGATGTCGTGGAGCAGTCCCGCCACCATGGCCTCCTCCGGTTCCAGGCAGCGCAGTTCGCGGCTCAACACCATGGCGATGGCGGCCACCTGAGTGCTGTGCTGCCACAGGGCTTCGAGACGTCGGCGCACAGCCGGGTTCGTGGCCTTGAACAGTTCGCCCATGGCGAAGGCGACGATGAGCTGGCGGGCGGTCTTCATGCCCAGGCGCACGATGGCCTTGTCGCAGTCGTTCACCGAAGTCAGGCCATGGAACAGGGGGCTGTTGGCGGCACGGATGAGCTTGGCAGTGATGGGCGGGTCGTTGATGAGGATGGCCGCCAGATCCCGCGGGTCGGCCTCGTCGCGGTCGATGGCACGCACGGCATCCATGGCGATATGGGGCAGGCTGGGGAGGCGAAAATCCCCCTTGTCCAACAGGGCCTGGTAGCGCCCCACCAGTCCCCCGCTGGCTCCCTCGCCATGATGGCTCACCTCTTCCACCACGTACTGGGACGCCCGATCTACGGGCTCCAGGCGGCCCAGGCCCGAGACGTCCACCCGCAGGCAGGTGACGGCGGTCGCCGCCACCGCTCGATAATGGCGCGGTTGCAGCTGGGCCAGGGGTTGCCGGGCCGCCCGGGTGCCGCCATCCACCACCCGCGCGCGGCCGTCGGCGGCCACCAGCCTCACGGTGCCCTCCACCACGAAGTACATCCACGGGTCGCTGTCACCCAGTTCGAACAGCACACCCTTGGCCTTCAGGCCGAAGAGTTCGCTACGGCTGGCGAGCACCAGGAGGTCGTCCTTGTCGAAATGGGCGAAGGGCTCCAGGGTACCGAGGAGGGTGCTCAACTCCTGTCCGTCCACGGTGACGGCCCGGTGTTGATGGGGGCTCGATGATGAGAGGCGGGACTGCATTGCGGGATCTGGCTCTCCGTGCATAGTGTGTGTTGGGAGACATCGTAATGATCGGGTCATCCTACCCAGGTTAGCGGCCCGACGCCCCACCGCTTGACATAGGGCACGCGTGGATTCTCGCAGGTCACTTAGCCTTGGCTGCCATGGATCGCTTCGAAGCGTTGACCGCCCTGCTGCGCACCTGCTGGCGGTGGCGGACGCCCATGGTCTGGCGCTATTCTAGGCGTCGGGCAAACAACCGGCCACATCGTCTCTCGTGCTTGCGGCCATACCAGCGCACCACCCGACTCCCGGGAAACCTGAGCCACGTCCTATAGCCTCCGTCCCATGGCCGTCCATTCCAGCCTCACCCGCACCATCACCCGTTGTCACCGGGAGTTGGACGAGATGTTCCTTGATCCACCAGGAGGCCCTGGTGATGGGGCGCTTCCATGATGCCAGGATACTACTCGACTGCTACCAGGGGCCCCATGAGCTCCACAAGACCTTCGAGGACGACCACCTACTGCCCCGGCACGCCACCCTGGAACGACCGGTGCAGTGGCAGAGTTCGCTCTACGACCACGAGCACCGGCGCATCGGCCGCCTGATGGAACGGCTGGTGGAGCGACTGGACACGCTCGAGGACTGCCGGATGGCGGCCGGTCCCCGGCGCCGGGCCATCATCACGCTCCTTGAGGAGGAGAAGACTCTTAAGGGCATGGTGGAGCACCACCAGGAACGGGAGGAGAAGGGCTGCTGCCGGAACTGGATGGCGCCACCGGCGATGACTGGCGGGCCGCGATCCTGGCCCCCTTCGGCGCCGCCTGGGAGGCCGCCCTGGACCACAGCCGGAGCATCGCCGGCGGGATCGATCTGCCCGAGCCATGACCCTGCTCTCGGCCAGTATCCTGCTGTTCCTGGTGATGGATCCCTTCGGCAACATCCCTTTCTTTCAAGTGGTCCTGGGGCCCATCGCCGCCGAGCGCGGCGGCGTGTCATCGCCCGGGAGATGCTCATCGCCCTGGCGGTGCTGGTCCTCTTTCTCCTTGCCGGACCACGTTTCCTGGCCCTGCTGAATATCTCCGAGATGGCCCTGGAGATCGCCGGCGGCATCATCCTGTTTCTCATTGCTCTGCGCATGATCTTCAAATCGCCGCGGGAGATGTTCTCCGACGATCTGGAAGGAGAGCCCCTGGTGGTACCCCTGGCCATACCCTCGGTGGCCGGACCATCGGCGGTGGCGGTGGTGCTGGTGCTGTCGGCCCAGGAACCGGAACGCTGGGGCGATTGGCTGCTGGCGCTGCTGCTGGCCTGGGCCGCCACGGGGCTCATCCTGCTGGGGTCCTCGAACCTGGGCCGCATCCTCGGGGAGCGGGGACTCATGGCCCTGCAGCGCCTCATGGGGCTGCTGCTCACCACCATCGCCGTGGAGATGTTCATCCGCGGCCTGAGGGATTTCTGAAGGCCGGCCGGTGCCCTGCCACAGGAGCTGACATCTTCATGGACTTCGCCGCTTGGTTCACCCTCGGCACCGTGGTGTTCACCGCCACCCTGCTCATCGCCACCCGGGTGGCGGCGGACCTCATCCTGGTGGGCGGCCTCACCCTGCTCATCCTGGCCCGGGTCATCACCCCCGCCGAGGCCCTGGCGGGAGTGGCCAACCCGGGGCTGGCCACGGTGGCCGTGCTCTATGTGGTGGTGGCCGGCCTGGTGGACACCGGCGGCATCCACGCCCTCGGCAGCCGCCTGCTGGGACGGCCGCGCACCGTGGCTGCCGCCCAGACCCGGCTCATGCTGCCGGTGGCCGCCATGAGCGGCTTCCTCAACAACACCCCGGTGGTGGCCATGCTGGTGCCGGTGGTGGAGGACTGGGCGCGGCGCACGGGCCTGTCGGTGTCGCGTCTCATGATCCCCCTGTCCTACGCCGCCATCCTCGGCGGCACCCTCACCCTCATCGGCACCAGCACCAACCTCATCGTCCACGGCATGCTGCTGGAGCATTCCGACCTCGGCCCCATGGGCTTCTTCGAGATCGGCGCCGTGGGACTGCCGGTGGCCATCATCGGCCTGTTGTTCATCCTCGGACCCGGGCGCTGGCTGCTGCCGGAGCGCCGCCCGCCCCTGCGCATCCCCGGGGACGCTCGGGAATACGCCGTGGAGATGCTGGTGGCCGGCGGCAGCCCCCTGGTGGGGCGCAGCATCGAGGAGGCCGGCCTGCGCCAGCTGCCCGGCGCCTTCCTGGCGGAGATCGAGCGCGGCGACACCCTGCTGCCGGCGGTAGCCCCCAGCGAGCGCCTGCGGGCCGGGGACCGCCTGTTGTTCGTGGGGGTGGTGGATTCCATGGCGGAGTTGCTGCGCATCCGCGGCCTGATGCCGGCCCCGGACCAGCTCTTCAAGCTGGACACCCCGCGGCCCGAGCGCCGCCTCTACGAGGTGGTGGTGGCGGACCACTGCCCGGTGCGCGGCACCACCATCCGCGACGGCGGCTTCCGTTCCCGCTACGAGGCAGTGGTGATCGCGGTAGCGAGGAACGGCGAGCGGCTGAGGGGCAAGGTGGGCGACATCACTTTGCGGGCCGGCGACACCCTGCTGCTGGAGGCCCGGCCTTCCTTCGCCGAGCGCCAGCGCCACTCCCGGGACTTCCTGCTCATCCACGAGCTCTCCGGCCATGCCGTGCCGCGCCACGACCGGGCCTGGATGGCCCTGGTGGTGCTCGGGCTGATGGTGGGTGCGGCGGCCACCGGCCTGGCCACCATGTTCGAGGCGGCCCTGGGGGCGGCGGCCCTCATGATCCTCAGCCACTGCACCACCCCGGCCTCGGCCCGGGCCAGCATCGACTGGTCCGTGCTCACGGTGATCGGCGCCTCGCTGGGCATCGGTCAGGCACTCATCGTGACCGGTGCCGCGGCCACCGTCGCCCACTGGTGGCTGGCCACCGCCGGCGACGAATCCGTGGCTGGCCCTGGTGGCCATCTACGCCCTCACCAGCGTGTTCACCTCCCTGGTGACCAACAACGCCGCCGCCGTGTTGATCTTCCCCATCGCCGATACCGCCGCCGCCTCCCTGGGGGTGAGCCTGATGCCCTTCGTGGCGGCCATCATGATGGCCGCCTCCGCCAGCTTCGCCACCCCCATCGGCTACCAGACCAACCTCATCGTCTACGGCCCGGGCGGTTATCGCTTCTCCGACTACCTGCGCATCGGCCTGCCCATGAACATCCTGTTGGGGCTGGTGGCGGTAGTGTTGATTCCATGGGTGTGGGCGTTCTGAGGGGAGAGCCTGCCGCAAATGGCGGGTGGGTGAATAGGGGAAGAGCGAGTGAATAGTGAATGGTGAATAGTGAATAGAAAAAACGGCAGCCGTGGTGTCGAATAACGTGAATGTCTTCGGCTTACGGTGAGGGCTGGCGCCTTCTGTCGGTCGCGATCGAGCTTCTAAACCGTTCACCATTCACCATTCACTATTCACTAAGCGTCCTCCTCACCGCCTCTCCAACGCCGGCCCCAAGCGATACAGCCCCCCGTCATCCTCGTCCGTCAGCAGATCGACCAGGCCGTCGGGGCCCTGGCGCACGTCGCGGATGCGGCCCAGGTCGCCCTGGAGCAGGCGCTCCTCGTGCACCACTTCCTCGCCGTCCAGTTCCAGGCGCACCAGGGTGGCGAACTTGAGGGAACCGACGAGGAGGTCGCCCTGCCAGCCGGGGATGCGGTCGGCGGTGTAGAAGGCCATGCCCGAGGGGGCGATGGAGGGGTCCCGGTGGTACAGGGGCTGGGCCATGCCCTCCTTGTCGGTGCCCTCGCCGATGGCGGTGCCAATGCCATAGTTCACACCGTAGGTGATCACCGGCCAGCCGTAGTTCACCCCGGCGCGGATGATATTCACTTCGTCGCCGCCCTGCGGTCCGTGCTCGTGGGTCCACAATTCGCCGGTCTCGGGATGGAGGGCGGCCCCCTGCACGTTGCGGTTGCCGTAGCTGAAGATCTCCGGCCGGGCATCCGCGCGGTCCACGAAGGGGTTGTCGCCCGGCACGCTGCCGTCGTCATCGATGCGGATCACCGAGCCGGCGTGGTCGCCCAGATCCTGGGCCCGCGGCCGCTCGCCCCGGTCCCCCAGGGTCACGTAGAGCCGCCCGGCACGGTCGAACACCAGCCGCGAGCCGAAGTGCTGGCGCGCCCCCGACTTGGGCTCGAGGCGAAAGATCACCTCGGTATCCTCGAGGTCGCGGCCGTTCCAGCGGCCTCTGGCCACCTCGGTGCCGACGCCGCCGTCACCGGGCCCGGCGTAGGACAGATAGACCCAGCGGTTCTCCTCGAACTCGGGGTGCAGGGCCACATCCAGCAGCCCGCCCTGGCCGTGGGGCTTGATGTCGGGCAGGCCCGCTACCGGCCGCCGGTTACCGCCATCGGCATCCAGCACGTAGAGGCGCCCACCCCGCTCCGTCACCAGGAACCGCTCGTCGGGCAGAAAGGCGAGGCCCCAGGGGTGGGACAGCCCGCCGGCGATGCGTTCCACCTTGAGAGTGGCCTCCTGACTCACCTCAATCTGCTCGGCCCCGGCCATGCCCGCGGCAAGCAGGGCGAGAACACCCGCGATCGGCCCGACGACAGGCCCGGGGCGGGACGGTAAGGTGTACTCGAAGCCTTTGGAATCACGGTGAAGCCTCCTTGTTATGGTCGACGTGAATAAGCCTAGGACAACCGGACGACCGGTCCCGTTCCAGATCCTCGCCGGCGCCCTGCAACACCGGTGTCCGATCCTCACACTGGCGGAGTTCGCGAAAAGGCTTTGATACGGTGCCAAAGTGGCCTGTTCGACCCTTCTGTTGGTAGACTGGACGGGCCAGAAACCGGAGGAGAACGAGCATGCAGGAAGGGACTCTTGATGCGCTCAAGGCGCATTTCGGCTATGACGCCTTTCGTCCAGGTCAGGAGGCGGTGATCAACCATCTGCTCGCCGGCAACTCGGTGGCGGCGGTCTTTCCCACCGGCGGCGGCAAATCCATCTGCTATCAGCTCCCTGCGTTGCTGCTGCCCGGCGTCACCCTGGTGGTCTCGCCGCTGATCGCGCTGATGAAGGATCAGATCGATGCCTTGAGGGCCCGCGGCATCGCGGCGGCGCGCCTCGATTCCACCCTCAGCGCCGATGAACACCGCGCGGTCATGGCGCGGTTGCGCGACGGCAGCCTGCGGCTGCTCTACGTCGCCCCGGAACGCTTCAACAACGAGCGTTTTCGCCAGGCGATAGGCCGGGTAGCGATATCGCTGTTCGCGGTGGATGAGGCGCACTGCATCTCCGAGTGGGGCCATAACTTCCGCCCCGATTACCTCAAGCTGGCCGGTTTTGCCCGCGACATCCGCGCCGAGCGGGTGCTGGCGCTGACCGCCACCGCCACGCCGCCGGTGCTGGAGGATATCTGCCGCGTCTTCGCCATCGCTCCCGAGCATGCGGTGCGCACCGGCTTTTACCGCCCCAACCTGGCGCTGCTGAGCACCGTCGTAACGGATGATGTGCGCGACGAGGTGCTGCTGGAGCGGCTGGGCGGCCGCCCGTCCGGGCCCACTATCGTCTACGTCACCCTGCAGAAGACGGCGCAGGTGCTGGCGGCAAGACTGGTCGCTGCAGGCCTGCCAGCCCGCGCCTATCACGCCGGGATGAAGGATGAGGAGCGCGCCGCCACCCAGGAGTGGTTCATGGCCTCGGACCAGGCCGTGGTGGTGGCCACCATCGCCTTCGGCATGGGGGTGGACAAGGCGGATATCCGCTACGTCTACCACTACAATCCGCCCAAGAGCCTGGAGAACTACGCCCAGGAGATCGGCCGGGCCGGGCGCGATGGCGAGACCGCGATCTGCGAACTGCTGTTCTGCCCCGACGACCTCAACGTGCTGGAGAACTTCATCTACGGCGATACGCCCGACACCGCGGCGCTGCAGCGGCTGGTGCACGACCTTTTCGGCCGCGAGGAGCGCTTCGATGTAGCCCTCTACGAACTCTCTTCCGAGCACGACATCCGCCCCCTGGTGCTGCGCACTCTGCTCACCTACCTGGAACTGGAGGGGTACCTCGAAGGCGGCACGCCGTTCTACAGCCAGTACAAGTTCAAGCCGCTGATCGGTTCGGCGGAAATCTTACAGCGTTTCGAGGGCGAGCGGCGTGCCTTCCTCACCGCGCTGTTTAAACAGGCGAGCAAGGGACGCATCTGGCTCAGTCTCGATGCCGAGGCGGCCGCCGCAGCCCTGGGTACACCGCGCGAGCGGGTGGTGCGCGCCCTCGACTGGCTGGGCGAGCAGGGCATGCTCGAGGTGCAGGCCGCCGGGGTGCGCCATCGTTACCGCCGTTGCCGCCACCCCGAGTCCCTCGATGCCCTGGCCACCGACCTGCACGGGCGGATGGCTCGGCGCGAAGCCGCAGAACTGGAACGCTTGCGTCAGGTCTGTGCGCTGGTGGAGCATCCCGGCTGTCGCAGCGCCATGCTCGCTGCCCACTTCGGCGAGGCGCTGGATATCCCCTGCGGCCACTGCAGTGGCTGCCGCGGAGAGACCGGCGAGTTACCCCCACGGGGTAACGGGACGATCCCGCCGCAGCTGGCCACCGAGCTGGCAACGCTGGTGGCTGAGAAGCGGGCGGTGCTGAATAATCCCCGAGCCGTGGCACGGTTGCTTTGCGGCGTCACCTCGCCCCGGCTGAGCCGCGCCAGGCTGGGTGGCCACAGACTATTCGGTGCGCTGGCTGGGGTGCCGTTCGCGCAGGTGCAGGAGTGGGTGGAACAACGGGTGGACAACCCCTCGACTATCACGCCGAAAGTGCGCGCACAGATCATCGAGAACAATTCCCAGGCCACTCTGGCTGATGCGGCCGGCCTGTCCCAGGCCTATATCGCACAGATTGAGACCGGCAAACGGGCGGGACGGATCGATGCCTACAAGGCTCTTGCCAGCGTTCTGGATGTCGATATAGATGACTTGGTGTGAGTTTTGACCGGAGAACGCCCCCCTGGCCCGGGGGTCCCATGCCCGATGGAACCGTTCGTCTTTCATCCCGCCGTCGCCGCCTGGCTCACCGTTACCTTCGGCACCCCCACGCCGGCGCAGCGCCAGGCCTGGCCCGCCATCGCGCGGCGCGACAACACCCTCATCGCCGCGCCCACCGGTTCGGGCAAGACCCTCGCCGCCTTCCTCGCGGCCATCGACGCCCTGGTGCGCGAGGGCGTGGAGCGGGGGCTCGCCGACGAGACCCGGGTGCTCTACATCTCGCCCCTGAAGGCGCTCTCCAACGATATCCGGAAAAACCTGGAGCAGCCCCTCGCCGGAATCCGCGAGACCCTGTTCCAACAGACCCTGAGGGACGTGGAGATCCGCGCCTGGGTGCGCAGCGGCGATACGCCCCAGGGCGAACGGGCGCGCATGCGCCGCCGGCCCCCTCATATCCTGGTGACCACGCCGGAGTCCCTGTTCATCCTCCTCACCTCGGCCTCGGGGCGGGAGATGCTGCAGACCGTCGGCACGGTGATCGTGGACGAGATCCACGCCCTGGCGGACAGCAAGCGCGGTGCCCACCTGACCCTGTCCCTGGAGCGCCTGGCCGCCCTGTGCGAGGACCACCAGGGCCGGCGCCCCAACCGCATCGGCCTGTCGGCCACCCAGAAGCCCGTCGAGCTGATGGCCCGCTACCTCACCGGCCCCGGCCAGCCCTGCACCATCATCGACACCGGCCACGTACGGCGGCGCGACCTGGCCCTGGTGGTGCCGGACTCGCCCCTGGAAGCGGTGATGGCGGCCGAGGTGTGGCAGGAGATCTACGACCGTCTGGCCGAACTGGTGGAGGCACACCACACCACCCTGATCTTCGTGAACACCCGGCGCCTGGCGGAACGGGCGGCGCGCTTCCTGGCGGAGCGCCTGGGGGAGGACAGCGTCACCGCCCACCACGGCAGCCTGGCGCGGGAGCACCGCCTCGACGCCGAGCAGCGCCTGAAGGGCGGCCGGCTGCGGGCCTTGGTAGCCACGGCGTCGCTGGAACTCGGCATCGACATCGGCGACGTGGATCTGGTGTGCCAGCTCGGCTCGCCGCGCTCCATTGCCACCCTGCTGCAACGGGTCGGGCGTTCCGGCCACGGCGTGGCCGGGCTGCCCAAGGGACGCCTGTTTCCCCTGTCCCGGGACGACCTGCTGGAGTGCACGGCGCTGCTGGACGCGGTGCGCCGCGACGAGCTGGACCGCATCCCCATGCCCGAGGGGCCGCTGGACGTGCTGGCCCAGCAGATGGTGGCGGAGGTGGCCGGGCGCGACTGGCGGGAGACGGCCCTCTACGACTGCTTCCGCCGCGCCTGGCCCTACCGCGACCTCGACCGCGAGGCCTTCACGGCGGTGGCGCGCATGCTGGGCGAGGGCTTCTCCACCCGCCGCGGCCGGCGCGGCGCCTATCTCTACCGCGACGCCATCAACGGCTGGCTGCGCCCCCGCCCCGCCGCCCGTCTCACCGCCATCACCAACGGCGGCGCCATCCCCGACCTCTTCGACTACGACGTGGTGCTGTCGCCGGAAGGCCATTCCATCGGCAGCCTCAACGAGGACTTCGCCTTCGAAAGCCTGCCGGGGGACATCTTCCAGCTGGGCAACACCTCCTACCGCATCCTCAAGGTGGAGCAGGGCAAGGTCCACGTCGAGGACGCCCACGGCCAGCCGCCCAACATCCCCTTCTGGTTCGGCGAGGCACCGGGACGCACGGACGAGCTGTCCCTCGCCGTGTCCCGGCTGCGCCAGGAGGCCGCCGCCCAGCTGGAGCAGGGTCCGGAGGCCACCGCGGCGTGGCTGGCGGATGATCTGGGGCTGGCGGCCGGCGCGGCGCGCCAGCTCACCGACTACCTGGGGGCGGCCAAGGCGGCCCTGGGGGCCCTGCCCACCTTCGACACCCTCATCTTCGAGCGCTTCTTCGACGGCGTGGGCGACATGCACTTCGTCATCCACTCACCCTTCGGCTCACGCATCAACCGCGCCTGGGGCCTGGCCCTGCGCAAGCGCTTCTGCCGCAAGTTCAACTTCGAGCTCCAGGCCGCCGCCACCGAGGACAGCATCATCCTGTCCCTGGGCCCGACCCACAGCTTCCCCCTGGAGGAGGTGGCGGCCTACCTCAAGGCGGCGACGGTGAAGGACGTCCTGGTCCAGGCGCTGCTGGCCGCGCCCTGTTCGCCACCCGCTGGCGCTGGAACGCCAACATCGCCCTGGCGGTGGCCCGCAACCGCAACGGCAGGCGGGTGCCGGCCCAGTTCCAGCGCTCCGATGCCGAGGACCTGCTGGCCGTGATATTCCCCGACCAGCTGGCCTGCGTGGAGAACATCGCCGGCGACCGCGAGATACCCGACCACCCCCTGGTGGACCAGACCCTCCACGACTGCCTGCACGAGGCCATGGACATCGATGGCCTGAGGGCCGTGCTGGAACGCCTGGAGCGGAGCGAGATCCGGCTCGTCAGCCGTGACCTCACCACCCCTCGCCCCTGGCCATGGAGGTGATCGACGCCCGCCCCTACGCCTTCCTCGACGACGCTCCGGCGGAGGAACGCCGCACCCTGGCCATCCAGCAGCGCCGCTACCTCGACCTCGGGTCGGCGGCGGACATCGGCCGCCTGGACCCGGCCGCCATCCAGCGGGTGCGCGAGGAGGCCTGGCCCGATGGCCACGGCGCCGACGAGCTCCACGACGGCCTCGTCCTGCTGGGCTTCATGAGCGAGGACGAGGCGCGCCACGGCCCGCCGGCGGGCGCGGCGGGGGCGCCTGAATCCGGCTGGCCGGCGCTGCTGGATGCCCTGAGCGCCGAGGGCGCGCCACCCGGCTGACCTTGGACGGCGGGCGGCGGATGTGGGTCGCCGCGGAGCGCCTGGGGGAAGTGCTGGCCCTCTTCCACGGCGGCACTGGAGCCGCCCATAGCCCCCTGCCTGGTCGGCGGCGAGGGGTCCCCGTCCGCGGAGGAGGCCTTGCGCGAACTCATCCGCAGCCGCCTGGAAGGCCTGGGGCCGGTGACGGTGGACACCCTGGCGCAGCCCCTGGGGCTGGCCGCCGAGCCGGTGGCCCGCGCCCTGCTCGAACTGGAACAGGAAGGCATGGCCATCCAGGGCCGTTTCACCCCCACCCCGGCGGCCACCGAGTGGTGTGACCGGCGCCTGCTGGCGCGCATCCATCGCTACACCCTGAAGCGCCTGCGCAGCGAGATCGAGGCGGTGGCGCCCGCCGATTACATGCGCTTCCTGCTCGACTGGCAGGGACTGGAGGATCGCGGCGAGGGCCAGGAGGCCCTGGCCGGCGTGCTGGAGCAGCTGGAGGGCTGCGCCCTACCCGCCGTGGGCTGGGAGCAGGAGATTCTGCCGGCGCGGCTTGCGCGCTACAGCGCCGACATGCTGGACGCCCTGTGCCTGTCGGGGCGCATCACCTGGCTGCGTCCCGATCCCCGGCCGCGGGGGACGGCGTCGAAGGCCGCAAGGCGGCGCCGGTGCGCATCACCCCCATCGCCCTGGTGAGCCGCCGGCACGCCCGCCACTGGCGCCGGCCACAGTCGGGCGCCCGGCGGAGCCGCCGCACCTGTCCCATCCGGCCCGGCGCGTGAAGGAGGCCCTCGAGGGCCACGGCGCCTCCTTCTTCATCGACCTGGTGCAGGAAACCGGGCTGTTGCGCACCCAGGCGGAGGAAGCCCTGGCGGAGCTGGTGGCCCGCGGCCTGGTGACTTCCGACGGCTTCGCCGGCTTGCGGGCACTGATCACGCCCCACAACCGCCGCCCCGGCTTCGGCCGCGGCCGGCGTCGCCACCGCGCCACCGGGGCGGCGGTTGACGACGGCGGGCGCTGGTCTCTGCTGCGCCCCGCGGCCGCGGCGCTGGAGTACGACGCCCCCGCCCGACCCGCCGACGACGAGGCGGTGGAGCACATCGCCCACACCCTGCTGCGGCGCTACGGCGTGGTGTTCCGCAAGGTGCTGGAGCGGGAGGCCAACCTGCCCCCGTGGCGCGAACTGCTCCCTGTCTATCGGCGCATGGAGGCCCGCGGCGAGCTGCGCGGCGGGCGCTTCGTGCAGTCCTTCAGCGGCGAGCAGTTCGCCCTGGCGGGGGCGGTGACCCGCCTGCGCGCGGTCCGCAAACGCAAGAAGCGGGGCGACCTCGTGGCCCTGTCCGCCATCGAGCCCCTCAACCTGGTGGGCATCATCGCCCGGGGCGCCGCGTCCCGCCCAGATCAACAACCGTATCCTGCTGCGCGACGGCGTGCCCGTGGCCGCCCTCGTCGCCGGCGAGGTGGAGGTCTTCTCGGATCTAGACGACCGCCAGCGCGCCCAGGCGCGCCAGATGCTGATCCGTAAAGCACCGGGGCAGGTGCTCCAGTTCCAGGCCTCCTGAATCGCTGTTCCGAAATGTCGATCACCGAAGGTCTCGGAGGTGAGCGCACTCGATCCAGTCCCCTGCACCGTCGACGCGGCGACCCGGCTGTGGGCCACCCGGAAGGCACCGGGCCGGCCGGCGCTGCCAGGGCAGACAGCATCGAGGATAACGGGCTAACCTACCGCCACCATGCCTGCCCACCCGCCCCTGCCCAGATGGCCGACCCTGACCCTCGAGCGCGAGTTCCAGGGACGGGTCTGCGGAGTGGACGAGGTGGGCTATGCCCCCTCGCCGGGCCGCTGGTGGCCGCCGCGGTGGTGCTGCCGGGCGGCGCCAAGCCGCGGCAGCTGCGCGGCCTGACCGATTCCAAGCTGCTGTCGGCGGCTGAGCGGGCCCGCTTTGCCGCCATCATCCAGCGCATCGGCGAGGTGGGCATCGGCATGGCCACGGTGGAGGAGATAGACCGGCTGAATATCTTTCACGCCGACATGCTCGCCATGGGGCGCGCCGTCGAGGCCCTGGGGGCCTCCCCGGACGCCGCCCTGGTGGACGGGCGGGCCGCACCGCCGCTGTCCTGCACGGTGAGGCCGGTGGTCAAGGGCGACCGCCGTTCCCTGTCCATCGCCGCCGCCTCGGTGGTGGCCAAGGTGACCCGCGACCGCCTGATGCAGGAACTCGCGGTGCGCTGTCCCGGCTACGGCTGGCATACCAACGTCGGCTACGGCACGGACGCCCACTACCTGGGACTGCTGCGCAAGGGCCCGACGCCCCACCACCGCCAGAGCTTCGCGCCCCTGACCACCCTCTTCGGCCCCGACGGCCCGCCCCTGGCGCGGTTCCGCTACCGCGCCCTGGCCGGCCGGCCCGACGTCCGCGGCCTGGAGCTGCTGCAGTTGCGCCACGATCTGCACGCCGTGTTCGACGGCGCGGGCCATCACCTCGGCCAGGTCAAGAACCTGCGGGGACGCTGGACCTTCCAGGCGGTGGGCTACGGCAACGATGCCGAGCCGGTGAACGGCGCCGGCCCCTGTGCCTGCTGCCACGGCGAACGGCTGGACGCACCGGAACGTCGCGCCCTCATCAGCCTGATGACGAGCATGCTCGGCTGAGGGCGGTTTGACCGCGCCCAGGCCCGGGCTCAGAGCGACGATTAGAAAATGCTTCCAAGTACTCGGAATGTGCCGATTAAACGCAGCGGCGCGGCGGCCTGGGCCACCTTCCGGGCTCAGGCGTCCACGTGTATCCCTCCTGCTCCCGCGAGTAATGTCAATGCACCACAAATACAATGATTGATAATCTTTGTATGCCCACCTAAGATTCTTTGCGGGAATGTCTATCCTTGGAGGTCATTATGCATGTATCACTCACTCCCGAACTGGAATCTCGCGTTAAAGCCAAAGTGGAAACTGGCATGTACAACAATGCCAGCGAAGTCATCCGTGAAGCACTACGGTTCATGGAGACCCACGAAGACTGGATTCACGAGATCAAACTGGCTCGCCTGCGTGAGCAGCTGAAAGCCGGTACAGAGCAACTGGATCATGACAAAGGTATCGCAATCGAATCGAAAGTGGCGCTTGAGGCCTTTTTCGACGATATCAAGCGCTGACCTTCATGACATCTCATCAGCTCGTCATTGCGCCTGCCGCCCAGAATGACCTCAAAGAGATTTATCAATACGGCCTGCGCCAGTGGGGGCAGGCCCAATCCGAAAGCTATCTGGCCAAGGTAAAGGATCAGTTCTGGTTACTGACCCAGCAGCCACTTATGGGTACCGAACGCCCCGAACTCCTGCCTGACGCCAGAAGCCTCCCATCAAAGCCACACCCTGTTTTACCGTGTGACCGCCAACAGGGTTGAAATCATCCGTGTACTGCATGGCCGCCAGGATCCACAACGTCACCTGAAATAGCCATACGCAAATCATTTAACTGCCGGAAAAATAGCTGATGCCAGTCGGTGCCAGGCATTGCCCGCCAATGCCGGTCACTCCCACTCGATGGTGGCCGGGGGCTTGCCGAAATTACGGTGACACTTTGCCCATTACACCAATTTCGAAATTACGGTGAATTACGGTGGCACTTTACCCATTACACCAATTTCGAAATTACGGTGGCACTTTACCCATTACACCAATTTCCTGCCGCGCCGCGTCACGGTTCATCGGCTTTCGGCCGCGCTTGCCCCGCTGCGTAATGATGCGGGACGCCGGGGACACTGATGCGGGGCAGGGCGCGGGGCATGGCGCCAAGCTACGACAGGACGGCGGTAGTACAATTGGTAAGGTGTCACTGTAATAGGTGGAGCACATCGCCCACACTGCTGCGGCGCTACGGCGTGGTATTCCGCAAAGTGCTGGAGCGCCGAGGCCAACCTGCCCCCGTGGCGCGAGCTGCTCCATGTCTACCGTCGCATGGAGGCCCGCGGCGAACTGCGCGGCGGGCGCTTCGTGCAGTCCTTCGGCGGCGAGCAGTTCGCCCTGGCGGGGGCGGGTGGCCCGCCTGCGCGCGGTCCGCAAACGCAAGAAGCGGGGCGACCTCGTGGCCCTGTCCGCCATCGAGCCCCTCAACCTGGTGGGCGTCGTCGCCCCGGGGCGCCGCGTCCCGCCCAAATCAACAACCGTATCCTGCTGCGCGACGGCGTGCCCGTGGCCGCCCACGTCGCCGGCGAGGTGAAGGTCTTCTCGGATCTGGATGACCGCCAGCGCCCCCAGGCGCGCCAGATGCTAGATGCCGGCAAGGCACCGGGGCAGGTGCTCCAGTTCCAGGCCTCCTGAATCGCTGTTCCGAAATGTCGATCACCGAAAGTCTCGGAGGTGAGCGCACTCGATCCAGTCCCCTGCACCGTCGACGCGGCGACCCGGCTGTGGGCCACCCGGAAGGCACCGGGCCGGCCGGCGCTGCCAGGGCAGACAGCATCGAGGATAACGGGCATAACCTACCGCCACCATGCCTGCCCACCCGCCCCTGCCCAGATGGCCGACCCTGACCCTCGAGCGCGAGTTCCAGGACGGGTCTGCGGCGTGGACGAGGTGGGCTATGCCCGCCTCGCCGGGCCGGTGGTGGCCGCCGCGGTGGTGCTGCCGGGCGGCGCCAAGCCGCGGCAGCTGCGCGGCCTGACCGATTCCAAGCTGCTGTCGGCGGCTGAGCGGGCCCGCTTTGCCGCCATCATCCAGCGCATCGGCGAGGTGGGCATCGGCATGGCCACGGTGGAGGAAATCAACCGCCTGAATATCTTCCACGCCGACATGCTCGCCATGGGGCGCGCCGTCGAGGCCCTGGGGGCCTCCCCGGACGCCGCCCTGGTGGACGGGCGGGCCGCACCGCCGCTGTCCTGCACGGTGAGGCCGGTGGTCGAGGGCGACCGGCGTTCCCTGTCCATCGCCGCCGCCTCGGTGGTGGCCAAGGTGACCCGCGACCGCCTGATGCAGGAACTCGCGGTGCGCTGTCCCGGCTATGGCTGGCATACCAACGTCGGCTACGGCACGGATGCCCACTACCTGGGGCTGCTGCGCAAGGGCCCGACGCCCACACCACCGCCAGAGCTTCGCACCCCTGACCACCCTCTTCGGCCCCGACGGCCCGCCCCTGACGCGGGTTCCGCTACCGCGCCCTGGCCGACCGGCCCGACGTCCGCGGCCTGGAACTGCTGCAGCTGCGCCACGATCTGCACGCCGTGTTCGACGGCACCGGCCATCGCCTCGGCCAGGTCGAGAACCTGCAGGGGACGCTGGACCTTCCAGGCGGTGGGCTACGGCGACGACGCCGAGCCAGTGAACGGCGCCGGCCCCTGTGCCCGCTGCCACGGCGAACGGCTGGTGGCACCGGAACGCGACGCCCTGCTCCGCCTGCTGGCTGGCACTCTCGGCTGAAGACGGCGCTTTTGCGACGCATGCCCGTATCCCTGGTCGCCGCCCGACCGAGCCGTCCGGTAGCGGGCCGTGGCCGCCGCCCTCAGGCGATGAGCAGCACGGTGGCGATGGCGAGGAAGCTGGAAGACCCGCCACGTCGGTCACCGTGGTCAGCACGATGGACGAGCTCTGGGCCGGGTCCTGCTTGGCCAGGGTCAGGAGCAGGGGGATGCCGGCCCCGGCGATGCCGGCGATCATCATGGACAGCACCATGGAGATGGCGATGACGGCGGCCAGGGTGGTAGAACCGCTCCGCAGCCACACCCCGCCCCGGTGGTCAGCGCGATGGCCAGGCCGTTCCATAACCCCGCCAGGGCCTCCTTGGTGACCACCCGCAGCCAATGGCGCATGCGGATCTCCCGTAGCGCCAGCCCGCGCATGGTGACGGCCAGGGCCTGGGCCCCGGTGTTGCCCGACTGGCCAGCCACCACCGGCAGCAGCACGGCCAGCGCGGTGTTGGCGGCTATGGTGTCCTCGAACAACCCCACCACGGCGGCCGCCAGGAAGGCCGTGGCGAGGTTGATGTGCAACCACGGCAGACGCTTGCGCACGGCGAAGCCGACGCCGGACAGGGCGCGCTCGTCGCGGCTCACGCCCACCATGGTCTGGATGGCGGCGCTGGCCTCGTCCTCGGCCGCCGCCACCAGGTTCTGGGGCCGTACCGCGCCCACCAGGCGGCCGTCCAGGTCCACCACCGGCACGTCGGTGAGTCGATGCTGGTCCAGCAGTTCCACCACTTCCTCGCGGGAGGCCATGACGTTCACCGCGGCCTTCACCGGGCGCATGATCTCGTCGAGGGTGGTGGTGGAGGCCGAAGTCGGCCAGGTCCTGCACGTCCACCGCCCCCTCCAGCGCCTTGTCGGCATTGACCACGAACAGCACCCGGATACCGCGCCGGCGCAGCTGGCGAACCCGGTTCAGGGCCTCGTTGACGGTGGTATCGAGCGCAAGCAGCAGTACCTTGGGGTCCATCATGGCGCCGGCGCTGTCCACCGGATAGCTCAGCAGCAGCCGCAGCTCACCGGCGGCCTCGGGTGCCATGGCGTCGAGGTAGGCCGCGCGCCCCTCGTCGTCGCACAAGGCCAGGAGGGGCACCGCCTGCTCGGGCTCCATGGCCGCCAGCAGGCCCGCCGCCCGGTCCTCGGGCAGGACGGCCAGGGCGCGCATGGCCACGTCGGGGACCACTTCCAGGTGGGGATGGCGTCGGCGTCGTCCAGCCCGGCCGAGCACGCTCGGCCACCGCCTCGTCGGGCATGCGTTCCAGGGTCTGGGCCGCGTGCCGGGGAAGCCGCTGACGAAGTCCTCGGCGCAGCAGGTCCATGGTGGGGGGCGGGGTCATGTCAGTCATCTCTCCTGTCCACCGGGGGTTGCGGGGTCGCGGGGGCCAGCAGCGAGCCCACCGCGAGCCAGAAGATGTCGGCCAGGGCGGTGCGGGTGCGGCCGAACTCCCGCTCCGAGGAGATGCCCGACAGCAGCGAGCGCCCCTTCCGGCGGATGGCCTCGCGCCGCAGCACGCCCTGGAAGGTGCCGCGGCGGTCCACCACGGGCAGGCTATCGAACTCGAGCCAGATGTCCAAATCCTCGGCGGTGTGCAGCGGTGCTCGGGCGTTCGATGTCAGGGGCGCCGGCTGCACCAGCCGCGACAGCGGCGTGCGCTCGCGGGCAGCGATGAGGCGGGTGAGTTCCACGTAGCCAATGAGGCGGCGCTCCCCGGTCACCATGTAGAGTTGGTGAGACACCCGCTGGCGCCCGCCGCGCATCAGGCGCAGGGCATCGGCCACCCGCTGCTCCGGCAGCAGGCTGACGGCGTCGGGGTCCACCAGGCTGCCGATGAGGGCCTCGGGGTAGCGCATCTGCACCCGCAGGCGCAGGGCCGAGGCGCGGGGCATGGCGCGAAACAGGCCGTTGTGGAGGGCACGGGGCAGGGCCCGCATCACCAGCACCGCCGTCTCGTTGGGCATGCGGAACAGGATCTCGGCAGCGACCGCCGTCTCCAGCCGGGCCAGGGTATCGGCGGCAATGGCCGGCATCATGTTCGGCCAGCACGTTGGCCGCCAGGCGCGGGATGGCGCCAGGAACCCGGCGGTGGCGGCGGCGTCCAGCTGTGCCAGGCTCGTCGCGGCGGCACCGGGGTGATCCTCCAGATAGGCCTCCACCAGCGGATCGAGCTCCATCCACGTCCTCCGGCTCCAGGATCACCGCGCCCTGCTCCCAGCAACACGCGGGCCGGCACGAATTGCTGGCCCTCCTCGGTCTCCGGCAACACCCCCACCGCGGTGAGCTCCAGGATCTCCCCTTCCTGGCCCCCCACCCGCACCAGCAGTCCGGGCTGGTACATGCGCCGCAGGTAGTGGGAGGCCATGATGTTGCGGACGGCATCGGCGCCGCCCATGCCGAAGGCCAGGGCGGTGCCGCCGAAGAATGCGGCGAACGCCAGCACGATGATGTTCTTCAGCGAATCCACGTCCAGGCCCAGCTGGTCCAGCGCCAGCAGCAGGGCGAAGGCCAGCACCAGGCCGGACACCACCTGGGCCAGCAGCTGGCCGTGCTGGAGGTCGCGGGCCCCGGCCAGGTCGAGCATGAGTTCGCGCATGCCGCGGCTCACCAGGTAGCCGATGAACAGGATGGCGGCGCTGATCAGCAACCGCGGCAGGTAGCTGAGCAGTTCCTCCAGCCAACTCGCCAGCAGCAGCAGCCCAGGGTCTCCGAGGCGCCGATGACGCCGAAGGCGATTACATCCAGAACGCCAGGTTGGCGACGATGGCGGTGATGGACCAGCGGGAGCGCTGGCTTGGCGCCGGGGAGCCCTGGTGGATGGTGGCCAGGAGCGTGTCCAGGCCCCGTCCGAACGCAGGATCGCCACCCGCGCCAGGCCCGCGCCCAGCCACCCTGCCAGCAGCAGCACCACGGCCAGCAGCAGGCTGGGCAGGAAGGCATGACCGCGGCGTAGGCGCCGGTCATGGCATCGGTGGCCCAGGCCGCGGATCGGTGGGAGGTGGGCGTCGGTGTTCACATGCAAACTATAGCGTCACGATTGGTATAAATGGAGTGAACGCCTTCTTCAGCCCAATGCAGCAGCAGATGACCCTGTTGACCCCTGATGACCGTTCGATGGCCATGGATCCGGTCCCGCGGAGATGGTGGCCGCCGCCCCCCTGCAGGTGACGGTGGGACCCTCGCCATGGCGGAGGCCGACTACCACCGGCTGTCCCAGCGGACCTTCGTGGATCGCCAGGGCAAGGTTGGCTGGCCGGGAGGAAATGGAGCTGCGGTGGGCGGCGGTCCTCGTCCGCGTGATGGGGTTCTGAGCCTGCCGCTGCACCCGTTACCCCTTTCTATCTGCCGTCCCGCCGTGGGATCATTGGCGCTCCAAATCATCGAGAACCGCTGAATGCGCTATCTCAGTACCCGCGGAGGAGTCGAGCCCGTGGGCTTCGCCGCCGCCGTGATGATGGGGCTCGCCGACGACGGCGGGCTGCTGGTGCCCGAGTCCATCCCCCGCGTCGATGCCGACACCCTGCGCCGCTGGTGCGGGCTCGGCTTCCGTGAGCTGGCGGCGGAGGTGATGGGGCCCTTCGTGGGCGACGACGTCGGGCGCGACGAGCTCGCCGACCTGGTGACGCGCTCCTGCGCCACCTTCGACCACCCGGAGGTGACGCCGCTGGTGCGGGTGGGCGACCACTGGATCCTGGACTCTTCCACGGCCCCACCGCGGCCTTCAAGGACGTGGCCCTGCAGTTCCTTGGCAACCTGTTCGAGCACCTGCTGGAGCGTGACGGCGGCCACCTCAACATCATCGGCGCCACCTCCGGCGATACCGGATCGGCGGCCATCTACGGCGTGCGCGGCAAGGAGCGCATCCACATCTTCGTCCTCCACCCCAGGGGCCGGGTGTCGCCCGTCCAGGAACTCCAGATGACCACGGTGCTGGACGCCAACGTTCACAACGTGGCCCTTCACGGCTCCTTCGATGACGCCCAGGACATCGTTCAAGGCCCTGTTCTGTGACCTCGACCTCAAGCGCCGCCTCAAGCTCGGCGCGGTCAACTCCATCAACTGGGCCCGCATCCTCGCCCAGGTGGTCGACTACTTCTACGCCTGGGGCCGGGTGAGCGGCGACCCGGCACGGCCGGTGGCCTTCGCCGTACCCACGGGCAACTTCGGCGACGTCTTCGCTGGCTGACGTGGCGCGCCGCATGGGGCTGCCGGTGGAGCGCCTCGTCGTGGCCACCAACCGCAACGATATCCTCACCCGCTTCGTCAACGAGGGTGTCTATGCCGTGGGCGAGGTCCATCCCACCCTCAGCCCCTCCATGGATATCCAGGTGGCCTCCAACTTCGAGCGCTACCTCTATTACCTGCTGGGCGAGGACCCGGCGGCGGTGCGCAGGCACATGGCAGGACTGAAGGCCAAGGGCGCCATCGAGCTCACGGCCGCCGAGCAGGTCCCGGGCCCGCGAGGACTTCGCCGCCGTGGCGGTGACCGAGGAGCAGACCCTGGCCCGCATTCGCGCTACCTACGAGGCCACCGGCTATATCCTGGACCCCATACCGCCGTGGGTGTGGAGGCCGCGGCCGGGCACCCGGACACGGTGTGCCTGGCCACCGCCCATCCCGCCAAATTCGGCGCCGCCGTGAAACAGGCCATCGGCCGCGAGGCCCCGCCGCCGTCGTCACTCCAGGGCCTGATGGAGCGCGAGACCCGCTGCACCGAACTCGCCGCCACGCCCGGGGCCGTGCGTCAGTTCATCGCGGAGACCCTGGCCTGACCATGGCACCCGCCATCCAGATCCTCGACACCACTCTGCGCGACGGCGAGCAGACCCGCGGCGTTCTCGTTCTCGCCCTCCGAGAAGCTCAACATCGCCCAGGCCCTGCTACTGCAGCTGAAGGTGGACCGGGTGGAGGTGGCCTCGGCGCGGGTGTCCCGCGGCGAGCAGGAGGCGGTGGCCAATATCATCGAGTGGGCCGAGCTCCACGACCTCGCCGACCGTGTCGAGGTGCTGGGCTTCGTGGACGGTGGCCGCAGCGTGGACTGGATCCGCGAGGCCGGCGGCCGGGTGCTAAACCTGCTGGCCAAGGGCAGCCGCGAGCACTGCGTCAGGCAGCTGGGCAAGACCCCGGAGGCCCATGCCCGGGACGTTCATGACGCCATCATCCACGCCCGCGACCAGGGCCTCGCGGTCAACCTCTATCTGGAGGACTGGTCCAACGGCTACCGCGACGACCCGGACTACGTGTACCGGCTGATGGCCCGCCTCGCCGAGTTCGGCGTCGGCCACTTCATGCTGCCCGACACCCTGGGGGTGATGCGCGCCGGATCCAGGTTTATGCCGCCGTCAGCGATATGGGGGAACGCCATCCGGGGCTCGCCTTCGACTTCCACCCCCACAACGACTATGGCCTGGCCACCGCCAACGCCGTGATGGCCGCCAAGGCCGGGGCGGCGGCCATCCACTGCACCGTCAACTGTCTGGGCGAGCGCGCCGGCAACGCCTCCCTGGCCGAGGTGGCGGTGAACCTGCGCGGACCATCTCGGCGCCCGCCTGGCCATCGACGAGCGCCACATGTTCCGCATCAGCCGCATGGTGGAGAACTTCTCCGGCAAGCGGGTGGCGGACAACGCCCCCGTTGTCGGCGCCGACGTCTTCACCCAGACCGCCGGCATCCACGCCGACGGCGATTCCAAGGGCGGCCTGTACCAGACCGGTCTCAAGCCGGAACGGTTCGAGCGCCGCCACAGCTATGCCCTGGGCAAGCTCGGCCGGCCGGGCGTCGCTCAGGAAGAACCTGGAGCAGCTGGACATCAGCCCTGGAAGAGGACGACATCGAGAAGGTGCTGGCCCGGGTGGTGGAGCTGGGGGATTCCAAGAAGACCGTCACCTCCGACGACCTGCCCTTCATCATCGCCGAGGTGCTGGAGACCCGCGACTACGACCACGTGGAGCTGCTCAACTGGACCACCTCCAGCGGCATGGAGCTCGAGTCCACCGCCAGCATCCGCCTGCGGGTGGACGGCCGCGTCCACCTCGCCACCGGCATGGGCAACGGCGGCTTCGACGCCTTCATGCACGCGGTGCGCCAGGTGATGCCCGAGCACGGCGTCCGGCTCCCCGAGCTCAGCGACTACGAGGTGCGCATCCGCGGGGCGGCCACACCGACGCACTGACCGAGTGCATCATCACCTGGGAGGCCGACGGCCGGACCTTCCGCACCCGCGGCGTCCATGTCGACCAGGTCTACGCCGCCATCCGCGCCACGGTAGCCATGCTCAACCGGCAGGTGCAGAAGGAATCGGCCGGTCGCTGACCAGGGCAGCCCAGGCTGTCATCGTGTAATCCGTGGCCCCCACCATGCGCGCTCAAGATGAACCGGAGATGGCCTCCCCCTCGCGGCAGCAGGTCGCACATGTCAGTGTTGAAAACACGTTACAGGCGCTACGCCCAGCTCATCGATGCCCGGCAGCTCAGATGCCGCAGACGCCGATCGAGGACCGGAATGCCTGCCAGCGCCGGTCCTCCCACTCAATCATCAACGAGCACGACAACGTTGCTGTGCCCGTCATCGACCGCATCATCCACCACTCACACATCTTCATGATGGGCGGAGAGAACTATCGGCTAAAGCAGGAAGAGAACCACCTAAAATGAGCGAAAATCTTGATCGTCAGAGTCAGCATCGGATTTGGGCACCAGAGAAATAATACCGGTCAAGCGGAACAGGCTCATACTTCATATCGAATCGCTTGCCGATTGTCGCATTGTTTCCACCACTCGAGCAGTTTGCTGACTATCTATCTCCGCCCCGTGCAACCCGCCCTCTTTGGCTCTGAAATTCTCAACACCGAACATCTCCGCCAAGGTATCCAGCGATGGGCCTCGGCGACTGCTCGGAATGTTCACTGCCTGCGCCCAGGGAATGGCTGCTTTCTGACTGCAAAACACACCTTGAATTGACGGTATCGTTAAGTCGTATCGGCGCCCGTGATCCAGCAGGATGGGCCAGTCATAACTGGCATTGTGAATCACGATGAGGTGATGCTTCAGGTATTCGGTAATCTGGCTCCATTGGGAATCAAAGGAAGCGAACTCTGCCGCCTCATCATTGGTAATGCCGTGTATCGCTTGCGCCTCATCTGAAATGCGTTTTCGTGGTCGTGTTTTAAACTCGACGGATTCTGCAATCTCTCGATTCCTTACCACAGTGAGGCCAAGCGTCACGATATCCGGCGAGCCGCTTTCGTCAGGGAGCCCGGTGGTTTCGGTATCGAGAACGATGTAGTCGTCCGGCAGTTGGGTAAAGATCCAAAGCAGCTCGTTGTACATGACCTTCACCTCCTGCCACTGCCGTCCAGGGATTCAACATTGACGATTGATCCCTGGTCATAGTGGTAACGCAGATAGCGCCAGTGAATGGCGTCAGTGAGTGCCCGGGCCCGCATCACCCCGTAGCACTCTCCTTTTGCTCTCACGCTTTGGTAGTGAACGCCGAAACTTTTGGCATTTCGTAACGCGTAACCGAACTGCTGGGCTTCAGCGTAGTCATCGGGGTGGTAAATGGGATGCCCTTCAAGCTGTCGTATATCATGCAGGGTGACAGGCCCCAGTTGCGCGCGGATTACGCGCATCTCCTGGGTGGTCTTGTCGATTCTGGATTCTCTCAGGAAACGTGCCCGATGGAAGGAGGATTCGGCGATGGCGACCGTCTCATCTGCGGCGCAGTAATAGATGCCGAAATCCCGGTTGAAGCGACCGCCGCAACCATCTACCGGCGGGTGGGTGAAGGCCGCCATGATCCAGGACGCACCATCGCCATAGACTCGGTCTTCCGGTGGCACCAGTCGAATGTCACCGACTTCATCTCGCAGCCTGGGGTTGGTGAGGGACTCCACGGCATAGAGCACGTCCCAATCCTGTGGATTTGAAACGCGCTCGAACAGGTGGATCTGGGGATAGCGCGACAGAATGACCCGATAGACCGATTCATTCACCTCGCTAACGGGTAAAGTCGCGATATCGATCACCAACCACCCCGCTCCGCATCGAGGAAGTCCCTAACGACGGCCAGGTCTGTCACCTGCCCGGCCAGCAAGCGATCCAGCGGCGCTGAGCCGTTGAACAGCGGATTGTCATTGGGGGTAACCAGCCACTTGTCGGCCAATGCCTGATCGGGCAACAGGATTTGCAAGGACTTATAGATCCCCAGGATATAGCTGGCCCGCTCCAGTAGATCCCGTGTCAGCTTGGCCTTTTCCGGCTGGCTCTTCCAGTTATAGAGGGTCTTCTCGTTGCTGAGCCCCAATAGGGTCATCTGCTGGGCACCGGTCAGGCGCCATTGGCTTAAGATATTGAAAATCGCCGGCAGCAGTGAACTGTTGACACTGGAACCACGTCGCAGCAGTTGTTCGGCTTGAGCGATCATGCGTACCTCCTTTTCAATCTCTTTACTTCACTGTATTGTTATGGTGCTTAAATACAGCCTAGCAAACTGTACTCTTACAGTCAACTGTAACAGAGATACTTTTTGAGTGTGCTGGCGGTGATAGTGACCGCGAACGCAAATACTGCTTGCCGTTGCTTGCAACTGCCCGTCAGTGCCAAGTCAAAAACCAGAATCACCCCTGAAACGCAAAAAACCCGGCATTGACGCCGGGTTTTTTGATATTGATGCCTGTTGTTACTAGACAGTGCCAGACGCCTTCCTACTCCCATTCGATGGTGGCCGGGGGCTTGCCGGAGATGTCGTAGGCCACGCGGGAGATGCCATCCACTTCGTTGATGATGCGGTTGGCCACCCGGGCGAGGAACTCGTGGGGCAGGTGGGCGTAGCGGGCGGTCATGAAGTCCAGGGTCTCCACGGCGCGCAGGGCCACCACGTAGTCGTAGCGGCGGCTGTCGCCCATGACCCCCACGGAGCGCACCGGCAGGAACACGGCGAAGGCCTGGCTCACCTTGTCGTAGAGCCCCTGGGCCCGCAGCTCCTCGATGAAGATATGGTCGGCGCGGCGCAGCAGATCGGCGTATTCCTTCCTCACGGCGCCGAGGATGCGCACTCCCAGGCCGGGCCCGGTGAAGGGGTGGCGATAGACCATGTCGAAGGGCAGGCCGAGCTCGGTGCCGAGCTTGCGCACCTCGTCCTTGAACAACTCCCGCAGGGGCTCCACCAGTTTCATCTTCATGCGTTCCGGCAGGCCGCCCACGTTATGGTGGGACTTGATGACGTGGGCCTTGCCACCCGCGCCCGCCGACTCGGCCCCCCCGGAGAGTAAGCGATCGCTGCTTGGCAACGAGCCTGATCAGCAGATTCGCGAGATTCTTGTTCGGTCCGTTGTCGGTACTCAGCATCCGATTGTTCGCGCCATCGCAGGTTCTCCACCCGCTGGCGTTCAACGCTCGCCCGATCGGATTCCGATTTGCTTCTTGATCCATCCCAACGACTGCTGTCGGGCATGGTTTCCTTGGAAACAGTCAGCGGTGTATCTGCATCATTGAGCTTGCTCAGTGACTCAATGAAGCTCGCTGGATAGTCTCCGCGGATTAGCTCGAGTGGGTGAAAACTCTTGGCTGGTACCGTTAAATCAATCGATTGGGCTTGGCGCGCGCCGACAGCGGGTGGCGCTCGTCGCCGAAGCGGTCGATGGCCGCCTCCACCGCCGAATTGAGCAGCTCCACCACCAGGACCAGCAGCACACTGCCCACCAGCAGCGCGCGCTCCACCCGGGTCTGCCCCAACCCCATTGCCAATGGCACGGCGATCGCCACCAGAACAAGCTCCTGGCGAAGTGCCGCCTCGTGGCGCAGGGCAGCCCGCAACCCGCGCCCGGAGTAGACCCACGCGCGCAGGATGCGTCGAAAGCCCGTGTTACCGCTTGCGGCCATTTCCCTGTCTCCCGCTGGATGCCTCGCGCATGCTCGCCCCGACCGCTCGGGGAGAGCCCGTCACTCCGCCCGGCCACCAGTGCCCGGGTCTACCTCGACCCGGTTACGGCCCGCGCCCTTGGCTCGATAAAGGGCCTCGTCCGCACGCCGGACCAGCTCCTTGCGCGGCTCGTCCCCACGGTACTCGGCCACCCCCAGGCTGATGGTGACTGCACCGGCCTCGGGAAAGGGGGTTTCCGCGACCCGGGCACGCAGAGTCTCCGCCACCTCGGCCCCACTGGTCGCGTCAGTAGCCGGCAGCAACACCATGAACTCCTCCCCGCCCCAGCGGCCCAGTACGTCGGAGTCGCGCAGGCGCGAGGCTACCCGATCCGTAACCCCCTTCAGCACCTCGTCGCCGACGTTATGACCAAAGGTGTCGTTGACCTGCTTGAAGTGATCCAGGTCGAACATCACCAGCACGAACGAGCGGCCGTGGCGATCCACGCGACGCATCTCGCGCTCCAGCACGTCCTCGAAGTAGCGCCGGTTGGACACCCCGGTCAGACGGTCGTACAGCGCCTCGCGCTCCAGTTCCGCATTGCTGCGTTCCAGCTCGAGCTGGGTCTGCTTCAGGTCGGTCACGTCCACCGCCGTGCCGGCTACCCGAGTATCACGACCTTCGGAGTCCTCCACCGGGTAGCAATGCGCATGGATCCAGCGCAGCTCGCCATCCGGTCGGAGGATCCGGAAGGTCGTGTCGGAGTCGCGCTGCTTCAAACCCCCGGCCAGGAACAGTGCCTCGACCTGTTCGCGATCCTCCGGATAAACGGCCTCGAGCATCGCAGCCGGATCCCGGTACAGCTCCTCCTGGCTGCGCCCCCAGATCCGTTCGTAGGCGGGATTCACGTACAGGATCGCGCTGTCGTCACGCAGCCAGAACACCTCATTCACGCTGGCCGCCAGTTGGCGGAAGCGGGTCTCGCTCTCGCGCAGCGACTCCTCCACCCGAACCTGATCCGAGATATCCACCAGCACCCCGTACCAGACGATGGTGCCATCGTCGCGCGCCTCCGGCGTGGACCGGCCTTCCACCCAAAGCGTCCCGCGCACCGGGTGGCAGACGCGAAAGCGCAGCTGCCATGGGCTCAGGGCGTGCGCCGACTCCTCGATACTCGCCTCGAGTCGGACCCAGTCACCGCCGTGCACCCGATCAAACACGGCCTCCGGATGATCCCGGGCCTCGTCCGGGGTCATCCCGAACACCCTCTGGACCCCCTCGGTGAATAACGGAAAGGCCATGCGACCGTCCGGATACCGGCGGAACATGTAGATCGCGCCCGGCAACTCACTGGCCGCTCGGGTCAATCGGCGCTCGCGCTCGGCATGCAGGCCCAGGTCCTGGAACGACACCACCACGCCATCCACCGCACCCCCCGGATCCTGTACCGGTGCGGCATACACCCGCACCGGCATCGAGGTCCCGTCGGTGCGCCAGAAGTGGTCATGCCAGGCCGCCAGCGATTCGCCGGTAGTCAGCACCCAATAGATCGGACATTCCTCCTCCGGATACCGCGTCCCATCGAGACGGGTATGATGGGACGCCTCGTGCGAGTTCAGCCCCAGGGCCTCGGCCTCGCTGGCGAACCCCAGCAGCCGGCAGGCGGCCGGGTTCAGGAAGGTGTAGCGGCCCTCGCGATCCAGCCCGAACACCCCCTGTTAGCGGCTGAGTAAATCCGCGCATAAATGGCGAAGGTCGCAGTCGCAGGTTCAGGCGGCGTGACTCGGCCTCAGCGCGGATAGGTCGCCTCGACTCAAGCCAGGTCACGCCGCCGGTGTGGGTTTAAGGGTCGGCTCAGAAGGTCAAGTCATCGTCGTCGACTTCAAAGGTCGTTATGCGTTCTTGTTGCATGAGCTCGACCAGCTGCCGATCGTATCGGCTCCAGATGGCATCGCGGAGGTCGTCGATAAAGTCATAGACTGCCAATGCCTGCTCTGGCGTCCAGTAGTCCGGTATCGGGGGACGGGTCATGATTGGGCCCCTTTGTTGGATTTGGCGGCGGCTCGGCGCCGCTGTGCCTGTTGCTGCTGTCGCTCCTTGGCCTCCTTGAGCCGGTAGGATTCACCTTCGATAGTGAGGATCTCGGAGCGGTGTACCAGCCGGTCCACGAGGGAGACCACGCAGGAGGCGTTGGGAAAGACTTCACCCCATTCGGCGAAGGGCCGATTGGTGGTGACCAGGGTGGATTTCTCCTCGTAGCGGCGGGAGACGATCTCGAACAGCAGATCGGCATGGCGATTGGAGTAGGCGAGATACCCCACCTCGTCGACCACCAGGAGTTGAGGGCGGGCGTAGCGGGCGAGGCGCCGCTTGAGGGCGCTGTCGCCGTCCTGGGCGGCCAAGTCATTGAGCATCTGGCCGGCGCTGGTAAAGAGGACGCTGTGGCCGGCCAGCACCGCTTGATGGGCGATGTTGCGGGCCAGGGTGGATTTGCCCACCCCGTTGGGTCCCACCAGGATGATATTGACCGCCTCGGTGAGGAAGTCGAGGCGCATCAGCTCACTGACCAGTTCCCGGTCGCAGCGGCTGGGCCAGCCCCAGTCGAAGTCGGCCAGGGGTTTGAAGCGGCCCAGCCGCGCCCCTTTCATGCGCCGCTCGAGGCTGCGGTGGGCGCGTTCCTCCTCTTCCCACTGGATCAGGGACTCGACCCAGCCAGCGTCGGCGCTCTCCTCCCAATGGCTCAGCAGGCCATGGAGCTTGAGGGCCGTGGCCCGTTCTTTCAGGGATGCGTTAGGGATCATTTGGGCTCCTCCTGGGTATCGTCTTCGGTTTCGGGCGGGGTGGACTGCAAGGCGTCGTAGCCGCCCAGATCATGGGTGCGTACCACCAGCCCTCTGGCACGCGCGTGGTCGATGCGTACCCCCACCCGGGGCGGCTGGTTTCTCGCCTCGCGTCTACGCTGCAGGGCGATACGCACGCCATTGGGGTGGGCCACCCCCTGGGCCAGGCTCTCCTGGATGGCCGCTTCCAGCTCGGGGGCGCCGTAGGCATCGAGGAGGCGCAGCAGGGCTGCGGTGATGGCGCCGAGGTTGTCGCCGCGCTCGGCGGCCTGGACCAGTAACTGCCGGCTGGCCGGTGCGGCCTGGGCCAGGTGGTCCTGGCCGCGATGATGTCGGGCCTGGCGTTTGATCTGGACCAGCGCCTCGATGTGTTCCGGCTGTTCGATCTGCCGGCCCTTGTCGTAGCTGCGCGGGTGGCGGGCGATGACGTCCCCGCCGTCGAGGATCCGCACCTCGGTGGGGGAGGCCGAAGCGGTGAGGGTGCGGCGCACATGGGTGTGGGGCACGCTGTAGTCGTTGCGCTCGAAGCGCGCGTAAGGGGTCTTGCCGATGTGGACCTCGACCCGCTCGTCGGTGGGATAGGGGTTATGGGGCAGCGCCAGCAGGGGCTCCTGCTCAAAGGCCTGGCGCACCGAGAGGGCACGGTCCTCCGGACAGGGCCGGTCCATGGCCCAGCCGTTGCACCAGGCCTCGGCCTGGGCGTTGAGATCATCGAGATCGGTCCATTGGCGCGCCGCCCAGAAGTTATCGCGTACCGTACGGATGGCGCGCTCCACCCGCCCCTTCTCGTTGCCCCGGGCCACCGCCACCGGACGGGGCTCGAAGCGGTAGTGGGCGGCGAACTCGAGCAAGGTGGGATGGAAACGGATGGCCTCACCCTGGCGCTCCAGCACGGCGCTTTTGAGGTTGTCGTAGAGCAGGACCTTGGGCAGGCCGTTCCAGGCGGTGAAGGCCGCCTCGTGGCCGCGCAGGAAGTTGGCCATCTTGGCACCGAGGAAGAAGCGTACAAAGATCCGCCGGGAGTAGCTGAGCACCATGACAAAGGCCATCAGGGCATGGGTTGCGCGGCCGATGGTGAGCTTGCCGAAATGGCCCCAGTCGACTTGGCTCTGTTCGCCAGGGAGGGTCTTCAGGCGCAGAAAGGCCTCGGGCTGGGGGCGTGGCCGGTAACAGGCGAGCTGGTGGCGGAAGTGGTCGGGGCCACCGGGGTAGCCCCGTTCACGCACCATGCCGTAGAGGCGGCTGGCGGTGAGCCTGGGGAACTGGGCCAGGGTGTCGGTGATGAACGGCAGATAAGGATCGATCATCGACGCCTGCGCAGTCCGCTCGACCTTCGGCATGCCGGCCTGGGAGAGCACCCGATTGACGACGTTGTGATGTACGCCCAACTGGCTGGCAATGGTGCCCACCCGCCACTTCTCGACGTAGTGATAGCGCAGGATCTGCGCCTCTTGTTCTTTACTGATGGCCAATGTGTTTCTCCTCATCTCGTGGCCGGGCGGCTCAAGGGGGCTGAGCCCGGGCGCCTGGTGGCCCCTGTCGGGTGACTGTTCCGAGCGCAGCGGCGGCGGTGGCGCGATGAAGCGGGCCGGTACGCAGGAAGGGCCCGCACTCACGGCCGCAGAAGTGGCAGTGAATGTGCGCCCTCATCGGCGCGCCATCCGCACCGCGGCGGCCAGCCGGCCTCGCCGGAACGGGGGGTAGTGGATCATGAGGGGACGGGGCCGGGGAACCCTGATGCGTCACTTTCTGCCTTCTCGCCCGGTAGCGGCGTTGCCGCGCGGCATGCTTGTGCCGGCCATTGCGGCTCTGCTGGTAGCGCCAGCCGGCGGCCCGCAGAGACGCGCTTCGTGCCGCCTGCGCACACCCCTCAGGGCAATAGATGTTGCCGCGGTCACAGCCACTGCAAATCATCACCTGACGATGACAACGGGCGCAGTTGTACAGGCGTGCAGGGTTCTCCATCGGCGATCCAGGCCGATGAGGACTTGATTGTCAGGGGAAAACGAGAAATAGTGTGCGGGCACGTGCTCTGCACGGCCCGGGGTGCGATACCGGGGTCGACGGCCAAGTCAATTACACCCGGTATCGCACCTGTCTCAACGGCCCCTCTTCATCTACCCGATTCCGGCACTCTTGTCACCGGTTGCTTGCCGCCGCACGCCTGCCGGCTCAGCGACTGGTTGGCCTGGCAATCAATCCTTCGCCAGATATGCGCGGGTTTTTACAGCCAGCTACACCCCCTCGGCCACCGCGGTCAGCAAGCGGGAGCGGAACAGCTCGCTGGCATGCGCCGCGCTGACATCCTCGATCACCCCGTCGAATACCGTCCGACCCTCGGCATCCTGCATGCGGTGGGCACTGAGGCGCGCGCGGAGCGGGCGCCCCCGGAGGGTGCACAGCGACAGCTCGCGCCCGTTGACCCGGCCTTCCTGCTCCAGCTCCCGGCTCAGCGCCTCGCGCGCATCCGGATCCATATACAGTTTGCGTGCCGGGGTCGCCCGCAACTGTTCTTCGGAATCTGCATCGAACAGCTCGAGCATCGCGGGGTTCAGGCGCAGGAAGTGGCCGTCCGGTCCCGGGGTGTTGCGGTAGACCCCCACCGGCAGGTTGCGGAACAGCTCGCTGTAGAACTCCAGCTCGTGCTCGTAGCGCCGGGTCTCGGTCGCATCGTGGATGATCGAATACAGGTAGGTCCGGCCATCCAGTTCGACCGGCCCGGAATATACCTCCACATCCAGGATCGCTCCACTGCGCACACGATGACGGAAGCGAAAGAAACGCCGGCTCTCCGAGGCCGCGCGCGCCATCTCGGTCTGCACCGCTCCCGGCGACAGCGTATTGATCTCCTGGATCCGCATCCGGCGCAGTTCGTCCACAGCGTATCCGTACATGGCCTCAGCCGCCGGATTGGCATCCACGATCGCACCGTCGTCCGGGTCAATCAGCAGCTTGGGCGCGGTGTTGCGGGTGAAGGTCTGGGCGTAGACCGCATGCCCCGCGTCTGCGCCCGGCGCGGCCTGCACGGTGGCCAGCACCTCGGCCTCGCTGCCCTCGCCCGGCGAGATCCCCAACTCGACAGCCCGGGGCTCGCATTGCGGATCCTGCGGGCGCAGCCGGAGGCCCGATACGCTCGTCGGCTCCGAGCGCCCGAGCGCGCCGCGCAGGCGCGCGACATCGCCGGTCAGCCACGCCTCCGGCGCCAGCCCGGCCAGCACCTCCGGCGCGCAACCCAGCCACGCCGCCAGGCAGCGATTGCCGCGAAGAATGCAGCCGTCCTCCGGATCCAGCAGCGCCAGCCCAGTGTGTACACGGTCAAACAGGGTCATGCCGTAATTGTCGACCAAGGCGCCGGCGGACGCGAATCCGCTCATTTTTCCCACGGGCAGTACTCATGGATTCCGCGGATCGGAAGACTCCTGGAGCACCCGATCACACCCCGCCCGCTTGTGTGCATACATCGCATCGTCCGCAGCTTGAAAGTATAGGAAGAATAAACGCCCTTTTCACCCAAGTCACCAATAGTGGATTGCTAATGACCACCTGACACCCATTCAATATCCCTGATATCTGGCCTGCATTGCGCTACTATCACCGAAAACCCACCCACTTTTTCTCCGCATACGGTTCCATTCCGGCCAACCGGCCTTGGCCAGGGCGGCGGGATCGCTTTACAACAACAGGGCCTCGATCTCGTCGCTCAATTCCGGATAGTTCAGATAGAGATCAAGAATGAAATCCTGCAACGTGGCAGCGTCGATGTCAGCCAGTTGTTGTTTGAGTTGTTCGATATTCATAACAGGGGTTGGAGTTTCATTTTCCACCAAGCCTCTCATTTAATTGGTCAAGCTTGTGCAGATAAAATCGCTCACTCCAGAGCTGCAGGCTCTTCTGTTCGATTGGCTTTAAAAACCGCGCCACATCCGCGGCGGCATCCCGCCAGTCAATCGATGTCATTTTGTCCCGCAAGGCATTGACCAGCCAGGCACGATCCACATTCACATCCTGGCCCTGCCAGGGCCCATACTGCATTAGCGCGTTCTTTAACAATTCCATTTTCGGCGTAATGCCCTGGGCGATGTACCAGTTTAAGTCATACCAGTCCCGGCCCTTGAGATAGAGCCGGCATAACAGGGCATGCATTTTCAAGGCAAAATTACTGCTCAGGTCCTGGTGGCAAACCTCATAATCCACGGGAAAACTTAAATAGGTATATTCAAAACCTGAACCTGCCGGTGGATTGGCATCAATTTCCAGTTTGATCGTCAGTTTCTTGCCGCGCTGCTGGTTGTAAAAACGTAAATTCAACTGATTCGCAATGGAAGTATCCTTAATCAAGGCGGCCTTTACGTTGTTATCCATGCGCTGTTTATCCAGCACCTCCAGCGCGATGCCGAATTCTTCACAGGTCTCGGCAATATCGTCCAGATAGGGCTGCCAGTGAAATTCCGGGTTCGGTTCACGCAAGACAAAGTCGATATCTTCCGAGAAGCGGTTCAGGCCATGCAAAATCCGCAAACTTGTCCCGCCCTGAAAGGCCGCAACCTCAAAAAAACCAGTGCGCCACAGGGCAAATAGGACAATCTCCTGCACGATTTCCTTGAGCGCATTCTCTTCCTCAATCTGATTGGAGACGCTGTATTTGTCCAGGCGCTTTTGAATCAGATCAATCATAAGCCCAGTGACCTTCGCAGTTCCGTAAGGAACGCCCGCTCCCGCCTGCCTTTGTACACATCTTGTAGTCTCGTAATATCCAACCCGGTGACTGACCGCAGTTGCTGCTCATCGATGCGCATGCCACTTGTTAAAAAACCAAATCCTTGCCATTCCAGCTTGCGCAAATAGACCAGGTCCAGCAGAGCCCGCAGCGGCTCGGCAATCAACGCCGCTTGTTGCTGCAACTCATGCCTGGTAACCGACTGCAGGAAATAACCGGTATGGGTCGTCATGCGCCGAAACTCGAACTTGCCCAGTTGCGCGTGCTCGTAGGTGACCGACTTGCCGCCATGGGTCATGCTCAACACGCTGTGCACCGATTCGGGAATCCAGCCATGAAAACCCAGCGCCGATTCGGCTGAGACATAACTGCAGGGCAGCATTTGCTGGGCCAGCACAAACGGGTGCAGGGCTTGCTTCCGGTACACGGGATTCAAGACATACAACCCCCGGCGGGGTTTGATCAACTCACCCGCCTTGAGGGCACGATTGACCTGGCCGTAGCGGCGCGCATCACTACCACCCAGCAGGCGGTCTACTTGGCTGGACGACAGAGGCCGGTCCGCAAGACCAGCTTTGAAGATCTGTTCCGTAAGAGGCGTCATGCTGATAATTTACAGAAACTTCCATATTATGCAAGTTTCTATAAATATTTATGATGGATTCTGAGTAACCCAATACAGAAATACCCGCTTGATGTCGGGCTCACCCTGCGGGCGCGCTGCGCGCATCCTCAGCTCTACATGAATTTCCTTGCACGCCAATGTATCTGTCACATCGATACCATGACCACCCAAAAAATTCCGACATGGTATTTATGACCGGCGCTGATTCCTGGCCGAAAATACCATGAAAAATACCATTGATGATGCGGATTATATTGTTAATTTTCAATATGTTACGAATTCGCCCTACTCCCACTCGATGGTGGCCGGGGGCTTGCCGGAGATGTCGTAGGCCACGCGGGAGATGCCATCCACTTCGTTGATGATGCGGTTGGCCACCCGGGCGAGGAACTCGTGGGGCAGGTGGGCGTAGCGGGCGGTCATGAAGTCCAGGGTCTCCACGGCGCGCAGGGCCACCACGTAGTCGTAGCGGCGGCTGTCGCCCATGACCCCCACGGAGCGCACCGGCAGGAACACGGCGAAGGCCTGGCTCACCTTGTCGTAGAGCCCCTGGGCCCGCAGCTCCTCGATGAAGATATGGTCGGCGCGGCGCAGCAGATCGGCGTATTCCTTCTTTACGGCGCCGAGAATGCGCACCCCCAGGCCGGGCCCGGGGAAGGGGTGGCGATAGACCATGTCGAAGGGCAGGCCGAGTTCGGTGCCGAGCTTGCGCACCTCGTCCTTGAACAACTCCCGCAGGGGCTCCACCAGCTTCATCTTCATGCGTTCCGGCAGGCCGCCCACGTTATGGTGGGACTTGATGACGTGGGCCTTGCCACCCGCGCCCGCCGACTCGATGACGTCCGGGTAGATGGTGCCCTGGGCCAGCCAGTCCACCGCGGTGAGCTTTACGGCCTGCTCCTCGAAGATCTCGATGAACAGGTTGCCGATGATCTTGCGCTTGCGCTCGGGGTCGTCCTCCCCCGCCAGGGCCGCCAGGAAGCGCTCCTCGGCATCCACCCGGATGACGTTCACCCCCATGTGCTGGGCGAAGGTGGCCATCACCTGGTCGCCCTCGTTGAGACGCAGCAGGCCGTTGTCCACGAACACGCAGGTGAGCTGGCTGCCGATGGCCTTGTGCAGCAGGGCCGCCACGACGGCGGAATCCACGCCCCCGGACAGGCCCAGCAGCACCTTGTCCGCGCCCACCTGCTCCCGCACCCGTGCCACCAGATCGTCCACGATGTGCTCGGCGGTCCACAGCCGGGCGCAGCCGCAGATCTCGTGAACGAAGCGCTCGATGATGCGCTGGCCTTGGTGGGTGTGGGTCACCTCCGGATGGAACTGCAGGCCGTAGAAGCCCTGCTCCTCGTCCGCCATGCCGGCGATGGGCGAGTTGTCGCTGCTGGCGATCATCTTGAAGCCCGTCGGCAGGCCGCTGACGCGGTCGCCATGGCTCATCCACACGTCCAGCAGCCCGTAGCCCTCGGGGCTGGCGTGGTCCTCGATGTCCCGCAGCAGCCGGGAATGGCCCCGCGCCCGCACCTGGGCGTGGCCGAACTCGCGGTGGCTGCTGGGCTCCACCCCGCCCCCCAGCTGGGCCGCCATGGTCTGCATGCCGTAGCAGATCCCCAGCACCGGCACCCCCAGTTCGAAGACCTCGGCGGGCGCCTCCATGGCGGCGTCGCTGCCCACCGACTCGGGCCCCCCGGAGAGGATGATGCCGCTCGGCCGGTAGTGCGCGAGGAAGGCCCCGTCGACGCCGTAGGGGTGGATCTCCGAATACACCCCCGCCTCCCGCACGCGGCGGGCGATGAGCTGGGTGTACTGGGAACCAAAGTCCAGGATCAGGATGCGATCCGCATGGATATCTGTCATGGAGGGGTCCTTGGAGAGGGAGACAGGCCGCCGGGGACGAGGCCCGGCGGGCGCGGCGGGGCGACTCAGACCCGGTAGTTGGGCGCCTCTTTGGTGATCGCCACGTCGTGGACGTGGCTCTCCCGCATACCGGCGTTGGTGACCCGCACGAAGGAGGGCTTGGAGCGCATTTCTGCGAGGTCCGCGCAACCCGTATAGCCCATGCTGGCGCGCAGGCCACCGAGGAGCTGATGGATGATGTTGGACATGGTGCCCTTGTAGGGCACGCGTCCCTCGATGCCCTCGGGCACCAGCTTCTCCACGTCCGACTTCTCCTGGAAGTAGCGGTCGCTGGAACCCTCGCGCTGGCTCATGGCGCCCAGGGACCCCATGCCCCTATAGGACTTGTAGGAGCGTCCCTGGTAGAGTTCCACCTCGCCGGGCGCCTCCTCCGTTCCCGCGAGCAGGCCGCCGATCATCACCGAATGGGCGCCGGCGGCGATGGCCTTGGCCAGGTCGCCGCTGTAGCGGATGCCGCCATCGGCGATGAGGGGTATGTCGGTATCCTCGAGGGCGAGGGCCACGTTGGACACGGCAGTGATCTGGGGCACCCCCACGCCGGCCACGATGCGGGTGGTGCAGATGGAGCCCGGGCCGATGCCAACCTTGACGCCATCCGCCCCCGCGGCCACGAGGTCCCGCGCCGCCTCGCCGGTGGCGATGTTGCCGCCGATGACATCGAGTACCGGGAAGTCACCCTTGATGCGGGACACCATGTCCAGCACCCCCCGGGAGTGGCCGTGGGCGGTATCCACCACCACCACGTCCACCCCCTCCTCCACCAGGGCCGCCACCCGCTCCATGGTGCCCTCGCCGGTGCCCACCGCCGCACCCGCCCGCAGGCGCGCGAACTCGTCCTTGCAGGCATTGGGGAATTCGGTGGCCTTCTGGATATCCTTGACCGTAATCATGCCCCTCAGGTGGAAGGCGTCGTCGACAACCAGAACCTTCTCGATACGGTACTTGTGGAGCAGCGCCACGACCTCCTCCCGCTCCGCCCCCTCGCGTACCGTCACCAGTCGGTCCTTGGGGGTCATGATGGTGTCGACGGGTCTCTCGAAGTGGCTCTCGAAGCGCAGGTCGCGGCTGGTGACGATGCCCACCAGCTCGCCGCCCTTGACCACCGGCACCCCCGAGATGCTGTGGGTGCGGGTGATGTTCAGCACCTCGCCGATGCTCATCCCGGGATGGACACAGATGGGGTCCTTGATGACGCCGCTCTCGTATTTCTTGACCGCCCTCACCTGGGCCGCCTGTTCCTCGGCCCCCATGTTCTTATGGATGATGCCGATCCCCCCTTCCTGGGCGATGGCGATGGCCAGGCGGGCCTCGGTCACCGTGTCCATGGCCGCGGCCAGGAGCGGGATGTTGAGTTCGATGTTGCGGGTCAGGCGGGTCCGCAGGCTCACGTCCCGGGGCAGCACCGAGGAATGGGCGGGCAGCAGGAGAACATCGTCGAATGTCAGTGCTTCTTGGGAAATGCGCATGATGGCGGGGCGGGGTCCATGGGAAAAACTTGGCGGATTATAGGATTTGACCCCCTTTGGATAAAAGGGTTAGCTTCCGGTGCCTATTCCGGTGCTTGCCCCGGATTGGAAGAAACCCCAATGCAATCAGGGGCCCCACGGCGCGGCGGCGGCGGAGGGCCTGGCCATCACGGCAGCGGGGACGGCGGATGAACGGCGACAATTCCATCGTGGCCATCTGCACCGCGGCCATGGATGGCCCCATACCGGTGAGTGCAGTCCTCCCTCGGCGCCCCGGGCATATGCCGCCCTGCCCCCCGCGCTCGCCCGTCCAGTGGCTGGATGCCCCGGCCACCACACGGCAGCGGCCACCGGCGCCGCGACGCCAGACCGATGATCGGGACCACCCGGGCGACGGCGCCTTGTTGTGCGCCCTTTGCCGTCATCCGGTGACCCATCCCAGGGAACGTATCGTGCGCGCCGGGGCCCACGAGCATGGCCGCATGAACCCCGCGGGTTTCAGCTTTCACCTGGCCTGTTTCGCGGCCGCTCCGGGAGCGATGGTCGTGGGACCGGCCACCCTGGAGCACACCTGGTTCGCCGGCCATGGGTGGCGCATCGCCTTGTGCGGCGGCTGCGGTGAGCAGTTGGGCTGGCGCTTCGAGGCCCCTGACGGCGACCGCTTCTACGGCCTCATCGTCGGCCGGCTGGTGGCGGCGGATACACCGGAGACCTGACCCGGACGACACGCCCCGGTACCCGACACCCAACCATGCCGGCCCGCGCCGCCGGTGTCGGGATGAATCCCGACCTACAAAAAGCGTAAACCACGAAAAACGCGAAAGATCCGAAACGGACGGTGGCGGTGTTCTTGTAGGTCGGGCTTCAGCCCGACAGCCCGCCGGTGGGGGCTCCAGCCCGGCGTGGGATGCGTGGGGCGAGGCCGAATGTCGGGATGAATCCCGACCTACATCCGTGCCGCTGGAATGGGCGGTGGGGCTCAGGGATCCCCTCATTTTTAATCTCAACAATGACTTGCAACTTGTTGATCTGAAGATCATTCTTGGAGTCCTCACAATCACCATGAGGACCGGCGATGAAAGCAGCACAGGCGCTTCGGCAGGATGACATCATCGAGTTCATTGATACGCTTTTCGACGGCGACTTGCACGCCAAGCGCGTGTTGTCGCTGGCGAACGCGGCCTGGGGGGTGCTGACCAGCGCTTCGCTGGCAGTGCACGCCATCGGTCAGGGTTTGGCGCATGCCCAGGGGACGCTGAGCAAGCATGGTGTGAAGCAGGTGGACCGGCTGCTGAGCAACCGCGGCATCAAACTCGCTAGGTTCTTTGCGTGCTGGGTGCCCTATGTTATCGGCGCACGTACCAAGGTGGTGGTGGCGCTGGACTGGACGAGCTTTGCCAATGACGGGCACGAGACGCTGGTGCTGTCGATGCTGACCCGTCATGGTCGTGCCACACCGTTGCTGTGGCAGACGGTGGAGGCTGCCACCCTCAAGGGCCGGCAGACGGATTACGAGGATGCGTTGCTGTGTCGGCTCTATGAGGTGCTGCCGGCGGGGGTGGCGGTGACGATCGTGGCCGATCGGGGCTTTGCGGACTGCAAGCTGTTGAAGCTGCTGAGCGAGGAGTTGGGTTTCGGCTATGTGGTGCGGTTGCGCAGCCAGTATTACATCACCAACGCCAAGGGCGAGCGGCGCAAGGCAGCGAAGTGGGTGGGTACCCATGGCCGGGCGCGCACGTTGCGCGATGCGACGCTGACCGACTCCCAAGCCCTGCCCGTGGCCACGGTCGTGTGTGTGCAGGCCAAGGACATGAAGGAGCCGTGGTGCCTGGCTGCCAGTGACCGCGAGGCGAAGGCGAAGACGCTCATCGGTTACTACGCCAAGCGCTGGGGGATTGAGACGAGCTTCCGCGACATCAAGGATCTGCGCTTCGGCATGGGGATGTCCTCGCTGCGGATTCGGTCGCCCGGAGCGCCGCGACCGGTTGTTGCTGATCAGTGCACTGGCCATCGCCTTGCTGTCGCTGCTCGGTGCCGCGGGAGAGGCGTTGGGCTACGATCGCTGGCTGAAGGCAAATACCGTTAAGCGGCGTACCCACTCGCTGTTTCGCCAGGGACTGATGCTCTACGAACATATTCCGAATTGGCCTGAGGAGCGATTGCGCCCGTTATTCGAGAAGTTCACCGAACTCCTCCACGAGCAACGCGTGTTCCGCGATGCCTTCGGTATTATTTGAGTTAAAAATGAGGGGATGCCTAAGGCGGTGGGGGGGTATTTGTAGGTCGGGCTTCAGCCCGACAGCCCGCGGTGGGGATAAGCCGTACAGGCCTGCAGCCGGGCGAGGAACGATGCCCCCGCAAGGCTGTGAGCGCGGGCGAAACCGCCCACGAAATGGACCCGCTCCGGCACCAGGCGGTAGAGATGAAAGTCGGCGAAGGCGAAGCGCGGCTCCGCCGCCGCAAACCGGCCCACATAGGCCTCCCGTGCCGTCCCGTAGCCGTCATCGGCAGGAGACAGCACGATGACCGGGCCGCTGAGGGTCAGGCGGGCCAGCTCCTGGGGATCGCCGCTGCCGTCGTCCGTCTCGGAGACCACCAGAGAGGCCCGCCCCGACGTCGCAAGATTGCGTGTGTGCGCCGCGAGGGTACTGAGATGCATGAGCACTCCCTGCCAGTCGGGATCCGGCACGAAGGCGACCATGGAGGCCAGGGGGCCATCCGCTCCCATGGTGGCCAGGGCCGCCCAGCGCCGGCCACCGAGGAGCCGGGCGCAACACTCGAGATCTTGCGCCTTCAAATCCGCTGGTGGGACATCAGATCTGGTGGGACATCAGATACGGTAGGCGACGCTGGTCATCACCTTGGAGGTGAGGCGCATGAGCCGGCGCACCGCCTTCGGCAGCGGCGCCCCGCCGCTCTCCACCGCCACCGTGGCATGACGCGCCTCGTCCTCCCGCATCTGCTGGACGATGGCCCGGCTGCGATGATCGTCCTCCGGCAACCGGTAGAGATGATCCCCCAGGTGGTCACCCACCTGGCGCTCCGTCTCCGCCACGAAACCCAGGCTCCATTTGTCCCCCGCCGCGCCGGCCAGGGCGCCGATCATGAAGGACCCGGCGTACCAGAAGGGACCCAGCAGGCTCGGCCTGCCCCCCAGTTCCCGCACCCGGTCCTCACACCAGGCCAAGTGGTCGTTCTCCTCCTGCGCCGCCTGCTCCATGCTGTGCCGCACCTGGGGCAGGCGGGCGGTCACGGCCTGCCCCTGGTAGAGGCCCTGGGCCGCCACCTCACCGGCATGATTGACCCGCATGAGACCACGGGACACCCCTTCCTGAGTGCCATCCAACGCCCCCTCCGGCGTGTCGCGGGCGGGGTTGGGCCGGCCGGTAGTGAGGGGACGCCCGAACACGGTGCGCAGACCCTGATCGACGCTGATGAGCAGGTCGTCGAGTTTCGACAGATTGCGGTTCTGGATCACGGCGCAGTCCTCCGGTAGTGGCTGTAGTGTATGTAATACGTGGACGCGGCCATTTTAGTTTCCCAGCCCGGCCTTAATCATCAAGCTGGCGCGCCAGCAGTTCCACGGGGTGCAACACCTCCGGTACATCCCGCGCCCCGTCGAGACTGAGCCGCAGATGGAGGGCACACCCCACGTTGGAGGTGGCGAGATAGGCGGCGCCTGCGTCCCGCGCAGCGGCCACCTTGGGGGCCGCCAGGCGGTCCGCCGTAGCCGCGTGCCGCAGCAGGTGAGTGCCCGCCGAGCCACAGCAAACGGCATTGCCGTCCAGGGCCGTCACCTCGAGCCCGGGGACCAGGGCGAGCAGGGCGTAGACTGCCTCATGCTGGCCCATGACGTTACGCAGGGTGCACGGATCATGCACCAGCACTCGGGCCTCGAGAGGCCTGAACCGCAAGCCCTCGACGCCGTGATCCAGCAGGAAACGGGAGACATCCCACACCTCGGCCATCGTCGCGCCGGCGTTCTCCGCGCTGGCGCCGTCACGGGCCGCAGCCCCCAGCACGGCACCGCAGCCGCTGGCGCAACTCACCACGGCTTCGCAGGTGCCGGACGCGAAGGCCTGCGCATTGTGGCGGGCCAAGTCGGACGCCACCGTCGCGAAACCGCCGTGGAGATGGATGGCACCGCAACACGCCTGCCCCTTCGGCACGACCACGTCGTAGCCCGCCGCCGTCAGCAACCGCGTGGCGGCATGAAGGACCGCCGGTTCCACGAGACGGGACACGCAGCCGAGATGCAGGCCCACCGTGCCCCGCCGCTGGTGGTGCGCCTCATGGGTGCCATAAGCCGGCGCCGCCCTGGGACGGCCCTCGAGGGACGCGGTGAGGCGCAGCCACCGCCCGACGCTGGACGAAGCCGACAGAGGAACCACCTTGAGACGCGTCAGAACCCCGGCGGCACGGGCAGCCAGGACGAGGCCACGGGTAGCAACGCCACCGAGGCGCAGCGGCCAGCGGGCCAGCAGATCATTTAATGGGGCCGGCTGGATCGCCCCCCGCGCCACGAGTTCGGCATAGGCGCCGTCCATGAGTTCGCCGTAGGGCACCCCCGAGGGACACACTGCTTCGCAGGCCCGACAGGACAGACAGCCGTCGAGGTGGCCCAGGGTGCCCGTCGTGGCACCGATGCGGTCCTCCGCCAAACCCTGTATGAGGGCGATACGACCCCGCGGCGAATCCGCCTCGTTGCGCTCCAAACCATAGGTGGGGCAGACCGGCAGGCACAGGCCGCATTTCACGCACCGATCGGCGCCCCGGAGCAGCCGCTCCACACGTGCGGCCCCCGCATCGGAGGGGGTATCATTCATGCCTGAGCGCGCGCATTCGGCGGGGCTTACGGAGGTTGTCATGTCCTCGGACTACTATCGATATCATGTCTTTTTCTGCACCAACCAGCGACCCGACGGTGAGGGTTGCTGTAACAATTTCAATTCAAAGGATATGCGGGATTACGCCAAAAGCCGAACCAAGGAACTCGGTATCGCGGGCAAGGGCGGGGTGAGAATCAATACCGCCGGCTGCCTGGACCGCTGCGCGGAGGGCCCGGTGGTGGTGGTCTATCCCGAGGGCACCTGGTACACCTGGGTGGACCAGGAGGACGTGGATGAGATCATCGAACGGCATCTGGTCAACGGAGAGGTGGTGGAGCGACTCAGAATCTGACCACCACGCCCCCTCCTCGCTCGAGGCCATCCGGCACTCGGGCCATCGTCTTGATTCCCCCCTACTGACTGATCCGCACCGTCCTGACGGCGTGAAGACGGCCTGCCGTCCCATCCGGACGCTGGCCCAGGTGCTTGACAAGGAAACCAGCATATAATAATATTCTCATCAGTGGCGGTGGTCGACGACTACCGCCGCTATACTCCTCCAAACCATCCTCCTTTGGTGGTATTCAAGCGCGGCGCCAGCCGCGCTTTTTTTTTTGCCTGCCCTCCGCCTCCGTCTTCGAGGCCCGGGACCCGCCGGGCAGCACCCGCCACGGTGCTTCCAAGTTGACACGGGGGCCCACAGATTATATCTTGCCCCGCTTTTCGTAGACCCCAAAGCTGCAGTAATAATTCAAGGAGTTCGGTGCCCCATGGCCACCTTCACCGCCAAACCCCAAACCGTCGAGAGAGACTGGTACGTCGTCGACGCCGCAGACAAGGTGCTCGGCCGTCTGGCCACGGAGATCGCCCGGCGACTGCGCGGCAAGCATAAGGCCGAGTACACGCCTCATGTGGACACCGGCGATTACATCGTCGTCATCAACGCCGACAAGATCAGGATCACCGGCCAGAAACGCTGGGACAAGCACTACTGGCGCCATACCGGCTACCCGGGCGGCATCAAATCCGCCACCTTCGACAAACTGCAGCAGACCCATCCCGAACGGATCATCGAATCTGCGGTCAAAGGCATGCTGCCGAAGGGACCCCTGGGTCGCTCCATGTATCGCAAGCTCAAGGTCTACGCCGGCGCCGAACATCGCCATAGCGCACAACAGCCCAAGCCCCTGGAGGTTTGAACACCATGGCAACTGAAACCCATCAGACTATCGGTCGGCGCAAGACCTCCACGGCCCGGGTGATCCTGACCCGGGGCGGCGGCAACATCACGGTAAACGACCGCCCGCTGGATACCTATTTCGGCCGTGAGACGGCACGCATGATCGTGCGTCAGCCACTGGAACTCGTGGACATGGCCGACAAGCTGGATTTCAGGATCACGGTCCGCGGTGGCGGCAACAGCGGCCAGGCCGGCGCCATTCGCCACGGCATCACCCGGGCCCTCATGGCCTATGACGAGAGCCATCGCGGCGCGTTGCGGCAGGCCGGTTACGTCACCCGGGACGCGCGTCAGGTGGAGCGCAAGAAGATAGGCCTGCACAAGGCCCGCAAGCGCCCGCAGTACTCCAAGCGCTGATGCCGGCGAAGGACGTTACCAGCCGTCCTTCGTAGTGAACATTTGGGGAGTCGTCTAATGGTAGGACAGCGGACTCTGACTCCGCCAGTCAAGGTTCGAATCCTTGCTCCCCAGCCAACACCCTTCTCCCGAGTCCCAGCAGCGCCGGCCGGCTGTGGTGACGCGGCCACCCGGCCCCCGTGAATTGGTCCATGCCCGTGGAAAAAGGCGGCTCCGGCCGCCTTTTTTTATTGGCCTTACCAATTACGTGATGGCCGTCACGCCGGCGCCCACCCCGGGCGTCCGGCGCCACCATTTCCGATGAACTGTGACCCCGCTCACGGCAACGGATCCGGTTAAACCGGACAATCCGCGCACTTCTGATATGTGAGGAACTGCCCATGAATGAAACCAATGGACGTCTGGCCAAAGACCCCGAATGGAACCGCCGGGAACAGATGGCGCGGTCGCTGATGCAACGCCGAATCATCATCTCCACCGGCCTCACCATACCCTTCATCGTCCCGGCCATCTTCGCCCTGCTGACCTTCGCCACCTGATTCGATATCGCCTCCATGACCCGACGGGGCATTCTCACCGACCAGCCCCGTCACGACGCCCGTTCCCACGCCTTCCCGCCCTCATAGCGGCCCGCCATAGCGCTCCTCCCGCCTGCGGGACGGCCTCCCCACGCCGGCGCGGCCCGGGTTTCCGGCTCCGGGGCCGGGTCCTCGCCCCCGCAGACTGGCCCTGCAGACCCTGCTAACATCATTCTTACGAACGGCACACCATCGGAGACCCCTCAATGGAAGCTGTGGCACTCATCTCCCTCGCCATGGGAACGGCCTGGGCCAGCGGCATCAACCTCTATGCTGCGGTTTTCATGTTGGGGATACTCGGGTCCTCGGGCCACGTGGTGTTGCCGCCCGAGTTGGAGGTGCTGACGGATCCTCTGGTCATTACCGCCGCCGGCTTCATGTACTGCGTGGAGTTCTTCACCGACAAGGTGCCGGGGGTGGATACGGGCTGGGATGCCATTCACAGCTTCATCCGCATTCCTGCCGGGGCCGTGCTGGCCGCCGGGGCCATGGCGGAGGTGGGCCCGGCCGCCGAGTTGGCCGGTTTTCTCATCGGCGGCTCCCTGGCCGCCACCTCCCACATCACCAAGGCCGGCGGACGGGTGTTGATCAACACCTCACCGGAACCTGTCAGCAACTGGACCGCCTCCCTGGCCGAGGACCTGGCGGTCATCGCCGGCCTGTGGACCGCTCTCAATCATCCCGTGGTCTTCCTGGTGCTCCTCGGGGTGTTCCTCATTCTCGCCGTCTGGCTGCTGCCGAGGATCTGGCGCGGGGTGAAGTTCGTAGGGTGCCGCATCGCCCGGCTCTTCGGCGGCTGCAAGGAACCGGCTCCGACCCCGGAACCCGATGGGAGCCTCACGGATCTGCCCTCCCTGAGGCCACCGGAGCCCGGGGACGGCGGCGACCGGACACCCCAGAGGCCCTAGGGAAACGCTGAATATCCCCGCCTTTCCCTAACCGGCCTCTTCTTCGAGAAAGAGTTCCACTAGCCGGTCGACGAAACGATAGCCCACATCCGTGGGGCATATCCTATCGACCCCGGGCGCCAGCAACCCCAGTTCCCGGCCGCGGCCGATGGCCGCCCGCAGGCCCGCCGCCGGCAGACCGGTGCGGGCGCTGTAGAGTTCCATGGACACCCCGCCGCGGATCCGCAGGGCGTTCATCATGAACTCCACCGTGAGATCACGACGCTCCACCACCCGGCGACTCAGCAGGCGGCCATCGCCCGCGGCCTGCAGATAGGCGGTGGGATGCTTGTGCTTGACGGTCCTCACCACGGCGCCGTCGGCCCGGGAATACTTGCCGTGGGCGCCGGCGCCGATCCCTGCGTAATCGCCGAAGCACCAGTAATTGAGGTTATGCCGGCAGGCCCGGCCCGGCACCGCGTAGGCGGACACCTCGTATTGGGCGTAGCCCGCCCCTTCCAGCAGGCTCCGACCGTGATCCCACATGGCCGTCACGGCGTCATCTTGCGGCAGCTCCGGGGGGCGCACATGGAACAGGGTGTTGGGTTCGAGGGTGAGCTGATAATAGGACACATGGCCGGGCGCGAGTTCCAGGGCCATCTCCACGTCCCGGACGGCGCCGGCGTGGCTCTGACCCGGCAGACCGAACATGAGGTCGAGGTTGACACCGTCGAAGCCGGCGGCCAGGGCCGAACGGGCCGCGACCAGGGCATCATGGGCGCCGTGGATACGCCCCAGCCTTCTCAGCATACGGTCATCGAAGCTCTGGACCCCGATGGAGAGGCGGTTCACGCCCGCCTCCCGGAAACCCGCGAAGCGCCCCGCATCGACGGTGCCGGGATTGGCCTCCAGAGTCACTTCGCAGTCATCCGCCAGATCCACCCGCCGGGCGATGCCCCGGAGCAGTCGGGCGATGGACGCCGGTGCGAACAGGCTCGGCGTGCCGCCGCCGATGAACACGCTGTGGATGGTACGCCCGGCGATGGCATCCCGCTCGTGATCCAGATCGTCCAGCAGTGCCGCGACATAGGGTCCTTCCGGCAACTCACCGCGAGTCGGGTGGGAGTTGAAATCGCAGTAAGGACACTTGCGCACGCACCAGGGGATATGGACGTAAAGGGAGACGGGCACCCGGCCGGCATCGATGGTGGCCACGTCCCGCTGCCGCGGTGCCGTGCTCATCGCGCCCCTGCCGCGGCCGGGAAGCCCGCCTCAGCCGGCAAGATGGGCCAGCCTCGCCACCAGACACCCCAGCGCCTGCCCGCGATGGCTGAGACGGTTCTTCACCTCGGCATCGAGCTGTGCCGCCGTGCACCCGTGGCCGGGCACCCGGAACACGGGATCATAACCGAAGCCGTTGTCGCCTGCGGGCACGCGGGTGATAGCCCCCTCCCAGGTACCCTGGCAGATGACCGGCGTGGGGTCCTCGTGGTGGCTCATGTACACCAGCAGACACTGGAAGCGGGCGCTGCGCGCCTCGTCGGGCACGCCGGCGAGACGCGCCAGCAGCAACTCGACGTTCTCGGCATCGGTGGCGGAATCGCCGGCGAAGCGCGCCGAGCGGATACCGGGCGCGCCCCGCAGGGCATCCACCTCGATGCCGGAGTCATCCGCCAGGGCCGGCAGACCGGTGATGCGGGCGGCGTGGCGTGCCTTGAGGATGGCGTTCTCCACGAAGGTGCCGCCCGTCTCCTCCACCTCCGCGGTGACACCAAGCTCCGCCTGGGGGTGGATGTCGAGATGGCAGCCCGCCAGCACCTGGCTGAACTCCCGCACCTTGCCCCGGTTGTTGCTGGCCAGCACCACCCGGATCATGACGCCGTCCCCAGGGCCAGGCGCTGGGCCTCCAGGATCCGCCTGCCCCCCTCGAGGGCTAGGTCCAGCATGGCATCCAGCTCATCACGCCTGAAGGCATGGCCCTCGGCGGTGCCCTGCACCTCGATGAAGGCCCCGGCGTCATTCATCACCACGTTCATATCCGTCTCCGCCTCGCTGTCCTCGGCGTAGTCCAGGTCCAGGATGGGCACGCCCTGATGAACCCCGACCGACACGGCCGCCACCGCGCCGTGAATGGGGGAGCGCCCCAGCACCCCGCGGGATACCAGCCCCGCCAGGGCATCCGCCAGAGCCACGTAGGCGCCACTGATGGCGGCGGTGCGAGTACCGCCATCCGCCTGGATGACATCGCAGTCCAGCACGATCCGACGCTCTCCGAGGGCCTGGCTGTCGACCACCGCCCGCAGGGCACGCCCGATGAGACGCTGGATCTCCATAGTGCGCCCGCCCTGACGTCCCATGGCGGCCTCCCGCCCCATGCGGCTGCCCGTGGAGCGGGGAAGCATGCCGTACTCCGCCGTCACCCAACCCCGGCCCTTGCCCTTCAGGAAGCGCGGCACGTTCTCCTCCACGCTGGCGGTGCACAATACCCGGGTGTCGCCGAACTCGGCCAGCACCGAACCTTCGGCATGCATGGTGTAACCGCGAGTGAAATTGACCTGACGCATTTGATCGGGGGTGCGGCCGCTGGGGCGCATAGGACTGCTCCTGATGATGGTGAGTGGCCCTGGGGGCCGGGCTGAAGGACGGGATTATACGCAGTTGAAACCGGCCCTTGGCCACGATGAATCGGACCCGATTTCTGCCATAATGGGGCCTCGGATTTCCGGCGCCCTGCGGGCGTCATCCACGAGCCGGAATAAGCTTATGCTTCGCAGTATGACCGCCTACGCCCGGCGGGAGAAAGAATGCCAGTGGGGCACGGCCGCCTGGGAACTGCGCTCGGTGAATCACCGCTACCTGGACATCACCCTGCGCTTGCCCGAAGAACTGCGCCACCTGGAGCCCCGGGTGCGCAGGCGGGTGGCAGACAGGCTGCGCCGCGGCAAGGTGGAATGCCAATTGCGCCTCCAGCTGGCCAGCGATGTCGCGGCCCTGTCCCTGAACATCGATCTGGTGAAAAACCTGGCCCACCTGAGCCGCCAGGTGGACGAACAGGTGTTCAGCTCGTCGCCGGTGTCCTCCATGGATGTGCTGCGCTGGCCCGGCGTGATCCAGACGCCCCCAGCCGCCGTGGACGATATGGAGCCCGACGTGCTGGCCTGTCTGGACGAGGCCCTGGACGAACTGGTGGCCACCCGCGATCGCGAAGGCCGGCGCACGGAGGAACTGCTGGTGGAACGGCTGGAGGCCATGTCGCCCCACGTGACCTTGGTGCGCCAACGCATGCCCCAGGTCATCGCTGAGACCCGCACCCGCCTGCGCAGCCGTCTCGAGGAACTCCAGGGGGAACTGGATCAGCAGCGCCTGGAACAGGAGATCGTCTACTTCGCCAACCGCATCGACGTGGCCGAGGAACTGGACCGCCTGGATACCCACATGGACGAGGTGCGGCGGGTCATCACCACGGGCGGCGAGGCCGGCCGGCGGCTGGACTTTCTCATGCAGGAACTCAACCGCGAGGCCAACACCCTGGCCTCCAAATCCGCGGCCTCGGACACCACCCAGGCGGCGGTGGAGATCAAGGTCCTCATCGAACAGATGCGCGAACAGGTACAAAACGTCGAATGAGCCAAGGTAATCTCTTCGTGGTCTCCGCGCCCTCGGGGGCCGGCAAGACGAGTCTGGTGCGCGCCCTGCTGGAGGCCATGCCCGGCGTCATCCTCTCCATCTCCGCCACCACCCGCCCGGCGCGCCCGGGGGAACAGGACGGGCGGGATTATTTCTTCGTGGACCGGGAGGACTTCCAGCAACGCCGCGCCCAGGACGCCTTCCTGGAACACGCCGAGGTGTTCGGCAACTTCTACGGCACCCCCCGGGACTGGGTCGAGGAGCGGCTGGCGGAGGGCCTCGACGTGGTCCTCGAGATCGACTGGCAGGGCGCGCGCCAGGTGCGGGAGCGCATGCCCGCGGTGTCCGGTATATTCGTGCTGCCGCCGTCGGTGGCGGCCCTGGCCGAACGCCTGGCCGGGCGCGGCCAGGACGACGAAGAGGTCATCGCCCGGCGCATGGCGGCGGCCCGCGAAGAGATCCGCCACTACGATGAATTCGACTACATCGTGGTCAACGACGATTTCGACGTGGCCCTCGAGGATATCAAGGCCATCATCCGCGCCGCACGGCTGGGGACCTCGTCCCAACGGGTCCGGCAGCGCCCGCTGCTGCAAGACCTTTTGGCTTTGCCCGCGGCGAATGAGTAGAATCGGTCCCACCAGGTTGGAACCGGCATCCCGCTTCCGGCCCCTGACGGTCCATGGAGATCAGTGCCCGCACAGCCGGCTCCCCGGCTGCGAGCATGCCCGTGTGAAATGGTCCGGAACATCCTAGAATTCAACCCGTAAAGGAACCCTTATGGCCCGAGTCACCGTTGAAGACTGTCTCGACAATCTCGATAACCGCTTCCAGCTCGTGCTGGTGGCCACCAAGCGCGCGCGCCAGCTGGCCATGGGGGCAGAGCCCTTCGTGGATCCGGAGAACGACAAACCCACCGTCATGGCCCTGCGCGAGATCGCCGAAGGCAAGGTGGGTCGCTCCATACTCGATGACGTGGCCGCGCGGGACCATCTGGGCGGGTCCCTGGTCAACGAGGAAGAGCTTGTCGAAGAGACCCGTCAACAGTAATCCCCCGGGCGGGATGGCGCGCCGGCCGGTGCCCGGCGCGCCGGCAGCCGCCCTACGCCCCGCGAGCTAACGCCCGATGGCTGCCGTTTCCGCCCTCGAGGCCCGGCCCCATTTCCTCATCAGCGACCTGTGCTCGCTGCTGGAGACCTACCTGGAGCCCAAGCAGGTCAAGGAGGTCTACCGCGCCTACCTGGTAGGTGCCCAGGCCCACGAGGGCCAGCGCCGCGCCTCAGGCGAACCCTATATCTACCACCCCATCGAGGTGGCGCGCATCCTGGCGGAGTTGCGTCTCGACTACGAGACGGTCACCGCCGCCATTCTCCACGACGTCATCGAAGATACGGACATCGACAAGCAGGAGATCGCCACCAGCTTCTCGCCCGAGATCGCGGAGCTGGTGGATGGCGTCAGCAAACTGACCCAGGTCGAGTTCGAGAGCCGTGTGGAGGCCCAGGCGGAGAATTTCCGCAAGATGCTGCTGGCCATGACCCGGGACATCCGCGTCATCCTGGTCAAACTGGCCGACCGCCTGCACAACATGCGCACCCTGTCGGCCCTCGGGCCGCCGAAGCGCCGGGCCATCGCCCGGGAGACTCTGGACATTTATGCCCCCATAGCCCATCGCCTGGGGCTCAATGCCCTGCGTCTGGAACTGGAGGAACTGGGCTTCGCCGCCCTCCATCCCATGCGCTACCGGGTACTGGACAACGAGGTCAAGAAGGCCCGTGGCCACCGCAAGGAGATTGTCACCCGCATCGAGGTGGCCCTCAAAGAGCGGTTGCGCCAGGAGGACCTGACGGGCGAGGTCCTGGGTCGGGAGAAGCACCTCTACAGCCTCTACCGCAAGATGCACGACAAGCGCATGTCTTTCCATGACGTCCTCGACGTCTACGCCTTCCGCGTCATCGTCGACAAGGTGGATACCTGCTACCGGGTGCTGGGCGTCATCCATAACCTGTACAAGCCGGTACCGGGGCGCTTCAAGGACTACATCGCCATCCCCAAGGCCAATGGCTACCAGTCCCTGCACACCACCCTGTTCGGGCCCTACGGCGTGCCCCTGGAGGTCCAGATCCGCACCGCCGAGATGCAGCACGTGGCCGAGTCCGGTGTGGCGGCCCATTGGCTCTACAAGACCGCCCACGGCGGCTCCAACGCGGCCCAGACCCGGGCCCGGGATTGGATGCAGGAGATCCTCGAGCTGCAGAAGAACGCCGGCAATTCGGTGGAGTTCATCGAAAACGTCAAGGTGGACCTGTTCCCGGATGAGGTCTATGTCTTCACCCCCAAGGGCAAGATCATGGTACTGCCGCGGGGCGCCACCCCCATCGACTTCGCCTATGCGGTGCATTCGGACCTGGGCAATACCTGCGTGGCCGCCAAGATCAGCCGCCGCTACGCTCCCCTGAGCACCCCCCTGGTGAGCGGCCAGACGGTGGAGGCGGTATGCGCCCCCTGGGGGCGGCCCAACCCCAGCTGGCTCAACTTCGTGGTTACCGGCAAGGCCCGTTCGGCCATTCGCAGTTTCCTCAAGAACCTGCAACGGGACGAGGCGGTCGAGTTCGGCCAGCGCCTGCTGCGCAACGCCCTGGCCGGCGAGTCGGCGCTGCTGGAGGAGATCCCGCAGGAGAACATCGATCGGCTCCTCGAGGAATTCAAGTTCTCCAGCATGGACGAACTGCTGGCGGACATCGGGCTCGGCAACCGCATCGCCCCCCTGGTGGCCCGCCGTCTAGTGCCCGCCGGCCGTGACGAAGCGGCCGATCCCGGTGCCCTGGAAGACCACGCCCGTCCCCTCACCATCAAGGGTACCGAGGGCATGGTGGTGAACTTCGCCAAGTGCTGCCGGCCCATACCCGGCGATCCCATCCACGGCTTCGTGAGCGCCGGCCGCGGCATCGTCATCCATGCCCAGTGGTGCCGCAACACCTCTGATCACACTCACCATCCCGAAAAGCTGGTGGACGTGGCCTGGGGCAACCGGGTGGACGGTGAATTCCCGGCGGAGATCCGGGTCGAGCTGGCCAACCAGAAGGGCGCCCTGGCAACCGTGGCCTCGGCCATCTCCAAGGAGGGTTCGAACATCGAAAACGTCAACATCGAGGACCGGGACGGCCTCTACTCCACCATCACCTTCGTCATCGACGTGGCCGACCGCGCCCACCTGGCCCGCGTCATGCGCCGCGTGCGCTCCCTCAGCCTGGTCAACCGCATCTCCCGCAGCCGCAGCTGACGCCACCCGCCTCCACAGTCCCAGGCACCTCCGGCTTGGCCAGTAACCCACCGCCCCTGTTCGAGCTGCCCGTCACCGCGTTGCGTGGCATCGGCGAACGCCAGGCTGAGAAGCTCGCCCAGCTCGACGTGCATACGGTGCAGGACGTGCTCTTCCATCTGCCCTACCGTTATGAGGACCGTACCCGCCTCCTGCCTATCGGCGCCCTGCGCCCCGGCTCCGAGGCGATGGTGGCGGGCACCATCGAGCTGGCCCAGGTGCGTTTCGGCCGCCGCCGCTCCCTGATGGCCTATCTGCGGGATGGCAGCGGCGGCCTGTGGATGCGGCTGTTCCACTTCTCGGGCGCCCAGCAGAGCCATCTCGTGAAGGGCGCGCGGGTGCGCTGCTACGGCGAGGTACGCGCCGGTCCCACCGATCTGGAGATGGTCCATCCGGAATACCGCATCCTGCGGGACGACGAAGAGCCCCGGGCGGAGCCCTGCCTGACCCCCGTCTATCCCGCCACTCAGGGGGTGAGCCAGCATACCCTGCGGCGCATCTCCGGCCTCGCCCTGGACCTCATGGCCGAGCGCCCGCCTCCCGAGCTGCTGCCGCCCCAGGTACTGGACGCCATGGGCCTGCCGCCCCTCACCGAGGCCCTGCAGACCCTCCACCGGCCGCCCCCGGACATCGGCCTACAGGACCTGGTGGAACGCCGCCATCCGGCCCAGCAACGCCTCGCCTTCGAGGAATTGATGGCCCACCAGCTCATCCTGCGCAGCCTGCGCAAGCAGGTGGAGGACCAGGACGCCCCCGTCCTCGCCGCCACCGACCACCATTGCGGCCCCCTGCTGGAGGCCCTGCCCTTCGACCTCACGGGCGCCCAGCGACGGGTGTGGGGAGAGATCGCCCGCGATCTCGGTCGTGCCCACCCCATGCATCGCCTGCTCCAGGGGGACGTGGGCTCCGGCAAGACGGTGGTGGCGGTGCTCACCCTCCTGCGAGCGGTGGAGAACGACTGTCAGGCCGCCCTCATGGCGCCTACGGAGTTGCTCGCCGAGCAGCACTGGCGGACCCTGGAGGATTGGCTCGCCCCCCTCGGCATCCCCGCCACCTGGCTGTCGGGCAAGGTGGGGGCCCGTGCCCGCAAGGCCGCCCTTTCGGATCTCGCCACCGGCCGCAGCCGGCTGGTGGTGGGCACCCATGCCCTGTTCCAGGAGGAGGTACGCTTCGAGCGCCTGGGCGCCATCGTGGTGGACGAACAGCACCGCTTCGGCGTCCACCAGCGCCTGGCCCTGCGGCGCAAGGGCGAGAACGGCGGCCTGCGGCCCCACCAGCTCATCATGACCGCCACCCCCATCCCCCGCACCCTGGCCATGACCGCCTACGCGGATCTGGACGTGTCCGTGCTGGACGAACTCCCCGCCGGACGCCGACCGGTGGAGACGGTGGCGGTGCCCGACGGCCGCCGGGACGATGTCATCGAACGCATCCGCGCCGCCTGTGCCGGCGGCCGCCAGGCCTATTGGGTGTGCACCCTGGTAGAGGAATCGGAGGTGCTGGAGGCCGAGGCCGCCACCGACACCGCGGAACGCCTGGCCGCGGTGCTGCCTGGGGTGCGGGTGGGCCTGGTGCACGGGCGCATGGGCGCGGCGGAGAAACAGGCCGCCATGGCCGACTTCAAGGCCGGCCACAGCCAGCTACTGGTGGCCACCACCGTCATCGAGGTGGGCGTCGACGTGCCGCAGGCCAGCCTCATGATCATCGAGAACGCCGAGCGCCTGGGGCTGGCCCAGCTCCATCAGCTGCGGGGCCGCGTGGGCCGTGGCAGCACGGCCAGCAGTTGCGTGCTGCTCTACAAGGCGCCCCTGTCGGACGGCGTCCGGGAGCGTCTCGCGGTGATGCGGGAGACCAACGACGGCTTCCGCATCGCCCAGCGCGACCTGGAGTTGAGGGGCCCGGGCGAGGTGCTCGGCACCCGCCAGACCGGGCTTGCCAAGCTGCGCGTGGCGGACCTGGTGCGCGACGCCGCCCTGCTGCCACGGGTGGAGCAGGCAGGCACCCGCCTGCTGAGCCACCACCCCGAACGGGTGGGGCCCCTGATACGGCGCTGGATAGGCGATGGGGTACACTATGCCGACGTCTGAGAACCGCCCCCGGAGCCCCGCGCACACCCCGTGACCGCCGTTTTCCCACTCCCCACCACACCATGATCGCCGGCCCGACTCCCAACTGGAGCCATCGCGTCCTGGTGCATTCCCGGATACCCGCCGCCCTGCGACCCTGGGTCTACGAGCCCCATTCCCTGACCCGCCGGCTGGCCCGTCTGTGTGGCGAGGAGGTGGCCGTGGGACTGTTGCGCCACGGCTGGCGCCGGCCCTTCCGGGACGAGCCCCCTCTGCTGGGCCTGGGGCCCCACGACAAGGCACTGGTGCGGCAGGTGCGTCTGCAATGCGGCGAGCGACGTCTGGTGTTCGCCCACAGTGTGATCCCCCGCGCCACCCTGACGGGCCCCTTCCGCCGGCTGGCCAGCCTGGGCACCCGGCCCCTGGCGGATATCCTCTTCACCAGCCCGTCGGTGGTGCGGGAGGCCATGGAGTTCACCCGCCTGACTCCGGCCCTGGCCCTCTACCGCCTGACCCGCCAGGCTCTGGACCTGCCGGAGGGGGTGGAGTTGTGGAGCCGGCGTTCCCGTTTTCGCCTGCGCGGACATCCCCTGCTGGTGACGGAGGTGTTCGCTCCCGCCATCGCCGAGGCCGGCCGGCCCCATGCCTGATCCCGGGCTTGCCGGCCGGCTGCGGGAGTATGGCCGCCTCATGCGGGTGGACCGGCCCATCGGCACCTATCTGCTGCTGTGGCCCGCCCTGTGGGCCCTGTGGCTGTCTTCCGCGGGCCACCCCGACCCGGTGGTGCTGCTGGTGTTCGTGGCGGGGGTCTTCCTCATGCGTTCGGCGGGCTGCGTCATCAATGACTACGCCGACCGCCACTTCGACGGCCATGTGGCGCGCACCCGCGACCGCCCCCTGGCCCGCGGCGCCGTGACGCCCCGGGAGGCCCTGGTGCTGTTCGCCGTGCTGTGCGCCCTCGCCTTCGCCCTGGTGCTGCTGCTCAATCCCCTCACGGTGGCCATGTCCCTGGTGGCGGTGCTACTGGCCGCGATCTATCCCTACTTCAAGCGCATCACCCACCTGCCGCAGCTGGTGCTGGGGCTGGCCTTCAGCTGGTCCATCCCCATGGCCTATACCGCCCATACCGACGCCCTGCCGCCCTTCGAGGCCTGGCTGCTGTATGGGGCGGCGGTGATGTGGACGGTGGCCTATGACACCATGTACGCCATGGTGGATCGGGTGGACGATGTGCGCATCGGCATCAAATCCACCGCCGTGCTGTTCGGCGGCATGGATCGCCTCATCATCGGCGTCCTCCAGGCCATGGTGCTGGTACTGCTGGGGATCGTGGGTCAGCTCCACCAACTCGGCGCCTGGTACTATGCCGGGCTGGTGGTGGCCGCGGGCCTGGCCATCCGCGAGCAGGCCATGATCCGCCACCGCGAGCCCGCACGCTGCTTCGCGGCGTTCCTGCACAACAGCTGGTTCGGCGCCGCCGTCTTCGGCGGCATATTCCTTCACTACCTGCTGGCCTGAGGCCCCCGGGGCCCGGCCTCGGGCCGGGTCCTCGCAGACATGGCATGGCGCGCACCGACCTCGCCGGGGATGGAACACAGAGGCTTTTTCGACACTTCTTGTCGGTTGCAGGAAAAGCGGGGCCGTGTATTCTTGAGCAAATATTGGTGGATTTCCCCTAACTCTCATGGCGATACGCACCGCCCGAGATGATGAAAGAAGAGCGCGTATCGCCATGAGAGTTCCCTCACCCCATCCCTCTCCCAGAGGGAGAGGGGGAGATTGTGCTTCGCGATTTTCACGTTAACATGCGCCCCGCCCGCTATCCCCTCGTCCTGCCCATGACCCTCGCCGCCGCCCTCCTCGGGGGGCTGTCGCCCGTCCCCGCGCGCGCCGAGACGCGGATCGAGGTCACGGGCGGCGACGGCGTGCTGAAAGACAACCTGCGCCTTCACCTGCGCCTCGCCGAGGCGTCCTGCGAGACCCGGCCGGGACACCTGCGCCGGCTCTACGCCGCCGTGGAGGAGGACATCCGGCCCGCCCTCCATGCCCTCGGCTACTACGAGGCGGAGATCCGCAAGGAGCTCGATACCGGCGGCGACTGCTGGCTGGCCACCGTTACCGTCGACCCGGGCCCACCGGTGCGCGTGCGTACCGTCACCGTGGACCTCGACGGCGATGCCCGCGACGATCCGGCCTTCGAGGACCTGCTCGCCGACCTGCCCCTGAAGGAGGGGGATCAGTTGCATCACGGTCGCTACGAAGCCATCAAGGCGGGCCTGCGCAGCCTGGCCCTGGAACGGGGTTATTTCGACGCCCGCCTGACCCGCAGCACCCTGCGTATCCACAAGGCCGAGCAGGCGGCGGACATCCTCATCGACTTCGCCGCCGGGACCCGCTATCGCTTCGGCGAGTTGCGCCTCGGCGAACAGCCCCTCGAAGAAGGCTTCGTACGCCGCCTCGGCGCTTACGACCCGGATGCTCCCTATGAGGTGAGCGCCCTGGTGAGCCTCGACCGCAACCTCAGCAATTCCGGTTATTTCAAAGGTGTGGAGGTCCGGCCCCTGCGGGACCAGGCGACGGGGGAACGCATACCGGTGGAGGTCAACTTCACCCGCGAGTCCCGCCACGCCTGGCGGGCCGGCGTGGGTTTCGCCACGGACAGCGGGCCGCGGGTATCCGCCGGCTACGAGAACCGCTACATCAACCGTCGCGGCCATCGCTTTTCCACCGACGTGCGCCTGTCGCCGGTGATATCCACCCTGTCGGCGGAATACCGCATCCCCGGGAAGGACCCCCATAAGCAGAACTACCGCTTCACCGGGGCCTTCGAACACGACAACACCGACAGCTTCACCAGCGACAGCGTCAATCTCGGCTTCTTCGACAGCCGGCGCGTGGGTCCCTGGAACCACAGCCGCTTCATCAAGGTCCTCAGCGAGCGCTCCGACATCGGCAACGAGGATGTGAGTTCCAACTTCGTGCTGCCCGGCATCGGCTGGAACCGCACCGAGGCCGACGACCCCCTGCGCACCCGGCGCGGCTACCGCCTGGGCCTGGAACTCCAGGGCACCCACGAGGCCCTGCTCTCCAGCACGTCCCTGTTCCAGGTGAAGGCCAATGCCAAGGGCATCTACCGCTTCGCCGACTGGGGACGCGTGACCGGGCGCGTCGACCTGGGCACCACCCTGACCCCGAAGTTCGCCGATCTGCCGGCCTCCCTGAGGTTCTTCGCCGGCGGCGACAACAGCGTGCGGGGCTATGCCTTCCAGAGCCTCGGCCCCAGGGACAGCGACGGCGAAGTGGTGGGCGGCAAGCACCTCATCACCGCCAGCATCGAGTACGAACATCCCCTGTGGAACGAAGACTGGTGGGGAGCGGCCTTCGTGGATGCCGGTAACGCCTTCGATACCGATGACATCCGCGTCAAGCAGGGCTATGGCGGGGGCCTGCGCTGGTACTCGCCGGTGGGCCGTATTCGCCTCGACATCGCCTTCCCCGACGACACCTCCGAGGACGAGTGGCGCATCCACTTCGGCCTCGGGGTCGACCTCTGACATGACCCGGCGCTGGCGTTGGGCCCTCATGGCCGTGGTGGTGGCGATCCTCCTGCCCTTCGTGGCGGCGGCCTGGCTGGTGACCAGCGAGACGGGAAGCCACTGGCTGCTGCGCGCGGCGGCCCGCCTGGCCGGCGACCACGGCATCGAGGTCACATTCGAGCGAGTGGAGGGCACCCTGGCGAGCGACCTCCAATGGCACCGGCTCGGCATCGACGCCCCCGGCCTCGAACTCACCGTGGACCGCCTGGGCCTCGCCTGGCGGCCCCTGGCCCTGTTGGAGGGCCGCCTCCACATCACGGCCCTCAGCGCCACCGGCATCCGCTATCACCTCGAACCCGGCGGCGAGCCGGCGCCCCCGGCCGCGCCCCCTACCCTGCCGGATATCGCCCTGCCCCTGGCCATCCAGGTGGACGAGCTGCGGGTGGAGGACCTCCACATCGCCGGGGAGCCGTCCCGGCGTCTCGAACTCCTGACCCTCACGGCCCGGCTGGACCCCGAAGGACTGACCCTTCGAGACATCGAGATACGCGGCGAGGGCGCCACCGTGACGGGCGAACTGGGCCTCGCGACGAAGGCCCCCCATACCCTGGATGGCGGCCTCACGGCCACCGTGCCGATCCCCGAGGCGGGTCTGCTGGCGGCCCGCCTCGATATCGCCGGCCCCGCCCTGCAGCCCATCCTGACCCTGCGCACCACCGCCCCGGTGGAGGCCGGCGTGGAGGCCCGGCTGGACCTCACCGAAGCGGAGCCGCGGTTCGCCCTCACCCTGGACGCCGCAAGGTTGGGCTGGCCCCTGGAGGGCACGGCGGAAATGACCGTGGAGGACCTGAAGGCACACCTCGAGGGCAGCGCCGGCGACTACGCCCTCGACGCCACCGCCACCCTGGGGGGGCCGGACCTGCCGACGCTACGCGTCGATTCCTTCACGGCCAGGGGCGATACCGCAGGGCTTCGCGATCTCGACGCCCGCCTCCAGGCCCTGGAGGGGACTCTCACCGTCAGCGGCAGCGCCGGTTGGTCGCCGGAACCCCACTGGGACCTGGCGCTGGCGGTGGCCGGACTGAACCCCGGGTCCATGGTGGCAGACTGGCCGGGCGCACTTTCCGGCACCCTCAAGAGCGCAGGCATCGTGGCGGCCACCGGCCTCCAGGCCACGGTGACGGTGGAGCGCCTCGCCGGCCAGCTGCGGGATCTGCCCCTCGCCCTGGGCGGCGAGTTCGGTTACGCCGGCGACCGCGCCACCATCGACACCACCATCGCCGGCCTCGACGGCGAGGTGCGGTTGGCGGGGGAGCTGCGGCCCCAGGCGGATATGCGCTGGGACCTGACCCTGGAGGCGGACGGCATCGATCCCCGGGGCCTGTTGCCCGAGTGGCCGGGCCGGCTGAACGCGCGCATCGGCAGCACGGGCAGCCTGCCGCCGGCAGGGCCTACCGCCACCGTCGCCGTGCAGCGGCTGGAGGGACGCCTGCGGGACCAACCGGTGATGGCCCGCGGTACCCTCGAATACGCGGCCGGCCGCGCCGCCACCGACGGGTTCGTCGTGGCCTCCGGCGACAACCGGCTGACCCTGACGGGCGAGGCCGGGGAACGACTGAACCTCGACTACGCCATCCAGGCCCCGGATCTCGCCGCCGTCTACCCGGGCCTGCGGGGCAACATCCAGGGCGAGGGGCGGGTGGGCGGCACCCCCGCCGCCCCCACCCTGCAGGCCGAACTCACCGCCAGGGGCGTCGGTTTCGAGGCCTACGCCGCCGAGCGCCTAGACCTCGCCGCCACCTGGACCGGCGAACGCGCCGATCTGCGCCTCGAGGCCGCCGGCCTGGCCGGGGGAGGTCAACGCATCGACGACCTCGCGGCGATCATTAACGGCACCCCCGAAAACCATCTCATCACCGTGAACGCCACGGGCCCGGCAGGCAGCCTGGAGCTGGCCGCCCGCGGCGGCCTCGATGGGGAACGCTGGCGCGGTGAACTCACCACCCTGGCCCTGGATGCCCCCATCCCGGGCCCCTGGACCCTGGCCGAGGCGGTGGCCCTGACCCTGTCCCCCGAGGCGGTGGACACCGGGCCCCTGTGCCTGACCCGGGAGGACGCCCGATTGTGTGCCGGCGGCGCCTGGCGCCAGGGCGGCGAGATGGACGTGGCGGGCACCCTGGCCGGCCTGCCCCTGGCCTGGCTGGCCGTCGCACTGCCCCCAGAGACTCGGCTGGCGGGGGACCTGCACGGTGACTTCGGCATCGCCGGCCCCGTTGCGGCACCCGCAGCCACCCTGAGCCTGCGCTCGGATGATGGCACCCTCACCGTGGCCACCGGCGATGATGAGCCCCTCGTGGTGCCCTTCGGCGATGTACGGGTGGATGCCCGCTACGGCCCCGACGGCGGCACGGCCGAGGCCGGCCTGCGCCTCGCCGAGGACGGCGGCCTGCAGGCCCGCATCCGCCTCGGGGCCGGGGAACGACCGGCCCTGAAGGGCCGCATCGACGCCAACTTGCCGGACCTGGCCCTGGTGAGCGGCTTCGTGCCGGCCCTCGCCGAGGTGGACGGCCGCCTGGCTCTCGATGTCGCCGTTGGGGGCACCCTGGAGGCACCCCGCTTCGACGGCCGGCTGGAACTCGCGGACGGCCGCAGCGACGTCGTGGCGGTGGGGTTGGAGTTGCGGGATATGAACATCATGCTGGAGGGCGACGGCAGCGGACCCTTCGCCCTGGCGGGCAGCCTGCGCTCCGGCGAGGGCACCCTGAACCTGGCGGGCAGCGTGGACCCCTTCGCCGCCCCCGGCCCCGGCATCGACCTCACCATCACCGGCGAGCGGGTGCAGGCCGCCGACCTGCCTGACATCGGCGTCGTGGTGTCTCCCGATCTGCGCATCAGGGGCAGCGGCCGCTACCACCTGAGCGGTCGCCTCACCGTACCCCGGGCGCGCATCGAGTTGAAGGAGCTGCCCCCCTCGGCGGTAAAGGTCTCCGACGACGCCGTAGTGGTAGAGAAGCAGGAGGACACGGGGCCCACGGCTGACTCCGCGCCGCCACGACTCACCGCCGACGTGAACGTGGTCCTGGGCAACGAGGTACGTTTCAAGGGCTTCGGCCTCACCACCGGCCTCACCGGCAACCTGGATGCGAAGGTGGGCGCCGAGGGCTCCCAACTGTATGGGCGCATCGACCTGGTGGATGGCGCCTACAAGGCCTACGGCCAGGATCTTCGGGTGGAACAGGGCCGTCTGCTGTTCAACGGCCCGGTGGAGAATCCCACCCTGGACCTGCGGGCCGTGCGTACCTCCAACGATGGCCGGGTCAAGGCCTTTCTCGCCATTAACAGCCCGGTAAGTAATCCGCGCCCCCGCATCTACACCGAGCCCGCCTCGTCAGATGCCGAGGCCCTGGCCTACCTGGTCACCGGGCGGGGGCTGGATCAGGCCGGCCAGCAGGAGGGCCTGGACATGGCCGCCGCCGCCCTGTCCATGGGCTTGAGCCGCAGCGCCCCGGTACTGCAGGACATCGGCCAGCGGCTGGGCCTGGACGAGCTGCGGGTGGAGGGCGGGGCCAACGGCATAGCCGACAGCTCGGTGATCCTGGGCAAATACCTGAACCCCAATCTGTATCTGAGCTACAGCCAGGGCGTGCTGGACACGGTGGGCGAAGTGATCCTCAAATTGCGTCTCACGGAGCACATCGAAGTGGAGAGCCGCTCCGGCACGGAGCAGGCCCTGGATATCTACTACCAGCTCGAGCGCTGACCGGGGAGTCCGCGACGGGGATCACTTTTATCGAAACATTTCCTATGGTTAGAGGGTCGCATGTAAAATAATAAACCCTGTTTACCACTGAACGTCCCAGAGCATGCGTGACTACCGGAACGAACGACCCGCCGACGGTCGCCGCCAGATGCGGCGACGCAGCGACGGGCGGCGCTGGACCGAGCGACGGGTGGCAGAGCGCCGCCAGGGCGACCGCCGGGCCGACTCGGCGGCCGTCCATCCCATTGATTTCGACGTCCTGCCCCTCGAACGGCGGCGTGCCGAGCGCCGCACCGCCATCCGGCGCGCGAGCGAACGGCGTAGTGAGGATCGCCGGGCCCTGGACCGCCGCAACGGCAAGGTGCGGGTGCGCAGGGCCATCCACGCCACCGAGGTGCTGTCCGAGGAGGAGAAGGCATTCCTGCGGGCCCTGGCCACGGAACCACGGCGGAACCCGCCCAATTGAGCCTCGTGCGACCATGGCCGGCGTCGCCGTGCGGTTATTACTTGTCCGGGGACATGTCAAAACCGTGGCCGGCGGCCTAGACTGCTAATGGGAGAATGACCCTGTACGGTGCCCAGGCACCACGCCAGATAAAGATTAGGAGACCCCAATGAGCGACAACATGGTGGATGTAACCGTTCATATCGATGAGAACGTGAGCGCGGAGGTGCGCGCGGCCCTGACAGACAAGCTTCTCGGCCTCAGCGGCGTCATGGCCGCGGTCAGCCACGACGAGAAGCCCCACCTGATGGTGGTGGAGTACGACCCGGAGCGGATCAAGAGCAGCGAGATCCTCGGCACCGTGAAGAACAGCGGGGTCCATGCCGAACTCATCGGCCTGTAGCCCATAAACCCACCGTGCCCAACGGGCACACCTTGTCCCCTCTCCCGCGCAGCGGGGGAGGATGGGCGGGGGAAAGGCGTCGGGCCAATCACCTGTTCGAGATAGAACCCTGCCCTCCCCCACTCAGCGGGGGGAGGGCTCCCGGCTATGGATAGCCGGCGCCCCCGTCAACGGCTCTCGATGATGCGCTCCGCGCCGTCGCCGTCCACGGTGCGCAGCACCACCGGCCGCCGCCATACCCGCTGGATGTACTCCAACACCTTGGCAGAGCGCTCCAGGTCCAGCCCCCGGCCGTCCGTGCGATGGTCGTGCTCCAGGATCAGGGATCCGTCGTTGCCCAGCTCCGCCACCGCGATACGGGGCGCCCCGAAGTTGAACCTGGGGGCCAGGATCTCCTCCACCAGGTCGTCCAGATCGGCGGCCGTGACCGCGATCTCGCCGTTGCGGCGGGCCTGGTAGCGGAACAGGCGCAACTCGCGGGCGAGGGCCTCGTCCAGATGGTTGCGTAGGAAGCCGAAGTCGTCCTCGCAGGACATCACCCGGCGCGCCGCCTCCAGGCCCTGCTCCTCCACCAGGCGCTCCCACAGTACGAAGCCCACGTGATAGGGGTTGATGGCCAGGGCCGTCTGGTCGTCACCGGCGTAGGGGCGCACCACGTCGGAATGGGTCTTGATGGCCTCCAGATACAGATGCTGGGGCAGGAAGTCCGCCTCCCGCAACAGGCGAGCGTGCCAGTAGGAGGCCCAGCCCTCGTTCATGATCTGGCAGGAGAAGAGGGGATGGAAGTAGAACGACTCCTCCCGCACCATGAGGAAGATGTCCCGCTCCCAGTCCTCCATCTGCCCGCCGTAGTTGGCGATGAACCACAGCAGGTCCAGTTCCGGGTGGGGCGGCACGGGCGCCCGCCGGTGCTGGCGCGCCGGCGCCGGCGCGGCCTCGCCCGGCAGGGTCGCGAAGCGGCTGTGGAAGCCGTCGCCAGACCCCTTCGGGGCGTCCTCCACATACTCCGGATAGGGCGGCCGGCGCAGGGGATGATTGACATCGATATGGGGCTCGAGAGCCAGGGCCGCATCCAACACCGCCTCCACCGCGGTCACGCCGTGGGCCTCGATGAAGCCCGCGATCTGCTTGGCGCGCTGGGCCGCCAGGTCCACGATGTCATAGCCCACCTGGCGCTGGCTGGCGGCGAACAGGGCATTGTTCCTGGCGAAGTCGGCGTGGCCGAGGACGTGGGCCACCACCAGGGTGTTCTCCTCCACGCTGTTGTTCTCGGACAGATAGGCACGCCCGGGGTTGCCGGGAAACACCACCTCGAACAGGCGCGAATGGCCCATGCGGTGCTGCACGTACTGGTGGATATAGCGCACCCCGAAGGACCAGTGGGGCATGCGCACCGGCAGGCCGTAGACGGCCACCTCGGTCATGAAGCTGGCGGGTACCAGCTCGAAATCGACGGGATAGTAATCGAGGCCCTGATCCCGGGCCAGGGCCTCCAGCTGCGTCGTATAGCGCTCGAGCTGGTCGTGCATGGCCTTCATGCCGCCTGCTGCTGCCGGAAGAAGGCGCGGATGGCCTTCCACACGTCCCCTTCGTCCCGCAGCGGGTAGCCCACCGCGGCCAGCCCCTCGGCCGCGAGCTGCTGGAACTGGCTGCCGGTCTCGGTCTCCAGGGGCAGATTGATGCCGCGCCCCGTCTCCACGTAGCCGATGAAGTTGGCTACGTCCACCAGCCGGTAGAGGGCCTCCATGCTGGCCACCTCGTCGGTGCGGGCGTTCTCGCCGTCCGAGGCGTAGAAAAGATAGAGGTTGTAACGGTCCGGATTGAAACGCTCGGCGATCACCGCCTCCGCCAGGCCGAAGGCGCTGGAGGCCACGGTGCCCCCCTGGCCCGCCACCTGGAAGAACTCCTCTTCGCTGAATTCCCAGGCCTCGGTGGTGTGGGCGATGAACACGGTGTCGATGTTGCGGTACTGGCGGCGCAGGCCCTGGAGGGCCCAGAAGAAAAAAGTCTTGGCCAGCCGGCGGTCGGCATCGGAGACGCTGGAGGAGACGTCCATCATCATGATGAGGGCGGCATCCGTGGACGGCCGCGGCTTCTTGACCAGCTGCCGGTAGCGCAGGTCGTCGTCCGTGAACATGGGCCCCTCGGTGACCACGCTGCGACGCTTGATGGCCTCCTTGAGGCTGCGCCGCCGATCGAGCCGCGCCCGCGCCCCGCGCCGGTCCCAGCCGCTGCGGATGTAGTCGTCCTCCTCCACCTTGCCGTCCTTGGGCTTGAGGTTGGGAAGCTGCAACTCCTCCCACAGCCAGTCCACGATGTCGTCCACCTTGAGCTCGATGACCATCTCGATGCCGCCACCGCCCTCGCCACTGCCCTTGCGGCCGCCCCGGCCCTGGGTCGGCTCGCCGGGGCGCAGGATGTCGCCGGGCTCGCCCTCGCCCTGCCCCACGCCGCTGCGCGTATCGGAGTCGTCGAGGGTGAAACGGTAGTGCTCCAGCAGGCGCACCGGTACCTGCACGGTGCGCCCACCGCTGCCGGTGAGGATACCGGCCTCGGAGATGAGGTCCGGCAGGCCGCCGCGCACCGCCTCGCGCACCTTCTCGTTGTGGCGCAGCCAGTCGCGGGCGGCGCGGGAGAACAGGTCGTACCAGCCCTGTCCGCCGCCTTCGTCCTGCCTGCCGCCGTGGATCAACATGGTGTCTTTGACCTCATTCCTGGGACAACAGGGTGGTGACGTAGTTGAGGGCCTCCTTGGCGCTGTGCTCGTCGTAGCCGTACTCGTTCACCAGGCGCTCCTGCACCACCGAGATCTTGTGGGCCGTGTCGTCGTCCGGCCGCGCCGAGGAGGCCACCAGCCGCAGCACATCGCGGCGCTCCTCGAACAGGTACTGCTCGATGGCGCGATGCAGGCGGGCGTGGCTGTCGAGGGTGAACTTCTCGCCCTTCTTGAAGGCGATCATGGCCTTGCGCACCACCTCCTGGCGGAAGGAGCCCTTGCCCGAGTCGGAGATGCGGATCTTCTCCTCCACCGAGCGCAGAAAGCGCTCGTCCGGCGGCCGGGTATCGCCGGTGATGGGATCCGTGACCTCCCGCTGGTCGAGGGCCGCCTCCACCTCGTCCAGGTACTTGTCCAGCAGCTCCTGGGCCTCGCTCTCGAAGGAGGCGAACAGGGCCTTGTGGACATCCTCCTTGACCCAGCGGTTGTAGAAGTCCTTGCGGGCGGTCACCAGGAAATCCACCCACTGGGCCTTCTGCTTGGGGTCCATGCGGGCGTCGGACTCGATGGAAGCCTTGATGGCCAGCAACACCTCCATGCTGGTGAGGCTGGCCACCTCGCTGCGGGTGATGGCGCTGGACAGGGCGTTGAGTACGAAACGCGGACTGACCCCCGTGAGGCCCTCCTCGCTGGACTCCGCCTTGATGCGGTCCACCTCGCCCCCGGGTATCCCCTCCACGTCCTCGCCGGCGTACAGGCGCAGCTTCTTGGTGAGGTCGAGATCGGCCCGCTCCGGCTTCTGCAGGCGGGTGAGGATGGCGAACACGGCCGCCGTGCGCAGGGCGTGGGGGTCCAGGTGCACGTCGCGAAACGCCGCCGCCTTGGAGATAAGCTTGTGGTAGATGCGCGCCTCCTCGACGTAGGACAGGGCGTAAGGCACCTGGATGATGACCATGCGGTCCAGCAGGGCCTCGTTTTCCTTCTCCTGCAGGAACTTGCGGAACTCCGCGAGGTTGGTGTGGGCGACGATGGTCTCGTCCAGATGGATGAGGGGGAAACGCGCCACCTTGACGTTCTTCTCCTGGGTCAGGGTGAGCAGCAGGTAGAGAAACTCCCGCTTCACCTTGAGGATCTCGATCATCTCCAGCATGCCGCGGCTGGCGGCGTAGACGGCGCCAGACCAGGACCACGCCCGCGGATCCCCCTCGTCGCCGTACTCCGCCACCTTGGACAGGTCCACCGAGCCTACCAGATCGGCGATATCCGCCGTGGTGGGGTCATGGGGGGCATAAGTACCCACCCCCATGCGATCGGCCTCGGAGATGAAGATACGCTCCACCGGGAATCGCATGAAATCGCCGTCGAACTCCTGCTCCAGGCGCGCCTTGCTGTGGGGCGACAACTCGCCCTTGATGTCCACACCATAGGCCTCGCGGAACTCTGGCCGCAGGCTGTGGGGCACCAGCAGCAGGGGGGACTCGTGAATGGGCGAGCCCTGGAGGCCGTACAGCGCCCCCTCGTCGGTGTGGCTGTATTCCTCGAGGCCGCGTTTCAAGAGGATCACCAGGCTGGACTTGCCGCCGGAGGGCGGCCCCAGCAGCAGCAGCAAGCGCCTGCCCACCTCGGACCCCGCACTGGCGGCCTTGAAATACTCCACCACCCGCTCGAGGGCGGCGTCGATGCCATAGAGTTCCCGGGAGAACAGGGCGTAGGGCGTGGCCTCCTCGCCCTCCTGCTCCTCGCGGCCGGCATACCAGCGCAGCATGTCCCACACGTACTCGTGGCTAGTACGGGACACTTGGTCGGCGTGGTCCGCCAGGACGTCCTCCAGGAACTGTTGGAACGTCCCCTCCCAGCGCTTCGCCCGGTGTTGCTGGGTGAAACTCGTGAGGGACTCGACGAAATGAGCCCGCGTGTTCGTGTCCTGCGTCATGCTGGCCATGGCACCTCCGGCGACTTGAACGATTCCCCCGACACGTGTGTTGGACAGGGGTCCTTCTCTGCCTTACGACACAAGATAGTAGTTAGTTTAGTCTGCCCTGAAGGGACAAATGTTCCATGGCGGTAGAAACGGATGTGCCAACCAGTGCCCACAGTGAGGAACAGGGAGGACGATGTGGGTGGTGTATCGGGGGGGAGGAATGGCGATGAATAGGGGCGGCGCAGGACCCGCCACGCCCGCAGGACTCAGGCCTGGCCGGCCCCTCCCCGTCCACAGCGAAAGGAGACCAGGGCGAGGCCGCGGGAAAGCAGCCAGTCCGCCAGCTTGCCGATGACCAGGAACAGCAGGATGGCCAGGAACCAGCCAAGGAAGTAGGCGGGTCGGAAGGCCAAGGTGGCAGGCGGTGACGGCCCGTCCGCACCGAGTTGGGAAGGCCCGGCGTTGCGGGAAATATCCATGGTGGGCAGGCCGGCGGCCCGCTCGATGGTGACCACCATGGCCTCGATGCGGCCGGGGTCACGATAGAGCCCCACGGCCTCGAACAGCACCGTCACCAGGGCCCACAGGCCGCACACCAATAACAGCAAACCCAGGATGCGCACCGTCACCGTCAAGGCCAGGGACGTCCTGGAACAGACCAACTCGCCGGGTTCCCGCGGCTCCGACTCCTGCACTGACGACTCTCCGTTTGAGATGAGCCCCATGACCGGGCCCCAGGGGCGGGCGGTCGACTGGCGAGCCGATACCGTGGGCTCGGCCTGAGCATATAAGCCATGGCGGTGGCGATCCACTCCCGAGCGCTGCGGCTTTTGCCTCCCGCCGGCCCGTGCCAGCGGCCCCTTGCGGGCCCGCCCCCGGAACGCGCAGCTTGCCCGACGCCTCAGTGAAATGCCGGAACGTGGGTGAGCAGGAAGCGGTGCAGCTTCCGGCACGTCACGTCGAACTCCTTTTGCGCGGATTCGCTGGTCTGCGGCCACACCAGCGGTCCGCCTTCGCCATCGACGAAAGCCGCCAGCAGTGCCGCCACCGTTTGCTTCTTCAACTCGGGATCTTCGTCCCTTCGCCGGATCAGCTCGCCGCCCAGCAAGGTCAAGCCTCGGGGACGACCCTCACGGCCCCCCCGCCTCGCCGGCTGCCCCGGCCGGCTCCATCTGCTCAGGCACGTCGCCGAGGTTGCGGGCCACGGGGTAGGCCTCGAGCCACGCGTCGGGGCACGGCCCGACGAGTTCCCGGACCTCTTCCACCTCACCGAACAGCCAAGTTTCCCCAGCCTTGGTGATGCGGACATCGAAGCTTTGTCGCCACCAGGACGGGACATGGGAGACGTAGGCCTCCATGGCCCTGCGGTCAGGGGTGATGTAGCGGGTGCACATGGTTTATGACGACCTCCAAAAGGGGACGGAGTCCAAAAGGGGACGGAGGGATTAAAGATTAATCCCTCCGTCCCCTTTTTACGCAAGATCTCTGTGACCCAAGATCTCTGACCCCAGATCTCTGCTGTGAGGATTTCCCCGCCAGACGGCGTGCGGGTCGTTCGCAGCCGAACAATTGCGCGCTAGACTCCGGCCTCATCGGGTAACCATCGACCAACTGATGGGCCGATTCGGGTCAATCTTCCTTTCCCTTCCTCCAGACAACAGGTGCGATTCAAGGTGAACAGCTCTGCGATTCAGGCGTCCTTCGAGCGGGTGCGCAGTAACAAGGCCTTCGAGCTTTTCGTCGTCTCGGTGATCATTGCCTCGGCGCTGCTGGTCGGCGTAAAGACCTATGAACTCCCACCGACCAGTCAGTTGTTGCTCGGCTGGCTGGATGTACTGGTCACGGTCATCTTTCTCGCCGAGATCGGCATCCGTTTCATTGCCGAGCCCAACAAGCGCAGGTTCTTTTACAACGCCTGGAACCTGTTCGACACGCTGGTCGTGCTGGTCAGCCTGATCCCGATCGAAAACAGCGATATGGCTCTGGTCGCGCGCCTGGTGCGGGTATTCCGGGTATTGAGGATGGTATCCATCGTGCCGGAACTGCGCATGCTGCTCACCTCGCTGCTGAAAGCACTGCCCCAGCTGGGCTACGTGATCCTGCTGATGTTCATCATCTTCTACATCTATGGCGCGATCGGCGCCACGCTGTTCGAGTCGATCAATCCGACCCTCTGGGGTGACATCGCGATCTCGATGCTCACGCTGTTTCGCGTGATGACCTTCGAGGACTGGACCGACGTGATGTACGAGACCATGACGGTACACCCCTGGAGCTGGTTCTACTATCTGAGCTTCATCTTCTTCACCGCGTTCGCGTTCCTCAACATGGTCATCGGCATCGTCGTCAACGTGATGAACGCGGAGAACGAAAAGCTGCTCAAGATGAAGGCGGAGGAACAGCACGAACCCACCCTTCGGGACATCCAGGCGCAACTCGAACGACTGCAACAACAGCTGGAGCGGAACGACCGCTGAACCTCGGGATCAGGTGTTGCGTTTTGCCATCCCGGGAAAAGGGGACGGAGGGATTAATATCTAATCCCTCCGTCCCCTTTTCCCCCGTCCCCTTTCTTGGTCCCCTTTCTTTTACGAAGGCACCGTATCCAGATCGTGTCTAGTTGAAATGCCTTTCTCTCCCGATTCGCGCCGATCTCAAGTCGTTCTCTCACTTGTTCTATTCAAATTGCACACCAACTCGCGGCAGGACGCGGTTGCCCGGCGGTGTCCCGCCCCATATACTGCAGACCGTACTACGGGTGTACATACGATGAAGACGATCACTGTCCGGGCCGACCGGGAGTTCGATGCGCTGCTCACGCGGCTCGCGCGGCGCATGAAGACCACGCGCAGCGGGGTAATCCGCGATGCGGTACGCCGTTACCAGCACGAGCTGGAGCGCGAGGCGCTGCGACGGCAGTTGCGCGATGCTTCCCTGAAGACGCGCGCCCAGGTCAAACAGGCCGACGACGATTTCGACGCAGCCAGCGCTGACGGGCTGTAACGAGAATGCCGGTCAAGCGCGGCGCGATCTATCTGGCCAATTTCAATCCCTCAAAAGGCACCGAACCCGGCAAGATCCGCCCTTGCCTTGTCATGCAGAGCGATCTGCTGAACGAAGCCGGACATCCCAGCACGACGGTACTGCCCCTGACGACGCAGTTACTCGACGCCGCCGCGCCACTGCGCTACCGCCTGAATGCGCGTGATGCCCTCGATGCCGATTCGGACATCATGCTGGATCAGACGAGAACCATCGACAACCGTCGTTTCATGGACGAGATTCTGACGGTCCTGACCGAACATGAACTGGCCGAGGTGGAAACCTACTGGTGTATTGTGATGGGGCTCGATTGAGCCAGAAGCAAAGCATCAAGCGGGTGATTGGCACGCCCCGCTCTGCTGCGCACGCTTTCGTGGATCGTCACCCCCCAACGATTGCATATCAGAACCCTTCATCAAAATTGGCGACTGCCCAATCGCCACGACTGAGCTCTAACCTCTCCTCTGTCGAGGTAGTGCGGGGACGCACGGCATGGGCGCGCCGGGCCGGAGGAAAAGAGAAAAGGGGGACGGAGGGATTAATATTTAATCCCTCCGTCCCCGTAACTATTCAGGGGTACTTCACCATCGCACCTGACAGAACCAAGCTATGACCCTATTCTCCGAACCAAGAACCGCCCACGTCAACTCTTGACAGCGTAGGAAGCTCCACCTATGCTGCGGTCCATCCTCTACTTGAGAATGAGCCGCGGTCATGGGCAGCTACTTTGGTTCCAAAGCGACTTCAGGTCTGTGCCAGCCGATCATTGCCCTGATGCCGCCCCACGACACCTACATCGAGACCCATCTTGGGGGTGGCGCGATCATGCAGCGCAAGCCGCCGACGTTGCGCAATATTGCCATCGATCGCGATCCCGCTGCACTGGCCCGCTTTGAGTGTGACTATCCGGTCGAGAAGGTGTGTGGCTGCGCCCATCAGTTTCTCGGCGCCTTCGACTTTCAGGGCCGGGAACTGCTCTACTGCGATCCGCCGTATCTGCACCACACCCGCAGTTCTAAACGTCGTTACCGTTTCGAGTACGAGGAGCAAGATCATGTTGAGCTGCTGGAACTGCTCAAGTCACTGCCCTGTTCGGTGATCCTCTCCGGCTACCCATCGGCGCTCTACGACGATCTGCTGGGGCAGTGGCGTAGCCTGGAGTTGCAGGTGATGAACCAGGCCGGGGTCAGAACCGAGAAGCTGTGGTTCAATTTCACCCCGGATCGAGTGCACTGGCCCGCCTATGCGGGGCGCAATTTCACCCACCGCCAGAACGTCAAACGCAAGGCGCAGAGTTGGGGGCGGCGCTATCAGGCCATGCCCCCTGCTGAACGCCTGGCGGTACTGTCCTCGATCATGGCCGTGGAAGCGGGCGAGACGTTCGAGTAACCCGGCCAATGACGATCGACAACATCCCGGTCGAGAAGACCCTCGCGGCGGTCAAACGCCAGCTCGAGGAGGAGAAGAACCTCTCGCCGGCGCTACGGGCATCGTTGGAGTTGTTGCTGACCCTGACCACGGTGTTGTTGAACCGGCTGGGACTCAATAGCGGCAACAGCTCCAAGCCCCCGTCCAGCGACCCCAACCGCAAGAAAAAGCGCAACAACGGCAACAACTCCCCCGGCGGCCAAAAGGGCCATAGCGGCAATCACCTGGAACTGGTCGATGATCCGGACCATGTCGAGTCGCTCAAGGTCGATCGGGCCACGCTTCCCACCGCTGGGACCTTCCGCTGTATCGGTTATGAACGCCGCCAGGTATTCGATATCCAGATCTCCCGAGTGGTCACGGAATATCAGGCCGAGATTCTGGAAGATGAACGGGGACGGCGCGTGGTCGCCCCCTTCCCGGAGCATGTGAAGGTCAAGACCCAGTATGCCTCCGGGGGTCAAGATCCAGTCGGTCTACATGTCCAGCTTCCAACTCCTCCCCTACAAGCGGATCGAGGAGCATTTTGCCGATCAGTTCGGGATACCGCTCAGTGCCGGCAGCATCTACAACTTCAACAAGGAGGTGTACGAGAGGCTGGCCCCGTTCGAGGATTGGGTGAAAACAGCGCTGCCAAAGGCCCCGTTGCTCCATGCCGACGAGACCGGCATCAACATCGGTGGAAAACGGAAATGGCTGCATGTGGTATGCAGCACCACCGCGACACTGCTGATTGGCTGCAGCACGGGTGGCAGTGACCACCTCGGTCCGCGCCACCACCGCGCCAACCCTGCCTCCGTCGACGACTACGCGCTCACCAGACCGGAGAAAACAAACGGCCGGCCGAAGCGGGCCCTATACCTGCTCAATGCCGATGCGACAGCCCCTTATGCTTCCGCTTCTTTTTCACGCTCCGACAACAATTGATTCAAGATTTGCTTCTTTTCACATTCGGCAAAGCGGGTCAGGACCTGGCGCATGAGAGGCTGGTACCCGATTCCGTGGTACTTGGCAATCATCTTGAATTCGTCGATCAGGGTTTTTTGTAGACGAATGGACACTGGCTGCAAACCCAGTGAATCATTGATTTGCTCCTCAATGCTATCTGTTGCCACAGCCACATGCTCTTCGTCGCGACCTAGCTCTCCTGACTCCCAGGGATCGTCTTGCACCAATTTCGCGACATTCTTGCTAGTCATTTCGGTTAACCTTTCTTGGTTGGCTTGCTGGCTAATTGGGTTGGCCGTGCTTCTTGAAAATCCGGATCTCATCCGAGTTCGGATCGTAGGCCGTTCGAATAATGATGGCGCCGTTCTTCGGGATAAACACCACTTTGAGTTTCCTACCAAAATCAGTTTCCGCGACGAACCATCGCGTTGGTGGGTCAGACGCATGTTCCTCTCGTGTGTCGATCAGGTAGACGCCAGTACGGTTGGCGAAACATTGAACTATCTCTTCCTCCGTGACTGGCCGCTTCTTCTTGGCGAGTTTTTCCTTTACTCGAGACAAAATCTCGAGTCTCATGTTTCTGACAGTCCCTTAGTAAGAAGCGGCTGTGTGTATACAGCGTATATACAAAGGACCACTTAAATCAAGTAAAATTCCATTGCAGAGGTCTGAAGCATGCGGAGCACCGCATTTCTTGCCAGTAGCTTTGTTTCAAAACCGAGCCAAGCCCACAATGGTAGCCCGCTTGGTAGCCCGTTCAGGGCATTCTTATTTATTTTCTCGTAACTTATTGATTTTATGGAGCCGAGTAACGGATTCGAACCGTTGACCTACTGATTACAAATAATTAGCCGAGGCCTTTCTTTGGGTAACACCCCCTAACACGATTCCAGAAGTACGCCTTTATTTCTCAACCTGTTACGCCATTTTTGCCTAACTAACTACATCGGCGTATAACAACAAAAAACAGCCCGTTTTGTTACCCACTTGTTACCCACTTGGGGCGACTGATTATGAAAAAACGGCTCACCGACAAGACTGTTACCCACTTGGCGCCGCCCTCCGCGGGGCGCGTTGACGTGTTCGACACTCTGCTTCCAGGGTTCGGCGTGCGGGTGAATACCAAGGGGCGAAAGACCTTCTTCGTGTTCTACCGGGTGAACGGCAGACAGTCCCGGCTCCTCCTGGGGGATTATTCCGAGACGGAAGGCCGGGGCGTGAAGCTTGCCGAGGCGCGCGCGGCGGCCCGCGCGGCCATGACCAAGGTTGCCGAGGGCGACGATCCGCGGCAGAGCCCTTCGGAGACCATCCCCGACGGCGCGCGGGAGAGCTTCGATGACGTGGTGGCCGACTATGTGACCTACCACTGCAAAGTGAAGTTGAAGCCCCGCACGGCCGCCAGCTACGAGCGCGAGTTGAATCGCGTCAAGGCGAAGCTGGGCAGCAAGCCGATTACAAAACTGACTCGGCGCCACGTGTTGGATATCATCGAGGACCACCTAAGGAGCGGGCACCCCGCGCAGGCCGCATTGACTCACCGCATCCTGGCCGCGTTCTTTAACTGGACGGTTCAGCGCGGCATCCTGCCCGCCTCTCCTATTGCGGGGCTCAAGCTGCCGGCCAAGATCCCTTCCCGGGACCGGGTACTGACAGACGGTGAGCTGGCCGCCATCTGGGAGGCCGCCGGAGAACTGGGCTATCCCTTCGGCCCGTTCGTGCGCCTCCTGGCCGCCACAGGGCAGCGGGAGGGTGAGACCGCGCACATGCGCCACGAGGACCTGGACGGCGCCTTGTGGAGTATCCCCGACCCGAAGAACAGTACCCCCCACATGGTGACGCTACCGGCCATGGCCCGCGCGGAACTGGACGCCCTGCCCGGCTTCAAGGGACCGTTTGTATTCAGCGGGCGCGCCGGCAAGACGCCGGTTAGCGGGTTCAGCAGGGCGAAGCGTGTCCTGGACGAGCGCCTGAAGGAGATGCACCAGAGCGATGCCGCCAGGTGGCCCGAGGTAGCGCCGTGGCGCTTCCATGACTTGCGCCGCACGGTTGCAAGCCGCTTGGCCGAGATGGGCACCCCACCCCACATCATCGAGGCCCTGTTGAACCACCGTAGCGGCCAGGTGTCCGGCGTCGCCCGCGTCTACAACCGTTACCGCTATGTGAAGGAGATCGCCGAGGCCCTGTGCCAGTGGAACGCGCAACTGGAGCGCATCACCGGCGCGCCTGAGCCGGCCGAGGTTGTGGAGCTTCGCCATGGTTGAACCGCTCTCCATCCCCGACTGGACCGACCCTAGCCAGTACCCCGGCTCCGATCTGCCGCGCTGGCGGAAAGAGTACAGGAAGCAGCGAATCGGGATAGGGGCGGCCAGATCACCTGGCCGACATCTCCCACACCACCCGGCATGCGGGTGAGTACACCTAAGTAGCGGCGACGCGCGTTCGAGCGTCGCGTCCGTCCCCTGCTGAAGCAGGTCGCCGAGCGGCCTGATTACTCGTCCTGCCGATAACCGCGCCCCCGGTTGACAGGGTTTTCCGCCGACACCCTGCCACCGTGGACTTAGCATCGTACCCGTCCATATCGAGTTCTGACGGGAGACACACTATGCACCGACTACTCACCGACCGACAGCTACGCGAGAAGCTCGGCGGATGCTCCAGCATGACCCTCTGGCGCTTGCGCCGGGACGGCAAACTGCCCAAGCCGAGGAAGCTCGGCAAGAAGAACGTTACACCTGAAAATGAGGCGGACGCCGCAATCGCCGCGTTGATTGGACTGTGAGGGCGGGCTCGTACCGAGGGTCGAACCAGGTAGCGGTGATCATCAGCGGCGCCGAGGTCCCATGAGCCAGACCATCCGCCGCGCCGCGCGCCGCCATCGCTTCGTCATCGTCGATCAGGCCGCGGTGGAGGACACCCGTCTCTCCTGGGCCGCGCGCGGCCTGCTCGCCTACCTGCTGTCGCGGCCGGACGACTGGAAGGTATTAGTCAACGATCTTAAAAAGCGCGGCAATCTTGGTCGGGACGGTATCTATGCGCTGCTGCGTGAGCTGCGGGAAGCAGGTTACGTGGCCTTCGATCGCAATCGCGACAACCAAGGCCGCATGCGGGGCGGCACCTACATCGTCTCCGAAATACCGCATACGGCTTCGCCGGATCTGGACACGCCGCTTCCGGCTGCACCGCGTCCGGTGAGGGCGGGCGCATTACCTGAGAGCGGTCACCCGATTTGATGGACTGATTTTCACGATTGGTGATGGTTCCATCGACAGTGGTGAGGGCGGCGTTGCCGCCGCGGTCACACGCACAGATCAGGACGAGGGGTCGAAGGGCAGGGTCAGTTGGTTATCGTGGGGGCGCTGGTCGTGGTACCAGCGGTGTATTTGTATGAAGTAGTGGTTTTGGAAGGCGGTATAGAAGTCTTCGAGGAACTCATTGAGTGCAACGACGGCTTCGTCGGGCAGTTCGGGGAAGGCGAAGCGATCGGCATCGTCGTGCATGTCAGCGGACTCCAGCGGCGCTGCGTCGAGGCGGTTGCGTTGCGGGTGCAGCGAAGACCTGCAGATAGAGTTTTTCGTCGAGCACGGTGATGTCGCGCTGCGCGGCGGCCATGAGCAGTTCGGCGGCCATACTGATGAAGATGCGGTAGTTGCCTGCGGCGTGATCGGCGAGCGTGTGACGCAGTTCCTGGGTCATGAGGCCGGCGTTGCCGGCGGTGGTGAGCAGGTGTTCGAGGCAGGCGAGGAGCTCTTCACGGGTTGCGACGCCGGTGGCGAGGCGTGTGCGAATGCGCGAGCCCAAGGGGATGAGTTCCTCGCGGCGCAGCTTGTCGAGCAGGCGAGCATCGCCAGAGAGCACCACGCACAGGAGCGATTGGGAATCGAAGCGTGCGCTGGCCAGCAGGCGCAGCTCACTCAAGACCATGGGGGTCATTTCCTGGGCTTCGTCGATGAGGATGACGGGGCGTCGATTGGCGGAGCCGAGATGGTCGAGCCAGCGGGCGCGCAGCGCCTTGAAGCCACCCCAGCGGTTGCTCATGCGCATGGCGATCCCGAAGATGTCACCGAGCTCGCGGTAGAAGTCGCTCAAGTTGCTTTGCGGATGGTGGATGACGCCGACCGACAAGTCCGTCAGGCGTGAGAGGCGCTCGGCAAGCAGTCGCATGACGACGCTTTTGCCGGAGCCGGGATCACCATGGACAAGCGCGAAGCCGCCCTCGCGCAGGTGCGCCTGCTCGATACGCCAGCAGAAGTTCTCGATCTGGGGCGGCACATAGAGCGCTTCGGTCGGCACGTCGGGGGTAAAGGGGTTCCATTTGAGGCCATAGAGCGCCAGGAGTTTCTGGTTCATGCGGGGTCAATCCTTCTCGTTGGTGGGTAAATAGGCCGGCGGCAGGCCGGTGGCGGCGTAGTCGGCGATCATTTGTTTCATCAGCGGTGCGATGCCGGTGTTGGTCGCGGCGCTCGGCGCTGGGTGGGTCGGCTCGACGCGCCGGCGCAGGGCGTCGGCGTTGGCCGTTTTATCGAGCGGGCGCACCGGGCAGAGGATGGTGCCCGTGCGCGCATCGACCAGGTCGACGCGGCTCAAGTCCCAGCGGGCATAGCGCAGGTGCACCTCGCTCAGATGACGATAGCGCGACGGCAGCTCGAAGCGCTGGCCGTCGAGACTGACGGTGCCGTCAGAGCGGCGTTGCTTGCGCTTGACCTCGAGGCGGAAGGCGGCGCGCAAGTCGTCGCTACCGGGCACTCGCGCGCGACGTTGGGGCCGGCGAGTAAGCGATCGAGCGGTGTCTCGCCGAGCTCGCTGTGCACGGTGCAATGATATTCCCGGGTAATCCAGGCTTGGGTCGCCACGTTGAGCTGCTCGAGTGTGAGGTTCGGTTCGCCCTCGAGCATGGCGAGCAGGCGCCCTTCGACGCGGCCCCAGAGGTTCTCCTGCTTACCATTCACATGCGGCGAATACGGCAACGTTGGCAGGTGCACAATACCCAGGTGATGAAGCCCCGCGGTGAACTCGGCCGAGATCATCGCCGCGCCGCGGTCGGTCATCAGCGAGCGCGGCAACCCGACCTTTTGCAAGGCCTGGCACAGGCCGTGGACCAGCTCCTCGGTGCGCTCGTTCGTGTACCACTGGGCATGGCACAAGAACCGTGAGCGATCGTCGATGAAGCCGACCAGCAGCGGTTTGACGTACTCGCCACGGCGGGTCAGGACCTTGCGCGAGCCGTGATGGAAGTCCAGATGCATGAGCTGCAGCACATGCGCGACTTCGTAGCTGCGCACTTCGCGCTGTTCGAGCCAGTCGCGGGCGGCCATCGCCCCGTCAGTGGCGCGCTTGGGCGTTCGTTGGCGCACGAGTCCCTGGGCTTTCAGATAGCGCCGCACGCTCGGATACGAGGGCGACTTCGCGTCGGCGAGGGTCACGCGTAAGTTGTCATGGTGTAACTGGGCGGTCCAGCCCGGGTGTTCGCGGTACTGGGTCGTCAGCGCCTGCACGGCCTCGGCTGACAGGCTCGGAAAGCGGCCGATGTCGCGCCGCACCTGATTGCGCAGCGCCCGCACTGGATCGGCGGCATGCCTGGCGGCGTAGAACCAACGCTCGAGCGTCGAGGCGGCGAACCGCATCTCCAGCCCCGTGAACGGATGACGCCAGGTCTTCGCAGCCAAGTCCTTCAGCGCGGCGCGCAACTGGCCCGGGGCCGGCGGCGCGGCGAGCAGCGGTCCGATGATCGCAAAGCGCAGTCGCGCCCAACGATCGCGTTGCGGTAGATCGTCCTCGTTGCTCATGCTCGCTCCCATCGTGGCCTTGTTGATGGGAACGCAGGCTACAAAGTGCCTGATCGGCAGTCTATCGACATCCTCTGCGGGTAGCGGGCAACCCGCGAATTACCTGACCATGGCACGGGTGCTCAGGGGCGCAATGAAGCGCAGCGCTTGCACCAGACGATCGCTCAGCGCGCTCGCCTCGAAGCGTTGCAACAGGCTCTGCGGCAACTGGTGAATCGCCACCGGTGGCATGAAGTGCTGGCAGGTCGATCGCCAGAACGGTGTCGCGGGAAAAGTGGTGCACCACCACGCCCGCCAGCGCTTCAGCGTGACCGCCGCGATGCGCAACCGAGCGCACACGGTTCGAGCCGAAGCGCTGCCCGGCGGCGAGAGCAACATAAACACCACCGCCAGATACACACGACGGCCCGCAAACCGCACCGACGGCGGCGTCGTGCGGTGATCACAGCGACCGCAGGTGAAGCTCAAACGCCGGGAATAAGCCTCCTGTAGCGCCGCCGGACAGCCACGTGGTTTACGCGGATAGTCCGCCACATGCAGTGGCCCCCCGCACGCCCGGCAACCCTGCAGCCGCGTCGTCGCGGCGAGTTCTTGGTCGATGGAGATAAGGAGATGAAAAAAAGCGGGATCTTGCAGTAGGACGTGGCACACTTACAGGGTCTCCTGGCTTGGTAACCGGAGACTCCCCGGAGGGGATCTTCTAGTCAAGATCCCCGATGGGGATCCCCCTCAAACCATCACCAAACTAGACCTCAGAAAGCGAAATCACCATCAAAATAGGTGGCGCTACTCACATTACCCAAGACTGATGGAAAAAAAAGAACAACTACTACAACAAGACCGACAGACACCTACCCCATGGCAGACGCCAAGCGGGAAGCACACCAACTGCGATTCCCGGAGTGGGTACCGGACGAGATGCGCGCGCCAGCCACGCGACTCGTCGCCAGCCTCGACCGTCCCGACGCCCAGCTCGTCATAGACGAATGGGCTGGCGCGCTGGCCATCGGCGCGATCCAGCGCTCGCCACTCGGCTACCTCAAGACGCTGGCGGTACGCTGCCAAGCAGGCGACATGAGCCTGCGATATGCAGGCGTCATGTCGTCGCAGTTGTTGTAGTTGTAGCTGCAGTAGTCATCGGGCGCGGGATGCACTATTACACTGTAATTTTTTTGCCCGCCCGCCGCTCGAAGCGGTCCCTGAATCCCGAATCAGCTGTCCACAGAGTCCACAGGCCCTGCCCGCCACGGTAAAGCGAGCCATCGAACTCGCGTCGCCAGGGGCGGGTCCGCGCGTCGCGCGGTGCCTATGGGCCCCTGTGGGCAGGTGGAGCCGCTCTGCAGGCCCGGGGGAGCCTCTCGATGCAGCCCCTGTGCCAGGCGAATGCCTGGCGCCGGGGCTGCTCCGCCGCGAAGCCGCCCGTGTCACTAGCGAGCGTAAGCGGGGTAGTGACATGGGCGGCAACCCCAACAACCACGCGGCGTCCCGGCCGATTTTCCGCGTGACGCGCGAATGACGCGTTCGCAGAATGACCCCAACGCAACCGAATTATCCGCGGCCACTGCGGCAAAGTGGCAAACCCGTGTGCAACAACCCCAAGGAGGTGAATCGACAAGCAACCCACCGGCTCGCAGGAGCCAGCAAGCGCCGACCGACGTTCCCACCGGAACGCCCGGCGCGGCCTGAAACCAGGCCAGAATGAAGCGGGAGTAGTGCCCCGCGACACATACCGTCGCCTCGCGAAGCGAGGTCCGGCCCGACAACGCTAAGCCGTTACCGGGGTGTCAGAAACACTTACCAGACAGCGAAGCACTGACGAACGACGAGCGCAACGCAGCAAGGCTGGACGGGACCCCGCGACGGCCAGGAGTACTTGATCCAGGCGCGCGATCTGGCACGGCAAAACCTGAACAGCTGTGCCTTGCCCCTGGGTATCCCCGAAGAACTCGCCGCGCGCCTCGCGGATGTCACACCGGCCGGCCTTTCGCGCGTCGCGGCGTTCAAACCACCGCTGGTGTCCCCCAGGCTGGACGACTGGTGGTGGGAGCGACTGCTAACAGCGTTGACCGACGGCGATGGCGACGAACTCCAAGCAGTCCTCGAGCACGCCGGCCTGCTCACAGCCGACTAGCCCATACGCATTCCCGGCAGCCAGCGACCCTCATGGGCACAGGAATGGATTCCATCGCTGCCCACGGTCCGGAACGGATCATGACCGCCCGACTCGCCGCGGATCCGACCTGGAAGAAGACGGTGGCGGTGCTCGATGCGACCCGGCTCATGGAATTGGGGGCCCGGACGGGGTTGGTCTGTCAGTTGACGAAGCTCGACAAGAAGACCGCGAATCGACTGTACCGGCAGATCCACGGTCGCCCCTCGCCGCCCGGGCAGTTTCCGTTCACCGACGCTTGGTTTCTGAAAAGCGAGCGGCGCATGCTCCACGCCGCTATCGTCTGGCGCATTCACAAGCACCTGCGCGAAAGCAACTGCCGCCCCGCCCACATCCTGATCGACCTCTACGAGATCTACCGGTAGCTTATTCAGGAGGATCTGCTCGAGATCTCTCAGGTCGGCTTCGTCCCACGCCTCCTGGAGATGCAACTCTGGCACGAGCGACAATGCCCGCGCTGCTCGACCGAGTTTATTACGCCCGTCGAGGAAACCAACGCGAGCTGCCCCGGCTGCCGTCTGCATCATCGCTTTCGCTGTCGACACTGTGGCGGACGAGCAGAGGGTCTACGCAGAGGCCGCCGCCGCACGACCTGCCAGCATTGTGGGGCAGCGCGGGAACCATGAAAGCCTGGCTGCGATGACTGCAGCGGTTGGTGCCTGTTTAGATCTTCGATGGAGAAGGCTGGGCGACCTTTGAGCCTGGTGAGCCTATCTCCGAGGTCTCGCGCCGGCTGATACCGTGGCAGTAATGACCGAAGCCACCTTCGACATCCACTCCGAGTTCGGGAAACTCCTGGGCGAACACCTGCGCGACGGGCTGGGATGTTCCCCGATTGACCACCTTGACAAACTGGTGTCCGCCATCGTGGCGAAGGTGGCCGAGATCCGCGTGTAGAAGGGATGTCCGACAGCCGGACGACCCGACGCGTACAAATAAAGAACAACGCCCCAAGCTGCCGGACACCGCTATAACGGCCCTCCTCCGCGAAGCGCATTGCCGGGGACACACCGCGTTTCGTTTCGGCGGCCACGAGTACGAGGTGACTCGGCAAACCTTCTGCGTCAAGGTCTTAACCGAGGCGGCCTACCAGCAGGGAGACCTGTTGGAGCGCCGTCGGGAGTTGATGAAGGCGTGAGCTGGGTGGTGCGCCGGGTTACTATCGCCGGAGAAATAGTGACGCCCAGACGTCATCCTCCCCGGCCACAGCAAGGACCTTGGCGGCGCTGAGGCTCTATCGGTCAAAACCGCCGTGTATGATGATCTCGTCCAGCGGCTTGCGCTCGCGCGGGCCGGACTCGCGCCCGGCATAGGTGTCGGGGATCTGCGAGGGGTCTCCCCGATAACCAATGGCGAGGCCCGTAAATGGCTCGATCTCGTCCGGAATGTTGAAGGTGCGCCGGGCTCCTTCGGGATCAATTCCGATCATCTGGTGAACAAACAGTCCGCGGGCGGCGGCTTCGACGGTCAGTCCCGCCGATGCCGCACCCAGGTCGTGGACCGCGGCCTTGTTCAACTTTCCGTTGTGCTCGAAACGGTGCACGGCAAGGCCGAGCGCCAGGACTGGCGCGTGCTTCGCCCAGGGCTGATTTCCCTCGAGGAGCACGCTGAACACCTTTTCCCAAACCTCGGGGGTACGTTGGCGCACGCCGACGATGTAGCGCCAGGGCTGCGCATTGTACGACGACATCATCCATCGCGCGGCCTCGAACAACGCGTGCAGATCCTCTTTGCCAACGCTTCGATCGAGATCGAAGGCATAGGGGCTCCAGCGCTGATGCAGCAGCGCGTTAATGGGAACGCCGGTCTTTGCAGCTTGATTCATGGATGGTCTCCTTAGTGTCGACTGGTATCGCTGTAGTTTCTAATCTCTACGGATTCATCTGTGGCGCCTTGGCCACCGAAGCGGAACGCGGACTGGACGCTGCCCATGATCTCGTCCCGGAACACGAGTTCGCCGGTATCGTCGCCGGCCGCTCCCGCGACCACGTGCAACGGCAGCAGGTGCTCCTCGCGGGGATGGGCGGCGCGGGCACCCGGTGCCTCCGTCCATCGGCTCAGACGCAGATCCCGCTCACGTTGGGATAGCGCCACCGTCTCCTCGAGCCACGCGTCGAAGCGCCGCGAGTCCATATCGACGGGGCTGCCCTCGGGCCGGAACCGCCCCATGTTGTGAAAGCTCATCCCGCTGCCGAGGATCAGCACGCCTTCGCGTCGCAGGGGCGCCAGGGCACGTCCTAACGCCAGATGCACCTCGGGATCCAAACCACGCTTCAACGAGACCTGCACGACCGGGAGGTCGGCGCCCGGAAACGCCACCTTCAGCGGAATGAATACGCCATGATCGAGTCCACGCCTGCATTCTTCCTTGGCTTCGAGTCCGGCCTCCCTCAAGAGAGACCGTATGCGCCCGGCCAGCATCGGGGAGCCGGGCGCCGGCCAGGTGAGCCGATACGTGTGCGCTGGGAAACCAGTGTAATCGTAGAGCAGACGGGGAGCGCGCGCGGCATTCACCGTGAATGCCGGTGCTTCCCAGTGGGCTGAGACCACGACCACGGCCTTCGGGCGGGTGCCGACGTGCGCCTCCATCCCGCTCAGCCATGCCGCCATCCGATCCCACGTGCCGGCGGGCTTCCACTCCATGAAGAAGCACGGCCCGGCGCCGTGGGGGATGAAGAGCGTCGGCAAGCTCTTGTCGCTCACGGGCGGGACCCCGCGCGTTGTCGCTGCCATCCCCTCAGATCCGCAAGCCGAGACGGCGGTCGAGGGAGAAACGGTCGCCGCCCCGGAGGAAGATCGCGAGGGCCACCAGGCCCCACATCAACGGATATTCGATGCCGCCCGCCGTCCAGAAGAACCCGTTTGGCACGTGCACCGACAGGGCCACCCCCATGAAGACGGCGAGGGCCAGGGCGACTGGCCGGGTCAGGAGCCCCAGCACCAGTGCCAGCCCCCCGGCGAACTCGATGAGGCCTGCCAGCGTGGCGAACACGAGGCCGGGGCTCATGCCCAGGGTGGACTCGAAGTACTGGCCCGTGGCAACCAGCCCGTGACCGCCGAACCAGCCGAAGAGCTTCTGGGCGCCGTGGGGTATGAGCAGCAGGCCCGTGGTGATACGGACCAGGGGAAAGGCCAGCGGCGCCAGACGGTCGAGGGGCGAGATGGCGCTGGGCGTCACCGGGGCGGCGAAAGTTTGAGTGTTCATGGCGAAACCTCCTCAGTTCAGGGACACCGGGACCGCTTCCCGATGTTGCGGCTCACCGTACAGAGGTTTCCGATATGGGCCTAGCCCGCTATTCTGTAACTCATGGTTGCCGAATCAGAAACCCTCGGGGGCTCGTTGGAAGACGTCCGCGCCTTCTGCGCGGTGATCGAGCACGGTACCATCTCTGCGGCTGCCCGGACGCTGGGAGGCACTAAGGGGGGCGTGAGCCGGCGCGTGTCACGCCTCGAGCACCGGCTCGGCGTGAGCCTGCTGGCGCGCACGCCCAGGGCGGTCAGCGCCACGGAGGAAGGCGCCGCCTTCTACGCCAAGGCCCGCGATGCCCTGGCGCTGCTGGCCGAGGCCGTCCAGAGCGCGCAGCACGCCCAATCCATCCCAAGCGGCCATCTCCGGATCACTGCGCCACTGGACTTCGGCATGGACATCCTGCCACCCCTGGTCGTGGCGTTCCGCATGGCGAACCCCCAGGTAACCGTCGAGATGCTGGTCACCGACGCCCCGCTCGACCTGGCCGCCCACCGGATCGATCTCGCCTTGCGTGCCACCTCCGGTGACCTGCCCGACATGGGCTACCGGGCATCGACCCTCGTAACGTTTCCCATCGGCCTATACGCGTCGCCGGGTTATCTCGCCGCGCGCGAGCCTCCGGCGGCACCGGCCAAGTTGGTCGAGCACGACCTAATCGTCCCCCAGAGTTTCACCGGCGCGGCCACGCTGAGCCTGACCAATCGCCGCGGCCGCACCGAACAGGTCGCCCTGCAGCCGGTCATCCAGACCAACGACTTCGCCAGCGCCCATCGGGTACTGCTGGCTGACGGCGGTATCGGTCCGATGCCCGAGATTACGGTCGCGAATACGTTGGCCTCGGGGACCCTCATCCGCGTACTCCCGGACTGGACCCTCGCACACGCAAAGCTTCACGCCATCAGCCTCGCTGGCAGCGAAGCGCCCGCGCGAGTGCGGGCGTTCCGGGAGTTTATCCGAGAGCAATTGTCCGGGCGCGGGACTTGAGGTAACAAAGCTCCAGCACACGGAACGCACGACATCGCCATCCACGGCTGCGTATTCCACGGCTTCCCGCCCCCTTTCCGGGACTGGGCCGTCGAGAACAGCAACTACCCGCGGGAGCTGGCCGAGGCCAGCCTGCGCCACGTCCTGGATAGCGAGACTGAGGCGGCCTACCAGCGGGGAGATTTATTGGAGCGCAGTCGGGAGTTGATGAAAGCCTGGGCTAGGTGGTGTCGCGGGACGACAGAGACCTGACTGATAGCAACAATTGGGGTTACCCTGCCCTTCACATCCAGAGGGACCTGAGCATATGGCGAAGATCTTGATTCCTGCCCAACACCCCGAGGACTGGAAGCAGTTCCTCGCAGAGCCCGAGAAGCAGTGGCGGGCGGGCTATTCCGCAAAGGCCCTTGCGGACTGTTGGCAGCGCACACCCGGCTTCCCACCGGAAGTGGAGCGGCTCCTCAAAACCTCACTCGCATTCCGCGACGTCGAGATGCTCTACGGCATACCCGAGCTACAAACTCCGCTGCCCGGGGGTGCCCGACCGTCCCAAACTGACCTATGGGTACTGGCACGAGCTTCCGACGGTCTGGTCTCCATTGCCGTGGAGGGCAAGGTTTCTGAACCCTTCGGCGACCTAGTCGCCGACTGGATAGAACCGGCGACACCGGGGAAGCAGAAGCGTTTGGCTTACCTGTGCGAGCTTCTTGCTCTGATGGAATCCGATGCCCTGCCACTCCGCTACCAGCTGTTGCACAGGACCGCTTCTGCGGTCTTGGAGGCAAGACGCCTATTCGCACCCTAAGCGGTGATGCTGGTCCACACCTTCAGCCAACGAGACGAGTGGCATGAAGATTTCGAGATGTTCGCCACCGCCATGGGCGCAGAAGTCCGCGCAAGTCAGCTTGCATTGGTCGGACCGCGACAGGGCATCGAGCTCTATGTCGGATGGGTGACTGGGCAAATAATATAGTCTGCCCGTTACAGAGGGGAGGGGAATGCGGTGACCTATGTCGACCCATCATTAGCTCGCCGCTTGGCGAGGTGGGACTGTCACCGTACGCGGCTCCCCCTCTACGTTTCGGGACTAGGCCACCGAGCACACCAACTTTCCCCGCGAGCTCGCCGAAGCGGCCCACCAGCGGGGAGACCTATTGGAGCGTCACCAGGACTTGATGAAGGCGTGGGCTGGATGGTGCACGGCCGCTTAAAAGCACCGTCGCTTACTGTACTTGGATAACTCCGTAGCCAGCGCCTTGAGATAATACTTTCATTCCCAAATGCTTTCGCATTTGGGAGGAGCGAAACACCTACACGAAAAAAACCCCGCCGAGGTTTCCCTGGGCGGGATTCGTGTGGCTGCTCGCCGGGGAGTCTTAGGCCTTCAACTTGCGCCGAGTCCAAGAGAGACCTGCGAAACCCAAGCCCATCAAGGCTAGTGTCGCCGGCTCCGGTACTACATACTCGAAGGTCCCTGCGTCGTATCGATTCGCAGGGCCCCCGTCAATGGTTGTGGGGTATAAAAAGCTGCTGCCTCTATCAAAACGAGCCGAGCCGACGAATGTGATCAGGCCGCCTCCGTCATTGATGGTTGGCCCAGTACCGCCGCTACCGGTGTTCCCATTCGGATCGTCGGAACTGAAGCCTTGGGCGACAATCGAGTAGCTGCCTACACCGAGTACTAAATCAACAATATCTGCATAGCGGCTATTGCCGACCAGCGGGTCCGAGTTGGTAATGGTGCCAAAGAGCCCTGGAACGAGGGTTGCAGTATCTCTGTCAAATATACCAACTTCTATGTTGTTGACCAGCCCGTTCTGGCCACTGTCATATGCGCCCAACCGTGTAACTCTTATTGGCGCGAGAACATCGAAGTCCATTCCAAGCGCACCGCCAAACTCCTGGTTTCCCGTCATTCGAGTAGAGTCAAGCGCAATGATCCCGGCAAACACGGATAGAGGTGAACACGCCAGTGCGAACGCGAGGACGGCCGCTACAGAGGTACCGCTAAAGATTGAAGTCATCATTCTGTTTCCTTGCTTCATAACCCTTTGCTCCTTGATCAATTTTATTGGGCGGTTTCGTGAAAAACGCTTTGAGACCATGTTACTGCGTCCTTACTAGAGGGAAGCAAGATTCATGCCTTAGCCCAGTAGGCTCATAACTTCAACCACTTAGGATGTGTCAACCAATCAGCCTCAGTAAGATTGTAAAATCTGCCGACGGCCACGTTTGGAAGAAGAGCCCCCATCGGGGATTTCTAGTCCTGAGGACCCTTGACGAGTGTAAGGTTTTCCGACACGTTCGCTTTTAGAAAAAGCGCGCATGTTCAGGAACACCGTTCCCTACAGAGAGGGCTTCAGCATTTGCTTATTCAACGATAATCTTGATGAGTGCATCCCAACAGGAGGACGCATTCATGCAGACCCCATCAACCCCTTGGAACAAAGGCCGCTCCGTCGGCCCGAAGGCCCCCCTAAAGCACTACCAGATCTGGCGCATTCGCCGACGTCTCGAACGCGACTTCGCCAGACGTGATCTCGCTCTGTTCTCCTTGGCACTGGACTCCATGCTGCGGGCCTCCGACCTGCTCGCACTCAGGGTGGGAGACGTGATGGATGAAGCATGGCACGTGAGGACGGCGCTCGTCATTCGGCAGCGTAAGACGGGGTACATCGCCCAGGTAGAACTGGCCCCCTACACGCGGGCGGCCCTGGAGACCTGGGTGGCCTTCAGCGCGAAGTCTGCCTCGGACTTCCTGTTCACGAGGAGGAACGACGACCACGGGCCGCCTATCAGCGCCGCGCAGTACCGGAAGCGGGTCAAGGCTTGGGTCGCATCCATCGGCCTGAACCCCGATGCATACAGTACCCATAGCCTCCGGCGGACACTTGCGGCCCGGGTGTACCACGAGACCAAGAACATCGAGGTGGTTCGGAACTTGCTCGGCCAGAGCTCAGTCTCGTCAACGTCGCACTACCTGAATATCGGCGGGACCGAATCACTCGCGGTCGCAAGACGTTACCGCATCTGAAGCGGGCGCTGCTTCCAGGGGCAGCAACTCTTGCCCGTCGCCGCAGAGGCGCCGTGCGCCCCGTTTGCCCGTGCGGATGCTCACGCCCCAATGCTACGCTCTGTGCATGTGCACCCGCTACATCACCCCGGACCAGCGCGCCATCGAGGGCTACGTGGGCCACGTACCCCCGTGGTGGCAACAGAGCTACGACGTCCGCATCACCAACCTGGTGCCGGTGGTGCGGGCCGCTGCGGATGGTGAGCGTGCTCTGGAGCAGATGTACTGGACTCTCCTCCCGCCCAAGTCCGACAAGAAGACCTGGCGCATGCCGACATGGAATCTCCGCGGGGAGCGCCTCGAGGAGAGCCGCATGTACGGGTCCCCCTTCAAGTCGAGGCGCTGCGTGCTACCGGCGGCCGGCTTCTACGAGTGGCCCGAGGTCAACGGCGAGAAGCAGCGGCACTGCATCCGCCCGGCAGACGGTGGCATGTTCCTCTTCGCCGGCCTCTGGAACCCCTGGACATCGAAGGACAGGACGGAGGAAGGCGCCACGGTGGGCATCATCACCACGGAGGCCAACGCGTTCATGAGGCCGCTCCACAACACCGGCAAGAACCCCTACCGCATGCCGGTCATCCTCGACCCGCAGCTGGCGGACACCTGGATGTTCGGGGATGTCGACGAGGCCCGTGATCTCGTCGGGCCGTGTCCGGACGATTGGCTGCAGGCCTACCCCGTCCCGCGCAACCTGGGCAACGTGCCTGCACAGATGGAGCCCGCTGGAGACCTCATTCGCTCGGGTCAAGGGGCTTAGGAGGCCACTTCCCAGATTGGCGCGCTACTTCTAAAAGCGAACCTGTCGGAATTTTTTACACTGGCCTTTGAACCGAAACGACCGTGACTCCTGAAGGATCGCGTGTCGGCCAGTAGCTAGCTGTCGATAAAATTGACAGTTGAGTTTACTCAACAATTATAGGTTCATGTATTCTGGGCAATTAAACAGCTGGCGCAAAAATTGCATTCAGTACGTTTCTGCGAGTGAGTGTCTCAGTACACACGGATACACAAGGAATTCTGCATTATGGGCAAGCAAGCCAATCCCGCCATCCCGGCCGTTTTAACTTCATTCCTGCTATTTATATCGGCCCGCCAAAACAACGCTGATGGAAGTCATTAACGGGCTTGATGTTGGTGATACCTGACAGTTACTTCTTGGCGGTGTATTCCAGATCGGAAAAGCTGCGCTGCATGGCTTCAAGCTTCTACGGAAGGGAGATGTACTTACGATCTTGTAAACCCGCGCCGACCGGGGAGCCCGCCCGAATAAATCAGCGCTTCCTTAATCGAAACATCGACAGTCTTGAAAGACGGAAGTGGAAGTCTATACAGTGGAGGTTATCAATGAAGACCAGGTTAATCAGTATAGTGCTCGGCTCCATGTTCCTGACGATAGCTTATTCACCTACTGCAATCAGTGCGCCGGCACCCTACTCATTCAAATTGGATAGTGTACTAGTCGAGGGACAACTCGACTTTATTGAGAATTTCGACGGGAATTTTCTAAGTTCTGCCTGGGAGATTACGGAGGGTACTGTCGCAGTATCAAACGGCTTCGCGACTCTGAAGAATCCAGGGACGATTTTTACCGACACTATTGGAAGCGCAAAGGTAATACAAGAAGACACGTTTTTCCGTTCAACATTTAGCATAATGGATGGAAACGGGGATTTTGTTGCAACCACGACTTGGCAGGAGGGTATCCCGGGTGCTGACCGGTTATACACTACTGAAATCACCGATCGAACGGCCGCAAACAACACCCAGTCGATTGGCCTAGGCGTTGCGAACTTCTCTCCGACGCTCGCCGCCCTACTTGGTGGCCCTGCTGGCCCAACTATCTTTTTTAGCAAACGAACTGATTTGGAAGCTGGGGGTTCTGAGATAAGCTTGGACTTCGCCTCTATTAATATCGGTATCACCGGCCCCATTGAATTGAGGGTCGCATTTTAGGATGTTAGTAACGAGTTTACAGGGAGCTTCAATGTCGACGGAACGTTGCAAACGTTCGATCCTATGGCCTTTAATCCAGGCGGCGCTGGGAACTTTAGGTTAGGCTTTGATTCAAGTTCCTTCGCAGTGGTACCCGTTCCTCCAGCCGTTTGGCTATTCTTTTCTGCGATTATGGGGGTAGTAAGCCTAGTGAAACGTCGAACTAGTTTCGCGCAGCCGTTCAGCTCGAACAAGTAAAAGCTACCCGGATGCACTTGATGTTCTAAAAGCGCGCCTTTCGGATTTCTTTACAATGAGTTTTGGGCTGCGAGGACCGGGATTCCTTAGAAATTGCGCTTTTTCTATTAGCGATCCCTCTCGGACTGCCCGCGGGCAGCCAGTCGTCCACCTTGCTCTGGATGCGGTTGCGAGTAGAATTTGACCTAGGGCCACCAATGATGGTGAAGGCCATGGAGACCCCGTGTTAGCGGCTGAGTAAATCCGCGCATAAATGGCGAAGGTCGCAGTCGCGGGTTCAGGCGGCGTGACTCGGCCTCAGCGCGGATAGGTCGCCTCGACTCAAGCCAGGTCACGCCGCCGGGGTGGGCTTAAGAGTCGGCTCAGAAGATCAAGTCATCGTCGTCGACTTCAAAGGTCGTTATGCGGTCTTGTTGCATGAGTTCGACCAGCTGCCGATCGTATCGGCTCCAGATGGCATCGCGGAGTTCGTCGATAAAGTCATAGATCGCCAATGCCTGCTCTGGTGTCCAGTCGTCCGGTATCGGGGGATGGGTCATGGTTGGGCTCCTTTGTTGGATTTGGCTGCGGATTGGCGCCGCTGCGCCTGTTGCTGCTGTCGCTCCTTGGCCTCCTTGAGCCGGTAGGATTCACCTTCGATAGTGAGGATCTCGGAGCGGTGTACCAGCCGGTCCACGAGGGAGACCACGCAGGAGGCGTTGGGAAAGACTTCACCCCATTCGGCGAAGGGTCGGTTGGTGGTGACCAGGGTGGATTTCTCCTCGTAGCGGCGGGAGACGATCTCGAACAGCAGATCGGCATGGCGATTGGAGTAGGCGAGATACCCCACCTCGTCGACCGCTAGCAGTTGAGGGCGGGCGTAGCGGGCGAGGCGCCGCTTGAGGGCGCTGTCGCCATCCTGGGCGGCCAAGTCATTGAGCATCTGGCCGGCGCTGGTAAAGAGGACGCTGTGGCCGGCCAGCACCGCTTGATGGGCGATGTTGCGGGCCAGGGTGGATTTGCCGACCCCGTTGGGTCCCACCAGGATGATATTGACCGCCTCGGTAAGGAAGTCGAGGCGCATCAGCTCACTGACCAGTTCCCGGTCGCAACGGCTGGGCCAGCCCCAGTCGAAGTCGGCCAGGGGTTTGAAGCGGCCCAGCCGCGCCCCTTTCATGCGCCGCTCGAGGCTGCGGTCGGCACGTTCTTCCTCTTCCCACTGGATCAGGGACTCGACCCAGCCAGCGTCGGCGTGCTCCTCCCAATGGCTCAGCAGGCCATGGAGCTTGAGGGCCGTGGCCCGTTCTTTCAGGGATGGGTTAGGGATCATTGGGGCTCCTCCTGGGCGTCGTCTTCGGCTTCGGGCGGGGTGGACTGCAAGGCGTCGTAGCCGCCCAGATCATGGGTGCGTACCACCAGCCCCCTGGCGCGCGCGTGGTCGATGCGCACTCCCACCCGGGGCGGCTGGTTTCTCGCCTCGCGCCTCCGCTGCAGGGCGATGCGCACGCCGTTGGGGTGAGCGACCCCGTGGGCCAGGCTCTCCTGGATGGCCGCTTCCAGCTCGGGGGCGCCGTAGGCATCGAGGAGGCGCAGCAGGGCGGCGGTGATGGCGCCGAGGTTGTCGCCACGCTCAGCGGCCTGTATGAGTAACTGCCGGCTGGCCGGTGCGGCCTGGGCCAGGTGGTCCTGGCCGCGATGATGCCGGGCCTGGCGTTTGATCTGGACCAGTGCCTCGATGTGTTCCGGCTGTTCGATCTGCCGGCCCTTGTCGTAGCTGCGCGGGTGGCGGGCGATGACGTCTCCGCCGTCGAGGATCCGCACCTCGGTGGGTGAGGCCGAGACGGTGAGGGTGCGGCGCACATGGGTGTGGGGCACGCTGTAGTCGTTGCCCTCGAAGCGCGCGTAAGGGGTCTTGCCGATGTGGACCTCGACCCGCTCGTCGGTGGGATAGGGGTTATCGGGCAGCGCCAGCAGGGGCTCCTGCTCGAAGGCCTGGCGCACCGAGAGGGCACGGTCCTCCGGGCAGGGCCGGTCCATGGCCCAGCCGTTGCACCAGGCCTCGGCCTGGGCATTGAGGTCATCGATGTCGGTCCATTGGCGGGCCGGCCAGAAATTATCGCGTATCGTGCGGATGGCGCGTTCCACCCGCCCCTTCTCGTTGCCCCGGGCCACCGCCACCGGACGGGGCTCAAAGCGGTAGTGGGCGGCGAACTCGAGCAAGGTGGGATGGAAGCGGATGGCCTCACCCTGGCGCTCCAGCACGGCGCTTTTGAGGTTGTCGTAGAGCAGGACCTTGGGCAGGCCGTTCGAGGCGGTGAAGGCCGCCTCATGGCCCCGCAGGAAGTTGGCCATCTTGGCATCGAGGAAGAAGCGCAAAAAAATGCGCCGGGAGTAGCTGAGCACCATGACAAAGGCCATCAGGGCATGGGTTGCGCGGCCGATGGTGAGCTTGCCGAAATGGCCCCAGTCGATCTGTCCCTGGTCGCCGGGCAGGGTCTTCAGGCGCAGAAAGGCCTCGGGCCGGGGGCGTGGCCGGTAACAGGCGAGCTGATGGCGGAAGTGGTCGGGGCCGCCGGGGTAGCCCCGTTCACGCACCATGCCGTAGAGGCGGCTGGCGGTGAGCGTGGGGAACTGGGCCAGGGTGTCGGTGATGAACGGCAGATAAGGATCGATCATCGACGGCTGCGCAGCCCGCTCGACCTTCGGCATGCCGGCCTGGGAGAGCACCCGATTGACGACGTTGTGGTGTACGCCCAACTGGCTGGCAATGGTGCCCACCCGCCACTTCTCGACGTAGTGATAGCGCAGGATCTGCGCCTCTTGTTCTTTGCTGATGGCCAATGCGTTTCTCCTCATCTCGTGGCCGGCCGGCTCAAGGGGGCTGAGCCCGGGCGCCTGGTGGCCCCTGTCGGGTGACTGTTCCAAGCGCAGCAGCGGCGGTGGCGCGATGAAGCGGGCCGGTACGCAGGAAAGGTCCGCACTCACGGCCGCAGAAGTGGCAGCGAATGGGCGCCATCATCGGCGCGCCATCCGCACCGCGGCGGCCAGCCGGCCTCGCCGGAACGGGGGGTAGTGGATCATGAGGGGCGGGGCCGGGGAACCCTGATGCGTCACTTTCTGCCTTCTCGCCCGGTAGCGGCGTTGCCGCTCGGCATGCTTGTGCCGGCCCTGGCGGCTCTGCTGGTAGCGCCAGCCGGCGGCCCGCAGAGACGCGCTTCGTGCCACCTGCGCACACCCCTCAGGGCAATAGATGTTGCCGCGGTCACAGCCGCTGCAGATCATCACTTGACGGTGACAACGGGCGCAGTTGTACAGGCGTGCAGAGTTCTCCATCGGCGATCCAGGCCGATGAGGACTTGATTGTCAGGGGAAAACGAGAAATAGTGTGCGGGCTCGTGCTCTGCACGGCCCGGGGTGCGATACCGGGATCGACGGCCAAGTCAATTAGACCCGGTATCGCACCTGTCTCAACGGCCCCTCTTCATCTACCCGATTCCGGCACTCTTGTCACCGGTTGCTCGCGGCCGCCCGCCTGCCGGCTCAGCGACTGATTGGCCTACCAATCAATCCTTCGCCAGATATGCGCGGGTTTTTACAGCCAGCTACACCCCGTCGCTAAATCGCCTGTTCCGGCGCCAATCTCTTTTCAGGAATCGCAGGGAAGCCTTCCTCGTTTCCCCAGCACCGACCCGGGGGCCAGATCTGCCACACGCGCAAGCTGCGGCTACCAAGAGCATGAAACTATTCGATTAGATCCAAGGCGCCGGCGAGATGCGGTGCCCGATGGAAGGGAGGAGCGTTGGGGATAGACGCAAACCTTCCATTTATCTGAAATCTCAGGCAAAGATACTATGGATACCGCGAAAGTTGACGAGATAAAGGGGCTTGCACAAATAGCCTTCGCGCAAGACGCCTTAAGAGGTATCGTTCTTTTAAATGGCGGAGCGCTGATCAGTCTTTTAGCATTGTTTGGTCAAGTTTGGTCGAAGGACTCAGCTGAAGCTTCAATAGTAATGATCAGCTTAAGGCCTGGGTTGCTATTCTATCTTTTAGGTACTATAGCCGGAATTATCGCGCAAGGCGCCGCGTATCTTTCGCAACAATACTTTGTCGAAGGACATCATGTAGTCGGGATTGCCTTACGCCACGTCGTTATAATGCTGTCTTTATGCGGAATATATTTATTTGCTCATGCTAGTTTTTCATGTATTAACAGTTTTATAGGTTGACTATTATGAGAAATGGTTTACCGCTTAGTCCAATAAGATATGATGGACCTCCCTCTTGTGACGAAAATGGAAAGTACTATTATATCGGAAAAGAAGGATGTCTCGGATGTTTAATTTACCCGCTTGGTTTTATGGTTCTCATGCTGGTTGTATGGTACGTCCTTATTTAACGAGTAAAATAATTGCCTAACAAACGCGGTTGAGCTGGATACTCCTCCGCAGTGCACAGCTTACACACTTGCTACGCTCATTTTAGCGCAAGCGATGCGCCGCCTTGGCCTGTCGCTCACCGCGAACGTTAGAGACAAGACACATGGAAACTATCGTTTATTACTCAAGAAACGCTAAAAAGCCTCCGTTCGAGGTGATAATCGCACTGAATGGACAAACTGCATATATCAATTGCAATTGCCCGCTTGGGCAGGAAAAGAAAATATGCCGACATAAAATTAACGCAATCAGGGGCGATAAGTCTAAACGGCATGAATCTACCTCTGATGAAGTCATTGCGCGGCTAAGACATCTTTTCGGCTCAAGCTCTACGTTACGACAACACCTCGAAGAAAAGTGGCGTTCACTACGGATATTTTCTTCAGAGCACCCTGACAACGAAGAAGAAATAGGTAACAAAAGAAGGATATTAGGCGAGGTGTTTGCAAACGGGTTTTTGAATGAAAACGTGTATCGACCACAAGAGCCATTTGATGCCGAAGAATGGGAGGACACTAGAGAGACTTTAATAAACGGTATGAATTGCCCAGTGACACTCAAATATGTAAATCACGAGGGGACTGCTACCACAAGGGATGTTCTTGTGGAGGAAGTATTTGTCAGTAATTCTAATTACTACATGCTGGGTTACTGCTCTCTACGCGAGCAGAAACGCACGTTCCGTGTTGACCGCATACAAGGCATAGATTTCGGCCCAGAGTGCACTACAAGAGACAAAAGCTTACTTCTGGATGTCGTCTTCCAAGGAAATCCGCAAGTACAAACCAGAAACCAGTAAATACCGAAACAACACCTAACAAGGCCACAAACTCGGATCCAAAAAAAAGCGCTGCTCCTTCGTCGCTCTGCTTTTTGGATCTGGTTATGGCTGGCGTTAAGGGCGCGCTTCTCCCAGAAGCGCGACAACTTGGGAATGCAATTCTAGTGTCCTGTCCCGTAAGAATGTTCCCCACACGAATACTGCAGTTTCGGGGACAGTATCCTGAACTCAGAACTACTCGGGAACCCGTATTCGTGTACGGTTCCGCTCAGCGGTCACGATCCCTCCCGTTGATAACTCGGTACTGTAGAGTTCGAGTGCCTTCAGGCAGTAGCTCGCCTGTTCCCGGGCCGGGATTCCTACTAGACGAATGATGCCGCTATGGGGCTCGCCGAATACGACGGCTCGTTCACCGAAGTCCTTGTCGAGTGTCACCAGGATCCGATCTTGTTCATGGGCCTGCCGGAGGATTTCCTTGTCACCGGGATCCTCCCCCCACTCACCAGTCCACTCGACGTCGTGTCCCCGGTCCAGGAGCGCTTGCACCGCGCCACCCCAGACACAGGTATCCAGCAGCAACTTCACGCGACCGAATCGATCACGCTTGGCTCGAACCGCTCATGTCCCACCAGCCGGTGGGCGTAGGCCAGACACGCATGGATGTCTTCGGGCTCCAGCCACGGATATCCCTCGAGGAGGGTGTCGGGACTATCCCCCGCCGCCAGCATTCCCAGGACGTGCTCCACTGCCAGCCTGCGACCCCGGATGATTGGCTTGCCGCCGAAGATCTCCGGATTGACGGTAATGCGTCTCAGCAGCTCCTGCTCGTTCATGGTGCTCGCCCTCGGCATGGTGACCATTAACAGTATCCGGAGTATGGAGTAGGTGGTAAAGGGTCATCCTCTCCATGAACAACCCTTCTCTCCGAGCGGCGCGATTCGAACTCCCGCCCCCCACAACCCCATGCCGGCCTACGCCTCGAGGAGCGGCGCGCGATAGGGCTGCGCGGCGTACCTCTGATTGACCCAGGCGACACCGCCCGCCACGAGCTCTCGGTGAATCCATTCATCTCCAGCGTGAAGTTGCTCCACCATCCATCACGGTGATGTTAGTCGCGCACAGGGCACGGCTGAAGGCGGGCTGGGCCAGCAACTGGGTGGCCTCGCGGCCGTACGGCTGATCGCGTTCGGGGGTGTCGATGTCGGCGAGCCAGATCTTAAACGGCCGCGCTCGGGGGCTCTATGCCAGGTTCAGGGTGTCAGTGTCCACCACCCGGGCCGCCTGGCTGCGGATGTCGCACCGCGGGGCGGCGTGGGCCGACAGGGCAAGGGCCGAAAGAATGAGGGCGGTGGTAAGTCGGTGGGGCATGTGCTGGCGTCCGTGCTGGCTGTCGGCGGGCGAGGTTACTCCAAGCTGGGACGCTCGGACAATTCGCGGCCGCGAGGGACCAGCAAAGAGATCGCTCGCCCTTACCCCCTGCTCGTATCTCCCGAGCCCGGCCCGTGCCGAGCCTTATTGGGGGTGGAGCGCCGCGAGTTCACTCTATTCGGGACACAGTGACGAGACCTGCGGTTACGCCACTCGCCACGGCACCCCCCTATTTCCGGCTTCTGTTACCCATGTTGTTACCCACTTATCGAAAAAAGGGCTGAGCGCATCACGTAAATGACTGTTTTTACTGGAGCCGGGTAACGGATTCGAACCGTTGACCTACTGATTACAAATCAGCCGCTCTGCCAGCTGAGCTAACCCGGCGAGAAGTTCAAGGTGCGGGCCTGGCCTTCAGGCCTGCGGAATTCTAGGCCTCACGGCACCACGGGGCAATGTCAGGGACAGGAGCGGGCCGGGGACAGCTCGGGCACCAGCGCCGCCAGCTCGGCGCGGGGGAGGCGGGCGTCTATGGCCAGGGTGATGCGCAGCCAGGTCTGGTCAAACTGCTCGTAGCGGACCTCCATGGCGGGCTCGAAGCCCTTGGATTCCAGTTCGTCCATGCGGGCCCTGGCGGAGTTCTCGCGGCTGTAGAGGCCGAGGGATACCGCGTTGACGTTGGGGCCTCTCATGACACGAATGAAATCGGTCACGCCGGCGTCCCGCAGGCGGTCGAGGGCCTCCCGGGCCGCGGTGATGTCGGCGAACTGGGGCAGGTAGATCCAGTAGCGATTGGGCCGGCGGTCCTGGCGGGTCTCGGTCTCCACGGTCATGCCCTGCTCTTCCAGCAGGGCCACCATGGCGTCGGTGTCGGCCTCCTCGGGGAAGGGCCCGAGCAGCACACAGCGGGTCGCGACGAGCGCCGGCGCCGGCTCTTCGCCGGACTCGTCATCCGCCTCGGCCGCGGCCTCGGGTGGTGCCGATAGCGGTGCCGACGGTGCCCCGTCGGGGGGCTCCTCTCCGGCGGTCGCAGTGGCTGACGGGGGCTGTGTCCCGTCCTGCACGACGGCGGGGGCGGGTGGCTCGGGGGTGGCCCCTGCTGCCGTGGCTGCCTCCGGGGTGGCCCCTGGAGTGGCCTTGGGTGCCTTCTCTGGGGCCGCGGGCGTTGCCGGATCGCGGCCCGGGCCCTCCTCCACCAGGTGCAGGCGCTCCACGGCACCCCGGCTGGAGGCCGTGACCGGCTCGGGCGCCACTGCCTTCAACTGGTAGACGTTCCATCCCAGGTAACCCAGGTTGGCAAGCAGCAACAGCCACAGTACGGCGCGCACTTCAGTCTCCCCCGATAATCGCCAGGCCCTGCAGGACCAGCCGGGGTTCATGATGCCATTGCCCGGACAAGCGGGCGAGCACGTGGGGGGCATCGCCGCCGGTGATGATGGCGGTCAAGGCGCCTTGGGCCCCGCCACGGGCATCGGCCTCCAGCGCGTCCAGGGCGGCCGCCAGCATGAGCAGGGTGCCGGCGCGGACGCCGTCGGCGGTATCCCGGGCGAGCCCCGGCGCGACCTCACCGGTGACGTCGGCCGGGGCGTCGACTAGGGCGCTGGTGCCCGTGCCGAGGGCCCGGCGCATCAGTCCGAGGCCGGGCATGATGACCCCGCCCAGGTGGCCGCCGTCCGCCCTCACCCCGTCCACCGTCACCGCGGTGCCGCAATCGGCCACCAGCACGTCTCCGGGCCAGCGGGCATGGGCCGCCACCATGGCCGCCCAACGGTCACAGCCCAGGGCCTCGGGCCGGGCATAGGCATTGCGCACACCGCATCCCGCGGCCGGGGCGGTGATGAAGCGGGGGCGGAGCTTGAACCGCCGCGCCACCGCCTCTGCCACGGCCCGGCTCCCGGCGGCCCCCGCCACGTTGCTCACCACCACCGCCTCGGGCGCCGGCAGGCCGGCCAGCAGGGTATCCAGAACGCTTGCGAGGCCACTGCCACCGTGATGCGCGCGCCCGGATGCTCCGAGGTCCGCCCCCTCCTGGAGGGCCCAGCCGATAAAGGTGTTGCCCACGTCCAGCAGCAGTCTCACGGGGCCACCCTCAGACTCACCTCGCCGGCGTGAAAATGCCTGACACCCTGACCGGTGCGGATCCGCAGGGCGCCGTCGCCGTCGGTGCCGAGGGCCGTGCCCTCCACCCTGCCATCGGCCAGGTGGAGGGTGACTCGGCGCCCGCGGGTCAGGTCCAGGGCATCCCAATCGGCCTGGCAGGCGGCCATGCCCTGGCGCTCGAAACGGGCCACCCCGGCCAGCATCTCCTCCAACAGACGGCCCGCCACGCGATTGCGGTCCCAGGGCTGTCCCGTCACCATGCGCAGGCTGGTCCACGGTTGGTCGATGTCCGCCGCCATCATGTTCACGTTCACCCCCACGCCGATGACCACCTTGTAGGGGCCGGCGGCCTCTCCCACCAGTTCCAGCAGCATCCCCGCCAGCTTGCGCCCCCGCCAATAGACGTCGTTGGGCCATTTCAAGCCGATATCGCCGGCCCCCATGGACCGCAGGGCGCGCGCCACCGCGACCGCCACCGCCAGGCTGCAGGCCGGCAGGGCATGGGCGATGTCCTCGAAATACCACAGCAGCGACAGATACAGGTTCTGGCCAAAGGGGGATACCCAGACGCGGCCCCGCCGCCCGCGGCCGCCGCTCTGATGTTCGCTTACCACCGCCGCGGGCGCCGTACCGCCCGACACGGCCCGGCCGATGAGCCAGCGGTTGGTGGAATCCACGCTGGGCAGCACATCGAGTTGTCTCAGGGCAGGACCGTCATGGGGACCCATGGCCGCCCGGATACGTTCCTCGGCCAGCAGGTCCACGGACTCGGCCAGCCGATAGCCCTTGCCGGTGACGCCGTGGACCTCGAAGCCCAGGGCCGCGAGACTGCGCATCAGACGCCATACACCGCCCCGCCCCACCCCCAGGGCGGCGCCGAGGTCCTCGCCGGAATGGAAACGACCGTCCGCGAGTAGTTCGAGAAGCCGCAGAATGGCCTCCAGTTGGCGGGGCCCAGGAAACGGGAGTGCAGTCATGACGGCATGGGAAGCTAGCCCCTTTGTCACCCTCAGGCAAGGTATTACCGCCCCCCCGCCATCGGCTACATTAGGACACACAGAACTCACGGGAGACGCATCCATGTCCAAGCATTTCGATCTCATCGCCATCGGTGGCGGCAGTGGTGGCCTGTCGGTCGCCGAGCGGGCGGCCCGCTATGGCGCCAGTGCGGCGGTGGTGGAAACCAAGGAGCTGGGCGGCACCTGCGTCAACCTCGGCTGCGTACCGAAGAAGGTGATGTGGAACGCCGCCAACCTGGCCCAGGCCATGGAATACGCCAAGGATTACGGCTTCGAGGTGGAGCGCGGCGAACTGGACTGGAAGCGCCTCAAGGTCAAGCGGGACAACCATATCGCCGGCATCAACGAGTGGTACGAGACCTACCTCGTCGATTCCAGCATCGAGCACATCACAGGCTTCGCCCGCTTCGTGGACCAGCGCACCATCGAGGTAGACGGCGAGCAGTACACCGCCGACCACATCGCCATCGCCCCCGGTGGCCTGCCCATGGTGCTCGACGTCCCCGGCGCCGAGATCGGCATCACCTCGGACGACTTCTTCGACCTGGAGGATTGCCCGGGACGCGTCGCCATCGTCGGAGGCGGCTACATCGGCGTGGAACTCGCGGGCGTCTTCCACGCCGTGGGTTGCGAGGTGAACATCCTGCTGCGGGCCGAGGAGGACTTCCTGCCCGGCTTCGACTCCATGCTGCGGGAGACCCTCATGACCGAGATGGTGAAAAGCGGCATCAGCTTCCACGGCAACACCTCGGTGGCAGCCATCGAACGGCAGGATGGCGGTATGCTGCGCATCACCACTACCCGGGGCCAGCACATTGACGATTTCGACCAGCTCTTGTGGGCAGTAGGGCGCCGCCCCAATACCGACGATCTCAACCTCGAGGCCGCCTGTGTGAAGACGGACGAGCGCGGTTTCATCCCCACCGATGAGTTCCAGAACACCAACGTGGAGGGCATCTACGCCCTCGGCGATGTCACCGGCCGCACGCCGCTGACCCCCGTGGCCATCGCCGCCGGACGGCGCCTCGCCGACCGCCTGTTCGACGGCAGGACCGACCGCCACCTCGTCTACGAGAACATCCCGTCCGTAGTATTCTCCCACCCCCCCATCGGCACCGTGGGTCTCACCGAGGAAGATGCCCGGCGCATTCACGGCGACGCGGTAAAGACCTACACCACTCACTTCACGCCCATGTTCTACGCCTTCACCCGCCACCGCGAGGCCACCGCCATGAAGCTGGTGACGGTGGGCGCCCGGGAGCGCATCGTGGGCTGCCACGTCATCGGCCTCGGCGCCGACGAGATGCTCCAGGGCTTCGCCGTGGCCATCCGCATGGGGGCCACCAAGCGAGACTTCGACGACACCGTGGCCATCCACCCCACCAGTGCCGAGGAACTGGTGACCATGAAGTAGGGATTCAAAAGCGGGGAACCACGAAAGACTCGAAAAATGCGAAAGGGATACCCAGGCTCCCGCCATGTCCCGACGTTGGAGAGGGGGACTGGACGTTCGTTGTTGTTTCCGTGGCTGGAAAGCAACGGTCAACCGACCGCCCTCGTCCGATCCTCACTGGTGACGTGCCCTGCCCAACACCTGTCCTGTGTTCTTTATGCCCCTGAGCGAGCATCCGGACAGGCATCTGTTCTCCGGCTCCCTGGCGAACCCCGGCGCTCTACCTTTTCGCGCCTTTCGCGTATTTCGTGGTTGATCGCCGTTGATCAACGCGTGTCGATATCCCCGTCGCCGTGGTCGTGAGGCGCGACGCCGCATAATCGAAGCCGACGGCGAAGCATTTGGAGACACAGGTGGATTCGAAGCTTTTCTGGATCATTCGGCAGTCGCTCAGAAAAGTCTGGGTGCGGGCCGTCAGTTTCGCCTTGTTCGCCGTCATAACCGTTGGCATCGCACCCTTTTTAGAAAGATATGTGCCGACGGCGTTCGCCGCGGGTCTGGCGAATATACCGGTAGATAAAATTCTCACGATCCTGGCTTCGTCCATGCTGGCCGTGACTACATTCTCGCTCTCGATCGCGGTATCCGCGCTCACAGCCGCCGCGAGCAATGCTACGCCCCGCGCCACCGCGCTTCTACAGGAGGACTCCACGACCCAGAACGTGCTTGCGACCTTTCTTGGCGCCTTCCTTTTCAGTCTGGTCGGACTGATTGCGGTGCGTACTCCGTTTTATGACCGGTCCGCGCAGATATTTTTGTTCCTGGCCACTCTGGTTGTGGTCGCCCTTGTCGTGACTGCTCTGCTGCGATGGATCAGCCACCTCCTGACCTTCGGCAGGATGAACGATACGCTAGACCGTGTTGAGGAAGCTGCTGTGCGCGCTCTCAAACGACGTCTCGCCAATCCCTATCTCGGCGGCAAGCCACTGCACCAGGCGATCCCTGGGGACGCAGTGCCGATAGCATCGGTCCATACAGGCTATGTCCAGCATATCGACGTCAATGCGCTTGCCGAATTTGCCCAGGAGTTCGACGCGGAGATCTACCTCGCCGCACTGCCCGGCAGCTTCGTCCACCAAGCCGCGCAGATTCTCCGGATCCATGGTTCTGCGCCCTCTGATGATCAGGCAGATAGGCTGCGGCGGGCATTCACGCTCGGCAATGAGCGCACATTCGATCAGGATCCGAGATTCGGTTTGATCGTTCTTTCCGAGATTGCCTCGAGAGCACTGTCGCCCGCGGTGAACGATCCGGGTACGGCGATCAGCGTCATCGGACGGCTCGTTCGAGTATTGTCGTGCCGGGTCGAGCGTGCCGACCCTGCGGTCGATTACCCCGCGGTACATGTGCCTCCCGTGCTACCCGCCGACATGATTTACGATGCCTTCCGGCCGATCGCGCGGGACGGTGCGGCAGTCATTGAAGTACAGATGCGCTTGCACAAGGCCCTTGATGCGCTGCAACGTATCGCGCCGGTGGCTTTCGGGGAGACAGCCGCAGAGCTTTCAGCCTATGCGCTCGAAAGCACGGCGGAAGCAGGTGCGAATGCCGCTGACCTTGGCGCGCTAAAAGCCGTGGCGGTCTTGTCAGGGCAGACACTGAGGCTCGAAGGTGGTAACCAGCCTCCTGGACACTGAACAGCCGGGAGGAAAAACGGCGAGGCGACGGATTCGCCATGGCTGCGCGGCGATGTCATGCCCTTGCCTGCGGCTTGGTGCAGGTCGAGTTCATGGCTCCTCCCGCGCTCACGATGCTTGTCCTCGCCCATTGAAAACGGTCACCGCGACGTGGCCAGCCAGGCCCGCCATACCGCGCTTTTCGCCCCACCGACCGGCCTCACGGCGCTCCCGGGCGGACACCTTGGGCCGGCGCCGGACCGGTTCGGTAACGCTCCGCTATCGCCGGTCTTCGCCGTCCTTGCCGTGCTCGGGGCACTTTTAGAAACGTCCTTGGCGACCTGCAGCCGAAGCGAGCCCGCGCCAGCGCCTCAAATTTCCTCGCGCACCTGAGCATAGGTCAGGGCGGCGAAGATGCCCGTACCGCCCAATACGTTGCCGGCGAAGGCGGGCAGGATACCCTCGAAGGCCGCGGCGGCAATGCCGAGTTCGCCTCGAACGACAAGAATGAAAAGTTCGGTCGAGCCCGCCACAACGTGAGACATACCACCGAGCCCGATCACGTAAGTCACTATGACGATCAACAGCACCTCGCCCGCGCTTTCCATGCGGGGCAGAATCCACACCAGCGCGGCGATCAAAAACCCCGCCGGGATGCCCCAGGCGAAATGATCGAAGGCCGTAGCCTCGGCGTAATGGCGCGAGACGGTAAGAATACCCTCGAAACGGGCCTCCGGCAGGATGTGTCCATGGACGAGCACCAATGCCGCCGCTACGCACCCCACGAGATTGGCGACAAAGACGATGCCCCAGAGGCGTGCGGTTTGGTAAAAATTCGCCCGTGTCGGCGCGAGGAATAGCGGCAGGATCGGTGTGATGGTGTTCTCGGTGAACAGCTGCATCCGCCCGAGGATCACGATCAGGAAACCCACCGTGTAACCCAGGTTCGAAATGCCCGCGGCCCAGTCGGCATGCGGCAGGATCGACGCGAGAAAGCCCTTGCACAGCACCGAGGTGCTAATCGCCAGCCCGGCTGCGACCCCCGACCACCAGAGTGCACTGATCGGTCGCGACAGTTCGTGCTCGCCCTCCCGCCGGATCGCCTCGAAGATGACCGACGAGGGGACGTTTTCGTATTCATCGGCCTGCTTTTCTTTGTCTCGATCCAAATCTGCTTGTTCGGACACGATCCTTAACCCTCTAATGCCCTTCGCCAGATGGGTCGGGCCTACTGTATTTCGGCTGATGCTCGAATGTACTAAGACCAGCAAAATCGAAACGAAGATGTCTCCAGTTAAGCCAGCGAATTCTTAAACCCTGACCTGTCCCACGCCAACCTTGCTTCCCAGCGCCCCGAGCACCCAGAGAAAGCCTTGTTGTCGCCTTCACGCTGAGACCCCATTTTGTTGCAGTGGTTTTATCAAGTTAACTGCGTATATCTACGCCCCCTTCAAGAAAGCGCAACATCATTTGATAGCTATAATGGCGACTGCTTGCTGACCCCTTGGCGAGAGAAAGTTCTTCCCTCTACATCCATGAATTCCGGTGACGAGCCCCATGTTTATTATGCCCCTGAGCGGGCATCCGGACAGGCATCTGTTCTCCGGCCCCTTGCGGACCCCGGCGCTCTGCCTTTTCGCGCCTTTCGCGTATTTCGTGGTTGATCGCCGTTGATCAACGCGCGTCGATATCCCCGTCGCCGTGGTCGTGGGGCCCGGCGCTGCCGCCCCCGGTGAGGTCGAGTTCGGGTTCCACCTCGGCCTCGGGGTGCATCTCCAGGACCATGGGCGTGGTACGCACCATGGGCACGTAGGGGGCCTGGTCGGCGATGGCGGGGGCTGCCCTGAGGAGCATGCGGGCGAGGCCGAAGACCGCCAGGATTACCAGCATGCTACCGGAGATGACAGGCAGGCCGAGGGGGCCCGCCACCTTCATGGCCGCGCCGCCCAGCAATGGGCCGAGGAACGCGCCCACGCCGTAGACCATGAGCAGGCCGCGGGTGGCCGACAGGGTGTGGCCGGCATCCAGGTGGTCATTGGTATGGGCGACGCTCAAGCCGTAGAGGGAGAACATGAGCCCGCCGTAGAGAAAGGCCATCGCCGGCAGCCCGCCGGCGCCTTTCATGACGATCCAGCCCGCGGCGAAGGCCGCCGCGGCGCCACCGAGGCTCGTGGCCACCAGCACGCGGCGCCGATCATGGGAGTCAGAGAGGTGGCCGATGGGGTATTGCAGCACAGCGCCGCCGATGATGGTGGCCCCCATCAGCAGGGCGATCTCTCCCGGTGCCATGGCGAGGCGTTGGGCGAACACCGGCGTCAGGCCCCAGAAGATCCCTTGCACTACACCGGCCACCACGGCCCCGGCGACGCCCAGGGGTGACAGGCCGACCAGCCGCCCCAGGGCCAGGGGCGTGGGGATCTGCACCAGGGGCTCCTGGACCCGCGTGACGGCGATGGGGATGAGGCCGAGCATGACGAGGATGGTGGCCAGGGCGAACAGCTGGCTGCCCTCGACAGGGTAGGTCACCAGCAGGGCCTGGCCCGCGGCCAGGGCCACCAGGGTTATGGCCATGTAGGCCGAGAAGATACGGGCCCGCAACGGCCCCGGCGTCTGCTCGATGAGCCAGGACTCCACCACCATATAGACCCCCACCACGGCGGCGCCGTTGATGAGGCGGAACACGAACCAGGCCCACGGGTTGACCCACAGCCCGAAGGCCAGCACGGACACCGCCGTCAGGGCGGCGAAGGCGGCGAAGGATCGGATATGACCCACGCTGCTGATGATGCCGGGCCCGTAATGGGCCCCCAGGATGTAGCCCACGTAGTAGGCCGCCATCACCAGGCCGATCTCCAGGTTGCCGAAGGACTCCATGGCTGCCCTGACGCCCACCAGGGTGCCCAGCAGACCGACGCCCACCAGCAGCACCCCCTGTCCCCCCAGCAGGGCCGTGAGGGTCACGCGCACGGCATCTCCCCGGCACCGACGCGGCGCGCGGAGGCACTTGGAAGGGTCGAGGGCACGGCGGCTGTCCGAGGTGGCGGGAAGGCGGATTATGGGACAAAGATCAACGGGGGAAAAGATGGCCGCCGCCACCGTGCAAGAGGCCTTTCGCCACGACATCCGCCATGACCTCGCGGCCCGGCTGTCGTAAGCTTGCGGCGGTGAAAATCTGGCTGACCGATCGATTGGGCCGCCCGCGCGAGGTCTTCGCGTGGGCCCTCTATGACTGGGCCAATTCGGCCTTCGCGACGGTGGTGATCGCCGGCTTCTTTCCCCTGTTCTTCAAGGCCTACTGGAGCGAGGGCGTGGACGCCACCGTGAGCACCTTCCGCCTGGGGGTGGCCAACTCGGTGGCCAGCCTGCTAGTGCTCCTGGTGGCGCCGGTGCTGGGTGCCATCGCGGATCGCGACGGCTTCAAGAAGACCTTCCTGCGCGCCTTCGCCCTGCTGGGCATCACCTGCACCGCCGCCCTGTACTTCGTCGGCCAGGGCCACTGGGAGCTGGCGGTGGTGTGCTATGTGGGCGCCGGCATCGGCTTCGCAGCCGGCAATATCTTCTATGACGCCCTGATATTCGACGTCAGCGACCGCGGCCGCCTGGACGTGATATCGGCCTTCGGCTTCTCCCTGGGTTACCTGGGGGGCGGCCTGGTGTTCGCCCTGTGCGTGGCCATGACCCTGTGGCCCGCCACCTTCGGCCTCGCGGGCAAGACGGCGGCGGTGCAGTTCTCTTTCCTCATCACCGCCGCCTGGTGGGCCCTGTTCACCCTGCCCCTGCTGGTCATGGTGCCCGAGTCGCGGGCCGCGCGCCCCCCCCTGGCGGGGCGCATCGGCTCCGGTCTCCGGCGGGTGATGAACACCCTGCGCAAGCTGCGCCACCATCGGGATGCCTTCCTGTTCCTGCTGGCCTACTGGCTCTACATCGACGCCGTGGACACCATCATCCGCATGGCGGTGGACTACGGCATGGCGCTGGGCTTCGACACCGGCGACCTCATCGCGGCTCTGCTGCTCACCCAGTTCGTCGGCTTTCCCGCGGCCCTGGCTTTCGGCTGGCTGGGATCCCGCATCGGTCCCCAGCGCGGGATCTTCATCGGCATATTCGTGTACATGGGCATCACGGTGTGGGGCTATTACATGGATTCCACCTGGGAGTTCTACGGCATCGCCGTCGTCATCGGCCTGGTGCAGGGGGGCGTACAGGCCCTCTCCCGCTCCCTGTTCGCCCGCCTCATCCCCGACGGCGAGGCGGCCGAGTATTTCGGCTTCTATAACCTGGTGGGCAAGTTCGCGGCCATCATCGGTCCGGCCCTGATGGGCTGGGTGGCAGTGGCCACGGGCGACAACCGCACCTCCCTCCTCTCCCTGCTGGTACTATTCGGCCTCGGCGCCCTGCTGTTGTCCCGGGTACGCGATCCCGATACCTGAGGGGACCTTAGTTAGGGGTACGCCGGCGCCGTAGGGGCTGCGCGCGACCGTTCCACCGCTGCCCAGCCCGGGCCGAGAGTCTGGTAATTGCGCCATGTCAGTCAAACGGGCGCTTACCCATTAATCCCGGAGTTAACTGGTTCCTTAATTCCCGCCGCCGTGGCATGTTTTCGTGGTAGCCCGCATGGGCCCGGGTGGCTCCTCGCCATGGGGTTTCCGTGCCCGCGGTTCCTGGACGGCCTGACAATCAATGGAGCATCGATGCGTGAGTGGCAGTTCTGACCGCCAGACGGCGGCCCTAACCCTGGCGCGCAACCCCATCCGCGAGGCCTATGCCCACCTGTCGGAGCGGGTGGCGGCGGCACTCTCGAGGCCCGGCGGACCCACGGGTCCGCCGCAGCGTGTCGAGGTGGAGGCTCCGGACGTCGAACCCCTGGCCTGGTTGGCAGCCCAGGCGGGTCGGCCACGGCTCTACTGGGCCGATCGCGGCCGTCACCGCGTGGTGGCTGCGGCGGGGATCGCCGAACGCCTCGACCTCCAGGCCACCATGGCACCCGCCCAGCTGCTGACAGCGGCAGCCGGGCGCCTGGTAGACGCCGCGCCCGGCATCCGCTACTACGGCGGCTGCCGCTTCGACACCGAGGCCACCATTTCCCGGCGCTGGCAGGCCTTCGGTCGCGGCTGGCTGATGTTGCCACGGGTCGAGTGGATACAGGAGGGCGAGCAGCGGCTCCTCGCCTGCAATGTCTTGCCGGGGCGCGATGGCGTGCAATCCGTGCTCGCCGAACTCGACCGGCTGGCCCACGTACCCGTGGCCCTTGCCCCACCCGGCCCGCCGCGCTGGCGCGAGGACACGCCTACGCGTGCGGACTGGCTGGCCCTGGTGGAACGCATCAGCACGGCGGCCCGCCGGCGCGGGGAACCCGCGAAGGTGGTGCTGGCGCGACGTACCTCTTTCACCTTCGATACCGACGTAGAGGGCCTGGCCCTGCTCCAGGCCTATCAGCGCGCGACGGAGTCCAACTGCTTCCTCTTCTTTTTCGATCCCGGAGATGGAACGGCCTTCATGGGTGCCAGCCCGGAGCGTCTTTTTCATCGCCGTGACCGCCACATCTGCAGCGAGGCCCTGGCCGGCACCCGCCCCCGTGGCGCCACCGTCCATGAGGACACCCTGCTCAGGGAGCAGCTGCTGGCCTGCGCCAAGGAGGGCCGCGAACACGCCTGCGTGGTTCGGCACATCGAAAACGGCCTGGCCGAACTCACGGACAGCCTGGACCGCGACCGCGACATCTCGGTGGTGGAACTGGCCCATGTGCAGCATCTCAATGTGCACATGAGGGGGTACCTCAGGCCCGGGGTCACGGATGGCGCCCTACTGGCCGCCCTGCACCCCACGCCGGCGGTGGCGGGAGACCCGCCGGCGGCGGCCCTGGCCCGCATCGGCGAACTCGAGCCCTTCGACCGCGGCTGGTATGCGGGGCCGGTGGGCTACGTGGGGGCCGACGACACCCAGTTTGCCGTCGCCATCCGCTCAGGACTGGTGCGCGGGCACCATCTGGACCTCTATGTGGGCGCCGGTATCCTGGCGGGCTCAAGGCCCGCCGGCGAGTGGCTTGAGCTGGAAAGCAAGATGAACGGCATGCAGTCGGCCTGGCACCATGACTGAAGGCGCGTCGCGCGCCCGCACCGCATGGCTCAATGGTTTGTGGGCCGAATTCACCATGGAGGAGTTGTGGCGCCTCGGGGTGCAGGACATCTGCATCGCCCCGGGCTCCCGCTCCACCCCCCTCACCCTGGCGGCGGCCCGCCATCCGCGCTTGCGCTGCACCGTACACTTCGATGAGCGCGGCTGCGGTTTCCACGCCATCGGCCTGGCCCGGGCCCGCGGCGCTCCGGCGGCCATCATCTGCACCTCCGGCACGGCCGCCGCCAACCTCTACCCGGCGGTGGTGGAGGCGACCATGGACAATGTACCGCTGATCCTGCTCACGGCCGATCGGCCACCGGAACTCAGGGACACCGCCGCCAACCAGACCATCCCCCAGACCGGGCTGTTCGGCGCCTACCCGCGCTGGCAGGCGGACCTGCCCACCCCCACCACGGCGGTACCCGTCGCGGCCCTGCTCACCACCTTGGACCAGGCGGTGCACCGCAGCCGCGCCGCGCCCGCCGGGCCAGTGCATCTCAACATGCCCTTCCGGGAGCCCCTGAACGACCCCGAGGCCGAAACCGACTGCGGCAGCTGGTGCGCGCCGGTCGAGACCTGGCGTCGCGGCGGGGCACCCTTTACCCGCTATCACCGCCCGGACGGGCCGGTGCCGCTGCCGGCGAATCACGGGGTGGCCGAAGCCCTGGGGGCCGCCCATCGGGGCCTGCTGGTGGTGGGCCGCCTGGCGGGCCCCGCCGAGGCCGCGGCGGTACGTACCCTGGCCACCCGGCTGGGTTGGCCCACGCTGGCGGATATCGGTTCCGGCCTGCGCCTCGGCCACGCCACCACGCCCTTCGTTCCCCATTACGACCTACTGCTCAAGGTGGCCCCGCCGCCGCCGCCGGATACCGTGCTGCACCTGGGGGGCGAGGTGGTATCCAAGGTCCTGATGCAGTACCTGGAAGCCGCCCGCCCACCCCGCTATATCCGCGTCTACGCCGATCCCCGGCGCCACGACCCCAGCCACCAGGTGAACCACCGGGTGGACGGTGGAGTCGCGGCCTTCGCCGACGCCGCGGCAACCCTGGACCTGGAGCCGCCCCCGGCACCCTGGTTGGCCGCCTTCCGCGAGCCCGAGGCCCGCATCCACCAGACCCTGGACCGCCTGATGGATGACACGCCGGGCTTGGACGAACCCGCGGTATGCCGCCTGGTGTCACGGCTGACACCGCGGGACGGGGCCCTGTTCCTCGCCTCCAGCATGCCGGTGCGGGACATGGACAGCTTCGCCGACCCCTGCGGTCCCGCGGTGCCTGTGGCGTGCAACCGCGGCGCCAGCGGCATCGACGGTACCGTGGCCACCGCCTGCGGCTACGCCGCCGGGCTCGGGCGCCGCCTCACCCTGGTGTGCGGCGACCTTGCCCTGCTCCACGACCTCAACGCCCTCGCCCTGGTGGCCCGATCGCCGGTACCCATCACCCTGGTGGTGATCAACAACGACGGCGGCGGCATCTTCTCGTTCCTGCCGGTGACGGCCGAGGAGGACCACTTCGAGACCTTCTTCGCCACCCCTCACGGCCTCGGCTTCGCCTCCTTCGCTCGGGGCTTCGGACTGCACTACCAGCGCCCCGGATCGATCGCAGAATTCGCCGCCGTCTACGGTGACGCGGCCCGCAGTCCCGGTCCCACGCTCATCGAGGTGCGCACCGAGCGCACCGCCAACCGCGAGCGCCACCGTCACATCATCACGCTCCTCAGCCAGGCCTTGGAACCCCATGAACCCTCTTAACGTGAAAGTCGCGAAGCACGAACTCCCCCTCTCCCTCTGGGACAAATCCGTCGGGAACGGATTTGAACGCGCCTTGGCGCGGCCCGCAGGGCGAAGGGCAGGATGCCCGGAGTACAGGGATGGGGTGAGGGAACGAACATGGCGATACGCGCTCCTCTTTCATCATCTCGGGCGGCGCGTATCACCATGAGAGTTAACCACGAAAAGCGCTAAAGGACGCGAAAGAGAAAAGTCCCCGGGCATTCACGGCGGCGGAGGTCGAACGCCCGCCGGCTGCCGGGAGCAGCAGACCTACGCCTCTGTCCTTCTCCCCGGGGAGATGGGAAAGGGGAAATGGGAAAGGGGAAAAGATTACCACCCGTGCGTCCGCTCTGCTGACGCCGAAACGGTGGACCCGCTGCGCCTTTTTTAAACCTCCGGACCCACGCCGGCTACGCTTGGTGCGCGCGGACGGGCATAATGGCCCATCCGAACCCGACCCGGACCGCAACCCCGCGCAGCGCGGCACCCCGATGCCCCAAGCACCGCGATCCCCATCCTAAGGAGCGACATGAGCGACATTTCCTGGTCCCCCGCCCGCGATTACGAGGACATCCGCTACCACAAGGGCGAGGGCTTGGCCACCGGCATCGCCCGCATCACCATCAACCGCCCCCAGGTCCGCAACGCCTTCAGGCCGCAGACCGTCAACGAGATGGGCCACGCCCTCGCCGACGCCCGCGAGGACGGCGACATCGGCGTGGTGATCCTCACCGGCGAGGGCCCCGAGGCCTTCTGCTCCGGCGGCGATCAGAAGGTGCGGGGCGAGGCCGGCTATCGCGACGATGGCGACGTCATGCGTCTCAACGTCCTCGACCTGCAGCGCCAGATCCGCACCTGCCCCAAGCCCGTCATCGCCATGGTAGCCGGCTACGCCATCGGCGGCGGCCATGTGCTGCACCTGATGTGCGACCTCACCATCGCCGCCGATAACGCCGTGTTCGGCCAGACCGGGCCGCGGGTGGGCTCCTTCGACGGTGGCTATGGCGCCAGCTACCTGGCGCGGGTGGTGGGCCAGAAAAAGGCCCGGGAGATCTGGTTCCTGTGCCGCCAGTACGACGCCGCCAAGGCCCTGGACATGGGGCTGGTGAACACCGTGGTGCCCCTGGCCCGCCTGGAACAGGAAACCGTGCAGTGGTGCCGCGAAATCTTGGCCAACTCGCCCATGGCCCTGCGCTGCCTCAAGGCGGCGCTGAACGCCGACTGTGACGGCCAGGCCGGCCTCCAGGAACTGGCAGGCAACGCCACCATGCTGTTCTACATGACCGAGGAGGGTCAGGAGGGGCGCAATGCCTTCCTGGAGAAGCGCCCACCCGACTTCAGCAAGTACAAGCGCCAGCCCTGAGGGCAGTCATGTCGTCCCAACGCCTTGGTGTTTGGCTGCAGGCGGCCCGGCCCCGCACCCTGGCGGCCTCGGTGGCGCCGGTGATGATGGGCACGGTGATGGCCGCCGCCGAGGGGGCCGCCCACTGGCCGGCGGCCGCTGTGGCCCTGGTGGCGGCGCTGCTGATCCAGATCGGCACCAACCTCGCCAACGACTACTTCGATTACGTCAAGGGCGCCGACACTGCCGCCCGTACCGGCCCCCGGCGCATGGTGCAGGCCGGCCTGGTGACCCCACCCGCCATGCGCCGGGCGGCGGTGCTGGTGTTCGCCGCGGCGCTCATGGTGGGAAGCTACCTGGTGTGGCGGGGTGGCTGGCCCATCCTGGCGGTGGGCCTGGTGTCGATCCTCTCTGGAGTGCTCTACACCGGCGGCCCCTATCCCCTCGGTTACCGCGGTCTCGGCGAGGTGTTCGTGCTGCTGTTCTTCGGTCCCGTGGCGGTGGGCGGCACCTACTATGTCCAGGCCCTGACCCTCGACCCCTGGGTGCTGGTGGCCGGCCTCGGGCCCGGGCTGGTGTCCGTTGCCATCCTCACCGTCAACAACCTGCGGGACATCCACACCGACGCGGTGGCGGGTAAACGCACCCTGGCGGTGCGCTTCGGGCCCGCTTTCGCGCGCTGGGAATACGCGGGCTCCCTGGCGGCGGCCTCCCTGCTGCCCCTGGTGTTCCTCGTCACCGGCGCCGCCGGCATGACTATCGCCCTCACCACCCTGGTGCTGGTGGCTGCCGTACCCTCCCTGCGCACCGTGTTCACCAGCCGCGACGCCGCCGCCCTCAACCGCAGCCTGGGGGCCACCGGCGGGCTGCTGATGCTCCACACCGTACTGTTTTCGGTCGGCTGGCTGCTGTGAGGATCCGGGCGGCCTCCCTGTTCGGTTTCGCCCTGCCCCTCGCCCGCCTCCTGCCGGCCCCCCAGGCCCCGGCGGCTAACCGCGAGGGCCTGCTGCTGCGCCTTGCGGACGAAGTCGGCCACGAGGCCCTGGGGGAGGCCACCCCCCTGGCGGGCTTCAGCCCCGACACCCTGGCCACCACCCGCCGGGACCTGGAGCACTTCTGTCACACAGCGGTGGAGCACCGGATTCCGGAGGGTCTCGAGGCCCTGGACGGTGGCTTCGAGGCATGGCTGGGCACCAGCGGCTATGGCCCGGCGGCGCGCTGCGCCGTGGAGGCCGCGATCCTTGGCCTGGTGGCGGCCCGCCGCGGCCTGGGGCTGGCCCGCCTGCTGAATCCTGCCGCGCCCACGGAGGTGGCGGTGAACGGCCTGGTGAGCGGCGCGCCGGATGACGCGGCGGCCGGCGCCAGGCGGCTGGTGGCGGCCGGCCATCACACCCTCAAGCTCAAGGTGGGCGGCCTGGAGCCGGATCCGGAAATCGCCCGCATCACGACGGTGCGCGAGGCCATGGGTCCCGGCACCCGACTGCGCCTGGATGCCAACCGCGCCTGGCCCGTGGCCGTGGCCCGGGGCCTGCTCGAAGACCTCGTCCGGCAGCCCGTCGGGGCCGGCGCAACCATCGAGTACGTGGAGGAGCCGGCCAGCGACCTCGAGGGCTTCCGCGCCCTTGGCGCCCTGGGGCTGGCCCCCCTGGCCCTGGACGAGGGGCTCAGGGAAATGGCGCCGGAGGCCCTGGCCGCAGTCGCCGGGCTGGGCGCGGTGGTCCTCAAGCCCACCCTGCTCGGCCTGGAGCACGCCGCCGCCTTCGCCCGCGAGGCGCGCCGCCTGCGGCTGGGGGTGGTGGTGGGATCCACCTTCGAATCGGGCGTCGGTGTCGGCATCCTCGCCCATCTGGCGGCGGCCTGGGCCGAGGCCGGCTGCGCCGCCGGTCTCGGCACCCTGGGGTGGTTCGGGCGCGACCTGCCCGCGAGCCCCGTGGAGACATCCCCCGGCTTCATGCCGGTGGATCCCGCCCAGGCGGCGCCCCCGGAGCTGGATACCACTCTATTGAGTCCCCTTCATGGCAGCCCCACCCCGTCCTGAGCCCGCGCCCGCGGTCATCCCCTGTCCGGTGGCCGCGGCGGCGGCGCGCGCGCCTGGGGACGCGGCCATCATCACACCCCAGGGCAGCCTCGACTACGGCGGCCTGCATCGCCGCTGCGCGGCCCTGGCGGCCACCCTGGAACACCACGGCATCGTCCCGGGAACGCGGGTGGGTGTGCTGGCCGCGCCGGGCGCCGACGCCATCGCCCTGCTGTGGGCCCTGGGACGCCGGGGCACCGTGGCCTGCCCCGTGAGCCATCGCCTGCCGCCTGCGCTGACGGATGAGTTACTGGGCGACCTGGAGGTGGAACTGGTGGTGACAGACCGGCCCTGGCAGGGCCGGAGGGTGGCGGCCCTGCCTCTGGCCGACCTCGTGACCGCGGCGGCCGGCTTATATCCTGATGGGGCGGCCGGGAACATCCGCCTGGGGATGGCGCAGCCGGCCACGGTGCTGTTCACCTCGGGCAGCAGCGGGCGACCCAAGGCCGTGCTCCACGAGGTGGCCAACCACTGGTACAGCGCCCTGGGGGCCAACGCCAACCTGCCCCTCGCCCCGGGCGACCGCTGGCTGCTGGCCCTGCCCTTGTTCCATGCCGGCGGCCTGGCCATCCTGTGGCGGGCCGCCCTGGCCGGCGCCGCCGTGGTGGTGGATGCGCCGGAGACCACACTGGAGGCCACCCTGGAGCGCCTCGCTCCCACTCATCTTTCCCTGGTACCCACCCAATTGTGGCGGCTGCTGAGGGAACCTGCCGCCCGGCTCACCATGGCGGGCATCAAGGCCGTCCTGGTGGGGGGCGACGCCGCCCCCCCGGGCCTGGTGGCCGAGGCCCGCGCCCGGGGCCTGCCGCTGCTCACCACCTACGGCTGCACCGAGGCCGCATCCCAGGTCACCGCCACGGCCCTTGGCAACCCCGCCCCTGCCCTGGCCACCAGTGGTCGGGTGCTGCCCCATCGACGAATCGCCATCGCCGCAGACGGTGAGATCCTGGTGGGCGGTCGGACCCTGGCCCGGGGCTACATCACGGACCGGGGGCTCCAGCCCCTGACGGACGCTGCAGGCTGGTTCCATACCGGCGACGTGGGGACCGTGGACGAGAATGGACGACTACGGGTGGCGGGCCGGCGGGACAACATGTTCATATCCGGGGGCGAGAACATCCACCCCGAGGCCATCGAGGCCGCCCTCAACGACCTGCCCGGCGTGGCCCGCAGCATCGTGGTGGGGGTGCCGGACGAGGAGTTCGGCCACCGCCCGGCGGCCTTCGTGGAGATGGCAGACGGCACCCCGGCCGACATCGCGGATATCCACGCCCTGCTTAGGGCAGCAGGACGCCTGGCCCGCTTCATGTGGCCCGTGCGGGTGCTACCGTGGCCACCGGAGACCCCCCAGACCGGTATCAAACCCGACCGCCGGGTAATTCGGGGGTAATTCGGGTAGAGTAGAGAGCAGGCCCTAACGCCCGTAGGTCCGGCTTAGCGGTTCCCGCCCCTTTCGTTTGGCGGTGCCTAAATAGCCGGGCCGTAGCCACCAGGGCCAGCCCTCCCTCATCAAACCGTGCATACGGTTCTCCCGTACACGGCTTTCCGATGTGCTTCACGCCAAGGCATGCGCTGAGCGCCAGCCTGCTTTGTGGGATAGCTTGAGTAATCCAAGGGCGTCGTGGAGGTGGGCGTAGGGAAAGCGTTCGTAACCGCGCGTGCGAGTGCGCACTTTGTGACGCCGCCGCAGTTGGGTACGCACGCGTTCCTCAGTGAACCACCGGACGCGTCCGAAAGCCTTGGTGCAGTTGCCGTAGTGGAAGTAGCCCGACCAGCCGCGTAGCACTTGGTTCACTTCCGTGATCATACGCGGCATCGGCACCGGGGTGCGGCGCCGCGCGGTGAGTTCCTTGATGCGCGCCTTGATCCTTCGTTCGGCGCGGCGGCTCGGCTCAACGTGAGGGTAGCCGTTGCCGGTTCGTCGGCTGCGGGCCCATTTGATGCTGAAGCCAAGAAAGTCGAACGCCTGTCGGCGGGCATCGACCTCGTGGGTTTTCTCCCGGTTGAGCGTCAACTCCAGGCGTGTCAGCACCGTCTCAAGCACCGCCATGGCCGGCGCGGTGTCCCCACGACACAGAATCACGGCATCGTCAGCGTAACGCACGAGGCGCGCCCCTAACCGCCGTTCCAAGTCGTGCCGTTCCCAAATCCGGTCCAGCAGATGTAGATAAAGATTGGCCAGCAGCGGGGAAACAACCCCGCCTTGCGGCGTCCCTTTCCGATTCCCTTTACCGCCACTCGGGCGTTGCTTGCCTCGCCCATCCTCTTCGATGACCGGGGCCTTGAGCCATTGCTGAATGAGGGCGAGGACGCCCCCATCGGCAAGGCGCTCGGCAACCACGGCCATGAGCTTGGCGTGCGGGATCGTATCGAAATACTTCGATAGATCCGCATCGATGATTTGGGTCTTTCCCTGAAACAGGCCGTCGGTGACGGCCTTCACCGCATCATGGGCCGAACGCTGCGGGCGAAATCCATAGGAGTGCTCGCAGAAATCAGCCTCGAAGATCGGCTCCACCACCAGCTTGAGCGCCATCTGTACGATCCGATCCCGGATTGTGGGGATCCCCAATGGGCGCTCACTGCCATCCGGCTTGGGTATCCAGACCCGACGCACGCCGTCCGCGCCGTACGTCTTCTGCTCCAGTTCCCGTTGCAATTCCGCCAAGTAGGCGTCTCTTCCGACCCCCGCCTCGATGGCCTCACAGGTCACACCATCGATTCCTGGCGCGCCCCGATTGGACCTGACACGATCATAGGCGTGACCGAGAGTGTCTGCCCGATAGACCTCGTCATACAAGGCGTAGAAGCGAAACGCCGGCTCTTGCTTGGCCTTGACGTAGAGCTTCCTCTGCAGCGTCCTGATCTTTTCCGGAGTTGTTAGCGACATCGCCGCAATCTCCTGACCCTCTGCGTTTCGGTTGCGTGCACAAAGTAGGGTCCCTTCCCTCAGGTCGGGTTATGTTGTCCCAGACCCTCAATCGGTACTATGAACCCCTCCGACTCCCACGACGGTCGATGACGACTTCGGACTGGCCTTATACGCCACCGTCGGCAGTTCTCACCTGCCACCGCCGCGGGCCTCCCGCACTGGGACCAATCAACTTCCACCACATGTCACCCGTACTACCCCGGAAGACTCAGTGGGACGCTCTCGTTGTCTCCTCCCACCAACAGCGGCCTTCCCCGACTGTCCACCGGGTCGGCATCTTCACTTTGTTCACGAGGCTACATCTCGGTTCGCTTGCGCTGCGGCCTGCGGTTTTGCATCTACGTAACTTACGACCCCCGGTTACCCGGACGCCGCTCCGCGACACTACAAAGGTGTACGAGCAACTCCTTTGGCGGGACTCTAACCCGCTAGTTAATCAGCGTGTTACGGCATACGAACAGTTTACTTAATTCGCCACTGCATCGAGCAGCGCCTCTCAAACCAGCTCGAATTAAGTAAACTGTCCCCGAATTACGCGAATTACGGCGGGCAGGGGCATGGGGCTGCCGCCGGGGGCCATGGCCGCGTGGACCGTACGGGCGGTGGCGACCACGACTCCGGCCTCGCCGACGAACTCGTAGGCGAGGGTAAAGGAGCCCTGGCCCAAGCGCTCCACGGTGACCCGGATGTCCACGGTATCCCCCACCCGCAAGGGGGCCTTGAAGTCCGCCTCGGCGTGGACGATGGGCAACAGGTACTCACCCTCCTCGAGAATGCGGCGCAGATCCAGGCCCACAGCGGCCATGAAGGCTTGGTAGGCATCGTGGGCCAGCATGAAGAGACGGCCGAAGAAGAGGATCCCGGCGGCGTCGGTGTGATGGAGCTGGATCACGGTGGGGTGGCTGAACATGGCGTCTGACCTCCGAAATCAGGCGTGTGGGGAGCGGCGGCCGGCGGCGTCCCCGCCCTGCCACAGGCCGCCGATGGCGGCGATGCCCTGGGCGCCTGCGTTCCAGGCGGCGGGGAGATCGGCCGCGACCATGCCGCCGAGGGCGTAGACGGGCATGGCCGCCAGTTCGGTGAGGGCGTGCAGGCCCGCCCAACCCAGGGTGGCGGCGCCGGGGTGGCTGGCGGTGGGCTTCACCGGCGAGCAGAGGATGAAATCGAGACCCAAGTCGTTGGCCCGGGCCACCTCGCGTGGGGTGTGGCAGGAGGCGGAACACCATAGTTCGGCCGGGGCCGGGCGCTCCACCAGGGCCATGAGGCGGGGGCTGGTGAGGTGGACTCCGTCCATGCGCCAACGTAAGGCCTGATCCGGCGGGCCGTTGAGCACCGCCAGGGCGCCGTAGCGATGACAAAGGGCGGTGACCGCCTCGGCCAGGGCCGCCAGGCGTTCTTCGGGCAGCCCTCCTGCCCGCAACTGTACCAGCCCCACGCCGGCGGCGAGGCTCTGCTCCAGGCCGGCGAGGAAGGCCTCCGGGTCCCCGGGGGGCGGCGTCACCAGACAGCGCTCCGGCAGGTGGGCGGCGGCGACGATGGGGCGGTTGGCGGCGGGGAAGGCAAAATCGGCCAACTGGGCCGGGGTCACCCAGGCCACGGCCTGGCCCTCCCGGCCGCGGGCCTCGCCCCGCCACTCCGTCACCCGCCACACATCCAGCAGCACCGAGCGATCGGCATAGGCATGGCGCACCCGCAACTGGGGCCGGCAGGCGGTGACGGTGATGGCGAGTTCCTCGGCGAGCTCCCGGACGAGGGCCCGGCGGGCGGTCTCCCCGGCCTCCACCTTGCCGCCGGGGAACTCCCACAACCCACCCTGGTGGGCATCGTCGGGGCGGCGGGCGATGAGGATCCGGCCGTCGTCCCGGGTCACCACCGCCGCCGCCACGGGGATCAGGGCCGCCATGACGGCACGGCGGGCAGGCTCAACTGCGATACTCGGCGTTGATCTTGACGTAGTCGTAGGAGAGATCGGTGGTCCATACCACGGCCCCGGCATCGCCCCTGCCCAGTTCCACCCGCACCGTGAACTCGGGGCGGGCGAACACCGCCGCCCCCGCCGCCTCGGTGTAGGCGGCGGCGCGGCCGCCGGCCTCGACGATGCAGACATCGTCCAGATGGATAGACACCCCCGCCAGGTCCAGGGCCGTCAACCCGGCCCGCCCCACCGCCGCCAGGATACGGCCCCAGTTGGGATCACCGGCGAACCACGCGGTCTTCACCAGGGGCGAGTGGGCGATGGTGTAGGCCACGGCCAGGCACTCTCCGCCGGTGGCGCCCCCCCGTATGTCCAGGGTGACGAAGCGGGTGGCGCCCTCGCCGTCCCGCACCACGGCCTGGGCCAGTTCCAGGCATACCCCGTCCACCGCCTGCTGGAGTTCGGCAAAGCCCGGGTCCTCCGGGAAGGCCAGGGGCTCGTTACCGGCCGCGCCGCTGGCCGCCAGCACGCAGGCGTCGTTGGTGGAGGTATCGCCATCCACCGTGATGCGGTTGAAGGACCGCTCCACGGCCGCCCGCAGACAGGCGTCGAGCAAGGTCTTCTCTACCGCCGCGTCGGTGGCCACGAAGGCCAGCATGGTGGCCATGTCCGGGCGGATCATGCCCGAGCCCTTGGCCATGCCGGTGACGGTGACGGCCCTGCCGTCCACCTGACAGCGCCGCGACACCACCTTGGGCAGGGTGTCGGTGGTCATGATGGCGCGCGCCGCCGCCAGCCAACCCTGTTCCGTCAGGCCCTTCAGCAGCTCGCCCAAGGCCCCGGCGAGACGCTCCACCGGCAGGGGCTCACCGATGACCCCGGTAGAGAAGGGCAACACTTGTTGCGGGATACAATCGGCCTCCGCGGCGAGGGCCGCGCAGCAGGCGCGGGCATCGGCCAATCCCCGGGCCCCGGTACCGGCGTTGGCGTTGCCGGCATTGATGAGCAGATAGCGCGGCGCGCCCGCCGCCAGGTGCTCCGCCGCCACCGTCACCGGCGCGGCGCGAAAGGCATTGCGGGTGAACACTGCCGCGCAGCTGCCACCCGGGGCCAGTTCCAGCAACGCCAGATCATCCCGCCCCCGGTAACGGATCCCGGCCGCGGTGGCCGCCAGGCGCACCCCGGGGACGGGTCTGATGTCGGTCGGTGCGGACAGCCCTACGGGCATGGTGGGGGGATCCTTTGAGGCTGGAACAGGGAATGGTGAATGGTGAATGGTGAATGGTGAATGGTGAATGGTGAATGGTGAATGGTGAATGGTGAATGGTGAATGGTGAATGGTGAATGGTGAATGGTGAATGGCAGGAGTGTAGCCCGATTGGGGGATGTGTAGGTCGGAATTCATCCCGACATCCGGACTGGCAGCTGCTTTTTTTGCTTTTCACCATTCACTATTCACTTTTCACTATTCACTTTCTTTATCTCTATTCACTTTATCTCTATTCACTATTCCCTTCTCCCATCTCACCATTCCCTCACGACAACTTCCCATGACAATGCTTGTACTTCTTGCCCGAGCCGCAGGGACAGGGCTCGTTGCGCCCCACCTTGCGGCCCTCGCGCACGAAGGGCTGGTGCTCGTCACCGGTCGGCTGGGGCTCGCCGGCAGCAGCCGGGGGCGGGGGCGTGGCGCCCTCCGGGGACGCCATGGCGGCGGCGGCGACTCCCGGTGCCGCGGCATAGGTGCCCATGTTGGGATGGGAGAACTCCATGGCGGCCTGCTGGCGGCGCTGGGCCTCGATGGCGTCTACGTCGGACTCGTCCTGCACTCGCACCCGCGACAGGATGCGCACCACCTCGTGCTTGATGCGATCGAGGAGGGCGGAGAACATCTCGAAGGCCTCGCGCTTGTACTCCTGCTGCGGCTTCTTCTGGGCGTAGCCCCGCAGGTAGATGCCCTGGCGCAGGTAGTCCATGGCGGCAAGGTGCTCCTTCCACATGGAGTCCAGGGTCTGGAGCATCACCGCCTTCTCGAAGTGACGCATCACTCGCACCCCGACGGAGGTCTCCTTGGCGGCATAGATGTCCTCGATGGTCCCGATGATGCGTTCCCGCAGGGTCTCTTCGTGGAGTTCGTGGTCGGCATCCAGCCAGCTCTGGATGTCCAGTTCCACGGCGAACTCTTCTCCCAGGGCCTTGGTGAGACCGGGCACGTCCCACATCTCGTCGAGGCTGTGGGGCGGGATGTAGGTGTCGATGACGCCATTCACCACGTCGTGACGGACGTTCCTGATGGTCTCGCTGACGTCCTCGGCCGCCATCAACTCGTTGCGCTGCTCGTAGATCACCTTGCGCTGGTCGTTGGCCACGTCGTCGAATTCCAGCAACTGCTTGCGGATGTCGAAGTTGCGTCCCTCCACCTTGCGTTGGGCGTTCTCGATGGCCTTGTTGACCCACGGGTGCTCGATGGCCTCGCCCTCCTCCATGCCGAGCTTCTGCATCAGCCCCGACACCCGCTCGGAGGCGAAGATGCGCATGAGATTGTCTTCGAGGGAGAGGTAGAAGCGGCTCGACCCGGCATCACCCTGGCGTCCGGAGCGGCCCCGCAGCTGGTTGTCGATGCGCCGGGATTCGTGGCGCTCGGTGCCGATGATGTGCAGGCCGCCGGCCGCGATCACCTGGTCGTGGCGCTGCTGCCAGTCCTGGCGCACCACCTCCCGCTGCTCCTCCGTGGCGTCCTCCGGCAGGGCGTCCAGTTCCGCCTGGAGGTTGCCGCCGAGCACGATATCCGTGCCGCGCCCCGCCATGTTGGTGGCGATGGTCACTACTCCCGGCTGCCCCGCCTGGGCCACCACCTGGGCCTCCCGCTCGTGCTGCTTGGCGTTCAGTACCGCATGCTCGAAGCCGGCATCGTTCAACAGCTTGGCCACGTATTCGGAGGTCTCGATGGAGGCCGTGCCCACCAGCACCGGCTGGCCGCGGGAGCGGCAGTCCTTGATGTCCTCGATGATGGCGTCGAACTTCTCGCGCTGGGTGAGGTAGACGAGGTCCGGCCGGTCGTCACGTACCATGGGCTTGTGGGTGGGGATCACCACCACCTCGAGGCCATAGATCTGCTGGAATTCGAAGGCCTCGGTATCCGCCGTGCCGGTCATACCCGACAGTTTGTCGTAGAGGCGGAAGTAGTTCTGGAAGGTGATGGAGGCCAGAGTCTGGTTCTCGTGCTGGATGGGCACGCCCTCCTTGGCCTCCACCGCCTGGTGCAGGCCATCGGACCAGCGCCGGCCGGGCATGGTACGACCGGTGAACTCGTCCACGATGACCACCTCGTTGTCACGCACGATGTAGTCCACATCCTTCTGGAACAGGGCGTGGGCGCGCAGGGCCGCCGTGAGATGGTGCATGAGGACGATGTTGGCGGAGTCGTAGAGGCTCTCTTCCTCGCCCAGCAAACCCTCCCGGACCATCAGTTCCTCGACCCGGCCGTGGCCCTGCTCCGTGAAGTAGACCTGCTTGGCCTTCTCGTCCACGTAGTAGTCGCCGTCCCCCGGGTCTTCGGTGCTCTCCTCGCGTTCCTGGCGTCTGAGGTTGGGAATGACCTTATTCACCTGAACATAGAGTTCCGAGGTGTCGTCGGTGGGCCCCGAGATGATGAGGGGTGTGCGGGCCTCGTCGATGAGGATGGAGTCCACTTCGTCCACGATGGCGAAGTTGAGGTCACGCTGGACCTTCTCTTCCACGGAGAAAGCCATGTTGTCCCGCAGATAGTCGAAGCCGAACTCGTTGTTGGTGCCGTAGGTGATATCCGCGGCATAGGCCTCGCGGCGCCCGCAGGGCCGCAGGTGCGCGTAGCCCTGATCGCCCTCGGGCAGGAACTCGGGGTCGTAGCGGTAGGAGCTGCTGTCGGGCCCACGCCCGCCAGAGGAATTGATGACCCCCACCGAAAGGCCGAGGAAATCGTAGATGCGCCCCATCCAGGCGGCGTCGCGGCGGGCCAGGTAGTCGTTCACCGTCACCACATGGACACCCTTGCCGCCGAGGGCGTTGAGGCAGGCCGCCAGGGTGGCCACCAGGGTCTTGCCCTCGCCGGTGCGCATCTCCGCGATCTTGCCGTCGTTGAGTACCATGCCGCCCACCATCTGGACGTCGAAGTGGCGCATGCCGAGGGTGCGTTGGCCGGCTTCCCGCACCAGGGCGAAGGCCTCCGGCAGCAGGGCCTCGGTGCTCTCACCCTCGGCCACCCGCCGCCGCAGATCGGCGGTGGCCTCGCGCAGCTCCCCGTCGCTGCGTCCCTGCAGCCCCTCCTCCAGGGCATTGATGCGGCCGACGGACTTTTGCAGCCGCTTGATGACGCGTTCATTGCGACTGCCGAATACTTTGCTAAGCAACTTGCTGACCATGAGTGCCTAAGGTTCCTCGCATGATCCCCCGCGGGCGGGGAATTCGGGATCTGCCGGTTGGCCCCGGCGAACCCCCGTTATAGAGTCGTTTTATGCCAGCGATCCCGACCACCGGCGGACTGAGGATAAGCCGGGTTTTCATCCGGCCTTCGTGGGCCACGCCGGTGCCCGATGAGAATCGGATCAGGAGTTCCCCGGCGGCCTGTAAGCCGCCGACGCTGCATCCCTCGAATTAAAGGGGTGCAAAGGATATCAGGGAATGGAGTCCAGCTCTAAGGAAACGCAGCTGTATCCGGGGCGGCCTGCCGGCGGGACATCAGCCCTTGCCGGAGCGGATGAAATTCATGGGGTTCACGGGGCGGTCGTCCCGCAACACCTCGAAATGGACATGGGGGCCGGTGGCCCGGCCGCTGGCGCCCACCAGGGCGATGGGCTGGCCCTTGGCGACCACATCACCCACGGCCACCAGATTATCGGCATTGTGGCCATAGCGGGTGACCAGACCGTTGCCGTGGTCTATCTCCACGATCCTGCCGTAGCCCGAACGGCGGCCGGAGAACACCACCACCCCGGAGGCCACGGCGATCACGTTGGAGCCCCGCTTGCCGGCGAAATCCAGACCTTCATGGCGACTCTTGCGGCCCGTGATGGGGTCGTTGCGCAACCCGAAATATGATGATATCCAGCCCTTCTCCACCGGTTTGCCCGTGGGACTCACCCGCTCCAGCAGGCGGCGGTCCCGCAGCAGCCCCTCGAGGGCACCGAGACGCTGCTCACGGTCATCGAGCATGCCGGCCAGGGCTTCGAGTTCGGCGACGAAATCCGGCACCGTGTTGCCGACATCCGGCGCCGCCGCGTACGGCCCCCCCATGGCCGGGGAGCCGGTGCCAAAGCCGAATTCGCCGGCATCCAGCTGGCCTTTCTCCACCAGTCGCTGTCCCAAAACGTCGAGACGAATGAGCCGCGCCTCCATGGCCCCCATCTGCAACGCCAGGGCATCCAGATTACGCTGGGCCTGGAGGCGGGCCTCCCGGACCGTGCGCTGCTGTTCTGCGAGTTCGTGGCGTAGCTGCGTATACAGGGCACCGCCGGCCACCGCAGGGGCCTGTTCCAAACCCGCCCGGTAACCCGTGAAAGCGGCAGCCCCCAGGGCAACCGCCATGAGGACGCCCATCAGGAGGGTGCTGCCGCGGCCCATACAGACCCGGTTGCTTGAACCTGCAAGCTTGGACAGTACGATGATCTCCATCGGTGTATGATCGATAGCCTTCGTTATATGTCGCCTGGGACCATCCCGACCTGCCATGCAGACCGGGGACCTGAGGAATCTGCCGACCCCGATGAGCTTCTCATCCATCAAAGGCCTGTTGTTCAGAGAGGGCTCCCCCCTCAAGCAGCTCGAGACCCGCACCCTCGAACTGCAGGAACTGCAGGGGCGCATTCAGCCCCTGATTCCCGATACCCTGCGACCGTACGTCCAGGTGACGGGCCTCAGCCAGGGCACCGTCACCCTGTCGGTGACCGACGCCTCGCGGGCCACGCGGGCCCGGCTCCTCGGCCCCACTATTGTCAAGGCCATGGCCGGTCAGCCCGGGGCCATGGTCAAACGGGTCAAGGTGCGCGTGGCACGGGCCGACTTCTCGCCCCACCGCAGTACCCCACCACCGCGCCGCTGCACCGCCATATCCCCGGACAGCGCCCGGCTTATCCGCTCCCTGGCCGGCGATGCCGACGATACCCTGGCCCGCGCCCTGCGCCGCCTCGCTTCCCGGGCCAAGAGAGCCACCCGCGGCGGGGCCGGGGAGTAAACAGGGCGCGTGGAACACCGTCCCGTGGCAACGCGGGGGTTTTTCCGAGCCGCCTAGAAGGCCCCTGCCGCCACAGGTTGCATATAACGAATGGGTGCCAGGGCACCGTCATCGAAGGTGATCATCTCCCAGGCCGTTCTATCCGCCAACAAGGCCTTGAGCAGCTTGTTGTTGAGGGCATGGCCGGATTTATGGCCCTCGAAGGCCCCCACGAGGCTGTAGCCCAGGAGATAAAGGTCGCCGATGGCATCCAGCACCTTGTGGCGCACGAACTCATCCTCGTAACGCAGGCCATCGTCATTGACGATACGGTAGTCATCCACCACCACCGCATTGTCCAGGCTGCCCCCGAGGGCCAGGTTGCGGGCCCGCAGGGCTTCCACGTCCCGCATGAAGCCGAAGGTACGGGCGCGGCTCACCTCCTTGACGAAGGAGGTGGTGGAGAAATCCATCGTAGCGGTCTGGGTGCGGTCCTTGAACACGGGGTGGTCGAAGTCGATGGTGAAACTCACCTTGAATCCGTCGAAAGGTTGGAAGCGGGCCCATTTGTCACCTTCTTCCACTTCCACGGTCTTGCGGATGCGTATGAACCTCTTGGCGGCGTTCTGCTCCTCCACCCCTGCGGACTGGATGAGAAACACGAAGGGTCCCGCGCTGCCGTCCATGATGGGCACTTCCGGGGCGCTGAGGTCGATGTAGACGTTGTCTATACCCAAGCCTGCCAGGGCCGAAAGTAGATGTTCTACGGTGGAAATACGAGTACCCCCGCCCACCAGGGTGGAGGACAGGCGGGTGTCGCCCACGTTCTCCACCCGGGCGCGGATATCCACCGGCTTTGGCAGATCCACGCGCCGAAACACCACGCCGGTGTCGACCGGTGCGGGGCGCAGGGTGAGGTACACCTTTTCCCCCGTGTGGAGCCCCACCCCGGTGGCCCTGATGACGTTCTTTAACGTACGTTGATTAATCACGGTGCCCCCACCCCCCTGCGGAAGACCCTTTTATAGCCAATGATTTGTGAACCATATCACATCCTTTTCATATATTGGGAGCATGGCTTTACCCGGCGGGCAATATTCCCGTTCCTGCGTCCCGTCCCACCATGGGTGCTCCAGGCAGGCGCCGCCCCGATGACTCTTCCACATACTGGTCCTTTCACCCTTTCCCCGGAGCCGGGTCCTCAATCCGCCTGGCGGCGCAGAAATGCCGGGATATCCAGATAGTCCGGGTCCGACTCCAGGGCCTTCGCCGGCGAGCCGTTCGCCGTCTGATTGCGAATCACCGTGGGCCGCTCCAGGCTGCGGTAATCGATCTCCCCATCGCTCTTCGGCTTCACCAGGCGCATGTTGGGCTCCTCCTTGCGCAGGGACGCCTGGTCGAGGCCGGTGGCCACCACCGTCACCCGCAGTTCGTCGCCGGCATCCTTCTCCAGCGCCGTACCCATGACCACCAGGGCATCGTCCGACGCGAAGGCGTTGATGGCCTCGCCCACTTGGTGAAACTCGTCCAACCCCAGGTTCTCGCCGGCCGAGACGTTGACCAGAATGCCCCGGGCACCGTGGAGGTTGACGTCCTCCAGCAGGGGGCAGGCGATGGCCGCCTCGGCGGCCTTGCGGGCGCGGTCCTCGCCCATGGCCTTGCCAGTGCCCATCATGGCGCGGCCCTTCTCGGACATGACCGTGCGCACATCGGCGAAATCGACGTTGATCACGCCCGGGTGAGTGATGAGTTCGGCGATACCCTGGACGGCGCCGAACAGCACGTCGTTGGCGGCCCGGAAGGCCTCGTTCAAGGATATCCCCGGCCCGAGCACCGCCAGCAGCTTCTCGTTGGGCACCGTGATCAGAGAGTCCACATGCTCCGCCAGTTCCTGGATACCGTCTTCGGCGATGGTCATGCGCCGGCGCATCTCGAAGGGGAAGGGCTTGGTCACCACGGCCACCGTGAGGATGCCCATCTCCCGCGCCATCTGGGCCACCACCGGAGTGGCGCCGGTGCCGGTGCCGCCGCCCATGCCGGCGGTGAGGAACACCATATCGGCGCCCTCGAGGATATCCACGATACGGTCCCGGTCCTCGAGGGCGGCCTGACGCCCCACCTCCGGATTGGCCCCGGCGCCGAGCCCCTTGGTGACGTGGCTGCCCAACTGCAGGGTGGTGCGAGCCGAGGAGTTGCGCAGGGCCTGGGCGTCGGTGTTGGTGCACACGAACTCCACGCCTTCCATACTCCTCACCACCATGTGTTCCACGGCGTTGCCGCCGCCGCCGCCGATGCCGATGACCTTGATCACCGCGCTGCTCTGATTGTAGCTATCCATTAATTCAAACATGCTCATAACCTCTCTAAAGTCCGCACTCAATCAAGTTGACGAATTAACCCTGCCGCCCTCCGTACCGACGGTCCCCACACCCCGTGTGAGGGCCCTGCGGCACGCCGCCGTGCCGCCCCAAGCAATGGCCCCTGGCCACTGACGTTCTGTGGCCACGAATGGCCAATAATCTGCGTTTACCTAAAAATTCCCTTGAAACCAGCTCCTCATGCGCTCCCAGACCCCCCGCATGCCCTCCACCCGCGTATCCGCGGAATGGTCGCGGGTATGCTGCTGGCCGAACAGCAACAGGCCGACGCCGGTGGCGTAGATGGGATTGCGCACCACCTCTGAAAGGCCCGCCACCCCCTGGGGCTTGCCCACCCTGACGGGCATGTGGAAGACCTCCTCGGCCAAGTCCATCAACCCCTCCATCTTGGCGCTGCCGCCGGTCAGCACCATGCCGGCGGCGATGAGATCCTCGAAACCACTGCGCCGCAGCTCCGCCTGCACCAGGGTGAGAAGTTCCTCGTAGCGCGGCTCCACCACCTCCGCCAGGGTCTGGCGGGCCAGCCGTCGCGGCGGCCGCTCACCCACACTCGGCACCTCGATGGTCTCGTCGGCGTTGGCCAGCTGGGCCAAGGCGCAGGCGTATTTGATCTTGATCTCCTCTGCATACTGGGTGGGGGTGCGCAGGGCCACGGCGATGTCGTTGGTCACCTGGTCGCCGGCGATGGGGATCACCGCCGTATGACGGATGGCGCCATCCGTGAACACCGCGATGTCGGTGGTACCACCGCCGATGTCCACCAGACACACGCCCAGTTCCTTCTCGTCCTCGGTGAGCACCGAATAGCTCGATGCCAGCTGCTCCAGGATGATGTCGTCCACCTCGAGGCCGCAGCGACGCACGCACTTGATGATGTTCTGAGCGGCGCTCACGGCCCCCGTCACCAGATGCACCTTGGCCTCCAGGCGCACCCCCGACATGCCCACCGGTTCGCGGATCCCTTCCTGGTTGTCGATGATGAATTCCTGGGGCAACACATGGAGGATCTTCTGATCCGCCGGGATGGCCACCGCCCGCGCCGCGTCGATGACCCGATCGATGTCGGTGGACAGCACCTCCTTGTCACGAATGGCCACGATGCCGTGGGAGTTGAGGCTGCGGATGTGGCTGCCCGCGATGCCGGCGAAGACCGCATTGATCTGGCAACCCGCCATCAGCTCGGCCTCCTCCACGGCGCGCTGGATGGACTGGACTGTGGACTCGATGTTCACCACCACACCCTTCTTCAGGCCCCGCGACGGGTGGGAACCGAGGCCCACGATCTCGATGGTGCCGTCCACGCCCACCTCGCCGACGATGGCCACCACCTTGGAGGTGCCGATGTCGAGGCCGACGATGAGGTTTCTGTCCGACTTCTTGCTCATGGATTGTTCATGCCGCCGTCAGGCGTACCCTCTGTTTTTCGCGTGATTCCGGTCATCCCGGCCCCCCTGTCCCCCCAGGTGACGGCAAAGCCGTTGGGATAGCGCATATCCACCCTGATGATGTTCCCGGCGCGGCGCCGCGCCTCGCCCAGCAGCGGCGGCAGCGCCCGTATTAGGCGTTCCCGCACCACCGCCTCCGGCAGCCTGCCCAGCACCAGCTCGGTACCGCCGTCCAACTCCACGCTGAAGGCGCCGCGGCGTTCCGCCGTCAGGCCGGTCACCACCCGCCCGGTGGGCAGCAACCAGCCGTTCAGGCGCCGCATGAAGGCCAGCAACTGCGGCGCATCCTCGGCCCGACCGCGCAATAGGGGCAGGTCCTTCATATCGCCGTCCGCGGGCGGCCGGAACAACACCCCCTGCGCATCCACCAGGCCACCACCGCCCCAACGCGCCACCGCCCGCCGCTCCTGCACCCGTACCTCCAGCCGGTCGGGCCAGTGCCGGCGCACGGTCACCCGTGCCACCCAGGGCAGGCCCTCCACCGCCCGGCGCACCCGCTCCAGATCGATGGCGAAGAAACCGCCCTCCATGTGGGCCACGACTTCTTCTTGGAGGCGTTCCCGGGACAGGTAGCGCAGCTCGCCCTCCACCGTGACCCGCTTCAGAGGCGTGAGGTCGCCCTGACGCGCCATTGCCACCAGCCATGCCGCGGCGGTCACCAGGAGCACAAAGAGGATTGCGGTCCACCATCGCTTCATTGCGCTCCCATCTCGGTGTGCGCCCCTTCGAGGATGTCGAGTACCAGCGCATCGAAGGACAAACCCGCGGCCCGCGCCGCCATGGGCACCAGGCTGTGGTCGGTCATGCCGGGGATGGTGTTCACCTCGATGAACAGGAAGCGCCCGGCGCGGTCCCGCATCATGTCCACCCGTCCCCAGCCGCGGCCGTCGATGGCGCAAAACGCCGCCATCACCTCCCCGGCCACGGCCTCTTCCGCGGCCGGGGCGAGGCCGCAGGGGCAGTGGTAGCGGGTGGTGTCCGCCTCGTACTTGGCCTGGTAGTCATAGAAACCCCGCGGGGTCTCGAGGCGAATGAAGGGCAGCACCCGCTCGCCCAGCACCGCCGCCGTGTATTCCGGTCCATCCACCCATTGCTCCGCCAGCACCACGTCGTCGTAGCGGCGCGCCTCCCGCCAGGCCCGCTCCAGCCCCGCCGGGTCGTCCGCCCGCGCCATGCCGATGCTGGACCCCTCACGCACCGGCTTGACCATCACCGGGAAGCCCGGATCGGCGGCCACCGCCGCGAGGTCCGCGACATCCCCCAGCACCCGCCAGGCGGGCGTGGCAATACCGATCGCCTGCCAGATCTGCTTGGTGCGCAACTTGTCCATGGCCAGGGCGGAGGCCAGCACGCCGCTGCCGGTGTAGGGGATCCCCATGAGTTCCAGGACTCCCTGCACCGTACCGTCCTCGCCGCCGCGCCCGTGGAGGGCGTTGAACACCCGTCCCCACGGCCGCTCGGCCAGGCGCGGGAACAGGTCTCCATCCACGTCGATGCCGTGGGCGTCCACGCCGCTGCGGCGCAGGCTCTCCAGCACAGCCCGGCCGGACAGCAGCGAGATGGCCCGCTCCGCCGAGCGCCCGCCCATGAGCACCGCGACGGGACCGTATGTCGCCGCCCCGATCACAGGGATACCTCCTCCGGCAACAGGCCCATCACCTGGACCTCGCGGCGCAGCTCGACGCCGCAGCAAGCCTTGACCTCGCGCTCCACCAGTACCATCAGGGCCTCGATATCGGTGGCGGTGGCACCGCCGTCGTTGACGATGAAGTTGGCGTGCTTCTCGGACACCACCGCGCCGCCGATGCGCCGCCCCTTGAGGCCGGCCTGCTCGATGAGGCGGGCGGCGAAATCCCCCCGCGGGTTGCGGAACACCGAACCACAGCTGGGCACCCCGAGGGGCTGGGTCTCGCCGCGGCGGCGCAGCAGGCCGCGGACCCGCGTCCGGGACTCGCCGGCATCGCCGGCCGTGAGCATGAAATGACCGGCGATGAACCACTCCTCTCCGGGCCGGTGCACCTCGCGGTAGCCCACCTGATAGCTGCCGGGACGCCGCATATGGCGGGCACCGCTGCGATCGATCACCTCCACCGTCGCCACCACGTCCCAGGTCTCGGCGCCGAAGGCACCGGCGTTCATCGCCAGGGCCCCGCCCACGGTACCGGGGATCCCCGCCATGAATTCCGCCCCCGTGAGCCCCGCGCGGCCGCAGAAACGGGCCAGCTTGGGGCAGGCGACGCCGGCCTCGGCACGTACCGTGTACTCGTTCACCCGGTCCAGTCCGGCGAGCAGGCCACCGGTGGAGATCACGGTGCCGGGTATGCCGCCGTCACGGATCAGCAGGTTGCTGCCGAGGCCCAACCAGAACAGGGGCTCCTCCGGTGGAGTGCGGGCCAGGAATGCCGCGAGATCATCCACATCCGCAGGCTCGTAGAAGCGTTCCGCCGGTCCCCCCACCCGCCAAGTGGTATGGCGGGCCAGGGGCTCGTTGGTGCGCAGGATGCCTCGCAGGGCGGGTGTCGGAGTGCGGGGGGCGGCACTCATGGCGTGTCCCTCCCCATGCCTATGCCGGCCTCGGCCAGGCGGCGAGCCACGGCGCCGATGTTGCCCGCTCCCAGCACCAGCAAGACGTCGCCGTCCTCGATGACGCCGCTAAGGGCCTCGTCCAGTAGATCCAGATCGGCCACGAATACCGGGTCCACCAAGCCCCGGGCCCGTACCGCGCGACTCAGGCCGCGACCGTCGGCACCGCCGATGGGTTCCTCCCCGGCGGCATAGACCTCCAGCAGGATCAGTCGGTCCGTCTCGCACAGCACCTGGGCGAAGTCGTCCAGCAGATCGTGGGTGCGGGTGAAACGGTGGGGCTGGAACACGGTCGTGATCCGCCGCCCCGGCCAACCGCCGCGTACCGCCGCCAGGGTGGCGGCGATCTCCGTGGGGTGGTGGGCATAGTCGTCCACCAGGGTCACGGTACCCCCTGCGAAAGGCACGTCGTGGTGCACCTGGAAGCGCCGGCCGATGCCCTCGAAGCCTTCCAGGGCCCGGCCCGCGAGGGTCGGCGACACCCCCAGTTCGAGGCCCACCGCGATGGCCGCGAGGGCATTCTGCACGTTGTGGCGGCCCGGCAGGTTCAAGGTCACGGCGAAGGGCTCTCGATCCGCCGTCTCGACCATGAAACGGGTCCTGACACCCTCCTGGACCACGTCCACCGCACGCACATCGGCGCCAGCCGCGAAACCGTAGGTGAGGGCCGGTCGCGTGAGGTCCGGCACCATCTCCCGCACCACAGGATCATCGATGCACATCACCGCCAGGCCGTAGAAGGGCAACTGCTGCAGGAACTCCTCGAAGGCATGGCGCAGATGCTCGAAATCGCTGCCGTAGGTGGCCATGTGGTCGGCGTCGATGTTGGTGACCACCGACATCACCGGCTGCAGATGCAGGAACGAGGCGTCGCTCTCATCGGCCTCGGCCACCAGGTACTGGCCGCTGCCGAGGCGGGCGTTGGCGCCGGCGCTGTTCAACTGGCCACCGATGACGAAGGTGGGGTCCATTCCCCCCTCCCCCAGCACGCAGGCCACCAGGCTGGTTGTGGTGGTCTTGCCGTGGGTGCCGGCCACGGCGATGCCCTGGCGGAAGCGCATGAGCTCCGCCAGCATCTGGGCCCGGGGCACGACGGGGATGCGGTGCTCGCGGGCCCACATCACCTCCGCGTTGGCCTCGTCCACCGCCGAGGAGGTGACCACCACGTCCGCCGCCATCACCGCCGCTGGGGCGTGGCCCTGCTGCACGGCCACCCCCAGGGAGGCCAGCCGCCGGGTGGTCGCATTGGCGGCCAGGTCGGTGCCTGACACCGTGTAGCCGAGGTTGTTCATGACCTCGGCGATACCGCTCATGCCGGCCCCGCCGACCCCCACGAAATGGATGTGACGGATACGCCCCATGCGGCCGGGGCCGTGGATGCCGGGGGCGCCGTTCAGGGTCCGGGTATCAGCCACGGGCGGCCTCCAGGCACTGTTCCGCCACCCGCCGGGTGGCCTCGGGGAAGGCCCGGGAACGCGCCGCCGCCGCCATCCGCGCCAACCCCTGGTCCTCCGCCAGCAGGGCCTCGAGGCGCGCCGCGAGGGTGGCGGCGTCGAGTTCCGACTGAGGCAGGAGCAGCGCCGCCCCGGCCGCCGTGAGATAACGGGCGTTGGCGGTCTGGTGGTCGTCCACCGCATGGGGATAGGGCACCAGCACCGCCGGCAGGCCGCTCATCGCCAGTTCGGCCACGGTCATGGCACCGGCGCGACAAATGGCGAGGTCGGCCCACGCGTAGGCGGCGGCCATGTCCTCCAGGTAGGGCACCACCTCGGCCGCCAGGCCCAGCTCCCGATAGCGAGCGGCGGCGGCAGCGTGGTGATCGGGCCCGCTCTGGTGGCGGATGGCCAGGGGCCGGACGGCGGCCAGACTGGCCAGGGCCGCGGGCACCACCTCGTTGAGGGCCCGGGCCCCCAGGCTGCCCCCCACCACCAGGATACGCAGCGGGTCCCGGGGCGCCGGGCGAGGGCCGGCCGCCGCCAGCTCGGCCCGCAGGGGGTTGCCCGTGAGCAGGGCGCCGGCCCGAGGCCCGAAGCTGCCAGGGAACGCCTCCATCACCACCCGCGCCAGAGGGGCCAGCAGGCGATTGGTGAGCCCGGGTATGGCGTTCTGCTCGTGGATCAGCAAGGGCCGGCCGAGGAGCCAGGCCGCGAGACCACCGGGACCCGCGGCGAAACCGCCCATGCCCAGCACCGCGTCGGGCCGTACCCGGCGCAGCACGCGCACGCTCTGAACCAGGGCCCGCAACACCCCCAGGGGGGCCGCCGCCAGGGTGATCAGACCCTTGCCCCGCACGCCGCCCACGGCGATGGAAAAGAAGGGGAAGCCGGCCGCCGGCACCACCCGCGCCTCCAGTCCCCGCGGGGTGCCCAGCCAGCTCACCCGCGCCCCCAGGGCCCGCAGATAGGTGGCCACCGCCAGGGCGGGATAGACGTGGCCACCGGTACCGCCGGCGACGATGAGGATGGCCCGAGAGGAGACCGGACTCGCCGTCATGACTGGCGCTCCCGCCGGCGCAACTCCAGGTCCACCCGCAGCAGCAGGCCGATGGCGAGACAGTTGGCCACCATGCTGGAACCGCCGTAGCTCATGAGGGGCAGGGTGAGCCCCTTGGTGGGCAGCACCCCCAGATTGACGCCGATGTTGATGACCGCCTGGAGGCCCACGCCGAGGCCGATGCCATAGGCCAGATAGGCCCCGTAGGCTTCGCCCCGGGCACCGGCGCGGGCGGCGATGGCGAAGGCGCGCCACACCATGAAACCGAACAGCACAATCACCAGCAGCATGCCGGCGAGGCCAAGTTCCTCGCCCATCACCGCGAACAGGAAATCGGTATGGGCCTCGGGCAGGTAGAAGAGCTTCTGAACACCGCTGCCGAGGCCCACCCCCAGCCACTCGCCGCGACCCACGGCGATGAGGGCCTGGGTGAGCTGAAAGCCGGAATTGAAGGGGTCGGACCAAGGGTCCAGGAAGGCCGTGAGGCGCTGGATGCGATAGGGCGCGTAGAGGGCCCCGCCCACCAGCAGGCCGGCGGCCACCAACAGCCACACGAGGAAACGGGACAGGGGCACGCCCCCCAGGAACAGCATGCCGAGGACGGTGGTGAACAGCACTGCCGCGGCCCCGTAATCGGGCTCCAGCAACAACAGCACCGCGATCACCACCGTCAGCACCATGGGTTTCAGGAAACCGCTCAGGGCCATACGCAATTCGCCCCCGCGGCGCACCAGATAACCCGCCATGTAGAGCCACATGAGCACCTTCACGAACTCCGAAGGCTGAAGGTTGAACAGCCCGAGGTCGATCCAGCGCATGCTGCCGTTGACCTCCCGGCCGACGCCCGGGATGAGCACCAGGCCGAGCACGGCGATGCCGCCGAGGAGCAGGAAACCACTGGTGTGGCGCCACACCTTGAGGGGCACGGCCAGGGCCACGGCCCCCACCGTCAGCCCCACCGCGACGTAGGCCAGCTGGCGGTAGAAGAAATACAGCGGTGTCCCCGTCTGGCGCTCCGCCAGGGCCACGGAGGAGGAGGCCACCATGAGCAGGCCGAGGGCCATGAGGAGCAGGGCGGCCCCCAGCAGCCAGGTATCCAGCCACGGTGCAGCCGCGGGGGCGCGGGACCGCAGCTGTTCCAGACGGACGGCTTGGGCCTCGCTCATGAACCGACCTCCCCGGCCACGGCCGCCGCGAAGCACTCGCCGCGGTGGCTATAGTCCCGGAACATGTCGAAGCTGGCACAGGCGGGCGACAGCAGTACCACGTCCCCGGCCGCGGCCCCCTGCCGGGCCAGGGCCACCGCCCGGGCCATGTCGCCGGCACGGGCCACCGGCACCCGGCCGGCGATGGCCGTCTCGATGAGGCCGGCGTCACGGCCGAGCAGCACCACCGCCTTGGCATGGGTCGCCAGGGCATCGCCCAGGGGCGCGAAGTCCTGCCCCTTGCCCTCGCCGCCGCCGATCCACACCAGGGGACGGCCGCGGCCGAGGCCTTCCAGGGCCGCCAGGGCGGCCCCCACGTTGGTGGCCTTGGAATCGTCTATCCACCTCACGCCGCCGGCCTCGGCGATGGGATAACAGCGGTGAGGCAGGCCGCGAAAGCGGCGCAGGGTGTCGAGCATGGGTTGGATGTGCAGCCCGACGCCCTCGCCGAGGGCGAGGGCCGCGAGGGCGTTCAACGTATTGTGGCGGCCGTCCATGGCCAGTTCCGACTCCGCCATCAGCACGGTGTCGCCGCGCGCCAGCCAGGCCTCGTCGGCGCGCTGCACCAGGCCGTAATCCCCCTGGGCGGGGGCGCCGCGGCGAAAGCCGATGACCCGGCGTCCCGAATGGAGCATGGACATGACGATGGCATCATCCCGGTTCACCACCTTGACGCCGTCGCCCTCATAGATGTGGGACTTGGCCCGCACGTAAACCGCCAGGCTGGGGTAGCGGTCCATGTGGTCGGCGCTGATGTTGAGGACCACCGCCGTGGCCGGCCGCAGCTGCCGGGTGGTCTCCAGCTGGAAGCTGGAGAGTTCCAGTACGTAGAGGTCGGGCATTCCGCCCGCCAGCAGTTCCAGGGCCGGGGTCCCGAGGTTGCCCCCCACCCGCACGTCGAGGTCCTGATCCGCCGCCATCTCCCCCACCAGGGTCGTAACCGTGCTCTTGCCGTTGGATCCGGTGATGGCCACCACCGGGGCGCGGGCGGCCCCGGCGAACAGGTCGATGTCGCCGGTGACCTCCACCCCCATGGACGCGGCATCGTGGATGGCGGGCTCGGACAGGGCCACCCCGGGGCTCACCACCAGCCGCGCGGCGTCCCTGAAGTGGGCCGCCTCGAAGGGCCCGAGGCGCACCGGGACCTCGGGCAGCTCCGCCCGCAGGGCCGCCAGACCCGGGGGCTCCGGGCGGCTGTCCACCACCATCAGGGGCACCCCCCGGGCGGCCAGATATCGGGCGCAGGACAGCCCGGTACGTCCCAGGCCCACCACCACCGTGATGCCCTCCCCCTTGTCACCCTGCGTGATTGGCGCTGTTTGCATGGCCCCCTACCTGATCTTGAGGGTCGCCAGACCCACCAGCACGAGCACCACCGTGACGATCCAGAAGCGCACGATGACCCGGGGCTCCGGCCAGCCCTTCAACTCGAAGTGATGATGCAGGGGCGCCATGCGGAACAAACGCCGGCCGGTGAGCTTGAAGGAGGTCACCTGCAGGATCACCGACACCGTCTCCATCACGAACACGCCTCCCATCACGAACAACACCAGCTCCTGGCGCACCAGCACCGCGATGGTACCGAGGGCCGCCCCCAAGGCCAGGGCACCGATATCCCCCATGAATACCTGGGCCGGATAGGTGTTGAACCACAGGAAGCCAAGACCGGCGCCGACGATGGCGCCGCACAGCACCACCAGTTCCCCCACCCCGGCGATGTAGGGAAAGTTGAGATAAGCGGAAAAGTTCACGTGGCCCGACACGTAGGCGAACACCCCCAGGGCGCCGGCCACCATCACCGTGGGCAGGATGGCGAGGCCATCCAGGCCGTCGGTGAGGTTTACCGCGTTGCTGGAGCCGACGATGACGAAATAGGCCACCACCAGGAAGAGCAGGCCGAGCTGGGGTGCCACGTCCTTGAAGAAGGGCACCAGCAGGGCCGTCTCGGCGGCGGTGGTGGCGGTGAGGTAGATGTAGACCGCACAACCCGCCGCGATGAGGGACTGGAACAGGTACTTGTAGCGCGCCGACAGGCCCGTGGGGTTCTTCTCCACCAGTTTCTTGTAGTCATCCATCCAACCCACCGCACCGAACAGCAGGGTCACCACCAGCACCACCCACACGAAGCGGTTACCGGGGTCGGCCCACAACAGGGTGGTGACACCGATAGCCACCAGCAGCAGGGCGCCCCCCATGGTGGGGGTGCCCGCCTTGATAAGGTGGCTTTCGGGCCCATCGCTGCGCACCATCTGGCCGATCTGGTAGCGGGACAGGCGGCGGATCACGGCCGGCCCCACCAGCAGGGAGATGGCGAGCGCGGTGAGCACCCCGAGGATGGCGCGCAGGGTGAGGTACTGGAACACCTTGAAGCCGCTGTGGTACTGGGCCAGGTAGTCGGTGAGCATGAGCAGCATCAGCCGTTCTCCCGCACCAGGGCCGCCACCACCTCGTCCATGCGGGCGGAGCGCGAGCCCTTCACCAGCACCGCCACGCCGTCGTGGAGGGCATCCTCGAGATCGGCTATGAGCGATGCCCGGCCGTCGTAGTGCCGTCCCCCGGCGCCGAAGCCGGCCACCGCCTCGGCCCCCAGGGCCCCGACGGCATAGAGCCGCTCGACGCCGGCCCGGCGGGCGTACTCCCCAGCCTCGCGGTGGAGCCGCGGCGCCTCCTCCCCCAACTCCGCCATCTCCCCCAGCACCAGCCAGCCCTCGGCATCCAGCTCCCGCAGGAAATCGATGGCGGCGAGCAGGGAGCCGGGGTTGGCGTTGTAACTGTCATCCACCACCCGGGCACCGCGCATGCCGGGCCGCAGCTGCAGCCGCCCGCCCACGCCTGCCACCCGGGCGAGACCCGCGGCGATGGTCTCCGGCCCCAGTCCCAGGGCGAGGGCGGCGGCGGTGGCCGCCAGGGCGTTGCAGACGTTGTGGCGGCCGGGCAGGGGCAGATGGACACCGAAGGAACCCACGGGCGAGGCGATGCGCAGCTCGCTGCCCCCCGCCCCCGCCTGCCAGGTGGCGGTGACGTCGGCGGGGGCGGCGAGGCCGAAGGTGAGGCGATGGCGGTTGCCGGCCAGCCCCCGCCACAGGGGCGCGAAGTCGTCGTCGGCATTGATGACGGCGAAGCCGTCGTCCCCCAGGGCGCCGTAGATCTCGCCCTTGGCCTCGGCCACGCCCTGGATACTGCCGAAGCCCTCGAGATGGGCCGGGGCGCATTGAGTGATCAACGCCACGGTGGGGCAGGCCAGGGCGGCCAGGGCGGCGATCTCGCCGCGGTGATTGGCCCCCATCTCCACCACGGCATAGTCGTGGTCCGGCGCCAGACGCGCCAGGGTCAGGGGCACACCCAGGTCGTTGTTGAGATTACCCTCGGTGGCCAGCACCCGCCCCGCCTCGCCGAGGATGGCGGCCATCATGGCGCGCACCGTGGTCTTGCCGTTGGAGCCGGTGATCGCCACCACCGGCACGTCGAAGCGCGCCCGCCAGTGGGCCGCCAGACGTCCCATGGCGGCACGGCAATCTGCCACCTCGAGCTGGCGCAGGTGGTCATCCACGGGCCGCTCCACGAGGGCGGCCGCGGCACCGCGGGCCCGCGCCTCGGGCAGGAAACCGTGGCCGTCGGTGTGCTCGCCTGCCAGGGCCACGAACAACTGTTCGGGCAGCAGCCAGCGGGTATCGATGGCCATGCCCGTGAACAGGCCATCGGCGCCGTGCACCCGCCCGCCGGTGATGGCGGCGGCCTCCGACAGGCTCAGGGACATCACGGTGCCGTCCCTCCGACCAGGCGCCGCGCCACCTCACGGTCGCTGAAGGGATGGCGCACCCCCGCCACCTCCTGATAGTCCTCGTGGCCCTTGCCGGCCACCACCACCAGGTCGCCGGGGGCGGCGGCGGCCACCGCCGCGGCGATGGCCCGCTCACGGTCGCGCTCGACCGTGACCAGCCGTCCCGCGAGCATGCCGGCCAGAATATCCGCCACGATGTCATCGGGGTCCTCATGCCGCGGGTTGTCGTCGCTGACCACCACGTGGTCGGCGAGGCGGGCGGCGATGGCCCCCATGGCCGGGCGCTTGCCGGGATCGCGCTCGCCGCCACAACCGAAAACGCAGGTCAGGCGACCGCGGCCCAGGGCCCGCGCCGCCCCCAGGACCTGCTCCAGGGCATCGGGGGTATGGGCGTAATCCACGATGACCACGGGCCCCGAGGGGTCCCCGAAGCGTTCGAAACGCCCCGGCAGGGCATGGACGCCCGCGAGACGCCGCGCCGCATCCTCCGCCGTCAGACCGGTGGCCAGCAGCACCCCCATGGCAGCGAGCAGATTGGCCCCCTGGAAACGCCCGGCGAGGCCGCTGGACAGGGTCGCCGCACCGGCCGGGGTCTCGATATGGAGCGTCATGCCGGCGGCATCGAAGTCGCCCCGGGTGACCCGCAGCCCGGCGTCGGGGCGCCCTTCGAGGCTGTAGGTGAGGATGTCGAGACGGGGTGCCAGGAGGGCCGCCAGCCGCCGCCCCTCGGCATCATCCACATTGATTACCGCCGTGCCCAGGCCGGGCATTTGGAAGAGGCGCCGTTTGGCGGCGGCGTAGGCGCCGAGGTCACCGTGGTAGTCGAGGTGGTCCCGGCCGAGGTTGGTGAACACCGCCACGTCGAAGGCCACGGCATCCACCCGGCCCTGCACCAGGCCATGGGAGGAGACTTCCATGATGCCCGCCGTCAGCCCCTGGTTGCGCCACTCGGCGAAGGTGCGATGGACGGTCAGGACATCGGGGGTGGTGTTGGCGGTGGGCTCCAGGCGGCCGTGGACGCCCCGCCCCAGGGTGCCCATGGTGCCGCAGGGGGTGCCGCCCGCGGACAGGGCCTCGGCCACGAAATGACACACCGAGGTCTTGCCGTTGGTGCCCGTGACTCCCGTGAGATGCAGATGCCGCGACGGCCGGCCATGGAAGCGGTCCGCCAGCTCGCCGAGGCGATGCTCCAGGCCCGGCAGATAGATCACGGGCACATCGCCGTCCAGCATGGACTCGGCCCTCACGGCCCCCTGCACCACCGCCACGGCGCCCCGCCCCAGGGCCTCGGCCACGTGGTCGGCGCCGTGGTCGCGGCTGCCCTGGACCGCCAGGAACAGGTCGCCGGGGACCACGCGCCGGCTGTCCAGGCACAGCCCGGTGACGAAGCGGTCATGGGCACGGGACACGGACGCGAGCCCGGCCAGGAGGCTGGCGAGAGTCATGTCCGGGGCGATGGCCGGCATGGCGGTCACCTCACCGGGCCCCATGACGCGGGGGTTCCAGGTGGGCGATGACTTGCCGGGATGTCGGTGCCAGATCGTCCGGCGCCACCCCCAGGGTGCGCAGAGCCCCGCCCATGACCTCGGCGAACAGGGGCGCCGCCACCTGCCCGCCGTAGTAGTCCTCGGAACGAGGTTCGTCCATCACCGCGAGGACCACGATGCGGGGCAGAGAGGCCGGCGCCATGCCGGCGAACAGGGCCATGTAACGGTCCTCGGCATAGCCGCCCGCCACGCTTTTCTTGACGGTGCCGGTCTTGCCCGCCACCCGGTAGCCCGGGACGCGCCCCCGTCCTCCAGTGCCGCCTTCATCCAGCACCGACTCCATCATGGCGCGCACCTGACGGACATAACGGGCGTCCGCCACCCGCCGCCCGGGGGTGTCACCATCCACCCGCTCGAAGGTCACCGGGGGCAACATGCCATCGGCACCCAGCACCGCGTAGGCCCGGGCCAGCTGCAGGGCCGACACCGACAGCCCGTAGCCGTAAGACAGGGTGACCCGGTGGATATCCCCCCAGCGCATGTAGTCCGTGAGGATGCCATTGGCCTCGCCGGGGAAACCGCTGCCGGTGGCGAGACCGAATCCCAGGCCGTCGAACACCCGCCACAGGGTCTCCGGTGCCACCGTCAGGGCGATGCGGCTGGCCCCCACGTTGCTCGACTTGGCCATCAAGGTCTCGAGGTCGATGACACCGTAGTCCCGGTGGTCCCGCACCGTGTGGCGTCCCACCCGCAACAGGCCCGGTGAGGTGTCCACGGTGGAACGGGGCTCGAACTCGCCGCTGGCGAGACCGGCCAGCACGGTGAAGGGCTTGATGGTGGAGCCGGGCTCGAAGAGGTCCGTCACCGCCCGGTTGCGCACCCGGGCGCCCACCCGATCGCTGCCCTTGTTGGGGTTGTAGAAGGGCTGGTTCACCATCGCCAGCACCTCGCCGCTCGCCACATCCAACACCACCACGGAGCCCCCCTGGGCGCGGTAACGCTGCTTCGCCGCCTTGAGAGCGCGGTAGGCGAGATACTGGATGCGCAGGTCGATGCTGAGGCGCACGTCTTCCCCCGGCACCGGGGCGCGCACGGACTCCACGTTTTCCACGGTGCGCCCGAGGCGATCACGGATCACCCGTTTGCTGCCCACCCGGCCCTGCAGGCGTTCGTCGAGGGCCAGCTCCATGCCCTCGCGGCCCACGCCGTCCACATCCGTGAACCCCACCACGTGGGCCGCCACCTCGCCGGCGGGATAGAAGCGCCGGTATTCGCGTTCCATGGCGACCCCCGGGACCCCGAGGGCGGCCACCCGGGTGGCGACGTCGGGTTCCACATGGCGGCGCAGATAGACGAACTCGCGGCCCCGGGCGCCCGCCACGCGATCCCGAATGTGCTCCACGCCGACGCCGAGTTCCCGGCCCAGCTCCGGCCAGCGGTCCCGCGCGGCGGCCAGCTCGGCGGGCCGCGCCCACACGGATTTCACCGGCGTACTGACGGCCAGCAGGGCACCGTGGCGGTCCCGCAGGGTGCCGCGGGTGGCGGGGATCTCCACCACCCGCAGCATGCGGGCATCCCCCTCCTGCTGGAGGAACTCGCGGTGGTTCATGGTGAGATCCGCGGCGCGCGCCGCCATCAGCAGGGCACCGCCCAACAGCACCGCCAGGGCGAGGTGATGGCGCCAGGGGATCACGGGGCTGGGTGGAGTATCCGTCACTGTACGATCACCTTGAACGCATCCCCCGGCGGCAACTGCATGTCCAGGCGCCGCCGCGCCGCCGTCTCGATGCGGGCCTGGGTGGACCAGGCGCTCTCCTCCAGTTGCAGCTGATTCCATTCCACGTTGAGCACGTCGCGGTCGTCTTCCAGGGTCTGGAGTTCCACGAACAGGCGCCGCGAGTCGTGTTTGGTGACCACCACGGCGAGCGCCGTGAGGAAGGCCACCACGGCGAACAACCAGGCCACGGCGATTCTCGTATTCATGGCAATTTCTCCGCGATGCGCAGGATGGCGCTGCGTGCCCGGGGATTGGCCGCCACCTCGCGGGCATCGGCGCGCCGCGGTTTACCCACCAGGCACAGGCGCGGCGGGCGCAGGTAACCGGTCATGGGTACGCCCGGCGGGTGCTCCACCCCGCGGGCCTCGTCGCGCATGAAGCGCTTCACCGGGCGGTCCTCCAGGGAGTGAAAACTGATGATGGCGAGCCGGCCTCCGGGCGCCAGGATGGGAACCACGGCGGCCAGCGCCGCCTCGAGTTCCTCCAGTTCCCGATTGACGACGATGCGCAGGGCCTGGAAGGTCCGGGTGGCAGGATGGCGGCCCGGTTCGCGGCGCCCCACCGCGCCCTCGATGATGGCGGCCAGCCGGCCGGTGGTCTCGATGGGGGCCTCGGCCCGCGCCGCCACGATGGCCCGCGCCACCGGGCCGGCGAAGCGCTCCTCGCCGTAGCGGCGCAGGACGTGGGCCAGTTCCGGGACCTCGACGCGAGCCAGGTAGGCCGCGGCGCTCTCGCCGTGGTCAGGGTCCATGCGCATGTCCAGGGGGCCGTCCCGCAGGAAACTGAAACCCCGCTCGGCGCGGTCCAGCTGAGGGGAGGACACGCCCAGATCGAAAAGCATACTGTTCACCCTGCCCGTCATGCCGAACTCCTCCGCCACTTGCGCCAGCGCCGAGAACGGCGCCCTGACCAACTTGAACCGCCCGTCTTCATCCATGAGACCACGACCCGCCGCCACCGCCTCCGGGTCGCGATCCATGGCCACCAGCCGGCCAGCGGGGCCCAGGGCCGCCAGCAGCGCCCGGCTGTGGCCGCCGCGACCGAAGGTGCAATCCATGCACCAGTGATCGGGGGCCGGGGCCAGCCCGTCCAGGACAGCCCCCAACAGCACCGGTTCATGGGCCACCGGCGCGCCTACAGGACGATGGAACGCAGGGCCTCCGAGGGCTCCGACAGCAGCGCACCCGACGGCCCGTGGAGCTCTTCGATGCGTGCCGCCCAGGCCGCCTCGTCCCACAACTCGAATTTTCGTACCTGTCCCACCACCCGTAACTTCCGGTCGAGCCCCGCCCACTCGCGCAACTGGGACGACAGCAGAATGCGACCATGGCCGTCCATGTCGCTTTCGTGGGCATGGCCGATGAGCAGATGACGCAGGGCCTGGGCCTGCCGGTCGAAGGTGGGCAGGCTCTGGATCTCGTCCTCGATGCGCTGCCACTCGGTGGCTGGATAGACAGTGAGGCAGCGGTGGGTGACGCTGACCGTGACCATGAGGGAACCGCCGCACTCCTCGAGGATGCGCTCGCGGTAACGGCTGGGCACGGCCATCCGCCCCTTTAGATCCAGACTGACTTGAAAGTCGCCCCGAAACACCCATTCCCCCTCCAGGCCCGACGATCCCTATCGATCCTTGTTAGATCCCTTTTATCCCACTTTCTCCCACTCGAGAGCTAAGTATGGTGTGTGCCTGGCGGACAAGTCAAGAAAACGGAAGGAGATCTTCCTTTAAAGACAGTAACTTAGATGACACCCCTGAGACAGGACGAAACCCCTCGGAGACGGGCACGAGACAGTTCCATCAAGCCAATGGGTTAAGGTGGACACCTAAGAAACTGCTTTAAGATATGCGGCGCGTCGGAAACGCCGCCCCCGGGACCGGGGAGGAGATGAAAGGCGGGAGTCGGCCGATAAGCCGGGTTCTGTCGGGGACAGTCATTCATCTGGGATGTGCGTCGCCGCACACCTCGAGCGACCTACCCGGGAACGACGCGGGCCGCGTCTCGCCGCCCGGGGGCGGCGGGTTCCCCTATTTGGTCTTGCTCCGGGTGGGGTTTACCCTGCCACCGGTGTTGCCACCGGCGCGGTGCGCTCTTACCGCACCATTTCACCCTTACCGGCATCGCGAACGATGCTTGGGCGGTATATTTTCTGTGGCACTTTCCGTAGGTTCTCACCCCCCAGGCGTTACCTGGCACCCTGCCCTGTGGAGCCCGGACTTTCCTCCGCACCAACTGCTTGCAGCGACTGTCTGGCCGGCTCCCGCACCTCCAGTGTCGGGCACCGGGCGCCGGAGGGCAAGCCGCATCTAATCCGTCACTGCCGGTCGTCGCGACCCGCCAGGGTCAGGGCCAGCCGGTAGAGTTCCTTCTTCGGCCGATGCAACACCTTGGCCGCCAGGGCCGCCGCCCGGGCCGGCGGCAACTCGCTCAGGAGTGCCTCCAGCAGGCGGGTGGGCTCTATACCATCCACGGCATGGACAGGGATCGGATTGCCCGCCACGGCCACCACGAACTCGCCCCGCAGGCGCCGCCCATCCTCCGCCTGCACCCAGGTCACCAGTTCTTCCAGGGGCGCCCGCTTGACCTCTTCGAAACGCTTGGTGAGTTCGCGACCCACCGCCGCCAGGCGTCCATCACCGAACTCCCGGGCCATGTCCGCCAGGGTCGCCGCGATGCGATGGGGTGCCTCGAAGTAAACCAGGGTCTCCGAACGCCCCGCGGCCTGCCGGAAAAATCGCCGGCGTTCGGCTTCGCGCACCGGCGGGAAACCCGCGAAACAGAACGACCCGCCGGGCAGACCCGCCGCCGCCAGCAGGGTCACCACGGCGTTCGCCCCCGGCAGAGAGAGGACGGTGACACCAGCCTCATGGGCCGCCGCCACCAGGTGGTAGCCGGGATCGCTCACCAGGGGCGTGCCCGCATCGGAGATCAGCGCCACCTGCTCCCCGGCCTGCAGGCGGGCGATGATCCCGGGGGCCCGGTGGCGTTCGTTGTGCTCATGGAGGGACACCAGGGGGGTGGTGATGCCGAAACGCTGCAACAGGGGGCGGCTCACCCGGGTGTCCTCGGCCGCCACCAGGGCCACGGTACGCAGCACCTCCACCGCCCGCGGCGTCATATCATCGAGATTGCCGATGGGGGTGGCCACCACGTAAAGGGTCCCGGGCGGCGTGGTCAACGGTCGGGATCCCCGCCACCCGCGCCGAGGCCTGCTAGAATAACGCCCGGTAGGACGGCCCCCGTGGGTACCGCCGCCGCCCCAGCCCCCAGTTCAGCGTCGGTATTATAGGTAAAGATGGTTTCCACTCAGCGTTTCCTCGCAATTCCCATCCTGGCCATGGCCCTGGTGGTCACCGCCTGTGCCCCCACCCTGCCCCGGGAGCAGGCCCGGGCCCAGGCCCAGGAACTGGCGCAACAGGCCCGATCCCTGGCCGCCCAGGGTGACTATGCCGGCGCGGCCGCCCGCTATCGCGAGGCCGCCGCCCGCGCCGATGAGGGGCCGGCCCACCTGTTGCGGCTGCGAGCCGTGGGCATGTTGCTGGACGCCGGCGCCCCTACGGAGGCGGCGAAGCTGCTGGCGAGCCTGCCTGAAAAGGCCGACGATGGGCAAGCCCGGGGGCATCGGGCGGTGGCGCGGGCCACCCTGGCTGCCGAGGATGGCCGGCCCGGGGACGCCCTCGCGCTGCTGGAGTCGGTGACCGTGCCCGAGGACGGTCCCCTGCAGCGGCGCTGGTTGGCGCTGCGGGCCCGGCTGCTGGAGGACCGGCAGGATCATCTGGCGGCCGCTCGTGACCGCAGTCGCCTCGACACCTACCTGGAGGGCGAACAGGCCGCGGCCAACCGGGCCGCCCTGTGGGCAGCGCTGGAGCGGTTGGACGTGGCGGCCCTGGAGGCGGCACCGGCCAACGGCGATGCGCGCTTCGAAGGCTGGACGGCACTCGCCGCCCTCGCCCGCCGCTACGCCACCAACGGCGGGGCCCTGATGACCGCCCTCGGGACCTGGAGCGCGCGTTTCCCCGACCACCCGGCGGAGGTCACATACCTGCCCCGGCTCCGGGAGACCGCCCTCACGCTGGGCACCCGGCCGGACCACATCGCCGTACTGCTGCCGGAGCACGGCGGCTTCGCCAGGGCCGGTGCGGCGGTGCGGGATGGCCTCGTGGCAGCCTGGTTGCAGGACACTCCCGATGCCCGGCCACGCCTGAGCTTTCTCGACGAATCCACCGCCGCGCCCTGGGACGGCTATGGTGCGGCCGTAGATACGGGAGCGGAGTTCATCATCGGCCCCCTCACGAAAGACGCCCTGGCGGCGCTGGGTCGTGGCGACGCCATGCCCCTGCCGACCCTGGCCCTCAACCACCTCGAGACAGCGGCCGACGGGGAGGCCCCCGCTCCGTTACCGGACCAGCTGTTCCAGTTCGGCCTGTCGCCGGAGGCGGAGGCCCGGGAGGTGGCCCTGCGGGCCTGGTTCGACGGCCACCAGCAGGCCCTGGTGCTCGCTCCGGACAGCCCCTGGGGCGACCGTGTGGCCACCGCCTTCACCAGGGAATGGGCGGATCTGGGGGGCGTCGTAGCGGAGTCTGGCGCCTACGACAGCAACCCCGACGCGATGTCCCGGGCGGTGGCGGCCCTGGTGAACGTGGACGCCAGTGATCAGCGGGCGCGCACCCTGCGGGGGATCCTGGCCCGGGACCTGGAAACCGAGCCGCGCCCGCGCCGGGACGCCCACTTCGTGTTCCTGGCCGCCACCACCGATGATGCCCGCCAGTTACGCCCCCAGTTGCGCTTCCATCGGGCGGGCCAGTTGCCCGTCTACAGTACCTCCCATGTCTTTTCCGGCACCGTAGACCCGACAGCGGCACGGGACCTGGAGGATATCCGCTTCGCCGACATGCCGTGGATGGTGCGCGACGACCATCCCGGGGCGGCCCTGCAGGATGCCATCGAGCGTTACTGGCCCGACCGCGCCCGCCGCTATGGCCGGCTGTTCGCCCTCGGCGTGGATGCCTACGCCCTCGCCACCGAGCTGCCGCGCCTCTACGATCGTCCGGCCACCCGCCTGGAGGGCGTGACCGGGCGCCTCGGGTTGGATGGCCGGCGCCGGGTCCACCGCGGGCTCACGTGGGCGCAATTTCATGACGGCGGGATAAGGCTGCTCGACATCCCCTATGAGCCCCGGTGAGACCGGCCACATCCCAGCGCGGCGCAGCCGCCGAGCGCTTCGCCGAGGCCCACCTGAAGGCCCACGGGCTCGCCACCCTGGCCCGCAACTACCGGTGTCCCGGCGGCGAACTCGATCTGGTGATGAGGGACGGCGTCACCCTGGTGTTCGTGGAGGTGCGTATGCGGACCACCCGGGGCTTCGGCGGTGCGGAGGCCTCGGTGGATGCCCGCAAGCGGGCCCGTATCGCCCGCTGCGCCGCCCATTATCTACAGAAGGGCCATGGGCCCCGGGAGGCACCCTGCCGCTTCGATGTGGTTGCGCTTTACCCGGCGGGCGAACAGTATGACGTCAACTGGATCCGCGCCGCCTTCACCCTTTGAATCCACCCGCCCGTCGCCCCCTTGAAGCCCGAACCCCTCTATGGACCTGGTCTCCCGCGTACTGAAGAATTTCTCCGACAGCGCCGAACTCAAGCTGCGCGTCGCCGAGGAGTTGGCGCCCTTCATCGCGCGGGCGGCTGAACTCATCAAGGCGGGCCTGCTCCAGGACGGGAAGGTGTTGGCCTGTGGCAATGGCGGCTCCGCGGGAGACGCCCAGCACTTCTCCTCCGAGATGCTGAACCGCTTCGAGATGCAACGCAGCGGCCTGCCCGCCCTCGCCCTCACCACGGACAGTTCCACCATCACCTCCATCGCCAACGACTATGACTACTCGGAGGTCTTCGCCCGTCAGATCCGGGCCCTCGGCCAGCCCGGCGACATCCTGCTGGCCATCTCCACCAGTGGCGAGTCGGAGAACATCGTCGAGGCCATATCCTCCGCCCACGAGCGGGACATGCACGTCATATTGCTCAGTGGCCGCGAAGGAGGTCCGGCCGCCGCGGTGCTGGCGGACGACGACGTGGAGGTGAGGGTGCGGGACGACAACACGGCGCGCATCCAGGAGGTGCACCTGCTCATCATTCACTGTCTATGCGACCTCGTGGACAGACAGCTTTTCGGACTGGAGGACTAGACCATGCACCATTGCCATCGCCGGCCCACGCCATCGCAAAACCCGGGCATGACAGCCCCTGTCGTGCGTGCCGGTTCACACCCCGGGATCATCCCCGCGGCCCTGCTGGTCCTGGCCGTGCTGGCGGTGGCCCTGCAGGGTTGCGCTCCCGCCATCGTGGCGGGCGGCGCGGCCACCGGGGCCATGATCGCCCATGACCGCCGGACCACCGGGACGGTGGTGGAGGACAGGGCGATCATCCTGAAGGTGGCCGGTCGCATCAGCGACGACGAGGAGCTGGACAATCAGAGCCATATCAACGTCAACAGCTACAACGGCGTGGTGGTGCTCACGGGCGAGACGCCCTCCGCCGCCTTGCGGGCCCGCGCGGAAAAACATGCGCGCCAGGTGGAAAAGGTGCGCAAGGTCTACAACGAGCTCGTGGTGGCCGCCCCCAGTTCCCTCCTCACCCGCACCAGCGACACCCTGCTGCTGGGCAAGATCAAGGGCACCATGCTGGCCACCGAGGGCGTGGACCCGACACGCACCAAGGTGATCGTCGAACAGGGACGGGTCTATCTCATGGGCCTGGTCACCGACGCCGAGGCCCATGCCGCCACCGAAGTGGTGCGCCGCGTCGATGGCGTGCAGAAGGTGATTCGGTTGTTCGAGTATATCGACCCGGCCCGGCAGGAAGGCTGAGGGTCCCTGGCCCGTGTCCCATACGGTCCCCCCACAGCTGCTCGGCGAACTCGCCGCCATCGCCGGCGACGATGGCCTGCTGACGGAGAGTGCGGAGCGCTGGACCTACGGCTACGACAACAGCCGGCGGCAGGGGCAGCCGGACGCCGTGGTGCTCCCCACCGATGCCCGCCAGGTGCGGGCCATCGTGGCCCTGTGCAACGAACTCCGAGTGCCCCTGGTACCCCGCGGACGTGGCACCGGCACCACCGGCGCCACGGTGCCCACGAGCGGCGGCGTGGTGATGTCCCTGGAGCGCATGGACCGTATCATCCATCTCAACACCGCCGATCGCTACCTGGTGGTGGAGCCCGGCATCACCAACCAGGCCGTCCAGGATGCCGCCGCCGCGGCGGGCTTCTTTTGGCCCCCCGATCCCACCAGCGCCGCCTACTGCACCGTGGGGGGCAACCTGGCCTACAACTCGGCGGGTCCTCACGCCGTCAAGTACGGGACGCCGCGGGAGAATACCCTGGGGCTGCGGGCCGTCACGGGCGCCGGGGAGGTCCTGCGCACCGGCGTATTCACCACCAAGGGGGTGGTGGGCTATGACCTGACGCGTCTGCTCATCGGTTCCGAGGGTACCCTGGCCATCATCACCGAGGCCACCCTCCGGCTCACGCCCCTGCCCCGCACCCGCCGGGCCCTGCGTGCCGCCTATCGGGACGTGGCCAGCGCCACCCTGGCCATCACCCGCATCATGTCCCAGCCCGACGTGCCGGCGGCCCTGGAGTTCATGGACGGCGCCGCCGTCGGACTGGCCAACGGCCATCGCGATCTGCAGCTGCCGGCTCATACGGGGGCGCTGCTGCTGCTGGAAGTGGACGGCAATGCGGGGGGCGTCGAGAGGGCGGTGGAGGCCATCGGCCGGGCCGCCACCGTGGATGGCCTTCTGGACCTGAAGGCGGAGGGTGCGGATGGCGGTGCCGCCGACATCTGGGCGGCCCGCAAAGCCCTGTCCCCCGCCCTGCGGACCCTGGCACCCAAGAAGATCAACGAAGACGTAGTAGTACCGGTCTCACGCCTGCCGGAACTCATCGACGGTCTCTCCGCCCTGTCTGCGCAGCACGGCATCCGCATCGTCAACTTCGGCCATGCCGGCAACGGCAACATCCACGTGAACCTGCTGGTGGACCACCAGGACCCGGCCCAGACGGCCGCCGCCCCCCGCTGCCTGAGCGCAGTCTTCGACCTAGTCCTCGGCCTCGGCGGCACCCTGTCGGGAGAACACGGTGTGGGATTGGAAAAGCGGGACTTCGTCGACCGCGAGCTGGACCCCGTGGCCCTCGGACTGATGCGCGCCATCAAACGCCAGTTCGACCCCAACGGCATCCTCAATCCGGGCAAGATGTTTCCACCCCAAGCACATCCCTGACCGAGACGGCCGCGACCGCCGCCCTCATCACAGGCATCGGAACGCTGTACCCTCCCAGCGACGCGGCGGCCCAGATCCGCGATCCCTGCTTACTGCGTAGCCGGGGTGTGAACCAAGTCTGAATACACCGAACCGAAAATCAGTAACGAAGTTCCTTAATGATTTCGCTATTGGCAGAAGCGAAACCCTTAACGGCTGAGCTCAGCTGCGGCCGAAAGCAGAGCAAATCGGCACTTTTGGCCGTCGCGCTGAAGCGACTTATGTGCATTAGTGGGCAAGTTTTGTGCTCGCCAGCCGATTAAGGCTCACACCAGACTCCGCCGCTTCTACTGCAAGGTGTCTATGCACTTCTGGTGGGACCCGAACCATGAATTTCCCACTGTATTTCCGGGATGAAATTGGCTCTGGAATCTTTTCCCCATTTTTAGTCATATCCTTTACGACGGATTTAACCAAAGTTCGAATGCCCTTTAAAGCCGCCTCTGGAGTAGATTTAAGCCAACTCAAGCCGGGGAATTCGGCACAAGTGCCAACATATTCCTGGTCTTCTTCCGACCACATTACTCGATAAGTGAATTTGTCAATTTCAGGAACCATGGCCTACCTCTAACTTCTCAATGGCAAGCAGTACGTGCCTTACCTGGTATGGCTTAGCTTTTCCTTTTTGATTCTGGATGTTTACTCGGGGATCGCCGGGCCAAGGCGTCTTAAAAATACAATGACTTGTGCCTTACTGCCGAGGGGTGCCAAAGTAATGCTCACAGACTTTTTCGAGATCAGAGAATCGAACCCCTTTGGGATTAGATCTCATTTCCTTCAAGATCTTGCCTATGCCACTCATTTGGGAATGATATCATTATTGATACTATAATCAAGATCCCAAAAACGCACACAGTAAAGTGACATCGCATTACGGCATTACGGTGACACTTTACTATTTACACCACTTTGCGGGCATTACGGTGACACTTTACTATTTACACCACTTTGCGGATCATCGTACCCGGCGTTCCCCACCACGTGACGCAACGAGGGAACAGGGGCATTACGGTGACACTTTACTATTTACACCACTTCCCTGTCGGCTTACGCTACGCGCATGTCTCGGCTCCCACGGATCATCGTACCCGGCGTTCCCCACCACGTGACGCAACGAGGGAACAGGCGGCAACGGATCTTCATGCAGGATGACGACTATGGGCTTTATCGAGATTGGCTATCCCAAGGATGTCGATCGAACGGGGTGGAAGTCTGGTCCTACTGCCTGATGCCGAACCATGTTCACTTGATTCTCGTACCCATTGACGACACCGGGCTGTCGCGCGCAGTCGGCGAAACGGCACGGGCATTACCGGGCATTACGGTGACACTTTACTGATTTACACCACTTCCCTGTCGGCTTACGCTACGCGCATGTCTCGGCTCCGCACGGATCATCGTACCCGGCGTTCCCCACCACGTGACGCAACGAGGGAACAGGCGGCAACGGATCTTCATGCAGGATGACGACTATGGGCTTTATCGAGATTGGCTATCCCAAGGATGTCGATCGAACGGGGTGGAAGTCTGGTCCTACTGCCTGATGCCGAACCATGTTCACTTGATTCTCGTACCCATTGACGACACCGGGCTGTCGCGCGCAGTCGGCGAAACGCATCGTCGGTACAGCGGCTACATCAACGCAAGATTGCGGGTCACTGGCCATTTGTTTCAAGGGCGGTTTGGCTGCGTGGCAATGGATGAAGCGCACTTGATGGCCGCTTTCCGCTACGTGGCTCTGAATCCCGTCAAAGCGAAGCTGGCGGCGACGGCGGTCGATTGGCCTTGGTCAAGCGCGCCAGCACATCTCCGGCGCCAAGACGACGGCTTGGTTACCGTTCAACCCCTGCTCGATCGCGTCGATAGCTTCGTGGAGTTTCTGGATACACCAGAGGATCCTGAACGGGTTGCCGCTCTTACTCGGGGTCAGAGCATAGGGCGACCATTAATGGGTGACCGAGAGCTGGGCGAACTCGAGAAGCGACTTGGTCGACCTTTGCGCCCAGGCAAGCGGGGCCGGCCCCCTTCCGAGAAGAAGGACCCGAGGCAACAAAAAACGGTGTAAATCGTAAGGTGTCACCGTAATGTCGTAATGTTAAGGTGTCACCGTAATGCCCGTTCAATGCCCTCCGGTGCCCAGCTCCACGCCCTTGTCGTGCAGCGCCAGCTTGTCGTGCAGTTCGCGGCCGGCACCGAGCGGGGCCATGACCTCGACCTCCATGCCATTGCGCCGGAACTTGCCCACGACCTTGTCGATGGCGGCAACGGCGGAGCTGTCCCACAGCGCGACGTGGCGCAGATCGATCAGCACATAGTGTACCGGTTCACGGTAGTCGAAGCTGTCGATGAACTTGTCCACGGCGACGAAGAACAACTGACCGTGAACGACGTAGGTGCGGGTCGGGCTGTCCGCGGGCCGCTCGCTGTCCACGTGGATGGATCTGGCGATCTTGCGCGCGAAGAACACCGCGCTGAGCAGCACGCCTGCCAGGACGCCCTTGGCCAGGTCGTGAGTTATAACCACGGTCACGACCGTGACCACCAGCACCACGGCGTCGGTTCGCGGCAAACGATGCAGCGTCTTCAGCGAGTGCCAGTCGAAGGTGGCGAGGGCGACCATCAGCATGACCGCCACCAGTGCGGCCATCGGGATGAGGGAGACCAGGTCTCCGAGCACCAGGATAAAGAAAAGCAGGTAAAGACCGGCCGCGAAACTGGACAAGCGCCCCAGGCCACCCGATTTGATGTTGATCACCGACTGCCCGATCATCGCGCAACTGGCCATGCCACCGAAGAAGCCGACCACTATGTTGGCGATTCCCTGCCCTTGGGCCTCGGCGTTCTTGCCACTCGGCGTGTCTGTCAGATCGTCGATGATCGACGCCGTCAGCAGCGACTCGAGCAACCCGACAATGGCCAGGGCCAGCGCGGTTGGGAAGATGATCGAGAGAGTCTCGAGACTCAGCGGAACATCCGGCAGCAGAAACACCGGCAGCCCGTCGGGCAGTCTGCCCATGTCCCCGACCGACAGCGTCGACAAGTCGCTGAAGTGAACCGCCAGGGTCAGCACTACGATCGCGACCAGGGGCGGCGGCAGCATGCGTGGAATGAACGGCAGCAACGGCATCCCGTAGATGATGGCCAGGCCGCCGGCCACCAGCAGCCACATGGTCGGGTCACCCTCTATCAGGTAGGGCAGTTGCGACAGGAAGATCAGGACCGCCAGCGCATTGACGAAGCCCACCAGCACAGTCCGCGGTATGAACATCATGTAACGGGCGAGCTTGGCCCAGGCGAAGAACAGCTGGATCAACCCGGTCAGGATGGTCGCCGCCAGCAGGTACTGCAGTCCATGGTCTGCCACCAGCGTGACCATCAACAGCGCCATCGCGCCGGTCGCAGCGGAGATCATGCCGGGTCGCCCACCGGCGAATGCAATCACGACAGCCATCGTGAACGAGGCGTAGAGGCCGACCTGCGGATCCAGGCCGGCAATGATCGAGAACGCGATCGCCTCCGGTATCAGGGCCAAGGCGACGACGATACCGGCGATCAGGTCACCGCGGATATTGAAGAACCAAACGTCGCGCTGGCGACGCCATAGCTTGATAAGGGTGTCTTTCACTTCTGGAACATTCCGATTGGATGGCCTGAGGCGCGCCCCGGTGTAGTACTCTGGCGACGCAGCATCCGCGCAGATCGATCGGCCCGGAGTCGCATTTGCCAGTGAGGCGGCTCAGGCCGCGCAATTGCGGATGGCTGGAATGGTACCATTACCGTCGACTATCCTGAAGGTGGTCGGCTGGAGGAGTCCAATCTCGGGGCCGGATGCCTCACAGCCAATTCAAAGCAGAACAAAAGGGGGCCAGAATGCTGCAACGCGTCATCATCGCGATCGACTTTTCCAATCCATCCGCCGAGGGCCTGGCGGTCGCGCGCGAGCATTGCCCGGGTGCATTGAGGCGCCTGGTAACCGTCGTGAAGCCCTCGGAGGTGGCCTCGGGCGCCTCGGGTGGGTTCTCGGCCGGCGACTCACCGCTGCACTCGAAGGACATGCGCCAGATCGCCGAGGAGAAAGGACTGGAACGACTTCGCGCCTGGGCCCTGGACGGCGAAGAATGCGCCGTGGTGTTCGGCAGCCCACCGGAGGAGATCTCCCGCCATGCACGGGAGTGGGGTGCTGACCTGATTGTGATGGGGACACGTGGACGCAGTCAGTTGATGAGCATGCTGTCGGGGTCGGCCACGGAATGGCTGATTCGGCACGCGCACGTGCCGGTGATGGTGGTGCACGACGTCGAGATCAGCCCGTCGATGCGGGAGAAAATGCCGCCCGGTGTCTGATGTTGGCTGCCCGCGGTGCCGCCAGCGCCGGCGTGGCGGCTTGTCGTGGGATAGCCCTCAAATTAAATTACAAATTACGAAATTACGGTGAAATTACGGTGACGCTTTACTATTAAATTACGGTGACGCTTTACTATTTACATCACTTCCGTCGGCTTATGCTACACGCATGTCTCGGCTCCCACGGATCATCGTACCCGGCCTTCTCCACCACGTGACGCAAAGAGGGAACAGGCGGCAACGGATCTTCATGCAGAATGACGACTATGGGCTTTATCGAGATTGGCTATCCCAAGGATGTCGATCGAACGGGGTGGAAGTCTGGTCCTACTGCCTGATGCCGAACCATGTTCACTTGATTCTCGTACCCATTGACGACACCGGGCTGTCGCGCGCAGTCGGCGAAACGCATCGTCGGTACAGCGGGTACATCAACGCAAGATTGCGGGTCACTGGCCATTTGTTTCAAGGGCGGTTTGGCTGCGTGGCAATGGATGAAGCGCACTTGATGGCCGCTTTCCGCTACGTGGCTCTGAATCCCGTCAAAGCGAAGCTGGCGGCGACGGTGGTCGATTGGTCTTGGTCAAGCGCGCCAGCACATCTCCGGCGCCAAGACGACGGCTTGGTTACCGTTCAACCCCTGCTCGATCGCGTCGATAGCTTCGCGGAATTTCTCGATACACCAGAGGATCCTGAACGGGTTGCCGCTCTTACTCGGGGTCAGAGCATAGGGCGACCATTAATGGGTGACCGAGAGCTGGGCGAACTCGAGAAGCGACTTGGTCGACCTTTGCGCCCAGGCAAGCGGGGCCGGCCCCCTTCCGAGAAGAAGGACCCGAGGCAACAAAAAATGGTGTAAATCGTAAGATGTCACCGTAATGCGGGGATGAATCCCGACCGCTTGACAGGAAACGGAGTATCTACAGACATGGACCATTTGGGGTCAGAGTAATAATGTCAGGTGGATACGGGTATCTCGAGGAGTCAGCCGAGTTTTTACTCTGACCCCAAACGTCACCGATCCCCCTTTCAGAACCTTCCCCTTTTTCGCGTCTTTCGCGTATTTCGTGGTTGAAAAAGGGCCTATGGCATGGGGCGGAGCTACTTCACCACCCGCAGGCTCGGCTTGCCGCCGCCGCCCGGCGGGTCGTCGTTCGGTGGCGGGGTGCCGGCCGGCTCCTCTTCGTCCTCGAAGGCCATGCCCCTGCCGTTTTCCCGGGCATAGATGGCGACCACCGCGGCAGGTGTGACGCTCACCGTCTCGGAACGTCCGGAGAAACGTGCGCCGAAGGAGATGTAGTCATTCTGCAGCACCAGGCCCTGAACCGCCGTGGGACCGATATTGAGAACGATCTTGCCATCCTGGACATGCTGGCGGGGCACCATGACATCCTCGCGCTCGGCATCCACGATGATATGGGGGGTCATGTCGTTGTCGACTATCCAGTCGAACATGGCCCGGATCATGTAAGGTCTGGTGGAGGTCACGGGAAATATCCTAGCAGGAAGATGCGAGCGGATCAGGGGGTGGGGCCCTGCCCCGCCGCGCCATCCCTGATGCCGCCGGGGCCGGCGGCATCAGGGATCAGCCCTTCAGTTCCTGCTCGAATTCCGACAGGCTGCCCGGGAAGGACTCCCGGGCGAAGAGACGCTCGCCGTAGGCCAGCAGCGGTTTCGCCTGGGCCGGCAGCTTGATGCCGTAATGGTCCAGGCGCCACAACACCGGCGCCAGATACGCATCCACCAGGGAGAATTCGTCGGACATGAAAAACGGCTTCTGGGCGAATACCCCGGCGATGGCCGTCAGGGTATCCCTTACTCCTCGACGGTATTCATCCGCATCCTTCTTGGAGGTGGTGGCATCCATCTCCTCCAGCAGGGCATAGATGTCCCAGCGGATACGGAAACGGAACAGCCGGTTGTTGGCCCGCGACACCGGATCCACCGGCATCAGGGGTGGATGGGGAAAACGCTCATCCAGGTACTCCATGATGATGTGCTCGTCGTAGAGCACCAGGTCCCGGTCCACCAGGGTGAGTACCGTGCCGTAGGGATTGAGGTCGTTCAGTTCCTCCGGCCGGCTGTCCTCATCGACGCTGAGGACATCGACGTTGATGGCCTTTTCGGACAACACGTAGCGCACGGCGTGACAGGCGGGATCCTTGGGATCGGAGTAGAAGGTCATCGTCGAACGGCGATTTGCAAGCTGAGCCATGATTGGATATTTAACCCTCGAAAACGGAATAATGCGCCGGGCCACCAAGTGGGACGCCAGAATCCTCGGCGTGTCCGGCGCGACCCGTGGGAGGGCCGTCCTGCCGAATGCCCAGGCGCCGGTGCGCAGATGCCCGGCCCGGGCGTGTAACGGATCAGGCGTAAAAAGCGCGGCCGGGAACGGGACGAAGCGGCGAGATACCCCGCACCCCGGCGCCCACGCCAGGACATGAGCCGCTCGCAGGAGCCATTGAAGCCCCCGCGAGACCTCAGTGTATGTCCTTCCAATACTCCTTTTTGAGGAGATAGGCCAGTACGGTGAACACGATTAGGAACAATATCACGAACGTGCCCACCTGGGTACGCACCATCTTGGCGGGCTCCCCCAGATAGACGAGGAAGTTGGTCAGGTCTGACATGGCGGCCTGGAACTCCTCATCGCTCATGGAACCGGCCCGCAGGGTATCGAAGTCCTCGATGACCTTGCCGGCATCGTCGCCTTCACCCGCCGTGGTCTTCTTTGCCGCCTTCAGCCCCTGCAACTCCCACAGCACGTGGGGCATGCCCACGTCCTTGAAGACCCCGTTGTTCACGCCGAAGGGGCGGGACTCGTCCTTGTAGAAGGACAGGAGGTAAGTATAGACCCACTCCGGCCCCCGGGAGCGCGTCACCAGGGACAGGTCCGGCACGTTGATGCCGAACCAGCGTTCCGCATCCTCGGCGGCCATGGCCACCTTCATGAGCTGGCCCGGCTTGTCCGTAATGTGCATGTAGTCGGACAGGAGTTCCTCTTCACTGAGGCCGATGTCGCGCCCGGTGCGGTTGTAGCGCTGGTAGGAAGCGCTGTGACAGGACAGGCAATAGTCCACGAACAACTTGGCGCCCCGTTGCAGGGACTGCTCGTCGCCGAGGTCAATGTCCGGATGCTGGCAGGGCACCTGGCCGCAGGCACCGCCACCGGCGGCGTGGCCAAACAGGGGGGCCGCGCACAGCAGCACGGCGGCCAGGGTTCTGTTGATCATGGTCATATCACCCTCTCCGGTACCGGCTTGGTTCGTTCCATCCTGGTGTAGAACGGCATGAGCAGGAAGTATGCGAAATAGATGATGGAAAAGACTCGCGCCAGAATGGTCTTGGTCGGGGTCGGGGCCTGCATGCCAAGCCAGCACAGTACCAGGAAGGCCACCACGAAGAGCCCCAGGGCCACCTTGGAGATGATGCCCTTGTAGCGCATGGAGCGCACGGGGCTGCGATCGAGCCATGGCAACAGCACGAACATCACGATGGCCGCTCCCATGGCCACCACCCCCAGGAACTTGTCCGGCACCGCGCGCAGGATGGCGTAGAAGGGTGTGAAGTACCACAGGGGCGCGATGTGCTCGGGGGTCTTCAGGGGATCCGCCGGCACGAAGTTGGCGTGCTCGATAAAGTAGCCACCCAGCTCCGGCGAGAAGAAGATGATGAGGGAGGCGATGATGAGGAACACGCCCACGCCGATGAGGTCCTTCACCGTATAGTAGGGATGGAACGGAATGCCGTCCTTGGGGATGCCGTTCTCGTCCTTGTTCTTCTTGATGTCCACGCCGTCGGGGTTGTTGGAACCGACCTCGTGCAGCGCGATGATATGGGCCACCACCAGTCCCAGCAGCACCAACGGCAGGGCGATGACGTGGAGGGCGAAGAAGCGGTTAAGGGTGGCGTCGGACACCACGTAGTCGCCACGGATCCACAGGGCGAGTTCCTCGCCTATCACCGGGATGGCTCCGAACAGGGAGATGATCACCTGGGCGCCCCAGTAGGACATCTGTCCCCAGGGCAGCAGGTAACCCATGAAGGCTTCGGCCATGAGGGCGATATAGATGCCCATGCCCAGCAGCCAGATGAGTTCGCGGGGTTTCTTGTAGGACCCGTAGAGCACGCCGCGGAACATGTGCAGGTACACCACCACGAAGAACAGCGAGGCACCCGTGGAATGCATATAACGCAGCAGCCAGCCCCAGTTGACGTCACGCATGATGTACTCGACCGAGGCGAAGGCAAGTTCCGCGTTGGGCTTGTAGTTCATGGTGAGCCAGATGCCGGTGACGATCTGATTGACCAGCACCAGCAGGGCGAGGGAGCCGAAGTAGTACCAGAAATTGAAGTTCTTGGGGGCGTAATACCGGGCCAGATGGTCGTTCCACAGCTGCGTCAGGGGGAACCGCTCGTCCACCCACACGAGCATGGAGTTCATGGCATTTTTCATCAGGCGGCTCCTTGATCCACACCAATAATGAGCTTGGTGTCGCTGAGATAGGAGTGGGGCGGCACCTCGAGATTGAGGGGCGCGGGAACGCCGGCGTATACGCGCCCGGCGAGATCGAAGGAGGAACCGTGGCAGGGGCAGAAGAAGCCGCCTTTCCATTCCGGGCCCAGATCCGCCGGTGCCAGTTCGGGGCGATAGGTGGGGGAGCAGCCGAGATGGGTGCACAGGCCCACCAGAATGGCGTACTGGGGCTTGATGGAGCGCGTGGGATTGGCGGCGTAATCGGGCTGCTGGGGCTCCTCGGAGTGGGGGTCGCGCAGCTTGTCCTCCAGCGTATCCATGGCCTCCAGGGTGTCGTCGGAGCGGCGCACAATCCACACCGGCTTGCCGCGCCATTTGACCGTCAACATCTGGCCCGGTTCCAGCTTGCCGATATCCGCCTCGACCGGCGCGCCGATGGCCTCGGCGCGGGCGCTGGGGCGCCAGGACATAATGAAGGGCACGGCCGCGAAGGCCACCCCCACGCCACCGACGACGGAGGTCGCGGCCGTCAGAAAACGGCGGCGATCCTTGTCTGTACTCTGCTCACTCATTCGCAAATCCCCACAGGGCGTCGATACACGAATCCTGATTAAATTAATCAGAATATATTTAAATAACCATTCTTAAAATAGCCAAATAGGATGGTCGAAGTTGCCATTTTCGTCAAGCGCCGGTTACGACACCGTTCCCCTTCCGGATCACGCCCCCGCCCCTTCGGCCAGGCGATGGCAACCACCTCAGCCCCCGGCCAGGGCATCCTCGAGGGCGGTGAGGAAGGCGCGGTTCTCTGCCGGGGTGGACACGGTCACCCGCAGGCAGTCGGCCAACATCGGGCCCGCGCCATCCAGACACTTCACCAGCACGCCGCGGGCCTTGAGTCCTTCGAATATCGATCGTGCCCTCCCGGGGGGCGTACGGAAGAGCAGGAAATTGGCCCGGCTCGGCCACACCCACAGCCCCGAGAGGGCCTCCAGTTCCGTCGTGAGCAACTCCCGCTGCTGCCGCAGGCCGGCCACCTGGGCCTCCAGCACATCGTAGTGGCGCAGGGCGAAGTCGGCGCTCAGCTGGGTCAAGACGTTGATGTTGTAGGGCAGGCGCACCTTGTCCAGTTGCGTCACCCAGGCCCCTGGTCCCGCCAGCCAGCCCAGGCGCAGGCCGGCGAGGCCGAGCTTGGATACGGTGCGCATCACCAGCAGGTTGGGGTGATGGGCCACGTCCTCCAGGAAAGAGGCGCCGGCAAACGGCGTATAGGCCTCATCCACCACCACCAGCCCCGGCGCGGCCGCCAGGATGCGCTCCACCTGTTCCCGGGGGAACAGGTTGCCCGTGGGGTTGTTGGGATAGGCCAGGAAGATGACCGCCGGCTGCTCGATGCGTATGGCCGCCAGCATGGCGTCCATGTCGAGGCCGAAGTCATCGGCGGCCAGGGCCACGGGCACATAGCGGAAACCCAACGTCTCGGCCAACAGCCGGTACATGACGAAGGAGGGCTCGGGCGACATCACCGCGCGCCCGCTGCCCGCCACCGCCATGAGGATGATCTGGATGAGTTCATCGGAGCCATTGCCCAGCAGCAGGGCGGCCGCCGGTGGCACCTTCATGGTGGCGCGCAGGCGCGCCACCAGGCGGCGGGCGGTGGCGTCGGGATAGCGATTCACCGGCGCCGCCTTGAGTTCTTTTAGCCAGGCCCCGGCCAGTTCCCCGGGCCACGGCCAGGGGTTCTCCATGGCGTCCAGCTTGATCAGGCCGCCGGCGTCGGGGACGTGGTAGGCGTCCCGTTCCCGCAACCGCGGCTGTACCAGGTTGCGGACCAGGCGCTCGGCCTCAGTCATCCCGCACCCGGTACTCGGCTGAGCGGGCATGGGCAGTGAGCCCCTCGCCCCGGGCCAGCCGTGAAGCCACCCGTCCGAGGACGTCGGCGCCAGCCGCCGAGCACATGATGATGCTGGAGCGTTTCTGGAAGTCGTAGACCCCCAGGGGCGAGGAGAAGCGTGCCGTGCGGGAGGTGGGCAGCACATGGTTGGGACCCGCACAGTAATCCCCCAGGGCCTCGGCGGTGTAGCGCCCCATGAAGATGGCCCCGGCATGGCGGATGGAGAGCAGCATGGCCTCGGGATCGGCCACCGACAGCTCCAGGTGCTCGGGGGCGATATGGTTGGCCACCCGTACCGCATCCGCCATGTCCGCCACCCGGATGAGGGCGCCCCGGGCCGCCATGGAGGCCCCGATGATGGCGGCCCGCTCCATGCCGGGCATGAGACGCGCCACCGCCTCCTCGACGGCATCGAGGAAGGCACCGTCCGGGGACACCAGGATGGCCTGGGCGTCCTCGTCGTGTTCCGCCTGGGAGAACAGATCCATGGCGATCCAGTCGGCATCGGTGGCGCCGTCGCACACCACCAGGATCTCCGAGGGTCCCGCCACCATGTCGATGCCCACGGTGCCGAAGACCATGCGCTTGGCGGTGGCCACGTAGATGTTGCCGGGGCCCACGATCTTGTCCACCGCCGGGATAGTGGCGGTGCCGTAGGCCAGGGCCGCCACCGCCTGGGCGCCGCCCACCGTCACCGCACGGTCGACGCCGGCCACCGCCGCCGCCGCCAGCACCAGTTCGCTGAGCTCGCCGTCGGGAGCCGGCACCACCATGAGGATCTCCTCCACCCCCGCCACCTGGGCGGGGATGGCGTTCATCAGCACCGACGAGGGATAGGCGGCCTTGCCGCCGGGAACGTAGAGTCCCACCCGGTCCAAAGGGGTCACCTGCTGGCCCAGCACGGTGCCATCGGCCTCCTCGTAGCGCCAGGATTCCAGGCGCTGGTGCTCGTGGTAGGCCCGCACCCGGGCCGCGGCCGTCTCCAGGGCCTCCCGGAGATCCGCGGGAATGGCCTCGAGGGCCGCCGCCAACCGCTCGGGACCGATGACCAGGTCGGCCATGGCGGTCACGTCACGGCGGTCGAAGCGGTTGGTGTACTCCATCACCGCAGCGTCGCCGCGGTGGCGCACGTCCGCCAGGATGTCCGCCACCCGACGGTTCACCGACCGGTCCGCCTCGCCGTCCCAGCTCAACAAGCCGTCGAGACGGTCCCAGAAATCCACCTCCGCGATATCGAGTCGCTGCATTGGTCTAGCCCGCTCCCGGGCCGCCGGCCACCGCCGCACGCATGGCGGCGATGAAGCTTTTGACGGCCTCATGTTTCATCTTCATGGATGCGCGGTTCACCACCAGCCGGGAGCTGATATCGGCGATATGCTCCAGGGGCACCAGGCCGTTGGCCCTGAGGGTGTTGCCGGTATCCACCACGTCCACGATGCAATCCGCCAGGCCCACGATGGGGGCCAGTTCCATGGACCCATAAAGCTTGATCACCTCCGCCTGCATCCCCTTGGCGGCAAAGAAGGCACGGGCGGAGTGCACATACTTGGTCGCCACCCGCAGCCTGCCGGGGCCGTCGGCGGCACCGGGCCGCCCCGCCACCATGAGGCGGCAGCGCGCGATATTGAGGTCCAGAGGCTCGTAGAGCCCCTCCCCCGAGTGCTCCATGAGCACGTCCTTGCCGGCCACCCCGAGATCGGCAGCGCCGTACTCCACGTAGGTGGGGACGTCGGAGGCGCGGATGATCACCAGCTTGATATGGGGCTCATTGGTGTCGAGGATGAGCTTGCGGCTGGTCTCCGGATCGTCGGTGGGCCTGATACCCACCCGCTCCAGCAGCGGCAGGGTCTCCTCGAAGATCCGCCCCTTGGACAGAGCGATGGTCAAAGACCGCGGATCAGTCATCCCCGTCCCCCCAGCCGGGCACCCGGCGAATGCGGGCACCGAGTTGGGCCAGTTTCTCTTCGATGCATTCATACCCCCGGTCGATGTGATAGATGCGGTCCACCACCGTGTCCCCCCTGGCCACCAGGCCGGCCAGCACCAGGGAGGCCGAAGCCCGTAGATCGGTGGCCATCACCGGCGCCCCCGTGAGTTTCTCCACCCCCTGGGTGACGGCGGTGTTGCCCTGCACGCGAATGTCGGCCCCCATGCGTTGCAGTTCCTGGACGTGCATGAAACGGTTCTCGAATACGGTCTCGGAGATGAGGCCCGTGCCCGCCGCCACGGCATTCATGGCCGTGAACTGAGCCTGCATGTCCGTGGGAAAGGCGGGATAGGGGGCCGTACGTATGTCCACCGCCCGCGGCCGCCGGCCCTCCATGTCCAGTTCAACCCAGTCCGCACCGACGTTGAGACGGGCGCCGGCCTCATCGACCTTCTCCAGCACCGCATCCAGCGTAGCGGGCCGCGTATCGAGGATGCGAATGGAACCCCGGGTAATGGCCGCCGCCACCAGATAGGTGCCGCTCTCTATCCGATCAGGCAGGATGTCATAGGCGGTGCCGTTGAGCACGTCCACGCCATGGATGGTGACGGTATCGGTGCCGGCTCCCTCGACGTCGGCCCCCATGGCATTGAGACAGTTGGCCAGGTCCACCACCTCCGGCTCCTTGGCGGCGTTCTCGATGACCGTGGTCCCCGCGGCCAGGGTGGCCGCCATCATGAGGTTCTCGGTGCCCGTCACCGTCACTTGATCGAGGAACAGGTGGGCCCCCTTCAGGCGCTTGGCCGAGGCGTGGATATAGCCCTGGTCGACGGAGATGTCGGCACCCATCTTCGCCAGCCCGTCCAGATGAAGATTGACCGGGCGCGTACCGATGGCGCAACCGCCGGGCAGGGATACCACGGCCTTGCCGAAGCGGGCCAGCAGGGGACCGAGCACGAGGATGGAGGCCCGCATGGTCTTGACCAGTTCGTAGGGAGCGAAAAAGTCCGTGATGGTGGAGCTATCGGCCTCGATCACCATGCGCTCGTCCACCACCAACTGCACCCCCATACGTCCGAGCAACTCCATGGTAGTGGTGATGTCGTGGAGATGGGGCACGTTGGCCACGCGCATGGGGCCATCGGCCAGCAGGGTGGCCGCGAGGATGGGCAGCGCCGCGTTCTTGGCACCGGATATGCGGATCTGTCCCGCCAGGGGCACACCACCACTGATGATCAGTTTGTCCATGGGATTCGTCGCGGGCGAATTCAGTCCCTGGCTGCCGCCTCTGCGGGCGTCAGGGTCTTGAAGGACAGGGCATGGATGGCGTCTGTCTGGAAGCTGTCCCCGAGGGCATCATAGACCATGCGGTGTTGCTGGAGCACGGACTTGCCCGCGAACTGCTCGCTCACGATCACCGCCTCGAAGTGGCGGCCGTCGCCGCCCACGGTGACCTGACAGCCGGGGAGACCCTGCTCGAGGAGGGCCTTGATCTGTTCTTCATTCATAGTACTTCCAACCGGGTTGAGTAGGGTGCCGCCGTGACTCGCCAACGGCATGACGGGACGGATTCATGAGGTCAACGGCGCGGATTGTAACCTCAGGGCAGGAGTTCGCGCAGGTTGCTGGCCCGGGCGATGGCCTCCATCTGGGCGGGAATGTTGGTGAAATGGACCTCCATATCCCGCTTGTGCGCCTCGCGCATCCACTCCACCAGCAGGGCAAGCCCAGCACTGTCGGCGCGGGTCACGCCCGCCAGATCGAACACCAGCCGCCGGTGACGCCCCGAGAACAAGGCCAGGGACGAGCGCCACACATCGGGCACGGTGGCGAACTGCAGCGGGCCCTTGACCTCGAACCAGTCGCCTTCGGCATCCCGCACCTCCACCACGCTCACCGATCCAGACTTTGATTGCGCTCGGCCAGCATGGCGATGAGCCTGTCGATGCCGTGGGATCGGATCTGGCCGGCGAAGGACGACCGATAGTTGCTCACCAGGCTCACCCCCTCAATGGTGACATCGTAGACCATCCATCTGCCATCGTTGCGATGCATGTTGTAACTGATGGGGATGGTGTAGCCGCCACCCTGCCGGACCTCCGTGCGTACCAGCACGTCTTCGCCCTCGGTACGCACCCGCACCGGCAGGTATTCGATCTCCTGATCGGAATACTCGGTGAGGGCCGTGGCATAGGTCTTCACCAGCAGTTGCCTGAACTCCTGCTCGAAGCGCTCCCGTTGCTCCGGCGACGCCTCACGCCAGTAACGGCCGAGTACCCACTTGGACATGCGCTCGAAATCGAAGTGAGGTAGCACCACCTCGTTTACGAGTTCGTGGATCAGGGCCTCGTTCTTCACCAGGGCCTCGCGATCCGCCCTGACCTGGCTTATCACCCGGTCCGCGGTCTCTTTCACCAGGCGCGCCGCCTCGTGCACGGGCGGGCCGGCGACCGCGGAGCCCCCCCATAGCAACAGGAAGAGGGAAACGCCTGCAATCAATCGGGACATGCTCATAATGTTTTTCTGCCAAAGGTACATGGATGCCGGACCGCTGCCACCCGGGCCATCGCATAGCGGGCGCAGTCGGGCCGGCCTCAGGGTGCGAAGGGATCCTGGGGGTCGAAATCACCCGTCCCGGCCGGTGGTGCGGCCGGCCCGTCGGCGGCCTGGCTGTAGAGGAACTGCCCCACGATCTGTTCGAGCACCAAAGCGGACTGGGTGATCAGGATCTCATCGCCGTCCTTCATATAGTTGTCGTCACCGCCGGCGTCCAGGGCGACGTATTGCTCGCCCAGCAGACCGGCGGTGAATATGTTTGCCATGGTGTCGGCGGGGATCTTGTCATAGCGGGCGCCGATACCCATGGTCACCCGCGCCTGGTAGGTGCGGTCATCGAACTCAATGGCCCGCACGCGTCCCACGTTGACCCCCGCCATGGTGACCGGCGAACGCACCTTGAGCCCGCCGACGTTATCGAAATAGGCGACGACCTCGTAGCCATCACCGCTGCCGTCCGACAGGGCCAGGTTGCTCACGTGCATGGCGAGCATGAACAGAGCCGCCAGTCCCAGGGCCACGAACACCCCTACGCCCACCTCGACCATCTTGGTATTCACCATCCGCCTGTCCTAACTCTCCCGACTTTCACGTTAAACCTCGTTGAACATCAGCGCCGTGAGCACGAAATCCAGCCCCAGCACCGCCAGCGCCGAGTGGACCACCGTACGCGTGGTGGCGCGCCCGACACCCTCCGACGTGGGCACACAATCATACCCCTCGAAGACCGCTATCCAAGTCACCACGAAGCCGAAAACGATGCTCTTTATCACACCATTGAACACGTCATCACGCAAATCCACCTTGGACTGCATCTGGGACCAGAAGGCGCCGTCGTCCACACCCAGCAGACCCACCCCGACGAAGTAGCCACCGAGTACGCCCGTGGCGCTGAAGATGGCCGCCAGCAGGGGCAGGGACAGCCACCCCGCCAAGAAACGGGGACCCACCACCCGCCGCAGGGGGTCCACCGCCATCATCTCCATACCCGCTAGCTGCTCGGTGGCCTTCATCAGCCCGATCTCGGCCGTGAGCGCCGAGCCCGCCCGCCCCGCGAACAGCAGCGCCGACACCACCGGACCCAGTTCCCGCACCAGGGACAGGGCCACCACCACCCCCAGGGACTCCTCGGCTCCGAAGTCCACCAGGGTGTTGTAGCCCTGGAGCCCCAGCACCATGCCCACGAACAGCCCGGAGACCACGATGATGAGCAGGGACAACACCCCCACGGACCACAGCTGGGCCACCACCAGACCGGCGCGGGGATACAATTCTCCCAGTCCCCACAACACTCGGGCGAGGAACAGATGGGCCCGCCCGAGGCGCTCGAAGAACCCGAGCCCGCCGCGTCCCAAGCGCCGTAGCAGTTCTATCAACCCTCTTCCCCGGCCATCAGGTCTTCCACGTAGTCGCGCGCCGGATAGTGAAAAGGCACCGGTCCGTCCGGCAGGCCCTCGAGGAACTGGCGCACCCAGCGTGAATCGGTGCGGGCCAAGGCTTCGGGCGTGCCCTCCCCCACCACCCGACCGCCCGACAGCACGTAGACGTAATCGGCAATGGCCGCCGTCTCCTCCACATCGTGGGAGACCACCACGCTGGTGAGCCCGATGATGTCGTTCAATTCCCGGATGAGCTTCACCAGGGTGGCCAGGGAGATGGGGTCCTGTCCGGTGAAGGGCTCGTCATACATGATCATCATGGGATCCAGGGCGATGGCGCGGGCCAGGGCCACCCGGCGTGCCATGCCGCCGGACAACTCGCGGGTCTCGAGGTTTCGCGCCCCGCGCAGGCCCACCGCTTCCAGCTTCATGAGCACGATGTCGCGGATGATGGACTCAGGCAGGCCGGTATGCTCGCGCAGGGGATAGGCGACGTTGTCGAACACGTCGAGATCCGTGAGCAGCGCGCCGCTCTGGAACAGCATCCCCATGCGCTTGCGCAGGGCATAGAGGCCGTCCCGGGACAGGCGGTGGACGTCCTGGCCGTCCACCTCGATGGTGCCTGCATCGGGGCGCAGCTGGCCGCCGATGAGCTTGAGCAGGGTGGTCTTGCCGGTGCCGCTGGGGCCCATGATAGCCGTCACCCGGCCCTCGGGAATGGCCAGATCCACGTTATCGAAAATGACCCGTGGACCACGGGAGAAACACAGGCCACGGATCACCACCAGGGCGCCGCCGGCGGCGGTCGGGTCGGCCTCGGGGGTTGTCGGGTCACTGGTGGTCACGATCTCTCCGGCTTTCATCGACGCTTTCAGGCCCCCAACAGGTCGATGATGATCTGGACCTGCGCCATGGATTGGGGCGCCCGCGACGACGCCGGGAAGCATGCCAGCGCAGGTCTGCCCTCCGTGGCCGCCGCGAAGGCCTGCAGATGGGCGGCGAGATGCCGGTTATCGGACGGCGCCTCCGGGAACCTCAGGACCGCGCAGGGTTGGTGAACCTCACCACCGGCGTCGCAGATGAAGGCCGCCGCGGGCGCATCGGGCCCACCCGCGGGTAGGCCATCGCCCCCGGTATAAGGCATTGCGCACACCGCCCGGGGTGCCGCCCAGGCCCCCAGGGCGTCAAGCCAGCCCGGCGCGGGCGGAGACGACGCCACCACGCCGCCGAGGCAGGGCCCGAGGGCGCGCAGCCCGGGCCCGACCCGGACCAGGGCCGCCGGAGCCACCTCCACCCAGAAGGCGAACCCGGGGGGGACGTCCTGCAGCCAACTCTCCACCTGCCCCACATCGGTCGCGGCGAAGCGATGGCCGGGCACCAGGACGGCGCGGAACTCGTTGGCATAGTAGCCGAGACGCCATTCCCGGGGCAGGTCCGGGGGATAGAAGGACCCCGCCCAGTGGTCGTGATCCCAGCCGATGCTGCCGACGACGATGGTCACGGGCTCAAGCGACGGGTCCCTGCACCGTCCTCCCTCAGGGACGGTCGTCCACCGCCTCGGCGCCTTCCTTCTTGGGCGGCATGAGATCGGCCTTGCTCACCCCCAAAGCCAGGGTCACGGGGCTCGCCACGTACAGGGAGGAGTAGGTGCCGATGATGACGCCCATGATGAGGGCCGTGGCGAAACTGTGAATCAGCTCTCCCCCCAGGAAGAACAGCGCCACCAACACCAGTAGCGTGGTCAGGGACGTCATGATGGTGCGGGACAGGGTCTCGTTGAGGGAGCGGTTGATGACCTCGGCCGGACTGCCCTTGCGCATCTTGCGGAAGTTCTCCCGCACGCGGTCGAACACCACGATGGTATCGTTGAGGGAATAGCCGATGACCGCCAGCACCGCCGCCAGCACCGTGAGATCGAACTCCAGCTGGAATACCGAGAACAGGCCCAGGACGATCAGCACGTCGTGGGCCAGGGCGGCCACCGCCCCCAGGGCGAAACGGTACTCGAAGCGCACCATGACGTAGATGAGGATGCCTCCCAGGGCCGCGAGCATGGCCAGCCCGCCCTGCTCCGTGAGTTCATCGCCCACCTGGGGGCCCACGAACGCCACCCGTCGCAACTCCACCGGGTTGGAGGCGTCCCGTCTGAGGATGCCGATCACCTGGTCGCTGAGCTCCGCTTGGGACAGGGCCTCCCGCGGTGCCAGACGGATGAGCACGTCCCGGGCGGTGCCGAAATGCTGCACCACAGCATCGGTGAAGCCGGCCTCGGCCAACCGCTCACGCACGGGCTCCAGTTCCACCGGCCGCTCGTATCCCACCTCCACCAGGGTGCCGCCGGTGAAATCGATGCCGAAGTTGAGGGTCTGCACCGCCAGGGAGGCCACGCTCACCAGCAGCAAGACCCCCGAGACCAAGAAGGCCGTTCGGCGCCTGCCCATGAAGTCGAAAGTGGGGGTGGTCTTGAACAATCGCATGGCGGATGGCCTAGATGGACAGGCGGGCCACACGGCGCCCGCCATAGATGAGGTTGATCACCGCCCGCGTGCCCATGATGGCCGTAAACATGGAAGTGATGATGCCGATGGACAGGGTGATGGCGAAGCCCTTGATGGGGCCGGTGCCGAAACCGAACAGCACCACCGCCGCGATGAGGGTGGTGATGTTGGCATCGGCGATGGTGGATACCGCCTTCTGGTAGCCCGAGTGGATGGCCGCCTGGGGCGTGTTGCCGTTGTGGATTTCCTCACGGATACGCTGGAATATCAGCACGTTGGCGTCCACCGCCATGCCCACGGTGAGGACGATGCCGGCGATGCCCGGCAACGTCAGGGTGGCCTGGAGCATGGACAGCACGGCGACGATGAGCACCAGGTTCATGGCCAGGGCCAGGTTGGCCACCAGCCCGAACACCCGGTAGTAGACGGCCATGAACACCAGCACCAGCACGAATCCCACCATCACCGAGCGGAAGCCCTGTTCGATGTTCTCCTGACCCAGGCTCGGGCCCACCGTGCGCTCCTCGATGATCTCGATGGGGGCGGCCAGCGCACCGGCGCGCAGCAGCAGGGACAGGTCCCGGGCCTCCTCGGTGCTGTCGAGGCCCGTAATCTGGAAATTGGCGGCGAACTGCTCGCGGATGCGCGCGGCGTTGATCACCTCCTCGATGGTCTGCTTGATCTTCACCGGCTCGCCGTCCCGCATGCGGGTGGTGACCTTGTTCTCGATGAACACCACCGCCATGAGGTTGCCGATGTTGTTCTTGGTGAAGTCGTTCATGATGCGCCCGCCGCGACCGTCGAGGCGGATGTTCACCATGGGGCTGCCGTCGCGGCTGTCGATGCCGGATTTGGCGAAGGTGATGTGATCGCCGGTGAGGATCACGCGCTTCTCGAGCAGGATCGGCGATCCGTCACGGTGACGGTAGAGCTTGGACCCCACCGGCACCCGGCCATCGAGGGCATCCTGGACGTTGCCCTCCATATCGACGGCGCGGAACTCCAGGGTGGCCGTGGCCCCGAGGATATCCTTGGCGCGGGCGGGGTCCTGGACGCCGGGCAGCTGCACCACGATGCGCTCGAGGCCCTGCTGCTGGATCACCGGCTCCGCCACCCCGAGTTCGTTGACGCGGTTGCGCAGGGTGGTGATGTTCTGCTGCAGGGCGAAGCGCTTGAGCTCCCGGGTGGCCGTCTCCGAGAGGGCGAGGCGGAGATTGAACTCGGCCCCCTCCTCATCCTCGGTCACCACCAGGTCATCCATCTCACGACCGATGAGGGTGGCGGCGACGTCCCGTTCGTCCTCCTTCCTGAAACGCACCAGGATGCCACCCTCCTCCTGCAGGGTGACGGTCTTGTAGCGCACCTTGTCCTTGCGCATCAGGGTGCGCAGGTCCCCCACGAAGCGCTCTTCCGCCTGGGTCACGGCCGCCTCCATGTCCACCTCCATGAGGAAATGGACGCCTCCCCGCAGGTCGAGGCCCAGGTACATGGGCAGGGCACCCATGGAAGTCAGCCACTCCGGCGCGGAGGGCGCCAGATTGAGGGCCACCACGTAGTCGTTCCCCAGGCCTGCCTCCACCGCCGCCTGGGCCGCGAGCTGCTCATCGGCGTTGCGGAACCGTAGCTGTAATCTAGCCTCTTCCAATGTCACTTCCGTGGGTTCGAGGCCCGCGGCGGTCACCATGGAAACCACCCGCTCCCGGACGGTCTCGTCCATGGGGGCGCCCCGCCCCCCCGAGACCTGGAGGGCCGGGTCCTCGCCATAAAGGTTCGGCAGGGCGAACAACAGGCCGATGAGGGCCACCGCCAGGATGAGCAGGTACTTCCACAGGGGGTAGTGGTTGAGCATGAGGGACCCTGGCCTTAAGCGGCCTTGATGGTGCCCTTGGGCATGGCCGAGGCCACCGACTGGCGCTGTACCTTCACCTCCAGGCCCTCGGCAATCTCCAGGGTGATGAAATCGTCACCGACGTTGGTGATGCGCCCCAGCATCCCGCCCACCGTCACCACCTCGTCACCCTTCGAGAGTTCTGACACCAGTTGCCTGTGCTGCTTGGCCTTCTTCATCTGGGGCCTTAGCAGCAGAAAATAGAAAATGACGAACAGCAGGATGAGGAACACGAAGTCCCCCATGCCGGGTGCACCCGCCCCCGAACCCTGGGCATACGCGTCGTTGATCAGAAAATCCATAAACCTCTCCCACTGCGGTTGACGAGGATTGAAAACCCGCGATTATACATTGATGGATGATCCGGTGAACGGGGGATTGATCATGGCCCCCCGGACGCCTGGTCACGGTGGAATTCCGCGGCGAAGGAGGCCAGGGTCCCGGTGGCGATGGCATCCCGCAGACCGGCCATGAGCCCCTGATAGTAATGAAGATTATGAATGGTGTTGAGGCGGGACCCGAGGATCTCGCGGCTGCGGTCCAGGTGATGCAGGTAGGCGCGGCTGTAGTGACGGCAGGTGTAGCAGCGGCAGCCTTCTTCCACGGGCCCCGTGTCGTCGCGGTAGCGGGCATTGCGCAGCCGGACGACGCCGTGGCGGGTGAACAGGTGGCCATTGCGGGCGTTGCGGGTGGGCATGACACAGTCGAACATGTCCATGCCGCGGCTCACCGCCGCCACCAGATCCGCGGGGGTGCCCACCCCCATCAGGTAGCGGGGCCGGGTCGCGGGCATCAGGGGGGCCGTTTCCGCCACCACCCGCAGCATCTCCTCCTTGGGCTCCCCCACCGACAGGCCGCCGAGGGCGTAACCGTCGAAACCCATGTCCATCAGTCCCTCCAGGCAGGCCGCCCGTAGGTCCGCATACATGCCCCCCTGGACGATGCCGAACAATGCCCCCGGGCCGTCGCCGTGGGTGCTGCGGCAACGCGCCGCCCACCCCAGGGACAGCTCCATGGACGCCGCCGCCTCGTCACGACTGGCGGGATAGGGGGTGCACTCGTCGAAGGCCATCACCACGTCCGCGCCCAGGGCCCGCTGCACCGCCATGGACTCCTCCGGCCCCAGGAACACCGGGCTGCCGTCCACCGGCGACTGGAAATGCACCCCCGCCTCCGTGAGCCGGCGCCGCCCGGCCAGGCTCCACACCTGAAAACCGCCGGAATCGGTGAGGATGGGGCCGTCCCAGTGCATGAACCCATGGAGGCCGCCATGGGCCCGGATCACGCTGGTGCCAGGCCGCAACATGAGATGAAAGGTGTTGCCCAGCAGGATCTGCGCCCCGGTCTCCCGCACTTCCTCCGGGGTGACGGACTTCACGGTGCCGTAGGTGCCCACGGGCATGAAGGCGGGGGTCTCCACCACGCCGCGGCCGAACACGAGACGGCCGTGGCGGGCGGCGCCATCGGTGGCGGTGACGGTGAAATCCATGGTCTTCAGGCGGCGTCGGCGCTGCGTGCCAGGAACATGGCATCGCCGTAGCTGAAGAATCGGTAGCGCTCCGCCACCGCCGCCCGGTAGGCCTCCAGCACCCGCCGGCGGCCGGCGAAGGCGCACACCAGCATGAGCAGGGTGGACTCCGGCAGATGGAAGTTGGTCACCAGGGCATCCACCACCCGGAAATCGAAGCCCGGGTAGATGAATATGTCCGTCTCCCCGCTGCGGGGGACCAGTGCCCCCCCCTGAGCCGCCGCCTCCAGGGCCCGCACCACCGTGGTCCCCACGGCCACCACCCGCCCACCCCGGGACCGGGCGCGGGCCACCGCCGCCACCACCTCGGGTCCCACCTCCAGGCGCTCCGTATGCATGCGATGGGCACCGATGTCCGAAACGCGCACCGGCTGGAAGGTGCCCGCCCCCACGTGCAGGGTCACGGTGGCGGTCTCCACCCCCGCCTCGCGGAGCTGCCGCAACATGTCTGTGGTGAAGTGTAGGCCTGCGGTGGGGGCGGCCACCGCGCCGTCCCGGCTGGCATAGACGGTCTGATAGCGTTCCCTGTCCGCCGCCTCGGCGGCGCGCTCGATGTAGGGCGGCAGGGGGATACGGCCGTGGCGTTGCAGCAGATCCGCCATGGCCCCGGGGCCCTCATGGGCGAGCTCGAAGAGGTCGTCACGGCGCCCCGTGACCCGCAGGTCGATGGCGCCCTCGAGACGCAGCAGGCTGCCGGGCCGGGGTGGCTTGCTGGCACGCACATGGGCCAGCACGCGGTCCTCGTCGAGGATGCGCTCCACCAGCACTTCCACCCGGCCACCGCTGTCCTTGACCCCCAGCAGGCGCGCGGGGATCACCCGGGTATCGTTCAACACCAGCAGGTCGTCGCGGCCCAGAATCTCGGGCAGATCCGTGAACAAGCGGTGCCGCGGACCGGCCGGCGCCGGCTCAAGCACCAGCAGGCGGCTGGCCGCCCGCTGCGCCAGGGGGCGCTGGGCGATGAGCTCGGGCGGCAGGTGGAAAGTGAAATCGGAGGTCAACATGGCGCGCGATGGTACCAGAAGCCGGTCGGGTGCAGGCTTTGCCCGCGGGCCCGGCACCCCCTATACTCGCGCGTAACGTGAAAGTCGCGAAGCACGAACTCCCCCTCTCCCTCTGGGAGAGGGATGGGGTGAGGGAACGAACATGGCGATACGCGCTCCTCTGTCATCATCTTGGGCGGCGCGTATCGCCATGAGAGTTAGCGCCGAGGTGGCGGAACTGGTAGACGCAGTGGACTCAAAATCCACCGGTGGTGACACCTTGCGGGTTCGAGTCCCGCCCTCGGTACCATTCAGCCCTTTCCCGGCACCCCTGGCCAGGCCAAAGGCCCTGGCCAGGGGTGCCGGGAAAGGGCAATTTTTAATTCTGAATTTTGAATTGGGTGCGGGCCGCCTGGGACAGGGGCGGGGGGCAGGGGCCCTCAAGTGGGCGGGGGTTCTGCCGCAAAGCCCCTGAAACGGGGCGTGCGTCCTTCAAGATTGGCATGCGCAGACGATTCTCGACGATACCTAAGGAAATCCCATGAGTGATAATGAACAGGCGTGGCAGGCGGCCAGCCAGATGAAGGCCACCAATGTGACGTGGCACTTCAGCCACGTCGGAAGGGAGAGCCGCGAGCAACTGCTCAACCAGAAGGGGGCCACCCTGTGGTTTACCGGGTTGTCGGCCTCGGGCAAGAGCACCATCGCCTTCACCCTGGAGCACCTGCTCATCGAACAGGGCTACCTGCCCTACGTGCTGGACGGCGACAACGTGCGCCATGGCCTCAACAAGAACCTCGGCTTTTCCGCCGACGACCGTGCCGAGAACATCCGCCGCATCGGTGAGGTGGCACGCCTGTTCGCGGATGCCGGGGTCATCACCATGACCAGCTTCATCTCGCCCTATCGTATGGACCGCGACCGGGTGCGGGACCTCCATGACGAGGCCAACGTGCCCTTCGTGGAGATCTTCGTGGACACCCCCATCGCGGTGTGTGAGGACCGCGATCCCAAGGGCCTCTATCAGCGCGCCCGGGCCGGGGAGATCAAGATGTTCACCGGCATCGACGACCCCTACGAGCCACCCCTGGAGCCCGAGATCGTCATCCGCGCCGACCAGATGGACCCGCCGGGTTGCGCCCGGGTCATCATCGAGCGGCTCCAGGAACTGGGCATCACCAACGTCAACGGCGCCCGCCCCGCGGTCTGAACTCTGTAGATCGATGGGTAACTTGTAGGTTGGGGTGAGGAACGAACCCCAACATAACGATGACTCTGGTGAATACCCGTTGGGGTTCGCAAGCTCACCCCAACCTACGAGAGGTTAAAGAACGGCCGGCGTTCATTGTGCCTTCTCCGTTTTTGCTAAGGCGTATTCGCCGCGGTGGCGGCGACGTTGTCGATGAGTCGCGCCGCGCCCAGGCGGGCCGCCCCCAGCACGACGAAGGCGCGGGTGCCGGGGCCAGGAGACGCCAGGGTCTCGGCCTCGCGGATGCTCACGTAGTCCACCGTGAATCCGGCGGCGGCCAGCCGCGCCGCGGCATCCCGCTCCAGGGCGCCGGTGTCCCGCGCCCCCCGTTCCAGGGCCAGGGCGATGTCCCTGAGGGTGTAATAGAGTTGCGGGGCCCGGACACGTTCGGCCACGGACAGGTAACGGTTGCGGGAACTCAACGCCAGGCCGTCGGGGGCCCGCCGGGTGGGCAGACCCACCACCTCCACGTCCATCTGCAGATCCGCGACCATGCGCCGGATGATCCGCAACTGCTGGTAATCCTTTTCCCCGAACAGGGCCAAATCAGGACGCACGATGTTGAACAGGATGTTCACCACGGTGGCCACGCCGGTGAAATGGCCGGGACGCGCCGCGCCACACAGGATGGAGGTGAGTTCCGGCACCTCGACCCGGGTGGTGGCGGCGAGCCCCCGGGGATAGATGGCCTCGGCGGTTGGCGCGAACAGCAGGTCCACCCCGGCGGCCTCGAGGGTGCCGGCATCCCGCTCCAGGGCCCGCGGATAACTCTGAAAATCCTCGCCGGGACCGAACTGGAGGGGATTGACGAAGATGCTCGCCACCAGGACATCGGCGCGCCGGCGCCCCGCCGTCACCAGAGAGAGGTGACCGTCGTGGAGGTCCCCCATGGTGGGCACCAGGGCGACGGACGCCCCGCGGCCGCGGGCATGGGCCACGTCATCACGTACCGCCGCCGGCGCGGTCAGGATTTCCACTGGCCCCTGCCGTCCGTCAATCGAAGCTGTGATCGGCGTCGGGAAAGCGCCCGCCCCGCACGTCGGCGACGTAGCGGGCCACCGCCTGGCGAATGGTGCCACCGTCGGCCAGGTAGTCCTTCGCGAAACGCGGAATACGGCCCGGGGTGATGCCCAGTAGATCGTAGAGCACCAGGACCTGGGCGTCGCAGGAAGGCCCGGCACCGATGCCGATGACCGGCGCGCTCACTGCCCCCCGCAGCGCTACGGCGAGGGACGACGGCACGCTCTCCACCAGCAGCACATCGGCACCCGCCTGTTCGAGGGCGCGGGCGTCCTCGATCATGGCGGCGGCGGTCTCGTCATTCCTCCCTTGAACCCGGTAACCCCCGAGCTTGTGGACGAACTGGGGCCGCAGCCCCAGATGAGCACACACGGGGACACCGTTGTCCGTGAGGCGGGCCACCACCTCGGCCTGGCGGGCGGTGCCCTCCAGCTTGACCATCTGTGCCCCACCCTCGGCCATCAGGCGGGCCGCGTTGGTGAGGGCCTGCTCCGGGGTGGCGAAGCTCATGAAGGGCATGTCCACCATCACCAGGGCCCGGCGGGTGGCCCGTGACACCATGGCGGCGTGGTAGACCATATGGTCCATGGACACCGGCAGGGTGCTGTCCCATCCCTGCACCACCATGCCGAGGGAGTCCCCCACCAGGATCACCTCCACCCCGGCATCATCCAGGATGCGCGCGAACCCCGCGTCGTAGGCCGTGAGACAAGTGAAGCGCTCGCCGGCGTCACGGGCGCGTTGCAGGTGGCTGAGGGTGATCTTCCGGGCCTCGGCGATGGTCATGGCAGGACTCCGGGATTGAAGTGATGGCGGGTGCTGGGGCGCGCCAGTATAGCCTCCGGCCGGCGATCATTGTTCTCCGCCACGTAGGCGGAGTCGGCAGCCGCGGCGACGATCATGAGCATTCCCGGGGTGCCCCTCGCCTCAGTCCAGGGCCGTCAGGCCATGGGCCCCGAGGTCGCCCACCAGGGCCGCCAGGGGCCCCAGACCGGGCACCACGAGGGCGGGAGCGATCTCCAGCAGGGGCACGTAGACGAAGGGTCGCAGGTGAACGCCGGGATGGGGCACGGTAAGGCGGTCGTCCGCCAGGGTGCGATCACCGAAGAGCAGGATATCCAGGTCCAGCGGGCGCGGCCCCCAGCGCTCGCCCTCGCCCCGCCGGCGACCACTGGCGCGCTCAAGGGCCTGCAGCGCGTCGAGCAGGGCGTGGGGTTCGAGGCCGGTGGCCAGGCGGGCCACGGCGTTGACGTAATCGGGCTGGTCCGGGGGCCCCATGGGCGGGCCGATGTAACGGCGGGAGGCCGCCTCGAGGCGGGTGTGAGGCACGGCGTCCAAGTCATGAATGGCCTGGGCGACCCGCCCGGCAGGGCCCTCGAGATTGGCGCCGATGCCGATGTAGGCGGTGACCCCGTCCCTCACGTCGCGGGGGCTTCACGGGGCCGGCGCGGGCGCTTGCGGCGGCGGCGGTTCTTCTTCGGGGCATTGCCGATCATGGCCTCCTGGGCCGACGGATCCGACGCCTGGAACTGGGTCCACCACTCCGCCAGCTCCGCCACCGGCTCCCCCGCCCGGGCGCGAATGAGCAGGAAATCGTAGGCCGCGCGAAAGCGCGGGTGGCCGAGCAACAGGTTCGGACGCTTGCCCGTGGTACGGGTGAGGCGGAGCTGCAGGGTCCAGATCTCCCGCACCATGACGCTGAAGCGCCGCGGCAACGCCACCCGACTCACCTGGGCCGCCAGCACCTCGTCCGCCGCCTCCTGCATGGCCTCCTGCTCGCCCAGGTCCCCGGCCAGCCGTTGCATACGCTCGCGCAGCGGCTCCCACAGGAAGGCAGCGAACAGGAAGGCAGGATTCACGGCCTTGCCCTCCTGTACCCGCTGGTCCGTGTTCTCCAGGGCATGGGCGATGAGCAGTCGTGGAAACCCCTCCTGCTCCTCGGCCAACAGGGATTCACTGGCCGGGAACAGGCGGCGGTAGAGGTCGTAGTGGCGCAGCAGTTCGAAAGTCTCGAGGGCGTAGCCGTAATGGAACAGCTTCAGCACCTCATCGAACAGCCGGGCCGGCGGAATGTCCACCAGCAGTTCCCCCAGCGTTGGCATCAGTCGCTCGATCTCGCCATCCACCCGGAAGCCCAGCTTGGCGGCGAACCTCACCACCCGCAACATGCGTACCGGGTCCTCCCGTAAGCGCGTCTCGGCATCGCCGATGAAGCGCAGCAGACCGTTCTCCAAGTCCTCCATACCCGTGGTGTGGTCCACCACGGAGAAGTCGCGAATGTTGTAGTAGAGGGCGTTGACCGTGAAATCCCGGCGCAGGGCATCTTCATCCAGGGTACCGTAGACATTGTCCCGCAGGATGCGCCCATCCACACACTCGCCCTCATCCCCCTGGCTGTGGTGAGCCCGGAAAGTGGCGACTTCGACAATCTCCTGACCGAAACGCACGTGCACCAGGCGAAAACGCCGGCCGATGAGCCGGCTGTTGCGGAATTGCGCCTTGACCTCCTCGGGCTCGGCATCGGTGGCCACATCGAAATCCTTGGGCTCACGGCCGAGCAGCAGGTCACGGACGCTGCCGCCCACCAGGAAGCCCTCGTAACCGGCCTTCTTCAGCCGATAGAGCACCTTGAGGGCAGCCTCGCTGATGTTGCTGCGCGAGATGTTGTGGGCCTCGCGGGGGATGATACGTGGCGGGGCGCCGGTGGCGCCGTCGGCGGCATTAGGGGTTTGCTGGTTCACAAACGATATTCTTCACTTGGCCTCGGGTGATTTCAAAACGGAGTTGATGAGGACTCCTCCTTCAGTCAAGGCGGGCGGGGGCACATACGGAACCGGAAGGTCGGCGCAGAGATCAGGCCCAGACGGAAACCTTGTGAAGGCACTCAGGACGCGTATAATACCACGCCCTCAGGGCAGCGCTTAAATAAAGCGTTACCCCGCGGCCCCGCCACCATGGCAACCGGGTGCTGCGGTACCGAGCCAATACGCGATGCTTCGCATCGACATTGCTCGGACTCCCCATGAGACAACCGCCTCGACGGCCCATGTCCTGGCACCATGGGCATAGGGGAAAGCCCGAGTCGTTGCAGTAACGAAGGTCCACGTCCCCTTCGTCTAGCGGTCAGGACATCGGCCTCTCACGCCGGTAACAGGGGTTCGATTCCCCTAGGGGACGCCATTTTTTCTTGTTGCTCTCGCCAAGAACGCCAAGAAGGCTTTAGCATTTTTTCCTCATAGCCCACATGCCAAGCCTCCTGCGGAGGCTCATCACTTTGCAGGCGACAAGCGGCCAAACGCCGCTATTCTATCCATTCCCGGACCCTTACCACCATGACCAGCCGACTCGTTCAAAAGCGACTCTTCAAGGAAACGCGGGAATTCGAAATCATCGACGATACGGTGACTGTCCGCATCAAGACCCCGTTCAAGGAAAAGGAGCTGAGCGTGGTGTTCACGATACTGAACCCCGAACCCGTCATCGAGGATGGCTTTCTGCATTTCCATAGCCGCGTCAAATGCGGGCCGCTGCTGTCGCTGTATCTGAACAAGCCGAACCCCGCGGAGTTCAATGCCTTTGTGGAGGAACTCAAGCGGCGGGCACAGGCCTATAGCGTCTTTTTGGGGGACGGCCAGGCCACAAGGCCGCAGGCGCCTGGCGGGAACAGCGTCGACGAGCCACCGGAGTTTGTTGACTTCGGACAGGACCGCAAGGCAACCCATAGAAAGGACGTCAATGTGGACAGGGTGGAGACCTCGATCCAGATGCTGGACCAGTATCTCGGGGCGGAAGACATCAGGCCCCTGGTCGCGGCGCTGGAAGCACTCAAGTCGGAACCGCAAAACCCATCCCGTATGGCGCAACTGGCCGAGGCGTTCAATGACCTCGGTCTCCTGCAAGGTGCCGTTTTGACCTATGCACCCTATATCGGCATCCTCCTATCCGATGACCCCTTCGGCGATTCCTGAATCGTCACCATCCATCAAAAGAAGGCTCGTCAGCAGAATTCATGGGTGTTGAGAGAAGAATTTCCTCTCGCCAAGAACGCCAAGGAACCTGTTTGATTGTCGGGATGAATCCCGACCTACATCCGTGCCAAATGAATGGGCGGTTCGTGGTGTTGTGAGCCCCGCAGGCGTGCCTCCACGCGCATGGCCGCCATGAGCTGCTCATCGGCGACTCCCGGATACAGCGGATAGAAGCGCTCGACTTCCATGACATTGTCGCGGGCCGCCTGTTCCAACCGCAAGCGGTCGGCTTCAGCCAGGCCATGCAACATGAGCAAGAGCGGTGCCTGGCGCCGCACATAGCGCTGGCAGAGCTGGCGGTCGGCCTCGTCGTCCCAGTCCTCGGACACCAGTAACGGCGGAAACGGCGTCGTCTCGCCGGCCCGCCGCTGAAACCAGGTGGCACATGGATGGCGCCCGGCCCGTTCGTTGACGAGGCCCTCCAGGCGGTAGTTCACCGGTGGGATGCCGCCTTGCTGTTCCTCGACGGTGGCCGGGATGTTCATCCTTGCCGCCGGTAAGGCGGTCCACTCCGGCCGCTCCGGGTAAAGGGCCATCTCATCGGCCTGGGTACAGGAGAAGATCAGGGCCAGGGGCGCCTCGTCGCGGCCGTCCAGCAGCCAGTACTCATAGTTATCGGCGGCCGGGAACGGCAGGGCGACATCGGCCAGGTAGTCCGCCAGCTCGTCGATTTGCCCATCGACCTGGGCGCGGTCGAAGAAGGCGGGCAACCCCATGCGCTCGGTACGGCCGTTCTGGATGCTGGCGATGGGCACATAACGCTGGCGTATCGGCTTGCCGTAGAGCTTGTTCTCACGCTCCTGCTCGGCGTCGGGCGGGAGCCGATACTGCATTTCCCAATGCTCCCCGTCCAGGGTGAGCGCCCGCACCCTGTGGCCCTCGACGATCTGCATCTGCCCCGAAAAAGGCGAGAGCAGACGCTTGGAGTAGGAGCGGATCATGCGGAACCCCTAAACGGTTCTTGCCACGGCGCCACAGTCTCGCGGGCCCGCGCCTGTCCGGGGCACCCACCCCGGGCGGCCGTCGCCCGCCCCGGGGTGGGATGCGCCGGCGTCAGGCGGCCCGGGTGTCGCCGAACACGAAGCGCGGTTTGAGCCAGTAGACCAACAGCGGCAGCAGGGTCAGGGTGGTCACCACATCGATGAGCAGCGCCTCGGAGATGTAGATCCCGAGGCCCCAGGTGTTGGCCAGATCCGTGTTCATGAGGGGAATGAAACAGGCCAGCAACACCACCACCGACATGATGACCGCCGAACCCGTGGTATTGAGGGTATTACGCAGGGCGTCGGTCCACTGGCCGCCGGTGGCCTGCATCTCCTCCCGCAACCTCGACATCATGTAGATGCCGTAGTCGATGCCCAGCCCCATGGAGATGGACAAGGCCGTGAGCAGATGGAAGGCGAGGTTGCCCGACCAGTTGCCGGTAGCGGACATGTAGCCGCCGAGGCCGTATTGGGCGAACAGGGTGATGAACAGGATCACCATGAGGATGATGGACACCACGACGGACCGGAAGATCACCGCAGCGATGAGGAACACCGCCAGGGCGGTGATGAGCGGGCTCTTCAGCCACTCCTCCATGGCCACCTCGCGGGTGGCCTCGGTGGCCCCCAGGAAGCCGCCCACCCCGGGACGCACGTAGTCCGGCCCCTCCTTGGACAGGGCGTTGACGTCCCCCGAGAAGTCCGGGTCGTCGGGCGTCCAGCAGCAACGCAGACCGAAGTTCGCCTTGCTGAAACCGGGGTCGTTCTTGTGGGCCTCCACGTAGTCCATGATGTCCACGGTCACCTCGTGGGTCTCCCGCGGATGCATGGTATTGATGAAGCCCATGATGGCGCCCTCGTTCCAGTCCCTGGAGACGAAGGAATCCATGTCCCCGGCGCTGGTCATGGTCTCCAGCAGACCGTTGTAGAGCTGCACCAGATCATCCGGCACCCGAGTGTCATTGGGATCGATCGACTCGAGGTATTCCCGGGTGGGGATCCGCAGGTCCGTCATTTGCGGTTGTTCCCCCGGGTCCACCGCCAGCAGCATGTTCACCAGCCGCACGTACTGGGCGTAGGAACCGGTGAAGCCGATGAACTTGTGGTCCCGCATCCAGTTCTCCATGGCCTCGATATCCGCCAGCACCTCGGCATCGTTGTAGATGCCCTGGGCCCCGCACACCTCCGGGTCCCAACAGCCGAGTTCGCGTTTGCTGGCGAGACACGCCGCCGTCTTCTCCTCCGGGTCCTCGATGTCGAAGAGTTCCTCGGGGAAATACTTGTCTATGCACAGGGGCGCCGTGGGCTCCTTGCCGCGGATGGGGATGGAGACGGAGATCACCCCCGGCATGATCTCGTTCAGGCGCTCGATGTGCTGGATGGTGATGGACTTCTCCTTGAAGGCGGCACGGGCGTAGTTGATGCCCTTCTCCACCCCCGGCATGATGTCTCCCTCCTCGGCGAGGCGTTCCGCCGCCAGGGGGTCGCCCTTCCAGTTCATGATGTTGGTGTAGTAACCGGACACGCCGACCACGAGCACCACGAAGCCGATGGGCAGCCACTTGCCGGGCCCCGCCAGCATGCGGGTGATGACCCCGCCGATCTTCTTCTCCCAGGCCCGTTCCTCCTGATAACAGGCCGCCGGCGGCGGGAACTGGATCATCAGCAACGGAATGAGGGTGGTGGTGGTGAACAGCAGGGTCAGCATGCCGAACATGCCGAAATAGGCGTAGGCCTTGTAAAAGGAGATGTCCACCAGGCCCAGGGTGGCGAAACCCACCATGTCGGTGATGATGGCCAGGGTGGCCGGGATGATGGTGCGAGCGATGGCGGTGCGCGCCGCATCGTTGCAATCACCCCTGGAGGCCTGTTCCTGGAGGAAGCGGCGAGTCACCTGCACCGAGTGGCCGATGCCGATGGCCAGCAGCAGCATGGGTGTGAGCACCATCATGGTGGTGAGCTTGAAGGCGGACAACCCCATCAGGCCCAGGGTCATGATGATGGTGGCGGTGACTCCCAGCAGGGGGAACACGGCACCGCGCCAGTCCCGGAACTCATACCACAGCACCGCCAGCACGATGAGGAAGGAAATGGCGAACAGCCACCACTTGTTGACCAGGTCGGCGAGCATCCAGGCGAGGAAATAGGGTTCCCCCGCCACCAGGACCTCGAGTCGCTCGTCCTCGGCGAACTCGTCCATCATGGCGCGCACATCGCGCACCCAGGGCAGGTAGATCTCCTTCACCTCGTCGGTGTAGTCGCCGATGATGTAGGCCGCCTTGGCGGTGCAGTTCCTGGTCTCGTAATCGTCGAATTCGCACAGGTTGCCTGCCGCATCCTCCATGGAGATGAGCATGGGCGCCATCACCGGGTTGCTCTCCACGCCCTCCTTCAGGAAGGCGAGCTGCTGCGCCGCCTTCGCCGGGTCATCGCTGATGCCGGCGGTCGGGATGAGGCGTTTGAACACCAGTCCCGTCTCGTCGGCCCCCATGTATTTGATCTTCTGGGCGGCGATGTCGATGAAATTAGCGGGGCGGGAAGTGGGCAGTTCCACCAGCCGGCGGTGAAGCTCCTGGAGCTTGTTGACGAACCACGCCTGGTAGATGTCGCCTTCTTTGACGCGCAGGGCGAACACCATGAGGTTGCCCATGCCGAACTTCTCCTCGGCATAGAGGTTGGTCGCCACGTAGCGGTTGCTGGGCGGCAGCAGGGTATCGGGGTCGTTGCGGATATCGAGGTTCGGCACCTGGGTGCCGGCCAGGATGGTAAAAACCAACAGGATGGCGATGAAGGGCCAGCGGAAGCGGATGACGAAGTCGGCGTAACGATCCGCCATCCGCTGTTCTTTCTGGAGGTGATTATTCGCCGACTGCGCCATTGAAGGTTCTCCTCGGAATAAACACGGTTCGATGCCCGCCGGCGGGCGACAGCATCAACAAAGGGGGACCCGCGACGGGCCGGGACGCTTCCAGGGCAAAGTCATGGCCGGTCACCGCCGGCCGATAGGAGAATCGGCCGGCGGCCCGGCATGGCCTCACTCGAAGATGTAACGCAGACCCACCTGGAGACTGGACGAGTCCTTGAACTGCCCGAACTGCGTGTCCTCGTCACCCCAGTAGTGGTTCCACTCCGCGGTACCGATGAGGAAATCGGAGAACTGGTACTGCACGTCCAAACGGTTCCATTTGCCGCCGTCTTCCTCGTAGATGAAGATGTTGTTCCAGCGATGCTCGTCCGACGGCCCGAAGGGCTTGGACAGGAACAGGGAGTAGAACTCCTGATTCTTATTGTCTTTCTTCAGGCTGTTCTCGAGGGACATGGAGGCGAAATCGGCGGTGTATTTGGAGCAGTCGAACTGGGCTCCCGTCTGAGTGAAACAGGTGCGTTTCTTGTCCTCGAAATCCAGGTTGCGGAACTGGATGAACTGGCCACTCACCAGCAGGTTGGTAAACACCGTCACATCTACACCGATGACGTACTTGAATATGTCCTGCTCCTCAGGCTGCAGGGCGCCTTCCAAATCACCGATGGAGAGAAGCCGCTTGTCCACCACCGGCTGCAGGGTATCCTTGTCGTAGAGGAATTCGCCCCTGATCACCGTGGGAAACTTCCATCCACTCACACCGTAATCGAAAGAGGCGCCGAAGCTGTGGATGCGGTTGAGGCTTTCAGTAAAGCGCAGTTCGGCGCCATTGGGGCTGAGGCCGTTGGATCCCAACTTTCCCATTAGGTCGGGGTTGAAGGCGCCGTAATAGGTGTTGAAATTTGGATCATTAGGATTGAGGTTCTTCAGGAGGACTGTCACGGGTGCTTCCGTGGTCAAGTCACGGGGAGCTTGGCTCCGAAGAACCGGGTCACCGTCTGGCAATACTGCTCCACCACCCAGGTTGGTATCTGCTTTGCGCAATTCCGTTACAAGCTTCGTCTTTGTCTTCGCATCATGCCAACTGATATCCACCGACGGGTTGGCGTCATAGTGGTAGAAATAGTTGAGGGAATAGTTGAAACCGTTGGGTAGACGCTGGCGGAACCGTAAGCCCGCGTTGGCATTCTCCTGCTTGTCCGGATAGTCTCTGACATAGGATGTCTCGACCGGTCCATGAGGGCCGCCCAAACCACTATTGCCGGCAAAAGTATTAAAGGTCGCAAAAGTGGCGTTGGGCATGTGCTCGAACGCCGAGCGCGGGTCTCCCGGCCGCCATATCACAGTGCTAGGAACGCCACCCTCTCCTTCTTCCGTCATCAGGTTTGTTTGGCTGTTGTTGGCATTCGGGTCGTTCGGCCCCAGGACCCCTCCCTGGGCGATATTGTCTAGCAACCTGAATCCGGTGCACGTGCTGCCCGGGGGGGTCGATGTGAAACAGGGCGAAGCCGTATCGGAATCGGTGCCATTGGGTACGAAGGTAGGGGTAATGAAGCCCGCGTTTACGGTCCAGCCCTGGCCAGCGAAGCCGTCAACGGTGGTGCCGGTAAAGGGGGCAAGGCCCAATGGGCTCGCGGCACCGCCGATAAGCCCCCCGAAGGCACCGCTAGTAAAGCTGGTGGCTACCCCGGCCAGGTTGGGTGCGATGTTGAGGAACCCATTCACCTGCCCCGTAATGGTATCCACGCCCTTGAAGATGAAGGGATGGCCGGCGTCGCCGTCGCCGTTCAAGCCGGCGAACTTGTTCTCCTCCACCTGGGAGACGATGAACTGGATGTTGGAGGCGTCGCCCACGTTGCGCTCGGCCTTGACCATCCAGATGGGGATGCGGGAGTCCTCGAACTGGTTCTGCACCACCTCGCGGAAGTCCGTGGGGTTGACGATGTCGAGCAGCTTGATGCCATCGGCAGTGCCCCACACGATCTGCTGCTTGCCGACGCGGACGTCCCAGTCGCCGGCGTAGATGTCCAGGTAGAGTTCCCGCAGCCAGTCGTGCTGGCTGTAGAGACGGTGGCCCTCGTACTCCACGCCGCCATCGTCGATGGCCTTGGAGTCGTAGATGATGTTGATGTCACCGTGCCATACGATGTCGTCGGTGACATCGCCGTTGAGGAACAACCGGGCCGAGTTCTCGAACTTCAACGCCTCGCCCGCTTTGCGGGTGTCGCTGTCGTCGATGGCGCTACGCGCGCTGCCGGTGGGCTGACCGTCCTGGACGAATATGGAGGTCTCGTTCTTGATGAAGCCAAAGGTGCTGATCTCCGCAACCGCGGCGCCGGGCAGGGCGATGCCCAGGGCCACCGCGAGGGCCAAAGGTGAAGGTTTCATGGCCATTAGTTGGTTCCCCCGAAAAACCGAATTTTAAGATTGCTTGTTTAGTGTGATGCGGCCCATCAGCGCTTGATACGGCGCAGGGTCCTCTCGGACCAGAAATCCTCGTCCCGCTCATCGGAGTTGTATATCACCACGGAATCCGGGATCACGGCCCAGGTCTCGTGGCCGTTGGAGAAGGTCTTGCCGTACCAGGAGCGCCAGGACAGGGCCCGCGGATCGTCGAGGCCCAGGCTCATCCAGTCACGGTCGATGACCTTGACCTTCTCGCCATCCTTGAAGTAGTCGGTGCGGTAGTCGGCGAAGGTCGTCGTATCGATGTAACTGATGCGGTGGTCGTACCACCAGTTCTCGAACTTGGTGGTGCTCTTGACCTTGTAGACCTCTTTGCCCTTGTGATTGCAGGCGGGCTCCGGGGGCTCCTTCAGGTAACGGCTGCGCACGTCGTCGATGGTGCCTAGGCAGTCATCGAAGGTCTCCGTACCCAGCAGTTCGTGGGTCTCGTGGAAGGGTTTGCGCAGGGTGACGTCACCGAAGGTGAAATCGGAGCCGCCCCAGGCATCGTCGTGGGCGGGTTCGGCGAAGCGGCGGATCTTGCGCAGGGCCGGCAGCCAGATGGAATAGGACTGGTTTTGGGCGTCGTCCACGTAGTCCACGATGAGCATGCCGGTGCCCCGCAGCTTGCCGGAGCGGAAGATCGCGATGTCCTTGGCCTTGATGTTGCCGTCGTCGTAAGTGTTGTTGAGGTAACGTTCCAGGGTGACGTTGATGGGCCTCGCTCCCTCGGCCTTGTTCACCAGCACGGTGATGTCGCCGTCCTTCTCGGAGATGCCATAGTTGTCGAAGGAGTAGAAATGGTTGACGAAATAGACCTGCTCGATGATCTGCTCGGCGGTCAGATCGCCCCCGGAGGGATAGGGGAGGTCCTTGGGGACTCCGGCATTGGCGCTTAAGGGGGCGAGGGCAAGCAGGGAAGCGGCTGAAACGAGACCGGTACAGGCCTTCAGTATGCGCATTACATCTCCTCCGTAACGTACTGATATTTTATTCATAATGCGGATCGTAACACTATGTTACATTTATTACACACAGCGTGTAGATTACGGAACAGATGGTAGGTTCTTTTTTTATTCGGCGCAAATAAGTCGCTGTTAATAAACTAATTCACAACCTCGGTTTATTTACGGCTCGCCAGCAGGATTCGAGAGTGTAAAGAGAAGAAAATCCTCTCGCCAAGGCCAAGAGCGCCAAGTTAGGGACTGCGAAGGGGTCGGGGGTCGAGCCGGGGGTCGGGGGTCGAGCCGGGGGTCGGGGTCAGAGTCGGGGGCCGGGGGCCGGGGGCCGGGGGCCTAAGGGTACTGCTCTCTTTAGGGCCACCTTTTACAGGGGCCGGTTTCGGCTATGGCGCACGAAACGAAAAAGCCGGCATAAGCCGGCTTTGCGGGTGTTGCGATACTGGTGGTGGGACTAGATGAACAGGCAGATATCGGATTCGCCGGCGAACTCGAAGAAGGTGGCGGCGCCGCCGTACTCGATGTCATCCACGAAATCCGACGTCGAGAAGTCGAACAGGTCGACGGTCATCTGACAGGCGATCATCTTGACCTCCGCTTCTGTACAGAGCTCCCTCAGCTCTTCAAGACTGGCGACGCCCTTGGATGCCATTTTCTTTTTCATCATGGAGGACATCATGGACTCCATGCCCGGCAACGCAGTACCGAGGACGGGGAACCACTTGTCCATCCCCATGGGCATGGGCATGCCGGGGTTGCCGAGGGGAGAGACCTTCAGATCCAGGTCCTTCTTGAGCAGTTGCAGGCCGTAGAAGGTGAAGAAGATCTGAGTCTCGTATCCCAGAGCAGCTGCGGTGGAGGCAAGAATAAAGGGAGGGTATCCCCAATCGAGAGTGCCTTTCGTGGCGATGATGGCGAGTTTCTTGTCGTCTGACATGACTGCCTCCTCCTGTGGTCTGGTGGGTCTGAATGTAATATTGGGTAGACCTGACTGAGGTCCGTTTCCTTACGCCTTCTTGATCATGAAGACGAACTTGCCCGCTTCTTCCCCGGACTCCATCAGCTCGTTACCCGTCTGCTTGGAAAATGCCTCGAAGTCCTTGACCGAGCCCGGGTCCGTGGACACGACCCGCAGAATCTTGCCGCTGTCGAGGGCCGCCAATGCCTTCTTGGCGCGCAGGATGGGTAGAGGACAATTGAGTCCGCTAGCGTCGAGTTCCTGATCAAAATCAGCCATGGATGTCTCCTTTTAGCAATAGTGGGTTGGAAAAATCTCGCAATTTTCCATTTATATTTGAATTCTCTAATTCTTGCAACCTGAGGACCGATTCCACCGCCAGGATCTGGCACTCTTCAAGCGCTCTGACGCAGGTCCACCAACTCCTCTCCGTTGCGGACCCACGAGATGATGCCACCGCGCAGATTATAGGCCTCATCGAAACCACGCTGGGCCATGAACATGCAGGCCTGGCCCGAGCGGGCCCCGCTGCGGCAGTAGAACACCACCTTGCGGCCCCGTTGGGCTATCTGGTCGGCATGGAGGGGCAGCAGGTGCAGGGGCAGATTCTGCCCCCCGGCTATCACCCCGCGGGCGGCCTCTCCCGGTGTACGAACGTCGATGAGTTCCACGGACTCGTCGCCGGCCAGCAGTTGGGCCAGCTCAGCTGCCTCGATCTCTTTAACGAACATGGAGCGCTCCTCGATGAAAATAATCCAGTGAAATAGTCAGCAAATATATAAGAATTCGTTAATAAAGTAAATCCCCTCAAAGGCATGGGGGCAGTTATCCCCATCAGGAGGTGGGCTTGCTCCCGCAATTGAGGGAATATAGGAGGTTGTCTCTGATTCGGATGCCGAAGCCATGGAATTCCTACCCATTTTTCTCAAGGTGCGTGCCCAACCCTGCCTGGTGGTGGGAGGTGGTGACGTGGCCTCTCGCAAGGCATCCCTGCTGCTGCGTGCCGGGGCCGAGGTGCATATCGTCTCGCCACGCCTCGGCAGGGCGCTGGAAACCCTTTATCACGAGGGGGAAGTGCTTTGGCAGGAGGGGATATACGAGGCGAACCGCCTGACGGGCATGCACCTCGTCATCGCCGCCACGGATGATCCGGCCGTCAACGGTCGCGTCGCCAACGATGCCAGGGAACGTGGCATCCCCGTCAACGTGGTGGATCAGACCGACGCCTGCACCTTCGTGGTGCCCTCCATCATCGACCGTTCTCCCATCGTGGCCGCGGTGTCGTCCGGCGGTGCGTCACCCGTACTCGCGCGTCTCATCCGGGCCCGGCTGGAGACTCTCATCCCGGCCACTTTCGGCCGCATAGCCGCCCTGGCGGAGGAATATCGCGACCGCGTCAAGGCCCGCTTCTCCCACCCTCCCCACCGCCGCATCTTCTGGGAGCAGGTGCTCCAGGGGAGCATCGCGGAGATGTTCTTCGCGGGGCAGGAGAAGGAGGCACGGGCGGCCCTGGAGAAGAAGCTCGAGGAGAGCCGTGACGAGCCCGAACGCGTCGGCGAGGTCTATCTGGTGGGCGGGGGCCCCGGGGACCCGGATCTCCTCACCTTCCGCGCGCTGCGTCTCATGCAGCAGGCAGATGTGGTGGTCTACGACCGCCTGGTGGCCAAGGCGGTCCTCGACCTCACCCGCCGCGACGCCGACCGCATCTACGTCGGCAAGGAACGGGACAACCACGCCATGCCCCAGGAGGAGATCAACAAGCTCCTGGCACGGCTGGCCAAGGAGGGCAAACGGGTGGTCAGACTGAAGGGCGGCGACCCCTTCATATTCGGGCGCGGCGGTGAGGAGATCGATACCCTGGCGGCCGAGGGCGTGCCCTTCCAGGTGGTGCCCGGCATCACCGCCGCCTCCGGTTGTGCGGCCTATGCGGGGATCCCCCTGACCCACCGTGACTTCGCCCAATCCTGCGTCTTCGTCACCGGCCATCTCAAGGACGGTACCATCAACCTCAACTGGCCTGCCCTGGCCCAACCCCAGCAGACGGTGGTGTTCTACATGGGTCTCAAGGGCCTCGAGGACATCTGCGCCAAGCTCATGGAGCACGGCATGCCGCCGGACATGCCCGCCGCCCTGGTCCAGCAGGGCACCACCCAGCGCCAACAGACCCTCATCGGCACCCTGTCCTCCCTGCCCGGTATGATAGCGGTCAGAAAGCCCAAGGCACCCACCCTGTTCATCGTGGGCGAGGTGGTGAGCCTGAGCGCCAAGCTGGCCTGGTTCGAGCCCCATCCCACGGAAAGCGTGGAGCAGTATTCCAGCGAGGAACGCGGCATCTGACGTCGATCACTCCCGGGGCCGGCGCTGATCCGGCATCAGCTTGGTGGCGAAGTAGGCATCGCCCTCCTCCACGGTGACCGGATCACCCCCTTCGTCCACCAGGGGCTGCTCATACTCGTTCCAGCCCCGCAGGCCGGTCTTGAGGCTGACCACGTTCCCGAATCCCATCTCCGCGAGGACCCTGGCGGCGAAGATGCTGCGGTTGCCGGAGCGGCAGGCCACCACCACGTATCTATCCCGCGCCTCCACCAGTTCCGGTTCCGTCTCCTCGTAATCCCACTCGGCGGCGGTCTCCAGCACCCCCCGCGGTACGTTGATGGAATCCGGTATATGCATGGTGTCGAACTCGTAAGGCTCGCGCACGTCGACGATGAGGGGCTCGCGGCCCGCCGTGATGTGCTCCTCCAGGTCCCAGGGGAAAATCTCCTGCACCTGGCCCTCCACCTCCCGAACCAGATCGTTGAAACTCTTCATGACTACGGGTCTTCGTCTTCGTTGATGGTGGGTGGTGTTACTGGCCAGCGATCCTGTGGCACAGGCCGTGCTCCACGGCGAGCACCGCAGCCTCCACCCGGGAATGCACCTCGAGTTTGCGCAATATGGACTTCACATGGAGCTTCACGGTGCCATCGGAAATCTCCAGTTCTTTGGCAATGACCTTGTTGCTCTGGCCCGCCGCGAGGTGACACAGGATCTCCATCTCACGATGGGTCAGGATGGAAAAGGGTGAACGCCCCGGCTCCTCGGCTTCGTCGCCTTTGACCATGCGCGCCAGCAGGCCCGCCATGTCGGGCGCCACCACGGTCTTGCCGGCGATGACGTCGCCCAGGGCGCCCACCAGTTCATCGGGCTCCATGTCCTTCAGGAGGTAGCCCTGGGCCCCGTTGCGCAGACTCTCCACCAGGTCAGTCTCTTCCCGGGAGGTGGTGAGAATGACCACGGGGATCCCCAACTCCATGGCGACGATACGGCGCAGTACCGTGAGACCGTCCAGTTCAGGCATGCGCAGGTCCAACAGAATGACGTCGGGCTGGAGGCTCCGGGCGCCCAGTATGCCCTCCTCCCCGCTGCCCTCGGCCGCGAGCACCTCGATGCCCCGGCGCGTAAGCAGTTCCCGCAGGCCGCTGCGGAACAGGGTGTGATCGTCGATCAGCAATACCTTCAAGGCGTCACCTCGGATGGTCTCAGTTGCCGGGGTTGGAAAAGTGGAGTTCGATGCGCGTGCCCTCGCCGGGCTCGCTGTCCACGTGCAACGCCCCCCCCAGGCGGCGCGCCCGCTCCTGGAGGATCTGCAACCCGAGGTGCTCGCCGGGCCGGCTGCCGATGTCGCTGGTGCGGATCCCCACGCCGTCGTCTTCCACCATCAGATAATAGGACCCTTTGTCGTCGCAACGTAAGAGGATACGCACGGCACGCGCCTGCGCATGTCTGCGGATGTTGGAAAGGGTCTCCTGGAGGATGCGGATCACCTGCATCTCCATGCCCGCGGGCAGATCGGGATGGGCGCACTCGAGCTGGAACAGGGCGACGATGCCGGCCTCGCGCCTGAAGCGGTCGACGATGTCCTCCAGCGCCGGCAACAACCCGCGCTTGTCCATGGGCGCCCGGAAGTGGGCCAGCAGCCCCCTGAGTTCGGTGTTGGCTTCGTCCAGGCCACCGCGGATGCGGGCGAGCTCGGCACGGGCCACGTCGCTCTCATGGTGTTCCAGGGTATCCTCCAGCATACGCACCTGAAAACGCAGGCTGGCCAGAGTCTGGGCCAGGGAATCATGGAGTTCGTGGGCCAGCAGGTTACGCTCCTGCATGATGGACAGGCGCTGGGCCTGGCGGTCGATACGCACCTTCTCGATGGCCATGCCGAGGTGGCGGCCGACGCTTTTCAGGAGCTCCTGGAGATCCGGGCGGGACAACAGTTCACTATCATCGAGGAACAGTTCGTACGCACCGAGGGTGGCGCCGTGATGCCGAAGGGGTACGGCGACACACTGCTGTGCCCCATCCGGGGGGGCATCGTTTCCACCAGCCTGATGAAGGGGCTCGCGCATCCCCTCCTCCGTGATCACCCAACCATCCATCAGGTCCTCGGCGGCGCGGGCGCGCTGAGTCGCCAGTTCTTCGTCACTCATACCCACCGCGGCCACCAGGCGCATCTCCCCCGTCTCGGCGTCCAGCAGGCGCACCGTGGCGGCCCTGGCGCTCACGACATCGATGAGGGTATGCAGATAGCGGGTCAGCAGATCGTCGAGATCATTGAAGATATTGATACTCGCCGCCACGTCGTAGAGCACCTGGAGCAGGCGGGTCTTCTGGGACAGGCGTTCGGTATGACGGGAGATCTCGTCGTCCATGCGCTCGTTGAGGCGCTGGAACTCGTCACTCAGCCTGTTGATATGACCTACGATGTCCGCGAGTTCGCCGGCTCTGGCCAGGGGTATACGGGCATCGAGTCGCTCGGAACGCAGCTGGTGCGCCCAGTGGCGCAGTTCCCCCAGGGGACTCAGCAGATCCCGGCGGATGCGCATGTCCAGGTACACGGCGCCGGCGCCCATCACCCCGAGGCAGATCAGGGAGAGGGTCGCGTAGACGGGCAGCACCCCGGCCGCCATAGCGCCGGCCACCGCCAGCACGCCGGCTACGGAGACCCCCACCAACACTCGAATGGCGGTGAGAATACCGCTGTGGAATCGCTCCGGTGGCTCCTTCCGGTTGCCCCCATGCGGTGTCACCCGCGTGCGCCCGCCGGCGGCCCGGTTCACTTCAGGTTGTCGCACCCTGGGAGTGCTGGGGAGACAGCCACCGGCTCGTCACTTCGTCATCCGCCGGCGGGCGGCGTGTAGTTGGGATCGTTGGGATTGAGGAAGATGAAATTGAAGCTCCCGGGTTCCAGTTCCACGTAGTCCAGGGTCAGCCCGTTGAGCATCTCCATGTAGGCCGGTGACACCACCACATTTACGCCTTCGCTCTTGAAACGCAGGTCGTCCTCCGTCTCCGAATCGAAGCCCATACCGTAATCGAAGCTGCCGTCCTCCATGCGCTTCACCGCGAGGCGCAGGGACAATCCCTCCAGATTGCTTTCCTGCGCCGATTTCCTGATCTGCTCGGCAGCCGCCGTGGTCAGCGTGATCATGATGAATACCCCTGGTTTTGAAAAAAGGCCCGCGGCCGCCGACAAGCTCAACAAAAATCGGCGACGTAAGCAAGGAACCGCTCGGTCCAGCGGCTTTCGGCACAGTTCCGCATGTGCACGTAGCTGGCCAGGAGGCGATGGCGAACGATACCGTCATGGCGCCCGTCGATGCCGTGACCGCGATCCACAGCGTAAGCATAGGCATGGCCGGCGCCGGGTTTAACCAGCATGGAATAGTGGAACTCGTGGCACGGAATGACGGTCCCGGCGCCGCCACCGGGCCAGGGATGGCGCGGCGTCTCCCGCACCTTGGCGTAGCCGCGACCCTGGGGCCTTTCACCCATTTCCACTTCCAGGGGCAGTACCCCGACCATGGCGCGCCGTTCGCCGCCCCAGGTGATGGCATCACACAGATACATGAGGCCACCGCACTCGGCATAGGCCGGCATGCCGTCCCTTATGGCTTCGCCCATCTGCCGCCGCAGCCCCTCATTGGCCTCCAGCGGCTCGAGATGAGTCTCGGGGAACCCCCCGCCCAGCACCAGTGCATCGATGGCTGGGAGTTGCCGATCCTGGATGGCGTCGATGTAGACCAGTTCCGCACCGCCCGCGGCGAGGTCCTCCAGATCGTCCGCGTAATAGAAACCGAAGGCGGCATCCCGCAACACCCCCAGACGCAATCCGCGCGCGCCGACGACGGCGGGCGGCGCCGGCTCCTCTCCCGCGACCGGGGCGGGAGCGGTGCGTGCCACCTCCAAGAGGGCATCCACGTCCAACTGCTGCTCCATCAGTCGTGCCAGGGCCGCGATGGTGGCGTCTGCGCCCCCGGCCTCGTTTCCCGGCACCAGGCCGAGGTGGCGTTCCTCGATGGAGATGGCGGCGTTGCGCTGCACGGCGCCGAGGACCGGGATATCGGTATAGTGCTCAACCGCCCGGCGCAGCTTGTCCTCGTGGCGGGCGCCGCCGACGAAATTCAGTATCACCCCGGCGATGTCGACCTGGCGATCGAAGACCCTGTAACCCTGGAGCAGGGGCGCGATGCCCCGCGTGATGCCCCGTGTATCCACCACCAGCACCACCGGACTGCCGAGTTGTCGGGCGAGGGCGGCGTTACTGTCGGAACCGTCCAGGGACAAGCCGTCGTAGAGCCCCTTGTTGCCCTCGATGATACCGATATGAGCATCCCTGCTGCGGCTCGCGAACAGGGCTGACACCTCGGCCGGCGAATGGACATTGAAATCGAGGTTGTACGCCACCCGCCCCGCCGCCCGGCCGAGCCAGATGGGATCGATGTAATCGGGCCCCTTCTTGAAGGGCTGGACGCTGAGGCCGCGGGCCGCCAGCGCCGCGCACAGGCCGATGGAGACGGTCGTCTTACCGGAAGATTTATGAGCGGCCGATATATAGAGATGGGACACGGCGCGGTATGGCAATCAGCCCCAACCCCCGGCATGTCGTTGCCCGGGGGCGGGGGTAACTCTCATGGCGATACGCGCCGCCCGAGATGATGAAAGAGGAGCGCGTATCGCCATGTTCGTTCCCTCACCCCATCCCTCTCCCAGAGGGAGAGGGGGAGTTCGTGCTTCGCGACTTTCAGGTTAAGGCCATCTCAGGCCTTGGCGGTGGCGTGGGGATCGACGGCCTCGTCGGCCAGGGTGACGGGCAGGAAGCGCAGCACTTTCACGCCGATGACCACCATGATCAGGGCGACACCCACGCCGGCCATGCCCAGCAGGAACTCGGGCAGGCTGGGGGAGTACCCGGCCACGACACCGTCGAAGAAGGCGCTGCTGATGATCTCATGGCCCGGCAGCATCTCCATGGGATAGGCCTGACCGCCGATGAGAATCACGTAGATCTGGGTCAGCCCGCCGAGGATGACCAGGGCGCTGGCCACCCCCAGCCAGGTGCGCGACGCAGAGAAGGCCGGATGCCATACCAGCACCATGGGCAGGATACTTCCCACGACCACGAAACCTCCCCAGAACAGCAGGGGATAGATACCCCCATCCAGCAGCATGAAGGCCTCGAAGGCATGGTGCTCCGCCGCATAGAGATTGGTGAGGTGCTGCACCGCGACGAAGTACAGGGCCGCGGCGACGAACACCCCGAGGAGGTTCTTGAGACGGCCGAGCACGGCGTCACCCAGGGGCCTTGCCAGCCATTTGTACGACGCCATCAGCACCAGCATGAATATCGCGAGACCGAAGGAGAAGGACATGACGATGAACATGGGCGCCATGACCGCCGCGTCATAGCCCGGCCGGGCCACGAGGAAGCCGAAGATGGAGCCGGTACCGGTGGTGAGGATGAGTCGCCAGATGAAGGCGGCGTATCCCGCGGTCTTGTAATAGCGGTTCATCCTGGCCTCCATCATGAACCACAGGTAGACGGCGACGATGACCATGAAGCCGGTGTAGAGAAAGATGTTCCACGCGAAGATGGAACGGAAGTTGTACTTGGTCATGGCCACGATGAGGCGGTCCGGCCGCCCCAGGTCCAGCACCAGGACCGCCAGGCCGCCGGCCAGCAAAGCCAAGGCCAGCAGGCCCGACAGGCGCGCCAGGGGCTTGTACATCGGCTTACCGAAAACGGTGCCGATGGAGGCCACGTTGAGGGCCCCGGAGGCCGCGACGATGAGGAAGATGGCGAAGACGTGGGGCATGCCCCACACCACCTGGTTGCTCATGCCGGTGACCCAGTGCCCCTGGTGCTCCATGTAATAGGCCGCGCCGAGCCCCACGACGATGATCGCCCCGAGCACCCCCAGGATGGCGAGATAGCCCGTGGACCAGCCCTTCACCTCGGTGTACTGAACAGTCTTCATGATCTACTTAATCCGTGCTGAGGCCCGCGCCTGCCGGGGCGGGCGGTTTATTCCTGCAGATGCCGTGGCCTTCAGATGCCGTGGTAGCGAACCCCGGTGTTGAGGGCCAAGTCCTCACGCAGCTGGCGGGACGATATCTCGGTGAGCAGGCGGTATAACCGGCTCTCGGGATCCCGCAGATCACCGAACACCAGGGCCTCGTGCCCCTCGGCCTGACAGGCCTCGGCACACGCCGGCTGCTGGTCGCCGCCGGCGTCCACCCGGTGAACACAGAAGGTGCAGCTCTCCACGGTGCCCTTGCCCCGCGGTGCATGGGGCTTCTGATCGGTGGTGACCTCATGGATGAAGGAGCGGGCCTTGTAGGGACAGGCCATCATGCAATAGCGACAGCCGATGCAGATATGCTTGTCCACCAGCACGATACCATCGGCACGGCGGAAGGATGCGCCGGTGGGACAGACGTCGACACAGGGTGGCTTCTCGCAATGCTGGCACAGCAGGGGCATGCCGTACTCACGACCCGTCATGCGGTCCCGCAGCTTCACCTTGCGGATCCAATAGGGATCGGTGGTGGGCCGGCCGTGATGCGTCACGCCATTCTCTTCGTGACAGGCATCCACGCAGGCCGTGCAACCATCGGCACACTTGTTGACATCCACCAGCATGCCCCAGCGCTGGTCCTCGGTCACCGGCTCGTCGGGCGAGCGGGCGCTGGCCGGGAGGATGGACAGACCGGGCACCATCGTGGCGACGGCCGCGGCCGCCGCGGCGGTACCGAAGAATCGGCGCCGCGCCAGATCGGGCTTGGCGTCCTCAGGGTCCTGCCTGGCTTCGTCGAACTCGCTCATTTTTGTTCCGGCGTGGTGGCGTGACATTGAAAGCAATCCATCTTGACGCTGGCGTAACTGTGGCAGCTGCTGCAGAACTGCTGAGGATCGTTGATGGGGATGTACTTACCCTGATCATCGGTTTGCACGTGACACTCGATACACTCCTTGAGAGAGTGACGCGAGGTGCGGATCCCCCGATGCATGGTCTCATCCCGCTGATGCAGGATGAACTCCATGTGATCCCGCCGCATCACATCCGTGGGCTCCACGCATTTATCGCCCTTGCCGGGCACGATGGTGGGCAGCAGCGGATTATCACCCGCCGCCACACCCGGGGGTGCGGCGGCCACGAGCAGAAGCCCTGCGAAACCGATACCCAGTCGGGAAAGGAACCGTGCCGTCACTCGCCGAGCCCCATCTGGATGTAACCGGTGGGGCAGACATCGGCGCAGATATGGCAACCGATGCAACGATCGTAATCCGTATCCACGTAACGACCCATGGTGTTCTTGCCTTTCTTGACCCGGAACACCGCGTCCTGAGGACAGTAGATCACACAGTTGTCGCACTCGAAGCACATACCGCAGCTCATGCAGCGACCGGCCTCGGCCACAGCCTGCTCCTCGGGGTAGCACACCAGGCGTTCCTGGAAGTTACCCAACACCTCGTCGGCGCTGATGTGGATCTCGTCGCGGCGGTTGCGGGGGGTGAACTTGAAGTGGCCGAGAAACAGTTTCTCGTGAGGGATGACGCTATTGGGGGAGCGGTCCTCGAAGTTGTGCACCGCGTAGTTGGCGTCATCGGTGCCACGGAAGTCGCCCGCCGCGCTGGTGTCGTAGCCCTCGGGGTCCAGGTGGGCCTCATGAAGCTTGGCCAACAGGTCGAAGTGATGCACGTCCACCTTGGGGCGCTTCTTCAGTTCTTCGTTCTTGAAGAAGTGCTCGATGCTCTCCACCGCCACCGCCGCTTGGCCGATGGCGGTGGTCAGCAGGTGGGGGCGCACGATGTCGCCGGCGATGAAATGTCCGGGCTTGTCCTTCACCTGGTAGTGGGCGTCACAGTCGATGAAGCCGTAGCCGTTGTCGAAGTCCTCCAGGCCGGCGCTGAGATCGCCCTTCTGGCCGATGGCCGAGACAATCAGGTCACAATCGAGGGTGAACTCGGTACCCTCTTTCTTCACCGGCCGGTTGCCGTCCATCTCGCATTCCGCGAACTTGAGGGCCACGGCGCGGCCATCCCCGTCCTTGACAACCTCCAGCGGCATCACGCTGCCCTTGATGTCCACGCCCTCGCGCAGGGCGTCCTGGACCTCGTGCTCGGCGGCGGTCATGCTCTCCACCGGGAACAGAGAGGTCAGGGTCACGGTGGCCCCCTCGCGGGTGGCCGCGGATGAGACATCATGGGCGGTGTAGCCCATCACCACCGCTTCCGGGGCCTCTTTCTCATGGCTGTCGGCGATATGACCGAGACGCCGGGCCACGGAGGCTACGTCGATGGAGGTATCACCACCGCCGATCACCACCACTCGCTCGGCGGCCAGTTGCAGGCGTCCGTCGTTGAAGGCACGCAGAAAATCCACGCCGGTCAGGCAGTTGGGGGCATCGGCCCCATCCACGGGGATGTGCTTACCGCTGTGGGTACCGATGGCCCACAGGATGGCGTCGTATTCCTTTTCCAACTCATCCATGGGCACGTCGCGACCGACCTTGGTGTTCAGGCGAACCTCCACGCCCATGTCCAGGATGCGCTGGATCTCGCCGTCCAGCACGTCCCGGGGCGTGCGGTAACCGGGAATACCATAGGCCATCATGCCGCCGAGCTTGTCGTGGTCGTCGAACACCGTGGCGCCATGACCTCGACGACGCAGCTGAAAGGCCGCCGCAAGGCCGGCCGGACCGCCACCGATGATGGCCACCTTCTTGCCCGTCTCCTCGGCGGCGGCACTGAAGGTGAAACCGTTCTGCAGGGCGGTGTCGCCGATCCACTGCTCCACGGCGTTGATGCCAACGTGGTCCTCCACGGCATTGCGATTGCAGCCGTCCTCGCAGGGCGCAGGGCATACCCGCCCCATGATGGAAGGGAAGGGGTTGGCATCCGTGGAGCGCCGGAAGGCGTACTCGGCCATGGACATGTCCGCACCGGGCTTCTCGATGCCGCGCACGATCTGCAGCCAGCCCCTGATGTCCTCGCCGGCCGGACAACTGCCCTGGCAGGGCGGCGTCTGATGGACATAGGTGGGACACTTGTGGCTCTCGTCGCCAACGAAGATCTGCTCTTCCCATCGATCCCAATCGTGGTCGCCGTCCTCGAACTTGCGGAAGGTCAGCTTGGTGTTCATGTCATCAGCACTGGTTGCCATGATTTTCTCCTATGCCGAGTGGCCCAGGTAAAAGGGTTTGTGATTATGCATTCTGGGGCGCATCTTCCGCCGTCTCTTGCGCGTCGCCGGCGCCGTCCTGTGCGCCATCCATGATGATGGCGTTGCTCACCAACTGGTGAAGGCTCACGATCATGTCCATCCCGTAACCGTAGTAGGGAAAGACCTTGGTGAACTGACTCTTGCAGATGGCGCAGATGGCCGCCATGTTCGTGACTCCGTGGGCATCCACCACCTGTTTGACCGCCTCCATGCGCGGCTTGGCGCCGCGTACCCGGAGTTCCATCAGGTCGTCGGTGAGCAGGCCGCCGCCGCCGCCGCAGCAGTAGGTGGCGTCGTGGATGGAATCCTGGGCCATGTCCACATAGTTGTTGCACACGGCCTTGAGGATCTCCCGGGGAATGGTGAACTGCCCCCCCGGCTTGCTGCCCATGCGACTGGCCCGGGCCACGTTGCACGAATCGTGGTAGGTCAACACCATGTGGTCGTTCTGGGACTTGTCGAATTTCAATACCCCCTTCTGGATGAGGTCGTGGGTCACCTCGCAGATATGCTGGGGCACGGGATAGTTCGGGTCGAGGAAATCGAAGGGGCCCGCCAGGGTGTTCAGGAAGCTGTAGGCGACGCGCCACGCATGGCCGCACTCACCGAACACGATGCGCTTGACGCCGAGATCCAGGGCCGCCTCGCGAATGCGCATGGACACCCTGCGCATGTTCTCGTAGCTGCCGATGAACATGCCGAAGTTGGCCGCCTCCGATGCGTGGGAAGAAACCGTCCAGCTGATGCCCGCCTGGTGGAACACCTTGCCGTAGCCGATGAGGCCGTCGATGTGGGGCTCGGCGAAGAAGTCCGCCGACGGCGTCACCAAAAGGACATCGGCGCCCTTCACATCCAGGGGGAATTTGACGGGTACCCCGCACTCCTCTTCCACCTCTTCCTCGAGGTCCTCCAGGGTGTCCCTGAGGGCCGGCTCCGGCAGACCGAGATTGTTGCCGATCTTGAAGACCTTGCCGATGATCTCGTTACAGTACTTCTGCCCCTTACCCACGGCATCCATGATCTCGCGGGCCGCCATGGATATCTCCGCCGTATCGATACCATAGGGGCAGAACACGGAGCAGCGGCGGCACTGGGAGCACTGGTGATAGTAGCTGTACCAGTCGTCCAGCACCTCCTTGGTCATATCCGTGGCCCCCACCAGTTTCGGGAACCACTTGCCTGCCAGGGTGTAGTAGCGACGATAGACCTTGCGCAGCAGATCCTGGCGCGCCACCGGCATGTTCTTGGGGTCGGAGGTACCGAGATAATAGTGACACTTGTCGGTACAGGCCCCACATTTCACGCAGGAATCGAGATAGACCCGCAGGGCCCGGTACTTGTTCGAGAGCTCACCGAGCTTCGCGACCGCCACCGTCTCCCAGTCGTCCACCAACTCGCCGGGGAAACCCAATGGCGCCTGTATGACGGGCTTCGCCACGTAGGGGGCACTGTGTTCCATGGTTCCCGGTTTGACCGTGGGGATGGTCGGGATGTCATCGAGTTCCGGGGTTTCAAAGTCCGCCATGTGCGCTATCCAGTTAGTTTTACGTTGCCGAGGTGCCGTATGACCGCATCATCGGCTCTCAGGCCTTGCGATCGGTCTCGAGTTCGACGGCCCATGGCGCCACATGCCGGCTGTCGTGGGCGCGCAGGCCGGGCTCGGCGCGGGGGTTGTCCACCTGATTACGTGATGGGCTGAAGAACACGCCCGGGGCATGCAGCAGCTTACTGAACGGAAAAATCAGCATCAGCAGCGCCACCATGCCGAGGTGCAGGAGCAGCAGCAGGTCACCCGGCAGGGGCTGCATGCTGCCGAACTCGAAGCCCATGATACCGAGGAAAAAGGCCTTCACCGCGATGATGTCCGTGTGGTTGACGAAGGTCATCAAGGCACCGCTGACGCCGATGGCGGTCAGTAGCAGGAGCATCAGGTGATCCGAGGGTGCGGTGATGTAACGCACCCGGTCCACCAGCAGGCGTCTGGCCCACAGCCCCACCAGGCCGATGATCATGGCGAAGGCACCGTACTTGCCGAAAGGCTGTATCAGATCCACCCACCACCACACGGGTTCCGTGAAGTATCGCAGGTGCCGGGCCAGCACGATGAAAAGCCCCGCGTGGAACAGCCAGCCGAAGATCCAGATCCACTTGTTCGAGCGAAAGAGGCTTTCGAATAACACCACCTCGCGACCCATCCGCAACACCACCCCGCTACGGGTGGTGGGGGCCGGCGTGGTGGGGATCTTGAGGGGCGCGGGTGTCCGTGCGTATTGCACGATCTTGTACCCCACTCCGCCCACCAGTACCACGAAAGCGAAATAGAACAGGAACGCGTAGATACCCGTAAGGGCCACGGCATCTTCCTCCAGGAATCTCGTTGGCGGCCCGTGGACGCGGCCGAGGCCGGTCCACGGACGTATACGGATGCGGTCTTAGACGCAGCCGGTGGGCTTCGGCAGTCCGGCGTACTTACAGGCCTGCTTGCCGGGGCCGTAGGGGAAGAGCTCGTAGAGGTACTTGCTGTTGCCCTTGTCCTTGCCCAGTTTCTTGCCGACGGCCTTGGTCAGGACGCGCACGGCCGGGGCGATCTGGTATTCCTCGTAGTACTCGCGCAGGAAATTGATGATCTCCCAGTGATCGCTGCCGAGTTCCACGTCCTCGGCCTTGGCCATGGCCTCGGCCACGTCCGGCTCCCAATCGTTGAGGTCGGCCAGGTAGCCTTCTTCGTCGGTCTCAAACGTCTTACCGTTAACTTCGAGTGTCATAATCAGTACTCCTTAATCTGTCGGGCCGCATGGCCCGGGTGTTAAAGCCAGGATTGAACCCTGTCGCATTCCGCAGCGAGGTCAACGAACCCCGCGTAGTCCACGACGTTGATCCCTTCGATTATCTTTCCTTCATCCAGACCGCGGGCCTTGAAATCCTCTCCGAGCACGTAGACCCGGCCTGATCTCGCGGCACCCTCGACCTGGGATGCTATAGTGGTCCCCCGCAGAGCACCGTAGACGCCGTCCTCGAAGAGAAGCACCGCGTACCCGCTCTGCAGATGAGACAGGCAGGACGCCAGGGAATTCTTCTCGAAAGGGGATTTGTTGACTGTGTGAAGCGTTGCCATCGGCGGACTCCCTTAGAAATTGAGCATGACGTCTTGGTCTTCCATCAGACCGGCCAACTCTTCACGGTTGACGAGGCGAATGGAATCCTTCTCGGCCCAGTCATCATCCTCGTCCTCGTACTTGAGGGGCAGGAGATCATCGAGCGTCAGGCCACGTTCTTCCAGGGACTCTCTCTCCACGTAGATCTGAGTGACGTCATAATCCCCGAGGGCGCTGTAGGTGGGTGAAAAGTTCTTCATCCCGATGCCCTTGGTGTCCTGCCCCTTCAACAGCTGAAAAACGCCGTCGTCCAGAAAGGCCAGGCTGACATTCTGGTCGAATGCCGCACCGATGAGCACCACCTCCAGCGACTCGAGGGCATACACGGTCCCATAGGGGGCCTTACGGTTCACATACATGAATTTCTTGATTTCCGACATCGCTATGCCCTCAGTCCCCGAACACCATCAGCCGATCCGCCGCGACACCGGCCTCGACCAACTGGCCGAGACCGGAGATGCGGAATGCCGGATGGATGTTGTGAGCGTCCTTGCCGTTTCGTTTCATCTCGTCTTCGTCCGCCACGCCGCGACGCTGGGCCGCGGCCACGCACACCACCATGTCCAGATTGTGCTGCTCGGCAAGATCCGCCCACAGCTTGGTGAGGTTGCGGTCGTCCTGGGGCGGCACCGCCAGACGCGTCGCGGTGTTGACCCCGTCGTGGTAGAAGAACACGCGAAATATCTCGTGTCCCTTGTCCAGGGCCGCCTTGGCGAACTGATAGGCGCTGTCCACCGCCTGATGTTGGTAGGGTCCTTCGTTGATCTGGATTGCAAACTTCATGCGATCTCTTCCGGTGATCCTGCCCCGATTTAGAAGCGGATGTGGGTCGAAGCGTTCAGGCGCTCGCGGGCACCACGCCAGTTATCGATGTGGAACTTGGTGAACGGCAGACCGGTCATCTCGAAGAAACGCGGCCAGCCGATACGGTCGATCCAGTCATTGATACGCTCCCAATCCCGGGCGTCTTCCTTGTAGACCTTAAGAATATTCTTGACGATGGCGGTCGCCTCGGGCCAGCGCGGCGGGTTGTTGGGGATGCCGGCGGCCACGAGCTTCTGGAAGCTCGGCTTGCTGCGCGCATTGGAGTGGTTGCCGCCTACCCAGATGGCGAGCTTGGTGTGCTCGGGGTCGTTGATCTGCATGGGCGGGCAGGGCGGGAAGCAGGCACCGCAGCAGATACACTTCTTCTCGTCCACCTCGAGGGAGGGCTTGCCGTTCACCAGCGCAGGCCGGATGGCCGCCACCGGACAACGGGCCACCACCGACGGCCGTTCGCAGACGTTGGCCACCAGGTCGTGGCGGATCTTCGGCGGCTTGGTGTGCTGGACGTTGATGGCGATATCGCCCTGGCCACCGCAGTTGATCTGGCAGCACGACGTGGTGAGATGCACGCGGTTGGGCATGTTGTGATTTTTGAACTCATCGATGAGTTCATCCATCATCGCCTTCACCACGCCCGAGGCGTCGGTACCGGGGATGTCGCAATGGAGCCAGCCCTGCGTGTGGGAGATCATGGCCACCGAGTTGCCGGTGCCGCCCACCACGAATCCGGCACCTTCCAGGGCATCGATGAGGGGCTGAACCTTGGCCTCGTCCGTCACCATGTACTCGATGTTGCTGCGCAGGGTGAAACGCACATAGCCGTCGCCGTAGGTCTCGCCGATCTCGCACAGTTTGCGCAAAGAATAGACATCCAGAATGCGCTGGGTGCCGGCCTTGACGGTCCATACCTGGTCACCGCTGTGGGCGGCATGCATGAGGACACCGGGGCGGGTGTGCTCGTGGTATTTCCACTGCCCGTAGTTCTTGCGCATCACGGGATGCATATACTGGAAGCCATCCGGGCATCCACTCTCGATGGGCGTACGATGCTGTTGAGCCATTGCTTACCTCCGCTACTCGCTCAATAAACCTGTCTTGAAGGAAGGGGCGCAGAGATTGACACCCTGCGCCCCTTTCCGGGGTCCTTATTCAACAACCGGCTCAACCCGCGGCGGCAGCCTCGGCCTGGCGGTTGAACCACTTGGCAGCCTCGTCGTCCCAGTCGTCCATGCGCACATAGGACACCTGACGGGGGGAAGACACCATGTTGGGATCCACCTCGATGCCGATACCCTCGAGGAAATTCACCAGGCCGATACGCTCGATCATCTCACCGGTGCGCTCGTGCTCCAGGGCGTTCTCGGCGAAGAAGTCGATGCTCTCCTCGGCGATCTCGACGATGCGCTCATAGTCCTCGGCGGTGTCCATCTTCATGAAGGGCACCACGACGGTACCCATGAGGTCACCGATCTTCAGAGTGCGCTTACCGCCGATGAGGATGGTCACGCCCTTGTCGTCACCGGGGGACAGGGCCTTGTTCATGACGTTGAGGCAGTGCATGCAGCGCACACAGTTGCGATTGTCCACGTCCAGGGTGTCGTCGTCATTGAGGGACATGCAGTTGGTGGGGCAACGCGACACCACGTTGTCGACGACGTACTTGCGACCCTTCTTCGCGACGAAGGCCTTGACCTCGTCCTGATCGATCTTCATGTCATCACGCCAAGTGCCGATAACGGCCATGTCCGCGCGCTCGATGGCGTTGACACAGTCGTTGGGGCAGCCCGACACCTTGAACTTGAACTTGTAGGGCAGGGCCGGGCGATGCACGTCATCGGTGAAGTTGTTCACCAGGTGGCGCATGATGGACTGCTCGTTGCAGTTGGACTGCTCGCAGCGCGCGGCGCCGACACAGCACATGGCGGTACGGACGCAGGGCCCGGCACCGCCGAGGTCCCAGCCGTAATCGTTGATCTCATCGAAGAAGTGCTGGGTGCCGGGGGTGTCGGTACCGATGAACATGATGTTCCCGGTCTGGCCGTGGAAGGTCACCATGCCCGAGCCGTACTTTTCCCAGCTGTCGGCGAGCTGGCGCAGCATCTCGGTGGTATACATGTTGCCAGCCGGCGGCTGCACGCGCAGGGTGTGGAACTCCTTGGAGGCAGGGAATTGCTTACCTACCTCGGAGAAGCGCGGAATGATGCCTCCACCATAGCCATAAACACTGACCGTGCCGCCCTTCCAGTAGCCCTTGCGGGTCTCGTAGGAGTGCTCCAGCTGACCCAGCAGGTCATTGGCCATCGCGTTGATGCGCTCTTCGGGATGCTGATCCCGCATGCGCTTGATTCCGGAGATGAAGCTGGGCCAGGGCCCATCCTCGAGCTGATCGATCATCGGGGTATCATGCTTCTCGATTGCCATAAGTGCCTCCTTCGAGTTCCGAGAGGGTCAGGGCCTCGTTGCACAACGGCCCGACTCAATAGCGTTACTTACAAACTTCACCTGCTCCGGGCGGCGGCCTGCCAACGTGCTTCCCAACATGCTTTCCAGGGTCGCTGCCCCGGGGCCCGGCTTTGGACGCCAAAGTCTAATGGGGCGCACCGACCATAAACACCGCCCCAAAGGGGTGCTTGGATGAGGGTTATCTATCCCCTTTGGGATATGGATAAGGCCCGTGGAGAACCCGAATCGTCAAATGGCTTCATCGGAATGGTCCACCAAGAGGCCGGCCGGGCGGGCGCCGCCCCAAGACAGGGCATTCGTAAGTGAATGATTATTCGATTATAGTCTGAATGTGTCAACCCGGTGTCATTCCCGGCCGTAGCGATGCCAGCGGCGTGCCTGTCCACCCAGCCCCTGGAGACCATGGACAATCCCTTCCTCACCCACCGTCTTACGGCCTATGAACACTGGCGCAGGCATAAGCTTGCCTGTGCCGACGCCGGACCGGCGGACACCGTGGAGGTGGCCGACCCATGGTCGCCCACGGCCGGCGAGCTGACGGCGCTGCGCTATGCCCTCACCGTCCACAACATGGTGCACTACCGCTGGCCGGCCGTTCCACCGGAGGATGAGAAAGAGGCCCTGCGCGCCTTCTGCCGCCGGCTCGGGCTGGTGGATCTGGACCGCAACCTCTACGCCGACGACGACGGCATCGCCGCCCTCAAGGTGGTAGCCGGCGGGCGCCGCGGCGAATACATCCCCTATACCAGTCGCGCCATCAACTGGCATACGGACGGCTATTACAATGCGCCTCACCAGCTGGTCAGGGCCTTCGCGCTCCATTGCTCCCGCGACGCCGCAATAGGCGGCGGCAGTCGGCTGCTGGATCACGAGCTGGCATATATAGCCATACGGGACCACCATCCCGAGTATGTCGAGGCCCTGATGGCGGACGACGCCATGACCATCCCCGAGAACGTCGAGGACGGTGAGGTGATACGCCCGCGCCAGGCCGGCCCGGTATTCAGCGTGGATCCCGGCCTCGGCAGCCTCCACCTGCGCTACACGGCCCGCACGCGTTCCATCCAATGGAAGGACGACACCCTCACACAGGAGGCGGTGGCCTGCCTGGTGGAGGTCTTGCAAGGGCTCTCCCACCGGGTCGTCGCACTACGCCTGCAATCCCAGGAAGGGGTCCTCACCAGCAATGTGCTCCACGGCCGGGACGCCTTCACGGACGACCCCGCTACGGGCCGGATACGGCTGTTCTATCGCGCGCGCTTCCACGAACGCGCGGCCGGCACCGGGGTCGCGGACTTCGCGGCCCTGTGCGGCGGCTGAGATGCCGCCGGGAGAACCGTGAAGCGTCAGCCCCGTCCCCCGGGCGAGTAAATCCCATAGAAGCCAGGATCAGGGATGTATTTCTTTCACTGCCCGCCGCGATGAATCGGCATTTCCCCATGGCGGCTGCCTTGGAATCCCTGCCGCGTGGCCCGATACTTGTGCTTTGAAACCCACGTGGCAGGACAGACCGATGCTCTATCTCAGCGAGTTGATGCTCCGGAACAACGACATCACCAGTTTCGAGGAACTCATGCTCCTGGTGAAGGAGGCGGCACGCTCGCATCGTTTTTTCAAGATGGACGTCAAGCCACCCTACGCCGATACGCCGGAGAACTGGGAGGATGTCCTGGAAGGGGCATTCAGCGGCGTGGTCTGAAGACCATCGGGACGACTGAGCCTCAACGGGGACACGTACGGCATATGAAATTTTACAGCGGCAACGAGCACGACATTCACGCGGCGGCCCAGGACGCCGCCAGCGAGCGCGCCCAGTTGGAGACCCAGCTGCAGGCCCTGCGCCGACAGCTGCCCCAGGCGCCCGAGGGCAGCACCCGGCGCGCCCACATCCAGCTCGAGGAGGCCCACCTGTTGCTGCGCATGGCCCGCCAGCCGGAGGCCTGGCCCCCCGCGCGCGAGGCCTTCGACCGCTTCATCGCCGAACGGGACTGGGAGAACGCAGCGGGCGCCGCCGAAGCCCTGTTCCTGGCCGAGCAGGACGATTCCCTGGCGGCCCTCGGTCAGGGGATCTGGCTCGCCGTCACCTTCCCCATCAATCCCGAGGTCACCGTGGAACTGCTGCGGCGCGTGGTGGAAGAGACGCCCGAGGACTCGGATGGCGCCGCCGTGGCCGCGGCCGCCGCCCACTACGTGGCCGATCTGCGGGCGCCCGATGATGCCAAGGCCCGCGAGGACCTTTTGTTCTACACCGCCCAACTGCTGTCGTCGGTGGCGCGCCGTCACAGTGATGTCAAGGATCAGGCCCAGTTCGATGCCTGGATGTCCCGTCTGGAACTGGACCAGCCCGACAAGTTCCTGGTGCGGCTGCGCAACGTGGTGGACGTGCTGGTGCAGGACGAGTGGTGGTTCGACCGCGAGGCCCTGCAGGCCGCGATTCCGGAGAGCTGACATGTTCTGGGAGGACAACGAAGGCCAGCGGAACAAAGCCGAGACCGACGATGTAGTCGACCTGGTGTTCCGTATCCGCTGCCCCACCATCCCGGCGGACCATGCCCACGCGCTCGGCGCCGCCCTCACCGGATTGTTGCCCTGGCTGCGGGACGATGCCCGGGCCGGCGTCCATACCATCCATGGCGCCCCCACGGGCAACGGCTGGATTCGTCCCGACGATGAGGCGGCCGACGCGGTTCTTCATCTCTCCAAGCGTGCCCGCCTGCAGCTGCGGGTACCGGCCACGCGGCTGGACGCCGCGCGGACCCTCGAGGGCCAGACCCTGGACATCGACGGGCATGCCATCGAAGTGGGTACCCCCTCCATCAAGGAACTCGATCCTCTGCCCACCCTGTTCGCCCGTTACGTGGTGGGGAGCGAGGAGATGGAGCACGGCGACGAGATGGCGTTCCTGTCCTGGGTGAAGTCACGGCTGGCCGAGTCGGACATCCGTGTCCGCAAGCTCATGTGCGGGCGCAGCCACACCCTCAAGACCCCGGATGGCGGCCTGTTCGTGCGCAGCGTCATGGTGGCGGACCTGGACAAGGACGCGTCCCTCAAACTCCAGCGCCACGGCATCGGCCCATTGCGCCACATGGGGTGCGGACTGTTCATTCCCCACAAGGGCATCGTCTCCATGTCCCAAGGCTCCGACAAGGAATCATGACTTCAGAATAACTCTCATGGCGATACGCGCCGCCCAAGATGATGAAAGAGGAGCGCGTATCGCCATGTTCGTTCCCTCACCCCATCCCTCTCCCAGCGGGAGAGGGGGAGTTCGTGCTTCGCGACTTTCACGTTAAATGGTATAGAATTCTCCGCCGTCGATTCGATTGACCTGGCTTACCCCGCGGGGTGCCTGATCCTGGGGCGCTGCCGTACCAATAAACCAACCTTGTTTCATGTTTAAGGAGCCTATCCATGAGCTATGCGTTTGATGGTAAGACCATCGCCACCAACGACCACGGCTATCTCGAGGACCATAACGACTGGAGCGAGGCCCTCGCCCAGCATATCGCCAGTGAGGAAGCGGTGGGGGAACTCACGGAACGCCACTGGGACATTATCCACTACCTGCGCGACGAGTACTTCAACAACAACGGCAGCCAGCCCAACGAGCGCTCCATCATCAAGGCCATGTCGGACAAGTGGGGACGCAAGACCAGCAGCAAGGAGATGTACGAACTCTTCCCCCTCATGCCCAGCAAGCAGGGCGGCAAGGTCGCCGGCCTCCCCGAGAGCCGCCGCAAGGGCGGCTATTAAAAGCGACTTAACCGCGAAAGACCTGAAAAAGCGATTAAACTACGAAATACGCGAAAGGCGCGAAAAAAACAGCTCTTGGAGTGGGCCTGTGTATTGGCCAGATGCTGGCCATTGGGTATGGGCTGCCTTTCGTCGCCCACAGCCCTTGCCACTCCCACGAATGAGATCGAGAACCCCAGCACTCAAGACTTTTTCGCATTCTTCGGGTATTTCGTGGTTACCGCTTTTCTCTGTCCACGCCTTTCGTTACCGAGCCATCCGCGTACCGCGCACGACTGCAGTCGCAGGAATAATGGGCAGGGAAGGACCTCAGCCATTCCGGCCTGTCGGTGGTCGTTGGAAACCCGGGCGGCCATAACTTTCGCTTCTTTCGCGCCTTTCGCGTATTTCGTAGTTAAAAAAATCTTTTCGCTGTTGAAGTTTTTCGTGGTGGTCAAACCTCCGACCACATGCGCACGAGGTTGACGTAGGCCACGTCCACCCGTTTGGTTTCCTCGGCATCGGGGGCATCCCGGAGCATCTGCTCTCGGGCCAGGTTGAGACCGTCCAGCAGTTCCCGTTGCTCGGGGCTTCTGATCATGCTCTGGATCCAGGTCACCGCCACCCGGCGCTCGCCGGCGGTCACGGGCGCCACGTGGTGGAGGCTGGACGAGGGGTAGGCCACGGCGGCGCCGGCCGCCAGCTTGACGCCGCGCGGGCCGAAGGCGGTGTTGATCACCAGCTCGCCGCCCTCGTAGGTCTCGGGAGCGGACAGGAATACCGTGGCGGAGACATCGGATCGGTACTGGCTGCCCGGTGCCCCCATGACGGGATCATCCACGTGATCCCCGTAGGTCATGTCGGACCCGTAGCGGGCATAGAAAGGGGTGGCCACCCGCAGGGGCAGCACCGCACTCTTGAAGCGGGGATGGCGCACCAGCGCCCCCATCACCAGGCGGTTCAACTCCGCGAGTTCGGGGGCGCCGCCATCCACCTCCTGGTTGTGCTTGACGCGCCGCGCCGCGAGGCCGGCCGACAACCGGCCGTCCACGAAGCGCGCCCCTTCCAGCAGTTCCTGCACCCGCGCCAGGGTGCGGGCATCGAGAATGCCGAGGATCTCCAGCAGCATCAGTCCGCCGCCAGGCCTTCCAGGGCCGCGGCCACCGCCGCGGGAACGATGGGGAACGCCAGGGTGCGATCCACGGGGAAGCGGCCCAGCACCTTGTCCAGATGGCCGGCCTGCTCCGTCTCGTAAAACACCACCACCCTGGCGGCCGGACAGCGAGTCTGGCGGGTGGCCAGCAGGGATTCCAGGCTGCTGGTACGGTCGCGGAAATCCGACTGGTAGTTGAACTCGGCGACGATGACCGCGGGTTGGCGTTTTTTCATCAAGGCGATGGCCTTGCGCATGGAATTGGCGGTGACCACCTCGTAGCCGGCCTGCCGATAGACATCCATGAGGTTGGGGTAACCGCCGAGTTCCATGATGGCAAGCAGCAACGGCATGTCAGGCGAACACCACCCAGGTGGTGGCGATGTACTTGACGCCCTGCTCCAGGGTCACGCTGCGGTGTTCATGGGTCCAGAAGGGGGGGAAGATCACCAGCTTGCCCTCCTCCGGGCGCACGCGCACGCCCTGGAAACGGAACTCGGTCTCGCCCCCCGGACCCGGCACGTCGTTGAGATACCACAGGGCCACCAGCTGGCGATAGCTGAAGTCATGGCTGCCGCCGTCGATGTGCCAGTGGTAGTACTCGCCGGCATGGTAGCGCTGGATGCCGTAGCCCATATCCTTGAAGGAACCACCAAAGAACGGATAGACCTCCCGCACGATCTTCATGGTCGCCGCCAGGGAATGGAACAAGGCCTGGTCCACGTCTTTCCAATCCGGCTTGTCGCTGACCGTCAGGTCCGTGGTCTTCTTGACACGTCCGTCCTCGGTCCCCACCTGGCCGATACGCCCCGCACGCTGGTGGTGGGGACTGTCCTCGAAACGGCGGATCACGTCACGGCAGAAGGCCCCGTCCAGGGCACCGTGGATCTCGTGGATGAAGGTGTCGGGCTTGACCTCCTCGAGGCGGGGGAAGGGGCTTGGGGATGTCATGGTTGGAAAACGTTCCGGGGCATGGATCGGGGGCACCGCCCACGATACGCAGGCTCAACCTCCCGTCGCGGCCGTACCGGCAGGCTCGTTCATGAGGTCCCGGATCAGGGCCTCGACATCGGGGTGGTCGAACTCACGCCCGCCGATGGCCCGATAGCGGACGCGGCCCTGCTTGTCGATGACATAGGTGGAGGGCAGCCCCACCACGCGGAAGCTGTTGGCCACGCTGCTGTCGGAGTCGAACAACAGGGGGAAGGTGGGATCCACCTCCAGCTGGCCGGTATAGGCGAACACATGGTCCGGGGTCTCGAACTGGTTGACCGCCACCACCGCGAAGCCGTCGTCCTCGAGGGCCTGGTAGAGGCGCTCCATGGACGGCATCTCCTCGCGACACGGCGGGCACCAGGTGGCCCAGAAGTTGAGCAGCACCACTTGGCCGCGGTAATCCGCAAGGCTGTGGGGCTCGCCGTCCATGTCGGGCAGCGTGAACTCGGGTGCCACCACCGGCGGATCCACCGGCGACAGGGAATGGCCGAGGCCTGCGGCGACGGCGGGTCCCACGACCAGGGCGAGGACCATGGCCAGGACCATGGCCAGAACCTGGAGTCCGGTCTTGCACACTCGCTCAATCACGGGCGAGGAGTTCCGGCGGGCACTCCATATCTTCGATGACTCCCACATGCTGTTGGTCTCCCACTGTCCAGGAAATTTCGAGATCGAAGGAACTGTCGCGGGGCAGTTTAACGGTGGTGAAGCCCTGGGCCCAATCGCCCGCCTGGAAGGTGGGGCTGTCCGGCAGGATGGACCAGTTGAAGGGCACGCCGGCGGCCTGCCAGTCCTGCAACCACTCGGTCTTGGTCTTCAGCGGATGACGGGTCCCGTCCGGGGTGATGGCCCGCCAATCCGCCACCCGGTAGCTGACCGGGTGATCCGAGAGGTTCCGGGCGATGGTGCCGAAGGTGCAATAGGATGCCGCCTGGTCCAGCATCTCGGGGGTGAAGCCCTTGGAACCGTAGGTGGCCCTGATGAAGCGGGCATGGAGCTGGATGAGTTCGATACTGAAACCCTCGCCCTTCGCCTTGTAGACCCACAGCCCGGTCTCGGGATTGCGTTCCCGGACCACCTCCAGCGCCGCCGCGCCCGCCGCCGTGGCCACCAGCAACGCCCCTGCCACCCACCGTAAAACATTCATAAAACACCGACCCCCAATTCGATTGGCGCGCACCCCGTATGCCCCTGAAGGGGCGACGCGGCCGTGCCGCGGCAAAGCCTGTGAGCTTCACGCAAGGCCGGCGGGATTGCAAGGATAGAGCCATTTCGAATTCCGCAAAACGCTGGCAGCAGGTAACCGGTGCTCCGTGGAGGGACCGTCAAATTCAAGGACGAATTTGAACGAGCGTACAGGGGCAAGCCGGGACCGAAAGTCCAGTGAACTTTCGCAGCCCGGCGCGCGCCCACGGCAGGGATGCCGTGGGCCGGGCCTGCAAGCGAAGCAGGACTGCGAAGCGCCGCAGGTATTCACAGCGATGTCCCGGAAGGGAGTACCGGTTACCTGCGAACACCGCCTGGACCTTCGGTGATCGACAGCTTGTAACAGCTATCTGGCCCGTCTTTGCAAAACCCCGCGAGACGGCTCAGACGAGGGCCGATTCCACCGTCTCGGCGATGGCATCCACGGCGCCGGTACCCTGCTCGCGGTACCTCGCGAGTATCTCCCCACAGGCCCGGGACCAACGCTCCTGACCGCGCCCCACGCAGTCCCGCAAGTCCTCGGCGCCCTGCCCGTCCGTCCATGCACCATAGGCCGCGAACCAGCCGGGTACCAGGGCCCGGCGCAGGCCCCGGAGATTGGCGAAGTAGAAGTGCAGGGAACCGTCACGCCCCTCGGCCAGCAGCCGCGGCAGGGTGACCAGGGCGTCCGCCCACATGTCCCGTACCGCCCGCAGGTGCAGCTCGGCCCGGCTGCCCGCCAGGTCGAGCACCATGTGCTCCCAGGCCTCACCGAGTTCCCGCCCCACCAGGCCTTCCCCGAGTTCATGCCACACCGCAGTATCCACCTCGGCCTCGGTCATGCGCTCCAGGGCCCGATCCCGGTCACCGTGATAGTCATGGAGGGCGAGGGCGCGGGCCAGGGGCCCGTCGGGGGTCTTCTGCCACTGCCATTCCTCGATACGCTCCCAGATGAGCCGCCGCATGGCATCCCGCCGCACGTACACGGTCTCATTCAGGAACATCGCAGGAGGGGCGGACAGGTCCCGCGCCAGTTCCTCATCGCTCACCAGGACCTCGAAACCCTCCTCACGGTCCCGCCGATGCAGGCGCGCCAGGAAGAAATGGGGCTTGACGAAACGCCCGTAGCCGGCGCTGTAGATAAGGCCCAACGGCGCCAGCATGTGGTTGATGTCCGCGGATGCGAAGGGGTCGAGGCACTCCTCGTCGCTCATGGGGAGACAATCGAAATCCCTCACCTCGAGGTCGTCCCACAACTGCTCGCGGGCCGTGACCCACTCACTCACCTGCCCCATGGGCAGAGGCGCGTCCTCGGACAAACCCTTTTCCCAGCGATAGTATTCGCGCATCTTGAGGAGGTAGATACACATGGTGTGCTGGCGCGCGTAGCGCGCATCGGAGATATCGCAGTTGTGCTGCACCACCTCCCTGATTCGTGCCTGATCGAGCATGTCGTCACCCCGGTTGGGTATTCTTGATTAACGGATTAATCCTTAGCAGAATGCTCCGACTTTATACAAGGCCCGCCCGGAGGCATTCCGCGCCGGCCGACCACAATGCGCCGCCCCTTCCGGCCTCCCCCGCCCCCCGCTATCGCGCCGCGGGCCCCACTGCCACGGAGTACCACCCAACGTGCCTGTAAAACGCATCAAGAGTAACTGGCATCACACGGAACGCAATGCCGCCAGGGAGAAGGACTTCGACGACCGCGCCAGCGCCCTGGCCTTCATCGTCTGGCGTATCGCCCTGGAGAGCGCCAAGGATCTGCACCGCGAGCGTTACAACTACGCCAGTGACCCCCAGCGGGCCGCGGTCATCGCCGAGTTCGTGGCCTTCCTCATCCACTGCGCGGACCGCCTGGTCTATGACATGGTGGACAATGAGGAACGCGAAATATTCATGAACCTGCTGGGCCGCCGCCTGGCCGACCACATGCAGGACAATCTGGTGGACCTGTTCGGCCCGGGGGATTACCGCCCCTCCTTCATCGCCACCCTGAACGAGCGTCTGACGAGCTACGCCAGCCTGACCTTCCGGGCCGGCGAGCCGGGCTACGACATGCTGCGCTTCTTCGGCGACCGCGTCCTGCGCATCCTCGGCAGCGACCAGACCAACAAGTGGGTCATCGACCAGATTATGGAACAGGCCGCACCGGATGCCTTCAAGCACCTCCAGAAGAACCTGCCCAACGTCATGGCCTAAAGGCCGCTAAAACGTCCGCAGCACCTCCTGGAAGAACCGCTCCGGGGGCAGGCCGGCGGCCATGAAACGGCGGCGCGCGAAGTCCACCATGCCCCGGGGCCCGGTCATGTAGACATCGCAGCCCGACAGGTCCGGATGGTCCTCCACGATGCGTTCCACCGCCGTGAGTTCCCGCCACTCCGGGCCTCCCTCCGCCTCCGTTCGAAGGCTGGCAAGCGGCACGTAGTGGAACTCCTCGAGGGCATCGGCCCAGGAGCGACAGAGGTTGTCGAGGAAATGGTCCTGCGGCCGCAGGGTCATCCAGTAACACCACATGACGCGCAGTTCGTCGAGGGCCATGGTGTGCTCGATGAGGCTCCTCAAGGGCGCGAACCCCACGTCGTAGGCAAAGAAGATGATGGGACGAGTGGAGGCCTCGTCCAAGGTGAAACGTCCCTCGGGGCCCTCCACCATCACCTGGTCGCCACGTGCCAGGCTGGCGAACACATACTCCGAAAAGGCGTCCCCCGGGGCCCGACGCACGTAGAACAGCAGGTGGGTGCCGTTGCACGGGCAGTTGGCCAGGGAACGATAGCGGGGCAGCAACCCCGGCAGGGTGAGCAGGGCGTGTTGCCCGGGCAGGAACTGCATGGCCTGGCTGCGCGGGGTGCGCAGATGCACCTCCATCACCTCCCCGTCCAGCAGCTGGAGCTTGAATACCTTGGTGGCGATGGTCTGGCGCGGGATCTCCTCCACGCTCCCGATCTCCCTCACCTCCACCTCCACGTCGCTGGCGGCGGCGACACAGCACAGCAGTTGCACCCCCTGAGCCCGTTCCGCCTCACTCACCACGTAGTCGTGGGGGCGCACTTCGCGGATCTGCCCTGCGACGATGCGCCCCCGGCACTCGCCGCAACTGCCGTTGTCGCAGCGATAGGGCAGGGAGGCCCCGGCGCGCAGGCCGGCCTCCAACAGGGTCTCCCGGGCTTGCGCCGTGAAGGTCTTGCCGCTGGGCAGCAGGCGGACGTCGTGGCTCACGGGACGGGACGAAATACGGGATGAGGATAGGGCATGGACCTAATCTACCAGTCCCCCGCGTCTCCGGCGACCGGTGGATGGCAAGGGTTTTCCGCCTCGGTTATGTGGTGGCGGCTCAAACTACCTGGGAACTGGTGACGTCCACCGTGGCGAAGCTGTCACCGAGCCAGCGCCACAGCAGCTGCCGGATATGATCCCGCAACTCCGCCGGCGGTGGCGCCTCGGCCTTGAGCCCCACCGTGAGACCGACTCGTACGCTGTCGGGGGTGAAATGACGGGCCAGGGCGGTCATGGCGTTGGGGGCGTTCCAGCGGACCGCGGGCATGGTGAAGGCCGTACATTGCATCATCTCGAGCCCGACCCGGGTGAATACCTGGGACAGTCGCTGCTGGACCTCTTCGCGCACCAGTTCCCGAGACAGCCAGGCGATATTATGGGCGGCGTCCACCAGATCCTCGGATACGGCCTCCATGTCCTCACAGAAATCCAGGGGCGGATAGTAGCCGAGGCGCTGTCGCCGGGCGAAGGCGTCCACGGCCCAGGCGAGTTCTTCCCCCACGACCTCGGGAGAGGCCGCCGTGTGGCGCTCCAGCACCTCCATGGGCACCGTCAGCACCACCCCTACGGCCACACTCACCACCTGCGATTCCGCCATCGTGCGTTCCCCTGTCAACCATCCCATGGGGCCATCGGGGAGGGGCAAGCCCTCCCCGGACCGCGCCGGGGGCACCGGGTACGACGGTGCCTCCTTCAATGATGATTAGCGGAGAGGGGGGACGATCCTTGAACCGCCCCGGGCCCGACTGTGACGCCCGTCAGGATCCGTTGGGGCGCATCAGTTGCTCGAACTCTCGCGCCAGGGGCGCGAAGACGGGCTCCAGCTTGCGGCGCATGAGGGAGCCGATGGCCGTGGTACGGGAGAACACGGGGCGCACCACGGGATATCCCAACCGGCCCAACACCAGGGCCGCCTGTAGGTCGTCCCTGAGTGCCGGCACCCGCTCCAGCACCGCCGCCAGGTGAGGATCCGCGCCTGGTTCCCCCACCAGTTCGGCGGCCCGGGCCTGAAAGACCTCGAGATCACCCTCCACCTCGCCGGCCGGCCGCAGCGCCCCGAAATACCAGGCCACGGCATCGAGAAAGAGGTTCACCACATCCTGGTTCGGGGGCTTCTTCATTACCTGCAGGCAGGCTTGAAGATAGCTCTGACCCGCCGCCCCCAGGACCCTGAGGAGCAAGCCGGCCACGGGGTTACCCTGCCCCGCAAGGGCCTCCAGGGCGGGACCGTGGAGCCCCCGATCGGCCCGCTCGGCCACGGGTTCGGGCAGATCATGGGGGGCCCCCAGGAGGAAGCCCACGATGAACGCGGTCTTCTGGCGCGAACGCTGCCACAGGGAGAGGCGGGTCTTCTCGTCGATGAGGCCGGGCTGGAGCACCAACCGCACGGTATCGATCATGTCCGCCGGCTCGGTTTCGAAGGGCAGGTATTCCAGCAGGTAGGCGGCGAGTTCCGGCCCCAGGGGGCTCTGCACCACCACGTCCCGCTCCAGCATACGGCGGGCGTTTTCCGCCGTCGGCATGGCCCACCAGGCACGGCGCGCGAACTCGTGGGTGAGCCCCGGGGCATGGACCACCGCCACCACCGCCTCGGGCTCCCCCAGCAACAGCAACTGCGCCAGGCTCTCGTCCCGGGTCTGGCCCATGCGGGTCCAGCGCCGCAGGTAGATCGGGTACCCCCCCGGGGACCCCAGCACATGACCCGAAATGAGTTCCTTGACCCGCCGGATGTAGAGATCATCACGACAATTGGGGTTGAGCGCCACCCGGGTCTCCCCCTGGGACGACAGCCCATGAACCGTCATGGCGGACTCGTCGATACGCACCGCCAGGGGCCTGCTGGCCAGCAGGACATTGAGTTTGAGGGTGTCTTCGGTGGAGAGGTCCATGGGGGTTTTAGTGAATGGTGAATGGTGAATGGTGAATGGTTTGGAAGCCCCCCAGTATACGAAGGCGCCGTTCGAAAGCACCGCTTTTACTATTCACCATTCACTATTCACTATTCACTCGCTTCTACTATTCACTTTTTCCTATTTCCTATTCACTCGCCTCTAGTTCAACTGCACCCTCTGCCCCCACGGCACCTTCTCGCGCCCCTTGACCAGCCAGATGGTCGGATAATCGGGGGCCGCGCGGGGGAACAGGCCCCTGGCGTCGGTGAAGTACACCAGCAGGTCGGGCCGGCGGCCGGCCTGTTCCACCCACTCGAATACCGGCTTGAAGTCCGTGCCGCCGCGGCCGCTCACCGACTCCGGCATGTCGGCCGGTTCCCAGGGCTCGAAGCACCACGGCGCCCCCTCGGCGAGGACCGTATCACAGGGCAGCAGGGTCAGCCGCGCGCGCACTTGGCCCTTGATGGCATCCACCTCCGACATGAACTGGGCGATCTCCTCGTCGCTGATGGAGCCGCTGGTATCCACCGCCACCACCATGTCCACCTGGGCACTGCGCAGGCTGGGCATGATGGCATCGCCGCCGCGCCGGCTCGACGGCCGGGAATAGCTGTAATCGTCCCGCGCCGAGGCCGTGACATAGCGCGCCAGCAGCATGCGCCAGGGCAGTTGGGGCTGCAGCAGATGGTCCACCAGGCGGGCCATGTCGCCCCCCAGCTTGCCCGCCTGCATGGCCTGCTGAGCGGCGCCGGCCAGGCGCTGCTGCCACTGGACGGCGAGGGCGTCCCGCTCCTGGGCATCCAGGGGCGGCGGCTGAGGGGCACCGCCGCCGCCCGCCCCCTGCTCCTCCTCGCGGGACTCCCCGCCCTCGCCCTGGCCGTCGCCGGCACCCCCCTCCTCGCCGTCCCCCGCCGGCGGCGGCTCGGCGGGGGGCTCGTCGGCCGGCGGTGGTGGCGGGTTATCATCCGCTGGCTCGTCATAGATATGCCGGTCCATGGGCTCCTCGGAGTCCGTATCGCGGATGCAGGGATAGATCTCCTCCGCCGTCATGCCCTCGAACTTGCGCTCGTACAGGGTGCCGGGGGGCGCCTCCAGGCCGTCCCCCATCAACAGCGGACTCACCGCGTAGTCGCAGGCCACGTCCCAGCGCCGCTTGTCGCGATGCTCGCGGCGGCGGAAGTGAGACAGGGCGCAGTGCAGGGCCTCGTGGGCCAGCACGAACTGCACCTGGGACAGGCTCAGGGCATCGATGTAGTCGTGGTTGAAATAGAATTTCCGGGCGTCGGTGGCGGTGGTGGGACACCACGACGCCTTGGCCTGCACCATGGGCAGGCGCAGCGCCAGGGCCCCCAGGAAGGGCTTGTCCAGAATCAGGCGGGTGCGTGCCGCCGCCAGCTTGTCCTCCACGCCGCCGGCCATGGCTCAGCCGTCGTAGAGCATGACGTCCGCCACCTGGTTGGCCCAGTCGGAGAACTGGGGCACGGCGAACAGTTCCTCGCCCACGGCGCGGTGCATATCCGACACCAGCATCACACCCATCTCGCGCTGGGGAAAACGCCGGGCGTAGTCGAGGATACAGCCCATCACGGCGTTGCCGTCGGCGGTCTCCCGGGCCCGAATGGCGCGGCCCACCAGGGAGGACGCCACGGCGTACTGGAGATCGATGGGCTCGGGCACCGGCACCTCGTCGCCCCGCAGGATGGCGTCGAGGTCGGGGAGGTTATCCAGGTTCTCCACGAAGGCGTGGAGTTCGATGCCGGCGGCCGGCCCCACGCAGGCCTGGAGGCTGCCCACCAGCAGGTCGGGGCGCGCGCCGAACTTCTGCAGGGCGCGGTGGGCGAACTCCCACGAGCGCGGGGACGGGAAGGCCACGGGATTGTGGGCGGGGTCGAAATCGAACAGCAGCTCCGGACGGAAACGCAGGAAGGCGATGACCCGCTCGTCGATGCCGTTGGCATAGGCCCAGGCCACCCAGTCGTCCAGGTTCACCTCAAACTCGAAGTGGGAAAAGCGGTTGGCCAGGGGGGCGGGCATGGTGTAGGTGACACCGCGGTCGCCCTGGCGGTTGCCGGCGGCGAAGATGGCCCAGCCCGCGGGCACCTCGTAAGCCCCCAGGCGGCGGTCCAGGATCAGCTGGTAGGCGGCGGCCGAGACGGTGGGAGCAGCCGAGGTGATCTCGTCGAGGAACAGGACTCCCCGGCGGCCATGACGCGTGACATCCGGCAGCATGGCAGGCACGGCCCACTCCACCAGATCGCCGGTGCGGAACGGAATGCCCCGCAGATCGCTGGGCTCCATCTGGGACAGCCGCACATCGATGACGGGCACGCCGTGGCGCCCGGCCACCTCGGCGACGATCTGGGACTTGCCCACCCCCGGTGGGCCCCACAACATGACGGGCGTATGGTGGCCCTGTTCGGTACTCTGAAACTCCCGGTCTAGAATGGAAAACAGGTGGGCGGGTCGCATGGGGTGACCTTCGGTTTGGGCTTCAGCGGTGATTTCACGACAGATGATATGCAGAATGGGCCATATGAAGACCCCGCATCTTAGAGTGTTATCCATGACCCAACCAGCCTCATGGCTGCTGTTGCTGATGCTCGGCCTGCCCGCCACGGTCCCGGCGCTGGGGCTCGGCGCGCAGCCCATGACCGACGAAGAGGCCGAGGAGCTGGGACGGCGGATCTGGCACAACGAGACCGGGGGGCGCATGGATCGCCTGCTGTGGTGGAATCGGGGCGAGGAGTTCGCCTCCCTCGGCATCGGACACTTCATCTGGTATCCGCGCCATTACGACGGGCCCTTCCGGGAGACCTTCCCCGCCCTGGTGGAGCACCTGAGGGCCGGCGGTACCGCCCTGCCCTCATGGCTCGACAAATCCCCTCCCCCGCCCTGTCCCTGGTCCACTCGCGAGGCCTTCCTGGCCGCCACCGGCGATGCCCGCAGGCTGGACCTCCAGGCTCTGCTGGAAGGCACCCTGGCCGCACAGTCCCGCTTCCTGGTGCAGCGGCTGCAACAGGCCCTGCCGCTGCTACTGGCGGCGGTTCCCGGGGAGCAGCGGGCCACCATCCGCCGGCGCCTGGAGTCCCTGCTGGCCACCCCCGCGGGCCGCTACGCCCTGGTGGACTATGTGAACTTCAAGGGCGAGGGGCTGAGCCCCACCGAGCGTTACCAGGGCCAGGGCTGGGGCCTGTTGCAGGTGCTGGGCGCCATGACCGGCGCCCCGTCCACACCGGCGGCGGATTTCGCCGCCGCCGCCGACCGGGTTCTGACCCGGCGGGTGGCCAACGCCGACCCCTCCCGCCACGAGGAGCGCTGGCTGCCCGGCTGGCGCCGGCGCCTCGCCACCTATGCCGCCGGCCATGAATGACCCCGAGCTGATCCTGTACATTCGGGAAGGCTGCCACCTGTGCGACGATGCCATGGAGATCCTGTGGCTCCAGGGGCTGTCCTATCGAGCCCTGGACATCTCCGGGGATGCGGGCCTCGAGGCCCGCTACGGCACCCGCATCCCGGTGTTGGGCCGCGGCGGAGAAGAGCTGAACTGGCCCTTCGGGCCGGCAGACGTGGAAGAATTCGCGGTGAAGGGAGGCCAATAGCGACAGCCTATCGTTTCGTTCATTTCTTTCAATTGGATATATCGAATGTCGAGCCCTATATTGTCCTTGTCCGCAATATCGCGGCCCTTCATTTCAACCGACGGAGACCGAGACCATCATGGAACTCAAAGGCAGCAAGACCGAGAACAACCTCAAAGACGCATTCTCCGGGGAATCCCAGGCCAACCGCCGTTATCTCTACTTCGCCGCCAAGGCAGACGTGGAAGGCTACAACGACGTGGCCGCGGTGTTCCGTTCCACCGCCGAGGGCGAGACCGGCCATGCCCACGGGCATCTGGAATACCTGGAGGCCGTGGGTGACCCGGCTACCGGCGAGCCCATCGGCGGCACCGATCTCAACCTGAAGGCGGCCATCGCCGGCGAGACCCACGAGTACACCGACATGTACCCCGGCATGGCCAAGGCTGCCCGGGACGAGGGCTTCGACGAGATCGCCGACTGGTTCGAGACCCTGGCCAAGGCGGAGCGCTCCCACGCCAACCGCTTCAAGAAGGCCCTGGATTCCCTGGACGCCTGAGCCACCTCACGAGCCCCGGCTGCGGCCGGGGCCCATGGCATCGCCCATTTCGAATCGGGCATTTCGAATCCACGTCACCACCAAGGGGAACACGCCGTGACCGCGTCATCCACCACCCGCGAAGGCAGCCTGCAGGCACCGACCCGTCATGCACTGGACTGGAAAAACCCGGAGTTCTATGACGAAGAGGCTTTGTTCAAGGAGTTGGAACGGGTCTACGACATCTGTCATGGCTGCCGGCGCTGCGTGAGCCTGTGTCACGCCTTCCCCACCCTCTTCGACCTGGTGGACGAGTCGGACACCATGGAAGTGGACGGCGTCGCCAAGGCCGACTACTACAAGGTGGTAGACCACTGCTACCTGTGCGACCTGTGCTACATGACCAAGTGTCCCTACGTGCCACCCCACGAGTGGAACGTGGACTTCCCCCATCTCATGCTGCGAGGCAAAGCGGTCAAGTTCCGCAAGGGTGATTACAAGACTCGCGACAAGGTCCTCACCAGCACCGACCGCGTGGGCAGCCTGGCGGGGATCCCCGTGATCTCCGGCGTGGTGAATGCCGCCAACCGCTCCCCCGCCATGCGCAAGCTCCTGGACAGCGCCCTCGGCGTGCACCCGGACGCCAAGGTGCCGGAATACCACAGCAACACCTTGCGCAAGCGTCTCGCGGACCGGCGGAACAACGACGCCGAGGGCGAGAGTGCCGGACGCACCCGTGGCCGCGTGGCCCTGTTCGCCACCTGCTACGGCAACTACAACGAGCCCCATCTGGGCGAGGATCTGCTGGCGGTGTTCGAGCACAACGGCATTCCCGTCACCATCGCCGAGCGCGAGCGCTGCTGCGGCATGCCCAAGCTGGAACTGGGGGATCTGGAGGCCGTGGAACGGGCCAAGGACGACAACATCCCGGTACTGGCCGCCCTGGTGGATGCCGGCTGGGACATCGTCGCCCCGGTGCCGTCCTGCGTCCTCATGTTCAAGCAGGAGCTGCCCCTGATGTTCCCGGACGACGACGCGGTACAGAAGGTGAAGGCGGCCATCTTCGACCCCTTCGAATACCTCATGCTGCGGCACAAGGAAGGCAAGCTGAGCACCGACTTCAAGAGCGGCCTCGGCACCGTGGCCTACCATGTCGCCTGCCACCAGCGGGTGCAGAACTTCGGCCTCAAGACCAAGGACGTGCTGGAGCTGGTGCCCGACACCACCGTCCAGGCCATCGAGCGTTGCTCGGGGCACGACGGCACCTACGCCGTGAAGAGCGAGTTCCATGAGATTTCCATGAAAATCGCGAGGCCCGTGGTCAACCGCGTCAAACAGGCCGAGGCCGACCATTACGGCAGCGACTGCCCCATGGCGGGCCAGCAGATCGCCAACGGCATGAAGGACGGCAGTGAACCGCGCCATCCCCTGAGCCTGCTGCGCCAGGCCTACGGGATCTGAAGGGGCAGGGGACGGTATACGGTGATCGAACGGCCACATGGCCGCGCCATCCCGGCCGCCGGCTTGGCTGGACGACACCACGGCCGGAATCGCATTTTCCGGCCACGACGAACTGACGGGACTCGCACCGAGGCCCTCAGGCCTTACCAAATCACTACGGAGAAGAACAATGTCGAACGAAGGCTATCACGAACCCGCTGACAAACTGTCCGAAGAGACCAAGGACATGCATCGCGCCCTCGTCTCCCTGATGGAGGAACTGGAGGCCGTGGACTGGTACAACCAGCGCGTGGACGCCTGCAGCGACCCAGCGCTGCGCGCCATCCTCGCCCACAACCGCGACGAGGAAAAGGAGCATGCCGCCATGGTTCTGGAATGGATCCGGCGCCGCGATTCCAAGCTCGATGGCGAGTTGAAGGACTACCTGTTTACCGACAAGCCCATCGCCCACGAATAACGCAACGAAGGAGATTCCCATGAAGGCCTTAAGTCGCGACGACCTCTATAACCTGGAGCAGTACGCCGAGACGCGTGCCGCGTTCCGGACCGAGGTCATGGCCCACAAGAAAAACCGCCAGGTGCCCATCGGGCCCAACGCCACCCTGTACTTCGAGGACCGCCTGACCATCCAGTACCAGGTCCAGGAGATGCTGCGCATCGAGCGCCTGTTCGAGGTCAAGGACATCGAGGACGAACTCGCCGCCTACAACCCCCTGATCCCCGACGGCCGCAACTGGAAGGCCACCTTCATGATCGAGTTCGACGACGCGGAGGAGCGACGCGTGGCCCTGGGTCGTCTCGTCGGCATCGAGGACCACACCTGGGTGCAGGTGGCGGACTTCGACCGCGTCTACGCCATCGCCGACGAGGACCTGGAGCGGGACAGGGAGGAGAAGACCTCGGCGGTCCATTTCATGCGCTTCGAGCTGGCCCCCGAGATGGCGGCGGCGGTGAAGGCCGGGACCGGGGTCATGGCGGGCATCGACCACGACAACTACCGCCACGAGACCCGGCTCCCGACCGCGGTGCGAGACGCCCTGGCCGCCGATCTCGACTGAGGCCCAAAATGGAAACTACGAAAGACGCGAAAAGCGCGAAAAGGTCATGACTGGAGATCCAAGGCCATCCCGGGATAACCGTCTACGCTTAAGACACGCCCGGCACGGCCCTCATGGAGGCACAGAATCGGCTGAGAGGGTATTCGCAATCACGACGCCCTGATATCCCCTCACCATGATCTTTAGTGCTCGCCTACCATGGGGAGTAAGGACCCGCCAACTTCCCGGCGCCGCCATGCCCCTGTGAGGGCTTTGTCTTTTTCGCGTCTTTCGCGCCTTTCGTAGTATCCATTTATAGTTCCCCTGCACGAATAAGCCCGCAGTCGGTCGGCCTTTTCGGTGGCGCGGCCGGTTAGAATGCACCCCATGACCTCCCCTCCTCCTGAACCCTCCCCGGACTTCGCCGCCAGCGGCCTGTTGCGGGAGCTGGCGGCCGTCCTCGACGCGGGCGCCCTCATCACCGAACAGGAGGCGCGTGCCCCCTACGAATGCGACGGCCTGTCGGCCTACCGCCAGGTGCCGCCGGTGGTGGCACGCCCCGCGGATACCGACCAGGTGCGGGAGGTGATGCGCATCTGCCGGCGCCACGGCGTGCCCGTGGTGGCCCGGGGCGCCGGCACCGGCCTGTCGGGCGGCGCCCTGCCCCACCCGGGCGCCGTGCTGCTGTCCCTGGCGCGCCTCGATGAGGTGCTCGAGGTGGATCCCCTGAACCGCACCGCCCGGGTCCAGCCCGGAGTGCGCAACCTGGCCATCTCGGAGGCCGGGGCCCCCCACGGCCTCTACTACGCCCCCGATCCCTCCTCCCAGATCGCCTGCACCATCGGCGGCAACGTGGCGGAGAACGCCGGCGGCGTGCACTGCCTGAAGTACGGCCTCACGGTCCACAACATCCTGGAGGTCAAGGTGGTCACCGCCGACGGCGACCTCCTCACCATCGGCAGCCCGGGTCCCGACAGCCCGGGTTACGACCTGCTGGCCCTCATGACCGGCTCCGAGGGCCTGCTGGCTATCGTGGTGGAGGCCACCGTGCGACTGCTGCCACGGCCCACCGCCCGCCAGGTGCTCATGGGGGCCTTCGCCAGGGTAGGGGACGCCGGTACCGCCGTGGCCCGCATCATCGGCGACGGCATCATCCCCGCCGGGCTCGAGATGATGGACAACCCCGCCATCCGCGCCGCCGAGGATTTCGTCCACGCCGGCTATCCCGTGGATGCCGCCGCCATCCTGCTGTGCGAACTGGACGGCGCCGAAGACGAGGTGGCCGAACTCACCGCCCGCACCGTGGCCCTGCTCGAGGACTGCGGCGCCAGCGAGGTGCGGGTGGCCGCCGACGAGGCCGACGCCGAGACCCTGTGGCGAGGCCGCAAGGCGGCCTTCCCGGCGGTAGGCCGCATCTCGCCGGACTACTACTGCATGGACGGCACCATACCCCGCAAGCACCTGTCCCGGGTGCTGGCGGAGATCGCCGTGCTGTCGGGCGAATTCGGGCTGGCCGTGGCCAACGTCTTCCATGCCGGTGACGGCAACCTCCACCCCCTGATCCTCTACGACGCCAACCAGCCGGGCGAACTGGCGCGGGCCGAGGCCTTCGGCGGGCGCATCCTGGAGCTGTGCGTGGCGGTGGGCGGCACCATCACCGGCGAGCACGGCGTGGGCTTCGAGAAGCTGGACCAGATGTGCACCCAGTTCCAGAAAGACGAGCTGACCCAGTTCCACGCCATCAAGGCGGCCTTCGACCCCGACGGGCTGCTGAATCCCGGCAAGGCCGTACCCACCCTCCACCGTTGCGCCGAGCTGGGGGCGATGCACGTCCACAAGGGCCAGTTGCCCTTCCCCGAGTTGGACCGCTTCTAGTGGAGACCCATATCGCCCCCCGTTTCCAGGGTACGCCCGACGGCCGCGAGGCCGAGGCCATCCTGCGCAACTGCGTCCATTGCGGCTTCTGCACCGCCACCTGCCCCACCTACCGCCTCACCGGTGACGAACTGGACGGTCCGCGGGGCCGCATCTACCTGGTGAAGCAGTACCTCGAGGGCGAGACCTCGGGCCGGCACATGCGCTATCACCTGGACCGCTGCCTCAGCTGCCGCTCCTGCGAGACTACCTGCCCCTCGGGTGTGCGCTATGCCCGACTGGCCGATATCGGCCGCCGCCTGGCGGTGGAGGAACTGCCCGCACCGCCCCTGCGACGCCTGGTGGAGACCGCCATACGGGCCGTCATCCCCCACCCCCGGCGCTTCGGCGCCCTGCTGGGCACGGCACGCCTTTTCGGTGCCCTACTGCCGCCGGGGCTGCGCCGCAAGATGCCGCCGGTCCAGGCCCGGGAACCCTGGCCCGTGCCCCGCCACCCCCGCCGCATGGTGGCCCTCACGGGCTGCGTCCAGGAGGCCGCCACCCCCGCCACCAATGCCGCCGCCGCCCGCGTCCTCGACGGCTTGGGGATCAGCCTCGAGCCCACGCCGGGGGCGGGCTGCTGCGGGGCCCTGAGCCTGCACCTCGGCCACATGGCGGAGGCCAGGGCCTTCGCGCGTCGCAACATCGACGCCTGGTGGCCGGCCCTCGAGGCGGGCGCCGAAGGGGTGGTGGCCTCCGCCAGCGGCTGCTGCCCGGTGCTGCGGGAATACGGCGATCTACTGGCGGGGGATCCCGACTACGCCGAGCGCGCCCGCGAGGTGGCGGGACGGGTGCGAGACCTCTCCGAGGTGGTGGATGAGGCGTGCCCGGCGGACCCCGGCCTGGGTGCGGGCCGTGCCGTCGCGGTGCACTGCCCCTGCAGCCTGCAACACGGCCTGGGACTGGGCGGCGTGGTGGAGAGGATCCTGGAGGCCGCCGGCTACCGCCTCACGGCGGTCAAGGACGGCCACATCTGCTGCGGCTCGGCCGGCACCTTTTCCATCCTCCAGCCCGCCATGGCCGAGCGCCTCAAACGGGACAAGCTCGCGGCCCTGGAGGGCCCCGAGCCCGACCTCATCGTCACCGCCAACGTGGGCTGCCAGCTGCACCTGGCCAGCGGCTCCACGGTACCCGTGAGGCACTGGATCGAACTCCTCGATCCGGCGGCGCGACCGTAGTCATTGGAACCAAGAAAAACACAAAAAAACCGAAAGCGAAACTAGGTCTCAGGACTGACCCGGGTGTACCCGAGTGTCGTCTTATGCTCCTCTTTAGACTTTAACCCTGGCAGCGCTTTCAATTACGAACGCCTTTTCGCGTGATGCTCGCGGACCTCCGCGAAGACGTCCTCCACGCTGCGCGCCCGTTCGGGATCGGCCTGCATGGCATCGTAGGCGGGGGCGACCTTCTCCCGGAGCCAGCGGTCGATCGCGGCGTCGCGCTCCTGAAGCGCCCGCAGTCCGGCGCGGACAACCTCGCTGCCGGAGGCATAGGCGCCCGAGGCCACCATCCGGTCGATGAAGGCGGCGTGCTCCTCCGGCAGGCTGACGGTGCGTTTTTCGGTGGTGGACATCACAGGTCTCCTTCACCGTACAGCGTAGCAGACGGTATGAACTTTTCATACTCGCGAGAGGTACTGAACCGGCCGCCCGCTGCACTACGGCAATGCACAGCCCACCGGACCCTGCCCTCCCCCGGCCCGCACCGCTATGCCGCTCGCACACGCCTCCAGCCGGGAAACGGGCCCATCTCCAAGATCAAGGTCGAGTACCCCGTCGGTGAACTTAACAATGGGAAAACCGGGGTCTGTCCCCGACGGCCCAAGGCCGTACCCACCCTCCACCGTTGCGCCGAGTTGGGGGCGATGCACGTCCACAAGGGCCAGTTGCCCTTCCCCGAACTGGACCGCTTCTAGTGGAGACCCATATCGCCCCCCGTTTCCAGGGTACGCCCGACGGCCGCGAGGCCGAGGCCATCCTGCGCAACTGCGTCCATTGCGGCTTCTGCACCGCCACCTGCCCCACCTACCGCCTCACCGGTGACGAACTGGACGGTCCGCGGGGCCGCATCTATTTGGTGAAGCAGTACCTCGAGGGCGAGACCTCGGGCCGGCACATGCGCTATCACCTGGACCGCTGCCTCAGCTGCCGCTCCTGCGAGACCACCTGCCCCTCGGGCATACGCTATGCCCGGCTGGCCGATATCGGCCGCCGCCTGGCGGTGCCGGTGAGGCACTGGATCGAACTCCTCGATCCGGCGGCGCGACCGTAATCATTGGAACCAAGAAAAACACGAAAAAACCGAAAGCGAACTGGGTCTCTGGACTGACCCGGTGATGTCCTTTTTGGGGTCGATTTGTCATCCCCATACAGAAGGGGGCAGGAACCCACTCGCGGATAAGCCGCCAGGGACGAATGCCTGTGAGGCAAGCCATCAAGGGAGCTATCGAAGCGGTGCGCGCCCAAGGGCGTTACTAAGGGGGGCTTAACTCCGCGGCGGGCGGATGGGGGCGGATCTCGACGGCGTCCACGGGCTGCGCGCGCAACTCTTCCACATCGTTCGCACCGATGCTGCATTCCAGGGCCGAGAAACGGCCCAGCACATGCGTGGCCAGAACGGCGAGTTCGGCGTCTTCGAGGTGACCGAAAGAAGGCATGACGCCCCGGTAGGTCTCGCCCGCCACCTCGATCTCGCCCCTCAGGCCGTGCAGCAACACCTGTACCACGTAGCGGGCATCATCCAGGGCCGGGTTGTCGGCCAGGGGTGGGAACGTGCCGGGGCTGCCGGCACCGCCGGCACCATGGCAGGCGACACAGTGGCGCTGGTAGAGGGCACCGCCATCGGCCGTTGTCATAGACTGCTCCTCCGGCGGGCCGGGGGGTGGCGGATCCGGCCCGAGGTAGGTGGTAAGGTACGCCAGCAGGGTCTCCCGCTGCTCCGGCGTCACCTCGAGCCCGTACTCCACCATGCTGTCCATCACGTCATGCCACATCCACTCGGGGATGCCGGCCGAGTCGTGGAGATAGGTCAGATCGTGGCAGGTCTGGCACTTGGCGTACGCCAAATCCCGGCCCGGGCCCCGGGGCAGATCCTGGGCCCAGGCCGACGCAATACCCGCGATGATATACACGGCGGCCAGGATGCCGGCCACCGGGCCTCGCCACAGCACGGTGCGGTGCCCCCCGCGCTCTAGGCCGCCGTGACGCCGATACGTTCCACCCCGAACCACTCATAGCCCGAAGGGTTCCAGTGGATGGAGCCGTCGATGGGCTGGCTTCGCCCCAGGGTGTCCACGGCACGCACCCACAGCTCGTGGCTACCCGCGGGCAGCTTGACGGTACCCTGCCATTCATACCAGGCATAGGGGCTGTCGGGCCGGGACAGCATGGCCTGCTGCCAGGTGGCTCCCTTGTCGGCGGACACCAGCACGGCCTCCACCGGCACCACGCCGTCGTTCCATGCCACGCCGTGCACCTTCACCTCGCCCGCGCGCACCTTGTCGCCATCCAAGGGACCGAAGAACATGCTTTTAACCTTCTGGCGCCAATTGGGGACGCTGTTCTCGAAGGTGTACTCGATGCGGGTCCCCGCCTCGATGGGGCGGCTGGGAGTGCGATAACGGGGGATCTGGTTGTAGTTGTAGGTCTCGTGGGCGTCGAAGCGCAGGGAGCCGATCCACTTGACGTTCATGGTGCCGTAGTAGCCCGGCAGGATAAAGCGCACGGGGCCGCCGTGGATGGCGGGCAACGGCTCACCATTCATCTCCAATGCCAGGATGCCATACTCCAGGGCGTCGTCCACGGGCACCGAGTGCTCGAAGTCCGGGCGCTTGGCGGTGGCGGAGGGCTCGTCGACGCCGTTGGCCGTGAGGTACGTGGCCTTGGCCCCGGGGTTGATACCGAACTTGTCCATCACGGCGCTCAGGGGTACCCCCCGGTATACCGCCTGGCCCATGCCACCGTTCTGCCACTGGGTACCTTTGGTCTTCACGGAATACTTGCCGTAGTAGCTCCGGCCGTTGCCGGAACACTGCATCACCATCTTCACTTCGTGCTGTGGCATGTCCCGAAGATCGGCGGCGTCGATCACCGCCGGCCGCTCCACCAGCCCGCCGATCTGCACCTTCCAGCCCTCCAGAGACCGCGGTTCCACCGTGGCGGCGCCATCGAGGAGCTGGTTGTTGCGGACGAAGAAACGGTCCTTGGGGGTCAGGTCCTGGCCGCGCAGCAGCGGGGTGGGGGTCTCGAGGACAACGGTGCGGGAATTATGGACGATGAGACGGCTGTCCTTACCCATTGCCACCTGATCCGCGGAGGGTGTTCCCGCCTCTGCCGCATGGGCGAGTGGCGTGAGGCGCCACATGCTGCCGGCGGCCACGGTGACGCCTGCTGCCTTGAGAAACCGCCTGCGGTGGATGTCGGGTGGGGTGAAATCGGCACTAGACATGATGCGTTCCTCCTTTTCGCTTCCATGAATCTCTTTTTATAGCTCATTTACCCGTCGATGCAACCGACCGCCTGTCCCATGGGCACAGAATGAAGATCGGGATTCATCCCGACAAGCCGGCCTGCCGTACATGCCCCGCGCCGGCCCGGAAACCACCGCTGGCCGTCGGGCTGAAGCCCGACCTACAAACAGCACCCACAAATGCGACCTGCGAAGACAGGACATCGCCCATTCAATCGGCACAGCCGAAGGTCGGGATTCATCCCGTCATCCACTACCCGTCCTTTTTTATGTCAGCCGTCGATAACCGTGCGGCCGTTCACATTCTGGCAGCCTATCGGGGTTAAGCTCGCGCTCCGAGGCTGCCGCTAACCCTCACAAGCCAGACGTACCATTTCCTACCAAGGGCCAGTTCAAACCAGGAGATCGTTCATGTCCGCGCGCCAATGCGCGGGATCGAGGGGGCAGGTATGCCCCAAGGCCCGCATGCCATATCTTCTCGCGCTGCTGATCCTCTTTCTGCTTCCACCCGCCGCGGCGGCGGGGCAACTCACGGTACGCCTCATCGACCACGTGAGCGGTGCGGGCCTGGCGGGGGTACGGGTGGCGGCCCATGAGCAACTCCCGGACGGCAGCCTGGTGTGGGCGGCGGCCCGGGACACGGACGGCGAGGGCAAGGCGCGCTTCGACTTGGCGGGGCTGGGCGAGGGCCGGACCTACGTGCTGAAGGCCAGGCCCCATGCCCACTGGCTCACCAGCGCCCCCATCACCGAGACCGGCTGGCACGGCTGGCGGGTGGGGCGGCTGGCGGTGCAGGTGCTGGACGGGCGGACGGGCGCGCCCCTGGCGGGCCTGGCCCTGACCCTGCGGGAGCGGGGCGTGGATGGGCGTTATCCCCACGTGATGAACGTGGAGACGGACGGAGCGGGCTGGTTGCGCCTCGATCCAGACATCCTCGGGGAGGTGCCGCTGGTGCTGCGGGCTCTGAGCCCGACGGACGGCGAGTGGAAGTACAGCGCCCCCTACTGGGGCGGTGGCGAGAAGCGCTTCGTGGTGGGCAACATGCCCCTGGAGGTGGAACTGGTCAACGGCGTCAGCGGCGCGGGTCTGTCCGATGAATGGGTGGAGCTGTACCGGCGCCGGGACGATGGTCGCCTGAGCCTCCAGGACCGGCGCCGGACGGACGCCGCGGGGCGGGTGGATTTCGACGTGGACGGCCTGGGTGCCGGCACGGAGTACGTGGTACGGGCCGAGCCCTACGGGCGGCGGCTGACGAGTGGGGACATCGGCGTGGCGGGGGTGCATCGGCTGGAGGCGGGGCGCCTGGAGGTGGTGCTGGAGAACGGCGCCAACGGCCAGCCCTATCGGTGGAAAGACGTGAGGGTGCTGGAGGTGCAGCCCGATGGCAGCCGCCGGGGTGTGCGCCAGGTACGTACGGACGGCGACGGAGTGGTGCGGCTGGACCCGCCGGCCCTGGGCAGCCGGCCCTACGTGCTTCAGGCCGCGAGCCCGTCGGACGGGAGCTGGAAGCTCAGCGAGCCCTATGAGGGCCCGGGCCGGTTCCGTTTCGTGGTCGGCAACGCGGCCCTCACGGTACGCCTCATCGACCACGTGAGCGGTACGGGCCTGGCGGGGGTACGGGTGGCGGCCCATGAGCAACTCCCGGACGGCAGCCTGGTGTGGGCGGCGGCCCGGGACACGGACGGCGAGGGCAAGGCGCGCTTCGACCTGGCGGGGCTGGGCGAGGGCCGGACCTACGTGCTGAAGGCCAGGCCCCATGCCCACTGGCTGACCAGCGCCCCCATCACCGAGACCGGCTGGCACGGCTGGCGGGTGGGGCGGCTGGCGGTGCAGGTGCTGGACGGGCGGACGGGCGCGCCCCTGGCGGGCCTGGCCCTGACCCTGCGGGAGCGGGGCGTGGATGGGCGTTATCCCCACGTGATGAACGTGGAGACGGACGGAGCGGGCTGGTTGCGCCTCGATCCAGACGTCCTCGGGGAGGTGCCGCTGGTGCTGCGGGCTCTGAGCCCGACGGACGGCGAGTGGAAGTACAGTGCCCCCTACTGGGGCGGTGGCGAGAAGCGCTTCGTGGTGGGCAACATGCCCCTGGAGGTGGAACTGGTCAACGGCGTCAGCGGCGCGGGTCTGTCCGATGAATGGGTGGAGCTGTACCGGCGCCGGGACGATGGTCGCCTGAGCCTCCAGGACCGGCGCCGGACGGACGCCGCGGGGCGGGTGGATTTCGACGTGGACGGCCTGGGTGCCGGCACGGAGTACGTGGTACGGGCCGAGCCCTACGGGCGGCGGCTGACGAGTGGGGACATCGGCGTGGCGGGGGTGCATCGGCTGGAGGCGGGGCGCCTGGAGGTGGTGCTGGAGAACGGCGCCAACGGCCAGCCCTATCGGTGGAAAGACGTGAGGGTGCTGGAGGTGCAGCCCGATGGCAGCCGCCGGAGTGTGCGCCAGGTACGTACGGACGGCGACGGAGTGGTGCGGCTGGACCCGCCGGCCCTGGGCAGCCGGCCCTACGTGCTTCAGGCCGCGAGCCCGTCGGACGGGAGCTGGAAGCTCAGCGAGCCCTATGAGGGCCCGGGCCGGTTCCGTTTCGTGGTCGGCAACGCGGCCCTCACGGTACGCCTCATCGACCACGTGAGCGGTGCGGGCCTGGCGAGGGTGCGGGTGGCGGCCCATGAGCAACTCCCGGACGGCAGCCTGGTGTGGGCGGCGGCCCGGGACACGGACGGCGAGGGCAAGGCGCGCTTCGACTTGGCGGGGCTGGGCGAGGGCCGGACCTACGTGCTGAAGGCCAGGCCCCATGCCCACTGGCTCACCAGCGCCCCCATCACCGAGACCGGCTGGCACGGCTGGCGGGTGGGCACGGTACCAGTCAGCCTGGTGGATTCCACCACCGGCCAGCCCCTGGCCGGCATCGAGGTGGTGGCCCTGCAGAAGGCCGCGGACGGCACCCTGGCCCGGGTGAAGGCCGCCGCCACGGATGCCCATGGCGAGGTCCGGCTCGACCTGCCCGAACTCGGTAACGGCAAGGTCTACGTGCTGAAGGCCATCGACCCCTACGGCGACGGCGCCAACCATTTCGGTCCCCTGGTGCGCCACCGCGGCCCAGTGACCGTGGCCACCGATCCGGACGATCCCCACCGTCCCGATCAGGAGCCCCCACAGTTGCTGATCGCCGCACCGGCACCTGCCGCCGCGGTGGGGGACCACGGCTTCGTCGTGGAAGGCATGGTCACGGACAACGAGCGGGTACGCAGCGTGAGCCTCGTCCTCACCGACGGCGGCGGCCTGCTGCGCGTCCTGCCCGCCGAGCTGGACCGCCACCGCGGCACGTGGCGCGCCGCCATCGGGCCCGTGACCGTCGCCACCCCGACCCAACTCACCATCACCGCCACCGCCCAGGACCAGGCTTTCAACTCCGCCACGGCGGCGGTGGACGTCCTGCTCGTACGTGATGTTACCCCGCCCATCATTGATGTGGGCACGCACCGCTCAGGCGAGCACGTGCCCGACGGCGCGTTCGTGGTAACGGGCACGGTCAGGGACGATACCGGGCCCGCATCCATGGCCGCGGAGCTTCTGAACGGAGACGGCCAGCTCATGGATGGGCGTGCCACGGAAGTAGCGGCAACCGGGGCCTGGGCCTATACCGCCTTCGCCGGGGCAGCCGGCGCCGCAGGGGATTTAACCCTGCGCCTCATCGCCACCGATACCGCCGGCAATACCACGGCCCGCGAGCTGGCCCTCCACACTAACCCGGCGGCGCGGCAACGGCGAGGCCTGCTCGACCGCATCGGCTTCGGCGCGACGCCCGCGGGCCTCGCCGAAGTCGAGCGTTTGGGCATCGCCGCTTACCTGGATAATCAACTGGACCCCGCCCGCATCGACGACACTACCTTCGAGGCTTGGCGAGCAACCCAAACCTTCGAGCACCCTGCCGATCACCTGCTGGCCCACGCCCTCCACAGTCGCCGCCAGTTGCGCGAGGTGATGACGTGGTTTTGGGACAACCACTTCAATACCGCCCTCCAGGGCCATGGCCATCCCCAGTGGGAGATTGCCGAGAACGACGCCTTCCGCGCCAACGCCCTCGGCCGGTTCCGGGATCTGCTGGAGGTGAGTGCGCGCAGCCCGGCGATGCTCCGTTTCCTCGACGGCGTTGCCAACCGCGCCCGCAAACCCAATGAGAACTACGCCCGAGAACTGCTGGAGTTGCATACCCTCGGCCTGGATGGCGGCTACACCGAGGCCGACGTGGCGGCGGTGGCCCGGGCATTCACCGGCTGGACCATCGACGACGATGCGTTCCACTTTAACGACGACATCCATGACACGGGCCCAAAGACCGTGCTGGGCACCCATCTGGCAGCGGGTCGCGGCATGGAGGATGGCGAGCAGGTGCTCGACATCCTGGCAGCCCACCCGGCGACGGCGGACCATATCTGCGGCAAGCTGCTCGTCCTGTTGCTGGGCAGGGCCGATGATGCCGCCCTGCACGCCGACTGTGTCGCCGCCTTCATGGCCGGCGTGAATGCCCCCGACCAGATGGCCCGGGTGGTGGGCGTGATCGTACGCTCACCGGCCATGTTGGCGGCCGCTCAGGAGCGCTCGAGTGTGCGCACGCCGCTGGAGTATGTCCTTGCGGCACTGCGGGTGCTGGGGCCCGCCCCCGAGGCGACCATGCCGCGCTGGTGGTTGCATAAACTCGGAATGCCCTTGTTCCACAACCCCATCCCCACCGGCTACCCCGAGGCGGGCGAGCATTGGGTCTCCACCCACGGCCTGCGGGCGCGGTTGAGTTTCCTCGACCGCGTGGCCTCGGACCGCGGCCCATTCCAGGGCGCCATTGCCGATCCTGGACCCGAACTCCAGTGGGAAGGCATCACTACTACGGACGGTATCGTGGGCACCGTGCTCGCCTGGGTCCACGGGCCCGACTTCACCCGCGCCGACTGGGAACTGGGACGGGCCATCCTCACCAACGACGGCGCCCGCCCCTTCGAACCGAGCGGACCCCAGGCAGGGCGCCGGCTGCGGGAACTGCTCCTCGTCGCCCTGGCGCTACCCGCCTTTCATTTCCAATAGGAGCCGCCACATGCACAGAAGAACCCTCCTGCGCGGCTTGGGCACAGGCCTGGTGGCAGCCCTGGCGCCCGCCGCCGGCATGCGCCTGGCCTGGGGCAGTCCTGCCACCCGCAACGGCCGCGCCCTGGTGGTGGTCTTCCTGCGCGGGGGCTGTGACGGCCTCAACATGGTGGTGCCCTATGGCGAGGATGCCTACCACAACGCCCGCCCCACCCTGCGCATCGCCCCGCCCAGCCCTGGCGATCCCGCCTCGGCGCTGGACATCGACGGCTTCTTCGGCCTCCACCCGGCGCTGCAGCCGCTGCACCGGCACTATCAGGAAGGACAGGTGGCCCTGTTGCCCACCGTGCACCTGCCCGGAGGCGCGCTGTCCCATTTCGAGAGTCAGGCCGATATGGAGTATGGCGGCGGCGGCGAAGGCTGGCTGGGCCGCTACCTGGCGACCACGCCTGTGGCGACGGCCGCCCTGGCCTTGGCGCCGGCGCCCCCCCTATCCCTGCGTGGCCCGCGACCCGTGGCCGCCTACGCGGATCCCTTCGACCTGACCCTGGCCGCCAACGAGGCCAAAGACACGTTGCTCCAGCGGGTGCTCGAGGAGGCCTACCCGGACGGCGACATCCCCGGCCATCGTCATGCCCCCTGGTACGAGGCCGCCACGGTACTGCTCGCGGACCGCAATCGTGCCCGCGCCCCTGCGCCGGTAGCCGGCGCCTATCCGGCGGGCCCCTTCGGAGTCGGCCTGTCGGGTGCCGCCGAACTGCTGCTGACGGATCCCGACCTCGCCGTCATCACCCTGGATCTCGGGGGCTGGGACACCCACCGCCACCAGGGGGGCGACGAAGGAACCCAGGCGCGCCGGATGGCAGTCCTGGCAACGGGTCTGGACGCCTTCCTCGCCCATCTGGGCCCGCGCCGCAACGATGTGGCCGTGCTGGTTCAAACCGAGTTCGGACGTACCGTGGAGGAAAACGCCAGCGGCGGTACCGATCACGGCCGCGCCGCCACCTGGATGGTGGTGGGGGGCGGCGTGCGTGGTGGCCTCTACCTCAACAGCGGCTGGCCGGGGCTCGACCCGGCTTACCTGGAGGGCGGCCGCTACCTGGCCGGCACCATCGACTACCGTGACGTCTACGGGGAATTGCTGGCCGCCCACCTCGGCGCCACCGGCCTCGACGCCATCCTACCCGGCCATATCGTCACCCCCCTGGGGCTGTTATGAGCCACCCGATGCCCACCAAAACATACGCATCCCTTGGGACCTGACTTCCGGACGAAACACTACCCGTTCCATAGACACAAGGTCTTGCTTCCTCCCGACGTCCCGGCCTCGCTTCATGCACCCATGCCGGGTTGGACCCGCGACCTTCCGCACCCAAGATCTTTTTGGTTCGTCCGCAGAATCTGTGGGTAAATGTTGCCCCTACGGCGAACGCCAAGTAGATGATGTCCATGGACAAATAGTAGCGGCGCGGCGCACCTTCGGGTTGGTTTTTCCGCAACGAACCATAGGTTCTCGCCAAGACAAGGGATAGGGGGAGATGACGGAAGACGCGATGGGGAGGCCGATGGTTGATACTACGGTGCAAATTCATTAACTCGTCGGGGTTCGCAAGCTCACCCAACTATAGGCCCCGCCTGTCGGGCTGAAGCCCGACCTACACAGCACCCCCACCGCCCATTCCTTTGGCACGAATGTCGGGATTCATCCCGACATTCAACCCCCGCGCATACCGCGTGCCGGGTCGGTACCACCCGCCAGCGTGGGGTGTCGGGCTGAAGCCCGACCTACAACCCGACCTACAACCCGATTTCCTTGGTCTCAGCGAGAGAATATTCTTCTTTCTACACCCACGAATTCTGCTGACGAACCCTGATTTATAGGGAAATGTATCGCGCAGGGTGGGCGCAGTGCGCCGGGGGTGGCGCTGATCGGGGCGGTGGTCGTGGCCGGCGAGGCCTCTTCGTCCATGTCTTCGGTCCCTGCGACGTGCGATGGGTGGTCATTCTCTCGCCATTTCTGCGCAAAATCCAATGTCCGGACGAGCGTGACCGCTGCCGCGCTGCGGGGCCGTCCCCCCTCGGTCAAGACAGCGAGTCTTTATCCTGTTCTACGGACTTAGTGTCGCGTGTCGGGCGGCCTCCAGGATGCACGACGGGGCGCAATCTGCGCGATGATGTACAGCCGTCCGGTCCGGCACTGCGGGCAGGGATAGTCGACACCGTCGTGGTGCGCAGCGGCATCGCCTGTGTTGGGCGGGGATGGCTGGCCAGCGCCTCACTCCTGATGCCGTGACTGAACTCCGCCATCACCAGGACGTGGACGTTATTGGTCATCCAAACATACGCATGAATGGCCAGACCGTGCCTGGCGGCCGCCGCCACCAGCGCGTCCCGGAAAAACCGGTAGTCCGCATCCGCCGCACAAATCACCTGGCGGTTGTTCCCCCGCTGAATAATGTGCTGCGGCTGACCGGGAATCACGTAGCGGGCAAGACGGGCCATGGGTGGCTCTCACCTGAAGACTTGGTGCTGAAGCCAAGCACAATATCGTGTCTGACCCCATTAGGCGTGACCCCATTAGGCGCATCTGTCCGCGGATTCAACCGGCCGCCCGTGCCATCGGCCCGCCCGCAGCCCGGGATGGGTCCCGGCATTCAATCGTTGAGGCCGTGGCTCCTCGCAGCGCCGGTACGCGCCGCCCTGGATGCCGGGTCGGGCCCGGCATGACGAAGAAAGGCGGATGCCAATAGGCAATCAAGGCGCTTCACTTTGTGCCCCTGCCACACCGTGTTTGCGGCGGATGTCCTCCAACACTTCCCGGTCGATGAGGCCGTCGTCGCGAATGCGTTCGTCGTAGTTCTCCCAGCCCATGAAGTCGTGCAGGGCCCGGCGCATGAGCGGGCCGCACTCCCCGTCCATCGCGCCCCGGTAGAACCCGCGCTCCCGCAACAGGGCCTGGAGTTCCCGGGCCGTTGCTCCGGCAACGGGCACCAGGTCATCGGGATGGCTGCGGAAGTAGGTCAGGCGGTGGATGGCATAGAGGCGCTCGAGTTCGGCGATGGGCGTGGGGTGGTCGTACACGGAAATGGGCACCAGGCGATCGTCATGGCCCCCGTAACCGCCCCCGGCCCGCACCACCAGCAGGCCCGCGGACTGCTGGCCGCGCACCTCCCCCCCCGCGCCTTGGCCCGCGGCCAGGGCCGCCAGCAGGCGCTCGGCCAGGGGGCCGCGTGTGCCGGCGAAGGTCTCGGCCATGGCCTCCACCACCGCCGGGCCGGCGAGCACGTTGCCCTGGGCGGTGAAGTGCTCCCCCTGGAGCGCGCCGCACCAGGGAAAGCACTCCGCCCCGGTGTAGGCCGCGCTGCGTCCGCGGGCGTCCACGATGCCCACCTGGCGCACGGCCCGCTCGGGGTCGCCCCCCACCAGGATGTCCAGGGCCTGCTCGGGGCTCGCCCCCTGCTCCAGCAGGGCCAGACCGCGATGGCCGAAGCCCGGGTTCAGGTAGGCCTGGGAGGCGATGGCCCCCACCCCGGCCCGGGCGAACGGGATGGTCACCCCGGCGTTGGGGAACTTGGACTGCACGGCCACGCCCAGGTCCCCACTGTCCAGATCGAAGGCGACGATGGAATAGGTCATGGGCGATACACCCCGAGGGAGACGGGCGCCGGCCTCATTGGCCCCCTGCCGGACGAGACTTTAACACCCTCGATTCCGTGCGCCATTTCCTCTCTAGAACGGGATTGGATCATCATCGTCATATGGCGCGATATCCCTGGCCAAGTTAAGAAACACCCCGAGTGACTCGCACAGATTTTTTACTGTTTCGCTATGCGTCAGTTTTTCCTCCGGCGTCTTGGCCTTTGCCATTGCCCTCAGAGCGGCTTCGATTTCCTTTGAAATTCCGTCCATTATTTTCTCAGGATCCATCATTCCTCCAAGTATTTGGTTTTCACCGTTGTTGATTATGCAACGAAACGTTCTTCGCGCATCATTCGTAGTGACTCCACAGGCTTTAGACCGCAACAAGCCTTTTTACCTTGAGTTCTTTGCGATGTCGTTCAGCACGCCAAAGCTCATACTGGGACTGCTGGTTCAGCCAGCTTTCTGCCGAGGTATCAAAGGCGATCGAAAGACGGATAGCCATTTCGGGACTAATGCCGGCCTTGCCGTTCAACACAGCGCTCAGAGTCTTGCGGCTGACGCCCAACGCTTCTGCCGCTGCCGTTACAGAGAGGCCAAGGGGTTCCAAGCAAAGCTCTCGCAATACTTCACCAGGGTGGGGAGGGTTGTGCATCAACATGAGCGGCACCTCAGTGGTAATCTTCGTAATTCACTATCACGGCATCCCCGTCCTCAAATCTGAACGTCACTCGCCAGTTACCGCCGACCGTCACGGACCAGATTCCGGCGCGATTCCCTGAGAGTTCGTGCAGCCGAAGTCCCGGCAAGTCCATATCTTTGGTGTCTGATGCTGCATTCAATCTACCGAGAATAAGCCGAAGCCTCTTTGCATGAGCGGCCCGAATCCCTGCGGTGCTGCCGGACTTGAAGAATTTGGCTAAGCCCTTGTGTTTGAAGCTTCGAATCACTCCTTGAGTGTGCCCCGTAACGTATCAGGTGTCAAAGCACATGACGTTTCGCCTGCACCGAAACGGGGCCACACAAAAGGGACCAGACACTCAGCTATCCGCTCATTTGCAGTACCAACAATGACCTGCAACCTACTGATCTGAGCATTAATGTTCGACTTCTCACGATCACTGGGAGTTACCCCGCTAAATAATGTGCCGCCGCTGGCCGGGAATGACGCAGCGAGCAGCACGGGCCACGGGTGGCTCCCATCGGACGACTTGGCGCCAGAAACCTAGCACAATTAGGATATCTGCAACCATTATATCGCTCTCAACCCACCTGTTAAGCCGGAATCGCTCTTATGGACATAGGAAAGACGCTAACAAAAGTGGTGCTGAAATTCCGCGGTGGAAAACTAAAAAGCCTCGTCGTTCGCAAACTATCGCAGTTTTCTCAAGCCACCACCCGCAATGCCTTCAGGCAGTCCCGCAATCTGCGCCATCTCAGTATGGGCGGCGCCTTTGTGGGCATGGGCCTGATCCTGCTGTTGTCAGTCATCTACGACAAACTGAAGGCCAGAGCGCAACGCGCCTATTCCTTCGTCGACACCAATTACGACACGGCGGGACGGGCCTGGAAACGGCAACCTGAAATTCAGGAGCGCATACTTAGGGACCGGTTCTGGCGCCCTTACGAGCTTGCTCTCAGCGCCAGGGATATCAAGCCCCCGTACGACGACCGGGAATCGTTTCTGCGCCTGGCCCGACACGCACTGGAGGCCGACCTGCCACTACTGGAAGACCACAACGCCGCAGGGCAGCCTTCCCGCATTCCTTTTCGTCAGGCGCAGAAACTGTTTGCGTCACCACCGTTCAGTACGCACAAGAATTCCGTCAACGACCTGCGGTTTTCATGGTACAGGGATATACGGGACCGCCATCTTGGCCCCCGGCGATACCTGATGGACCTCACACAATCCTCTCCGTTCGAGAATTACCTGCTGATCGGTTTTCGCCGAGACATGGTCACCATGATTTCCCGGGGACTGAAGAAGTCCGCCTCCGACGTGCGTCTTGAAGACGTACTGGGCACGTCCCGCCCCGATTTCATTGGCGAAGAATGCCAGGTGGATCGAGACAAGATTCGCGCATTTACCGCACGCAAGATCCTTCCACGCACTGGAAATCCAAGGGATGCCGTCTGGCGCGTGCTGGAGGACGGGCTGGGCAACGTCGTCAAGGAGATCGTACTGGCTGATCCCATGTATCTTACCGGCGAGTTTTTCATTGTGGATGAACAGGGCCAGTTTGCCTCTACGCGCGTCTTCGGTGGCATGATTTCGGAATTGACCGACCTGGTGGATAAATACGGCCCGGTCGAAAAAAAATGCCGGATCGACTTTGACGATCTCCACCATAGAGCCAATGACGCACGGACTTTAACCGGCCGACTGTTGGAATTCCTCGCCACAAACGATCCCGACAAGGTCGTCGTGCAAGATCTTGGGGATTTACGTGCTGTACGTGTCGCTCTGCAGATTGATCTGTCTTTGCAGAAAAAGCTCTTGAATGACACCGAACCGCGCCAGTTGTTGGACAGCTTTTCCGATATACGCCAAAGGCAGGCCGACTATGACAGGGCCCTTATCGAGTTGCGGGGCGTCTACGAAAGCTGCCTGGCTGATTTCGAGCTATACAACCTCTTTCTGGAGGAGAATTTCAGCCGTTATTTCGCCGAATACCCTGAGGCAGACTACGATCCCTGGTGGGCAAAAGTCTTCCTCATCTTATCCCGACGCATTCGGCGCGCGTCGCGACGGTTTCGACAAAAGCTGCAGTTTCGTTAACCATGGAGAAGATTGGTTAACCGACATAAAACGCGATATGGAAATCGAGCGCGCATTCCATGTCACCCGGCCAAGTCCTATGGTCTGGATGGCTCAGTCCCCTTTTTCTCGCGTCCCCTTTTTCTCGTCCCCTTTTTCTACCCTTATTCTGAAAAACTACCCCGTCTGAGCTTGTCCTTATCCATGACGCTAGCTAGACTAGACCAGACCTCACTTGCGGAGATTTTTAAGTGACCACCGTCAACATGCTTCAGGCAAAGAGTTCGCTGTCACGCCTGGTCGCCGAAGTGGAGAGCGGCGAGGAAACGGAGATCATCATTGCTCGCAACGGGCGTCCGGTGGCCAGGCTGGTGCGGTACGAGAGGGCGCCCGCCCAACGGCGTCTCGGGGTTGCCAAGGGGCGGGTGGAGATCCCCGACGACATCGATGCCGGCAACGAAGAGATCGCGGCGTTATTCAGTCAATGAGGCTGTTACTCGACACCCACGTGGCCCTATGGGCCATTGTGGACAGCCCGCGCCTACCACAATCCATCCGGTCGCTCCTGCTGGCATCGGAGAACACGCTGGTGGTAAGTGCCGCATCTGTATGGGAAATTGCCATCAAGCACAGCCTGCGCCGCAGGGACATGCCCCTTTCGGGTGAGACAGCGCTGCGGTACTTCCAGGAATCCGGCTATATGTTGCTGTCCGTGGGTCCGGGCCACGCCGCCGCGGTAGAGGGGCTGCCGGACCACCACCGCGACCCCTTCGACCGACTGCTCGCCGCCCAGGCCCTAACAGAGCCGCTCCGGCTGGTGACCCATGACCCCGTGCTGGCGCAGTATCAGGAGGGGGCCCTCCTGTTCTGATTAGGACAAAAATGCCCAACGCGATTGGAGTGCAAAGGTCAGAAACCGGCCTCGGTTGCTACAATATCGTGTCTGCCGCCATTAGCTTGACCCGATTAGCTATTAGCAATTGTTCCATTAGGCGCTCTGCCTTCAAGCGGAACGTACCACTGACTCTTCATCTGGGCCGGCAAAGCTCTCAATGCGAACCTCTCCGTCCGGGAATCGTGCAATGACATCGAGTTCGCCGCCCATTGCCCGAATATGGTTACGCAGCGTGGACAGGTACATGTCGGTGCGGCGTTCCAACTTGGCCACGGCGGGCTGTTGAACGTGAAGTACTTCAGCGAGAGTCTGTTGCGACAGACCACGGGCTTTTCGAAGTTCGTGTAAAGGCATGCCCTTCAGCAAAGCATCCGCTTTGGCCTGAGATTTTGCCTGGGCTTCAGTCGACATGCCGGCTCGAAGATTGGAAAATTTCTTAGCCACCTATCAAACCCTCTCGTTTCAACTCGTCCAAGTGCTGGTCGTAAAGCCGATCGGCCACTGGCACTGTCCGCTCGTACCACTGATCATCGCCGGTTTTTTCGCCACCAATGAGCAGGATCGCGGTGCGTCGTGGATCGAAGGCATACAGTGTTCTGTAAGGCCTTCCGTCATGCGGGGTGCGAAGCTCGCGCATGTGGCTGTGCCTTGATCCGTTGATCCCACTGCTATAAGGAAACGGAAGTTGCGGCCCACGCTCCTCAAGCAAACGGACCGTCGCATCGACGGAGATCTGTTCTTCCTCGGACAAGGTCCGCCACCATTCCGCGAACTCGTCCGTGAATTCAACATCCCAGCTCATGCGAGTATGATTCCACAGATGGAATCATGCCGTCAAGGGAATGCTCGTAGTGCGACAAGTTTTCTGCTGCGGTTTGAATTAGGGTGCAGATCTTTTAGGACGCAATGAAATCAATGAGATAGCGTGATTGGGGGTAGCCGAAAGGGCCAGCCGATGGTATGTAACAAGCTACGAAACCGTTATGTACCACTGGGAGGCCCTTCCGACGATGACAGCGTATACCAAGGTGGATGGATTTGACGAGTTTACGGCGGCCCGAGAGGGGTTTGAGCACTTGGTGGGTGCGCTTTGCAGCGCGGACAACGAGGCATTGGAGCACGGCCAGGTGGAACGACTCATTGAGGAGGAAGGACGGGAAGTTCTGCGGCGCTTGATGCAGGGTTACGTGGATTTGCGCACGCATAACGAGGTGCGTGTGAGCGCGGTGACAGGTGCCGATGGCCAGGAGCGGGAGCAGTGTCGCGGCGACCGTAGCCGGCAGCTTGAGACCGTGTTCGGGACCGTCGAGGTCCGGCGCAAGGGCTACAGCGAGCGGGGATTGGCGAGCGTCTTTCCGCTGGATGAGTCGCTGAACCTGCCGCGGGAGAAGTACTCGCACGGTCTGCGTGAGCGGGTGGTCAAGGCCGTGGTGAAGGAGTCCTTCGACGAGACGGTCAGCGCGGTGCGCCAGAACACAGGAGGCCATGTGCCCAAGCGCCAAGCCGAGCAGCTGTCCACGGTCGTGGTGGAGGACTTTGATGCCTATTATCAGTCCCGCGCGGGCACACAGGCCGAGGACACCGATCTGTTGGTGATGAGCGCGGACGGCAAGGGTATCGTGGTGCGGACCGAGGACTTGCGTCCGGCGACCCGCAAGGCGGCCCAGAGCACGTGTCACAAGCTCAAGACCCGGCTGAGCCAGGGTGAGAAGCGCAACCGCAAGCGGATGGCCACCGTGGCGGCTATCTACGACGTGGCGCCGCACTGGCGCAGTGCCGAGCAGATCATGGGTGTGGAGGAGCGCTCGAGCGATGCCCGGCCCCGGCCTGAAGGGAAACGGGTATGGGCCAGCCTGGAGGAGCCCCCGGAGATGGTCATCGAGCGCCTGTTTCAGGAGGCTGCCCGGCGTGATACAGAGCGCCGGCGGCGCTGGCTGGTGCTCGTAGACGGGCACGAGAAGCAGCTGGACATCGTGAACGGGTGCATCGCGCGTTACGGGGGCGACGTGGTGGTCATCCAGGACTTCATCCATGTGCTGGAGTATCTGTGGAAGGCCGCTTACTGCTTCCATCCCGCGGGCTCGCAGGGCGCCGAGCAGTGGGTCATGGAGCGGGCTCTGCGCGTCCTGCACAGCGAGGCCAGCAGCGTGGCTGCCGGCATGCGCCGCAGCGCGACACGCCAGGGATTGACGCCAGCGCGGCGCAAGGCCGTGGACACCTGTGCCCGCTACCTGCTCAAGAACAAGGCGCGCCTGGATTATGCCGAGGCACTGGCCCACGGATGGCCCATCGCCACCGGCGTCATCGAGGGTGCCTGTCGCTACCTGGTCAAGGACCGCCTGGAAATCACCGGCGCCCGATGGAGTTTGAAGGGTGCTGAGGCCATCCTCAAGCTGCGCGCCCTGCATGCCAGCGGAGACTTACAGGACTACTTTGCATTCCATCGCAGCCAAGAGCGGCGGCGCAACTATCCGACCGGGTATGGCCAGCCGTGCTGCCTGGCCGCATAGGGGCTGGTGGATGTCGCTCCAAAAGAGCCGCACCCTTTGAATTAAGCGGCTACCAATGGATCACTGGGTCCGTAATAAGCCTATTACCATATCGTGTCTGCCCCCTTATCCTCCGAGATCTACACTCCATCCTTATTCGTTAGCCGCGTATTATGCGCCTTAGTCATATGCATTTTTATATATTTTATTGATTCGTTCTAGCAGTTCTTTCAAAAGCTCAAGATTATCGCTTGATGTTCCTTGCTGCCCTCTTTCATTATTCACCACGTAATCTAACCCAGATATAAGACACTCATAATCCCACTGATATAAACCAAGCGGTCGCCTCCCTTTATAATTAGCGACTCTTGAATCCAATCCAAAACATTCTGTAAATACGTAGCAAACATCATGTAACGCATCTAACTCATCCCCCTGGATGAGAAGATTTGTCTTTATATCTTTTTTTCCTGGTTTCATGTTGGCGATTTGGATTTGTGGCTAACCACCAGCAGTCAGCCGGCGCTTAACCCAATGCGAAGCGGCGGGTTAAGCGGCCGGCTGGATGGCCTTGTTTGGCCAATCGTTGTCAACAGTAAAAGACCGACCAACCGGTCTTAGTTGGGCAAACTCCTGCTTCTTGAGCTTGGTGCGAATCTCTTCAAACGATCTGACAACGTCCTCCGCGTAAAGCCGTTCCCCGCAATGCTGACAGACCTCTGCAGTAACTTTCACTGCCACAGTGTTACCCCCACCGCGTAACAACTTTTCTACTTGCTTGGTCTCAAGCTCGCCACCGCATACAGGACATTTTTCAAATGGAATCATTTCTTCATCCTCACTTTCCAGTCAATCCAGCGCGCGGGATCTGGCCGATACACTGTAATTATCACAGCCCATCCATTGTCTGAATTATAGGCCCAGACGCTATGAATTGGTTCGCTCGCAAAATTCATACCCATGACGAGACAACTAGGGTATGGCTTATCATTCAGATACTCTTAAATGATTTCGCCATGCATCACTGAAAAATATATCTCGTCGAATGTCAGATCATCGTCCACAGCCTCTTCATCCGCATGGTCTGTGATGCGGACCTGACTGTTACGGATGGCCACAACAACGTCCTCAATATCCATCTACGATTGTCCTATTCTGGCCGAACTAATAAGCATTTATCCGCCGTACGCAGCATGGCGAATAAATGTCTGTTGGACTAAGCCGCTCATCCGACCGGCGCGGTCTGATCTATAGGGAAATGTATCGCGCAGGGTGGGCGCAGTGCGCCGGGGGTGGCGCTGATCGGGGCGGTGGTCGTGGCCGGCGAGGCCTCTTCGTCCATGTCTTCGGTCCCTGCGACGTGCGATGGGTGGTCATTCTCTCGCCATTTCTGCACAAAATCCAATGTCCGGACGAGCGTGACCGCTGCCGCGCTGCGGGGCCGTCCCCCCTCGGTCAAGACAGCGAGTCTTTATCCTGTTCTACGGCCTTAGTGTCGCGTGTCGGGCGGCCTCCAGGATGCACGACGGGGCGCAATCTGCGCTATTACGTAAGCCGTCCGGTCCGGCACTGCGGGCAGGGATAGTCGACACCGTCGTGGTGCGCAGCGGCATCGCCTGTGTTGGGCGGGGATGGGTGGCCAGCGCCTCACTCCTGATGCCGTGACTGAACTCCGCCATCGCCAGGACGTGGACGTTATTGGTCATCCAAACATAGGCATGAATGGCCAGACCGTGCCTGGCGGCCGCCGCCACCAGCGCGTCCCGGAAAAACCGGTAGTCCGCATCCGCCGCACAAATCACCTGGCGGTTGTTCCCCCCCCGCTGAATAATGTGCTGCGGCTGACCGAGAATGACGTAGCGGGCAAGACGCGCCATGGGTGGCTCTCACCTGAAGACCTGGTGCTAGATGGCTAACACAATATGGTGGCTGACCCCATTAATCGTGACCCCATTAATCGCCCTACTCTGGGTCGCCGTGGCATGGTCCCTCGTCATCCTGGCTTTATTGAATAAAGGATAGGACAAAAAAACCGTGGTCCGTCCCCTATTGGTGCCCGGTTCGGCAGAAATCCGTAGTGGCGGATCCGCATCAGCCCCTTGGGCAGGACAGACATGCAAAGGTCAAGACCTGACCCCGGCTGTGCACGCGGCTGTGCAAGACCTGACCCCGGCTGTGCACGCATCAACCAGTCCGTTATCGGACTGACTGCAAGGCTCGATACCGGGCCCGGGGTTAGCGGTTACCCGGGCGGGATTCCCACCCGCTAGAATGTGCGGCATTGACAAGCCGCTGCTGTTGTCCCTTATTATTTACTATTATTCATTATTCTCAAATATTTGCTCGAAACATCAACAATTCGTGGGGATGCCCCAGTATCTGACGCCATTAGGCGCCGTGATTTTTGATCCAAGAAATCCTGCGGGATTCAAGGTCGTCGGGAAGCTGCAGCCATTGAGGCGCGATGCAAACCTCCTTTCCCTGCGCCGCACCCGATGCGGAATATCGGAGCCCGAAAGATATGACCTGAGCCCAGTTTTCGTATAGTGCTCTAATCTCCGGGCAATCATCATAGGTAACAACCCAAGACGCATCCTGTTTTGATCCAAGTATCCCCGCCAGGCGTTTGTGGTATTCGTGGTCCAACGCGTTGAGGTAGAGTTTGGGCCCCTTGTTGTAATATGGAGGATCGATGAAAAGGAATGTTTTGTCGTCGGCGTGATCTTCCACGAGTTGGATGCCATCGAGGTTTGACAGCTGGATTCGGTCTCGGTATTCAATAATGCGGCTACATCGTTCCCGCAAGCGCTTACGATTGAATCGCGCATCAATTTTCCAGCGCCCCTTTTGATCATAACCTCCGATTGGACCTCCATTCAAGATGATGCCTGAACGGTTGCAGCGGTTCAGATAAAAAGTCGCAAATCCCCTTCGGAGCCGAGAATATTGCCACGGTTTTTTTAGAATCGCCCGCTGGCGCTTCCATTCCTCAATGTTTAGTGGCGCGTCATCGATTAGGCGCAGGAAGCGCGTGGACTGATTGGTCAAAGCCCACCAAAAATCACCAATGGACGGGTCCAAATCATTGATGACGATATAATGAGTATCTTCGCCCATCAGCATTTCGAGCGCGGCCCCCGCTCCACCGGCGAAGGGCTCCGCGATCGAGTGTTGACCGAGGCCGTTGAGTGACCGAACCTTCCGAAGAAGCGGAGCCATTGCCGCCTTACCACCCGGATAGCGAAGCGGACTCGCAAGCGTCGCCATTATCTCAGTCCTCCGTCAACATTAGACGAAACAATGGTTCCATGCGAAGCCAGAACTGCTCAATGTCACGACCGGTCGGCATGTCGTGGCTGTGAATGAATCCATGGAGATCGGTCACATTGAATGGCGCAGCTCTGTCATATGACAACGCCTTGTTAACCTGGCGGGTTTCGTCCACCGCCAGTTGAGCTTCGGCAATCTGCTTGAACTCAGACGCCAGTTGCCGCATTTCCGGCTGGGTGCCACGGAGCTTATTGGATGCCTTGAGTCGCTTACAAAGTGGCTCGAACAAATTTTTGCGTTTCAGGTAATCAATCATGGCAAGCTCCAGGAATACACGGAGTCCAAGAGCACCGGAATTCGGAAGGTCCTCGCGGTTAATCTTCCCGAGTTCCTTTCGCAGGTCGACTAGGCGTTCAGATCCATGGCGCACCTTGAAGCCTGGTGGAATCACCTTCTTGCTTGTTGACCTCGCCTTGGGCGCAGCTTGTACCTGCGAGCCACCCTTATTGGATGCAACAGTCCTCTTTCCGACAACGTCGGCAGGAACTATTGTTTTCGTTGTCCGCTTTGGGAGTTCCTCGCTGGCCCAGGTATCAAAATAGCTCTTGATTTCATCGTCCTTGTTGAGTGAGCGCGACGACTGCTTGCTCAATGCGATGTCAGAAACGAGCTTTGCGTACGCCTTCTCGAAACGAGCTTTGGAGGCATTGATTTTGACTCCGTGTTCTTCATCAGCCCTGATACAAAGAGCCTCCCGACCGGCCTTTGAATTGAACACCCGTTCGATCGTAGTGAAGATCTTGGCTCGTGGATTTTCCACCTTGGCCTTAACTTCGTCTTCCAGTTGAACCGATCGTGCCATATCAGCAATGGCTCGAAATTGCCGGGCCTCCTGAATATCCGCAGTCGTGAATCCAAGTCTGTCCCGGATCTGCCCGTTTGTGTACCCTTCCTGCAATTTGTCTAGGATAAAGCTGGATCGGTTCTCCTTGGTCCAGCTCAGAACTGCTGTTTCCGCGTGCCTGGCAGCCACTTGCCGATCTGTAGCGCGGCGGCTAGGCGCAATTACGACCGGGACCTTGACCAATGTGTTTATGTCGTCGATTTGCCGGCGCAAGCGGTCAACTTGACGGTGTGGGGTTCCTTCCAAAAGGCCCGGCTCTCGGAGGGCTTTTAGTGCGGCCAAACGCCGGTTGCCCTCGACCACGATCAGCCGATCTTCCTCTCTGACAACCAAAAGCGGCTCGGTCACGAAGAAGCCGTGTTTGGCAATGCTCCGTGCCACTTCAATGGCCTTATCATGGTCAAATAGAAACTGCATCAGCTCCCGCGGAGCCTTCCCGCTGCTCTCGCGCCCCAAGCGAGGATTCTTGTGGTCCAGGTGAAGGGAGGTGATGGCGCGCGTCGTTGATTGCCAGGTGTTAGTGGTCATTGGATTCCATGTTCTCCATGTCGTCCCCTCTTTTATAAATCACGCCTGAGCCTTGGGGATTGCCCATCCGGATCAGCCTACCTCGCTAACGTTCCGGCTATCCAGCGCCGCTAAGAGCACCAATTAAAAAATCGCATTGTGTTCGGCGCCTGATTGAGCTGCCGGTTATATCATTTAAAATTTTTTTTATAAGCTTCTGAATATTTGTTAGTTATACTGCGCACGTCCAATTCATGTGCAGTTATTAGTTCTTGAATTTTATGATCGCTTACATCCAACCAAACATATTGAGCAAACTCTTTGAAGAAGCTCTTCACATTATTCTTTAGTTTATTCAAAGCATTCTTTCGCATTACCTCAACAGGATGTGTGAAATCGGCATGGTACGAGAGCTTAATAGTCGGGATAATAATAATTCGCTTGCACTTCGCATCACCATAAATACTTTCGAACCACGCCGCATGGGTATTCATTTGCCCTGCTTCGTGTTTCGAGATTTCAGATCTAGTGTCCTCCACTTCGTTTTTACATTCCATCAGAATATATTGATTTTCCACTCCGCACCAAAGATTATCAGGCCCTTTTTTTATTTCTTTATCGGGTCGCTGGCTCATAAAGCCAATAGACTTCCCTAATTCTCTTAATGCGGCTTCGAACTTCTCAGATGGCATACCGAAGGATAAATTCTGAAGAATTCCCTCCAATGATATCATCATTTCCTGGTAGTTTTGATATTGTCTCATCCACTCTTTTATTCTCTTAACCCTATTTTCATTAACGAATTCAATCTTTTTGTAATTGATTCCCTCAGTGGGTTTAAGGAGTTGAAGGTTATTCATAAATGCAGTTTTTTGTATTTTTATTGAATCAACTTTGCTAGTTCGATACTTGTACCTAGCAAGTTGCTGTAGGTACCACGCTCGCTCCAAATCATTGACACTAAACTTGTCACACAATTCCTGCATTAATTCGCAAGCTTTATCAGAGTTTCCACCAATGAATTGTCTTTCAGCATCATATTCTATTTGCAATATTTCATAGATGTCCTTCCGTTCCTCTGTTGTCGAGATATTGCCCATTAACTCTGCATAATATTCTTTCCAACCCTCATCTCTCCCTATTACTTGGTTCATTAGATTTACTAACACCTTATATGGTTCTTCATCATCGGCTTCTTCAGTCGCAAATGACGCCACTTGAATCCCAATTTCAAGTTGATTTCGAGTTTGATCTGAAAAATACTTGTTGCTTAGAGGGCTTTTGACAAATTTGACTAGGTCGCCCCCCACTAATACAATTATACTGTAATCTTTTTCACCTCTTACGCTACGCCCCAATCCTTGTTCAACCTTTTGGGCAATACGGATGTTTACGATATCGCTATCAGGGCGACAATCTTCCTCATATCTGTCCGCAAGCGAATCAAAGTATGGTTTGGAATCTATAATCAAGATGCGACATGCATTATCAGGCAAATCCAATCCATCATATCTATTCACGAATACGACAGTTTGGCGATAATGCCCTTCTTTTAGCGCCTTAACTACTTGAAAAATATTACTACTAGTCGCAACTCTGGCACCGATTTTTTCATATTGAACCTTTTTTTTGAAGCTTGGCACGAGGGAAACTATACCAAATTGACGTGAGGAATTGGTCTTTGCCAACCAATGGATAACTGAATCTCGATCAAGATCCTCACTAATCAAAGAAGGGATTAATATCATTTTTTCACCCGACCATTTGAGTTCCTTATTGGTCAGAGGGTCTTCAACAGATTTGATGTCAAACCCCAACCCTTTTATAAAGAACGAATCATCTTGGGTGGTTGCAGACATTAGCACTCGACATCTTGCCCTTGAGAATGTCCCGAAACTATCTATCGGCATTAATGTAGGTGAGATTTCTAGTGATTGGCCTGAAATGAAAGCCTGACAATTGGCTACTTGATCTTTAATTACAGGCCATACAAATTTAACTTCTACATCATTTTTGCAATTAATTATTGATTTTGTGATTTCGTCACGCTTTTCGTACCAGCTCCAATAAGGAATTGGAAGCATAGTATTATAATCGCCGGTTTCGATTTCCAGGAAACTTCCTTCTCCTTGCCCTTTTATGTCTTCCTCAAAAATAGAAATAACCTTCTTGTATAGCTCATGATCCTCTCCAACTTTGATTGTTAGCGAATCTTTTATCGAATCAATACATGCGTGAGAATCATCAAGAATAATTGCTCCGATATTGACAGACTGATTTCCTAAACCAAAAATGGTTTTCCCGTTAAAAACTTTTTGCACATGAGTTATTAATATTTTAGACCCACTAAGAAATTCTTCTGGGAGATTGTTGCCTTGGTCAATTTCGCAAATTGGTATCCCAAATTTTACAGCTTCCTGTCGAACCTGTTCGGCGAGGTATATGTTCGGACAAATATACAAACAAGGTCCATCGTTAGAATTTATTTTCGAGTATAACAGCAATAACCCAATCAGAGTTTTCCCTTCGCCAGTATGCAGCTTGATAATATTATTTTTTTCATCTTTCCGGGAAGAGAACCATTCTGACAGCACACGTTCCTGTGAGGGGCGGAGTGGGCCAGTTTCACTGCTTCGATCAAGTGAAGCATAAATTTCCAGCGGATTGATTTTCTTTGGAAGCGTTTTATTTTTTAATCTTTTTTTAAAATCAACCATTACTATTTTTCCTTATTGGGCTTGATTAATCTTTGGTGACATAACGCCGAACTCAGCCGCAGAGGGCCGCGCAGCGACCCGATGTCGGCGGGAGCGTAGTGTCAAATGCCATATACAACCCTGTTCAACCGACTAACTAGATTTGCAACGAACTCCTTGCAGTCCCGCGCATATCGCGGCTGCATGTGACGAGCCTGCCCATGTTGATCTCGGTCTCCTTCATGGGCTATCTGGTTTCGGCGCTTGACGTAGTTCGCTAGCTGCCGCTTTATATCGTTACTGGTCGAATTCGGGCCTGGCCAGATTGCGGAAACGCGGGTAAAAATGTCTTCATATCCAATCAGCGCATACCCGGCGATGATCTTATCGGGGGACTGATAGGATAAGAACGAAAGTGTCTCTTCTTTGTATTTGTTGCTCAAATACGGAATAACGTTTCCGCCAGCGATAACCGGCAAAGCCAGAGAAAACGTATTAGCGTTTTTGATTGGGATTAAGTCGGCCATTGTTTTACACAATGGCTCCGGAACTGGATTCGCCTGCAAGGCATGCGGGATCTTTTCATTTAGAACCGCGTGAATGTACGAATCCAACGCCGAGATAGCGGCTACTACTGCCGACCGAGGGAGCCAGAGAAGATCTTCATTCTGTGCGTCCAGTCTGCCACGAGCACCGAGCCCTCTTGCTCGTCGCAACTCGGCGTACATCGACAACAGGCTGTCTGCCGCCTGTACGCTAACCTGAAAGTCAGTATCTGCTGTCATGGCTTTCAACAATGCATCGACGGACCCGTATAAGCGGCCGAAATCGGTGGCGGGTCCGCATATGCCGCCGGCATTTCTTCGATTCGGCCATGAAAATCGGGCTCTGCTCCAGTGACTTGTTGAGCCGGCCTTGGTTCATGGTTTTTTATGCGGTTCCGCACAAGACGCCGTCTCTCTTCAGAGCCCACCCACTTTCCGGCAGGGCGGGAACGGGACACATGACCGTGTCGGACAAGTCCATGCTGCCGGCCGTCGTCCGGCAGCGGCTCCGTCGCGGGCATTGCAGCCCACAGACGGAGCGGCCCTGTGTTCATTGAATGCAGTGTTTCATTCGATTGCGCCACCGGCGGCATTGCCGTGACTTCGGGAAGGATCTTGAAGAGGTGCGTACTGTCCATAGCCGTGACCTGGAGAAGGACCTGGAGAAGGGTCTGAGGCGAGTATATATGCGCCTTGAGGTCGTGGCATCCCCGCGCCGGCGCCCTCACCCGCGCACCACCACCGCCCCCTCGGGCCGCCGGGCCTGGCGGGTGACCCAGGCCTCATCTGGGGTACCGAGGTCGGGATCCAGGGCATTGGTGGGGTTGCATTTCTGGTGGACCACGGTGGCGGCGCCGGCCTGGATGAGGCGGTCGGTGAGGGCCTCGAGGCGCTTGGGAGGCAGGAGGGTGCTGTGGACGGTGACGCGTACCTCGTGGGGGGTATGGGAGGCCACCAGGTGGTTGAGGCTCTGCCAGGCGTGGCGGCCGCTGTCGGGGACGCCGGTGGTGGCGGGGTAGTCTTCGGGCAGGGCCTTGATGTCGAGGCCCACCCAGTCCGCGAGGGGCAGGACTCTTTCCAGGCGCGCGGGGTAGCAGCCGGCGGTGTGCAGGCCCACCTTGAAACCCAGGGCGCGGACCGAGGCCATCGCCGCGGGCAGGTCGCCCTGGGCCAGGGGCTCGCCGCCGGAGAAGACCACGGCGTCCAGCAGGCCGCGGCGGCGCTCCAGGAAGGCCATCACTGTGGGCCAGGCCATCCGTCCGGCCATCCGTCCTGCCCCGGTGGCCTCCAGCAGGTGGCTGTTGTGGCAGTAGCGGCAGCGCCAGGGGCAGCCCTGGCAGAACACCACGGCGGCCAGCTCCCCGGGGTAGTCGATGGTGGTGAGGGGCGTGAGGCCGCCCACCCGCAGGCCCGGGGCCATGGTTCAGCGGGCGCCGGCGCCCGGCTCGCTGAAGTACTGGCGCTCGCGGTGCTCGGACTGCTTGCCGGGGTTCCAGGAGGACACGGGGCGGTGGTAGCCCATGACCCTCGTCCAGACCTCGCAGCGGGTTCTTTCGGAGTCGTCCAAGGAGGGGGTATTACACATCCCTGTGGCGCCGATCCGGCCCGGCGTCCCTGCCGGGCGTTCATCAGGCTGCGTTCGTCCACTGGACGAACGGTCCTGGCTCACCCGGACCTCGCGGCGGGTACGCTCTTCTTCTCTCGGCTCAACGGTTTCGTCATGCATGCTCGAACTCCTCTCGCTTCCTGGCCATCAATTCCTCGTCGCAGCGCGGGCAGAACTCGTGCTCACCGGCGAGGTAGCCGTGGGTGGGACATATGGAAAAGGTGGGGGTGACGGTGATGTAGGGCAGCCGGAAGTTCTCCAGGGCCCGCTTCACCAGACGGCGGCAGGCCTCGGTGCTGGACACGGGCTCCCCCAGGTACAGGTGCAGCACGGTGCCGCCGGTGTATTTGCATTGCAGTTCGTCCTGACGCTCCAGGGCCTCGAAGGGGTCGTCCGTGAGACCCACGGGCAGCTGGGACGAGTTGGTGTAATAGGGAGCCTCGGGCCCGCCGGCCTGGAGGATGTCCGGCCAGCGCTTCCTGTCCTCTTTGGCGAAGCGGTAGGTGGTGCCCTCGGCGGGGGTGGCCTCCAGGTTGTACATGTGGCCGGTGGCCTCCTGGAACTCCACCATGCGGGCCCGCACATGGTCCAGCAGACGCACGGCCAGGGCGTGGCCCGAGTCGGTGGTGAGGTCGTGGGCGTCACCGCTGAAGTTGCGCACCATCTCGTTGATGCCGTTGACGCCGATGGTGGAGAAGTGGTTGCGCAGGGTGCCGAGGTAGCGCCGAGTGTAGGGGAAGAGGCCGGCATCCATGTGGCGCTGGATCACCTTGCGCTTGAGCTCCAGGCTGGCGCGCGCCAGGTCCAGCAGCCGGTCCACGCGGGCGAAGAGGCCCGCCTCGTCGCCCTTGTAGAGATACCCCAGGCGCGCGCAGTTCAGCGTCACCACCCCCAGGGAGCCGGTCTGCTCGGCGGAGCCGAAGAGGCCGTTGCCGCGCTTCAGGAGTTCCGTGAGGTCGAGCTGCAGGCGGCAGCACATGCTGCGGATCATGTTGGGCTTGAGCTCGGAGTTGAGGAAGTTTTGGAAGTAGGGCAGGCCGTAGCGGGCGGTCATGGCGAACAGGCGCTCGGCGTTGTCGCTGTGCCAGGGGAAGTCCGGCGTGATGTTGTAGGTGGGGATGGGGAAGGTGAACACCCGCCCCCGGGCGTCGCCGGCGGTCATCACCTCGATGTAGGCACGGTTGATGAGGTCCATCTCGGGCTGGAGGTCGCCGTAGGTGAAGGGCATGGTCTCGCCCCCCACCACCGGCACCTGGTCCCTGAGATCCTCCGGGCACACCCAGTCGAAGGTGAGATTGGTAAACGGCGTCTGGGTCCCCCACCGCGACGGCACGTTGAGGTTGTAGATGAGTTCCTGGATGTACTGCTTCACCTGGCGGTAGTCGAGGCCGTCCTTGCGCACGAAGGGGGCCATGTAGGTGTCGAAGGAGCTGAAGGCCTGGGCCCCGGCCCATTCGTTCTGGAGGGTGCCGAGGAAGTTGACGATCTGGCCCACGGCGCTGGACATGTGCCGGGGCGGGCCCGCCTCCACCTTGCCGGGGACGCCGTTCAGGCCCTCGTGGAGCAGGGTGCGCAGGGACCAGCCGGCGCAGTAGCCGGCGAGCATGTCGAGGTCGTGGATATGGATGTCGCCCTCGCGGTGGGCCTGGCCGATCTCGGGCGGGTAGACGTGATTCAGCCAGTAGTTGGCGATGACCTTGCCGGAGGTGTTGAGGATGAGCCCTCCCAGGGAATAGCCCTGGTTGGCGTTGGCGTTGACCCGCCAGTCGAGCTGGTCCAGGTACTCGTTCACCGAGGCCCCCACGTCCATGAGGGTGCGGCTGTCGGCGCGCAGGCGCTGGTGCTGGGCGCGGTAGGCGATGTAGGCGCGAGCGGTCTCCAGGTGGTTGGCGGTGATGAGGGTCTGCTCCACCACGTCCTGGATGCGCTCGATGTCCGGGGTGCCGTCCGGAAAACGGCCGTGCACCAGCACCTTGATCACCTGGGCCGTGAGCAGCCGGGCCTCGTGGTGGTCGAACTCGGCGGTGGCCTCGCCGGCGCGGGCGATGGCCGAGTAGATGCGCTCCTGGTCGAAGGCGGCGATGGTGCCGTCGCGGCGCCGCACACGGGCCGGCAGCCGCGCCACGGCGGCGGTGGATACGGTCATGGATTCCCCCTGATGCTGTGACGAGCAAACACTATATCTTGTAGTAGAGTCCGTCGATAGCTACAAGATGTGGAATGCCCCCTCGTTGACTCAGGTCAACGAAATCAGCGATCCGGCGATTGCGGCAGGGCCCGCTTGATGATTGTCATGGTGCCCCCGGGGCGCGGTGGCGGCGGCCTTCAGGGGCGTGGTTGCAGGGCACGCCACGCCGCCGCCAGGTGGTCCGCCGCCGCCCCGATCTCGTCTTCCGTAGTGGGCTCGCCGATGCTCAGGCGCACCGCCCCCAGGGCTTGCTCCGGGCCCACCCCCATGGCCCCCAGCACGCCGCTCACGCCCTCGCCCTCTTCGTGGCAGGCGGAGCCCACGGAGGCCGCCACCTGCGGGGCGCGGGCCAGCAGCTCGCGGCCCGCCACCCCCGGGAAGGAGAGGTGCAGGGTGTTGGGCAGGCGTTCCCCGGGATGGCCATTGAGTACCAGGCCGGGGACGGCGGCGGTGAGACGCCGGTGGAGTTCATCGCGGCGTGCGGCGAGGGATTCGGTGATGGCCGGCAGGCGGCCCGCGGCCAGGGCCGCCGCCGCCCCCAGGCCCGCGACATGGGGGACGTTCTCGGTGCCTGGCCGCAGGCCGCCCTCGTGGCCGGCGCCGAACATGATGGGGGCCAGGGGGGTGCCCGCCCGCAGGTAGAGGGCCCCCACCCCCTTGGGGGCGTAGAACTTGTGGCCCGCCAGGGTCAGCAGGTCCACCCCCAGCCCGTCCACATCCACCACCACCTTGCCGGCGGACTGGGCGGCGTCGGTATGGAACAACACCCCCCGGGCGCGGGCCAGGGCCGCCAGCTCGGCGACGGGCTGGAGGGTGCCGACCTCGTTGTTGGCGTGCATCACCGACACCAGCACCGTGTCGTCCCGCAGCGCGGCCGTCAGGGCCGCGGGGGCCACCCGGCCGGCGCCGTCCACCGGCAACACCGTGACCTCCCAGCCCTCCGCCGCCAGATGGGCCATGGGTGCGGCCACCGCCGGGTGCTCCACGGCGCTGGTGACGAGATGCCTGCCCCGCCCCGCCAGGGCCCGCGCCACCCCCAGGATGGCCAGGTTGTTGGCCTCGGTGGCGCAGCCCGTGAACACCACCTCCGCCGGCCGCGCGCCCAGGAGGGCGGCCACCTGGTCGCGGGCCCGGGCCACGGCCTCGTGGGCCCAGCGGCCGTACTCATGGCCCGATGACGGGTTGCCGAAGTGGTAACGGAGGTAGGGCGCCATGGCGTCCGCCACTTCCAGGGCCACGGGCGTGGTGGCGTTGTAATCGAGGTAGATGGGTCGGCTCATGGGTCGGCTCATGGGGGGGCTCCTTGCCGCTATCCTAACGCCTGTTCGAGATCGGCGATGAGGTCCTCCACGTCTTCGAGGCCCACCGACAGCCGCAGCATGGCGTCGCTGATGCCGCGCCGCCGGCGCTCTTCCGGGCCGAGGCCATGATGGGTGGTGGTCACCGGCTGGGTGACCAGGCTCTCCACCCCGCCGAGGCTCGGCGCGATGGCGAACAGGCGCAGGCGGTCCGCCACCGCGGCGGCGGCGGCGCCGTCGCCCGCCACCTCGATGGTGAGCATACCGCCGAAGCCCGTCATCTGGCGCGCCGCCAACTCGTGGCCGGGGAAGGATGCCAGCCCCGGGTAGAGCACCCGGGTCACGCCGGGGTGGCCCTCCAGGGCCCGGGCGATGGCCCGGGCCGAGGCGTTCTGGGCCCGCACCCGTACCACCAGGGTGCGCAGGCTGCGGGCCAGCAGGGCCGCGGTCTCGGGGGCCGGGGTCTGGCCCAGGTTCTTGCGCCACGGCCATACCCCTTCCATCAGCTCCGGGGACCCCATGAGGGCACCGGCGGTGAGGTCGCTGTGGCCGCCCAGGTACTTGGTGGCGCTGTGCACCACCAGGTCGGCGCCCAGGGCCAGGGGCTGCTGGTTCACCGGCGAGGCGAAGGTGTTGTCCACCATCAGCAACGCCCCGTGGGCATGGGCACGCGCGGCCAGGGCCGCGATGTCGAAGACCTCCAGGGCCGGGTTGGTGGGGGTCTCCAGGAACACCAGGCCGGCACCGGCGGCCAGCAGGGGGTCGAGGCGCTCCAGCTCGCCCCCCAGCAACAGGTGGGTGGGGATGCCGAGCTGGGGTAACTGGTCGCCGATGAGTTCCAGGCTGCCGCCGTAGGCATCGCCGATGCACACCACGCCGCCCCGCCCGTGGGCCATGAAGGCCGCCGCCTCCGCCGCCATGCCCGAGGCGAAGGCGAGCGCCGCCCCGGCCCCCTCCAGGCTGGCCAGCTTGGCCTCCAGGGCCTGGATGGTGGGGTTGAGGCCGTAGCGGGTATAGAGGCTGCCCGCGGCCCGGCCCTCCACCACGTCCAGGATGGCCGCGGTGTCGGGAAAGGCGAAGGTGGTGGTGGTGTAGACGGGGGTATGGGGGCTGCCGTGGGGGTCGGCGGCCTCGCCGGCATGGATGCAGCGGGTGGCGAGACCGCCCTCAGGAAAATCAGACATGAAGGACCTCGAAGAGACGGATTGAGAAGGCCCATGGTACCCAAGACCGCCGGGGCCGGGGGGTCATGGCCTCCGCGAAGGCCCTCACGACCCGCCCCCCCATTCGTCCCTCCAGCGGTCCAGGATCTCCTGCAGCAGCTTGGCGATGGCCGCCACCTCGGCGTCTCCGAAGCCTTGCCGCTGCAGGTGGCCGGCGATGTCCTCCGGCGCCAGGATCCGGCCATCGGCGGGCACGACGGCCTCGCCGTCCACCAGCAGGGCCGGCGCGGCCACCGGCGTGCCGGCGCGGTCGGCACGCACCGCCGAGTAGCAGCCGAGTCGCGAACCCAGGGCCTCGCCATAGCGCATGTAAAGCTGGCAGCGCCCACCGGGGGACTGCTTGGATATGACCACGATGTCGCACATGTCGTCCTCCTTCTCAGTTTGTACGATCGCGCAGCGCGGCGAGGAAGTCACCGATGGGCGCCGCGGCGACGATTTCCCGGCCGCGCTCGCGGGTGACGGCCCGGCGGGCGGTGGCGCAGGAGCGATCTGTCGTCATCCCGGGGGGCCTCCGTGGTCGTCCATCAGAAAGCATAGCGCAGGGTCAGGTAGAGGTTGTCGTTGTCCCTCAGGGCCCCGAAACGGCCCCGGGGATCCCCGGTGAACAGGTTGGCACCCATCTCGCCCCACAGCGCGTCACTGAAGGCGTAACGCACCGAGGGAATGAAATAGGCGTCGCCGTCGCTGGGGCTCCAGAAGGTGAACAGGCCGAGGCGCAGGGTCTGGTGGCGCAGGAAGCGCGTGAGGCGCAGGGTGGCCACGGTGCGCAGCTGATCCCGCGCCGGGCGCCCGGCCGCCAGGGTGCGCCGGTAGGCGCCGTGGTCATGCATCCATTCCCCGTAGGCCTGGAGGCCGAGGGTGGTCTCCTCGGCGATCTGGCGGCTATAGCCCACCAATACGCGAGTCTCGTCGTTGGGCACGGCGGGGTCGTCGCCGGCATGGTCTTCCGGCGACCGATAAAGTCCCGCCTCGACATGGAGAACGCCACTCCCGAGGGGTCCGGAGAAGCTGATCCCGTAGGCATCGAGGCGGGGAAAACGGTGGGCATCCCGGCCGCCACCCGGCACCAGGGCCGGGGCGCGGTGATGGGTGCGGGACAGATAGAGGGCGCCGTTCCAACTGCTGAAATAGCGCGACAGGCGCAGGCTGACCTCGGGGGTGCCCGGATCCCCTACGTCGGCCGCCGGGGGCGCGGGGACGAAACGCCGGCCGTCGGGCAACCGGTCACGGCGGAAATCGGCCACCACCAGCTCCAGATCCGCAGTGGCGCCATAGTAATCCAGCTTGAGGGCGTCGCTGCCCCGCTTCAGGTACTCCAGGGGCAGGCCGCCGAAGAAGGCCACCCAGTCCTTGGGAAAGGTATCGTTGATGAACAGCAGATCGGTCACCCCCCAGGTGATCACCTGGCGACCGGCCCGCACCGTAACGTCGCGGGCGTCGTAATCAGCGTAGAGTTCGCGCACGTCGAAGTCGAAATCGTCCACGGCAACATCGTTGATGAACTCTAGCTTGCCGCCGTAGCCGAAGCCCCTCGTGGCGCCCTCCGTCTTGAGCTGCAGGCGCTGCTCGTTATAGGGCCGGTCGCAGGCCGTGGGCCGCGGGCAATCCACGCCGTCCACGCGGGCCGCCCCGTGGCCCTGCACGAAGCCGTGGATCGGCGGCGGCTCGGCACCCGCCGGCGCAGCCGCCAGCCACCCCAGGGCCATCAGCAGAAGCCAGGGTCCCACGGTCACCGGACCCAGGGGCGCGGCGGCCGTTGCAGATAGCGCTCGCTGAACAGGTCCTCCTCGAGCCCCACTCCGTACTTCACCTCGTGGTAGACCACTTCGGTACGGTGGCCGCTCTGCTCGTCCTGCATGGTGCGCCGGGTCACGGTCCAGTGGCCTTCCACCTCGCGCACTTCGCCGGCGGTAAAGGTGCGCATGAGTTCGCCACGGCCGTCGTAGTATTCCTCCTTGAGGGGCAGGCCCCTTTCCACGTCGATCCAGGACAGGCGGCGGGCATAGTCCACATCGGCCTTGGGCACGCTCTCCACCCGGTAGACCGGGCGGCCCTCCAGGGTCTCTTCGCCCACCAGGGTATGGGTCTCGTCCTCCAGTTCCCGGCCCGAGACATCCTCGTAGGTGAAGTCGGAGCCCACGAAGGACGAGCGCTTGTCGTCGGCGGCGATGCGGCGCACCAGGCGCAGGGCGGGGATGAAGATCCAGCGATCATCCTCGGCGGCCGGATATTTCCACACCATGAAGGCCGTCCCTTTGATGTCAGCGGGTTCGTGGAAATAGATGTAATAGCGCTGCTCCCCGGCGCTCCCGATGTCCTTGCGCAGCAGGGTCATCACCCGCCGGCGCTCCTTGCCCTGATGGTTGATCAGACGCATGGTGGTCCGGGTGACCTGGTCATCCCCGGGGTAGTAGAAGGCCTCCAGGGAGCGGGCCACGATGTCCTCGGCGGCAGGCGCGGCGCCGGCCCCGCCGCTCGACGCCAAGGCCACCAGGGCCACCAGGGCGAGGGGAGTGAATCTCATGACGGCATCTCCTTCATGGGTGCGGTGCCCCCCCACAGCCTGCCGTGGGTGAGCCTGAGCAGCCCCGGCAGCAGGCCGAGGGCGGTAAGGGCGGAGAAGAGCATCAGCAGGGCGAAGAACACCCCCACCGTCTTGTAGGGGCCCAGGGGCGACAGCACCATGGGCGAAAAGCCCACGGCGATGACCACGGCGTTGCGCGCGATGGCCCGGGCCGGCTCGCCGAACACCGCGGCGTTGGCCGTGGCGGGCTCACCGCCCATGCGCCCCAGGGCATGGCGGTAACGCTGGATGAAGTGGATGGCGAAGTCGATGGACAGCCCCAGGGTGAGGGCCGAGCACACCGCCATGGGCATGTCGTACTCCTTGCCCACCAGGGCCGCCAGGCCGTAGGAGAGGGTAATGGCGAATATCAAAGGCAGCATGGAGAGCGCGGCCAGGACCGGGGAACGGAACAGCAGCAGCATCATGGCGAACACTGCCAGGAAGCCCCCCAGCACCGCCTTCATCATCCCCGTCACCATCTCGTCCTGCCATACCTTGTTGATATAGGTGAGGCCGGACCAGCGGAGACGGATGCCGGCGGGCGGCGGCTCGGCCGCCACGTGGGCGGCCACCCGGTCCACCACCCGTGCCATCTCCAGGTTGTCGCCGGCACGCATCTGCACCCAGATGTTGGCGGTGCGGTAGTCGTAGTCCACGAAGTCATCCAGATCCCCGGCGTCGCCGGCCATCTGGTAGAAGAACAGATACTGGGCCAGCTCGTCGGCACGGTCGGGGAGGCGGCGCCAGGCCGCGTCGGCGTCGTGCACCACGTAGCTCACCTGCTTCACGACATCCGCCAGGGACGAGGTCTTGCCCACCTCGGGGTCGGCCTCCAGCACCTCCTGCAGGCGCGCCATCCAGGCCATGACCTGCGGGCGTTTGATGGCCCCGTCGGCGTCACCCTGCAACAGCAGGTAGGCCATGTAGGTGCCGCCGAGGTGGCGGTTCATCACCCGATCCGCCACCCTGAGTTGGTGGTCGGCGGGAAACCAGGCCACCGGGTTGTCGTTGACCACGGTGGTGGACACCCCCCACAGTCCGGCGCCGAGGATGACCGCCGCCGCCATGGCCACCGGCACCGCGCGGGCATGGGCGAACCCGCCGAAGCGGCGCAGCCCCGTGCCGAGGCGTCCGGCCGCCGCGTCACCTCCGGCGATGGCCGCCTGCAGCCGCTCCTCCCTCATGAGCACGATGGACGCCGGCACCACCGCCAGGGTGAGCACGAAGGCGGCCAGGATGCCGAAGGCGACGAAGGCCCCGAACACCTGCACCGGCGGGATGTCCGCCAGCATCAGGGAGGCGAAGCCGGCGGCGGAGGTGAGGGAGGTGTAGAGCATGGGGGTGTAGAGGGCGTCCATGCTCTCCCGCAGGGCCCGGCGCCGGTCGCCCGTCGCGGGATAGCGGTCGTGGAAGTCGCTCAGCACGTGGACCGAGTCCAGCACCGCGATGGGCATGAGGAACACCGGGATCATGCTGGACATGATGTGCACCGTGTGACCAAGGCCGATCATGAGCCCCATGCCCCACACCACCGTGAACATGGCCACCACCATCACCGGCACCACCAGGGTCACCTTGCGAAAGATGAGCCACAACAGCACGCACAGCATGGCGCCGCTGGCCGGCGATACGATGGCCATCTGGCGGAACATCTCGATGCCGAAGCTGTCCTCGACGATGGGCAGGCCCGCCAGGTGATGGCGCTGGGAGGGAGCGAGTTCCTCCGCCAGGATGGCCCGCAGCTCGTCGCCGATGCGCGCCGCCTGGTCCTTGGCCTCGATGGGGATATAGATCGCCACCAGGGTGCCGTCCCGGGAGGCCAGCTTGTCCGTGAAAAGCGGGTTATCGGCGATGGCCGCCCGCAGGGCCTCGGCCTCGGCCACCGTTTCCGGCACCCGCGACATCAAGGGCCGCACGTCCAGCAGTCCATCCTGCGCCTGGACGTCGTCGCTGGTGGTGAGGCTGATGACGTCGGCGGTGATGACGCCGCGGATCCCGAGCAACCGTCCTATCACCCGATCCACCCGGGCCAGGGCGTCGGGCGTGAACATGCCCGCGTCGTCGGCGATACCCAGCACGATGAGGTCGTGGATGCCGAAGTCCGCCTTGGCCTGGTTGTAAAGCACCCGGTCGGCCTGGTCCTCCGGCAGCATGTTCTCCGGATCGGTGTCGATGTGGATCTTCGGGATCTGGAGGCCGAACAGCACGGTGACGATAAACGCCACGGTGAGCACCGTCCGCGGGTAGTCCATGGAAATGCCGATGAGTCGTTTCAACATACCGCTATCCCCCCGATGACGGCCCCGGCCGGCAGCCGCATGACGCCCTGTTTATCTCCACGGCCCGTGCGGCGGCCCCATTCTCCGGCCCTATTCGCCGGCCCCAGTCGCCCCGCCCCGTGACCGCGGCTACCAGCCCCACTGGCCCGCCACCTCGCGACCGTGACGGGCCCGCCACAGGTAATAGCGCTCGAAGGCCTGCTTCGCCCACGCCCAGTGACGGCCGGCGCTGAAGTGGACGTGGTTGCGCGGCGGCCGGAAGGGATCGGCGGCCATCCTCACGGCGCCGTCGCCCATGTCCAGGATGCACTCGGCGCGCAGCGGGTGGCCCCTTGCGGCCCGGCCGGTCACCCCGGCGGCGATTGCCTGAGCGGCGATGACGGCCATCTGTTCGGTCATGTGGGCGGTCTTGGGGAAGTTGACGGGCACCGGCGTCTCCCCCACCGGCGGCAGCGCCACCGCCACACCTATGGCGTAGACGCCGGGGAAATCGGCATGACGATAGTGCTCGTCCACGGGGATGAAACCCTTGGGGTTGGCAAGGCCCGGGGCGGCCGCCACCGCACTCACTCCGGCCAGGGGTGGGATGATGAGGGAATAGGCCGACTCCAGGCGGGTGCCGTCGGCCAGGGCCACCTCCGAATCGGTGATATCCGCCACCGCCGCCGAGGTGAGGTAATGGATGTCCCGGGCCTCCAGCTCCCCTTCCAGGAACTGGCGCGCCCGCCCCACCCCACCGACGCCGAAGTGACCGAGGAAGGGCTCGGGGGTCACCAGCGTCATGGGCACGCGGTGGCGCTGGCGGCGGCGCCGCAGCAGATGGTCCACCTGGAAGGCGAACTCGTAGGCGGGGCCGATGCAGCTCGCCCCCGGGGCACAGCCCACCACCAGCGGCCCCGGCTCCGCCAGGAAGGCCCGCAGCGCATCCCGCGCCTCCTCCGTCTCCGGCGGCGACATCACCGAATGGCCGGGGCCGTCGAAGGGCCCGAGGCCCGGCACCGCCTCGTTGGCACTGCGGTGGCCGGTGGCGATGACAAGGGCGTCGCCAGCATGGGGCCCGGCGGTGGTCTCCACCCGTCGCGCCACCGCATCGACGGCGCTGACGTCGGCATGCACGAAATCGATGTCGCGCCGCGCCAGGGCCGGCGCCAGGTCGAAGCCGATATCCGCCAGCGCCCGGGTGCCCGTAGCCACCCACGGCAGGGACGGGATGAAGGTGAAGCGGGGCTGGCGGTCGATGACGGTGATGCGACACTGGGCCGGGGTGAGGAGCCGGCGCAACCGGTAGGCCGCCGTGAGACCGCCGAAGGACGCCCCCAGGATAAGCACGTTCATCCCAGTGTCCCCCGCTTCCAGGCCGGTGGCAGCGAAGTCAAAACACCAGCACCCGGTCCGCCGCCAGGGTATGGTCCGCCAGCTCGGCCATGGTGCTGCGCCGCGCCCCTGCCACCAGTTCCTCATCGGTCAGGCCGCGGGCGTCCATGCAGGTGCCGCACAACATCAACTCGCCCTTGCGGGCCACCGCCTTCGCCATCAGCTCCATGTTGTAGAAGCCCTGGGGCACCTTCTGGCCGGCCTTGGCGCAGGCCACGGCGTCCGCCATCAGGAAGACATGGACGGTGGCCTCCTTGCCCGCCAGGGCCTTGGCCAGGCGCAGCGCGTTGTAGCTACGCTCCGTGCCGTAGGGCGGGTCGTTGAGTATCAGCAGGGTCTTCATCGGTGCGTTCTCCATGGTTCAGGCCGTCGCGGCTTCCTCCACCGGCCAGCCCTGCCGGTGCCAGGCGGTCATGCCCCCCCGCACCACGTGGACGTCGGTGAAGCCGTTGCCGGCAAGAATGGTCGCCGCCTTGGCCGAGCGGCGGTCGGTGCGGCAGACGAGGAACAGGGGCGCGCCCTTGTAGTCCCCCAGCTCATCGAGGCGTGACGGCAGCTCCTCCAGGGGCAGGTTGAGGGCCCCCTCGATGTGGCCCTGCTCGCCGTCAAAGTCGGCAGCCGTGCGCACGTCCAGCACCGTGCCCTCCTCCGCCTCCAGGCTGTGCCTGAGAGTCTCCACGTCCACCATGCGCCCCTGGCGGATATGGGCGACGATGCGCGGAATGAAGGCCACCAGGGCCAGCAGGGCGAGGGCCAGCAGGCCCTTCTGGATCAGCCCCTCGCCGCCGGCGATGGCCTCCTTGCCGGCATAGCCGAGATAGGTGTAGGCGATGGCCCCGGGCAGCATGAACACGTAGGTGGCCCACAGGAAGGCGATGAAATCGATACGGGTGAGACCGAGGGCGTAGTTCAGGAGGTTGAAGGGAAACAGCGGCACCAGGCGCACGAAGGCCACGAAGCGCCAGCCCTCCTGCTCCACGCCGTCCTTGAGCTGCTTCAGGCGCCCGCCGGTTTTCTGCTCCACCCAGTCCGAGGCCAGGTAGCGGGCCACGTAGAAGGCCACGGCCGCCCCCAGGGTGGCCCCCGTGATGTTGTACACGGTGCCCAACACGGGGCCGAACAGGGCCCCTCCCGCCAGGGTGAGCACGGAACCGGGGGCGAAGAACACCGTGGCCAGGACGTAGACCAGGATGAAAACCACGGGCGCCAGGGCCCCCATGCCGTCGATGAAGCCCGTCAGGGCCGCCGCGTTGAGGCTGTCCCGGAAAGTGAGGACGAGGCCGATGCCGAGGGCCAGCACCGCCAGCACCAGCCACCGCAGGTGCCTCTTGTTCCGGATATCAAACCCCATGGGTAGACCCGTCCTGGTGCGAGCCGTCGGCCCAGGTGCGCCGGTTGATGGCATAGTCCGAGATGTGGCCCTTGAAGGGCAGGCTCAAAAGACCCGGCAGCCAGCTCACCTGACGGGGCTCGCGATAGCTGCGGATGCCGATGGTCATGTCCAGGTGGCCGGCCCGGGGCTGGTCACGGTAGGTGCCGAACAGGCGGTCCCACCACGGCAGGTTGAAGCCGAAGTTGGAGTTGGTTTCGTCGTCCTCCGTGGAGTGGTGGACCCGGTGCATGTCGGGGGTGACCACCACCCAACGCAGCGCCCGGTCGAGGCCCAGGGGCAGGCGGATGTTGCCGTGGTTGAACATCGCCGTGCCGTTCAGCAGCACCTCGAAGATCACCACCGCCACCACGGGCGGCCCCAGCACCACGATGGTGGCGAACTTGATGAGCATGGAGAGGATGATCTCGATGGGATGGAAGCGCGCGCCGGTGGTGACGTCGAAGTCGGGATCCGCGTGGTGGACCCGGTGCAGCCGCCACAGGGCGGGCACTGCGTGGACCAGCACATGCTGCAGGTAGATGACGAAATCGAGGGCGATCACCGCCACCACCACCGCCAGCCAGTAGGGGATCTCGAAGCTGTTCAGCAGCCCCCAGCCCTGGGCCTGGGCCGCCACCGCCATGCCCACCGCCGCCGCGGGGAACAGCAGGCGCAGCAACACCGTATTGAGCACCACCAGGCCCAGGTTGTTGGTCCAGCGCACGGCCCGGCTCAGGGTCCGGGGCCGGCGCGGCGCCCACACCTCCCACAGGGCGATGGCGGCGAAGATGCCGAAGAAAAAAACCAGCCTGATGGCGACCTCGTAGTCCAGGATCAGGCCATCCAGGGTCACACCGCCCTCGCTGGCCGCCGTGGCCGAACGTATGAAGACATCGCCCCAGGAACGCAACAGTTCCCCGAGGTAGAGAAAGGTCTCGTCAATGACGCCCCCGGGGGGCGCCGTACTCTCTGGTGACATGCCGGGCATCCTCCAAACCGTCATTGTTATTCAAGAACTATGTTGAATAGTTGATATGACTGTCTGGCCCATGTCAACCCCCCACAGCAAACCCGATCCGACCTCCCGTCTTCACCCTGCCCCACCGACCCCGCGCCCACCCCTCCCCCGTCCCGGGCCCGACCCGGTGTCCAGAGCGGCGGAATGACAACAGACAGCGAAAATCAAAAGCGGTAACCACGAAATACACGAAAAAACCGAAAACAGCTGATTACGAGTTGTGACCAAGGCCCGATGGGCTCCATGGCGTTTGTAGTCGACCTGGACGGGCCAAAGTGACCTCCGTTTCTTTCGCGTATTTCGTAGTAAAAAAAAACCATTAACCACGAAAGGCGCGAAAGGATGCTGATTGTAGGTGAGGTCCGGGTTGGCGCCCGGAAAGACTCCGGGGTGTTTTGCCTATTGTCTCTTTTACTTTCGTATCTTTCGCGTGTTTCGTGGTTAAAAACAAGACCGGGGTAACAGGGATGGGCGGAGATACGGGCGATAGCGGGCTCAGGGGTCTTGGAGGCGGAGTTCGAACAGGCGGGGCCACAGTTTGCCGGTGACCAGCAGGTGGCCGCTGGGGTGTTGGAAGGCGACACCGTTGGCCACGGCCTCGGTGGCCAGGGGCGGCATGGCACGGCGCAGGAGTGACAGATCCAGCATCCCGGTGACGCGGCCGCTGGTGGCGTCGATGCGGGCGATGCAGTCGGTAGGCCAGACGTTGGCGTAGAGGGTGCCGGCGACGTATTCCAGTTCGTTCAGGCCCTGGAGGGGCCGGCCGTCCAGGTGCACCGCCAGGCGGCGCACCAGCGAAAAATCGTCGGGGTCGCGAAGGGCCAGTTCGTGGGAGCCGTCGCTCGTGATGAGGTGCTCGCCGTCGTGGCTGAGGCCCCAGCCCTCCCCCTCGTAGGCGTGGACGGCCATGGGCTCCAGTTCCGGCAGGCGGTAGACCCGGGCCTCACCCGCCTTCCAGGTGAGTTGGTATACCCGTTCTCCCAGGGCCGTGACGCCCTCGCCGAAGTGGTGATGGGCGAGGGGTATCCGCACCAGCGCCTCGTCCCCGGGGAAGGTGCGGGCCGTGAGCAGGGAGCGGCCGTAGCGCCCCGTGCCTTCCAGCAGGGTCCCGTCATCGGTGAAGGCGAGGCCCTGGGTGAAGAAGGTGGGATCGTGGTCGTGGTGGGCCACCACCTCGTAGGCCACGGCGGGGGCGGAGCAGGAGGCGGCGCCGCTGTTTGCGGGTCCCAGCAGCAGGAGCAGAAAGAAGGCCAGGCGGCGCGCCAGGCATCGGACGGCGCCCATGGCAGCACCTTTCAGTTGGATGCCCCCCGGGCAATGGTTGCGGCCGGCGTGGTGGCGGAGCGTGGGTTGGGCTCCGGGAAGAGCTGGTCCAGGGGCAGGGAGAGGCCGTTGTCCTGGACGATGCGGGCATGGAAACGACGCAATGTAGAGAGAAGGATTTCCTCTCGCCATTCGTGCTTCGCGACTTTCACGTTAAAGAGCAGGGGACCGGATGACCATCATCTTTTCCACCGTCATGTCACGGTAGGTATAGGGGATACCGCCCACCCCCAGGCCGGACTGGCGCAGCCCGGCGAAGGGCATCCAGTCCACCCGGAAGGCGGTATGGTCGTTGATCATCACGGCGCTGGCGTCGAGGCCCCCGTAGGCCGCCATGGCGGTATCGATGTCCCGGGTGAACACCGCAGCCTGGAAGGCGAAGGGCAGGTCGTTGGCCGTGGTCATGGCCTGTTCCAGGTCCCGGTAGGGGTAAATGGCGATCACCGGCCCGAAGATCTCCTCGCGGCTCAGGCGGGCGGAGGGGTCGGGGCCGGCGACGATGGTGGGCGCGAAGCAGGTGTCCGACAATCGGTCCCCGCCGGTGGCGATGGTACCGCCGCCCGCCGCCGCCTCCCTGACCCACTCCTCCACGCGGTCCACCTCCGCCGGACGGATGAGGGGCCCGATATCGGTGTCCTCGCGGGTGGGGTCACCCACCACCATGGCCGCCGCCTCGGCCGCCAGCCCAGCCACGACGCCATCGAAGATGGACTCGTGGGCATACACCCGCTGCACCGACACGCAAACCTGGCCGGCATGGTAGAGGCCGGCCTTGGCCACCAGGGGCAGGGCGTCGTCGAGATCGGCGTCGGCGGCGATGATGACGGGGGCGGCGCCGCCATGCTCGAGGGCGCAGCGGGTGCCCGGGGCCAGCCGGGAGCGCAGGGTCCAGCCCACCCGGCCACTGCCGATGAAGGACAGGAAACCGACCCGCGGATCCGTCGCCAGACCCTCGGCCAGGGCGGTGTCGTCCACCACCAGGGCCTGACACCAGGCCTCGGGCAGGCCCGCCTGCCGCAGCAGGGTGACGAGGCGCATGCACGACAGGGGCGTGTCCTCGGCGGGTTTGACGATCACCGGGCAGCCGGCGGCGATGGCCGGCCCCACCTGGTGGACGATGAGGTTCAGGGGGTGATTGAAGGCGGAGATGGCCACCACCACGCCCATGGGCTCGCGATGGGTGAAGGCGAGGCGCCCGGCCGAGGCGGCGTCGATGCCCATGGGCACCTCGCCGCCGCCCTCGTGGCGCAACAGCTCGGTGCAGTTCTTCATGCCGTCGATGGCCCGCGCCACCTCCACCCGGGAATCCGCCAAGGGCTTGCCACCCTCCCGGGCCGCCTCCAGGGCCAGGGTCTCGGCGGCAGCGGTCATGAGGGCCGCGGTCTTTTCCAACACCGCCATGCGCCGGGCCCCGGACAACCAGCCGGCGCGGTCCCGGTAGCGGGCATGGGCGGTGGCCAGGGCCCGTTCCACGTCGGCGGCGCCGGCGGTGGTGACGCTGCCGATGGGACTGCCGTCGTAGGGCGCCGTGACTTCCAGCAGCCCGCCGTTGCCGGTGGCGCCGGGGACGAGGATATCGAAGTGTTCACTCATGGGAGGTTCCTGTGGATCATGTGGTTGACGGTGCCGAGTGGCTCTCAGGTGGGGCACACCAGCTCGCCCAGCCTCTGGGTCAGCTTCATGTTTTCGCGGTAGTCCACCGGGCAGTCGATGACGGACACGGTATCGTCCGCCAGAGCCGTCTCCAGGATGGGCTTGAGTTCATCCACGCAGCCCACCCGGTAGCCCTTGGCACCGAAGCTCTCGGCGTACTTCACGAAGTCCGGATTGCCGAAGTCGATGTGGCTGCTGCGGCCGAAGGCCTTGAGCTGGTGCCACTCGATGAGGCCGTATTTGGCGTCGCTCCAGATGAGGATGACGAAGGGGACGCCCACCCGCAGCGCGGTCTCCATCTCCTGGCTGTTCATGAGAAAGCCGGCGTCGCCCGTCAAGGCCACCACCCGCCGCGACGGATCGGCAAGGCGGGCCGCCAGGGCGCCGGGCACGGCGATGCCCATGGAGGCGAAGCCGTTGGAGATGATGCAGGTGTTGGGGACCTCGGCCTGGTAGCTGCGGGCCACCCACATCTTGTGGGCCCCGACGTCGGAGATGAGCACGTCCCGCGGCCCCAGCACCTGGCGCAGGTCCCACAGGATCTTCTGGGGCTTGATGGGAAAGCCCGAGTCATGGGCGAACTCCTCCATCTCCCTCACGATGACCTGCCGCAGGCCGCTGATGGCAGGTTCCGGGCGGGGCGCCATCTCCTCGACGATCCCCGTGAGGGCGGCGGAGATACTGCCCACCAGGCCGCTGGCGACGATGTAATGCTCGTCCACCTCCGCCGCCTCCGTGTCGATGTGGACGATCTGCTTGTCCTTGCCCATATGCCAGCGGCTGGGATGATATTCCACCATGTCGTAGCCCACGCACAGGATGAGGTCGGCGCGGTCGAAACCGCAGTTCACGTAGTCCTTGGAGCCCAGCCCCACCGCCCCCAGGGCCAGGGGATGGGAAAAGGGGATCACTCCCTTGGCCATGAAGGTGGTGGCGATGGGGATGCGCAGGTGCTCGGCGAACTGCACGAGCTGCTCGCTGGCGCCGGCGCGGATGACGCCGTTGCCGGCCATGATAATGGGGAAGCGGGCATCGCGGATGAGGCTCGCCGCCTGGGCGATCTTCTGGCGCGGCGGGTGGGGCATGGCGGGGCTCTGCACCTTGAGGGGCGCACCCTCCACGTCCATCTTGGCGATGTTCTCGGGGAAGTCCATGAAGGCGCAGCCGGGCTTCTCCGCCTGGGCCACCTTGAAGGCCTTGCGCACCACCTCGGGGATGATCTCCGGCTCCCGCAGCTGGGTGGCGTACTTGGTGATGGGCTCGAACATGTTCACCAGGTCCAGGATCTGGTGGCTCTCCTTGTGCAGGCGCGTGGTGGCCCCCTGGCCGGCGATAGCCACCAGGGGCGCGCGATCCATGTTGGCATCCGCCACCCCCGTGATGAGGTTGGTGGCCCCGGGCCCGAGGGTGGACAGGCAGACCCCGGCGCGCCCGGTGAGACGGCCGTAGACATCGGCCATGAAGGCCGCCCCCTGCTCGTGGCGGGTGGTGATGAAGCGCAGGGGGCTGTCCAGCAGGGCGTCCATCACGTCCACGTTCTCTTCCCCGGGGATGCCGAAGACGTATTCCGTGCCTTCGTTCTCGATACAGCGGATGAAGAGTTCGGCGGCTTTCATGAGGGGGGCTCCTGGGGATTCATGGACACGGCGACGGCCGCAAAGGTTGCCGGACCAGGCTTCGGAGGCCCGGCCGACAGTCTCACCCTAGCAACATGGCAGGAAACTTTTACCCGCGTCGGGTCAGGTATTGTCCCGAAAGCCCCGGTGGATCCAGTGGTCCACGCTGAGCCAGCGGCCGGCGCCGACGAAGAACAACGCCAGCAGCATGACGAAGTAGGTGACCGCCCACTCGATGCCGTTGTTGGAGATGACGAAGCTGCCGCTGCCCGTCAGCCAGTCGTAGTTGCCATGCTCCTGCAGGATGGACTTGGCGGCATCCAGGCGTTCCATGGCACCGTCGATATCGGCGGGTGGAAAGGGGCTCATGGGATCGGCCACCGCCTGCCAGCCGTTCTCCCAGTGCACGGAGAAGGTCGCCACCAGCATCTGGACCATGAGGGGGATGCTCACCCAGCGCACGGCCAGCCCCAGCAGCAGCAGGACCGCGCCGATGATCTCGGTGTAGGTGGCCAGCCAGGCCATCAATTCCGGCGCCGGCAGGCCCAGACCCCAGTCGGGGTTGCCGAACCAGGAGACGATATCCGGGCTGGGCGCCAGGGAGTCCGCCCCCAGCTTGTTGGTCCCCGCGACCCAGAACACCGGAGCCAGATAGAGCCGCAGGGCCAGAGGTCCGAGGAAATCCACGGCCCGCAGGGCGTCCAGTACATCCTGCAGGCGGTTCAGCATATTGACGATGATTTGCATGGGGGCTCCCGACGTTATGTGCGATGTTAACTCTCATGGCGATACGCGCCACCCGAAATGATGAAAGAGGAGCGCGTATCGCCATGTTCGTTTCCTCACCCCATCCCTGTACTCCGGGCATCCTGCCCTTCGCCCTGCGGGCCGCGCCAAGGCGCGTTCAAATCCGTTCCCGACGGATTTGTCCCAGAGGGAGAGGGGGAGTTCGTGCTTCGCGACTTTCACGTTAAGTCAAAGCAAGGACCGGCAGAATAAACGCGGCATTACACCCATCAGGGCCGGGGCTATGGATGGCCGCCGGCGGGCGGGCCGCGTCACGCGGCCGGTGGGCTCCCTGCGGGCGCCGTCCCCAGGACGATATCCCGGGCCTTGAGGTCCGTGAGGATCTGCACCCCGCCCTCCACCACCACCTGCGGGTCGGGATGGTTGAGTTCTCCGGCGATCTGCGCCAGGGCCTCCCTGCCCGTTGGGGGGGCATCGGCGTTCAGGAGTTCCAGGAGGCGGGCGGTGACGGCATTGAGTTCCAGGAAACCCACGTGGTCGGCACGGTCGCGGTAGACCACCAGGTAGGTGGGCTGGGCGGGGGGTTCCTGGGGCTGGAAGTCGGTACCGAGGCGATGCACGGGGAAGCGATAGGCCAGGGGCCAGGCCAGGGGGCTCAGCACAAGATGGCCGTCCAGCAGGTCGCCGTCCGCCCGGGCTGGGGTGTCGTCCACCTCCCGGGTGTCCACGGACAGCGCCAGCTCCACCCATTCGTAGTGCGCCAGTTCCCCCAGGAAGGGCGGGTCGCCGGGAACCTCGCCGCGCTCCTCTTCCACGTATTTCAGGAACTCCTGGGGCATCTGCAGGAACAGGGGGGTATGGGCGCGGTGGGTGGCGAAGTACTCGCGCATGAGCCGGGCCCAGGCCGCGTCGCCGTAGATGTCGCGCAGTACCGGAAAGGTGCCGGCCAGGAAACCGGACACGTTGTTGAAGAACAGTTCGCGGTAGATCCCCATGCGGCGGTCTTCCACGTCCGCCGGGCCGGGGTTGGCCTCGGGGTCGCGGATGTGGGCCGCGAAGGCGTACTGCCGGCGGATGAAGTCGGGTTGCTCAGCCGGCATGGCTGATGGCGGCGGGGAGCCGGGGTGCCTCCTCCTGGAGGCGGGTGATGGTGTCCACCTCCCGCAGCAGTTCGTCCACCGGGGGGATGTTGAAGTCCCGCTCCAGCAGGGTGGGCATGACGCCGAAGAACTCGTAGGCGCGCTGCAACAGCGCCCATACCGGGTCGATGACGTCGGCGCCGTGGGTATCCACGATGAGGTCGTCCGCCTCCTTGTAGTGACCGGCCACGTGAACGTAGGACACCCGCTCCCCGGGCAGGGCCGCCAGAAAGGCGGCGGCATCGTAACCATGATTGACGCTGTTGACGTAGATGTTGTTGACGTCCAGCAGCAGGTCGCAGTCCGCCTCTTGGAGGACCGCGTTGATGAATTCTATCTCGTCCATCTCGCGCCCGGGGGCGGCGTAGTAGGAGACGTTCTCCACTGCGATGCGGCGCTCCAGGATATCCTGGGTGCGACGGATCCGGGACACCACGTGGCTGACGGCATCACCCGTGAAGGGGATGGGCATCAGATCGTAGAGGTGGCCGTCGTCGGCGCAGTAGGAGAGGTGTTCGGTAAAGGCCTTGAAGCCGTGGTCGTCCAAAAAATGCCTGAGACGATGCAGATAGGCCTCGTCGAGCGGCGCGGGGCCACCCAGATTGAGGGACAGACCGTGGGCCACGAAGTCATGACGCTCGGTGAATCTGCGCAGGCCGCGGCCCAGGGCCCCGCCCGCGCCCACCCAGTTGTCGGGGGCCACCTCGTAGAAGCCCACCTGGGCGGGGTTGCGATCTGCGAGCGGGTCCATGAGGGCCCGCCGCAGACCCAGACCGGCGCCATGAACGTGGTAACGTGGGTCGTTCATGGCTCGGTCGTCTTACTTGCTACCGCCGCACTTGCCTTCGCCGCACTTGCCCTCACCTTCGGCCTTGGCGGGCTTCTCGCCACCACACTTGCCTTCGCCGCACTTGCCCTCGGCCTTGGCGGGCTTCTCGCCGCCACACTTGCCTTCACCGCACTTGCCCTCGGCCTTGGCGGGCTTCTCGCCGCCACACTTGCCTTCGCCACACTTACCCTCGGACTTGGCCTCCTTCTTCTCGCCACCACACTTGCCTTCGCCGCACTTGCCCTCGTGGCTATCGGCCAGCTGCATGTAGCCGCCGGAAAGCTCGTTCATGGCGAAGGGGTTCTCCGCGGCGTTGGCCATGGGGGCGGCCGCCAGAGACGCCGCGAAGGCGGTACCGATGGCCAGGGCGAGGGGCTTCTTGCTGGTGTTGTCGCTCATTGTGCTTCTCCTAAGAAAGTGATTTAAAACCTAAAAACATATACGGGATGCCGACGGCCTCGGATGGTCGCGTTCGGTTCCCTGCATCAGACCGGGCACCCCGTCCGATTATTTCAGCGATAATTGGGGGCCAAGACCACCGGGCTCACTGAATATAACTCATTCTTGTTGTGTTTCATCCGTCGGCTACGCAAGTTCGGCAGGCCGCGGCCCCACGGGGAACCGGCGCCGAACAGTATAAGACCCTACGCGGGGCAGGATGTTCCGGATCAGTAAGGATCAGCAAGGATCAGTCGGCCGGTTCGGCACCCTTCACGCGCATGTAGGGGAACAGTAACACGTCGCGGATGGAGGGGGAGTCCGTGAGCAGCATCACCAGGCGGTCGATGCCGATCCCCTCTCCCGCCGTAGGCGGTAATCCATATTCCAGGGCGGTGACGAAGTCGGCGTCGTAGTACATGGCCTCCTGGTCGCCGGCATCGCGCTCCGCCGTCTGCTGGCGAAAGCGTTCCGCCTGGTCCTCGGCGTCGTTCAATTCTGAGAACCCGTTAGCAATCTCGCGGCCGCCGATGAAGAATTCGAAGCGGTCGGTAACGAAGGGCTCGGCGTCGTTGCGGCGGGCCAGGGGCGAGACCTCCGTGGGATAGGCGGTGATGAAGGTGGGCTCCCGCAAGCGGTGCTCCACCGTCTTCTCGAAGATCTCCAGCTGGATCTTGCCGAGGCCGTAGCCCTCCTTCAGGGGCACGCCGAGCCCCTCGGCCACTCGCCGCGCCGCGGCCAGGTCCTCCACATCGGCCCCCGTCAGCTGCGGGTTGTGGCGCAACACCGCCTCCTTGAGGGTGAGGCGCTCGAAGGGACGGCCGAAGTCGTAGGTCTCCCCCTGGTAGGCCACGCGGTTCGTGCCCAGCACCTCTTCGGCCAGGCCCCGCAGCATGGCCTCGGTGAGGTCCATGAGGTCGCGGTAGTCGGCATAGGACTCGTAGAACTCCAGCATGGTGAACTCGGGGTTGTGCTGGGTGGAGACCCCCTCGTTGCGGAAATTGCGGTTGATCTCGAACACCTTCTCGAAGCCCCCCACCACCAGCCGCTTAAGATAGAGTTCCGGCGCGATGCGCAGGTAGAGCTTCATGTCCAGCGCGTTGTGGTGGGTAACGAAGGGGCGCGCCGCGGCACCGCCGGGGATGGCCTGCATCATGGGCGTCTCCACCTCCAGATAGCCGCGGCCCGTGAGGAAAGCACGGATGTAGTCGATGATGCGGGTTCGGGTGCGGAAGGTGTCCCGCACCTCGGCGTTCACCATGAGGTCCAGGTAGCGCTGGCGGTAGCGGGTCTCCTGGTCGTGGAGGCCATGGAACTTCTCGGGCAGGGGCCGCAGGCTCTTGGTGAGCAGGCGGATGTGGTCGGCCTTGACGGACAACTCCCCGGTCTTGGTGCGGAACAGCACGCCCTCGGCGGCCACGATGTCCCCCACGTCCCAGTCCTTCTTGAAGTACTGGTAGGCGCCTTCCGGCAGGCTGTCGCGCTGAATGAAGAGCTGCAGGCGTCCGCTCATGTCCTGGATGTGGGCGAAGCTGGCCTTGCCCATGACCCGCCGGCTCATGAGGCGGCCGGCCACCGCCACCCGTACCGGCGCCGCCTCCAGGGCCTCGTTGTCTTTGTCGCCGTGGGCCGCCAGGACTTCCCCGGCCAGGGCATCGCGGCGGAAGTCGTTGGGAAAGGCGTTGCCCGCCTCGCGCAGCTCCCGCAGCTTGTCGCGGCGCTGGGCGATGAGTTGGTTCTCGTCTTCACTCATGGTTCTAAAGAATACCCTCGGGTGCGGCGGACAGGGCCGGCGGTGTCAAAGACCGCTCTTCAGGCTCGCCTCGATGAATTCGTCCAGGCCGCCGTCCAGCACCGCCTGGGTGTTGCCCGTCTCCACGCCGGTGCGCAGGTCCTTGATGCGGGACTGGTCGAGGACATAGGAGCGGATCTGGCTGCCCCAGCCGATGTCCGACTTGTCGTCCTCCACCTGCTGGGCCGCGGCGCGGCGCTTCTGCATCTCCAGCTCGTAGAGCTTGGCCTTGAGCTGGTTCATGGCGTGGTCCTTGTTCTTGTGCTGGGAGCGGTCGTTCTGACACTGCACCACGATACCGGAGGGGCCGTGGGTGATGCGCACGGCGGACTCGGTGCGGTTGACGTGCTGGCCGCCGGCGCCGCTGGCGCGGTAGACATCGATGCGCAGATCGGCGGGGTTGATCTCCACCTCCACGGAGTCGTCCACCTCGGGGGAGACGAACACCGCCGCGAAGGAGGTATGGCGCCGGTTGCCGGAATCGAAGGGGGATTTGCGCACCAGGCGGTGGACGCCGATTTCCGTGCGCAGCCAGCCGAAGGCGTATTCGCCCATGACCTTGACGGTGGCCGATTTGATGCCCGCCACCTCGCCCTCGGTCACTTCCATGATCTCCGTGGCGAACTCGTGCTTCTCGGTCCACCGCAGATACATGCGCAGCAGCATCTCGGCCCAGTCCTGGGCCTCGGTGCCGCCGGAGCCGGCCTGGATATCCAGGAAGGCATTGGCGGCGTCCATCTCGCCGGAAAACATGCGGTGGAATTCGAGTTCCGCCAGACGGCCCTCGAAGGCCTCCAGATCGGCGACCACCGCGGACGCGGTGGCGTCATCGCCCTCATCGATGGCCATCTCCAGCAGGCCCGCCGCATCGCCGATGCCGGCGTCCAGCTCGTCGATGGTGCTCACCACCTTCTCGAGGGCGGCCCGTTCCCGGCCCAGGGCCTGGGCGCGCTCCTGGTCACTCCAGACGTCGGGCTGTTCCAGCTCCCGCTCTACCTCCTCCAGCCGGGCCTTCTTCTCCGCGTAGTCAAAGATACCCCCTCAGGGACTCGGTACGCCCTTTGAGGTCTTTGATGTGCTGTAGGATTGCGGTTTGCTCGAACATGAGTCGCCTGCCGAAACGGGTTGGACAAAACCAAGTCATGGTACACCAAGGCACAGGACCTGACATAGCGCCCGAGCGCGGACGCCAGCCCGGCACAGGCAGCCGCGGCCCCGCGTCCGGTTGTCATAGAGTCAGGGTCGTTCGGTGCCGGCGATATGCAACGCCCCGCTGTCAAAGGTATAGACGCCATCCAGCCTTTCGCCCGCCTGGTGGGCCAGCACGCGGGACTTATGGACGATGAGGGCGTCCGCGAAATACGGCAACTTGCGGCGACGGCCATCGACATCCTGGGGTGGGTAGTCAGCCATGAATGCGTTCAACGCCGCCCACACGGCCTGAGGGTTTTCGAACACCACCCGGGGTTCACACAACAGGTCATTGATCAGCTTGGCAATGTCATCCCTGCTCGCCTGGTATTTCCTGCCACAGAGGGTCCACAGGCATTCCACGAGCACCACGTCCGTGATCAGCACGGATGAATGGCGTGCCATCACGGCAGAGGCCCGGGATGATTGGTCCGGATCGTCCTGCAATACGTGTCGCAGCAGCACATTGGTGTCAACGGCGATCATGCAGGGCATCCTGCCGTGACGCCTCATCACTGATCGGCTCCAACGCCTTCAGATGTTCGAGGCTGCCCCGGCTCGCGCCGGCAGTCTTCTTTATCACCGTCAGCTTGCCGTCAACCTCGAAGATCTCTACAAGGTCGCCGGGGCTGATACCCGCGAGATCACATAACTCCTTCGGCAGCGTGACTTGCCGCTTTGCGCTGACTTTATGCATAGACCCTGCCGTACGCAGTTTTACCTTTTGTAAATAGTAAAGCCTGGCGGGGGCGACGGCAAACGGGAGCGCCACACGGCGGCCCTGCGGTTGCTCCACCGCCTGGTGGCGTGCGGGGCCCTCAGGCGGGTGTCGCCGTAATGAGTCGCCGACAGGACCTCAGCCGGCCACGGGCTCCACGTGCTCCACCATGAGCTGCAGGCTGCGGCGGCCACGGTAGTGGTTGACGTCCAGTCGGTAGACCAACACCACCCGCCGCACGCCCCCCGGCCACTCCTCGTCCGTGTGATTGAAGGCGATGGCATCGGCCACCCGTTCGGTGCCGGGTATACGCACCGTCATCTTGAGGTGCTGATCCCCCAGCACCCGCCGGTCCAGCAGCTCGAACTCGCCATCGAATACCGGCTCGGGGAAGCCCTGGCCCCAGGGTCCCGCATCCCGCAGGGCGGCGGCGGTGGCGAGGCAGAACTCCTCCGCTCCCACCGCGCCATCGGAATGGACCACCGCCTCCAGCATGTCCCCGTCCACGAGCCCGCCCACCACGGCCTGGAAGGCGCCGGTGAAGGCCTCCAGGCGAGCGGTGTCCAGGGACAGGCCGGCCGCCATGGCGTGGCCGCCGAAGCGATCCACCAGCCCCGGATGGCCGGCGGCCACGGCATCCAGGGCATCGCGGATGTGCAACCCGGGGATGGAGCGGGCCGAGCCCTTGATCTCCCCGTTGCCCCGCGCCGACGGCGCGAAGGCGATGACCGGCCGGTGTACGCGCTCCTTGATGCGGGAGGCGAGGATCCCCACCACCCCCTCGTGCCACGACGGATCGTAGAGGCACAGGGCGGGAGGCAGCCGGCTGCTGTCCAGCTTCATGCTCCGCAGGATGGCGAGCGCCTGGGCCTGCATGTCCGCCTCCACGGCGCGGCGCTCCTGGTTGAGGGCGTCCAGCTCCCGGGCCATCTCGAGGGCCTGCGCCTCATCCGTGGCCAGCAGGCATTCGATGCCCAGGGCCATGTCCGTCAGGCGCCCCGCCGCATTGAGCCGCGGCCCGACGGCGAAGCCGAGATCCTTGGCCACCAGCTCCGCCGGCTCCCGCTTCCCCACCCGGCACAGGGCGGCGATGCCGGGGCGCCCGCGGCCGCCGCGGATGCGCGCCAGGCCCTGGGACACGAGGAGGCGGTTGTTGGCATCCAGGGCCACCACATCGGCCACCGTGCCGAGGGCCACCAGGTCGAGCCAGTCCGCAAGGTTGGGTCGGGCCACCCCCGTGCCTTCGAACCAGCCGCGGGCCGCGAGCACCGCCCGCAGGGCCGCCATGAGGTAGAAGGCGACACCCACCCCGGCCAGGGCCTTGCTGGGAAAGTCACAGCCGGGCTGGTTGGGGTTGACGATGGCATCGGCGGCCGGCAGCTCGGCGCCGGGCAGGTGGTGGTCCGTGACGATGACCCGCATCCCCGCCTGCCGGGCCGCCGCCACGCCGGCGACGCTGGAGATGCCGTTGTCCACGGTGATGATGAGGTCCGGCGGCGGGTCCTGGGCCGCCGCCACCGCCACGATCTCGGGGCTGAGGCCGTAACCGAACTCGAAACGGTTGGGCACCAGATAGGCCAGATTGCGGTGGCCGAGGGCCTGCAACACCCCCATGATGAGGGCGGTGCTGGTGGCACCGTCGGCATCGTAATCCCCCACCACCAGGATGCGGCCACCCGCCGCCATCACCTCGGCCAGCAGCGCCGCGGCCCCTTCGATGCCCTTGAGGCGGCTGTAGGGCAGCAGGCGGGCGAGGGAATAGTCCAGCTCTTCCCCGCAGGCCACCCGGCGGCTGGCGTAGATCCGCGCCAGCAGCGGCGGCAGGCTCCCGGCCAAGGCCGGGGGCACCGGCCCGGGGTCCCGCCGCAGGATGCGCCGCGGGGTCATCGTTCCAGTACTTGCCACAGGTCCACCGCCACGGGCGCCACCGGCCGCCGCCACCAGCGGCGGGCGGCGCGGCGATCGAGGGCCAGGCTGCGATTCTCCGTATGGAGTACCAGTTCGGCGATGGCGCCACCGCGCAGGGCCTCCTCCAGGGGGGCGAGCCAGTTCCGCTCCACGGTCCCCAGAGCCTCCCGCCACGCCTCCACGTCGCCGTAGCAGACCGCCTGCCAGGCGTCCTCCACCATGAAGAGATGGACCCCCGGCGCCATGTCGCGGGGGGGCGGGGCGGCGGCGGGCGCGGGGCCGCGCCAAGCCTCTCCGGCGAGGGCGCGCAGCAGGTCGTCGCCGCCCCATACCCCCGTCCAGCGGTGGGCGCCCGGTGCCACGGGCACCCCGCCACCCCAGATCCACAGGCTGTTCACGACGGGCTCCCCCCGGGCCTCCCGGGCCCGGTTCACCGGATGGTCGTGGAGGGTCATCTGGATCTCGTTCAACACCCCCCGCCACTGGGCACCCTCCGGCCCGCCCGGCAGGTGCCGGCGCACATCCGCCCCGGCCAAGCGCTTCGGGCTCCCCGCCTCGATGGTCAGGGGTTCGTCGGCGACCAGGTACCAGCGTGCGGGGGCCGGCATCTCCAACCGCCAATCCCGGGCCGCCGCCAGGGGCACGATGTCCCGGACGAGCGCGGTAGCCTCGGCGGCGTCCAGGCGAAAGGTGTCGGGTCCGAAGAGGATGGCCTTGCTGATGTCGGTGTGCAGGTGCACCGGATCGGCCCGCAACACCCAGTGTCCATCCGCGGCCACCCCGTCCATCACGGCCGTGGCCGCGGCGGCCGATGGTGGCTCCCGGGTGGGATGACCGAAGAGGTGGAACAGGGCCGTCTCGATGCCCCGCGCCGGTGCCGGGGCGGCGGCGCCACGGCCCAGCAGGCGCGCCAGTACCGGTAGCCCCAGCCCCGCAAGCAGGGCCGCGGGCGCCTCCCGCAGGGGCAGGGTGAAGAGTCCGGGCAGGAACAGGGTGATACGTGGCGCGTCAGCGGCCACCATACACCGCCGTCTCCTCAGGCGAGGTTATCAAGGATGGCCTGGCGCACGGCACCCAGCTCGGCGTCGATGGCCAGCATGGGAGCCTTGCTTTGGCTGATGGCGGTATCCGGATCCTTGAGGCCGTGTCCCGTGAGGGTGCACACGACGGTGCTGTGCTCCGGGATGCGCCCGCTCTCCAAGTCCCGCAGGGCGCCCGCCACGGAGGCGGCGGAGGCCGGCTCGCAGAACACCCCCTCCTTCTCGGCCAGCAGCTTCTGGGCCAGTAGGATCTCGTCGTCGGTACACTCGTCGAACCAGCCCCCCGACTCCTTGGAGACCTTCCAGGCATAGTCCCAGGACTGGGGATGGCCGATGCGGATGGCGGTGGCCACGGTCTCGGGATCGTCCACCATGGCGCCGCGTATGAAGGGGGCGGAGCCGGCGGCCTGGTAACCCACCATCTTGGGCCGCGTACCCACCAGGGAGCCGCCGGCATAGGTGCAGTTGCCGTGACAGAAGCTGCAGGCCTCCGTGAGGTGCTCGCCGGAGCCGGAGGAGGCCTCGCAGTAGCCGATCCAGTGGGCCGTGATGTTGCCGGCATTGCCCACGGGCAGGCAGTGGTAGTCGGGGGCCCGTTCCAGTTCCTCGATGATCTCGAAGGCCGCCGTCTTCTGGCCCTGCAGGCGATAGGGATTGATGGAGTTGACGATCGTCACCGGGGCCTCCTCCGCCACGTCCTTCACCAGCTGCATGCCGGCATCGAAGTTGCCTTTGATCTGGATGATGGTGGCGCCGTGCATCATGGCCTGGGCCAGCTTGCCCATGGCGATCTTGCCGTCGGGTATGAGCACGAAGGCGGTGATGCCGGCGCGGGCGGCGTAGGCCGCCGCCGACGCCGAGGTGTTGCCGGTGCTGGCACAGATGATGGCCCGGCTGCCCTCCTCCACCGCCTTGGTCACCGCCATGGTCATGCCCCGATCCTTGAAGGAGCCGGTGGGATTGAGGCCCTCGTACTTGAGGTATATCTCCACCTCCCGGCCCAGGGCCCGGGGGATGTTGTTCAGGCGGATGAGGGGCGTGTTGCCCTCCCCGAGGCTGATGATGCGGGTGTCGTCATGGATAGGCAGCCGGTCGCGGTACTTCTCGATGAGGCCGGTGTAGCGGGGGCGGAAGGTCATGGCAGGAACTTGTTCCCTTTGGTGAATGGAGAATGGATGAAGGTGAATAGTGAATGGTGAATAGTGAATGGTAAAAGCAACCACTGAGCGAGTGTCTACTATTCACCATTCACTATTCACTATTCACTGCCTTATCACTATTCACTAGCTGTTGAGATACTCCACCCGGATACGCGTCACGCCGCCGGCCACGGGCTCCAGGGCCTCGATGCGGACCAGGGCCTCGTTCATGCTGCATTCGCGCACGCGGTGGGTCAGGAGCACCAGGGGCACCCGCTCGGTGCCGATGGCCTGCTCCTTCTGGATGACGGCCTCGATGGAGATGCCGGAGTCGGCGAGGATACGGGTGATGTCCGCCAGCACGCCGGCCTGGTCCCGCACCTGCATGCGCAGATAGTAGGCGGTCTCCACCTCCTCCATGTCCACCATGGCCAGCTCGGTGTTGAGGGCGTCGGGCTGGAATGCCAGATGGGGCACGCGGTTGTTGGGGTCGGTGGTCAGGGCCCGGGTGACGTCCACCAGGTCCGCCACCACCGCCGATGCCGTGGGTTCGGCCCCGGCACCGGCGCCGTAGTAGAGGGTGGGACCCACGGCATCGGCCATCACCAGCACGGCATTCATCACGCCGTCCACGTTGGCGATGAGGCGGCGCTCCGGAATGAGGGTGGGATGCACCCTGAGCTCGATGCCACCGTTGGTACGGCGGGTGATGCCGAGGTGCTTGATGCGGTAGCCCAGCTCCTCGGCGTAGGCCACGTCTTCCGGGGCGATGCCGGCGATACCCTCGGTATAGCACTTGTCGAACTGCAGGGGCACGCCGAAGGCGATGGAGGCCAGGATGGTGAGCTTGTGGGCGGCGTCGATGCCCTCCACGTCGAAGGTGGGGTCGGCCTCGGCATAGCCCAGCGCCTGGGCCTCGGCCAGCACGTCGGCGAAGGCACGGCCCTTGTCCCGCATCTCGGTGAGGATGAAGTTGCCGGTGCCGTTGATAATGCCGGCCACCCACTGAATGTGGTTGGCGGCGAGCCCCTCGCGCATGGCCTTGATGATGGGTATGCCCCCCGCGACCGCCGCCTCGAAGGCCACCATGACGCCGCGACGCTGGGCGGCCAGGAAAATCTCGTTGCCGTGGTGGGCGATGAGGGCCTTGTTGGCGGTCACCACGTGCTTGCCGTTCTCGATGGCCTTGAGGATGAGGATGCGGGCCAGGTCGTAGCCGCCGATGAGTTCCACCACCACCTCCACGGCGGGGTCATCCACCACCGCCATGGCATCGCTGCTCTGGCGCACCCCGTCGAGGCCGAGCTCGGCGACGCGATCGAGATTGAGGGCCGCCACGTGGCTGATCTCGATACCGCGACCGGCCCGCCGGGCGATCTCCGCACCGTTACGGCGCAGCACGGTGGCGGTGCCCCCGCCCACGGTGCCGAGCCCCATCAAACCCACTCTTACCGGTTCCAAGGTATCAATCCCCCGTAATGCCGTCTTTGCGCAGCATGCTGCGGATACCGCGTACCGCCTGGCGGGTGCGGTGCTCGTTTTCGATGAGGGCGAAGCGCACGTGAGCGTCGCCGTAAGCCCCGAATCCCACCCCCGGCGAGGCCGCCACCTTGGCATCCCGCAGCAGCTTCTTGGAGAACTCCAGGGACCCCATCTCCCGGTAGGGCTCCGGGATGGGAGCCCACACGAACATAGTGGCCTTGGGGGGCTCCACCGGCCAGCCGGCGGCGTTCAGCCCCTGGCACAGCACGTCGCGGCGGTTGCGATAGGTGGTGCGGATCTCCTCCACGCAGTCCTGGGGCCCCTCCAGGGCGGCGATGGCGGCCACCTGCACCGGGGTGAAGATACCGTAGTCCAGGTAGGACTTGATGCGCCGCAGGGCCCCCACCAGGGTGCGGTTACCCACCATGAAACCGACCCGCCAGCCCGGCATGTTGTAGCTCTTGGAGAGGGTGAAGAACTCCACCGCCACCTCCTTGGCGCCGGGCACCTGGAGGATGGAGGGGGCCTCGTAACCGTCGAACACCAGGTCGGCGTAGGCGAGGTCCTGGATCACCCAGATCTCGTGCTCGCGGGCGATGGCCACCACCTTTTCGTAGAACTCCAGGTCCACGCACTGGGTGGTGGGGTTGCTGGGGAAGTTGAGCACCAGCAGCTTGGGCTTGGGCCAGGAATCCTTGATGGCCTTCTCCATCTCGGCGAAGAAGTCCACGTCGGCGCCGATGGGCACGTGGCGGATGTCGGCCCCGGCGATGACGAAGCCCCAGGGGTGGATGGGATAGGAGGGGTTGGGCACCAGTACCGCATCCCCCGGCTCCACGGTAGCCAGGGCCAGGTGGGCCAGCCCCTCCTTGGAGCCGATGGTGACGATGGCCTCCTCGTCCATGTCGAGGTCCACATCGTAGCGAACCTTGTACCAGTTGCAGATGGCGCGGCGCAGGCGCGGGATCCCCCGGGACATGGAGTAACGGTGGGTATCGTTGCGCTGGGCCACTTCCACCAGCTTGTCCACGATGTGGCGGGGCGTGGGCCGGTCGGGGTTGCCCATGCCGAAATCGATGATGTCCTCGCCCCGGGCCCGCGCCTCGGCCTTGAGTTGATCGACCGACGCAAAGACGTACGGCGGCAAACGCTTGATACGCGGGAATTCTTCAATCACGAGGCAGCAATCCTGAGGAGGGGGCCGGAACGGGGCGGACACCCGGAAACGTCGAACCATAGCCAAGGGGTATTCGGACTGTCAATCGGGACGCGCCCCGCTTCTGCCGTGATATTCTGGATGGACATGAAAACCCTGCCGATCTGTTTCGTCCTGGCCGCCGCCGCGGCCGGCGCCGCCGAGCCCGTGCGCGAACTCACCGCCGCGGACTGGGACCGCCCCCGCAGCGGCGACTTCGTCACCGGCATCCCGGTATTGCGCGACACCATGCAGGCCGTCGACCGGCCCGCCGGCCGCCATCTGCGGATACGTCACCCGGGGGGCGAGCAGGGACTGCTGTGGGCCGAGGAACTGCGCGGCTGGCTGGTGGCCCTGGGGCTCGGCTCCTCCCGTATTCACCTGGTACCCGGGGCCGGGCGCCCCGATGTCCTGGAACTGGTAGTGGAAACACCCTGAGCCATGCCTCGTGTCGCCGCCATACAGATCGCCGCCGGCCCCATCCTGGCAGCCAACCTGGACGAGGCCAAGCGGCGCATCGCCGAGGCCGCGGCCGCCGGCGCCGGCCTGGTGGTGCTGCCGGAGAATTTCGCCCTCATGGGGGAGCAGGAGGCCGACAAGCTGGCAGTGGCGGAGACCGACGGCGACGGCCCCATCCAGACATTCCTCGCCGAGCAGGCGGCACGCCACGGCATCTGGCTGGTGGGGGGCACCATCCCCATGGCCACCCCGAGGCCGGGGCGCGTGCGCGCCGCCTCTTTGGTCTACAACCATCAGGGCACGCGGGTGGCCCGCTACGACAAGATCCACATGTTCGACGTCACGGTGGATGCCGACAGCGGCGAGGTCTACGTGGAATCGGAGACCACCGAGCCCGGCGAGCGGGCGGTGGTGGTGGACACCCCCTTCGGCCGCCTGGGCCTCGCCGTGTGTTACGACCTGCGCTTCCCGGAGCTGTTTCGTTACCTGGTGGCCCGCGGCATGGAGATCCTCGCCCTGCCCGCGGCCTTCACGGCGGCCACCGGCAAGGCCCACTGGGGCATGCTGTTGCGGGCGCGGGCGGTGGAGAACCTGTGCTACGTGGTGGCGGCCGCCCAAGGCGGCTTCCATGTGGGTGGCCGCGAGACCTACGGCCACAGCATGGTGGTGGACCCCTGGGGCGCCGTGCTGGCGGAGATGGAGCGCGGCCGCGGCGTGGTCAGCGCGGACATCGACCTGGACCGCCTGCGCGAACTCCGCCAGCGCTTCCCCGCCCTGCAACACCAGCGCTTCGTGTGCGGGCCTCCCTGACCCACGGTCGCGGATTGCGGTTCACCGCCATTTTTTTCAACTACGAAAGGCGCGAAATACGCGAAAAAAGAGGCGCTTCAACAGAATTCGTAGGTGTAGATGAGGAGAATTTTCTCTCGCCAAGGCGCCAAGAACGCCAAGGAAAAGCGGATCTTTCACGGCGGCACGGAGACTCAGAGAAGGCGAGAAGAATGCACAGTTCCGGAGACCTCGCAGGCCCCGTGAGGGCGCCCTGGTACCGGTAAAGGCTCCATTCGCTGGTCCGATCCGCCAAGCCTAGCGATAAACACCGTGCCTCTGTGCTCCTGTGAAAGAAATCAATGCTTTTCTTGGCGAGCTTGGCGCCTTGGCGAGAGCAACAAGAAACATTTCGCGTCTTTCGTAGTTATTCTTCTGGGTTTTCCCGGCCTATTCCGCCAGCAGTTCCCGCACGTCCACGAAGTGGCCGGCGACGGCGGCGGCGGCGGCCATGGCGGGGCTCACCAGGTGAGTGCGCCCGCCCTGGCCCTGGCGGCCCTCGAAGTTGCGATTGGAGGTGGAGGCGCAGCGCTCGCCGGGCTCCAGGCGATCGGCATTCATGGCCAGGCACATGGAGCAGCCGGGCTCGCGCCACTGGAAGCCCGCGTCCAGGAATACCTGGTCCAGCCCCTCCGCCTCGGCCGCGGCCTTCACGGGACCGGAGCCCGGGACCACCATGGCCAGCTTGATGTTGGGGGCCACCCGCCGGCCCCGGATCACCGCGGCCGCTTCCCTCAGGTCCTCGATGCGGGAGTTGGTACAGGAGCCGATGAACACCTTGTCCAGGGGGATGTCCGCCAGGGCCGTGCCCGGTGCCAGGTCCATGTAGGCCTGGGCCCGGCTCCAGCCCTCGGCCTTCACCGGGTCCGGCGCGGCGGCGGGATCGGGCACACGGCCATCCACCGGCAGCACCATCTCCGGCGAGGTGCCCCAACTCACGTAGGGCTTGAGGGCGGTGGCGTCGAGATGGATCTCGCGATCGAACTCCGCCCCCGGGTCGCTGTGCAGCTTGGACCAGGCGGCCACGGCGGCCTCCCATGACTCACCCGTGGGCGCATAGCGCCGCCCGCGCACGTAGTCCACGGTGGTCTCGTCCACCGCCACCATGCCGGCCCGCGCCCCCGCCTCGATACTCATGTTGCAGATGGTCATGCGGCCTTCCATGGACAGGGCCTGGATGGCCGTCCCGGCGAACTCGATGGCATAGCCGGTACCGCCCGCCGTGCCCATCTCGCCGATGATCGCGAGGATGATGTCCTTGGCGTAGACCCCCGGCCCCAGGCGGCCGCCCACCACCACCCGCATGTTCTTCGACTTGGACTGCACCAGGCACTGGGTGGCCAGGGCGTGCTCCACCTCCGAGGTGCCGATGCCGAAGGCCAGGGCCCCCAGGGCGCCGTGGGTGGAGGTATGGGAGTCGCCGCACACCACGGTCATGCCCGGCAGGGTCGCCCCCTGCTCGGGGCCGATGACGTGGACGATGCCCTGGCGCGGGTCCCCCATAAGGAATTCCGTGATGCCAAAGCTGCGGCAGTTGGCGTCGAGAGTCTCCACCTGGAGGCGCGATACCGGATCGGCGATGCCCCGGGCCCGATCGGTAGTGGGTACGTTGTGGTCCGCCGTGGCCAGGTTGGCGGCGGCCCGCCACGGCTGGCGACCGGCCAGGCGCAGCCCCTCGAAGGCCTGGGGCGAGGTGACCTCGTGGATGAGCTGGCGGTCGATATAGATGAGGCTGGTACCGTCCTCGTTCTCCCGCACCACGTGGGCGTCCCAGAGTTTGTCGTAGAGGGTCTTGGGCATGGGGGCTCTGCTGGCGTTGGGGAGACGGATGGGTGGGGGATTATAGCAGCGGTGGGGTGGGGGAATGAGATAAAGTGAATAGTGAATGGTGAATAGTGAATAGAAAAAGCGGGGCCGTGGTGGATCCTTGAGACAATCGGCATGCAAAAGGTTAACACTCGAGCGCGAAAAGGTTGGCAGGGTGTCTGCCCAACCATTCACCATTCACTGTTAACTGTTCACTATTCACTCACTTCTTTATCTATCCACCCCCACACCACCAGCAGGCCAATGAGGCAGGCGGCGGCGGCGGTGAGGTAGGTGGCGGTGGGGCCCACGGTCTCCCAGGCGTGGCCAGCCAGATAGCTGCCCGCGGCGCCGCCGGCGCCGAAGCTGACGCTGCTGTAGAGGGCCTGGCCGCGGCCCTGGTTGCGGCCCACGAAATAGCGGTGGATGAGCTGGATGCCGACGGCGTGATAGAGGCCGAAGCTGGCGGCATGGAGCAGTTGGGCCGCCACCAGGAACGGCCAGTGGGCGGCCAGGGTGCCGATGACGACCCAGCGCAGGGTGGTGAGGACGAAGGTGACCAGAAACAGGGCGCGCAGGGTGTAACGCCGCACCAGGCGGTGCATGTAGATGAACAGCACCACCTCCGCCAGAACCCCCAGGGCCCACAGCTGGCCGATGGTGGCACCGCGATATCCCAACTCATCGAGGTGGATGGAATAAAAGGAATAGTAAGGCCCGTGGCTGCCCTGGATGAGGAAACAGGCCACCAGCAGGGCCAGTACCCGGGGCCGGCGCAACACCCGGGAGAGGCCGTCGTGGGGGGGATGCTCCGCCGTCGCCCGGTGCTCCGGCGACACCAGGGCGGCCACCCAGATCCCCACCAGCAGTCCCAGCACCACCTGGGGCATGAGGCCCACGCCCACCCGATCGAGCAGGGGCCCCAGGGACACCACTGCGACGATGAAGCCCACCGAGCCCCACACCCGGACGTGGGTATAGCGGTGGGTGTCCTGACCCAGCTGGTTGAGGGTGTTAGCCTCGAACTGGGGCAGGGCCGCGTTCCAGAAGAAGCTGAAGGTGGCCATCACCAGGGCCAGGGGCCAGTAGCCGCTCACCAGGAAGATGCCGGCGAAGCACACCGCGGCCAGGGCCGAGGCCACCCGCACGATGAACATGCCGCGGCCCCAGCGGTCCGCAATCCACCCCCAGATGAAGGGCGCCACCATCTTGGTGGCCATGAGGATGGCCAGCAGTTCACCGATCTCCGACGACGAGTACCCCAGGGACTTCAGATAGAGGCCCCAATAGGGCACCAGAGCGCCGAGGACGGCGAAGTAGAACAGGTAGAAATTGGAGAACCGCCAGTACGGAAAGGCGTTGCCGGACACCACGGTGCGGCGGCCGTCAGCCGGCGCTGGCGGGGATGATCGGCGTGGCCGATTGCACCTCGGCGTTCTGGCCGCGCTGGCGCAGCAGGTGGTCCATGATCACCATGGCCATGGCGGCCTCGGCGATGGGGGTCGCCCGGATCCCCACGCAGGGGTCGTGACGGCCCTTGGTGACCACCTCCACGGCGTTGCCGTGGACATCCACGCTGCGCCCCGGCAGGCGGAGACTGGAGGTGGGTTTGAGGGCGATGCTGGCGACGATATCCTGGCCACTGGAGATGCCGCCGAGGACGCCGCCGGCGTGGTTGGACAGGAAACCCGCGGGCGTCATCTCGTCGCGATGCTCCGTGCCCTTCTGCTCGACCGCCGCGAAGCCGGCACCGATCTCCACCCCCTTGACGGCGTTGATGGCCATGAGGGCCTTGGCGAGATCCGCATCCAGGCGGTCGAAGATGGGTTCGCCGAGACCCGGCGACACCCCTGTGGCCACCACCGTGACCCGGGCGCCGATGGAGTTGCCCTCCTTGCGCAGGGCGTCCATGTAGGCCTCGAGTTCGGGTACCCGGGCGGCGTCGGGAAAGAAGAAGGGGTTGTCCTCCACCACCTCCCAATCGAAGCTTTGGGGGCGGATGGGGCCGAGTTGGGCCACGTAGCCACGGATGCGGATGCCGTGGCGATCCGCCAAGTACTTCCTGGCCACCGCGCCGGCCGCCACCCGCAGGGCCGTCTCACGGGCCGACGAGCGGCCGCCGCCGCGGTAATCGCGCACTCCATACTTCTGGGTGTAAGTGTAATCCGCATGGCCGGGCCGGAACTTCTCGGCGATGTCGCCGTAGTCCTTGGAGCGCTGATCCACGTTGTCGATGATGAGGCCGATGGGGGTGCCGGTGGTACGACCCTCGAACACGCCGGACAGGATGCGCACCGCGTCGGGCTCGCGGCGCTGGGTAGTATGACGGGTCTTGCCGGGCCGGCGCCGCTCGAGATCGTGCTGGATGTCCGCCTCCGACAGTTCGAGGCCGGGCGGGCAGCCGTCGATGATGCCCCCGATGGCGGGACCGTGGCTCTCGCCAAAGGTGGTGAGAGTGAACAGGATACCGGTGGTGTTTCCAGACATCGGGCTATTGTAGCGGCCCCGGCGCCCGGAAGGCAGCATTGGAATTGCAAGGGTTCCGGGCTGGAGGCGTCCGTTCCTGTGGCACGGCTGTAGGTCGGGATTCATCCCGACATGAAAGCCCGCCGCGCGCACCACGGGCCGGGACGGAATCCGCACCGTCGGCTGTCGGGCTGAAGCCCGACCTACAGCCCGACCTACAAACACCCCCCACCGCTCGTTCCCGGGGCACGACTGTAGGTCGGGATTCATCCCGACATTAAACCCCGCCGCACGCACCTCGGCCGGGACGGAACCGCCCGCGGGCTGTCGGGCTGAAGCCCGACCTACAGCCCGACCTACAACCCGGCCTGCAAGCGAGGCCCGTTCCCCGCACGGGCACCGGGGGGTTAGCATGTGGGGTCATCCCTTTCCCCCGCCGCAGGAGGACCACCATGGCCATCAAGACCCACACCATCGAATACCACCACGACGACACCCTGCTGGAGGGCCTCATGGCCTGGGACGATGCCGCAGCCGCACCCCGCCCCGGGGTGCTGGTGGCCCCGGTGTGGGCGGGCCGCAACGCCCAGGCGGACCACAAGGCCGAGGCCCTGGCGGCCCTGGGCTATGTGGGCTTCGCCCTCGACATGTATGGCAAGGGCGTGCTGGGCAACAGCATCGACGAGAATGCCCGCCTGATGCAGCCGTTCGTGGATGATCGGGCCCTGCTCCAGCAGCGTATGCAAAGAGCCCTCGACGTCATGCGCGCCCAGGACCAGGTGGACGACACCCGCACCGCCGCAATCGGCTTCTGCTTCGGCGGCATGTGCGTGCTGGACCTGGCACGCTCGGGGGCCGAGATCGGCGGCGTAGTGAGTTTCCATGGCCTGCTCAAGGCCCCGGGCAACACGGCGGGCACCGCCATCAAGGCCAAGGTCCTGGCCCTGCACGGTCACGACGACCCCCTGGCGCCGCCGCAGGACGTGCTGGCCCTGGAGCAGGAACTCACGGCGGCCGGCGCCGACTGGCAGGTCCATGTCTATGGCCACGCCATGCATGCCTTTACCAACCCCGCCGCCAATGACCGGGACTTCGGCACCGTCTACCAGCCGGATGCCGACCGCCGCTCGTGGCGCAGCATGGAAGACTTCCTCGCGGAGGTGCTCGGGGCGGAGGTGCCCGGACCCGCCTGAGGCCCGGCCATGGCCACCCCCAGGAACGCCTCCGTCCAGAAGGCCTTCCAGATCCTGGAAGTCTTCGCCCCCGCCGGTTGTCAGCTCACCGCCACCGAGGTGGCGAGCCGCACCGCCATGACGGTGGCTACCGCCCACCGCTTCCTCCTCACCCTGGAGCACCTGGGAGTGGTGTCCCGGGCCGGCGGCAACCGCTTCCAGCTCGGCACCCTGCTGGCGGAACTGGGGGACCGGGTGGAGCACGACAAGCTCATGGCCCGCATCGCTCAGTCCCACGTAGATACCCTGACGGCCCGCCTGGGTGGGGCCGTGGCGGCGGCGGTCCTGAGCGGCCGCAAGGCCATCCAGATGGCCATGAGCCACGGTCCGGCGGCCGGCGCCGGGGAGCCCCCGGACCCCCGCCTGCCGGTGCACTGTACGGCCGCCGGCAAGGTGCTTCTGGCGGGCCTGCGGCCCGCCATGCTGGAGACCATCCTCGAAGACTTGGAGCTTACCGCCTACACCCCCCGCACGGTAACCGACGGGGTCGCCCTGCGGGCGGAACTGGAGACGGTCAGGGCCCGCGGCTGGGCCCTGGAGGACGCCGAGTTCGCCGCCGACACCCGCGGCCTCGCGGTGCCCATCCTGGACGCCCATGACCGGGTGGTGGCGGCACTAGCGGTGACCGCGGCACAGCACGAGATGGGCGATGCGGAAATGGAGCGCTGCCGGGAAGATCTGGCCCACCACGCGGCCCAGATCCACCGCGAACTCTACATGGAGAACAAGGTCCTGCCCACCAAGGCCCGGCCGCGGGGAAACTTCCCCCATGCCAAGCGCATCGGCGACCTGATCCTGGTATCCGGCACCAGCGCCCGCCAGCCCGACGACACCTTCCCCGGCGTCTCTCCGGGGGCCGACGGCGTGCCTGTCTTCGACTTCCGTATTCAGGCACGAGCCACCCTGACCAATCTCTTCGACATCGTCGCCAGTTTCGGCGCCGCCCGCGAGGACATCGTGGAAATCCAGGCCTTCCTGGTGGGCATGAAGCACTACGATGCCTTCAACGAGGTCTACGGCGAGTTCTACGACCGGAGCGGCCCGACCCGCACCACCGTGGGGGTGAGCGAACTCCCCCACCCCCATCAGTTGCTGATGTTGAAGGCCATGGCCTACAAGCCCGCCCACACCTCCCGAGGGACCCTGTGATGACGGATGACACCACAGGCCCGGCCCGTGCCGTGACACCCGAGGTTTGCCCGGATGGAAAAAATTCTCAATAAATTAGATTTTTTTCTTGATATATAAGATTTTTACCCGCTAGACTCCTCCAAAAGCCTCTGCCCCCATGGGCAGGGTGAACCGGCGCGACGAGGCGGAAGACGTTGCAGAACCCACAGACCAAGGTATTGCCCCACAAGGCCGTGCCCCGGGGACGTTTTCCCCACGTGAAGCGGGCCGGGGATTTCCTCTTCATTTCCGGCACCAGCTCCCGGCGAGCGGACAACGGTTTCGAGGGCGCAAGCGCCGACGAGTTCGGCGTCACCGAGCTGAACATCCGCGTCCAGACGCGGGCCGTCATCCAAAACATCGGCGATATCCTGGCCTCCATGGACGCCACCCTCGAGGACCTCACGGAGGTCACCTGCTTCCTGGTGAACATGAACGACTTCAGAGGCTTCAACGAGGTGTGGGCCGAGTTCTTCGACGTCGACGGGCCCACCCGCACCACGGTGGCGGTGCATCAGCTGCCCCACCCCCACCTGCTGGTGGAGATGAAGGCCATCGCCTACAAACCCCCGGCACCTGCCCACCCATAGGGAGGAGCGAATCATGAGCAAAGGTGAGATCCTCGCGGGCTATCTGGCCCCCCATCCGCCCCACCTGGTCTACGGCGAGAACCCGCCCCAGAACGAGCCCCGCTCGGAGGGGGGCTGGGAACAGCTGCGCTGGGCCTACGAGCGTGCCCGCAAGACCCTGGACGACCTGAAACCCGATGTGCTGCTGGTGCACTCACCCCACTGGATCACCCAGGTGGGCCACCACTTCCTGGGAGTGCCTCACCTGTCCGGCAAGTCGGTGGACCCCATCTTCCCGAACCTGTTCCGTTACAGCTTCGAGCTCGATGTGGACGTGGAACTGGCCGAGGCCTGCTGCGAGGAGGCCGGAAAGGCGGGCCTGGTGGCCAAGATGATGCGAAACCCCAAGTTCCGGGTGGACTACGGCACCATCACCACCCTGCACATGATGCGGCCCCAGTGGGACATCCCGGTCGTGGGGATCTCGGCCAACAATTCGCCCTACTACCTGCAGATGGAGGAGGGCCTGGAGGAGATGGACCGCCTCGGCAAGGCCACCCGCCGGGCCATCGAGTGCACGGGCCGGCGCGCCGTGCTGCTGGCCTCCAACACCCTGTGCCACTACCACTTCTCGGCGGAGCCGGACATCCCCGAGGACATGTCCCGGGAGCACCCCCAGAACTACGAGGGCTACAAGTGGGACATGCGCATCATCGAGATGCTGCGCCGGGGCGAGACGGACGAGGTGTTCGGTATCCTGCCCCAGTTCATCGAAGAGTCCTTCGCCGAGATCAAGTCCGGGGCCTTCACCTGGATGTTCGCCGCCATGGGCTACCCCCGCATGCCGGGGGAGCTCCATGGCTACGGCACGGTCATCGGCACCGGCAACGCGGTGATGGAATGGAACCTGGCCAACCATCCCGGCCGACTCGAGGTGCGCGACCGGCCGACAGCGGCCTGAGGAGCAGTCCATGCCCATCGTCTCCGCTTTCCTGGTACCCGGCAGCCCGCTGCTGATGCTCAAACCCGACAACCCCCCGTGGCGGGAGCTGGTGGCGGCCTATGGCGAAGCCGGCGAGATCCTGGCGGCCTCCAAACCGGACGTCATCGCCATCTACTCCACCCAGTGGATGGCGGTGCTCGACGAGCTGTGGCAGACCCGCCCCCGCGTGGCGGGAGAGCACGTGGACGAGAACTGGCACGAGTACGGCGTCATGCCCTTCGACATGCATATCGACACCGAACTCACCACGGCCTGCATCGAACGCACCAATGAATTCGGCATACGCTCCAAGGGTGTGGACTACGACCAGTTCCCGGTGGACTCCGGCACCATCACAGCCACCCATTTCCTCAATCCCCAACTCAATCCCCAAGGCCGGCTGCCCCTGGTGATCGCCGCCAACAACCTCTACCACGACGGTGCCGTCACCGAACGGCTGGCGGCCACCGTGCGCCAACAGGCGGATGCCCTGGGCCGGCGCGTCGCCCTGGTGGGGGTGGGGGGCCTGTCCGGCACCATCTTCCGGGACGACATCGACCCCGGCGCAGACCACGTGGCCTCGCCGGCGGACGACGAGGAGAACCGGCGCATGCTGGACCTCATAGCCGCCGGCGACGCCGCTGCGGTGCGGGCGGCCCTGCCCGCCTATGCCCGCGCCGCCAAGGCGGACATGGGTTTCAAGCACATGTCCTGGCTGCTGGGCGGCCTGGGCGACGGCTACGCATCCGCCCGAGTCCTGGGCTACGGGCCCACCTGGGGGGCGGGCTCCGCCGTGGTGGCCTTCACGCCCTGAATTTAAAGGGGAGCACCGAAAAGTCAGCGCTCCCCAAGGAGCCCACGGATGGACCGCCGCACCACCGCAACCGAACGAAGCCAGGAAAGACTCCGTTCATTGCGTACCCAGTCCCTGAGTCCAGAGGGGATGCAGCACCACGGCCGGGGCCGGGGCCGGATGCCCCGGCCGTTTTTGTCCAACCCATCACCGAATTTCTTTACTCTCGCCAAGACGCGAGGTTCGCCAGGATTTCTGGAGAGCAGCACCCCCAATATCCCGACCCGATGGGAAGAACGGTGCCAGGCGACCGCGCCGGTGGGTGGCGTAGCAAGAGTACCGACCCACAGAACCTTGGCGCGCTTTGCGCCTTGACGAGAGATCCAGGATCGGTGGGTTGAACAGGGCACAAAGGTCCGCCACCTTTGATGGACGCCCGCTCGAGGATCCAACGTGCACGAGGAATACGCCCCCCGCCCCTTGCGGCCCGCCTTCGTCAAGACGGCCCTGATGGTGGCGCTGCTGTGGGCCGTCTGGCTGGCCGATCAACTGTTCGATCTGCACCTGGCACGCTTCGGCGTGCGGCCCGGCGAGATCACGGGTTTGCTGGGGGTGGTCACTGCCCCCTTCATCCACGGCGACTTCGCACACATCTTCGCCAATACCCTGCCGCTCCTCCTCCTCGGGGGTGCCCTGCTGTGGGCCTATCCCCGCGCCGCCCCGTGGGTGGTACTGCTGGTGGTGCTGGGCTCGGGTCTCGGCACCTGGCTGCTGGCGCGGCCGGCCTACCACTTCGGTGCCAGCGGCCTCACCCACGGCCTCATGATGTTCCTGTTCGTGGCCGGCATCCTGCGTCGCGACCGGCCTTCCATCGTGGTGGCCATGCTCACCTTCTTCCTCTACGGCGGGATGATCGCCAGCATCTTTCCCCAGGAACCAGGTATTTCTTTCGAGATGCACCTGTTCGGCTTCGCCGCCGGGTTCATCGTGGCCCTGGCCCTGTACCGCATGGACCCGCCACCACCGCGCAAGAGATACGCCTGGGAAGACGAGGACGAGGAGGATGGGCCATCATGAGGCGGGCGCCCTGCCGGCAGGGCGGGTGAGCACCGGCCCCGTTACCGCTATGATGGCCTCGTCCGGGGCGACGTCGCCCCGGAGGGAGAATTTTTCGACCTCAGGGCGGCCAACTGGTAAATTCCGGGCATGGACAAAAACAACTCTTCTTTTATGGGCCTGAACGGCCGCATGGCGTTTTTCACCGAGTTCCTGCGCCACCCCCTGCAGGTGGGCTCGGTGATTCCCAGTTCGCGATTCCTGGAGCGCCGCATCGTGGCGGCCGCCGGCATTGCCATGGCCCGCACGGTGGTGGAACTCGGGCCCGGCACCGGCGGCACCACCCGCGCCATGTTGCGAGCCATGCCCGGTGATGGCAGGCTCCTCAGCATCGAACTGAACCCACGACTGCACCGCCTGCAGCAGCACATCGAGGATGAACGACTCATCGCGCACCTCGGCAGCGCCTGCGATCTGGAAGAGATCATCGCTTCTTATGGTCTGGGGGCGCCGGATGCGGTGGTGTCGGGGATCCCCTTCTCCACCATGAGCGCCGAGGCCGGCACAGGCGTCATCGAGGCCGTATCCTCCGTCCTTGCACCCGGGGGGCGCTTCGTGGCCTACCAGTGGAGCGGGCGGGTGGGGACCCTGTGCGAGCCGAGGTTGGGCCGCGGCGAGGCCGCCATGGAGCTGCGCAATATCCCGCCCATGCGGGTATATCAGTGGGAGAATCGCGCCGGCGAGCCGGCTCTGTAAGCCTCGGATACGCGGCACGGGAGAGCCGTGGGAGGGCTTGGCCCCGCCAGCGACCCGGGTAGGTGACGCGGGTGACCGGAAGGAGGTCCCGGCACGGCTTGAGCCGTGCCGGGCTTCGCCCCTTCGACTCTTAGATGGGTCGAAGGGATGGGTCGAAGGGGCGTTTCAGCTGGTTTAACGCGGGGTGACGTTGGTCGCCTGAAGACCCTTGGGGCCGTTCTCCACGTCGAAGCTGACGGGCTGGCCATCGGCCAGGGACTTGAAGCCGCTACCCTGGATGGCGCTGAAATGCACGAAGACGTCCGCGCCGCCATCGTCCTGGGTGATGAATCCAAAGCCTTTCGACTCGTTAAACCACTTGACGGTTCCTGTAGCCATGAAAATGTTACCTTTTCAAATATTGATCGTTGGGGTTGGTGCGTGCAGGTACTGAAGATGGATTTCGAGAAGTAACCGGTAGGAACTACTGGAAGTGCCGTTAACAATAGCCTTGTCGCGTGAATTACTATAGGCCAAGCAGAAGGCTTCCGCCACTACAATTTTTACGGCGTCCGGAACAGGACCCTCCGGCGCTCTCCGAAAGCATCATTGCATCGTCTTTCAGCCGGCGGGATCCCTTATGGCCATGGCCTATCCAGGCGATTATCTGCGCAGGAACCTATGGGCGGGCCTCAAGACCCCGCCCCGCGACATTCCTCCCTGGCTGTGGCTGCTAATCGCGGGCTACGCCGTCGCGGCGGTGGGCCTAGGCCTCGGTATCGGCCTGCTGGAGTTCGGGCTGCTGGATGATCGGCGCGCCGCCATCCTGCCCTTCACTCTGCTGGTATTCCCGTCCCTGCTGGAGGAGGCCCTGTTCCGCGGCCTGGTGATCCCCCGGGATGTCCTCGCCCGTGGTCGCGGCACCGCGGCGGCCTACGCTGTCCTCAGCACCACCCTGTTCGTGTCCTGGCATCCCCTCAACGCGGCCACCATCAACCCCGGCGCCGCGGGTCTCTTCTTCGATCCCGGGTTTCTCGCCATCACCGCCCTCCTCGGCATCACCTGTGCCGTGGCCTATATCCGCACCCGCTCCCTGTGGGCCCCCATCCTCATCCACTGGACGACGGTAGTGGCCTGGGTGCTGTTCCTGGGCGGGCGCAACCTGCTGCTCGAGGCCTGAGGCGCCCGGCCTGCTCCGGCCAGACCTTGACCGGGAGCAACTCGGCAAACGCTGGGGATATGCCCTTGCCTATATTGAATAGCTGATTCGATTGGAATCGGCTCATTGCGCCCACTGGGTCGACTGGCTATCCTGCCAACCGTCTGTACCCTGTTGGAGTCGGCCGCCCTTGGCTTTCAAACGTCTCATAGCTGTCGCAGTCATGCTGTCGCTGTTCGGATTGTCGACGGCCTGGGCGTTCGACGGGCATGGGGTGGGAGATGCCGCACACTGCCACGAGGCCCATGAGTCCGGGAACCCGCTGAATGACGACGGCTCCGGCTGTGGTCATGTCTGCCACGCCGGTGCCCATCTGTTCGGATTGGATTCCGCTCCAGGCCACTTCTCCATGGTCGCCCGGGCCGTCCCGCGCCCGGCGACATCCGCCATACTCCTGGTCAGCAGAACCACCGCCCCACCCCTGAAGCCTCCCCAGTCCTGATCCCCGTTCGAACGGCCGCCGTGGGCCTCGGCGCGCGGCGCTCCTGAATCGACCCACAGGACTGTCTCCATGTTGCTTTTCCGTCGTCACGGGCGCCGTGCCCGTGTCTTATCTCGTGACGGTACCCGGCGCCCCCGGATGGGCGCGCCGCTGAGCCGTCGTCGCCCCGGCGCCACGTCGGGGTTGCCCCCGTCCCGCGGCCGCCGTCATGCCGTGGTCATCGTGGTGCTGGGCCTGGCCGGCTGCACCGCGCAGGGCCTCGACCCGACCCTCGACCCTGGCTTGGACCCTGGCTTGGACCGTGGCTTGAACCGTGGCTTGAACAATACCCGCTGGGCTCCACCACGAGCCCTCGGTGAAGGCGTGGAGTCCTACCGGCCGCCGCCGTCACCTGCGGCCGCGGCGTCCATCGAGGGCCGGCCGTCCCCTCGACCCCAAGGCACCATTACCCTGCGCCAGGCCATGGCGCTGGCACTGGCCCATCACCCGGATCTGCAGGCCTTCGCCTGGGAGGTGCGCGAGGCCGGGGCCCGCGCGCTCCAGGCCGGGCTCGGCCCCAACCCCGAACTCGAGGCGGAGTTCGAGAACTTCGCCGGCGGCGGCGATCTGGCGGGCACCCGGTCCCTGGAGACCACCCTCAGCCTGGCCCAGACTTTTCCCCTGGGCGGCGATATCGAACGGCGGCGGGCGCTGGCGGACCTGCGGTCGCAGCAGGCCGGCTGGGACTACGAGGCGGCGCGGCTGGAGGTGTTGACCGAGGTGACCCGCCGCTACGTGGAACTGCTGGCGGCCCAGCGGCGGGTGGCATTGTCCGGCGACGCCCTGACCCTGGCCGAGCGGGTACGCGACGCCACAGAGAAGCGCATCGCGGCGGGGGACGCGCCGCCCATCGCCGCCGCCCGCGCCGCCGTGCCGATGGCCACCGCCCGGCTCGACCTGCGCCGCGCCGAGCGCCAGCAGGAGGCTGCCCGCCGGCGGCTGGCCCTGACGTGGGCGGCGCGGGCAGTCACCTTCCAGGGGGTGGAGGGCGCGCTGGAACGCTTGCTGCCGCCCCCCGCGCCGGAGCGGCTGGTGGCGCTGGTTAGTGAGAACCCGCAGGTGGCACGCTGGGCGGTGGAGATCAGTGCCCGGCGCGCCGAGGCCGCCCTGGCCCAGGCCGAGGCGATACCGGATGTCACGGTGCGCGCCGGTTACAGATATGACCGCGCCGGCGACGCCGGCGCGCTGGTGGCCGGTATCTCCCTGCCCCTGGCCATCATCGACCGGCGCCAGGGCGACGTGCTGGCCGCCCGCCTGGGCGAGGCCGCCGCCGCCGACCGTCGGCGCAATGCCGAGCGGCGGGTGGAGGTGGCGCTGTCCGATGCCTATATGCGCTTGGCTGCGGGCTACGACGAGGCATCGGCCATCCACGACGAGGCCCTGCCACCCGCCACCGAGGCCTTCGAACTCACCCGGCGGGCATTCGAACAGGGGGACGTGGCCCTCATCGACCTCCTCGACGCCGAACGTACCCTCGTCGAGCTGCATTCTGCCTACCTCGACGCCCTGACGAGCCATCACCTCGCGGTCGCGGACATCGAGGGCCTCATCGGCCGGCCCCTGACCGGGCTCGACGCAGCGCCCCACGGGGCGAACACCCGCAGCAACCCGGAGCAACCATGAAATCATTACACAGACTCGCCACGCCGCTCCTGGTGGGCGTCCTCGGGCTGGTAGCCGCCCTGCCGGGGCCACTGGGGCCACCCGATGCTCATGCCGCCGAGGGTGACGCCCATGGCCATAACGAGGGCCACGAGGAGGAGGAGAATGAGGGCAGTCAGATCCGCCTGTCACCTGACGTCATGGACGAGTTCGGCATCGAGGTCCGGGTCGCCACGGGCGGCACCGTTGCCCAAACCGTCACGCTCCCCGGCGAGGTGGTCTACAACGCCGATGGCATCGCCCATGTCCGGCCCATGGTGTCCGGCATCGTGCAGCGCGTCGAGGCCTCTGTGGGCGACCGGGTGGCGCCCGGTCAACGGCTCGCGGTGCTGAACAGCCGTGAGTTGGCGGCCACGCGCAGCGCGTACCTGGCCGCCACGGCGCGGCTCGAGCTGGCCCGGGAGAACCTGGAGCGGGACCGCCGGCTGTTCACGCAGAAGGTGGGAACGGAGCGGGCGGTGCTGGCCGCGGAGCAGGCCTTCCGGGAAGCGCAGATCGACCGCAACCAGGCCCGCAGTGCACTGCAGGCCCTCGGCTATTCCAAGGGGAAGATCGGCCGGCTTGGCGATCTGGATGAACACGCCTTCAACACCTACGACCTGCTGGCGCCCCTCAAAGGCATCGTGACCCGCCGTCACGCCGTCATCGGGGAGATCATCGGGCCGGAAGTGAGCGATGCGCCCTTCGTGGTGGCCGACCTGTCGTCGGTGTGGGTCAACCTCACCGTCTATCAGCGCGACCTGGTGCGGGTGCAAGCGGGCCAGCCGGTGACCATCACCTTCGGCCACGGCATCCCCGATGCCCACGGCACCATCGCCTTCGTCAGCCCCGCCCTTGACGCGGCCACCCGCACGGCCACGGCGCGGGTGGTACTAGCCAACCCGCGGGGGGAGTGGCGGCCCGGCCTGTTCGTCTCCGGCCTCGTCGAGACGGGTGAGAAACCGGCGGCCGTGGTGCTGCCGCGATCTGCCCTTACCCGCCTCGACGGCAGAACGGTGGTGTTCGTTGCGGGCGAGTCCGGCCTCGAGCCGCGGGAGATCCGCCTGGGGCAGGTGAGCCCGAACACCGTGGAGGTGGCCGGCGGTCTTACCGCGGGCGAGCGCTACGTGGCGACGAATGTCCTGGCCGTGAAGGCCGAGCTGAACCGTGCGGCCCTCGAGCACGCCGGCCACGCCCACTGAGCCGGTTTGGGGGCCCCTTACCATGATTGAGAAGCTTATCGACTTCGCCCTGGGCAACCGGCTGCTGGTGGTGGTGCTAGTGTTGCTGGTGATGGCAGCCGGCTACCGTGCCTACACCCAGCTCCCCGTGGACGCCTTCCCCGACGTGTCGCCGAACCTGGTGCAGGTGTTCACCGTCACCGAGGGCCTGGCGCCGGAGGAGGTGGAGCGTTACGTCACCTATCCCGTGGAGGCGGCCATGACGGGGCTGCCGGGGATCGAGCGCATCCGCAGCATCTCCAACTTCGGGTTGTCGGTGGTCAACGTCTACTTCGACGACGCCATGGACATCTATTTCACCCGGCGGCTGGTGGGCGAGCGACTCCAGGAGGCCCGGGAGCAGATCCCCGCGGGCTTCGGCGAGCCCCGGCTGGGACCTATCTCCACCGGCATGGGGCTCATCCTCTACTACTACCTGGAGGACACCGCCGGCCACTACGACCTTACGGAGTTGCGTACCCTCCAGGATTGGATCGTCAAGTACCAGCTCCAGACCGTGCCCGGGGTCACGGAGGTGCTGGGCATCGGCGGCTTCGAGAAGCAGTTCCAGGTACGGGTCGACCCGGCGACCCTCCTGCGTTTCGACCTGACGCTCCATGACGTGATCCGACGCATCGAGGAAAACAACGTCAGTGTGGGGGCCCAGTTCCTGACCCTGAACGACGAGGAGTACGTGGTGCGCTCCGAGGGCCTCGCCCGCGGCGTCGATGACCTGGCGGACATCGTGGTCAAGACCGTGGATGGGCGGCCGGTGTACCTCCATGACGTGGCGGACATCGAGGCGGGCGGCGCCATACGGCGAGGCCTCCAGACCCTCGACGGCGAGAAGGAGGTGGTGGCGGGCATGGTGGTGCAGCTCTACGGCACCAACGCCTCCACGGTGATCGAGCGGGTCGAGGCCAGGCTGGCCAAGGTGCAGAAGGCCCTGCCCGAGGGCGTGCGCATCGTGCCCTACTACCAGCAACGGGAGCTGGTGCAGGCCTCGGTCACCACCGTGCGCAACGCCCTGCTCCAGGGCATCGGCCTGGTGGTCATCGTGCTCCTGGCCTTCATGGGAGGGCTGCGGCCCTCCATGGTCGTCGCCCTGTCCATCCCCTTCTCGGTGCTGTTCGCGACCCTGGCCATGGGGTATTTCGGCATCTCGGCCAACCTGATGTCCCTCGGCGGGCTGGCCATCGCCATCGGCATGATGGTGGACGGATCCATCGTGATGGCCGAGAACGTCGACCGCCTGCTGCACGAGGCAGGCCCGGACGAGCCGCGGCACCGCGTCGTCGCCCGTGCCTGCCGCGAGGTGGCCCGGCCCATCGTCTTCGCCATCGCCATCGTCATCATCGTGTTCCTGCCGCTGTTCACGCTCGAGGGCGTGGAGGGCAAGACGTTCCGCCCCCTGGCCTACACGGTGGCTTTGGCGATGCTGGGCTCGCTGCTGTTCGCCGTGATGGCCGCGCCGGTGTTCGCCGACCTGGTGATGCGCCGGCGCCGGGCGTGGCGCAGGCAGGGCTCCGCAGGAGAGGGCGGACCGCTGGCCCGCGAGCCCATCATCGTCCGCGGCCTGCTGCTGGCGTACCGGCCCCTGGTACGTTTCTTCATCCGGCGGCGCTGGGCGGCGGTGGTGCTGGCGGGAGGCATGGTAGCTGCCGGTGCCGGCGTCTTTCCCCTCCTGGGCAGCGAATTCACGCCGCGCCTCAACGAGGGTGACCTCATCGTCAACATGACCATGGCGCCGTCCATCTCGCTGGCCCAGACAAAGCGCCTGACGCTGATCGCCGAGGAGCGCATGATGGAGATCCCCGAGATCAAATCCGTGGTCAGCCGTATCGGCCGTGGTGAGGTGGGCGCCCACGCGGATCCCGTCAACAGCGTCCACTCGCTGGTGGTGCTCAAACCCGTGGAATCCTGGCGTGCCGGTGTCGACCAGGTAGCCATCGAGTCCGAACTGCGCCGGAGACTGAGTGGCATGCCCGGCATTCTGGTAAATCTGACCCAGCCCATCCAGCTCACCGTCGACGAACTGGTGGGCGGTGTCAAGGCGGAACTCGCCGTCAAACTATTCGGCGACGACCTGGACGTACTGAAGAGCCATGCCGACGAGATCGCGGCCGTCATCGGCGGCCTGCGCGGGGCCGCGGATGTCCAGACGGAGCAGATCATCGGCTCGCCGCAGTTGCTGATCCGCCCCGACCGCGGGGCCCTGGCGCGCTACGGCATCAATCTGGGCGAGGTGCAGGAGACCATCCGCGCGGCCATCGGTGGAGTCAGCGCGGGACAGGTATTCGACGGCGTGCGCCGCTTCGACATCAACGTCCGCTACCAGGAGCCCTACCGCGACACGCCGGAGGACATCGGCCGGCTGCTGGTCAAGGCGCCGGATGGCCAGCGCATCCCCCTTGGAGAATTGGCCGCCATCGAGACCCTCGTCGGTCCACGCCAGATAACCCGCGAAGACAACCAGCGTTTCATCACCGTACAGGCCAACGTGGTGGGGCGGGATATCGTTGGTTTCGTGGCCGAGGCCCAGGCGGCCATCGAGGACGAGGTGGAGCTGCCACCCGGCTATGTCGTCACCTGGGGCGGACAGTTCGAGCTGGCACAGCAGGCCAACCGGCGCCTGGCCCTGGTGGTGCCAGTCACCCTCGGTTTGCTCTTCCTGCTGCTGTACTCCAGCTTCGGCTCCGTCAGGAGTACGGCGCTGATCCTGCTCAACATTCCCCTGGCCCTGGTGGGCGGCGTGCTCGGCCTGTGGCTGCTGGGCGAGAACCTGTCGGTACCGGCCTCGGTGGGCTTCATCGCCCTGTTCGGCATCGCCCTCGGAAACGGCATGGTGCTGGTCACCTACCTCAACCAGCTGGTGCGCGAGGGGCGGCCCGTCGACGAGGCCAGCCTCGATGGCGCATCCCTGCGCCTGCGGCCGGTGCTGATGACCGCGGTGACTACCGCCCTCGGCCTCATTCCCCTGCTGCTCGCCACGGGTACGGGCAGCGAGGTGCAACGCCCCCTGGCGGCGGTGGTGATAGGTGGCCTGGTCACCTCGACGATCCTCACTCTGCTGGTCATCCCGGCCATGTACCGCTGGTTTTCTCCCCGACCTGGGCTCGGAAGTGATCCTTCAAACAACGCGGGAGAACCGTCATGAAACACTGTTTCTGCAAGCGTCTACAGGGCCATCGACGGGTACGTCAGGGCATGAGGAGGGGCGCGCTGGCAGCGGCATTGGCGTTCCTGGCCGGCGCCGGTTGCAGCAGCCTGCCCGCAAATCTGGCGGCAGACGGCGACGTGCAGGTCGAGTGCGTGGATTCACGGGATGCCCATATCGGCGCAGTGCGGGTGGGCGCCGTACCCGAGGGGCTTCGAGTCTCTGGAGAGCTTCGCAAGGCATTCCTGCTCCGCGGCTGGATCCCGGGGCATCTGCACCTGGAGGCCATGGCTGCGGATGGTGCTGTCCTCAGCACCGCGCTCGTGCCCTACCACAGGCGACGGGCGAAGTCCGGCCAAGCATACTTCGCACGGACGATGGCGGTTCGGCCCGAAGCCGTCCACACGGTGAAGGTGGTGCACCATGGCCTGGGTAATTAGAGGCGAATATCCACCGCCTCGGAGGCCCGCAGGGCCCGTTCCCGGGCGGCCTCCACCGAGTCGGCCCGGGCCAGCACCACCCCCATGCGGCGACGCCCGGCCACCTCGGGCTTGCCGAACAGCCTGAGCTGGGTGTCGGGTTCCGCAAGCGCGGCCTCGAGGTTGCCGAAGGTGGTGCTGCGGGACTGACCCTCCACCAGGATGACGCTGGAAGCGGAAGGTCCGTGGAAACGGATATCGGGGATGGGCAGGCCGAGGATGGCGCGGGCGTGGAGGGCGAACTCCGACAGGTCCTGGGAGATCAGGGTCACCATGCCGGTGTCGTGGGGCCGCGGCGACACCTCGCTGAACCACACCTCGTCGCCGCGGACGAAAAACTCCACGCCGAACAGGCCATGGCCACCGAGGGCCGCCGTCACCCGGCCCGCCATGTCCCGGGCCGCGGCCAGGGCGGCCTCGGACATGGGCTGGGGCTGCCAGGACTGGCGATAGTCGCCCTCCTGCTGGACGTGGCCGATGGGGGCGCAGAAGCTGGTGTCCTCCCCGTGGCGCACGGTGAGCAGGGTGATCTCGTAATCGAAGACCACCAGGCCCTCCACGATGACCCGCCCCTGGCCGGCCCGCCCCCCCACCTGGGCATATTCCCAAGCCGCGGCGACACCGCCAGCGTCGCGCACCATGCTCTGACCCTTGCCCGAGGAACTCATGACGGGCTTCACCACGCAAGGCAGGCCGATGGCCTCCACCGCGGCCAGATATTCCGCCTTGTCCCCGGCGAAGCGATAGGAAGAGGTGGGCAGCCCCAGCTCCTCGGCCGCCAGGCGGCGTATACCCTCGCGGTTCATGGTCAGATGGGCAGCGCGGGCGCTGGGGATGACGTTATACCCCTCGGCCTCCAGCTCCATCAGGGTCCCCGTGGCGATGGCCTCGATCTCGGGGACGATATAGTGGGGTCGTTCCCGTTCCACGATCCCGCGCAGGGCATCGCCGTCCAGCATGGAAATGGTGTGGCTGCGATGGGCCACCTGCATGGCCGGGGCATTCCGGTAACGGTCCACGACGATGACCTCCACCCCCAGTCGCTGGAGTTCGATGACCACCTCCTTGCCCAGCTCGCCGCCTCCCAGCAGCATGACGCGGGTCGCCGATGGAGAAAGGGAGGTGCCGATGGATGTCATGGGGAGGTCCTTGTGCGGTGGAATGGTTAACGGTCGGGATCGAAGGATAAAGGGAATAGGGAATAGGGAATAGCGAATGACGGAGCGTGGCTGGCGTGATCCATTTGTGGGTCGGGATTCATCCCGACATCCGACCCCGCTGCAGGCACCCTGCGCCGGCTGGCAATTCCTTATGTTGGAGTGTCGGACTGAAGTCCGACCTACAGTCCGCCCTACAATCCGACCTACAGTTTCCAGAGCCCGGGGGCATAACAGGGGGGTGGCCGCCGGCACGGCATCGCCTTTACTATTCCCTATTCCCTATTCCCTATTCCCCAATACCCCCGTGTCCGATTGTTGCTCCAATGCCGGCTGCGAGACGGCCAAGCTGAGGGAGAGCCAGGCCGGCACCCTCAAGGCCGTGCTCCTGATCAACGCGGCCATGTTCGCCGCGGAGTTGACGGCCGGCCTGGTGGCCGGCTCCACGGCCCTGCTGGCCGACTCCCTCGACATGCTGGGGGATACCCTGGTCTACGGCTTCAGCCTCTACGTGGTGGCGCGCAGCGACGGCTGGAAGGCGGGGTCCGCCTTCGTGAAGAGTGGCATCATGGCCGCCTTCGGCCTGTTCGTGCTGGGTCAGGCGGTGTACAAGGTCCTGCACCCGGCGCTACCCGAGGCCGGGATCATCGGCGCCATGGGCCTGCTGGCCCTGGCCGCCAATACTGTCTGCTTCGCATTGCTATGGCGCCATCGGGCCGCCGACGTCAATATGCGCTCGGTGTGGTTGTGCTCGCGCAACGACATCATCGCCAACCTCGGGGTGCTGGCTGCGGCGGCGGGGGTATGGCTGCTCCACAGCCAGTGGCCGGACGTGGTGATCGGCCTGGCCATCGCCCTGCTGTTCCTGCACTCGGCCCTGGCTGTGTTCCGGGACGCGCTCCAGACCCACCGCGCCCACCGGCGCCGCCTGACGGAGGCATGGCCCACCACGGGCGGCCCCCGCAGCGGGAAACACTGACCGACGGAGAATTCACCCATGGAAATCATACGCTGGCTGCTGGGACGGACCGTGCTGTTCGTCAACCGGGTCACCTGGCCGCCCGAGGGCAGGCGTCCACCGGAGGAGCAGGCCCGGGTGGAGCAGGAGCTGAAGGGTCATGCCCTCTACCAGTTCAATGCCTGCCCGTTCTGCGTCAAGGTGCGCCGGGAGATGCGGCGCCTCAACCTGCCCATGGAGTTGCGCGACGCCCGCGCGGCGGGGCCCCATCGCCGGGATCTCCTGGAACAGGGTGGCCAGTTCAAGGTGCCCTGCCTGCGCATAGAACAGGAGGACGGCAGCAGCCGCTGGATGTACGAGTCGGACGACATCATCGCCTACCTCCAGGCCCGTTTCCCCCTGGCGGACTGACGTCCGGAGCCCTGCACCCATGCTCATGGACGGCCACTCCCTCACCCAGCTCCAGGACATCCTGTTCTGGCTCATGCTGGTGGCGGTGGCGGTGACCGCCACGTCGGCGGTGCTCATCGCGGGACGTCACGGCTTCGACCTCTTCGGCATGAGCATGATCGCCCTGGCCACGGCCCTGGGGGGCGGCTCCGCCCGGGACCTGTTGCTGGACCGGCCGGTGTTCTGGGTGGAGAACCAGACCTTCCTGGTGGTGGCCCTGGCCGCCGGGGCCGCCACCTTCTTCGCGGCCCGGGCCTTTCGCTTTTCCGTCAGCCTGTTCCTCATCCCCGACGCCATCGGGCTGGCCACCTTCTCCATCGCCGGCACCCTGAAGGCCCTGTCCTTCGGCGCGCCGTGGCTGGTGGCGAGCTTCATGGGGGTGATCACAGGGGTGGTGGGGGGGATCCTGCGGGACATGATGTGTAACGAGACCCCCATCGTGTTCCGCAGCACCATCTACGCCACCGTCTCCTGGGGCGGCGGGATCCTGTTCATCCTGCTCATCCGCTACGGCATGGATGCGGCCGTGGCGGCCATCGTGGCGGGCCTCGGGATCTTCGCCACCCGCATGGCCGCCATCCGCTGGGGCCTCAGCCTGCCGGTGTTCCGGGCGCGGGAATAGGTAGCGGCTACGAGGCCCTCACTCGAACAGGGCCGCATACTCCCCGTAGCCCTCCGCCTCCAGGCGGTCCCTGGGAATGAAACGCAGGGAGGCGGAGTTGATGCAGTAGCGCAACCCGGTGGGCCGCGGACCGTCATCGAAGAGATGGCCGAGATGGGAATCGCCGTGGCGGCTGCGCACCTCGGTGCGGGGCAGCACCAGCTTGAAGTCCTTCTCCTCGACGACGTGGTCGGCCTCCAGGGGCCGGGTGAAGCTGGGCCAGCCGGTGCCCGAGTCGTACTTGTCGCGGGACGAGAACAGGGGCTCCCCCGACACCACGTCCACGTAGATCCCCTCCTCCTTGGTGTCCCAGTACTCGTTGGCGAAGGGACGCTCGGTGGCGTCTTTCTGGGTGACGTCGTACTGCAGGGGCGTGAGACGTTCCCGCAACACCTCGTCCGCGGGTTTGCCGTAGGCAGGATGGGCGTCGCCAATAGTCTTTTCGCTGGTCATCTCTCTGTCCTCTCCCCAGGTGGCGTCGAGGAAATCATCGCGCCCGGATCCGAAACGGTAGAAGCGGTATTTCAGGGGGTTTTTCTTGTAGTAGTCCTGATGGTACTCCTCGGCCCGGTAGAAATTCTCCAGGGGCAGGATCTCCGTGGCCACGGGCTCTTCCAGCACCCCGGATGCCTCCAGCCGGCGGCGCGAGGCCTCGGCGGCCTGCCGTTGGGCCTCGTCGGCGTAGAACACCACCGGCCGGTACTGGGGGCCCCGATCCACGAACTGCCCGCCGCCGTCGGTGGGATCGATATGGCGCCACAAGTAATCCAGCAACTCGTCGTAGGCCAGCCGCTCCGGGTCGTAGTGCACCTGCACCGCCTCCACGTGCCCGGTGCCGCCACCCGACACCTGCTTGTAGGTGGGGTCCTTGACCTGCCCGCCGCTGTAGCCCGACACCGCCTCCGCCACGCCGGGCAGCTTCTCGAAGTCGGCCTCCACGCACCAGAAACAACCGCCGGCGAAGGTGGCCACGGCCAGGTCCGCGGACACCCCGGGGCGGTCCGCGTCCCCGGATCCGCCATCACCGAGGGCATACACGGCCGCGGCGGCGACGACCGCCAGCACCGTAATCCACCATCTTTTCATGGTCTGGGACCTCATGGGATGTGATGACAACAAGACCCGTCGCGCCAGGCGATCCGTACACCGGGACGAGCCTCATGGGATCTTTGAGGCCGACGCGGCCCGAGGGTTCAGTGCCCGGGTAACACCCCGCAGAACTCAGGGCCAGGAGGCGCACCGGCAGGAAGGCAAAGAACTCCTGGAGGCATGGACATACTCGTTCTGCCCCCACGCAGGATGGCGTAGCTATGGCCTCGCCCCTCCCCCCGCCAGTACGGCGATGCCGGGGCTCAACCTGTGTCACCAAGATTTACCGCAGTCCGGACGGCCGGGAGGGTAATCTTGGGCAGGTTCGTACGCAGGCACTGGGCGGAGAGATACTCGCGCCAGTAAGGCCACACGTGATAGCTGGCGTTACTGTGGGCAAACAAGCGCTGGGACTCGTCGTCCAGAAATTCCCGCATCAGGTATTCCGCGACCATGGTACCGTCGATGCGCGCCCTCTCTGGCGCCGCATCGGCCGAGGGTGCGGCCGGCATCGACGCGCCCTCCTCGGCATCCACCCAGCGCGCACCCAGGTCGATATATACACGAAAGAGAAGCTGCATCGAGCCGTTCTCGTCTTCGAGTTCCATCACCTCCGAGCGCCGCACGCGATGTTTGAACTGGACCAGCAGAGATTCGGCATCGGAATCGTACTTGGGCTCGAAGTCCTCCGCGAGGACGATACTGGCCGAGCGCAGGTAGACATCGTGGATCTCGAGGTTCTCGATGGCCCGTTTCAGAGCGGCTTCCACTGCCTAGACCACCTCTGAAAGTTCGGTGGCACGAACCAGCCTGAGGTGCCGCCTAGACTTCGTCCTGTCCATCGCGGGACGACCCACGCTCTCCCAGGGAGATCCGCCCTCGTGCCGCTGGCCGGCGGCGAAGCCGGAGTAATAGGTCAGGACGTTGACCAGGTGCTGATTGAGGCTGACGCCCTCGGCCTCGGCCGCCTCCACCAGGGCGCGATGGAAGCTCTTCGCAATACGCAGGGTCACCCGGCCGCTGTAGTCATCGGCGGGCTCGATGGGCCGGGGCAGCGTCCGGCCCTGCTCCGCCCAGGCCTCGGCGGTGGTTTCGACGGCATCGACGGCGAGTTCATAGGCCTCGTCGTAGCTTTCCCCATACTCCACTAGGTCGGGCAACTCTCGCACCCGAGCCTCGAACAGCGTCTCCCCGTCGAAGTCGCCGCGACGAACGGTGATGTTGTAGGTGTGGGCGTCAATGGTCATGGTCTTGCTCCAGGAGTTCGATAAACTCCGATTCATAGCGCCGAATCAACCGTATGATCTGGGTGACGTAGGCGGGCTTAATCTCCGGGTTCTTGCCGTGGCCGCAGGTGAAAGCGCCGGAACGAAATGCCTGGATACCATGGTGAACGAACACCCGGTGCCCCGATTTCTTGCCTTCCCGCACCTCGAACCCCAGCCGCTGCAGGCAATCGATCATGTGCTGACAGCGGACCGATGCCTTCGAGCGCTCAAGATCCGCGACTAAACCGTACAGGCGGTCTCGAGCGTTCATCTGACACCATATTTAGTGTCACCAAGGCACTTTGTCAACCGCTGGTCTTTGTCATCATCGGTATCCCAACGTGCCGAAAAAACGCAACGATCTGTTTTATTTAGCATTCCCTGCTCCTGCGATTAACGATGCAGCCGCTACCCCCATCCATCAACACCTTTCTGCCAGCATTCTTCTGTCCGGACTGCCCGCATCCTGATCACGCGCAGATTCGTGCGCAGGTTTCGATGGGCTCTCCGGAGCCGGGTCGCGACCTCGGGTTTAACTGCCAGGGGCGCCCATCCCGGTTCATCACAGACCGGCCAGGATGCGCACCAGCAGGGGGCCGTCCCGGGGGGTCAGGAGGTGGCCGCCGTCGCTCATCACGGAGCGGGCGCGGCCCTGCAACGCGGGGACGTTGCCGAGGTGCTGGCTGGCCTCCGGCACCACCAGGTCACCGTCCTTCCAGCCGCCCTCGCGGCGCACGATGGAGACGTAGGGTATGTCGGGATGCTCCTGGTGGTTGAGCCAGAAAAGCGTGCTGCGGGGACGGGCCGGCAGGAGATCGGCGAACAGGCCCTGGGAGCGGTTGAGGCCGCCGAGCCCTACGAAGGGGGCCATCATGCCCAGGGGACTCTGGCCGGCCATGAGGCCGAGACCCGCCTTGCTGGTGCCGAGGTGGGGGCTGGCGATGGTGACGAGCCCACCCACGGGGGCCTCCGGCTGGGTGACCACGTAGAGCCGGGCCACCACGCCGCCGGCGGAGTGGCCCACGAGGATGAACTCCTGATCTGGAAAATGGCGCGTAAGCTCGGCCATGGCGTCGGCCAGGCGCCCGGCCTGGAAGGCCAGGGGGGCCTCGGAGGGCAGCTCCACCGCGAAGAAGCTGGGGGTTACCGGTCGGCGGGTGAAAGGCTGGAGCCGCGCACCCTGGGGCGTGGTGAGCACGTGGCCGCCATGGACCCAGCCGGCGCCCGTCAGGGCCTTGGGGATCTCGGCCTCGGCCCAGCTGTCCCGGTCCCCCAGGTAGCCATGCACCAGCACCACCACCTCGGCCCCGGCAGAGACCGGGCCCAGCATGAAGAGCAGGAACACCCAACACAGGGCGCGCAGAGAAGGTCTGGCGATCATGATTTCCCCCACAGGCACACGGGCCTTCCCGCCCGACGGCGGCATGCCCTGGGTGCCCTCAGATGACCTTGGAGTAACGATGGCCTTCCCGGGCCTCCCGCAGGTAGCGGTCGAACACCATGCAAATATTACGAATGAGCAGCTTACCCTGAAGGGAGACGCGGATCCCCCAGGACGAGACCTCCAGCAGGCCGTCGGCGGCCATAGCCTCGAGTTCCGCCAACTCGCTGGCGAAGTAGTGGTTGAACTGAATGTTCCAGCGCGTCTCTATGGGGGCGAAGAGCAGTTCGAAGTGGCAGATGAGGGTGGAAATCACCTGGCGGCGCAACACGTCGTCGGGCTCCAACTCCACACCCCTGAACACCGGCAGGCGGCTGCCGCCGATGCGCTCGTAGTAGCCATCCAGGGTCTTCATGTTCTGGCTGTAGCTCTCGCCCACCATGCTGATGGCGGACACGCCCATGGCCACCAGGTCGCATTCCGCGTGGGTGGAATAGCCCTGGAAGTTGCGGTAGAGGGTGCGGTTGCGCTGGGCCACCGCCAGCTCGTCCCCCGGCTTGGCGAAATGGTCCATGCCGATGAACACATAACCGGCGTCGGTGAGGCGCTGGATGGCCATATCCAGGATGGCGAGCTTCTCCTCCGGCGGCGGCAACTGGGCGGCATCGATCTGGCGCTGGGTCTTGAACAGTTCCGGCAGATGAGCATAGTTGAACAGGGACAGGCGGTCCGGATCCATATCGATGATGGTGTCCAGGGTGCGCCCGAAGCTGACCACGTCCTGCAACGGCAGGCCGTAGATGAGGTCCACGCTCACCGACTTGAAGCCCTCGGCGCGGGCGGCATCCAGCACTGTGGCAGTCTCGTCCACCGACTGAATGCGGTTCACCGCCTGCTGGACCGCCGGGTCGAAGTCCTGGATCCCGAGGCTCATGCGGTTGAAACCCAGTTCCCGCAGCAGGGCCACGGTGTCGCTCCCCGCCTCCCGCGGGTCGATCTCGATTGAATACTCCCCCTCGTCATCGTCCCGCAGGCGGAAGAAACGGCTCGTGATCTCCATCAGCTCCCGCATCTGCGGGTGGCTGATGAAGGTGGGTGTGCCGCCGCCCCAGTGGAGCTGGTCCACCACTCGGTCAGTATCGAACAAGGCCGCCTGAATGGCGATCTCGCGGTACAGGTGACTCAGGTAGTCGGTGGCCCGGTTACGATTCTTGGTAACCACCTTGTTGCAGGCACAGTAGAAACAGATGGTGTCGCAGAAGGGCAGGTGGAAATAAAGGGACAGGGGCCGCGGGATGGGCTCGGCGTTGCTATCGCGGGCGAACGCGACGTACTCCTCCTCCCCGAAGCCGTCGGTGAACTGCACGGCGGTGGGATAGGAGGTGTAGCGCGGCCCGGATTTGTCATAGCGCCGTATCAGGTCCGGATCGAATATGACCGACGCCTCTCCCTGTAACATATAGGCCCGGAGCGTAATCCAGCGCCGCCCCCACCCGCATGATCTAAGTCAAACGAATGAATTTCGGAATTTCGGGTAGAGTAGAGAGCAGGCCCTAACGCCCGTAGGTCCGGCTTAGCGGTTCCCGCCCCTTTCGTTTGGCGGTGCCTAAATAGCCGGGCCGTAGCCACCAGGGCCAGCCCTCCCTCATCAAACCGTGCATACGGTTCTCCCGTACACGGCTTTCCGATGTGCTTCACGCCAAGGCATGCGCTGAGCGCCAGCCTGCTTTGTGGGATAGCTTGAGTAATCCAAGGGCGTCGTGGAGGTGGGCGTAGGGAAAGCGTTCGTAACCGCGCGTGCGAGTGCGCACTTTGTGACGCCGCCGCAGTTGGGTACGCACGCGTTCCTCAGTGAACCACCGGACGCGTCCGAAAGCCTTGGTGCAGTTGCCGTAGTGGAAGTAGCCCGACCAGCCGCGTAGCACTTGGTTCACTTCCGTGATCATACGCGGCATCGGCACCGGGGTGCGGCGCCGCGCGGTGAGTTCCTTGATGCGCGCCTTGATCCTTCGTTCGGCGCGACGGCTCGGCTCAACGTGAGGGTAGCCGTTGCCGGTTCGTCGGCTGCGTGCCCATTTGATGCTGAAGCCAAGAAAGTCGAACGCCTGTCGGCGGGCATCGACCTCGTGGGTTTTCTCCCGGTTGAGCGTCAACTCCAGGCGTGTCAGCACCGTCTCAAGCACCGCCATGGCCGGCGCGGTGTCCCCACGACACAGAATCACGGCATCGTCAGCGTAACGCACGAGGCGCGCCCCTAACCGCCGTTCCAAGTCGTGCCGTTCCCAAATCCGGTCCAGCAGATGTAGATAAAGATTGGCCAGCAGCGGGGAAACAACCCCGCCTTGCGGCGTCCCTTTCCGATTCCCTTTACCGCCACTCGGGCGTTGCTTGCCTCGCCCATCCTCTTCGATGACCGGGGCCTTGAGCCATTGCTGAATGAGGGCGAGGACGCCTCCATCGGCAAGGCGCTCGGCAACCACGGCCATGAGCTTGGCGTGCGGGATCGTATCGAAATACTTCGATAGATCCGCATCGATGATTTGGGTCTTTCCCTGAAACAGACCGTCGGTGACGGCCTTCACCGCATCATGGGCCGAGCGCTGCGGGCGAAATCCATAGGAGTGCTCGCAGAAATCAGCCTCGAAGATCGGCTCCACCACCAGCTTGAGCGCCATCTGTACGATCCGATCCCGGATTGTGGGGATCCCCAATGGGCGCTCACTGCCATCCGGCTTGGGTATCCAGACCCGACGCACGCCGTCCGCGCCGTACGTCTTCTGCTCCAGTTCCCGTTGCAATTCCGCCAAGTAGGCGTCTCTTCCGACCCCCGCCTCGATGGCCTCACAGGTCACACCATCGATTCCTGGCGCGCCCCGATTGGACCTGACACGATCATAGGCGTGACCGAGAGTGTCTGCCCGATAGACCTTGTCATACAAGGCGTAGAAGCGAAACGCCGGCTCTTGCTTGGCCTTGACGTAGAGCTTCCTCTGCAGCGTCCTGATCTTTTCCGGAGTTGTTAGCGACATCGCCGCAATCTCCTGACCCTCTGCGTTTCGGTTGCGTGCACAAAGTAGGGTCCCTTCCCTCAGGTCGGGTTATGTTGTCCCAGACCCTCAATCGGTACTATGAACCCCTCCGACTCCCACGACGGTCGATGACGACTTCGGACTGGCCTTATACGCCACCGTCGGCAGTTCTCACCTGCCACCGCCGCGGGCCTCCCGCACTGGGACCAATCAACTTCCACCACATGCCACCCGTACTACCCCGGAAGACTCAGCGGGACGCTCTCGTCGTCTCCTCCCACCAACAGCGGCCTTCCCCGACTGTCCACCGGGTCGGCATCTTCACTTTGTTCACGAGGCTACATATCGGTTCGCTTGCGCTGCGGCCTGCGGTTTTGCATCTACGTAACTTACGACCCCCGGTTACCCGGACGCCGCTCCGCGACACTACAAAGGTGTACGAGCAACTCCTTTGGCGGGACTCTAACCCGCTAGTTAATCAGCGTGTTACGGCATACGGACAGTATACTAATTAAACCCCATCTCGAACCTTACGCCCCCGTTTGCGCGGCCCAAGGGACCACCCCGTGAGGCATTCCCATTGCTCCACGAGGGCCTGCGAGCCCGGCGGAGGCCCCGCGCAGGAAGGCCTCTCCACGAAGTCATCATCACTCTCCGCTCTCACAGGCAGGCGGGCCCGTCGTCGATGCCCTCCGGTGCCGGTGCCACCGTGACCAATGACCAATTCGTCATCGATACCGTCGATGTGGGGCAGGCACTCGACGAAAATTAGTATACTGTCCCCGAAATAGCGGCGGCCTCGAGGATGAACACGCCCTCGCCACCGCGCTCGAAATCGGGCCAGTAGAAAGGCAGGTTGGGATAGGCGGCCTCCAGGGCGGGGCGGCTGGCCCCCACCTCCACCACCAGGATCCCACCGGGGGCCAGGAAACGGGGGGCGCCCTCCAGGATGCGCCGCACCACATCCAACCCGTCCTCCCCCGCCTCCAGGCCCAGCAGGGGCTCGCGGCGGTACTCCGCCGGCATACGGCGCAGTTCGCGACGGTCCACATAGGGCGGGTTGCTGACGATGATGTCGTAGCCCGCGGCGGGCTCCAAGCCCTGGAATACATCCGCGCGATGCAGGTGCACCCGCTCCACCAGGCCATGGCGCTTGACGTTCTCCAGGGCCACGTCGAGGGACTGGTCCGATATGTCCGTGGCATCCACCCGGGCATGGGGAAAGGCCATGGCGCAGGCGATGGCGATGCAGCCACTGCCGGTACCGATCTCCAGCACCGCCTTCACTTCATCGCCGGCGACCCAGGGCTCGAAGCCCGTCTCGATGAGTTCGGCGATGGGTGAACGCGGCACCAGCACCCGCTCGTCCACGTAAAAGGGCAGGCCCGCGAACCAGGCCTCGTGGGTCAGATAGGGCAGCGGCACCCGATCCTCCACGCGCCGTCGCAACAGCCCCAGCACCGTGCCCTTCTCCGCCTCCGTGAGCCGCGCGCCGAACACCTCCACGGGGGGTGCGGGATCGAGATGCAGGGCATGGAGCACGAGGGCCGCCGCCTCGTCCAGGGCATTGTCCGTGCCGTGGCCGAAGAACACCCCCGCCTCGTTGAGCCGGCTCGCCCCCCAGCGGATGAAGTCGGCGACGGTGGCGAGCTCCCGGGCGGCGGACTGAAAGGGTTCGGGGAGGTGGAAGGGGTCGGTGGTCATGGGGGGCTTGGAAGTGAGTGAAGGGGGTCTAGAGACAAGGGAATGGGGTCGAGAAACGGGTGAGGGTTTAGAAACCGGTGAATAGTTTAGAAACCAGTGAATAGTGAATAGTGAATGGGTGCAGATCTTATAGAACGAGTTGATCGGCCAATAGAAACAAGTAGTTGCATATTTCATGGAGAAAATACAGGGTGTAACCAACGGGGAGACAAGCAGTTTGAGGCCAACTCCCCCCATTGGAGACACCCTGTGCAAAAAGCATATACGAAAGTCGAGCCGACCACATTCGATGAATTCACCGCAACGAGGGATCAGCTAGAGCGAGTGATCAGCCGTTTGCGGTCGCCTGAAGCGTCCAATCAGCGCCATGACGAACTGGAAAGCATGATCCACCAGGAAGGGCAGGAGCTGTGCCGGCTGCTGTATCAGGCGGGGCTTGATGTGCGCTCGAATGAAGAGGTGAAGCGGGAAGCCGTGACGGGCCATGACAACGTCGTGCGCACCTATTACCGGGAAGGCTGCGAGCGCCAGATAGAGAGTATGTTTGGCGAAGTCATCTATCGCAGAAAGGGTTACAGCCACCCCCAGGGTGAGTGTCTTTTTCCGCTGGATGAAGCCCTCAATATGCCGAAGAGGAAGTACACCTACGGTCTGAGGGCATGTATCAGTCTGGCCGTGTGTCAGAACGCATTCGATGCCTCGCTTGAAGGACTGTCCACTTTGATAGAGGGCAAGATACCGAAGCGTCAGGCACAAGAGCTGGTGTCGGAGGTGAGCACGGATTTCGAGGCATTCTACGCCCAGCGCGCCATCACGCCGGTACAGTTGCCGGGCACCGTGCTGGTGATGAGCCAGGATGGCAAGGGGATCGCGCTACGTCATGAGGATCTGCGCGAGGCCACACGCAAAGCGGCACAGCAGGAGCACCATACGCTGTGTACGCGTCTGAGCACGGGGGAGAAACGCAACCGCAAGCGCATGGCGACGGTAGCCACGGTCTATGATGTGGCGCCCCACGTTCGCTCAGCGGTGGACGTGATAGGGAGACAGGGGGAGGACGGTAAGCCTTCACGCAAGGACGCGCCGAAGGCGCAGAACAAGCGAGTATGGGCCTCGATCGAAGCAGACATGGAGCGGGTCACGGAGCAAATTGTGGAGGAATCCCTGCGCCGGGATCCGAAACGCGAGCGGCCTTGGGTGATGCTGGTTGACGGGCACAAGGACCAAATCAAGGTAATCAAGCGGGTGTTCAAGCGACACGCCATTAAGGTCCCGCTGATCCTGGACTTCATCCATGTCCTGGAATACCTGTGGCGCGCGACCTGGTGCTTCTTTGACAGCAAAGATAAGGAGCAGGCGCAGGCGGCCGAGCACTGGGTGTTGGAGAAGGCGCAAGCCATCCTTGAAGGACGTTCCGGCCCAGTGGCGGCCGGGATAAGGATCAAGGCCAAGCGCTGCGCGCTGTCAGCGAAGAAGCAAGAGGTCATCGCGACAGTGGCGAATTACTTGACCAACCATACTGCGATGTTGCGTTACGACCAGTTCATGCAACAGGGTTACCCGATAGCAACCGGCGTGATCGAAGGCGCGTGCCGCCATCTGATTGCTGATCGGTTCGAAATAACGGGGGCGCGTTGGTCGCTAAAAACCGCGGAGGGCATCCTTCGGCTTCGTGCGATCCGCGCCAGTGGCGACTGGGATAGGTATCAGGCATTCCACAAGAAGCAGGAGTGGAAAAGAAACCACCTTCAGCGCTTCCACGGGCCGGAAACACAAGCCATGGTTTGGGCGGAATGAGTCGTTCTAAAAGAGCCGCACCCATAGTGAATGGCAACAGCGTGGGGGCCGCGTGGGCCGGTCCATTAGGCCCGCGCTGTCGTAACGGGTAACCGATCGTGGATCTTTTTTGCGTACCCGTCGGCAGGCTCCACTATGGCCGCTTTGTGCGTTCTGTTTTCTGTTTTTACCATTCACCATTCACCATTCACTATCCTCATGAACTATTCACCATCCTCATGACCCATTCACCATCCTATCCTTTCCCCCCACAAATCATGCTCATCCGAGTCCACGATGCGCACCGGATAGCGCCGGCCCACGGCCATATCGCCGGGGGCCTCGACGATGATCACGCCGTCCACGTCCGGGGCCTCCAGGTCGCTGCGACACAGGGCGGCCTCGGGGGCCACTTCGTCCACCACCACCTCGGTGACCTCGCCGTGGCGGGCGGCCAGGCGCTCCCGGCTGATGGCGCCCTGGGCTTCCATGAGGCGGGCCAGACGCTCCTCTTTGAGCTCCTCGGGCACGGGGTCTCCGAGGGCATTGGCCGCGGCGCCCTCCACGGCTGAGTAGGTGAAGGCCCCCACGCGGTCGAGGCGGGCCGCGGCGAGGAAATCCAGCAAATCCCCAAACTCCGCCTCGGTCTCGCCGGGAAAGCCGACGATGAAGGTGCTGCGCAGGGCGATGCGCGGACACAGGGCCCGCCAGGCAGCGATGCGCCGGGCCATGTCCTCGGCGTCCGCGGGGCGGCACATGGCCTTGAGGACCCGGGGACTGGCGTGCTGCAGGGGGACGTCCAGGTAGGGCAGGATGGCGCCCGCCGCCATGAGTTCCACCAGCTCGTCCACGTGGGGATAGGGGTAGACGTAGTGCAGGCGGACCCACGCGCCGAGGCCCCCGAGGGCGGCGGCCAGTTCGGTGATGCGGGTCTTGAGGGGCCGGCCACCCCAGATGTCGCTGCGGTAACGCCGATCCACGCCGTAGGCGCTGGTGTCCTGGCTGATCACCAGCAACTCCCCCACGCCGGCCTGCACCAGGCCCTCGGCCTCGGCCATGACGTCGCCGGCGGGGCGGCTCACCAGGCGGCCGCGCATGCTGGGAATGATGCAGAAGCTGCAATGGTGGTTGCAGCCCTCGCTGATCTTGAGATACGCATAATGGCCCGGCGTGAGGCGCACGCCCTGGGGCGGCACCAGGCTGGTGAAGGGATGGTGGGGCGCCGGCAGGTGGCGGTGGACGGCGTCCATCACGGCGCCGGGGGCGTGGGGCCCGGTGACCGCCAGCACCGCGGGATGGGTGCGGCTGACCACGTCCCCCTTGGCCCCCAGGCAACCGGTGACCACCACCCGCCCGTTCTCTTCCAGGGCCTCGCCGATGGCCTCCAGGGACTCCTCCACCGCCGCATCGATGAAGCCGCAGGTGTTGACGATCACCAACTGGGCGTCTTCGTAGCTCGGCACGATGCGGTAGCCCTCGGCCCGCAACCGGGTGAGGATGTGCTCGGAATCCACCGTGGCCTTGGCACAGCCCAGGCTGACGAAGCCCACCCGGGGGGCGGCGGCATCGCTGAGGGACAGGGCGTCGTTCACGGGCGCCGGGAATTGGCCATGGGATACACGGGATTCACTCCAGAGAAAAGCTAAGGTCTGAAGCGCCCTATTGTGCCACGGTGAAGGCACCTCTGCGCTGCCGGACCAGGAGGATGGATGATGGGCGGACGCCCCGCCTCAGGGCGCCGCCTTGCCCAGGAGCCTGTCGTGATCCACCTCGTCGATCTGCTCGGGCTCCAAGAAGCGCCGGGCGTAGTCCAGGTAGACCCCTTCGCGCACGAAGACCTCGAAGATATCCGGGTCGATATGGTGGTCCTCACGCATGCAGCAGAGGATCTCCAGGGCCCGGGACAGCTTCATGCCCGGCTTGTAGGGGCGGTCCCGGGCGGTGAGAGCCTCGAAGATGTCGGCGATGCCCATGACCCGGGCCTGTACCGACATCTGCTCCCGGGTCAGCCCCTTGGGGTAGCCCCTACCGTCCATGCGCTCGTGGTGGCCGCCGGCGTACTCGGGCACGTTCTTGAGGTAGGAGGGGAAGGGCAGGGCCTCCAGCATCTTGATGGTGGCCACGATGTGGTGGTTGATGATCCCCCGCTCCTTCTCGGTGAGGGTGCCCTTGCGTATGCACAGGTTGTGGAGTTCATCCTCGGTAAGCAGGTTGACCTCCCTTCCGGCGGCGTTCTTCCAGCGGTAGCGGGCGATGCGCCGGATGCGCTCGATGTCCTCGTCGGACATGAACTCGCCGCCGACGTTGCTGGTGCGCAGGAAGTCCCGGTCGTCCTGCAGCGCCGCCATCTCCGTCTGCAGGCCCGCCTGCTCGGCGTCGTGGTCCACCCACTCCCCCCGGGCCTGGGCCGCCAGCACCCGTTGCAGCATGCGGATGGCGGCGTCCCGCTTCAACACCTCGAAACGGGCGTCCACCTCGTGGATGCGGTCGTGGATGGTCTCCAGCTTGGTGGACTTGTCCACCACGTACTCCGGCGTGGTGACCTTGCCGCAGTCGTGGAGCCAGCCGGCGATCTTCAACTCGTAGCGGTCTTCTTCGGTCATGGCGAAGTCCGCCAGGGGGCCGCTGGCGGCGCGGGAGGCGGCGTCCGCCAGCATCATGGTGAGTTCCGGCACCCGGCGGCAGTGGCCCCCGGTGTAGGGGGACTTGTCGTCGATGGCGCCGGCGATGAGTTCGATGAAGGCCTCGAACAGGCGCCGCTGGGCGTCGATGAGCCTCTTGTTGGTCAGCGCCACCGCCGCCTGGGAGGACAGGGACTCCACCAGTTGCTGGTCCTCGGCGGAGAAGGGCACCACGGTGCCGCCGCTGCGGGCGTTGATGAGCTGCAGCACGCCGATGACCCGGCCCTCGTGGTTGACCATGGGCACGGTGAGAAAGGACTTGGAGCGATAGCCCGTCTTGGTATCGAAGGCCCGGGTGCCCGAGAGGTCGAAGGCCTCCACCTCGTAGGCATCGGGGATGTTGACGGTGACCTTTTCCAGGGCCGCGTGGGCGGCCACCATGGTGTGGTTGGGGCGACCCGCCTCGTCGTAGAGGGGCAGGGGGTCGAAGCCGATGGCCTCGCCGCTGGTGCCCCCGAGCCTGATGCCCAGGGACTCGTTCAACATGATCTCGAAGTAGAGGCTGTCCTCGTCGCCGCGCAGGTAGAGGGTGCCGCCGTCGGCGTTGGTCAGCTCCTTGGCGCTCTCCAGGATGCGTTCCAGCAGGCGTTCCGTACTCCCCTCCGCCGACAGGGCGACGCCGATGTCATTGAGGCGGCGCAACCGTTCGAGGAGAGTGGATGTCTCTGAGTCCATAGGCCCTGGGCCGCGGCAGCAGGTGAGACTCAGAGTTTAGCAGGCGCGGCGATCCCCCTGAAACAACTACCGCATACGGCTTTCCCATGTCCTTCCCCCGGCGGACGCGCCAAGTGCCCGCCTCGGCGGATTGAAGACATAAAAAGGGGCTCGTCAGCAGAATTTGTGGGCGTAGAGAGGAGAATTTCCTCTCGCCAAGTCAAGAACGCCAAGGAACCTGTTTGATTGTCGGGATGAATCCCGACCTACATCCGAGCCAAAGGAATGGGCGGTGGGGGGTGTTGTGTAGGTCGGACAAGGTCGGGCTTCAGCCCGACAGGCGGGGCTTCGCGCTCGCCGCGAGCGAAACATTCACCCACAGATTCTGCGGACGAACTCATTTTTCTCCACTGCAAAAAAACCGAAACGGGGTAAAAAAACCGTCGCAAAACGCCAAGAAAAACTTAACCCCCCAGTAACTGATCTGCAAATACCGCCCCCTACCATACGTTGCGTATTCGGCACATGTTGCTTCTACGCTACCCGCGAACCTGATCTGGCACACCATTAACGGGAGATCTCACCCATGAAACACAATACCCTTTACCTTGCTTTCGCTTCCGCTCTTGGACTGGCCGTCGCAGCCCCCACCCAGGCCGGCGTGACCGTCTACAAGGACGGCGCAAAATACATCGAGATCGGCGGGCGCCTGCAACTGCAGTACCATCACGAAAACCCGGATGCGGGGGAATCCACGGACGAGGTAATCTTCCGCCGCCTGCGCCCGTATATCGAAGGCTCGTTCCATAAGGATTGGAAGGCGAAGATCCAGTTCGATGTCGGCAAAGCCGAAGACGGCAATGAGGTCGCCATCAAGGATGCCTACTTTCAGTACAAGGGTCTCGACAACGTCAAGGTCACCGTCGGCAACGCCAACTTCCCCTTCTCCCGGGAGTTGCTGACATCTTCCAAACGCCAACAACTGGTGGAAAGGACCTTCGTGGGCGACCACAACTACGGGACCCCGGACCGCAATGCCGGTATCCACCTCACTGGCCACTCAAACTCCAAGAAATTTACCTGGGGCGCGTCGGCGACCAGCGCGTCCATCGATCCCGATAATGACAAGCTGGATTTCGACACCCCCATAAACGCCAACTCCGACTTCAATCAGGGCTGGATGGCGGGTGGCCGCATCGACTTCCACCCCCTCGGCTACTTGAAGATGTCCCAGGGACATTTTGACCGGGACAAGACCCGCTTCACCATCGGCGCCGGCGCCTTCACCTGGAGCAACGACGACGACAATAACAGCAACCAAGCCGGGAAGAACGACGTGGATGAGATCACGGGATTGGAGCTGAGCGCCGCACTACGGGTCGCTGGCCTGTCGGTTGATGCGGAATACAACACCTTCGACGCCGAACTGGTCCAGAACGGCATCACCGATGGCATATATGAAAACAGTGATACCACTTTGGAGAATTTCGCCGTCGAAGGGGGTTACATGCTTCCCGGCAACCAGTTCGAACTGGTAGCCGGTTACCAGTCGCAGGACGCCGACAACTATGCGGAAGAGTGGACCCGCTCTTCCTTCGGCGCCAACTGGTATCTGCACGAGCACAAGGCCAAGGTTCAGCTCACCTACCGCATCGGCGAGAATCTCGACGGCGTCGACGGCGACGATGCAGACGAGATATTCCTCCAGGGACAGTTCGTCTTCTAGGCGGAGAGCGATTCGGAACGAGTCGCGACTCGAGGGGCCCGCCCGCTGGACCAGGCGGGCCCCTTTCCATTCAAGCCCCTTATCCCTGGATCCCACACCATGAAGCCTTGGGTGATGTTGCTACCCGTAAGCCTCGTCATGACCAGCGGTTGCATGATGAACCACACACCCGATTGCGGAACCTATGACTTCGACTGTCGGGATGCCCCCACAGGCCCGGCCCTGGTTACGGGTTCCACCAGCCCGGCGCAGCCGGCCCCGGTGGAACAGTCTCCATCGGCACGCCCTGCCCCCAGAACTGATAATCCCAGAACCGATGATTCCAGCACCGGTGATCCCAGAACCGATGTTCGGGTAAACCGATTGGAACGCAGACTCGATACGCTGGAAACCAAGGTGGATCGGATCCTCCGCGTCCTGTCGGCGGAGTACGAGAGGCGCTGACGTCTCTCGATAGCAACGCGGGGCTCAATAGCACCGCGGGCGGCGTCCGGACGACCCGGGCCCGCAGCAGCCGGCAGGCCCGCGAAGCTGGCCGTCAGGCCTGCCCCCCGCCGCCCAGCCTCATCATCATGTCGTTGAGGCGGCGTACGAAGGCCCCCGGGTCCCGGGGCTTGGCCCCCTCGGCCAGCACCGCCTGGTCGAACAGGATGCGGGCCCAGTCGGCGAACTGCTCCTCGTCCTGCTCGTCGGCCATGCGGCGCACCAGGGGATGGTCCGGATTCACCTCGAATATGGGCTTGGAGTGGTGGATGGGCTGGCCCGCGGCCTCGAGGATGCGCTCCATGTGGGCTCCCATCTCGTAGTCGCCCGCCACCAGGCAGGCCGGGGAACGGGTGAGGCGCCGGGTGGCCCGCACCTCCTGCACCTCGTCCGCCAGGGTGGTCTTGAGACGCTCCAGCAGGGGCTTGTGGGCCTCGTCGTCGGGCTTGTCCGCGGCCTCGTCTTTTGCCTCCTCCCCACCCGCCAGCTCGCCCAGGTCCAGCTCGCCCTTGGTGATGGACTTGAGGGACTTGCCGTCGAACTCGTCCAGGTGGCCGGTGACCCACTCGTCCACGTTGTCCGTGAGCAGCAGCACCTCCACCCCCTTGTCGGCGAACACCTCCAGGTGGGGCACGTTGCGGGCCGCCGCCGGCGAATCGGCGGTGACGTAGTAGATGTGCTGCTGGCCCTCCTTCATGCGGCCCACGTAGTCGGCCAGGGACGCCGTCTGCTCGTCGTCGTCGCTGTGGGTGGAGGCGAAGCGTACCAGGGCGGCGATGCGCTCGCGGTTGGGCATGTCCTCGATGATGCCCTCCTTCAGCACGCGGCCGAACTCGCCCCAGAACTTCTGGTACTGCTCGGGCTCGTGGGCCGCCATGTGCTCCAGCATGCCCAGCACCTTCTTGACCGAGCCACTGCGCATGGCGTCGATCTGGCGGTTCTGCTGGAGGATCTCCCGGGAGATATTGAGGGGCAGGTCCGCCGAATCGACGATACCGCGCACGAAGCGCAGGTAGGCCGGCATGAGCTGCTCCGCGTCGTCCATCACGAACACCCGCCGCACGTAGAGCTTGACGCCGTGGCGGGCGTTGCGATCCCACAGGTCGAAGGGGGCCCGGGCCGGGATATAGAGCAGCGACGTGTACTCCAGCGTCCCCTCCACCTGGTTGTGGGACCATGCCAGGGGGTCCTCGAAGTCGTGGGCCACGTGCTTGTAGAACTCCTTATACTCGTCGTCCGTGATCTCCGCCTTGGACCGCGCCCACAGAGCGGTGGCCCGGTTCACCACCTCGAACTCGGGGCTGGCGGGTTGCGCCTGCTCCTCGCCCTCGGCGGCCGGGGGCTGCTCCTTCTCCATCTCGATGGGCAGGGAGATGTGATCCGAGAAGCGCCGCACGATGCCGCGCAGCCGCCAGCCGTCGGCGAACTCCTCCTGGTCCTCCCTGAGGTGCAGGGTGACGTCGGTGCCGCGCCCCTCACGGTGGATGGTCTCGATGGTGTACTCGCCCTCGCCCGCCGATTCCCAGCGCACCCCGTGCTCGGGGGCGAGGCCGGCGCGCCGGGTCTCCACGGTGACGCGGTCGGCGACGATGAAGCTGGAATAGAAACCCACGCCGAACTGGCCGATGAGGCGGCTGTCCTTGGACTGGTCACCGGTGAGGGCCTCGAAGAACTGGCGGGTACCCGAGCGGGCGATGGTGCCCAGGTTCTCCAGCACCTCCTGGCGGCTCATGCCGATGCCGTTGTCGCTCACGGTGACGGTGCGGGCCGCCTTGTCGAAGGTGATGCGTATGCCGAGATCCCCTTCTCCTTCGTAAAGGGCATCATCGGCCAGGGCCTCGAAGCGCAGCTTGTCGGCGGCATCGGAGGCGTTGGAGATGAGCTCGCGCAGGAAGATCTCCTTGTTGCTGTAGAGGGAGTTGATGACCAGATTGAGGAGTTGCCTGACCTCGGCCTGGAAGCCCAGGGTCTCCTTGTGAGAGTCGATGGTTGCGTTGGTTTCTGACATGGCTGGACGGCTACCGTTATGATTCCGTGACTGGTTGAAAGGGTTTGGAACCCAGACGATGGGGATGTCGAGGCAATTTTTCAACCTCGCCGCCACCGTGCAGGGCTCCGAAAGCCCCGCCGGCCCGGGTTACTCGGTGCCCCATGACCCGGGCCGCCACTGACACCGCGCTCCATATCTCCATGAGACACGGGCGCACACCTTCGCACGGCCTGTGTAGGAATGAGATAACGATTCCCAGGCCCAGAACCATTCTTCAGATCACGCGGCGCTATACCAGGTTCCCCGGCCTGCCCCATGCCGCTGGAGATGACCCGCTGCGGCCAGGGCCTTGATGTGGTCCTTGACGGTGTTGCGGTTGGCCCCGGTGAGCTTCACGGCTTCAGCGACGGTGACGCAGCCGTGGTCGCGGGCGATCTCAAGGATCTGGATGGAGAGCCGCGGCCGGGAACCCAGGATGATGCGCTCGCGCCGAATCTTCTCTTCCAGCGCGTGTTTCTGAGAGCGCAAGGCCGACAGCAAGTACTCGATCCATGGCTGCCAGTCAGGTTCGGTCGTCCGCAACGTGACCTGCGTGCGGCGGAGGGCGCGGTAATACTGATCCTTGCTGCGCTCGATAACGCCTTCGAGCGAAGAGTAAGGCACGTAGCGGTAACCGGCTCTTAGCAGGAGCAGGGTTGTCAACACGCGGGCAAGGCGACCGTTGCCGTCCTGGAATGGATGGATTGCAAGGAAGACAACGACAAAGACGGCGATAACCATGAGGGGGTGAAGGGCGCCTTGGTGTAGAGCCTGCCGGGTCCAGGCAACGAGGCCTTCCATCCGGGCCGGCGTTTCGAAGGGCGTTGCGGTCTCGAAGATGACTCCGAGAGATTCGCCGTCCGGCCCGAACGCCTCGACGTGGTTATCGAGCGTTTTGTATTCGCCCCGGTGGCGCTCGTCTTTGGAGGCATACTGAAGAAGATCACGGTGGAGCTGCCGGATGTGGTTTTCCGTCAGGTCGATGGCCTCGTGGTTGGCAAACACCGTCTCCATCACGGCCGCGTAACCCGCCGCCTCTTGTTCATCGCGCGTTCCGAACGTCTGGATGTCGATCCGGGAGAGCAGACGGTCGACTTCCTGATCGCTGAGCTTCGCCCCTTCGATGCGCGTCGACGAGCCGATGCTCTCAACGGTGGCGACGTGCCGTAGCCGATTCAGACGCTCAGGCGCAAGCCGCCCGAGCGCCTGCCAGGCGCCCTTGAACTCATCGATCTCCGCGATCGCCCTCAAAATCGCGGGGGTGATCCGTATCGTTATTGTTTTCAGGCGGTTATCCATTTAGCCCTCCATTTTCATCCGATTCATCATGGCCGTCCACCACCCATTTTCCCATCCATTTACCTCCATTATATGGCGGCCGATACCCTGACCCTGGTGCGCAACGAGGACGGCAGCTTCAGCCTGACGCCTTACGACCCGGAGTTCTCCGCCACCATGGAGGCCTTCGAGCGCACCCGCCGCAAGTACCGGAACGCCCTGCACGAACTCGCCCGTTGAGCCCTCGCTGGCTGTCGAAGGCACCAGTCAGCGCCATGCACGTCTTCCTGCAGTTGAACGGCCAGGAACTGACGGCCACCGAGACGGAAGCCGTGGTGACCCTCCAACTGCTGGCCGGCGGCGAACTCGAAGAGGTGACGTTGGCCGAGTGGGTGCAGGAGAACAGCCGGCCCTGGCGCCAGGTTTGATCCGTTCCGGTCGTTCCCGGGGCAGTCCAGCGGAAGATGCGTCCCAGCAGGTCTTCTATCTCCCTGGCACCCACCTCGCTCCTTGGCAGGCCGAGGAGGACATGGTTGCCCAGTCCGCGCTGGGGCCGGCGTTTCCCCGACCGGCGAAAGGGTGGAAGATTTGGGTTTCAATGGCCTGACGGCCACCAAGGGATGGGTAAAAACTGTTGCCGGGTGGTGGGGCAGTCTGAGTGGCCATTAACGCGCCTCATATCGCTGCGCTTTCTTCATGGGTTCGGTACAATTCGCGTTATGAGTCAAGAACTTAAACACACCCCCATGATGCAGCAATATCTCGGCATCAAGGCGGAACATCCCGACACCCTGTTGTTCTACCGCATGGGCGACTTCTACGAGCTGTTCTTCGACGACGCGAAGCGCGCCGCCGATCTGCTGGACATCACCCTCACCGCCCGCGGCCAGTCGGCCGGAGCGCCCATCCCCATGGCCGGCGTGCCCTATCACGCCGTGGAGCAGTACCTGGCACGACTGGTGAGGCTGGGGGAATCGGTGGTGATCTGCGAGCAGATGGGGGAGCCCATGCCCGGCAAGGGCCCGGTGGAGCGCCGGGTCACCCGCATCGTCACCCCCGGCACCCTCACGGACGAGGCCCTGCTGGACGAGGCCCGGGACAACCTGCTGGTGGCCCTGCAAGCGGGTGACGGCTTCGGCATCGCCATGCTGGACCTGGCGGCAGGGCGCTTCACCCTGCTCGAAGTGGCGGACGAATCGGCCCTGGCGGCGGAACTGGAACGCCTGCGGCCCGCCGAGTTGCTGGTGCCCGATGACCGCGACCCGCCCCCCCCGGCCCGCGGCCACGGCGCCCTGCGGCGCCAGGCGCCGTGGCATTTCGACCGGGCCACGGCCGTGCGCCTGCTCACGGAGCAATTGGGCACCCACGATCTGGCCGGCTTCGGCTGTACCCCCGATCACCCTGCCCTCGGCGCCGCCGGCTGCCTGCTCCACTACGCCGCCGAGACCCAGAGGAGCGTGTTGCCCCATATCCGCACCCTGACGGTGGAACAGCGTGACGAGGCGGTGATGCTGGACGGCGCCACCCGCCGCAACCTGGAGATCGACCGCAACCTGGGCGGCGGCACCGACAACACCCTGGCGGCGGTGATGGATCGCACCGCCACCGCCATGGGCAGCCGCCTGCTGCGGCGCTGGCTGCACCGCCCCCTGCGCCGCCGGGATACCGTGGGCCTGCGCCACCAGGCCATCGGCGCCCTCATGGACGGCGGCCGCCACGAGACCCTGGGGACCCACCTCAAGGGCATGGGCGACATCGAGCGCATCCTCGCCCGGGTGGCCCTGGGCTCGGCGCGGCCCCGGGACCTGGTACACCTGCGCCACGGCCTCGCCACCCTGCCCGCCCTGACTGCCGTCCTGGCCGGACTGGACAGCCCCCGTCTCCAGGCCCTGGGGCCGCAGCTCGAGGGCCTGGACCCGGAACAGGACCTGCTGGAGCGGGGCCTGGTGGAACAACCGCCGGCGGTCATCCGCGACGGCGGCGTCATCGCCGCCGGCTACCACCCGCGCCTCGACGAGCTGCGCGCCATCGGCGCCGACTCGGATACTTTCTTAAAGGAACTGGAGACCCGGGAGCGCGCGCGCACTGGGATCGCCAGCCTCAAGGTGGGCTACAACCGGGTCCACGGCTACTACATCGAACTCTCCCGCGGCCACAGCGACCACGCCCCCGCGGACTACACCCGGCGCCAGACCCTGAAGGGGGCGGAGCGCTTCGTCACCGCCGAACTCAAGGCCTTCGAGGAGCAGGCGGTGAGCGCCCGTGACAAGGCCCTGGCCCTGGAGAAGTCCCTCTACGGCGAACTCCTCGACCTCCTGGGCCGGCGCCTCGACGCGCTGCAGGCCATGGCCGAGGCGATGGCGGAGCTGGACGTGCTGGCCAATCTGGCGGAACGCGCCGTGGCCCTGGATCTGGTGCGACCGCAGTTGGTGGATGAACCCGGCCTTGTCATCCGCGGCGGGCGCCACCCGGTGGTGGAGGCGGTGCTCGAGGCCCCCTTCATCCCCAATGACCTGGAGTTCACGGACGCCCGCCGCATGCTGGTGATCACGGGCCCCAACATGGGGGGCAAGTCCACCTATATGCGCCAGACCGCCCTCATCACGCTGCTGGCCGCGGCCGGCGCCTACGTGCCCGCCGAGTCCGCGATAATGGGACCCGTGGACCGCATCTTCACCCGCATCGGCGCCAGCGACGACCTCGCCGGCGGGCGTTCCACCTTCATGGTGGAGATGACCGAGACCGCCAACATCCTCCACAACGCCGGCCCCCAGAGCCTGGTGCTGGTGGACGAGATCGGCCGCGGCACCAGCACCTTCGACGGCCTCGCCCTGGCCTGGGCCTGCGCCGAGCAACTGGCCCGGGAGACCCGTGCCTTCACCCTCTTCGCCACCCACTTCTTCGAACTCACCACCCTGGCCGACGAGATACCCGGGGTGGCCAACGTCCACCTCGACGCCGCCGAGCACGGCGAACGCATCGTCTTCCTGCATGCCGTCCGCGAGGGCCCCGCCAGCCAGAGCTATGGCCTCCAGGTGGCGGCCCTGGCAGGCGTCCCCGCCAGCGTGCTGGCCCGCGCCCGCGACCACCTGCGGCGCCTGGAGGACCGCGAAGCGGCATCCTTCGAGGCCCGCCCCCAGCTCGCCCTGCCCCTGGGGCCGGCCCCCGAGGCGCCGGCGGACCCCCTGCACGAGGCCCTGGCCGCCCTCGACCCCGACAGCCTCAGCCCACGGGAAGCCCTGGAGGCCCTGTACCGCCTGAAGGGCCTGCTCGGTCGCCCGGAATGAATCGGCTGAGATGGCGCCATGGCGGTCCAAGGGCAGGCAACGGGACACCGCATCGGCGTGAATCCCACCCAAGCCCACCCCTTGTCCGACAATCCAGCCGCCGGTGCTGAACATGAAGCCCGTGTCCACCCGCGATAAACCGCAAAACCACGGTCCGGCCCCAAAAGGCGCTTCGGAGGGGCGGCGTATCGCCCGGGAGAAACGTACCATCTCGGCCATGGTGGCCATCTACTGCCGCCACCACCATGCCACCTCCGCGGTGCCCTGCGAGGCCTGCCGGACACTCCTGGCTTACGCCCGCCGCCGCCTCGAGGTCTGCCCATTCCAGGAGGCCAAACCCGCCTGCAATCACTGCCAGGTCCACTGTTACAGTCCCACCATGAGGGAACGGGTCAAAGAGGTGATGCGCTACGCCGGCCCCCGCATGGTGCTGCGCCATCCCGTCCTCAGCGTCTACCATCTCCTGGACGCCCGCCGCCCCGCGCCGGTGCTCGGCACCAAGGGCAGTCGGGTGCGACCAAGGAAAGAACGTGACCGCGATGACTCCGCCTGACGGCCCCCTCATCGGCCATGATCGGGCATGTGAACCGCGATGTAGATCGCCCCGCGCATGTCGGTGCGGACTCATATGGGCGTGATCTCAATTTGACCTGGAGACGAGAAGGTTTTTAAGTAACGAATGACAAACCGCTCCAGCCCCGATCTTCCGGGGTGGTGCACGACTCTTAAACCGGAGATCCAACATGAAATGGAACACGATCATCCTCCTGCCAGTGGCGGCCCTGGCCATGACGGCCTGCGACAGAGGGACGGAAGATGCCGAGGTGAGCTTCAGCCGGGAAGTGAAACCCATCCTCGAGGCGCGTTGCGGAGACTGCCATGCCCCAGGGGGCAAGGGCACCGAAAAGTCAGGGCTCGTATTGGAGAACTATGACGCCCTTATGAGGGGCACCCGTCTCGGGCCCGTGGTCCAACCGGGCAACGCCATCTCGAGCACATTGTATCTTGTGGTGGCGGGGAAGGCCGACCGCTCCATCCGCATGCCCCATGGCGATAGCGAACTCAGTGAGCAGGAGGTGGCCACCATCGAACGCTGGATCGACCAGGGGGCGAATAACAACTAAAGGAATTTCCCATCGATTCAATTTGGGGTCAGAGTAAAAACTTCGAAACTTCGTTCGAAGTTTTTACTCTGACCCCAAATAGGCTAGAAGTTTTTACTCTGACCCCAAATAGGCTAGCGGAATACCTCCCGCGGCGCCTTGTCGAAGCCCTCGGCCAGGGCGTCCACCACGATGCCCATGATCTCGTGTGCCGCGCGTTCCTTCTCGTCGTTGTTGACGATGGGCACGTTGCAGCGGTCGGCCTCGTCCAGCAGGTAGGACTGGAGGTCCCAGATGGCGTCGAAGTTCTGCTCGTAGCGTTCGGGCGGGCGTTCCTCGGCGATGCGGCCACGGCGGGCGAAACGCCGACGCAGCTGCTTGGACTTGAACACCGCCAGGGTCAGGGGCACCACCACCGCGCCGCCCCGCGCCTCGATGCGCTGATGGAGGCTCGGCTCGATGTGCACTCCCTCGAGGATCAGGGACACGCGCTCCTTGAGGGCGCGGTCGATTACCGCCTCGCAGGGCAACGCCAGCAGCTCGGCCTGACTGCGGAAGCCGTCGGCCATGGCCTCGGGGCCCGGCCGGCGTGCGGTGGTGGCGGTGGGCAGGGCCTGCCAGGCGTTGAAGGACGAGCGGTGCAGCACCGGCAGCAGGCGCTCCGGGATCAGCATGCGCATCACCTCCCGCAGCATGTCGGTGGACTGGATGCGTTGGATCTCCAGGCGGTTCGCCAGCTCAGCGACCACGGTGGACTTGCCGCAGCCGGGGGTGCCCCCCACCAGCAGGATCAGGGGGCGCCCCTGCTGGCGGTAGTCCACCCACACCATGTAGCGCCGGGCGATCTTCTCGCCCTGGGTGCGCCGCAGCCAACCGTAGGTGAGACGCCCCAGTACGGCGCTGGGGATCACGGCCTCGCGGCGCATCAGCAGATGCTCCAGCAGCTGGCGGGCCATGGTGGTGGCGGTCTCCATGTCCGTGCCGCTGGCCTCCAGGGAGCGCCGGTAGGTGAGTTCCGAGAAGGGCAGCACCTGGCCCTCGAAGTCACGGATCATGGGCCGGGCCGGGACACCCGCCGGCATGCGATAGGCCCGTGCCACCCTGGGATCCGTGCGCAAGAGCCCCCGGTATACCCGCTCCCGCAGCTCGACGGTGGTGATCTCGGGGACCCCGGAGAGTTCGTTGCGGATGGCCGAGGAGAAATCGTAGGCGTGCTTGAACTCCAGCCCCACCTCCTGGAGGGAACGGGTGAGGATCCCCCTCAGGAAAGGCACGCGGGTATCTTCGACTTTGTCGACTACGAGGGTCTTGGCCACGGTGGGTCCCGATCAGATGGCACGGCCCGGGGGCCGCATTTTCCCGGGATTGTAACGTGGAGACGGCCGCGACACAGCACGGGGCGTCGCAGAAGCGTATAAAAATTTGAATGTCGGGATGAATCCCGACCTACAAAAAGCGTAACCGCGAAAGACGCGAACTGACGCGAAAAAGGAGAAGGTCAGGGAGGAGTGGCCGTTTGAAAAGGCGCAACGAATCCACCATTTCGGCGCCAGCAGAGCGGACGCACGGGGTAATCTTTTCCCATTTCCCATTTCCCATTTTCTCTAGGGAGAAGGACAGAGGGGTAGGTCGGGCTTCAGCCCGACAGCCGGCGGTGGGTTCCGACCCGGCCCGTGGTACGTGCGGCGGGGTTTGGATGTCGGGATGAATCCCGACCTACATTCGTGCCACGGGAACGGGCGGTGGCGGTGTATCTGGCCGGGATGTCGGGATGAATCCCGATCTACATTCGTGCCGAAGCGGCGTATTTGGCCGGGATGTCGGGATGAATCCCGACCTACATTCCTGCCACGGGAACGGGCGGTGGCGGTGTATCTGGCCGGCATGTCGGGATGAATCCCGACCTACATCCGTGCCCCGGGAACGGGCGGTGGTGGCGTATCTGGCCGGGATGTCGGGATGAATCCCGACCTACATTCGTGCCACGGGCCCCGGCATCGGGGCCCGGAACTGCGGGCGCGAGACCCGCTTTTTAAGGGGGCGAGGATGAAGAAGACTAATCCAACTCCTTCAGGACCTCGTCGAGAATGGTGCTCAGCTCTACATGGCGCACGTCGCGACCGGTGGAGAGGTAGATCACATAGCCGGAGATATTCTTGGCGTGGCCGCCGATGCGCTCCAGGGCCCGCAGGGCCAGCACGGCATCGATAGAATAGCCCACGGTGCGGGAGTCCTCGAGGACATAGGTGGCCAGGCGCCGCAGGGCGGCGCGGAACTTCTCCTCGATGCGCTCGTCCTGGTGGATCACCTCAACCGCCTTCTTCACATCCATGGTGTTGAAGGCGACCAATACGTTGTCGAGCATGGATTTGCCGTAGACGGCGATGCCCCGCACGTCGTGTACCAGCCCCGAGTTGGGGGGGCTGGCGGCGGGGCTGCCATAGATCTCCTCCACCAGGGAAGCCAGTTTACGGGCCTCGTCGCCGATGCGCTCGAGGTCCGACACCGTCTTGTTCATGGTCATGAGGTTGCGCAGATCCCGCGCCACCGGCTGCCGGCGGGCGATGGTGGTCACCAGTTCCTCGTCGATGCGCACGTCCATGTCATTGACCAGGCGATCGCGGGCGATGACCTCCCGTGCCGCCCCGGGGTCTTCGTCGTCCAGCGCACGAATGGCCCGAGCCAGCTGATCCTCTACGATACCGCCCATCTCCATCACCATCGAATGGAGGTTCATGAGGTCCTGGTCGAAGCCCTTGATGGTATGTCCGCCCGCTATATCGTTCATGCTGTGTAATCTCCGTTGCAAACGCCTGGAATCATGATGCCGGGGCCGGGAAGCGAGGCCGAAACGCGGCGGGCGGTCTCGCCCCGTTCCCGGCAGGCCCTCAACCCTTGGCCGCCAGGTAGCCGTCGATGACCTCGGCCTCGGTGGAGCGGATGGTCATGCCGTTGGGTCCGGCGCCGATGCGGGTGACGATCTTGGACGGCTCGCCCGTGGTCTTGAAGTCCTTATAGGCCTTGGAATTGGCTTCGAACACCCACAGACGGCCGTCGTGGACCTCGGCCACATAGCCCGGCTTGCTGAGGAGATAGCCGTCGATGATGGCGCCCTCCGTGGAACGGACGGTCATGCCGTTGGGGCCGGCGGCGATGCGGGTGACGATCTTGGACGGCTCGCCCGTGGTCTTGAAGTCCTTATAGGCCTTGGAATCGGCTTCGAACACCCACAAACGGCCGTCGTGGACCTCGGCCACATAGCCCGGCTTGCTGAGGAGATAGCCGTCGATGACGGCGCCATCCGTGGAGCGGACGGTCATGCCGTTGGGGCCGGCGGCGATGCGGGTGACGATCTTGGACGGCTCGCCCGTGGTCTTGAAGTCCTTATAGGCCTTGGAATCGGCTTCGAACACCCACAGACGGCCGTCGTGGACCTCGGTGACGTAGCCGGGCTTGTCGAAAGAGACGCTCGCCTGGGTGTGGGCGGCATCCGTACGGGTAGCCTTGGGCGCTTCCTTGGGGGCCGAATTGGCATTGCAGCCGGTGATAGCGGCGGCAATGAGCAACGTGAGGGCCGTGCGTGTGAAGGTCATTTCGGTGTCTCCTGGTAGGTTGATATCAGCACTCGTTTGAAGGCCCCCGACCGGGAGGGCCGGACTACCGCCCCCGTCAGCCGAAGCGACCGGTGACGTAGTCCTCGGTCTGCTTCTTCTGGGGGTTGGTAAACAACACATCCGTTTCGCCGTACTCGATGAGCTTGCCCAGATACATGAAGGCGGTGTTGTCCGAGACCCGAGCCGCCTGCTGCATGTTGTGGGTGACGATGACGATGGAATACTGGCCCTTGAGTTCGTCGATGAGTTCCTCGATCTTGGCCGTGGCGATGGGGTCGAGGGCCGATGCCGGCTCGTCCATGAGCAACACCTCGGGGTCGGAGGCGATGGCGCGGGCGATGCACAGGCGCTGCTGCTGGCCGCCGGACATGGACAGGGCGCTCTCCTGCAGTCGGTCCTTGGCCTCGTCCCACAGGGCGGCACTGCGCAGGGCGCGTTCGCAGGTCTCCTCCAGGACGGCCCGGTTGGTGATGCCGTCCACCCGCAGGGGGTAGACCACGTTATCGAAGATGGACATGGCGAAGGGATTCGGCTTCTGGAACACCATCCCCATGCGCTTGCGCAGGGAGATGACATCGACCCCCTTACTGTAGATATCCCGCTCATCCACCGCCATGCGACCGTCCACCCGCACCTCGTCGATGAGGTCGTTCATGCGGTTTATGCACCGCAGCAGGGTGGACTTGCCACAGCCGGAGGGTCCGATGAGGGCCGTCACCAGCCCCCGGGGGACTTCCATGGAGATGTCGAACAAGGCCTGCACATCCCCATACCAGAGGTTGAAATCCCTGATATCGATGATCTCGCCCTGGTCGGATTTCTGGACGTGATAGGCCGTATCATCGCTGGCGGTGGAAACCGCTGCTGCGGTTGCGTTCATGGTCATGCTCCCGGTCTAGCCTGTAATCAAAAGGTACCGCCGGCGTATTTCTTCTTCAGGCGGTTGCGTATATAGATGGCCGATGCGTTCATCAACACGATGAGGGCGAGCAACAGCATGGTGGTCACGTAGACCATGGGCTTGCCGGCCTCGGAATTGCGGGACTGAAAGCCCACATCGAAGATATGAAAGCCCAGGTGCATGAAGCTGCGCTCCAGGTGCACGAAGGGGAAGAAGCCATCGATGGGCAACTCCGGCGCCAGTTTCACCACGCCCACCAGCATCAACGGCGCCACCTCGCCGGCGCCCCGCGCCATGGCCAGGATGAGGCCGGTCATGATGCCGGGCATGGCGCGCGGCAGCACCACGAAGCGCAGGGTCTGCCAGGTGGACGCACCACAGGCCAGGGAGCCCTCGCGCATGGAGCGTGGCACGGCGGACAGGGCCTCCTCGCTGGCCACGATGACCACCGGCACCGTCAGCAGGGCCAGGGTCAGGGAGGCCCACAGGATGCCGCCGGTACCGAAGGTGGGGCTGGGCAGGCGCTCGGGAAAGAACAGGGCATCGATGCCGCCGCCGAGGGTGTAGGCGAAGAAGCCGAGACCGAACACGCCATAGACGATGGAGGGCACGCCGGCGAGGTTGTTCACCGAGATGCGCACCATGGACACCAGCCGCCCCTGCTTGGCGTACTCGCGCAGATACAGCGCCGTGATCACCCCCAGGGGGGCGACGAAGATCACCATGATGAGGGTCATGGCCACGGTGCCGAAGATGGCGGGCAACACCCCGCCCTCGGTGTTGGCCTCGCGGGGCTCGGCGGTGAGGAACTCGCCCCAGCGGGAAAGATAGATACCGGCCTTGTCGAGGCCCGACAGGTCGTTGGCGGGATAGAAACGCACGATCTGCGACAGGGGCAGCTCCTTCTCGCGTCCTCCGATCTCTTCCAGGGTGATGCGGTAGCGCCGGTCCTCTTCCTTGATGGCGTCGGCCCGCGCGGCCAGTTCCTCGTATTCTTTTTCGAGTTCGGCGATACGCTGGGCCGTATCCCGTTCGGCCTGCCGGTACTCGGCGCTGCCTTCCTCATGGTCCAGGGCGACACGCTTGAGGTCGAGGCGGGCCTCTTCGATGTAATGGTTGATGGCGCCGATCTCTTCCCGCTCGATGTGGCGGATCTCATTAAAGCGTTCCCGCGCGGCCGTCTGCTGCTCCTGCAATGCCCCGTAGCCGTACCCGCCGATGTCATATTGCTTGCCGTCGATGGTGACCCCGGCGATGCGCCCCACGAAGACCCCCCACTCCTGGCGCTCGAACAGGTACATGTCCGACGGTGTCTCGACCTTCTCCACCGCGAAATCCGAGACCCAGCGGAAATCCTCGTTATAGATGTCGTAGTTGCCGGTGCGATAGAGCACCCGATGAGCGAAACCGCTGTTGGCCTCGATGGCCTCGCGGTCTCCTTCCGTGAGCTTCTCCAGCAATTCCGCGCCGGGCTGGAAGACATTGTCACGGGTAGGCTCGCCGGCCACCACGCCGCCATCATTCAGGGTTACCACGTGGATGGGTTTGGGCCAGAAGGTGGCGGCACCGTTCCAGAAGATCATCACCAGGAACCCCACCACCAGCAGGACCCCCAGGGCCAGGGCCCCGCCGAGCCCCCACAGGAAGGGCTCGCCGGTGGCGTTGAGGTCCGTGGTGTAGCGCCGGGAGGCCGCGCTCACGCTCTCATCCTGAGGCGCCATCCCGTTGACAGTACTCACATTGGCAGACATGGGCTAACCCCTTAGAGCTGGAAGGCACGCTTGCGGAAACGCTGGCGAATGGTTTCCGCGACGGTGTTGATGGTGAAGGTAAGGACGAACAGGGTCAGGCCGGCCAGGAACAGCATGCGATAATGCGTGCCATCCTGGGGCGCCTCGGGCAGCTCCACGGCGATGTTCGCCGACAGGGTGCGCAGGCCGTTGAAGATGTTCCAGTCCAGCACCGGGGTGTTGCCCGCGGCCATGAGCACGATCATGGTCTCGCCGACCGCGCGGCCCATGCCGATCATGCAGGCGGCAAAGACCCCCGACAGGGCCGTGGGCAGGATCACCCATATGGCAGTCTGCCAGGGCGTGGCCCCCGCCGCCAGGCTGGCGGACCGCACGTGATTGGGCACCGCGCTCAAGGCATCCTCGGAAAGGCTGTAGATGGTGGGGATGATAGCGAAACCCATGACGAAGCCCACCACCAGGGCGTTGCGCTGTACGTAGGTATCCACCACGCCGCCGCGGGGGTCGAAACCTGCCGCGGTCAAGATGCTGGCGGTCGCCAGGCTCAATACCACCGCCCCGATGAGCAGCCCCACCCAGCGCAGGAACTCCAGGCCACCGGCGTGGCTCTTGGTGAGCCCGCGCTGATAGTTCCGCAGCCGATCACCGAAGACGCGTTGGACCAGCCATCTGGCGGCGAAGAAACCCACCGGCAGGAGCACCAGGAACATGAAGGGTGTGCCGGTGCCGATATCGCCGTTGGTCCAGGCCATGAAGTCGTCATAGAAAAACACGCGCTCGAAGGCGGGGCCAAACCCGTAGGCCACGTAGAGGGACAGGGCGATGACCACGAACATGAGAAAGAACTTGGGCAGCCCGTCCAGCTTCAGGACCACGTCCAGGGGCAGCAGTTGCCACAGGAAGGCGGCCAGCATCAAGCCCATGGGCAGAGCGACGAAGGCCAACAGCACCGCCGCGATCCAGGTCTCGACGATGGGCGCCAGCACCAGGGCGGCGATGAAGCCCACCACCACCGTGGGCATGGACTCCATGGTCTCCATCATGGGCTTGACGGTGGCGCGCACCCGGTGGTGCACGAACTCCGAGGTATAGATGGCACCGAGCAGGCCGATGGGAATGGCGAACACCAGCGAGTAGATGGTGGCCTTGAGGGTGCCGAAGATCAGCGGCACCAGGGAATACTTGGGCTCGAAGACATCGGTGCCGGAGGACGACTGCCAGGTGTAGGTGGGCTCCTCGTAACCCTCGTACCAGACCTTGCCGAACACGGCGTCGAGGGTGGTTTCCGGATGGGGGTAATAGAAGGACCAGTAATCCGTCTCGCCGCTGTCGGCGACCCGCACCACGCCGTCCACCCGGGGCAGCAGCAGCAACTGGGCCGACCCCTCCTGCACGCCCCCGTGGTCGTATCGGAGCAGCACCTGGTCCGAGGTGGAGTGACGCACCCACACCTCGCCGTTGGCGGCCTCGGTGGTGAGGGTCTTGCTGCGCTGGCTGACACTGATGCCGGTGACGGCGGCGCCGTGGGGCTCGTGCACCCGGGACCGCACCAGCTTGTAGCCGTCCGGCGCCGCCCCCTGCTCCGGGCTGAGCTTGAAGTAGACATGCACGGCACCGTTGCTGCCACCCACCACCAGGGCCTGCTCGCCCACCAGGTAGTCCATGGTCGTCACGGTGGCCCCGCTGGGAAAGGCGTCCACGGTCTCCGATAGCACCGGGTTGCTGAAATCACGGGCATCGAAGCGATACAGCCGGCCACGATCTGAGGCCACCAGCACGGTATCGGCCAGGGTGTTGAGGGCCACCGCCGTGACCCGGGTGCCTTCCGGCAGAGGCGGGAGTTCCGTGGTGCGCACCTTGGTGGTGAGCTTGCGGGTCATGATGTTGAGCTTGGCCGTGGCGCGGCTGAGGCGGCCCACGCCTTCGGCATCGACGGTCACGAAGGAGCGGGTGGGTCGCTCGGCGGTGCCGCCTACCCGGTAGGCAACGGCCACGATGGGGGCATCGACTACTTTCGTCGGCTCCTGGACCTCGGCGCGCAGGCGCACCCGCCGCAGCTGGTCGCCCGGCAGGCTGGAATAGACCGCGTCTCCCGCCAGACGGTCCCGCTGATCGAGCACCTCGGTCACCGCCGTCACGTCGGACGGCCGCAGGATGTCCACCTCGAAGGTCAGTTCCGCGAAACGGATGGTGCCATCCGCGAAAGCGAAGGCCACCTGGTCACGCTCCACCACGCCGCCCACCGCGGTGGCGGACTGGCCACCGAAATCCAGTTGTCCGGCGGTGACGAAACGCCCGCTGGCGAGGTGGAACACCCGGTAGGCCCCATCCGCGGCCACCCTCACCCCCAGGGTGCCGTACTCGTCGGCGTTGAGCCACAGCGTGCGCTTGGCCGGGAGTTCGTACTCGGCATGGGCCAGGGTATCGCCGCCGCCGCTTAGGGGCAGGGCCACCTTGACCAGGAAGACCATGATGCCGATGACGGCGAAGATCACCAGCAGGCCGCCGATGGTGATGCCCCAGCCGGCGGCGCGGTCCATCAGCAGCACGGATTTGCGGGTGCTCTTGTCCCGCCGGCGCTGAGTGACCGCGCTGCGGCGGTCCGCCTTGTCCGAGTCGGATTGTCGAGTCGTGGTGCTCATATACGGGTTCCGCCGGGGTTAGGTTGTGAGCAGTAAATAGGTAGCGGTAAAAGACGCCGGTGGTACGGCACCTTTCCCGCTCCCCACTCGAAGAACCTTACTGAACCGGGGCGGCGACGCCGCCCCGGTATCCAACACGAGGTTGTCGGCCTACTTCAGGCCCAGGGCCTCGAGGTCGTCATCGGCGATGGCCTTGGTGATCGGGTAGTAACCGTCCTTGATCACGTCCAGCTGCCCATCCCGTGAGAGCATGTAGCGGATGAACTCGCCGCGCAGCGGGTCCAGGCTCTCGTTGGGATTCTTGTTGACGTAGACATAGAGGAAGCGCGAGATGGGATAGTCACCCGCGTAGGCGTTCTCGGCATTGGCATCGAAGCACTCGCCGCCGGCGCTGCTCTTGAGCGGCACTGAGCGCACATCCGCGGTCTTGTAGCCCACGCCGGAATAGCCGACGCCTGCCTTGTCGGAGGCCACGCCCTGCACCACCGTGGACGAACCCGGCTGCTCCTTCACCTCATCCTTGTAGTCGCCGTTGAACAGGGCGACCTTCTTGTAGTAGCCATAGGTGCCGGAAGCGGAGTTACGGCCATATAGGGAGATGGGCATACTGGCCCACTCGCCCTTCAGCCCGACGTCGCCCCAGGTGGTGATGTCCTTGGGGTAGCCGCCATTGCGGGTCTTGGAGAAGATCGCGTCCACCTGCTTCATGGACAGGCACTCGAGGGGGTTGTCCTTGTGCACGTAGACGGCGAGTGCGTCCACCGCGCCGCGGATGGAGCTAGGCTTGTAGCCGTACTTGGACTCGAACGTCTCCTCTTCCTTGGATTTCATGGGGCGGGACATGGGCCCGAACTGGGCGGTGCCGGCGATGAGGGCGGGCGGCGCGGTGGATGAACCCTTGCCCTCGATCTCGATCTTGACGTTGGGATACTGGCCCAGGAAGCCCTCCGCCCACAGGGTCATGAGATTATTCAGGGTGTCGGAGCCGATGGACTTGAGGGAGCCGGAGACACCGCTGACCGGCTTGTAATCCGTCAGCGCGGGATCCACTTCCACCGCGGTCGCCGGCATGGCCAGCGCGAGGCCCACGGACATGGCTAGGAGTTGCTTTTTCATTACGTCTCGTCCTTTCAAGGTTAGTGAATGAGTTTCAAAGAGATTTCACTTTTCGCGACGCCGCAGGATGAATCGCCGTTGCGACTGGACGAGACTTTAAAGCCATTGTGTGACAATTTGATTGCATGGTTGCGGTGGCGCGGCCGGGAGTCCCCACGAGACCCCGAACCAACCCACCGGCGGCCCCGCGCGGGGCCCTGTAAACACACGGATTATCGGCCTGCGACGGCCGAAATCAGCGCCGGGCATCCCTTCGCCGGGGTATAAACCATGGCGGCGTCTCAACTATGACTGCGGAGGCGCTTGCGGAAATGGTTCACCAGCTTGCGCCGCACCTTGTTCTGCTTGTGCTTGGCCGCCGCCACCATGCGGGTGTTGGCCATCTCGATGAGCATCTCCTGGCTGCCACGCTCGTCCTTGCCCTCCGGGGGCATGCGCTGGACGTAGCTGCCGTCGGAGCGCATCTCCCAGGCGCTGCGCTGGTCGGAGAGCTGGGTGTCGAGGATGAGGCGCAGATCCTCCTGCAACTCGGGCACGTCCACGGGCGCCACCACCTCCACCCGCTTCTCCAGGTTACGGCGCATGAGATCGGCGGAGCCGATGTAGAACTCCTTGTTGCCGTTGTTGCGGAAGTAATAGATGCGGGTGTGCTCCAGGAAGCGCCCCACGATGCTCACCACCCGCACGTTGTCCGACAGGCCCGGGATGCCGGGGCGCAGCCGGCAGGTGTCGCGCACGATGAGGTCCACCCGCACCCCGGCCCGCGAGGCCTTGTAGAGGGCGCGGGTAATGTCCGGGTCCTCCAGGGCGTTCATCTTGAACTGGATGAGGGCCTCGCGGCCGGCCCTGGCATGCTCGATCTCGCGCTCGATCTTGTCCAGCAGTGCGGGCTTGAGCTTGTAGGGGGCCGCCAGGATCTTGCGGTAGGTGGGGGGCGGCGAGTAGCCGGTGAGATAGTTGAACAGCTCGGTCAGATCCTCACCGATGGCCTGGTCGGCGGTGAGCATGCCGAGGTCAGAATAGAGCCGGGCGGTGCCGGCGTGGTAGTTGCCGGTGCCGATGTGGGCATAGCGGCGCAGGCCGTTGTAATCCTTGCGCACCACCAGCACCACCTTGCTGTGGGTCTTGAGGCCCACCACGCCGTAGGTGACGTGGACCCCGGCCTGCTCCAGGCGCCGGGCCCAGCTGATGTTGGCGGCCTCGTCGAAGCGCGCCTTGAGTTCCACCAGCACCGCCACCTGCTTGCCGTTGAGGGCCGCCTTCACCAGGGACTGGATCACCTGGCCCTGGGCCGTGGTGCGATAGAGGGTCATCTTGATGGCCAGCACCTTGGGATCGATGCTGGCCTCCCGCAGAAAGCGCTCCACCGAGGTGCTGAAGGACTCGTAGGGGTGCTGGAGCAGGATGGGGCCGCCTTCCCGGATGTTGTGGAAGATGTTGGCGGGGCCGGTGGTGAGGCGCGGGGTGTCGATGGCGTAATGGGGGGCGTTCTTCAGTTCCGGCCGGTCCAGCCCCGCCAGCTCGAACAGGTCCTTCATGGCCATCATGCCCGACAGCTCGAAGACGTCGCGATGCTCGTCCAGACCCAGTTCCGCCGCCAGCATGCCCCGATGCACGGGGCTCATGCCTTCCATCACCTCGAGGCGCACGGTGGGGGCGAAGTGGCGCTCCCGCAATTCCGTCTCGATCATCTCCAGCAGGTCGTCGGCCTCGTCCTCGTCCATCTCCACGTTGGCGTTGCGGGTGACCCGGAACAGCTCGCAGGTCTCGATTTCCATACCCGGGAACAGCAGGTCCAGGTTGTGGACCATGACGTCGTCCAGGGTCACGAAGGTGTTCTCCTCACCCACTTTCAGGAAGCGGGGGGCAATGCCGTTGCCCACCGGCACCTTGACCCGCGCCATGCGCAGGCTGGCCTCGCCGGGGAAACGCAGGGTGACCAGCAGATTGAGAGCCATATTGGAGATGAAGGGGAAAGGATGGCCGGGATCCATGGCCAGGGGCGTCACCAGGGGGAAGATGTTGCTGATGTAGTCCTGGCGCAGGCGCTCCTGCTGAACGCCGCTGAGGCTGGTGTAGGCGGTGACGTGGATGCCGTTGGCCGCCAGCTCGCCTGTCAGATGCTCGAAGGCGGCCTCCTTGCGGTCCATCATGACGCGGATGAGTTCCTGGCAGGCGGTGATCTGCTCGGTGGGGGTGCGGCCATCCACGCTCACCTCTTTGAGACCCGCCGCCTCCACCTGCTTGAGGCCGCCGATGCGCTTCATGAAGAACTCGTCGAGGTTACCCGACACGATGGCCAGGAACTTGACCCGCTCCAGCAGCGGATTACGGGGATCCTCGGCCTCGTGAAGCACCCGGTCATTGAAGGCGAGCCAGGTAAGCTCGCGGTTGAGATAGAGTTCCGGCGCGTCGAGGTCGTAACCAGGCGCCGGCTCCGGCCCCTCGCCCGGCGCCTCCGAAACCCCGCCCTCACCGTTCACCACTTCGCTACCTGGGCCATTGTCCGCTACATTCATCTGGTCAGCTCCGCCGCGCCGCCGCCGATCCAATAGGGTGGAGCGGCACGGCCATATTTTGATTACCATCGCGCCCATGGCCCCGGGATGTTCCCGGGGGCCGACCCGAACCTCCGTGGCAAGGAGGCCCGCCGCCGCCGGCGGCACGTTCTGGTAGAGTGGGCACCGACACCTACCACTACATTGAAAGTCTACCAGTTTTACCGGGACCACCGCTCCAGCTCAGCGGCCGACGACGCCATGCCCCGGGACCACTAGAATAAGGCCTGCAATAAGGGCAGCGGAAAACCACCCCACCATGCTCGAGTCCATCGCCCAACAGGCCGCCGCCTACTGGCATCAGGGGCTGGTCTACCTCGCCTTCGACCCCGCCCTGCTGGCGGAGCCGGCCATGATCGTTCGCCTCACCCTGCAGGTGCTGCTGTTCATCGCCTCGGCCTTCTTCTCCGGCTCGGAGACGGCCCTGTTCGCCCTGTCGCGCCTGGACATGCAGAAGCTGCGGCGCGAGCGCAACCGCCATGCCGACAGTCTCCACGCCCTGCTGGACCAGCCCCGGCGTCTCATCATCTCCATCCTGTCCGGCAACGAGGTGGTCAACATCGCCGCCACCGCCAACATGACGGGGATCCTGGTGACCCTCTACGGCGACGAGCGGGCAGGGGTGGTGGCCACCCTGGTGATGGTGCCCCTGCTGCTGCTGTTCGGCGAGGTGACCCCCAAGACCATCGCCGTATCCAACCCGGTGCGCATCAGCACCAACGTGGTGGCCGCGCCCATGAACCTGTGGGTGCGACTAGTATCCCCCCTGCGCTGGGTCATCCGCGGCGTGGCGGACCGCATCACCACTTATATCGTGGGGGCGGAGAAGGCGGCGGAGAACATCCTCCAGCTGGACGAGTTCCGCAGCCTGGTGGAAGAGGTGGCCAAGGAGGGGGACCTCAACGCCACCGAACGGGCTCTGATCTACAACCTGCTGGAGGCCGGCGACACCGAGATCGTCGAGATCATGACGCCGCGCACCCGCACCCGCTTCCTCGACGCCAACGCCCCGGTGGACGAGCTGGTGGAGCAGTTCAAGCGCTACCGCCACTCCCGGGTGCCGGTATTCCGCACCCATCGGGACAACCTCATCGGCTTCGTCCATGCCGAGGACGTGGTGCGCCTCACCTTCAAGCACGACGACCTGTCCCAACTCACGGTGGACGATATCGTGCGCCCCCCCGTAGTCGTGCCCTTGACCAAGAAGGTGGACGAGATGTTCGACTTCTTCCAGGAGAAGAACGCCCGGGCGGCGGTGGTGCTGAACGAGTTCGGCGGCGTGGACGGCTTCGTGACCATGGCGGATGTCATCAATTTCATCTTCGGCCACACCGCCGGCGACGTCACCGGCCAGGAGTACTACCAGGAGCGGGACGAGAATGTCTACGAGGTGGACGGCGACATGAAACTGACGGACTTCAACAACCTCACCAATTTCGGCATCGAGGATCCGCGCATGACCACCATCGGCGGCGTGGCCTTCCGCCACCTGGACCGCCTGCCGCAGGTCGGCGACACGGTGAACGTGGAGGGCATACGCCTGACGGTGCTGGAGATGGACTCCCACCGCATCGCCAAGCTGCGGGTGGCGCGAGGCGACTGGACGGACGAGGAAGCCCCGGCAACCGAGGCGGGGGCCGGCGAGCCGCCGCCCGAGAGTCCCGCCCTCGGCGCCGAGGATCACGAGGTAGCGGAACAGGCCTGGAACGACGAGATGCCCCCCGACGACAGGGACAGTGACAATGTCGAGAAGCGATCCGATAGCGGCGCGTAAGAGGCTGGGATAAATGATGAAGTATTCACCCAGGAGAGAATCATGGACCTGCTGCTGATCATCCTGGTGATGGTGGCGCTACTGCTCGTCAAGGGCTTCTTCTCGGGTTCCGAGATCGCCCTGGTGAACGCCGATAAGCTGAAGCTGCATCACCGGGCCAACCAGGGCCACAAGGGCGCCCGCATGGCGGTGAAGCTCTTCAAGACCCCTGACCTGCTGCTGGGCACCACCCTGGTAGGCACCAACATCTCCACCGTCATCCTCACCGCCCTCGGCACCATGCTGATGATCCGCCACTTCGGCGAGCGCGGCGACCTCTACGCCTTCCTGGTCTATACCCCCCTGTTCCTGGTGCTGGGTGAGATCGTGCCGAAAAGCGTGTTCCAGCAGAAGTCCGACGCCCTCGCACCCGTCATCATCTATCCACTGCGCGCCTTCACCATTCTCTTCTATCCCGTGATCTTCACCTTCTCGCGCATCGCCCGCCTGGTGGCGCGCCTGGTGGGCGCGGGGAGGAGCGAACAGAACGTGTTCATGACCAAGGAGCAGATCCGCATGGTGGTGGAGATGGCGGAACGGGGCGCCAACGTGGACGTCTTCGACCGCCAGCGCATCAAGCGGGTCATCCGTTTCTCCGAGACCACGGTGGGCGAGGCCATGGTGCCCATCGCCGAGATCACGGCCATCAACCGCGACCGCACCACCAAGGAGGCCATCCGGCTGGTGCGCCGGCGCGGCTTCAACCGGCTGCCGGTGTTCAAGCGCAACATCAGCAACATCGTCGGCATCGTCACCATCACCACCTGGGATCTCCTGGACCCCGAATTATCGGACAAGCCCCTCACGGACCTCATTCGCCCGGCCCACTACGTCACCCCCTTCCAGCCCATCGACGAGCTGCTGCCGGTGCTGCGCAAGCGCGACGACCACATGGCCATCGTGGTGGACGAGTTCGGCTCCGCAATGGGCATCATCACCATCGAGGACATCCTCGAGGAGGTGGTGGGGGAGATCGACGTGGGTCTCGACTTCGAGGAATACCTGCCGAAGCCGAAGCGCATCTACGAGACCCTCGGCGACGATGCCTACCGCATGGATTCCCGCATGCCCATCTCCGAGGTCAACGAGGTGCTGGGCATCTCCCTGCCGGCCAACGAGTCCCACACCCTGGGAGGGCTGGTGATGGCGCGCCTCAAACGCATCCCCCGAGAAGGGGAGTCCATCGTCGAGGCCGGTTACCGCATCACCGTGGAGCAGGCCACGGAGCGTTCCCTCATCAAGCTGCGGGTGGAGCAGGCAGTGTAGGGACGCGGGACGCCGGGGCGGGCGGGATAACACCATCCCTTTCGCGGGTGAAAACAGCGCATGAAGGTGGGAAAATTCCTGCCCCGAGCGGCACGCGGAGTGGCCCGATGCCGTGGCGTGAGGCACTATAGGGGTCGGCGGGTCGCGCCCACGGCTGCGGGCCCAGGGCCCGGATGACCCCGAGGTGACCCAGGACATGACCCAGGACCTGACCATGGACAATCGAGAGCTCAGGGCGCTGGTCTACATGGCGCCCTCGCCCATTCATGGCAAGGGGCTGTTCGCCCGCCGGCGTATCCCCAAAGGCGATTACATCGGCACCTACCAGGGCCCCGAGGCCAAGCGTAACGGCAGCCACGTGCTGTGGGTATTCGAGGAGGGGCAGGAGCCCGTGGGGCGGCGGGGATTCAATCTCCTGCGCTACCTCAACCACGATGACGAGCCCCTGGCCGAATTCGACGGTTTCGACCTGTATGCCCTGCGTACCATCGAACCGGACGAGGAGATCACTATCGATTACAACGGCGTGGAGGAGGAGGCGTAGCATGATCGACCCGCATCACCCTTCCCGGCCATCCGGGCCCCCAAGGCTCCCATACAGCCGCTCCGCCGTGCCCTTTTATCAACCGCTGATCCGGAGTTTCCTATGACCTACGTCGTGCTCGACAACTGCATCCGCTGCAAATACACGGATTGCGTGGAGGTGTGTCCCGTGGACTGTTTCCACGAGGGGGCCAATTTCCTGGTCATCGACCCGGATGAATGCATCGACTGCACCCTGTGCGAGCCGGAATGCCCCATCGGCGCCATCGTCTCGGAGGACGATGTACCACCGGGTCAGGAGGAATTCATCGAACTCAACGCCGAGCTGTCGCGGGAATGGCCGATCATCACGGAAAAGAAGGACGCGCCCCCCGACGCCGATGAGTGGGACGGCAAGGAGAACAAGCTCCAGTACCTGGAACGCTGACCCCACTCCCCGGCGGCTCCATCGGGACCCGGCCGCCGGCTCGCCCCACGATTGTCCCGCTCCTTCACCCACCCATGAAGCCCGTCAGCGATGCCCGGGCGACGTGACCGGCGCCGGCGTCTCCCGCGGCGTGGGGTGGGTGTGCCGGATATCCTTGCCGTAGACCAGGTACACCACGTACTCGGCGACGTTCTTGGCGTGGTCGCCGATGCGCTCGAGGGCGCGTGCCGCCCAGCAGATGCCCATCAGGCGATCGATGTCGGCGGGCACCGCACTCATCCGGCACAGCACCCGGCGTTGCACCTCATCGTGCTCCTGATCGATCGCCGCATCGTTGCGGATCACCTCCAGGGCGGCCTCCGCGTCCACGCGTGCAAAGGCATCCAGGGCGCCATGGAGCTGGCGCTTCACCGACACCCCCATGAGGCCCAGGCGCGAGGCCTCCCGCTGGGCGAAATCCTCACCGCTTGCCGTAATGCGCACCGCCATCAGGGCCACCCGCTTGGATTCGTCGCCGATACGCTCCAGGTCGGCGATGGTCTTGCTTACCGTGAGCACCAGGCGCATGTCCGTGGCCGCCGGCTGGCGCAGGGCGATGAGGCGGGCGCAGCGTTCGTCGATGGCCACCTCCATGGCGTTGACCCGATAGTCGGCCCGCGCCACCGCCTCGCCCAACTCGCCGTCGCCCGTGGTCAGTGCGGTCAGGGCGCCATCCAGCTGGTGCTCCACCAGGCCGCCCATGGTGAGCACATGATGGCGCAGATCCTCCAGATCCGTGTTGAAGCGCTGCACGATGTGGTGATTGAGGTCGCCCAATATGCCCATGAATCCCATGCTCCCTGGATGTGGCCGGGCTCGCGAGGATCTCGGTTACCCGTGCGACGTTGGTTTCCAGAATGGCCTTCGCTCCACTATACGGGGCCCATATTGACGTTTTTATTACTAAAACCAATAACAAAAAACGAAAAGATAAGATGGAACGGGAAGTCTCTACAGCAACATCTTGGCAGCCCGGTTACCGGCTGGAGGCGATATGCAGGGACGGGCCATCGGCCGCCACATCGGGCGCGGCGCGCTCCACCCGCTCGGGCGGGAAGGTGCAGGTGAAGGTGCTGCCAACGCCAGGCTCGCTGTCGATGGTGAGGCTGGCCTCGTGACGGTTGAGGACGTGCTTGACGATGGCCAGGCCGAGTCCCGTGCCACCCAGCTCCGTGGAACGTCCCTTGTCCACCCGGTAGAAGCGTTCGGTGAGGCGGGACAGGTGCTGGGGCGGGATGCCGATGCCGGTATCCGCCACCTGAAAATGGGCGCCGCCCTCGTCGGCGAACCAGCGCACCGTGATGGTGCCGCCGTCCGGGGTGTAGCGCACCGCATTCTGCACCAGGTTCGAGAAGGCGCTGCGCAGCTCCTCGCCGCCGCCGCGGATGCGCAGGGTGGGATCCGCCTCCACCACGATGGTGAGGCGCTCGCCGCACACCAGGCGGGCATCCTCCTCCATGGAGGCCACCAGGGCAGGCACGTAGACCGTCTGATGATCGGCCTCGCCGAGGTCCGTGGTCTCCAGCCGTGACAGCAGCAACAGGTCTTCGAGCAGGCGCGCCATGCGGGCCGCCTGCTGCTCCATGGTACCCAGGGAGCGCCGCCAGTGCTCGGGGTACGCCCCTTCCGCGTCCATCATGGCCTCCACGTAGCCGGTGATGACCGTGAGGGGTGTCTTCAGTTCGTGGGACACGTTGGCGACGAAATCCCGGCGAATGGTCTCCAGGCGATGCAACAGGGTGACGTCACGGGCGATGAGCAGGCGCTTGTTCTTGCCATAATTGATGATACGCACCGACAGGCGCATCTCGGCATCCTGGGGCGAGTCGAATTCCACCGCCTCCTCCTCGGACCCCTCCCGCACGTAGCCCAAGAAGTCGGGATGGCGCACCAGGTTGCCGATGCGCTGGCCCACGTCAAGGGGATGGGAGAGGCCCAGCAGGCGCTGGGCGGCCGAGTTGAACCATTCGATGGCCCCCTCCTCGTCGAGCACCACGGTGGCGTCGGGCATGGCCTCGGTGGACTGCCGGAAGCGCTTGAGATACTGGGTCAATTTTTTCTTACGCTTCTTGTTGCGCTGCTGCAGCCGGTCGATATGGTGAAACACCTCGCCCCACACGCCGTGGGCCGCGGGCAGCGGCGACTTGCGGCGCTGCCGGAACCAGCGGTAAAGGGCGGCGAGGTGGTAGACGTGGCGCAGGGTATAGAGGGCGAGCCCCGCCAGCAGCCCATAAAGTGACTGCCCGAGGACCAGTCCCGCGCCCCCCCCCGCCCCCAGGAACAGCAGGGCTCGGAACAGTTCGCCTAGCCAGGGCCGGGTCAAGGCCGGCCGTCAGGACTGGGCCGAGAAGCGGTAACCCGACCCTCTGACGGTCTGCACGAAACGGTCATACCCGTAGGGCGCCAGCACCTTGCGCAGGCGCCGGATGTGCACATCCACCGTCCTCTCCTCGATATAGACATTCCCCCCCCATACGCGGTCGAGCAACTGGCCCCGGGTGTAGACCCGCTCGGGATGACCCATGAAGAACTGTAGCAGGCGGTATTCCGTGGGGCCCAGATGCACCTCGCGGCCATCCGCCACCACCCGGTGGCCCGCGGCGTCCAGGGCCAGGCCACCCATCTCGATGCGTTCGTTCTCGCCCTCGGGCGACACCCGCCGCAATACCGCCTTGATGCGCGCCACCAGTTCCCGCGGCGAGAAGGGCTTGGTGACGTAATCGTCGGCCCCCGCCTCCAGGCCCTTCACCTTGTGCTCCTCCTCGCCCCGGGCGGTGAGCATGATGATGGGCACATCGCGGGTGGTGTCACCCCGCTTGAGGCGCCGCGCCAGATCCACGCCACTCATGCCGGGCAGCATCCAGTCCAGTAGAATGAGGTCCGGGCACCGATCGGCGATGACCGTCTGGGCCTGGTGGGCATCAGCCGCCTCGGACACCTCGAAGCCGGCGTTGCCGACGGCGAAGCGTACCATCTCACGGATGGGTGCCTCGTCTTCCACTATCAGTATGTGTTTGGCCATGGGTTTGTGACAGATCGTTTTCTTATGCCTCTATTTAACCCAAGACATATTACCGATTTGTTACCCTGGGTTATGGAAAAGCCACCCGCCCCCGCCGACGAGGACAGGTGAATCCCATGGCGCGTTCCCGAGATCACGAGTACCACCGGCCCGCCCGGGACATCCACGCCCGCGCCCTCGAAGCCTGCCCCCGACCGCCGGGCGAGGTGGCGGGACGGCTGGATATGGTGCTGCAGCCCGAGGCCCGGGCCGACGAGAGCATGAAGGTGGTCCTGGGCCGACTGCGTGCCGCCATGGCGTACAACCTGCCCGGCATGCTCGCCAACCTGGACCCGGAATTTCTCCACGACTACCGGGTGGCGGTGCGGCGCACCCGCTCGGCCCTGACCCAGGTGAAGGGTGTGTTCGCCGCCGGCATCACCCGGCGCTACCGGGAACACTTCGCCCGCCTCGGCGCCCTCACCAGTCCGGCCCGGGACGCAGACGTCTACCTGCTCGCCCTGGACGACTATCGGACCCTGCTGGGGCCCGCCCTCGGCCCCGCCCTCGATGCCTTCGCGGACTTCCTGGAAGCGCACCGGGCCCGGGAATACGGGCGTCTCCGGGCAGAGCTGTCCCGCCCAGGCCAGCGCCGCACCATGGACGCCTGGGGCGACTTCCTGGCCCGGCCGGTGCCCCGGCACCCGGCGGCCGTCAACGCCGCCCGCCCCGTCAAGGAACTGGCCGATGAGCGCACCTGGAAGATGTTCCGCCGCGTCATGAAGGAGGGCCGGGCCATCACCGCCACGGCGCCGCCGGAGGCCCTCCACGAACTGCGCAAGAGCTGCAAGAAGCTGCGCTACCTGATGGAATTCTTCGCCAGCCTCTATCCTGCCGGCGAGACCGAACCGCTCATCAAGGCCTTGAAACGCTTTCAGGACAACCTGGGGGAATATCAGGACCTGTCGGTGCAGATGGACCAGTTGGCCGGCTTCGAGGCGGATATGGCCCGGGAGGGGCATCTGGCACCGGCGACGCGCCAGGCCATGGAGGCTCTGGTGGTACGCCTTGCGGCGCGTCGCGGGGAGGTGCGCGACGCCTTCGACGAACGCTTCGCGGCCTTCTCCGAGCCCGCCGTCCAGGCGACCTTCGAAGCCCTCTACCACCGCGGCGAGGGCTGAGGCCCGGGAGGTCGCGCCCCAATCGCCGGCCGCCGTCGCCTGTGGCAAGCTGTGGGAGGAAAGGAAGAGACACCTGGTCCGTTCATGAACCGCCGCCGCAACCACAAGAATGACTGAAGGCACCGCCATAATCCTGCTGGTCATCGCCGAACTGGGCATCGTCCTCCTGATTGCCGGCATCGCCGGGGCGATCCTGTGGAACCGCCGTCGACGGCGCGAGCAACAGGCGATGGCCGCACTCATCGCCGCGATGGCGAGCCGCCAGGACACCCGGCGCGTCACTCTGATGGGCTGGCTGAGCCACAACCTGGGTTATCCGCAAGGGGAGGCCACGTCACGAGCGGATGGACTGCTGGAGGCGGAGACCGAGATCTACCGGCGCATCGCCATGGCGCTCCACGGCCCCGAGGCCGAGAGACTGGAGAGTATCGTCGCCGGCATGGATGTCCTCACCCACCTCTATCGGGACACCGCGTCCAATGCCCCGGGGGAGGCCGCGGAGCATATCGCCTACTCCGCGGAACCCGCCGAGGCCGACGACGAACTCACCAAGCTCGACGAGGCCGATACGCCCGGGGCCGGGAACGACGCCCCACCGCAGCCCGGCGGCGCGGGCGCCACGGCGAGCCAGGACCCGGATGACCTGTTCGGAGACGGCTGGTCGCCGGCGCCGGAAGAGGCCGAGAACGCGCCCCCCTCGGAGCATGTGGCACTGCAGCCGGCGGGAGACGGTGAGGGGCAAAAAGAGGAACTCACGGCACCACCGCCGGCGGAAAGCTCCACGGCGGCCGACGCCGACACGCGGCAGGACACCCTGGATCAGACGGCCCTCGACCTGGCTTGGGAGGAGGCCCTCCAGGAACAGACCGCCGGCGAAGAGGCCGATGAACCGGCAACGGCCACAGCCCCGCCCGACCTGCTGGACGACCTCTTCGACGCTAAGGACGACGCCGACGGCGAGCCGCCGGTTCATCGTTGAACTCACCGGGTTGAACCCACCGGGCTGAACCCACCGGGCTGAAACCCACCGGGCTGAAACCCACCGGGCTGAAACCCACCGGGTTGAAACCCAGAAGCGGCGGTACGGGTATCAGACCGGCGCGGACCCACCCTCCGCCGCCAGGATCTGGTCGTAGAGTTCCCACGCCTCCCGCGCCTCCCGTTCCGTCATGGTCTGCAACACCTGGCCGAGATGGACCATGACGTAATCCCCCGGCGCGATGGCCGTCTCCTGCATGAGAAAGAGGCTCACGGTACGCTCCTCGCCGCGAGCCTCGCAGCGGGCGCTGTAACCGTCAATCTCCACCACCCGCATAGGAATTCCGAGACACATCAACAGGGCTCCTGGGTTGAGAGGACCGGCCCCGGGACGGGGCCGGAAGATTGCTATTGTGGCCCTATTCCGGGGCGCGATGGATCACCGCGGGGCGGTGCGGCTCCAATACCTTGACCCAAGTCAAGTAGGGAACACATCGGACTGTCCACTGATCCACCCGGTAACTAGACTTAACTCTCATGGCGATACCGCCGCCCGAGATGATGAAAGAGGAGCGCGTATCGCCATGCTCGTTCCCTCACCCCATCCCTCTCCCAGAGGGAGAGGGGGAGAGCGTGCTTCGCGACTTTCACGTTAAGAATAGATGCCAGAGGAATTTTCTACAGAAGAGCGCCGCCGGCGTCTTCCGCGCCCCCGGCCACCCCGTCAGGCACACGAATGACGGGGGCCGCGCCGACCGGGTGTCCCAATTCGGATGGGTCGCATCATCACCCTCCAGGGGGTTCCCCTGGCGGCGGCGCGTGATCGCCAACCTGGAAACCGACATGAGAATCGCGATTACATGGGCATAGGGACTTTGATCCTCGGCATCGGCAACACCCTGCTTACTGACGAAGGCGTGGGGATCCATGTCCTCAAGGCACTCGAGAATCAGGGCCGACTGCCGGCGGACGTGACCTTCATGGACGGCGGCACCTTGAGCTTCACTCTGGCGGGTCCCATCGAGGACTGCGCCCGCCTCATCGCCGTGGACGCCGCCGAATTGAAACAACCTCCGGGTAGCATTCGGGTATTCGAGGGCGCGGACATGGACACCCACGTGGCCGCCGGCGGCAAACGCAGCGTCCACGAGGTCAGCCTCGCCGATGTCCTCGGCATGGCGGCCCTGGCGGGCCGCCTGCCACCACAGCGGGCCCTGGTGGGCATCCAACCCAAGTACATGGACTGGGGCGACGGCCCCACTCCGGAGGTGGAGGCCGTCATCCCGGATGCCTGCCGCGCCATCGGGGACATCATCGCGAGGTGGTACCCATGAGCCTGTCGGACATCCCTGTAACGGTGGAACCCCTGGTCCGTCCCACGGGCATGGCCCATGCCCTGCTGCGGGAGATCGCCGACCACCTGGCCGCCCTCGACGAGGCCGGCACGGAGAATGCCATCGATCTGTCCAGCCTGCCCATGAACAGCGCCGACATCGACGAGCTGAAGGCCCTGCTCGGTCACGGCGAGGTGAAGGTGGAACTCGAGACCGTGGGTCGCAGCGAGTTCCACGAGACCATCTATACCGGCATCTGGTGGGCCACCCACTTCGGCGATGACGGCACCAAGTTGACCGAGCGCATTGAAATCACCGCCGTACCTGCCATGATCAAAAGCCATCCGGACGATATCCGCAACGCCCATCGGCGCTTGCGCGACACCCTTTCCACCGACGATCAGGAGATCCGCCCATGAGCCAGCGAGAAGAGAACCTGGGCCAGTACATGGCCCGCCGCGGCATCTCACGGCGCACCTTTTTGAAATTCTGCACCGTCATGGGCTCCACCATGGCTCTGTCCCCCGCCCAGGCGGCGGAGATGGCGGAGACCATGGCCAAGGCGACGCGGCAATCGGTCATCTGGCTCTCCTTCCAGGAATGCACGGGCTGCACGGAGTCCATCACCCGCTCCCACAACCCCACCCTCGAGAGCCTCATATTCGATTTCATCTCCCTCGACTACCACCACACCCTGCAGGCCGCCGCCGGCGACGCCGCCGAGCACGCCCGCGAAGAGGCCATGAGGAAACACAAGGGCAAGTACGTGGTGGTGGTGGACGGCTCCATACCCGTGGGCGAGAACGCCCATTACTCCACCATCGCGGGCCATACCAACGAGCAGATCCTCAAGGATACCGCGAGGGACTGCTTCGCCATCGTCACGGTGGGCACCTGTGCCGCCTTCGGCGGGATCCCGGCGGCCCGCCCCAATCCCACGGGCGCGGTGGCGGTGTCGGACATCATCAAGGACAAGCCCATCATCAATGTCTCGGGCTGCCCCCCCATGCCCCAGGTGATGACCGGCACCCTGTCCCACATCCTTACTTTCGGCGCCATTCCGGAGCTGGATCATCTGGGCCGGCCCATCGCTTTCTTCGGCGAGACCATCCACGACCGCTGCTACCGGCGGCCCTTCTACGAGAAGGGGCAGTTCGCCAAATCCTTCGACGACGAGGGCGCCCGCAGGGGCTGGTGCCTGTACGAGGTGGGCTGCAAGGGCCCCACCACCTACAACGCCTGCGCCAACCTCAAGTGGAACGGCGCCGACACTTTCCCCATCCAGTCCGGCCACGGCTGCCTGGGTTGCTCCGAACCCAACTTCTGGGACCAGGCGGGCGGCTTCTATACGCCCCTGTCCGTGGGCGACTGGGGCTCCCACGAGGTGCTGGCGGGTGCCGCCGTGGCGGGTGCCGCCGTGGGCACCGCCGCCGCCCTGGCGGCACGTTCCAAGCAGAAAACCAGCCAGCAGGAGAACAAGTCATGACATTGCTCGAATTCGCCCGCGGGCCGGCCATGGAGTGGTCCCTGATCATCCTCGTGGCCGGGGTCGTACTGCGCTTCGCCGGGATATTCCTCCTCACCCGCCACAAGACCCACTTCCGTCCCAAGGGCGGCAGTACCGTGGCCGCCGGCCTGCGCACCATGGGCAGCCGATGGGCGCCCACGCCGGACCCGCAGCACCGGGTGCGCTTCTCCCATTACGCCGGCTATCTGTGGCATATTGGTTTGTTCATCACCGTGCTGTTCTACGCCCCCCATATCCTGTTCTTCGAGTCCATCCTCGGCTTCGGCTGGCCGGCCCTGCCCACCAGCGTGGTGCTGTTCTCGGCGGCGGTCACCCTGGCAGTGCTCATCGCCCTGTTGATACGGCGCATGGTGCACCCGGTGCTGAAGACCATCTCCAGCTTCGACGACTACGCGGGCTGGTTCGTCACCACCCTGCCCCTGGTCACCGGCCTGGTGGCCTTCGGTCACATGGGGGCGAGCTTCGGCTGGCGCTATGAGACCCTGCTGGCGGTGCATATCCTCAGCGTGGAACTGCTGTTCGTGTACTTCCCGTTCGGTAAGCTGTTCCACCCCTTCAGCATCTGGTTCACGCGGTACATGATCGGCGGACAAATGGAACAACGGGGGGTACGGGCATGAGTCTCAACTATGAAGCCTTCAACCAATTCGCCGAGATGGCGGGCCAGCTGGCGGACATGGACACGCCGGTGGAGATGCCGAACGACCAGCGGGTGGCCAACGCCAAACGGGTGATGATGGAGAAGATGGATGCCCCCAAGGCGGCGATGCTGGAATCCTGCATCCACTGCGGCATGTGCGCCGAGGTGTGCCACTTCTACATGACCCAGGAGGACGGCCGGCTCACCCCCATCCGCAAGCTCGACCTGCTGAAGCGCGTCTACCGCCGGGAACTCTCGCCCCTGCGCTGGATGCACCGGCTCTATACCCGGGACGTCACCATCGAGGACCTGGAAGAATGGCAGGAGCTGGTGTACGACACCTGCACGGTGTGCGGGCGCTGCAGCCTCATCTGCCCCATGGGCATCCACATCGCCGCCATGATGCCCATCATGCGCAACGCCTACGCGGCGGCGGGCATGGTGCCGGCGGAACTCCATCTCATGGACAGCCAGCAGGACCAGGGCCATCTGTTCGGGGTGGGCCAGAACGAGTTCATGGGCCTCATCGAGCAACTGCGCGGCCAGGGCCTGGAGATCCCGGTGGACAAGGACAAGGCGGACATCATGATCCTCACCTCGGTGCTGGACATCATGGTGAGCCAGGACTCTCTCGTCGCCATGATCAAGATCATGAACCACCTGGGCTACGACTGGACCTTCCGCAGCGATGGCTACGAGTGCGCCAACTTCGGCATGCTGTCGGGCGACGAGGAGGTCCAACTCAAGGCCTCCAAGCGCATCATCGATGCCGCCATAGCCTGCGGCGCCAAGAAGGTCATCGTGGCCGAGTGCGGCCACTCCTATCCGGCCCTGCGCTACGAGGCACCGGATATCTGGGGCCACGCCCTGCCCTTCGAGGTCCTGGCCACCTCCGAATTCCTGGGCCAGGAGGTGGAGAAGGGAAGACTCAAGCTCAAGAAGGCCGAGGGTGCCCACAGCGTCACCTTCCACGACCCCTGCAAAAACAACCGCTGGGGCGGCGTCGAAAAGGAACCCCGGGCGGTGCTCACGGCCCTGGGTCTCGAGATCCGCGAGCCGGAATCCACCGGCCGCACCAACATCTGCTGCGGCGGCGGCGGCGGGGCCTTCCTCATCAATCGTGCGGCGGAGCGTCGCCAGCGGGTGTTCGAACTCAAGCGCGACCAGATCGACGCCACGGGCTCCGAGGCCCTGGTGGTGACCTGCGGCAGTTGCCGCCTCAACTTCGAGGTCGGCAAGATGAAGAGCAACTGGGGCAAGCCCATCGAGAGCCTGGTGGAGATGGTGGGCGACAACCTCGATGACGGCTCCGGTGAGTCCACCACCCGCACCGCGCAAACCAGCACGCAATAAAAGGACAGTCCCATGGCACAACGAGTCGTAGTCGATCCCATCACCCGCATCGAAGGCCACCTGCGTATCGAGGCCGCCACCGATGACGCGGGCAACATCTCCTCGGCCTACAGCTCCGGGACCATGGTGCGGGGCATCGAGACCATTCTCAAAGGCCGCGACCCGCGGGACGCCTGGGCCTTCGCCCAGCGTATCTGCGGCGTGTGCACCCTGGTCCACGGCATCGCCTCGGTGCGTTCGGTGGAGGACGCCCTGAACTACAAGATCCCCCAGAACGCACAGCTCATCCGCAACCTGATGATCGGCGCCCAGTACGTGCATGACCACGTGATGCACTTCTACCACCTTCACGCCCTGGACTGGGTGGACGTGGTGTCGGCCCTGGACGCGGATCCCAAGAAGACCTCGGAGCTGGCCCAGTCCATATCGGACTACGCCCGTTCATCCCCCGGCTACTTCAAGGATGTCCAGAAACGCGTGAAGGAACTGGTGGAATCCGGCCAGCTCGGGATCTTCGCCAACGGCTACTGGGGACATCCCGAGTACAAGCTGCCGCCCGAGGCCAATCTCATGGCGGTGGCCCATTATCTGGACGCCCTGGCCTGGCAGCGGGACGTGGCAAAGCTCCATGCCATCCTCGGCGGCAAGAATCCCCATCCCAACTTCCTGGTGGGGGGCGCGCCCTCGCCCATCAGCATCGACACCGGCGGCACTACCGGCGGCGCCGCGGGCACGGCCCTGAATGTGGTGACCCTGAGCACCATCCGCAACATCATCCAGTCCATGCAGCAGTTCGTCGACCAGGTCTACGTGCCCGACACCCTGGCCATCGCCGGCTTCTACAAGGACTGGTTCGCCCGCGGTGAGGGTACCCGCAATTTCATGGTGTTCGGCGACCTGCCAGAAAAGGGCATGGACGACCCCGACAGCTACTTCTTCAAGCCCGGCGTCATCCTCAACCGCGACCTGTCCCACATCGAACCCGTGGACCTCAACGATCCGGAGCAGATAAAGGAGTTCGTCTCCCATTCCTGGTATGACTACAGTAGCGGCAAGGATGGGGGGCTGCACCCCTACGACGGCGAGACGGAACTGAACTACCACGGCCGCGGTGGCCCGGCGCCGCCCTACAAGCAGCTCAACGTGGACGACGGCTACTCGTGGCTGAAGTCGCCGCGCTGGCGCGGCCATGCAGTGGAGGTGGGCCCCCTGGCCCGCGTCCTCATGCTCTACGCCCAGGGCCACGAGCCCACCAAGGAACTGGCCGGTATGGCCCTGAAGAAGCTGGACGCCCCCATCGAGGCCATGTTCTCCACCCTCGGGCGCACCGCCGCCCGTACCCTGGAGTCCAAGCTGGTGGCCGACCAGATGATCAACTGGCTGGATATCCTGGTGGCCAACATCAAGGCCGGCGACTTGAAGGTCCACAATGATGAGATGTGGGACCCGAGGACGTGGCCGAAGGAGGCCAGAGGCGTCGGCTACATGGAGGCCCCCCGTGGTGCCCTGTCCCATTACATCGTCATCAAGGATGGCAAGATAGACAACTATCAGGCGGTGGTGCCCTCCACCTGGAACGCCGGCCCGCGGGATACCGAGAACGTCGCCGGGCCCTACGAGGCGGCGCTGCAGGACAACCACAGTCTCCACGACGCCGCCCAGCCCATCGAGATCCTGCGCACCATTCACAGCTTCGATCCCTGCATCGCCTGTGCGGTGCATGTGAATGATCCCGATGGGGAAGAGGTGGTGAAGGTTAAGGTCCGGTAGTTAGCCGGTACCTGGTTGGCCGGATGGAGGAAACCCGCCTGACGGCGGGTTTCTTCTTTTGGCTCGTTCGCAGAATTCGTGGGTGTAGAGAGAAGAGTCAAGCTGTAGGTCGGGCTGTAGGTCGGGCTGTAGGTCGGGCTGTAGGTCGGGCTTCAGCCCGACACCGAACCCTGGCGGGTGGTACCGACCCGGCGCGGGGTGCGTGAGGCGGGGTTTAATGTCGGGATGAATCCCGACCTACATTCGTGCCGCAGGAATGGGCGGTGGGGGTGTTGTGTCGATCGGGCTGTAGGTCGGGCTGTAGGTCGGGCTTCAGCCCGACACCCAACGCTGGCGGGTGGTACCGACCCGGCGCGGGGTGCGTGGGGCGGGGTTTAATGTCGGGATGAATCCCGACCTACATTCGTGCCAAAGTCCAGGCTGGCTGTCAGCGATTATGCTGAACGACGTTTGAAATACGGGATTAAGCTGGTGGAGCAGCCCTCGAACAAGGCCGGCACCGGCGAGGTGTTTCATATCCACGATGCCGGACAGGACTGGCTCGCCACCTGGCACGAGCCGGCGACGGTGCCGGACGGGCAGGCCCATGGCTCGGCTGCCGCCTGCCTGACGTCCACGGGCGGCATCGTACTGGTCAGTGCCAACGGCGGCCTGAGCTGGCAGTTTCCCGGCGGTCGCCCCGAACGTGGCGAAGGCTGGCAGGCCACCCTGGAGCGGGAAGTGCGCGAAGAGGCCTGCGCGCGGGTGGATGCCGCGACACTGGTGGGTTTCATCAGACTCAGTTGCCACCATGGTGTGCGGGAAGGCGAGGTCCTGGTGCGCTCCCTGTGGCGGGCCGAGGTGACGCTGCTGCCCTGGCATCCCCGGCACGAGATGACCCACCGGCGCGTCGCGGGGCTCGAGGAGGCATTGGCCAGCCTCACCCGGCCGCAGGGCGTGGGCCCCATGTACGCCAAGTGGCTTCGTCTCGCCCTCACTGCATCATAAGCCAGCCCACCGCACTCGCCCGGCACGCGAGGCGCGGTCATCGAGACCCGTGGCCACCCTGCGCCCGGGCCACCCACTGCTCCAATACCTCCAGTTGACGGGGATCGAGCACCTCGAATCGGGTCCCCACCTGGTACCGATCCTGGGACAAGCGCCTGACATGCTGGACCCGACATGGCAACGCGACCTCCGGCGCACCGTCTTCGACACCGGCACCCCGGCTCGATACATGAATGCGGTCTCCGAGCGTGAGGATCGAACCGGCCTGGGCCAAGGCCAGCACCACCTCGCGCCTCACCCACAGGGTCAGGCCGGTCAGGGAGACCTCGCGGATCTCCATATCGCGGTATTCGCTATTCGGACCCTGAACGGCCGCCGGACAACGGCAGCGGTAACGGGCACTCAGGCGACGCTCTTGCATGATACCCGGCGCTTACCGGTGCCTGGGCCGGGCGGCCCCGGAAGCGTCGCCATGTGTCGCTCGGCCCCGGACCGCCACCTCGTCATGGCGCGGGCAACCCACCAAGTGGTCGTTGACCACCCCGCCCGCCTGGAGAAAGGCATAGCAGATGGTGGAGCCCACGAAGGAAAAGCCCGCCGCCCTCAGGGCGCGACTCACCTCATCGGACAGGGGCGTAGCAGCGGGCACGTCGCTCATGGAACGCCAGTGGTTGGTGATGGTGTGGCCAGCGGTGAAGGACCAGATGTAGGCGTCGAAGGAACCATGGCGCGCCTGTAAGTTCAGAAAGGCCTCGGCGTTCCGGACCGCGGCCTGGATCTTCAGGCGATTGCGGATGATGGCGGGATTGGTACGGGCGTGTTCCAACTCGGACGGCGTCATGGCCGCCACCCGCCCGGGCTCGAAGCCATGAAAAACCCGGCGCAAGGTTTCGCGCTTGTGCAGCACCGTACGCCATGACAAGCCTGCCTGAAAGGCGTCCAGCACCATGTACTCGAACCACAGGCGGTCGTCATGAACGGGTACGCCCCACTCCTCGTCGTGATAGCAACGCATGAGTGCGTCCTGCCCGGGCCAGGTACAGGGCCCTTCGTTCGTCGCATCCACATCATTCTCCCGTTGGCGCCACTATTATGGCAAATATGGCAAAGTCGGCGCTGGTACGCCTGCGCCCCGCGGGCCATTAAAGTTTGTTAATGAAAGAAACGCCTCCGCATCTATGATGAAAGCTGTTAACCGGGCAACGGGTCGCCTGGATACGGATCTCCCGAGGCCTTGAACGGATCACCCCCGCGCCGCCGCCTCTGCCGATGTTGACAGCGGTCGTCGGGGTTGCTTCCTTATTCATTGGGCTCATCAATCCGGTATCCGCGCCGGCAGACGTTCCCGAGGCAAACAACCGACTGGAGGAAGAACATGGCGCGCTCCGCATCGCTCACTCGCAGCCACCAGGACAAGATTGCCGAAACACCCCGGCGCGAAGCACCCGGAGTACTCAGGGAGTTGACCGATGCCGCCGGCGTCACTTTCAATGGCTCGCAACCCTGGGACATCCAGGTCAAGGACGACCGGCTCTACGACCGCGTGATCCGCGAGGGGTCGCTCGGCTTCGGCGAGGCCTACATGGACGGCTGGTGGGAATGCGAGCGCCTGGACGAGCTGTTCCACCAGCTCCTGTCCGTGGAGGCCGACGAGGGGCTGGGCCGGGTGGCGCGCCTGCGGTTCGTCATCGCCTACCTGCGCAACGTGCTGATGAACCGTCAGTCAAAAAGCCGTGCCGGTGAAGTGGGGGAACAACACTACGATGCCGGCAATCACATCTTCGAGGCCATGCTCGACCCCACCATGAGCTACAGCTGCGGCTACTGGGCCGACGCCGACAACCTGGCGGATGCCCAGCTGGCCAAGCTACGGTTGAGCTGCGAGAAGCTCCAACTCGAACCGGGCCAGCGGCTGCTGGACATCGGTTGCGGCTGGGGCGGCCTGGCTAAGTTCGCGGCCGAGAACTACGGCGTCGAGGTCACCGGCATCACCATCTCCGGGGAACAGAAGGCCCTGGCCGAGGAGCGCTGCCGCGGCCTCCCGGTGACCATCGAGCTGATGGACTATCGGGACCTCGAGGGCACCTTCGACCGGGTGGTGTCCATCGGCATGTTCGAGCACGTGGGCCCCAAGAACTACGACGCCTACTTCGCCACCGTCCATCGCCTGCTGGCCGACGAGGGGTTGTTCCTGCTCCATACCATCGCCAACCACCGCACCGCCGAGGCCAACGACGATTGGATGGACAAGTACATCTTCCCCAACGGCAAGCTGCCCTCGGCCCAGACCCTGACCGCGGCCATGGAGCCCTATTTCCTCATCGAGGACTGGCACGCCTTCGGCCAGGACTACGATCGGACGCTGATGGCGTGGTGGGACAACTTCGATCGCGCCTGGCCCGATCTGGAACACCCCCAGGGGGAGCGTTTCTACCGCATGTGGAAATACTACCTGCAACTCTGTGCCGGCTTCTTTCGCTCGCGCCAGGGCCAGCTGTGGCAGGTGATGATGGGCAAGCGCAGCCGGCGGGACGTCTACCGCTCCATCCGCTGAGAAGAGGCTTTGCGCAGGCCTCGGTTCCCAGCAGCGCCAGGACCGCACAGATGCGGGCAGTCCTTGGTGCCTGCCTCCTGAAGCCTGCCCCAACGGCCTCAACACTCGATGACGTTCACCGCAAGACCGCCCCGCGCCGTCTCCTTGTACTTGGACTTCATGTCGGCGCCGGTGTCGCGCATGGTCTTGATGGCGCGGTCCAGGGAGACGTAGTGTCGCCCGTCGCCCCGCAGGGCCATGCGGGAGGCGTTGATGGCTTTGACGGCGCCCATGGCGTTGCGCTCTATGCAGGGCACCTGAACCAACCCGCCCACCGGGTCACAGGTGAGCCCCAGGTTGTGCTCGATGCCGATCTCCGCCGCGTTCTCCACCTGCTCTGGCGTACCCCCCAACACCTCCGTCAGGCCGGCCGCGGCCATGGCGCAGGCCGCGCCCACCTCGCCCTGACAGCCCACCTCGGCACCGGAGATGGAGGCGTTCTCCTTGATGAGGATCCCGATGGCCGCGGCGGTCAACAGCAAGCGCGCCACGCCGTCTTCAGATGCCCCCGGCGAGAAGTGCCAGTAGTAATGCAGCACCGCGGGGATGATACCCGCGGCACCATTGGTGGGCGCCGTCACCACCCGCCCGCCGGCGGCGTTCTCCTCGTTGACCGCCAGGGCGTAGAGGTTCACCCAGTCCATGGTGCCCAGGGGTACGTTGTTCAGCTCCTTCTCGCTCACCAGTTGGCGGTGCAGGCGGGCGGCGCGCCGGCGCACCTTCATGCCCCCCGGCAACACGCCCTCGGTACGGCAACCGGCGGCCACGCATGCCTGCATCACCCCCCAGATGGCGAGCAAGTCCCGGCGGATCTCATCCTCGGTCCGCCATGCCAGCTCGTTCTCCAGCATCACCCGGCTCATGGACAGGCCGCCGGCGGCGCACCGGGCCACCAGTTCATCGGCGCTGGCGAAGGGATGGGTGAGGGTGGTGGTATCCGCCACGATACGGTCGGCGGAGGCGGCGGACTCATCCACCACGAAGCCGCCGCCCACGGAATAATAGGTCCGCTCCATCACCACCCCACCCGCCCCGTCCAGGGCCTGGAAGATCATGCCGTTGGGATGGTAGGGCAGGGATCTGCGGCGATGAAAGACGATATCCCGCGCCGTGTCCAGGCCCACCTCATGACCGCCCGCCACCACGATACGGCCCGCCTGTTCCACGGTGGCCACGCGTGCCGGGATGGCGGCCACATCCACCGTCTCCGGGGCCTCGCCCTGGAGACCCAGGATCACCGCCTTGTGGGTGCCGTGGCCGCGACCGGTGGCCCCCAGGGAGCCGAACAACTCCACCCGCAGGGCCGTCACGCGGCCCGGGGCATCCAGGGCGCCCAGATGGGCGGCGAAGCGCGCGGCCGCTTTCATGGGGCCGACGGTATGGGAACTCGAGGGCCCGATGCCGATCTTGAACAGATCGAAGGCGCTTATGGGCATCTCTTCGGGGCCGCGTCAGGCGAACTCGCTGGGGTCGAAACCCGCCTTCTCGAAGTAGGCCCTGGCCTTGACCTCGTCCCGTGGCACGCCGTTGCCCTCGTTGTACATCATGGCCAGGGTGGTGAGGGAGCCCAGCAGCCCCTGTTCCGCCGCCTTCTCGAACCAGTGGGCGGCCAGTTTGCCATTCTTCTCCACACACTCGCCTTCCAGGTACATGAAGCCGAGGCCGTGCTGGGCCAGGGCATGGTCCTGCTCCGCCGCCCGGTGCATGGCCTCCAGGGCGCGCTCCGGGTTGGCAACCATGCCGAGGCCGTTCTGGCTCATCACGGCGATGCGATACAGGGCCTCGGGATGACCACCATCCGCCAGGTCCTTGAGCAACTCGTAGGCCCTCGAGAAGTGCTTGGCCTCGAAGGCCGAGATGCCGCTGGAGAGGGTCAGTTCGGTGTCGGCTTGGTCTCTGTTCATGATGGTGCTCCTGCAGGGTGGGTCTGAAAATTCGGCCACTCGACGCCATGGTGCCACCACTATGAAACCATTCACCACGGTTGTTAACCCGCTTTCCCGGAGGATACCGCTACGCGTGCCGGCGCCGGCCGCCCCCGCGGTCGGCGCGGGGATCCTGTCGCCGACTGGCGGCCTCGAATCTTGGCTGGCGGACCGGCACGGACCACTTCCTGCGCCGGCGCTCCCCAGGAAATGCCTTCGCGGTTAACTCTCATGGCGATACGCGCCACCCAAAATGATGAAAGAGGAGCGCATATCGCCATGTTCGTCCCCTCACCCCATCCCTGTACTCCGGGCATCCTGCCCTTCGCCCTGCGGGCCGCGCCAAGGCGCGTTCAAATCCGTTCCCGACGGATTTGTCCCAGAGGGAGAGGGGGAGTTCGTGCTTCGCGACTTTCACGTTAAAGGTCCCTTGGGCGTTGCTGGATGATGAGTTCGGCACAACCGGCGGGCAGGACACTCCAATCGTCGGGCAGGGCGAGTTCGGCGAGGGCCGCCGTGGTCATGAGTTTGCCCTTGGGATCGGCCTCGGCGTGACCGCCCGACAGGTGCATGAGGAGTTCGTCGAGGCCCGGGTTATGACCCACCAGCAGGGTACAGGTGGCGCTGGCGGGGCAGTCCGCCAGGACCTCCAGCAGCTGGTCCAGAGGGGCCTCGTAGATGCGGGTGTCCCAGAACACCTGCCGCTTGCCGATCCCCAGGGACCCGCACACCGCGAGGGTGGTCTGCCGGGCCCGTTGGGCCGGCGAACTCACCACATGGTCCGGAAGCGGCCCGCGGGCCGCCAGCCACTCCCCCATGCGGGCCGCGTCCCGGCCGCCCCGCTTGGCCAGGGGGCGGTCGAAGTCGTCGGGGGTGCCCGCATGCCAGTCGGATTTGCCGTGGCGCAGGAGCCATAGTCGTCGCGTCATGGCCCACCTCCCGGGGCTGTCCCGGTGCCCTCCTGCCGCACCGCCAGCAACTCGCGCAGGAAGCTGATGTCCTCGGCCACGGCCATCTCGAAGCCGGCGCGCTCACCCTGGCGGTCGTCGAGCAGCAGGCCGTTGAGGAAGGCCTCCGCCTCCGCGGTATCCCACAGGTCGACGATACGCGCCACCAGGTGAGGATAGCGCGCCTCCATATCGACCATAGCCGGCGTTTCCTCCTCCCACGCCGGAGGCACCACGTTGTAACGGGCGCGGAAACGCTGCTCCAGGGCGTCGAAGGCCTGCCGATCGTCCGTCTGCCGATACAGGGAGAAGGCCATGGACCAGGGTCGCATGTCGGGCTGGTCGGGGGATTCGCGGTCGATGAGGTCCCGCAACACCTCGGCGGCATCGCCGTACTGCTCGTAGAGCAGGTGCAACTCCACCTCCAGCAGGCGCACGGTGACGGAGCGGTTGAGCTGGCGACTCTGTTCTTCGGAGATGCCACCGGTGGTCTCGGGTTCTCCGGCGGCCACCTCGGGTTCCACCAGATTGAGGAACTCCGCCTCCACGGCGTTTCCCCCATGCCCCGCCTCCCAGTCCATGAGTTCCAGGGGGATCTCCTGGGTCCGCTCCGTGGACCGGGGCGCCTCCCAGCCCTCCTGGACGGCCGGCCGTTCCCCGGCCAGGGCCTCCCGAACCTGCGCCGCCGGCAGCCGTGAATCGTCACTGGTGAAGGGGGGCGGCGTGACCACCGGCGTGACTTCTGCCGGCGTCACCTCGGGAATCACCGCGGGCGGGCGGTCGTCCATTGGGAAGGGTATCTCCCCACCCGCCTTCCGGCGTCCAGCCAGCCACCCCAGCACCACGGCCAACAGCAGCACCAGCAACGCGCCTCCCCCCAGCCATACCCACCACGGTGGCTCCCGCTGGCGGCCCTGCTCTTCCCGCAGGGCCGCGGCGAGAGACCGCACCTCCGCCTGCAATGCGGCCATGTCGCTGGCCATGGTGGCCATGCGCTCCCGTGCCGCCGCCAGTTCCGCCTGCGCCTGGCGGGCGGCTTCTGAAACGGCCTCGTCGTCCGCGACGCGCGCCGGTGGGGCATCCACCGGCGTCTCCGGCGGGGCGGCCGGCGGCGCTTCGGCAGGCTCGGCTTCGGCGCCGATTCCCACCTCCGCGGCCGGCACGGGCTCCGTCCCCCCTGCAGGCTGCGCCACCGGGGCCACCACCACATCCAGACGCACCGGATCCAGCTCGTGGGTCATGCGCATTGCGGGGTAACGCAGCTCCTCGTCCGCCGACAGGATGTGCAGCCTGGGCGCCTCCGCCGGTGGCGGAGGTGACGGCAAGGGCGGCGGGGACGGCAGGGGCGGAGGGGACGGCGACCGTGAAGGTGAAGACCGCGCTGGGGCCGCCTCGACGACGCCCCGGGGAAGCGTGCCGGGCAGGGACAGGCGGACCCCGGCTAACAACCGGTTCGGGTCGCCATCCCTGAAGGCATGGGGGTTCGCCGCCACGATGGCACGGGCCTGGCCCGCCCGATCCGCGCCGGCGGGATAATGACGTATGACGATGGCGGACAGGGTGTCACCGGGATTCACCGTCACCACGCTGCCGGGCGCGGCCGGCCGTGAAGGCGCCGCCGGGGCCTGGCGCGAGGACGGAGGGGCCGACACCCCCCGATCCGGCACAGCCGGTGTCGGGGCCGGCTTATAGGCGGGGGGATCCAGCAGGATGGTGTAATCCCGCGCCAGCCGGTAACCGCTACCGCAGGCCAGTTCCACCGTGAACTCCACCACCGGTTCCCGCACCGAACCGGCCGTCGACAGGGCGAGCACGGGCCGACCCGAACGCTCACCGGCCTCCAGGCGGGGGCGGTCCAGGGCGCTGCGGCCAAGGGCCGGGAGGTCGGCCAGCCGCCAGCCACAGCGCCGGGGCCAGCCGGTGCCCGCGGTGTTGTGAACCGGCAGGATCACCTCCAGGCGTTGGCCCAGAGCGGATCCCACCTCGGCTTCACCCAACCCCAGGGCGATCGACGTCCCCCCGTGAACAAGCAGACACGCGACCATCGTCAGGCGCCAGCTGCGCCCGCCGCCGATCGCGGCGGCGGCGGCGATATACATCCACCCGGGTGGAGACAAGTGCATTCCTTAGTTAACTCTCATGGCGATACGCGCCGCCCAAGATGATGAAAGAGGAGCGCGTATCGCCATGTTCGTTCCCTCACCCCATCCCTGTACTCCGGGCATCCTGCCCTTCGCCCTGCGGGCCGCGCCAAGGCGCGTTCAAATCCGTTCCCGACGGATTTGTCCCAGAGGGAGAGGGGGAGTTTGTGCTTCGCGACGTTCACGTTAAGAGCAGGGCTCGGAGAGCTTCGTTTTTTACCGATTCTAATGAGTTGTTTCCCAAGTCGCCACAAGGGGTGTCGCGGCAACGCCGAGGCGGACGGGGGCGGCGGGCGGAGCGATGAGACTCAGGCGGCGGCGGCGTCCAACATCTCCATGAGGTTGGACACCGCTCGGTCGAACAGGGGCTCGTCCTCGATAAGCACGGCGTCGCCCGCCGCCAGTTCCAGCGCCAGTTCCCGGGGGGCGCGCTCGAGCACCCGGGAACCCCGGTGATCGGTGAACAGATAACGCCCGCTGATGCTGCTCACCCAGGACAGCCGGGCCCTTACCGCGCCCCCCTGGCCGCCCCCCTGGCGGAATTCCAGCCAGGTACCGCGATCCAGCTCCCTGACGATGGCCAGGAACTCCGCATCGGGCTCGGGCAGTGGCACCACGTTGTCCTCCGGCGGTGGCGAGACGCTGTCCGGCTGGTCCTCCAGCACCGGCAGGCCGTGGTCTTCGGCCACCTCCTCCGGCGGCTTGACGGCGCGCCCATGGAGAGGGGCCAGGGCGCTGATGAAGTTATTGCACTCGTCGCCGTCCATGCCGATGCGCCGCGCGCCGTCCTTGATGCGCCGCAGCAGTTCCGGCAGCAAGCCCACCAGGCGCCGTCGCTCGCCTGCCGAGCCCTTGGGCTCGAGGCTCCACAACAGGATATCCATGGTCTCCACGTCGAGTTTCCAGGCCCCCGCCCCGCGGCCTTCGTCCAGGGCCGTGCGCTCCAGCACCCGGCGCCAGGTGTGGTCGAAGAACTGCCCCACCAGGACTGGTACTCGGGGCCGTTCCAGACGCTTGCGCACTTCGGCCTCGGCACGCTGGCGGGCGATGTCGAGGCGCTCCTCGGCGGCGGCATCCGCAGCCACCGCCTCGATGGCGGCCTCGGCGCCGGCCAGTTCCCGTTCCAGAACGGCCCGGAAGTCCTCCACGAGTTCCGTGAACAGCCCGATGTCGTCCTCGAACTCGTCCACCACCCGCTGGGCCGTGGCGGCGATCTCCCGGAACAGGAGCCGGTCCCGCTCCTCATCTTCCCGCAGTCCCACTCCGGTGGCGGCCAGGGTGTCCACCAGGACACGGGCCGGGTGGTGCTTGTCGGAGAACAGGGAGCGATCCAACAGGGCCACCTTGAGCAGGGGAAACTGCAGGCGCGCCAGCTGGGCCTTGATGACGTCGGGCAGGGCATCGTCGTCGAGGATGTAGTCGAACATCATGGCGACGATGTCCAGGGTGGTGGCGTCGGCGGTACCACTGCCCAGCACGCCGCTGGAGCGCAGGGTGTGGAGCACGTTCACCGGCGCCCCGGTGGCGGCTACCGGTGTCACGTCACCGCTCACGCCACCCAACACGCCGCCGGCCCGGCCACCGCGCTGCAGGGCCGTCAGATCGGCGACCACGGCACCGGTGGCCAGCGGCGCGCCACCGCCGGCGGCTGAACCATACCCTCTCATACCGGGTGAACCGCTACCGCCATGACCCACCACCCCACCACCGCCACCGGCACCCGCGAGGAGTCGCGCCAGTACGCTGAAGACATCGTCCCCCCCACCGGGCGCGCCACCACCGCCGGGCCCCGCGGCTGCCGCCGTAGCGGCGGCCACTGCGCCGGCCTGCTCTTCCACGGCCTGCTCCTCCTCGGTAGACGCCGCTTCGGTCCGTGACGGGGACGGATGGGAAGGAAGCTTCTCCTTAACCGGCAACTCCCGCAGGACATCCCGCTCCGCCAGGAAGGCGTTGAGGTGATCGTAGAACTCCACGATGTCCTGGAAGGCATAGCGATCGAAGAGCTTGAGAACGATGAGCTTCACCTCGATACCCGACTCGAGGCTGCGGCAACCTTCCTGGAAGGACCTGCAGAAGGCCTCCGGGCTCAGGGGATTATCGTCACCGGACAGCGCATCCCGCTTGAGGAGGAACCCCATGCGCATATCCAGGGCGGCCAGGGCCTCGTGGGCGGACTCCCGGAGCTTGCTCACCATGTTGTCGACGGCCAGGGATTCCTCCAACTCGTCCATGTCCACCAGTCCCAGGGCTATCTCCCCCGCTGACTGCTCCGCTGCACCGCTGTCTCGGTACGCCTCCGTGCGGGTACCGAATGCAGCCTGGAAGTGATCGCGGCAGCCGGACTCGATGGCAGGACGCTTAAGCCGCACCTCGCGCATGGCGTCGAAATAGAGGCTCTGGAGTTGGTTGCTCTCCGCCTTGTCGGCCATGGAGAACAGGGCATCGTCGGTCTGATCCATGACCCTCGCCACACTCCGGTCGAGGTGCGTGTCCGCCATCCGGCGGACCTCATCGAGCAGCTTGTGGTATGGGTTTTCCATGGTATCAGTCGTCAGACCCGGTCACGGGCGGGTGCCTTATTAACGCATCATCCCGCCGGCAGCGGGTCCCAGCAACGTGCCGGCCATGCCCATCAGGCTGAAGCCCGCCACCGTGGCATTGGCTACCCGCCAGCCGCGGGGCCCTCGGGTAAGCCATAACCGCACCTCGTCGGGCATCGCCTGGGGATGGCGCAGCCGCACCACGACATGGCCCGGGTCCGGCCGGGACGGCGGCAGCAGGTGGGCGCCGGCCAGCCAGGCCCTCACTTCGTCACCATGCTCCCGCAACGCGACCAGGGCGACATGCTCGAGCCGCGCCCGCGCCTGGGCCTGTGAGCGACTGCGGGCGGCGGGCCCTGAAGCATTCCAGCGCGGGCCTGTGACCTGTCTGGCAATTCCCTCCACGTCGAGCGCGGGGATGAGCTGGTGGCGCACCACGGCCTCCAGGGCCGCGGGGGACCTGCCGGGCGTGAGGGCCGCCTGCAGGCGAGTCATCAAGTGCCGTACCTGGGGCGTGGGATCGTCACGGGCCGCCGCGGGGGTCGTGAGACCGCCGCACATCAGTAGCACCATGAAGCAAATGAAACGGCGCCGCTCAATCATGGGCTGGGGCCTCGATGGTCGAGGCGCCGCCGGCGCCCGGCCGGCCACCTCCGACACACCAGCCGTAGTGCCGGCCGCTAGGCATCGCCGGCCTCCGGTGATTCCGTTTGGGTGAGCATGTCCAATTCCTCGTTACTGAAGCCCGCCTGGCGGCGAGCGGGCAGATTCAGGGGCCCCTTGGGCAGGTGCCCGGTGTAGCGGCGTACCAACTCGCCGAAGGTGACCACCGGCTCCAGGCCCCGTGCCTCGCACAGCCAGTGGTACCAGCGCGACCCCACGGCCACATGGCCGACCTCGTCCTTCAGGATGACGGCGAGGATCTCCGCGGCCCGGACATCACCGGCCTGCTCCAGGCGCGCCATCATGGCGGGCGTCACATCCAGGCCGCGGGCCTCCAGCACCCGGGGCACCAGGGCCATGCGCACCAAGGGATCGCCGGCGGTCTTCACCGCCATCTCCCACAGGCCGTCGTGGGCGTCGAAGCTGCCGTAATCGTACCCCTGTTCCCGCAGATGTTCCCGCAGCAGTTGGAAGTGGCCCGCCTCCTCCGCCGCCACCTCCAGCCAGTCCCCATAGTAGGCATCGGGCATCTCGCGAAAACGATAGACCGCATCCAGCGCGAGGTTGATGGCGTTGAACTCGATGTGGGTCACGGCGTGGATGAGGGCCGCCCGCCCCTCCAGACTGCCCGGCTTGCGCCGCGGCAGGAGATCGTGGGAGACCAGGGGCGGCCGCGCGGGCCGGCCCGGGGTGGTAATGGCCTCCGCGGGGGAGCCGGCGGGCCGCGCCAGGCCCGCCACATACCAGTCCTGGCGCAGGGCCTGGACGCAGTCCATCTTGGCATCCGGGTCGCGGCACAGCAGGCAGTCCCGGGCCCGTTCGTAAAGGTTGTCCGTCATGGAACCCTCGTGGTGGATGGGTGATGGGTGCCGGCTTCGCACCAGCGCAGGCGATGGCCCCATTCCCGGGGCGGCGCGGCGAAGGGGGCGCACACCCAGAGGTCCGCCACCGCCGCCAGTTGGTCATCCACATAGATCAGGGGCAGGCGGTCCCGCAGCCACGGCGGCACCCGCCGCTCCTGGAACAACCGTTTCAGGGTCTGGCCATGCTCCCGGTCCGCGGGCCGGCAGCGCTCGCCGCCCCGGCGCCAGCCGATGGTGATGCGCCGGCCGGGGATCGCCGAGGCCCGGATGCCGGCACCCCGTTGCCGCGTCGACTCCAGACTACCGTGTTGGAGTTCCAGCCGGCCCTCGAGGTTCCAGGGGATGAACGACCGCGGATCACGGGGGGGCAGGGGTGCGCCGAACCACACGCAGCCGTCGTAGCGGCGGGCCTGCGCCCCGGGCCAGGTGACCAGGGGGTTACGGTCCCGCCCGGCGCCCGCCAGCATCACCCGTATCGCCTCCAGGTGGGCCGCGCCAGGGGGTGGCAGCCCCAGGGACCTCACCGCATAACGCAGCAGGTTGCGCTGGCGGTGGGGGTCAAGGCGGGCGATGGCGGCCAGCACCAGGCTGTGGTCCGCGGGGCCCCGGGCGGCCTCGCGATCCGCCGCCGCCACCTCGTCCAGGATATGGGCCGCCCCCGCCTGCAGGCCGGCGCTCCGGCCCAGGGTCCGGGCCGCCTGTGGCCACATCCGCGTCACTACGGGCAGCACCTCGTGGCGCAGAAAGTTGCGCTGGAGATGGAGTTCTCGGTTGGAGGGGTCCTCCACCCAGGAAAGTCCCTCGCGGGCGGCGTAGGCCGCCAGTTCCGCGCGGCCGAATGCGAGCAGCGGACGCCCCAGGCGGCCCCCGCCGCAGGGGCGCAGGGCCGGCATGGCGGCGAGGCCGTGGGGCCCGCCACCCCGCAGCAGCTGCAACAGCAGGGTCTCCGCCTGGTCGTCCAGGTGGTGGGCCGTGAGTAGCAGTTCATCGGTCCCCACCCGCACCTCCAGGACCCCATAGCGGGCGCGCCGCGCGGCGTCCTCGGGGCTCTCGCCGGGGGCCGGCGTGGCGTCCACGGCCACCACCTCCAGCGGCACCCCCCACCGGCCGCAGGTCTCCCGGCAGTGGCGGGTCCAGGCATCGGCCTCCGGCAACAGCCCATGATGCACGTGGATCGCCCGTAGCGGGAGGCGACCCATCGGCTCCCCCATGTGCCTCAGACCGTGGAGCAGTACCGCCGAATCCAGCCCGCCGCTGTAGGCCACCAGCAACGGACCGAAGGGCTGGAATGCGGCCAGTCGACCGGCCAGCGCATGCGGGGAGAACCCCGTGCCGGCAGGGCCTCCATGACCCGCCCGCGGCGGGTGACCCGCTTGAGAAAAGTCAAGCGCTTCCTTCGACACCTTCACTACCATGCCTGTACCCCGCCGGCCACCGGGGGACACGTGTCGGCACCGCCCCCAGCCACCGACGGGGCACGCCAATCGGCCTCAGCACCCATGGGAGAAAGCTGTGATGACAAACCCGGAAGAACAAGAGACCCCAAACACCCGGGAGCGCATCCCCGGGATGCAATCCCTGCTGGACAACCCGTTCCTGCTGCTCTTCATCGGTGTCGCCATGCCCACCGTGTTCTACCTGGTGTGGGGCATCATGGAGATCGTCACCCTGCCCGTCGCGCCCTGATTCACCCCGGCCCAGGAGACCTGCAATGACCTCATACATGCCCCCCGCGGATCGCATCTGGTGGAAGGTGCCCGTCGGCCGCCAGGAACTGGTGTGGATCGCCATCGCCCTGGTGTGGTGCCTGATCATGTTCGCCATGATGCCTTACTGGCACGTCTACGGAAAACAGAACCTGTCCACCGAGGCCTACCAGACCACGCCCGAGAAATTCGGCATCAAGGTCCAGGAGATGATCGACAAGTACCAGGTCGGGGAAGAGGGCGGCATCCCCATCGTCAAGCCCCCCGCCGGCAGTGACATCTACCAGCTCGGGCGTCTCTGGCAGTGGTGGCCCATCTTCGAGCTCGAGAAGGACAAGAGCTACCGCCTGCACCTGTCCTCCATGGACTGGCAGCACGGCTGGTCGTTGCAACCCGACAACATCAATCTGCAGATCGTGCCGGGCTACGAAATGGTGTTGAAGATCACCCCCGATCGCGCCGGCGAGTACGGGGTGGTGTGCAACGAGTACTGCGGTATCGGCCACCACACGATGGTGGGCAAGATCTACGTGCGGGAGTAAAAACCATGTCCGAATTTCGCATCTGTCCCGACTCCGGGTTCTATTTCCACAGGTCCGCCGAGAGCCTGATGAAGGTCAACGCGGTGGCCGGCGTGGTGGCCCTGCTGGTGGCGGGCGTGCTCGCCCTGGGGGTGGTCCTGACCCGCTGGCAGGAGGTCCACCTGCTGTCGCCGGAGGACTTCTACCTGGCCCTGACGGCCCACGGCATCAATGCCCTCATCTTCTGGATCATCTTCTTCGAGATGGCGGTGCTGCACTTCGCCGCCTCCACCCTGTTGCGGGCGCGCCTGGCGACCCCGGCCTGGGCCTGGACCGGCTTCCTGCTCATGCTGGTGGGGGCCATCATGAACAACGTCGCGGTGTTCCAGGGCAACTCCAGCGTCATGATGACCTCCTACGTGCCCATGCAGGCCGAGCCCCATTTCTACCTGGGCCTCATCCTGTTCGCCGTGGGGGCCCTGATCCAGGTGTTCGTGTTCTTCGGCACCCTGGTGGTGGCCCAGCAGGAGAAGACCTACGAGGGCTCGGTGCCCCTGGTGACCTTCGGCGCCATCACCGCCGCCATCATCGCGGTCTTCACCATCGCCTCCGGCGCCATCATCCTGATACCCACCTTCCTGTGGTCCATCGGTTACATCAGCCACATCGACGCCGAGATGTACCGCATCGTGTGGTGGGGACTGGGACACTCATCACAGCAGATCAACGTCGCCGCCCACGTCTCCATCTGGTACCTGCTGGCCGGGGTGCTGTTCGGTGCCCGCCCCATGTCCGAGAAGGTGAGCCGCACGGCCTTCCTGCTCTACATCTTCTTTCTGCAACTGGCCTGTGCCCACCATATCCTGGTGGACCCGGGCGTGGGCACGGAATGGAAAATCTTCAACACCAGCTATGCCATGTACTTGGCGGTGCTGGCGAGCATGATCCACGGCCTCACGGTGCCGGGCGCCATGGAGGTGGCGCTGCGCAAGAAGGGTTATTCCAACGGCATGTTCGAGTGGCTGCGCAAGGCCCCCTGGGGCAACCCGGTGTTCTCCGGCATGTTCATCTCCCTCGTGACCTTCGGCTTCATCGGCGGCATCACAGGGGTGGTGATGGGCACCGAGCAGATCAATCTCATCATCCACAACACCATCTACGTCCCGGCGCACTTCCATGCGACGGTGGTGACGGGGACCACCCTGACCTTCATGGCCCTGACCTACCTGCTCATACCGGTGCTGTTCCGGCGCGAGATGATCCTGCCCAAGATGGCCAGGCTGCAGCCCTATGTCTTCGGCGGCGGCATGACGGTGCTGATCCTGTTCATGCTGGGCGCCGGCACCCTCGGGGTATCACGCCGCCACTGGGACATGGACTTCACCGGAGCGGCCCTGCCCTTCGAGTACCCGGGCATGGCCTACACCCTCATGGCCATCGGTGCCATCGGCGGCGTGCTGGCCATCGTGGGGGGCGCCATGTTCCTGCTGGTGACCGTGGGCTCCCTGCTGGTCGGTAAGAAGCTGGACTCCTCCGCGGGCCTGCTCCAGAGCTTCATCGGCAAGCCGCTGGCCAGGGACAGCTACACCACGGCCACCCCCGAGACCCTGCCCATGGCGCCGCGTCTCACGGTGGAGGAGCACGGCTCGGCCGGCTTCGAGGCCCCCGGCACCTTCGTCCTGGCCATGCTGCTGCTGGTCACCTTCGTCGTCTACTACTTCATCAACTGGAAGTACCTGGCATCCGTCTGGCCCCTCGGATGAACCAGGAATGAACGGCCGGGGCAACGCGCATGCAGGCGTTGCTCCGGCCCTGTTTTCCGGCACCACCAGGCCCCCACAGAGGCACAGCCCCATGGTCAGACTGCTCATCGACGTGTTCAAAGTCCGCATCGGCGTGATGATGTCCATCACCGCCGTGGTGGCCCTGATGGTGAGCCCCGGGCGGCCGGCCACCACCATGGACGTCGCCGTCCTGGCCCTGGCGGTGCTTTTCGCCTCCGCCAGTGCCGGCGCCTTCAACCAGTACTACGAGCGGGACCTGGATGCCCGCATGAAGCGCACCCGCAACCGGGCCTTCGTCACCGGAGTATTCACCCACAGCCGCTGGTGGCTGGCCCCCATCCTCGGGCTGCTGGTGGCGGGCGTGGGGGCGGCCGCCCTGCTGCTGAACGGGCTGTCCGCCCTGTTCGTCTTTCTCGGCGCCTTCTTCTATGCCGTGGTCTATACCATGTGGCTGAAGCGCCGCACCTGGCTGAACATCGTCATCGGCGGCGCCTCCGGCAGCTTCGCCGTGCTGGCCGGTGGTGCGGTGGTGGACCCCAGCCTCGGCCCCATCCCCATCACCCTCGCCATCGTGCTGTTCCTGTGGACGCCGCCTCACTTCTGGAGCCTCGCCATCGCCCAGCGGGCGGACTACGCGGCGGCCGGCGTCCCCATGCTGCCGGTGGTGGTGGGCGACGACCAGGCGGCCCGGGCGGTGTTATGGAACGCCATCGCCCTGGCCTTGGCCTCCCTGCTGCCCTTCTACTTCGGTCTCGGCTGGCTGTATCTCCTGGGTGCCGCCGGCGGGGGCGGCTATTTCGTCTATCGCAGCTGGCTGCTGGCCCGCGACCCCTCCCGCGGCAACGCCATCCAGAGTTTCCTGGCCTCCCTGGTCCAGCTCGTCGTGCTGCTGCTGTTCGCGGTGCTGGACACCCTGTGACGCCGCTACCCGCGGGCGGCGCAGGGGCGGCGGGGAAGAGGCCCCGGTATCGCGATTCCAGACCCATGCACCCGCTGCTGATGATCATGCTGTTGGCTACGGCGATGGCCGCGGCCACCGCCTCGGCTCGGCCATTGAAGCCCAACGATGCCGACTCCCTCGAGGCCTTCGATTACAAGGCGGCCCTGGCGGCCAGCCAGGGTGCCATCGGCCGCCGGCTCTCCGACCACATGCTGACCGATGCCGCCGGCCGACGGGTGACGTTGGCCGGGTTCCGGGGCAAACCCCTGGTGATGAGCCTGGTGTTCACCAGTTGTTCCACCATCTGTCCCACCACCACCCGGCACCTCGCCAGGGTGGTGGAAAAGGCCCGGGACACCGTGGGCGAAGGAAACTTCAATGTGGCCCTGGTGGGCTTCGACAGTCGCTTCGATACCCCCGAGATGATGGCGCGGTTCGCACGCAAGCAGGGTATTGCCGACAAGGGCTGGCATCTCCTCAGTGCCGATGAGGACACCATCGCCGCCCTGACCCGGGAGCTGGGCTTCTACTTCGCCCCCTCGCCCAGCGGCTTCGACCACCTTGTGCAGGCCTCCATCATCGACGGCGATGGCCAAGTCTACCGCCAGGTCTACGGCGAGGTCTTCGACACCCCCCTGCTGGTGGAACCCCTGTTGGAGCTGGTGCTCGGCCGTCCCCAGGTCCACCACTCCGCCATCGATGATCTGATCAACCGGGTGCGCCTGTTCTGCACCACCTATGACCCCGTCACCGATTCCTACCATTTCGACTACTCCCTGTTCGTGGGCATGTTTATCGGCGGACTGATCATGATGCTCACGGTGATCTTTCTGGTGCGGGAATATCTCCATGGCAAGGGCCGGCAACCCTCCTGCTGAGGCGACGGCGCGAGGCTCGGCACTGTGACCTTCGTTAACCCGTTGAAACGTGCCTACCGCTGGCTCGAGGCCTGGTTCAACCTGTCCTTCGGGCCGGCATGGAATCCCCTCTATAACCTGGGCACCCTGGCCTTTTTCTTCTTCTGGATCGTCTTCATCAGCGGCCTGTACCTGTTCATCTTCTTCGATACAAGCCTCGCAGGCGCCTACGCCTCGATGGAGTATATGACCCACGAGCAATGGTATGCAGCCGGCGTGATGCGCAGCCTCCATCGCTATGCCTCGGATGCGGCGGTGGTGACCATCCTGCTGCACATGTTCCGTGAGTTCGCCCTCGACCGTTACCGGGGCTTCCGCTGGTTCTCATGGTTCACCGGCGTGCCCACCCTGGGGCTGGTGATCGTGCTGGGGATCACCGGTTACTGGCTGGTATGGGACGAGTTGGCGCTGTATGTGGCCATGCTGTCGTCACGGCTGGCGGACGCCCTGCCGCTGGTGGGCGGGTCCATGGAGCGGGACTTCCTCGTCGGCCAGCTCACGGACAGGTTCTTCACCCTGATGGCCTTCCTCCACCTGCTCGGCCTGCCGGTGCTGTTCCTATTCGCCATCTGGATCCACGTCAAACGCCTGGCCAGGGTGGAGATCAACCCCCCGCGGGGTCTCGCGGTGGGCAGCCTGGTGGCGCTGCTGGCGCTGTCCCTGGCGGCGCCTGCCGAGAGCCATGGCCCGGCCGATCTGAGCCGGGTGGCGCCGGTGTTGAACCTGGACTGGTACTACCTCGGCCTCTATCCGCTGATGGACTACTGGAGCCCCGGCCAGACCTGGATCGCCATCCTCGGGCTGACCCTGCTGCTGATGCTGTTGCCATGGCTGCCACCCAGGCCCACCGGTCCGGCGGCGGAGGTCCATCTCGACCATTGCAACGGCTGCGGCCAATGCGCCGATGACTGCCCCTTCGATGCCATCACCGTACAGGCCCGCACCGATGGCGCGCGCTGGCCCCACGAGGTGGTGGTGGACCCCGCCCTGTGCGCCGCCTGCGGGATCTGCGTGGCCTCCTGCCCCTCTTCCAACCCCTTCCGCATGCGGGACAGGGCCCTGGTGACAGGCATCGACATGCCGCAGTTCTCTGCCGATGACATGCGCAACCGCACCCGGGAGGCCCTGGCCGGCCTGGACACGGATACCCCCATCCTGGTGTTCGGCTGCGACCATGCCCTGGACGTCTCGACCCTGGCGGCGGCGAACACCGCCACCATCAGCCTGTTCTGCACCGGCATGCTGCCGGCCACCCTGGTGGAGTTCGCCCTCAAGCACGGGGCCCATGGCGTTTTCATCACCGGTTGCCGCACCGGCGACTGCTACTACCGCTTCGGCAACCTGTGGCTGGATAAGCGCTTCGCGGGCAGTCGCAAGCCCATCCTGAGGGCTCGCGCCGATCGCTCGCGCATACGCGTGTTCCGCGGCGCGGAGACCGACGGCACCGCCATCCGCCAGGCCTTGGCGGATTTCGGCGAAGAGTTGGCCGGCCGCGCCCCTCCCGGCCAACCCCCCAGCCAACCCCCTAGTCCCCGCACGACCACGGAGACGGATCATGGCGCGCGATAGGGCGAAGCGCTTGGCGCTACAGGCGCTCAACTACGCCATGTTCATGGCGGTGGTGTGGTATTTCTCCTTCAGTCCCCCCTACCGACAGCTGGCGGCGGATGAGGCGGTGGTCACCGTGGCCTTCGGTCATACCTCCGAGCGCATCGCCCCCTGTGTCGCCTTGACCCCCGACGAGCTGGCACAACTGGCACCGAACATGCGCAAACCCATGGACTGTCCCCGCGAGCGCTCGCCCGTCACCCTGGAGCTGAGACTGGATGGCGAGGTGTTCGCACGCGAGGTGATCCAGCCCCCGGGGCTCTACCGGGACCAGCGCATCGACGTCTTCCGCGAGGTCACCGCCCGGGAGGGGGCCCACCGCCTGTCCATCCTGATGAACGATGACGCCAGCGTGGAAGGGCCGACCTACCGGCTGCAGGACACCGTGGTCCTGCGGCCCGCCCAGCGGCTGGTGGTCGCCTTTTCCAAGGCCCAGGGGTTTTACATCCCATGAGGACCCACCAGGAACCGTGACATGACCAGAGAGATGACGCCATTCCAACCCGTGGACCACCACCCGGGGGCGACCTTTCCCCCGCCGGGCACCGGCGGCGACACCCCGGCGGATGTCGAGGCGGGCCGCATCGACGACTTCTACCTCGACATGCCCGGCCGCGACGCCGCCGGCCGCGCGGTGCGCCGCCTGACCATCGGCTGGCTGTCCTTGGCCCTCGGCTCCCTGGTGCTCGGCGGCCTCCTGACCCTGGTAATCGTGCTGTCGCGCACCCCCTACATCCAGGACGTCTTCCCCTGGACGGACCTGTTTCACACCGCGCTGGTGGTACACGTGGATCTCACCGTGCTGGTGTGGTTCCTCGCCGTGGCAGGGATGTTCTGGAGCCTCAACAGCCGGCCTGCTTGTGCGGCCTGGGGCTGGGTCGCCCTGGTGCTGGCCACCGCCGGCGCCCTCACCCTCACCGCCGCACCCTTCGTGGGCACCGGAGAGCCCCTGATGGTCAATTACATCCCGGTGTTGGACGACCCCGTATTCTTCACCGGGCTCATCCTGTTCACGGCGGGTTTCGTGCTGCTGGTGGGCCGCAGCCTGGTGTTCTCCCACCCCATCGGCGCCCGCATCAGCGGCCCGGGGGCGCTGCGCTTCGGTCTCTTCTCCTCCCTCATCGCCGCGGTGGTGGCCCTGAGTGCCTTTGCTGCCTCCTACCTGGGGCTCCCGGAGGGCATCCACGGCGAGCGTTACTTCGAGCTGCTGTTCTGGGGCGGCGGGCATACCCTGCAGTTCGTCCACATCCAGCTCATGCTGGTGGCCTGGCTGTGGCTGGCCACCGCCACCGGCATCACCTCCAGGCTGACTCCCCGGGTGGTGCTGGTGCTGTTCGCCGTCGGCCTCATCCCGGTGCTGTTGACGCCCCTCGCCTATCTCAACTTCCCGGTGGATTCCCCGTCCCATCAGCACACCATGACCTGGCTGATGCGCTACGGCGGTGGCCTCGCCGCGGTCCCCATCGGGCTGGTGATCCTCTTCAATCTCGTCCAGTCCATGGGGCGCCCCCACCAGTGGCGCCCGGAACGCGCCGCCCTGTTTTCCTCCATGGTGCTGTTCGGCGCCGGGGGCCTGGTGGCCTTCATGATCCAGGGCAGCGATGTCACCGTGCCCGCCCATTATCACGGCTCCATCGTGGCCGTGACCCTGGCCTACATGGGCATGACCTATCACCTGCTGCCGCGCCTCGGCTTCGCCCGCCCCAGCGGCCGCGCGGCTACTCTCCAGCCCTGGCTCTACGGCGGGGGCCAACTCCTCCATGTCATCGGACTGGCCTGGTCGGGGGGCTATGGGGTCCAGCGCAAGACGGCGGGCGAGGCCCAGATGCTGGACGCCGTGGAGAAGATCGCCGGCATGGGCCTCATGGGCCTGGGCGGCCTGATCGCGGTGTCGGGCGGCGTCCTCTTTCTGGTACTTACCCTGGGTGCCATGAGGCCCCAACGGGGCGACAGGGCGTCTAGAGCAGTGCCTGAATGAGCGAGAAGGAACCGAAGGCCAGTGCGAGAAAGATGAAGAAGAACACCACCGAGCGGTTGGGCAGGCGCTCGCCGTGCCTCACCTCGATGGCGTTCAACAGGCGATCCGCCGCGAGATAAAGGGCCACGCCCACCGCCATGAAGAGGATCATTTCCATCGCCTGCTCCGCTTGTCCGCCATCTGCCGCGCCGGGACATCGCCGGCGTCTATGGGACCGGCCCCCATCATGGCGTCGCAGCGAGGCGCGTCGAGGCCGCCCCGCTCCCCTTGGCCATGTCGGCGGGATCCATGCCGGGGTAGATGTGGAAGGCCATAGCATAGACCACCACCCCCGTCACCGACACGTAGAGCCATATGGGCAGGGTCCAGCGGGCCACGCGGCGGTGGCGCCCGGTGCGCGAACCGAGGGCCAGGCCGGCGGTGACGAGGGCCAGGGGAAACAGCACCGCCGCCAGGATCACGTGGGATGCCAGGATGGTAAAGTACACCGGCCGAGCCACACCCTGACCGGCGAAAGGCACGTTACCGATGCGGGCGTGGTAGTAGAGGTAGAACACCATGAACACCACTGACACCAGCAAGGCACTCACCATGCATGCCCGGTGGGCCCGCACCGCCCGGGCCCGGATGAACATGAAACCCACCGCTACCAGGATCGCCGCGGTGGCGTTCAGGGCGGCCAGCAGGTGGGGAATGACGTTGATCAGTTCCATAGCGGGATCCTCGGATGGCGGATGTGGGCGGTCAGCCGCCGGACGGAGCGGTAGTGCCGGCACGCAGCTCACCGTAGAGGGCCGCCAGCTCCTCACGATGATGGGGTGGCGGAAAGGAGGCCACCACCGTGGCCCCGGGCTCCACCAGGAATACGGCGCCCGGATCCGCCGCCGGATCCCCCGTCGCCACACCGAAGGGCCGGGCGAACGCGGCAAGGGCCGGTGGCGGTCCCGTGAGGCCGATGAAGGCGCGGGAGAAGAAGGCCAGATAGGTGGCCAGCACCTCCGGCGTGTCGTGGGCCGGGTCCACGGTGACGAAGATCAACTGGGCCGCCCGCCGGGACGGGGCCGGCAGGTCACGCATCATGTAGGTCAGCTCCGTGAGGGCCGCGGGGCAATCGTCACGGCAGCGGGTGTGGCCGAAGAAGACGAAGCTCCAGCGCCCCTCCATGTCGGCGCGGGTGAAGTCCCGGCCGCGATGGTCCTGGAGTTCGAAGGAGCCGAGGGGTGCCCCGTCGATGATGGGCGACGGCGCGTAGCCGCCGTCGGACCGTGGCTGCGGGGAGGACATCAGCAGGGCCACCACACCCACCACCACCAGCCACAACAGGAACAAGGCCAGGGTGCCCACCGGCAGACGGGTCCTCATGGACGGCCTCCGGGGCCGGAGCGGGTTCGTTTCCACTCCCCCACGAACCACCAGGCGAAGCCGCCCATGACGGCGAGATTGATCACCAGGCCGATGAAAAAGAACCCCATCAGGCCGGGATCGGCGGAGTCCCCGGCCCCGGGACCCGGCGCGGCGACAAGCGGTTCCACCTGCGACCCACGGTTCTCCGCTTGCGCCACCGGCACCCCGTCCCGGGGGACGGCCGCGGCCGCCGAGACCCCTGCCATGAACCCTATGACCATGAACACGGCGGCCATCAGGACCATCAGGCAACGGCGGGCCCACCGCCCGGGGGCCGATAGGCCCGACACATCAATAATCGAACGATGGAGTGGTCTCGTCATGAAAGGTGTATACAGGTTTCGAGCAATACTTTCCGCGGCCCTCGTGCTATCGCTCCTGATGCCGTCGTCTGGCCACGCCGATGAAGATAGCGGCGCCAGGCTCTCCGGTTACTACGCCCGCGAGCAGAACGACGGCGAGCTGGCCCGGGCCTCGCGACGCAGCCACTACATCCGGTTCTATCCCGAAAACCGGGTGGTGCGGCTGGTCATTCCCTTCCCTTATGCCACCAGCCTCGATCCGGACACCGTGCGAGCGGTGTTCCGGCGAGCCGCGGGCAAAACCAGCGGCAGCGCCTATATCTCCGACACCTTCGGAGTGCTGGACCGCAGGGTCATGGCCCATATCGATTTCGTCAAGCGCATCGATGGACGGACCCTGTTCGATTGCGACCAAAGTGTTCCTTGTACGATGAAGTTCGATGACGGGTCCATGAGAATTATCAAGAAGGGGCTCATCAAGGATCATGTAACATCCTTTGCATTCATTCCGGACTGAGGCGCGTCGAACGCCGGGACATCCGGCGTACGCCGGAGGGGGCTGACCATGCTGGGTCGCAAGCGAACAACCGTAGTGGAGGGGGCCCATTGCCTGCTCAAGGACGTGGGCGTCAATGCCATCAATCGCCAGCACCTGCGGCTGGCGAGCTATGCAGTGGAGTTCAATCAGATCGTGGACGAGCTGTCCGGCAGGGAACCGACCAACGAGGACTGGCGGCGTTTCGACGCCCTCTTTTCCAAGGTCAGGCGCTACGTGCAGACCCATTTCCAGGAAGAAGAGGCACTCATGCAGGCCCACGGCTATCCCGACTTCGCGGCCCATAAGCGCCTGCACGATGACTTCGTCAAGCAACTGATCGACGTGCAATCGAAGATCAACGACCGGCGGGTGGAGTTCAAGGACAGGTTCGGCGTCATGCTATGGAACTGGCTCAAACACCATATCAACGAGGAAGACTACAAGTACCGGGAGTTCTTCCGTGCCGAGGGGCTCGAATGAGCAGCGGCGAGGCGCCCATGGCCATGGGCGAGGCCGCGGCACCCGCCAGCCCCGCCGACCCCGGGAACGGGCGGCGGGCCATCGGCCTCTGGCTGCTCGCCTGCTGCGCCACCATCTATGCCATGGTGGTGTTGGGCGGGGTGACACGGCTCACCGGCTCCGGCCTGTCCATGGTGGATTGGCGGCCCATCCTGGGCGTCCTGCCACCTCTCAACGAGGCCCAGTGGCTCCGGGTCTTCGAGTTGTACCAGCAATCCCCGGAGTTCAAGGTCAAGAACTTCGGGATGGATCTCGCGAGCTTCAAGAATATATTCTGGTTCGAATACGCCCACCGCCTGCTGGGGCGCCTCATCGGGGTGATCTTCCTGGTGCCGCTGCTCTACTTCGCCGCCACCCGGCGGGTGGACAAAGCGCTCGCCGGCAAGCTCGTCGCCCTGTTCATCCTGGGCGGCCTCCAGGGCCTGCTGGGGTGGTACATGGTCCAGAGCGGTCTGGTGGACGTCCCCCGGGTCAGCCCCTATCGGCTCACGGCCCATTTGGGGCTCGCATTCGTGATCTATGGATACATGTTCTGGGTCGCCCTCGACGTGCTCCGTCCCCATGGGTGGGCGGCCCGAATCGGCGACATGACCGGCCTGCGCCGGCTGGCCTACGGGGTCACGGGCCTCATCGCCGTCACCATGCTGTCCGGGGGCTTCGTGGCCGGCCTGCGGGCGGGCTTGGCCTACAACACCTTCCCGCTGATGAACGGGCAATGGGTACCGGATGGCCTGCTGTCCATGGATCCGATCTGGCGCAACCTGTTCGAGAACATCACCACGGTCCAGTTCGACCATCGCCTGCTGGCCGCCGTGACCAGCATCGCCATCGTCATGCTGTGGCTGGCATCCCTGCGGCGGCGGCTGCCCACCGCCCTCCAGGCGGCGTCCCATGTGCTCCTGCTGCTGCTGGCGTTTCAGGTCACCCTGGGCATCACCACCCTGCTGCTCCACGTGCCGGTACCCCTGGCCGCCGCCCACCAGGCGGGCGCCCTGGCCCTGCTCACTGCCGCCCTGTTTCTCACTCATGGATTGACTAAAGTCAAAGCCGCCCAACCCGACGGCGCCTAACGTTCCGATCATGCCCCCCATGCCCCGCCCGGCGGGCCGCATGGTCGGGGCGGCAAGGGCATCGAACCACGGGAGTTCAACGTAATGGCTATGAGGTCATCCACCACCATCGGGCTGGCGGTGCTGCTGCTGGCGGGAGTGACCACCCTGGGCTTCGGCCTGACCCCGTGGCCCCATTCGAACGCCGCCGTACCGCCGGAGCTGCGGGCGGTGATGCGGCCTGAGCCCAGGCCCCTGGCCCCCTTCCATGTCGTGGACCACCACGGCCGGCCCTACGGCCTGGAGCGCCTGGAAGGCAAGTGGAGTTTCGTCTTCTTCGGCTACACCTACTGCCCGGACATCTGCCCCGCCACCCTCTCCACCCTGGCCTTCGTATTCAAACGCCTGGAACGTACCGCCGGCGACGCGGCGGATATTCAGTCCCTGTTCGTTTCCGTGGACCCCGAGCGCGATACCCCGCAGTTGCTGGCGGACTATGTCGGCTATTTTCATGACGAATTCACCGCCGCCACGGGGGGCCCCGGCGACATCGAGGACCTCGCCCGCCAATTCGGCGCCGGTTATATGCGGGAGGCCGGCAAGGAGGGCGACGACTACCTCATCAGCCATACCAGCTCCATCTTCCTGGTGGACCCCCAACAGCGGCTGGTCGCCGCCTTCGCACCACCCCACGACCCCGCCACCATCGCGACCCAGTTCACGCGCATCAGGGATCTCTGACCCCGGCCCCGCCCCTCCGCGTGGGCCCGGCCGGCCATCCCCGCCCACCGTCTGGCCGCTTCAGCGCCCCCGAATTCCGCGCCATCCTCGCCGCCAGGGTGAGAAAGACGAGTGTCCGTTATAGAGTCGGGGCCCATTACCCGGTTCAAACTTCAAGGACCCCTTCATCCCCATGGCCATAGAAATCAAGCGCGTCGCCACCACCCCCTTCGACGACCAGAGGCCCGGCACCTCGGGCCTGCGCAAGCGGGTGCACACCTTCCAGCAGCCCCACTACCTGGAGAACTTCGTCCAGGCCATATTCGACAGCCTGGACGACTGCCGGGGCAAGACCCTGGTGCTGGGGGGTGACGGCCGCTACTACAATCGCGAGGCCGCCCGGATCATCATCAGGATGGCGGCCGCCGCCGGCTTCGGCCGGGTGCTGGTGGGCCGGGACGGCCTGCTGTCCACGCCGGCGGCCTCGGTGGTGATCCGCCGGCACCGGGCCCTGGGGGGCATCGTGCTCTCCGCCAGCCACAACCCCGGCGGCCCCGACGGCGACTTCGGCATCAAGTTCAACGTCGCCAACGGCGGCCCTGCGCCGGAACGCTTCACCACGGCCTGTTTCGAGGCCAGCCGCGCCATCACCGAATACCGCATCATCGAGGCCCCCGATGTGGACCTGTCCCGCCTGGGCGAAACGACCCTGGGCGACACCGTGGTGGAGGTGTTCGACCCGGTGGCCGACTACGCCGCCCTCATGGAGCGACTGTTCGACTTCGACCGCATCCGCAACCTGTTCGAGGCCGGCGCCATGCGCATCCGTTTCGATGCCATGCATGCCATCACCGGGCCCTACGCCCGGGAGATCCTGGAACAACGCCTGAGTGCGGAGCCCGGCTCGGTGATCAACGGCATCCCCCGCGAGGACTTCGGCGGCGGCCACCCCGACCCCAACCTCACCTACGCCAAGGACCTGGTGGACATGGTGAACGGCGACAAGTCTATTCAGTTGGGGGCGGCCTCGGACGGCGACGGTGACCGCAATATGATCCTCGGCCACCGCTTCTTCGTCACCCCCAGCGACAGCCTGGCGGTGATGGCCGCCAACGCCCATCACATCCCCGGCTACCGCAGCGGCCTGGCCGGCGTAGCGCGCTCCATGCCCACCAGCCAGGCCGTGGATCGGGTGGCCGAGCACCTCGGCATCGAGTGTTTCGAGACTCCCACCGGCTGGAAGTACTTCGGCAACCTGCTGGACGCCGGCCGCGCCACCCTGTGCGGCGAGGAGAGCTTCGGCACCAGCTCGAACCACATTCGGGAGAAGGACGGCCTGTGGGCCGTGCTGTTCTGGCTCAACCTGCTGGCGGTGAAAGGCGAGTCGGTGGCCAACATCGTGCGCAGCCATTGGCGGGCCTTCGGGCGTAACTACTATGCCCGCCACGACTACGAGGAGGTGGACGCGGACCGCGCCCATGCCATGGTGGAAGGCCTGCGGGCGCGCCTCGCCGAACTTCCCGGCCAATCCGCGGGCGGCCTCACGGTGGCCGCCGCCGACGACTTCGCCTATACGGACCCGGTGGACGGCGAGGTGGCCGAGCACCAGGGGATCCGCATCCTATTCGATGACGGCTCCCGCATCGTGTTCCGCCTCTCCGGCACCGGCACCGCCGGCGCCACCGTGCGCGTCTACCTGGAACGCTACGAGCCCGACCCCGAACGCCAGGGCCTCGACACCGAGACCGCCCTCGCCGACCTCATCACCTATGCTCAGGATGTGGCGGACCTGAAGGCGGTCACGGGGATGGAGCGGCCGACGGTGATTACTTGAAAAGCCGGTGAATAGTGAATGGTAAAAGCGCACGGCACGTACCAGCGCCACCGCCGTAGTCGCCGTCAACGATTCACTACCCGCCAGTCTTCGGCCGTCCCGGGCTGGGGCTACATCTCGGTGGTGGCGTCGGGGAGCAGGCGGGTGGTGATGCGGTCCCAGTCCACCGCCACCTGCGGCAGCACCTCGAGGGTCGTGGTGCCGGAGAGGGCCTGGATGCGGGGGCGGGAGTAGGCGCTGCCGTCGTGGCGGTAGACGGTCAGCACCCGGTCCACCGGGTGGACCAGCCAGTATTCGCGCACCCCGGCCCGCTCGTAGGCGGCCAGCTTGCGGGTCTGGTCATGGCTCGCGGAGGACGGGGAGAGCACCTCCAGGACCCAGTCGGGCGCCCCCCGCACCCGGCGCCGGGACACCTTGCCGGGATCGCACACCACCAGGGCATCGGGCTGCACCACGGTGTCCACCACGCCGTCGGCCTCGTCCCCCCGGGGCAGGAGGACGTCCACCGGGGCCACCAGCACCCGGCAGGAGTGGCCCTCCAGGGCATTGGCGACCTGGCGAGCCACCTCGAAGGCGACGGTCTGATGGTCCACCCCCGGGGCGGGGGACATCAGCCACGCGTTGCCGTCGATGAGCTCGTAGCGCTCGTCCTCGGGCCACTGGCAGTAGTCGTGGTAGGTATAACGGTTGTGGTCGCGCAGGGCGTAGCCCATGGTGTCCTCCTGTGGACTTCCGAACGGTCCGTGTGTCCGGCCTGAAAAGCTAATCATTCGGGCAGGTCCGGTCAAGGTGTGGCCGACGGTGGTTGCTGGAGGGAAAGGGGAAAGGGGAAAGGGGAAAGGGGAAAGGGGAAAGGGGAAAACAGGAGTGTAGCCCGCGATTGTCGGTGTCGGGCTTCAACTCGACGCCTTAGCGACCGACATTTCTCGCCCTGATGCCGGGCCACGGGCTGGCCTGACGGCAGCCGGTCACCGGGTCTTCGAGCGCCGCGATCGCGGCGCCTTGGCTAACCCCGTGTGCTGGGTCGCGAAGCGTTTGCCCTTGCCCGGCCGCGGGGCGCGCTTGGCGCCCTCCGCTGCCGGCTGCCAGGCGGGAATGAGGTGGCGCTTGCCGTTGCCGATGAGGTCGGCGCGGCCCATGCGCTTGAGGGCGTCACGCAGCAGGGGCCAGTTCTTGGGGTCGTGGTAGCGCAGGAAGGCCTTGTGCAGGCGCCTGACCTTGAGGCCCCGGGGGACGGGCACGGTCTCGCCGGCGCGGGTCACCTTGCGCAGGGGATTTTTCCCTGAGCGGTACATGGCGGTGGCGGTGGCCATCGGTGAGGGCAGGAAGGTCTGCACCTGGTCGGCTCGGAAGCCGTTCGCTTTAAGCCACAGGGCCAGGTTCAGCATGTCCTCGTCGGTGGTGCCGGGGTGGGCGGCGATGAAGTAGGGAATGAGGTACTGTTCCTTGCCCGCCTCCTTCGAATACTTGTCGAACAGGCGCTTGAACTCGTCGTAGGCCCCCATGCCCGGCTTCATCATCTTCGCGAGCGGCCCCGGCTCGGTGTGCTCGGGGGCGATCTTGAGATACCCCCCCACGTGATGGGTCACCAGCTCCCTGACGTACTCGGGCGAGCGCACGGCGAGGTCGTAGCGCAGCCCCGAGGCCACCAGCACCTTCTTGATGCCGGGCAGGTTTCGCACCCGGCGGTAGAGGTGGACCAGGGCCGAGTGGTCGGTGTCGAGGTTGGAGCAGATCCCGGGGTGGACGCAGGAGGGCCGGCGGCAGGCCGCCTCGATGGCGGGATCCTTGCAGGCTAGGCGGTACATGTTGGCGGTGGGCCCGCCCACGTCGGAGATGACGCCGGTGAAGCCCGGCACCTTGTCGCAGATGGCCTCGACCTCCCGCACCACCGAATCCTCGGAACGGCTCTGGATGATGCGCCCCTCGTGCTCGGTGATGGAGCAGAAGGTGCAGCCGCCGAAGCAGCCTCGCATGATGTTCACGGAGAAGCGGATCATCTCGTAGGCGGGGATGCGGGCAGCGCCGTAGGCGGGATGGGGCCGGCGGGTGTAGGGCAGCTCGAACACCCCGTCCAGCTCCGCGGTGGTGAGGGGGATGGGCGGCGGGTTGACCCACACCTCGCGCTCACCATGGCGCTGTACCAGGGCGCGGGCGTTGCCGGGGTTGGTCTCCAGGTGCAGCAGCCGCGAGGCGTGGGCGTAAAGCACCGGATCGTCCCGCACCGCCTCGAAGGCCGGCAGGCGGATCACGGTGCGCGCCCGCGGGTGGCGAGGTGGGCGGGGCTGCAACCTCACCTCGCGGCCCGCCGGCGCCTCCTCGCAGCTGGGCCCGCTGGCCGCGTAGGGGTCCGGGGGCGGAGCCAACGCGCCGGGGATGTCCACGTCGGTGGATTCCACCTCCGCCCAGCCCGCCGGTAACACCGGGACCGTGCACACGGTGCCGCGCAGATCGGTCAGATCATGAATGGACGCGCCGGCGGCCAGGCGCTGGGCGATCTCCACCACCTGGCGCTCGCCGTTGCCGTAGACCAGGAGATCGGCCTTGGCATCCAGCAACACCGAGCGCCGCACCTTGTCCTGCCAGTAGTCGTAGTGGGCGATGCGCCTGAGGCTGGCCTCGATGCCGCCGATGACCACCGGCACGCCCTTGAAGGCCTCGCGGCAGCGCTGGACGTAGGCGATGACCGAACGGTCCGGCCGGCGCCCGCCCTCGCCTCCCGGGGTATAGGCGTCGTCGGAGCGCACCTTGCGGTCGGCGGTGTAGCGGTTGACCATGGAATCCATGTTGCCCGCGGTGATGCCGAAGAAGAGCCGCGGCGGCCCCAGGCGCGCGAAGTCCTCGGTCCCCTCCCAGGCGGGCTGGGCGATGATGCCCACCCGGAAACCCTGGGCCTCCAGCACCCGCCCGATGACCGCCATGCCGAAGCTGGGATGGTCCACGTAGGCGTCACCGGTCACCAGGATGATGTCGCAGGCATCCCAGCCCAGCAGATCCATCTCCTCCCGGCTCATGGGCAACACCGGCGCCGGCCCGAGCCGGGCGGCCCAGAATTGGGGATAGGAGAAGATGTTGCGGGGAGTGGCTTGAGACATGACCGGGAGTGTAAGCGAAGCGCGCGGGGGTATCAGGGAATAGGGAATAGGGAATAGGGAATAGGGAATAGGGAATAGGGAATAGGGAATAGCAGGAGTGTACCCGACCGGTCCGGTGGCATGCCGGCGTGAGTTCGAAGCCAAGAGTGCCCGCGCTGTTGCGTCTTTCTATTCCCTATTCCCTATTCCCTAGCTTGTCTGCACCTTCCCATACGCCCGCAGCCGTTCCCGGCGGCGGGCCAGCACCTGGTCCATGGGTCGGGTGGTGAGGGCTTCGAGTTCCTCGCGCAGGACATCGGCGATGTTCTCCGCCATCTCCTCGTGGTCGCGGTGGGCGCCTCCCAGGGGCTCGGGGATGACGCCGTCGATGAGCCCCAGGTCCAGCAGGCGCTGGGAGGTGATACCCAAGGCCGCGGCGGCCTCCGGGGCCTTCTCTGCGCTCTTCCACAGGATGGAGGCGCAGCCCTCGGGGGAGATCACCGAATAGGTGCTGTACTGGAGCATGAACACCCGGTCGCCGACGCCGATGGCGAGCGCCCCGCCGGACCCCCCCTCGCCGATGACGATGGCGACGATGGGGGTCTCGAGGCCCGACATCTCGAACAGGTTGCGGGCGATGGCCTCGCTCTGACCCCGCTCCTCCGCGCCCACACCGGGATAGGCGCCGGGGGTGTCGATGAGGGTGACCACCGGCACCTTGAAGCGCTCGGCCATGTGCATCAGGCGCAGGGCCTTGCGGTAGCCCTCGGGCCGCGGCATGCCGAAGTTACGCAGCACCTTCTCCTTGGTGTCGCGGCCCTTCTGGTGGCCGATGACCATCACCGGCATGCCCTCGAAGCGAGCCAGCCCGCCGACGATGGCCGGGTCGTCGCCGTAGGCACGGTCGCCGTGGAGTTCGTTGAAGTCGGTGAAGACCCGCTCCAGGTAGTCCTTGGTATAGGGCCGCTGGGGGTGGCGCGCCACCTGGGCCACCTGCCACGGGGTCAGGGCGGCGAAGATGCTGTTCACCAGCTCCTCGCTCTTCTGCTCCAGGCGCTGGATCTCGGCGTCGATGTCGAGCTCGGAATCGTCGGTGACGTAGCGCAGCTCTTCGATCTTGGCCTCGAGTTCGGCGATGGGTTGTTCGAAATCGAGATAATTCAGGTTCATGGCAATCTGCTGATGGCGCCCCCGGAGAACCTGGAGCGGGGCCGGACCATCTCATCGCGCCCGGGCCCATGGTGTGGCGGTTAAACCCTCATTCTATCAGGCTTCAGGCGCCGGGTGCCCCTCAGTTGTACTCCACCTCCACGCCGTCCTCCCCCGCCAGTTCCGCCAGCCGCACGATGAGTTCGTCCGCCACCCGCACCCGCCACTCGTCGCCGAGGCGCAGGCTGGCAGACGCCCCGGGGCAGTAGTAGTCCACGAACACCGGGGTGGTGCCGTGGCGGAAAGGCTCCAGGATGTGGTTGAGGCGATCGGACAGCCCGTTGGTGACGCCATCGCCGGTGAGCCGCACCCGCACCCGCTTAGCAAACTCGGCCCGCGCCTGGTCCAGGGTCATGAGGCGGCGGGCATTGAAGGACCAACCACCGTTGCGCTCGTCGGGCTTGGCCTCGCCCTCGGCCACCAGCAGGGCGTCCTTCTCCACCAAGGGCTGGTAGCGCCGGAAGGCCTCGGCGAACAGGGTCACCTCCATCTCACCGGAGTCGTCCTCCAGGGTAAGGATCCCCATGCGCCCGCGCCGGCTCTCGGTGGTCCTGACGGCCGTCACCAGGCCGGCCACCACCCCGGCCTCCGGGGCGCTGGGCCGGATGGCCGCCAGGCGGCCGCTGACCAGGGGGGCGAGGAGGGCGCGATGGGCATCCACCGGATGGCCCGAGACGTAGAAACCGAGGCTCTCTTTCTCCCCCGCCAGGCGTTGCTCGTCAGGCCACGGGGCGGCGTCCTCATAGGCCAGCGTGCGCTGGCCCCGGGCAGGCTCCGTGGCGGCGCCAAACAGGTCGTCCTGGCCGGTGTCCGCGTTGCGGGAGGCCTGCTCGGCGGCCTTGAGGGCCGTGGGCAGGGTGGCCCACATCACGGCGCGGTTCGGCCCCAGGCCGTCAAGGGCACCGGAGCGGAGCATGGCCTCTAAGGCCCGGCGGTTGAGCTTGCGGGTATCCACTCGACAACACAGATCGAACAGGTCGGCGTAGGGGCCGTGGGCGCGACGCTCCTCCACCAGGTTCTGTACCGCGCCCTCCCCCACCCCCTTGATGGCGCCGAGGCCGTAGCGGATGGTGGCATCGTCCGCCACCGTGAACATGTACTCGCCCTGGTTGATGTCCGGCGGCTGCACCGTGAGGCCGAGGTCGAGGGCCTCGCGGCGGAACTCCTTGACCTTGTCGGTGTTGTCCATGTCCGAGGACAGCACCGCCGCCATGAAGGCGGCGGGGTAGTGGGCCTTGAGCCAGGCCGTCTGGTAGGCCACCAGGGCGTAGGCCGCGGAGTGGGACTTGTTGAAGCCGTAGCCCGCGAATTTCTCCACCAGGTCGAAGATCTTGGTCGCCAGATCCGGATCGATCCCCTGGGCCGCCGCCCCTTCGGCGAACACCGCCCGTTGCTTGGCCATCTCCTCGGCCTTCTTCTTACCCATGGCACGGCGCAACAGGTCGGCACCCCCGAGGGTGTAACCCGCCAGCACCTGGGCGATCTGCATCACCTGCTCCTGGTACAGGATGACGCCGTAGGTGGGCTCCAGGATGGGTTTGAGCCGTTCGTGCTGATACTGGGGATCGGGGTAGGAGACCTTCTCCCGGCCGTGCTTGCGGTCGATGAAGTTATCCACCATACCCGACTGCAGGGGCCCGGGCCGGAACAGGGCCACCAGGGCGATGATGTCCTCGAAGCAATCGGGCTGGAGGCGGCGGATGAGGTCCTTCATGCCCCGGGATTCCAGCTGGAACACGGCGGTGGTGCGGGCGGACTTGATGAGGGCGAAGGTCTTACGGTCCTCGGTGGGGATGAGATTGATGTCAATGGGCGTCTCGCCCACCGCCGCGCGCTGGGCGTTGACGGTCTTCAGGGCCCAGTCGATGATGGTGAGGGTGCGCAGGCCGAGGAAGTCGAACTTGACCAGGCCCACCGCCTCCACATCGTCCTTATCGAACTGGGTCACCACGCTCTGGGAGCCGTGCTCGCAGTACAGCGGGGTGAAGTCCGTGAGTTCCGTGGGGGCGATGACCACGCCGCCCGCATGCTTGCCGGCGTTGCGCGCCAGCCCCTCCAGCTTGCGCGCCAGTTCGATGAGGGCGTGGACCTCCTCTTCCGAGTCGTAACGGCGCCTGAGTTCCGGCTCCAGTTCCAGGGCCTTGGCCAGGGTCATCTTGAGGTCGAAGGGGATGAGCCGCGCCACCTTGTCTACGAAGCCGTAGGGGTGGCCGAGGACGCGGCCCACGTCGCGCACCACCGCCTTGGCCGCCATGCTGCCGTAGGTGATGATCTGGGAGACCTTCTCGCGCCCGTAGCGCTCCGCCACGTAGTCGATGACCCGATCCCGCCCCGCCATGCAGAAATCCACGTCGAAGTCGGGCATGGACACCCGCTCGGGGTTCAGGAAGCGCTCGAACAGCAGGTCGAAACGGATGGGGTCGAGATCAGTGATGCCGAGGGCATAGGCCACCAGGGAACCGGCCCCGGAGCCCCGTCCCGGCCCCACCGGGATGCCGTTTTCCTTGGCCCAGCGAATGAAGTCGGCGACGATGAGAAAATAGCCGGGGAAGCCCATGCCGATGATGACCTCCAGCTCATGGGCCAGGCGTTCGTCGTAGGGCGCGCGACGCGCGGCGAAATCCGCGGCGCCGGTATCGAACAGGGTGGCGAGACGCTGCTCCAGCCCGCGGCGCGCCTCCTCCCGTAGCCATTCATCCTCACCCTTGCCCGCGGGCAGGGGAAAGGCGGGCAGGAAATTCTTGCCCAGGGACAGGCGCACGTTGCAGCGCCGGGCGATCTCCACCGTGTTCTCGAGGGCCTCGGGGAGGTCGGCAAAGAGTTCCGCCATCTCCGCCGGCGAGCGCAGGTATTGCTGGGGGCTGTACTCCCGGGGCCGCCGGGGATCGGCCAGGGTGCGCCCCTCCTGGATGCAGACCCGGGCCTCGTGGGCCTCGAAGTCCTCGGCCGCCAGGAACCGTACGTCGTTGGTGGCCACCACCGGGATCCCCGCCTCCGCCGCCAGGGCCACGCCGGCATGGAGGTAATCCTCATCCCGGGGGCGGCCGGAGCGTTGGAGCTCCAGATAGAAGCGCTCGGGGAACAGGCGCTGCCAGTGGGCGGCCCGCTCCCGGGCCCGCGCCGGGTCACCGTCGACCAGGGCCTGACCCACGTCGCCGGCGAGCCCCCCCGAGAGGGCGATGAGCCCCTCGGTGGCGCCCTCCAGCCACGACCGGGCGACGGTGGGCCGGCCCTGGGCGCGGCCCTCCTGGTAGGAGCGGGACACCAGCCCGGTGAGATTACGGTAGCCCACGTCGTTCTGGCACAACAGGACCAGCCGGCCGGGTGGGCCCTCACCGTCTCCCACCCACAGGTCCACCCCCACCAGGGGCTTGATACCCGCCGCCTGGGCCGCCTTGTAGAAGCGCACCAGGGCAAACAGGTTGCATTGGTCCGTGAGGGCCAGGGCCCCCATGCCCAGTTCCCGGGTGCGCGCCATCAGGGGCTTGATGCGCAACAGCCCGTCCACCAGGGAGAATTCGGTATGGAGGTGGAGATGAACGAAGCCGGGGGTCATGTCCCTATGATTACCGACACAGGCCACCGCCCTCAATCTCTCCCTGGGCCACCAACAGGGCCTTCACCGGCGCGAAGGAGCGGCGGTGCATTCCACAGAGGCCGCAACGCCGCAGGGCCAGTGTCAAACGCCGGGCGGGGTTCAAAACCTTCGAATCCCGTACCGCCGGCGGCCGCCTGGCGCGGTCCAGGATCACGGCGGCGGCCACCACCGGAGCGGCCAGGGGGCCACGACCGGCCTCGTCCACCCCGGCCGTCAGGAGCCCCACAGACGAGTCGCGAGCGGTGTCCTTCAATGGCGGGCCCGCGCCGCCGCCAGCCCCAGCACCGCCTCCGCGGCGCGGGCGTCGGCATCCCGGCGCAGGCCGAGATGAATGGCCTCCGCGGTATGCCGGTAGGCGGTGGCGGCAGCCTCGTCTTCCATCAGCCGCAGCAGTTCGGCGCCGAGGCGTTCCGGAACCACATCGTCCTGGATGAATTCGGGCACCAGGGCGCGCCCCGCCAGCAGGTTGGGGAGGGCATAGCGCTCCACCCGCAGCATGGGTTTCACCAGCCGGTAGGTGAGGGGATGCACACGGTAGGCCACCACCATAGGCCGCTTGATCAGCAAGGCCTCGAGGGTGGCCGTGCCCGAGGCCAGGAGCACGCCGTCGGCCGCCGCCATGGCCTCGCGGCTCCGGCCGTCCAGCAGCGTGACATCCAGTTGCGGCGCGGCGTTGCCGAGGGCCTGCTCCACCAGACCCCGGGTGCGCCCGTTCACCAGGGGGATCACGAAACGCAGCCCCGGCCGGGCCCGGGCCATCCAGTGAGCCGCCGCCAGCATGGCCGGCGCCAGACGGCGGATCTCGCTGCCGCGGCTGCCGGGCAGCAGAGCCACCCAGGTGGCCTGCTGCGCCAGGCCGAGGCGCCGGCGGGCGGCTTCGGGAGGGTTGTCCAGTGGGATGGCATCGGCCATGGGGTGGCCCACGAAGCGCACCGGCACACCCGCCCGCTCATAGAACTCGGCCTCGAAGGGAAACAGGGTGAGCATGAGATCCGTGGATTTCCGTATGGCCTTGACGCGGTGGGCGCGCCACGCCCATACCGAGGGGCTCACGTAATGGGCCGTGGGCACCCCGGCCCGTCGCAGGCGGCGCTCCAGCCCCAGATTGTAATCCGGCGCATCGATGCCGACGAATACCGCCGGCCCGGCGGCCACCAGCTGGCGCGCCAGGCGCCGGCGCTGGAGCAGCAGCTCCGGCAGGCGGCGGGCCACCTCCACCAGCCCCATCACCGACAACCGCTCCATGGGATAGAGGCCGTGGCAGCCCGCGGCCGCCATGCGGGGACCGCCGATGCCGAGGAACTCGCTGTCCGGGACCCGCCGTCGGATGGCCTCCATGAGCCCCGCCCCCAGCAGGTCCCCCGAGGGCTCGCCGGCCACCAGGGCTATGCGCACGCAGGGATGGCGCAGCTGCGCCGGGGGGATTGCACGGCGTCAGCGGATGACACCGCGCCTCGAACCCTCGAGGAACTCCCGGAACAGGGCCACTTCCGGAAATTCGCCCGCGAGGGATGCAAGTTCGGCCTTGGCCTGGTCGAAGGAGAGATTCTGGCGGTAGAGTACCTTGTAGGCCTGGCGGACGGCGGCGATGGCCTCCTTGGAGAAGCCCTGGCGCCGCATGCCCTCGAGGTTGATGCCGTGGGGGGTGGCGAAGTTGCCCGAGGCCATGACGAAGGGCGGCACGTCCTTCAGCATTGCGGTGCCGATGGCGGTGATGCTGTAGGCGCCCACGCGGCAGAACTGATGCACCAGGGTGAAGCCACCGAGGATGGCGTGATCACCCACATGGACATGGCCGGCGAGGGAGGCACAGTTGGCGAACACGGTGTGATGGCCCACCTGGCAGTCGTGGGCGATATGGACGTAGGCCATGATCCAGTTGTCATCGCCTATGCGGGTGGTGCCCGAGTCCTGCTCGGTGCCCCGGTTGATGGTGCAGAATTCCCGGATGGTGTTGCGGTCCCCGATCTCCAGGGCCGAGGCCTCACCGCCGTATTTCTTGTCCTGGGGATCGCCGCCGATGGAGCAGTGGGCATAGATGCGGTTGTCCCGGCCGAGGCGCGTGGGGCCGTTGATCACCACATGGGGCCCGATGATGCAGCCTTCGCCCAACTCCACGTCCGCAGCGATGATGGAATACGGCCCCACCTCCGTGCCCTCCGGGATACGGGTCCGGGGGTCGATGATGGCGGTGGGATGGATCACGGCTTGATTTCCCGGATCGCCCCCATGATCTCGGCGCTCGCCACCACCTTGTCATCCACCGAGGCGACACAGGTACAACGCCCTACTCCCCTCACCATCTGGTTCTCCTCCACGCGCATGCGCAACACGTCGCCGGGGGACACCAGACTCTTGAACCGCGCCTTGTCCACACCCACCAGGTAATAGACCCGGGTCCCGTCGAGACGCAGGTCGTCGCTCAACAGTGCCAGCAGGGCGGTGGCCTGGGCCAGGGCCTCCATGATGAGGACCCCCGGCATGATGGGGTTGTCGGGGAAATGGCCCTGGAAGAAAGGCTCATTGTAGGTGACGTTCTTGGTGGCCGTGAGCCATTTGTGGTTCTCGAAGGCATGAACCCGGTCGACCATCAGGAAAGGATAGCGATGGGGCAGGAAATCGAGTATGCCGTGGATATCTAGTACGTCTATCTCGCTCATGGCGTTCTTGGTCTCTGTGTTTTAGAAATGCCGCCGCACGGTAAGGCGCCCGCGTCGGGCAGAAATCACCGGCACGCCAGGCACCTGCCACGGAATGACGCAAGGGGCGCCGCCGGCGGACTCGCCTCGTGCCGCGGGACGGGTCATGACAGTCGGCATCCCATCACGTCACATACCGCCGTCGAGCTTGTGCTCCAGCGCCTTGATGCGCTTCATCATCTCATCGAGCTGACGGAACCTCAGGGTGTTCCTGCGCCAGCTCCGGTTGTCCTGCTCCATGACCCCCGAGGAATAGACCCCGGGCTCGAGGATGCTCTGATAGACGGTGGTGTGCACCGTCAAGTAGACGCCATCGGCCAGCTCCACATGACCATTCACGCCCACCCCGCCGCCGATCCCACAGTGTCTGCCGATGACGGCGCTACCCGCGACCCCCGACATGCCGGCGATGGCGGTATGTTCGCCGATACGCACGTTGTGGCCGATCTGCACATGGTTGTCCAACTTGACGCCGTCGCCGATGATCGTATCTTCCAGGGCCCCACGGTCCACGGCGGTATTGGCGCCGATCTCCACGTCATCCCCCAGCACCACCGAGCCCAGCTGCGGGATCTTGATCCAGCGCCCGCCATCCTGGGCGAAGCCGAAACCATCGGCGCCGATGACCGCCCCCGGATGGATAAGAAATCGCGCCCCCACCCGCACCGACTCGCCGATGTAGACGTTTGCCACCAGGCGCCCGCCGGGGCCCAACCCGGCACCACGGGCAACCACGCAGCCAGGGCCGATGAAGCAACCCGCCCCGATCCGGGCATTGGCCTCCACCACGGCGCCGGGACCGAGCCACACGCCTTCCCCGATACAAGCGGACGGGTCCACGTGGGCCCCGGGATGGCACCCCACCGGCGCGGCATCGGGGGGGTTCAGGGCGGTGGCCGCGTAGGCGTAACCGGCATAGGGGTTGGCCATGACCAGTGCGTTGGTCGGGCAAGCCCCCAGGTCCTCCTCGCCCAGAATGACCGCGGAGGCCCGGGTGGTTCCCAGTTGGGCGCGATAGGCAGGGTTGGTCAGAAAACTGACATCGCCCGCCACCGCCCCCGCCAGGGTGGCCATGCCACCGACGCGGACCTCGCCGTCACCCTCCAGGCGTGCCCCGATGCACTCTGCGAGTTCGTGCAGGCTGAGGTCCACGGCCGCCGCCCGGGGTTCTGACTGCGGGATCCCTCAGCGGCTCTCCAGGCGATCGATGACCTGGGCGGTGATATCGACCTTGTCGCTGTGGTAGAGCACATCCCGAACGATCAGGTCGTAATCCTGCTGCTTCGCCAGGGCCTGTATGGCCTCCAACACCCGGCGCTGGAGCTTGCCGAGCTCCTGGTTGCGACGGATGTTGAGGTCCTCACGGAATTCGTCCGTCATACGCTTGAGGTCGCGCTTCTTGGCGCGGATCTCCTGGGCCAGATTGGTGCGATCACTCTCGCTCATGATCGCCCCGTCCTTCTCCAGACGCTCGGCCATGTCCCGCAGATCCTTCTGGAACCTCACCAGTTCCCGGTCCCGCGGGGCGAACTCCTTTTCGATGGCCTCGCGGGCGCTGTCCGCCTGGGGCGCGGCCTCCAGGACCTTTTCGATATTCACGTAGCCCACCTTCACGTCCGCGGCATGGGTCAGGGCCGGCAATGCGCCGACGGCGAGGGCTAGCAGAGATATGACCAATCTATTCAATTTCTCACTCCTGATGATTTATCGGGGAGGCAGGGCACTAGAAGGTATTGCCGAAGGTGAACTGGAAGTTCTGGACCTCATCACCGTCTTCGTCGTTGAGGGGCTGAGCGATGCTGAAAGTCAGGGCCCCCAGGGGGGATAGCCAGGTCACCCCGACACCCACGGAAAACCTGAAATTATTGGTATCCACGTCATCTCCCGGCCCGAAAACGTTGCCCGCATCGGCGAAGGCGGACATTCTCAGGGACTTGCTGTCCGCCGCGAAGGGCACCGGCAACAGCAACTCGGCATTGCCCACCAGCTTCACGTCGCCGCCCAGGGGGTCGTCCTGGCTGTCCCGGGGACCCAGGGTATTGTCCTCGAAACCGCGCACGGATCGTACACCACCGGCGAAGAAGTTTTCGAAAAAGGGCAGTTCGCCGGTGTCCCCGTAGGCGTCGCCGTAGCCCACATCACCCTTAAGGAGCAGGGTGAAGCGCTCCGACAGGGGGATATACCAGTCATGGCGATAGGTGACCTTGTAATAATTCAGGTCGCCGCCGGGCATGGCCACCTCCCCGGAAAAACGTTGAAACACGCCGCGGTCCGGGAATATGGCGCGGTTGCGTGAGTCGTGGCTCCAGGCCGCCGTCAGGGTCCAGGAGGTGAACTCGTCCCCCTCGCGATCGAGGAAATCGACGATCTGGGTGGATGGGAAGGATCCCAGATTGATGGCGGTATTCTCGATACCGACGCCGAGGAAGATGCGCTCGAATTCGCTGATGGGCAGACCGAAGCGCAGGGCGCCCCCCAGACGGTCCGTGGTGAAATCGGAGACGTTGGCCTCCTCGGCATCGGTCTCCCGACTGAAAAGGCTGAAGCCGAGGCTCACGCCATCGATGGTCCAGTAGGGGTCGTCGTAGGAGAAGGAATAGACCGTGTTGACGTCACTGTTGTTGAAGGCCAGCCCGATGCGCTTGCCGGAACCCAGGAAGTTGTCCTGGGATATGCTGGTGCTGAAGATGATGCCCTGGGACTGGGAGAAGCCCGCGCCGGCGATGAGGTTGCCGGAGGGGTTCTCCGCCACGGTGAAATCCACATCCACCTGGTCCGTGGTGCCGGGCACGGGCGGGGTTTCCACATTGACCTCCTGGAAATAACCCAGCCGGTCCAGCCGCTGCTTGGAGAGGTCCACCTTGGAGGTGTCGATCCAGGCGCCCTCGAGCTGGCGCATCTCGCGGCGCAACACCTCGTCCCGCGTGCGGGTGTTGCCCTTGACGTTGATGCGCCGGACATAGACCCGCTTGCCCGGGTCCATGAAAAAGGTCAGCTCGACGGTCTTGTCTTCGTCATCGATCTCCGGCACCGCGTTCACGTTGGCGAAGGCGTAGCCTTCTTCCCCGAGGCGGGTGGTGATGGCCTCGCTGGTGGCCGTGACCTTGCGGCGGGAGAACACGTCGCCGGAACCGATGGTGAGGAGCTTGAAGAGTTCCTCCTCGGGCAGCACCAGATCACCCGCCAGCTTGACCCGGTCCACCACATGCCTGTCGCCTTCCGTGATGTTGATGGTGATATAGACCTGCTCGCGGTCCGGCGTCAGGGTGACCTGGGTGGACTCGACGTTGAAGTTGATGAAACCACTGTCCAGGTAATGGGAGCGCAGGGTCTCCAGATCGCCCGCCAGCTTCTGCTTGGAATACTGGTCGTCACCGTAGATGAAGGACAGCAGGCCACCGGTGGAGAGCTGGAACAGGTCCAGCAACTCGTCCTCGTCGTAGGCCTTGTTGCCGACGATGTTGATCTGCTTGATGCGGGCGACATCACCTTCCTCGATGTCCAGGCTGACGCCCACCCGGTTGCGCTCCAGGGGAGTCACCGTGGGCTCTATGGTGGCGCTGTACTTGCCCAGGGAGAAATAGACGTTCTGCAACTCACGCTGCACGGATTCCAACTGCGCCTGCTCGAACACCCGGCCCTCGGCGAAACCGATGGACTTCAACTGCTCGAGGATCTGGTCGGTCTCGATGGCGGAGTTGCCGCTTATCTCGATGTTGGCGATGGACGGGCGTTCCCTGACGAACACCACCAGCACGTCGCCGTCCCGCTCGAGGCGCACGTCCTTGAAGAATCCCGTCTTGAACAACTCGCGGATGGCCTCGGTGGCACCCCGCTCGTCCAGCCGGCTGCCCATCTGCACCGGCAGGTAGTTGAACACCGTGCCCGCCGTGACCCGCTGCAGCCCCTCGATGCGGATGTCATCCACCATGAAAGGCTCGAACGCCTGAACGGGCGCCGCCACGGCGCAACAGGTGAAAACAACGGCGTAAAAGTAGCGTCGCAACTGATTCATTATTATTCTCGGCACCCGCGTCGGTCGGTCACACCCATTCCTCGATCAGCCCAACAGGCGCACGAAGTCGTTGAAGAAAGCCAGTCCCATGAGGCCCGCCAGCATGGCCAGGCCGAGGCGCTGCCCCGCCAGCTGCGCCTCCTCGGAAACGGGTTTTCCTTTAAAAAGCTCGATAAGGTAATACATCAGGTGACCACCATCCAGTAGCGGGATAGGCAACAGGTTGAGGATACCCAGGCTGACGCTCACCAGGGCCAGGAACTCCAGGTAGCGGGCCAACCCCACCTTGGCCGAATCCCCGGCATACTGGGCGATGCTGATGGGCCCGCTGAGGTTGTCCGCCGAGATCTGCAGGGTCAACATCTTCCAGATCATGGCCAGGGTCAGCCGCGTGACCTCCCAGGTCTTCGCCGCCGCGTTGCCCAGCGCCGCGACGGGGCCATAACGTTCCACCACATAGAGGGGGTGGGTCGCCAGATCGGGCGCCACCACCGCGGCCCCGATGCGGCCCACGGTGGCACCATTGTCCCGGGTCGCCGCGGGCACCAGGTCGAGGATGTGCCGGCTTCCCCCCCGCTCCACCACCAGGCTGATGGCCTTGCCCGGCCGCGCCCGCACGTAGTCCACCCACGCGCGCCAGCCGCCGATGTCCTCGCCGTCGGCCGCCACCAGACGGTCACCCGCCTGCAGCCCCGCCGCCGCCGCCGGACTCCCCTTCTCGATGCGTCCCACCACGGGTTCGATGGCCGGACGCATGGGCTCCACCCCCAACTGGTCGAGGAACCCCCGGCGCGCCAGGGCATCCACGTCGATGGCCGAGGCGGCGATGGTCAGGGTGTGGTCGGCGCCGCCGGTATCCACCCGCACCAGGGCGTCATTGCCGTCCACGGCGGCGGTCGTCAGGGCCTGCATCACGCGATCCCAGCTGCGAGTGGCCGTGCCGTCCACGGCGATGATTTCGTCGCCGCCCCGCAGTCCCGCGCGGTCGGCCAAGCCCCCGGGCTCGACTTCCTCGACTACCGGACGGAACCCGCCCACACCCACCATGAACATCAACCAGTAGGCCACCACCGCCAAGAGGAAATTGGCCAGGGGTCCCGCCGCCACCACCGCCGTGCGCACCCCCAGGGTCTGGTTGTTGAACGCCCGGTGTGCCTCCTCCGGGGGCACCTCGGCCTCACGCTCGTCCAGCATCTTGACGTAGCCGCCGAGGGGCAACATGGCCACTTGGTACTCGGTGCCATCGGCCCCCGCCCGGCGGCGCCACAGCGGCCGGCCGAAGCCCACGGAGAACCGCAACACCTTGACGCCGAGGCGCTTGGCCACCAGGAAATGACCGGCTTCGTGGATGGTCACCAGCACGCCGATGGCGATGATGAAAAACACGATGGCGTTCAAGGTATCCATGTCAGTTGCGTCTCCCCAGGTTCATCAGGTACTCGCCCGCCAACTGCCGGGCCTCGTCGTCGGCGGCCATGATGGTGGCGATATCCGTCGCCGGTACCGCCACGGCTCGACCGAGGACGTGATCCACCACCCGCGCGATATCGGGAAATCTCAGGCGCCCGTCCAGGAACGCCGCGACCGCCGCCTCGTTGGCGGCATTGAGTATGGCCCCCGCGGTGCCGCCCGCGCGCGCCGCATCGAAGGCCAGCCCGAGACACGGGAAGCGCTCGGTGGAGGCCTCGCCGAAGGTCAGATTGACACCGGTCAGGGCCAAGGGTTCAACGCCCGAGTCCATGCGCTCCGGCCATGCCAGGCCGTAGGCGATGGGGGTGCGCATGTCGGGATTGCCCAGCTGGGCGAGCACGGAGCCGTCGCAATAGCTCACCATGGAGTGGACGATGCTCTGGGGGTGCAGCACCACCCGGACATGGTCGGGGGTGGTATGGAACAGCCAGCAGGCCTCGATGACTTCGAGGCCCTTGTTCATCATGGTGGCGGAATCCACCGAGATCTTGCGACCCATGTCCCAGTTGGGATGATTGCAGGCCTCCTCCGGGGTCACCTCCGCCAGGGTGGCGGGGTCGCGGTCGCGGAACGGCCCGCCCGAGGCGGTGAGCAGGATCTGTCGCACGCCACGGCCGGCGAGGCCCTCGGCGAAGCGCGGGGGCATGCACTGAAAGACGGCGTTGTGCTCACTGTCGATGGGCAGGAGCTCGGCACCGTGGTCGCGAACCGCCCCCATGAAAAGGTCTCCCGACATCACCAGGGCCTCCTTGTTGGCCAGCAGCACCCGTTTACCGGCCTCGGCGGCGGCCAGGGTGGGCATGAGGCCGGCGGCGCCCACGATGGCCGCCATCACGTAGTCGGTCTCGGGCAGGGTGGCCACGGTAGCGAGGGCGTCGCGGCCGGCCAGCACCTCGGTGGCGCTCCCCTCCGCCCGCAACACCGCCGCCAGCCGCCCGGCGGCGTCCTCGTCGACCATGACGGCCCAGGCCGGTTGCCAGCGCCGGCACTGCTCGGCCATGCGCTCCACGTGGCCGTTGGCCGTGAGGGCGACCACGTGGAAACGCCCGGGGTGGCGCGCCAGGACATCCAGGGTACTGACCCCGATGCTGCCCGTGGAACCGAGGATGGTCACGCCCTTCACGCCACACGCCCCATGCCGTAGAGGCCGAGCACGAACAGGGGCGCTGCCGCGGTGAGACTGTCGATGCGATCCAGCACGCCACCATGGCCCGGCAGCAAGCTGCCGCTGTCCTTGAGGCCCGCCTCGCGCTTGTACAGGCTCTCGGTGAGGTCACCCAGTACCGAGGCCGCCACGGTCAGGGCCACCAGGGTGAGAAAGGGCACCAGTGACTCCCCGAAACCCAGGGGCTCGCCCACCGCCAGGGCCAGCACCAGCACGGCAACGACGGCGCCGGCCACCCCCTCCCAGCTCTTGCCCGGGCTGACCCGCGAGGCCAGCCGGCGGCTGCCCCAGCGCCGTCCCACGAAGAAGGCCGCCGTGTCGGCACCCCAGATGAGCACCAGCAGGAATAACACCAGCCACGGGCCGCCGGCCTCCTGGCGGTGCAGCACCACCAGGGCGAACCAGGCCGGGACGAGGATCAGCAGGCCGCTCGCCCCACGGCTCCACGGGCCGCCGGTGGTGAAAACACCCTGGAGCTGAAATCGCACCACCAGGGCGGCCGCCAGGGCCCACCACACCAGGGCCAGCAGGAGCAGCAGGGGGCCCGCGGCGGGGCGCGCCAGCAGCCCGTAGACCAGCCCCAGGACGGCCGCCGTCACCAGTACATAAGCCACCCGGCGGCGGGTATCCCCCAACCCCGCCATGGCCGACCATTCCCAGGCGCCACCGAGCACGAAGAGGCCCAGCAGGGCCGCGAACCCGGGCGGAGACAGCAGCAGGATGGCCGCCACCACCAGGGGAACCAACACCAGGGCCGTCAGCACCCGCTGGGTCAGCGAGGACAGGGGGCGGCTCATGGCCTACGCACCCTGCACCCGGGCCACCTGCTCCCCCGTCTTGCCGTAACGCCGCTGGCGCCGGGCGAAATCGGCGAAGGCCGCGAGCAGGTCGCCGCGACCGAAATCGGGCCACAGCACGTCGCTGAAGTAGAGTTCCGTGTAGGCCAGTTGCCACAGCAGGAAGTTGCTGATGCGCTGCTCGCCACCGGTACGGATGAAGAGGTCCGGTTCCGGATGGCCGGCCAGCGACAGGGCGGCCGCGAAGTGTTCCAAGTCGATATCCGCCGCCGCCAGGGTGCCGGCCTGTACTTCGACGGCCAGCCGGCGGGCGGCCTCGACGATGTCCCAGCGGCCACCGTAATTAGCGGCGATGAAGAGGTGGAGGCCGGTATTGTCCCGGGTGAGTTCCTCGGCCTCGACGATGCGCTGTCTGAGGGTGCTGCTGAAGGGCCTGCGGTCACCGATGACCCGCAGCCGCACGTTGTTGCGATGCAGGCGGCGGGACTTCTGCTCCAGGGTGGACACGAAGAGCCCCATCAACATCCCCACCTCGTCCTCGGGACGCTGCCAGTTCTCGCTGCTGAAGGCGAACAGGGTGAGGACCTCTACGCCGAGCTGGCCGCAGGCCTCCACCACCATTTCCACGGTGTCCGCACCCGCTTTGTGGCCTGCGAAGCGCGGCAGATGGCGGCGCCGGGCCCAGCGACCGTTGCCGTCCATGATGACGGCCAGATGCCGGGGCCGCGAATCCTCGCGGAGCGTCGGAGGTTGCTCGGAACTCATGAAACTGTGACACCCCTCCAGATGGTTTACGTCGCAACCCCGGACCGCGGAGTCACACCTCCATGAGATCGGCTTCCTTGGCCTCCAGTACCTTGTCCACCTCCGCCACCTTGGTATCGGTGAGCCTCTGGATCTCATCCTGGGCGCGGTGCTCGTCGTCCTCGGAGATCTCCTTTTCCTTCAACAACTCCTTGAGGGAATGGTTGGCATCGCGGCGGATATTGCGAATGGCCACCCGCGCCTGCTCCGCCTCCTGGCGCACCACCCGGATCATGTCTTTGCGCCGTTCCTCCGTGAGGGGCGGCAGGGGCACCCGTATGATGGTGCCCGAGGTCACCGGGTTGAGACCGAGTCCCGAATTGAGTATGGCCTTTTCCACGTCCGGCACCATGGACTTCTCATAGGGCGCGACACCGAGGGTGCGGGGATCGATGACGTTGACATTCGCCACCTGGTTGATGGGCACATCCGAACCATAGTAACTCACGTGGAGATGGTCCAGCAGGCTGGTGTGGGCCCTGCCGGTACGCAGCTTCGTGAGCTCCTGGCGCAGGGCCTCGATGCTCTTGTCCATCCTCAAGCGGGCGTCTTTCTTAATGTCGTTTATCATGGTATCAACCGTTCCATCAATGAGAGAGCGTCTATTTTGAGTTCCGGCGAGCCGCCCGCCGGCCGCGAGGGACCTCAGTCGTCGCTGTAGACCAAAGTGCCCTCGTCCTCGCCCCGAACCGCCCGCATCAGGGACCCCGGCCGCCCCATGTCCACCACCTTGAGGGGCATCCCGTGGTCCTGGCACAGCACGATGGCGGTGGTATCCATGACGGCGAGGCGGCGTCGAATCACCTCTCCGTAGCTGATCTTCACGAAGCGCTCGGCGTCCGGATGAGTCATCGGATCCGCAGCGTAGACGCCGTTCACCTTAGTGGCCTTGACCAGCAGATCGGCCGCCACCTCGATGGCCCGCAGGCTGGCCGCCGAATCCGTGGTGAAGAACGGGTTGCCCGTACCGGCGGTGAACAGCACCACATGGCCGTCCTCGAGCAGGGTCACGGCGCGCCGGCGGTCGTAGGGCTCGCACACGCCACCCATGGGGATGGCCGACATGACCGTGGCCCGCTGACCCCGGCGCACCAGGAAATCGGACATGGCCAGGGCGTTCATCACCGTGGCGAGCATGCCCATGTGGTCGGCGGTCACCCGATCCAGGCCACCCCGGGCCAGAGCGGCGCCGCGGAAGATGTTACCGCCCCCCAGCACCAGCCCCAACTGCACGCCTGCGGCCACCAGTTCCAGGATACCGTCCACGGTGCGTTCCACCATGACCGGATCGATACCGAACTCGCCATCCCCCATGAGCGCCTCGCCGCTCAGCTTGAGCAGCACCCGCGGATAGCGCAGCGCCGCGGACGTCATGCCGGGGACCCGGGGCGGGGTGATGGGCGGCTGCACGTTCCCATGATGGTCAGACGCGGGCCTGTGCCGCCACCTCTTCCGCGAAGTTCTCCGTCTTCTTCTCGATGCCCTCGCCCACCTCCATGCGAACATAGGCGTTCACCCGGGCACCCTGGTCCGCCAGCAGCTTCTCGACGGTGGTATCGGGGTCCTTGATGAAGGGCTGGCCTAACAAGGTCACTTCTTTTACGAACTTCTTGATGCGGCCCGTCACCATCTTGTCGACGATTTCGGGTGGCTTGCCGCTCTCGGCGGCCTGGGCGGCGAAGATCTCCCGCTCCTTGTCCAGCATGCCTTCGGGGATACTGCCCTCGTCCAGGCACACGGGCCGACTGGCGGCCACATGCATGGCCACGTCACGGGCCAGCTCGTCGCTGCCGCCGCTCATGTCCACCAACACCGCGATGCGTGCGCCGTGCTGATACTGGCCGATACGGTCGCCGGCAGCCGCCATCACCTCGAGACGCCGGATGGCGATATTCTCACCCACCTTGGCCACCAGTTCGCGGCGGGCATCCTCCACCGAGGCCCCGCCGAACTCCTCGGGGCTCAGGGCCGACAGGGCCTCCACGTCCGCCGGCTGCTCCCGCAGCACCACATCGGCGAGGGCCTGGACGAAGCCCCGGAAGTTCTCCTCCTTGGCCACGAAGTCGGTCTCGCTGTTGACCTCCACCATGGCGGCGCGCAGACCGTCGCCGGCCACGGCCATGCCGACCATACCGTCGGCAGCCACCCGCCCGGCCTTCTTGTCCGCCTTGGCGGCACCGGACTTGCGCATGACCTCCACGGCTGTTTCGATATCACCCCCGGCTTCCACCAGGGCCTTCTTGCATTCCATCATGCCTGCGCCGGTGCGTTCACGCAGCGTCTTTACCTGTGCAGCGCTGATCTGCATTGCCACTGTCCTCTCTGAAACCTTAAAAATGGGTTCGGGTGACACCAGTGGCCCGCCACATCACCGAGGCGGGCCACCCGCCCCTCATGCCGAGGTATCGGCCGCCTTGGTCTCTGGAGCCTCCGCCTCGGCCGGGGCTTCGACGGGGGCTGGGGCCGCGGCCTCGGGGGAGGCCTCGGCGGGGGGCGGTGCCTGCTCCGCGACGGGCTGTCCACCCTCGTCCTGCTCGGTATTCACCAGCATGTTGCGGGCGGCCTCCCGGCCTTCCTTGATGGCATCGGCGGCACCACTCACGTAGAGATGAATGGCGCGGATGGCATCGTCATTGCCGGGAATGACGTAATCCACACCGTCCGGACTGTTATTGGTGTCCACCACGCCCACCACGGGGATGCCCAGCTTGGTGGCCTCGGCCACCGCGATCTTCTCGAAGCCCACGTCGATGATGAACATGGCATCCGGCAGGCCGTTCATGTTCTTGATACCGCCGAGGCTGCTCTCCAACTTATCCAGCTCGCGCTGGCGCATCAGGCCTTCGCGCTTGTTGATTCGGTTCATGGAACCGTCCTCCATCATGGCCTCCAACTCCTTGAGCCGGGCGATGGATTGCTTGACGGTCTTGAAATTCGTGAGCATGCCCCCCAGCCAGCGGCGATCCACATAGGGCATGCCGCAGCGCAGGGCCTCGGCGCGTACCGCCTCTTGGGCGGTGCGCTTGGTGCCCACGAACAGGATGGCGCCGCCGTTGGCCGCCATGCGGCCGAGGAAATTCATGGCTTCGCTATAGAGGGGGAGTGTCTGCTCCAGATTGACGATATGGATCTTGTTGCGCTGGCCGAAGATATAGGGGGCCATCTTCGGGTTCCAGAAACGGGTCTGGTGACCGAAATGCACGCCGGACTCCAGCATCTGGCGCATGGTTACGTTTGCCATCTGTCATTTCTCCTGTGTGGGTTGGGCCTCCGCGTGCCCGTGCGCCGTAACCCGAATCTCCGGGCACCCGCGACGCACGTGGCTGGCACGCGTGTGGAATTTTTATGAGGAAATGCCGAATTGCGCGGCGTTTCCCGCTGACTCTCATGGCGATACGCGCCGCCCAAGATGATGAAAGAGGAGCGCGTATCGCCATGTTCGTTCCCTCACCCCATCCCTCTCCCAGAGGGCGACGGGGTGTTCGTGCTTCGCGACTTTCACGTTAAAACGGCCTGAACGCCCCCGGCGGGGACATATCAGGTCCAAAGAGACCCTGGTCCGACGGCATATCCGCCCGGACAGGGCTCGCCCGCGGCGGCGGCTATTTCCACAGGAAACGCGCCGTTGCCAAACGGGGGGCGGCTTTATACCATAGGTGCGTTTCCATCACAATCCACCGTGCGTCATTCCCAGACCGATAACCTCCTGTAAACAGGAGCATTTCCGGGAAGCTTTGGCCAGGCGAGGGCCCTGGTCGCCGAGCTGTCGGGCAGGCACCGGCGGTGTACGAGTCCCGGACGGACCGGAGGCCACGGGGCTGCGCCGGCCGTCCCCCAATCAGCGGAGCCCGATTCCCGTGCGCGAAGGCCCAGCCCAACGAAACATGGCGGTGACTATCAAGACTCCCGAAGAGATCGAGAAGATGCGTGTGGCCGGCCGCCTGGCCGCCGAGGTACTGGAGATGATCGGTCCCCACGTGGTGCCGGGTGTCACCACCGGCGAGCTGGACCGCCTGTGCCACGACTACATCGTCGACGAACAGCAGGCCATTCCCGCCCCCCTCAACTACCGGGGCTTTCCCAAATCCATCTGTACCTCGGTGAATCACCAGGTCTGTCACGGCATCCCGGGGGACAAGCGGCTCAAGAACGGAGACGTGGTCAACATCGACGTCACCGTCATCAAGGACGGCTTCCACGGCGACACCAGCAAGATGTTCTTCGTGGGCGAGCCCTCGGTGATGGCGCGGCGGCTCACCACCGTGTGCAAGGAATGCCTGGAGATGGGCATCGACCTGGTGCGCCCCGGTACCACCCTCGGCGATATCGGCCATGCCATCCAGAGCCATGCCGAACGACACAATTATTCGGTAGTGCGGGAATACTGTGGCCACGGCATCGGCCGCAAGTTCCATGAGGATCCCCAGGTGCTGCACTACGGCAATCCCGGGACCGGCATGGTGTTACAGGCCGGCATGACCTTCACTATCGAGCCCATGATCAACGCCGGCAAGCGCCACGTGAAGCTCCTGAAGGACAACTGGACGGTGGTCACCAAGGACCATGGCCTGTCGGTCCAGTGGGAGCACACCATCCTCGTCACCGGCGACGGCCATGAGGTCCTCACCCGCCGCAGCGACGAGGCGGTCTAGTCCCGCGACGACCCCTTACCATGGCCAACCCCGCGGCGACGCTCTCCCCTTCCCTGAACCTGCTCCCCGCTGACGAGACGGCGGCCCTCAACCGGGCAGGCGTGCCCATGGCAGTATTCAGCGATGCGGTGCGGCGGGTGGACCGGCGCCTCGCCGAGGCCTTCGACCACCAGCTCCCCGCCGACCAGTTGGTGACCGCCCGCGCCGCGGCCGTGGACCGTATCCTCACGGCCCTGTGGCGATCGCGGCTGGGCGACTTCGCCGAGCGCCCCGCCCTGGTGGCGGTGGGCGGCTACGGTCGCGGCGAACTCCATCCGGCCTCGGACATCGATATTCTCGTCCTGCTGCCCGAAGATATCGCCGCCGGCGACACCGACACCCTGGAGCGCTTCCTGGTGGAGCTGTGGGACATTGGCCTGGAGATCGGCCAGAGCGTGCGCACCGTCGAGGAATGCGTGAGCCAGGCCGCCGCCGATCTGTCGGTGGTCACCAACCTCACGGAATCCCGGCTGCTGGCGGGGGACGAGCGCCTGTTCAGCGCCATGCGCGCCGCCACCGATGGCCGATCCATGTGGCCGGCGCGGGAGTTCCTGGAGGCCAAGCGTGCCGAGCGGGCGGCCCGCCACCGCAAGTTCCACGATTCCCTCTATAACCTGGAACCCAACATCAAGGAAGGCCCCGGCGGCCTGCGGGACCTGCAGATGGTGGGCTGGGTGCTGAAGCGGCACTTCGAGACGGACGACCTCTACGAACTGGTCAGCGGCGGCTTCCTCACGGATGCGGAATACGTGGCCCTGATGAAAGGCCAGTCCTTACTGTGGAAGGTGCGCTGCGGCCTGCATCTGATGACAGGGCGCGCCGAGGAGCGATTGCTGTTCGACCACCAGCGGGCCCTGGCCGAGCGCTTCGGCTACCGGCCGGACGACCATCACTTGGCGGTGGAGCGCTTCATGAAGGCGTACTACTGCACGGTGGCCGAGCTGGCCTGCCTGAATGAGATGCTCATGTCCCTGTTCGACGAGGTCATCCTCGGCAAGGGCAGCGACACCCCGCCGGCGTCCATCAACGAGCGCTTCCGCAACCGCGGCGGCCAGTTGGAGACCACCCACGAACGGGTCTTCGCGGACCGGCCCTCGGCGCTGCTGGAACTCTTCCTGGTGATGCAGCAGCACCCGGAACTCACCGGCGTCAGCGCCCCCACCATTCGCCAGGTCCAGGCCCATCTCGACCTCATCGACGAGGACTATCGCCACGACCCGGCCAACCTGCGGCTGTTCCTGGACATCCTGCGTCAACCCCGGGGTATCACCCATGCCCTGCGGCGCATGCACCGCTACGGCGTGCTCGGCGCCTGGCTGCCGGCCTTCGGCGCCGTGGAGGGCCAGATGCAGCACGACCTGTTCCACGTTTACACCGTGGACGAGCACACCCTCATGGTGGTGCGTAACCTGCGCCGCCTCACGGTACCCGAGTTCCATCACGAGTTCCCCTACTGCTCCGACCTCATGGACACCCTGCCGAGCCCGGAGGTGCTCTACCTGGCCGGCCTGTTCCACGACATCGGCAAGGGACGGGGCGGCGACCACTCGGAACTGGGGGCGCGGGATGCCTTCGACTTCTGCATCCGTCTCGGCCTCACGCGGCGCGAGGCGGATTTCGTCCAGTGGCTGGTGAAGAACCATCTCATCATGTCGGTGACGGCCCAGCGCGAGGACATCTCCGACCCCGAGGTGGTGGCCGCCTTCGCCGATAAGATGGGGGACCGCGGCCACCTGAACTATCTCTATCTGCTGACGGTGGCGGACATCCGCGGCACCAATCCCACCCTCTGGAACGACTGGAAGAACGCCCTGTTATGGCAGCTCTATAACGCCACCCTGCGCATGCTGCGGCTGGGTCCGGAAAAGCCCACCGAGACGCCGGATCTGGTGAAGGAGACCCAGGAGGTGTCCTGGCTCAGGCTGTCCCAGGGCGCCTTCGGACGGGACGAGGTGGAGGCGCTGTGGGCGGAGCTGCCGGAGGAGTATTTCCTGCGCCATTCGCCCGACGAGATCCAGTGGCAGACTGCCGCCATCCTCGAGGCCCGCCGGGAGGGCGAGGACCGCTTGGTGCGGGTACGGTCCAAGACCCACCGGGGCGGTACCGAGGTATTCGTCTACGCGCGGGACCGCGCCTTCCTGTTTGCCACCGCCACCGCCACCCTGGACCGCCTCGGCCTGTCGGTGCTCGATGCCCGGGTCATCACCACGGCCTCCGGCAGCGCGCTGGACACCTTCATCCTGCTGGGCGAGGACGACCTGCGCCCGGTGGTGGAGCCGGCCCGCCAGCGCGAGATAGAAAGGGCCATGGGCACGGCCCTTGCCCAGTCCTCGGTGCCCCCCACGCCACCCCAGCGCCTGATGGAGCGGCGGCTGCGCCAATTCTACGTGCCCACGGAGATAAACTACTACACCGACACGGTGAATCACCGCAGCATCATGGAAGTAAGGACCGGGGACCGGCCCGGTCTGTTGGCCCATCTGGCCCTGGTCATCGCCCACTGCGGCACGCGCCTGCAGGCGGCCAAGGTGGCCACTCTAGGAGAACGGGTGGAGGACATTTTCTTCCTCACCGACATGGACGGAGAGCCCCTGGACCATGCCATCGTGCAGTGTCTCGACAAGGCCATTCACAGCCAACTCGGATGACGGGGTGGCCTGATGTCCGGGGGTTGGATGTCGGGCTGTCGGACTGTAGGTCGGGCTTCAGCCCGACAGCCCGCCGGCGGAGATTCCGGCCCGGCCCCGAGCGCATGCGGCGGGATTGGATGTCGAGATGAATCCCGACCTACATCCGTGCCGTTGGAATGGACGGTGGGAGAGGTATTTGCAGGTCGGACTTCAGCCCGACAGCCCGCCGGCTTGTAGCGCGGCACCAGTCGGCCCCGTATCAGGGGCGGATCGAAACGCATGGCGTGAACTCCGGGACAACGGAACCATCGCAGCGGGCCCGCGTTATGGGTTAAAATTAAGTAATTGTGTCCCTTCGCCGGCAGAGGCCAATGTCCTATGGAAATTCGTAGCCATAAAGAGGAATCCCGTCAGGTCCAGCAGCGCCTCGAGCGCTTGGAGGAGCACCTCAAGGCGGAAAACCCCGTACTCCTGCAGGTGGTCCACAGCTTTCGCCAAATGGACCAGGTGGCCTATGCTCTCGGTCTGCTGGACCATTCCGAATCCTTCGCCACCCGGGTCTCCTGGTGGCCCATGATCTCCATCCTCGGCACCTACTCGTCCGGCAAATCCACCTACATCAACTATTACCTGGGCATGGATCTGCAGAAGACCGGCACCCAGGCAGTGGACGACAAATTCACGGTGATCTGCTACGGCGTGGACGAGACGCCACGCACCCTGCCGGGGATCTCCCTGGACTCGGATCCCCGCTTCCCCTTCTACCGCATCAGCAAGGAGATCGAGAACGTCGACGCGGGCCAGGGCTACCGGGTGGACGCCTACCTGCAGCTCAAGACCTGCCCCAGCGAGAAGATGCGGGGCAAGATCCTCATCGATTCCCCCGGCTTCGACGCCGACGCCCAGCGCACCTCCACCCTGCAGATCACGGACCGTATCATGGATCTGTCCGACCTGGTGCTGGTGCTGTTCGATGCCCGCCATCCCGAGGCCGGGGCCATGCACGACACCCTCCAGCATCTGGTGTCAGGCACCATCAAGCGCGCCGACTCCAACAAATTCCTCTATATCCTCAACCAGGTGGACGTGACCGCCCGGGAGGACAACCCCGAGGAGGTGTTCGCGGCATGGCAGCGAGCCTTGTCCCAACACGGCCTCACCGCCGGATACTTCTACCGCATCTACAACCCCAACGCCGCCACCCCCATCGAGGACGACGCCCGGCGCGCCCGCTTCGAGTCCAAGCGCGACACCGATCTCAACGAGATCGAGACCCGCATCAAGCGCGTGGAGGTGGAGCGGTCCTATCGCATCATCGGCGTGTTGGAGCAGACCGCCAAATGCGTGGAAGAGGGCTTCGTGAACCGCATGATCGAGTTGCGCCGGCGCTGGCGCAAACGGGTACTCATCGCCGATGGAGCCATCTTCCTCACCATCCTGATACTGGCCGGCGTGCTCGGCACCTACGTGCCCTGGTGGTCCATGCTGTTCCAGCATCCCGTCATCACCGTGCTGGGCGGCGTCATCATCCTGGGCGCTGCGCTGTACATACATTTCTCCGTGCGTGCCTTGGTGGCCCGCAGGATGGAGAAGCGCATCGACGCCAAGGGGATCCCCATGCTCACCACCGAGATGTTGCGCCGGGCCTTCCGCTTCAACACCAGCCCCTGGCGCCTGCTGTTCCGGGTGATGCCCGTGGGCTGGAACAAACGGGCCCAGCGACGCGTTTCCAGCGTGCTGGCGGATGCCGACCAGTACATCCAGTCCCTCAACGACCAGTTCACAAACCCCTCGGGCGAAGGACACCAACCCATGGGGAATATCGACGCCATCGTGGACATGTTGCCCGCGGATGAAGAGGACGCCGAACGCCGGGAGGACGACGACATCCCCCGGGAACGGGGCACGGTCTGAGCCGTCGCCATGGTGGATCCCACCGGCGTCATGCGCTGTGCCGAGTTGCCCGCCGGCCATGCCCGGCGACTGCTGGCCCCCTTCGGCCTCGAGGCGGTGGAGGTGGCGAACCACCGCCCTATACCCGGAAGCTACTGGGGGGCGCCGGAAGCGGGCCTGGTGGGCCACCGGCTGCTGTTCCGCGTGGATACCCCCGTGCACTCGCTGCTGCATGAAGCCTGCCACTACATCTGCATGGACGACGGACGCCGGGCGCGGCTGCACACGGACGCCGCTGGCGACTTCATGGAAGAGAGCGCCGTGTGCTACCTGCAGGTGCTGCTGGCCGACGCCGTCCCCGGATTGGGACGCCGGCGGCTGCTGGCGGACATGGATCGCTGGGGTTACAGCTTCCGCTTGGGTTCCGCCCGGGCATGGTTCGAGAAAGACGCCGAGGATGCCCGCCACTGGCTGGTCACACATGGCATCATCGACACAGCCGATCGCCTCCTGGAACCCTCGCGCCACGACGGGCGCGGGTTCCCGATTTCAGAAATCTCTGATACGGGTATCGTTTTATCCTTTGAACATAAGCAACTCGAAATAGTCCAACGAGTGCCACAACAATAAGCGGCGGCGATTCATCGTCTCCCCAACTGGTGCAAAGCGTTATGGAAAGCAATCCCCCTTCGGCACAGGATCCCTCCCCTGCCGCCAGCACGAAAAACGGCGGCGACGTGTTCGTCGCCAACGAGGCCGCCCTGGAGCGATTCGCCCGTGCCTTCGAGACCAGCGCACGGCGCTGGGAACTGGTGGTCTACCCGGCGCTGTTTGCCTTCATCATCCTCGCCGGCTACGGTTTTTTCCTCATCTTCAGCCTTACCCAGGACATGCACGTGCTGGCCAAGAGCGTCGATCCCCGCATGTCGGTACATCTGGAGGGCATGCACCACAACATGGTGAAGCTGTCGGAGAACGTGGGTCACATGACGGAACGCATGAACGAGATGTCCCTGAACATGGAAACCATCGCCATGGACACCGAGGCCATGAACCTGAACCTCACCAACGTCCATCGGGACATGGTGGACATCTCCCAGAAGATGAACGCCCTCGATCCCATGCTCACCAGCATCGCGGCCATGAGCCGCTCCGTCGACTCCATGACCGCCAACACCGCTTACATGAGCCGGGACATGGGGGCGATGACGTCCAACGTGGTGAGGCCCATGTCCTTCATGAATTCCTTCTTCCCCATGTGGTAGCGGGTCCATCCGCATGGCCCCGAGCCGGTCGCCCCCCGCCGGGCCCGCAAACGCGTTTCCAGCGCCCCTTGTAAGATAATAAAGTCCCAGTCACGGGCCGCTGCGGGCCCACGGCACGACGACATCGATCTCAAGGGGCTCCGTGGCCACAGTCATCGCCATCACCAGCGGCAAGGGTGGGGTCGGCAAGACCCATATCGCGGTCAATCTGGGCGTGGCCCTGGCCCGCCGTGGCTCCAGGGTATGCCTGTTCGATGCCGATACCGGACTCGCCAACGTCAATATCCTGCTGGGCATATCCCCCGCACGCACCATCGAACAGGTGGTGACAGGCGAGTACACCGTCGGCGAGGTGATGGCGACCACCCCCTGGGGCCTCCACATCCTGCCCGGGGCCTCGGGGGTGGAACGTTGCGCCGAACTCGCCCCCGCCGCCCGCGGCCAGTTGGTGGACGCCCTCGGCACCCTGGAAAGGAACTACGACCACATCATCATCGACACTGCCGCGGGAGTCACCCGCAACGTCCTCGATTTCGTCGACGCCGCCGAATACAAGGTACTGGTGATCACGCCGGAACCCACTGCCCTCACCGATGCCTTCTCCCTCCTCAAGCTGGCCCTGTCCCGGGGCTCCCGGGCGCCCTTCTACGTGGTGGTCAACCGTGCCCCGGACTATCAGACCAGCCGGCGGGTCCACGGGCGCTTTCTCGGCGCCGTGAAGAAATATCTCAAGAGCAACGTCAACTACCTCGGCTTCGTGGCCGCGGACACCCGCGTGGAGCAGGCGGTGCGCAACCAGGTTCCGGTAGTGGTATGGGCGCCGGACAGCAGGGCCGCCGGCTGCCTGGATGCCCTGGCGGACATCGTCCATCGCCAGTTTCTCAACCATGCAGGCCCCGGCGGCTTCAGCACCTACTGGCGCGAGCGGGCCACGCGGGCCCCAAAGGAATCCCGATCCGGGTCCGCCGCCCCACAGCCGAGCCTGGAACAGGCGGTGGCGCGGCTCGTGGACTATCTCACCGCCGACCTCACCTCCCCGGCGGAGGCCGCACGGCTGCTCGCCCCCCTGCTGGAGGCCTACGAGCGCCGTTGTCCCAGCCGCAGCGGCTCGGTGACCGGGGACCTGTTCGGCCACCTGCACCGCAAGGGCTATCCCGAATCGGAGTTGAAGGAACTCATCTTCACCCTCGAGGGCATCTACGAGAAGACCCAGGGCCGGCCGGTGCGCAACGCCGAGAGCATCGCCGCCCTGCTGCTGTCGGATCGCCGGCGCGCCGCTGAGGGCACACGCTGGCTGCGCCACGCCCTGGATGCCCTGGAGCGCAACTGATGGACCCGCGGCAACCGCGGTAGCGATTTGCAGCGATTATCGGCCGCGGGGGCGTTATCAGGCGAACACCACCGTCTTGTTGCCATCCACGATGATCCGGTTCTCCAGGTGCCAGCGCACGGCGCGGGCCAGCACGTTGCGTTCGATGTCCCGCCCCAGTTCACGCAACTCGTCGGCGTTGAAGCGATGGGACACGCGCTCCACGTCCTGCTCGATGATGGGTCCCTCGTCCAGTTCGCTGGTGACGTAATGGGCGGTGGCGCCGATGAGCTTCACCCCGCGCTCGCAGGCCCGCTTGTGGGGATCCGCGCCGGCGAAGGCCGGCAGGAAGGAGTGGTGGATGTTGATGATGCGGCTGGGATAGGCGGCCACGAAGTCGGGGCTGAGGATTTGCATGTAGCGCGCCAGCACCACGACATCGGCGGCACCATCCAGCAGCGCCAGGATTTCCGCCTCCGCCGTGGCTTTGGTATCCGGGGTCACCGGCACGTGATGAAAGGGGATGCCGAAGGACTCCACCCGCTCCCGCACATCGGGGTGATTGGAGATGACCATGGCGAACTCGGCCGGCAGCTTGCCCCGGCTCCAGCGCCACAGCAGCTCCAGCAGGGCGTGTTCGTGGCGCGATACCAGTACGGCCATGCGGGGCAACTCGGCGGCATAACTGATGTGCCACTCCATGGCATAGCGCTCCGCCACCATGCCCTGGAAGGCGCGCTCCAGCACCGAGCGCGGCAGCTCGATATGGGGGGTCTGGAATTCCAGGCGCATGAAAAAGCGCCCCCCTTCCGGATCACTGGAATGCTGGTCCAGGGCGGTGATGTTGGCACCGTGGTTGTAGAAAAAGTTGGACACGGCGGCGACGATACCTGGCCTGTCGGCACAGGTGATGAGGAGGCGGGCAGTGGTGGCGGGATCCATGGTTCGTCCGATGGAGTTCGTGCTTCGCGACTTTCACGTTAAGGCGCAGGATGGGCCGGCGACAAGGCAGGTACAGCCCGCCGGATCACGGTGGGAAGCACCGATTTCCCGTCTATTCCCGTGGCATTGGAAGGCTTCCCCACCCTACCGGCCGTAGGATTATAACCGCTGCCGGCGCCTCCCGCCCCCCGATAAGCCCGCTGCTCTTGCCAATCAGCACCCGCAGTGGGAGAATTAATGGTTATATTAGATCTTCGTTCATTGTTGATATAGTCCGTTCAGGAGGCAAGCGTGGATAATTTTTACTATGAGGCCAGTGACAAAATGGAGAAACTGGGCGTGGAGCCCGAGTACATCATCGGCTGGCAGTCGGGGTACATGCTGATGCCGGAGCGCGAGGAGCAGCGCGTGACAGAGGCCTACGAGGCCGGCTACGGCGATGGCAAAGAGAAGACCACCGACAACTTCGACAAGTGGGTAAAAAAGTAACGACGGCTCCGCCAATCAGGGCGCCCCGCCACGGTGCGCCCGCCGTCATGCAGTATCGATGCGGTCCCGCGGGACCGCTTTTTTTTGTCCCGGCGCCGCCGCCGGGGCCGCCATACCATTCCCTCACACGAACGGCCTGGATTCATGCCGATGGCTAACGTAGAAATATATCTCACGACCCATTGTCCTTACTGCATCAGGGCACGCCGGCTGCTGGATAACAAGGGCATCAGCTACGACGTCGTGGACGTGGGCGCGGACCGGGAGTTGTGGCGGCAGATGATGCAACGCAGCCAGCGCCGCACGGTGCCCCAGGTCTTCATCGACGAGGTGGCGGTGGGTGGCTTCGACGACTTGGTGCAACTGGAGCGCGAGGGGCGTCTCGATGCCCTGCTGGGACTGGAATAGTGTCTGCTGAGGGTACGCAACGCCTCGACAAGTGGCTGTGGGTGGCGCGCTTCTTCAAGACCCGTGGCCTCGCCGCCGAGGCGGTGAGCGGCGGCAAGGTCCATGTGGATGGCCAGCGGGCGAAAGCCGCCCGGCCGGTGCGACCGGATCAGGTGATACGGGTACGCAAGGGCGAGTGGGAGATCACGGTCGTGGTGCGGGGTCTCGCCACTACCCGCCGCCCCGCCCGCGAGGCCGAGGCCCTCTACGAGGAGACGGCCGAGAGCCTGCGCCAGCGCCAACAGTCCGCGGCGGCACAGCGCGCCACCGCCGGCCACCCCGGACAGGGGGCGGGGCGCCCCACCAAGCGGGATCGCCGCCAACTGGCACGCCTGGGCCGCGACCAGGGTACCGGAAGCTGAGGCAGACGAGGCCTCTCGCTTTACACGCCGACCCCGCTGGGAAAAGGGTGTCAGGAACCGTTTCTAGCAGGAAAAGGCTCCTGACACCGTTTTCCCAAATGCGCCACGTGGCCGAAAATGAAGCTGGCGCGCAGCGAGAAGGCCAGGCTGGCTTGCCCTACCCCCCCACCGATGGAGGAGCGAAGGATGGAGTACCGTACTCTGGGCCGCACCGACCTCGAGGTCAGCGTCATCTGTCTCGGCACCATGACCTGGGGCGAGCAGAACAGCGAGGTCGAGGCCCATGCCCAGCTGGACTACGCCCTGGATCACGGGGTCAACTTCATCGACGCCGCCGAACTCTATCCCATCCCTCCACGCGCCGAGACCTACGGCCGCACCGAGACCTACATCGGTTCCTGGCTGGCCCGCCGGGGCAACCGTGACCGCGTGGTGCTGTCCACCAAGGCGGCCGGGCCCGGCGCGGACTGGATTCCCCATATCCGTGGCGGGCGCTCCCGCTACGACGCCGGCAACCTGCGCGAAGCCCTGGAGGCCAGCCTCCGGCGCCTGGGCACCGACTACATTGACCTCTACCAATTACACTGGCCCGAGCGTAATACCAACTTCTTCGGCCGTCTCGGCTATGAGGTGCTGCCCGACGAGGCCTTCACCCCCTTCGCGGAGACCCTCGAGGCCCTGGACACCCTGGTGAAGGAGGGCAAGATCCGCCACTTCGGCCTGTCCAACGAATCGGCCTGGGGCGCCATGAGCTATATCCACGCCGCCACTATCGGCGACCTGCCCCGACCGGCTTCCATCCAGAACCCCTACAGCCTGCTCAACCGCAGTTTCGAGGTGGGGCTGGCCGAGGTGGCCCACCGCGAGGCCCTGGCCCTGCTGGCCTACTCGCCGCTGGGCTTCGGGGTGCTGACGGGCAAATATCTGGACGGCGCCCGCCCAGCCGGGGCACGCATCAGCCGCTGGCCCGCCTATGCCCGCTACCTGGGAGACGAGAGCGTGGCCGCCACCCGGGCCTACGTGGATCTGGCCCGCCACCATGGCCTCGATCCGGCCCAGCTGGCCCTGGCCTATGCAAACAGCCGCCCCTTCCTGGCTGCCACCATCATCGGGGCCACCGATCTGGACCAGCTGGCCACCAATATCGGCAGTGCCGGCGTGATCCTGTCCCCGCCGGTGCTGGAAGCCATCGAGGCCATCCACAAACGCCACCCCTACCCCGCGCCATGACCGACGAAGACGAATTCCGCCGCACCCTGGAGGATGTCCAGGAACTGCCCTGCGCCTTCCAGAAGGCAGTGCTCAACCGCCAGTGCGACTGCTCCCTGGTGGAGCGCTTCAACCTCGGAGAGCGGGAGTGCGTGCGCTGCACCGACTACAACGCCGCGCGCAACTGCTGGGCCCTGCTGCAGCTGTTCCGGGACAAGGGCCGTTTCGCCCTCGGGGAACGGCAGATCCCGGGTGCCCTGCCCCATGCCAAGGAGCTGCGTCTCCAGGCCGGCGGCCTCCAGGGCCTCCAGTCCGCGCTGGATCCGGACCACAGGCCGCGGGTCGCGGATATCCACGGCCTCGCCGGGCGCGCCCAGTCCACCTATGGCAGCCTCCAGCGCCTGCCCTTCGAGGCGGTGGCCCAGGGCATCAGCCGCTTCTGCGGCCGGCGCCGCTCGCGGCGACGCCCCTGACGGCGACGGATCCGGTCACCGGAACCCTTCGTAGTGGACATGACTGCGTAGCTGTCCCGTAATTTCGGACGCCGAGGACCTCGCAGGTGATGCTAAACAAAATATTTCGGGTTCGTCAGCAGAATTCGTGGGTTTAGAAAGAAGAATATCCACTCGCTAAGACGGAGGTCGGGCTGTAGGTCGGGCTTCAGCCCGACACCCAACGCTGGCGGGTGGTTCCGGCCCGGCCTGTGGTATGCGCGGCGGGCTTTAATGTCGGGATGAATCCCGACCTACATCCGTGCCCAGGGAATGGACAGGGGAGTGTCGTGCAAGTCGGGCTGTAGGTCGGGCTTCAGCCCGACAGCCTTCGCGTGGCACCGCCCCCGCGCGGGGTATGCGCCGCGGGTTTGAATGTTGGGATGAATCCCTACCCACATCCGTGCCCAAGGAGTAGGGAGTGGGGGTATTGGATAGGTCGGGCCGTAGGTCGGGCTTCAGCCCGACAGGGGGGGGCCTATAGCTTCGAGGCGCGGAACGGCTACACCTCACCAGCGAACAGAGGCAGCGATAATGAATCACCAGCCCCTGGCAGCCAGTGTCGACGAGAGCGAACTGCCCTACTACCAGCGCCTCGCCCACACCTGGTGGGACGACGGCGGTCCGTTCTGGCCCTTGCACCGCCTGAACCGCCTGCGCACCGCCTTCATCCGCGAGCGCCTGTGCGCCGGCTTCGGGAGGGATCCCGACAAGCCGCGCCCCCTGGCGGGCCTCACCGCCCTGGACGTGGGCTGCGGCGGCGGCATTCTCAGCGAGTCCCTCCACGACATGGGCCTCTCGGTCCACGGCGTGGACGTGGTGGAGAAGAATATCCAGGTGGCACGGTTGCACGCCGCCGCAGGGGGGCGCGACATCGCTTATACCACCATCACCGCCGAGGATCTGGCGGCCCGCGGGGTGCCTTACGACGTGGTCCTGAACATGGAGGTGGTGGAGCATGTCGCCGATCTGGAGAGCTTCATGATGGCCTGCAACGCCCTCGTGGCGCCCGGCGGCATGACCTTCGTGGCCACCATCAACCGTACCTGGGCGGCCTTCACCAGCGCCATCGTCGGGGCGGAATACATCCTGGGCTGGCTGCCCCGGGGCACCCACCGCTACGCCAAGCTGCGCCGGCCGGCGGAGGTCATCCGTCTGCTGGAGGCGGGGGGCCTGGGGGTGGATGCCACCGTGGGCGTGCGGGTCAATCCCTTGACCCGCCACTTTGCGTTAAGCGACTACCTGGGCATCAACTACATGGTGGCCGCCTCCCGGCCCCGCCCCTGAACCGCACCGCCTCACCGTGACCGCGGGCCACCGTCTGGGACTGATACTGGGGGACCAGCTCTCCCCCCAAAACCCCCTGCTCACGTCCCTCACCCCGGGCACAGACCGCCTGCTGATGGTCGAGGCCCCGGGCGAGGCCACCCGGGTGTGGTCCGGCAAAGCCCGCATCGTCATGTTCCTGGCCGCCATGCGTCACTACGCCGCCGGACTCGCCTCCAGCGGCTTCCACCTCAGCTATCTGGCCCTCGAAGACCACCGGCATCCCACCCTGGAGGCCGCCCTGGCGGAGACATTGGCCATCGCAGCCCCCCGCGAGCTGGTGGTGGTGCAGCCCGGAGAATACGGCGTCGCCACCGCCATCGCCGCCCAATGCCGAGCCTCCGGTGTGCCCCTGCGAGTACTGCCTGATCCCCACTTCATGGCCGACGACGACGATTTTGCCCGCTGGGCGGACGGCCGCAGCAACCTGGTGATGGAGCACTTCTATCGCGCCATGCGCCGGCGCCACGGCATCCTCATGGACGACGACGGCAAGCCGGCGGGCGGGGCCTGGAACTTCGACCGCGCCAACCGCCAGCCCTTTCCCCGCCGGGGCCCGGGCCTCCTGCCACGCCCCCTGGGTTTCGCACCGGACGCCACCACCCGCGAGGTCATGGACATCGTCGAACGCCGTTTCGCCGCCCACCCCGGCCGCCTGGAGCACTTCAACTGGCCCGTCACCACCGCGGATGCGCGGCGCGCCCTGGCGGACTTCATCGCCCACCGCCTGGCCTCGTTCGGGCCCCACCAGGACGCCATGTGGACGGACGAAGCGTGGCTCTACCATGCCACCCTGTCCGCCGCCCTGAACCTCCACCTCCTGGACCCGCGGGAGGTCATGGACGCGGCCCTGGAGGCCTACCACCAAGGCCAGGCGCCCATTGCCTCGGTGGAGGGCTTCGTGCGCCAGATCCTGGGCTGGCGGGAATACGTGCGCGGTATCTATGGGCGCTTCATGCCCGACTACCTGGAGATGAACCATCTTGGGGCGCGGGCCGATCTGCCGGCCTTCTACTGGAACGCTGACACGCGGATGCACTGCCTGGCCCAGGCTGTGGGCCAGACCCTGGACCACGGCTACGCCCACCACATCCAGAGGCTCATGGTCACAGGCCTGTTCGCCATGCTCTACGGAGTGCAACCGCGGCAGGTGCACGAATGGTATCTGGCGGTGTACGTGGATGCGGTGGAGTGGGTGGAACTCCCCAACACCCTGGGGATGTCCCAGCATGCCGATGGTGGCCTCATGGCCTCCAAGCCCTATGCCGCCTCGGGCAAATACATCCAACGCATGAGCAACTACTGCGCGGCCTGCCCCTTCGACTCCCGGGTCACGTCAGGCGCCACCGCCTGCCCCTTCAATATTCTTTACTGGGATTTTCTGCTGACCCATCGCCGGCGCTTCGCCCACCACCCCCGCACGGCCCTGCAGTGGCGCGCCGTAGAGCGCCTGTCACCCCAGGACGTGGCGACCCTGCGGGCCGCCGCCACCGCCCTGCGAGAGCATCCACCCTGAGGTACCCCGCGGCCCGCCGGCCGGGGCTCACATGCGGGACACCCAGCGCACGTTCAGCAGTTCCATAGCCGCCCCCGCACTGGCCCCGCCCAGCACGCCCCCCAGAAGGGCGGCGGGAAACTCATCGAAGGCCGCTTCCAGGGCGGCCTTGGCAACGGGCTCGAGGTCGTAGGACAGAGACAGGGCCAGGAACCACATGCTGCTGCCCACGATGAGCGACACCCAGGTGGCGGCGAGGGCCACACTCAGGGCATGGGGAAGAAAGTACACGCTGCGATTTTGTTCGGCCGAGAGGGCCGAGAGGTAGAACATGGAGCCGGTGACGGGCACCAGCAGGAAGGTCATCACCATGGTCCACGGCGGTTCCGGAAGGAACCATACCAACCCGCTCAAGGCGAGACCGGCGATAGCACCCGCCACCCCTCCGACCACCACCACCGCGAGAGAACCGCGCCGCCGTTCATAAAAGAAGGCCGCGACAAACCCGAATACCAGGCCCGTCACCACCGTGGCCGTGATGAGCTTGCCGGGGCCATCCTCGAAGGGGAAGTAGATGAGGGCGGCCTGACTGGATACCGTCCCTGCGACGGCGCCCACGATGGCCGCCCGTTTGGCGCTGTAGAAGGCGGCCACGAAGGCCCCCGCCGCGGCAGTGGCCACGGGCAGGTGCCACCAGGCCCCGCCCTCGAGACCGAGATAGCGCCACACCCCGAGGAACACGGCGCTGTACAACACCCCGGCGAAGCCCCACATGACCGCTCTCATGAAGGCCAGGCTCTGTCTGTCTGCGGAAATGGTCAAAGGTGTCGGGGCTGGTGAATGGGTGTCCGAGAGCATAACAGAGTCAGGGCGCCGCCCCCAGAAGGCTTCGCGCCCCAGTGATCCACGGGCCGGAAGCCGCCGTATCTTGAAGGCAATACCATCCTCCATCTCCGTGTTGCCATACTCATGAAATCGGTCACCCTCGTCGCCCTGGTCCCCTCGGTCCTGCTCTGGTCATCCCTCGCGACAGGCGCCGCGAGTGCGTCCGCGACGGACCATCGCTATGTCTTCGACGTCTCGCGCGAGGGCCGTCCCATCGGCACCCATGAGGTGCGGATTCAGAAGGAGGGCGATACCACCCGGGCCTCCATAGATACCCGCCTGCGGGTGAGCTTCCTCGGACTCACGGTCTACAGTCTGAATTACTCGGCCGAGGAGCTGTGGAGCCGCGACGAGCTGCAATCCCTGCGGTTGGAGGTGAATCACAACGGCGAGCGACTGTTCCTCACAGGCCAGCGCCGGGACGACGCCTTCCAAGTCACCGACGCCGACGGCGAGCGCCGGCTGCCCCTGCCCCTGGTGCCCACCAATCATTGGCATCCCATTATCCTGGAGCAGCAGCGGGTACTGAACACCCTCACCGGCAAGGTCAACGACATTACCGTGCAGCGGGTGGGCGAAGACGCCCTGACTCTAGACTCGGCCACCGTGGCCGCCACCCGGTACCGCTTCGATGGCGAGCTGCGGCTCCACAGCTGGTACGACGACGACGGGCGCTGGCTGGCCATGGACTTCGAGGCCCGGGACGGCTCCATCATCGAATACCGTTGCCGCAACTGCACGGGCCACGATGGCTCCGGCCACGATGGCTGAAGACCTGCCCTGGACCTCGGCGTGGGTGACGGGGGCGAGCGCCGGCATCGGGCGTGCCCTGGCGTTGCGGCTCGCTGCGGGGGGCTGCGCGGTCACCGCCTCGGCCCGCAGCGCCGGAGCCCTGGAGGAACTCCATGACGCACACTCCGCCATCACCCCCCGGCCCCTCGATGTCACGGATACCGCGGCCATGGCCGCGGCGGTGGCCGATATGGAGGGCCGTCAGGGCCCCCTGGACCTGGCGCTCTTCAATGCCGGCACCTACGATCCCCTGCCCGGAGGGCTCGGTGACCCGGCGGTGTTCCGCCGCCATATGGAGGTCAACTACATGGGTGTGGTGAACGGCCTTCACGGTGTGCTGCCGGCCATGAAGGAACGGGGCCGCGGCCAAGTGGCCCTCATGGGATCCCTGTCGGGCTACCGTGGCCTGCCGCAAGCCGCCTACTACGGCCCCACCAAGGCCGCCCTCATCAACCTCGCCGAGACCCTGCGCACCGAACTGGGCGGCAGCGGCGTGGATCTGCGCATCGTCAACCCGGGCTTCGTGGCCACCCGCCTCACCGAGAAGAACGACTTCACCATGCCGGACCTCATGACAGCGGAAGACGCCGCAACCGCCATCATCACCGGCCTGCGGGGCACGGGCTTCGAGATCGCCTTCCCGCGACGCTTCGCCCTGGTCATGAAGCTCGCCCGGTTGCTGCCCTACGGCCTGTTCTTTCCCCTGGCCGCACGGCTCGCCAAAGAATGAACAATGGCGCGCCCGCCGCGCGTAAGGCCGCCCTGGCGGCCTGGATCGGGCTGTTCGACGTCCTGCGGGAAGGGCGGTTGCCGGCGCGTGAGGCCCTGGCGGCCTGCGCCACCGAGGATGTCCTGTTCAGAGACCCCTTCAACGAGGTGCGAGGCCATGACGCCATGCTGCGGGTACTCGCACACACCCTCGGCAACATCCGGGACGTCCGCCTCACGGTGCTGGACACCGCCTGGTCCGGCGATGTGGCCTTCATCAAGTGGGAGCTGGGCGGTCGGGTGAAATACCTGGGCGACTGGCGGGTGACGGGCATGAGCGAGATCACCTTCGCCGCGGATGGCCGGGTATGCGCCCACGTGGACTACTGGGACGCCGCCGGCGGCCTCTACGCCCGCCTGCCCCTCATCGGCCCCCTCATGCGCGGCCTGCTGGCCCTGGGCCGCGCCTGATCCGTAATGAGAGGCCATCATCGGGGCGCCCGCATTACTTGATGAACAGCATCTCCTGGTAGGTGGGCAGGGGCCACATGTCGTCGGCCACCTCCCCCTCCAGGACATCCCCATGCACCCGGACCTGATCCATGAGCCTGCGGATGGTGCCGGCGCAGTGCTGCAGATGCTCCTCATCGGTCGCGAAATCTGCCATTTCCACCGCCTCCCCCAACTCGTCCACACGAGCCATCATGGCGGCGATCTCCGCGGCGATGCGGGTGGCGCTCTCCTTGCCGAGTTCCAGCCCCATGGCGGCCACCTCTGCGGTGCTTGCCGCCAATTCCCTGAGATAGCGAGTGGCGGCCGGCAGGATGAGGGTCTTGGCCATGCTGATCACCAGCTTCGCCTCCACCGAGATGGCCATGATGTACTGCTCGGCATAGACCTCGAAGCGGCTGTGCAACTCCACGGGGGTGAGCACCCCGGTGGACTCGAACAGGCGGACGATGTCGCGGTCCTTGAAGGCCGGCAGGGCATCGGCGGTGGTGGGGATGTTCATGAGCCCACGCTCCTCCACCGCCGCCCGGTGCCATTCGGCAGAATAACCGTCACCCCCGAACACCACGTTGCCGTGTTCCTCCATGACGACCTTGAGCACTTTAAGGATGGCCTCGTTGAGGGTGGCACCGGCGGCCATCTCCGCCTCCATGCCGTCGGCCAGCCAGTTCAGGGAATCCGCCAGCATGGTATTCATGGCGATCAGCGGGCCCGCCACCGACTGGTTGGAACCCACGGCGCGGAACTCGAAGCGGTTGCCGGTGAAGGCGAAGGGCGAGGTCCTGTTGCGATCGCCGGCATCCTTATTGAAGGTGGGGATGGTGGGCAGGCCGATATCCATGATGCCGCCCGCCCGCGAACCCGTCAGCTCACCCCGGCGGATCTGCTCGTAGACATCCTCCAGCTGACTACCCAGATAGACCGACAGGATGGCCGGGGGCGCCTCGTTGGCACCCAGCCGGTGGTCGTTGCCCGCCGACGCGATGACCGCCCGCAGCAGGGGGCCGTACTTGTGGGCACCCCGGATCACGGCGCCGCAGAAGAGCAGGAACTGGGCGTTGTCATGGGGCGTCTTACCGGGGTCCAGCAGGTTGCCCTGGGTCTTGTTGCCGATGGACCAGTTGACGTGCTTGCCGGAGCCGTTGATGCCCGCGAAGGGCTTCTCGTGGAGCAGGCAAGTGAAGCCATGGCGCTTCGCCGTGCTCTTCAATAGGGTCATCAACAGTTGCTGGTGGTCGGCGGCCACATTCGCGACTTCGAAGTAGGGCGCGATCTCGAACTGCCCCGGTGCCACCTCGTTGTGGCGGGTCTTGGCCGGGATGCTGAGGCGGTAGAGCTGCTCCTCCACGTCCTGCATGAACACCTGGACGCGTTCGGGGATGGCGCCGAAATAATGGTCGTCGAACTCCTGCCCCTTGGCCGGCGGTCGGCCGAACAGGGTACGCCCGGCCAGCAGCAGGTCGGGGCGACCGATAGCGAAATTGGTATCCACCAGGAAGTACTCCTGCTCCGCACCGCAACTGGAGTTGACCGGGGCGATGTCCGTCTCACCCAACAGCCCGAGCACCCGCCGGGCCGCCCGGTCCATGGCCGCGTTGGAACGCAACAGGGGGGTCTTCTTGTCCAGGGCCTCCCCCGTCCAGGAGATGAAGACCGTAGGCAGACACAGGGTCTTGCCGTTGTCGGTGTTCATGATGTAGGCGGGGCTGGTGACGTCCCAGGCGGTGTAGCCCCGGGCCTCGAAGGTTCCCCGGATACCGCCATTGGGGAAAGAGGAGCCATCGGGCTCGCCCTTCACCAGCAGGCTGCCGGTGAACTCGGTGATGGCGGAACCGTCGCTGTCGGGCATGATGAAGCCGTCGTGTTTCTCCGCCGACAGGCCCGTGAGGGGATAGAACACGTGGGAGAAGTACAAAGCCCCCTTCTTGAGGGCCCAGTCCTTCATGGCCGCGGCTACCACATCGGCCACCGTGGGGTCGAGTTCGGCGCCGGTCTGGATGGTGTTCTTGAGGGACTTGAAGACCGCCTTCGGCAGGCTGGCCTGCATCTTGGCGAGATTGAACACGTCGACGGCCCACAGGTTCTCCAGGGGCTCCGGGGTCTTCGGCGGCATGGCCGCCCGGTTGGCGATATGGTCGATCGCCTGCAGGCGGGATTCGTTTCCGGGCATGGGATGGGTCCTCGGGTAGGAGAGAGGGCTCGCGGCGCCACGCCGCGGGGAAGGTGCGGAATATGCTAAGCAAGGCGCGTGCCATAAAGGCCAACCGGCGCACTGCCCCGGGCGTTTCCACCAGCAGCGCCCCCCGGCCCCAACAAAATGCTATGTTTTCATGCCATTAGAGTGAAGTGGCCGAAAGACGTCCGGCGGCGGCTCCGGCGGGCCGCCGCCGGCGATCATGGCCGTGCTCCCGGCGCACGCACCACTGCGGAGCACCCCGCGCCATCTTGGCCCCGAAGCCGGGAGCACGGGACCGCAATTTGGGGTCAGGGTAAAAACTAGCGCAAGTTGGGGTCAGTAAAAACCAGGAAGAGCAGACCGTTGAGTTCGTAATGCAGCTACGTCATGTTGGCGGGAGAGTTTTTACTCTGACCCCCCAATAGCCCCCCCAATATGTACACAGGTCCGATCCTTCGGGATCCAGCTGGAATGACCCCCAACGGGGGGCTGAGCGGTCACCCGCAACGGGCGCATGCGAAAAAACGGAAGGCCACAGGCGGAAAGGCGCCGAGGGCCCGCCACCCACCTGAGCCCAGCGAATACCTCGAACGCGTCGTCGGCCTTCACGCCACCGCAGCCGCAACCGAGCGCCATGCTTCAGTACCCTCCGAAGTCAGCGACCAGCCAAAGGCACCACAGTTCATGACCACCGTCACCCAGAAAACCGCTCGGAATGGTTGCTTTCTCGTTTTGTGCCGTAACCGACTCTGCGCCACCACCGCGCCAGGCCACCCCCCAACGAGGGCCAAAAGGTGCAACGTACCCTCGCTGGTACGCCAGGACCCTTCTGCAGCCGCCCTTTTATCGAGGGCATAAGCAGCAAACGTAATGGCACTGACACCCAGGTAAATCAGCAGCAGGGGCGCGGGAACTGCCGATACAAGAACCCCGACACCGACCACCAACAAAAACCCTGCGGCCATAAAAACCGGCAGCGCGCCGGACGACCATTTGGGCCTTACCGCTTTCCGCACACCCGCGATGGTGGCCCCTTCCGCGCACGGTCTGCCCCGCCTATCCGTGGCCACCCCATAGGTCACGATATCCCCGACCACCGGGCGGCGGGTGCGATTTGCGAAGGCCTTGATGTGTACGAATACACGTTCACCTCCTGCCAGCGGCGAGATGAAGCCATACGCCTTGTCATCGTTCCACGATGCAATTTTCCCCTTCGTTCTCACGGGCACTTTTCCTCCACCCCAGTTCAAGCCGCCGGCTTCGCAGCGCCACGCGAGACGTCTGTCGAGTTCGAGCCGTTCTTAAATGCTTCGGGTGCAGATCTTATAGAACTAGTTGATCGGCCAATAGAAACAAGCAGTTTCATATTTTGCGGAGAGAATACAGGGTGTAACCAACGGGGAGACAAGCAGTTTGAGGCCAACTCCCCCCCCATTGGAGACACCCTGTGCAAAAAGCATATACGAAAGTCGAGCCGACCACATTCGATGAATTCACCGCAACGAGGGATCGGCTAGAGCGAGTGATCGGCCGTTTGCGGTCACCTGAAGTGTCCAATCAACTCCATGACGAACTGGAAAGCATGATCCACCAGGAAGGGCAGGAGCTGTGCCGGCTGCTGTATCAGGCGAGGCTTGATGTGCGCTCGAATGAAGAGGTGAAGCGGGAAGCGGTGACGGGTCATGACAACGTCGGGCGCACCTATTACCGGGAAGGCTGCGAGCGTCAGATAGAGAGTATGTTTGGCGAAGTCATCTACCGCAGAAAGGGTTACAGCCACCCCCAGCAAGAGGTCATCGCGACAGTGGCGAATTACTTGACCAACCATACTGCGATGTTGCGTTACGACCAGTTCATGCAACAGGGTTACCCGATAGCAACCGGCGTGATCGAAGGCGCGTGCCGCCATCTGATTGCTGATCGGTTCGAAATAACGGGGGCGCGTTGGTCGCTAAAAACCGATGTTGGGGTTCGTTCCTCATCCCAACCTACGCATTACACACTCAATTAAGGAAGAAAACGGGAGCTACGGCAGACGCGGAAAGTACAAGTTAAGGGAAGGCAAGCTGGGCGAGGGGCCGGTGGGCTCGGGGTGTCGGGCCAGACGCGCCCGCCATCATCTCTTGTTCTTTCGCGTCTTTCGTAGTTGAGTGAAATCATCGATAGCCGGGGTCAGCCGCTCAGGCCTCCGGCCCGGTGTCCTGCTGCTTGAAGAATATGGACACGGAACCTATCTCGATGCCGAATTTCTTCACCCAGGCGCGATTGATGAGCACGCCGTCGGCTTGCAGCAGCATCCAGTCGTCGAAGGTCACCCGCAGAGTGTTGTCGCCCATCTCGAGGTCCATGTCGTAGCGCCAGTTGAGGGCGTTGCCGGCGGCGCGGCCCACGGCCTCGCCGATGATGTCGCCGGCGGTTCCCCGGTAGCCGCCTTCGCCGTCGCGACGGATGGTCCAGGTGCGATGGTCGGTCTCGCCGTCGGCGAACTGGAAGCTCTCCTCCAGCACCAGTTCACCGTCCCTTACCTCGCCGTGGATGTCCACGGTGAACTGGCGGCGGATGGTGCCGAAGCGGTCCTCGAAGACACCCCAGGCGCGGGTGGTGCCGATAAAGTACTCGAATACATCGAAGGCGGGGGTGCCCTGGGCGAAGGTCTCGGGCTTCATGGTGGTGCATCCCGTGGTGGCGGCGACCAACAGGGCCGCGATGAACAGGCGTTTCATGAGGGTGTCTCCTGGAGGTGGTGGCGCGGCCCCGGGGACCCGACAGGGTCTGCCCCGGCCGCGTGCCCCTCGGCCCGCCGCCCGTCCCGGCGTTCGAGGCCGCGGGTGACGGCCCGCTGGGCCCGGGGGGTGAGGGGCAGGTGGAGCATCATCACCACCGCCGTCAGTTTCAGTACGCAGGGCACGAGAGCGTAGATCAGCGTCAGGCCGAAGAGGGAAGCGGGGGTGGGCGGCGCCGCCTCCAGGCCCAGGGCCCCCAGTGCCGGCAGGGCGACCCCGGCGGCCAGGGCCAGGGACAGCTTGGTGGACATGTTCCACAGGGAGAACAGACCGGCGGTGCGGTTGCGCTCGAAGCGCAGGCGGTCCCAGTCCGCCACGTCCGCCTGGATGGCCGGGGGCAGCACCATGTCCGCCCCCAGGCACAGGCCCGTGACCACGCATATGGCCATGAACAGGTATATGTCGCCGGACCCCAGGGTGGCGGCCACGGCGAAGGCCGGGCAGGCCACCAGCATGGCGCTGGCCCAGGCCCGGTGCTTGGACAGGCGCCGGCTCAAGATCAGCCACAGGGGCACGCCGGCCACGCCGCACACCAGGTACACCGCCAGCAGCAGGTTGCGGGTGGCGTCGTCCACGGCCAGGACGTGGGCGCAGTAGAGGGGGAACAGCACCGCCGGGAAGCCGTTGGCCAGGCCGTTGATAAACCAGGCGCTGAGAAGGCGCAAGAACAACCCGTTGCGCTGCAGACCCCGCCAGCCCCCCGGGGCGGGGGTATGGGGCCGGGGGCGGGGCACCCGGGTGAGGAGCAACCAGAATACCGGGATACCCACCGCCACGGCCACCCAGCCCATGGCCGCCAGGCTCGCGGCGGTGGAGTAGCCCAGCAGCCCGAAGGCGGCAGGCAGCCCGCCCGACAGCAATATGCCCACCAGCACCGCCCCCTCGCGGCTGGCGGTGAGGCGGGTGCGGGTGTGGTAGTCGGGCGACAGGGTGGCCCCCCAGGTGAGGTAGGGGATCTGCACCAGGGTCCAGCCCAGGTAGAGCAGTACGCTCCACGCCAGCAACCACAACCAGCCCACCCCGGCCGGGGGCGCCAGCAGCAGGACCAGGGCGGGGGCGGCGAGCAGGGCCCCGCCGCCCACCAGGCGCCCCACCGAGGCGCCGCCGGCATGGTCGGCCCAGCGTCCCACCAGGGGGTCCGTGACCACGTCCACCAGCCGGCTGAGAAAGATCACCGCGCCGGTGACCGCGAGCCCGAGGCCCACCTCCTCGGCATAGAAGGCCGGCAGCAGGGTGAACACCGGGATCATGGGGATGGCGGTCACCAGCCCCGGCAGGCCGTAGAGGGCTACGGTGCCCGTGCCGAGGGTGTTACCCCTGGAGCGGGCGGCGGAAACGGTAGATCCCCACGTCTATGACGCCATCGCGAAAGCCCGTCTCACAATAGCAGAGGTAGTACTCCCACAAGCGCCGGAAGCGCTCGCCGTAGCCGAGTTCCCGCAGCCGCGGCCAGGCGGCGTGGAAGCGTTCGCGCCATAAGCGCAGGGTGGTGGCGTAGTCCGCGCCGAAGGTCTCCACATGGTCCAGCACCAGGCCGGCGCGGCGGGCCTCCCGGCGCAGGCGGCCCGGGGAGGGCAGCATGCCGCCGGGGAAGATATAACGCTGGATGAAATCCGGGCGCCGGCGGTAGCTCTCGAACACCTTGTCGTCGATTGTGATCACCTGCACCACCGCCGGCGCCCCGGGCTTGAGGCGCCCGTGGAGGGTACGGAAGTAGTCGGGCCAGTGGGCCTCCCCCACCGCCTCCAGCATCTCGATGGACACCACCGCGTCGTAGCTGCCGGCCACGTCGCGATAGTCCTCCAGGCGCACCCGGCCCCGCTCCGCCAGACCGCCGCGGGCGAGGCGTTCCCCGGCGTAGGCCAGCTGCTCACGACTGAGGGTGATGCCCGTGGCCCGGCAGCCGGTGGTGGCCACGGCATGCTCCAGGAAGCCGCCCCAGCCGCAGCCCACTTCCAGCACGTCGGCGGCGCCGTGGATCCCCGCGAGTTCCCCGATGCGCCGGTACTTGCGTCGCTGGGCGGTCTCCAGATCCCCCTGGCCGGGCTCGCCGCTGCCCGCTCCGAAGAGGGCGGCGGAATAGGTCATGGTGGGGTCCAGCCAGGCGGCATAGAAGGCATTGCCGAGGTCGTAGTGGTATTCGATGTTGCGGCGACTGCCGCGGCGATGGTTATCCCGCCGGCGATGAAACATGCGGTTGACGGCGCGGCTCAGGACACTGCCCTCCAGCTGGCGGCTCCAATGGTCCTCGTTGTGCTTCACCAGGGTCATGAAGCCCACGAGATCGGGGGTATCCCAGTGGCCGTCCATGTAGGACTCGGCGAAGCCCGTGTCCCCCTTCAGGAACAGCCGGGTGAGGGCCGCGTAGTCGTTGATGCGAAGGCTGGCCTCGGGGCCGGCCGCGAGGTCGCCGCGGAAGGTCTGGCGACTGCCGTCGGGAAACTCCACCGTCAGGGTCCCCATGCGGATACGCTGCAGCAGGCGCCTCAGGGACAGGCCGACGATGCGCCCCCCCAGGCGCAGGCCGGCATCCACGAGGGGCACGTTCCAGCGCAGGCCGAAGCCGGTGGCGGCGATCTCTTTGGTACTCATAGGTAAGGTGGCTCCCTGTTAGCGGGGTGGGTTAGCGAGGTCGGTCTTGGTCGATCAAACTCACGGCCTCCCGCGGCGCGGCGGGCCGTTGGTGGAAGGGCACGCCCTTGGCCCACAGGCGCAGGGCCTCCCAGTGGATGCCGCCCATGACCTTGAGGGTCATGAGGGGCATGCGCCAGGCCATGGACCACAGGTTGCGGTCGTTGAGGGCCAGCCGCCGGCCACCGAACCAGGCGTCCAACACCCGCTTCCCGCCACAGCGCTCGCGAATTGCGATGGCCAGGCGCTCCCCGGGGCGCTGCACCTCGAAGTCGTAGTGACAGTCCATGGGCAGGAAGGGGGAGACGTGAAATTCCTTGTCACAACCGTGGCGCACCACCGCTTCGTCCGCCGTGGCGGGAATGAGGTAGCTGTGGCGTTCGCCGAACGTGTTGCTCACCTCATATATAAGGGCCCGCAGAATGCCGGCGCGGTCGTGGCAGTAGTAGACGGACAGGGGGTTGAAGACGTACCCGAGAATCCGCGGGTAGCACAGCAGGCGGACGGGGCCGTCCACATCCGCCAGCCCGGCCCGCGCCAGCTGGCCCCGCACGTAGTCCCGCAGCGGGCTGCCGTCGCCGTGGTCGCGATCATGGACGGAGTAGAAGGCCCGCCGGTTGTAGCCGAACAGCCGCAGCCCGGCGTCCAGCAGGGGCAGCTCGTCGAGGTCGAGATACAGCGAGAACACGCGGTAGTCGAGGCGGTGGTGGCGGGGGGTGAAACGCTCATGGCCCACGCGCCCCCGGTAGATGGCGGATGCCCTCATGCCGCGACGGCCCTCCCGGCGGGCCCAGCCACCGGATAGACATGGATGCGGCCGTTGGGCTCGTCCACCTGCCAGGGCCGGGCCACGCCCCCCAGCTGTTCCGCCACCGCCAACCCGGCCTGGAGGCCATCCTCGTGGAAGCCGTGACCGAAATGGGCCCCGCAATACCAGGTACGGCGGGTGCCCTGGAGGTTCCACAGCAGTTGCTGGGCGCGCATGGCGGCCACGTCGAACACGGGGTGCTCGTAGAGGAAGCTGCGGTGGATGGTGTCCTCGCGGGGCATCTCCTGGGGATTCAGGGTGACGAACAGGGGCAGCGCCGTCGGCAGCCCCTGGAGCCGGTTCATCCAGTAGGTCACGGTCACCTTGCGCTCGGAGATGCCCCCCTGGTCCATGCCCTGCTGTTCCATAAAGTTCCAACTCGCCCACGCCCGGCGGGACCGAGGCATGAGGCTCGGGTCCGAATGGAGAATGGCGAGATTGCGCTCGTAGCGGAAGGCCCCCAGCAGGCGGCGCTCGGCGCCGTCGGCATCCCCCAGCATGGCCAGCGCCTGATCGCCGTGGGTGGCGATGACCACGTGGTCGAAACGCCGCACCTCGTGCTGGCGGTCCTCCACCCACACGCCGTCCGGCGCCCGCCTCACCTGGGTAACGGCGGCATTGGTGCGGATGCGGCCGGCATAGTCTGCCGTGAGGCACTCCACGTATACCCGGCTGCCACCACTGACGGTGCGCCACTGGGGCCGATCGCGGGTCTGCAGCAGGCCGTGGTTGGCGGCGAAGCGGGTGAAGGCGAGGAAGGGATAATCCAGCATGCGGTTCACGGGGGTGGACCAGATGGCCGCCCCCATGGGCAGCAGGTGGTCGTGGATGAAGGCCTTGCCGTAGCCCTTGAGATGCAGGTACTCCCCCAGGGTGAGGCCCTCGATGGCCGGCTTGGCGGCATCGACCGGGGCCTCCCGGTAGAAACGCAGGAGGTCCCTGATCATGCGCCACAGGCGCGGTCGCGCGATGTTTCGCGCCTGCGCCAGCAGGCCCCAGAAATTCGATCCCGAGTACTCGAAACGCCCGCCATCCAGGGATGCGGCGAAGGACATGTCACTGGGATGGCTGGCCACGCCCAGGTGGTCGAACAGAGCCACCAGATTCGGGTAGTTGCGGTCGTTGAAGACGATGAAACCCGTATCCACGGCCACCGGGCCGACGGAGGTGTCCAGGGTCACGGTGTTGGAGTGGCCGCCCACGCGGTCGTCCTTCTCGAAGACCGTCACGTTATGTCGCTGCGCCAGCAGCCAGGCCGCCGCCATGCCGGAGATCCCGGTGCCGATGACGGCGATGTCGAGGGGGGTATGTGCCATGCCTGATTCGTCCTGTAGGGCCCCGAGGGGTCAATGAAGTCAGGACTTGATACGGCACCCCGGGACAGGCGGATCAGCCGATGCGTGCCCCTCACACCGCGTCCCGTCCAGGGCATGATCCAGATCCCGCGGGGCGCCGTAGCTGTGTATAGTTCACCCTGGACCCACGACAATGCAGGCAGCGCTCATTATTAACCAAAGTCGCATGGACGATTCACCCTCCCAGGATGAACTCATCGCATGGTTCACGGCGGTGGGCATACGCCGGGACCGCCAGGCCTTCGAGGCCCTGTTCCACCACTTCGCCCCCAAGATAAAGCGCTACCTGCTGCGCCAGGGCGCGCCGGAGCACCACGCCGAGGAACTGGCCCAAGAGACCATGGTGCAGATCTGGCGCAAGGCCCATCAGTACGATCCCGCCAAGGCGGTGCCCGGCGCCTGGGTCTACCGGGTGGCCCGCAACCTGCGCATCGACCGGCTGCGGCGCCAGCGTTTCTATGAGGTGGACCTGGACCAAGTGGCGGAACAGGCGGACGAGGCCCAGGACCATGATCGCGCCACCGACCGCATCGATGGCGAACAGATTCGCGCCCGGGTTGCGGCGCTACCCTCCGAGCAACGGGAGATCGTGAATCTCGCCTATTTCGAGGGCCTGAGTCAGTCTGAAATCGCGGCCCGACTCGACCTGCCCCTGGGCACCGTCAAGTCCCGCTTGCGGCTCGCCTTCGGCAAGCTGAGGAAGGCTCTGGGAGAAGAGTTATGAACATTCGACACCATCCCGATGACGCCACCCTGGTGGCCTACGGCGCCGGCAGTGTAAGCGAAGGGTTTTCCCTGCTGCTGGCCGCCCATCTGGAACATTGCCCGCGCTGCCGCCGGCGGGTCATGGAGACCGAGGTCTTGGGCGGAGGCCTGATGGAGACCCTGGAGGACGCCCCCCTGTCCGGCGCCAGCTTCGACGCCGTGTGGACCCGGGTATGCGCGGATGAGGAGTCCGCCGCCCCGTCCTCCCCGCCGCCGCCCCGGTTGGACGGGCTGCCGGCGGTGCTGGCCGCCCATCTGCCCGGGGGCCTGGAAGGCATACGTTGGCGCACCCTGGCCCCCGGCATCAAGCAGCACGTGTTGCGGGACGTGGACTGCGGCAACGGCACCATCCGGCTGCTCTCCATCGCCCCGGGCACCACCATTCCCCAGCACGGCCACGGCGGCTCGGAACTCACCCTGGTGCTCAAAGGTTCCTTCATGGACCAGATAGGCCGCTTCCAGGCCGGGGATGTGGCGGACGTGGACGTCGCCATCCACCACCAGCCGGTGGCGGACACCAGCGAACCCTGCATCTGTCTCATCGCCACCGACGAGCGGCTGCGCTTCTCGGACCCCGTGAGCCGCATGCTCCAGCCCTTCTTCGGCATCTGAGAACGCCGCAACCCGCCCTGCTGCATGGCAGTGGGGCGAGGGCTTCCGAGGACATTCAAATCCGACCATCCTGATGTGGAGATCCGACCATGATGCGAGTTCTCGTCATCGCCGCCGCCCTGCTGGGAGCCCCCCAGCTCGCCCTGGCCTGCGCCGAGACCCTCGACCACCGCTTCAAACGCCTCGCGGGCGACGAGACCGTGCACCTGTGCGAGGCCTTCCGGGACAAGGTGGTGCTGGTAGTGAACACCGCCAGCAAGTGCGCCTATACCCCCCAGTACGAAGGGCTGGAGGACCTCTACCGCCAGTACCGGGAACGCGGACTGGTGGTGGCCGGCTTTCCCAGCAACGACTTCGGCGGCCAGGAGCCGGGCACGGAGGCGCAGATCCAGGAGTTCTGCCGCCTGACCTACAGCGTGGAGTTTCCCATGTTCGAGAAGACCCGGGCCGCCAAGGGTAACGCGGACCCCTTCTACCGCCGCCTCGGGGAGCTGGCGGGTGAATACCCGCGCTGGAACTTCCACAAGTACCTGCTGGACCGCGACGGCAACCTCGTGGCCAGCTTCCCGAGCCAGGTGTCACCCGACGCCCGGGAGCTGGTGAAGGCCATCGAGTCCCTGCTCTGAACCCCATGCCAGCCCCAACCAGCACCCCACCCATCGCCACCCGCGACTTGTGGCGGGCCGCGCCACCGGCCCCCAGCGCCGGCTGGCGGCTGGTCGAGGACGGCGTCATGGGCGGCCTGTCCCGCGGCACCATGGTGACCGCCGAGCGGGATGGCGCCACCTGCGTGTGTATGTCCGGGGAGGTGCGGCTGGAGAACGACGGCGGGTTCCTGCAGATCAACCGGGACCTTCCGCCCGCCCAGCGAGACGCCTCCGCCCATCACGGCGTGCTGCTGGAGGTGGCGGGCAACGGCGACGCCTACGGCCTGCACCTGAAGACGGGCGATGTCCACCGGCCCTGGCAATCCTATCGCGCCACCTTCGTCGCCCGGCCGGCGTGGTCCACCGTGCTCCTGCCCTTCCCCCTGTTCCGCGCCCACCGCCTCACCGCACCCTTCGACCTCAGGGATCTGCGCCGCCTCGCCGTGGTGGCCATCGGCCGGGCCTTCCACGCCGAGGTATGCATTCGTCGTATCGCCTTCTATCGCGCCTGACGGGCGCCGCGGCGGCTGCGAGCCGCGCCCCTGATCGCCGCCACGAGGCCATGCCCGCCTTGACCGCCACCCATGCCCCGGAGGGCCCGCCGCCTCCGGTATCCGTTGGGCAGGCCCTTCGCTACGAGACCAATCTGAGTTCCATCAGCTGCCGCGGACCGGACGGCCGGATCGCCATGATGCATGCCGAACGGGCCGAACGAGTGAAACGCCGGCGCTGGATCAGCAAGCAGTTTTTCTAAACTTTCATGCCCTAAAGCCGCTGTGATCGGAAATGAAAGCCACGCATACGCTCACGGGGCCGGACCGGGGGCATATCCACCCAGGGCTGGTGGACTTCCATTATCGCTAACGACACCATCACCGAGTCCCTGGAGATGCGCCACGCCAACGAGCTGGCGGAACGGCATACCCGGCGCCAGGCCTATTACGACGAACTCACACACCTGCCGAACCGGCGCCTGCTGGCGGAACGCATCGGCCAGGAGCTGGCCCGCTCGCGGCGCCACGGCGACATGGGGGCGCTGCTGTTCCTGGACCTCGACCATTTCAAGAACATCAACGACTCCCTCGGCCATCCGGCCGGCGACCAGGTCCTGAAGCAGGTGGCGGAGCGCCTGCGCCACCGCGTGCGGAGAGAGGACACCGCCGCCCGGCTGGGGGGTGACGAGTTCGTGGTGCTGCTGTCAGACCTGGGGAATTCCGAGGCCCAGGCGGGCACCGAGGCCGGTGCCTTCGCCGCCGAACTCCAGCGCATCCTGAGCCACACCCCCTATCATGCCCATGGCCACGAGCTGCACATGTCCACCAGCATCGGCATCACCCTGTTCCCGGTGGGCGACGAGGACGGCGACGACCTGCTGCGCCAAGCGGACACCGCCATGTACAGCGCCAAGTCGGGAGGCCGCGACACGGTCTGTTTTTATCGCACCGACATGCAGCAGGCCGTCAACCAACGCCTGCAGGCGGAAAAGGAGCTGCGCACGGCCATCGCCAACCATCAGCTCATGGTGTTCTACCAACCCATGGTGGATCACCATGGACATCCCTTCGGCGTCGAGGCCCTGGTGCGCTGGCACCACCCCGAGCGGGGGCTCATCACCCCCGATTACTTCATTCCGGTGGCGGAGGAGAGCGGCATCATCTTCGAGCTCGGCAACTGGGTGTTACGCACCGCCTGCCAGGACCTGGCGCGGCTGCGCCGGCGCTACGGGGCGGCGGCACCCACCGTCTCCATCAACCTGAGTCCGCGCCAGTTCCTGCTGCCGGGGCTCGCCGACACCATCATCGCCATCGCCGCCGACACCGCCGCGGATCTGAATTACATCCGCCTCGAGGTCACGGAGAGCGGCCTCTTGGACAACGTCGAGCGGGCGGTGGAGAAGATGGAAAGGCTGCGGGAGTACGGCGTGCGGTTCTCCATCGACGACTTCGGCACCGGCTATTCCTCCCTGGCCTATCTCAAACAATTGCCGGTGGACACCCTGAAGGTGGACCGCTCCTTCATCCGCGACGTGCTGGTGGACAAAGACGACGCCGTCATCGTGGAGACCATCCTGGCCATGGCCAACCATCTGCGCCTCCACAGTGTGGCGGAGGGCGTGGAGACCCCGGAGGTGGTGGAGTTCCTGGCCGCCCGCGGCTGCGAGCGCTTTCAGGGCTACCTGTTCGCCCGCCCCATCCCCTTCGAGGAACTGCTGGGATTCATCGACGAGCGCGTCCCGCTAGACCTTCAGGCCGGCACCGCCCTGCCCAATTAGCCCCCCGGGGCGGGCGTGGATCAATCGTAGATCTTCTTCCAGCGCCGGCGCCGGGTCTGGCGGATGATCACCCCCTTCACGTCCGCCAAGCCCCCAGGCAGGGGCAGGTCGGGATAGGCATCGTTCAGGGCGCTGAGGTAGGGTGGGCCGTCCGCCGGGATGCGCAGCTGACGGAAGATGTACTCCTCCCCCTGGGTGGCGAACACGAAGGCGCCGTCCACCCGTGGCGCCGAGGGATCGATGATGATCACCGCGCCGTCGATGAACTCCGGTTCCATGCTGTCTCCCAGTACCTGGAGGGCGAAGGGCTCGGCCTCGGCGCAGCTACTGTAAAACTCGTCCATCGGGCAGACCTCCCCGGCTTCACGCCGTCTTCAGGTTGATATCCGCAGGCCCACCGGGCGGCGCCACGGCCACGCCCTCCTCCGCCTGGGCCTGCTGCAACTCCCACATGCGGGCGTAGGTGCCGTCCATGGCCAGCAGTTCGCGGTGGGTGCCGCGTTCGATGATACGCCCGGCGGCCATCACCAGGATGGTATCGGCATCCACCACCGTGGACAGCCGGTGGGCGATGACGAGGGTGGTGTGGTGAGCGGCCACCTCGTCGAGGGCCTTCTGGATGGCCTTCTCGGCATGGCTGTCGAGGGCCGACGTAGCCTCATCGAACACCAGGATCCGCGAGGCCTTGAGGATCACCCGCGCGATGGCCACCCGCTGCTTCTCGCCCCCGGACAGCTTGAGGCCCCGCTCCCCCACCCGGGTATCGTAACCATCCGGCAGAGAGGCGATGAAGTCGTGGATGTGGGCCAGCCGCGCCGCCTGCTCCACCTCCTCGCGGCGCGCTGCCGTGCGGCCGTAGGCGATGTTGTAGTACACGGTGTCGTTGAACAGCACCGTGTCCTGGGGAACGATGCCGATGGCCCGGCGCAGGCTGTCCTGGGTCACGTCGCGGATGTCCTGGCCGTCGATGGTGATGGCGCCGCCGGTGACGTCGTAGAAGCGGAACAGCAGCCGCGCCAGGGTGGACTTGCCGGCGCCGCTATGGCCCACCACCGCTACCTTGTGGCCGGGCGGGATGACGAAATCCACGTCCTCGAGGATGGCGCGCTCGGGCTGATAGGCGAAATCCACGTGGCGAAAGGCCACCTCGCCGTCCGTCACCCGCAGTTCCGCGGCATCGGGCCTGTCGGCGATCTCCGCGGGCGTCTCCAGCAGCCGGAATACCCGGTCCATGTCCGCCAGAGCATAGCGGATCTGGCGATAGACGATGCCAAGGAAATTGAGCGGGATGAAGAGCTGCAGCAGGAAGGCATTCACCAGCACCAGGTCGCCGATGGACAGCTCGCCGGACACCACCCCGGCGGCGGCATAAAACATGATAACGGTGACGCCCATGGCGATGATGGCGCCCTGACCGAAGTTCAAGGCGGACATGGAAGTCTGGCTGTTCACCGCCGAGTATTCCCAGTCGGCCAGGGTGCGGTCGTAACGCGCCACCTCGTGGGCCTCGTTGGTGAAGTACTTAACCGTCTCGTAATTCACGAGGCTGTCCATGGCCTGGTTGTTGGCCTCCGACTCCTGGCGGTTCATGGCATGGCGGAAGTGCATGCGCCAGTTGGTGACCTTGAGGGTGAACACCACGTAGACCACCACCGTGCCCAGGCACACCAGGGCGAAGGTGGGGTCGTAGTTCACCAGCAGGATGCCGATGATGAGCCCGAACTCCACCACCGTGGGCAGGATGCTGAAGGTGAGATAGTTGAGGATGGAGCTGACACTGCGCGAGCCCCGCTCCAGGTCGCTGGACACCGCGCCCGTCCGGCGCTCCAGGTGATAGCGCAACGCCAGCTCGTGAAGGTGGCCGAGCACGCGGTTGGAAAGGTTGCGCATGGCATGGTAACGCACCCGCGCGAACACCGCGTCCCGTAACTCGTTGAACAAGGTGGCGGCCAGCTTCAACGCGCCATAGGCCGCGAGCAGAAACACCGGCAGGGCGAGCAGGGTCTCGGGGCTCTGCTCCAGGGCGTCCACGATGCCCTTCAGCACCAGCGGGATCCCCACGTTCGCCACCTTGGCCAACAGCAGCGCCGCCAGGGCGAACAGCACCCGCCCCCTATAGTCCCAGATGAAGGGCAGCATCAGGCGCAGGTTGCGCAGGTCGCTGCGGTTGCGGTGAGGATCTTCGGTGTATCCCTGGGTGTACATTGGGCGCCTAAAATATCATCGGGCGGGGAGGTTTACAGCCAGGCGCTTTGGGGAATAGAGGGGGGGATACACCAATTTTGAATTCTTAATTTTGAATTGGAAAAGCGGGGGTAACTGCCGGGGCGGGGAAGGGCGGGCCGTTAATTCAAAATTCGAAATTCCCTTTTCGCCGTTCAGCTTGCCGCAGGCCGGGGGCAATGTGCTGATAATGGTGGCCGAAGGGAATAGGGAAATGGGAAAAGGGAAAGAGTTAGCTTCGGGGCGGAGCGGCGGAACCGCTGCGCTTGGTTTAACCTCCACATCTCCCTGATCTCCTCCCTTTTCGCGTAACTTCGCGTTTTTCGTGGTTACATTCATTATTCAAAATTGAGCGCGTCGGCGGTTGGCAGGTAACGAAAAAGGGGTGCCATTAGCACCCCCTTCCCGTAAACCGCTGCGACGCCTGCGGTGTTACGCGCCTACGTGCTCTCTGATTGTCTTGACGACCACATCGCTGGAAGTGGCCGGGATATCCAGCAACTGACCCTCTTTGCGGTAGAAGTCCACCAGGGGGGCCGTTTTCTCGTTGTAGACGTCCAGGCGGTTGGAGATGGCCTCCTCGGTCTCGTCGTCCCGCTGCACCACCTGGCCGCCGCACTTGTCGCATACGCCTTCCACCTTGGGGGGCATGCTCTTGACGTTATAGATGGCGCCGCAGTCCACGCAGGTACGGCGGGTGGTGAGGCGATCCAGCAGGACGTCGCGGGGCACTTCGAGATTGACCACCGCGTCCAGCTCCACCCCGATGTCCTTGAGCAGGTCGCGCAACTGCTCGGCCTGGGGAATGGTGCGCGGGAAGCCATCCAGCAGGAAGCCGGCCTGGCAATCATCGTCCTTGAGCCGCTCCTTCATGATGTCCATGATGAGCTCATCGGGCACCAGATCGCCGGCGTCCATGTAAGCCTTGGCCTGCCTGCCCAGTTCCGTGCCTTCCTTGACGGCCGCCCGCAGGATGTCGCCGGTGGAGATCTGCACGGAGCCGTCGACGTCGCTCAGCAGCTTGGCCACCGTACCCTTGCCCGCGCCCGGGGCCCCCAGAAGAATCAGTCGCATAGTGCACTCCTATTGTTTTCAGTGAGTTACGCAATCCCGCCCTCCAACTCTCGGACGGCAATGGTTGAGTATGACCGGTCATTTTCCCCCATTTCCGCCCGGGAATCGAAGAAAATGTACTACTGAGGGCAGAAATGGTTCTTGGGTGCCCCCGCATCGGGTCCCCGTGGCTCAGAGGGATTACTACTCATCCCCAGCGTAGATTCGCGTATCTGAGTGGTCCCGGGGGAGACGTCGTGACTGTATGAATGGTCAAGAGTGTCGTAGTATTTGGCTAATTTGCTTCACAAGCATCCTCTCAGGACCGCCCGCAAACACCAAGGAATCGAGCCATGTCCAATGCAGAAGCGTCCCGCCCCGCCGGTATGCACCGGCCCCAACGCGCCGCCGAGTGCTTCGCCGAACACTCCGCCGCGGAGAAGCACCGCCTGAAGAGTTTCGGCGATGTCTTCGACGAAGCCCTGTTCGATGAGGCCGTGGACTTGGTACTCCGTAAACTCAAGCGACTGGAAGACGAGGGCCGGGCATGATCATTCATCGCATCAAAGCCGAGAATTTTCTCAAATACCATCATCTGGAACTCGCGGACCTGCCCACGGAAGGGCTCATCGCCATCAGTGGCGACAACGAGTCGGGCAAGAGCGCGATCGGCGAGACCATCTGTTTCGCCCTCTTCGGCCGCACCTTCGCGGTGGCCCCGGACAACCTGGATAAATTCATCCGCTGGGGCGAGATGCGGGCCTCGGTGGAACTCGAGTTCTCCGCCCGGGATAACCGGCGGTTCGTCCTCACCCGACTCGTCGACCGCGACCATAACCATTCGGTGCGCCTGGCCGCCGCAGACGACCCCGATCAGTTCATCGCCCGGGGACTGGAATCCGTCGCCGCAGCCTTGCGGGAATCCATAGGCTTCGACTACGAGGAATATGTGGAGGCCTTCTATCTGGCTCAGCGGGAGATCACCACCGCCCACTCCCACAGCGAGGCGGTGCGGGTGATGGCAGGCATGGCCCCCATGGAGACCTGCCAGCGCGAGATGAAGGACGAAATCACCCTGGAGTCCGAAGCCATCGCGGGCCTGGAGGCCGAGGTCAAGGAGGTGGACCAGGCCATCGAAGAGCTGGGCTATGACGAGGATCGACTGCCACAGCTGACGCACATGGATCAGGTGCTGAAGACCCAGGCCGCTCTGGTGGAGGAACGCCTCGGGGCCCTGGATGCCACCACCGTCACCTACCAGAAGCAGGAACCCACCCTGCGGGCCACCGAGCACTCCAAGCGCGTGGCCTCCAGGTTCGCCCTGCTGTTCCTCCTGATCGCCCTCGCCGCCCTCGTCCCCTGGGGGCTCATCACCTATCTGCCCGACTCCGACATCACGGCCCAGGTGGCCCCCCTGGTGGAGGGCCGGGTACAGTTGCCGTGGCTGCTCTATGGCGGCGGTGCCAGTGCGGTGCTGTTCCTGCTGTTGTGGATCCGTTCCGGGGTGATGGGCGGCAGGATACGGGGCCTGCGTCAGGCCGGCCGCGATCTCAAGGCCGCCTGGGAGGCCCTCGATGGTCTGGACGAAGGGCTGCGCGCCCACCAGGAGGCCCTGGCCGATGTGGTGCCGGAGCGGCCCACGCCCGAAGCGGGGCAGCGCGAACGCGACATGGAACTCATCGCCAGCGCCCGCGCCTCCGGTGACGATGTGCGGCATGCCTTGGGGAGCGACGAGGCCTGGCTGACCCGTACCGCGGGACGCATCGCCCAGCGCTTGGAGGACGTGACCACCGAGCTAGAAGACGCCCGCGGTGTGGAGGCGGAGTACAACCGCATGCAGGAGATCAAGCAGGATCTGGAGGACCGGATCGCGGGCCACCACCATCGCATCCGCCTGCGGGAAATGGCCGATAACCTGGTGGAAGGCGCACTGCGCCAGTTATCCCACACCTTCACCGGCAACCTGCGGGGCCTGTCCGGAGTCACCCTGCCCCTGTTCACCGAGGAGCGCTACCAGCACGTCATGATCGATGAAGACCTCACGGTACGACTGTTCTCCAACGAGAAGCGCGACTATATGGACATGGACGAGGTCTCCACCGGCACCCAGCGCCAGGTATTGCTGGCCCTGCGCCTGGCGCTGGCCCAGGAACTCATCAACCGCGTGGTGGAAGGCAAGCAGTTCGTGTTCCTCGACGAGCCCTTCGCCTTCTTCGACGAGACCCGCATGCGCAGCGCCCTCAACGTGCTGCCGCGACTCAGCCAGGACATTCCCCAGGTATGGGTCACCAGCCAGGACTTCCCGGCGGAGGTGACTTTCGACCGTCACGTCCATCTGGCGCACAACGCCGATAGCTATCCGGATGAGCCGCCGCGGGAGACCCATCCGGCGCTGCCCCCCCAGGAAGAAAACCCATGAAGCTCCCTGCAATTGCCGCAACCGCTGCGCTCATGGTGGGCGTGGTGGCGGCCCTGCCCGCCGCCCACGCCGACTGGCGGGATCTCCTCAAGAAGGCCGAGGACACCGTCAAGGGTGCCACCGGGGATTCCGGGGGCTCGGCGGCCACCGCGCTGTCAAGCACGGAGGTGGCCAAAGGCCTCAAGCAGGCCCTGGACGTGGGCATTCAGCGCGCCATCGAGTACCTGGGCCGGGAGGGTGGCTTTCTCGACGACGCCGCGGTGAGGATCCCCATGCCGAAACCGCTCCAGCCGGTGGAGTCCACCCTGCGGCGCTTCGGCCAGGACGAGCTCGCGGATGACTTCGTGGAGACCATGAACCGGGCCGCCGAGCGGGCCGTGCCCGAGACCCTCGACATCTTCCGCGACAGCGTCCAGGCCATGACCCTGGACGATGCCAGGGAGATCCTCAACGGCCCCGACGACGCCGCCACCCAGTACCTGCGCCGCAGCTCCGGGGAACGTATCCAGCAGGCCATCCGCCCCCTCGTCGAAGAAGCCACGGACAAGGCCGGCGTCACCTCGGCCTACAAACGCATGGCAGGCCAGGCCGGCTCCATGCTGTCGGGCTACATGGACACCGGCAGCCTCGATCTCGACCAGCATGTCACCGCCAAGGCGGTGGACGGCCTGTTCCTCAAGCTGGCGGAGGAAGAGCAACGGATCCGCGAGAACCCCGCGGCCCGCTCCACCGAGCTGTTGAAGAAGGTGTTCGGCGGCGGTTGACCTCCCGCCCCTGGCTGCGGCCGTGGCCCGGGGCAGGATACCGTGGCAGACATTGCAGCCACCCGGCCGAGGCCCTAGTATTGCCGGCTCACTGCAACCTGGTGCCCCCCGTGCTCCGTCTAATCGTCCTGTCCGCCCTGCTCGTGCTCTCCCTGTCCGCTACCGCCCAGACGGTACGCTATGCCACGGACCAACTGAGCATTCCACTGCGCTCCGGCACCAGCACCGGCCACAAGATCCTGCGCATGATCAAGAGCGGCACCCCTCTCACCGTGCTGGAGACCTCCGATGCCGGCTACACTCGGGTGCGCACCGGCGACGGCGCCGAGGGCTGGGTCCTGACCCGTTATCTCATGTCCAGCCCCGCCGCCCGAGAGCAGTTGTCCACCCTCTCGGAGCGGGTGGCCGAACTCAGCGCCGAAAACGCCCGGCTGCGGGATAGCGCCGGCGAGTTGGAGTCCACCCGGGAGGCCCTGCAGGAGACCCGCGCCGAACTGGAGGCCATCCGCCAGACCGCCGGGCGCACCCTGGCCATCGAGGAAGAGAACAAGCGTTACCAGCAGGAGGTGCTGGAGGCCCGGGAACGCCTGCGGGGGCTGGAACTGGAGAACGCCGCCCTGAAAGACGAATCCGGTCGCGACTGGTTCCTCATGGGCGCGGCGGTGGCCCTGGGCAGCCTGCTCTTCGGCCTCATCATCCCGCGCATCCCGTGGCGCCAGCAACGCCGCTGGGACCAGTTTTAGCGGCGTTGTCGGTTGCCAGGAGCAACCGATATCCGCGCCCGCAAAACGCCGAGTTTCCGTCGGCTGCCAAGAGCAGTCGACCTACGCCTCTGTCCTTCTCCCCAGGGGAAAGGGGAAATGGGAAAGGGAATAGTGAATAGGGAATAGGGAATAGGGAATAGGGAATAGTGAATAGTGAAAAGATTAACATCGGTGTGCCGGGGCTGCTGAAGCCGAAACGGTGGATCCGCTGCGCCTTTTCCAACTGCCAATCCTCCCTGACCTTCTCCCTTTTCGCGTCACTCGCGTCTTTCGCGGTTACGCTTTTTTGTAGGTCGGGATTCATCCCGACATCCGGCCCCGCCGTATGCGCCCCGCGCCAGGTGGAATCCCCGCCGGCGCGGCTGTCGGGCTAAAGCCCGACCTACAGCCCGACCTACAACCCGACGCACAGGTACACCGCCATCGCCAGTTCCCGGCGCACGAATGTAGGTCGGGATTCATCCCGACATCCGGCCCCGCCGTATGCGCCCCGCGCCGGGTGGAATCCCCGCCGGCGGGCTGTCGCTGTCGGGCTGAAGCCCGACCTACAGCCCGACCTACAGGCTGACCCCTGGCGCCAGAAAGAGGCGTAGGTCGGCTGCTCCTGGCAGCCGACGGGGGTAATCGACCTACGAGCTTCCGAGCCCCGCCCGCATGGCCTCCCCATACTCCTTCAGGGCCGCCAGCACCTGCCGCGATGCGGCGTCCGTGCGTTCGCTCTCCAGGCGTTCGATGGTGGCGAAGTAGTCTTCGAGGCCGAGTCCGGTGCCCGCCTCGGGCGACAGCAGTCGCCGGCGCCGGTATTGCTCCCAACACCGGCGCTCGTCGGCATCCAGGGTCTCGGGGTGATTGCGGGCACGAAAGCGGAATACCAACTCCTCCAGGCGCTCGTCGGCGAAGGTGGGGATATCCGCCAGGGCCTCCGGCGGCCCCGCCAGCAGGACATCGAGGGCCCGCCGATCCCCATCACCGATAAACCCGCCGCTATAGAGGGCCACCTCCGGGTCCTGGGGTGAAGGGGGCTCGATGCGCTGGAACACCCGATGCATGCGGGCCGTGAGGTCCCCGGCCTCCCCGAGGGCGGCGGCATGGCGGGCGATGGTGGCGTGGTCCAGGCCGATGCGCTCCGCCGCCACACCGTCCAGGGTGTTGAGGGGTACCACCACCGGGGCGTGATTGATAAGGACCACCTTGAGGGGCGGCCGCGCCACCCCTGCAGGCAGGTGATCCGCGGTACTGAACAGCCATTCCCGCAATGCCGTCTCGTCGGCGGTGATCACCTGTTGAGGGTCGTGGCGCAGATCGCACACCACCACGCCATTGCGGTTGGTGGGGTGCCAGGCCAGGGGCAGCACCGCTGTGGTGCAACCGGTGGCGGCGGGATAGCGGGCCGAGGTGTGGAGCACCGGCTCGCCGCTGCCCGGCACCAGCAACCGCGCCACCGCCTGTTTGCTGCGGTGGCCATAGACATAGTCGTAGAGCCGGGGCTGCCGGGCCTTCACCAGCCGTGCCAGGGCGACGGTGGCGCGGACATCGGCGAGGGCGTCGTGAGCAGCGCCGTGGGGAATGTCATTGGCCGCCGTGAGTCCCTCCAGGCGGAAGCTGGGGTGGCCGTCCTCCCGCCGCGGCCACTGGATCCCCGCCGGTCGCAGGGCGTAGGTGAGGCGCACCATGTCGATGATGTCCCAGCGGGAATTGCCGTTCTTCCATTCCCGGCCATAAGGGTCCATGAGATTGCGATAAAGGGTATGGCGGGTCACCTCGTCGTCGAAACGCATGGAGTTGTAGCCCACGCCACAGGTGCCCGGACGGGCCAGTTCATGGTGGATGCGGGTGATGAACTCCCGTTCGGAGACCCCCTGTTCCAGGGCCCGTTGCGGCGTGATACCGGTGATGAGGCAGGCCTCGGGATGGGGCACGTAGTCATCCGTGGGACGACAATAGAGTTCCAGGGGGTCGCCCACCACCTCGAGGTCCTCGCCGGTGCGCAGGCCGGCGAACTGCACCGGCCGGTCCCGCCGCGGGTCCACGCCGAAGGTCTCGTAGTCGTGCCAGTAAAGGGTGGTCCCGGTGGCCATGGCGCTCCTTTGTCGGCAATAATCAGCGTGTACCGTGCTGCTGGCACGCCATGGTACGTGAGTTACCATGGTGCTGGCACCCTGCCCCCATGATCCCGACGACGGCCGTCACGCCCATGAACCCGACGCCATCCCTGCCATGACCAGCCCGCCGGAGCAGCCCGCTCCCCACACCAGCATCTCGCCCTGGGACGCGCCCCCGCCCACCTGCGGCATGGAAAAAAAGAACCGGCGCATCGCCCGCTGGCCGTCCGACCGCGACGTGGCCCTCGATTGAGGCGCGACCAGGCCATGCCTCCTCCCGCCATCCCCATCACCGAGATCGCCGCCGGCTTCGGCTTGCCGGCGGCGGGCGCCCATTGGGAACCCCTCGGCAACGGCCGCATCCATCACACCTTCCTGGCCCATTATCCCGGGCTCGGGTCCTCCGCGCGGCGGGTCCACCAGCGTCTCAACCTGACGGTATTCCGCTACCCCGAGGAGGTGATGGAGAACCTGGGGCGGGTATCCAGACACCTGGAGGCGGCCCTGCCGGAGATGCCACCCGAGGAGCGGCGGCGGCGGGTCCTGACCTTGGTGGTGGCCGCGGATGGCCGGCCCTGGTTCGTGGATTCCCGGGGCGAGTGGTGGCGCACCTTCCACTACGTGGAGGACGGCGTGGCCCACGAACGCCCGCCGGGACCGGCGTGGGTGGAAGCCGCCGCGCGGGCCTTCGCACGTTTCAGTCTGGCCCTGGATGACCTGCCGCCACCGCCCCTGAAAACCACCCTGCCCGGTTTTCACGATACCCCACGGCGCCTGGTGGCCCTGGAGCAGGCCCTCCTGCGGGATCCCATGGGGCGGGCCGGCGATGCCGCCGAACTGGCCGCGGTCCTGCTGGCGCGGCGCGAGCTTGCCGCCCTCATTCCCCGCGCCCTGGCCGCGGGCAGACTGCCCCTGCGCACCTGCCATAACGACACCAAGCTGAACAATGTGCTGTTCCACGGCCCCCACCCCGAGGTGCTGTGTGTGGTGGACCTGGATACCGTCATGCCCGGCACCGTGCTCCACGACTTCGGCGATCTGGTGCGTTCCACCATCGCCGGCGCGGACGAGGACGACACCGCCACGGCACCCCTGGCGCTTCAGATGGAGCATTTCGCCGCCGCCGTGGCGGGCTATATGGACGCCCGTCGCGGCTGGCTCGACGCCACCGAACTCGCCCTCATGGCCCATGGCCCGGCGGCCATCACCCTGGAACTGGCGGCCCGCTTCCTCACCGACCATGTCACGGGAGACGGCTATTTCCCGGCACCACAAGCCGGCGACAACCTGCGCCGTGCCCGCCGCCAGTATCGGCTCCTCCAGGCCCTGGAGACCCACCACCGTGATCTCGTGGCGGTGGTGGAGCGCGAGGCCCGATCATGAGAGACTTCGGTTCCCTTGGAGAAACGCCAAGGGATTTTGTGATTTTTCCATGGCTCCATTGTCGAACACCGGGGTGTTCGAAGATGGCGGCACGTCCTGGTGCCGCAGGGGAGCCGCATTTTTCATGCTTTAGCGGAACGACCGCACCATGATCCTGCCCGACATCGACGTTCTTACCCATCTGGTACGCACCGCGGCCCGCGAAGAACTCCTGCCCTCGTTCAATCAAGTGAAGCGCGAGTTCAAGGGGAACGGCAGCGTCGTGACCCGGGTGGACCATGCCATGCAGGCGCGCCTCGCGGCCACGCTCGCCGAACACTGGCCGACCATCGGCTTCCTGGGCGAGGAGATGACCAAGGCGGAACAGATCAACCGGCAGGCCGCCGCCACCGAAGGCCTGTGGGTGCTGGACCCCCTGGATGGCACCACCAACTTCGCCGCCGGAATCCCGTTCTACTCGGTGTCCCTGGCCCTCCTGGCCCACGGCCGGGTGGTCATGGGGGTGGTCTACGACCCGGAGCGGGACGAGATGTTCCACGCCGTGGCCGGCGGCGGTGCGTGGCTGAACGGCGAACGCCTCGAGCCCGTAAGCATCGCCATGCCCCTCGAAAATTGCGTGGGGGCGGTGGACTTCAAGCGCCTGCCCCGCGACCTCGCCCTACGCCTGGCGAAGGGACCACCATACTCCTCCCAGCGCAGCTTCGGCTCGGTGGCCCTGGACTGGTGTTGGGTGGCCGCCGATCGCTTCCACGTCTACGTCCACGGTCGCCAGAAGCTGTGGGACTACGCCGCCGGCCTGCTCATCCTCGAGGAGGCCGGCGGTCACGCCGCCACCCTGGATGGCGAAGCGGTATTCGAGGACTCCATCGCGTCACGTTCCGCCATCGCGGCCATGAACGGGCCCCTGTTCGAGGCCTGGCGCGCCTGGATCCTGGAAGGATGACATGTACGCTCTGGTGTATGTAAGCTCCGCCACCACCCTGTTCAGCGAAGCGGACCTCGTGGCACTGCTGGCCCAGTCCCGCGAGAAAAACGCGGGTCTCGGGATCAGCGGCATGCTGCTCTACAAGGAAGGGAACTTCATGCAGGTCCTGGAAGGGGAGAAGAGCGCGGTGCTGGGGCTCATGGACGCCATCCAGGATGACCCCCGGCACCACGGAGTCATCATCATCAATCAAGGCGACGCTCCGCGGCGCCAGTTCGGCGACTGGTCCATGGGTTTTCGCAACCTGGACGATCCGGCCCTCCGCGCCACCCCCGGTTACAGTCCGTTCCTGAACACCCCCATCACCGGCGATGTCTTCACAGGGGATGAGGGCCGCTGCTGGGAACTGCTCCATCTCTTCAGGGCCACCATGTAGCGCTGCCGCGGGGCTGCCCGGCCAGACGAACCCTGCCAGCTCATGCCGGCCGCGATGCTGGTAAACTCCGGCCGGGAGATACTCCACTCAAACACCAAGGAACCGAAATAAATGATGGGTTTGGAAATCGGCGGCCTGTTCGGCCTCATACTCCTCGTCCTCGACATCTACGCCATCGTCAAGACGGTGCAGAGCGGCGCCTCCACGGGTGCCAAGGTGTTGTGGATAGTCATCATCATCCTGTTGCCGTTGCTCGGACTCATCCTGTGGTTCCTCTTCGGCCCCAGCGGCAACGGCAGGTCGCTGAGGTAACCCGGCCTCAACCGCTTTCGTACAGGGCCTGCTGAAACAGGGCCAGGCGGCGGGGCAATCGTGGCAGTTCCTGACCGTGACGCCAGCGGCTGGCGTGGTGGACATCCAGGGCCTCCAGACGGTCCGCGGGCGCCGGATGGGTCTTGAACAGCAACGCCAGGGCGTCGCTCGCGCCGCCCATGGCGTCCAGGGTCACCAGTACACCCCGCAGGCCATCGGGGGCATAGCCCGCCCGTTGCGCCAGTACCACGCCGTCCCGATCGGCCTCGAACTCGTCCTCCCGATCGAGGCCCTTGGTATAGAGTTCCATGCCGGCATTCACCAGGGCATCGATATTGCGGCCGTCCTGCCGGGCCATGATACTGGCCACATCGGCGGCCAGGCCCATGCGGGCCTGCTCCTGGATGGCATTCAGATGATGGCGGCGCAGCACGTGGACGATCTCGTGGCCCAGCACCCCCGCCAGCTCCGCCTCGTCCCGCAGGGCCATGAACAGGCCGCGGGTGATGAACACATAGCCTCCGGGGGCCGCGAAGGCGTTGATGGAATCCGTATCGATGACGCCGAAACGCCAGGGCAGGGACGGCCGTTCGCTGTGGCGGGCCACCCACAGGCCAACCTGATTCACGTAACGCTGGACCGAGACATTCTCCACCAGGGGCGCGGCCCCCAGGAGGCGGGCCGAGACCGCCGTGCCCAGTTCTATCTCCCGGGGCTCGTCCACTTCGGTGACCGCCTCCTGGGCCTTGCCGATCATCTCGCCCACCTTGCCGAGATCGATGCTGCCGAAGTCGAAGCCGCCCGCGGTACCCGCGAACAGCACCGTAACGCCGAAAACCACTGTCTTGAAATGCATCCTGTCGCCCCGTCTAAAAGCCAAAGTTCAGACCACCGCCCCCGTCAGAATCCCGCTCGTCGGCGGCCACCTCCACGTAGCCCACGTCCCGCGATGACAATCCACCATCGCTGGCCAGGCTCGCCGCCTCCACCCTATCGGCGCGAAAACCGTCGAGACGCCGTATCTGGGCCATGTCCGAGCGGGCATTGTTGATGTCCACGGCGTCGAGGCCGCGGATACCGATGGTGTTGGTCACCCGTCCCCCCTGGTTGCCGCCGCGGGAGAACAACCCCAGCAACCCGCCGATGCCGGATTCCTTTTTCGCCGCCTTTTCCCCTTCCCCCGCACGAACGTCGAAGCGCCGGATCCAACCCTCCTGACCGCTATCCTCGACCCTCACCCGCAACCACAGGCCCTGGCCCTCGCCGATGGCCACGCGCGTATCCGCCGGCACCCGGGCCACCACCTCGGCATTGAAGGCCGGGCCCGCCAGCAACCGGCTGTCGATGAAGACGGTGCCCACGCCGGACTGGGCGAGGGCCTCCAGGCACCACCCGAAGGCAGCCAAAAGCATCCATGTATTCCGTGTTTTCAATTCACACCCCTTACCGCACAATGATCCGATTCCGACAGATTATAGCCCCCACCGCGGTCGGGTTGGCGAGGCGCCGGCCATGAGGCGTCCGCCCACGCGCGGCGCGACCACACGGGCCGAACGACCAACCACAGAGGGCATCCGCCATGAATCCAGAAACCCACGTCCGTGAACGCTACACCGCCGGGGCCGCCAGCCGCCAGGAGGAACTCTGTTGTCCGGTGGATTACGACCCCGCCCTGCTGGCGGCCCTGCCGGCCGAGATCATCGACAAGGACTACGGCTGCGGGGACCCCAGCCGTTACGTGCGGCCGGGGGACCGGGTGCTAGATCTGGGCTCCGGCGGCGGCAAGCTGTGCTACATGGCCGCCCAACTGGTGGGGCCGGCGGGTTTCGTCACGGGCGTGGACAGCAACGATGACATGCTGGCCCTGGCACGCCGCTACCAGCCGGAGATGGCGGCCCGCCTCGGCGGCGAGCGCACCCGCTTCCTCAAGGGACGCATCCAGGACCTGGCCCTGGATCTGGAGCGCCTGGAGGCCTGGCTCGCCCACAACACCATCCGCACCAGCGCCGATCTGAACCGCCTGAAGGCCCGGGAGGACGAACTGCGCGCCGACCACCCCCTCATCGCGGACGCCTCCGTGGACCTCGTGATATCCAATTGCGTCCTCAACCTGGTGGACGACCGGGACAAGGGTCGCCTCATCCGCGAGATCCGCCGCGTGCTGCGGCCCGGCGGGCGCATCGCCATCTCCGACATCGTCAGCGACCGGGAGGTCCCCAAACACCTGCGCCGGGATCCCGAACTATGGTCCGGCTGCATCTCCGGCGCCTTCGAGGAACGGGCCTTCCTGGAGGCCTTCGTCGACGCCGGATTCCATGCCGTGCGCTACGACAAGTGGGACCCGGCGCCGTGGCGGGAGGTGGAGGGGATCCGCTTTCGCGCCGTCACGGTGACGGCCGTCAATCCCCCTGCTGCCGATGATGCCATCGGCGCCGGCAGCGTGTTCTATCGCGGTCCCTACGCCCAGGTGGCCCTGGAGAACGGGCGGGTATTCCAGCGTGGCCGGCGCACCGAGGTGGATGCCGGCCTGCACGCCCTGCTCACCGGCGGCGTCTACGGCGAGGATTTCGTGGCGCCCGACGGCGTCCCCGCCTCCTCGGGTGGTGGCTGTGGACCGCGATGTTGCTGACGCCGGGCCACTTCTGCTGGTGCGAGACCGTAACCCGGGACCCGGCGGGCAGTGCGCGCTTCTATGGTGAATTGCTCGGCTGGCAGCCCCGGGAGGAGAGCATGGGCCCCGCCGGGGCCTCCACCCTGTTCAGCCTCGACGGCCGGGACGTGGCCGGCGCCGCGGCCATGAGTGCCCGCCCGCGCCACCCGACGGCCGGCGGCTACTGGCTGAGTCATATCCTGTGCGAGGACGCGGAACAGCTGAGCGAGTCAGCGGCAGGCCTCGGCGGCGGGGTGACGATGCCTCCCACCACCATCCCGGGGGTGGGACGACTGGCCATCCTGACCGATCCCCGGAGTGCCTCGTTCGCCTTGTGGCAGGGGGCCGGCGACGTCGAACCCTGGCCCCGCCTGCCGGGTTATCCCTGCTGGTTCGAACTCAACACCGGGGCCCCGGAGGTAGCGGAATACTATTGCGCCCTGCTGGGCTGGCGGACAGAGACCCGGCGCTACGACCGGGACTACACCGTATTCTTTAAGGACGACACGGCGGTGGCCAGCGTGGCCGTGCTGCCCCCCGGTTCGGCGGTGGCGGACCACTGGCTGCCTTTTTTTGCCATAACAGGCTGCGGCACCATCGTGAGCCGCGCCACCGACCTGGGGGCCAGCATCAGGCTCCCGGGCACCCTGGTACCCGGCCTCGGCCGCTACGCCGTGATCGTGGACCCCTTCGAGGCCGCCTTCGCCGTCAAGCAGAACCTCTGAGGCCGTGGCCACCCCGCTGCCAGGGCTGCTGGGCGCCATCCTGCTGCTTAACGGGGTCGCCGTCCATGGCGCCCCCGACAACGGCCACCGCCTGCTGGCCGAGTGCCGGGCCGCCCAGGCCCTGCTGGCGGACGCCCCCCTGGACGCCACTACCCGGGAGGGGGCCATGTACTGCCTGGGTTACCTGCGGGGGGTCACCCGCATCGTCACCATCGGCCATCATCTGAAGCCCCAGGGACAACTGTTCTGTCCGCCCCGGGAAGGCATCCGCAGCCGGGATGCGGTGGAGGTACTGGTACGCTATCTGGAAGCCTTTCCGGAACGCCTGCCGGCCCCGCGCGTGACCCTGGTGGCGGCCGCCTTCATGCGAGCCTGGCCCTGTACCCCGCCGGCATGGCCCGACGGCCCGCCACCGGTGGGCCTCGAGGACCGCTGGCAACCGTAATTCGGGGACAGTTTACTAATTAGGCTCGTGAGCAGAATTCGTGGGTGTAGAAGGGGAGCATTTTCTCTCGCCAAGAACGCCAAGGAACCTGTTTGATTGTCGGGATAAATCCCGACCTACAAAAAGCGTAACCGCGAAAGACGCGAAAGGACGCGAAAAGGGGGAAGGTCAGGGAGGAGTGGCAGTTTGAAAAGGCGCAGCGGATCCACCGTTTCGGCGTCAGCAGCCCCGGCACACCGATGTTAATCTTTTCACTATTCACTATTCACTATTCCCTTTCCCCTTTCTCATTTCCCCTGGGGAGAAGGACAGAGGCGAGGCCGATCCTCGACGGCGCCTTCGCCCGCCCTGAATTGCAGGGCCGCGAGGCGGGCATAGAGGCCACCTTCCGCCATCAGTTCGTCGTGGCTGCCCACCGCCACCAGGCGGCCCTGATCCAGGACGGCGATGCGATCCACCCGGCGCACCGTGGCCAGGCGGTGGGCGATGACGATGCTGGTGCGGTCCTTCATGAGGGTCTCCAGGGCCTCCTGCACCAGGCGCTCGCTCTCGGCGTCGAGGGCGCTGGTGGCCTCGTCCAGCAACAACAGGGTGGGGTCCCGCAGCACCGCCCGGGCGATGGCGATGCGCTGGCGCTGGCCGCCGGACAGGCGCAGGCCGCGCTCCCCCAGGAAGGTGTCGAAACCGTCCGGCAGGCGGTCCAGGAACTCGCTGGCGTGGGCGACATCGGCGGCCCGACGCACCGCGGCATCGTCCATGTGCTCGAGACCGTAGCGGATGTTCTCCCAGGCATCGGCACCGAATACCACCGGGTCCTGGGGCACGATGGCGATGTGGCGGCGCAGCACCGCCGGGTCCAGGTGCTCGAGGGGCAGGCCGTCGAAGTGGATGGTGCCGGATGACGGGTCGTAGAAGCGCAGCAGCAGCTGAAACAGGGTGGACTTGCCGGCCCCGGAGGGCCCCACCAGGGCGATCCGTTCGCCCGCCGCGATGTCCAGGGTCAGGCCACGCAGGGCCGGGGCCTCGGGGCGCGAGGGATAGACGAAGCCCACGTCCCGCAAGGACAGGTAACCCGCCGGCGGGTCCGGCAGGGGCAGGGGGTCCGCCGGCGCGGTGATGGCGGGACGGGCATCCAGCAGGGCCAGCAGGCGTTCGCTCGCCCCGGCGGCGCGGAACAGCTCCCCCGCCACCTCGCTCAGGGCGCCCACGGAACCCGCCACCAGCACCGCGTAGAAGACGAAGGCGGACAGCTCGCCGCCGCTCATGCGCCCCGCCAGCACCTCCTGGCCGCCCACCCACAGCACGACGCCGATGGCGCCGAAGGTGATGGCGATGACCAGGCCGGTCATGGCCGCGCTCAGGCGCGCCCGCTTGAGCGCGGTGCGAAAGGAGGACTCCACGCGCCGGGCGTACTGCTCGCGGTCCACCGCCTCGTGACAGAAGGCCTGCACCGTGGCGATGCCGTAGAGCACCTCGTCGATGTAGGCCCCCACGTCGGCGATGCGATCCTGGCTATCCCGGGAGAAGCGGCGCACCCGATGGCCGAGGAGCCATACCGGTGCCACCACGAAGGGCACCCCCAGCAGCACCAGCACCGTGAGCTTGGGGCTGGTGATGGCGAGCATGACGACGGCGCCCGTCACCAGCAGCAGGTTGCGCACGGCGATGGCGGCGGTGGAACCCACCACCACCTGCAACAGGGAGGTGTCCACCGTGATGCGGGTGATGACCTCGCCGGTGCGGGCGGTCTCGAAGAAGCCGGGCTCGAGGCCGAGGACATGGTCGAAGACCCGTCGGCGCACATCCGCCACCACCCGCTCGCCCAGCCAGTTGACGAGGTAGACTCGGGCCGAAACCGACAGCGCCATCAGCACCACCACCACCAGGAACAGGGCGAGGGCACCGTCGAGGCCGGCCCCCGAGCCGCTGGCCAGGCCCTCGTCCACCACCTCCCGCAGCACTTGCCCGAAGGCGAGCACCGCCCCGGCGGCAAACAGCAGGGCCACCCCGGCCAGGAAGGCCACGAGGCCATAGGGCCTGACGAAGGCCAGCAGGCGCAGCAACGGCCTGAGATTGCGGGAGGTCTCCCGGCGCTCTCCCGGAGTGTCGCCCCGTCTCATGATGGGTAATTCGGTGACAGTTTACTAATTAGAGGCATCCGCCGCGCGCCACTGGGGGGACGGCCTACTCTTTGCCGGCCCGTACCAGGCCGCCGAGGCCGAGGCCCACCAATTCCTCGTTGAGCAAAATGCGAATGGCTTCAGGGGATTCCATGGCCAGGGAACGGATGAGCAGTTCCCGCGCACGCTCGAGGCTGATGGAGCGGATCACCCACTTGATACGCGGCAGCGCCGAGGCGCTCATGCTCAGGGCGTCGATGCCCAGCGCGGTGAGCAGGATGGCGGCAGCAGGGTCGCCGGCCATCTCGCCACACACGCTCACCGGGCGCCCGTGGTGGCGGGCCCCCTGGACGATCTCCCGCAGGGCCCTCAGCACGGCCGGATGGAGATTGTCGTAGAGCCCTGCCACCCGGGCGTTGTTGCGGTCCACCGCCAGCAGGTACTGGGTGAGATCATTGGTGCCGACCGACAGGAAGTCCACCCGCCTTGCCAGGGCCTCGGCCTGATATACCAGGGCCGGCACCTCTACCATCACCCCCAGGGGCGGCCGCGTGCAATCCAGGCCCTCCTCTGCCAACTCGCGGCAGGCCTGGTCGATGAGGGCGCTGGCCTCGTCCACCTCCTCCACCCGGCTCACCATGGGCAGCAGGATGCGCAGGTTGTCGAGCCCCGCATTGGCCCGCAGCATGGAACGGATCTGGCCGAGGAACACCTCCGGGTGGTCCAGGGTGATACGGATGCCGCGCCAGCCCAGGAAGGGGTTCTCCTCGCGGATGGGGAAATAGGGCAGGGTCTTGTCGCCCCCCACATCCAGGGTGCGCATGGTGACCGGCATGGGGGCGAAGCTGGCCAGCACGTCCAGGTAGATGCGGTACTGTTCGTCCTCGCCGGGAAACTGCTGGCGCACCATGAAGGGAAACTCGGTGCGGTACAGACCCACCCCCTCGCCGCCGCTGTCCCGGGCCGGGGTGATATCCGCCAGCAGGCCGGTGTTCACCTGCAAGGTCACACGATGGCCGTCGGTGGTCTCGGCCGGCAGGTCGCGGAGTTCCCTGAGGTCGCTGGCGAGTTCCTGGTCTTCCCGCTGCAGGCGCAGGTACTCGTCGCGCACGGCGTCCACCGGGTCGATGCACACCCGGCCGCGGTAACCGTCCACCACGATGGCCCGCCCCGCCAGCCGGGCCAGGGGCAGGTCGCCCAGCCCCATGACGGCGGGGATCCCCAGGGAGGTGGCCAGCACCGCCACGTGGGACATGGCGGAACCGGTGGTACAGGCCACCCCGGCGATGCGGTCCAGGGGGGCCTCCGCCAGATCGGCCACGGTGATGCTCGCCCCCACCAGCACCGCGTCCTCGGGGTATTCCACCGCATCACGGCCCTCCTGGCGCAGCAGGTGACGCAGGATCAGGCGTCCCACGTCCCTCAGGTCCTCGCCCCTGGCCCGCAGATACTCGTCCTCCATGTCGTCGAACACCCGGGCGTGGACGGCGATGGTGTGACGCAAGGCCGCCGGGGCCCACAACCCGCCGTCGATGCGCTGCTCCGTCTCCCGCACCAGACTGGCGCTGTCCAGCATCATGCGGTAGGCGTCGAACAGCACCTCGGCGTCGTCGAACAGGACACCCCTGAGGCGCTCGCGGCCGGCGCGCAGCTCCTCCCGCACCTCCTGGATGGCCAGGTGCAGGGCCGCCTTCTCGCCCTCGGGATCGGCGGTGGGACGGTCCTGCACCGAGGCCAGATCCGCACTCGGCACCATCGGCACGATGGTGCCCACGGCCACCCCCGTGGCACCCCGGGTACCGGTGAGGAAACCCATGCCCTGGCCGCGGGGCTCCGCCAGGGTGTCCACCTCGCCCGAGTGGGCCGCATGGATGATGGCGCCGGCGAGCTGGGCGGCGGCGGTGAACAGGAAGGCGACCTCGTCCTCGCTGAAGCGGCGGTGGGCGCTCTGCTGCACCACCAGCACCCCCAACAGGCGCCGGTAATGGATGATGGGCACGCCCAGGAAGGCGTTGTAGTGCTCCTCGCCGGTCTCCGGGAAGTAGCGATAGCTGGGGTGAGCCGAGGCCTCCTCCAGGTTCACCGGCTCCTGGCGGGTACCCACCAGGCCCACCAGGCCCTCGTCCTGCCCCAGTCGCACCACCCCCACGGACTCGGGCTCGAGGCCCTCGGTGGCCATCAGTACGTAGTCGCTGCGGGTCCCGGCCCGCAGGTACACGGAGCACACGTCCACGGCCATGGCCTCGCGGACACGACTGACGATGATGCCGAGGGCCTCATCGAGGTCGTCGGCATTGTCCACCGCCTGGATGATGCGCCTCAGGACATCGAGCATGGCTGCGCCTCCCGGATTCAGTGGACCTCGATGAGTTCCACTTCGAACAGCAGGGGCTCACCGGGGCCGATGACACCGGCCGCGCCCTGCTTGCCGTAGCCCTGGGCCGCGGGTATGGCGATCTCCCAGCGCGCACCCTCGCGCATCATGGGCAGGGCGGCCCGCCAACCCGGGATGACCCGGGTGAGATCGATACGAGTGGGCTCACCCCGGGCATGGGAACTGTCGAACTCGGTGCCGTCGGCCAGGGTCCCGCGGTAGTGCACCGTGACCTCGGAATCGGTATCGGGCGACGCGCCGGTACCGGCCTCGAGCGTCCGGTAGAGCACCCCATCCGCCAATTGTTTCACCCCCTCCCGCTGGCGGAATGCCGTCAGAAACGCCTCCTCATCCGCCGCCTTCTGGGCCAGCAGGGCGGCCTGCTCGCGGCGCACGGCCTCGCGGCGCTCAACCGCAGCCTCATCCATCTCCTGCTGCGTCAGGCGGGGCTCCCGTCCGGCCACCGCGTCCGCGAGACCGAGGGCGAAGGCCTCGGGGTCGATGGCCACGCCGTCACGCTTGAAACTGCGGCCGACCTCGGTACCCACCAGATAGCTGTAGCGCTCCAGCACGGTTTCCGGCTTGCCATCCGCGGCGTCGGTGGCCGGCGCCAGGAACAGGGCCATGGCCACGGCGGGAATCAGTCTCATGGTGCGGTCTCTCCTCGTGATTGCGGACCCGTGCCATGATGCCACATACGGCGTGACCGTTATCAACCGGAGGCGCCGGGGACTCTTTGCGCGCCCTCAAATGCTCAACATCACTACGCCCGCCAGCATCACGGCGCCGGCCGCCAGGTGCTGGGCCAGCCGCTCCTCGTGGAACCACAAGGCGCCGTAGACGATACCGAACAGCAGGCTCGTGCGTTTGACCGCGATCATGTAGGCCGCCTCCACCAGGTCGAGGGCCAGGAAATGGGTGACGGCCATGACACCCATGGCCAGTCCCACGGCGCCGCCGGCCCACGGCCGGCGCCACAGCACCGCCAGGCCCGCGCGCCGCCGGCCGCCGAACAACACCAGGGTGGCGACGCCGAGCAGGGCAAAATAGAAGGGCCCGAAGCTGGCCGGTGTGGCATGGGCCATGGCCGCCTTGCCGAACACCGCGGTGAGACTGTAGAGGGCCGCGGTGGCGAGCATGAAGCGGGCACCGGGCTCATGGCTGATGGCCGCGAAGGGCGCGAGGACGCCCTCGTGGAGGCGCTCCACGTTCAGCAACCATGCCCCCGCCACCACCAGCAGCACCCCCACCAGCCCCACCAGGGGCACCGTCTCTCCCAGCACCACGTAGCCGGTGACCGTCACCAGCACCGGCGTGAACGCCAGGTAGGGAAGGGTGAGGGCCAGGGGGCTGGTCTGGATGGCCCTGACGTAGAACCACATGGCCAGCAGTTCCAGGGGTACCAGCAGGGCCAGCAATCCCCAGAAGGCCGGAGGCACGGGCGGCAGCGGATTCACCAACACCAGGGGCACCATCATCATGCCGGCATAGCCGAAGCGCACCAGCACCGCCTCCAGCGGACTGTATGCCGCGAGGTAGCGCTTGGTGAGGGCGTCCGCCGTGGCGAGACTGAAGGCGCACACCAGGGACAACACGAGCCAACTCATGGCTGGATGGTAACCCGCACCCCTCTTCGCGACGATGAATGCCGAAAGAACGCGCCGAATTCGTTATGATTGGGACGTGTCTTCCATCCGTCCCATATCGGCATCAGGCCCCCCGTCATGCTAACCCTCATCCACACCTTCTGGGCCCTGTGTCTGTTGCGCCTGGGTCCGGAGGACCTGCCCGCATCGGATTTCCTGCTCTATCTGATGCTGGGCCTCCATGCCGTCGCCGTGGTGCTGATCTCGCTCGCCGTCTATCCCCTCGGTACGGCGTTGCTGGCGGGGATCACGGGCACCCTGGTGTTGGCCGGCCTCACCCTGGCCGTGCTGCAGATCCATAAGCTGGCGGGGCGTTTCCATCAGACCCTGACGGCCCTGGCCGGCAGCGGCGCCCTGCTGACCTTTATCGCCCTGGTGCCCAACTGGTGGTTCTACGCCGCCCGTGAGTCCGGTGCGGGCTGGGGTACGCCCACCCTGCTGCTGTTTCTCATCCTCATCTGGAGCGTGGTGGTCACCGCTCACATCCTGCGCCGCGCCCTGTCCACCCACTTCTTTCTCGGCCTAGTCATCGCCGTGGTGTTCTATTGGGTGTCCGCACAGATCCACGCGAGCCTGTTTCCCGTGCCCGCCTGATGCACATCCACATCCTCGGCATCTGCGGCACCTTCATGGGCGGCGTGGCCCTGCTGGCCCGGGCCATGGGCCACCGGGTCAGCGGCTCGGACGCGAACGTCTATCCCCCCATGAGCGACATGCTCGCCCGCGAGGGCATCGAGGTGATGCAGGGCTTCGAACCGGCCCACCTGGATCCCGCGCCCGACCAGGTGGTGGTGGGCAATGCCCTGTCGCGGGGCAACGAGGCGGTGGAGTCCATGCTCAACCGCGGCCTGGACTACACCTCGGGGCCGCAATGGCTGGCCCGGCACCTGCTGCGGGAGCGCTGGGTGCTGGCGGTGGCCGGCACCCACGGCAAGACCACCACCAGCAGCATGCTGGCGTGGATCCTCGAAGCCGCCGGCCTCGAACCCGGCTTTCTCATCGGCGGCGTGCCGGAGAACTTCGGCGTGTCGGCGCGGGTGGGTGGCGGCACCTTCTTCGTGGTGGAGGCCGACGAGTACGACACGGCGTTCTTCGATAAGCGCTCCAAGTTCGTGCACTACCGCCCGCGCACCGCGGTGCTCAACAATCTCGAGTTCGATCACGCCGACATCTTCCCGGATCTGGAGGCGATCCAGCGCCAGTTTCATCATCTGGTGCGCACGGTGCCGGGTGAGGGCCTGATCATCCGCCCCCATGACAGCCCGGCCCTGGACGACACCCTGGCCATGGGCTGTTGGACCCCGCAACTGCGCTTCGGCTCGGCCCACGAGTGGACGGCCGAGGCCATCGACGCGGACGGCAGCCACTTCCGGGTCATGGTGGCGGGCCGCCACGAGGGCACGGTGCACTGGGAACTGGCGGGCCACCACAACATGGACAACGCCCTGGCGGCCCTGGCGGCGGCCCGCCACGCCGGCGTACCCCTGGCCGCAGGCTGCGCCGCCCTGGGCGATTTCCGCAACGTCAAGCGGCGCCTGGAACTGCGGGGCCGGCCGGCCGGTATCGCCGTCTACGACGACTTCGCCCACCACCCCACCGCCATCCGCCTGACCATCGAGGCCCTGGCCCGGCTGCGCCCCGAGGGCCGCGTCATCGCCGTGCTCGAGCCTCGCTCCAACACCATGCGCATGGGCGTACACCGCGCTACACTGGGCCCCGCCCTGGCCGCCGCCGATGTCGTGGCGGCGCTGCAGGGGCCGGCCATGGAATGGGACCTCGGCGAGGCCCTGGCCCCCCTCGGCGCCAAGGCCAGGGTACTGGCCACGGTGGACGCCATCATCGACTACTGCGTCGCCGAGGCGCGCCCCGGCGACAGCGTGCTGATCATGAGCAATGGTGCCTTCGAGGGCATCCACCAGCGCCTCATGAATGCCCTGGAGCGGCATCATGACAAAGCCTGAACGATGCCGATGGCGTTGCCCCACCCGCGACCACGCCCTGCAATACTGGCGATGCCTCAACAGGAATGAACACCCATGGCGGAAAACCTGATCCCCATTTTCCCGCTCAATACGGTGCTGTTCCCGGAGGGACCGCTGCCGCTGCGCATCTTCGAGCCACGCTACCTGGAGATGGTGAGCGAATGCCTGAGGGCGGGCACGGGATTCGGCGTGTGCCTCATCGTGAGCGGCACGGAGGTGGGGGCGGCCCCGGAGATAAACGAACAGGGTACCCTCGCCCACATCACCGACTGGCACCAGCGTAACGATGGCCTCCTGGGGATCACCGCCACCGGCATCCAGCGCTTTCGAATCATCTCCCGCCGGCTGCGCCCCAACCGCCTCATGGAGGCCGACGTGGAACTCGTCGACAACGAGCCGCCCATCGACCTGCCGGCGGAATACATTCCCCTGACGGATCTGCTGCGCCAGTTGATCAAGCAGGTCCCGGACCTGTTCCAGGGCCTCACCATCAAGTACGGCGATGCCGGTTGGGTCAGCAACCGCCTGGCGGAATTGCTGCCCATGCCCCTCGAGGAGAAACAGCAGCTTCTGGAAACCCACGAACCCATGGAACGCCTGGCGCGCCTGCGCGTGATCATGGATCGCATGAACATCCAGTTCTGAGGCCGGGCAGAGCGCCCGCCCGACCATCCCCCGGCCCGCGACGAGGGCCACTTCACCATTTCCGCCGTGATGGCGCTTCCTCGCGCCATGCCATTGCGGGTAAATGAAAAACACGCAAGATGCAACAGGGTGCCCTTGTGGTTTAGGGTAAACCCGAGGGCGTAACGTACGGCCGGAGGTACCCCACGGCCTCCCGGGTGACCAAGGAGGGCCAGGGGGCGATCGCGGCCATTCATCGCTGTCATCCCTTTGGTCGTCCGCGGATGATCACCAAGTACGGCATGCAGGAGGGCGCGGCATGACTCCCCCCGGCAAGCTACCCTCAAAGGGCGCGTAGATACCCGCCGGCCCCCGGGCCGGCAACCATAAGCAGAGTGTCAGATTGAAACATTATGCTCCCGGGAACCGGTATTAGACCGGCCCCAATACCCGCTTCGACGCGAGGAGGCTTGACCCCGATGAAACACCAGATCCAGCAGTTGCCCCATGACCACTACCTGCCCTTCAACTGGCAGTTCGACGAACTCACCACCCACCACGACGTGGAGCGCCGCATTGTCGAGTTCTCCATGACCCCCCGGGGCCGGCCCAGCTTCACCCCTGCCCTGTTGCGGGACCTCAACGCATTTCAGACCGCCCTGGCGGTCGCCGTCACCGAGGCCATGGACCACGGAGAGGATGCGCCGGTGGACTACCTCGTCCACACCTCCTCGGTACCGGAGGTATTCAACCTCGGCGGCGACCTCCAGTTCTTCCTGCGTTGCATAGGCGCGGCTGACGAGCAGACCCTCAGGCACTACGCCCATCTCAGTATCGACGTATTGCACACCAACCTGGTGAATCTCCACCTGCCGGTCACCACGGTGGCCCTGATCGAGGGCACCGCGCTCGGCGCCGCCTTCGAGGCCGCGCTGTCCAGCGATGTCATCATCGCCGAGCGACATGCCCAGATCGGCTTTCCCGAGGTGGTGTTCAACATGTTCCCCGGCATGGGGGCCTACAGCTTCCTGAGCCGTCGCCTGGCCCCCGCCCTGGTGGAACGCATGATCATGAGCGGGCGCATGTACCATGCCGAGGAACTCCATGAGATGGGGGTGATCGACCACCTTGCCGAACCCGGCGAGGGCCGCGAGGCACTGCGCCGTTTCATCCACAATGACCGCCGTACGGCCACCACCCGGCGCGCCCTGCTGAAGATGCGCGAGCGGGTGCATCCCATCACCAAGCAGGAACTGCTGGACATCGCCGACCTGTGGGTGGAATCGGCCCTGTCTCTGACGGACAAGGACCAGCGCATGATGGCACGGCTGGTGAAGGCCCAGGAGAAACGCATGGAAAAACAGGCCTCGGCCCGCGTACAGGCGGTATCCGCCTGAAAGGGATGTAGGCGCGGCCCATGGAGCGGATACAGGGATGTACCGCCCAGGGCCCTGACGCGCCGTGGACTTCGGGGCGGCATGGATGTCAGTTAGGGGTTTCCTTACCCTTGACGTCATTCTCGGCCCCGCTCCGGCCCGCCAGATAGGCCTCGAGAACCCCCTCGGTCTGCTCCAGTTCCCGGACCATGCGTTCGCGCATGGCGGCGCCGTCATGGGCCAGGGCCGCATCATCGGCGCGGGAGGCAAGCCTGGCCAGGTGGTACAGGGAGTTGGCACCGACACTGCTGGCCGAACCCTCCAGGGCGTGGGCGTTGTCGCGGTAGCCATCGTGGTCGCGGCGGGCGATGGCCGCCGCGATGGCGTCCAGGGCGCCACGGGCATCCTCCAGGAAGCCGGCGATGAGATCATCGAGGAACCCGGCGTCGTTGCTGATGGCGGCCAGGGCCTCGAGCACCGACTCGTCCAGGTGTTCCTCCCCCTGCTCCACCTGCCTGAGGTCGTGAACCACCGGGGTCGACGTCCCGGCGGCCATCCCCAGCCTCGCCACCGTCGACAGCAGGGCCTCGATATCGATGGGTTTGGTCAGGTAGGCATCCACACCGGCATCATGGCACTCCCGCTGGGCCACCGCCGTGGTGTTCGCCGACAGCACGATGAAGGGCAACTCCCGGCCGATCCCCATGCCGAAACGATAGGCCCTCATCACGTCCAGCCCCCCCAGCTTGGGCATCTGCAGATCCACGATCACCACATCGAACTCGCTCTCCTCCAGGGCGTCTAGGGCGGCCTCGCCGTCGTTCACCAGGAAGACCCGGTGGCCGGCCTTCTCGAGGATGGCGCGGATCACCTTCTGGTTGGTCTGGTTGTCGTCCGCCACCAGGATCTCCAGCACCGGCTGGTTGTCGTGCACGCCGTAACGGGCCGCCAGGCTGGCCACGCTCTCCGATACCGGCGTAGTGACGAACACGGCGTGGACGGCATTGAATACCTGGGGCTTGTTCAGGGGCAGGTGAATGACGCTGCGGTAGCCCTTGAGCAGGCTACCCCGGTCTGCCGCCCGCTGCTGGTCCCGCACCAGCACCAGGGGCGAGTGCTTCAGGGCGGGTTCCGCGGCCGTGGTGGCGGCGAACTGGCCGGGCTCCAGGTCCCCCGAGGTGCCGTCCACCAGCACCACCTGATAGGCGGTACCCTGACGTGCTGCCGACACCAGGGTGGCGAAGGCCTGGGCGGAGGTCTGAACGATGGTGAGACGCACCCCCCACCCTGCCAGCATCTCCGCCAGCTGCCCGTGCCAGACACCGCCCTTTGACACCAGCAGGGCCTGACGACCGTCGAACACCGACTCCTGCTCCGCGTCGCCGCCGCCGGTCTGGCGCTGCAGGGGTACCTCGAACCAGAAATTCGTGCCCCGCCCCAGCTCGCTGTGGAGGCCCATGGCCCCCCCCATGAGTTCCACCAGGTGGCGGGAGATGGTAGTGCCGAGGCCGCTGCCACCGTAGCTGCGAGTGGTGGAGGCATCGGCCTGGGTGAAGCGCTCGAAGATGCGCTGCTGGGCGTCCTCGGAGATGCCGATCCCGGTATCCGCCACCTCGAAACGCAGCCGCGCCGTGGTGGCATCGGACGTCACCGAGGTCACTCGCAGGTCCACGTAGCCCTCTTCGGTGAACTTGATGGCATTGCCCAACAGGTTGAGCAGGATCTGGCGCAGGCGCAGGGGGTCGCCCCGCAGGGCGTAGGGCACATCCGGATGGATGTGGCTGAACAGGCGGATGCCCTTGGCCTCGGCCTGGCTGTGGGTGGACAGCACGATGCTGTTGATGAGCTCGTGGAGGTCGAGATCGAGGGTCTCCACCATGATCTTGTCGGACTCGATCTTGGAAAAATCGAGGACGTCGTTGAGCAGGTTCAACAGGGTGCGGGCCGAGGCATCGATGGTACGCACGTGCTCGGCGGTATCGCGATCCAGGGGCGCGTCCTGGATGAGATTGGCCATGCCGATGATGCCCGTCAGGGGGGTGCGGATCTCATGGCTCATGTTGGCCAGAAACTGACTCTTCGCCACGTTGGCGGCCTCGGCCTCGGCCTTGGCGCGCTTCAACTTGTCGAGCAGGGACGACACGAACACCGGAATCACCACCAGGGCCACCAGGATCCCCCAGCTGATGGCGGAATGGCTGCCCCAGAAGGGGCTCTGCCACATCACCAGGGCGAAGCCGACGGCCCCCAGGAGGGTACCGAAATAGAGGTATTTGACCCCGTAGCGCACGCCATTGCCGATGGTCACCCACAGGGTGACCGTGAAAAAGGGCGCCCCCAGTTCCCCCGCCTGGTACATGGCGAAGGTAGTGATGGAGAGATCGGTGGTGAGGGTGATGACCCGGCGCACGTGGGAGGGCCGCGGCCAGCGCCGAAAGCTCGCCAGCACCACGAAACCCACCATCAGATAGGCACCCACCAGGGTGGTGGTGAGCAGGTGCCCGGCATCGGCGGCGGCGGAGCTGTAGGTGTAGGCCAGATAGATCAGCACCACTAGGGTGATGGCCACGCGGATGACGGCCTGCTCGCGCTCACCCTCCGCCAGCTTCTCCGAACGACCCGCCTCGGGCCGGGGGATGAATCCCTTGAGCATGTTCACCAGCCGCTTCATGACGCCCACCCGGGGCAGCAAATACCGGCAACTACCATCGCGTATCCCTGCCCGCCTTTCACTTCCCTCATATCAGTCCCGTCCCTTCAGTCCCGTCCCTGATCCTTCAAGTCACTATCGCTCAGCCTCTCGAAGATGTCCCTCACCGAATCCTGGCGCCACAGGAAGGCCTCGGCCACCGCCGGGTCGAACTTGCTGCCGGACTGCTGCTTGATGAAGCCGAGGGCCTCGTCGAAGGGCCAGGCCCGCTTGTAGGGCCGTTCCGACACCAGGGCGTCGAACACGTCCGCCACGGCGACGATACGCGCCGCCACCGGGATCTCGGCGCCCTCGAGGCCCCCGGGATAGCCGCTGCCGTCGTAATTCTCGTGATGCCCCAGGGCGATGATGGCGCCCTGGCGCAGATAGACGGAGGGGCTGTCCTTGAGGATCTCGTAGCCGATCTGGGCATGGGTCTCCATCACCGCCCGCTCCTCGGGGGTGAGGCGCCCGGGCTTGAGCAGCACCGCATCGGGAATACCGATCTTACCGATGTCGTGCATCGGGGCGGCCAACTCGATCTCGTCCACCTCGGCCGCAGACAGATGCAGCTCTTCCGCCAACAGACGGGAATAGCGGGCGATGCGCAGAATGTGGTTGCCCGTGCCTTCGTCACGATACTCCCCCGCCTTCGCTAGTCGCAGCAGGGTCTCTTCCTCACGGGTGCGGATCTGGCGGGTGGCCACGGCCACCTGCTGTTCGAGCCAGGCGGCGCGGTCACGGATGATCATCTGTTGGCGACGCAGGGTGATGAGGTTACGACAGCGGGCCTGGCACTCGTGATGGTCCACCGGGCGGGTGAGAAAATCGGTGGCACCGGCCTCCAGGGCCTGGTAGCGCACGCGGCGCTCGCTCACCACCGTCACCACCACCAGCGGCACGTCGGCGCAAGCGCCGATCTGACGGAAGCGACGGGTGAACTCCACGCCGTCCATGATGGGCATCTTGTAATCCGTCAGCACCAGGTCGGGGACATGCTGCGTCGCATCCTCCAGGGCCTCGTAGGGATTGGAGAAGCTCTTGACCGTGACCCCGGGCTCCACGCTGGACACCAGTTCCTCGAGGATCTTGCGACCGGTGTACTGATCGTCGAGCACCAGCACCCGCACCGGGCGCTTGCGCTGGCCGGCAGGATTAGTTCCGTTCCCGCCACCGTCCTTGTGACCCGGAGAATGGGAACGTAGTTTCTCCGCGGTTAAAGTCATGGAGTACCCCGCCTCGATTGGCTGTGGCTGGAAAACCTTAAACGGCTGAAAACGTATAAAGTTTAACCTCTTTCGGGGCGGGAATCGCAGGGCGCGCCAAATTCGGCCCCCGTGACCATCCGGACACCACCGCCGGGGGCCGGGAAAACCGCCATCTCGGCGCGCCGCCCGGCGCTCACCACGAAGGCGGCAAAGGCATTGAAACTTCGAGTGTTCCGCCCTTTGAGGTTAGTTCAGAAAAGCGGCCAGGGCGGCGTAATAGGCCGGCTGGGCAGCGATATCGTTGTGTCCGGTGCCCGGAATCTCCACCACCTCGAGGCGCTCCGCCGGGAAGGCGTCCACCAGGCGCCGGACGCCGGCGGCGGGAATGATCTCGTCCCTTGCGGCATGGAGGATCAGGGTGTCGGCGGTCACCGCCGGGGCCTCTTTCACCGCAGCATAGCGATCCTTGAGCAACAGCCCCACCGGGAACAGAGGAAAGGCACCGGCCCCAACGGTGACCAGGCTGTCGAAGGGGGTGATCAGTGCCAGCCGCGCCACCGGCCGGCGGGCGGCCACCGCCACGGCCACCGCGCTGCCCAGGCTGCGTCCCATCACCGCCACCCGTTCATGATCGCCGGCCACCCGGTCGTAGAGGGCCAGGGCATCCCGCACCAGAGCCTCCTCGGTGGGAGAGCCCCCGCTGTCGCCGTAACCCCGGTAGGCCAGCATATATATAGTGTGCCGCGGCAGCAGGGCCTCGAACTCGGGGATGTTGTACTCGATGCGCTCGGCGTTACCACCGAAGTAGACGAAGGCCTCGTCGTGCCCGGGCTGCAGGCGCCAACCCCTGAGGGTGACGCCGTCGCGGACCAGCTCCAGGTTGGTGTCGAGGGCAGCCGGCCGGGTGAGCGCGGGAAAATAGATGTAACTGCGCTGGAACAGGTACAGATAGCCGGCCGCCGCCCCATAGATCAGCAGGGCCACCAGGAGCAGGGTCTTCATGGCGGCGGGGCTCCGGCGGCGGGCATCCCCTTCAGCGGTCCCCCTCCCGATCCGACACCCGTTGCAGCACCCGGTCCAGGGCGCGGTGGGGCAGGATCCGCTTGAGGGCGGCGAACAGATGAGTGGGGAAGGTCACGTAGTAACGGACCCGCGGCCGCGGGCTCTCCAGGGCATGGACGAGGCGCCGCAACACCGCCTCCGGCGACTGGGTGAAGGGCGCCGCCGGACCCGGCGTGGTGAGACGCCGTTCCATGGCCTCGTAGACCTGCCGGTGGGCGCTGCGCTCGGCGTCGATATGACGCCGGTACGCGGCATGGGCGTTGTCCCGAAAGCGGCTGGTGATGGGCCCCGGCTCGATGATGCTGACATGGATACCGGTACCGGCGAGTTCGAGGCGCAGGGTGTCCGACAGCCCCTCGAGGGCATGCTTGCTGGCGTTGTAGGCGCCGCGGTAACGCAGGCTGACGAAGCCGAGCACCGAGCTGTTCTGGACGATGCGCCCGCCGCCCCGGCGGCGCATCACGGGTATCACCTGGCGCGTCACCTCGTGGGCGCCGAAGACATTGGTGTCGAACTGCTCCCGCAGGGCCTCCAGGGACAGGTCCTCCACCGCCCCCGGCTGGCCGAAGCCGGCGTTGTTGAACAGGCCGTAGAGTTCGCCGCCGGTCCTGTCCAGGATATCCTCCAGGGCGCGGGCGATGGAGTCCTCGTCCCGTACGTCCAGCCACAGGGACTCGAAGCCTTCCGCCGCCAGGCGCTCCACGTCCCGGGCCCGGCGCGCCGTCGCGAACACCCGGTAGCCCCGCTCCCGCAGGCCCCGGGCGGCGTGATAGCCGATGCCCGAGGAGCAGCCGGTAATGAGCACGGGACGCCCGGGCATCTCAGGTCCCGGGGCGCCGGGCGCCAGGGGGAAATGGATCTCGCCAAGTCGCCAAGCCCAAGAAACAACATGGATAGATGCAGGGCTGACCGGTCACCTGCACCCGGTCATCGGTCACCCGCCGGTGCCACTTCAATGCAAGCCCTTTGCGCACTTAGCGTCTCCGCGAGAACTCGCTTTTTTCTGATCTCACCATACCCTCCGGCTACTCGCCGTGGACCGTCACGGTGACGCGGCGGCGGTGGGCGGCGTGGCGGTGCTCCCACAGGTAGATCCCCTGCCAGGTGCCGAGACCGCACCGGCCATCCGTGACGGGCAGGCTGAGGCCCGACTGGGTGAGCACCGTGCGCACGTGGGCGGCCATGTCGTCGGGGCCTTCGGCGGTATGCCGGAACAGGGGGTCGCCGTCGGTCACCAGCCGGGCCATGAAGGCCTCCAGGTCGCGGCGCACCGTGGGATCGGCGTTCTCGCACAACATCAGGGAGGCGCTGGTGTGCTGGATGAACACATGGCACAGGCCGGTGCGGACGCCGCTGGCCATCACCACGTCGTCCACCCGGCCGGTGATGTCCACGGTGTCGCGGCCGCCGGTAGGAACTGTGATGACTTCCTGCACCCACATGCCGATCAGGGGTTCAGCAGGGTCTTGGACCACTCACCCTGCGCGTTCCTGTATTCCACCCGATGGTGGAGCCGGAACTCGCCGGCGGTCCAGAATTCCACCCGCTCCGGCACCAGGCGATAACCCGACCAGTGGGGCGGCCGCGGCACCTCCTGGTCCTCGTAGCGGGCGCGTACCGCCGCCACCCGCGCCAGCAACTCCTCACGGTCGGCCAGGGGCTCGGACTGATGAGAGGCCCAGGCCCCCACCTGGCTCTCCCGCGGCCGGGTGGCGAAGTAGACGTCGGCCTCGGCCGCCGTCACGGGGTGCACCATACCCTCGACGTGGACCTGCTCGCCGAGGGGCTGCCAGTAGAAACACAGGGCGGCATTGGGATTGTCCCGCAGCTCCCGCCCCTTGCGACTGGTAGTGTTGGTGTAGAACACGAAGCCATCGGCATCGAAGCCCTTGAGCAACACCGTGCGGGCGCTGGGGAGGCCATCGCTGCCCACGGTGGCCAGGGTCATGGCCGTGGGTTCCGGCAGATCGGTCGCCCGCGCCCGCTCGAGCAGGCCACCGAAACGATGAAGGATCTCACTGTGGTAATCAGTCACGCCTTGTCTGCTCCTCGTGGGCCAGCATGGCCCCGTAGCCTGCCCGGTAATCGGGATGGATGAATTGATAGCCCGACGCCTCGAGGCGTCGATTGCTGCAGCGCTTGCCACTCGCCGTGCCGCCAGCGGCCGCGCCACCATGGGCCGTGCCACCATGGGTCCGGGGCGGCGCCGGCCGCCCGAGGCGCCAGGCCAGCCAGTCCATGACCTCGCACTGGGGCGCCGGCGCGTCGTCCACCGCCACGTAGACGGGCTCCGGCGCTTCGAGGGCCAGCAGGTGGGCCAGGACCCCCGCGCCATCGTCGCGATGTATGCGGTTGGTGTAAAGCCCCGGGGCACAGGGCTCCCCGCGCTCCACCCGTGCCAGCAGCCAGCGCCGGCCCGGGCCATAGATGCCGCCGAAACGCACGGCGATGGCCGGCCACGGCGCATCCCGCGCCACCGCCTCGGCCGCCAACTGGTTGCGACCGGTGAAATGGCCAGGCGAGGTGGCCGCCGTCTCGTCCACCCACTCGCCGTCATCCTGGGCGTAGACGGCGGTGCTGGAGACGAAGACCAACCGCTGCAGAGATTCTCGGCGGGCCGTCAGAACCGCCACCAGGTTGGCCAGCCCGCCGGGGTAGGCGGCCTCATAGGCCGCCTCCGTGCGGCCGTCCGCGGCCGCCGCGTAGACCACCTGGTCGAGCCCGCCGGGAAGCCCCGCCAGGGTCTCCGGCCGCGTCAGGTCAGCCTGCACCGGCGTGATGCCGGGCCCCAGGTCGACGGCGCTGCGCCGCAGCCCGAACACCGTATCGCCGCGCCCTGCAAGCTGCCGGCCGAGGGCCGTGCCCACGTCCCCGCAACCCGCGATCAACACCCTCGCCATAATCGCCTTTCTCCCCCCGGCTCCCGGCCCCCGGAAACATGATTGCCTTCATTCCATCCCGGCCCAACCGCTCCCCGCAGCACCAGGGACCATGGATCGCCACGCGGATTCTAATACACATGTACTCTCAGCATGGGGCAACCCTCCTGTTCCAAGCCTCACTGTCATGCTCGGATAATCCCGCGACCCTTACCTTGAGCAGGATCAAGGGCTGACGGACCACCCCAGGGCCCGCCCGGCGGCCAGCAGGGCGAAGGCGAGGAACAGGCCCCCACCCGCCCGATGCAGCCAGGTCAGGGGCAGGCGCTGGAACAGGGTGCAGCCCGCCCACACTCCGAGGGCGGACAGGGTAACCAGGGCCGCCGACGCCCCCAGCCACACCCCCAGGGGGTCGAAGCCGCCGGCCAGTCCCGCCACGGCGAGCTGGGTCTTGTCGCCGAATTCCGCCACGAAGACGAGGGCGAAGGTGGTGGCGAAGATGCCGCGGCCGGAGGCCGCCACCGGCTCCACCACCTCGGCCTCGGCCGAGGCCCGCAGCGCCTGAATACCGAACACGGCGAACAGCAGGGCCACCAGTCCCGCCACCGCCCGCTCCGGCAACCAGACGGCCACCCCGGCACCGAACAGCACGGCCAGGGCGTTGAGCAGCAGGAAGGCCGCCGAGGCCCCCAGCAGCACCGGCCAGTGGCGGTGGCGGGCCGCCAGGCTGATGCACACCAGCTGGCTCTTGTCGCCGATCTCCGCCAGGCCGACGAGGGCGAAGGCCGAAGAGGCCACCGAGAGGATGTCAAGGGCACTCATGGGAGGTCGGGCCGGCCTTCAGGCGCCCGCTGGCGGCGCCTTTTCTCGCTCCTCGAGGGCGAGGCGACGCAGGCCCTCGAGGGCGGTGCGGAAATAGGGTTCGGCATCCACCGTATGGTAGACCGCGTAGGTGGGCAGGCGGAACACGGGACTGCCGGGGACACGCTGCAGCCGGCCCGCCGCCACCAGGTCCTGGGTGATGCGCGACGGGAAATACCCCGAGCCCCCGTAGGCGAGGATATGACCGATGCCGAGCCAGCCGATATTGGCCACCAGCCCCGGCTGTTCCATGGCCGGATAGGCCTCACGGTGCTGGGCATGGAACTCGGGCCCCCAGTCGATATAGACGTAACCGGGGTCGGGCCAGGGCGTTCCCACATCGCTGGTCACCAGCACCAGGGACTCGTCGAACAGGTGCTCCACCCGCAGCCCCGGGCGGTGCTGGGGCGTGTACATGGTGGCGATGTCCATGGTGCCCTGGATGAGGCTGTCCATGAGGTCCTGCTCGAAGCCGATCTCCATACGCACGGAGACCCGCGGCGCCTGCTCCCGCAACCAGTGGATCCACCGCGGCAGCAAGCCCTCCCACAGCGCGATACGTCCCCCCAGGGTGAGGCTGCCCTCGTAGCCGGCGGGCAGCCCCACCTCGTGACGGGCCTGCTCCATGGTACGCATGAGCATCTTGGCATGGCGCGAGAAGCGGTGCCCCGCGGCGGTCAGGCGGGCGCCGCCGCGGCCGCGCTCGAAGAGCCGGGCCCCCAGGATGGACTCCAGGGAGCCGATACGGGTGCTGACGGTGGACTGGGTGACATGGAGCCGGTCGGCGGCGGCGACGAAGTTGCCGGCATCCCTCACGGCCAGAAAGGTCCGGGCGAGTTCGAGGTCCAATAGGGCATCCCCTGAATTATTTAATAAATCGATATTAAAAACGAAATATTCTCGTTTTACTAATTCAACAGGACTCCCTAATGTTGTTACTTGGAATACCAACCGAAAAAGGCACCTACTGATGGATATGGCAGTCGGCGACATACCCCTGGAGCGTGACGAGGAAGGCTTCCTGATCGATTCCCGATTCCGCGGACCCCCGAACTGGCCGAGGCCCTGGCGGTGGAGGAGGACCTGGAGTTGGATTCCGAGCGCTGGGCCATCGTGAACTACATCCGCGATTACTGGGAGCGACAGTCATCGGTACCCGAGGCCCGCACCCTGCTCAAGCACCTCAAGTCCGAATGGGGGGCCGAGAAGGCCACCCGCAGGGACCCGTACCGGCTCTTCCCTTACGGCTACGGCCAGCAGGCCTGCAAGATCGCCGGCATGCGCAAGCCCCGCAAACTCATGCTGGACGTGTAAGCTGCCCGGGAGCAGAAGAGCCTTTAAAGCGAAAAGCCTTTCAAACTACGAAGACGCACCGAACGGCGCGAAAAAACTCTACTTACTCTGAGTTTTGTCTCCGGGAAGGTCCGTGGCGCTCGTTAGCTGGTGCTGCAGAGGAGCGAGTAACTGCTTCAATAAAACTTTTGCGTATTTCGTAGTTAACTTCATGGCGATACGCGCCACCGAAATAATGAAAGAGGAGCGCGTATCGCCATGTTCGTTCCCTCACCCCATCCGCAACTCCGGGCATCCTGCCCTTCGCCCTGCGGGCCGCGCCAAGGCGCGTCCAAATCCGTTCCCGACGGATTTGTCCAAGAGGGAGAGGGGGAGTACGTGCTTCGCGACTTTCACGTTAACTCTCATGCATCTGTGAGGCACCCGATAATGAAAGATAACTCTCATGCATCTGTGAGGCACCCCCGATAATGAAAGATGATACGGGGTGCCGTCGCCGTGGGCAGAGGTCGCGATACTTTCTGATGGCGCTAGACCGCGCAAGTTAACTCGACCCGCCACCATTCACTCGTACCCCAGATTGCTTGGCATGGCCTGAAGCGGTCATGGACAGCGCACGCTAAAAAGAGCCGTCGGTTTCCGACAGGCCGTTGAATGGCGGCGCCCTTGGCGACAGCACATCATCAATGATAGTGCGTCAGCCTCAGGAGGTCAGCATGGACATCACCCCGATTCACCAGCGGGTCATCGGTCTGGATGTGCACCAGAACAAGATCACGGCCTGCGCCCTGACCGAGCAAGCCGATGGCAGTGTGGCAGTGGAACAACGCGAGTTTGGTGGCTTCAAGCGGGAGCGTCGGGCGCTGGCAGAGTGGGCACACGGGTTCGCCCCGGACATCGTTGTCATGGAAAGCACGGGGATTTACTGGAAGAGCCCCTATGCGGCATTGGAGCGAGTAGGCATCGCGGCCTGGGTGGTCAATGCCCGTCATGTCAAGAACGTGCCCGGCCGCAAGACGGACATCTCCGATGCCCAGTGGCTGGCTACGCTGGCGCGGGCGGGCCTGGTGCGGGCCTCGTTCATTCCTCCGGCCGACATCCGTCACCTGCGCCTGATCTCCCAGGCAGCACCAGAAGTTGGGTGGAATGCTGGCCGCGGAGAAGAACCGGCTACACAAGGTGCTGGCCGATGCCGGGATCCGCCTGAATGTGCTGGTCTCCGATTTGCATGGGCAGGCTGGCACGGGCCATGGTCAAGGCCCTGCTGGCCGATGCGCCCATCGATGCCATCCTCAATCGCGCCGGACGCCTGCGGGCCAGCGCGTGAGGATCTGTTCGAAGCCCTGCAACCGGAAGAACTCAGCGCAAAGCACCGCTTCGTGCTCAACGAGATCATGGCGCATATCGAGTACCTGGAAGCCACGATGGCCCGCTTCGCACAGGAACTGCTCGACGGCCTTGCCCCCTGGGAGGCGCAGATGAGCCTGCTGGAAACCGTTCCCGGCATCGACCGCATGGGCGCCGCCATGCTGCTGGTGGAAATCGGCACCGACATGGACAGCTTCGGCAGCGCCGAACGCCTGGCTTCCTGGGTCGGGATCTGTCCCGGCAATAACGAGAGTGCCGGCAAACGCAAGCGCGGACGCACGCGCAAGGGCAATGCTTGGGTGCGACGCCTGTTGTGCGAGTTCGCCCAGGCCGCCTCACGAACCCGCTGCGCCCTCAAGGACAAGTTCTCCGCCCTGTCCATACGTAAGGGACACAAGCGCTCCATCATCGCCCTGGCCCACAAGATGCTGCGTATCGTCTATGCCATGCTCACCAACATGACACCCTATCAGGATCGCACCGTCGATTACGAAGCACTGATGGTCGGCCGCAACGCGCCTCGCTGGCTGAAGATGCTGGCCAAACACGGCTACATCGCTGCCTGAGTCGTTCTGTAGACCTGACAACCCGCCAACGTTCCTTGCGCCCGGCATGCGTCACGCCAGAATCGCGCTCGCCCAAAGGCCGGGTTCTTTCACGTTAACCCCGTTGTTAAATCCCGCTGTTCCAACCTGCCACCCTGCCCGCGGCCGCATTCAGGCGCGCGCGGCGGGCCGGGCGGTCGAGGGCGGCCAGGGCCTCCACCCGGCGGTAGAAGGCCGGCAGGTCGCCCTCCGCTTCCTGCAGCAGGGCCTCGAAGCCGGGTACGAGGTCGTGGTAGAGGGCCACGGTGGCCAGGCGGGCGTTGTTAGGGGGAGACGTGAACCAGCCTTCGTAGGCCGCGGCCCGGGGCCCCGCGGCGGCGTGGAAGCCCTCCCATCGGCTGGTGAAGGCCGCCAGGGCCTCGGCCTTGGCCCGCTGCCGGGCAGGCACCGGCAGCCCGCCGCGAGTGAGATCCTCCGCCAGTTCCGCCCGCAAGTCGGCGATGTGGTGCAGGAAGGCGGCCTGTGCCTGCAACTCCTCCCTGTAGGAGTTCACCGCATCCTCGGTGCCATGGGCTCGCAGCCAGCGCCTTACGCCCGTGCGCTCCACGGCGGTGGCGAAGGCCTCGTTGAAGGCGGAGTCGTCGGCGACGTAGACGACCTGATGGGCCAGTTCGTGAAATATCAGCCCCGCCAGGCGGTGAGTAGGCCAGTGGATGACGGTGCTGGGCAGGGGATCCGCCAGCCACCCCAGGGTGGAGTAGGCCGGCACGCCGCCCACGTGGACCTCCAGGCCCTGCTCCTTCAACTCTGCCGCGAAGTCCCGGGCCGCCGTCTCGTCGAAGTAGCCACGGTAGTTCACGCAACCGGCGAACAGGAAACACCAGGTCATGGGCTCGAGGGAAAACTCGGGGGCGGCCACCACGGACCACACCACGTAAGGGCGGTCGAGGGCGGCGTAGCGGCGGTAGCTCTGGTTGTCCGGCAGGGCCAGCCGGGCGCTGGCGGAGTCGCGGATCCGTGCCACCGTGGAAAGGCGCCCGCGCAAGAGTTCGTCCCCGCAGTGTCCTCCGCCAGCAGGCGGTGGATGGGCTGCTGGCGGCCCAGCAGGTCCAGGTGGCCGCCGACGGACTGGGCGTAGTAGGACAGGTTTGCGCATCCGCTCGCGGCCGCCACCAGGGCCATCACCGCGACGGCGCCGAGGGCCCGAGCCATCACCCCCTGTCCAGCAGGGGCGCCAACACCGCCGAGCACGTTGTCCAGGATGCGCCCTGGCCGGCCGCCCTGGGGTGGATGCCGTCATCCTGCATGAGGGCCGGGTCTGCCACGCCCTCCAGCAGAAAGGGTACCAGGGGCACCCCCTGGGCCGCGGCGACATCGGGGAAGACGGCGGCGAAGCGCTGCGTGTAGACGGGACCGTAGTTGGGGGGATCTGGATCCCCAGCAGCAGCGACCGGCACCGGCGGCCCGCACCCGTTCCACCATGGCCTCGAGGTTGTCCCGGGTGACCCGGGCGCTAATCCCCCGCAGGCCGTCGTTGCCCCCCAACTCCAGCAGCACCCACGCGGGACGATGGCGTTCCGGGGCGGCGTCCAGGCGCGCCAGGCCCCCGCCCGTGGTGTCGCCGCTGATGCTGGCGTTCACCACCCGGTAGGGGCATCTCCCGCTCCAGGCGGCGCTGCAGCCGCGCCAGCCAGGCCCTCGGCCACCGGGATGCCGTAGGCCGAACTCAGGCTGTCCCCGACCACGAGGATCATCACGGAGCGGGGCCTTCTGCCGCCCGCAGCCCGGGGGCCATGGCCAGCAGCACCAGTGCCGCGATGGACACCAGCCACAGCATGAACGCCCGGGTAGCGGGCATGGTGGATGGTGGATGGGGACTTCTGCGGCATCTGGACGGTCTCCGGCTATGGGCATGACAACCTATGGTCATGACAACCCCGGCGCGCGGCGGTTCGCCCCAGGAGGCTACCCCGAGCCGGTATCGCCCTGGTGCGATGCGCCTGCTAACATCGCGGCCGAAAGGGCCCCTCCTCCACCGATCAAGGGTGCGCACGCGGATAGCTCCGCCATTACCCCCTGTCCCTGCCCTAGCGCGTAAGACCCGGCCGCTGCCTGGACACTGGCGGTGATCCTTTTGCCCTGAACGCGGGTAAATCCCTGGATGTCTATAACCCGAAATGAAACGGACATGAGTCCTGCTGATGCCATGATAACAGTGGAGGCCGTACGCAAGACGGTGCCGAGCCCCGAGGGTGCGCCTGCATATCCTCCAGGACATCGACCTCGAGATCGCTCGCGGAGAGACCGTGGCGGTGGTGGGAGTCGGGCTCCGGCAAGCCACCCTCATCGGTCTCATGGCCGGCCTCGATTCGCCGACCCATGGCCGTATACTCATCGAGGGCCGTGACCTCGGGGCCCTGGACGAGGACCAGCGGGCCATCCTGCGAGGCGAGTTGGTAGGCTTCGTGTTCCAGTCATTCCAGCTCATCCACAGCCTCACGGCCCTGGAGAACGTGATGCTGCCCTGGAACTGGCCGGTCCGACGAGCCGGCCCGCCGCGGCGGCCACCGCGGAACTCGAGCGGGTGGGCCTGGCACCGCGGCGCCACCACTACCCGAGCCAGCTCTCGGGCGGCGAGCAGCAGCGGGTGGCCATCGCCCGCGCCTTCGCCACCCGGCCGCCGCGGCTGTTGTTCGCCGATGAGCCTACCGGCAACCTCGACCGTCGCACCGGCCACCAGGTGGAGGAGCTGCTGTTCGAACTGAATCGCGAACGGGGCACCACCCTGGTACTGGTGACCCACGACCCCGGGCTGTCTGCCCGCTGCGGGCGGGAGCTGCATCTGGAGGCCGGGCGCATCGTCGGCGGCGAAGCGGCCGGCGTGAGCCATTCCCCTGTCATGGCGCCTGGGGCTGCGCCTGCTGGCCCGGGAATGGCGGGCCGGCGAGTTACGGGTGCTGGCCATGGCGGTGGTGATAGCCGCCGCCAGCGTCTCCTCCGTGGGCCTCTTCGCCGACCGCGTGCGCGGTGCCCTCCACGGCCAGGCGGCGGAACTGCTGGCCGCTGACCAGGTGGTGATATCCCCCGCCCCCATCCCGGAGGACTGGCAACAGGCCGCCACCGCGCGCGGGCTGGACACCGCCCGCACCGTCACCTTCCCCAGCATGGTGAGCGCCGGCGAGCGCCTCAAGCTGGCGGATGTCAAGGGCGTGAGCGACGCCTATCCCCTGCGGGGCGACCTGATGGTGAGCCGCGAGGCCTTCGGCGAGGCCACTGCGCGGTCCGAGGGGCCGGAGGCCGGCACGGTGTGGCTGGACACCCGCCTCGCCGCCCCCCTCGAGGTCACTCCCGGCGACCGGGTGCAGGTGGGCGAGCGCACCTTCACCGTGGCGGCCATCCTGGCGCGGGAACCGGACCGCGGCGGCGACCTCTTCAGCCTCGCGCCACGGCTGATGATGAATATCGCCGACGTGCCCGCCACCGGCCTCATCCAGCGAGGCAGCCGCGTGACCTACCGGCTGCTGGTGTCCGGCAGCCCCGCGGCGGTGGCCGACTTCCGCACCTGGGTGGAACCCCGCCTCGGGCGCCGGGCCAGCACCGAGGGCGTCCAGGACGCGCGGCCGGAGATGCGGATGGCCCTGGAGCGGGCCGAACGCTTTCTCGCCCTCACGGCGTTGATGAGCGTGGTGCTGGCGGGCATCGCCGTGGCCGTGTCCGCCGACCGCCATGCCCGCCGTCACCTCGACGCGGTGGCCATCCTCAAGGCCATGGGCGCCACCCAGGGCCGTGTCACCACCACCATCACGGTACAGATGGTCGCCCTCGGCCTGGCGGCCGGCGGTGTGGGGGTGGCCATCGGTTTCGTAGGCCAATGGGGCCTGGTGCATCTGCTGGCCACCCTGCTGCCGGCGGCCCTGCCGGCTCCCGGCCCCTGGCCGGCGCTCGGTGGACTGCTCACCGCCCTCATCACCCTGGCAGGCTTCGGCCTGCCGCCCATCCTGGGGCTGCGCCGCACCCCCCCCATGCGCATCCTCAACCGCAGCCTGGTGGCGCCGCCCGCCGCAGGGCGGCTGATCTACGTCTCGGCGGTGGCCGCCGTGGTGCTGCTGGCCCTGTGGCTCATCCGCGACGTGCGCCTGGTGGCCTACGCCCTGGGCGGCATGGCCGGAGCCTTTCTTCTGCTCTCCCTGGTGGCCGCGGCGGCGGTGGCGCTGCTCATCCAGCTGCGCCGGGGCGGCTCGGGCAGCTGGCGCTTCGGCCTCGCCGGCCTGTCACGCCACCCCGAGGCCAGCGTCATCCAGGTGGTGGCCTTCGGCATGGCGGTACTGGTGATCCTGCTTCTCACGGTGGTGCGCGGCGAGCTGCTGGCGGTGTGGCAGGAGCGCCTGCCGCCGGACACGCCCAACATCTTTCTCATCAACGTCCAGGCCGAGGAGCGCGCCGCAGTGACCGCCTTCCTGCGCGACAACGGCGTGGAGCGGGCCGAACTCTACCCCATGATCCGAGGCCGGCTCACCGCCATCGACGGGCGTCCGGTAACGGCCGGCGACTACGCCAACGCTCGTGCCCAGCGCCTGGTGGATCGGGAGTTCAACCTGTCCTGGGCCACCCGCCCCCAAGCGGACAACCGCATCGTCGCGGGCCGCTGGTGGACCGCAGACGACAGCGGCGAGGCCGTGAGTTCGGTGGAGTTGGGGCTGGCCGAGCTGCTGGGGATCGAGCTGGGGGACCGCCTCACTTTCCGCATCGCCGGCCAGGAACTCACCACCCGGGTCACCAGCCTGCGCACGGTGGAATGGGATTCCTTCAACGTCAATTTCTTCATCGTCATGCCCCCCGGGGTGCTGGAGGATTATCCCCAGACCTTCATCACCAGCTTCCACCTCCCCGCCGCCGAGCACCGGGTGCTGGCACGGCTGGTGGAGCACTTCCCCAGCGTCACGGTGCTGGACGTGGCGGCCCTCATGGCCAAGGTGCGCTCCGTCATGACCCACGCCACCCGGGCCATCGAGTTCGTATTCGGCTTCGCCCTGGTGGCCGCCTTCGCGGTCTTCGCCGCCGCCATCCAGAGCACCCAGGACGAGCGCCGGCGTCAGACCGCGGTGGTGCGAGTGCTGGGGGGTCGCAAACGAGCAGATCCGCCCTGGGTCTGGCCCTGGAGTTCGCCACCTCGAGGAGGCCTGGCCGGGCTGCTGGGGGCGGCGGGCGCCGAAGCCACGGGCTGGCTGCTGGCCCGTTTCGTGTTCGAGCTGCCCTACGACCTGCAACCGGCCCTGTGGCTGGCCGGCTCCACCCTCACCGCCCTGGTGCTGGTGTCCGCCGGCTGGCTGGCGAGCCGCCGGGTCGTGGACTCGCCGCCCCTGCTCACCCTGCGCGGCGAGCAGGAATAGCACCCGGGGACAGGCACCCGGGGGGCACCCGGGGACAGTATACTTTTAGCCCGTGCGCGGAATCGGTGGGTGAATGTTTCGCCCGCCGTGAGCGCCAGGCATATGATGTGCACGGATAAATGATGGCGGCCTGGCACACCTTCGCGTGAGTTTTTCCGCCACGAACAACAGGCTCTCGCCAAGAACGCGAAGAACGCGAAGAACGCCAAGAAAGCCTCAGCTTATTGTTTTTCGTTGTATGCGTGCCCTGTCGCGGTTGATAAAAAAGCATTCGTCTCTCACGGAGGCACGGAGGCACGGAGAATCGAGACGAAAGCGCATTGCTTTCCGTTGGTTATGCGGAACGGGGATCTGTCGCCAAAACAGCCATACAGACCCAGCCATCTGTCTTTCTCCGTGCCTCCGTGCCTCCGTGAGAGACTGTATTGCAGGCCTGCTTAATATCCCGTGGCTTCAGGGGCAAGACGAACGGCATTCAGTACCAAGGATGATTCCTGACCGGGCTAACTTGGCGCTCTTGGCGGCTTGGCGAGAGGAACTCTTCTCCTAACATCCACGAATTCCGCCGACTATCCTTTTGACCTCACCATCTCCGGCGCCATGTCCAGAGCGGCATAGGATGTGTCGACGGGCTGCCTGTGGCCGGCGCGAGTGACCGATCCGGGTAGCCTGGCGGAGGGGTTACGGGTGCCTTAGCGGCCGCTGTAGAACTCGCGCATCAGGCGCCAGCGGCGGCGGCGCTGGTTTTCCTTGCGGCCCTTGAGGCCCAGGCGCCGCAGAAGAAACCGCTCCAGGAGGGAGCGGCGTGGGGGCTCGGAGTGCGTGTGGGTCGAGAATATCATGGTGGTTGGCCGTCAGGCGGCGGCCTCGGTCTGCATCATGAGTTCACCAAAGGCCTCGTGCATGACCTTGCGGGCGCAGCTGGCGCAACGGCCACAGCAGGTGGCCACGCCGAGTTGCTCGCTTAAGGCGTCCATGGAACCAGCGCCGCCATGGACGGCCTCCCGGATTTCACCGTCTGTCACTGCATTGCAGATGCATACATACATGCCCCACCTCCAGCGCCGTAAACCAGGATATTTCCAATGAGAACGATTCGTATTATAGACCGTTTTTGCGCCATGTAAAGCCTGCCAGTAGACTTTATGGGACGGGACGGCGAGATAAGGTTACGATGGGTCTGTTCCCGATGCGCCGCGGCCGGCCACGCGACCCGCGCCCACCTCCATACGAACCAGGGAGTCCAGCCACCATGAAGAGCGAATCCGGAGTCATAAACGAGCTGAATCAACTGCTTAAGGACCAGCTCACCACCATCAACCAGTTCTTCCTGCACGCCCGGATGTTGAAAAACTGGGGCCTGGAGGAACTCAACGACCATGCCTATGGCTGCTCCATCAAGGCCATGAAGCATGCCGACGACCTCATCGCCCGGGTGCTGCTGTTGGAGGGCCTGCCCAACCTCCAGGATCTGGGCAAGCTGCTGGTGGCCGAGAATGCCCCCGAGGCCATCAGCAACGACCTCACCCTCCAGACCGGCAACCGCGCCCGCCTGCAGAGTGCCATCGCCCATTGCGAGGGTGTGCGGGACTACGTCAGCCGCGACCTGCTGGAAGGGATCCTGAAACACACCGAGGAGCACATCGACTGGCTCGAATCCCAACAGTGGCTCATGGACAACACGGGGCTGGAGAACTATCTGCAGTCCCAGATGGATGACTGACGGACAACGAGGAGCGCGACATGAAAGGCAATGACAAGGTAATCGCCGAGCTGCAGAAACTGCTGCGCGGCGAGTTGGCGGCCCGCGACCAGTACTTCACCCATTCCCGCATGTACGAGGACTGGGGCCTGCACCGGCTCTATGAGCGTATCAACCACGAGATGGAGGACGAGACCGGCCACGCGGATGCCCTGATCAAGCGCCTCCTGTTCCTGGAGGCCACCCCGGACCTGTCCCAGCTGGACCCACTCCACATCGGCCACGATGTCCCCACCATGCTGAAGAAGGATCTGGAGGTGGAGTACGCGGTCATCGCCAACCTGCGCCAGGCCATGGCGGTGTGCGAGCAGGAACAGGACTACCAGACCCGGGAGATCCTCCAGCAGATGCTCGCCGACACCGAAGAGGACCACGCCTACTGGCTCGAGATCCAGCTCGGCCTCATCGAGCGCATCGGGCTGCCGAATTACCTGCAGTCCCAGATGAGGAGCGCATCACAGCCCTAGGGGCAGGCGCATGACACGCGAAAAGGGCCCGCCGGGCCCTTTTTCGTATCTGCTCCTGCCGATACCTGGGCTATACCGGGCCGACGGCATCTCCCTGATGATGGATATCCTGAACAGTACCACCCTGTCCCTGGAGTGGGCCCACGACGAGGACCATGGCCCTGGCGAGGGCGGCCCCGGCGAGGATGCCGCCACCCCCACGGTGCAGCTCGCCGTCGAATCCTGATCCCGGCCGCGGCCATGCTGCGGGCGTGCCGATCCCGGTTGGCCCGTGGGCTATGCTTATCTTCGATCCCGACCTTCACACAGGAGCCGCCACGCCATGAAATACCTCTTTCTGTTGCTCGCCCTCACCGCCGCGTTGCCCGCCGCGGCCACCGCCAACCCAATCGTGGATGTCCAGTGGACCGCCGACACGGGCCAGGGCGCGCCAACAAATGAGATGATGCGGGCGGCCGTGAATGACGCATTCCATCATCAGGCGGCGCGCTGGCTGCCGCCGGGGGCACGACTCGAGGTGCGGATCCAGTCCTTCGGGCGGGCAGGCCGTGCCGAACCCTGGGGGCCTCCCGCCTACGGTCATGTGCGTTTTCTTCGCGGGGTGCGCTCACCGGGCATGCAGCTTCGCTACCGTGCCTACGACCCCGCCCGCGGCCTGTGGCTCACGGGGGAGCAGCGCATCGTCCACCAAGCCCCCCTGCCGGCGGCCGCACGTAGCGGAGCGCACCGCCCCTTCGCCCACGAGCGCTACATGGTGGCCCGGTGGATACGCCAACTGGGGCAGCGGATGCGTTGAGGTGAAAGTCGCGAGGCCTCTATGTTGGGGTTCGTACCTCACCCCAACCTACCCTCCGGGCCAATTCATCCCGTAGGTTGGAGTGAGCCCGCGAACTCCAACGCAATCATTTGGCCCCATCGTGTTGGGGTGCGTTCCTCACCCCAACCGGCTCAGCACTCGGACCAGCGGCGCACCAGGTTGTTGTAGAGGCCGGTGAGGCGTACCAGATGGGCTTCGTCGTCGCCGTACTGCTCCCGCAGGGCCATCAGGGCCATATCCATTTCGAACAGGTGGCGGCGATTCTCGGTGTCTTTCACCAGGCTCTGCATGAACATATAACAGGCCAGCCGTTCGCCACCGGTGACCGCCGTAACTTCGTGGATGGAACCCGACGGATACACCACCAGGCTCCCGGCGGACAGCTTGACGCGGTGGGTGCCATAGGTGTCCTCGATGGAGAGTTCCCCGCCTGCGTAGTCCTCGGGCTCGGAGAGGAACAGGGTGGCCGAGACGTCGGTACGCAGATAGCTGCCGTCCGGCAGAGGCCTCAGGGTGCTGTCGGTGTGCAGGCCGTAGCGGTTGGTGGCACCGGTATAGCGGTTGAAATTGGGCGGCAGGATCTTGTACGGCAGGGCCGCGGTGATGAGCAGGGTGCTGCGATTGAGCGCCCGCATGACGGTGGCCCGCAACTCCGGCAGGACGGGCGAGTCCTCCGCCAACTGCTGGTTCTGTTTGGCCAGCCGGGCCTGGGGGCCGGCGCTGATCCCCTGGGACCAGTTCGCCTCGCGGAGCCGGTCACGCACGGCGGCCAGCTCCTCCGGCGTCAAAACGTTATCGATGGTTACGACCATGGCGCTATACTATCCAATGTGGCGGCGGCGGACATCCCCACCCCTTCCCGGGACGCCGTAATCGGACGGCCAGTATATGAAGTGGCGAGAGCCCTTCAGGAACGGGCCGGACCATGCCGTGAATCCTTGAAGCCGCACGGTTGGACGGCCGCTCGCCCTTGACGCCGCCATGCTTCAGGAAAACGCCGGGCTGTGCCGCGTTTTCCACGTGAGCCATGGGTGGGCCGGGCAGCCGTCGCGTAAACGGCTCGAATGTGTGAGCCCGACCCGGGCTCGGACCGGGTCGGGCGCTGCTGATTCATTCCAGGACGGTTTGAATCGGCGCTTCGCTAGAAGTCATAGCGCAAAGTGGCGATGACATGGCGGGCCTTGCCCGGGATCCCCTGGGCGCCGCCTTCCGCCAGCTGCGAGATGTACTCCTTGTCGAAGATGTTGAAGGCATTGACCCGGATCTGGGCGTTCTTGGTCAGCTTGTAGGTGGTATAGAGATCCACCACGGTGTAGTCGTCGATGGACACGTTGCGCCGCCGCGGCGGCGGGTCCAGCACCGGCTGGGGCGCGCTGATCTGGTCATCCACGTACTGCAGGCCGCCACCCACGCTGAAGCGTGGGGTAAGATCGTAGGTGGTGAACACGTTGAAGGAGTGCTCCGGCGTGCCACCCAGCTCCTGCCCCTCGAGTTGCGGAAAGGCGGCCGACTTGCGGACCTCGGAATCGAGGAAGGTGTAGCCGCCAAACAGGCGCCACCGCGGCGTCACCTGGCCGGCCACCAGCAGTTCGAAGCCGTCGATGCGTTGCTCGGTGTCCAGCACCCCCGGATCATCTGCGCCCAGCCCCTGCAGCCGCGCCTTGGTCTTGTCGGTGCGGAACAGGGCGGCGTTGATGTCGAGGCCCTCCAGCACCCGCCACTTGACGCCGATCTCGTAGGCCTCGGTCTCCTCCGGGTCCACGTCGAACTCGCTCCCGTCCGGCGCGGTCACGCGGGAATCGGGACCACCCGCCAGCTGCACCACGCCGCGATCGAAATTGCCGGAGATCTCGAAGGCCGTGCCGTAGGACGCGTAGAGGGAGGCGTTGGGCACCGGCTTGTAGACCAGGCCGAGGCTGTAGCTCCATTCCTTGTCGGTGCGACTCAACGAAATGGCGTCGGGACGCCCCTCCTCACTGACCTCGGCCTCCACCCGGTCCCAGCGCACGCCGGCGTTGAGTTCCCACTGGGGTGAGAACTGGAGCGTATCGAGGACGAAGACCGCAAACTCCTCGGTCTCGAATTCATGGACCGTGCTTTCGCCGGGGTCCCCGGGATCAAATTCCGAAGCGAAGGGGGCGGCGGGCCGCGTACGCCTCTCGGGATTTAAAAGACTGGTACGGGGACCCTTAACGTCGGGGCGGCGGCGGTTCTCGTAAGTAAAGCGTCCCGCTTCGAAGCCGGTGACCAGGTCATGGCTGATGCCCCCGGTGTCGAAGTTGAACACCAGGTCGGTCTGGTTGAAATAGCCCTCGTCCTCCTGGTCCCGGGGCTTCAGATCGCCCTGGACCAGCGCCTTGGAGAAGTCCCCGGAACCGAAGTCGGCGGGGTTCACCTTGATGCGCGGCGACGATGTAATGGAGTCGTTCTCCACCAGAGAATAGCGGAAGTTGGTGCGGAACAGCACGTTGTCGCTGAAGGCGTGCTCGAGACCGAGATTGACGATATCCACGTCGATGTCCTGGAAGTCGTCCACGTGACCGAAGAAGTCATCGAAATCGACGGCATCGGGCAGCTTGCCGGTGGCGAAGCCGTCCCCGCAACGCTGGTTGCCGACCCTGCCTACCCGGTCGTTGGTCGGATCATCGCATTCGGCCTTCGAGCCGGTGAAACCCTCGCGGTCTAAGGGCAGGCCCTTGTCCTCGAGGTTGTCCTGGCTGGTATGCAGCCAGTCTGCGGTCACCAGGGTGTCGCCCCGGAAGCCCCAGGTGTAGGCGCCGAACAGGCCCCAGCGTTCGTCGTTGACCACGTCCCGTCCGGGAACATCGGCCGAATGGCCCATGAAGTTGAGACGGAAGGCGCTGTTGTCGTCGATGGGCTGGTTCACATCCACGGTGGCGCGCACGTATTCGTCCGTACCGACGCTGGCCTCGACACGGTTGAAGGGCTGCAAGCTCGGCTTCTTGGTGACGAAGTTAATGGTACCACCGGCGGAACCACGACCATTGAAGGCGGAGTTGGGGCCTTTGACCACTTCCAGTTGCTCGACGTAGAAGGGGTCGCGGAAATAGTTGCCCAGGTCGCGGATGCCGTTGACGTTGATGTCATCACGGGCGTTGAAGCCACGGATCTTCAACTGATCGCCCCCCGGCGGGTTGCCCTCACCCGCCTGCAGGCTGATGCCCGGAATATTGCGCATGGCATCGCGCAGGGAGGTCACGTTCTGTTCCTCCAGCAGGTCCTTCGGCAGCACCGTGATGATGCGCGGTGTATCGAGGAGATCACGGGTATAACGCGGACTGTTCATGCGCTCGCCGCGAAACTCGATGACATCGATGGTATCCAACACCATCGGCGTCCCCTCGGCACCGCTGCCCGCACCTTGGGCCAGGGCCATCCCGCTGTGGGCGAGACCGGCGCCCAGCAGGCCCGAGACGGCGAGCCCGACAGCCCCGCGGCGGCATGGCGGCGGTGTCGCAACGGGCCGGACCATCCCAACGGATTCCGCGCCATGACCATCCCTGCCGGTGGCGGCTTCGCTCCCTTGAGTCGTCTGGCGACCGGGCTGCGCTCCATCTGGACCGGCCTGCTCCAGGCCGCTATCGCTGCACTGTCTGAAGAAAAACATGCTGTTGGATCTCCTGCTTGTTGGATGTCTGTAAACTGCCACGCCGTTGCTCACGGCTGCGTGCGGTGCGGTACCGGCCCTGCCAAGCCTTTCCCGTGTACCGAGGACCACCTCGGTTGCCCCTTGGAGCGTGCCCCCATACCGGAGGCGGGAACGGGACTCGAACATGAGGAAACTTAACGTGGGGCAGGACTATAACCGCAATACGAATGACTCGCAACTACGTTTATTAACGTGACGGCTTGCGGGTGGTACCGACCCGGCGCGAGGTATGTGCGGCGGGTTTGAATGTCGGGATGAATCCCGACCTACATCCGTGACCCGGGAACGAGCGGTGGGGGGTGTTTGTAGGTCGGGCTTCAGCCCGACAGCCTCAGGGTGGTACCGACCCGGCGCACGGTATGCGCGGCGGGTTGAATGTCGGGATGAATCCCGACCTACATCCGTGCCAAAGGAATGGGCGGTGGGGTGTTGCGTAGGTTCGGCTGTAGGTCGGGCTTCAGCCCGACAGCCTGCCGGTGGTACCAGCCCGGCGCGCGGTATGCCCGGCGGGTTTGAATGTCGGGATGAATCCCGACCTACATTCATGCCGAAGGAACCGGCGGTGGCGGTGTGTCTGGCCGGAATGTCGGGATGAATCCCGACCTACATCCGTGCCGAAGGAGCAGGCGGTGGTCATGTATCTATATAGAGCCCTGACCCGCCGGTGATGATCCCTCACCGGCACCCTGTAGACACAAATAATGAGAATCATTAGTATTACTTCCCCATTTATTCAATCGAGCGAGGTTGCAAGCGATGTTCACCAAAGCGAGGTTCGGCTTGATTCCGGCATTGTCCATTTCCCCGGCCATTTCCCTGGCCGTTTTCCTGGCCGTTTTTCTGGCCATCCCCCTGGCCATGGCCCCGTCCGGTGGCGCCATGGCGGCGGCCGCCGAGGAGGTGGTGGTCTACTCCGCCCGCAAGGAACACCTCATCAAGCCCCTGTTCGATGCCTTCACTGCCGAGACCGGCATCAATGTCCGTTACGTCACCGACAAGGCCGGCCCCCTGCTGGCCCGTCTCCAGGCCGAGGGCGCCAACACTCCGGCGGACATGCTGATGACGGTGGACGCCGGCAACCTGTGGCAGGCCGCCGAGCAGGGGGTGCTGGCCGCCGTGGAATCGGAGACTTTGAAGGCCAACGTGCCCGCCCACCTGCGGGACCCCGAGGGTCGGTGGTTCGGCCTGTCGGTGCGCGCCCGCACCATCGTCTACAGCACCGAGCGGGTGGACACCGAGGAGCTGTCCACCTACGAGGGCCTGGCGGACCCCAAGTGGCAGGGGCGGCTGTGCCTGCGCACCTCCAAGAAGGTGTACAACCAGTCCCTGGTGGCCATGATGATGGAGCGGCTGGGGGCCGAACGCACCCAGGAGGTGGTGGAAGGCTGGGTGGCCAACCTCGCCACCCAACCCTTCTCCAACGACACCAAGACCATGGAAGCCGTCGCCGCCGGCCAGTGTGACGTGGCCATCGTCAACACCTATTATTTCGGGCGCCTGCAGAAGAAGGATCCGGACATCGAGCTGGCCTTGTTCTGGCCCAACCAGGATGACAGCGGCGTGCACGTGAACGTCTCGGGGGCCGGCATCACCCGCCATGCCCCCCACCCCGAGGCGGCCCTCAGGCTGCTGGAGTGGCTGTCCACGCCGGCGGCCCAGGACAGGTTCGCCGGGCTCAACATGGAGTATCCGGTGAACCCCGCAGTGGAACCGGACCCCCTGGTGGCCGCCTGGGGCGACTTCAAGGCCGACAACATCAACGTCTCCAAGGCCGGTGAACTCCAGGCCGAGGCGGTGATGCTCATGGATCGGGCCGGCTACCGCTAAACGCGTCTCCGCTCCATGGAACCCATCCCCGCCGGACCGCCGGGCGCGGTCTTACCGGCGGGGGACCACCACGGCTCGTTGCGGCGCTTCCTGCGCCGCAACGTCTGGGCCCTGACGAGCCTCGCCCTCGCCTTCGTGGTGGCCCTCCCCCTGCTGGTGATCTTCTCGGGCTGGCTGCACGCTCAGAACGAGGTGTGGCAGCACCTGGCCAGCACGGTGCTGCGGGACCTGGTGGTGAACACCCTGGTGCTGATGGCCGGGGTGGCCGCCGGCGTGCTGGTGCTGGGGGTGGGTCTGGCCTGGCTCACCAGCCTGTGCGAATTCCCGGGCCGGCGCTTCTTCGACTGGGCCCTCATGCTGCCCCTGGCCATCCCCGCCTATGTGCTGGCCTTCGTGGCCATCGCCCTGCTGGACTTCACCGGCCCGGTCCAGACCGCCCTGCGAGAGGCGTTCGGTGCCGGCGGCTTCTGGTTCCCGGACATCCGTTCCACCGGCGGGGTCATCACCGTCATGGCCCTAGTGCTCTACCCCTACGTCTACATGCTCTCCCGCAGCGCCTTCCTGGCCCAGGGCCGCAGCCCCCTGGACGCTGCCCGCAGCCTGGGCCTGGGGCCCTGGCGGGCCTTCTTCCGGGTGGCCCTGCCCATGGCCCGTCCCGCCATCATCGCCGGGTTGTCCCTGGCCCTCATGGAGACCCTGGCGGATTTCGGCACGGTGGCGGTATTCAACTACGACACCTTCACCACCGCCATCTACAAGGCCTGGTTCGGGTTGTTCAACCTCCAGGCGGCCTCCCAACTGGCCTCACTGCTGCTGCTGGTGGTGGCCCTGGCCCTGACCGGCGAGCGCCTGATGCGCGGGCGCGCCCGTTTCCACGAACTCTCGGGCGCCGGCCGGCCGGTGCGTTTCCGCCTGAAGGGCGGGCGGGCCTGGCTGGCCAGCGCGGCCGCCGGCCTGGTGTTCACGGTGGCCTTCGTGGCCCCCGTGAGCCAGCTGCTGCTGTGGGCCTGGGACATCGTCAGGGACGATCTCGACCCGCGCTACTGGCAGCTGCTGTGGAACACCCTGTCCCTGGGGGCCAGCGCCGCCGTGGTCACCGTGTGCGGGGCTCTGCTCCTGGTATTCGCCAAGCGCTTCGGCAAGGGCCCGGTGAACGCCGGCGCCGTCACCGTCGCCACCCTGGGCTACGCCCTGCCGGGCTCGGTGCTGGCGGTGGGGATCATGCTGGTGTTCACCGGCATGGACAACTTCCTGGCCTCGGTGGGGCGCATCTTCGGCCCCGACGGCGGCGCGCCGGTGCTCACGGGGACCATCGCCGCCCTGCTTTTGGCCTACCTGGTGCGCTTCCTGGCGGTGGCCTTCGGGCCCACGGACAGCGCCATGGAGCAGATCCGCCCCAGCCTCCCCGAGGCCGCCCGCAGCCTGGGGGCACGGCCGGCGCAGATCTTCCGGGAGGTCTACCTGCCGCTGCTGCGGCCCGGCATCCTCACCGCCATGCTGCTGGTGATGGTGGACGTGATGAAGGAGATGCCGGCCACCCTGCTGCTGCGCCCCTTCGGCTGGGACACCCTGGCGGTGCGCATCTACGAGATGACCTCCGAGGGCGAGTGGGAGCGCGCCGCCCTGCCCGCCATCACCCTGGTGGCGGCGGGCCTGCTGCCGGTGATGGTCCTGGTGTGGCGCTCGGCCCGCCGGCCCTCGTGAGCCGCCACGCCCACCGGCGCTGTATGGAACGCCGCACCCCGGGGCCGGCGCGGCCCGCCGCCCGCCATCCCGCCACGGCGCCGGCACCCGCCCGGGTGTCACCGCGGGATACCCCGCCAGGGGCCGCCATTGGTCAGGCGGAGGAGAACCTGATAAAAGAGCAGGAGATGAACTATCTGCTCGGCATCGAGGACATCCGCTGCGGCTACGGCGGCGAGCCCGTGGTGGATGGCCTGACCCTGCACATCCGTGCCGGCGAACTGACCTGCCTGCTGGGCCCCAGCGGCTGTGGCAAGACCACGGCGCTCCGGGCCATCGCCGGCTTCGAGCCGGTTACCCGGGGTCAGATCACCCTCGACGGCACCCCAGTCTCCCGGCCCGGTCTCACCCTCGCCCCGGAGCGCCGCCGGCTGGGGATGGTATTCCAGGACTACGCCCTGTTTCCCCACCTATCGGTGGCGGACAACGTGGCCTTCGGGTTGCGCCGCCAGTCGCGGTCCGCCGCCCGCGCCACAGCGGAGCGGCTGCTGGAGCTGGTGGGCCTGGCAGGCCACGGCGCCCGCTATCCCCACGAGCTGTCGGGTGGCCAGCAGCAGCGGGTGGCCGTGGCCCGCGCCCTGGCCCCCGAGCCGCCCCTGCTGCTGTTGGACGAGCCCTTCTCCAACCTCGACGTGGAACTGCGGGAACGTCTCGCCGGCGAGGTGCGGGACATCCTGCGCCAGCAGGGTACCGCCGCCGTGTTCGTCACCCACGACCAGCACGAGGCCTTCGTCATGGGCGAGCGGGTAGGGGTGATGCACGAGGGCCGGCTGCTGCAGTGGGACACCCCCTTCAACCTCTATCACGAGCCGGCCGACCGCTTCGTGGCCGACTTCGTGGGCCAGGGGCGCCTCGTCGACGGCACCCTGGTGAACCCCACCATGGTGGACACCCCCCTGGGACGGCTGTCGGGCAACCGTGCCTATACCCTGCCCAAGGGCAGCGCCGTGGAGGTGCTGCTGCGCCCCGACGACGTATGCATCGACGGCGATGCGACCCTGCGCTGCCGGGTAGTGGACCGCGCCTTCAAGGGCGCGGAGACCCTCTACACCCTGCGCCTGGCCGACGCCACCGAGGTGCTGTCCCTGATGCCCAGCCATCAGGACTACGAGGTGGGCCAGGAGGTGGGGATCAACGTGGAGGCCGACCACCTCATCCTGTTCCAGAAATAGACCACTCCCGCCTTCCGGCTGCGGCTGGTTCATACTATGGCGATATGGGCCCCATGCATCCGCCACTTGAACGCCCCTGAGCACTTCCCCGCCTCGTCACGCCCGGGTGCGGCCCGGTGGTGGCCGGCGGCCGCGCTGCTGGTCCTCGCCGCTCCGGCACCGGCCGTGGAACGCCTGACCATCACCGTGGGGGCCGTGGAGGGCGCGGACGGGTCCGGCGGCGCGGCCGCCATCACCCTGGATCTGGGAGAGTCCGACGCCGGCCTGGCATTAACAGCAGAGATCGAAGAACTGCGCCTGGCCGCCGTGCCCGGACTGTCGCGCATCGCCGTGGACTGTCCGGCTCTCGCCATCACCGGCGATGCCATCGCCTGCGATGGCGGCAGCGCCCGCCTGGGACTGCCGCAACTGGATGATCCCGCCTTCGATTTCAGTATCCGCCATGTCCCCGGGGAGGGGCACTTCGAGGCCACCCTCAGCGGCCTGCGGGCCGCCGGCGGCCGGCTGGCGGCCACGGCCAGCGGCACCCCCCGGAAATGGCGGCTGGAATTGGAGGCCGCGGGCCTCGGGCTGTCCGCCCTCGGCACGACCCTGGCACCCTGGCTGCCCCCCCTGCCCGAGGGCTTCGAGTACAGCGGCGACGGCCGTATTCACGGCATCCTGGAGGGAGGCGAAACCCTGCGGCATTTCACCATCGATGCCGCGCTGGAGGCGCTGGCCTTCTCCGACGCCAGCGGCCTGCGGGCCGGGGAAGGGATGGCGGCCACCCTCGAGGCCACCGGCAGCCACGACGGTGGAGGCTGGAAAGTGGATGCCGGGATGCGGCTCACCGGCGGCGCCTTCTACGTGGACCCCTGGTACGTGGCCGTGGCGGGGGAGCCCCTGTCCGCCCACTGCGCCGCCGGCATCGGGGACGGCGGCGGCATCCACCACGCCCGCTGCCGCTTCCACCATCCCGGGGTACTGGAGGCCGCCACCGACCTCCACGGCACGCCGCAGGCGGGCGGCCTGCCCGCTGATGGCCGGCTCACGTTCTCGACCCCGGCCCTCGGCGAGGCCTACAAGGTCTATCTCCAGCCCCTGTTGGCCGGCACCCCGGGGGACCGCCTGGCCATCTCGGGCACGGCCGACGGACGCGTGACCCTGGAGGCCGGTATAGCGGCGGCGGCGGAACTTCACCTCGGCGACATCGCCCTGGAGGACGAGGCCGGGCGTTTCGGCATCCACGGCCTCGGCGGTGACCTCCACTGGCGGCGGGAGGGAAAGGTCTCCCTCTCCGAGCTGCTGTGGCAAGGGGGTTATCTGTGGCGCCTTGATTTCGGGGCGTCGCGCCTGGCCCTGCGCGCCGCCGCCCGCGGGCTGGAGCTTGAAGAAGCCCTCTCCTTGCCCCTGCTGGACGGCGCCCTGGTCATGGAGTCCTTCGCGGTGGATTCCGCCGGAGACGGCGTGGAGGGGGTCCTGGAGGGTTACCTCACACCCATCTCCATGGAACGGCTCTCCGCCGCCTTCGGCTGGCCCCCCTTCCGGGGGCGACTGTCGGGGGTACTGCCCCGTGTCGCCTTCAGCCACCAGCGGGTCACCATCGACGGCGCCCTGCTCATGAACATCTTCGACGGCCGGGTGGTATTGAGGAACCTGCTCCTGGAGCGTCCCCTGGGCCCCGTGCCCGAGCTGCGCGCCAACCTCGATATCAACCGGCTGGACCTGGACCTGCTCACCAGCGCCCTCTCCTTCGGGCGCATCCAGGGCCGCCTCGATGGCAGCATCCATAATCTGATACTCCAGGACTGGCAGCCGGTGGCCTTCGACGCCCGCTTCGACACCCCGGACGACGGCGATTTCAGGAAACGCATCAGCCAGGAGGCGGTGAACGACCTTACTCAGGTGGGCGGCGGCGCCGGCATCGGCGGGGCCCTGTTCATGGGTCTGTTCAAGGAATTCCGCTACGATGCCATCGGACTCGGCTGCGAACTGGCGGACGGGGTGTGTGTCATGAGCGGGGTGGCGCCGGCAGACCAGGGCTACTACCTGGTTCGCGGTTCCGGACTGCCGCGCATCGACATCATCGGCTATAACCGGCTGGTGGACTGGGACACCCTGCTGACCCGTTTGCGGCGGGTGACCACATCAGGCCCGGCCCGAGTGGAGTAGAATGGTTTTTTATCAAGACAATCACAGAATGGAGATCCCCATGCGTCCCTTCCTCAGTCTCTCCGGTGTCGCCCTCACCCTGCTGCTGTCGGCCTGCGTCACCGTCAACGTCTACTTCCCCGCCTCCGCCGCCGAGAAGGCGGCCGACCGCATCATCGAGGATGTATGGGGTCAACAGCCCCCCGCAGGCACACCGGCCGCGGAAGAACCCCAGGCCATGATCCGGCCCCAGGGCACTCTGGTAGCCGTGCTGGATCTCCTGGTGCCCGCGGCCCAGGCCCAGCAGGCGGACATCGACATCTCCTCCCCCGCCATCAAGAAGATCGAGGCCACCATGAAGGCCCGCCACAACCAACTGGAGCAGTTCTATGCCAGCGGCGCGGTGGGACTCACCAACGACGGCATGGTGGCGGTCCGGGACCCCAAGCAGGTGCCCCTGGCGGAGCGCCGCACCGTGAACCAGCTGGTGGCCGAAGAGAACCGTGACCGCAAGGCCCTGTATCGGGCCATCGCCGAGGCCAACGGCCATCCCGAATGGGAGAGCCAGATCCAGAACACCTTCGCCTCCCGCTGGATAGCCAAGGCCAGGAAAGGCTGGTGGTACCAGGCCGGCGGCGGCTGGAAGCAGAAATAGGCGGGCGTCGTGGCCAGGAGGGTATTCCCTGGGGCCTGTAGGGGCCCGCTTGCGAGCGAACCCCGGCGCTCCCAACAGACCGCCGGGGTCCCGTTCGCGCCCGAGGGCGCTCCGGTAACCTGAGGACCGACGACACGGGAGAACCATGGAAGCGGAAATCCGCGAGATTCGCGATCATATGGGCCAGTATCCGCCCTTCGACGGTCTGAAGGACGAACTCCTCGACGAGGCGGCCGGCGCGGTGGAGATCGCCTATTTCAAGGCCGGCACCGCCATCTCCGAACGGGACCAGCCGGTCGAGGCCCTGTCCTATATCCGCAGCGGTGCGGTGGAGGTGTACCTCCACAACGGACAGCTCTACAACCGCCTCGGCGAGGGCGATATCTTCGGCCAGTTCGACCTGCTGCGTGACCGCCAGGTGCGCTTTCCGGTCCAGGCCATCGAAGACACCCTGCTCTATCTGATCCCGAAGCCCGTATTCGACCGCCTGTGCGCCGCAGACGGCAACTTCGCCGATTTCGTGGAGCTGTCCGGGTCGCGGCTCAAGAGCACGGTGGAGCAGAGCCTGCGCGACAACGACATGATCGCCACCCGGGTGCGCCGGCTCATCTCCCGCCTGCCCGTGATGATCGAGGAATCCGCTACCGTGCAGGAGGCAGCCCGCCTGATGACGGAGAACGACGTCTCCTCGGTGCTGTTGCTCAAACCCGGCAACGACGAGGACTCGGACCGCGTGTTCACCGACGGCGAAGGGCGGCAATGGCTGCTCACGGGCATGATCACAGACAAGGACCTGCGCCAGCGCATCATCGCCGAGGGGGCCTCGGCCCAGACCCCCCTGGCCACCATCAGCCACGGCAAGCTCATCACCATCCAGTCCGACGAGTCGGTCAACGAGGCCATGTTGACCATGCTGCGCAACAACATCCAGCGCCTCCCCGTGCTCCATCGCCGCCGTCCCGTGGGGGTGGTGCACCTGTCGGACATCGTACGCTACGAGACCAACAACAGCGTCTATCTGGTCAACAACATCTTCAACCGCACCTCCGTCAAGGCCCTGGCGCGCCTCACACCGGAGGTGCGGGCCTCCTTCGTGCGCCTGGTGGACGAGGGTGCCTCCTCGCAGATGATCGGCGGCGCCATGTCGAGCGTGGGCCGCAGCCTGATGCGCCGCCTCGTGGAGTTCGCCGAGGCCGAACTGGGTCCGCCCCCCATCCCCTACTGCATCATGGTGCACGGCTCCCTCGCCCGTAACGACCAGTCCATCACCACGGATCAGGACAATGCCATGGTGCTCCATGACTCCTTCGATCCGAAGCGCCACGATGACTACTTCAGGGAGCTGGCCCGGCAGGTAAGCGACGGGCTGGACGCCTGCGGCTACCCCTATTGCAAGGGCGGCGTCATGGCCACCAACGAGCCGTGGCGCCAGCCCCTCGCCCAATGGAAGCGCTACTTCAGTGACTGGATCGCCAGGCCGGACCCCCAACGGCTGCTGCACAGCTCCATCTTCTTCGACCTGGACGCCGTCCACGGCGAGGAGCGCTTCGTGGAGGAGCTGCAGGACCTCATCGCCGCCCGGGCCCAGAACAGCCCCCTGTTCCTCGCGGCCCTGGCGCGCAACGCCCTCGGCCGCACGCCGCCGCTGGGCCTGTTCCGCACCTTCGTGCTGGAGCAGGACGGGCGACACAACAACACCATCAATATCAAACGCCGCGGCATCGCCCCCATGAACGACGTCATCCGGGTCCATGCCCTGGGGGTGGGCTCCCGGGCCCAGAACGGCTTCGAGCGGCTGGAGGACATCAGCGGGGCCGGGGCCCTGCCCGCCGGGCAGACCGACAAGCTGAGCTACGCCCTGGAGTTCCTGTCCATGGTGCGCATGCGCCACCAGGCGGAGGATATCAAGAAGGACCAGGAACCCGACAACGCCATCGAACCCGAACTCGTCTCGGATACCGACCGCCACAATCTCAAGGAGGCCTTCCAGATCCTGAGCAACGCCCAGAAGTTTCTGCGCTTCCGCTACCCCAGCCCGGGCCGCTGACGCGGTGGCCCCGGGCAAACAGGAGCAGGCCGAGGCACCTGGCTGGCCCGAGTATTTCGCCAGGCAGGCCGAGGCCTGCAGGACCCCGGCCCTGAAGCACTTCTACGAGACGGGGTTGCCCGGGGAGCAGCGGCCCATCGAGGACATCCCGTTGATGGCCCTGGATTTCGAGACCACGGGCCTGGACCCCCGGGAGCATGCCATCGTCAGCATCGGCATGGTGCCCTTCGACCTGCGCGTCATCCGCCCGTCGGCGGGCCGTTACTGGGTCGTCAAGCCCCCCCGCCCCCTGCGGGAGGAGTCCATCGCCTTCCATCGCATCACCCATTCGGAGGTGGAACACGCACCACCCATCGCCGCGATACTGGACGAAGTGCTGGCCGAACTCGCCGGGCGCCTGGCGGTGGTCCACTACCGCAACATCGAACGGCCGTTCCTCGATGCCGCCGTCCTGGCCACCCGCGGTGAACCCTGCCTGTTTCCCCTCATCGACACCATGGCCCTGGAGGCACGCTGGGAACGCCAGGGCCGCCTGCAGGGCTTCAAGCGCCTCTTCGGCATCGAGCCCTCCTCCATCCGCCTGGCCGACAGCCGCGGCCGCTACGGCCTGCCCCACTATTCCTCCCATCACGCCAAGGTAGATGCCATGGCCACGGCGGAGCTGTTCCAGGCCCAGGTGGCCCGGCACTTCTCGCCGGACACGCCGGTGTCCGAACTCTGGATCTAGACGAGAAGCCCTCGGTCCGCCGAGGCCGTCGTCGCGCAGGTCGACCCGTCATCGGCGCAGATAGTTGCGTTGGTCCGACGTGTCATCTTTGCGACATGATTCATGTACGCTTTTATTGCGTACATATTGCTGACCGCCCCGTCTTGGCGTACAATTTCAATGCGTACAACTAGGAGGACTCAACCATGCCTCAGATCCCCGTAGAAACTAATGACCGTATGTCGCTACGTATTGCCTCAGAAGAAAAGTCGCTGTTGATGCGTGCAGCCGCTTTACAGCATACCAACCTGACTGAGTTTGTGATCCGCAACGTAATGTTGGCAGCACGGAAGGTTATCGAAGAAAACGAACGGCTGGAACTGACCGAAAAAGATAGTTTGCAGGTTCTGGATCTTTTGGATAACCCGCCGGCACCCAATGATAAATTGATGGCCGCTGCATTCGCCTTGCCGAAACAACCATAATGCTTCCGAACTGGCGCGAAGAACCCATTGGCAAACATCATGATCGCGCCGCCTTTGATTGTGGTGATGAGACGTTGAATCAGTTTTTACATCGCCATGCAAGGCAGAGCCATGAGAAAGGTGGGGCAAAAACCTATCTGGCTGTTAGCGAGAGCAATGAAAAAATATTGGGTTACTACAGTCTGAGTCCCGCCGCCATTGCTTATGAACGTGCACCGGAGGTGATTAAACGCGGCCTGGCTCGACATGAGGTGCCGGTATTTCGGCTTGGCCGTCTGGCTGTAGATTCTTCCGTCCAGAACCAGGGACTGGGTGGCCAGTTATTGCTTGCCGCTGGACGACGCTGTTTGTTGGTGGCCGCTCAGGCAGGCGGCGTAGCCTTGCTGATTGACGCCAAAAACGAGCGTGCCGCCCAGTGGTATGCCGGTTATGGTGCCATTCCGCTATTGGATGCGCATTTGTCTCTGCTGTTACCATTCAAAACCATTCATGCAGCGTTGACAACTGCGGGAAAACTATAAATAAATTTGTAAACGATACGCGAAAAGAGAATTGTCATGACCGCTGTAGCGTTCAAAGAAGCCTGCCACAGCTTCGCCCAAGCTGCGGCGCCCTACCTTCCGATCCGGGACGACGCACACTACGAAGAGGCGCTGGAGCTGATCGAAAGCCTGCTGGAGGAAGCGGAAGACTCCGCCGATAACCCGATCAATGCCGTCATCGACTTGCTCGGCCACGCCATCGAAACCTATGAGACACCCAGGAAGGCCGCACTATTATTGCCCGCTCTCGTCCTTTTCGACCTCATCAAAAATGCTGTCAATGGTTCTGGTGGAAAGCTCGCGCTTCTTCGCGGCTGCGATGCGGGGCTCCAGAAACGTTTCCAGCTCTTGCAGGGCTTTTTGCTCTTCATGATTCGGCAGAGAGCGCTCAAGCACATAGTCCTTGATGGACTGGCCTTGCAAGGCTGCAGCGGCCTTCAGGCGCTGATGTTGTTCCGGGGTAACTTCTATGGAGAGACGCATGGGGAGTTCCTCGGTATCTCGGAGGTTTTCCTCAATGATAGGCTTACAACAACAAATGTTCAATAGTGCACAAATGTTGTGATTTCTCCCCAAGTCTGTGTTGGCTCATAAGCTATTTCAGCTGGACGGGACGAGCTTGACCCAGGAGATTAACGGGGTATCAACAGCGGCTGATTGATTCACGCGGCAACGATCTCGAACCCGAAGGCTACGTGATGTTCTACATACTGGACGATACAACGTCGGGCGATGGGCAGCGGCGCGAATACCGTGCGCAGTTCATCGCCGGCAGGCTCAGGCATATCGTTCGAGTCGCCAACGGCGATCCCGGTGATCGCTACTACGGCCTGGCTTCGTTTCGATGGTACAACTCGCCGAGCTTCATGTTCGGCGATCAGGACGCCGAGGATGTATAGCCCCGAGCTCGGATCGGGGCTGCGAACCCCGTTTCCGAGCGCGTCAGGAAGGCGGCCGGCAAACCGCGCGGGCTTGATGCTCCAGCATTCTGATAATATGATAATCAGATACGACACAACGTGGAGAGCAGCGCATGGAGTCGATTACCGCGACCAAAGCAGCGCGTCATTTCTCTGACCTGCTCAACCGTGTTGCATACCGCCACGAATCGTTGGAGATCAGACGCGGCGGTCGCGCGGTGGCCAGGCTTGTTCCGGCCGAACCCAAAGCCGGAATCAAACTCAAGGACTTGAACAAGCTGTTGGCGCAGTTACCCGGGCTGGCCGACGATGCGGCGGCATTCGCCGCAGATGTCAAAACCGCTGAACCGGAGCCCGAGGACGATGCGTGGGAATCGTAGTCGATACCAGCGTATTCATTGCATTCGAACGCAATGCCCAGGCAGTCGACTTGGGCGGGTTGCCGACGGACGAAGACCTGTTCATCAGCGCCATTACCGCCTCGGAACTGCTGGTCGGCGTACACCGGGCGGACTCGCCTGCTCGTCGCAACCGACGACTGGCTTACGTAGAGGCAATTCTGGCTGACTTCCCTATATTGCCACTGGATGGCGAAGCCGCACGCATTCATGCCCAATTGCAGGCGGCGCAACTGGACGCGGGGCTGCGCAGCGGCGCACACGATCTGCTGATTGCGGCCACCGCGCTCGCCCACGGCTTTGCCGTCATGACCTGTGATGTCGATGACTTCCGGCGCGTGCCTGGACTGACGGTATATCCGATGCATCCGGATTGAGTCTGCGGCCATTGGAGCGCGGCGCAAGTTTCGGTGTCCTCGCTGGACGCCCGGCCGGGACTTTCCACAGCATCCAGATCCTGCCGTTAACATTAGAATCTGCACGCTTTGCGGCACCCCGTTTTGCAGGATCAGCGCGGTGCGGCCGCGTAGCGCATTAAAGCCTTCCTGCCTGGTCCCCGTCGCGCCCCGAAAACCCGGCATAGCCTGCTGCAGCATACGCTGAATATCGCGGGTAACCTGGCGCTGCTGGTCGAGTGATTCACTGTCGATAACGGTGACTGAGCCGGGAATGGTGGAGACCGAGCGCTCGACCCGGCTCGCCGTCACTTGGACCGGCCCCATCCGCAGCGGCCCGTCGTCCTCCTGCGCCCTCGCCCCAGCCAGCGTCACCGTATCGGTGTCGGAGAAGCGATAGGCCGGCCCGGTACCGGCGAGGATGCGCCGCAGGCCCTCCTCGACCGTGTACTCGCCCGTGAGCCCGGGGCTCTCCTTGCCGGCGGTGAGCGCGCCCCCGGTGGCCAGCACGAGGCCGATGCGGCTGGCGTCGTGTGTGCGCAAGATGATGATCGCCGGTCGCGGCGCTTGCACGGCCATGACGCCGTTGCCGTAGTTGGTCAACTCAGATACCATTTGGTCAATATCCCATCGAGGTATTGTCATCCATGCTCGTGAATATCTATGAAGCCAAGACCCAGCTCTCCGCGCTGCTGGAGCGTGCGCAGGCCGGAGAAGACATCGTCATCGCCCGCGCCGGCAAACCCATTGCCCGGTTGACCCCCATCGCAGGGGCCAACGCGTCCCGCAGCGGCGTGCGCTTCGGCGGCATCCGGCCGGCGCAACTGAAGCTGGCCGACGACTTCCACGCCCCGCTGACCGACGACGACCTGCTGGCTTCTTGAAGCTGCTGCTGGACACGCACTGCCTGATCTGGGTGCTCACCGACGCGCCGGCATTGGACGCCCGTGCCCGCAGGCTCATCGCCGATGCCGACGGCGTGTGGTTCTCGGAAGCCTCCATCTGGGAGCTGGGTCTGAAATGGCGCAAGGGCAAGATCGCCCTCGCCCCCCGCAAGCTCGCCGACCAAGCCCTTGCCAACGGCCTGCGACCGCTGGCGATTTATCTGGAAGCGTTGCTCAAGTCCAGCGAATTGCGCCAGACCCACGGTGATCCGTTTGACCGGCTGCTCTATGCCCAGGCGCTGCACGGCGGCTACCGGCTGCTTAGCATTGACCGGACACTGGCGGATTTCGGCGCCACGGTGATCAACCCATCTCGGTCTGGTGGAACGCAGGGCAAAGCCTAGCTTGGGTTCGGGCTTTGGCTTCAACCCGGCCTGCCGTTGGAAGATTGAGTGGCGGCCACCGAGACGTGAATCCCCGCAAGGCCGGCCGGGGCACTGAGCCCTTTAACGTGAAAGAACCCGGCCTTTTGGGTCGAGCGCGATTCTGGCGTGACGCATGCCGGGCGCAAGGAACGTTGGCGGGTTGTCAGTCTACAGAACGACTCAGGCAGCGATGTAGCCGTGTTTGGCCAGCATCTTCAGCCAGCGAGGCGCGTTGCGGCCGACCATCAGTGCTTCGTAATCGACGGTGCGATCCTGATAGGGTGTCATGTTGGTGAGCATGGCATAGACGATACGCAGCATCTTGTGGGCCAGGGCGATGATGGAGCGCTTGTGTCCCTTACGTATGGACAGGGCGGAGAACTTGTCCTTGAGGGCGCAGCGGGTTCGTGAGGCGGCCTGGGCGAACTCGCACAACAGGCGTCGCACCCAAGCATTGCCCTTGCGCGTGCGTCCGCGCTTGCGTTTGCCGGCACTCTCGTTATTGCCGGGACAGATCCCGACCCAGGAAGCCAGGCGTTCGGCGCTGCCGAAGCTGTCCATGTCGGTGCCGATTTCCACCAGCAGCATGGCGGCGCCCATGCGGTCGATGCCGGGAACGGTTTCCAGCAGGCTCATCTGCGCCTCCCAGGGGGCAAGGCCATCGAGCAGTTCCTGTGCGAGCGGGCCATCGTGGCTTCCAGGTACTCGATATGCGCCATGATCTCGTTGAGCACGAAGCGGTGCTTTGCGCTGAGTTCTTCCGGTTGCAGGGCTTCGAACAGATCCTCACGGCTGGCCCGCAGGCGTCCGGCGCGATCGAGGATGGCATCGATGGGCGCATCGGCCAGCAGGGCCTTGACCATGGCCCGTGCAGCCTGCCCATGCAGATCGGAGACCAGCACATTCAGGCGGATCCCGGCATCGGCCAGCACCTTGTGTAGCCGGTTCTTCTCCGCGGCCAGCATTCCACCCAACTTCTGGTGCTGCCGGGAGATCAGGCGCAGGTGACGGATGTCGGCCGGAGGAATGAACGAGGCCCGCACCAGGCCCGCCCGCGCCAGCGTAGCCAGCCACTGGGCATCGGAGATGTCCGTCTTGCGGCCGGGCACGTTCTTGACATGACGGGCATTGACCACCCAGGCCGCGATGCCTACTCGCTCCAATGCCGCATAGGGGCTCTTCCAGTAAATCCCCGTGCTTTCCATGACAACGATGTCCGGGGCGAACCCGTGTGCCCACTCTGCCAGTGCCCGACGCTCCCGCTTGAAGCCACCAAACTCGCGTTGTTCCACTGCCACACTGCCATCGGCTTGCTCGGTGCAGGCGCGCAGGCCGTGATCTTGTTCTGGTGCACATCCAGACCGATGACCCGCTGGTGAATGCGGGGTGATGTCCATGCTGACCTCCTGAGGCTGACGCACTATCATTGATGATGTGCTGTCGCCGAGGGCGCCGCCATTCAACGGCCTGTCGGAAACCGACGGCTCTTTTTAACGTGCGCTGTCCATGACCGGTTCAGGCCATGCCAAGCAATCTGGGGTACGAGTGAATGGTGGCGGGTCGAGTTAACTTGCGCGGTCTAGCGCCATCAAAAAGTATCGCGACCTCTGCCCACGGCGACGGCACCCCTATTATCTTTCATTATCGGGGGTGCCTCACAGATGCATGAGAGCTTAACGCAAGATAGTTGCGTTGGTCCGACCCGTGGTTTGTTCCGTGGTTTGCCCGTTCGAGCGTTAGTTCACCCTTTGACCACCGACTGACGTCCCTGATGGCATCGAGCCGGTGCGCGCCCTGGACCGGCATCGCGGGGACATCGACATGCTGTTATAACCGACCGCCCGGACCCTACGAACCACAGAAGAGGGCGGCCGCAGCCGCCCTCTTCAGCCGCTCTCGGCAGGCCTTACGGCCTGCCGGGGCGGGGCTCGCTCATCAGGTCCCTATGACGATGGCGTAGCAGCCGGCCAGAAGCAGCAGGGTGAAGGGCAGGCCGGCCGTGGATACGGCCATCGGCCTGCAGGTGCGCCCAGGCCGCCGCCCAGCAGAGGCGATGGCGACGGCGCTTCGATGATGCCCCAGAACACGCGCTGGGGCTTGGGGGCGTCGATCTTGCCGCCAGCCGGTGATGGTGTCGATGACCAGGGAGCCGGAGTCCGAGGAGGTGATGAAGAACACCATCACCAGCACGATGCCGATGAACGAGGGCTGATGTCCGTCAGGGCAGTCGCCCCAGCATCACGAAGAGCTGCAACGGCAGCTCGGCCGTCTGGCGCCCTTCGAAGCCCTCCTGCACCTGGTCGATGGCGGTGGTGCCGAAGGCCGGTCATCCAGAAGATGGACACGGTGGTGGGGACGAGCAGCGACCGGCAGACCGAGGAACTCCCGCACCGACCGGCCGCGGCTGACCCGGGCGATGAACATGCCCGACGAAGGGTGACCAGCTGATCCACCAGCCCCAGTACGAAGGTGGTCCAGCCCTGGCTGAAGTTGGCGTCCTCCCGCCCGAAGGGGTTGGACAGGAAGGGCAGCTCACGCCAGGTAGCTGGCGATGATTACTTCGAAGAAGCCGGTGACGATGAGGAGCGTCGGCCCCACGAATACCGACGAACATCAGCAGCAGGAAGGCCAGGACCATGTTGAGTTCGGACAGACGCTTCACGCCCTTGTCGACGCCGGCCACGATGGACACGATGGCCACCGCGGTGATGCCCGTGATGAGCAGCACCAGGGTGGTGTCACCACCGCCGATGCCGAACAGATGGTTCAGCCCGGAGGTCGCCTGCTGGGCGCCGTAGCCAAGGGAGGTGGCCAGCCCGAACAGGGTGGCGAACACCGCCATGATGTCGATGATATGACCCGGCCAGCCCCAGATGCGCTCACCCAGGATGGGGTAGAAGATGGACCGTACCGTCATGGGCAGGCCCTTGTTGTAGGAGAAGATGGCACAGGGCCAGCGCCACGATGGCATACGATGGCCCAGGGGTGCAGGCTCCAGTGGAGGATGAGTCGCGGCCATGCCCAGGCTGGCGTTGCGGCCTGCGGGTCGCCGGCGGCGCCTCCGAGGGGGGCCCAGTCGGTACGCATTCCCTGCTCGCCCACGGTTGTGCCACCCAGAGACGTGCCGTAGTGGCTCAGGGGCTCGGACACACCGTAGAACATCAGGCCGACGCCCATACCGGCTGCGAACAGCATCGAAAACCAGGAGATCCTGGAGAAGTCCGGCGTCGCGTTGGCGCCGCCTATGCGGATCTCGCCCCAGGGGCGAGAACGATCAGGCCGAGGCACAGCACCACGAAGACGTTGGCCGACAGCAGGTAGAACCAGGTGGCGTGGGTAGTTGATCCAGTTCTTCGCCCGTCGAAGCGTGGCGGTGGCCTGCTCGGGCAGGGCCAGGGTGAGGACCACGAAGGCGAGAATGACCAGCGACGACACCGCGAACACCGCACCGTGAATGTCGATGTTCACCCCGAGGGGCCTGGCCTGGTAGTTGTCCTGACCGACCTGGTAATCGGTATCGATCAGATTGGCCGCACCTTCCGGGGCCGGCACGCCGACCGACTCCGGCGGTGATCTCCAGGACTGTTGCGGGTTTTTTTTCCACGATATTCCCCCCTACTCTTTAAAGTTTTTGTTCTTTATGCGGTGTTCTTATTGGCGGCATCCGGGCGCACGAGGAATACGGACACCTCGGTGTGCTTGGCGATTTGGCGCCGTTGGGGGCATGATGGCGTCGAGATGGTGTGGGCAGGTGGGTCGCCATGACCACCAGATCCGCACCCGCATCGTCGATGGCCTGGGCCAGGATGTCGTCCAGATCGGTCACCGGGTCGTGGCTGTTATAAACGCGGGCCGTCGGATCGTGGCCGCTGTCGGGGGCATGCTCGTGGGCGAATGCCCTGAGCTTCTGCTCGTATTCCTCCGGCGTGCGGGCCACGGCGCTGGGCTGGAGGTGGTCACACCGACGTAGCACAGGGCCGCCCCGTAGTGGCGGGACAGATCGGCGGCGACCGTCAGGGCCTTCTCCAGCGCACCCAGGTGCGCCAGGTCCACGGGCACCATAATCTTTTTGAACATGAACGAGGGCCTCCTGGGACGATGTGCGGGCACGTTGGGGGCTTGCCCCCGACAACCGGTTCATTTGATGAGTCTGCCGACAGTCTGAGCAGGAGGGCGATTCCGAAAACCATTGCACGGGGCGGGTGCTTCTCCAGGCGAAGAACGGCCGTTCATCCGCTGCGAGTCTGGATTGCTGAGCGGTTCGCGCCCAAGGGCGCTCTTACGGGGGGAAATGACAAGGCCCCGCGGGGCGGGGCCCACGGCAAATTTGTTCTCACCCTGCCGCCCGAGCCGAACCGAGTGAGTTGTCGGTCAGGCGCAGGTAGTCGAGGATCCTTCGAGAGCTGGAGGCAAGTTGGCGCATCATTTGCGCGATCGACTGGCGGGGTTTCTGGAACGACTTCAAGATCCCCACCGCGAAGCGGCGCAGGCGCGTGACGTTCTCCGGGCCATAACCGGTGCGTATGCGGCTGCGATCCTCGTCGTAATTCCAGTCGATGATGTAGTGGGTGCTCTCGATGCGCCAGTGTTCGCGATCGATCGCGAGCAGGCGCTCGGGCGATGCCTGCTGTGGCGAACGGCTGGTGATGCCGAGGGCGATTTCGCAGCTTCGCTTTCCGGTTTTCTTGATAAGCACCTCGCGCTCGATCAGAAAGACCTGTCCGATGTGCGGGAAATCGAGGTAGCTGTTCAGTGCCGTGCTCGCCCAGATGCGCCGCGTCTCGATCCGTCCATGCGCCAGGGTGGGTGGCTCGGCGAAGTCTGGTGCGCCGCGCCGCTCGAAGTGCAGGGCAATGTCGTTTGCGAGGGTGGGCTGATTGCCTTTGACCGTGAAGTGGTAGTGTGCCTGGCGCTCGACGATGTACGCGGCGAGTCCGCGTTGTGTCAGGAGCGCATCGGCGGTGATGTCCCGGCCCGCAATCTCGCATTGCGCGAGCAGCGGGATCGCCATGCCGATTTCATTGGTCCGTTTAAGCGCGTCGCTTCCCGTTACCGGCAGCGAGCCGACTTTTTTTGGGTGTAGCAGTGACCGGACTCATGGCCAACGACGCTCATGATATGCGTTTGTTCTCCGGCTTCATCGATGGCGTTCTTCATCGTCTTGCCATCGATAGCCAGCGCCTCCTCCTTGGCCGCCCATGCCTGGTTCCAGGCATCGAGCGCACATTCGAGAGCGCCCGGTTCGATACGCACCAGACAGTCACGGATCACGTATTCGCTGGGCACCTCGTAATGGACCTTGCCGTTGACGCGGGTGCGGCGGCAGCCGAAGCGGGCCCGCGCGGCCTGTCCAAGCCCGCTGGCCCAATCGGCCATGGCCTTGTAGCCGCGCATTCCACACAGGCTCGCGCCGGCCGCGAGCGCCAACACCACCGGCAGGCGATGACGGCGCCCGTGGGCACGGCGTGGATCGGGGATCGAGGCAAAACAGCGCGGCAGCGAGTACATTTGTTCGGCATTGAGTTGCATCTTGGGGACTCCAGCAAGGCCCAGGTGGGCACGATCGGGATGGTTCAGGCGAGCCGGGACATTGCGGCACAGCGGCCGCACGAATACCCGTTTGGGGCACAGGCCTCGGTCGAGTAGCCCTCGCGCGTACGTCGGTAGCCGCGCGTCAGCCCGAGTTCAAGCCAGTTCGCGGCGCGGTAGACACCGCCATGGAAGCGGCGCGGATCGACAAATGTTTCGAGCAACAGCAGCGGATGCCCGAACTGGCACTGCCAATCGGCGCCGATGCGCCGCTCCAGCAGCGACAGCACCTTCGAGCCCACGTTCGGCCAGCGGCCTTCAGGCAGGATCAGAAAGCGGCTGTTGTTGGCGATCAGCTTGAGCCGGTCGTACTGAAGCCGGAAGTCCCAGCCGATCCAGCGATCCCGCACGCCACATTTGAGCGCCGCCGCCGAGATGCTGAGCAACGCGACCCATTGCTCGCGCCAGGTTGCCACGTACCACAGCGTCTCGCCGATTCTCGGCAGATCGCCCAGGTAGCGGTGCCGGGCCATCTGCGCTTGATAGCGCGCCTGTTCGCTGCGCGTGACCGGGCGAAGGATCAGTTCGGACAGGCATTGGCCTTGGAAATTGTTGATGAGTTCATGCGCCCGTTATACCGGGCTTTTTCGGTCTTGTCCAGCGGTAGAGGCTAAGTTATTGGCTTCACCCAAGAAACTTGGGAGGACAAATTCGCCCTGGGGCGGGGCCTTGTTGGAACGACCGGGAGGGAAGCCCGGCCAGCAGGTCGCCGGCGGTCAGGCCTTCCAGCACGATGCCAGCGCTGGAGAAGGACTCCTCCACCGTCGGGAAATCGGCCACGGCCTCGGCATCCAGGGTGAAGAACAAGGACCCCGAGAAAGTGTAGCCGGTGGAGAGGCTGTCATTGAGGATCTCGATCTCGAAGCCGGCGCTGGCATCGGCACCGGCATCCGAGGGAGCCGGGTCGGCCTCGGCCGAGCCTTCGGTGAAGGCGCTGACGGTGAAATCGAACGCGGGCGAGGAGGAGAAGAGGCCCGGGACGCTGGTGACTCTGGTGGCCGTACCCGCATCGTGGAAGGCAGCGGCGGTGCCGGTGGTGGCCTCGGAACCCAGCTTGTCGGAAGTGAAGAACAGGGTCAGATCTGTGGAATCCGCCGCGCCCGCGTCGTCCGGGGTGGCGTCGAAGAGGGTGAACGTGGCATCGGCGAAGTTGAAGAAGGAAGCCGTTGCGTGAGCCTGGCCGGCCGCCAGGCCGGTGGCCAGGAGGGCACCGGCCAGGGCGGTCCGGGTGAAGTACTGTGTCAACTGTGGGTTAAACATTGCTGTGTCTCCTGAAGAGGTTACAACGTCCGCCGGGATGTGGGTCACCCTTAGACGGTCGTGAAGGCTGAAAGGGTTTGGTTGCCGGTCCATGAGTCGATACTCAGGGGTCGATACTCAGGGGTCGGTACTCAGGGCTCGGTACTCAGAGCCTAGGGCCGCCATGTAACACGGGGCTTACAGGCCATTTACCGTTCGTTGACCATGGACCTTCCTTGGCACGGCCCCGGCAGCTGCCGGGGCCGTGATGGCTCATGGCCTCGTCATCGCAAGTTCCTCAGGAACCGATGATGCCGCCATCCTTGCGGGTGATGACGATGGTGGCGTCCCGGGGCACGGTGACTCCGTCGGGGCCGCCCTGCTGGGGGAAGTTGCTCTCCGATGCGTCACCGCCACCCGGATGCTGCACATTGATGAACATGGTGCGGCGGTCCGGGGTCGGGGCGACACCGGTGATCTCGCAGCCCGGCACGCCGGTGAAGATGCGCTTGATCTCCTTTGTATCGAGGTTCGCCACCAGCATCTGGTTGTTGAGGCCGTCCGCCTGGCCACCGTCGGTCTGGATGAACAGGCGGCCGTCGGGGTCGGCCCAGATACCGTCGGGATCGGAGAAGCTCTCCTCGGTACCGTGGGTGTCCTGGGAAAACACGAATATGTCCCACGCGAAGGTGGTGCCGGTATGGCCCGCGGTCTCCGTCCAGCGGATGATGTGGCCGTCAGGGTTGGGGGTGAGGGGGTTGGCCTCGTCCGCGCCGGCGTCCACTTCCCGACCGTTGACCGTCCGCGTGCCGCCAGTGCGCTGGCGGTTGTTGGTCAGGGAGCAGTAGACCTGGCCGTCGGGGGCCACCGTGATCCACTCGGGGCGGTCCATGGGGGTGGCGCCGGCCATGTCCGCCGCCTTGCGGGTGTTCACCAGCAGTTCGCCCATGTCGGCGAACACGTCTCCGAGCACACCGCCGTCCTTCATGGGGCCGTCCAGGGTGAGGGGCAGCCACTCGCCGACACCACGGTTATCGCCGCTGGTACCGCCGCTGGTGGCATCGTCGTCGAAGCGGGCCGCATACAGGGTGCCGCGGTCCAGGGGGCTCTCGCCGTTGGCGCGCATGGTGCGCCAGTCCTCGGCGGAGACGAACTTGTAGACGTACTCCCAGCGCTCGTCGTCGCCGATGTAGACCACCACCCGGCCGTCGGGGGCCACGAAGTTGATGGCGCCCTCGGTCTTGCGCCGCCCCAGGGCGGTGCGCTTGACCGGGGTCTGGTTGGGGTCGAAGGGGTCGATCTCAACAACCCAGCCGTAGGTGTTGGCCTCGTTCTTGTAGCCCGGGTCCGCCAGGTCGAAGCGCTTGTCGAAGAGGTGCCAGAAGTAGCCGAAGCCGCCACTGCTCATGCCGTAGCGGGTCTCGGTCTCATCGGGGGTCCAGGCCGCATCTTCGGTGCCGAAGTAGCCGTGGAAATTCTCCTCGCAGGTGAGGTAGGTACCCCAGGGGGTGACGCCATAGGCACAGTTGTTCAGGGTACCCAGGGGCACGTTGCCGTTGGCGGTGGCGAGCAGGGAATGACCGGCGGCGGGGCCGCTGAAGGTCACCGGGGTGTTGGCGTGGATGCGCCGGCCCAGGTCGCCTTTCACCGTGCGCCAGCGACCGAAGCGGCCGGGGGAGCGCTTAATCTCGATGACCGACACGCCGTGGGCATGCTGAGAGGCCCGCACCTCGTCGAGGTTGTCGGGCACGGGCTTGCGCAGCACGTGGTTGTTGGTGCCGAACTCGTGGTTGAGGCACAGCACGCCGTGGAAGTTACCGGGGCCCATGCCGAGGCGGCGGTCGTCCCACGGATTCAAGTCGTTACCATCATCCCAGCCGAAGCGGGGGCGGCGGGGGTTGCGGATGGGGAAGAACCACATGCCGTCGTGGCCGATGCCGATCTGCTGGGTCTGAGCCTCGGGATCCACGGGGATCTGGAAACCGGGACCACCGGGCTCGATGGGGTCACCCCAGGGCAGGATGATGTCGAAGTCGTAGTCGACGGAGATGTTGGGGTCGATGCCACCGCCGTCGGCCACCGCCACGGGGGTGAAGCCCATGAGTTCGCCGCCGCGCCGGCCGCGGCCCACGAAGGCCTCGGCCATGCCCATGGGGCCGATGACCGCGAGGGTAGTGGCCGCCGCGACGCCGCCCTTCAGGACCCTGCGGCGGGCCAGATTGACCTTGAGTACGTCTTCAAAGGGGCGGTTGCCCGAATTGTTGCTGATGGGGTTGTCATCTTTCACCGTGTAGCCTCCATTGGCTGTGTTCTGGGGAGCGCCAACGGTAGCGGAATGCCATGACAGGTCCGTGAAGGATCCATGATGGTTGAGGGAAAGGTAATCGCCCGGCAGGCCCATCCAAGGCGGGTGGTGCATGCGCCGGATGCGCGCGCCGCCGACGACGGTGCCACCGGCCCCTGGATACCGGGGCAAGCCCGGCATGACGGTACGAACAGCGAATGCCGGCTCAAGCCCCGCATGACGGCAGGAAGGCGCCATGTCGAGGCCGGCTTGACGAAAGGAGGAGGACGCCGGAGGAGATTCGGAAGTGATGGTCCCGGGAGCCGCCTCAGGCGGTCTGGTAATCCCCGTAGAGCTTGGCGTAGAGGCCGCCGCTCTCCATGAGTTCGCGATGGCCGCCCTGTTCGATGATGCGGCCGCTCTCGAAGACGTAGACCCGATCCGCCTGCTTCACCGCCGACAGGCGGTGGGCCACGATGAGGGTGGTGCGACCCTCGAGGAAGCGGTGAAGGGCGTCGTGGAGCCGGGCCTCGGTCTCGGTGTCCAGGGCCGAGGTGGCCTCGTCGAGGATCACCACCCGCGGATCGGACAAGACCATGCGCGCCACCGCGAGACGCTGGCGCTGGCCGCCGGAGAGGCGCACGCCCTGGCGCCCCACCACGGTGTCCAGGCCGCGGGGCAACTCGGCCATGAAGTCCCGCAGCTGGGCGATCCCCAGAGCGCGGTGGAGTTCCTGGTCGGAAGCCTGCCGCCCCAGGGTGAGGTTGGCGCGGATGGTGTCGTTGAACAGCGCCGGATGCTGCAGCACCACGGCCACGTTCTCGCGCACCACGTCGAAGCCCACCTGCTCCACCGGCACGCCACCGTAGTACACGGTGCCCGAACGGGACGGGTAGAGTCCCACCAGCACCTGCACCAGGGTGGACTTGCCGCCGCCGCTCGCCCCCACCAGGGCCACCTTCTCGCCCGGCTGGATGCTGAGGGATACGCCATCCAGCACGCGCGGACCATCGCCGTAGGCGAAGGTCACATCGGCCACTCGTATACCCACGGTACGCCGGCCGGCGAAGGGGTCGCTGTGGCTGGGGTACACCGGTTCCGGCTCCAGGGTCAGCAGTTCGTTGATGCGCCCCAGGGCCGCCTTCGCCCCATAATAGGAATACTGCATGTTCAGCAGTTCCTGCACCGGGGACATCATGAACCACAGGTAGCCGAACACCGCCATCATCTGGCCCACGGACAGGTCGGAGAACACCACCATCAACATGCTGACGGCCCGAAATACCTCGAAGCCCAAGAGGAACACCAGGAATGACATGCGGTTGGCGGCATCGCTGCGCCAATGGAAGGTGATGCCGTGGTCCCTCACCTCTCGGGCCATGTCCACCACCCGCCCGAGATAATGGCGCTCGCGGTTGCTGGCCCGGATCTGCTGAATGGCGTCCAGGGCCTCCGTGAGGGACTCCTGGAACACCTCGAAGGCCTTGTTCTCGCGCTTCTTCAGTTCCTTGACCCGCCCGCCCAGCACCACGGTGAAATAGATCACCAGCGGGTTCATGAAGAGGATGAACAGCGCCAGGGGCCAGTGGATCCACAGCAGCACTACGGCGGTGCCGATGATGGTAAGCACGGCGATGAGCACCTTGCCGACGGAGGTGCCCAGGAACTCGTCCACCGACTCGATATCGGTGACGAAGTGGGAACTGACGCGGCCGCTGCCCATGGTCTCGTAGGAGGCTAGGGACACCCGCTCCATGCGCTGCAGCAACTCCCGGCGCAGGCGGTAGGTCACGTCCTTGGCGATGACGGTGAACTCGCGGGTCTGCCATACCGCCAGCATGGTAGCGCCGAAGCGCAGGCCCATGGTCACCACCATGATGGTGAGGATATAGAGCACCGGCCCGTGGAGTCCCGCCGGGAAAACGGCCTGGATGGCCCCCACGATGGCCCCCGGCTGGTCCAGCAGCACTTCGTCCACCATCAGGGGCATCAGCAGCGGCATGGGGATGGACAGGGCCGCTGAGATGATGGCGATGACGTGGGCGAACACCAGCTCGCGCCGGTGACGCAGGATCCCCTCCATGAGGTAGCGCCAGTCGTAACGGCGCTCGCCGGAGGCAGCCGGATCGTGGTCAGCCATGGGGATACCGACCGCAGGGCCATGGCAGCACCTGGGGGCCCCGGCCCATGGTGGGAAGTGTGCCGGGCAAGCGGCGCACGACAAGGCTGGACCCCGGGCCGCTCACGGCAGATGGAGGGTGAACACGCCCCCGCCAAGCCCCCCGCCATTGCCGAGTTCCATGGTACCCCTGGAACCCCGGTGCTCATGACCGGCCATCACCCGGGACGCGAAATAGAGACCGAGACCGGTGCTGGAGTTGCGGAAATTCATGGCATGGGCCTCGGGTCCCACCATCTCGATGATGGATTGGGGATAGCCCTCGCCATCGTCCTCCACCCGCATGGCCAACCACTCCCCCTCCAGCTTCGCGGACAGCCGGACCCGCCGCCGGGCATAGCGCACGAGGTTGTTGAGGGCATTACGCACCACGCCCATGACCAGATTGTCGTCGAACACCCACACCAGATCGTCGTCACAGTCGATGTCCACGGTGAGGCCGCCGGTGACAAACACGGACTCGAACTCGAAAAAGGCCTCGTGGAGAAAGTCCGCCACCGCCACCTGGCGCGGATTGACGGCGAATTCGCCCCGCCCCATGCGGTAGAGGGCCAGGAGTTGAACCAGGTGATTGTTCAGCCGGCGCGCCTCGGCCTGCACCGGATGGAGCTCCTGCTGCATCGCCGGCATGGTCGTTTCCACCCGTTGGCTAAAGCCGTCGATGGCGTTGATGAGCGTCCCCAGGGAGTTCTTCATGTCGTGGATGGTGGAGGCCAGGATGGTCTCGAAGTCGGGCCCGGGCGGCTGGTCAGTCATGGCAAACCGCCTCCTCAAGACCCGCCCGCGGCGGCGGCCAGCTTTTCCAGGCGCTCCCTGACCGAACGGTACTTGGCGTTGTCGGGGTCCACCTTCGCCACCCGTTCGAGGTAGCGCTCAGCCTCCGCGAGGAGCTTCTGATCTACGCCCTTGTCCCGCATCTCGATCACCAGCACCTGGGCGGCGTTGAGGTTCACCACGCGATTGGCCGGCATGCCCTCGGCGGCGTCCCGGAACAGGGCGATGGCCTCACCGAGCTTGCCGGCGCGGGCCAGGTCCACCCCCTCGTTGTTGAGGCGGATGAGCTGGTCCTGGGTGGCATCCACCATGGCGCTGCCCCGCTCCCGCAGCCCGGCCTCGGCGAACACCGATTTGACCTCCGCCAGCAGGGCCTCGTCCTCGTGATTGTTGCGTACCAGCTCCTCGAGGAGATGGGCTGCGGCATCGGCCTTGCCTTCTTCGAACAGGCGGCGGGCATCATCGAGGGACGAATGGCGCGCATCCGCCGGCTCGCCGGCGGCCGGTTCCACCGCCGCCAGGACGGCGCGCGCCTCATCCTCGCGCCCCATGGACTTCAGTACGCCCCCCTCCAGGAGTGCCGCCCGGCGGGCGTCCTCGGCGTTGGCTTCCACCCGGTGGATACGCTGCCCTTCCCGCAGGGCGCTGAGGGCGCCGCTATCATCGCCGGCGGAGTGGAGCGCCTCCGCGAGGCGCGTGTGATCCGACAACGACCGAAAGGATGAGTATCTGTTGAGCCGTACCACCGAGCGAAAGGCCTTGCCCGCCAGCTCGTAATCGGCATTCCCGTAGGCCAGTTCTCCCAGCGCCTTCTGGCGATGTACCGACTTGGGCGACAGGGCGGTAGCCTGGGCCAGCACCTGTTGCGCCTGGCGGGTGTTGCCGCGAGCCTTTTCCACCCGGGCCAACCAGTCGTAGGCCTCCATGGCGAGACGATTCGATGACACGAGTTCGGCGAAAATGTCATGGGCCTGTTCCAGATCGCCCATATGGAACAGGCAGATCCCCCGTCCCAGCTTCGCCCAGTGCAGCTCGCGGTGGGCCAGCACCTCGTCGTAGAGGGCGAGCGCACCGGCGTGATCACCCGCCTCCAGCAGCAGTCCCCCCTTGCGTTCCATGATCTCGAGGCCGTAACGACCCTTGTGGGCCAGCCCCTCGTCGCAGCGGGCGATGGCGCCCCGCACATCGCCGGCCGCCGCCGCCGCCTCGATGGGCGCGAACTCGGCCTTGCGAGCCATGGCCCTGTCGAGACGCAGTTTCAACGCGTTGCGGTTGAAAGGCTTGATGATGTAATCGTCGGGCTTGTGATCCACCGCCCCCAGCACCATGTCGATGCTGGTCTCGGCGGTGACCATGATGAACACCGCCGCGGGCTTGAGCAGCCGGCGCGCGCGCGCCTCCTCCAAGATCTGCTGGCCGTCCTTGGAATCGCCGAGGTTGTAGTCGCACAACACGGCGTCCATGGGGAACCGGGCCATCTCCTTGATGGCGTCCTCGCCATTGGCGGCCAACCTGACCTCCTTCGCGCCCATGGCCTCCAGCATCTGCCGGATGGCACGCAGCATGTCGTCGAAGTCCTCGACCACGAGAAAGCGCTTTTTCGTATAGTCTTCGGACATGGCAGATCCGTCGCAACTCTTATAAGGATAGGATACCCATGATGGGCCCGTGACGCAGCCGGCCCACGACACGGGCGTTCATGGCCCCTCCTCCCGCCCGGCATAGCGCCGGGTCATGGCGGCGAGGCGCGCGCCGAGGATGGCGCTGATATTCAAGTTGAGACGCGCCACGACGTTGGGAAAGAACTTGAGATCCTTACGGATCTTGTCGAAATCGAAGCGCAGGACGCTGACCGGGGTAAGGGCCCTGACGTCCGCGGTGCGCTCCGTCTCCTGCACGAAACCGATCTCACCGAACACCTGCCCCGGCAGCAGCACCGTAAGCCGGCGCTGGGCATCCTTGCCCCGGTGCATCACCTCCACCTCGCCGGACAGGAGGAGAAACATGCTGCGGCCCATCGTGCCCTGGCGCACCAGCAGCTCGCCGGCCTCGAACTCGTGGAGTTCGGAGATGAGAATGGCCTTGCGCATCTGGTAGCCGCTCATGCCCCGGAACAGGGGACTGTGCTCCAGCACCTCCCGCTGCATGGAGAAACCCAGGATCTGATACAGGCCCACGAGGCGTACCCGGGCCATGATGATGGGGGTGATGAGAAGATTGGCGAATACCGCGAACAGCATGGTGGCGGCCGCCAGGGCACCGAACTGGGCGATCACGGTGAACTCGGAGAACAACAACACCCCGAAGCCCAGGGCCAGGGCGATGCTGGTGGCCACCACCGGTGTGGCCTCCTCCCGCACCGTGGTGGCCACCGCCTCGTCGTAATCCGCGGTGCGGCGGCACAAGTCGTTGTAACGCGAAAACAGGTGAATGGTGCCGTCGATGGCGATACCGATGGCGATGACGGCCACCATGGCGGTGCCGGGATTGAGGGAGATGTCCAGCAGGCCCATGACCCCGAACATGAGGATGATGGGCACCACCGCCGGCACCAGGGCGATGAGCCCCCCCTTGACGGAGGTGAACATGACCGCCATGACCACGAAGATGGCCCCCAGCAGCATCGTCAGGGATTTCACCTGGGCCACCATGAGGGACTCGGCGGCGGCATTGACCATGAGGTTCTCCCCCACGACATGGGCCTCCACCCCGGGCCCCGCGATGTCCCGGGCCACCACCTTGAGTTCCCCGATATGGCGGTTCAGGGTGCTGGAGTCGCTGACCTGATGGCGCACCACGATGTTGGCTCTCTGGTAGTCGTGACTCAGGTAGCTGCCGAGTTCCTGGCGATGGAAAAACAGCAGGTACTGGGCCACCAGTTCGCGGCTGCCGGGGATGGTGGCGTAGTCCTCGTCGCCGCCGTGGTAGGCACGGTTGATCAGGGACAACAGGTCCACCACCGAGGTACTGCGATCGAAGATCCCCTGCTTGTCGAGGAAGGCTTGGATCTCCGCCAGCCGTTCGAGATTGGCCGGTTCCAGGAAGGCCTTGTCGCGGCGGGATTCCAGCATGATGTAGAACACCCGGGTGCCCGCCAGGTCCTGCTGCAGGCGGCGGCTGTCCGTCACCAGGGCGCGGTCGCCGCGGAAATAGGTCATGGGGTCGTTGGTGACATGGAGACCCTGGGCCTGGTAGAGGAAGAAGGCGCACAGCCCGGCCGTGAATACCAGCAGGGTGCGGGGCAGGTGGCGGTGGCCGAAGCCGAACACCCGCACCACCAGCCCGGTGAGCCCGCCGGGCCGGCCGCCCTCGCCCCACACCCGGCTGCGCCGGGGCCCCAGGGCCTGAAGCAGCAGGGGCACCAGCAATACCGTGATGAGGCCGTTGGCGAGGATGGCGAAGGACGCCGCGATGCTGAAATCCCGAATCAGACCGATGCCGCTGAACAGGTTGCTGGCGAAACCCAGGGCCGTGGTGACGACGGTGAGGACCAGCGGTGCCCCCATGTGGCCCATCATGAAGCCCACCGCCGCCCGCCGGGGCACCTCGCCGTCATGGCCCAGCCGGCGCAGATAGGCCGCCACCATGTGAGTGTCCTCGGTAGAGCCGATGACCACGACCAGGGAAGGCAGCATGGCACTCAGGATGTTGAGGGGGATCCCCGCCCAGCCCATCATGCCGAAGGTCCAGAGAATGGCGAGGGCCGAGGTGAGCAGGGGCACGAAGGCTGCGAAGCCGCTGCGCAGGAACAGCAGGATGGTCGCCACCAGCAGGCCCGCCGACAGCAGGCCGAGGCGGCGCAGATCGGTGAACAGGCTGTCCTGCAATTCGGCGGTGATGCGAGCCCCGCCCACCTGGAACACCTCAGAGAAGTCTTGGCGGGCGGCGTCCACCACCTCTTCCAGGGCGGCATGGACCCGCTGCCCCCCCCCCGCGGCGGGACCATCACGCCGCAGGGCGACCATGAGGGCCGTGCCGTGGCCGTCGGGCGCCAGCAGCCGGCCCACCGCCAGGGGGTTGGCCAGCGCCACCTCCCGAGCCCGATCCGCCACCTCCTGGGTCTGGGGCACCTCTTCGAGAAGGGGCTGCACGGTGAGTGTGTCTTCACTCCCATGGATGTCGCGGAGGGTGAACAGATCATCCACCGTGGCCACGAAATCGAGCCCCAGCAGCGCGTGATGCAGGCGCTCCAGGGCCGCCAGTTTCGCCGGCGTCCACAGGGCCGGGTCGCGCACATAGACCACGCTGCGCTGGTCCGATCCGAACTCATCCGCCACCCGCCGGTAAGCGAGACGATCGGGATCGCTGTCGGCGATGAGGCTGGAGAAACCGGTATCCACCTGGAGCCGGGGCAGGCCGGCAGCGGCGACGGCCGTGACGGCGGCGAGGAAGAACAACGCCCGGAAGGGGTGACGGGCCCCCGCCATCATGGACCTGCCGAGGAATCCCTGGGCATTCATCCCTCGCCATCCCCGGCGGGCGCCACGGCCGGGACGGCGGCGGTGTCTTCGATATGAGAATTGGTGAGCAGCCAGTCGGCCTCGAACAGCCGCGCCGGCACGTAGTCGCGGGAGAATACCCGCCGCAGCACCTTGATGAGGCTGCGATGGTCCCGCCGGTGGTCCTCCATGAGCACCATATCGGCCCGCCACATGTCACCGTCCACCGCCTTGAGGTCGAAACGGGTACGCGTCTTCTCCACCCGGCCGCGGCGGTCATAATAGTCCGTGCGCACGATGAACAGGTTGTCCTGGCGCAGAAAGTGGCGGCGCCGCGACACTCCCGCCGAGTCTTCGAGGAGCTCCGCCTCCACCACGTAGTGGGGCACCTCGCCGAGAGTCCGGTCCTCGAGCCGGCGGTAGCGGAAGGCATCACCATCCTCGGGCAACAGGTCCCCCACCGTGAAATCCGTACCCAACAGCCGGCTCTGGCGCGCCGCCACCGCGCCCCCCTTGAGGCGCGGGCCGAAGGCCGGCAGATAGAGGCCGGTGTCCCGGCTTCCGTCCGGCCCATGGATGGAGCGCAGGGCCACGCCGCGCACCTCCGGCGGGTCGTCGAACACCAGCAACAGGCGCAGGGTACCGTCCGCCTCGATGCGCGAGAAACGCCGCAGCCGGTAACTGACGCGGTGGCCGGCGGCATCGTCCAGAATCAGGGACTGCTCCTCGTAGACGTGGGGATAATGCTCATGGCGGCGGGCCGACTCCGCCATGATATCCGCCCCCGACCATTGCGGGGAGGCGACAGCGGCGGCGGTGGACAGCAGCAACACCGTGGCGCAAAAAGGGGCCAGGCTCAGGGGACGGGCCATGCCGTTCAGGCACCCGCCGGCCGGCCGCCGGCGGGGGAGGCGTGGCGGCGGATGGCCGCCGCCATGTCACGGCCGAGACGGGCGAACATCACGGCCATGGCCGCCACCGTGGTGTTGTAGTCCGCGCCGGGGACCAGGGGTGCGCTCTCGAGTTCGCTCACCCGCGTCTCCAGGGTGGTGCGGCCCGCCCCGTCCAGCACCCGCCACCAGGCCGCCAGGGCCACGCGCCGGTCGGGACCGCGCTCGAAACGGGTGATCTCCAGTTCCACCAGCAGATCGGCGTCGAGGCCCGCCCGGTGGGGAGGACCCGATACCCGGCTCGTGCCCAGCTCGCGGGACAGGTTCTGCACCATCACGCTCACCAGGTTCTTGCGCAGATTGCCCCCCCACTGGTGATACTCCGCCAACTCGAGGCGCTGGGGCGCGCTGCGGGTGACGATCTGGGGACGCTCCAGGTACTGGGGCAGCCGCAGCTCCAGCAGCTTCACCGTGAGTTCCGAAGCCGGCGCCGCCGGGCCGTCCGGTGCGGCCACCGCGTCCAACACGTAGTAGCGCACCGGCGGGGCCTGGGAGCCCATGCAGCCGCCGAGGACCAGGGCCAAGGCCAGGACCATAACCATGACGACCCACCAGGGCCCGGGCGGAGTGGAATGGCGGGTCATCACTGCCCCCCGGGGGGTTGCTTGCCGAAGAGGATGGACTGGGGGTTGCGCTCCAGCAGGTCCACCAGGTGGCGTATGGAACGGGCCATCTCCGCCAGCTCTTCCGTCATCTGGTTGAAGCGGTACTGGGCGGGCGAGTCCTGGGCCAGCACCTCGTTGAACAGGTTCATGGTGACTTCGATCCTCTCCAGGGCCTCGTGGCCGGAACCGAGGGCCTTCTCCATGTTGGCGGCGATGGGCTCGGCCCGGGCGTCCAGCTGGGTGAGGGTGCTGCGCAGTACCGCCAGGGTTTCGTTCAGCCCCCCCACCGCCTGCCGGGCATCGGCGGAATTCAGCAGCTGGTCGGCCCCTTCCAGGGCGCCTTGCAGGGCGGCACCTATCTTGTCCAGTTCCACCGCCTCCAGCTTGGCCAACACGCTGCGCAGGGAGCCCGTGAGCTGCTCCAGGCGGCCCGGGATAGTAGGCAGTTCCGGGATATCCTCCCGATCGCTCACCAGCCTCGGAGGCAGGTCGGGCCGCATGTCCAGCTCCACGAAGAGTTGCCCGGTCAACAGGTTCCCCATCTGCAGGCGGGCCCTCAGCCCTTGCTCCACCAGGGTCTGCAGCACCTGCTGGGGGTTCTGGTCTGCACCACCACCGCGGGCGATGACCCGCTCGGGTTCGATCTCGATGAGTACGGGGATACGGAAGGAGGTATCCCGCTGGTCGTACTCCAGGCGCACGTCCACCACTCGCCCCACCTTGATGCCCTTGAATTCCACGGGCGCGTCGATGGCCAGCCCCCGCACCGAGCCTTCGAAGAACAGCACGAAACGCACCTTCCTGGTATAGGTCTGCTCCTTGATGCGGGCGCGGCTCTCGTGGAGAGTAAACACCAGGCCGGCCACTTCCTCCGTGGCGGGCTCCAGGGTGTCGGGGGTGGCGAAGGCGATGCCACCGAACAGCAGGGACTGCACCGATTCCGTGCGCACTCTCAGGCCCTGGGCATCCACCGTGACATCCAGGCCGCTGATATTCCAGAAGCGGGTGTTGCCACGCACCATGTCCGAATAGGGGGCCTTGACGAAGGCGTGGATAAACACGTTCTTCTGATCGGAACTGAGTTCATAGCCCAACACCTCGCCGGCCAGGATCCCCTGGTAATAGAGGGGTGATCCGATATCGATGGACCCCAGCCGTTCGGCCATCAGCACCAGTCTCTTGCCCTCGTCCTCGGCGCGTACCACGGGGGGCGATTCGAGGCCATCGAAGTGGGTCTGAAAGGCACCGCGGCCCGGTTCGATCTCGATATAGGCCCCCGAAATGAGAGTGCCGAGTCCCGAGACCCCACGGATATCCAGCCGCGGCTTGACCACCCAGAAGCGGGTGCCACGGCGCAGGAAAGGCTCCGCCTCCTTCGCCATATCGGCGTGCACCACCACCGACTTGAAGTCCTCGGTGAAACGCAGGGACTGCACCACGCCGATCTCGATGTTCTTGTACTTGATGCGGGTCTTGCCGGCCTCGATGCCTTCCGCGGTCTTGAAGCCGATGGTGATCCGGGGGCCCTTCTCCGACAGGGTATCGACGATGAGCCAGCCGCCGATGAGGGCGGTGATGAAGGGAATCAGCCACACCAGGGACGGGCCGGAACGCGTCTTCACCCGCGGCGGCGGCATCCCCCCGGGCTGCTCCGTGCCGGCGGGCATGCTCATGGCCGGGGCTCCGCGTGGTCCCAGATGAGCCGCGGGTCGAAGCTGTGGGCCGCCAGCATGGTGAGCACTACCACGGCGGCGAAGAAGGTGACCCCGATACCGGGCACCACCAGGGCCAGGGCATCCATACGCACCAGGGCCGCCAGGATGGCCACCAGGAACACGTCCACCATGGACCACGCCCCCACCACCTCGGTCACCCGGAACAGCAGGGTACGATCCCGGGGCCGCCACGGCGAGGACCGCTGCACGGACACGAGCAGGAAGGACAGCACACCGAGCTTGGCGACCGGCACCACGATACTGGCGAAGAACACCAGTAGGGCCAGAGGCCACATGCCGTTGGCGATGAGTTCCACCACCCCCGACAGGATGGTGTTGGGCTCGCCGCGCCCCAGGCGGGTCACGGTCATGACGGGATAGAGGTTGGCAGGGATGAACAGCAACGCCGCCGACACCACCAGGGCCCAGGTGCGAACGATGGCGTCGTGCTTGCGAGCGTGCAGCGGACTGGCGCAGCGCGGACAGGACGCCCCCACGTCCGCCGGCGATACCAGGGCGCACACATGGCAGCCCACCAGACCGTGCTGTCGCGCCGACCCCAGGGACGGCAAGGGAATACCCGGGTGATGCAGGCGCGGCCAGATCACGCCCTCATCGAGATTGGCACTCGCCGCCGCCACCACCACCAGCAGGCCGGCATAGGCGTAAAGGGACACCCCGGGGACCACCGTGGCCAGATCCAGGAGTTTCACCACCGCCACCAGCAGCCCGAGCATGAACACCCCCACCAGGCTCCACGGGGCGACGGCTCTCACCAGTCGGTAGGCGACGGCCCGCCCCGGCGCCCGCCAGCCGGCCTGCACCGCCAGTAGCACATAGAGGGTCCCGGCGATGGTGACGAGGGGAAACAGGACGCTGGTAAGGAAGACCAGCACCCCCAACTCGGCCATGTCATGGCGCAAGAAGGCCCCGGCGGCCGAGATCAGGTGGGTCTGCTCCACCCGGCCGCCCACATCCAGGGCGATGATGGGAAAGGCATTGGCCAGCAGGAACAGCAACAGCGCCGCGGCGTACAACGCAGTCGCGCGTTCCAGACTGCGGGGGATATGGCGGTACAGCACCGCCGCGCAGCGCACGCACAGGGCCTTCGCCCCGGCGGGCAACTCCTCCACCCGGTGCAGGTAATCGCACTCCGGGCAGGCGATCACCCCCTCGGTGGTCTTGGTGGTGGATGAGGACAATGAATGCGTCGTTAGCGGCCCTTGGAAACGGGGATGTTAGCAGATGGGGCAGCGGCGGGCGGATGTAGGGTTTTCAACTATTCACCATTCCCCATTCACCATTCACTATTCACTTTTTACTATTCCCCATTCCCCATCCTTCCCCCACCTACGGGTCCACGAACACCCCATAATGATACGCGCCCTCGATGACGCCGCTGGTGTAGTAGCCGCTGAGGCCCTTGAAGCCGCCCCTGGCGAAGTAGACCCTGAGGTCGGGGTTGGCGGCGGCGGCGGCGCGCACCTCGGCCACCAGCTGCTCGTCGGCGTTGCGCACCAGCACCCCGGCGAAACCGGCGGTGAGGGGGAATACATCGTTGCCGCTGTCGCCGCAGAACACCACGTCCTCCTTGGCCTCGCCGTGCTGGCGAGCCACGTATTCCAGGGCGGTCTGCTTGGTGGCACTGCGGGGCAGGAAGTCCAGCAGCCCTTTGCCGCTCTGGGAATCGAAGCTGTAGATCACCACCTCGTCGAAACGGCCCTCGATGACGGCGTCCACCCGCGCCAGCACCTCCTCCCGGCGCTCATGGTCGACGTAGTAGCTCTGCTTGAAGGGCCCGCAATGCTCCCGCTCCTGCTCCACCAGCCCCTCTATGGCGGCGGCGGCCTCGCGCACCCGCCCGGCATCCCACGCCGGGCTGGTACGCCGCACGTGGTCCTCCCAGCCCGCATCGGGATGCCAGCCATCCCCATCGAAATGCCGTATGGAGGTGCCCACGTCGCCGATGAGGATATGGGGATGGCGGATGCCATACTCGGCGATGGCCGCCTCGGCCAGGGCCAGGTTGCGGCCCGTGACGTAGACCACCCGCACGTCATGACTGCGGGTGAGATCGTTGAACAGATCGATGGCGCCGGCATCGGCGGGCCAGCGGCCGTTGGGCAGCAGGGTACGGTCCAGATCGGTGGCGAGGATTGTCATGGCATGGCTCCGCGGGACAGGAATGGGCGGGGCGTCGGCATGGCCCCCCACAGCAGCTTCTGCCTCGCAGAGACGGAATCATCCTTCATGACAAGCCTCTTTTTGTTTCGGCAGCCCGGCGCCGGGCGTCCCATCGGATGACGCCAAGCGCGATTATCAAAAATACCGGCAAGGGCATTGTCAAAGCATTGCAAGGGCGGAAACGCGTTTCCCGGGGGAGACCCACGGCCCCTGGACTCTGGCGGCAGTTTCAGTCCCAGCGATCGTCCCTTACCCACACCATGTCGTCTTTCACCATGGTGGGAAAGGTGGCCACGGGCTCGTAGGCAGGGGCGCACAGCGCCTCGCCGCTGCGCACGCTGAACCGCGCGCCGTGACGCGGACAGACGATCTCCTCGCCGTCCAGCTCGCCATCATCCAGAGAGGAGTAGTCATGGGTACAGACGTCCTCGATGGCGAGGTACTCGCCGCCGATATTGAATACCAGCACCTCCACATCGTCCACGTCCAGGGCACGGCGGCTGCCGGGGGGGAAATCGTCTACGGGGGCTACTTGGATCCAGTCGGTCATGGGGAATACAGGGAATAGGGAATAGGGAATAGGGAATAGGGAATAGGGAATAGGGAATAGTAAATGTGATCAGCTTTAGAATCGAGCGACCTCCCGTGCCAGCTTCCTGGCTATTCCCTATTCACGATTCCCTATTCCCTCGCTTCTAGAACATCCCCAACTCCACCTGGGCCACCTCGGTCATGCGGTCGCGGGTCCAGGGAGGATCCCATACCAGTTCGACGTGGGCATCGGTGACGCCCTCCACGTCGCGGACGCGGTTTTCCACGATGCCGGGAAAGCTCTGGGCCACGGGGCAGCCGGGGGCGGTCAGGGTCATGTCGAGTTCCACCTTGCCCTCGTCATCCACCTCGCAGCGGTAGATGAGTCCGAGGTCGTAGATGTTCACCGGGATCTCCGGGTCATAGATGGTCTTGAGGGTCTCGATGACGGCGGTTTGCAAGGATTCGTTGGACATGGTTGTGTTGAGTGAATAGTGAATGGTGAATAGTGAATGGTCTGGCCGGGCCGTGCCGACTGATGGTCATTCAAGCTTCACGATTCACTGCTCACTCGCTTTCCTCCTGTTTGGTTCACTGCGCTTCAGGACGTCAGAGCCCCGGGCACCACGGCGTCTCAGATTCTCCAACATAGCTTAACTATTCACCATTCACTACTCACCATTCACTACTCACCATTCACCATTCACCATTCACTATTCACTATTCACTATTCACTATTCACTATTCACTATTCACTATTCACTATTCCCATCCCCATTCCCATTCACTGCTTTTCATCCAAGCAGCTCCCGCACCTTGTGCAGGCCGGCCACCAACGCATCCACGTCCTCCATCGTGTTGTAGACCCCGAAGGACGCACGGGCGGTAGCGCCGAGGCCGTAGTGTTCAAGCAGGGGCATGGCGCAATGGTGGCCGGCGCGGATGGCGATGCCGTTCTGATCCAGGACGCTGCCGATGTCCGAGGCGTGGGCGCAATCCATGGTGAAGGACACCAGGGCCGCCCGCTCGGCCGGCGCGCCCAGGATGCTGAGCCCGGGTATCTCTTCGAGGCGCGTCGTCGCGTACTCCAGCAACGACAGGCCGTGGTGCCACACCGCGTCCATGCCGATGGCATCCAGATAATCCATGGCCGCGGCCAACCCGACGGCGCCGGCGATATGGGGGGTGCCGGCCTCGAACTTGTAGGGAATATCCGCGTAGGTAGTCTCTTCGAAGGTGACACGGCGGATCATGTCGCCGCCGCCATGGTAAGGCGGCATGGCCTCCAGGTGTTCCGCGCGCGCCCACAGAGCCCCGATGCCCGTGGGGCCGTAGAGCTTGTGGCCGGAAAAGGCATAGAAATCGCAGCCCAGATCCTGCACGTCCACCGCCATGTGGGGCATGGCCTGGGCGCCGTCCACCAGCACCGGCACGCCCTTGCCCCGGGCCAGTCCGCACATGGCCTTGACCGGGTTCACGGTGCCGATGGCGTTCGACACGTGACCGATGGCCGCGAGGCGCGTGCGCGGTCCCAGACGTGCCTCGAAGCGCTCCAGATCGACGTCACCCGCGTCGTCGATGGGGGTCACCACGAGCCTGGCCCCCGTGCGTTCGCAGGCCAGCTGCCAGGGCACGATGTTGGCGTGATGCTCCAGTTCGGTCACCAGCACCTCATCACCGGGGCCAAGCCGCGGCACGGCGAAAGCCGTAGCCACCAGATTGATGGCTTCGGTGGCTCCGCGCACGAAGACTACCTCCCGCGCATCGGCGGCGTTCATGAACTCCGCCACCCGCGAACGGGCGCCATCGAAGGCCCGGGTGGCCCGCTCCGCCAGGGTGTGGATGGCCCGATGGACGTTGGCGTAATCATGGCGATAGAAATCCGCGATGGCACTGATCACCGCCTCGGGTTTCTGGGCCGTGGCGCCGCTGTCCAGATACACGAGAGGCCTGCCATTCACCTCCTGATGAAGGGCCGGGAAATCCGCGCGGATACGCGCCACATCGAGGCCGCCATGGCTCATATGTTCAGCAGTGGCGCCCATGGGACTCAGAGGATCTCGGCCAGGGACTCGGCCGCCGGGACGCGCCGCACCAGCACTCTTTCGAGGTAGTCACGCACCGGCGCCAGGGACATGTGGCCGATGATGTCCTGGGCGAAGCCGTAGGTGAGCAGACCCCGGGCGGCTTCCTTGTCTATACCCCGGGAGCGCAGATAGAACAGCATGTCGTCGTCCAGTTGGCCCACCGTCGCGCCGTGGCTGCACTTGACGTCGTCGGCGTAGATCTCCAGCTCCGGCTTGGCATCCACCTCGGCGTTGTGGGACAGCAGCAGGTTCTTGTTGGACTGCTGGGAATCCGTCTTCTGGGCGTCCTGGTGGACGTGCACCCGGCCGTTGAACACACCCCGGGCTCGGCCGCCGATGATGCCCTTATAGAACTCTCGGCTGGTGCCGTGGGGCTTGGCGTGTTCCACCGTGGTATGGAAATCCACGTGTTGCTTGCCGTCCGCCACGTAGAGGCCGTAGAGGTTGCACACCGCACCCTCGGCATCCAGCACGGCGTTGATGTCCTGACGCCCCAGCAGGGCACCGAAGGACACGGCGTGGGAGGTGAAGCGGCTGTCCCTGTCCTGATGCACGTCGAGAGCGGCGACGTGAAAGGCCTTCAGGCTCTCCTCCTGGAGCTTGTAGTGCTCAAGCTCGCTGTTGGCCCCCAGCACCAGTTCGGTGGCGTTGTTGGTGAGATAACCGCCATCGCCCAGGGCCACGTAGCTCTCGATGATCCTGCCGGAGCTGCCCTCCTCCGCGACGATGAGATTGCGGGTATGGGCCGCGAATTCCCCACCGTCCTCGGTGGACACGAACAGCAGATGCACCGGCCGCCCGGCCTCCACGTCGCGCGGCAGGTGGATATAGGCACCATCCAGCATGAAGGCCGCGTTCAAGGCGGTGAAGGCGTTGCGCTTCATGTCGCCATAGTGGGCCAGGTGCCGTTCCACCAGGGCCGGCTCGTTCTTCAGCACGGCGGCCAGGCTCTCCATGCGCACGCCACACTCGTTAATGGACGACAGGGCGCCCGCGTAGCGGCCGTTGACGAAAACCAGGCGGTCACACTCCAAACCCTCGAAGAGAAAGGGTTCGAGCTGCTCCGCGGTGACGGGCGCGCCCGCTGCCGGGATGCCGAACCTGCGCTTCTCGATGGCGGCCACGCGGGTGTATTTCCACTGCTCGTTGCGCGGGGTGGGAAAGCCCACCTCGGCGAAGCGCTCGATACCCGCATCGCGGATACCGTCCAGCCAGGGCTGACCGCGGCCCGGCAAGGCCGCCGCCTCAGTTTCGAAGGCATTCAGATAGTGGTCCACCGCACTCACGCCGCGACCTCCTCTTCGAGCACCCAGCCATAACCCCGTTCCTCGAGTTCGAGGGCAAGGCTGCGGTCACCCGACTTGATGATGCGGCCCTCGGCGAGCACATGGACGTGATCGGGCACGATGTAGTTCAGCAGGCGCTGGTAATGGGTCACCATGACGATGGCCCGCTCGTCGCTGCGCAGGGCGTTGACGCCGTCGGCGACGATCTTCAGGGCATCGATGTCGAGCCCCGAGTCGGTCTCGTCCAGCAGCGCCAGTTTGGGCTCCAGCAGGGCCATCTGGAAGATCTCGTTACGCTTCTTCTCGCCGCCGGAGAAGCCCTCGTTCACGGCACGCTTCATGAGGTCGTCCTTAAGATGCACCAGCTTCATCTTCTCGCGCACCAGCTTCATGAAGGCCACCGCGTCCAGCTCCTCCTCGCCGCGATGCTTGCGGCCCGCATTCACCGCCGCCTTGAGGAAGTAGCTGTTATTGACGCCGGGGATCTCCACCGGGTACTGAAAGGCCAGGAAGATACCGTCCCGGGCCCGCTCCTCGGCCTCCATCTCCAGCAGGTTCCTGCCCTCGTAGGTGATGGTGCCGCTGGTGACCTCGTAGCCGTCCCGGCCGGCCAGCACGTGGGCCAGGGTGCTCTTGCCCGAGCCATTGGGGCCCATGATGGCGTGCACCTCGCCCTTTTTCACATCCATGGTGATGCCGTTGAGGATGGGCTGACCCTCTACGCTGACGTGCAGGTCTCTGATCTCAAGCATTGCTAGTCGCCTTTGGTTCTCGTGAATTGCGTGGGTAAATGCCATCGGGCCCGGGCTCAGCCGACGGCCCCTTCGAGGCTGATACCCAGCAGCTTCTGGGCCTCTACCGCGAACTCCATGGGCAGCTCCTTCATCACCTCCTTGCAGAAGCCGTTGACGATCATGGAGACGGCGTCCTCCTCGGAGATCCCCCGCTGCTTGCAGTAGAAGAGCTGGTCCTCGCCGATCTTGGAGGTGGAGGCCTCGTGCTCCACCTTGGCCGTGGGATTCATGGCCTCGATGTAGGGGAAGGTATGGGCGCCACAGCGGTTCCCCACCAGCAGGGAGTCGCACTGGGTGTAGTTGCGGGCGTTGTCCGCGCCCTTGCCGAAGCGCACCAGGCCGCGATAGGCCTGCTCACCCTGCATGGCCGAGATGCCCTTGGCGATGATGGTGCTGGTGGTGTTGCGGCCGATGTGGACCATCTTGGTGCCGGTATCCGCCTGCTGGTGGTTGCTGGTGAGGGCCACGGAATAGAACTCGCCCACGGAGTGGTCGCCCTTGAGCACACAGCTGGGGTACTTCCAGGTGATGGCCGAGCCGGTCTCCACCTGGGTCCAGGAGATCTTGGAGCGGTCGCCGCGGCACTCGCCGCGCTTGGTGACGAAATTGTAGATGCCGCCGCGGCCGTTCTCGTCGCCGGGGTACCAGTTCTGCACCGTGGAGTACTTGATCTCGGCATCCGCCATGGCCACCAGCTCCACCACCGCGGCATGGAGCTGGTTCTCGTCGCGCTTAGGCGCCGTGCAGCCCTCCAGGTAGCTGACGTAGCTGCCCTCCTCCGCAACGATGAGGGTGCGTTCGAACTGGCCCGTGTTCTGGGCGTTGATGCGGAAATAGGTGGAGAGTTCCATGGGACAGCGCACCCCCTTGGGGATGTAAACGAAGGAGCCGTCGCTGAACACCGCGGAATTCAAGGCCGCGAAGTAGTTGTCGCCCTGGGGCACCACCGCGCCCAGATATTCCCGCACCAGTTCCGGATAGTCCTTGAGAGCCTCGGAGATGGAACAGAAGATGACCCCCACCTCGGAGAGCTTCTTGCGGAAAGTGGTGGCGACCGAGACGCTGTCGAACACCGCGTCCACCGCCACGCCCGCCAGCATCTTCTGTTCCTCCAGGGGGATCCCCAGCTTCTCGTAGGTCTCCAGCAGGCGCGGATCCACCTCATCGAGGCTCTTGGGACCGTCGTCCTTGGATTTCGGTGCCGAATAGTAGGAAATAGACTGGAAGTCGATTTGCGGGTGCCTGACATGGGCCCAGCTCGGCGGGGTCATTTTGAGCCAGTTACGGTAGGCCTCGAGACGCCAGTCGAGCATCCACGCGGGCTCGTTCTTCTTGGCGGAGATCAACCGGATGACATCCTCGTTGAGCCCCGGCGGCACCGTCTCGTTCTCGATGTCGGTCACGAAGCCATGCTGGTATTCGCGACGAACCAGGTTTTCAACTTGCTCGCTTGTGGCACCCATTCACCTTCTCCTGCAAAGACTGCTGTTAATAGTTGACTATTTTACTAAGGATTGATCATCCCCTGTCAACAACCCCGGATCAAACGGACTCGTTCATCGAGTCTTCACGCGGGCTTACCATGCCCGTGACATCGAGGTGCACGTACTGGTGTTGCGGACCGTGGACCATCTCCGCGACGCTCACCCGCTCCAGGGCATCGAGAATGGCGGCGTTGATGAGTTCGAAATTCGCCCGCGCGTCACAGTGGGATTCCTGCTCGCAATGACCCACGGCGCTGATGCACTCCGTCAGGGCCACCGGCCCCTCCAGGGCATCCACCACGTCGGCGATGCTGATGTCCCCGGCGGCACGGCTCAAGCGGTAACCACCCTTCGCGCCCCGCTCGGAAATCACCAGGCCCGCCCGCCCGAGCCCCTTGAGCAGCTTGCTCACCGTGGGAGCGGCGATGCCGGTGCGGGCCGCCACCTCGCTGGCGGACAGCAAATCCGTGGCCGCGCGCGCCAGGCAGGCACTCACGACGATGCCGTAATCCGTCAATTTACTGAGCCGCAACATGGAGTTGGAATAGCGCTCCGATTCGAATGAGGACGAATATAGTCCCTTTTCGAATAGAGGACAACATTAGTCCTATATGGGTTTTTGCGCCTGCGAACGAGGCAGTGGATTCTAATGAGGCCAATAGCCGCACCACCCAATGCCATGCCCCTTCCCGGGGGCCGCATCAGGGGGCGCGGTTCACTCCGTCCTCGGTCAGAGCCGCTCCGGCAGGTGCTGGCGGATATCCCCCGCACTCAGGCGCGTGACGTTCTTGGGGATCTCAGCGTTGATGGCGCCGCTCACCGGCTTGCCGAGATTGTGGCGCAGGTCGCCCAGAAAGGAGGGCGCCGCCACCACGTAGAGACGCTCGAAACGCCGTTCATTGTGAGCGCTGTCGAGATACTGGGAAACGTGCTTGGCGAAGCGAATGCCCTCCTGGCGCTTGGGGTCCTCCTCATGTCCCATGGAATGGCCGTTGCCGCCGTTGCCGCCGGAGTTGCGGCCCGGCCGCCGATCGGCGGTGAGGTCCTGTTCGTGGAGACGGCTCTCCGTGTGAACGAGGGTTTCCACTTCACTCAGGGGGCCGCGGGGTTTGTCGGCTTGAAAGATTCTTGCCCGGGAGGTGTCGGCAACCAGCACCCAAGTCTTTTCCATGTTCGCTCCTCAGTGTCTTGGAAATGGAGGCCCCGGACATGCCAGGGCCGGCGGAAGCGCTTGGTTGAACTCTAACACATGGGGCTTTGAAGCCCGTAAGATCCCCGCACCCTTTCCCCAGGCCCGACTCCATGTCCCATCGCCCCCCGCGCCTGCTGGTTCGCAAGCTCTCCAGCGCCGTGCTCCACGAAGTGTCTTTCGAACTCGCGGCCGGCGAGATCGTGTGCCTGCAGGGGCCCTCGGGGGCCGGCAAGAGCCGCCTGTTGCGGGCCCTGTGCGACCTCGACGAGAACCGCGGCGAGGTGCGTCTGGACGACACGCCGCGGGAGGCCATCGAGGCTCCTCAGTGGCGCCGGCTGGCGGCCCTACTGCCGGCCGAGAGCAGCTGGTGGGAGGAGACGGCCGGCGCCCACTTTCCCCGCCCACCGCCCTATCCACCCGAAGACCTCGGTCTCGAGGCCGGGATCCTCGGCGAGCCGGTGGCGAGGCTGTCCAGCGGCGAACGGCAACGGCTCGCCCTGCTGCGGGTGCTGGCCCTCGATCCGCGGGTGCTGCTGCTGGACGAGCCCACCTCGAATCTCGATGCGGAGAACGGACGGCGCATCGAGGATCTGGTGCGCCGTCACGCGGAGGCCACGGACGCCAGCGTCCTGTGGATCACCCATGACGCGGCCCAGGCCGCCCGCGTCGGGCGACGCACCCTGACCATCGACGCCGGTACCCTCGGTTGATGTCGTTCATCCATCTCAGTACCGCCGATCTCGCCATCGCGGCGGCCCTGGTGGCCCTGCTGGCCCTCCTGGGTCCAGTGCGGGCGGCGGGCCTCAGCCGCCAGTTGGTGGTAGCGGGCGTGCGCACCGCCGTCCAGCTCACCATCATCGGCTACGTCCTCAAGGCCCTGTTCGGCAATGTCAGTCTGCTGTTAGTGGCGTTGCTGGCGGCGGTGATGCTGGGCGTCTCCGGCTACGAAGTACGGGCACGCCAGCAACGCGGCTTGCGCGGCTGGTGGGGATACGGCAGCGGCGCCATCGCCATGTTCATCTCCTCGTTCTCAGTCACCGTGTTCGCCCTCGTGGTGCTGGTGGGTGCCCAACCCTGGTACACCCCCCAGTACGCCATCCCGCTCCTCGGCATGCTGCTCGGCAACACCATGAACGGCGTGGCCCTGGGACTCGACCGCCTGACTCAATCCGCCTGGGAGCATCGGAACGCCATCGAGGCCCGTCTGATGCTGGGTGAGCCCTGGGAGGTGGCTATCGCCCACTACCAGCGCCAGGCCCTGCGCAGCGGCCTCATCCCCATCATCAACGCCATGGCCGCCGCCGGCGTCGTCAGTCTGCCGGGCATGATGACCGGGCAGATCATGGCCGGTGCCCCCCCTGTGGAGGCGGTGAAATATCAGGTGCTCATCATGTTCCTCATCGCCGGCGGCAGCGGCCTGGGGACCCTCGCCGCCATCTGGCTGGCCAGCCGGCGCCTCTTCGACCACCGCCACCGCCTGCGCCTGGAGCGCCTGCGTGGTGGGAGATGAGTACCCACCAACGCCACCTTGCGGCCCGCGGCCCGCGGCGTGGATGAAAAACATCCCTTGGCCCGAGACGCGCAGGGCGCGATCGTGGCCAAGGAGGGCTAGAATGGAAAAAACCTGAACCAGTGAAAGCGGTCATGACGCAACGAACACGAAGGGCTATACCGCGCAACCGGACGGCGCTTTTCGCCCTCTCCGGCATGCTGATGGGCAGCGCGGCGGTCGTCGCGGAGCCCACGGCCTTCGACCTGCCCGGCGAAGCCGAGGTCTCCTGTGCCGCCGAAGACGGCGGATTGCGCTGCCGCTACCGCCTGTCACCGCCGGGTCAGTCCGTCACCACTATCCGTGCCACCCTGGACGACGAGGTCTTGGAGGTGGACGACATCACACCCTATCCCGGCGAGGACGCCCGCTCCACCATCCTGATCCTGGTAGATACCGGCACTACCGAGCAGCGGTCGCAATTCGCGGACAAGAAACGACAGATCGAGTCCATGCTGGAGAAGGCGGCGCCTCATCAGCGTTTCGGCCTGGCCGTCATAGACACCGATTTGCGCCTGCTGGAGTTGCCGGTCCATGATGCCGAAGACATCATCGGCGCCCTGCCGCGGCTGGAACCCAGTGACCAACCGACGGAGCTCTACCGCACCACCCTCATCGCCGTCAGGCTGCTGGCCAAACAACCGACCGATCGCAAGGGCGTGATCATCGTGTCCGACGGCCAGGCGGACGACACGGCATATTTCGCCCGGGATGTGATCGAGGCCGCCCGCACCGGCGATGTCGTCGTCAACAGTATCGGTTTCGCCGCCACGCCCCACGAGTCGACCCATCTGCAGAGCCTGCGGCGCCTGAGCGATGAGACCGGGGGCGACTTCGTCGCCGCAGATGATGAGGGCGCCCTGCCGGCCTCATTCCTCGAGGCCCCCTTTCGCGCGGTGGACAATGGCGGCACCTTCCATATCCGCAACCCGGACGGCACACGGCGCTCCGGCACCCTGGACATTCAAATCGACACGCCCGCGGGGACTCACGCCCACTCCGCCCAGGTCACTCTCGGGACCCCTCCGGCACCCGTGTCGGCCCCGCAAAGCCCCCCTCAGCGACCAGCCGCTCCGCGCTTGGAACCCGAGGGGGGAGCCTCCCTGCTCGACCTCGCTCTGCTCGGCGGTTTCCTGGCGCTGTTCGGCATCGTCGCTTATGTGCTGGTCAGGAAGATCAGGTCGGCGCCCGATAATGAGGTGACCAAGAAATCCAAGGCGCCCCCCTTCGAATCCGGGGAGACCCCGCACCACGGCGTGCTGGAGCATGTACTGGAGCCCGGCCGGTCCCCCATCCCGCTGTGGGGGGTCACCTTCCGCCTGGGTCGCAACGCCGACAACGATATTCGCCTCGAGGACAACTCCGTATCCCGGCACCACGCCCAGATCCATCGCGGTCCGGATGGCGCCTACGTGGTCTCGGACCTCAATTCCCTCAATGGGGTATTCGTCAACGGGCGACAGGTACAGAGCAGTCAGCTCAAGGAGGGCGACAAGCTCGAGATCGGCGACGTGGCCTTGATGTTCCGTCTCGATTCCCCGGGGGCCGGTGAGGCCTCGGATGGCGAGGACCTCAGCGCCACCCAGAAAGGGTGGTCGCCCTACCCATGAAATGGCTTTTGCCGGCCTATTGGCTAGCGGTCCGGACGGCGGCTGCCCCGGCAGCCGCCCCGGCGTAACGGGGCGTCAGCCCTCAAGCAGGGCGTCCCGCACCTTCTGGAGCCTCGTCTTGACCTCCGCTCCCAGTTGGGCGAGTTCCTCACGCTGTACGATACCGAGCACCGCCTGGGGATCCATGAAAGCCACCACGACGCGCCCATCGTCGTCTTCCCGCACCACCACGTTGCATGGCAGCAGCAGGCCGATATCCGGCTCCGCCTCGAGGGCCTGGTGGGCCAGGGGCGGGTTGCAGGCACCGAGGATGCGGTAGGGCCGGCGGTCGATATCGAGCCTCTTCTTGAGAGTCGCCTTGACATCGATATCGCTCAAGACCCCGAAACCCTCGGCCTTCAGGGCCTCGGTGACCCGCTCCACGACGTCATCGAAACCGCCATCCACGTGTATATCAAAACCGTAATTCGACATGATTCGTCCCCTTGGATTCGCGTTTGGATTGCCCACAGTATCAGGCATTGTCGGAGGTCGCGGATGTTCCCACACATGAAGCCGCATCCCCAAGCCACCAAACCCCGTGCCGTTCGGGGCGGGCGTCAGGCGATGGTGCCAGCCGGGGGAACTGTGGTCTATGCTTGTCAGTCAATCCACTTCCCGATAATTCACCCATGCCTGAAAAAGACACCGACAAACCCGGCTATCACCACATCCTCGCGGCCGTGGACCTGTCACCGGACGCCGACACGGTCGCCGGACGCGCCCTCGCGCTGGCCCACGAGTTCGACGCCCGTCTGACCATCCTCCATGTGACCGCCAATCTCATGGAAGAACCGGCCTACGAGTTCATGACCACCCTGCCGATGGATGTGGATATCCAGTCGGAGGTCGTAGCCCAGGCGAATCGCAGCCTGGAGGACCTGTGTCGCCGGCTGGGTGATGAGCATATCCACCACCTCGTGGAAGTGAACACCCCCAAGCACGGCATCCTGGACGTGGCCCAACGCGAAGAGGCGGACCTCATCGTGATGGGGAATCACGGGGTTCATGGCCTCGAACTGCTGCTCGGATCCACGGCCAACGGTGTATTGCACCACGCGCCCTGCGACATACTCGCCGTCAAGGTCGGCGGGTGACGTTGGAGGCACGGCGGTTTGGGCGCCAGGCCCCCGGCCGGTACGTGACCGCAAGCAGGGTGCAACGATACGCGCCACGACGACATCCCAAGGGGGTACCCGGGGGCCCCCTGCGCCCCTACCATTCGAACCCTTCCGCTCCTGGAGAACGCACGCGATGACGGACGAGAAAATTTACGAGATACCCGCAGCCACCGCCGCCCGCGCCCTCATCGATGAGGACAGATATCAGGCCATGTATCGCCAGTCCATCGAAGACCCCGAGGGCTTCTGGGCGGAGCAGGCCGAGGAGTTCGTGACGTGGTTCAAACCATGGGATCGAGTACTGGACTGGGACTATCACAAAGCCCATATCCGCTGGTTCGAGGGTGGCAAACTCAATGTGAGCTATAACTGCCTCGATCGGCATCTCGACACCCGCGGCGACCAGGTGGCCATCATCTGGGAAGGCGATGATCCGGAGGAAGACCGCAACATCACCTATCGCGAACTCCACCGGGAGGTCTGCAAGTTCGCCAACTGTCTCAAGGCCAAAGGCGTCGGGAAGGGCGACCGCGTCAGCATCTACATGCCCATGATCCCCGAGGCCGCCGTGGCGATGCTCGCCTGCACCCGTATCGGCGCCGTTCATTCCATCGTCTTCGGCGGCTTCTCCCCCGAGGCCCTAAAGGACCGCATCCAGGATTCGGAGTGCGGCGTGGTGATCACCGCGGACGAGGGCGTGAGGGGGGGGCGGCACGTCCCCCTGAAGGCCAATGCCGACAAGGCTGCGGACGCCAGTCCCTCGGTACACACCGTAGTGGTGGTGAAGCGCACGGGGGGAGACGTGGCCTGGCACCCTGGACGGGACGCCTGGTACCACGAACTGATGGCGGAGGCCTCCGAGGAGTGCCCGGCGGAGGAGATGGATGCCGAAGACCCGCTGTTCATCCTCTATACCTCGGGTTCCACCGGCAAGCCCAAGGGCGTGCTGCATACCACGGGCGGTTACCTGCTGTACGCGGCCATCACCCACAAATACGTATTCGATTACCAGGACGGCGACATCTACTGGTGCACCGCCGACGTCGGCTGGGTCACCGGACATACCTACATCGTCTACGGGCCGCTGGCCAACGGGGCGACGACCCTGATGTTCGAGGGCGTACCCACCTATCCGGATGGCAGCCGCTGCTGGCAGGTGGTGGACAAGCACAAGGTGAATATCTTCTACACCGCGCCGACGGCCATTCGCGCCCTCATGGGGCTGGGCGACGACCTGGTGAAGAAGACCTCCAGGGAGTCACTGCAGCTGCTGGGCTCCGTGGGCGAACCCATCAACCCGGAGGCCTGGGAATGGTACCACCGGGTGGTCGGGGACGACCGCTGCCCCATCGTGGACACCTGGTGGCAGACGGAGACCGGGGGCATTCTGATAACCCCCCTGCCCGGGGCCACCCGCCTCAAACCGGGTTCCGCCACCCAACCGTTCTTCGGCGTCCAGCCCGCCCTGGTGGACAACGAGGGCAACATCCTCGAGGGCGCCGCCTCGGGCAACCTCGTCATCACCCATCCCTGGCCCGGGCAGATGCGCACCGTCTACGGCGACCATGAGCGGTTCCTGAACACCTACTTCGCCAACTACCCGGGCATGTATTTCACCGGCGACGGTGCGCGGCGGGACACGGACGGCTACTGGTGGATCACTGGGCGGGTCGACGATGTCATCAACGTCTCTGGACACCGCATGGGAACGGCGGAGGTGGAAAGCGCCCTGGTGCTCCACGAGGCGGTGGCCGAGGCCGCGGTGGTGGGGTATCCCCACGACGTCAAGGGCCAGGGGATCTACGCCTATGTCACCCTGATGCAGGGGGTGGAAGCCACGGATGCACTGCGCAAGGAACTGGTGCAACTGGTACGCGCGGAGATCGGCGCCATCGCCAGCCCGGACGTCATCCAGTGGGCGCCCGGTCTGCCGAAGACCCGCTCCGGCAAGATCATGCGGCGCATCCTGCGCAAAATCGCCGCCAACGAGGTGGACAACCTGGGAGATACCAGCACCCTCGCCGACCCGAGCGTAGTGGACCATCTCATAGAGAACCGTGCCGCCAAATAATGGCGCCGTGCCGGGCCGCCGCCCCGGGGCGGCGGTTCAGGGTCCCTAAGGCCACTGACGAGAATTAGCTTGTCACTCTGATAGCCGCATCGAGCTTATCCGTAGTAGTCGCCAGATCGAAAGATGGCAAGTTAATTTCGATCAGACTCCTAAGGGCTCGCCGGGGCCGGGCCAGCGGCATCGGGGATACGCACATCCCCGGGGATGAGGGATCCCTCTTCGGAAAGCACGTCATCCAGTTCATCCCCCACATTCTGGGGAATGACGAAACGGAATCCGCGGGGCCTGCTGCCCGTCGCCGGTTCGCCGGCCCTATCCCGCGTCTCGGCCGCGCCGGAATGCCCCTCCCCGCTGCCGGTACCCCGCTTTTCCGGCACCGTGAAGCCAATCCCCTCGAGGGGACCCGCCGGTATGTGCTCGAAGGCCACACGCTCCACGGTCTCGAAATCATCCATGATGAGACGCGTGATCCGGGGAATGTCTCCCGCCGCCGCCCGGATGTCGTCGAGGAGCCGTCCAATCTGGCGCGGAGTGGCCTCGCCGGTGAAGGCGAAAATGGCCTCGTCACCGGTGTTCTCGTCCAGATTGAAAAAGGTCCCTTCCGGAGGGATCTCGACCACCGCCCCGGCCGGCACCTGCTTGCCGATATCCTCCTGCCGCCCGGGCAGCACCATGGAGGGATTCCCGCTGCTGCCGACGAACATCAGGTAGACCGGCGCCCGCTCCAGCACCTCGAGCCGTACCCTGAGCCCGTCGCCGGACCTGAGAACGGCCCCGTCGGTCACGGGGAAGATCACCTGGCTGCGGTCTTCGCGGATATGCCGTGCCTCCACGGACAAGTCGATATCGGTGGCCATCACCGGCGTGACGAAGACGGAACAGGACAGGCAAGCGGCGAGCAGGTAGGTTCGTAAATGGCACATAGGTTAATAATTCCTCAGGGCCCACCGCCAAAGGGCTGGCGTAACGGGGAAAGACCGGGGATCAAAACGGCCAGGCTGCCTGCGGAGGGTACCAGATGGCCCACCCGCACCTCATGGGGCTGCCGGAGCGTTTTCCAGAAGCCACCCCGGGCCCTGCGGGCGATGTATCCATACTTTAAGCAATTGATCACAATACCGGATGGATCTAAGCTTGACAGGAGTTGCCGGTTCTCATCAACAACCATTCTCTTCCACCGTCCCACGACTTTCATCGAGGCCAGATCGACCGAATGCGTCGCGCAATTATACTCGCCATCTCCACGGTCATCGTGGCGGCCGCCGTCACCGGTTGTAACAGCCCGTACCTGGACACCAAATCCAACAGGGACGCGGACTCTTTGGCCCGGATATTCCTAACCCGGGGCGAAACGGCCATCGCAGCCCTCAAAGACATGCTGCGTAACGTACCGCCCGGGGACACCCTAGACGTGCAGACGGCCATCACCCTGGAGACCGCGCGCCTACCCGCTGGTCAGGTATCGGATCGACGCACTTTCCAGCAGGAGGCCGATCGCCTGGAGCAACTGATAGCCAGGGGGGATCGTGACACCCCCACGGACAGCGCGGTGCTCGCTTACCTGGCCAACCTGGCCAATGGGCAGAGCGCGTCGGCATCGTACCTTTCCCAGGCCGAAGAAGAAGCCGTGCTGAAACTATGCGGCCCCGCCCACGAAGTGCTGGCCCATGCCTATGAAGAGCATGAGAGCCCTGCGCAACGCCTGCTCAGGCAATCATGCTTCACCTGGCTCATCGGCGATTCCGAAAAGTCTTTCGCCCTGTACTATCGGGCATCGTCCGCCAATCCCTCCGGGCGCGGCACGGCCGGAAGCAACGGCTTCGAAACATTCCTCACCCGCCTCGAGGCCGAGACGGGTATCGATCTCCTCGCTCACCGCCAACGGCTCGGGGCCGGTCCCGGGCTTGATCTGGTGGGGGCAGGCTATGGGGACACCCCGGGAACCACGAGAGTGCGACAGCTGTCCACTTCATTGGGCGCTCCCTGAAGGCGTTCAGCAATAATCTCTCTGGCCACATAAACGCACGGAAGTCTCAGATGACGAAGACACCCTATCTCGCCATTCCCCTCCTGATCTTCCAGCTCGGCGTCTCACCCTTGGCAACGGCCGATCGCCATGTCGATCCCCCGGTAGTGAGTCATGCGGTGCAGGGGGAATTCGACAACATCACCGGCAGCCTCAAGTTCGCGATTCAAAACCAGGGTTTGGTCCTGAGCGGCACATCCCATCTCCAGGAGATGTTAGAGCGCACGGCCACGGACCTTGGATATGAAAAGGGCATCTACCTGGACGCCATCTCCTACGAATTCTGCAGCGCCGACCTCGCTCACAAGATGTTCAATTCGGATCGTCGCAACGTGGCAACGTGCCCTATGACCATCGCCGCCTATGTACTTCCCGATGCCCCCGACACCGTGCAGCTAAGCTACCGCAACCCGGTTCTGGCGACGGAGGATGCCGAACTGGAAGGGGAGATCAGGGCCCTTTTCGAGGCCATCATCGAGGAGGCCACCGCGTGGTGAGCCATGCCGGCCACGACATTGCCGGGGCGGCGCCCCTGCCACCAGTCATCCCGCCGGAATCAAGTATGTGAGCGAACTGCCATCCCCCGTCGGGCCTCGCGACGGGGATGTCACCGAGCGCATCGCCAATGGGCTGCGCGAAAAGGGTTATTCCATCATCCTCGACGCGCTTCCACCACCCATTACGGAAGATCTCCTCAAGCGCATCATCGAACTCGAGCCCGGCGACTTCAAGCCCGCGGGCATAGGGCGACAAGGGGCCCTCCTTGTGAATCCCTTTGTGCGCCGGGATCACATCCTGTGGCTCGACGCGACGCACCCGGCGGACAGCGCTTACTTGATTTGGATGGAGACACTGCGCCAGGGTTTGAACCGCCGGCTCTTCCTCGGGCTGTTCGACTACGAATGCCATTTCGCCCATTACCCCCCCGGCGCGTTCTACAAGCGCCATCTCGATGCATTCAAAGGCGACACCAACCGCGTAGTGACCACGGTCCTGTATCTCAATCCCGGATGGACCGTGGCCGACGGCGGTGAACTGCGCCTGTACACCCTGAACGGAGACGAGATATCTCCTCGGATCCTGCCCGTATTCGGCACCCTGGTGGTATTCCTCAGCGCGGATTTCCCCCACGCCGTGGCCGTCGCGAACCGCCACCGCTACAGCGTGACGGGCTGGTTCCGGGTCAATACCCCCATGGATTGATGCAAGAGTTCCCCACGCCCCAAGAAGGCCCCGGGACCGCAATGGACCCGGCGTGTCGGTTGTGCGTCGGGCTGTAGGTCGGGCTGTGGGTCGGGCTGTAGGTCGGGCTTCAGCCCGACAGCCCGCCGGTGGGGATCTCTACCCGGCGCGCGGTGCATGCGGCGGGATCGGATGTCGGGATGAATCCCGACCTACATCCGTGCCCTAGGAACGTGCGGTGGTGGTGTGCCTGGCCGGATGTCGGGATGAATCCCGACCCACATGCGTGACCCGGGAACCGGCGGTGGTGGCGTACCTGTGGGTCGGTTGTAGGTCGGGCTGTAGGTCGGGCTTCAGCCCGACAGCCCGCCGGTGGGGATCCCTACCCGGCGTGGGGTGCATACGGCGGGATCGGATGTCGGGATGAATCCCGACCTACATCCGTGCCCTAGGAACGTGCGGTGGTGGTGTGCCTGGCCGGATGTCGGGATGAATCCCGACCCACATGCGTGACCCGGGAACCGGTGGTGGTGTATCTGGCCGGATGTCGGGATGAATCCCGACCTACAAAGGAGCCTCGCCATGCCCAAAGAAAAACCCCCGTGGTCGTATGCGACCACGGGGGTTTGGGTATAAAGCCTGGCAGTGACCTACTTTCGCATGGGGAGACCCCACACTATCATCGGCGCTGAGCAGTTTCACTTCCGAGTTCGGTATGGGGTCGGGTGGTTCCCACTCGCTATGGCCGCCAGGCAAACTTTGCTCCGTCAACACCTCTCGGTGTTGTCGAAAATTCGGATTGAAGTGATGAATGACGTCGGCAAAAGCCGCGTTCGTAGATACTCAAATTGTTTGAGTGTTATATGGTCAAGCCTCACGGGCAATTAGTACCGGTTAGCTTCACACATTACTGCGCGTTCACATCCGGCCTATCAACGTTGTAGTCTTCAACGGCCCTTCAGGGACCTCGAGGGTCCAGGGAGATCTCATCTTGAGGGGGGCTTCCCGCTTAGATGCTTTCAGCGGTTATCCTGTCCGTACATAGCTACCCGGCAGTGCCACTGGCGTGACAACCGGAACACCAGAGGTACGTCCACTCCGGTCCTCTCGTACTAGGAGCAGCTCCTCTCAAATCTCCAACGCCCACGGCAGATAGGGACCGAACTGTCTCACGACGTTCTAAACCCAGCTCGCGTACCACTTTAAATGGCGAACAGCCATACCCTTGGGACCGACTACAGCCCCAGGATGTGATGAGCCGACATCGAGGTGCCAAACACCGCCGTCGATATGAACTCTTGGGCGGTATCAGCCTGTTATCCCCGGAGTACCTTTTATCCGTTGAGCGATGGCCCTTCCATACAGAACCACCGGATCACTAAGACCTGCTTTCGCACCTGCTCGACGTGTCTGTCTCGCAGTCAAGCACCCTTTTGCCTTTACACTCAATGCGCGATTTCCGACCGCGCTGAGGGTACCTTCGTGCTCCTCCGTTACTCTTTGGGAGGAGACCGCCCCAGTCAAACTACCCACCATACACTGTCCCCGACCCGGATAACGGGCCTGGGTTAGAACCTCAAACATGCCAGGGTGGTATTTCAAGGTTGGCTCCACCGGAACTGGCGTCCCGGTTTCAAAGCCTCCCACCTATCCTACACAAACATGTTCAAAGTCCAGTGCAAAGCTGTAGTAAAGGTTCACGGGGTCTTTCCGTCTAGCCGCGGGTACACTGCATCTTCACAGCGATTTCAATTTCACTGAGTCTCGGGTGGAGACAGCGTGGCCATCGTTACGCCATTCGTGCAGGTCGGAACTTACCCGACAAGGAATTTCGCTACCTTAGGACCGTTATAGTTACGGCCGCCGTTTACCGGGGCTTCGATCAAGAGCTTCGCCGAAGCTAACCCCATCAATTAACCTTCCGGCACCGGGCAGGCGTCACACCCTATACTTCCTCTTACGAGTTTGCAGAGTGCTGTGTTTTTAATAAACAGTCGCAGCCACCTGGTCACTGCAACCCCCACCAGCTCCGAGAGCAAGTCTCTTCACCGGCAAGGGCACACCTTCTCCCGAAGTTACGGTGCTATTTTGCCTAGTTCCTTCACCCGAGTTCTCTCAAGCGCCTTGGGATTCTCACCCTGCCCACCTGTGTCGGTTTGGGGTACGGTTCAATGCCACCTGAAGCTTAGAGGCTTTTCCTGGAAGCATGGCATCAATCACTTCGCCCCCTATAGGGGCTCGTCATCGCTTCTCGGGATTGTGTCCCCGGATTTACCTAGGAACACTCCCTACAAGCTTGAACCGGGACAACCAACGCCCGGATGACCTAGCCTTCTTCGTCCCCCCATCGCAGTGGCACTAAGTACAGGAATATTAACCTGTTTCCCATCGACTACGCCTTTCGGCCTCGCCTTAGGGGCCGACTCACCCTGCGCCGATTAGCGTTGCGCAGGAAACCTTGGGCTTTCGGCGTGGGGGTTTTTCACCCCCATTATCGTTACTCATGTCAGCATTCGCACTTCCGATACCTCCAGCATGCCTTTCGACACACCTTCGCAGGCTTACGGAACGCTCCCCTACCATGCGTGCATTTCCTTAAATCCACTCCCTACCGGCCTCGACTTTGATGAACGCTTTGTTCGCGGCTACGCCGCTCACGCGCTCTTCGAGAACGAATGGATTTAAGTGAAATGCACGCATCCGCAGCTTCGGTACATAGCTTAGCCCCGTTACATCTTCCGCGCAGGCCGACTCGACCAGTGAGCTATTACGCTTTCTTTAAAGGATGGCTGCTTCTAAGCCAACCTCCTGGCTGTCTGTGCCTTCCCACATCGTTTCCCACTTAGCTATGATTTCGGGACCTTAGCTGGCGGTCTGGGTTGTTTCCCTCTTGACGACGGACGTTAGCACCCGCCGTCTGTCTCCCGTGATTGCACTCCTCGGTATTCGGAGTTTGCATGGGTTTGGTAAGCCGGGATGGCCCCCTAGCCCAAACAGTGCTCTACCCCCGAGGGTGAGACACGAGGCGCTACCTAAATAGCTTTCGGGGAGAACCAGCTATCTCCGGGCTTGATTAGCCTTTCACTCCGACCCACAGCTCATCCCCTCATTTTTCAACATAAGTGGGTTCGGGCCTCCAGCGGGAATTACCCCGCCTTCACCCTGGCCATGGGTAGATCGCCCGGTTTCGGGTCTACTCCCAGCGACTAAACGCCCTATTCAGACTCGGTTTCCCTACGCCTCCCCTAAACGGTTAAGCTTGCCACTGAGAAGTAAGTCGCTGACCCATTATACAAAAGGTACGCAGTCACCCCCGAAGGGGCTCCCACTGCTTGTACGCATACGGTTTCAGGTTCTATTTCACTCCCCTCACCGGGGTTCTTTTCGCCTTTCCCTCACGGTACTGGTTCACTATCGGTCGACAGGTAGTATTTAGCCTTGGAGGATGGTCCCCCCATGTTCAGACAGGATAACACGTGTCCCGTCCTACTCGATTTCACCTTTTTCGCTCTTTCGTGTACGGGGCTATCACCCACTATGGCGGTCCTTTCCAGAACCTTCCACTAGAACTCAAAGGCTTAAGGGCTGTTCCCCTTTCGCTCGCCGCTACTTAGGGAATATCTGTTGATATCTTTTCCTCCGGGTACTTAGATGTTTCAGTTCCCCGGGTTCGCCTCTGCACCCTATGTATTCAGGTACAGATACCCCGAAGGGTGGGTTTCCCCATTCGGAAATCTCCGGATCAAAGCCTATTTGCCGACTCCCCGAAGCTTATCGCAGGCTGTCACGTCCTTCATCGCCTCCTGTCGCCAAGGCATCCACCGTATGCGCTTTGTAACTTGACCATATAACCTCAAACAATCTGAAGTCACATGTTGCTGGTCCACGAATAACGACTTTCACCTTTGATGGAATGCTCGATACGGCATTCCATCGGCGCCATTCATACTTCATCCGAATTGTTAAAGAACCGCTTGATTTCAGGACCAAGCACTTAATCAACTGACTGCAATTGATTAACTGCAAAGAACTGCCTGGTGGAGCCAGGCGGGATCGAACCGCCGACCCTCTGCTTGCAAAGCAGATGCTCTCCCAGCTGAGCTATGGCCCCTGACATTGCTTTAATGGTGGGTCTGGGTGGATTTGAACCACCGACCTCACCCTTATCAGGGGTGCGCTCTAACCAACTGAGCTACAGACCCGAGCTCAACGGTATTGGGATTCAGACAATGTGTGTGGACACTTGCGCCGGAATCGGCACACTTTAATGAAAGGAGGTGATCCAGCCGCAGGTTCCCCTACGGCTACCTTGTTACGACTTCACCCCAGTCATGAACCACACCGTGGTAAGCGCCCTCCCGAAGGTTAGGCAACCTACTTCTGGTGCAGCCCACTCCCATGGTGTGACGGGCGGTGTGTACAAGGCCCGGGAACGTATTCACCGCGGCATTCTGATCCGCGATTACTAGCGATTCCGACTTCACGGAGTCGAGTTGCAGACTCCGATCCGGACTACGACCGGTTTTCTGGGATTAGCTTCCCCTCGCGGGTTCGCGACCCTCTGTACCGACCATTGTAGCACGTGTGTAGCCCAGCCCATAAGGGCCATGATGACTTGACGTCATCCCCACCTTCCTCCGGTTTGTCACCGGCAGTCTCCTTAGAGTTCCCACCATTATGTGCTGGCAACTAAGGACAAGGGTTGCGCTCGTTACGGGACTTAACCCAACATCTCACGACACGAGCTGACGACAGCCATGCAGCACCTGTCTCTCGGTTCCCGAAGGCACCAAGGCATCTCTGCCAAGTTCCGAGGATGTCAAGGGCTGGTAAGGTTCTTCGCGTTGCATCGAATTAAACCACATGCTCCACCGCTTGTGCGGGCCCCCGTCAATTCCTTTGAGTTTTAACCTTGCGGCCGTACTCCCCAGGCGGAGAACTTAACGCGTTAGCTGCGACACTAGAGGACAGATTCCCCCAACGTCTAGTTCTCATCGTTTAGGGCGTGGACTACCAGGGTATCTAATCCTGTTTGCTCCCCACGCTTTCGCGCCTCAGTGTCAGTATTGGTCCAGAGAGCCGCCTTCGCCACTGGTGTTCCTCCCGATATCTACGCATTTCACCGCTACACCGGGAATTCCACTCTCCTCTACCATACTCTAGCCCAGCAGTATCGAATGCAATTCCCAGGTTGAGCCCGGGGCTTTCACATCCGACTTACCAGACCACCTACGCGCCCTTTACGCCCAGTAATTCCGATTAACGCTCGCACCCTCCGTATTACCGCGGCTGCTGGCACGGAGTTAGCCGGTGCTTCTTCTGTGGGTACCGTCATAATCTTCCCCACTGAAAGTGCTTTACAACCCGCAGGCCTTCTTCACACACGCGGCATTGCTGGATCAGGCTTTCGCCCATTGTCCAAGATTCCCCACTGCTGCCTCCCGTAGGAGTCTGGGCCGTGTCTCAGTCCCAGTGTGACTGGTCGTCCTCTCAGACCAGTTACCGATCGCGGCCTTGGTGGGCCGTTACCCCACCAACAAGCTAATCGGACGCGGGCTCATCCAATAGTGACCGAAGTCTTTCCCCCGTAGGGCGTATGCGGTATTAGCCCGAGTTTCCTCGGGTTGTCCCCCACTACTGGGCAGATTCCCACGCGTTACTCACCCGTCCGCCACTCTACTCGCTCCCGAAGGAACTTTCGCGTTCGACTTGCATGTGTTAGGCATGCCGCCAGCGTTCAATCTGAGCCAGGATCAAACTCTTCAGTTCAAGCTTCTTGACCACCGAAGCGGTCTATTCGTAGCTCGACTTAAAGTACTTGACGTGTTACTGCTTGTGTTCAAGCACGTTATGTCGATAGGTCTTTCAGTGAAACCGACCGCCGACACAAGTGCCCACACAGATTGTCTGAATCCGAATTTTTAAAGAATCGCCGGAGAGGTCTTGCTCGCCGGTTGAGAAGCGGAATTGTCATCGAACTGCCATCCGCTTGTCAACTTGTTTCTTTCACAATGGCTGCTGAACTGCTGCTGCCGGTTGCGAAGAGGGGCGCATTATACGTGCCCCGGAAGCCCCGTCAACAACTATTTTCAAGAGGACTCCGACGCGTCCAGGACCTCCTTAATAAACGGTATGGTTACGCGCCGCTGAGAGGCCAGAGAACACCGGTCCAGCCGTTCCACCAACATCGCTAGATACCCGAGTTCCCGGCGCTCCCGGCTCAGCAGGTAGCCGAGGACATCGTCGGCCACGCGCATGCCCCGGCGCGCGGTCATGGCCCGCAGGATTTCCACCAACTCCTCGTCCGTGGGCGCCCGCAGGGGGATCCCGAGCCCCCCCACCAGCCGGGACAGCAGATCGGGCAGGCGGATCCCCAGGCCGCGCGGCGGTGAGCGACCCGCCATCACCACCAGCGCCCCCGCGGACTGGGCGCGGTTGAACAGATGAAACAGGGCCTCTTCCCAGGCGCCGTCGCCCGCCACCGTGCCGATATCGTCCAGGCACAGGGGCGTCCGGGATTCGAGGCCGTCCAACAGGCCCACCCCGTGGTGGGCGAGTTCGGCGAGGGGCAAGTATATGCCGGCCGCCGGCCCGCCGACGCAGGCGGCCTGCAGCAGATGGGTCTTGCCGCTACCCGCCGGCCCCCAGATATAGGCGACACCGGGCCGCGCCGCGATGACCAGGTCGTGGAGGATGGTTACGGCTTCACGGTTGCCGCCTGCCACGAAGGCCTCGAAGGTGGGAAAGTCGTCGGTCTTGAGGCCGAGGGCGAGTTGCCAGGCCACCGGACTAGTCCCCGCCCGCGGCCTGCCGCGCCTCGTCGGACCACACCCAGACGTAATGCAGGCCACTGACCAGGGTGGATGCGGCAACCAACCAGATCATCCCCGCCAATCCCCAGGGGGGCACGGCCAGTCCGGCGAGGGCGCCCACCACCACGACCAGCAACGCGACCTGCAGGGCCGTGTTGGCCTTGCTGAGGGGCGTCGGCGTCATCTCGATCTGATCGAACAAGTAATAGTAGACGGTGGCGCCGGCCATGATGACGACGTCCCGTCCCACCACCAGCAGCGTCAACCACAGGGGGATGTGCCCGAGATAGCCCAGGGTGATGTAACTGGCCATCATCAGGAGTTTGTCGGCCAGGGGGTCGAGGATCGCGCCCAACCTCGAGCGCCAGTCGAAGCGCCGCGCCAGATAGCCATCCAGGCCGTCGGTGATACCCGCCACCGCCATGATGACCATCGCCGTCAGGTGGTTTCCCCGCACCAGTTCCAGCATCGCCGGCGGTATCATCAGCATCCGTGCGATGGTCAGCGCATTAGGGATATGGCGCGGATTCACCGCGCCAGCTCGAACCACAGGTCCCCGTCGCCGGCGGGCAGGGGGCGCAGCACCTGGCCGAGGCCGAGGGTCTGCAGCAGCTGCTCCCGTGCCACCGTGGCGTTGATACGCACCGTCATGTCGGTACCGTCCAATACCCGCGGAGAGGCCTTCTCCACTGCATCCAGCCCCTCCAGATAGGCCATGAGGCGGCCGTAATCATCCACGGTCTCCAATCCCGACACATGCATGTCCATATGCCCCCTGGGGCCTGCCTTTCGGGGCACGGCGAAATCCCGTGCCAGCCACTGGGCCAGGCGATCGACGGCACGCCCCGCCTGGGCCTTGTGGTCGCCGTCGCGGAACCGCCATGCGCGTTCCGCCCCATCGCGGAGCAGGATCCATGCACTGACGTCCAGCCCCGATGCGTCCCGGTACAGGCGCCCCGTGAGCACGCCGTCGGCGCCGTAACGCCGGGATGCCTCCAGAATGGCCTCGGAGAAACCGCCCCACACGTCGGCGGCGTCCAACCCCGCCTGATCCTCCAGGTCGAACAGGGGAATCACCAGCGGCAGTCCGCGCTCCCGGGCGCGCGCCTCCAGGGCCCGCCACAGCCCGGGGCGATCGGAAGGCGTGGCCAGCCGGCGCGACGACCCGGCTTCCATCGCGAGCCACACCAGGGTTGCCGGTCGTACCCTGCCCCACACGGGCAGGCCGGCATTCCGCAGCAGGCGGTCCACCGCGTCCTTGTCGAACTCCACGTCGAGGCCGAGGGTCCGGAGGGCCTTACCCGAGGTCGGCGCGGACCGGGGCAGGGACTCATAGCGATACTGCTGAACGTAACCCACCGGATCGTCGATGGCGCCATCCAGGCGCTCGCGCAGAGTCTCCGCGGGCTGGCCCGATACCTTCACCAGCACCATGAACAGGGCATCCTTCAGCGCTCTGCGCCGCTCGGCCACATCCTGGCTGTCCACGGGCGCGACGGCGCGATACAGATGGACCACCTCCACCCCCGCACCGACGGCAATCTGTGGCACCGCGCTGAACCACGCGACCAGCAGTGCGGACAACAGGATTCTTTTCATGCCTCTCAACCTGGGATGTGGGCGGTAGGGTATGGCGGGACGCCGCTCAAGCTAGGGGCAGACCGCCGGCAAGTCAAGGTTCCCACCGCCCCCCGGGTGGCATACCATTTCGGCCATGAACGAAGACCCCAAACGACCCCTATCCTACAAAGACGCGGGCGTGGACATCGACGCCGGCAACCGTTTCGTGGAGCAGGTCAAGACCCTGGCGGCGACCACCCGCACGCCCGGTGCCATCGGCGGTCTGGGGGGCTTCGGTGCCTTGTTCGAATTGCCCCTGGACCGCTACCGGCACCCCGTGCTGGTCTCCGGCACCGATGGCGTGGGTACCAAGCTGCGGCTCGCCATCGATGCCGGACGCCACGACACCGTGGGTATCGACCTGGTGGCCATGTGTGCCAACGACCTCGTGGTCCAGGGGGCGGAACCCCTGTTCTTCCTCGACTACTTCGCCACCGGCCGTCTCGACCCGGACACCAGCGTAGATGTGGTCCGGGGCATCGCCGAGGGCTGCCGCCAGGCCGGCATGGCCCTGGTGGGGGGCGAGACCGCCGAGATGCCGGGCATGTATACGCCCCCCGACTACGACCTCGCCGGTTTCTGCGTCGGCATCGTGGAAAAGGACCGCATCATCGACGGCTCCCGAGTACGACCCGGGGACGCCATCCTGGCCCTGGCCTCCAGCGGCCCCCATTCCAACGGCTACTCCCTGATCCGCAAGGTGCTGGAGCAGGCCCACGTGGACCTGGCCCGGCGTATCGGCGGTGTCCCCCTCATCGACGCCCTGCTGGCGCCGACCCGCATCTACGTGCGCCCGTTGCTGGAACTCATCGCACGGGTCCCGGTCCACGGCATCGCCCACATCACCGGCGGCGGCCTGGTGGAGAACATCCCGCGGGTGCTGCCCGCCGGCACCGCCGCCGACCTCGCCGTCGAATCCTGGGAATGGCCGGAGATCTTCGGCTGGCTCCAGGACCAGGGCAATATCGAGCCCGGGGAGATGCTGCGCACCTTCAACTGCGGCGTCGGCATGGTGATCATGGTGGCGGAGAACGAGGTCGGGCACGCCCTGGAGAGTCTGCGCGGGGCCGGGGAGACCGCCTGGCAGGCCGGCACCATCAGCGCATCCCCGGAGACCACACCGCGGGTGAACTTTGTCTGAGCGCCCCGCGGGGAAGGCCCGGCCCGACGACGGCCGGCGGGGCGCCATGCCGGCCCGCGGGTGACAGCGCCGTCCTGCGCCATGGTGGTGCTGGTGAGCGGCAGGGGGAGCAATCTCCAGGCCCTCATGGACGCCGTCCAGGACGGCACCATCCCGGGCCGTATCGCCGCCGTCATCGGCAACCGCCCCGGGGCTTACGCCCTGGAGCGGGCCCGCCGGGCCGGCATCCCGTGCCGCCTGCTGGACCACCGGGGCTTCCCCTCCCGCGAGGCCTTCGACCGCGCCCTGGCGGCACTGATGGACGAATACGGCCCCCACCTGGTGGTCATGGCCGGCTTCATGCGCGTCCTCACGCCGGCTTTCATCGCCCATTTTCGCGGCCGCATGCTGAACATCCACCCGTCCCTGCTGCCGGCATTCCCGGGCCTCCATACCCACGAGCGCGCCATCGCCGCCGGCGTGGCGGAGCACGGCGCCACGGTGCACTTCGTCACCGAGGAGGTGGACGGCGGCCCGGCGGTGGTGCAGGCGCGGGTGCCCGTGGAACCGGACGACACCCCGGAGGCCCTGGCGGCGCGGGTGCTGGAGCAGGAGCACCGCATCTTCCCCGCCGCCGTGGCCTGGTTCTGCAGCGGCCGCCTGCGTCTGGCCGACGGCCTGCCCCTGCTGGACGGCCGCCCCCTGGCGCAACCCCTGCAGGGCACGACGGACTGAACGGCTACCCTTCCCTCTTCGCCCCCTGGCGCAATTTGCGCTCCACGGCGGCCAGCAGACCCCTGACGATCTGCACCTCCGTGCGCTCTAGGCGCGCCCTGTTGAACAAGCGGCTCAGCCGGCGCATGAGCAGGCGCGGGGATTCGGGGTCCAGGAACCCCACCGCCGTGGCCACCCCCCTCAGGTGCTCCAGCATGCCGTTCACCTCGTCCACCGTGGCCTCGATGCGCGGAACCTGCCCGGCAGCGGGCGACAACCGCCCCTCAGCGGACTGCCGGAACAGCTCGTAGCACAGGATCTGCGCCGCGGCGGCGAGGTTGAGGGAGCTGTACTCCGGGTTGGCCGGGATCCGCACCAGCATGTTGCAGCGCTCCACCTCCTCGTTGGTGAGCCCGGAGTGCTCGCGGCCGAACAGCAGGGCCACGGGCCCGCTCTTGCGCTCCTCCAGCAAGCGCCCCGCCCCCGCGGCGGCATCCGCCAGCGGCCACGACAGGTGCCGCCGGCGCGCCGTGGTACCGGCCACGAAGACACAGCCCGCCAGGGCCTCGTCCAACGTCTCGACGACAGGCGCGGCGGCGAGGATGTCATCGGCCCCCGAGGCCCTGGCAGTGGCCTCGGCGGAAGGGTAGCGGGCAGGGTTGATCAGCACCAGATCCCTCACGGCCATGGTCTTCATGGCCCGGGCCACCGCGCCCACGTTGCCGGGATGGCTGGGCTCCACCAGCACCACCCGTACCCCCGCCAGCCCCCGGGGTTCTTCATTTGAACTCATGCGCAAAATCTCTGGGTGAATGTTTTGCTCGCCGTGAACGCAAGTATATGATGCACGTGCACAAAAGGTAGCGGCGTGGCGCACCTTCGGGTTGGTTTTTCCGCAACGAACCATAAACTCTCGCCAAGACAAGTAGGTCGGGCTGTAGGTCGGGCTTCAGCCCGACAGCCCGCCGGTGGGGATTCCGACCCGGCGCGGGGTGCATGGGGCGGGGCGGATATCGGGATGAATCCCGACCTACATCCGTGGCGCTGGAACGGGCGGTGGCGGTGTATCTGGCTGGGATGTCGGGATGAATCCCGACCTACATTCGTGCCCTGTAGGTCAGCCTGTAGGTCGGGTGGTCGGCCTGACTGTAGGTCGGGCTTCAGCCCGACACCCAACGCTGGCGGGTGGCGTGAGCGCAACATTTACCCACAGATTTTGCGGAGGAGCCGTTTTGGCTCGTCCGCAGAATCTGTGGGTAAATATTTCGCTCGCGGTGAGCAGGCTGTCGAGCTGAAGCCCGATCTACACAGCCCCCCCACCGCCCATTCCTTTGGCACGAATGCAGGTCGGGATTCATCCCGACATTCAAAACCCGCCGGGCACACCATAGGCCGGGCCGGAATCACCCGCGGGCTGTCGGGCTGAAGCCCGACCTACAGCCCGACCTACACAGCCCCCCCACCGCCCATTCCTTTGGCACGAATGCAGGTCGGGATTCATCCCGACAATAAAACAGGTTCCTTGGCGTTCTTGGCGTTCTTGGCGAGAGGAAATTCTCCTCTTCTACACCCACGAATTTCGTCAAAATCCGGATCGGACCCGCGGGAAGCCTGATAAATTCGGTTCTGTCATGATCGAACGGGTCTTACCCCGGCATGGACTCCCATCTAGAATACCCCCTCAATCCAACGCGAACCTCCCCCAGTCATGCAAGCAATGCTGAACATCGCAGTCCGGGCCGCCAGGCGGGCCGGCGACATCATCGTCCGTCACTACGACCGAGTCGATAGCCTCAAGGTCGAGTCCAAGAGTTACAACGAGTTCGTCTCGGAGGTGGACCGGCAGGCGGAGGCGGCCATCATCGACGTCATCGCCCGCGCCTACCCCGGGCATGCCTTTCTCGCCGAGGAGAGCGGCGAGACCGGCGAGAGCGAATTCGTGTGGATCATCGACCCCCTGGACGGCACCACCAATTTCCTCCACGGCTTCCCGGTGTTCTCCGTGTCCATCGCGCTGCAGGTGAAGGGCCGGCTGGAGGTGGGGGTGGTATACGACCCCATGCGCCAGGAACTCTTCAAGGGCCTGCGGGGCTCCGGCGCCACCCTCAACGACCACAAGATCCGCGTCAGCCGGCAAACCAAGCTGGAGGGTGCCCTGCTGGGCACCGGCTTCCCCTACCGCGACCTCGAGCATCTCGACCGTTACCTGGCCATATTCCGGGAACTCATGCAGACGACGGCGGGGATCCGGCGCCCCGGCTCCGCGGCCCTGGACCTCGCCAGTGTGGCCTGCGGGCGCCTGGACGGCTTCTGGGAGTATGGCCTCAAGCCCTGGGACCTGGCGGCCGGCGCCCTGCTGATCCAGGAGGCCGGCGGCTTCGTGGGGAGCATGGACGGCCGCGGCGATCCCCTCGACACCGGCGACATCGTGGCCGGCGGCGAGCGGGTGTACACCGCCCTGCGCGGCGTCATCGCCGACCACTGGGGGTCCGGCGCGTAGCCTCCGCCTGGACGGCCCGCGACGCTGCCGTCCCGGCCCTTTGGGTGTAAGCTTTGTAACGGCTCCAAACCCGGGATGACGCGATGAAGCAGGCCCCCAGTCTCCACATCTCCACCGAGGAATACCTGACGCGGGAACTCACCAGCCCGCTGCGCCACGAATACGTGGCCGGCACCATCCATGCCATGGCCGGCGCCGGCCGGCGCCACAATCTGATTGCCGGCAACATCTCCTCACGACTACGCCAGGCGGCGCGCGGTGGCCCCTGCCGGGTGTTCATATCGGGCATGAAGGTACGGGTGCCGGCCGGCGATGCCTTCTACTACCCGGATGTCGCCGCCGCCTGCGACCCCGCCGACACCCAGGAGTTCTACCTCGAAGCGCCCTGCCTCATCGTGGAAGTCCTGTCACCGGCCACCGAGGCCATCGACCGCCGGGAGAAACTCCACGCCTATCGCACCCTCCCCCGGCTCACGGAGTACGTACTGGTCTCCCAGGAGGCACGCCACATCGAGATCCACCGCCGCGAGCCGGCCGGCGACTGGATCCTGATCCTGCTGGAAGAGAATGACCCCGTGGAACTCCGCTGCCTCGATGTCACCCTCACCATGGACGAGGTCTATGAGGACGCTTTGTGACGCTGATGTCGCCGAGCCGAGGCGCAGATCAGCGTCACCATCATCCGCGCGTACCCCCCGCGCGTACCCCGGCCACGCCTTTCTCGCCAGCGGCGACGGCATCACTGGCTCGCCCAAGGTCTTCGAGCAGATGAAGCGGGTCATCGGCGCCCTGCCCGCCGGCTGACTTTTCGTTCCCAGCAGACGTAGAATTGTGACTTGTCTGGCTCTGAGTCATTCAAGCATCGGCCCGGTGCGACGCTAAGTTCGATGTCCGCCACGGTGCCCACCGCCGGCCTCCGTGTCCCCATCGACCCGACGTAGTGCTCAGCGTCCCGGTGGGAGCAGGGGGCTTGTAGAAACCAAAGACCATCGACCGAGAGCCATCGCGCGGAGTCTATTTTCGGAAATGAAAGTCGTCATCCTCGCGGGAGGCTACGGAACGCGGTTGTCTGAAGAGACCGCCACCATTCCCAAGCCGATGATCGAGATCGGCGGGCGCCCCCTGCTATGGCACCTGATGAAGCTTGTCTCGGCCCGGGGTTTCAACGAGTTCATCGTCGCCCTCGGCTACAAGGGCCATGTGATCAAAAAGTACTTCCTGGAGTACCCGCGGCTGCAATCCGACCTCCACATCGACATCGCCAGCGGTGCGGTGAACGCCGACCGCACGTCCCACGAGGACTGGACCGTCGACCTCGTGGATACTGGCACGGCGTCAATGACCGGCGGGCGCCTCAAGCGCCTGCGCCACCTGCTGAACGACACCTTCATCCTCACCTATGGCGACGGTCTGTCAAACATCCCCATCGACCGCCTTGTGGAATTCCACCGCTGCCATGGCCGGCTGGCCACCGTCACCGCCGTGCGCCCACCGTCGCGCTTCGGTGTGCTGCGGCTCGAAGGCGAGCGGGTCACCACCTTCAACGAAAAGACCGACTACCCTGGCACCCTGATCAACGGCGGCTACTTCGTGCTCGAGCCCGAGGTCATCGACTATATCGAGGGTGACCAGACGGTGTGGGAACGAGCCCCCTGCGAGCGCCTCGCCAGCGAGGGCCAGTTGATGGCATACCGCCACGACGGTTATTGGCAGTGCGTGGACACCCTCCACGAGCTGCGGCTGCTGCGCGAGACCTGGGACGGCGGCGGTGCCCCCTGGAAGGTGTGGTAGTGACACCGGGCTTCTGGAACGGCAAGCGGGTGCTCGTCACCGGTCACACCGGCTTCAAGGGTGGCTGGCTGTCGCTGTGGCTATCGCGCCTGGGCGCGCGGGTCACGGGTTACGCCCTGGCCCCGCCCACCGAGCCCTCGCTGTTCGTGGCCGCCGGGGTAGCCGAGGGCATCGTTTCCATGGAGGGAGATATCCGTGACTACGGTGCCCTGGCGGCCTGCTTCGCGGAGGCCCGCCCCGAGGTGGTGTTCCACCTAGCGGCGCAACCCCTGGTCAGGGCGTCCTATGATGATCCCGTGGAAACCTTCGAGACCAACGTGCTCGGCACAGTCCATGTCCTCGAGGCCGCGCGCCATGCACTCAACCTCAGGGTGGTGATCAACGTCACCAGCGACAAGTGCTACGAGAACCAGGAATGGCCCTGGGGCTACCGTGAGAGCGACCGGCTGGGCGGCAAGGACCCCTATTCCGGCAGCAAGGCCTGCGCCGAGATGGTGGCCAGTGTGTATGCCAACTCCTTCTTTGATCGCGGCCGGACGGCCGGCCCTGTTACGCTAGCCTCGGTGCGCGCCGGCAACGTCCTCGGTGGCGGCGACTGGGGCGCGGACCGGCTGCTGCCCGACCTGGCCCGGGTGCTGGCGGCGGGTGGGCGCCCACTCATCCGCAACCCCGATTCCATCCGGCCATGGCAGCACGTGCTTGACCCCCTGGCCGGCTACCTTGCCCTCGCCGAGGCCCTGTGGACGGGGGGCCGGGACTACGCCGGCCCGTGGAACTTCGGTCCCGCCGTCGACGACGCCCGGCCCGTGCGCTGGCTGGCCGACGGCTTCTGCGATGCCTGGGGCGATGCCGCGCACTGGCTGGATGCCCGCGAGGACGACGCCCCGCCCGAGGCCAGGGTACTCAAGCTGGACTGCAGCCGGGCCCGCTCCCTGCTGGGCTGGGCCCCGCGTCTGCCCCTGGCCGACGCCCTCGGCTGGACCGTGGAGTGGTACCGGGACTTCTACGCCGGCAAGGACATGGTCACCCGCACCCTGGCCCAGATCGAGCGCTACGCCACCCTCGGCGAAGCCCCATGAGCAGCCCCCTGACCTGCCGCGCCTGTGGCGAGCCCCTGGAAGTGTCCTTCGCCGACCTCGGCATGTCACCACTATCCAACGCCTATCTCCGCGAGCAGGACCTGGGCAGGATGGAGGCTTTCTTTCCCCTCCACGCCCGGGTGTGTAGCCACTGCCTGCTGGTGCAGGTGGAGGAGCTGGTGGCGCCGGCGGACATCTTCGGCGATTACAGTTACTTTTCTTCCTACTCCGAATCCTGGCTCACCCACTGCCGAGACTACGCCGCCACGGTCATCGAACGCCTCGGCCTCGACGGCGGCTCCCTGGTGCTCGAGCTGGCCAGCAACGACGGCTACCTGCTGGAGAGCTTCCGAGCCGCCGGCATCCCCTGCCTCGGGGTAGAGCCGGCCGTCAACGTGGCGGCGGTGGCGCGGGCAAGGGGCATCGAAACTGTGAGCGCGTTCTTCGGCACCGACCTCGCCCGGCGCCTCGCCGCGGAGCGGGGCCGGGCACGGCTGGTCATCGCCAACAACGTGCTGGCCCACGTCCCCGATCTCAATGACTTTGTGGCCGGCATCGGGCTCGTGCTAGCACCCGGTGGCACCGCCACCCTCGAGTTCCCCCACCTGCTGCGGCTCATCGAGGGCAACCAGTTCGACACCATCTACCATGAGCACTTTTCCTATTTCTCGCTGCTCACGGTGCGCACGGTGTTCGAGCACCACGGGCTGCAGGTCTACCACGTGGAGGAACTCCCCACCCACGGCGGCTCACTCAGGCTCTACGTCTGCCACCGCGACGACGCGGGCCACCCCGAGTCAGTGGCTGTGGCGCGGGTGATGGCCTCCGAGCGGGTCTTCGGCCTCCACCAGCTCGACGTCTACCGCGCCTTCGCCGAGCGGGTGAAGCGCACCAAACGCGACATACTCGCGTTCCTCATCGAGGCCCGGAACGAAGGCCGGCGCATCGCTGCCTACGGTGCCCCGGCGAAGGGCAACACCCTGCTCAACTACTGCGGCATCCGCACCGACTTCATAGACTTCACCGTAGACCGCAGTCCCCACAAGCAGGGCCGCTATCTGCCCGGCACCCACATCCCGGTCCACGCCCCGGAGGTGATCGCCCGCGAGCGGCCAGACGACCTGTTCATCCTGCCATGGAACCTGAGGGACGAGATCATCGACCAGATGGGCTTCATCCGCGACTGGGGCGGGCGCTTCGTGGTGCCCATTCCCACTCCGGAGGTGGTGGCGTGAGGTTCGTGGAGACCGCCATCCCCGGGGCCTACGTGGTGGAGGCCGAGGCCACCGCCGATGACCGCGGCGCCTTCTTCAGGATCTGGTGCTACGACGAACTCATCGCCACCGGCCTCGACGCCGCCCTGGCCCAGTGCAGCATCTCCACCAACCGGCGGCGCGGCACCCTGCGGGGCATGCACTACCAGGCCGCGCCCCACGAGGAGGTGAAGCTGGTGCGCTGCATCCGCGGCCGCATCTTCGACGTCATCGTCGACCTGCGCCCCGATTCGCCAACCCACCGCCAGTGGCTGGGGCTTGAGCTGTCGGCGGAAAACCGGAGCGCCCTCTACGTGCCGGCGGGCTGCTCTCACGGCTTCCAAACCCTGGAGGACGACAGCGAGGTGCTCTACCACATTTCTAGGTCCTATGCCCCGGACCACCAGCGAGGGCATCACTATGACGACCGAAAGCTCAAGATTGCTTGGCCGATGACCCCTACGGTGGTTTCCGAAAAAGACCGGGCGCTCCTCCAACTCTGACCCTTCGTCCTCGCTCGCCTTTCCGAACTTCGATCGCCCTGCCTATCCAGCGTTTTCTAACAAGCTATCGGACCCTCTTGAGATATCCTTCGGGTGCAGCACTGATAAGAAGCCGGTAATCCATATCTCGGTCGACTTCAAATTCGGGATGCGCCGCAAGATATTCATGGACAGCAGTCATGGGATTGTTGCCCTTTCCCCATGGACGGTCCGCGGGACAGCACTCCGGCGTCTCTTCCACAATCGTATCGAACACCACGCAGTAGCTACCTACCGAGGTGAGCGGTGCATACGCCTTGAGTTCAGCCAACACGTGCTCGTGGGTGTGGTTGCTGTCGAGACATACGAGGACCGTTTGTTTTCCCTCCGCCTCGCCCCTGACCTTCTCTATCACCTCGGGATCGACGCTGGAGCCCTCAATCATCGATATACGGTTAAACATGGGATGTGCCTCGATGGCCGCTCGGTTGTGACCTCTTATATCTATATCGACACCTATTACCCTGGCATCTTGGGATCCGCCACAGGTCGCATTTAGCGCCAACATTGACGCGTAAAAGACCAATGAGCCTCCATGCGCAATGCCTGACTCTATGATCACGTCGGGCTGTACCGACCATATTATCTGCTGCATCGCGATGAGGTCCTGGGGATATTGAATAACTGGGCGACCAAGCCAGGAAAAATTATAGGAGTACTTCGCAAAGAGGGAGGCCTTCATAAACTCATCGGCGCACCCACGAAGTTCGGCGTTCCTGCCGTTCGCCGCAATCTGGCCACTCACTTCCGCTTCAAAGGTCTTCATAGTCCACCGTTACATGTTGTTGGCCGAACTCGCGCCGGGCGGTTCGTGCAGACCCAGAACGACTCTTGCATCTGGAATTTCTCAGCGAGCAAGCAGCCGATCGAGCTTCGAGCGATCACCCCAGAACGCCATAGCCTCGTAATCCGGATACGGGTAATAGCCAAGATTGGGTGCTATAGCCCAACGATGCTCATCGATCCACCCTTCCACCAGCTTACGAATCGAGATAGGCTTTCCAGAGCAGACGTTCACTACACCCGCATCCACCGGTGTCAGTGCAAGAGAAACCAGGTGTGCCGCGGCCTTACCGACCGGAAGAAAATCACGCAGCTGTTCCCCACCTGACATGTTGAATACCCGATTACCCTTTTCAGCCGCTCGGCGAAGCTGAGAATAGAGTGAACTCTCAGCCTGCCCTTCTCCGTACAGGTAAAACAGGCGAGCCCAAACCAGACGGAAGGACCGTGCCTCCCTAAGGAATTCCAGCTGGCGCCTGAGCGCGTCTTTCGCGAAGCCGTAGGCCGTGGTCGGATGCGAAGCGGCGACCTCACTCAGCGGCCCGGACCTTATGCCATATTCGAGACAGGTGCCGGCAACCACCAAGTGTTTCAGACCGCCATCAATGAGCGCCTTGAGAAAGGCATAGTGTGCCGGTAGTTCCACTTCGAAGTGATGAAGGGATTTATAGTTTGGTAGCCCGGACCACGCCAGATGAATAAGCACATCTGGGCACCCCAGTAGCTCGTATACACCCACCGGCACATCGTGCAAATCCAGACTTACGCCGCAGCCCTGCCCTGCTGGTAGCTTTCTCGCTTGTCTGGAAACAGCGAGGCTTTCGACCCCTCTGGCCTCAAGCTCTGTGACCACGTACCGGCCGACAAAGCCCGTCGCACCCGTTACCACAACTTTCATCGCAAGGCCCTCTCCGAACGTCGCCTACAGTTTGCGGACATCGGGGAAGCGCGCCAGCGGTGATAGGGGGCACCCTTCTAGGACTTGAACGACTTCCCCCGCCATCGACCCGCCTCCACCAACGGATTCTTGCATATCGACCGTCAGGAGGCTCTGCTGCCCTGCGTCTGCAGCGCCATCGCAGTAAGCCATGCCGCAATATCGGCGACGAGGGCAACCAGCCTGAAACCCGCGACGACGACCAATAAGCCCTGAAATGAAGTTTCATTGTCCAGCATACCGGCCAGGCTTGCCTCGAATACCCCCACCCCCTGCGGCGCGAAAAAAGCGAGATATCCTACCCCCCACGAGAACAAATAGCTTCCACCAAGATCCGCCACGGAGGTCTCCATCGACAGCGAAGGAAAGCCCGACATATACAGTAAGAAGGCCATCGTCGCCACGAGCCAGAACAGAACCACCGTCGCCACCACCTTAAGGTAAGGCAGCAGACGAATACCCGTCCCATCCGTCAGCACCAGTCGGTTGAGCCCAAGAGGCATGAGCAGAAGCAGCAATGTGGCACCCGATGCCCCCAAAAAGCCCGCTGCGCCCCATCCCTCCCAACCCCGGACAAGCCATAGCGCAGCACCACCGAGCAGGAAGGTTACTGAAATGGCCAGCGCCTGCTCCAGGAGGAACAGCACCGTTATATGCGGAACCTTGACGCCTTGCTCGTGAAAATGCAGCGATTTTGCGACCAGGTGCCATATTCCCCCGGGCAGATAACGGGCGGGTAGACGGCTGGCATGATTGATGAGGGCTAGCCGATAGCCAACCCTGGTGCCGCAGGCCCTCAAGGCCAACAGTGAGAAGACGGGACTGATGAAATGAAGGGAATACCATGCGAGGACAGCAAGGCAAAAGGTGGATACCGCCGCACCGGCTAACAACGTATCCAGCTCGTCCGAAGCACCCTTGGCGGCATAGGCAATGAACCCAACTGCCGCGACCAGGAAGCCCAACTTCAGATGGGAGAGCACACGCTTTAAAGCTGGCCCTCCATCGATGCGCAGTCCCACGCAGCCTGTTGATGCCTGGCCGTCTTTGGCGCGCCAGGCCTTCAATCGGCTTTCCATCTTCCCACCAGGTATCTGACCGGGAAAGAAGCACCGAGCGCGACCAATGCCGCCACCTTTACGGGCATACCGATATCCGATTTCAAAAGTACTCGAATGAGGTGTATCGGAAGCTTGGCCAGAGGAAGAACACGGTCCATACTCGACCTGGCTAGCGCATAGTCCGCACTTCGGTAACGCGCCATTCTCGCCTCATGGCTCTCGGCAGTCCTAACAATTCGGCGAAACACCCGCGACCGGGGTGAATGAATGAACGGACCTTTGAGGGCCAATCCACACAGCACCACCAGATCCCAGCCGATACATGCCGGAAGCTTGCCGAGTTCACGCACGGCAGAGAGGCGGATCAACCCGAATATCGGGTGCATATTGCCCCACAATACCGTGAAGAACCGCTCCACCGACCCAAGGTCCCGAGAGTCAGAATAGCCCGACTTGCAGCCGGGCGCCGTGCCGCCGTCGCCAATCCATTCCGTATCAGTGAATGCTATGACGGCATCCTTATCCCTCAGAATCCGCATGCACTCCGAGATATAGTTCTCCGCCCACAGATCGTGACCGGAAAGCCATGCAATATAATCGCCCTTGGCATGGTCGAGAACAAACTGATAGTTAAGAACGGCCCCCCGATTCTGCTCGTGTCGATAATAGGTAACGAAGTCATACTGCGCCGCATAGCGTTCCGCAATTTCTTGCGTACCATCGGTGGACGCGTTGTCCGTTATTATGACCTCCAGAGGGCGATAATCCTGCGCCACGATGCACCGTAGTGTCTGTTCGAGGAAACGTTCCTCGTTGCAGACCGGGACCCCTACGGTAACCATAGATGCCGAATCGGCGAAAGAGCTCTCGGTCTTTCGAGGAAACTGCGTCCGCGCGGGTGAACCGGGTTGAATGCCGCCTTCTATTTCGACCATAGCTATTTTACGCGATCCTGCTCTACATTCTTATAGTGCAGGCTGGAGATCTGCTCGGAGATGATGCCAATGAGGAAGATCAGCAGCGAGGAGATGAATAGCAGCGCTCCCATGTTGGTGAAGCGGCCCATGGTGAAGAAGGTATAGCCGTAATACACCAGGCCCAGGCCGAAGAATACGAAGCTGATGGGTAGAAACAGCCGCATGGGCGAGAACAGCGAGCCGATCTTGAGGATGATTACGAAGAACTTGACGCCGTCGTGAAGCAGCTTGATGTTGCTCTTGCCCTCACGTCGCCCTGCCTTGATGGGCACATACCCGACGGAGTGGCCCGCTCGGAAGAAGGCCATGGTGATCGTGGTCGGATAAGAGAATCCGTTGGGCAGGAGATAGAGGAAGCGTTTGAACAGATGTGCACGGACCGCCCGGAAGCCCGATGTAAGGTCGCTGATAGGGTGACCGGTCATGTAGGTAGCGACCCGGTTGTAAAAATAGTTGGCCATTCGGCGCCCGGTGGAAGCATGGGTACCGGCGGCACGCGCCCCCACCGCCATGTCGAAGCCCTCGTCCAGCTTGGCCAGCAGGCATGCAATGTCCGCCGGATCGTGCTGGCCATCAGCGTCCATGAACACCAGAACTTCGCCCCGGGCGGCTCGCGCCCCGGCCTTGATAGCGGCGCCGTTACCCATGGAGTATGGGTGTGACACTACCCGCGCGCCGTGGCCCGCCGCCACCGCCGCCGTGGCGTCGCTGGAGCCATCATCCACTACGATGACCTCGGCGTCGGGGTAGAACTCCACCACTCGTAGCAGCAACGCCGACAGTCCGGTCTCCTCGTTCTTGGCAGGAAGCACGATGGAAAGCTTCACTGCACCTCCCCGGCTGGCCGCTCCTGACGGCCCAGGGCACGTTGCAAGCGCCCCTCCAGCTCCTCGAATTGATCGAGACCGTAAGGTGACTGGCCCTCCCCCATCGTGGGCCTGCCATAGAACTCACCTTTAGCCTCCCGGAGGTGGGTCATGGCGAGCTCGTACTGCCCCTCGGAGGCTAGGATGGCGATCTGTGTCAGCGCGACGTCGGGATGGGGGTTAAGGTCGAGTGCGGTTACGAAATAGTCTCGGGCCTGAGCGTAGTTGCCTGCGTAGAGTTCCAGCAGGGCGAACAGGTGGAGCATCTCCTGCTGGCGAATATTGTAACCCTCGATGTTGGGGTTGCTCAGCGCCGCCCGCAGCATCGCCTGCATGCGTTCATAGGTCAGGGGCTCGCACTGGAAATCGCGGTTCACTCGCACCACTTGTTTGAAATTGCGGTAGAGGTATATCCGTTTGATTTGGTCGGTAATCCTCAAAAGCTCGATGGCGCGCTCGATCTGAGCTTCTTCCAGGTCGCCATCCTGGCAACCATAGCCAATACGTGCGAGGAGCAGGTGGATCTCATCCGGCAGCGCTTCGGTGCCCCGAATGATGAACTCCTTGGCCACGTCGGGACGGCCCAGCTTGTTGGCCTGCAGCGCACCCTCGCCGTAGTTGCGGCCCGAGGTGGGGTTATTCTCCGTCCACACGGCCATCAGCAGCAGCGGGTCGCCCCACAAACTGGCCCGCGCCCAGGTGACGCCGCTGTAGACTGCCAGCACCAGCAGCGGTGCCGCCAGCGCCACCCGGCCGTGGCGGCGCACCAGGGCCACCAGGCCGTAGCCGAGGGCGAAGAACAGGAATATCGAGGGCAGGTAATTGCGGTGCTCGAAGTACAGCTCGAGGGCAATGAAAGTGGACTCCATGAGATGACCAGCGAGGTAAAAGCCGATGGCCAGGGCGAGCACAGGCAGGCGCCGGCGCAGCAGCACCGTGGCCGCCGCCAGCGCCAAGACGAGGACCACCGCAGGGACCGTGGTCCACGGCTCGAGCAGACTTGTGGAGACCTGGAAATTCTCGTAGTGGAGGCCATTAGTGGAGGTGTGGGGCACAAGCAGCAGGTAGAGGTACTGCGCCACCACCCGTGCCTCGGTGAGCAGGCGCTCGCCCAGAGCGAAGTGGCGGATGTCGTAAATCCCGGACCACTTGGGGTAGAAAACCGCCACTGCCACCGCCAGAAGTACCACCGGCAGGTAGACATAGAGGCGCCGCCACCAGGCGAAGGCGGGCCCGGGAACGGCCTGCCGCCGGAACAGAATGTGCTCAAACAGCAGCAGGTAGAGGGGTACGAGGGCCGCGTTCTGCTTGGACAGGAACGCCACCACGGACAGGGCCGGCAGGGCCAGTATCAGCAGCAACCAGCCACGGCGGACACCCTGGCGGCGCTGGAGGTGACCGCGTCCCACCACGTAGGCCAGGAGGCCGAGGAGGATGAACAGCGCCGACAGGATGGTCATGCGCTGCACCACGTAAAGGGTCGTGGACACGAACAGCGGGTGCAGGGCCCAGGCCAGGCCCGCCACCACGGCGACCCAGGTGGCCGCCCGGTCGTCCAGCTCGAGGCTGCGGCCCACGCGCAGGAACAGCCACACCAGGACCAAGGCGGTCAGCAGGTGGAGCAGGACGTTGGTGTAGAGGAAAGGCTCCGGCTGAGATGGCCACGCATTGTCGTCAATAAGAAAGCTGAGATAGGCCGCCGGGCGAGTGACGCCGGTCAGGTATCTGAGTACCCCCTCGCTACCCGTGCGGATTTCGCCCAGGGCGTCCAGGTTGGAATAATCATCGAAAAGGAAGGCCCCGGACAAGCCCGGCGAGTATACCAGCCAGGTCAGCGCCAGGCCCAGGTAAAGAACGATTGTGGGTCGTAGGGAAACCATAATTCAGGTCAGAGGGGTGGCGAACAGAAGTCGAGAGACGGGCAAAAAAAACCGGCGCATCGCCTATGCGCCGGTTTTTTCCAGATACTGTGGCCGACTAGGAGAATCAGCGGCAGTTGGCCGGACGCCAAGCATCGCGCACATCGCCACCCGCACAGGTCCACGTGATAGAGCCACCCTGGTCGGAGGGGGTTAAGACCAGCGTGGACCCAGCGTCGACCTGGGTACGGTAGGTGATGGTGATCACCCCGTTTGCGCCGACGGCCACGGACTGCACGGCGTTGCCGGTAATCTGGGTGGAGGGGGCGACACCGGCCATGGTGTTGCTGCCCGGCCAACCGCCCATGGACTGGTAGTAGTCCGCCACGGCGTTCTTGGGGCTAGAGGCCAAGTTAAGGCCCTCCGTGACGTGAGCGCGTTTGGTGTAGTCCTGATACGCCGGGATGGCCACGGCGGCGAGGATGCCGATGATCGCCACGACGATCATGAGTTCGATGAGAGTGAAGCCCTGTTGCACGTTTTTCATATTCGCTATCTCCTTGGAGGATGGTTTCGATTCGCTCCGGCGCTGTCCGCCTTGCACGTAAATAGCGGCAACAACCATGCCATCCTTTAAGCCTTAAAGACTTTTCATATTTATCATGGGGTTATAGACAGGCGCCCACCTCCGGCGCAGCCCCGCTCCGGGCTTTCGGCTGCTGCTGTTGCGCACCAGGTGCTGAAAATCAGCACCTTCGCCTCATTCATCGCCGTCGTGTTTTTCCAGGCCCAGCTTCTGCAGCCGGTAGCGCAGGGCTCCGAAACTGATCCCTAAGGCCCTGGCGGCGGCCGTCTTGTTGCCCTTGCACTGGCGCAGGGCGGAGACGATGGTGTTGCGCTCCACCTCGTCCAGCAGGCTCTCCAACCCCTTGCCCTCGTCCTCTTCCAAGGCGGCGGGCTCTCGAGGCTCGCCCAGGCCCAGATCCTCCGCGTCGATGAGGTCGTCGCACAGGGTCATTGCGCGCTCCAGGATGTTCTCCAGCTCCCGGACATTGCCCGGAAACGGGTATTGGCGGAGCCGCGCCAGTGCGGCCTCGCTCAGTTCCGACGCCGCCACGCCGTCGCGTTTTGCCAGCTTGTGCAGCACGTGGCGGGCGAGTTCCGGGATGTCCGCCGCCCGCGCCCGCAGGGGCGGCACCTCCAGTTGGATGACGTTGAGGCGGTAATAGATGTCCTGGCGGAACTGGCCGCTGGCCACCAGGGCATCGAGGTCCTTGTGGGTGGCGCTGAGGATGCGCACGTCGACGGGCAGCTCCCGGTCGGCGCCCACCGGACGGATGGAGCGCTCCTGGATGGCCCGCAGCAGCTTCACCTGCATGTTCTGGGGCAGGTCCGCCACCTCGTCGAGGAACAGGGTGCCCTTGTCGGCGGCCTGGAACAGGCCCGGGTGGTCACTCACCGCGCCGGTGAAGCTGCCCTTGCGATGGCCGAAGAGTTCGCTTTCCATGAGTTCCCCGGGGATGGCGCCACAGTTGACCGCCACGAAGGGATGTTCCGCCCGCGGCCCGCGCTCGTGGATGAGACGGGCCACCAGTTCCTTGCCGGACCCCGATTCGCCGCTGATATATACGGGGGCCTGGCTGCGGGCCAGCTTGTCGATGGTCCTGCGCAACACCTGCATGGGCGGGGCGTCGCCGATGAGGGTGCGCTCCGGGGCGGGTTGCTCCGCCGACAGGCGCAGGGCGGTGTTGACCATGTTGCGCAGCACCTTGAGGTCCACCGGCTTGGAGACGAAATCGAAGGCGCCGGCCTTGAGGGCGGCCACCGCCGAATCCATGTTGCCGTAGGCGGTGATGACGGCCACCGGCAGATTGGGGTGGCGACGTTGGATGTGGCGCACCAGTTCGATGCCGTCGCCGTCGGGCAGGCGCATGTCGGTGAGGCACAGATCGAAAGGCTCGGTGGCGAGCCGCGCCTTGGCGGTCTCCACGCGGTCCGCGCTCACCGCATGGATGTCCATGCGCCCCAGGGTGATGGCGAGCAGCTCCAGGATATCCGGCTCGTCGTCGACGATGAGGGCGCGACAACCCTTCATGGTCCCGGCAGCCCCTGGCGCTGGGGGTGGGAGAAACTGATGCGGAAGCCGTGGCCCCGGGGGGTGCGACCCAGGTGGCCGAGGGTGGCCTGGTTGAGTTCACACAGTTCCCGGGCGATGTACAGCCCGAGCCCCGTGCCGCTGCGCTCCGTGGTGAAGAACGGCTCGAACAGGTGGCCGGCGGTCTCCTCGTCCACGCCGGGGCCGCTGTCGTACACCTCCAGGTAGGGCCGCTCCGATTCGGCGCTTAAGCCGACGACGAGCAGCACCCTGGGCGCCTCCCGCCCATAGCGCAGGCCGTTCTCGCACAGGTTGTTCACCACCTGTCGCAGTTGGGATTCATCCATACGCACCATGATACGCCGGCCACCCTCGACGTGGAGGGCCAGGTCACCCGCCTGCAGCCGCGGATCCAGCATGGCCTCCTTGATATAGGCCTCGCACCAGGCCCCGAGGTCCAGTTCCATGGGCTCCAACGGATGCTGGCGGCTCAGCCGGGTGACGTTCTCGATGATATCGTTCACGCGGGTGCAGTGGTCCTGGATGATATCGCCCAGACGCCGGTCGCCGGGGCTGAGGTCGGGGGATTCGTTCAGCAACTGCGCGGCATGGCTGATGGCCCCCAGGGGGTTGCGGATCTCGTGGGCGATGCTGGCGGTGAGACGTCCCAGGGAGGCCAGTTTCAGCTGCTGGGCCCGCTGGGTCACGGCGGAACTGTCCTCGAGGAAGATGAGCAGGTTGCCCGAGGTGGCATCGTCCAGGGCGGCGAAGGAGCTGATGACCGACACCTCCCCATGCTCCGGCCGCACGATGGCGGAACCGGGCAGTTCGTCGTTGCGCCACTGGGCGAGGCGGGTCGCCAGTTCCCGGGACAGCTGGGATACTGTGCCCCCCACCATGCCCTTGCCCACCCCCAGCAAGCGGCGCGCCGACTCGTTGAGCAGCCGCACCCGGTTGTCCGCGTCCACGGCGACGATACCACTCTGCATGCGGCGGATGATGTGCTCGTTCAGCAGGGACAGATTGGCCAGGTCCAGGCCGCGCTGGCGGGCCAGGCGCTCGCTCTCGCGGATACGCGTCGCCAGGGAATAGGCCAGGTAGGCGGTGGCGAAGAAGGTGGCCCCCAGCATGCCCGACTGGGTATAAGATGTATTGAGAAAATAGAGCCAGGCGAGCACCTCCTGCACCAGCACCGCCAGGGTAGCGAAGGCGGCGAACAGGAAGGCCGTGCGGCCCACCGTGAGGATGCTGCCGCCGGCGATGGCCACCACCAGCAGGGGGCCGAGACCGCTGCGCACGCCGCCGCTGGCCAGCATCAGGACGGTGATCAACAGGATGTCCACGGTCACCTGCAGCAGCACCTGGAAATGGAAGCCCGGCCAGCGCCACCGCACGCCGAGGCCGGCCACCAGCCCGAACACCAGGTACGCCGCCACCGTGGCCGCCGCCAGCACCGGCAGCTTACTACCGATGAGGGTGGAGACATCGGTGGTGAACAGCAGGCCGCCGAGCAGCAGCGCGAGGATGATGCGATAGAAGGAGAAGAAGCGCAGCGCCCGCCAGTTCTGCGCCAGCGCCCGCTGCGCCGCCTCCGCATCCGCCGCCTGGCGCGCTCGCGAGGCGGCGGCGTCACCCGCCTGCCCGGCCGGCGGCCTCATCGCCGGCCACCTTTGCCATGGGATATTCGGACCCGGCACCGGCGCCTAGTCTCATTGAGGCCCTTATCCATGCCTTCGCTGCCCTGCAGGCCACGGCAATGCCCTAAGTCCGGCGGGCGCGCCGATGCAGTCTGTTTGACGCGTCCCATCAGAGCCCCATAACATCCACAGAGTATTGAAGTCTCATGGCGATAGGCGCAGGTATCGGGATATCAAAGACTCGCGCGTGTCGCTTCGTTCGTTCCCTCACCCCAGCCCTCTCCCAGAGGGAGAGGGAGAAAGATTGTCAGCCCTCTCCCATAAAAGGGGGGGATCGTGCTTCACGACTTTATTGTTAATTGTATTACCAATCGGCCGCCGGGATGAATCTGCACGAATACCAGTCCAAGGACCTGTTCAAGGCGTATGGCATACCCTGTCCCGAGGGCCGCGTGGTGTCGTCCGCCGCCGATGCCGTCGCCCACGCCCGGACCGCCGACAGCTTCGACTGGGTGGTCAAGGCCCAGATCCACGCCGGTGGGCGGGGCAAGGCCGGCGGCGTACAGATGGTGCATGATCGGGAGGGCCTGGAGCTGGCGGTGAGCGGCCTGGTGGGCTCGCGGCTGGTCACCGGCCAGGGTGGCGGCGCCGGCCACCCGGTGAACCAGGTGCTGCTGGAACCCGTCACCGCCATCGCCCGCGAACTGTACCTGAGCCTGCTGGTGGATCGGGAGGCGGAGCGCATCGCCATCATCGCCTCGGCCGCGGGGGGCATGGATATCGAGGCGGTGGCCGCCGACACCCCCGAGCGCATCATCAAGGTGTTGGTGGACCCGGCAGTGGGCCTGCAGCCCTACCAGGGCCGCCGGGTGGCCTTCGCCCTGGGACTCGAGACAGGGCAGGTGAAGCCCTTCCTGGGTCTGCTGGGCGGCCTGTATCGCCTGTTCACAGAGCGAGACCTCAGCCTGGTGGAGATCAACCCCCTGGTGGTGACCGCCGATGGCGAGCTGCTGGCCCTGGACGCCAAGATCAACGTGGACGACAACGCCTTGGCGCGACACCCGGACCTGGCGCGACTGTACGACACCACCCAGGAAGACCCCAGGGAAACCCGGGCCAAGGCCTTCGATCTCAACTACATCGCCCTGGACGGCAACATCGCCTGCATGGTCAACGGCGCCGGGCTGGCCATGGCCACCATGGACCTCATCAAGCTCGAGGGGGGAGAGCCGGCCAATTTCCTCGACGTGGGCGGCGGCACCACCGCGGAGCGGGTGACCGAGGCCTTCAAGATCATCCTCGCCGACGACAAGGCCAAGGCCATCCTGGTGAACATCTTCGGCGGCATCGTGCGCTGCGACCTCATCGCCGAGGGCATCATCGAGGCGGTACAGGACACGGGCATTACCCTGCCGGTGGTAGTGCGCCTCGAGGGCACCAACGTGGAACAGGGCCTCGCGATGCTCGCCACCAGCGGTCTCGACCTCATAGGCGCCGAGGACCTGGCGGACGCGGCCCGCCGGGTGGTCGCGGCGGCGGAGGTCTGAGGGCCATGGCCATCCTCGTCGACAGCGACACCCGGGTCATCTGCCAGGGCTTCACCGGCAGGCAGGGTACCTTCCATTCCGAGCAGGCCATCGCCTACGGCACCCGTATGGTGGGGGGCGTGACCCCGGGCAAGGGGGGCCAGATCCACCTCGGCCTGCCGGTGTTCAACACGGTGCACGACGCCGTGGCGGCCACCGCTGCCACCGCCACCATGATCTACGTACCCGCCCTCGCCGCCGCCGACGCCATCCTCGAGGCCGCGGATGCCGGCATCCGGACCATCGTCTGCATCACCGAGGGGATCCCGGTGCAGGACATGCTGCGCGTCAAGCGCGGCCTCGACCGCTACCCCGACGCCCATCTCATCGGCCCCAACTGCCCCGGCATCATCACCCCCGGAGCGTGCAAGATCGGCATCATGCCGGGGGCCATTCACCGCCCGGGGGTCATCGGCATCGTCTCCCGTTCCGGTACCCTCACCTACGAGGCGGTGCACCAGACCAGCCTCCTCGGCCTCGGCCAGAGCACCTGCATCGGCATCGGCGGCGACCCCGTCCACGGCCTCGACTTCATCGACTGCCTGCGCCTGTTCGAGGCCGACCCCGGCACCGAGGGCATCGTCATGGTAGGCGAGATCGGCGGTGCCGCCGAGGAGGCTGCCGCGGCCTACGTGAAGGCCCATGTCAGCAAGCCCGTGACTGCCTACATCGCCGGGGTCACCGCGCCTCCGGGGCGCCGCATGGGCCATGCCGGGGCCATCGTGGCGGGCGGTGCCGGCACCGCCGAGGCCAAGTTCGCGGCCCTCGACGACGCCGGGGTGTGCACCGTGCGTTCGCCGGCGGACATGGGGCGGCGCATGCAGGCCTGCCTGGCCGGCCGCCGCGCCTGACCCAGCCCAGAGAATCCAGCACGTCCGCAAACGCCACGGTGTCCACTCCCCTTCGCATAGCCATGGCCCAGATCAACCTGCTGGTGGGCGACATCCCGGGCAATACCGAACAGGTCTTGGCCTGCTGCCGGCGGGCGCGGGACGAGTTCGGCGCCGGCGTGGTGGTGTTCCCCGAACTCACCCTCACCGGCTACCCCCCCGAGGATCTGCTGCTGCGACCGGGGCTCCATGCCCGGGTGAACGGCGCGGTGGAGCGTCTCAGGCAGTCGCTGCAGGGCATCACCGCCGTGGTGGGCCTGCCCCTGGCCGAGGACGGGCGGCTGTTCAATGCCTGCATGTGTTTTCAGGACGGCGAGATCACGGCGGTCTACCGCAAGCGGATCCTGCCCAACTACGGGGTGTTCGACGAGGCCCGCTATTTCCAGCCGGGGGCGGGTCCCGTCGTGGTGGAAATCGGCGGCATGCCCTGCGGCCTGACCATCTGCGAGGACGTGTGGCAGGAGGGACCATGCCGGGACACGGCGGCGGCGGGCGCGCGCCTGATCATCAACCTCAATGCCTCGCCCTTCCACGCCGGCAAACGCGAAGAACGCCACGCCATCGTCGCCGCCCGGGCCCGCGAGAACGACACGGCCATCGTCTATACCAATCTCGTGGGCGGCCAGGACGAACTGGTGTTCGACGGCTATTCCTTCGTGACCGACCGCCATGGCGAGGTGGTGTTCCAGGCCCCCGGTTGGGACACCGGGATCCATGTGGTGGAGGTAGCGCCCGACGGCACCCCCGTGACGCCGGCAGACACCGCCCTCCCTGCGCCACCTTCCACCGAGGAGGACCTCTACCATGCCCTGGTGCTGGGGGTACGCGACTATGTCACCAAGAACGGTTTCCACGGCGCCGTGGTGGGATTGTCGGGCGGCATCGACTCCGCCCTCACCCTGACCATCGCCGCCGATGCCCTGGGCGCCGACCAGGTGGACGCCGTGCTCATGCCCTCCCGCTACACCGCCGACATGAGCATCGCCGATGCCGTGGCCGAGGCCGAGCATCTCGGGGTGCAGCACCGCATCATCCCCATCGACAAGCCCTTTCAGTGCTTTCTGGACACCCTGGCCCAGAGCCTGGCAGGCACCGCGCCGGACACCACGGAGGAGAACATCCAGGCTCGCTGCCGCGGCGTGCTGCTCATGGCGCTGTCCAACAAGTTCCGGCGCATGGTGCTGTCCACCGGCAACAAGAGCGAGATGGCGGTGGGCTACGCCACCCTTTACGGCGACATGGCCGGCGGCTTCGCGCCTTTGAAGGACGTTCCCAAGATGATGGTCTATCGCCTCGCCGAGTGGCGTAATCGCAATGGCGAGGTGATCCCCCGCCGGGTCATCGAACGGCCGCCCTCCGCCGAACTCGCCCCCGACCAGAAGGACGAGGACAGCCTGCCCCCCTATGCGGTGCTGGACGTCATCGTCGAACTCTACGTGGAGCAGGACTTGTGCAGCGAGGACATCGTGGCCCGCGGCTACGATGAGGCCATGGTGGACCGGGTCATCGGCCTCATCATCGGCAACGAATACAAGCGCCGCCAGGCGGCCCCCGGGATCCGCATCACCCCCCGCGCCTTCGGCCGCGACCGCCGCTACCCCATCACCTCGGGTTATCGCTGAGGGTCGGGCTGAGAGTCGGGCTGAGAGTCGGGCCCAATTCCAGAATTGCTCTCGCCAAGGCGCCAAGAACGCCAAGGAACCTGTTTGATTGTCGGGATAAATCCCGACCTACATTCGTGCCAAAGGAATGGGCGGTGGGGGGGGGGGTAGGTCGGGCTGTAGGTCGGGCTTCAGCCCGACAGCCCGCGGGTGATTCCGGCCCGGCCCATGGTGTGCCCGGCGGGGTTTAATGTCGGGATGAATCCCGACCTACATTCGTGCCAAAGGAATGGACGGTGGGGGGGGGTAGGTCGGGCTGTAGGTCGGGCTTCAGCCCGACAGCCTGCTCACCGCGAGCGAAATATTTACCCACAGATTTTGCGGACGAGCCAGAAAGACATGATGGGTGGGCTTGAATGGCGCCTTGGCGAGAGAAGCCGCCGGGCTACTCGGGGGCCAGGGCCGCCAGCTCGGGGTGGTCGGGGTAGTTGAGTTCCAGCACCCGCAGAGCGTCGCCGGCCAGGCCGTCGAGGTCGAGTTGGCGGTAGGCCTTCACCATCACGACGAGGGCCCCGGGGGTGGCGGGGGTCTTGGGATAGTTCTCGATGACATATTTGGCGCGGTTGGCGGCGGCCACGTAGGCGCCACGCCGCATGTAGTAATCGGCCACATGGAGTTCATATTGGGCGAGATTGTTCTTCAGGAACTGCATCCGCTTGGCGGCGTCCCCGGCGTATTTGCTGTCGGGGAAGCGCCGGGTGAGTTCGGCGAAGTCGTTGAATGACTGCAACGCCGCGCCGGGGTCGCGCTGGGATTCGTCGGTGGGCAGGTAGCGCTCGACGAGGCCCTTGCCGCGGTTGAAGTTCACCAGCCCGCGCAGGTAATAGGCGTAATCCACGTTGGGGTGCTGGGGATAGAGGCGGAAGAAACGGTCGATGGCGGCCAGGGCCGACTCCGGCTCATCGAACTTGTAGTAGGCGTAGGCGATATCGAGTTGCGCCTGCTGCGCCAGGGGGCCGAAGGGATAGCGGGATTCCAGCTTCTCGTAATAATCGATGGCGGTCTGATAATCGCCCTCGTTCAGATTGGCCTTGGCCTCCGAATAGAGGCGCTGGGCGGACCAGTCCCGGGTCACGTCGATCTGGTCGGGCAGGAGGCCGCAGCCCGCCAGCATAAGAACCAGGGCGGCCAACCAGACGAGGCGCGTCTTTGAAATGACGGCGGAATGGATCACTGGTTTGGCCCCTGGAGGGCAGAACGGACGATGGCGTCGTGAGGGGCGAAACGGGGTCTGTTCAGCATGTTTTTCCTGTAGTGTCCCACCGTGATGGCATAGGGGGCATGGAGCGGGGAAGCCGCCCGCCGGACTGTCAAGGCGTTAAAGTATGCCACGTTGCCCATGGGAGGCGAAGCCGTAGCGGACATGAAAGAAGACGAGATCGAGCTGTCCATCCGGGCGGATCTGGGAGGCACCCGCCTCGACCACGCCCTGGCGATGATGCTGCCGGACTACTCCCGGGCCCGCATCCAGGGCTGGATCAGGGCCGGCCGCATCCACCTGGACCGCCACGTCTGCAGGCCCCGGGATCGGGTGAGTGGCGGCGAGCATGTGGTCATACGCCCGGAGTTCCCCCGCGACGAGCGCTGGCAGGGCCAGGACATCCCTCTGGACATCGTCTTCGCCGACGCCCATATCCTGGTCATCAACAAGCCCGCCGGGCTGGTGGTGCATCCGGGCCCGGGCAATCCCGACCGCACCCTGGTGAACGCCCTCATCCACCACGACGAGGGGCTGGCAGCCATGCCGCGGGCGGGTGTGGTCCACCGCCTCGACAAGGACACCTCGGGGCTCATGGTGGTGGCCCGCAGCCCCGCCGCCCACCGCTCCCTGGTGGACCAGTTGAAGGATCGCACGGTGGGGCGCGAATACCAGGCCATCATCGTGGGCGTGATGACCGCCGGGGGCACGGTGGACGCCCCCATTGGGCGCCATCCCAGCCGCCGCGTGGCCATGGCCGTGGTGGCCCGCGGCCGCCCCGCCGTCACCCATCATCGTGTACTCGCGCGCTTTCGCGCCCACAGCCACGTGCGGGTGCGGCTGGAAACGGGTCGCACCCACCAGATCCGTGTGCACATGGCCCACATCGGCTATCCCCTGGTGGGAGACCCCCTGTACGGCAAACGCCTGCACATCCCCAGGGGTTGCTCAGCGGAACTGGAGCAGGCCCTGCGGGGCTTCGGTCGCCAGGCCCTCCACGCCCGGCGCCTGGCCCTCATCCACCCGCACAGCGGCGAGGAACTGACCTGGGAGGCCCCGCCTCCCGGGGACTTTCGTCACCTGCTGGACGAACTGGCCCGTGACGCCGCGGCGAAGACATGACAAACACCGGCCTGCCGCAGCTGCACCCCTGCCAGTGGCCCGCCCCCGCCAACGTCAAGGCCCATTTCACGACACGCCGGGGCGGCCACAGCGCGCCCCCGTTCCATGGCTTCAACCTGGCCGGCCACGTGGGCGACCGCCCCGCGGACGTGGCGGCCAACCGGCGCCTGCTGCGGCGACACCTGCCCGCCGAGCCCTGCTGGCTGGAGCAGGTCCATGGCACCCGCGTGATAACGGCCGGCGAGACGACGGCGGCGCCCGCCATCGCGGACGGCAGCCTCACCCGCCGTCGCGGCGTGGTATGTGCCGTGCTCACCGCCGACTGCCTGCCCATATTGATGTGTGACGCCGCCGGCACCCAGGTGGCGGCCATCCATGCCGGCTGGCGGGGGCTGGCGGCCGGGGTCATCGAGACCGGCCTCGCCGCCTTCCCCGAGCCGCGGCAGGTACATGCCTGGATCGGTCCCGCCATCGGCGCGGCGGCCTTCGAGATCGGCGGTGATGTGCGTGACGCCCTGGGGGACCATCCCTCTGCCCCCGCCACCGCCTTCAGCGCCGGCCGGGACGGCCACTGGCACGCGGATCTGGCCCAGCTCGCCCGGGCGCGCCTCGCGCACGCCGGCGTGGACTCCATCAGCGGCGGCGGCTGGTGTACCGCCAGGGAAGAGGCGCATTTCTTTTCTTATCGCCGGGACGGCACCACGGGCCGGCAGGCCAGTCTGATCTGGCTCGACTGAGGTCGTGTGCCGGTCCTTAGCGACCAGAACCCGGGGCATCGACCATGCCCCCTCGACCGGAGAGCACGACCCATGACGGACAAAGAGCCCCAAGGCGCCGCCTTCCGGCGCAGTGTGGACCACATGGTGGACCGCGCCCTCGAGTTGATGGGCGACGAGCTGGACCCCGGCACCCGGGAGGCCATCAAGACCTGTTCCTCCGTCATTCAGGTACGCTTTCCGGTGCGCATCAAGGAACGGGTGCAGGTATTCACGGGCTGGCGCGCGGTGCACAGCACCCATCGCCTGCCGGCCAAGGGCGGGATCCGTTACGCCAGCAACGTAGATCAGGAGGAGGTGGAGGCCCTGGCCGCCCTCATGACCTACAAATGCGCCATCGTGGACGTGCCCTTCGGCGGCTCCAAGGGCGGCCTGCTCATCGAGCCCCTCAACTACGACCGCGAGGATCTGGAGCGCATCACCCGGCGCTTCGCCCGGGAACTGATCCGCAAGGGCTTCCTCAGTCCCGCCACCAACGTGCCCGCCCCGGACATGGGCACCGGCCAGCGTGAGATGGCGTGGATCGCGGACACTTACAAACACCTGGAGCCCGAGGACATCAACTACCTGGCCTGCGTCACCGGCAAGCCGGTGCACATGGGGGGCATCACGGGGCGTATCGAGGCCACCGGGCGCGGGGTCCAGTACGCCCTTCAGGAGTTCTTCCGCCATCCCGCGGACGTCAGGACGGCGGGCCTGGCTGGCGGTCTCGACGGCAAGCGCATCATCGTCCAGGGCCTCGGCAACGTGGGCTACCATGCCGCCAGGTTCCTGTCCGAGGAGGATGGCGCGGTGATCGTGGGCGTCATTGAGCGGGACGGGGCCGTCACCAACGTGGACGGCCTGAACATCGAGGATCTGCACCGCTACCTGAACGAGCACAAGGGGGTCAAGGGCTTCCCGGGGGCGTCCTTTCACACCCATGGGGCCGCCATCCTGGAGGCCCCCTGCGACATCCTCATCCCCGCCGCCCTGGAGGGCCAGATCACCGTTGACAACGCCGCCAACATCCAGGCCCGGGTGATCGCCGAGGCCGCCAACGGTCCGGTGACCTTCGGCGCCGATGACATCCTGCGCCAGCGCGGCATCACCATCATCCCGGACGCCTATCTCAACGCCGGCGGCGTCACGGTCTCCTACTTCGAATGGGTGCGCAACCTCTCCCACATGCGCTTCGGGCGCATGGAACGGCGCTACGACGAGACCCGTGGCCGCCAGCTGCTGCAGGCCATGTCCGCCCTCACCGGCCGCGCCATCCCGGACTGGATGAACGACGGCATCGTGCGCGGCGCCGACGAGCTGGACCTCGTGCGCTCCGGCCTCGACGACACCATGCGCCTGGCCTACCAGCAGATCAGCGAGCTACGCACCACCCACCCCGACATCCATGACCTGCGCACCGCGGCCTATGTCATCGCCATCAAGAAGATCGCCCGCAGCTATATGGAGGTGGGCCTCTTCTGAAGCGCCGGCTTGAATATCGTGCCTGCCCCCCCATTTATTGAGGTAATTGAGAAACCTTGAACGCTTAAATGCGGGAGACGACCCGATGCGGATGGACAAACTGACGACGAAATTCCAGATGGCCCTGGCGGACGCCCAGAGCCTGGCGGTGGGGCGCGACCACCAGTACATGGAGCCGGTGCACGTGCTGACGGCCCTGTTGAGCCAGGAGGGCGGCTCCGTGCGCCCCCTGCTCACCCAGACCGGCGTCAACGTGAACGCCCTGCGCAGCCAGCTCGGCGAGGCCCTCGATCGAATGCCCCGGGTGGAGGGCGCCGGCGGCGATGTGCAGGTTTCGAACGAACTGTCACGGCTGCTCAACCTCACCGACAAGCTGGCCCAGCAGCGCAAGGACCAGTACATCTCCAGCGAGCTGTTCGTGCTGGCGGCGGTGGAGGACAAGGGCACCGCCGGTGAGTTGCTCCGCGCCAACGGCGCCACCCGGGAGGCGGTGGAGAAGGCGGTGGAGAACATCCGCGGCGGCCAGACCATGGACGACCCCAATGCCGAAGAACAGCGCCAGGCCCTGGAAAAATACACCATCGACCTCACGGAGCGCGCCGAACAGGGCAAGCTGGACCCGGTGATCGGCCGCGACGACGAGATCCGGCGCACCATCCAGGTGCTGCAGCGCCGCACCAAGAACAACCCGGTGCTCATCGGCGAGCCCGGCGTGGGCAAGACCGCCATCGTCGAGGGCCTGGCCCAGCGTATCGTCAACGGCGAGGTGCCGGAAGGCCTGAAGAACAAGCGCGTGCTGGCCCTGGACATGGGCGCCCTCATCGCCGGCGCCAAGTTCCGCGGCGAGTTCGAGGAGCGCCTGAAGGCGGTGCTCAACGACCTGGCCAAGCAGGAGGGCCAGATCATCCTGTTCATCGACGAACTCCATACCATGGTGGGGGCGGGCAAGGCCGAGGGCTCCATGGACGCCGGCAACATGCTCAAGCCCGCCCTGGCCCGCGGCGAGCTGCACTGCGTGGGGGCGACCACCCTGAACGAGTACCGCCAGCACGTGGAGAAGGATGCCGCCCTGGAGCGGCGCTTCCAGAAGGTGCTGGTGGACGAGCCCGGCGTGGAGGACACCATCGCCATCCTGCGCGGCCTCAAGGAGCGCTACGAGGTCCACCACGGGGTGGACATCACGGACCCCGCCCTGGTGGCCGCCGCCGCCCTCTCCCATCGCTACATCACGGACCGCCAGATGCCGGACAAGGCCATCGACCTGGTGGATGAGGCGGCCAGCCGCATCCGCATGGAGATGGACTCCAAGCCCGAGGTGATGGACCGCCTGGAGCGCCGACTGATCCAGCTCAAGATGGAACAGCAGGCCCTCAGCAAGGAAAAGGACGAGGCCTCGCGCAAGCGCCTCTCCACCCTGGAGGCGGAGATCGCCCAGGTGGAGCGGGAATACGCCGATCTCGAGGAGGTGTGGAAATCCGAGAAGGCCACCCTCCAGGGCTCCGCCCACCTCAAGGAGGAGCTGGAACGGGCGCGCCAGGAGATGGAGACGGCGCGCCGCGCCGGCGACCTCGGGCGCATGTCGGAGTTGGCCTACGGCCGCATCCCCGAACTGGAGAGACAGCTGGAGAGCGCCGGCCAGGCCGAGACCCAGAAGATGGAGTTGCTGCGCAATTCCGTCACCGAGGAGGAGATCGCCGAGGTGGTATCCAAGTGGACGGGGATCCCGGTGTCCAAGATGCTGGAAGGCGAGCGCGACAAGCTGCTGCGCATGGAGAACGCCCTGCACGAGCGCGTGGTGGGCCAGGACGAGGCGGTGGCTGCGGTGGCGGACGCCATCCGCCGCTCCCGCGCCGGGCTCGCCGATCCCAACCGGCCCAACGGCTCCTTCCTGTTCCTCGGTCCCACGGGCGTGGGCAAAACGGAGCTGTCCAAGACCCTCGCCGCCTTCCTGTTCGACAGCGACGACGCCATGGTACGCATCGACATGTCGGAGTACATGGAGAAGCACTCGGTGGCGCGGCTCATCGGCGCCCCTCCCGGCTACGTGGGCTACGAGGAGGGCGGCCACCTCACCGAGGTGGTACGGCGCCGGCCCTATGCCGTGATCCTGCTGGACGAGGTGGAGAAGGCCCATCCGGACGTCTTCAACGTGCTGCTGCAGGTGCTGGACGACGGCCGCCTCACGGACGGCCAGGGACGCACGGTGGACTTCCGCAACACGGTCATCGTCATGACCTCCAACCTCGGCTCCGAGCGCATCCAGGAGCTGGCGGGGGCCGAGAACTACGACCGCATGAAGGCCGAGCTGATGGAGATCATCGGCCGCCACTTCCGCCCCGAGTTCATCAACCGGGTGGACGACGTGGTGGTGTTCCATCCCCTGGAGCGGGAGGAGATCCGTGCCATCGCCGCCATTCAGGTGGAACGGCTGCGGGAGCGTCTGCGGGGCCAGGACATGGAGCTGGCCCTCGACGATGGGGTGCTGGACCGCCTCGGCGAGGCGGGCTTCGATCCGGTCTACGGCGCCCGGCCCCTGAAACGGGCCATTCAGCAGCGCCTGGAGAACCCCCTGGCCCAGGCCCTGCTCAAGGGCGAATTCAAGGCCGGCGACACCATCCAGGTATCGTGGGGCGAGGAAGGCCCCTCCTTCGCCCGGGCGCATTCCGCCGCGGCCTGACGCCCCTTCCCCACGCAGGACTGGAAGCGGCCCCCGGGGGCAATCCCCGGGGGCTTTTTCACGTTCTATGTACCGGCAGCGCGACAATGTGAAGCCTTTCTCCAACGTCGCGCCCCAAGTGCCGGATTCGTTTGGCTATACTCCGTTAATCATCTAACATTGCCGGGACTGCAATCATTTCCTCTCGTTTACCGAGGTCGCGTCACCCATGGCCGTAACGAACCCCAGCATGCATCTGAGCGGACTGGCCCGAAAGCTGGTGCTGGAAGGCCTGATGAGTGAACAGGACGCCCACAAGGCCCAGGCCGATGCCACCCAGGCCAAGACCACCCTGGTGAGTCATCTGGTGGCCAAAGACATCCTGTCCGCGCGGGAAGTGGCCCACGCCGCGGCCCACGAGTTCGGCGTGCCCCTGCTGGATATCGATGCCCTCGACTACGACCCGGAAGTGGCGAAGCAGGTGGACGAGAAGATCATCCGCAAGCACCACTCCCTGCCCATATTCAAACGCGGCAACCGGCTGTTCGTGGCCATCTCCGACCCCACCAATGTCCAGGCCCTCGACGAGATCAAGTTCCATGTGAACATGACCACCGAAGGGATCCTGGTGGAGGAGGACAAGCTCAGTCACGCCATCGAGCGTGCCCTGGAGGCGGCGGACGAGGGCCTGGACGACTTCGACAGCGACGACGACTTCGAGGATCTCGAAGGTCTGGATGTGGGGGAAGAAGAGAAGAAGGACGATGTCAACCTCGAGATCGACGATGCCCCGGTCGTCAAGTTCGTCAACAAGATCCTGCTGGACTGCATGAAAAAGGGGGCCTCGGATATCCATATCGAGCCCTACGAGAAGTTCTGCCGCGTGCGCTTGCGTATCGACGGCGTGCTCCAGGAGGTGGCCAGGCCGCCCCTGTCCCTGGCCCAGAAGATCACGGCCCGCGTCAAGGTGATGTCCCGCCTCGACGTCTCCGAGCGCCGGGTGCCCCAGGACGGCCGCATCAAGTTGCGGCTGTCCCAGAAGAAGTCCATCGACTTCCGTGTCAGCACCTGCCCGACCCTGTACGGCGAGAAGACCGTGATGCGTCTCCTCGACTCCAGCATGAGCATCCCCCTGGAGGCCCTGGGCTACGAGGACTTCCAGCTCGAACTGTTCCTGGAGAACCTGTACAGGCCCTACGGCATGTTCCTGGTCACGGGCCCCACCGGCAGCGGCAAGACCGTGTCCCTGTACAGCGGCATCAATCTTCTCAACAAGCCGGACGTCAACATCTCCACCGCCGAGGACCCGGTGGAGATCAACCTCCCCGGCGTCAACCAGGTCCAGGTGGACGAGAAGACGGGCATGACCTTCGAGAAGGCCCTGAAGGCCTTCCTGCGCCAGGACCCGGACATCATCCTGGTGGGTGAGATCCGCGACATCACCACCGGCAACATCGCCATCAAGGCGGCCCAGACCGGTCACATGGTGATGTCCACCCTGCACACCAACGATGCCCCCCAGACCCTCACCCGCATGGTGGATATGGGGGTCAAGCCCTTCGCCATCGCCACCGCCATCAACATCATCACGGCCCAGCGCCTAGCCCGCAAGCTCTGTGCCAACTGCAAGCGGCCCCTGAACGTCCCCAAGGAGGCCCTGCGCGCCGAGGGCTTCTCCGAACAGGAGGTGGACGAGGGCATCACCACCTACGAGGCCGTGGGCTGTGACAAATGCACCGGCGGCTACAAGGGCCGGGTAGGCATCTACCAGGTGATGCCCGTCTCCGAGGAGATGAAGCGCCTGGTGATGGAAGGCAAGAATTCCATGGACATCGCGGATCAGGCACGGCGGGAAGGCATCGCCGACATCCGGCAGTCGGCGCGCAAGAAGTGCAGGGACGGGGTCATCGACATCAAGGAGATGAACCGCGTCACCCAGGACTAGCGAGACCGCCGGTGCCGTGGACGCACCGGGAAGTTGTGACACATCCATGTATCAGCGGATGGCCCGACCGTTTTCGGGGCATCCTCAGCGGGGGCACCAATGGCAGAGGCGACGCTCAAACAGAACATGTTCCAGTGGGAGGGAACGGACCGATCGGGCAAGCGGGTCAAGGGCGAGATGTCGGGCACCAGCGACGCCCTGGTCAAGGCCCAATTGCGCCGCCAGGGCATCAACCCCCTGAAGGTCAAGAAGAAGCCCAGGTCCCTGTTCTCCGGCGGCGGCCGGAAGAAGATCACGCCCAAGGACATCGCCGTGTTCAGCCGCCAGCTGGCCACCATGATGTCCTCCGGCGTGCCCCTGGTACAGTCCTTCGAGATCGTCGGGCGCGGCCACGAGAATCCCGCCATGCAGGAGCTGATACTGAGCATCAAGGCGGATGTGGAGGCCGGCAGCAACCTGGCCGATGCCCTGGGCCGCCACCCCCTGTACTTCGATGCCCTCTACGTGAGTCTGGTGCGGGCCGGCGAGGCGGCGGGTATCCTCGAGTCCCTGCTGCACAAGATCGCCACCTACAAGGAAAAGACCGAGGCCATCAAGGCCAAGATCAGGAAGGCCCTGACCTACCCCATGGCGGTGATCGTGGTGGCCTTCGTGGTCACCGCCATCCTGATGATCTTCGTGATCCCTCAGTTCTCCGCGCTGTTCCAGGGCTTCGGTGCAGACCTGCCCGCCATGACCCAGTTCGTGGTGAATCTGTCGGACGCCTTCGTGGCCTACTGGTACCTCATATTCGGCGGCATCGGTGCGGCCGTCTGGGCCTTCACGGAGGCCAAGAAGCGTTCCAAGGCCTTCAATCACGGCCTGCAGCGCCTGGCCCTCAAGATGCCCATCTTCGGCGACATCATCCGCAAGGCCACCATCGCCCGTTTCGCCCGCACCCTGTCCACCATGTTCGCCGCCGGCGTGCCCCTGGTGGAGGCCATGGATTCCGTGGCCGGGGCCTCCGGCAACATCGTCTACTACGAGGGCACCATGAAGATGCGTGACGACATCGCCACGGGTGTTCAACTCCAGACCTCCATGCGCGAGACCAACCTGTTTCCCAACATGATGGTGCAGATGGTGGCCATCGGTGAGGAATCCGGCGCCCTCGACACCATGCTGGCCAAGGTCGCCGATTTCTTCGAGGAGGAGGTGGACAACGCCGTGGACAACCTGAGTTCCCTCATGGAGCCCATGGTGATGTCCATTCTCGGCGTGCTCATTGGCGGCATGGTGGTGGCCATGTACCTGCCCATATTCAAGATGGGTTCCGTGGTGTAGGACGACGCCGGGCGGCGGCCGGCACCCGCCCCGTCCGCCCTCGCCCGCCTCTCCCAGCGCGCCGCGCCTGTCATGTCCATGGAACCCCTGCAATCCCTCTCCCCTGCCGTAATCTACGGCCTCGTAATGCTGCTGGGGCTGGTGGCCGGCAGCTTCCTCAACGTCGTGATCCACCGCCTGCCCGTCATGATGGAGCGGGACTGGCGACGCCAGTGCCGTGATCTGGAGGAGGAGGAAGCCGGCACTGCCCACGAGGAGCAGGACACCTTCAACCTGATGGTGCCGCGTTCGCGCTGCCCCGCCTGCGGCCATCCGATCGGGGCCCTGGAAAACATCCCCCTGCTCAGCTATCTCCTGCTGCGGGGGCGTTGCCGCGCCTGCGGCACGCCCATCTCCCTGCGCTACCCACTGGTGGAACTGCTGGGGGGCGTGCTGGCGGTGGCGGTGGTGTGGCAGTTCGGGGTCACCTGGGCCGCAGCTGCCGCCATCGTCCTCAGCTGGTCGCTGTTGGCCCTGACTTTCATCGATCTGGACACCATGCTGCTGCCCGACCAGATCACCCTGCCCCTGTTGTGGCTCGGCCTGCTGGTGAATCTAAACGACACCTTCGCCGCCCTGGGGAATGCGGTGGTGGGGGCGGTGGCGGGATACGGCCTGCTATGGCTGGTCTACCACGGCTTTCGCCTCATCACCGGCAAGGAGGGCATGGGCTACGGGGATTTCAAGCTCCTGGCCATGCTGGGCGCCTGGCTCGGCTGGCAGGTGCTGCCGCTGGTTATCCTGCTGTCCTCGGTGGTGGGGGCCGTGACGGGCATCGCCCTCATCGTGGCCCGCCGCCGACAACGCAGCCAGCCCCTGCCTTTCGGGCCCTTCCTCGCCGCCGCCGGCTGGATCGCCCTGATGTGGGGCGAAGACATCATGGATGCCTACCTGGGCGGCGCCGCGCCGCCCCTCTTCTGAGCCCGCCCGCGCAACCCCATGCCCCTGCGTCTCCGCATCGGTCTGACGGGCGGCATCGCCGCCGGCAAGTCCACCGTGGGTGCCCGCTTCGCCGCCCTCGGGGTGCCGGTCATCGATGCCGACGACGTGGCGCGGGAGGTGGTGCGACCCGGCACCGCCGGCCTCGCCGCCCTGGTGCGGCACATCGGCTCCGACATCGTGGACGGCCGCGGGGCCCTCGACCGCGGCGCGCTGCGGGAGCGCATATTCGCAGACCAGCGGCTGCGTCAGGCGGTGGAAGACATCATCCATCCCCGGGTCAGGGCGGTGCTGGTGACATGGATGGAGACCACCGACGCGCCCTACGGCGTCCTGGCGGTGCCGCTGCTGTTCGAGAGCGGCATGGACGCCCTGGTGGACCGGGTGCTGGTGGTGGACGTGCCCGAGGAGACCCAGCTCAGCCGCGTCATGGCCCGCGACGGCTGGGACGAGGCGGCGGCCCGCGGGGCGCTGGCCCGCCAGCTGGACCGCTGGGAGCGCCGCGCCCGCGCCCACGACTGCATTGACAACCGCGGTACAGTGGCAAAACTGGCGCAGGCCGTGGACGCCTTGCACCGCCAATATCTGAGCCTGGCCGAGGGCCATTTGCCTGCCCGCCATGAGTAGGCGAGAATCGGCGCACGCCGGCGGTTCGCCACTGCAATCCCGCAATGGATTGATACCGGCGCCCACCGGACCATATACGCGGCCCGGCGGGGCTGATTCGACCCAGGACGGACCGAATCAGCGTTTACCTGAGGAAACGCTGAAGAATTCGGCGCTTTTCTGAACACACCGGACCCGAACCCTTGGGAAACGCCTTGAGTATCTACGAACAACCGCTGAATGAACGCGTTCGGGCGTTGTTACGCCTCGAATTCCTGTTCGAACAGGCGGAATACCTCATGTCGGGGAACAACGCCTGGGACAGCCGCGCGACCCTGAACACCCTCATCGAGGTGATGGCCCTGATGGGTCGGGCGGATCTGAAGACCGAGATCATCAAGGAACTGGAACGCCAGGGCGCCCTGCTGGAACCCCTCTACGACAAGCAGGGCGTCGACAACGACCGGCTGGACGACATCATGGGCTCCATCCGCCAGTTGCTGGTGGAGTTGCGCTCGCCCGACGGTGCCGCAGGCCAGGAGTTCCGCAACAACGAACTCATCGCCGCCGTCAAGCAGCGTGCCAGCATCCCCGCAGGGACCTTGAGCTTCGACATCCCCATGTACCAGTACTGGCTGGAACGGACACCCGACGAGCGTCGGGCCGCCCTCGAAGGCTGGTTCCAACCCTTCGAGCCCGTCAAGCGGGGCGTGAACCTGTGCCTGACCCTCATCCGCCAGAGTTCCAACGGCCGGCGCGAGACGGCGGTCAACGGTTTTTTCCAGCAAAGCCTCGATGCCGGCGTGACCTGCCAGATGGTGCGGGTGCTGGTGGACAGCGAGGCCCGCTGCTTTCCCGAGGTCAGCGGCGGGCGCCATCGATTCACGGTGCGTTTCATGGAACTGCCGGAGAGTGCCGGGCGACCCACCCAGGCCGGCCGCGACATCGACTTCGAACTCCAGTGCTGCGTCATATGACCACCCGCGTCGCTTGTCCCACCTGTGGCAAGTCCGTGGAATGGTCGGAACGCTCTCCCTTCCGGCCCTTCTGCAGCGAACGCTGCAAGCTCATCGACCTCGGGGCCTGGGTGGACGAGCAGCACCGTATCCCCGGCGAGGCCCTGCCCCCGGAGCCGCCGGATCATGATCACTGATCTGCCATGGGTCGTCTGATCCCGCTGCTGGCGGGCCTCGCCCTGTGCGCGCCCGTGCTGCAGGCGCAATGGCAGTCGATGGGCGTGGGGGGGGACGGCCGGGCCAGCGCATTCTTCGCCGTGGTGGGCAACCCCGCCGGCGACCGCTTCGAGGTCCGCCGGCAGGACGACGGCACCGTCACGGGCCTGCTGGTGTTGCGAGAGGGGTTCGAGAGTTTTCCTCCGGACCATTGCCCCACCCTGGTGGTGGACATGAGTGCGCCCATCGGCCTCGCGGCACGCAACGGGCCCTGTCGCATCGACGGCCACCGGGCCGGTTTCGTGTTCGGAACCATTGAAGACGGCCGCATCGGCTCCACCCATCTGGTGCGGCTGATGGATGGCCAGCAGGTGATGTTTCGCTTCCATGTGGACGGCCGAGGCTACCGCGAGACCCGCTTCCCCCTGCGCGGCTCCAAGAACGCCCTCACGAATCTGCTCGGCACCGATGTGGTGGTGGAGGTCCGTTGACCCCTTGAAGCAGGCCCGGGGAGACGCAATATTCCACACTTCCTTGGCCGTTCCGGCCCGTTGCCGGGCGCCAGAGCCATCATTCTCCCATCACAGGTAACAACCCATGAGTGATTCTTCGTTCATCGCCGAGGCCACCGAACGGGACTTCGAAGCACGGGTCCTGCGACCCTCCTTCGAGGTACCGGTCCTGGTGGACTTCTGGGCCGACTGGTGCGCACCGTGTCGCGCCCTGGCACCCGTGCTCACCGCACTGGCGGAGGCCTACCAGGGCGCCTTTCTGCTGGTCAAGGTCAACACCGACGAACAGCAGGCCCTGGCGCAACACTATTCCGTGCGCAGTCTCCCCACCGTCAAGGTGTTCAGGAACGGCGAGGTGGTGGAGGAGTTCATGGGCGCCCAGCCCGAGGCCGTGGTGCGGGAGATACTGGACCGCCACGTGGAGCGCCACTCCGACAAGCTCCGTGCCGAAGCCGCCGCCCTGCATCAGGCGGGCGAACTGGAGGCGGCCCTCGCCACCCTGCGTGGCGCCCTGCAGGAAGACCCCGACAACACCCGCATCCATGCCGACCTGGTGCCCCTGCTGCTGGAAGCGGGGGCGCTGGACGAGGCCGAGGAGGTCATGAAGAAGGTGCCGGTGGACAAGGGTGTGGAGCCCGAGTTCAAGGCCCTGGCGGCCCGCATCGAGTTCGCCCGCGACACCGAACAGGGGGTGGATGCCGAGACTCTCGAGGCCCGTGTGGAGGCCGATCCGGCGGATCTGGACAGCCGCTACCAACTGGCGGTGCAGTACGTATCGGCGTCCCAATACGAGGAGGCCCTGGAGCAGTTCCTGGAGATCATGCGCCGCGACCGCGGCTTCCGCGACGACGCCGGACGCAAGGGCATGCTGTCGGTGTTCCAGCTGCTCGACAACGGCGGCCCCCTGGTCTCCCGCTACCGCAGCCTCATGTCCGCCGTCCTTTACTGACCGCTTAGCGGCCCGGCGGCCGGAAGATCGCTCTCGCCAAGGCCGCCAAGGAACCTGTTTGATTGTCGGGATGAATCCCGACCTACATCCGTGCCGCAGGAACGGGCGGTGCGGGGTGTTGTGTCGATCGGGCTGTAGGTCGGGCTGTAGGTCGGGCTTCAGCCCGACACCAAACCCTGGCGGGTGGTACCCACCCGGCGCCGGGTATGCGCGGCGAGGTTTAATGTCGGAATGAATCCCGACCTACATCCGTGCCACAGGAATGGGCGGTGCGGGTGTATCTGTAGGTCGGGCTGTAGGTCGGGCTTCAGCCCGACACCCAACCCTGGCGGGTGGTATCCACCCGCCTTGGCGAGATCAATCCCTGCCATCCCCGCTACAACGCCTCGTCGCCGGTCTCGCCGGTGCGGATACGGACCACCTGCTCCAGGGGGGCGACGAAGATCTTGCCGTCGCCGATCTTGCCGGTGCGGGCGCGCTCGGTGATGGCCTCGATGACCCGTTCCAGCTGGTCGTCGGCCACCGCCACCTCGAGCTTCACCTTGGGCAGGAAGTCCACCACGTACTCCGCCCCCCGGTAGAGTTCCGTGTGGCCCTTCTGGCGCCCGAAACCCTTCACCTCCGTCACCGTCAGGCCGGTGATCCCCACATCGGAAAGGGCCTCCCGGACGTCGTCCAGTTTGAAGGGCTTGACGATCGCAGTTACCAGTTTCATGCGTGACCTCTCGATAGATTTCTTATTAACTCTCATGGCGAGACGCGCCACCCGAAATGATGAAAGCGGAGCGCGTATCGCCATGTTCGTTCCCTCACCCCATCCTTCTCCCAGAGGGAGAGGGGGAGTTCGTGCTTCGCGACTTTCACGTTAAAGTCCCCGCGGCGGGCACCACGGGTATGATGCGTTTATCCTACTCCACCCCGGGTGCCCGGCGCATCGGGTCACCCCAACTGCGCCACCACCCCGGCCATCATCTGTTCCGCCTGGCGCCCGTAGCCGCCGCCGAAGAGGTTCAGGTGATTGAGCATATGATAGGCGTTGTAGAGGTCGCGCCGCAGGGGGTAGCCCGGATCCAGGGGCCAGGCCTCGTCGTAGGCACGGTAGAAGGACTGCGGGAAACGCCCGAAGAGTTCGGTCATGGCCACATCCGCCTCGCGGTCGCCGTAGTAGACCGCCGGATCGAAGATGACGGGCTCGCCCCCGTCCGTCACACCGAAGTTGCCGGACCACAGATCGCCGTGGAGCAGAGACGGCAGCGGCCGGTAGTCGGCAAACAGGGCGTCCAGGCGCGCCATGAGCCGCTCTCCCACCCGCTGCAAGCCGCCACCATGGCCCCTGTCCGCCGCCAGCCGCAGCTGGTAACCGAGCCGCTGGCGGCGCCAGAACGCCACCCACTCGTCGCACCAGGCATTGATCTGGGGGGTGGAGCCGATGGTGTTGTCGCGGGACCAGCCAAACTGGCCGGCGGTGCGCCGGTGCAGCCCCGCGAGTCCCTCCCCCAGGGCCGCCATGGCCGCAGCGGAAGCCGCTCCGCCCAGGGGCAGATACTCCATCACCAGGTAGGCCTGGCCGGCGGCGCTGCCGGTGCATACCGGCCGCGGCACCCGCACTGCGTCCGCCGCCGCCATCTCCGCCAGCCCCGCGGCCTCGGCCTCGAACATGTCGAGGCCTCCGGCATCGTTGAGCTTGACGAAAAGGTCCCCGGCCCCGCCGCCGATGCGAAAGGCCGTGTTGATACAGCCGCCGCCCACCTGGCGGCGCTCGGTGATGGTGAAGGGACGGGCGCTGTGGGCCGCCACGTCCGCCTCGATGGCCTGCCAGAGGGCCGTGGTCATGGTATCCGCCTATATGCTGGACTCGGACCCGTCATAACAGACCATCGTCCCCCAGATCCAGTTCGGGGGCCCGCTCCAGCTCCTGCAGCGCCGCCACCGCCGCCGTCCAGCGGCGTCGCTGGGATGCCTCCCCGAGGTCCACCGCGGCCCGGCCGTGCATGCGCACCAGGCGCGCCTGGGCCACGGGATCCGCGGCCGCCGGCAGGGCCTCCAGCACCTGCCGGGCGCCCGCGGCGTCGTTGCACACCACCAGCATGTCGCAACCCGCCTCGAGGGCGGCCAAGGCCCGCCGGGGATAGTCACCGGCCACCGCCGCGCCCGCCATGCTGAGGTCGTCGCTGAACACGGCGCCCGTGAAACCGAGGCGCTCCCGCAGCACCTCCCGCAGCCACAGCCGGGAGAAGCCCGCCGGCCGCGGGTCGACCCGGGAATAGACCACGTGGGCCGGCATCACGGCCGGCAGCCCGTAGTGGATGAGCCGCTCGAAGGCCAACAGGTCCTCGGTGCGGATATCCTCGAAAGGCCGTCCGTCTACCGGCAGCATGTCGTGGGAATCCCCCGCCACGGTGCCGTGGCCGGGGAAATGCTTGCCCACCGCCGCCATGCCCGCCTCGTGCATGCCCCGCATCACCGCCCGGGCCAGCTCCGCCACCACCTCGGGGTCCTGGTGAAAGGCGCGGTCATCGATTACGGGACTCACGCCACGGTAGAGGTCCAGTACCGGGGCGAAGCTGAAGTCCACCCCCACCGCCCGCAGCTCCGCGGCCATCACCCAGCCTGCCTCCTCGGCCAGGGCGAGGGCCTGGCGGGGCCGCTCGTCAAAGCGCTCGCCGAAGCGCCGCGCCGCCGGCAGCCGGGTGAAGCCCTCGCGAAAGCGCTGTACCCGGCCGCCCTCGTGGTCCACCGCCACCAGCAGCGGCGGCCGGCGCAAGTCGTGGATCTCGGCCACCAGGGCCGCGAGTTGCTCCCTGGAGGCGTAGTTGCGGCTGAACAGGATCACCCCTCCCACCTGGGGATGCTGTAACATCCGCCGCTCTCCGGACCCCAGGACGGTGCCCTGGAGGTCCACCATGACGGACCCGAGGGACACTCAGGCCACCCCCGCCACGGCCCGGCGGGCCTCAAAGAACGCGGGCAAGTAACCGCTAAACAAGTGGGCCATAAACGTCGACACGACCTCCTCGGGAACCATGAACAAATTTTTCAAGATAACCGTACTGCCTTTGGTTTTCGCCCTCGTCCCGATAGCCGGCGTCCCGGCCGCGGATGGCGAGGCCCCCGGAGCGGCGCCCAAGTACCTCAAGTTGAGCCCCTCGTTCACGGTCAACCTCGCCACCACCGAGCGCCAGCGCTACATGCGGGTGGAAGCCCAGATCATGAGCCGTGACCAGGGCCAGCTCGACGCCGCTAAGGATCATATGCCTGCCCTGCGCCACGAACTCATCCTGCTCTTTTCGGACCAGACGCCGAAAGCGGTCAAGTCCGTCACGGGCAAGGAACGCCTGCGGGACGAGGCCCTGCGATCCATCAACGCTGTCCTGGAGCAGGAACTCGGCCGGACTCCGGTGGAGGCGGTCTATTTCACCAGCCTCGTGATCCAGTAGCCCCGGGGACGCTCCCCGCGGGTCAGGCGGGACGATAACGTACATCGAGGCGATCCCGCAGCCGGTCCCCCAACAGGTTGACGGCGAACACCACCAGCATGAGGGCGATGCCCGGCACCAGCACCAGGTGGGGGGCCACCAGCACGTAGCGGGTGCCGTCCCGGATCATGCTGCCCCAGGAGGGCGCGGGCGGCTGCACCCCGAGGCCGAGGAAAGACAGGCCGGCCTCGGCGATGACGATGCCCGCCATGGCGAAGGTGGCCTCCACGATCAAGGGCGCCGCCAGCAGCGGCAACAGATGCCGCAGGATGATGACGGGTGGCCGGGTACCCAGGGCGACGGCCGCCTGCACGTGCTCGCGGTGCTTGATGGACAGGGCCTGGGCGCGGGCCAGCCGCGCGAAGCCCACCCACCCCACGGCCGCCAGGGCCACCACCACGTTGTCGATGCCGGGGCCGAGGATCCCCGCCAGGGCGATGGCCAGCAGGATCCCCGGGAAGGCCAGGAAGATGTCGATGATGCGCACCATCACGTGGTCCCAGATCCCGCCCACCCAGGCCGCGGACACGCCGAAGGCGGTGCCCACGACGATGGAGATGACCACCACCGAGGCCGCCACCATCAACGACGTGCGGGCTCCCAGCAGCAGCCGATCGGCGAGGGGGCGCCCCAGGTCGTCGAAACCGAGGAGGCCCAACCCACCGGGCCCTTCCAGGATCAGCGGGAGCCGAATGGCATCGCCATCCAGGGGCAACAGCGGGGCCACCAGGGCCACGGCCACCCAGGCCATCACCACCGCCGCCGGAAGCCACAGCCGCAGGATCAAGGGGTGCCTATCCTCACCCGCGGGTCCAGCACCCCGTAGGCCAGGTCCGTGAGAGTATTGATGACCACATAGGCCAGGCTGATAACCAGGATGCAGCCCTGCAGCACCGGGTAATCCCGGCGCTGGATGGCCTCCACCGTCAACTGCCCGATGCCGGGCCATGCGAACACCGTCTCGGTGATCACCGCCCCTCCCAGGAGCGTACCCAGTTGCAGACCCACCACGGTGATCACCGGCAGCGCGGCATTGCGCAGGCCGTGGCGCACCACGATGGTCAACTCGTCGAGACCCTTGGCCCGGGCGGTACGGATGTAGTCCTCCCCCAGCACGTCCAGCAGCGCCGAGCGCACCATGCGCGAGAGGATGGCGGCCATGGCCGTGCCCAGGGTGACGGCGGGCAGCACCAGGGACGCCGGCCCCTCCCAGCCACTCACCGGCAGCCACCCCAGGTGGACCGAGAACAGCAGGATGAGCAGGGGCCCGAGGACGAAGTTCGGAATGGACACCCCCACCATGGAGAAGGTCATGGCGCCGCTGTCCCAGGCGCTGTCGGGGCGTACCGCCGCCACCAGCCCCAGGGGCACGGCCAAAACCAGGGCCACCACCAGGGCGGCGACGGCCAGCACCACGGTGGCGGGGAGGCGCCCGGCGATGACCTCCATCACCGGCTGCCGGGAATGGAGGGAATCGCCCAGGTCACCCCTCACCAGCCCCGAGAAATAATCCGCCAACTGCACGGGCAGGGGCTGGTGGAGACCCAGGGCCCGTTCGAGTTCCACCCGATCCGCGGGCCGGGCACCCTCCCCCAGCATCACCTCCACCGGATCCCCCGGCACCAGGTGGATGAGCAGGAACACCAGCACCGAGACGCCCGCCACCACCACCAGGGCCGACAGCAGTCGCGACAGCAGCCCGTGGATCACCGCGGACCTTCCAGGAGTTCCAGGAACGACCGCGCCAGCCGCCGGCCGGCCTCGGCCTGGTCCCAGGGGATCCCCAGGGCCCGCAGGGAGGTGACCGGCTGACCGGGGTAGCCGCAGGGATTGATGCGGGTGTAGGGGGCGAGGTCCATATCGACGTTGAGGGCCACCCCATGGTAGCTGCAGCGGCGCCGCACCCGCAGCCCGAGGGCAGCCACCTTGGCACCCGCCACGTAGACTCCCGGGGCACCCTCCCGCCGCGCCGCCACTACGCCCGCGGTGGCGAGCAGCCGGATCACGGCCTCTTCCAGCAGGCCCACCAGGGCCTTGACCCCGAGGCCGCGGCGGCCGAGGTCCAGGAGGGTATACATGACGGCCTGCCCGGGGCCGTGATAGGTCACCTGCCCGCCGCGGTCACTCTGCACCAGGGGGATATTCCCCGGGGCCAGCACATGCTCCGGCCGGCCCGCCTGGCCGAGGGTGAACACGGGCGGGTGCTCCACCAGCCACATCTCGTCGAGCGTCGCGGCATCCCGCTCATCGGTGAACGCCTTCATCCGCGCGAGCACGTCGAGGTAATCCACCCGCCCCAGTTCCCGGACCACCGGCGGCCGGGAGACCGCGAGGGCCTCAGAGGGCGAAGCGCACACGACTGTCGGCGGTGAGATCCATGTAGATGGCGTCCAATTGGGCGCGACTGGTGGCCTGGATGGTGACGGTCACCGCCAGGTAGCGCTGCTGGCCGCTGGCTCGGGTGGTCACTTCGTCGATGTGATGGGCCGGCACGTGGCGGCCGATGAGTTCCACCACCAGGGCCTCCAGGTCGTCATCCATGCGCCCCATGGCCTTGATGGGAAAGGAACAGGGGAAACTCAGCAGGCTGTCGTCGTCGGTTGCGGACATTACGGATGTGCATTTGCAGAAGATGGCGCGATGTTAGCGGCTTCGGCCGGCGCCCACCAGAAGCCCCGGGGCCCACGCCCGCCGGCGGCGGCCCGAGCGCAGGGAAACCGCCACCATCACGCCCTGAAATGAGGGGGCCTTGTGTGGTAAGGATGATGGCGCTGCCCGAGGGTGGCCGCACCGCCATGATCCGACGGGATAGTGACTTTGCCTGCGGATGCCTGATAACCTGCCGGGGCCGCTCCGCGCCGTGGAAATTCTTGATTAATGAAGAGACTGGATGATTATCGCCTGACCTGGGACCAGCAGGAACTGGTACCCCTGATGATCGGGGGCATGGGGGTGGACATCTCCGCCGCCGAACTGGCCCTCGAGGCGGCCCGCCTCGGCGGCGTCGGTCACATCTCCGATGCCATGGTACCGACGGTCACCGACCGCCGCTTCCGCACCCGCTACGTCAAGGACAAGCTCAAGAAGTACAAGCTCAACGTCGCCAGCTCGGACAAGTCCGGGGTGAAATTCGACCTCGGCCAGCTGGCCGATGCCACGCGCATGCACGTGGGCCGCACCATGGAGGCCAAGACGGGCGCGGGCATGGTGTTCATCAACTGCATGGAAAAGCTGGGGATGAACGACCCGAAGGCCACCCTGCGGGTGCGCCTCACGGCGGCCCTCGACGCCGGCATCGACGGCATCACCCTGAGTGCGGGGCTGCATCTCGGCTCCTTCGAGCTCATCTCCGACCACCCGCGCTTCCGCGATGCCAAGCTCGGCATCATCGTGTCGTCGGTGCGCGCCCTGGTGTTGTTTCTCAAGCGCGCCGCGCGCCTCGACCGCCTGCCCGACTTCATCGTGGTGGAGGGCCCCCTGGCGGGTGGCCACCTCGGCTTCGGCGAGGACTGGCGGGAATACGACCTGTGGGACATCTTCCTCGAGGTCAAGCACTATCTGCAGGCCCAGGGGCTCGATATCCCCCTGATCCCCGCGGGCGGCATCTTCACGGGCGCCGACGCGGCACGCTACATGGCCGCCGGCGCCGCCGCGGTCCAGGTGGCCACCCGTTTCACCGTGACCCGCGAGTGCGGTCTGCCCGATAAGGTCAAGCAGGAATACTTCAAGGTGAACGAGGACGAGATCGAGGTCAACCTGCTGTCCCCCACGGGCTACCCGATGCGCATGATCAGCTCGTCGCCCGCCATCGGCGCCGGCACCCGCCCTAACTGCGAGGCCTTCGGCTACCTGCTGGACCGCACCGGCAACTGCGCCTATATCGAGGCCTACAACCGCGAGGTGGAGCGCCACCCCGATTCCAAGTCCATCAGCGTCCCCGACAAGACCTGCCTGTGCACCCACATGCGCAACTTCGACTGCTGGACCTGCGGTCACTACGCCTACCGGCTCAAGGAGACCAGCCACCGCCAGCCCGACGGCAGCTATGCGGTGCTGAGCGCCGAGGAGGTATTCAACGACTATCGCTACAACATCGAGCCCGCGGTGCTGCCCCTGGCGGCATCGAGCTGATCAGTAACCCTTGGCCTCGCGGATGGCCTCGTAGGCGGCCTTGATCTCCTGGGTCTTCTCCGTGGCCACCTTGATCATCTCCTCCGGCAGCCCCTTGGAGACCAGCTTGTCCGGATGGTTCTGGCTCATGAGGCGGCGGTAGGCCTTCTTCACGGTGTCGGCATCGGCATCGGGCTTGACGCCCAGCACCGCGTAGGCGTCCTGCAGGCTGAGGCCGCGGATGTTGCGGTCCGGGCCGTGGCGGAAATGGCGCTCGGCCTTGACCCGGCCCTCCACCACATCGAATTCCCGCTGGTCGAAACCCAGGGTCATGCCGATGTGGTGGAGCAGCTGGCGCTCTTCGGGGTGCACCGCCCCGTCCGCATAGGCGGCCTGGAACTGGATCTCCAGGAACAGGCGCAGCAGGCTGTGACGGCGCCGGCACTCGCGACGCAGCTGGTGGAGCACCGCATCGAGGTCGAAATCGGCGCCCTTGCCCTGGTTGAACAACCGTTGGGCCAGGCGCCGTTGCTCGGCCCCCAGGCCCATCTGGTTCATGATCGCCCGGGCGACTTCGATCTCGTCCTCGCTGACCCGCCCGTCCGCCTTGGCGAGCCGCCCCATGACGCTGAAGGTGGCGGTGAAGAAGGCGGTCTGGACGCGCTCACGCTCGTTGAGGCCGCCGTCGTAATCCAGGCGTTCGGTCTTGTCCAAGCCGGCGTCGAAGTTATGGCCCAGGGCGGCGCCGATGAGGGCGCCCAGGGGACCGCCCAGCATGAAACCGAAGGCCCCGCCGAAGACCTTGCCCCACCAAGCCATCTCTAACGTTCATGGGGCGAGGCGCCCCATGCCAAAAGGATGAAAGGCCCGCTCGCCCCGGAACGTTCCCTCACCCCATCCCTCTCCCAGAGGGAGAGGGGGAGGTAGCGTGCCTGCGGCACATCTTTCACGTTAAAGGCCCCTGCCCTGCATCAGGGCGTCTTGTCGGTGAGGTAGCTGCGGTCGTCGAAGGTGGACAGCAAGGCGGGCCAGTAGCTCACGAAGATGGCCACCAGCATGCCCGTTATCCAGGCCTCCCCGAACATCATCAGGGGCGCGAAGGCGAGGTAATCCGACACCAGGTAGCCCGCGGCATAGGCGCCCGTCATGGCCAGCACCAAGGCGATCCCCGTCACCTGGGCCAACACCGCCAGGGCGGCGCCGAAGAACCCGTTGACGAAGATATACACGAAGACATGATGGGGCAGGCGACGCTGTACCAGACGCAAAAGCCCATGACTCACCAGGATGGGGAACCCGCTCTTCAACAGCAGGTTGACGGCGAAGACCTGCGGATCCCCGCCCAGGGTGATATAGCTGCCCAGCAGCGCCACGAAGGCTGCCAGCAGGGCCAGCCGCCATCCGAACATCAGGGTGAGGAGGGTGGCGCCGACGAAATGGAAACCCAGCCCGGCATCCACGCTGGCCTTCAGGGTCCACATCACCATGAGGATCACGGTGCTGGCGAAATAGGGATGCATCAGGCCATCGTCGGCCAGCCTGCGCCACCTCGCACCCATCAGGGCTTGGCGCAGGACCAGGGCCAGGACGACCCAGGCCAGGGCCGACAGCCATCCGTTCAATTGGTCAGCTGCGATGAGCATGGGGACGTTGTACCATAATCGAGGTCTATCGGTTGCTAACTCTCATGGCGATACGCGCCGCCCGAGATGATGAAAGAGGAGCGCCTATCGCCATATACGTTCGCTCACTCAACCCCTCTCCAGAGGGAGAGGGGCAGAGGGGGAGATCGCGCTTCGCGACTTTCACGCTAAACTGTCCGCATGAGCGGAGCTTGGCAACCATCATAAGGGAATTCACCGTCCATGTATGGATACCGGCCGCTCGTTTTTACCTCGTTTCCCAATCGCAGTAAAGTATATTATTATCTTCTAATATTTATCCTCGGAGTATTCCTGTGATGACTCGAAGACTCGCGGTCGCGTGCACCCTGCTGTTCATGACCGCCGGCCCGGCCCCGGCAACCGCCGCCGAGCCCGCCCCGCTGCCTTTCGCGACGGTGGCGGTGGATTATCAGGAGGTGGTGCGCATCGATAGCTTCAATGCCACCATCGAGGCGGTCAACCGTTCCACCGTATCCGCCCAGACCTCCGGCCAGGTCAACCAGGTCAATTTCGACGTTGACGATTATGTCCCCAAGGGCGAGGTACTGTTGCGGCTCAGGGACACGGAGCAGCAGGCTCAGCTCAATCAGGCCGAGGCCAGCCTCCAGGAGGCCCGCGCCCGCTACGCCGAGGCCCGTGATCAATTCCAGCGCATGGAAAAACTGTTCGAGGACAACAACGTCTCCCGTTCCGAGATGGACCGGGTGCGGGCCGAACTCGACGCCGCCCGGGCGCGCCGTGATGCCGCCGAGGCCGGTCTCGCCCGCGCCAGAGAGCAGCTCGACTACACGGTGGTGAGGGCGCCCTTCGGCGGTATCGTGGTGTCCCGCCACGTGGAGCAGGGAGAAACGGTGAATCCGGGCCAGCCCCTGATGACGGGTTTTTCCCTGGAGCAACTGCGGGCCGTCACCGAGGTGCCCCAGAACCTCATCGGCAACATCCGGGAGGAATCCCGCGCCCGGGTGCTGATCCCCGGACCGCAGGGTCGCGAACTGCCGGCGGTCAAGCTGACCTTCGCCCCCTACGCCGACACCAGCACCCATACCTTCCGTATCCGCGTCGATCTGCCGCCCGGTGAGGAAGACATCTATCCCGGCTCCTTCGTCAAGGTGGGCTTCATCACCGGCCGCGACCGGGCGCTCCTGGTGCCCGCCGACGCCGTCGCCTTCCGCAGCGAGGTGCGGGCCGTCTACGTGGTGGACGACGCCGGCCGCATCAGCTTCAGGCAGGTGCGTCTCGGGCGCAATCTGGGGCCCCACATCGAGGTGCTGGCGGGTGTCGAGGCCGGTGAAAAGGTGGCCCTCGACCCGGTACGTGCCGCCACCTACCGCAAAGAGCAGGGCCGCCGCGGCGACGGGGAGGCGTCCTGACGATGGCTGAGGAACTCGGCTTCTCGGGGCGCGTCGCCCGCAGCTTCTACCGCTCGGAGATCACCCCCCTGCTGGCCCTGGTGGGGCTGCTGCTGGGGCTGTTCGCCATTATGGTGACACCGCGCGAAGAAGAGCCCCAGATCAATGTCACCTTCGCCAACGTCTTCGTGCCCTTTCCGGGGGCCTCCAGCGAAGAGGTGGAAAGCCTCGTCAGTACCCCGGCGGAGCAGGTGTTTTCCGAAATCGAGGGCGTCAAGCACGTCTATTCCGTCTCGCGGCCGGGCATGGCGGTCCTGACGGTGCGCTACGAGGTGGGCGAGAACCGCACCGACGCCATCGTCAGGCTCTACGAGAAGATCTTCTCCAACCAGGACTGGCTGCCGGACAACCTCGGTGTCGGCGAACCCATCGTCAAGGCCAAGGGCATCGACGATGTGCCCATCGTCACCCTCACCCTGTGGACCGAGAGCGAAGATAAGGGCGCCCACGAACTCCAGAAGGTGGCCCACGCCATCGAGGCCGAACTGAAGCGGGTCGCCGGCACCCGCGAGGTCTACACCGTGGGGGGGCCGGACAACGTGGTCCACGTCACCCTGGACCCGGTGCGCCTGGCGGGTTTCGGCATCGCCATCTCGGACCTGCGGCAGTCGCTTGCCGCCGCCAACACCACCCTGGCGGCGGGCGCCGTCACCCGGGACAATCTCGAGATCATCGTGCAGGCGGGGGAGTTCCTGGTGGATGTGGACGGCATCGCCTCCCTCATCGTGGGCGTCCATGAGGGCGCGCCGGTGCATCTGCGCGACGTGGCGGACATCCGCCTGGGCGCCGACCAGCCCGAGAGCTACGTCTGGACGGGGGCGGGCCCGGCCGCCCCCGACAACGGTATGGCGCTCTCCGGCAAGTACCCGGCCGTGACCGTGGCGGTGGGCAAGCAACCCGGCACCAATGCGGTGGCGGTGGCCGCCCAGGTCATCGAGCGCTTCGAACAATTGAAGGGTGTGTTCGTCCCCGACGACGTGCAGGCCACCATCACCCGCAACTACGGCCTCACGGCGGATCAGAAGGCCAAGAAGCTCATCACCAAGCTGGCCTTCGCCACCGCCTCCGTGGTGCTGCTGGTGCTCATCGCCCTGGGCTGGCGCGAGGCCATCATCGTCGGCACCGCCGTCGTGATCACCCTCATGGCCACCCTGTTCGCCTCCTGGGCCTGGGGCTTCACCCTGAACCGGGTGTCCCTGTTCGCCCTCATCTTCTCCATCGGCATCCTGGTGGACGACGCCATCGTGGTGGTGGAAAACATCCACCGTCACATGCACATGGGGGGCAGGACCCTGCGGGAGTCCATCCCCCTGGCGGTGGACGAGGTGGGCGGCCCCACCATCCTCGCCACCTTCACCGTCATCGCCGCGCTGCTGCCCATGGCCTTCGTCACGGGCCTCATGGGCCCTTATATGAGCCCCATTCCCATCAACGCCAGCTTCGGCATGCTGTTGTCCCTGATCATCGCCTTCGTGGTCACACCGTGGCTCTCCCTCAAGATCCTCGGCCCCCTGGACACCGCCCACGCCGGCCAGGGCGCCCATGACGAAGACAAGGCGCCGGGGGCCCTGGACCGGCTGTTCAGAACCACCCTGACCCCCTTCCTCCAGGGACGTGGCGGCGCCGCCAAACGCTGGCTGATGCTGGGGGGAATCCTCATCCTCATCGCCCTGTCCCTGAGCCTGGCGGTGTTCCAGTCGGTGGTCCTCAAGATGTTGCCCTTCGACAACAAGTCGGAGTTCCAGGTGGTGGTGGACATGCCCGAAGGCACGGCAGTGGAGCGCACCGCCCACGTCCTGGATGAACTCACGGCCTATCTCGCCACGGTACCCGAGGTCACGGACTTCCAGGTCTACGCGGGCACCGCGGCCCCCATCAATTTCAACGGTCTGGTACGCCAGTACTACCTGCGGGAAAGCGCCGAGCTCGGCGACATCCAGGTGAATCTGGTGGACAAGAGTCTGCGCGATCGCGAGAGCCATGCCATCGCTCAGGCGGTGCGCGGCCCGCTGCAGGAGATAGGCGAAGGCTTCGACGCGGTAGTCAAGGTGGTGGAGGTGCCCCCCGGACCGCCCGTTCAGGCCCCCCTGGTAGCGGAGATCTACGGCCTCAGCTATGAGGGCCAGTCGCGGGTGGCCAAGGCCGTGCGCGAGGTCTTCGAGGCCACTCCCGACATCGTCGACGTGGACGACAGCGTGGTGGCGCCGGCGCCCAAGCTGGTGGCCCGCATCGACCAGCACAAGGCCGCCCTGCTGGGGGTGCCGCAGCAGGTGGCCGTATCCGCCATCCGCTCGGTGCTGGCGGGCGAGGACATGAGCTATCTCCATGGCGGCAAGGTCAAATACCCGGTGCCCGTGCGCGCGGAGTTCTCGGTGGCGGACAAGGCCGATACCAGGAGCCTGCTGAAGCTCAGGGTGCGCAGCAACGACGGCACCCTGGTGCCCCTGTCGGAGTTCGTGACCCTGGTGGAGACCCGGCGGGAGAACTCCATCCACCACAAGGATCTGTTGCCCGTGACCTACGTCACCGGCAACATGGCGGGCGATCTGGATAGTCCCCTCTACGGAATGTTCGAAATCTTCGCAAGCCTCGGCGACATCACCGTGGAGGGCGACTACACCCTGGACCAGTTTCTGTTCAGCCAGCCGGAGAACCCCTACACCTACAGCATCAAATGGGACGGCGAGTGGCAGGTCACTTTCGAGACCTTCCGCGACATGGGGATCGCCTACGGCGTGGGCATGATCCTCATCTACCTCCTGGTGGTGGCCCAGTTCCGCTCCTACCTGACGCCGCTGATCATCATGGCCCCCATCCCCCTGACCATCATCGGCGTGATGCCGGGACATGCCCTGCTGGGGTTCCAGTTCACGGCCACCTCCATGATCGGCATGATCGCCCTGGCGGGCATCATCGTACGCAACTCCATCCTGCTGGTGGACTTCATCAACCAGACGGTGGAGGCTGGCAGCTCTTTCCAGGAGGCCGTGATCCAGGCCGGGGCCGTACGCGCCAAGCCCATCGTCCTCACGGGCCTGGCAGCCATGATCGGGGCCTTCTTCATCATCGACGATCCCATCTTCAGTGGTCTGGCCGTGTCGTTGATCTTCGGCATCCTGGTCTCCACCGTCCTCACCCTGGTGGTGATCCCCGTGATGTACTACGCCTTCAACTACCGCAAACTGGGCAGCTGAAACCGGTACGCCCCCCCGGGGTCCAAACGCGTTCCACCCGGCCCGGCCATGGCAGTGGCCGGGCACCCGTGATGCGCGCCCGCCCGGACCCGCCGTATATCCGCCGCCGCCGCCGCCGCCACGGCCCGGGCGCTTTCAGAGTCCCGAGTCGAATCAGACATTTACAAAGAAATGCAGATCCTATACCGTTAAGCGAAGGGCGCCGTGCCCCATTGGGGCGCCGGCCGATCCGAAACGCCTGGACCAGGCAGCTACGGGCGATGGCCGTGCGGCTCCGCAGGATGAGGCGCTTTCCGCCTTCCACGGGGCCACGTTACAGACGGACGGCCCGCGGTCTCCCGGGCGCCCGGTCCGTCCGCGGTCAAACCCGCATATCAACCCACGTGAACGACTATGGCCGACCGACGCTTGCAGGTGTTTCATACCGTTGCCCGGTTGCTGAGCTTCACCAAGGCGGCGGAAGCGCTGCACATGACCCAGCCCGCGGTGACCTTCCAGGTACGCCAGCTCGAGGACTATTTCAACACCCGCCTGTTCGACCGCACCCACAACCGCATCAGCCTCACCGAAGCGGGCCAGCGGGTCTACGGCTTCGCCGACCAGATCTCCAGACTCTACGACGAGATGGAAGGCTCGGTACGGGAACTCACGGGAGATATCAGCGGCGTGCTGATGATCGGGGCCAGCATGACAGTGGCCGAGTACATGCTCCCGGCCCTCCTCGGCGACTTCAAGAAAAAATATCCCGAGGTGAATATCCGGCTCAAGGTATCCAACACCGAAGGCATCGTCTCCATGGTGGAGGACAACGAGATCGATCTCGGGGTAGTGGAGGCACCGGTGAGCAACAAGAACCTGGCCGTGGAATTGTGCCGCGCCGATCAGCTTGTGGTGGTGGTATCTCCCGAGCACGAATTGGCATCCCGCGACCATGTCGAAGTATCGGAGCTGCTCAACCACCCGTACATCTGTCGCGAGGAGGGGTCCGGAACCCGCGAGGTGATCCATGAATACCTGCGCTCGGCGGGCCTGTCCACCAGCGAGCTCAACACGGTGATGGAACTCGGCAGTCCCGAGGCCATCAAAGGCGCCGTGGAGGCCAACATGGGCATTTCCGTACTCTCACGCACCACCTTGAGCAAGGAGCTGCGGTTGGGGACCCTGACGGCGATCCCCCTCGAGCCACTCCTGGAGCGCCCATACTCCTTCGTGCACCAGAAGCAGAAATTCCGGGTACGGGCGATGGAGGAATTGCTGAACTTCGCCCGCCACTACTGCAGCACCCATCAATCCGACGATCTCTGACGTGCCGGGAGCCGACCATCGATACCCGCGCCCCGGGCAGCCCCAGCTAACACCCGACCCATGTTCGTGAAGAACAGACCGAGCGATCCGCGGGAACGGGAGTTACTGGACCGGTTCCGATGCCTGTCGCCCGAGCAACAGGACACCCTGGTGGCCTTCGCGGCGTTTCTCGCCGAGCGCGCAGACACCCAGGAACCAGCGGACCAACCGCTGCCCCCTCCCGAGTCCATCCCGCGCCCGGCCCAGGAATCGGTGGTCAAGGCCATCAAGAGGCTCACTCATACCTACCCCATGGTGGAGCGTTCCAAGGTTCTCGGGGAAACCTCCGATCTGGTGAGTCAGCATGTCCTCCAGGGCCGCGATGCGGCAGCGGTCATCGATGATCTGGAGCAGATATTCCGCCGCCATTACGAACGGCTGGTGGAGGAACGCGGGGCCAATCGATGATCAGCGTCCTCAAGGACTGGTTCCACCGCTATTTCTCGGACCCTCAGGCCATCGTCCTGACCGTCCTGCTGCTGGGTGGTTTCACCATCGTGCTCACCCTGGGCTCCATGCTCGCGCCCGTGCTGGGCAGTATGGTCATCGCGTACCTGCTTGAAGGGCCCATCTACCAGTTGGAAAAGCGCCACGTACCGCGCCTGGTGGCGGTGACCTTCGTCTATCTGATATTCCTGACGACGTTGCTGTTCATCATCTTCGGGCTCATTCCCCTGCTGTCGCGTCAGGTGACCCAGCTGGTCCTGGAGTTACCCAACATGGTGGTGCAGGGGCGCCAACTGTTGCTGGAATTGCCCGGGCGCTACCCTGCCCTGATATCCACGGACCAGGTGTACGAGATCACGGGCCGCCTCAAGACCGAACTGGGGAGCCTCGGCCAACAGGTGCTGTCCTTTTCTTTGTCCTCCATTCCGGGCCTCATCACCCTCACCGTCTACCTCATCCTGCTACCGCTGCTGGTGTTTTTCTTCCTCAAGGACAAGCAGTCCATCGTCGACTGGTTCACCAGCTTCCTGCCCAAGGAGCGCAGCCTCGCCACCCGGGTGTGGCGGGAGATGGACCAACAAATCGGCAACTACGTGAGGGGTAAGTTCTGGGAGATCCTCATCGTCGGTGCGTCCACCTACGTCACCTTCCAGCTCATGGGCCTCAACTATGCGCCCCTGCTCGCGGTGGTGGTGGGCCTGTCGGTGATCATCCCCTACATCGGTGCCACCGTGGTCACCTTTCCCATCGCCCTGGTGGCCTTCTTCCAGTGGGGCTGGGGCGAGCAGTTCGGGTGGCTGGTGGGGGCCTACCTGATCATCCAGGCGGTGGACGGCAACGTGCTGGTGCCGCTGCTGTTTTCCGAGGCCGTGAACCTCCACCCCATCGCCATCATCGTGGCGGTACTGGTATTCGGTGGCCTGTGGGGCCTGTGGGGGGTGTTTTTCGCCATTCCCCTCGCCACCCTCGTGAAGGTGCTCCTGAGCGCCTGGCCGCGGGCACGATCGGCACCGGCGGCGGAGCGACTGCCGGCGCTCTAGTTAACTCTCATGGCGATACGCGCCGCCCGAGATAATGAAAGAGGAGCGCGTATCGCCATGTTCGTTCCCTCACCCCATCCCTCTCCCAGAGGGAGAGGGGGAGTTCGTGCTTCGCGATTTCACGTTAAGGCCCATCAATATCACAGTTCCGTAGCGGCGAAGTCCGCGAGGCGGGAGCGTTCGCCCCGGCGCAGGGTGATATGGCCGCTGTGGGCCCAGTCCTTGAAACGGTCGACCACGTTGGTGAGGCCCGAGGTGGTCTCGGTGAGATAGGGCGTATCGATCTGCCCCACGTTGCCGATGCAGACCACCTTGGTGCCCGGCCCCGCCCGGGTCACCAGGGTCTTCATCTGCTTGGCCGTGAGGTTCTGAGCCTCGTCGATGATGATGTAGCGGTTGAGGAAGGTGCGGCCGCGCATGAAGTTAAGGGAGCGGATCTTGATGCGCTTGGTCAGCAGATCATTGGTGGCCTGGCGGCCCCATTCGCCGCCCACCTCGGAGTCCGTGAGCACCTCCAGGTTGTCCATCAGGGCCCCCATCCACGGCGTCATCTTCTCCTCTTCGGTGCCCGGCAGGAAGCCGATGTCCTCCCCGACGGGGACGGTGACCCGGGTCATGATGATCTCCCGGTAGAGCTTGTCCTCCAGGGTCTGAACGAGACCGGCGGCCAGCGCCAGCAGGGTCTTGCCGGTGCCCGCCGTGCCCAGCAGGGACACGAAGTCGATGTCCGGATCCATGAGCAGGTTGAGGGCGAAGTTCTGCTCTCGGTTGCGTGCCGAGATCCCCCACACGGCATTGCCGGCGTGCTGGTAATCCACGGCCAGCTGAATCACCGCACTGGCGTCGTCCGCCACGCCGCGCACCAGTACCTCGAAGGGCCGTTGCCCCTCCAGGTACAGGCATTGGTTGGGATACCACTGGCCCGTGATATCGCCAGAGACCCGGTAGTAGGTGCGGGTCCCCTCCTGCCATGACTCGAGATGCTCGCCATAGCGCGTCCAGAAGTCCTCCGGCAACCGGCTCTCGCCGGTGTAGAGCAGGTCGACGTCGTCCAGCACCTTGTCATTGGAATAATCCTCCGCGGGGATGCCGAGGGTATGGGCCTTGATGCGCAGGTTGATGTCCTTGGACACCAGGACGATCCTGCGGTCCCGGCGCAGCTCCTGCAGCCATATGCTGGTGGCGAGGATGGAATTGTCGGGACGGTTGCCGGGCAGGGTATCCGGCAGCTGGATGGTATGGGGGCGGGTCTGGAAGAACAGGCGGCCCGTCGGCCCACCCTCGTCACGGCCGGGATTCTCCACATGGGGCAGAAGAAGTCCCTCCTCGATCGCCGTGACATCGGCGTCATCGATGATCTCGTCCAGGAAGCGGCTCACCTGCCGCACGTTGCGGGCCACTTCCGATACGCCCTTCTTGGCCGCATCCAGTTCCTCCAGGACCACCATGGGCAGGAACACATCGTGCTCCTGGAAACGGAAGAGGGAACCGGGATCATGCATGAGAACGTTGGTATCCAGCACGAACACCTTCCTCGTCGCCCTCACGTCACTCATACCGGCCAGCTCCATCTCGCTAATCAGGAAAACTCTGAATAATCTGCCTCGCCAGCAGACTTCATGGGTGTAGAGAAGAAGTGTTCCTCTCGCCAAGATCGCCAGGAACGCCAAGGGATTGGGCCAAGGCATTAGGGGAATGACAGAAACTCTCCCCTTGGCGATCCTGGCGTCTTGGCGAGAGCCCACCCATTGTTCGTTGTGGAAAAACCAACCCGAAACATCCGGCCCGCCGGCCGCAAGGACCCTACTTGACGGGGGCCAGCATGGCATCCAGGTTCAAGGCGTCACAGAAATCCATGAACTCGCCACGCAGGGCGGCCACCGACATGTCGGCGGGCACACCTACCGTCATGTGCAGGGAGAACATGGGCGTGCCCGTGTGGGGCGCCGCATAACGCCCGGTGTAGAGGTCCTCGACGTTGATATCGCGACTGGAGAAGAATTCCGCGATGTCGTGGACGATGCCGGGATGGTCGAGGGCCACCACCTCCACGGCATAGGGGATCAGAGAAGTGGAATCGGCCCGTTCCTCGGTACGCCGGGTGATCACCGTCAGGTCGAGCTTGTCCTGCAGGCGTATGAGGTGGTCCTCGGCCTTGGCCACGGCGCTCCAGTTGCCCGATACCATCATGATCACGGCAAATTCGCTGCCAAGCACCGTCATGCGGCTGTCCAGGACGTTGCAGCCGCAGTCCAGGACCGCCTCCGAGATCCTGTTGACGAGGCCGGGCTGATCACGGCCCAGGGCCGAGATGACGAGGAGGTTTTCGCTGCTGGTGGAGGTGTCGGCCAATCGGTTGTCTCCTGAACTCGTTGTGCTACCTGACCGGAAGGACCCCGGACGCGCCCCGGGATTCCGTCACATTGGGACTCGCCCCGCAGTTTAACGGAGAAGCCGCCTCGGAAAGTATACCGCAAGGGTCAGTCCGTCATAAGGTACGCCACCGTCCGGCTTGGGCCCCGTTGTTGCGGCGCACACCTGGGGCAAGTACGATGACAGACTTTTCTCGGAATCGCGGTGTCTTCCATGTTTCAAGGCAGTATCGTCGCCCTGGTGACCCCCATGAAGGAGGACGGGCAACTGGCAGAGGATGCCCTCGCCCGCCTCATCGACTGGCATGTGGCGCAGGGCACCGACGGCCTGGTGATCGCCGGCACCACCGGTGAATCCGCCACCCTCGACGAACAGGAACACTGCCACCTGTTGCGTCTCGCCATGGAAATCAACGCCGGCAGGCTGCCCCTGATCGCCGGCACCGGGGCCAACTCCACCCGCGAGGCCATCGCCCTGACCCGCTGTGCCCGGGACGCCGGCGTGGATGCGTGCCTGCTGGTGACGCCCTACTACAACAAGCCGACCCAGGAGGGCCTCTATCGCCACTTCACGGCGGTGGCCGAGGCGGTGGACGTGCCTCAGATCCTCTACAACGTGCCGGGGCGGACGGCCTGCGACATGGTGCCGGAGACGGTGGCCCGCCTCGCGTCCGTGGCCAACATCATGGGCATCAAGGAGGCCACCGGCGACATCGGCCGGGTGACCCGCATCCGCGAGCTCTGCGGCCCCGACTTCGCCATCTACAGTGGCGAGGACGGCAACGCCCTGGACGCCATGGTGGCGGGCGCCCAGGGGGTCATCTCGGTCACCGCCAACGCCGCGCCCGGGCCCATGCACGAGATGTGCCGCCTGGCCCTGGCCGGTGAAGAGGCCGCCGCCCGGGAGATCGACGCCCGCCTGCGGCCCCTCCACGACGCCCTGTTCCTGGAGTCCAACCCCATTCCCGTCAAGTGGGCGGTCGCCGAGCTGGGCCTCATGCCCGCCGGCATCCGGCTGCCCCTGACCCCCCTGTCCGAGCAATTCCATGACTCCGTGCGCGGCGCCCTGCGCCATGCCGGCATGATCGACTGAGTACCAGAATCCCCATGAGTCCAGCCACACCCTTTCGCATTCTCTCCACCGCCTCGGCCGTGGTCGCCCTGCTCCTGCTTTCCGCCTGCGACTCCGTGCCCAAGCTGGGCGGGGTGGTGAAGGACAAATCGGCAGAGTACAAGTCCAGCCGCAGCGAGCCTCGGCTCGAGGTGCCGCCGGACCTCAGCTCCTCCACCATCAGGGACTCCATGGTGGTACCCAATGCCGGCGCCACCTTCTCCGAGTTCTCGGATGAACAGGGACGACCAGGGGCCGGCGACGAGGTGCTGGTGGTGCCCGAGGGCGTGGAAGTGGCGCGGGACGGCGACAAGCGCTGGCTGGTGCTCGAAGGCCCCCCCGCCAATTACTGGAACCGGGTGCGCGACTTCTGGCTCGAGCAGGGCCTGCTGATCCAGATGGACAACCCCGCCATCGGCATCATGGAGACCGACTGGGCGGAGAACCGGGCCGACATCCCCAGCGACTTCATCCGCAACACCATCGGCAAGGTCTTCGACTCCCTCTACTCCGCGGCCACCCGGGACAAGTTCCGCACCCGTTTCGAGCGTGGCTCCGAGCCCAACACCACCGAGGTCTACATCACCCACCGTGGCGCCGAGGAGAAGGTGCAGGGGGATTCCACGTTGTGGCAGCCGCGGCCCTCGGACCCGGAACTCGAGGCGGAAATGCTGCACCGTCTCGTAGTGTTCCTCGGCGTCAACGAGCAGCGCGCCGACCGCATGATAGCCCAGACCCGGGAGCGCGAGCCGCGGGCCAGCCTGGAACGCCGCGGCGACGGTGACGTGGCCCTGGTGGTCAAGGACCGCTTCTCCCGGGCCTGGCGGCGCACCGGGCTGGCCCTCGACCGGGTGGGCTTCACGGTGCAGGACCGCGACCGTTCCCGCGGCCTCTATTTCGTGCGTTACGTGGACCCCCTGGCCACCGGCAGCGACGATGTGAGCCTGTTGTCCAAGCTCAATTTCTGGTCCGACGACGAAGACGACCGCAAGGTGGAGTACCTCATCAGCCTGCAGGAACAGGAGGCCACCACCGACGTCATCATCCTGGACAAGGAAGGCCAGGTGGAACGCAGCGAGACCGCCAACCGCATCCTCTCCCTGCTCCACGAGCAACTGCGCTGAAGGCGCCGCAAACCCCGACCATGGAAAAAGGCGAGCAACTCTACGCGGGCAAGGCCAAGTCGGTCTTTCTGTGCGATCGGCCGGACCATTTAGTGCTGGAGTTTCGCGACGACACCTCGGCCTTCGACGGCGAGAAGAAGGAAGAACTGGCACGCAAGGGGTTGGTGAACAACCACTTCAACGCCTTCATCATGGAGCACCTGGCGGCGGCGGGGGTGGCCACCCATTTCGTGGCACGCCTGTCGAATACCGAGTCCCTGGTCAAGCGCCTCGACATGTATCCCATCGAGTGTGTGGTACGCAATGTCACCGCGGGCAGTATCTGCCGCCGCCTCGGGGTGCCGGAAGGCCGGGACCTGGACCCGCCCACCTTCGAGTTCTTCCTCAAGAACGACGCCCTCCATGATCCCATGGTGAACGAATACCATATCCGTGCCTTCGGCTGGGCGCCGGACGCGGCGGTGGAGCGCATGAAGGAGCAGACCTTTCGGGTCAACGATATTCTCAAGAGACTGTTCCGTTCCGCCGGACTCCTGCTGGTGGACTACAAGCTCGAGTTCGGGGCCTTCGACGGCGAGGTGCTGCTGGGCGACGAGTTCACCCCCGACGGCTGCCGGCTGTGGGACCTCGAGACCCGCCGGAAGCTGGACAAGGACCGCTTCCGCCAGGGTCTCGGCGGCGTGGTGGAGGCCTACGAGGAAGTGGCCGGCCGCCTCGGCGTGCCCCTGCCCTGATCCCCTCGCCCCGTTCCCGGGGCGCCATAACACGACGCCGATTCCTTTGGCACGAATGTAGGTCGGGATTTATCCCGACAATCAAACAGCTTTCTTGGCGCACGCCGCGGGCGAGACATTCATCTGCGGATGCTGCGAACGAGCTCTTCAACGCTTCTTCGCGAGATATTTCTTCATGCGCTTGCGTTTGTGCTCCTGGCGCGGTGTCAGCTTGTTGCGCCGGCCCTCGTAGGGGTTGGCCCCGGTCTTGAACTCGATGCGTATGGGCGTGCCGGCGAGCTTGAAGGTGCGCCGGAAGTAGTGCTCCAGGTAGCGCTTGTAGTCACCCGGCAGGGACTCGGTCTGGGTGCCATGGATGATGATGGCCGGCGGATTGGTGCCGCCCTGGTGGGCATAACGCAACTTGATGCGCCGGCCACGTACCGTGGGCGGCGGATGGGCCTCCACCGCCAGCTGGAGCTGGCGGGTCAGCACGGGCGTCGGCAGCTTGCGGGTGGCGGATGCCCAGGCCGTCTCGGCCGCCCCGAAGAGATCCCCTACGCCGGTACCGTGCAGCGCCGATATGAAATGAATGGCGGCGAAATCGATGAAGGCGAGACGCCGGTCGAGTTCTTCCCGCACCCGCTCGCGCTCATGGGGCTCCAGTCCGTCCCACTTGTTCACGGCGATGATGAGGCCCCGCCCCGCCTCCACCACATGCCCCAGGATATGGGCATCCTGCTCGGTGACGCCGCCCCGGGCATCCACCAGCATCACCACCACATGGGCCACCTCGATGGACTGCAGGGTCTTGATGATGCTGAACTTCTCGATACTCTCCCCGACCCTGGAACGACGCCGCACGCCGGCCGTGTCGATGAGGGTGTAATGACGCCCCCGGCGTTCGAAGGGCACCCGGATGCTGTCCCGCGTGGTGCCCGGCATGTCGTGGGCCACCACCCGCTCCTCACCCACGATACGGTTTACCAGGGTGGACTTGCCGACGTTGGGGCGCCCCACCACGGCGATACGGATCCCGGCCTGCTCCTCCGGCGGCTCCGCTACGACGGGCGGCAGGATATGATTCACCCCGGCCATCAGGCGCCCCACGCCGCTGCCGTGGGCGGCGGAGATGGTATGGGGCTGCCCCAGGCCCAGGGCGTGGAACTCGGCCGCCGCCACACCGGCATCCAGGCCCTCGGTCTTGTTCACCACCAGGAACAGGGGCTTGCCCAGGGCCCGCAGGCGGGCGGCGATGGCGTCATCGGCGGCACTGGGGCCGGCGCGCCCGTCCACCAGGAACAGGACGACGTCGGCCTCGTCCAGGGCCTGCTCCGCCTGCTGGAGGATCTTGGTATCGATGTCGTGGCGTTCATCGGTCATGCCGCCGGTGTCCACCACCACCACGGGCCGGCCCTCGATGCGGGCACGGCCGTACTGGCGGTCACGGGTCAACCCCGGTTCGTCGGCCACCAGGGCATCGCGACTCGCAGTGAGCCGGTTGAAAAGGGTGGACTTGCCTACGTTGGGCCGGCCGACGATGGCCAGGACGGGGATGGTGGCTGTGGCCATGGGGGCATTAACGCGCGGGCGCGCGGCCCGGGCCGCATGGGGCCGTGGCCGGCGTGGGACTCGGGAGAGACAAGGGCGCGCAGCGGCCGGTCACGGGTCTACGGTGCCTCGAAGGCGGTGATCCTGCCGCTGTTGCCATAAACGTACAGACGGCCATCCCGGCCCGTCGCCGGGGCCGAGGCGATGCCATCGTCGTCCACCCGGGTACGCGCCACGAAGCCCCCATCCTCCACCGAGAGCCAGTGCAGCAAACCCTCTTCATCCCCCACCACCACGTAGTCGCCCACCCGTACCGGCGCCGTGATACGCCGCTTCTCGAGATCGGTCTGGCGCCACAGGGAATTGCCCGAGAAGCGATCGAGCGCCCACACGAAGCCATCCGCATCGCTCACGTAGACCGCGGCGGCATCCACCGCCACTCCGGCGTGGGACGACAGGTCGCGGTCCCACAGCACACTGCCCGACAACAGGTCCAGGGCGGCCACCCGACCCTGAAAGGCCGTCACATAGACCGCGTCATCCACCACCACCGGACGGCTGTCCATGTCCACCATGCGCTCCAGCTCCGAACGGCCGCGGGGAATGGCCACCTGCTGCTCCCATTCGACGCGGCCGTCCCCGGCCAGCAGCGCCACCAGGCGCCCGCCGTCGAAGCCGTTGAGGACCAGTTCGCCGGCGATCACCGGCTCGCCGGTGCCCCGCAGGCTGAGCACCGGCACCGGGCTGTCATAGATCCAGCGGCGTTTGCCGGTGCGGCCATCGAGGCCGAACAACCGGCCGTCCAGGGTGCGCACCGCCACCACACCGGCACCGATCGCGGGGGGAGCGAGAACCTCGCTGGAGACGCCCGCCTGCCAGCGCTGCTCGCCGGTGGCGACATCGAGGGCAAACACCTCACCCTTGTTGGTCCCCACCACCACCAGCCCGTCCCCCACGGCGGGACCGCCGCTGACGGGACGCTCCAGCTCGACCCGCCAGACGGATTCGCCCGTGGCGGCGTCGTAGGCGCCGACCCGGCCATCCGCGCCCGCGCCGTAGACCCGATCCCCGGCCACCGCCGCCTGCAGCCCGGAATGCAGCTCGCCCACCCCGTCCCCCACGTCCCGGGACCAGCGGACCTGCAGGGGGATGGCGTTCTCGACAGAGGCCAGTTCGGGCAGGTCGCGCCCGCCACCCCGGTCCATCCAGCCGCTCACCGTGCTGCAACCGCCCAGGAGAGCGGCCAGCAGAGACACCAGGCAACCACGCAGAAAACGGTTCATGACGCCCCGTCCCCGGGGATCGCGTCGCCCGCGAGATCGTCCAGCTTCATCTGCAGCAGCACCCGGCCGCTGCTGTTGGTCGTCAGCTCGAGGGCGCGTTGGTAGGCGCTCCGGGCGCCCGCGCGGTCACCCCGGGCGGCCAGGATATCGCCGCGGATCTCATCCGCGATGCCGTCGAAGGCCCCCACCGCCACCCCTGCGAGGGCCGCCTGCGCACTATCCAGATCACCCCGATCCAGATGCATCCGAGCGAGCCGCAGGGCGGCCACGTGTTTGAGTTCCTCGACCTCGGCCTTCTCCCGCACGGCCTCGAGCTGCGCCACGGCCTGATCGACTTCACCGCCCTGGTAGTACATGCGGGCCAGGCTGAGACGCGCCAGGTCGGCGTAGCCGATGCCGCCATACTCCGCAGCCAGGTGCTCGGCCACGTCCACGGCGCCGCCGCGGTCGCCCACGGCCGCCCGCCCGCTCATCTGCTCATAGAGGATCGAGGCGGCAGCCCCCTGATTGTCCTGGTAGGTGGTCCAACTGCGCCAACCCACCAGGCCGCCTACCCCCAGGACGATGCCGATCACCACGGCCACGCCGTTTTCCTTCCACCACTTCTTGATGGCTTCGACCTGTTGTTCTTCGCTGTCGAGGGAACTCACCTAAACCTCCAGTGGCGGCCGGCCCCAGGGGCGGACTGCCGATTCGAATATGGATTGACGGCCTTCATGCGGGCAGCCCCGTCGCCCGACTGCCGGGCACTTCGGCGGCCACCAGGCGCCCCAGGCGCTGCGCCACCGCCGCGAAGGCCACGTCTTGCTGGGGGGCACCGCCGCGCAGATCCTTGAACGCCACCTCGCCCCGGGCGAGCTCGTCCTCGCCCATCACCAGGGCCACGCGGGCGCCGCTGGCGTCGGCCTTTTTCATCTGACTCTTGAAGCTGCCGCCGCCGCAGTGCACCGTGAGGCGCAGGCCGGGCACGGCGTCACGCCACTGTTCCGCGAGGGCGACGCCTTGCTCCCCCACGCCCTCTCCCACCATCACCAGATAGGCGTGGGGGATGTGGTGTATGGGCTCCACGCCGGCCTGGCGGATGAGGGCCACCAGCCGCTCCAACCCCATGGCGAAACCCACCGCCGGCACCGGGCGTCCGCCCAGTTGCTCCACCAGGCCGTCGTAGCGACCACCCGCACACACGGTGCCCTGGGCCCCGAGCTCCGTGGTGGTCCACTCGAACACGGTGCGGGAATAGTAGTCCAGACCCCGCACCAGCAAGGGGTTGAGACGGTAGGCCACGCCCGCCGCCTCCAGGCGCGCACACAGGGCGTCGAAGTGTTCCCGGGACTCGCCATCCAGGTGATCCAGCAGCCGCGGGGCGGCGGCGATGAGTCCCGCCATATCCGGGTTCTTGCTGTCGAGGATGCGCAGGGGGTTGGTGGCAAGGCGCCGCCGGCTGTCGTCGTCCAGGCGGTCCTCATGGGCCCCCATGTAGGCCACCAGCTCTTCCCGGTAGGCGCGGCGGGACTCGGGCGACCCCAAAGAGTTGAGCTCCAGGGTGAGGCCGCCGAGCCCGAGTTCGCGCCACATGCGGGCGGTCATGAGGATGAGTTCGGCGTCCACGTCCGGTCCCGCCAGGCCGAAGACCTCCGCCCCGATCTGGTGGAACTGGCGATAGCGTCCCTTCTGCGGCCGCTCGTAGCGGAACATGGGGCCCTGGTACCACAGCCGTTGCTGGCCCCGCACCAGGGCGTTCTGAATGGCCGCCCGCACACAACCCGCGGTACCCTCGGGGCGCAGGGTCAGGCTGTCGCCGCTACGGTCGGAGAAGGTATACATCTCCTTCTCGACGATGTCCGTCACCTCGCCGATGGAACGGCTGAACAGCTCGGTACGCTCCAGCAGGGGCAGCCGTACCTCGTCGTAGCCGTAGGCGCCCAGGGTACCCGTCACCACCCCTTCGAGGTGCTGCCAGAAGGGGGTGTCGGCGGGGAGGATGTCGTTCATCCCCCGTATGGCCTTGATGGCGTCGCTCACGGGATTATCGGGTCGGTTCCAGGGTGGGCGCCGCGCTGCCGTCCGGGGACGTCACTCGCCGCCCAGGGTGAAGCGTGCCAGCCCTCTGTCTATGAAGGGACGATGATCGAAAGACCGGTCATTGTACTCGACCTCCACCTCGTGGGCATATCCGAGGACGACCCCCAGGGGCGGCTCCCCGGTCACGTCCACGGTATCCCCGCCCTTGGCGGTGCCGAAGAACAAGGACTCGCCGGTGGCATCCCTGACCTCCACCCAGGAGTCGTGCACGAAGCTCATCTCCAACCGGCCGGCGGGGACGGCAGGCTCTGCCACGGCCGTCGCGGGCTCGTCCGGCGGCGCCTGCGCATCCCCGCCCGTCTCACCCTCGGCGGCGGGTTCGGTCTCTACCACTTCGGCGGACTCCGGCGCCTCTGACCGGGCTTCCACACCCTCCTCGCGCGGGGCCTGTGCCTCCTCGGGCGGGGATGTGGGTTCAGGCGCATCGGGCAGCACCTCGGACTCCATGGGGGCATCCACGAAGGGCGCGGGCGGGGGCGGCAACACCACCGGCCGGTCGGCCCGCTCCACCGCCTCGGGCAGGGCCCGCCCCGCCTCTTCCACGGGCTCCGGCTCCAGGCGCGGCTCCAGCGCCTGCTCGCGGTGGGAGAACCACCACACCCCCACCAGCACCGCCAGCAACACCGCCAGGACGTAAGTCACCAGCTTGACCGGCACGTCGCTGCTACGGATCTGGGGCCGCGAGGTGATGTCGGGGATGAGGGCCGGGGCGTCGTAACCGAAGCGATCATAGGCCTCCAGCAGGGGCCCCGCCGGCACCCCCACGGTGCGGGCATAGCCCCGCAGGTAGCCGCGCACGAAGGTGGGGCCGGGCAGCTGGTCGTAGGCGTCGTTCTCCAGCGCCTCGAGGCGGGGCGGGTCCAGCCTCAACTGGGCGGCCACGTCTTCCAGGGACAGCTTGCGGGAGATGCGGAGTTCCCGCAGGCGGGCGCCCGGGCCACCGGCCGGGGCGGTGTGGAGTTCGTCCTGGTGCTCCTGCTGGCTTGCCGTCATCGCGACTGAACCTCATCGAGCAGACGCGTCTCCTCGGCATCCGGGAAGCGCCCGCGCAGCGCCAGGGCATAGCTCGATGCGGCGTCCTGGGCGCCGAGCTCGGTCTCCACCCGATAACCGAGCCACAGGCTCTCCGGTGTGGGCGACCCCACCTCGGCGTAACGCTGGAGGTAGGCGCGGGCGGGCAGGTAACGACCTTCATCGAAGCTCAGGTGCGCCATGGCGAGCAACGCCACGGGCTGCTTCGGGTTCAGCCTCAATGCCTCGCGGAAGTAACGCTCCGTCTTGTCGAGGTCCTGCTGCAGGCGCATGCACAGGCCGGCATTGGTGTAAGCGGTGTCCCGGTTCTTGTTGAGGGGGTTCTCAGCCGCCAGGATGAACTCCCTTTCACCCTCCTCGAAGCGGCCGCGCCGGCACAGGAACTGGCCATAGTTGTTGTGGGCGGCGGCGAAGTCCGCATCGTAGCCGATGGCCTTCTGGAAGTGCTCCTCGGCCAGCGCCGGCTGCTCGAGCTGTTGTCTCAGCAGGGCCATGGCGTTATGGGCATCGGGGGAGCTGCCGTCGATATCCAGGGCCCGCTGGAGGCGATTCAGGGCCACATCGTATTGCCCCTGTTTCATGTACGCGATACCCAGTTCCACATAGTTTCCGACGACGTTCGCCGTGGCCCGATCGGACTCCCGCACGGGCGTGGTGTTGCATCCCGCGGCCAGCAGGACCGCGAGCAGCAGACAGAGGGACGATAGCGGCTTCATGGGGAACGAGGGGCCCTTAATCATTGAATGACCCGGCATGATGCGGGAGGCCGGGACGTTGTCAAGTAATGGAGACCCGCAGGCCCTCCTTGGCCGGGGTCGCGAGCGCTGGCCAGCGCAGGTGGCGGCGCGAGCGATCCGACACCTTGCCCACCAGCTGGCCGCACGCCGCATCGATATCGTCGCCGCGGGTGCGCCGGGTGATGGTGATGATACCCGCTTTCATGAGGCGATCCCGGAAGGCATCGATGACATGGGGGGGTGAGCGGCGGTAAGCGGTGCCGGGAAAGGGGTTGAAGGGGATGAGATTGACCTTGCAGGGCATGCCCTGGAGCAGGCGCACCAACTGCCGGGCATGCTCCGGCTTATCGTTGACGCCGTCGATCATCACGTACTCGAAGGTCACGTGGGTCTTCGGCCCATGCTCCGAATAGCGTTTGCACGCGGCCATGAGTTCGGCGATGGGGTACTTGCGGTTCAGCGGCACGAGCTCGTCCCGCAAAACGTCGTTGGCGGCGTGGAGGGATACCGCGAGGCTCACCGGACTGCGCACCGCCAGCCTGTCGAGAGCCGGCACCACGCCCGCCGTGGACAGGGTGACACGCTTGCGCGACAGGCCGAAGGCGAGATCGTCCAGCATCAGATCCATGGCCCGCGTCACGGCGTCGAAGTTGGTGAGGGGCTCGCCCATGCCCATCATCACCACATTGGTGATGACCCGGTTATCGCGGTCCCAGCCATCCAGGGCCGCATGGGCCAGCCACACCTGGCCGATGATCTCCGACACCGTGAGGTTGCGGTTGAAACCCTGGCGCGCCGTGGAACAGAAGCTGCAATCGAGGGCACATCCCACCTGGGAGGAGACGCACAGGGTGCCGCGGTCCGGTTCCGGGATGAATACCATCTCGATGCAATCCCCGCCCGCGAGCCGCAGCACCCACTTGTGGGTGCCGTCCCGGGATGATTCGTGAAGCGCCACCTCGGGCAGTTCCATCCCGGCCAGCCCGGACAACCGCTGGCGCAGCGCCATGGACAGGTTGGTCATGGCGTCGAGGTCCGTGCAGCCGTGATGGTACAACCACTTGAGGATCTGCTCCGCCCGATAGGGCTTCTCGCCCAGACCGACGAAAAACGCCGCCATGTCGGCACGGTTCATGTCGAACAGGTTGGCGCGGACCCCCGTCATGTCAGCGGCTGCACCCACAGATATCGGCGGGCTCGAAACGGCTGTAGAGGGCACCGGTGAGGTTCCTGGCCACGGCATGCGGCTTGCTGATGGGAAGGGTGCGTGCTACCGCCATGAACGGCCTCCGCCGACCGTGGGCCATGGGTTAGCGATGGAACCATGGAGAGACGGATGGATCATCAGTAGCGGCCGTGCTGCTTGGAGATATAGTTGCTCATCTCCACATACTGCGAATTCATGCGGCGCAGGATGTCGTGTACCACCGACACGATGCCCCGCATGGCCTTGTAGACCACCCAGGGATTCCCCGCCACCAGTTCCTCGAAGCGCTCACGATCAAAGGAACAGATCCTGGTGGGCCCGAGGGCGCGCAGGGTGGCGCTGTGAGGCCGGCCGTCGATGAAACTCATCTCGCCGGTAAGGTCGCCCCGTCCGAGGATGTGTAGCACCGTCCACTCGCCACCGCCGGTGTCCCGGGTAACGGCCAGGCGCCCCTCTACGATCATATGCAGGCTCTGGCCCGTCTCCCCCTCCTCGAACAAGACCTCCTCGTCTTCCAGCACCCGGCAGTTACTGATGGATGCCAGCACCTGCACTTCGTCGTCGTCCATATCGGAGGTGAAAGGTGATGCCCGCAGGGCCGCGAATTCGTCATCGGTGCTCATTTCCTCTCCTTTAGGGGAAATACGCAAAGGGGGAAGGATACTTAAACGACGAGCCCAGAACCAGTGCCCCGCTTGTGCCGGAAAGTGGGGAGGGTTACCGGAGGCAGCGTGCCCGGCGCGGCCTGTGGTCGCGCGTCATGGGTGCGCCGGGGAGACGACCCGGCGGGTGGAGCAAGCCGCCCCCCGGTCGGGCCGGGCGGAGCGCCCGGATTCCGATCCGTGCCGCGGCGTCCCTACTGAATGGCGAAGCTCTCCCCGCAACCGCACTCGTTCACGGCATTGGGGTTATTGAACTTGAACATGGAGTTCAAGCCCTCGCGGACGAAATCCAATTCCACCCCCTCGAGGGCCGACAGGCTGTCGGCATCGACGATGAGCTTGACACCATGGCTCTCGAATACCCTGTCTTTGTCGCCGATCTCGCGCGCGAAGTCCATGACGTACTGATAACCGGAACAGCCGCTCTTGGTTATGCCGAGGCGCAGGCCACGCGCGTCCTGTTCCGCCTTCAGCATGTTCTTCACGTGGGCGGCCGCACTCTCGGTGATTGAAATGCTCATATCGTTCGACTCCGTAATAGAGGGCACGTCAGGCGTGCCGCCCGGGCCCTCAGCCGAGGTCCACTTCGACGCGGTTGCTATCCCGCCTGCCGCTCGTCACACCCAGGCGCTGGTCCTGGATAGCCGCCACTTCCTGAATGCCACCGCGCTGAACCAGATCGTCCAGGGAGATCCCCTGGAGAAAATGATAGATCTGGTCGCTCAGTTCGCACCACAACTCGTGGGTCAGGCAGCGCTGATCGCCCTGGCAGTTCTGCATGCCGCCACAGCGGGTGGCATCCACGGACTCGTCAACGGCGGTGATGACGTCCGCGACATTGATATCCACGGCGTCGCGGCCCAGCCGGTAACCGCCGCCGGGACCACGGGTACTGTTCACGAGCCCCTGCTTGCGCAGGCGCGAAAAGAGCTGTTCCAGATAGGACAGGGAGATCCCCTGGCGCTGGGAGATGTCAGACAAAGTGATGGGGGCGGTATCGGAATGCAACGCCAGGTCCAGCATGGCCGTTACGGCATATCGCCCTTTGGTGGTTAGCCTCATAGGTCAACTCGCTGCGTTGGTAGCCCGGAAAACCTGAGCCTTGCATATCCCAGCAATTCAGTCAACTATTTTGGACGGCAGGCCCTCGTGGCCGGCCTGCTCCGCTTCCTTGCCGCTGGGCTCCAGTTGGCAGTCCCCCAGCCGGGCCGCCTCCTCGCCACCCACCTCCTTGAGAATGCGGCACATGTCCTCCATGCGGCCGTCCATGGCATGGATGTGGTCCAGCATGAGGTTGATGGCGTGGGCCACCGGATCCTCCATGTCTTTGGTCACGCCGTAGGCGTCGAAGCCGATCTTGCGCGAGATGGCCTGGCGGTGCTCCACCGGCCCCCCACCCTCGGCCCGTTGCACGATATGGCCCGGGATCCCCACCACCGTGGCGCCGTCGGGTACATCCTTGACCACCACCGCATTGGAACCAATGCGGGCCCCCTCCCCGATGGTGATGGGCCCCAGCACCTTGGCCCCTGCCCCCACCACCACATTCGATGCCAGGGTGGGATGGCGCTTGCCCTTGCGCCACGTGGTGCCGCCCAGGGTCACCCCGTGATAGATGGTGCAGTCGTCGCCGATCTCCGCCGTTTCGCCCACCACCACTCCCATGCCGTGGTCGATGAAGAAGCGCCGCCCGATGCGGGCCGCCGGATGGATCTCGATGCCGGTGAGCCAGCGCGTCAGGGTGGACGACAGGCGTGCCAGCCAGCGCAGGCCCTGGTTCCACAGCCAGTGGTTCAGGCGATGCATCATCACCGCGTGGAGTCCGGGGTAGGTGGTGAGCACCTCGAAGGCGTTGCGGGCCGCCGGATCGCGGCTGAATACGCTGCGGATGTCTTCCTTTATGCTCTCGAACATCTGATTACACCTGCCGGCCTGCATGGAATGCCACACGGACGGGGCGTTTCACGAGGCCGTCCGCGCCAAGACCCCACTATAGCAGGCCGTCCCCGCCCCAAAGGCCCTGACGCCCGTGCCCCATCCCGCCCGCGGGATGGTCACGGGCCGAGGATCCCGTATCATGCGCCGCCACAACGTCAAGCGGGAGCCAAGCACCATGTCCGGAAAGACCGGCGACACGACAGAACAGGATCAGTCCCCCCTCAGCCTGTGGCAGGTCACCAAGAGCGTGATGTGGGCCTTTCTCGGGATCCAGAAGGACGCCACCCGCGAGCGGGACCTCAGCCGCGGCAAGCCCATCCATTTCATCATCATCGGCCTCACGGCGACCATCCTGTTCATCGCCGTCGTGGTGGGCGTGGTGTCGCTGGTCATGAGCCTCGCCCAACCCTGAACCCAGGGGTCAGGGTTGCATTATGCGGCCCCGCGGCTCATTCGAGGAAATCCACGGCCGTGCGCAGCAGATCCAGGGTGGTGGCATTGACGGGCAACCCCGCCAGCTCATGGGGCGCGAGCCAGCGGGCCTCCAGGGCATCATCTCCGGGGCTGGGGTCCCCCGCCAGGTACTCGGCCAGCACATCCACCACGACGTAGTGGTGGCGCACCCGACCGGCCTCGTCCCGCTCCACCCGGTCGAAGGCATAGATGGGGCGCCCGGCCCGCACCCTGATCCCGCTCTCCTCCAACACCTCCCGTTCGGCCGCCGCGGCCAGGGTCTCACCCAGGTGCACGCTGCCGCCGGGAATCGCCCACTGACCCGCATTAGGCTCGTCCCGACGGCGCACCAGCAGCACCCGACCGCCATGGATCACCACCGCCCCCACCGCCGCCAGGGGGGCCCCCGGATATTCCTTGCCCATGTCCTGCTCGATCCCCTCGCCCTGGTCGAAAGACCGTAGTTTCCCATGCTGGGACCGCCGGTGGGCAGTGGTTTAGAATCCTGTGACATCCCAGATCACAGGAACGGGCCATGTCCCCACAGCGCAAGCACACCCTGGCCGTGCGGGTCGGTCAGGTCATCGTCGGCGGCGGCGCACCGGTGGTGGTGCAATCCATGACCAACACCGACACCGCGGATATCGCCTCCACCGTGGACCAGGTGGCGGATCTGGCGGCGGCGGGCTCCGAACTGGTACGGGTGACGGTGAACACCATGGAGGCCGCCGCCGCCGTGCCCCACATCTGCGACGCCCTGGCGGCCCGCGGCGTAGTGGTGCCCCTGGTGGGGGACTTCCACTTCAACGGCCACAAGCTGCTCACCGCCCATCCGGCCTGTGCCGAGGCCCTGGCCAAGTACCGTATCAACCCCGGCAACGTGGGGCGAGGCAGCAAGCGGGACAGCCAGTTCGCCACCCTCATCGAGCTGGCCTGCCGTTACGACAGACCGGTGCGAATCGGCGTCAATTGGGGCAGCCTGGACCAGGACCTGGTGGCGCGCCTGATGGACGACAACGCACGGCGGCCGCAGCCCCTGGAGGCCGCGGAGGTGACCCGCGAGGCCCTGGTGACCTCGGCGGTGGACAGCGCCCGGCGGGCCGTGGAGTTCGGCCTGCCGGCCGACCGTATCATCATCTCCTGCAAGGTGAGCGGGGTGCAGGACCTCATCGCCGTCTACACCGCCCTCGCCGCCCGCACCTCACACGCCCTGCACCTCGGGCTCACGGAGGCGGGCATGGGGGACAAGGGGGTGGTGTCCTCCACCGCGGCCCTCGCGGTGCTGTTGCAGCAGGGGATCGGCGACACCATCCGCGTCTCCCTGACCCCCGATCCCGGCGCCTCCCGAACCCGGGAGGTCCATGTGGCCCAGGAGATACTCCAGAGCATGGGGCTGCGCTCCTTCGCCCCCGCGGTGGTGGCCTGCCCCGGGTGCGGCCGCACCACCAGTACCTACTTCCAGGAGCTCGCCCAGCAGATTCAGGGCCATATCCGCGCCAGCATGCCGGTGTGGCGGGACGCCTACCCGGGCGTGGAGGAGATGAGCGTGGCGGTGATGGGCTGCGTGGTGAACGGACCCGGCGAGAGCAAGCACGCCAACATCGGCATCAGCCTGCCCGGCAACAACGAGCGCCCCGTGGCACCGGTCTACGTCGATGGCGAGAAGAGCGTGACCCTCAAGGGGGACCATATCGCGGAGGAGTTCCAAGCCATGGTGGAGCGCTACGTGCTCGAGCGTTACGGGCCCGGCGCCGCAGACTGAAGGGCCCGGTCCGGGGGGTGCCCGTCTACAACCGGATCTCCAGGCCATCATAGGCGGAGGATACGTGGAGGGGATGCTTGCGCCTGGAAATCTCCTCGTAACGGCGGGTCTCCTGCAGCAGCCGATAGAGGGTGGCGTCGTCGTTGACCGGCTCGTGGTGGAACATGCACAGGTGCCTGGCGTGGGCACGGTGGCACAGCTCCACCCCCATGATGTTGCTGGAATGGCCCCAGTCCTCCTTCACCGAGACGGTGTCGGCGAGGGAATACATGGCATCGAATATCACCAGATCGGCGTCCTTGAAGAAGGCCGCCACCTCGGCCAGCGCCGCCTCGTCCCCGTGCTTGTGCTCGCTGTCCGTGGAATAGACCACCGATTTGCCGCCCCGCTCGATGCGGTAACCGTAGGAATCCCCGCCGTGGAGTTGGAGGTGGCCGGTCACCCGGAAACCGGCGATGTCCAGCGGCTGACCCGCCGGCATGACATGGAAGTGGATATCGGCCCCCAGGGCATCGAAGGGGACGGGAAAGCTGGGCGGCCCGTGCTGACGCCGAAAGGCCTCTTCGAGGCCCGCGTGGCAACCATGGATATGAATGGTGTTGCCGGGAATGAAGGCCGGCACGAAGAAAGGGAAGCCCATGATGTGGTCCCAGTGCATGTGGGACATGAGCACGTGGTAGGTGCGGGGGCTGCCCCGTTCCGCGAGGATATGGTTGCCCAGCTCCCGGGCCCCCGAGCCCAGGTCGCAGATGAGCTCCTCGTCCTCCCCCGCCGCGATCTGCACGCAGGGCGAATTGCCACCGAAGGTATGGGACACGGAGAAGGGGAGTTCCTCTCGAATGAAGCGCTCGAGGGCATCATCGTCGTCGAAGCGCCGGCCCGCCGCCTGGCGCAACGCCGCCTTCAGCTTATCCTGGATCATGGCACTGTCGGCCGCCTTCGGCAGAGAACCGCGGGTGCCCCAAAAGCGAATGACAAGGCCGGCGTCAGCGGGCACCGTAGGCCTCGGCCGCCTGGGGCGAGAGGGCGGCGAGGGCCGCGGGGACGTCGTCGAACATGCGAATCATGAGGTGGAAACGACTGATCTCCAGGATCTCCCTCACCACCGAGGTGGGCTTGGCCACCACCATCACGGCATCCTGAGCCTGGACCCGCTTGGCCGCCATCATCAGCGCCCGCAGCCCCACGCTGCTGATGTATTCCACCTCGCTGAGGTCGATGACCAGGCGCTCACCATCCGCCTCGCAGGAGTCCACCTGGATCAGCAGGGCGTTCTTAAGCTGCTCCGATGTCTCATGGTCCACGCGACCACGGGCTGAGAGGACCACGGTGTCCGCGAAGCGCTGGGATTCTATGTCCATACCCGGGCCCTGGATTGGGAATGAAATGCCGAGGCCAAAGAGTAAACCAAGGCCCCGGCCGGGGAAACTGTCACGCCGACAGATTGTGGCCCGCTGCCGGATCCGGTAACTTTTGCCCGCACAGTGGTTCAGGATACGGAATTCGGAGGGGAATACCTCGTGTCGAGAACAATAGCCATAAGCATCCTGGTGACCATGCTGGCCACCTGGCGGGCGGCCCATGCCGTAGACGGATTCACCCTGGCGTTGGGGCAAGACGACGACGAAGATATCGACCGCTACGGCCTCGCCATCCAATGGGAGTGGGAGCGCCAATGGTTCGCCGCCGGGAACTGGTACCTGGGCGGGTTCTGGGAGTTCGGCCTCAGCCATTGGGACGGCGACCGGGGCCGCACCGGCAACGATAACCTCACGGAGGTCGGTATCACCCCCGTGTTTCGCCTCCAGCCCCACCACCCCCCGGCGGGCGGCCTGCTACCGTTTCTCGAATTCGGTATCGGTGCCCACCTGCTGTCCGATCTCAGCATCGACGACAAGCGCTTCGGTACATCGCTCAACTTCGGCAGCCACCTGGGCGCCGGCACGCGCTTCGGCCCCCGCCATCAGTACGAACTGACCTACCGCTTCCAGCACCTCTCCAACGCCAGCATCAAGGACCCGAACCGGGGCATCAACTTCCATATCGTCCAACTCAAATATTGGTGTTAGGGGGCGCGCCCGATAGGGGGATAGGGAAATGGGAAAGGGAATAGTGAAAAGATTAACATCGGTGTGCCGGGTCTGCTGGCGCCGGAACGGTGGGGCTGCTGCGCCTTTTCAAACCGCCACTCCTCCCTGACCTTCTCCCTTTTCCGCGTCACTCGCGTCTTTCGCGGTCACGCTTTTTAATGGGTGTCGGGCTGAAGCCCGACCTACAGCCCGACCTGCAAATACCCCCACCGCCCGTTCCTGCGGCACGGATGTAGGTCGGGATCCATCCCGACATTAACGCCCGCCGCGCATACCACGGGCCGGGCCGGAACCATCCGCCAGCGTTGGGTGTCGGGCTGAAGCCCGACAGAGACACCACCACCGCCCGTTCCTGCGGCACGAATGTAGGTCGGGATTCATCCCGACATCCCGACATCCAACTCAGCCCACATAGCGTCCCGCCACGGCCACCACCACGGTGATGAGACCGAGGACCAGATTGACGGCCACGATGATGCGTATCTGGTTCAGGTTCCTGCCGGCTTCCGGCCAGTCCTGAACGGCTATGGCGCGGCGCATCCGCTTGAAGGGCACGAAGTAAAGATGCCCGTAGATGGCCATCATCAGCAGGCCTATGGCGTTCATGGTATGGATGAAGGGGCGTGCCTCGGCGAAACCACCGTAGGGGCCGAGCACCAACCAGTAGCCCGTCACCAGCAGCAATGCGATGGCGATCCACACCCAGAAGAAGAAGCGCTGGAATGTGGCCTCCCACAAAGGCAGGCGCAGGGGCGGCTCCAGCACGCTGGCGGCGGCCGGACGCAAGGCCATGTAGGCGAAGAACATGCCACCGACCCAGACCAGGGCCGCCAGCAGGTGCAGGGTAATGGCAATGGCTATAAGCATCTGTTTCCCCTTGATTAATATGACTATTACCGAGTCCACGGCGCCGTCACGCCGCGCCTCGTGATGGATATGGAACCGGGGCGCGGACCGCCCCCGGTCATTGCGGATGCCGGCCGCCATGGTAAAGCATGGGCGGGCGGTTAAGACATGCCATTACAGGGGAAAGCCTTATCCCGACATCCCCCGGCTGCCGCGCGCCGATGGTCCGGAGACCGCTCCATCCCCCTCCCCTGGAACGCCTGCCCCTGGGACTCCTGCATTCCTCAATCCTCGCTCTGCTGCTTCAACCAGCCCCGCAGGCGCTTCACCACGCCATCCACGCGATCCGTGAAAAAGTGGTTCGCGCCGGCCACCTCCAACTGGCGGAATCCATCCCCCCGCCCGGAACCGGCGGCGGTCCGCCGTGCCGAGGCATTGGCGGTCACGCGTCCATGGCTGCGCCCGCTCCAGATGTCGAAAACCGGCACCGCAATCCCCGGTAACAGGCGGTTGAAGGCGAGATGCGGCAGGCCCGGCGGCGGCGCGGCGTTGAGGACCGCCAGCCCCGCCACCGGGGGCTCCGCCCGCCCGTCGAGGTAAAGGCCGGCGAGGATGGCCCCCCAGCCGTGGCCCACCATGTAGATATCCGAGGGCCGGCGCCGGTCGCGGGTGCGGGCCCGCACCGCCTCCACCAGGTTACCCGTCTCGGTGGCCAGGGTACCCGGCGCGTTGAACGCCGCCGCGTGGTCCAGGATCCGCGCCCTGATGTCCACCACCTCCCAGCCGTGACGGGCAAGGCCCGCGGCGATGGCATCGGCCAGGGCCGTGGCCCGCGGGTCGAGGCCGTCGGGCAGCAGCATCACCACCCCGGCGCGTTCCTCAGAAACGCTGGCCGTGAGCCGCGCCGCCAGCACGGCATCGCCCACCGGCAACTCGATTTCCTCCGTGGCCTGCCCCGTTCCGGTCACCAGGCCGAGGGTGAATACCGCCGACAGCCACCTCAACCAACGACGGCGTGGCACGGCGACGAGCCTTGGATTTCATGACAATTAAACACGGGCTACTGAAAAAGACTGGGGGATCGGGTATCTTGCGTCTTTTTTTGACGGGAGTGCAAATACCATGGCTGCTGAACTCATCGCGCCGTCCATCCTGTCCGCCGACTTCGCCCGCCTCGGGGAAGAGGTGGACAACGTCCTGAAGGCAGGCGCCGACATCGTCCATTTCGATGTCATGGACAACCATTACGTGCCCAATCTCACCATCGGCCCCCTGGTGTGCGAGGCCCTGCGCCAGCATGGTGTCACCGCGCCCATCGACGTGCATCTGATGGTAAAGCCGGTGGACCGCATCGTGCCGGATTTCGCGGCCGCCGGCGCCACCTACATCACCTTCCATCCCGAGGCCTCGGACCACATCGACCGCACCATCCAACTGATCCGCGGCGAGGGCTGCAAGCCCGGTCTGGTGTTCAACCCGGCCACGCCCTTGAGCTACCTCGAGTACGTCATAGACAAGATCGACATGATCCTGCTGATGTCGGTGAACCCGGGCTTCGGCGGCCAGAGCTTCATACCCTCGACCCTGGACAAGCTGCGCCAGGCGCGGGCCATGATCGAGCGTTCCGGACGGGACATCCGTCTCGAGGTCGACGGCGGCGTGAAGGCGGACAACATCGGGGAGATCAAGGCCGCCGGGGCCGACACCTTCGTCTCCGGCTCCGGCATCTTCGGCAAGGGCAACGACAGTGATCCCCACCGCTACGATTCCATTATCCGCAAGATGCGCGAGGAGATGGCCTCCGTCTGACGCCGCCAGGCGACAGACCGCGGCACCGCGACCATGAATACCCACCCCCGCATGATCCTCATCGATGTGGACGGCACGCTGGTCGACAGCGTGCCGGACCTGGCCTATTGCGTGGACGAGATGATGCGCGCCCTGGGACGGACGCCTCACGGCGAGGCCAAGGTCAGGAACTGGGTGGGCAACGGGGTGGAGAAGCTGGTGAAGCGCGCCCTGGCGGACGACCTGGACGCCGAGCCACCGGCCGCCGACTTTGAGCGCGCCTATCCCATCTTCCTCGATCTCTACGCCCAAAACACATCTACACGCTCCCTGCTGTATCCCGGGGTGAAGGAGGGCGTCGATTACCTCAAGGCGGCGGGATATCCCCTCGGCTGCGTCACCAACAAGGCGGAACGGTTCACCCTGCCCCTGTTGCGCTCCCTCGGGCTCCACGACGACTTCGGCATCATCGTCGCCGGCGACACCCTGGAGCGCAAGAAGCCCGACCCCCTGCCCCTGCTCCATGCCGCCGCCCACTTCGGCGTGCCACCGGAGGAGTCACTGATGGTGGGAGATTCCGTCAGCGATGTCACCGCGGCGCGGGCCGCGGGCTTCGGCATCGTGTGCATGAGCTATGGCTACAACCATGGCGTGGACATCCGCGAGGCCGCACCCGATGCGGTGATCGACAGCCTGGCGGAGCTGCGCGACATTCTCGAGACCTGAGGCCACGTCCGTGGATCCCCAGCGCCTGCAGGAGTTCGCCGCCCGGGGCTACAACCGGGTGCCGGTCTACCGGGAGGTGCTGGCGGACCTGGACACCCCCCTGTCCACCTATCTGAAGCTGGCGGAGGGGCCCTACTCCTATCTCTTCGAGTCGGTCCACGGCGGCGAGAAGTGGGGGCGTTACTCCATCATCGGCCTGCCCGCCACGGGCCGCCTCGAGGTGCGGGGCCGGCACATCGAGGTGTACGACGGCGATACCGTGGTCGAGCAGGCCGATGCCGATGACCCGCTGGCGTGGATCGCGGCCTTCGAGGCGCGCTTCAAGGTGCCCCGCATCCCCGAACTGCCCCGCTTCACCGGTGGCCTGGTAGGCTATTTCAGTTACGATACGGTGCGTTACATCGAGCCCCGGCTCGGCCCCTGCCAGGCCCCCGATCCCCTGGGGGTGCCGGACATCCTGCTCACCCTCTCCGATGAGGTGGTGGTATTCGACAACCTCAAGGGCACCCTGTACCTGCTGGTGCATGTGGACCCCGCCACCCCTGAAGCCCTCCAGCGGGCCGAGGCCAGGCTGGACGCCCTGGAAGAGCGGCTGCGCAGCGCCCCCCTGCCGGCCCGCGAGCCCGCCCCCGCCGGCGGCCCCGGGGTGGCGGAGACGGACTTCGTGTCGGGCTTCACCCGCGCCGGCTTCGAAGCGGCGGTGGAACGGGCCAAGGAATACATCGTCGACGGAGACATCATGCAGGTGGTGCTGTCCCAGCGTCTCACCACCCCCTTCGCGCCGCCGCCCCTGGACCTCTACCGCGCCCTGCGCTGCCTCAACCCCTCCCCGTATCTGTTCTTCCTCGATCTCGGGGGCTTCCATATCGCCGGCTCATCGCCGGAGATCCTGGTACGGGTGGAGGAGGGCCGGATCACCGTGCGCCCCATCGCCGGCACCCGGCCGCGGGGGGGCGACGAGGACGCCGATCGGGCCCTGGAGGCCGAGCTGCTGGCGGATCCCAAGGAACTGGCAGAACATCTCATGCTCATCGACCTCGGGCGCAACGACGTGGGCCGGGTGGCCGAGACGGGCACGGTGGAACTCACGGAACGCATGGTGGTGGAGCGCTATTCCCACGTCATGCATATCGTGTCCAACGTCACGGGGCGCCTCAAACCGGGCCTGGGGCCGGTGGACGCCCTGCGCGCCACCTTCCCGGCCGGCACCCTGAGCGGCGCCGCCAAGGTGCGGGCCATGGAGATCATCGACGAACTCGAACCCGTCAAGCGCGGGGTCTACGGCGGCGCCGTGGGTTACCTGAGCTGGCAGGGGGACATGGATACCGCCATCGCCATCCGCACCGCCGTCATCAAGGACGGCGAGCTGCACATCCAGGCAGGGGCCGGCATCGTCGCCGACTCCGTGCCCGCCACCGAGTGGGAGGAGACCATGAACAAGGGCCGCGCCATATTCCGCGCCGTCGCCATGGCCCACCAGGGGCTGCGCCCCCTGTCCCGCGACGAAAGGGCCTGAGTCCCGCGCACCGCCCATGCCCGCCCCGCCCAGCGCCGCCTCAAAGCGATCCCTCGCTGTCCTCGCCCTACTGGCCCTGCTGCTGGCCCTACCATGGGGGCATCTCATGGCGGCGGGCGCCGTGGTCAACCTGCAGGTGGAGAACGACCTCTTCGGCAACGGCCTCGACCGTCACTACACCAATGGATTCCGCCTCAACTACCTCACCCGGGAGTACCAGGCCCCCGGCTGGATGCGGTTCCTCGGGGACTATCTGCCGGGGGTGGATGCACGCTGTACCGACTGCGGCCAGCGCACCAGCCTGTCCCTCGGTCACAATATTTACACCCCGGAGGACATCACCACCCCCACCCTCATCGAGGACGACCGTCCCTACGCCGGCTGGCTCTACGGCAGCATCGCACTCATGTCCCGTCACGGTGGCCCGGCCGCCGCCGGGCTGAGCTGGGAGCGCCTCGACACCTACGTGCTCAACCTCGGCGTGGTGGGGCCCTCGGCGCAGGGCGACACCCTCCAGAAGGAATGGCACGAACTCATCGACACCCGCCAGCCCCGCGGTTGGGACAACCAACTCCGGGACGAGCTCACCGTCAACGCCTACCACAGCCGCCAGTGGCGCCACACCGCCTGGAAGACCATCGGACTCCAGGCCGATGTCATGCCCCACCTGGGCTATGCCCTGGGCAACGTGCATATCATGGGCGGGGCCGGACTGACCCTGCGTCTCGGCAACAGCCTGCGCGGGGACTTCGGCCCGCCGCGCATCCGTCCCAGCCTGCCGGGCGGGGGGTTTTTCACACTCGCCCGGGACGGCGTGGAATGGTATCTGTTCGGCGGCGTGGAGGGCCGGGTGGTGGCCCGCAACATCTTCCTCGATGGCAACACCTTCCGGGACAGCCACAGCGTCGACCGCAAGCCCCTGGTGGCGGATCTCCAGTTCGGCCTGGTGGTGACCTGGGAGTCCCTGCGCCTGTCCTTCACCAACGTGTTCCGCAGCGACGAGTTCGACGGCCAGCAGGGTGACAGCCAGTTCGGCGCCATCAGCCTGTCCTGGAGCCGGTAAGCGAACCCGTCCCAACGGGCGCAGTTGACACGGCTTGCCGGGCGGTTATGCTCGCGCTACTCATACCAGGCTTCGGCCATGCCATCACGATCCACTTCAACGCAGACGGAGCCATCCCGGGCGAGCGGCTCGGGCCGCAGCATAGTGGGCTGGCGCGAGTGGGTGGGTCTGCCGGAGTTGGGGATCCCGCGCATCAAGGCCAAGGTGGACACGGGGGCCCGCACCTCCTGTCTCCATGCCTACTTCGTGGAGCCCTTTCGGCGCGACGGCGCGGATTGGGTGCGCTTCGGGGTACATCCCCTGCAGGGCAGGACCGAGCCGGTGGTGCAATGCGAGAGTCGGCTGCTGGACCGGCGCCTGGTGTCGGATTCGGGCGGCCATCGCGAGCAGCGCTTCGTCATCGCCTCCCTGGTACGCATCGGCAGGCAATCCAAGCGCATCGAGATCACCCTGACGGACCGCGATACCATGCGCTTTCGCATGCTGCTGGGGCGCTCCGCCCTGGCGGGTGACTACCTGGTGGATTCCGCGGCATCCTATGCCGCCGGAAAGACCCTGACCGAACATCTCAAGACCGAGGAGGCCTCTTGAAAATCGCCATACTGTCCAGGAACAGCAGCCTGTACTCCACCCGTCGCCTGGTGGAGGCCTGCAAGGCCCGGGGCCATGAGCCCCATGTGCTCGACGCCCTGCGCTGCTATATGAACATCACCTCCCATCGGCCCAGCATCCACTACAAGGGAGAGCAGCTGCAGGATTACGATGCGGTGATCCCCCGCATCGGGGCCTCGGTCACCTTCTACGGCACCGCGGTGTTGCGCCAGTTCGAGATGATGGGGGTGTATCCCCTCAACGAGTCGGTGGCCATCACCCGCGCCCGGGACAAGCTGCGCGCATTGCAGTTGCTGGCCCGCAAGGGCATCGGCCTGCCGGTGACGGGCTTCGCCCACAAGCCCGACGACATCGAGGATCTCATCTCCATGGTGGGCGGCACGCCCGTGGTGATAAAGCTCCTGGAGGGTACCCAGGGGATCGGCGTGGTACTGGCGGAGACCAAGCAGGCGGCGGAGAGCGTCATCGAGGCCTTCATGGGCCTCAAGGCCAACATCCTGGTGCAGGAATTCATCGCCGAGGCAGGGGGTGCCGATCTGCGCTGCTTCGTCATCGGCGAGAAGGTGGTGGCCTCCATGAAGCGCCAGGGCAAGGAGGGCGAGTTCCGCTCCAACCTGCACCGTGGCGGCACCGCCAGCCTGGTGCGCATCACCCCCGAGGAGCGCTCCACCGCCGTGCGGGCGGCCCGCACCATGGGGCTCAACGTGGCGGGCGTGGACATCCTGCGTTCCAACCACGGGCCGGTGGTGATGGAGGTGAACTCCTCCCCCGGCCTCGAGGGCATCGAGCGGGCCTCGGGCAAGGACGTGGCCAGCCAGATCATCGCCTTCATCGAGAGCAACGGCAAGATGGGGAAGACCCGCACCCGCGGCACGGGATGAAGCGACAGCCCTTCGTGCTGGCCGGCACCGCCGTGGCCGCCGGCCATCGCGCCACCCTCGAGATCCCCCTGGCGGGACTCTACACCCACACCCCTATCTACATGCCGGTGCAGGTAGTCCATGGGCGCCAGGAGGGGCCGGTGGTGTTCGTCAGCGGCGCCATCCACGGCGACGAGATCAACGGCGTGGAGATCATACGCCGTCTGCTGCGCTCGCCGCTGTTGAGACGCATGAACGGCACCCTCATCGCCGTGCCCATCGTCAACATCTACGGCTTCCACAGCCGCTCCCGCTACCTGCCGGACCGCCGCGACCTCAACCGCTCCTTCCCGGGCTCCGGCAGCGGCTCCCTGGCCGCCCGCCTCGCCGACACCTTCCTCAGCAACGTGGTGCGGGCCGCCGACATCGGCATAGACCTCCACACCGCGGCCATCTACCGCGAGAACCTGCCCCAGATCCGCGCCGACCTCACGGACCCCATCCTGGCACCCCTGGCACGCACCTTCGGCGCCCCGGTGCTACTCCATTCCGCTGCCCCCGAGGGCTCCCTGCGCCGCGCCGCCGCGCAGGAGGGGATCCCGGTGATGGTGTACGAGGCCAGCGAGGCCCTGTATTTCGACGAGGTGGCCATCCGCGTCGGGGTGCGGGGGATATTCCATGTGCTGCGCGCCCTGGACATGCTGCCCAAACCCAAACGTTCACCCCGCCACACCGTGATATTGCGCACCAGCTCCTGGGTGCGGGCGGAGAAAAGCGGCATCCTGCGGATCTTGGTGCGCCTCGGCGCGGCCGTGGAACGCGGCACCGTGATGGGAGTCATCAGCGATCCCTTCGGCGAGGGCGAGACCCAGGTGGTGGCGCCGGCCGCCGCCGTGATCATCGGCCGCAGCAACCTGCCCCTGGTATTCGAGGGCGAGGCCCTGTTCCACCTCGCCCGCACCCGCCAGGCGGGTGACGTGGAGGAACGCTTCGAGGCCACCCAGGGCATCGTCGACGAACCGCCACCGGGTCTGGTGGACGAGCCACCCATCGTCTAAGGTGACAGCCATGCCGACGCCAGATGCCAGGCCGGATCCCTGGAAGACCTACGACCCCGGCCCCCACTACGACGAGCTGTTCAGCTCCAAAGGGGCCCCCCGCCAATGCACCCGCGCCCTGGTGAGCTTCCTGCGCCGCCTCGGCGCCGAGGAGTTGGAACTGCGCCGCCACTCGGCGGAACTGGCCATCCGCAGCATGGGTATCAGCTTCACGGTGTACAGCGAAGGCGACAACATCGATCGCCAGTGGCCCTACGACATCATCCCACGGGTCATCCCCGAGAAGGAGTGGCGCACCATCGAGGAGGGCCTCAAGCAGCGCCTCACGGCCCTCAACCATTTCATCGACGATGTCTACAACGACCAGCGCATCATCAAGGAGAAGGTGGTGCCGCGGGCCCTCATCGCCAGTTCGGGCAACTACCGCAAGGAATGCGAGGGCATGAAGCCGCTATACGGGGCGTGGGCCCACATCTGCGGCTCGGACCTGGTGCGGGACGGCGACGGCACCGTCTACGTGCTGGAGGACAACCTGCGGGTGCCCTCGGGGGTGTCCTACATGCTGGAGAACCGCAAGGTCACCAAGCGGGTGCTGCCGGAGCTGTTCGAGACCCAGCGCATCCTGCCCATGACCGCCTACACCACCCAGTTGTTCGACACCCTGGCCTCCCTGTCGCCACGACCCGCCGACTACCCCGAGGTGGTGGTGCTGACCCCGGGGATCTACAACTCCGCCTACTTCGAGCACTCCTACCTGGCACAGCAGATGGGCGCGGAGCTGGTGGAAGGCCCGGACCTGGTGGTGGCCGAGGACGACTGCGTCTACATGAAGACCATCGACGGGCTGTCCCGGGTGGATGTCATCTATCGCCGCATCGACGACTTGTTCCTCGACCCCGAGGCCTTCAAGGCCGACTCGATGCTGGGCGTACCGGGACTCATGCGGGCCTGGCAGGCGGGCAACGTGGCCCTGGCCAACGCCCCGGGGGCCGGCGTGGCGGACGACAAGCTGGTCTATACCTATGTGCCCGACATGATCCGCTTCTACCTGGACGAGGACCCCATCCTGCCCAATGTGCCCAGCTTCCGCTGCAACGAGGACCAGACCCTGGAGCACGTGCTCGCCAATCTGGACAAGCTGGTGGTGAAACCGGCCAACGAGTCCGGCGGCTACGGCATTCTCATGGGACCGGCCTCCAGCGCACGCCAGCGCAAGGAGTTCGCGGCCCTGCTGAAGAAGAACCCCCGCAACTACATCGCCCAACCGCTGCTGGAGCTGTCCACCGCCCCCACCCTCACCGCGGACGGCATCGAGCCGCGCCACATGGACCTCAGGCCCTTCATCCTGCACGGCCAGAAGCAGTACGTGACCGCCGGCGGCCTCACCCGGGTGGCCCTGGTGAAGGGCTCCTACATGGTGAATTCATCCCAGGGCGGCGGCAGCAAGGACACCTGGATCGTGACGAGAGACTGACCATCATGCTATCCCGGGTCGCAGAACGACTGTACTGGCACGGCCGCTACATGGAGCGGGCGGAGAACACCGCGCGCCTGGTAAACGTCAACGCCCTGCTCATGCTCGACCTTCCCGGCGCCGTGGACGTGAGCTGGCACAACCTCATCGACATCTCCGACAGCGAAAAGGCCTTCGCCAGCCACTACCAGAAGCTGGACGAGCGCAACGTCATCCGCCACATGCTCGCCGACGCCCGCAACCCCGGGTCCATTCTCACCTGCCTGCGCATGGCGCGGGAGAATGCCCGCACCACCCGTGAGATCCTGCCCACCGAAGCCTGGGAGATCCTCAACGCCACCTATCACCATGTGCGGGACTCCGGGTCCACCGGGGTGGCCCGCAAGAACCGTCACGCCTTCCTCAATCAGGTCATCGCCGCCTGCCAGGAACTGGCGGGCCTCTACGATGGCGTGCTCTCCCGCGGGCCGGCCTACTGGTTCACCCAGCTCGGGCGTCACGTGGAACGGGCCGACATGACCTCCCGCATCCTCGACGTGGGCTCGGCGCCGCTGCTGGCCATCCGCAGCGAGGCGGCGACGGATGATCCCATCGAGAACGCCCTATGGCTGAACGTGCTGCGCTCCCTGTCCGCCTACCAGATGTACCGCCAGAACGTCCACGACCGGGTCAACGCCGAGGATGTGGTGGCCTTCCTGCTGCTGGACGAGGACTTCCCGCGCTCCGTGACTTTCTGCCTCAACCGTCTCAACCAGCACCTCGAGCGACTGCCGCGGGCCGACGACGCCCGGCGCACCACCGGCCACGCCCTGCGTCAGGTCCGGGCGGCGGACATCCAGGGTCTGCTGGGCCACGACCTGCACGCCTTCATCGACGAAGTCCAGACCACCATCGCCGCCGTCCACGAGGGCATCGCCGATACCTGGTGGCCCCGGCCCAGCCCACCGTGAAGACCTTCCGCTGCAGCTGCGGCAACCGTATCTTCTTCGAGAACACCCATTGTGTGAGCTGCGGGGCGCCCCTCGGCTTCGACCCCGCCCGCCTCGACCTGGTCCCCCTGAGGCGGCTCTCCGGGGGGCTGCTGGAGGCCCCGGACGGTCATCTCTACCGGCCGTGCCGCAACAGCAGCGAGTATCGGATCTGCAACTGGCTGGTGGATGCCGGCAGCGACCGGCCCTATTGCGACTCCTGCGACCTCACCCGCACCATCCCCGCCCTCGACTACGACAACAACCTGGCTCTGTGGAGCCTGCTGGAGGAGGCCAAGCGCCGCCTGGTCTACACCCTGCTGGTGCTGGATCTCCCGGTGGTGAGCCGCAGCGTCGACCCCACCGCCGGCCTCGCCTTCGACTTCCTGGAGGACCGGGGCCGCAACCCGGCGGTGCTGGAGGAACACGTGCTCACCGGCCACGCTCACGGCGTCATCACCCTCAACGTGAGGGAGGCCGACCACCTGGCCCGGGAGACGGAGCGCCACCGCCTGGGGGAGACCTACCGCACCCCCCTCGGCCACCTGCGCCACGAGAGCGGCCACTACTACTTCGAGCGCATGATCTACGGCACCAGCCGGCTGGCGGAATTCCGGGCCCTGTTCGGCAACGAGCAGGCCGACTACGCGGCGGCCCTGGCGCGCCACTACGCCGAGCCTCCGGGGCCACCGGGCTATGCCTACATCAGCGCCTATGCCATGTCCCACCCCCTGGAGGACTGGGCCGAGTGCTGGGCCCATTACCTGCACATGATGGATACCCTGGAGACGGCGGCGGCCTTCAAGCTGCTGGACGGCGCCCCGAGCCTGTGGGACTTCGACCATGCCGTCACCCAGTGGCTGGACTTCGGCATCGCCCTCAACGCCCTGAACCGCAGCCTGGGGATGCTGGACCCCTATCCCTTCGTACTCACCCGGCCTGTGGTGGAGAAGCTGCGTTTTCTCCATCAGCTCGTTCATCCCAGCTGAAGGCCCAGGCGATGGGGGGCAGGCGATTGAAGGCGGCGTTCAGGCTCTCATCCCATACCCGCTTGATCTCCCTGAGATACTCGCTGTCCGCATCGAAACGGTGGTAGCGCCGCAGCCCCAGCCGATCGCGCTCGTAGATCTGGATCTCGAAGGGCGGCCCCACCGTGAGATTACTGCGCATGGTGGAATCCATGGACACCAGGGCCGCCAGGGCCACCTTGTCCAGGGGCGTGGCGTTGGTGATGATGCGGTCCAGAATGGGCTTGCCGTACTTGGTCTCGCCGATCTGCAGGTAGGGAGTGTCGCTGCTGGTGGTGATGTGGTTGCCCTGGGGGTACACCATGAACAGGCGCGGCTCCTCGCCGCCGATCTGACCGCCGACGATGAAGCTGGCCTCGAAGGTCCGCTCCGGGGATGCATACTTGCCCTGCACCGCCACGCTCAAGGACCCGATATAGTCCGCCACGTCCTCCATGTGGGACACGTTCATGAGGGTGACATCGGCCCGCTGCTTGATGTCCCGCTTGATGCGCTGGATGACCCCCTGGGTGGTGGCGAGGTTACCCGCGGACAGGATGACCACCTGGCGCTCGCCCTCCTTGCCGAAGCAGAACATCTTGCTGTAGGTGGCGGCCATGTCCACGCCGGCGTTGGTGCGGGAGTCGGAGCAGAAGACCAGTCCGTCATGTACATTAACTGCAAGGCAATAAGTCACGGCACAGGCTCGACACTTCGGAGCGGCAAGGTTAGTCCAGGGCCGGGGTGGCGTCAAAAAGGGTGACCACGAAATACTCGAAATAACACGAAAATTTGGGGGGCAGGGGCGCCTCAGGCAGGACCAGGCCGCGGTAACCCGCCGGGGCCGAGACATTCGGCAACGGGGGCAAAAGCGAGTTAACTACGAAATACGCGAAAGGCGCGAAAGGTACGGCGGGGAACCGCGAAATACCCGAAATAACACGAAAATCTGTCGGGCAGGGGCGCCCCTGGATGCCGGGTCAAGCCCGGCACGACAAGATGGGCGCGGCGGCACACGCCGGGACGCTCGGTTTTTTCGCGGCTCGTCAGCAGAATTCGTGGGTATATGAAGAAGAATTTTCTCTCGCCAAGACAAGTATTCTCTCGCCAAGACAAGTAGGTCGGACAAGGTCGGGCTTCAGCCCGACACCAAACGCTGGCGGATGGTACCCACCCGGCGCGAGGTATGCGCGGCAGGCTCGAATGTCGGGATGAATCCCGACCTACATCCGTGCCAATGGAGCAGGCGGTGGTGGTGTATCTACAGGTCGGGCTGTAGGTCGGGCTTCAGCCCGACACCAAACGCTGGCGGATGGTACCCACCCGGCGCGAGGTATGCGCGGCGGGCTTGAATGTCGGGATAAATCCCGACCTATATCCGTGCCAATGGAGCAGGCGGTGGTGGTGTATCTACAGGTCGGGCTGTAGGTCGGGCTTCAGCCCGACACCAAACGCTGGCGGATGGTACCCACCCGGCGCGAGGTATGCGCGGCAGGCTCGAATGTCGGGATGAATCCCGACCTATATCCGTGCCAATGGAGCAGGCGGTGGTGGTGTATCTACAGGTCGGGCTGTAGGTCGGGCTTCAGCCCGACACCCAACTCACCGCGAGCGAAACATTCACCCACGGATTCTGCGGACGAGCCTTTTTCGCGTCTTTCGCGCCTTTCGTAGTTAAACCGCTTTTTGCCGTTTCCAGTCCGTTGAACATACCAGTCGGGCTTCCCAAGCTCACCCCAACACACACATCCCTCTCCAATCTTTCGTGTTATTTCGTGTCTTTCGTGGTTCCCGCTCCACTTTTCGAGTCTTTCGTAGTTCAGGGACGGTCCCATGGTGGTGGTTTACACTCGTCCCATGCCAGCGATAGGGAGAATGCCCCATGACTGACGACGGCCTGGTGACGGCCCATATCCTCGATGGCCACGGCGGCAGCCGCGAGATCGCCTGGTCCCGGATCGCCACGTGGTCACCGGACGAAGGCCCATTGTGGGTCCATCTGGACTATACCGACCCGGCTGCCGCGCGCTGGCTGTGGGAGGACAGCGGCCTCGACGAGGTGGCGGTGGAGGCCCTGCTGGCGGAAGAGACCCGCCCGCGAGCGGTGAACCATGGTGCCGGCCTGCTGGTGACTCTGCGGGGCGTCAACCTGAACCCCGGAGCAGACCCCGAGGACATGGTCTCCATCCGCCTGTACGTGGACGAGCACCGCGTCATCAGCACCCGCAAGCGCCGCCTGCTGTCGGTGGAGGACATGCGCGGGGCCATGGCCCGGGGCATGGGCCCCACTTCCTCTGCCGACCTGCTGGTGCAACTGGCCGAGGGGCTGGTGGGACGCATGGCCGAGGTCATCTCCGATATCGACGACCGCGTGTCCGAACTGGAGAACGACCTCGATGCCGCCGACCACCGGCAACTGCGTCCCACCATCGCCGGCCTGCGCCGCCAGATCATCGAACTGCGCCGCTACCTGGCCCCCCAGCGGGAGGCCCTGGCCCGGTTGTGGGCAGAAAAGGCCGGATGGCTGAACGACAGCAACCGGCTGCACCTGCGGGAGATCGCCGACCGCATGACGCGTTACGTGGAAGAGCTGGACATGGACCGGGAACGGGCGCTGCTGGCCCAGGAATACCTCGCCAACAGCCTGGCCGAGCAGATGAACAACCGCATGTACGTACTGTCCCTGGCCGCCGCCATCTTCCTGCCTCTGAGTTTCATCACCGGCCTGCTGGGCATCAACGTGGGCGGAATCCCCGGCACCGAGAACCCGTGGGCCTTCCTGGCAGTGGTGATCGCCATCGCCGCCATCGGCGCAGGCCAGTTCCTCTACCTCCGCCACCGGCGGTGGTTCTAAAGGGACAACGGCGATTAACCACGAAAGACACGAAAAATCCGAAAATTTTAAGGGCAGGGGCGCCTCAGGCAGGTACGGGCCGAGCCAACCTGCCGGGGCCGAGGCGTTCGGCAACGGCGGCAAAAGCAGGGAACCACGAAAGACCCGAAATAACGCGAAAATTTTTAAAACAGAGGTAACCCTGGATACCGGGGCAAGCCCGGCATGACAAGATGGGCGCGGCAGCACACGTCGGGACGCTCAGTTTTTTTTCGCGTCTTTCGCGCCTTTCGTAGTTAAACCGCTTTTCGCCGTTTCCAGCCCGTTGAACATACCTATCGGCGTTCCCAAGCCCACCCCAACACACATCCCTCTTCAATCTTTCGTGTTATTTCGAGTCTTTCGTGGTTAAACCGCTTTTCACGCTTCAGGAATCGGGCGCCGCCCCCTCCGGTGGCGGCGACCAGGTGCGGACGTGGAGATCGCGCTGGGGGAACGGGATCTCGATGCCGTGCTCGCGGAATGCCTTCTCGACGGTGAAATAGAGGTCACTCTTGGTCGACATCAGCATGTCCACCTCCCTCAGCATGCACCACAGTTCGAAGTTCAGGGAATTGTCACCGAAGCCGATGAACATCACCTTGGGCTCCATGAGGCCGATGACGCCGTGGACCACCAGGGGATGGTCGTAGGCGGCCTTCTGCATGATCTCCTGCACCTTGTCCACGTCGGATCCGTAGGCCACCCCCACTGGCAACTTCAGTCGGCCGTAAGGGTCGGAGAGCATCCAGTTGGTCACCTGGTTGGAGATGAGTTCGGAATTGGGCACGATGACGTCGGCGCGGTCGAAGGTCTGGATCTGTGTGGAACGGATGCTGATGCGCTTGACGTAGCCCTGGGTGGCCCCTACCACGATCCAGTCGCCGGTGCGGATGGGGCGCTCCATGAGCAGGATGAGGCCTGAGACGAAGTTGTTCACCACATTCTGCAGGCCGAAGCCGATACCCACCGACAGGGCACCGGCGATGAGGGCCAGATTGGTGAGTTGCAGGCCCGCCATGGAAAGGGCCACCAGCACCGCGATGGCGATGCCCACATATCCACTGGTGGTCACCAGAGCCTCCTTGGCCCCGCGATCCATGCGCACCTTTGCCAGCCAGCGCTGTTCCATCTGGTTCTTGAACCAGCCGATGAGGGTCAGCATGAGGGCGAACACCAGCACCGCCCCCAGCAATTCGCCCGGTACCAGCCGGAAGTTGCCGATATCGAAGCCTTCGGAGATATAGCGGTAGATGACCCTGAAGCCGTCGTCGGACAGGCCCCAGATGTTCAACAACACGGCCAGCAGGCCCACCCACAGCATGAGGATGATCAGCAGCCGCAGCCAGCCGATGCCGGGCACGTAGTCCCCGGGACCGATCCCGAGAGTACGGCGGATGCCGGCCGCCACCCGGCCCTGACCCTCGTCGAGGCTATCGAAGGCCTCCTCCACCAGCTGCAGCAGTACCGCCAGGCCACCCATGGCGAACAGGGTCTGCAGCGCGCTCCTTACCACGCCACCGGCCAGATTGCGGTAACCGAGGAGTTCGGCCCCGAGGATGGCGACGAAGCTCAGCACCAGCACCCCCCGCAGCAGCCAGTGGGTACGGAAATACTCGAGATATCCGGCGAGCCAGATGAGCCATACGATATTGGCCACCAGGAAGGCGATATAGATATCGCGGGCCAGCAGGTAGACATCCTCGTGAAGGGCCTCCACCAGCGGCGTGTAAAACAGCAGACTTCCCACCAGCATCACCAGCCACAGCACCTGGAGGCGCTGGCTCAACGGGAACGCAACATCCTCTGCAAGGCCGAACACCGGCCCCGCCGGCAGGCAGGGCTTCAATAGCGTCCGGGTCAGCAGCACGGCCACCGCCAGGGCGAGTAGGCCGTAGGCCAGATAGGTGATGAAAGGAGGATCGATGGCGCCACGGGTGGCCAGCCACAGGGCGACGCTCACCGGGGCCAGGGCCAGGAATTCCGGCGCCTGGCGGGCCCCGCAGGCCTTCAGGGACAACATCAGGCGCCCGAGGGCCGTGACAGGCGCGGCAGTACCGGGGTCGCCGAGCACCAAGCGGCGGCGGATGACGACCCCGGCCGCGAAGCCCAGCAGTCCTACGGCCACCACACCCGACAGTTCGGCGGTCTCGAGGCCATTCAAAGCGCTGGCGCGCCGCGTCAATTCGGCGATGGAACTCCCCCAGCGGTCCGGGTGGTAGATATTGGCGGAGACCACCTCCAGGACGTGGGGACCGCGGGCCAGCAGGCGCTGGGCCAGCTTGCGCTGCTGGACGGCGTTGACGGTCTGCAGCAGCTCCTCCGCACGCAGGGTGAGCAGACGGCAGAGGGCCAACCGTTCCTCTAAGCCCGCCAGCTCCGCCTTGAGGGCCTGGCGACGCTGTCCCAGGGCCTCCGACTCGGTCTCGGGAGGCGGGGGAGGAACGGTCGCCGCAGCGTCGGCGGCGCCATCGGCCGCGGGTGCCGGCGCCGCCGGGGCGGCCGGTTGGAGGATCTCCTGCTCCTTCTGCAATCGCGCGATGGCCAGTTCCGTATCCGCGACACACTTCAGAGCCCGGGTCCGTTGCTTGTCGATATCGCCCCGCAGTTCATCGAATACCTCGATGCTGGTGGCCACGGTGATGGTCTGGGCGGCACTGGCCAGCTCTTTGAGCCGTTCCTCGGCCCTGAGCACTTCTTCGTTGGTCGCCTGGGCAAGGGCCACGAGGACCACGGCACCCATGAGCGAGCCCCCCAGCAGGTAGCGCCAGGACAGGCAGGCCTTCACGAGGCCCATGTCACACCAGGCTTACGCATCCTCGACCTCGACTTGTTCACACCTGCGCCCCCGGCGCTGCTACCGTGGAACCCTGTCTGCGGCGCCCTTCTGCGAGTCGGCACCGCCGACCGGGATGGGCGTCCACATGCTCAATGGGGCAGCCAATTCTGCTAATCTTCCCGCTTCGCGGAGCCCCGGCATCCGCGTAGAAGGTTAACCCACGGAGGGGGTAGACCCCCAAGAGAATTCGCCATCGACACCCAAGGTCGTGCCCCATGCTGCTGATGATCGACAACTACGACTCCTTCACCTACAACCTGGTGCAGTACTTCGGCGAATTGGGCGCCGAAGTCGAGGTGCGCCGCAACGACAAGGTATCGGTGGCGGACATCGCAGACCTCGGGCCCGAGCGCATCGTCATCTCCCCCGGCCCCTGCACCCCCAACGAGGCGGGGGTCTCCATGGCGGTGATCCGCCACTTCGCCGGCCGCGTGCCCATTCTGGGGGTGTGCCTGGGTCACCAGTCCATCGGCCAGGTGTATGGCGGCAACGTGATCCACGCGAAACATATCATGCATGGCAAGACTTCCATGATTCACCATACCGGCCAGGGCGTATTTGCCGGGCTCGAGAACCCCTTCGAGGCCACACGCTATCACTCCCTGGTGGTGGACGAGGCCAACCTGCCGGCATGTCTGGAGGTCACGGCGTGGACCGAGGACGAGACGGGCCGGCGCGAGGAGATCATGGGCTTTCGCCACCGCGAGCTGGCGGTGGAGGGGGTGCAGTTCCACCCCGAGTCCATCCTCACCGCCCACGGCCACGACCTGCTGCGGAATTTCCTCACCAACCCACCCCACTGACCGCCTAGGGAAACCCCATGGATATCAAGCAAGCCATCGATCACGTCACCCGCCGCATCGACCTCCAGGCCACGGAAATGACCGACGTGATGCGCGCCATCATGACCGGCGAGGCCACCCCCGCCCAGATCGGCGGTTTCCTGGTGGGGCTGCGCATGAAGGGCGAGACGGTGGCCGAGATCGCCGCCGCCGCCGGCGTCATGCGCGAGTTGGTCACGGGTGTGACGGTGGACCACCCCAACCTGGTGGACATCGTGGGCACCGGCGGCGATGGTGCCGGAACCTTCAACATCTCCACCACCAGTACCTTCGTGGTGGCCGCCGCCGGTGGCCAGGTGGCCAAGCACGGCAACCGCTCCGTCTCCAGCAGTTCCGGCAGCGCCGACGTCCTGGAGCAGGCCGGTGTCAACCTCGAACTCAACCCGGAACAGGTGGCGCGCTGCGTGGACGAAGTGGGCGTGGGGTTCATGTTCGCGCCGTTGCACCACAGCGCCATGCGGCATGCCATCGGGCCGCGCCGCGAGATGGGGGTGCGTACCCTGTTCAATCTCCTCGGGCCCCTCACCAACCCCGCCGGCGCCCCCAACCTGCTGCTGGGGGTCTACGACGACCATTGGGTGGAACCCATCGCCGAGGTACTCCACACCCTGGGCGCCCACCACGCCATGGTGGTGCATTCCGAGGACGGCCTGGACGAGATCAGCATCGGCGCCGCGACCCGGGTGGCGGAACTCAAGGAAGGGCGGGTGCGCACCTACACCGTCGAACCCGAGGCCCTGGGGGTGGCCCGCGGGGACCTCTCCGCCATATGCGTGGCCTCGGCCACCGAGAGCCTGGCTCTGATGAAAGAGGTACTGGACGGCCGCCGCGGCCCGGCGCGGGACATCACCGCCCTGAACGCCGGCGCCGCCATCTACGTGGCCGGCCTCAGCCCCACCCTGGAGGCCGGCGTCGAGCGCGCCGTTGAGGTGCTGGACAGCGGCGCCGCCCGGGGGCGCCTCGATGCCCTGGTGGACCTGACCTGCTCCTTCAAGACGGCGTGAGTGTCGCGGGCAGGGCGCCGGAGTGAGCAGAACCCTCCCCGCCTGCGTCCTGCTGGCACCGCTGCTACTCCTGACGGTCCTGGTCTACTGGCCGGGCCTCGGAGGCCCCCTGGTGCTGGACGACCTCGCCAACCTCGAGGCCCTGAGTGCCTACGAGTCCGGGCGCGCCAGTGCCCTGGACGTGGTCACCGGTTACGGTGAACGCGTCTTCCACCGCCCCGTGGCCATGGCCAGCTTCCTCGCCGACCAGGAACTCCACGGTGGCCGTGTACGGACCCTCAAGTACAACAACCTGATGATCCACCTGCTGTGCGGCGCCCTGCTGTTCTGGCTGGCGGGCAGGCTGCTGGACCGGCCGGGCCTGGCGCCCGGGCCCCGGGCATGGTGGCTCGCCCTGTGGGCGGCCGCCTTCTGGCTCAGCGCGCCCCTGATGGTCAGCACCGTACTCTACGCCGTGCAGCGCATGGCCCAGCTCGCCACTCTGTTCACCCTGGCCGGCCTGCTCCTCTTCGTGCTGGGCCGCGACCACCTCGCCATGGAACGGCGCCGCGGCTGGGGCCTCATCGCCCTCGCCTTTCTGATTTGCTGGCCCCTGGCCGCCCTCAGCAAGGAAAACGGCGTGCTGATGCCGGCCCTGGTATTGGTGCTGGAGGTGTTCTTCCTGCGCTTCGCGGGTACCGGAAAGGCCCGCAGGCCCCTGCTCCTGCTTCTCGGCCTCGCCGCCGTGGCGCCTGCGGTGCTCGCCCTCGGATACCTCGCCACCCACCCGGGCTGGCTGGAACAGGTGTATTCCCACCGTCCCTTCGGCCCCTGGGATCGGCTGCTGAGCCAGGCCTGGATTCTCGTAGACTACCTGCTCAACCTGTTTTCCCTGCCCGGCGGCTCGGCCCTCGGCATCTACCACGACGACCAACCGGTGTTGGCCCGGGCCTTCGCGCCCCCCTTTCCGGGGCTGCTGCTGCTGGGCTGGCTCGCCATACCACCCCTGGCCTGGTGGCTGCGCCGGCGAGCCGTCGGGCCTTTGCTGGGTGGCGTGGTGTTCTTCATGACGGCCCATCTGTTGGAATCCACGGTGCTGCCCCTGGAACTCTATTTCGAGCACCGCAATTACCTGCCGGCCACGGGCCTGCTCATCGGTATTGCCGCCACGGTACCCATGCTGCTCGCACGGCTGCACCGGCTACGGCCGGTCCTTCCCGTGATGCTGGTACTCATGTTGGCGTTCAATCTTGTGCTCACCGCGGCGCGGGCAGACATATGGTCCAGCAAAGAGGCCCTGCTGGATTATCATCTGGAGGCCCATCCCGGGTCCCTGCGGGTCCATTCCTCCACCGCCAACCTGTACCTGGCCGCTGGCCGCCACGAGCAGGCCCTCGTCCATATGGACGAGGCCGCGGACACCATCGCCGGCCGCCACCACGCCGCGGCAGTGGGCATTCAGCGCCTCGCCGTGGCATGCCATGGCGGGCGTGTGATCCCTCCCGCCCAATGGCCGCAAGGGCCGTTGAAGGACACGCCCTACGCCATCAACACCGTCAACATGCTGGTGACGGCCGTGGAACAGGGCGAGTGCCCCGGTTTTCCAGCCGCCGCAATGCTGGATTATCTGGGGCATAACGCCTATTTCCAGCGCCCCCGCCACCGCTGGAACCTGGCCCTGCTCGAGGCCCGGCTGGCGGCCCGGGCCGGGCTTCCCGACGCCGCAGCGCAGCGGTTCCTGACGGCCTACACCCTGCGCCCCCGCCAGCCGGAGCCGGCATTGCGCGCGGCCCGGCTATGGCTGGAGGCGGGGAAATCAAGCCCGGCGCGGTCGGTACTGGACGACATCGCACCCACGGTGGAGTCCTGGCCCTCTGCATTGCGGCGTGAGTACCGCCGCCTGCGGGAACGAGTCGAGGGTCTGCCGGCGACAAATGCGGGCAGTCGGGCCTCGGGTCTTGAACCACACGCGTATCCCGCGAACAGCCATAGCCGCGTATATTTTGATTAGTAAAATGCCTCATGGTCGACGGGCCGGCACCATCCTGCAGGGACTCTTCTGCGCAGCGCCCTCCCGGGGCCCCGGCGATGCGCGCGAATTGCAATGGCTTGAGGGCCCTGGCCGACGGCTGAAGGGACCGTAAGGGTCCGGCTCGGGTTAGAATGGACCGCATCGACCGGCCATTACCAGGGAACGCCGACATGACCGATACACCGGATATCCTGCAGAGGATCCTCGACCACAAGGCCATCGAGGTCATGGAGCAGGCAGAACGCCTGCCCCTGTCAGAACTCAAACACAGGCTGACCTTCGCCCCGCCGGTGCGGCCCTTCGAGGGTGCCATACGCGGGTGCCTGGCGAAGGACCAGGCAGCCGTCATCGCCGAGGTGAAAAAGGCCTCCCCGTCCCGGGGTCTGCTGCGGGCCGACTTCGACCCGGCGGCCATCGCCGCCAGCTACGAGCGCGGTGGCGCCACCTGCCTGTCGGTACTCACGGACCGCGAATTCTTCCAGGGCGGCGAGGAGTACCTGCGGGAGGCCCGGGAGGCCTGCACCCTGCCGGTACTACGCAAGGATTTCATGATCGTCCCCTACCAGGTCTACGAGGCACGGGCCATGGGCGCCGACTGCATCCTGCTCATCATCGCCGCCCTGGACGACGCCCGCCTGGCGGAACTGGCGACCCTGGCCACCGAACTCGGCATGGATGTCCTGGTGGAGATCCATGACGCCGGGGAGCTGGACCGCGCCCTGGCCCTGGATATTCCCCTGGTGGGCATCAACAACCGCGACCTGCGCACTTTCGATACCCGCCTGGAGACCACCCTCGACCTGCTGGAACAGATCCCCGCCGACCGCGTAGTGGTGACCGAGAGCGGTATTCACGAAGCGACAGACGTCGCGCGCATGCGGGCCGCCGGCGTACACACCTTTCTCGTAGGAGAGGCCTTCATGCGCGCCGACGACCCCGGCACCAGGCTGGCGGAGTTGTTCAGCCAGGGGTGAGAAAAGACATTTGGAACCACGAAAGACTCGAAATAACACGAAATTTTGGTAAAGAACACACAAGGTTGAGGTGAACTCGTGAACCCCAATCCACAGGCTTGGCAGAGCCGCTCGGATAGGTAAGAAAAGCTTTTTGAACTACGAAAGGCGCGAAATGCGCGAAGGATTTAAAGATACGCCGGAAGAACCCTCAGCCCGCTCCCTTTTCGCGCCTTTCGCGTCTTTCGCGGTTGCATTTCTTTTTTTTGAACTACGAAAAACGCGAAATGCGCGAAGGATTTAAAGATACGCCGGAAGAACCCTCCGCCCGCTCCCGTTTCGCGCCTTTCGCGTCTTTCGCGGTTGCATTTTCTTTTTTCTTTAAACTACGAAAGGCGCGAAAGCTTTAACCAGGCAATCTCCAGCCCCCCAGTGATTTTATTTCGGGTCTTTCGCGTCTTTCGTGGTTGCAATTTTCCTTTTCTTTACAAACGACAAGAGACACGAAACGCGGGCATGCTATTAGCGTAGTGCAGGGAATGTGAACGATTCGTGGCGTCCGGCACGGACGCAGTTGCTCTCGGTCGCGCCGAGGTAGAGATACCACGTCTGTTGTGCCATCGGCGTTCTGACATTGAACGCCCCGGGCCCGAGTAGCGCCAGGTTGGCGCCTTGCTCCGGATCACGCACCGACTCGTAGCGAATGACATCAACACCACCCCGTCTGGCTTCCTCGGCGAGGGCCTGGGTCGCGCTGTAATCGTCGGGGTGGACCCATAGGGTGCGGTCGGCATCGAGAGGGGGCCGGGTCAAATCGAGCCGCAACTGCGCCTGGTAGTCCACGGCGAAGACCGTCAGGGCCTCGTGGGTCCCGGGGAGGGGAGTTCCAGGCGAGGCCTCGATGAAATGCCGGCGCCAGTGGCTGAACTCGGCCAGGCCCGAACGGATCTCCTCGGAGCAATAGAACACGCCATGGCCGTCATGCGGCCGCCGGAACCGTGATCCGAAGGGAGAGGGGGGATAACGGAATGGGGTCTTGAGAAGGTAGTGGAGGTCCGCCGCCTCGGGCGGATACGCGGGTTTTGTCTCCTCCAGGATATCTTCCAGCAGGGACTGCTCATCCAGAGTGTCCACCACCTTTCGGGTGGACACCGTGTACTGGTGTTCCACCACCCGCCACGCCTCAGCGGCCGCAGGCCCGGCCTCAGATGCGAGCGCGGTGTGCGTCCACATAGGAGACCACGTTGACCAAGCCCGCCACGTTGCCGATGAGTCTTACCGGGACATCGTGCAGTTCTGTATTGGCGTTGTGCATCCAGGCCTGCAGAGACCGCTCGTCGCCTGCCATGATGGCATCGAGACCACGGTAGAGCCGCACCAGCAGCGCTGCCAACTCCCAGTTTTTGCTCTTTTCGTCCAGGACGTACCGGCCGGCATACATCCGGCTGAGGGTAGCCGGGCTCAGACCAATGGCCCTCGCCAGTTCCGGCCGTTTCAGGCCCAGAAATTCGGATGCTCCGATGACGGCCTTGGTCAGCACTGCAGCGCGCTCGGTGGCTTTTCCAGTGACTTCCATGGGATCTCCTCCTGAACCTATGGGGATAGTTTCTATAGAAACGATAGCTCCAATATTTTTCTAAAGCAAGATCCGGCGATTCCACCTGTCGCGGGATCCACGGATGTCTCAGGGACCTCGGGCGCAGGACTCGCCTCCGTCATGGCTCGTACCACTGCGGCGGTCCCGGGATTGAAGGCGAGACACTTCACCGGCTCACTGACCGTCCCCGTTCAGACTCATATCTGGATTGGAAAGGACTCTCCATAGTCTGTTCGGGAAGATGCCTTCCACTCCATTCATGCGGGCACCCCTGCCGGACGTTTCATCAACGCACACGGCGCAGCAGCCCCAGGCCCAGCAGCAAGAGCAGCAGGGGTGGCAGCACGGCCACGGACAGCGGCGGCCAGGCCAGCACGAGGCTGGCCTGGGCCAACATGCCGGTGAGGAGTTGGTAACCGAGGCCCAGGGCCATGGCGGCGGCCACCCGCAGGCTGGCGGCGCGGTTACGCAACGAAACCACCGCGGCGACCATCGCCACCAGGGCCATGCCGGCACACGCCAGGGGCAGCACCAGGCGCTGGGCCAGCACCAGCACGAACTCGTCCGTATCCTGGCGGCGGGCACGCAGCGTCCCCACGTATTTCCACAGGTCCGTCAGGGGCAGACTGCCGGGCGGGTGCAGCAGCAATTCGAGTTCCGTCGCCGACAGGAAGGACGCCCAGGTGTACGTCGGATAGGTGAGCACGCGGGGCCCGTTCGCCATGCCGAACTCGCGTACCACCGCCTCTTCGAGGCGCCAGCCTCCCGGGGCGTCGGGCCGCGCCCGAGCGGCGCTGATGTGTCGTTGCAGGTGTCCCGTGTCATCGTACTCGTAGACGCTGACGTTCGTGGGGATACGGCCGAGTTCCAGGCTGGAGACATTCAAGAAAGTCTGGTCCTGGCGCAGCCAGATGCCATGGGAGGGATGCCACAACCCCTCCTGCCCGAGGTCGGGTCCGGTGATCGTCGTCGGGCCCTGGTAGAAGAGGGGGGTACCCCACTGCAGCAGCGCCAGGGCCAGCAGCGCCACGGCCACCGCCGGCATGAGCACCATTGCGGTGATACGCCCCAGGGATATGCCGGCTGCCCGCATGGCGGTGATCTCCTGGTCACGGTTGAGACCGCCCATCACCGCGGCCGTCGCCAGCACCACCACCACCGGCAGCAGGTCCATCAGGGCCTCCGGCAACACCCGTGCAGCCTGCCAGGCCAATGGGAGCACCATGCCGGTGCCGGCATCCTCCATTTGCTGCAGCAACTCCAGCAGCCACAACAGCGCGGCCAGCGACAGGCCCACCATGGCATAACCGTGCATCAACCTCGCCATCAGGTAGGCACGGATCAGCCTCACAAGGGTACCCCCGGGCCACGATGAGCGACCCAGTAGCGCGACAGCAGCAGGCCAATGGCCGCCAGGGGCAGCCAGAACAGCCCCGGCCACGGGGCCAACTGGCCCCTTTCCAGTCCCTCCATCAACACCCCGAGCACGCTGAAATACAGCACCACCACCAGGGTGGCGCCGAGCACCCGGGTGGACTGCCCGCGCCGCGTATCGATGCGGCCCAATGCCAATCCCGCCAGCGCCAGCAGCGGCACACTCAGGGGACCAAGCAAGCGCCTCTGCAGTTCCGCGAGGTAGACGGGGTCGCCCCCCTGCCGGAGTTCGCCGAAGGGCAAGGCGCGGCGCAGCCGTTCCCGCACCGGCGGCGGCGGTGGCGTGAACACCACTTCCAGCCGTTGGAACCGACCCACCACATCGGGGCTGCCGCCGGTGCCGGGCTGAAACATCTCCACCCCCCCCGTGAATACCAGGCGTTGCCGGCCCGCCCGGACGCCCTCCTGATGGACCCGGCCGGCCCGCAATACGCCGCCACCGCCATCGTCCCCCCGCCGGTGCACCAATACCCGTTCGAGGTTGTCGCCGTCCCGTCCTTCGGCGAACAGCAGCCAGGCGCGGCCCAGGGGCGTGAAGCGTCCCGGCTCCACCTGGGACAGGTCCAGACGTGCGGCGACTTCCGCCTCGATGCCATAGAGGGTGGCGAAGGCCCATGGCCGGTACAGCAGCGACACCCCAGCCACCAGCAACGCGAGGCCGAGCACCGGCAAGGCCAGGGCCGACAGGATGCGATACCGTCCGGCCCCCAGGGCCGCCAGGGCGGTGAGTTCATGGCCGGTCTGCAGACGCCCGAGGCCGATCACCACCCCCAGGACCAGCGCGGCCGGCACCAGCACGTCCATGAATATGCCGAGCCTGAGCAATGCCAGTTGGGTGACCGCGACGATGGAGAAGCCCTCGGCGACCGCCTGGGCCAGTATGCGGCTGGCATAGAACACCAGCACGACCACCACCAGCCCGATCAGCGTCCCGCCGGCCGGCCGCATGACCTCCGCCGCCAGGTAGCGCTCAATCCGGCGCATGGAGGCGCCGGGCGGCAACCACCAGCCGCCCCGCCATTGCCGGGACCGCCGTCACCGGCCGGAAGCCGGCCCGCGGGATGGGCTGTGAATGGGTCATGGGGAGACATCGGCCGGTGGCGGAGTGGGTTAGTATAAGATTTTTGTCTTGGCGGGGACGACCACCACCGCCCGTGGAGCGCGCGCCCACACCCTGCAAGGACCCCCACAGGATCGGAACCGCGATGCCTGGCACCGACGGATCGGTCACGTACCGCAGGAGCCATTGCTGGTGAACGACTGGATACATAAAAAGCCGAATCTGGCGCAATGGGGCCTCAGAGAGACCACGGACCGGGCGTGGTGCCTGGTGCGTGATTTCAGCCCCCGGGAGGCCGCATCCCATGGCGCCTAGGTGGCTGCGGCGGGGCCGGCGGCGCCTCGCTTTCGAACTGCTGCGCGTGGTCGCCAGATTGAGCCAGCGGCTGGGCGGCATGGCGCTGGTACGGCGCAGCGGCGAACACCTGGGCAACTTGCACTACCGGCTGTCCTGGCTTCAGCGTCCCGACCTGCAGCGCCAGCTCGACAGGCTGCTACCGCGGACGCCGGCCCCGTCCCCGGCGAAGGCGAAGGCGGAACCAACCCTGCGCCAAGCCTACCGGAACAACGACCGCGCCATCCTCGAGATCATCGGCATGGGTTGCAACCGCCTGCCCGATGACGTGATCCGCACCCACTGCGAGATCAGCGGCATGGCCCGGCTGCGCGATGCCCTGTCGGCGGGCCGCGGCGTGATCCTGCTGGGCATGCACATGGGCAACGGGATCCTGATGGCCACCCGGCTGGCGGTGGATGGCCTGCCGGTCAGCGTGGTGGCCCGGGAATCGCGCAAGACCGCCAGGGGCTTCCTCTACGACTGCCTGGCCGGCCACGGCATGGAGGTCATCACAGGTGAATCGCGCATCCGGGCCTACAAGGACATGCGGCGGGCCCTGCGCGCCGGCCGGGTGCTCTACGTGCTCATGGACCAGGCCACCAAACATGGCGGCATCCCCGTGGAGTTCCTGGGCAAACGCATCGAGCTGCCCGCCGGCCCGCCGCGGCTGGCCCTCGGCAGCCAGGCGCCGGTGCTGCTGGCCCTGCCCCTGGCTGCGGAGCCGGTATGGCGTTTCACCATCGACGGGCCCTTGGATATGGGGCCCGGCGACGTCGAGGAGGCGGCGGCGGTCATGGCCCGCGCCATGGAGTCCCATATCCTGGCCTACCCGCAACTGTGGACATGGCACCATCGACGCTGGCGCAAATACCCCTTCGTGAGTGCCCTAGCAGCAGACTGATATGCCCGGGAAACATCGCCAATCCACCATGCACCGGCCCCGCAGCCGGCTCGCCGCCGCGCTGCTCGCCCTGGGGCTGAGCGGGCCGGCGGCCACCGCAGACACGCCACAGGCCGCCACGGCGCTGCCACTGCCCGAGCACACGGCTCGCTACGCGGTGTTCAGGAAGGGCTCGGAGGTGGGCCACCTGGATATCGAACTCGCCCGCCACGAAGGCGGCAGTTACCACTACGCCGCGGACACCACCGCCACCGCCCTGCTGTTGCGCGTCCTGGGGCTGGCCCTCGGGGAGCAGGGCCGATTCCGCTGGGCGGCGGGCATGATCCGGCCCGGCAGTTACGAGCAGGTGGTGCGGCGCCCCGGCCGCAACAAGCACTGGGAGGCCCGCTTCGACTGGGAGGCCCTGCGCGCCCGCGGCGACAGCCACCGCGGCCCCATCGACGTGGCACTGCCCGCCGGCGCGCTCGACCCCCTGACGGTGCGGCTGCAACTGGCGGTACGCCTGGCGGCGGATGGCGACCCGGCACCGGAGTACCGTTTCCATGTGTTCGAGCGCGACGCGGTGGAGACCCAGGCCTTCGTGCTGAGTGGTCGCGATGCCGTACCCTACGGCGACGGCTGCCTGCCCGCGGCAAGGCTGGAGCGCTTGCGGAACGGCGAAGCTCGCGGCGACTTCTCCTGGCACGCCGAGGCCTTTCACTGGATGCCCGTGCGTATCCTTCAGGTGCGCGATGGCGAGGAAAAAATGGACCTGCGGCTGCGCCGCACCTCGTTGCCCGTTCATCCCGCCCCCTGCCCGCCTTGACCCGGCAGAGCAGCGCCGCACCCGCGGGGACAACGACTCCCGTCACCCTCACGGCCCACAGCCTGCGCAAGGCCTATCACGGGCGTACCGTGGTGACGGACGTGAGCCTGGATGTGCGCCAGGGCGAGGTGGTGGGCCTGCTCGGGCCCAACGGCGCGGGCAAGAGCACCTGTTTCCACATGCTGGCGGGTCTCGTCCCCGCCGACGGCGGGGGCATCACCCTGGGCGATGACGACATCACCGGCGCCGACATGCACCGGCGCGCGCGGCTCGGCCTCGGCTACCTGCCCCAGGAGACGTCGGTATTCCGCCGCATGACCGTGCGCGACAACCTGCTGTGCGTGCTGGAGCTGCGGCGCGAGCTGGATGACGAGGCCCGCCGCACCCTGCTGGAGGAACTGCTGGCGGAGTTCCGCCTCGGACACCTGGCCGATCGCTACGGCCTGTCCCTGTCGGGAGGCGAGCGGCGGCGGGTGGAGATCGCCCGGGCCCGGGCCACCGTACCCCGCTTCATGCTGCTGGACGAGCCCTTCGCCGGCATCGATCCCGTCTCCATCAGCGAGCTCCAGGCCATGGTGCGGCGCTTGAGCGCACACCGCATCGGCGTGCTCATCACCGACCACAACGTGCGCGAAACCCTGGGGATCTGCCATCGCGCCTACATCATCGGCGACGGCCGCGTACTGTGCGCGGGCACCCCGGACGAGGTGCAGGCGGATCCCCGCGTGAGGGATGCCTACCTGGGGCGGGATTTCCGCCTCGATTGAGGCCCGCGCCGGGCCCCGGCCCCCCCCGCTTGACCGAACTTTTGCCATGGGTCACGCTCGGCCTTTGTCACCATAGGAGCGCGACGTGGAACATCGACAACTCGGCCGATCGGGCCTCAAGGTACCCGTGTTGAGCCTGGGCACGGGCACCTTCGGCGGCAAGGGCGAACTCTTCAAGGCGTGGGGCGACACCGACGTGGCGGCGGCCACCCGGCTGGTGGATATCTGCCTGGAGGCGGGGCTCACCCTGTTCGACAGCGCCGACATCTACTCCGACGGCGCCGCCGAGGAGATCCTGGGCCAGGCCATCAAGGGCCGGCGCGACCGGGTGCTCATCTCCACCAAGGGCACCTTTCCCATGGGGGACGGGCCCAACGACATGGGCTCCTCCCGCCATCACCTGACGCGGGCCGTGGAGGGCAGCCTGCGGCGCCTGGGCACGGACGTCATCGACATCTACCAGCTCCACGGCTTCGACGCCGTCACCCCGGTGGAAGAGGTACTGAATACCCTGGACGACCTGGTGCGGGCGGGCAAGATTCGCTACGTGGGGGTCTCCAACTTCTCGGGCTGGCACCTGATGAAATCCTTAGGGCTAGCCGAGCGCTACAACCTGCCCCGCTACGTCTGCCACCAGGCCTATTATTCCCTGGTGGGGCGGGACTACGAGTGGGAGTTGATGCCCCTGGCCCTGGACCAGGGGGTGAGCGCCATCGTGTGGAGCCCCCTGGGCTGGGGCCGCCTCACGGGCAAAATCCGCCGCGGCCAGCCCCTGCCCGAGGGCTCGCGTCTGCACAACAAGCTGGTGGTGGACGTGGGCCCCCAGGTCCCCGAGGAGTACCTCTACACCGTGGTGGACGCCCTCGACGCGGTGGCCGGGGAGACCGGCAAATCGGTGCCCCAGGTCGCCCTCAACTGGCTGCTCCAGCGACCCTCCGTGGCCAACGTCATCATCGGCGCCCGCAACGAGGAGCAGCTGCGCCAGAACCTCGGCGCCGTGGGCTGGAACCTGACGCCCGATCAGGTGGCCCGCCTCGACGCCGCCAGCGCCGTCCCCGCGCCCTACCCCTACTGGCACCAGCGCGGCTTCGCCGAGCGCAACCCCTTCCCGGTGGACCTGGGCTGATGGTGCCGCCCGGCCCGCGGCAGCTACGCAGGGTCAAATGTTAATGCGGCCCTCGCCCCCCGCCGCAACAATCCCTCTCCCAGAGGGAGAGGGGGAGTTCGGGCTTCGCGACTTTCATGTTAAGGAACGCGCCGGATCATTGGCGCTTTCCGCCGTGCGCCGATATCAAGCGGAGGTGTAGATGTCCGAAGAGGCTTTGCGGGGCTTCCTGTCCCGGGGCGATCTGCTGGCGGCCTGGCTGGTGCTGGCCGCCATCTCCTGCGCCGTGCTGGTGGCCGACCTGCGGCGCAACAACGCCCATATCGCGCCCCTCATGAAGGTGGTGTGGTTCCTGACGGTGCTCTACTCCGGGCCCCTCGGCCTGCTCATCTACCGCTACTCGGGGCGCAAGGAGATCCCCAACGACTCCATCTGGCGCAAGGGCTTCCGCTCGGTGGCCCATTGCTACTCGGGCTGCGGTGCCGGCGAGGTGACGGGGATGATGGTCGCCGTGGGCCTGCTAGCCCTCGGCAGCTGGGGCGCGGCCCTCACCACCCTGGGCTTCGCCTACGTCTTCGGCTATGCCATGACCTTCGGGCCCCTGGTCCAGGCGGGCACGCCGGTGAGGCGGGCCCTCATCGACACCTTCTACGCCGACACCGCCACCATCGCCGTCATGGAGGTAACGGCCATCGGCGTGGATCTGTGGCTCGCGGCCGCGGCCACCATGGGCGACATCCTGTTCTGGACCTCCCTCATCGTATCCCTGACCATCGGGCTGGTGGCGGCCTATCCCGTCAACCTCCTGCTCATCGCCCTCGGCGTGAAGGGCGGCATGGGGGACCCCCGGGATACCGAAGGCGGGCACGCCCACGCCGACTGAAATCCGGCCTCGCCATGGCCATGCCGGGTCCCGCCCTCGGCGGAGGGAGACGCGGAAGATACCCGAGCGCAACGACAGGAAGCTTCAATGGTCCGTTACTGGTTTTTCGCCATTTCCGTCATCATCCTTTCCCTGGTGGCTATGACGAGTCTACTCTGGCCCGCCATCGCCTGGTCCCTGGTGGTGCTGCTGCCCCTGTTCCTGCTCGGCCTGCGGGATTCCTTCCAGCGCAGCCATACCGTACTGCGCAACTTCCCAGTTATCGGCCATGGCCGCTATTTCATGGAAATGGTGCGCCCGGAGATCCAGCAGTACTTCATTGAGAACAACATCGACGCCTATCCCATCGAGCGTGAGTTCCGCAGCATCGTCTATCAGCGTGCCAAAGGGGAATTGGAGACCAGGCCCTTCGGCACCCAGCGCGACGTCTATCGGGTGGGCTATGAATGGGCTGCCCATTCCATGGCCGCCCACGGACCGCCGCCGGATGAGCCGCGGGTGACCATCGGCGGGCCCGACTGCCGGCGACCCTACGAGGCCGCCGTGCTCAACATATCCGCCATGAGCTACGGCGCGTTGTCCAAAAACGCGGTGCTGGCCCTCAACCGGGGAGCGGGGAAAGGCAACTTCGCCCACAACACGGGAGAGGGTGGGATCTCGCCCTATCACCTCGAGGGTGGCGGCGACCTCATCTGGCAGATCGGCACCGGCTATTTCGGCTGCCGCACCCTCGACGGGCGCTTCGACGAGGACCGCTTCGCGGAACAGGCCACCGGCGATACGGTGCGCATGATCGAAGTGAAACTCTCCCAGGGCGCCAAGCCCGGCCACGGCGGCGTCCTGCCAGGCATCAAGGTGGATGCCGAGATCGCGCGCATCCGGGGCGTTCCGGTGGGCGAGACGGTGGTGTCTCCCCCTGGCCATACCGCCTTTTCCAATCCCATCGAGCTGCTGCAGTTCCTGGCCCGTCTGCGGGCCTTGAGCGCAGGCAAGCCGGTGGGCTTCAAGCTGTGCGTGGGGCACCGCAGCGATGTCTTCGCCCTGTGCAAGGCCATGCTGGAGACCGGCATCACCCCCGACTTCATCACCGTGGACGGCGGCGAGGGCGGGACGGGGGCGGCGCCTCTGGAGTTCTCCAATTCCCTCGGCATGCCGGCCCGGGACGCGTGGATATTCGTCCACGGCGCCCTGCGTGGGGTGGGCCTGCGGGATCGCGTGCGCCTCATCGCCAGCGGCAAGATCCTCACCGGCTTTCATATCATTCGCGCCCTCGCGGTGGGGGCCGACCTGTGCGCCTCGGCCCGGGGCATGATGCTGGCGCTGGGTTGTATCCAATCCCTGCGCTGCAACACCAACCACTGTCCCACCGGCGTCACCACCCAAAAGCCATCCCTGGTCTACGGCCTCGATGTGAGGGACAAGACAGAGCGGGTCTATCGCTTCCAGCGCGAGACCGTGCGGGGCGCCCTGGAACTTCTCGGCGCCATGGGCCTTGAACGGCTGGATGACCTCCGGCCCGAACACATCTTCCGGCGCATCGATGATCTGCGCATCAGGAATTTCGGCGAGATCTACGACTTCCTGGAGCCCGGCCAACTGCTGGACGGCCATGACGTACCCGAGGGCATGCGCCGGGAATGGGCCATGAGCCGGCCGGATCGATGGACCGTGGCGCCCGAGGTGGGCCAGTACGGCGGCGAGTCCCTGCGCTGAAGCGGCCCCAGTGTTCCAGGCGCGGGAAAGCATTTTAAACTACGACAGACGTGAAACACGCGAAAAGGCGGAAGGGTGAGGAGGCAGGGCTAGCGACCTCGGCAGGAGAGACAAAGGTGCCTCCGCTCTCCTTTCGCTCTTTTCGTGTATTTCCTGGTTCCGGTCTTCTCGAAGCAGTGCCCGCCCGCCCCCATGGCGAGCCACCTCGATGACCCCCTGCCGCTACCGTTGCCGCTAATCCAGCCACTGGATCAGATAATAGACCTTCAGGCCCTCGGAGGAACGGGAGGGGCCGTAGACGCGGGCGGGATGGCGGTTGCGGGCGGCGTCGGCCGCGGCCAGGGCGGCCTGTGCCGAATCGTGGATCTCCACGCAGTTCTCGGGGAAGCGTTTGCGATTGCGCCGCGGGGTCATGATGACGGCCCAGGCCTCGACCACTACGTCGCTCTCGGGATCCATGGGGACACCGCCGCGCATCAATACCACGCCGCCAGGCGGGAAACCCGGCGCCATACCGGGAGGGCTGGTACCGGCACCTTCGAAGATAAGCCATTGACAGCGATGTACGGGATAGCCATCACGGAATCCTGATGCCTTCAGGGGCTCGCGTCCAGGGCGGCGTCCAGGGCTGCCATGATGTCGTCGGTGTAGGCCACCGGTACGGAAAAATGGCCTTCATCCACCAGCAGGTGGGTGCTGACGTCGGGCAGATCCGCCGCCAGGCGGCGGGCATGCTGCACGGGTACCACGTGATCGGCGGTGCCGTGCCACAGCAGCACCGGTTGGCCCACGGCGGCCAGGTCAAAACCCCAGGGGCGGGCATAGCGGGCCAGTTCCGCGGCGGCCGCACCGCCGCCACTCCCGAGCGCATCCGCCACCCCGGCCAGCAATGCCCGCTGGACGTCGTCGCGGGCCAGGACCCGGCGGTCCGCCGCCGGGCCCCAGGCGCCCAGCCCCAGCCGCAACAGCCCCGGCCAGCGTGCCAACAGGCGGCCGGCCACGGTGAATATGCCGCCCAGCAGCGCGGGTGCCGCCGCCGCCAGCCAGAAGCCGAGACGGGCCAGGGGCGTCATGGCGCGGCGCAGGGGCACCTCGCCCACCGGGCCGAGTGCTCCCACCAACACCACCGCGGCCACGCGTTCCGGCAGCCGGGCGGCGCAGGCAAGGGCATAGGGCCCACCCCCCGATACGCCGATGACCACCACCCGGGGCCAGTTCAGCTCATCCAGCAGGGCCCCCGCGTCGTCCACCCAGTCGGCCACGCCCTCCATGGTCCGGGGGCTGGAACCGCCGTAGCCCGGCCGATCGGGAGCGGCCACCCGAAAACCGTGGCGGCGGGCCGCCCCGTCGATCAGGCGGGCCTCGTGGTGGCTGGTAGGAAAACCGTGGCAGTAGAGGGCGTGACGGCCGGCCGCATCGCCGTAGCTCTCGAAGGCCAGCCGGCGGCCATCGGGCAGCGCCATGTCGGGCATCAGCGTGCCCCGGCGCGGGGCGACAGGCCGCTGCCCCAGATCCCCCGCCCCTGGCGTCGCGCCGCGTTCTCGATGACCAGAAAGGCGTTTGGCGCCGCGGCGTCGGCCAGCAGCAATCCCCGTTCCACCATCAGCGCCGCCACGTCCACGCCGTCCACCATCACCCGGGCCCGCAGGACCCCGGCGTCCGCCCCCAGGGGGTTCACCACCACCCGGCGGTCGAACACCAACTCTCCGAGGGCGCGGCGCGCGCGCGCCCAGAAGAAGTGCTCACGGGCCGGCGCCCGCACGTGAGCGAGCCCCACCACCACGGTTCCGGCGCCGCTATCCACGCTCAGGCGATCACCGGCAGCCACGTGCACCACCCGCCCGCTCCAGCCGCCGGCGCAGACGTCGGCGCAGATGAGCAGCGCCAGGATGAGGGATACCACCAGCAGGCGGCCGGCGCCGCAGAAGGCTCTCATCATTCCCTCACGGCAGACGCGGACCACTAATGGGACCCGACGGCGGGGACGGACTGCATGCCGGTCATCAGGCCTTGAGACCGCCGTTGCCCAGCAGCAGGTGGACGTCGGGGTGGGAGATGGGCTTGGAGAACCAGTACCCCTGGGCCTCCGGGCATTGGAGGTCCCGGAGTTGGCGCAGTTGCTCCGAGGTCTCCACGCCTTCGGCGATGACATTCATGTTGAGCATGCGCCCCAGGGCGATGAGGGTCTTGACGATGGCCGCAGCCTCACCGGGCAAGTGCATGCCCTGGACGAAGGAACGGTCGATCTTGAGGGTGTCGTAAGAGAAACGCTGCAGGTAGGACAGGGAGGAATAGCCGGTGCCGAAATCGTCGATGTGCAGCTCCACGCCGGCATCCCGCAGCCTGGCGAGCTCGTCCACGGCGGCGTCGAGGTGCTCGAAGATCGCGGTCTCGGTGATCTCCAGGCGCAGGGTGGACGGGTCCAGTTGGCAACGCTCCAGGAGCACGAACAGCTGTCTGGCCATGTTGGGCTTGAGGAACACCTTGCCGGAGAGGTTGACGCTGATCCCCAGCGGTGGGTCGACGGGGAACATGCGCTGCCAGTCCGCCGCCTGCCGGCAGGCCTCTTCCAGCACCCACCAGCCGATGGGCACGATAAGCCCCATCTCCTCCGCGGCACTGATGAAGTGCTCGGGGTAGATGAGGCCGAGATCGGGATGCTGCCAGCGCAGCAGGGCCTCGAAGGAGAGGATGCGACCGTCGGTGACCGAGACGATGGGCTGGTAATGGAGCACGAATTCGTCACGGTCACAGGCCCGGCGCAGGTCGGTCTCCAGCTTGAGCTGGGCCAGGGCGCTCTCGTGCATGTCGCTGTCGAACACCTCGAAGCCGCCCTTGCCCTCGTGCTTGGCCTTGTACATGGCCAGATCCGCGTCCCTCAGCACCTCCTCGGCTTGCTGGTACTTGGGGGAGGCCATGGCCACGCCGATGCTGGCGGACGTGAAGACTTCGTGGCCGTCGATGTGAAACTCCCGCGCCAGCAGTTCGTGGACCCGCTCCGAGATATGAGTGACGCTGCCGAGGCCCTCCACATCGTTCAGCAGGATGGCGAACTCGTCGCCCCCCAGGCGCCCCAGGGTATCCCCCGGCCGCAGGAACTTCTCCAACCGCCGCGCCACCGCCACCAGGAGGGCATCACCCACCGAATGGCCGAGGCTGTCGTTGATGTACTTGAAGCGGTTGAGGTCGAAATACAGCACCGCGAACCGGTGCTCCTCGTCGCGCCGGTACTGGCGCAGCGCGATGTCGAGCCGGTCCAGACACAGGCCGCGGTTGGGCAGGCCGGTGAGGGCGTCGTGCATGGCGTCATGGAGCAACTGGGATTCTGCCTGCTTGCGCTGGGTGATATCCGTCATGGAACCGGCGAAGCGGCAGGCGGCACCATCGCTGCCCCGCACCACCAGGCCGCGGGTCAGCACCCACAGGAAATCGCCCCGCGCCGTGTACAGCCGGTGCTCGTACTGGAAGTGGTCGCTGTCGCCGCGGATGTGCTGCGCCAGGGCCTCCCGCAGGCCGTCCAGGTCGTCCCGATGGACGCGCCCGAACCATTCGTCGATGGTGTCCCCCACCGGGCCGTCGCCCAGCTCCAACATGGCCCGCCAGCGGGGGGAAAAGTAGGCGCTCCGGGCCTTGAGGTTCCAGTCCCAGATGGCGTCGTTGGCCCCCTCCACCGCCAGGGCGTAGCGCTCCTCGCTCTCCCGCAGGGCATCTTCCGTACGCTTGCGCTCGATGCTGTAACGGATGGCATGGCGCAACAGCTTGGCATCCACCTCGCGCTTCATGAGGTAGTCCTGGGCGCCTTTTCGCACCGCCCGTCGGGCCAGCTCCTGGTCGGCCACATTGGAGAAGATGATTACAGGCACCTGGGGAGCGGCCTCGCTGACCTCGGCGTAGCCCGCAAGCCCGGAGCTATCGGGCAGGTTGAGGTCCAGCAACACCACGTCAAAGGCCGCCTCCGCCAAGCGGCCCAGTCCCGCGGTGAGCCGCTGTACATGATGGATGTCGAACAAGACATCTGCCGGTGACTCCGACAACAGCGCCGCCACCAGATCCGCCTCGGCTTGGCTGTCCTCGATGAGCAATACTCTGATGGAGCTATCGGTCAAAGTAACCGCCCCCGTCGTCGCCGGCCGACGATTCGTTATGCTATTTCGGCAGGGTGAAAAAGAATGCGGCCCCCTCACCCTCGCGGGCCTCCGCCCACATGCGCCCACCATACTGCTCGATGATCTTCCTGCTCACCGCGAGGCCGATACCCGTACCGGGATACTCCTCGCTGGTATGCAGCCGCTGGAACATCCTGAAGATGCGTTCCTGGAATCGTCCGTCGAAGCCGATACCGTTGTCCCTCACCATGAACTCCCATTCGTCACCCTTGTCCTCGGCGCGCACGGTGATGGTGAGAGGCGCTTCGCCCCTGAACTTTAACGCGTTTCCAATGACATTTGTAAGGAGTTGCTGGATCTGGAAGCGATCCACCCGCACCACCGGCAGAGGGTGGCGATCCAGGGTCGCACCGCTGGCGGCCACCTGGGGCTTCAGGTTCTCCAGCACCTGATCCAGGATATCGTCCACCGAGATGGGCTGGAGGTTGCGCTGGCCGGTGCGCAGGCGCGAGTAGGCGAGGACCCCGTCGATCATGGACTGCATGCGTTCCGTGCTCTCCACCACGTGGCCGAGGAACTTGTCGCCGCCGTCCCGCAATTGTTCATGATAGCGATCGGACAGCAGGCGCGCGTTGCGCAGGATGAGCTGCAGGGGCTCCTGGAGGTCATGGGATACCGCGTAGGCGAGCTGTTCCAGCTCGGCGTTCGCCTCCGCGAGGTTGCTGTCCGTCGCCGCGCCAGCCGCCGAAAGGGGCTCCACCATGCCATCGTATCCACCACCGGACCGACGACTCAGGCGTAGCAGGTACGGTTGTTCATGATCACCCGACGGTGTCATGGCACCCTCGAAACGGACGAGTTCGCCCCCTCGCAGCCGCCGCCATTCGTCGTCCCCGGCGAGGTCATGGAACAAGGCAGTCAGGGGCACGCCCGGCCGGGCATCGCCCAGACGGCCGAGCACTTCCCGCGCCCGCGCGTTCAGCCCCTCGATGACGCCTTGCGCCGATAGCTCGAACAGCCCCACCGGCAGATCGTCCAGGTTCGTCCAGGCGCGGGACGGCTGCTCTTCGAGCGGCCCCTGCCCCAGGCTGCGGCAGACGGCATGGGCCATGTCCAGAATGCCCCCACTGGTCTTGCTAACGCACGCGGACAGCCGCAATTCCACCGCGCTGTCGGCCACCCCCGGCGGCAACCCGGCGGCCAGCAGGAACAGGGGCAGGTCGGGGAAACGCCGTCGCAATTGGCGCAGCACCGCCATACCCTCGCCCCAGTCGAGCTGGTGCTCGCACACCACCGCCTCGAAGTCGGCCGCCGCCAGATGCTCCGCGTACTCCAGGGCACCCGACACATGCACCACCTCGAGCCGCGCGCAGCGATCCCGCAGGGCCAGAGCGGCGATGACGCCGTCGGCCTCGCAGCTGTCGATGAGGAGTACTCGGGAGGCGGTGGTCATGGATTGTCGGGAACCGCTCGCAATGGCTTGGTCCTGGTTTCGTTCACTGTCGCGGGTGCGCCGCCGTCGCACTCGCTGAAGAGGGCGGCATCGTCGCTCCGGCTTACCGCCGGGCCCTGGAAGCCGGACGTCCGCCTAAGTTACGAGTGTCCTTGGTTACCCCGGAAGGCCCGCAGGATCTATAAACATGCAATGTTCAAGCCATTCCTGACTCGGGCGCTTTGTCCTTTTATGACAATCAGTTATATTCGCTTGCCTCGAATGAATCGCCGCCCATGTAAACTGAACCGACGAGGGGCCCGGTTCCAACCCGCGGCCGGCGCGATGCCCCCCCCCAATGCCGCGTCATGGATCACAGTTATCGCCTCCACGGCCACCCGCAGGAAGCGGTTTCCCTCAGAAGGTGGCCGCGACAGGTTCAAAGTGTAAAGTATTCCGACATTTTCGGCGCCTTCGGATCGCCCATGGCGGAACCGCACCCACATTGGATACCATCTCTGGCTTTGGGCAGCGGCGGCACGCACCATCCATCAGGCCCATCCCTTTCATGAACCCATCACGCCCATGCTACTGAAACTGTTCTATACCGTCCTCATCATCGGCGGCATCCTGCTGGTGGTGCGCAGCCGCATGGCGCTGCGCGGCGCCCCGCGGCAGTCCCGGGATGAGGCGCCCCGGGGGGTCAATCCCCGCTGGGTCGCCTACGGTATCACCGCGGTTATCGTCATCACCTCGGTGGGGATCACGGCCCACCAGTGGCTGTCCAACGAGGACATGGTGGCGGTGCGAGTGGTGAACGCCAATACGGGGCAGACGACGGTCTACACCGCCTACGCCCATGAAGTGGAGGAACGTTCCTTCCGCACCGCCGACGGCACCCTGGTGAGACTGGCCGACATGGAACGCATGGAGGTACTGGACTGAGCCGCCTCAAGGTCCGCGCTGTCCCGCTCCCTCAAGAGGACGGCGCGGCCGGCCGCCTGAATACCAGTTCCGTGCGCAGGCGGCCTTCGAACCAGGTGTCATAGGCCACGCCGCATTCCTGCATCTCCAGCCTGAAACCGGGCTGGCCCTCGGGCGACGACGCCACGAGTTCCAGCATTCCGCAGGGGTAGGTCACCTTCATCTCCACCCGCATGGGGTAATAGCCGTCGAGAAAACGCCGCATGTAGGGCCCGTTGCGCAATACGTAGACCCCATCACCGTTGCCGTGCAGGGCCTGGCTCCTGGCCGACAGGCACAGCCGCGCGTGGCGGCCCACATCGGTGAGCTGGATACTGGGGCCATCGATATAGGCACTGCCCACGTTGTGAGTGCTCACTATTTTCAGGTCCTCGGTGCCGCCAGCCCGAAACATCACTTGCAGTCGCGGGACCGCATCCAGGTTGGCGTGGCATTGATGGAGGTCCACCCAGCCGTGCTCGAGGCTCGAGGCGTCGATGGCCACATGGTTTTCGTGATGGTGTACCTTCTTCGCGGGCGGCGCCCCGAGGAAATGCAGTTCGCCCTCGTTGACCTCCTCGATGCGCGCCTCGAAGTCATCGAAGAACCAGTCATCCTCCGACGCCCCGGAGGCGCCGATGTAAACTGCCGGCGCCAGGGCCACTAGCACCGCCGCTACGCGCAAGCTTCCAGACCTGTCAACCATGGAAAACCCTACGTCTGCCGAAAGCCATGAATGATGCCCCCGAAAAAGTCCGCTGGCAGGATGTGGAGACCGTCCTGCTGGATATGGACGGAACCCTTTTGGACCTGCATTTCGACAACCAGTTCTGGCTCCACCATATGCCCAGGCGCTATGCCGAGATCAAGGGCATTCCCTTCGACGAGGCCAAGGCATACCTGTACCGGCGCTACAAGGCCGTGGAGGGCACCATCGACTGGTACTGCCTGGATTACTGGACCCGTGAACTCTACATGGACGTGGCGCTGCTCAAGGAAGAGGTGGAACATCTCATCGCGGTGCACCCCCACGTGGTGGAATTTCTCGACGCCCTGCGGGCCTCGGGCCGGCGGACCGTGCTGGTGACCAACGCCCACGGCAAGAGCCTGCGCCTCAAGATGGACAAGACCCGTCTCGAGGGACGGCTGGACCGCGTCATCTGCTCCCACGATCTGGGCTTGCCCAAGGAGGACCGGGGCTTCTGGGGCCGCCTCGCGGAGCTGGAACCCTTCGCGCCGGACACCAGCCTGCTGGTGGACGACAGCCTGACCGTGTTGCGCTCCGCCGCCGCCTACGGCATCCATCAGCTCCTGGCCGTCTACCGCCCCGACAGCCAGGCCCCGGCGCGCGAGATCGAGGAATTTCCCGCCATCCACACCTTCCGCGAGATCATGCCCCCCAGCGCTTGAAGCGCTTCCTGCAATAGGCCAGCAGGGTGGCATGGTCGTTGAAGTAGAGTTCGAAGCCGTCCTCGGCGGGCGCGTCGAACTCGCAGAAGTCGTTGCTGTACTCGCGGCATACCTGGGGCCGCTGGTCGTAGATGCCGCAGCCGCCGTCCGGCTGGAGATGGGTACAGCGGGTCTCCACGAGCAGGTACCACCCGGCCTTTTCCTTGTAGACCTGCACCCCGGAGTGAGATACCTGCCACAACAGGTGGTCGAAATCCGACTTGGCGCGCGGCGTGTCGATGGCCTGGGTGATGTAAGTACAGCACTTGGAATTGGTGCAACGCTGGCACTTGGAACCGGTGTAGTCCTCGCCCGGCTCAACCCTGATGCCCTCGAAGGTCATGGCGTTTCTCCCGGTTCGCCGTCCCCCGCCTCTGGCAGCCGGCGTTCCAGCAACAGGTCCCAGACACCATGGCCCAGGGCCTCCCCGCGACGCTGGAAGCGGGTCACGGGACGCTCCGTGGGCCGGTGGTAGAAGGCCCCTTTCTCATCGAGGTTCGCGAGGCCCGGCACGGCCGAAACCACCCGCAACATGTGCTCGGCGTACTCCTGCCAGTCGGTGGCGAGGTGGAGGATACCCCCGGGCGCCAGTCTACGGGCCATGAGGGCCATCGTCGCGGGTTGCACGAGACGCCGCTTGTGGTGGCGCTTCTTGGGCCAGGGATCCGGAAACCAGACATTGATGCCGGCCAGGGAGCCATCCGCCACCGCCTGTTCGAGCACCTCGAGGGCGTCGCCCCGGATCACCCTTATGTTGTCGATGCCCGCCGCCGCCACACCGGCCAACAGCCGCCCTATGCCCGGCGGATGCACCTCCACCCCCACATAGTTGCGGCTGGGATGGGCCGCCGCCAGCTCAAGCAAGGCCTCGCCGTTGCCGAAACCTATCTCAAGATACAGAGGCCCCGGGCGCCCGAAGTGACGGTGGGGATCAATCACTTCGTCCGGCTCGAGGCCGAAGCGGGCCCACAGGACGTCGATGGCCCGGCGCTGGGCGCGGGTGGTGCGTCCCCCGCGGACCACGAAGCTCCTGACGGAACGTGGCACATCGGTGGCCATCGAGGAAATGGAATTTGGCATATCGGCTGGGAAACCCGGGTCTAATCAGCTATAAAGCATCTAAGATAATAACTGAAAGCCACTGAATATACTGACAAAGCTTTACTTTACATGCGGAATAGCTTAACTAATGGCAATCTTGGCGGACTACCCGACGTTATACTTCAACAAATGTCGAAAGTGATTCCAACCGTGGTCGTTGTGGATGACAGTCCCACCGCCGCCTCGTTCTATCAGATCAGCGCCGCCGATCTCGCGGTGGAGCTGCGCGCCTTCCATGGCGCCGCTGAGGCCACCGCCCACTTGGAAAACAACCAGCCCGATCTGTTGTTCCTGGATATCGTCATGCCCGACAAGGATGGCATGACCCTGCTCAAGGAGCTACGTGCGCTGCCCATTCATAGTGACACACCCGTCATCATGGTGACTTCCAAGGACTACGACCAGGATCGGGCCGTGGCCCGAGAACTCGGCGTACTGGAGTTTCTGCTCAAGCCCCTGCGACCCCGCGAGATCCGCGACCTGATCCAGAAATACACCGGGGCCGAAGAACGATCCGACTCCAACGTCGTCTAGTGTCCTGCCCCGCCATCATCCACCGCCTGCTACCCGTTGCCGGGGCGCGTCGTCGCCCAGGTGCTGCGGCGACGCCCATTCTCGCATTGGCGGACAGATGTCCGGTGCAGAACTTCGACCATTGCCACGGGACACCTTCCTAGATGGCAGAAAACTATGTCCGTTTCTGGGGCGTGCGGGGGTCCTATCCCACCCCCTTCCCCAGCCACCTGCAATACGGCGGCAACACCACCTGCCTGGAGATCCGGGCGGGCAACCACCTGGCCATCATCGACGGCGGCAGCGGCATCATCCCTCTCGGGGATCTGCTGATGCGCCAGCAGGATATCACCGAGTTTCTGCTGCTGTTCACCCACTACCATTGGGACCACATCTCAGGCATGCCGTTTTTCGTGCCCGCCTTCGTACCCAGATTCTCGATCCGCATCACCGGGCCCGGCAACAGCCCCGAAGAGGTGAAACATATCCTCGGGCAGCAGATGAAGGCCCCCTATTTTCCGGTGGAGACCGAGACCTGGCTGGCGGACGTGCAGTACCTGGACACGCGCATCGACCACCTGGAGCACGGTCCTATCAAGCTGCAACGCTTCGTCGTCCATCATCCGGGCACCACCTACGGTTACCGCATCACGGTCAACGACCGGCATGTGGTGTTCGTGCCGGACCAGGAACTGCTGTTCATCGACCAGCCCATCAACCTGCGACTGGTGGACGCCGAACTCGGCGCGGACGAGAAGCGCCTGCTGGAGCAGATGAAGGAAGAGGAAAAATGGAGCCTGCTCAAGCCCATGATGAATGCCCACGCCTTGATCCACGATGCCCAGTACACGCCCGAGGACTACGCCAGCAAGCGCGGCTGGGGCCATTCCTGCTACGTGGACACGGTGAACTGCGCCATCGACGCCGGTGCCCGCTCCCTCTACCTGTTCCACCATGACCCGGGTTACCCCGACCACAAGCTGGATACCCTGCACCACCACGCCCGGGAACTCATCCGCGACCGGGGCGCCGACGTGGCCTGTCATCTGGCCCAGGAGGGTCTGATCATCGATTTCGACGCCCTCTGAGTAACCCTTGGAAATCGCTAGCGTAGAGAGAAGCATTTCTTCTCGCCAAGAGCGCCAAGAAGAACAAATATTCCTCTCACAAAGGCACAGAGGCACGGAGAAAGGAAGACAGCTGGCCAGGCCTGAACTGCGCCACGCCGCCGCCATGTGTCGATTACTTGACGCTCACTGAGGACGAGCCATCATGAAAGGCGCGGAACGCGTGGCCCCAGAATCAATCTTTCCGCTGTTTTCGCGTCTTTCGCGCCTTTCGTAGTTTTTCTGCTCTACTGACCAGGCCAGGCCGGGCTGCCCTCAGAAGAACGTCCCGTCCACCGGGGACGAGGCGCTGGCATAGCGCTTGCGCGGCATGCGCCCGGCCCGGAAGGCCTCGCGGCCCGCCTCGATGGCCTTGGCCATGGCCGAGGCCATGAGCACCGGGTCACGCGCCGCCGCGATGGCCGTATTCATCAACACGCCGTCGCAGCCCAGCTCCATGGCCACCGCCGCGTCCGATGCCGTGCCCACGCCGGCATCCACGAGGATGGGCACTGTGGCATTCTCCACGATTTCCAGGATGTTGTAGGGATTGCGCACGCCCAGCCCCGAGCCGATGGGCGCCGCCAGGGGCATCACCGCCACACAGCCCAGCTCCTCGAAACGCTTGGCGATGATGGGGTCGTCGTTGGTATAGACCATGACCTTGAAGCCGTCCGCCACCAGGGTCTCGGCCGCCTCCAGGGTAGCGACGATGTCCGGGAACAGGGTCTTCTCGTCCCCCAGCACCTCAAGTTTCACCAAGTCGTGACCGTCCAGCAACTCGCGGGCCAGGCGGCAGGTGCGCACGGCGGTGACGGCGTCGTAACACCCCGCGGTATTGGGCAACAGGGTATAGCGATGGAGCGGCAGGGCATCCAGCAGATTGGGCTCGTCGGGATTCTGGCCGATGTTGGTGCGGCGGATGGCCACGGTGACGATCTCGGCGCCGGACGCCTCCACGGCACGCCGGGTCTCGTCGAGGTCCTTGTATTTGCCGGTGCCCACGAGGAGGCGGGAACCGTAGGACACGCCGTCGATGATGAGGGGGTCCTTGATGGCTGGGGGATTGGTTGTCATGGCGGAAACGTCCAGATGGTTCGGTAAAGAGGGGATGGGCGGGCTTCACCGCCCGCGGAGGGCCGGTGGATCAGCCGCCACCGATGGCGTGGACGATCTCCACCCGGTCACCGTCCTCGAGGGTGTAGAGCCCATGCTCGGCGCGCGGCACCAGGGCCTCGTTCACCTCCACGGCGATGCGCCGGTCGGCCAGTTCCAGGGCCTCCACCAAATCGGCCAGAGTGGTAATGCCCTCGAAGGGCCGCTGCTCTCCATTGATGCTGATGTTCATACGCCTAGGCTATGGCCAGCCGCCTTTCTCCGCAAGGGCTACCGAATGAGTGTGCCGCTCTTGCCCTCCTCCGCCAAAGGGATAGAATTGGGGTTTCGCGGGTGTAGCTCAATGGCAGAGCAGAAGCTTCCCAAGCTTACGACGAGGGTTCGATTCCCTTCACCCGCTCCAACTCCCTGACTTCCCACACCGCCCCCAGCCCCGACCAAGGGCGCTGCGCGCCCTATACGACGAGGGTTGTCCCGGACCGTCCATGGTCCGGGCCCTGCGGGCGCACTCCGTGCGACCAAATCTGTTTCGGATGGTTCCATCGACGGCGATGTCGGTTGCCGGGAGGGACCGACCTTCGTGCCGGAGGAACGGGTGGTGAACGACATTTGCAGGTCGGCCTGTAGGTCGGGCTTCAGCCCGACACCCAACGCTGGCGGGTGGTGCCGGCCCGGCCTGTGGTAGGCGCGGTGGGGTTTAATGTCGGGATGAATCCCGACCTACAGCCGTGCCACAGGAACAGGCGGTGGCTGATCCTTGTAGGTCGGGTTTCAGCCCGACACCCAACGGCGGGGGTGCCGCCCCGGCCTGTAGCGGCCAGGCAACCGATGCCAAAGATGTCGCGCGGGGGTCATTCACGTTACTGATTCCAAGTATCGTGAAATCTATATGCCATACAGCGCGTTATGCCATACAATTCCCACCTGAACCGCAAAGCTCAGCCGGTTAATCCATTGAGCCCGCTGAGGTCTGTACATCTCAAGTAACAACCTGACCATAGGTGACTTATGAGTGAGCAAGCCAAGACCCGGCCGAAAGTTCCGGAAGGCCAGACCCGATATTTGAAGACCCGCCAGATGGAGCCAAACGAAAAGGGTTTCGTTGGCTATGACACCATCTGGGAGTCATTTCAGAAAGAAGTGAAGTATGAGACGCCGAAACGGCCCTGAGTAAACGCTGACTATTGGGCTAATTATGGGCCATAGTTATTGGCCAGGGATGGCCAAAATCAGCGCGGAATTACCCAACGTTTCCCGAAGTAAATACCCCTGAGCAATAAGGATGGGCAATCAGGAAGTACTGATTCAATCCATCCTGGATTAAATCAGGAACGCCCAGGCCGGTATATATTCGTCTCGATCCCACGTCGTGCAATCCCTTGCGCGACTGTGCAGTGGTTGGCAGCGGTCAGATCGGCACCGCGTTGCCGGTGTCGATGTCCGGGCCTTTTTCCACCTTGCCGCCATGCTCCATCTCTTCCTCGGTGGCATCGCGCACCATCAGTATCTGCAGCTTGAACACGACCTCGCGACCACACAGCGGATTGTTGCCATCGATGGTGATGGTCTTATCATCCATGCGGGTGACCAGGAAGCTCTTGGTCTGGCCCTTGTCGTTCTCCATCAGAATCGCGGTCCCGACCTCCTGGTATTCCTCGGGCACGTCTTCCAGACGTTCCGTGATGACGAGGGATTCGTCCCGTGGACCGTAAAGCTGGTTACAGTCGATGGGCACTTCGAGGGTGTCACCCGCGGCCTTGCCTTCCAGTTCCCGGGTGACCATTGGCGCCAGCACCTCGTTGACGCCATGCACATAGCCGAGGGGATATTCGACCTCGGTCAAGACGCTGTCGGTCTTCACGTCGATGACCTGGTACTTCAGTTCGACGTACTTACCGTCGGTTACGATGTCTTTGATGATTTCACTCATGATATCTCAACTTGATGCGGATCGGGTACGGATGGCAGCTTTGATCACCGCCGCGTCGATCAAAAAATCGAGGCGGCAAATATCCGGACCTCACCCTTCTCGTAACCCAGCACCAGGCGGCCCAGCCATTCGCCCTCCTTCTTGGTGCTCCGCACCCGGTAAAGGACGGTCACATGCTGACCGCGGCGGATCAGGCCCAGATAGTCATAGTCCGAGGAGAGGTTGCGGGTAAGTTCGCTCTTTACGAACTGCTTGCCCAGCTCCACCTCGTTGAGCCCGAACAGCAGCCCATAGGAGAACTTGCGGATGAACTTGCCGTACTGCCCCTTGTTGGAGTACTTGATCAGGTCGTCCCACATGGGGTGGGCCACCTCCAATATCTCCTCATCGGTGTGATCGATTATGTTCTTGAACGATTCGGCAGGCTTCGCTTCCGGGGCTTGGGTTGAATTCATGATCTCATTCATATCTTTACCACATCCATAATGTAGTCGATTTAGAAACGAAAAAAGACCAACGAGCGTTGATCTTTATCGTCCCACTCCGAAACGGGCCGGAAAGGCCGCCGCCGGGGGCGGCCTCTCCGTTGTACCGCCCACTTAAGCTTCGGCGGCTTCGGCCTGTTCGTTTTCCTCCACGATGTGGTAGCACGGCGCCTTTTCCATGGTGTACTCGCCGGTCTTCGGATCACGGCGGGATACGGTCAGGACATGCCAGTTCTCGTCATCCAGCTTGAGGGCATCACCACGATAATAATAGCCGGGCCACCGGGTTTCCTTACGGAACAAGGTGTGTTGCACGACGGCCTCGGAGGTGAGGTGGCGATGCTTCAGCTCCCATGCGCGCATCAGCTCGTGGATGTCCTCGGCACCGAGCTTCTCCAGGTCTTCTTCGAGGAGCTTCAGCTTCTTGAGCCCGATGTGGAGCAGCTTGTCGTTGGTCATGTAGCTGACCCCGGCACCCCCGGCATACTCATCCATGAGCTTCTGCAGACGATCCAGCCCCTGGCGCGGGTTGATGTAGTTGGGATTGACCGAGCCGGCGGTGATCTCGTTGCGATAGACCTTGTAGTGGTCCAGAGGCTTGTAGATCTCCTTCTTGCGATCGTCGAGCTGCTGCTGGGAGACGCGGATACCCTCGGCCTTGCCGTCATCGATGTACTGGCATGCGGCCTTGGCGGCCAGACGGCCCTCGGTGAAGGAGCCCGAGGAGAAGGCGTGGGGGGTGCCGCCGACGGCATCGCCGGCGCCGAACAGGCCTTCGACCGTGGTCATACGGTTGTAGCCCCAGAAGTACTCCGGCGGAGAGATGTCCTCGGGCCCCGAACACCAGGCACCGCAACCCGTGGCATGAGAGCCCATGACGTAAGGCTCGGAGGTCGTGAGTTCCGGGTTCTCATTTTTCGGGTCGACGTCGGTCGCCGCCCACAGTACGGCCTGACCAACGGTCATGCCCAGGAAGTTGTGCCAGCCGATCTCCTCGAGATGAGGGTCCTGGAAGGCCTCCATGGTCACCATGTGAATCGGGCCACGGCCGGCGTTGACCTCGGACATGAGCGCATGGTTGCGCAGGCAGGTGGGAATGGGCCGATGGGTGGCGTGGGAAACCTCCGGATCCAGGTATTCCTTGCCCACGATTTCCTGCAGTCCCGGCCACCACTTGGACTCGTACTCTTCGCCCAGGCAATTCTGGGTGTAGGTCTTGAGGTGCAGGAAGTAGGCACCCACCGGACCGTAGCCGTCCTTGAAGCGGGCCAGCACGATGCGGTTTTCCATCTGCGTCATCTTGGCGCCGGCGCCGATCAACAGGCCATAGGCCGAGCCCGATGACCACGGCGCATACCACACACGACCCGCACCCTCACCGACGGAACGCGGCTTGTAGATGTTGGAGGCGCCACCGGCGGCGACGACCACGGACTTGGACTTGAAGACATGGTAGTCGCCGGTACGCACGTTGAAGCCCACGGCGCCGGCGACACGATTCGGCTTGGCCTCGTCCATCAGCAGATGGGTGACACAGACCCGGTTGAAGACCTTGTCGGCCGACTTCTTTGCGGCCTCGGCGACGATGGGCTTGTAGGACTCGCCGTGGATCATGATCTGCCAGCGGCCTTCACGCTGGTAGGCGCCGGTCTTGGGGTTGCGCATCAACGGCAGGCCCCACTCCTCGAACTGGTGCACGGCCGAATCCACGTGGCGCGCCATGTCGAACAGCAGGTCCTCACGTACCATGCCCATGAGGTCGATACGCGCGTAACGGACGTGGTCTTCCGGGTTGTTCTCACCGAAGCGGGTGCCCATGTAGCAATTGATCGCGTACAGGCCCTGGGCGACGGCGCCGGAGCGATCGATGTTTGCCTTCTCGGCGATGACGATCTTCTTATCCTGCCCCCAGTACCGGGCCTCCCAGGCGGCTCCGGTGCCACCGAGGCCGGCACCACAGACCAGGATATCGATATCGTCTTCTACGACTGTCTTGTAAGCCATCAGTAATACACCCCTTCCTTCATCTTCAGACCGTTGGATTCGAGGGTGTGTATGCCACCATCGTCCAGACGAATATATTTGGGCTCGTTGAAGAGCAGCTGGCTGTCACGCATCTCCTGGGTGGGCCCACTGACGTCTTTGAGCTGCGGGATGTGCTTCCCCCAGGGCTTGGTCGTGATGGGCGCCAGCAGGTCCATGTCCGTCTTGCCGTTGCGGAACTTGATACGCCAGGCAATGACGCCTTTTTCCTCGTCACGGCGGACCCGAACCGAGTGCCCCAGGGGCGCGAAGTCTGCGTAGCCGCGGACGTCGATGGCCTGATGCGGACAGGCCTTGACACAGGAGTAACACTCCCAGCACATGTTGGGTTCGATGTTGTAGGCCCGGCGGGTGACCTTGTCGATATGCATGATGTCGGACGGGCAGATATCGACGCAATGACCGCAGCCGTCACATCGTGTCATGTATACAAAAGTTGGCATCTCGAATACTCCTTACTTTTGAGACGTTAATCAGTAGTGACGGGGTAGCTCGCGGTTGATGCCGAGCCCCATATTGGGGGGGGTGGCGCCCATATACTCAGGGATGTCCGGAAACTTCGACTGTACGGCCGGGTCCGTCAGATCGTAGTCACCCGGCAGGTTCTCCATCGAGCCATCAGCCATGATGGTCTTCTTCTGGAAAGCCGCAGCGGGCTTGAAGAACATGTGCGCAAACTTGGACCAGTAGACGGTGCCGAAGAGGACGGTGGCGGAGGCGATGAACAGGACTAAGAACAGCATGTTTACCCAGCCAGCCCCCAGGGTGAAAGACCACAGCAGGGCGAATGTCGCGGTCGCGAGCAGGCCGAGGATGAAGATGTCGCCGCGCCCGTTGAGTTGGTACCACTTTACCCCTTCGGAGGCGACGTCGACGCGAATGTCGAACCAGAACCAGTAGCCGCCGACGGCCAGCGCGAGGGCGCCGAGATGCCACAGGGCAGGCCAGATGCCGGCGGCGGCCGCGGTCGCATAGCCGAAGATCAGGACCGCGGTGCTGACCACGAACACCACGAAGCCGTACATCGTCATCAGGTGGGAGATGCGGCGGCGGGTGCTTTTGAACTCCGAGGAGGTGAGCACCTCGCTGGCGAGGGTCTGCACCGCGAGAGACACCTTGTCGCCACCGCTCAGGGTGCTTTTGGCGTTCTTCTGTGCCTTCTTGGCGTTCTCGAAGAAGTACTCTGCACTGCGCTTGTGCAGCATGTCCAGGATGGTTCCACCGATGACCAGCAGTACCATCAATACGATATAACCCTGCATGACCTCAGGGGAAATAAACGCCGCTAATTCGGCGAAGGGATTGGTTGTGAGCATCTGGGGCTCTCCTTGGAGTGGCAAGTCGCAACGGTGGAGTAACTTAGGGCAAGTGAGCCTTAGCATGCAATTACATATTAATATGCCTGATATAAGCGAAATTAATCGTAAGCCTCTCACGCGGCCCTGGTTGAGGCCCGGCGTCCCGGGGCCGATGTGCGGCATCCGGGGGTGGAGGCTCGAAACCCCAGCCGACACGGGTTGCCAATCCCCCGGCGAAACCCTCACAATTACACTTATTCTTGATAACTTTACTAAAGTATAGGAGCGTGACAATGAGCCCTGAAATCCCTGAACGTGACGGCGACGGCTATCTGGTGGACATGAACGCCTGGACACCGGACATCGGCCGGGCCATGGCCGAGGCGGACGGCGTCGAGCTGGACGACGTCAAATGGAACCATATCGTCAAGGCGCGGGAGTACTACGACGACGAGGCGGTGGTGCCGCCCATCCGCAAGTTCGCCAAGTATGTGGGCGAGGACCAGAAGGAGATCTTTAAGCTCTGGAACACCGGCCCCATGAAGCCCATCACCAAGTATGGCGGCCTGCCGAAGCCGACGGGCTGTGTCTGAGGCTCACCCCGTCCAGAAGGAAACGTCCTTTTCCAGGAACTCGTCGTAGCGCATGTAGTGGGAACCGTCGCAGGAGAAGGTGAGGCTCACCATGCCGTTGAAGATGTTGATGGAGGCCGAGCGCAGGTACATCATCTCGTCCGCCAGGCGCAATCCTTTCATGGCATCGAGTACCGGCCGCACGGCGGACTGGGGCATGACGGCGGTGGCGGGGTAGTTGCGGTGGGGGTAGGCGAGGCAGATATCCGGATCGGCCAGCGCGTCCTTGTCCAGCAGGCGGTAACGGTAAGGGTCGTCCACCACCCACACGGTGGCCCGAGAGCTGGAAAAGTGGATCACCGCCTGGAACACCCCGCGGTCACTGAAGAGTTCCTCGAGGATGGACAGGGCCTGCTCCATGGCCCTGTCCATGGGGCTCTCCACCCGGCATTGCTGAAACACCACGCTGCGGATGGAGGGGTCACCCTTGATCTGGCGCCACTCGCCGGTCTCCTCGTAGAGTTTCTGGGTCACGGGTAGATCCCGGAGGTCGAAATCGGCCCCTACATAGCCGAGGATGCGATCGGCGCCGCTGATCCGATGCAACGCCGTGATGGACGGGCGATGGGCGTACTCGCTGATATAGGCATCCGAAAGCAGGAACCCCCACTCCGGCACCGGCTCCGTCATGTAGGGACGCCCAGAGCGATCACGCCCGTAGTGATCCGTCAGCCCCGCCTTACCCACCGTATCGCTCACCTGCATGCACTGCGCGTTCACCACATACAGGTTGGTGCAGTGGGGGACCGCGGAGAAGCACTCGCGCAGCACGCGGTTGAGGCCCTCGCGGTCTTCCATGACCTCCGCGCAACGATGGGCCAGGTCGGCCAGGGGCCGGTGCAGGGTCCTGGCGAGTTCCTCCCGCTGCAGATAGATGGTCTCTTGCCATGTTGCACTCATGCTGACAACCCTTGGGGAAAATTCGATCCACTATTATAAGGGACAGATGCCCCGAAAACCGGTGGAGAATACGCAGGCTATCGCACGAGCACGGCTTCGTTCCGCGTTCGAGCCCTGACAATATGGGCTGAGGCCAACGGCACCTCTCCAGTCCACCGGGCCCCATCGCCGCGGCTCGGAGCGCCCCCATCAGTCCTGGTTTGCCGGGGCCACGCCCCGGGCCTCCCGGTGTTCCTCGCACAGACGGATGATCTCCTCGAAGCGGAAGTCGTCCACGAGAACGCGCAGCCCCTCCGCCACCGGGGAGTCCTCCACTTCCGCCAAGAGATCGCGGACGGCACGGGCATCGAGGGCGAGAGCCGCCCGGCGCAGGGCGTCCACCCTCCCGGCATCCCATCCCCTCAGTTCCGGCAACGGGGGTGCCGCCGGGCCATCCGCGGCGACCGGCTCCGGCCCGTAATCGTACTCGATGCCGAGGTACCGTCCCATGACCTCGAAGACCTCATCCGCATCCAGGGGCTTCACCAGCACCTCCTGGCAGCCCGCCCGCAGGATCTTGCGGCGGTCTTCCGAGAAGGCGGCGGCGGTCTGGGCCGCGATGACCACATCCATGCCCCCCGGCAGGACCCGGATGCGGCGGGTGGCCTCGTAACCGTCCACATCCGGCAGCCCCATGTCCATCCAGATGAAATGGGGGCGGATGCGCTGGAAGGCCCGCACCGCCGCCGTCCCATCCCCGGCGCTCGACACCTCGAAACCGCCCCTCTCCAGCAGGGCCACGAGCATACGGCGGTTCTCGGGTTCATCCTCCACCACCAGCACCCGGGGGACGCCCTGCCCCGGCGCGAGAGCGACGACCCGCCCGCGGGAGTGCCCCGGTACCGAGACCTCCGGGGCATCGGGCAGCTGGATGGTGAACTCGAAGGTGGTGCCGATGCCGGGCTCGCTGTGCACCGTGATGTCACCCCCCATCAATCTCACGAACTCCCGGCTGATGGCGAGGCCGAGCCCCGTACCCTCGCCCATGGCGGCGGATGCCGGCGACTGGTAGAAGGCCTCGAAAATGTGATCCCGATCCTCGGCCCCCAGGCCGGGCCCGGTATCGCTGACGGCAAAGTGAATGCCCCGTTCCACCGCCTCCACCCGCAGTTCCACGCTGCCCCGTTCCGTGAACTTGACGGCGTTGCCGAGGAGGTTCACCAACACCTGACGCAGGCGGCTGCCGTCGCCCCTGACATAACGCGGCAGGGGCCCCTCGCGCGCCACGCGCAATTGGAGACCCTTGTGGCGCGCACGCTCACGCATCATCTCCTCCATGGTGCGCAGGGTGTCCGCCAGGTCGAAGGGATCTTCCTCCAGAAACACCCGACCGGCCTCGATACGCGATATCTCCAGCACCTCGTTGATGAGCGCCAGGAGATGGTGGCCACTGCGGTCGATGGTGACGAGGTTCTGCCGGTGCTCACGGCTCAGGCCTTCCTCGCCCGCCAGCAGACGGGCGAAGCCGATGATGGCGTTGAGGGGCGTACGCAATTCATGGCTCATGGTGGACAGGAAGGCATTCTTGGCGCGGTTCGCCGCCTCGGCCTCGTCACGCGCCTGCTCCAGGGCGAGTTCAAAGGTCTTGCGCTCCGTGATGTTCTCCGACAGACCGGCGATGCGGGACACCTCGCGGGCCTCGTCGAGGATCAGAAAGCCCCGATCATGGATCCAGCGGATGGAACCGTCGGGCCGGACGATACGGTATTCCGCCTCGTAGCCACTGTGGGTTGCGATGGCCTGCTGGAAGGCCTGCGCCGCCTTGGGGGCATCCTGCGGATGGATGCTTCGAGCACCCACGTGCCAATCCTCGTAGAAGAGGGCCGGGTCCTGCTGCCACAGGGTCTCGAAGGCAGGACTGATGTAGATACCGCGATCCCGCCGCCAGTCCACCAGCCAGAACACCTCGTCGATGGTCTCGGCGATCTGGCGAAAGCGCGCCTCGCTCTCCCGCAGGGCCTCCAGGACCGCGCGCTGGCGGGTGATATCGTTGACGAAGGCCACCAGGCGTTCCTCGCCCTCGAACTCGGTGCGGCACACCGTAATGTCCACCGGCAGCAAGTGGCCCTCCTGGTGGCTGAGCCGGGCCTCGAACCGCATCACGCCGCGCCGCCGCATGATGCGCCGAAATGCCGGCCAGCGCCGCTCGGAGAAGTCGGGCCCCAGGTCCCAGACCCGGCGCCCCAGGATCTCCTCCCGCCCGCAGCGGAGGTCGTCCAGGGCCTGGCGGTTGGCGTAGATCACCCGCGCCGTCCGGATGTTCAACCAGAATATGGCCGTCGCCGCATGGTCCACCGCATACTGGGTCTGGCGCAGCCGCACCTCCATCTGCCGGCGTTCCTCGACCTCGCGCCGCAGGCGCTCGTTTGCCTGTTCCAGGGCCCGGGTGCGTTCCGCCACCATCTCCTCGAGGCCCTCACGATAGCGGCTCAGCTCTTCCTCGATACGTTTGCGGTCGGTGACGTCCTCCACGGCAGGACTCATACCCGACGCCCCTCCCCAGCCCCTTCCAGATACGCGCTCAACTCGTCGGCCGCCAGGGGCGGTCCCACCAGAGTCCCCTGGAAATACTCGCACCCTTGCGCCACGAGGAAGGCCCGTTCGGCCTCCGTCTCCACCGCTGTCGCCAGCACCCCCAGCCCCAGGGTACGGGCCATGGCGATGATCGCCCGCGCCAGAGACCCATGGGCCGCGTCATCCGCTATGCCCCGCACTACCCCGGCGCTCATGGACAGGCCCTGGATGGGCAAACGGCCGAGGAGTTCCAGGGACGAGCAGCCACTGCCGAAGCCGGCCACCGTCAGGCTCACTCCGGCCTCGTACAGCCGCCCCATGACCGCGCCGACCAGAACCTCATCCAATGCCAGCACGTCCTGGGTGACCTGGATCTCCACCGCCTCCGGTGCCGCCTGCGCATCCTTCATGAGGCCGGCCAAGCGCTCCACGAAGTCGCCCTTGTCTACGGGGCCCGGCGGTATGGTGACGGCCAGGCGCGGCACCACCCCGCCGGGGATCTTAAAGGCCTGCCAGCGCACCGGCTGAGCCAAGGCCGCCTGTAACCACCACTCCATCAGGGAATGCACGATCCCGGAATCCTCCGCCACAGGCATGAACTCCCCGGGCCCGAGCACCCCCCGCCGCGGATGTCGCCATTGCGCCACGGCCTCCATTCCCACCACACGCCCGCGGATATCCACGCGGGGCTCGTACACCAGGAACAACTCATCGCGCTCCAGGGCCCGGCACAGATCGTGCTCCAGGTCGTAGCGCGCCTCGGCGATGGCCTGAATGCGGGGCTCGAAAAACTGCACGGTGCCGCGCCCCGCCTGCTTGGCCGCGTACATGGCGGTGTCGGCACGGCCGATGATGTCATCCACGGTCTGGCCATCCCCCGGGTACAGCACCACGCCGATGCTCGCCCCCGCCTGCACCTCGTTGCCCTCCACCGACACCGGCGTGGCGATGACATTGGCCAGCTTGTTCGCCACCAGGCCCGCGCTCGCCGCCGCCTCGCCCGCGTCTCCACCCAGCGCGGGCAACAGCACCACGAACTCGTCCCCGCCCCAACGCGACAGGGTGTCCTCGTCCCGCAGGATGTCCTTCATGACATCGGCCAGTGCCTTGAGGTAGGCGTCACCCACGGCATGCCCGAGGGCATCGTTGATGGCTTTGAAGTGATCGAGGTCGATGAACAGCACGCCGCCGCCGCCGCCGTGGCGGGATACCCGCCGCAGCTCGCGGGACAGGCGGTCCTCGAACAGCCGGCGGTTGGCCAGCCCCGTGAGGGCATCGTGATAGGCGAGGTGCTCGGCCCGGGCCTTGGCCGTTTCCAGTTCCCGGGGGCGCTCGGCCACCCGCTCTTCCAGGGCCCGGTTGGCCTCCTCCAAGGCGCGCCGTGCCCCGGCCAACTCCACATGGGCCTTGACCCGGGCGATGACCTCTCCCGCGTTGAAGGGTTTGGTGATGTAATCCACCCCGCCCTCGTCGAAGGCCCGGAGCTTGTCCTCGGCGTCGTGGAGGGCGCTGATAAAAATGACGGGGATATGGCGGGCAGAGGGCCGGGACTTGATGCGCCGGCAGGTCTCGTAGCCGTCCATGTCGGGCATGCGGACGTCGAGAAGGATGAGATCGGGGGTGTGGTCCGCCAGCCAGCGCAGGGCCGTCTCGCCGCTCAGGGTGGCCCGGGTGCCATAACCCGCCTGCTCGATGATGGCGCCGAGCACGCGCAGATTGCCGGGATTGTCATCGATGATGAGGATGGTCCCGGTATCCGGCAACGCCCCGCCTTCCCCGTTGCCTGTCGCCAGCGTATTGTCGCCCATACCGCTTTTATCTTATGGCCTCAGCTATGGTTATAGCATCCCGGCGAGACGGCCGGACTCGACACAGGTCGGGGGCGGCAAACCAGGGCGACCCGGACTCAGGCCGTCGCGGTACCCGACCGGCGCGCCGACTCTGCCGCCGGATCCAGGGGCCCGAGGGTCCTCCGATGGCTGTGTTCACCCCCCAATTATCAATGCTACATCCCCGGCCGCATGCGCGGCGTGATGACCCGCCGGATGGTCTGCATCGAACGGTTCAGACGATTGATGGAATCGAGTTGCATGCGTCGCGGTGGCGTCGGGGGACTGTACTCGTCCGGCACCTCGGTGCCCCAACCCGGCTTGTCCACCACCACACTGCCGAAGCTGTTGGATACCTCGATGGCGGTGTAGCGGGCGGGGTCGTCCTCCGGTTCCAGCAGCATCACCCTGGCCGAGGTGGCATCGGCCTCCCCGGCGACGCGGGTCCCGCGGATACCGATGGTGGCCACCGAGAGTTCCACCCGCATGCCTTCCCCCCGCAAGCGCGCGATGGCGCCGGAGACGAAACGAAAAGCCCCCCGGAAGATGCGCGTCACCAGCCGGCTCTCGGGGTCGCGGGGTTTGAATACATAGTGCCTGACCAGCATCGCCGCATCGGCCCCGAGTTCGAAGCGGCTGTCGTCATCGAAGGCGAGGACGACGCGGGATCCCGTGCCGGTATGTAAGGTCTCACTGGTGGCCACCTCAGTTCCCAAAACGAGCTGGCGTCGCACGCCTTCTGCGTCAACGGCCCAAACCTCGCCCACCAGTTCCTGGACCACGGCCTGGTTGCCAGCCAACGCCGTTGACGACAGCAGGAATGCAGCGATCCCGAGGATCAATAAATGAAACAACCGGAACATGCGCATTCCCAAGAGCAGGGCCCTATTCAAGAGCGTAGTACATCACGTATGGCCACGGCATTAACGCCCCGGTCTTACCGCGCCGCCGCCCCCGCACATCAATGGCGAAGCAAAGGGAAACGAGACTATACCAGAGCACGCTGATAGGCTAACCTCATGGCGATAAGCTCCTGATTAAGGCGATAAAATCCCGGCCGTTCGCGCTCAACCGAAATCACTCAAAGGAACACAACATGCGGACTCCTTTCACCATATTCACGGCACTGTCCATGGTCAGCGTCGGCGCGACGGCGACGCCGCCGAATTTTTCTTCCGATCTGCAGGCGGTAGGTGCGAACGGCGTGCAGGATGCCATCGGATTCCTGGTCGGGAGTGTGTGTCCGCGGGGAGTGCCGGGACTGGGTGGTGACCTCATCGGCGTGCAGGATCCCGACTTCCAGGACCGTTGCACGGATATCGTCGTCGCCGGCGTGCCGGCGGTGGCCGGCACGGACCCCGCCGCGGCCCGGGAAGGCCTGCAGAGCATGGCTTCCGAGGAGAACTCCGCGGTGGCCAGCACCGAGGTGGACTTCTCCGGCGAGCATCAGGGCCGCATCGGCAAGCGCATGGCAAACCTGAGAGCCGGCATGCCATCCAACACCGTGGCCCTGGTGGGCATCCCCCTCGCGGGCGGCAACGCGGGCGCCGGCATGGGCCGCTGGAGCGCCTTCGTGGATGGGACCTACGGCGACGGCGACAAGGACGGCACGAGCCTCGAGACGGGCTTCGACCTGGACAGCCGCGGCGTCACGGTCGGCCTGGACTACCAATCGGACGCCAGGACCGTGATCGGCATCGCGGTGGGCTATACGGATCTGGAAGCGGATCTCAGCAACAACGCCGGTGAACTCGACACCGATTCCGTGGGCGTCTTCCTGTATGGCACCTACTTTGGCTCAGGGAACTGGTACCTGGATGGTGTCCTCGGCTACACCAGAAACGATCATGACCAGGAACGGCGCCTCGACTACACCATCGGCGCCACCCCCGTCGACCAGGTGGCCTCTTCCAGCAACGACAGTGACGAACTCAGTGTCGGCCTCACGGCCGGCTACAACCTGTCCGGCGGTGCCTGGAACCTGAGTCCCTATGGCCGCATCGACTACGCCGACGTGGACATCGACGGCTACCGGGAGCGCATGTCCAACCCGGGCGCGCCCGGCAATGGCCTGGCCGTCCAGATTGACGACCAGGATTATCAATCCCTTACCCTGGCCTTGGGCCTGAGCGCCTATACGGAATGGCAGGGAAACGGCATCCTCTGGGTCCCCCAGCTGACCGCGGAATATGTCCATGAGTTCGACAACGATAACGAGGACATCACGGGTTCCTTCGCCAGCGAAGTAACAGGCACCAAGTTTACCATCCCGACGGAAGAGCCCGACAGAAACTACTTCAATGTCGGTGTCGGGTTTACCGGCTTCGTCGGAGACGCCACCAGCGTCTATGTTCAGTATTCCTCCCAGCTGGGTTACCGAGACCAGGATCTGAATCAATATAAACTGGGGCTCAGGGTCGATTTCTGATAGCCGCGGATGCCCTGACCACGGCTAGGTGAACTCACCTCCGGCTCCCCTTCCGGGCTATCCGTAATGCAGAGTTCCCGCGGGAGAACCGGCTCCCGCAAATGGTCGATGAGAAGCCTGGCAGCGCCTTCGCAAGCGGCGTCGTCGCCCAGCCAGCAGACAGGCAGGGGCCAGACATCCACCCAGCAGCACCGGTGATCGGTTCGAGACAGCATGCACATGCGGGCGCCGGATCGTGCCGCAACGAAACGCCTGGTCCATTCCGCCAGCACGTTTTCATCTTTCTCTCCCACCAGGTGCAGCCTCGGCATCCCCGGCGGTAGCGGCGGGCGGCGGGCAGGGTCTAGTGAACCCTCCAGGGCGCTGTAGCCGTGGTGTCGGGTCCACGCCCCCAGGTCCAGGTTGCCGGCCAGGGTGATCACCCCCGCCACGCCGTCCAGCACTTCCGCCACCAGGACCGCCAGGGTGCCGCCGCCGCTGTGCCCCACCAGGATCACCCGGGCCGGCACGCCCTCCGGCTCCCGGCGTTCGTCTTCGATCACGGCGGCCAGGCTGGCCACCACCTCCGGGCTATAGCGTCGCCCCGTCCAGTAGGCGGGCGCACAGCCTTCATCGCGGGCCAGGCCGTGGTAGCACGGCCGCCCCACCATCACCGCGGCCCCCGGATCCCTGGCCATCAGTTTCAGCACCAGGGACTCGTCCGGCGTGGGATCCAGGGCGATACGGCGTGGATTCACCCACGCCCGGCCATCCCCCCCAAGATAGACATGCAGTATCCCATCCGCCGCCAGGGGCCGCCCGCGGAACACCACGTGACGAAACCCCGTCCCCTGACGTACCGCGGCCTCGAAGCCCGCATCCCGGGCCTGCTCCTGGATGGCGCCAGAGGGTGCCGCGCACCCCCCGCCTACTACGAGGGCCCCGAGGATGACCAGGATGATAGCCGGCCTCCGCGACCACGGGGACGGGACCACAGACCGGCGTCCCTAACGCGGCGCATCGCCCCCGGACGGCCAGCGCCCGCCATGGGGCAGGTCGCGCGGCGTCGGGGCCGTCCCTCGATCCCGCGGGGCGGTCCACCACGCCCGCCCTGGTCCGTTCGCCGGGAGCGGTCGGGCCAGTCGATGGCCGCCGGCGGCAGGTCCGCCCCCGGTGCCGACTCCGTGAAACCTTCCCGGCGCAGCGGGCGGTCATACCCCGTGGGCGCCCCCCATCCCGAGACGTTGCCGGAACGGGTTCCCTGCCAGGTGCCGTCGCCACGGCCCCCCTCCCCCCAGCCTGATTCGGGAGACGGCGCCGCCGGCTCCGCCGGGGGCCACGCCGAACCCTCGTCACCATCCCAGGGGACGGAGCGGGATGACCCGGTGACGCCATCATCACGGGGCGCCGGGTCCAACCATGGGTCCCTCACCCCCGTACCCGGGACGGGTTCGACGGGTGAGCGGCGGGAACGGCCAGCATCATCGGCCCGGCGTTTACGATTGACGTCCCCGGGCCGTGGGGTCGGTTCCCAACCGTAACCCGGGGCGCCCTGCCCGTGGGACGGCAGGCCGGAGGCCGGTGCGTAGCCCGGGGGATAGGCCGATGAAGAACCACCGCCGTAGGGGGCCCCGTGACCGTAGCCCGCCGGGGCGTGACCCTGCCCATAACCATACCCGGTGCCATAACCTGGGCCATAACCCGGGCCATAACCGGCGCCATAACCGGGGCCATAGCCAGTACCGGTGCCATAACCGGGTACATAGGCCTGGCCGTGACCCGGCACTCCGGAATGAAGACCGGGGGCACCATAACCATAGCCTTCATCATATCCACGACGATCCATCCAGCGCGTCGGGTTCATCCAACTCATGGGATTAAAGCCCTGGGCCACGACCGCTGCCGGCATTACCCATGAAGCAGTGACCACCACCATCGCCAACCTCAGCAGATTTCTGAAATTCAATGACATACTCCTCTGGCGTGGAATACACCTCCTCGGTCGCCCGACCCGGAGGCCCCATGGAGCGGCGGCTTCGGGCGCCGCGGGAAACGCACCACCGTTCACCATGAAATCAAAGCCTAGGTGCCCCGGGTCGCCAGATCAATCGCCCCGTCTCCCTCGCGGAACGCTCACCCCGGGGAGTTCCCCGGATGAGGCAGATCAATAGAGTCGACGGTTTGCGGCGGCATGGGCACCTCGGGGCTTGTGCCGCGTGCGCCGTGGCGCCAGACTTGCAGGGGTTGAGTTCCAAGGGGCATCAATCGAGATGGACAACACCCTGCAGCGGCTGCTCGACGCAGAGTCTGCGGCAGAAAAACTGGTGGAGGACGCCAGGACCAGGCGCGCCGCCATCACCCGCCAGGCGGTTGAGGAATCCCGGCGTGCCGAGCGCCGCTTCACCGATCGCGCCGCCGAGATCGACGACTCCTTCCTCGGCAAGGCACGGGAACGCGCCGAACAGAGCATCGCCGAGCTGCAGCGCCGCTACGACGAACGCACCAACGAGCTCCGCAAGGCGGCCTCCGCCCGCGAAGAGAACGCCGTAGAGGCCCTGTTCGAGGCCCTGACGGATCCCGACAAGGTCTGAACCTGAACGTGTCCAACCCGGACTATCTCAACGCCCGTATCACCCTGTTCAGATCGCGGATGATGGGCCCGGAGACCATAGAGCGGCTGATCTCCGAACCCCAGCCCGAGTACGACCTCATCACCCAAATCGAGGGCATCGACGAGTTCATGGCCAGTGCGGCGGCGAGTACCGCCGCATTGGAACAAGCCTTCACCTCCCAGCTCATGGGGGAGGCGCAGATCCTCATGCGCCCCATGACCGGACCCAGGCGTCGCTTCATGCGCTCCGTCATGCACTGGTTCGAGCTGGCCAACCTCAAGGCCCTCATCCGCGGCAAGCTGTCCGGCATGTCCGATGCCGCCATCCGCGAGCACCTCGTGGACACGTCTCCCTTCAATACCCTGCCCATCGACGAGTTGTTACGCGCCGACGACCCGGCGGAGATGCTGCGCCTGTTGGAGGGCGGCCCCTACGGCGACATCGCCATTCAGGCCCGGCGCATCTACGAAGAGAAGCGCGATCCCTTCTCCCTCGAGGCCACCATGGATCGGCGTTACTTCGTGGGGCTGCATCACCGCGCCGACGAAGTGGAGCGGGGGGAGCGGAACGCCCTGCTGCAACTCGTGAGTTGCCTCATCGATCGCTTCAATCTGCTGTGGCTGTTGCGTTACCGCTTCGGCTACGGGATCTCGGCGGCGGAGACCTTCTATCTGCTCATTCCCCTGGGGCATTTACTCAACTCCGCCACCCTCGCGGAACTGGCGCGGCTGGGCTCCATGGCCGAGGTGTTGGAGGCCCTGCCGCCCGACCTGAAGCCCATGTTCGCCGGCGCCGACACCCTCACCGAGGTGGAGAACCGCATGGAGCAGCGCACCCGCGACACCATGAAGCGCGCTTTCGAACGCCATCGTTTCATCACGGCCCGGGTCTTCGCCTATGTGTTTCTTCGGGACATGGAACTGCGCCAGTTGCTGGCGGTCATCAAGGGCCGGCGTCTGGGCTTCGACCCCGAACTCATGGAGCTGGCGGTGAGTACGGGACTGCACTAGGCCATGTTCAGGCCCAAGACCATGTCCCGCATCAGCCTCCAGGTGCTCAACGAGGACGCCCCCAAGGTCACCCTGCTGCTGGCCCGGGCCGGGGTCTTCGATCCGGAACCCGTGGATGATCCCGAGGGCATGCTGCCGGAACAACCCGCCGAACGCTACCGCGCCGTGTATCAGTCGGCCCGGGCCCGCATGACCAAACTGGAGGGCGCCCTCGGTTGCAGCGACGAGCCTGGCGATGACGAATTGCGGGTGGTGTCCCTGGAGGAGCTGAAGGCCCTGGACGCCCGCCTGCGCGCCCTCTGGCAGACCTTCTCGGGCCTCGATGAGCGGCGCCACCAGCTGGACGAGGAACGCACCACCCTGAAGCAGCTCGAACAGGGCCTCCAGATCTTTTCCGGATTGAGTGTTGACCTCGGCATGTTCCAGACCAGCGGCGGCTTTCTCACCCTGCGGGTGGGTACCGTGCCCACCATCAACCTCGACCGCCTGCAGGATGCCGCGACCCTGGCCGGGCACCTGGTGACCCCCTTCCACGAGGACAACCACCTGCACTACGTGGTGGTGGCCGGACCGGCCCAAGAGGCCCACGAGATGGATACCCTGCTCCATACGGCATCCTTCCGCCCGGTAGCCATTCCCGCGGAGTTCAGGGACTTCCCCGAGAATATCCGCCAGGAGCTGGACCGCCGCCGCGACGAGATCGACTGGCGCGAAGGGGAATACGAGAGGGAACGGGACGGGCTCGCTGCGCAACACAAGGACGAAGTGATGGCCGCCTGCCGCACCCTGCACATGGCCCGGCCCTTCGCCGATCTCGCCCAGAAGCTGCGGGGCACGGGGGCCCTGGCGGTGGTGGAGGGCTGGATCCCCAGGGAACGGTTGGCGGAGCTGCAGCACACCTTCCACACCCTGCTGGATCGGCCCTTCGTTTTCGACGTCCGCGATCCGCGGCCCGACGAGCTTTCCAGGGTGCCCACCCTGGTCAGTTACTCCTGGCTCACCCGGCCTTTTGGCGCCCTGGTGAACAACTACGGTATTCCCCGCTACGGCGAACTCGATCCCACCCTGCTGTTCACGGCCAGCTTCATCGCCATGTTCGGCATGATGTTCGGTGACATCGGCCACGGTGCCGTCATCGCCCTGGCCGGCATCGCAATGCGCCGCCGCTTCCCGCTGGTCACGCCCTTCATGTTGGCCACGGGGCTGTGTTCCGTGGGTTTCGGTTTCGTCTATGGCAGCATCTTCGGCTACGAGCACGTGATCCATCCCCTGTGGATATCACCCCTGTCCGACCCCTTGCTGATGCTGGAGATAGCCCTCTACTGGGGAATCGGCTTCATCCTGGTGGCCAACGTCCTGACCATCATCAATAATCTGCTGTTCGGCGATGTGCCCGCGGCGTTGCTCGACACCAAGGGCGTGGCCGGCATCGCGCTCTATGTGGGGGGGATCCACGGCGCGCGCCAGTGGTTGGGCGGCGGACACCTGGGGTGGCTGGAGATGGCCTACGTGATCGTACCACTCGCCACAATCATGGGTTTCAAGTGGAGCCGCAACAGCGCCCCCGTGGGAGAACGCATGCTCATCGTCGCCATCGACGGCTTCGAGGCGGTGATGAATTACCTGGCCAACACCCTGTCGTTCCTGCGCGTCGCCGCCTTCAGCCTCAACCACGTGGCCCTGGCGGTGGCGGTGTTCACCCTGGCCGCCATGATGGATACCACGGGCCACTGGATAACCGTGGTCCTCGGCAATATCTTCATCATCGTATTGGAGGGGGCCATCGTCACCATCCAGACCCTGCGTCTGGAGTACTACGAGGGTTTTTCGCGCTTTTTCCGGGGCGATGGCCGGGAGTTTCGCCCCCTGAGTTTCCATACCCGGGCCTAGGGCCTGAATCGCGAGTTATCGTGCTTCGCGACTTTTACGTTAAGGAGTAGACCATGTACTGGCTAGTGGCACTGATGACGTTGACCACCGTGGGCATCATCGCCCTCGGTGTTTACTTCGAGTTGTATCCCCTCGGTTCGGAGCGGGCGAGCCCGCGCTGGTTGAAGGGCACCCTGGGCACCCAGCTCGTGGTCTTCGTGGCCGCCCAGGCCGGACTGCTGTTGCTCGGCGTGCAGGACGTCATGGCCCAGGCGCCCGTGGCCGAGGGCGCGGCCGCCGCTGAGATCACCGTTGGCATGGGGTTGGCCATCATCGGCGTCGGTATCCCCACCGCCGTGGCCACCATCGCGGCCGGTATCGCGGTGGGGCCGGTGGGTGCGGCCTCCCTCGCCGTCATCACCGAGAAACCCGAGCTGTTCGGCCGCACCCTCATCTACCTGGGGCTGGCGGAAGGCATCGCCATCTACGGCCTGGTGGTGACCATCCTGCTCCTCGGGCGCATATGAGCACACGCATCATCGCCATGGGCTCCGAGGCCCTGCTCGAGGGCTTCGCCCTGCTGGGGGTGGAGACCGTGGCCGATCCCTCGCCCCACGAGGTGGAGGAACTACTGCGCGGCCTCGCGGCCTCGGACGCCAGGGCCCTGGTGTTCCTCGAACACCAGGTGGCACGCGAGGCCGGCCAGGCCCTGGAAGACATCAGGAGGGAAGGAGGACGTATCGTGATCAGTGAGATCCCACCCCTCGAGGCGCCCGCCGATTACCGGCCGCCCGTGGAGGATCTGGTGATACGGGTGCTGGGTGCCTCAGCCCTGGAGAAACGCCCATGAAGGCCGAAGACCAGGTTGCCGCGCTGGAGCAGGCCATCCGGGAACGCGCCGAGGCCCTGGCCGCGGAACACCTCGAACAGGCCGAGCGTGCCAGGGAGCGTATCCGCAAGGAGACCAGCAACCGTATTCAGCTGCTGGAGGAGAAGGAAAACCTGTCGGCCCAGGCCCAAGGGGAGCGGGAATACCGGCGCCGCGTCCAGGCCAGCGAACTCCGCCTGCAGGCGGAACTGGACCGCCTGCGCTGGGGGCTGGTGGAACATGTCCTGTTCCGGGTCACCGAGCGTCTCCATGAACTGCGCGACGACGAAGAGAAGTATACGGCCCTGTTCAAGCAGCTGCTGGCCCAGGCGGCGGCCTGCTTCGAGCAAAACCAGCTCGAGGCCCTGGTGTCGGAGACCGACCACCGGCGCTTCGCCGGCGAGTGGGAGGCCCTGGTGGCGGACTGTGTGACGGACAAGGAAATCCATCTCGCCAACGAACACTGCCCCTGCAACGGCGGCGTGCTGGTGCGCACGGTGGATGGCCGCATCGGCGTCAACAACACCTTCGAAGGCCGCATGGAACGCATGAAAGAGGACCTCCAGCGCCTGGCGTTGGAGCGGCTGTTCTCCCACGCCACCAACTCCGGAGCCTTGCTCAATGGGTGAGATCATCGACGTCAACGGCCCCATCGTCACGGTGAGGCTGGACCGAGTGCGCAACGGCGACCAGGTGAAGATCGGCCGCATGGGCCTGGTGGGCGAGGTGATCGGGCTCGACGGCGACCGCGCCGTGGTACAGGTCTACGAGTCCACTGAAGGAGCGCGTCCCGGCGAAGACGCCGAAAGCCTGGGTCACCCCCTGTCGGTGGAGCTGGGTCCCGGCCTCATGGGTAACATCTTCGACGGCGTTCAACGGCCCCTGCCGGAGATCCTCAAGATCAGCGGCGACCACATCGGCCGGGGCATTCATGTGCCCTCCCTGAACCGCGAGACCTCCTGGCGCTTCGAGGCCGACGGCTCCCTGTCCATGGGCGACCGCCTCGAAGGCGGCGCCGTCATCGGCACGGTGCAGGAGACCGAGACCATCAAGCACCATATTCTCGTGCCGCCCGATATAAGCGGCGAGATCGTGGAGCACGGGGCCTCGGGCGACTACACCGTCGATGCCGTCATCGCCCGACTCAAGAGCGACGACGGCCGCGTCCACGACCTCCGGCTCTTCCACCGTTGGCCGGTGCGCACACCCCGCCCCTACGGCGCGCGCAACCACGCCGCCGTGCCCCTGATCACCGGCCAGCGGGTGCTGGATACCTTCTTTCCCATCGTCAAGGGCGGCAAGGGCGCGGTGCCCGGCCCCTTCGGTGCCGGCAAGACCATGGTGCAGCAGCAGATCGCCCGCTGGGCCAACGCCGACATCGTCATCTACGTGGGCTGCGGGGAGCGGGGCAACGAGCTGGTGGACATCCTGGAGACCTTCCCGGAACTCACGGATCCCCACACCGGGCGCTCTCTCATGGAGCGCACCCTGCTGGTGGCCAATACCTCCAACATGCCGGTGGTGGCCCGCGAGGCCAGCATCTACGTCGGCGTGACCATCGCCGAATACTACCGCGACCAGGGCTACGATGTGGTGATGGTGGCCGATTCCACCTCCCGCTGGGCCGAGGCCCTGCGGGAAGTGAGCGGCCGCCTCGGCCAGATGCCCGTGGAGGAGGGCTACCCCGCCTATCTGGCGTCGCGTCTGTCGGCCTTCTACGAGCGCGCCGGCCGCGTAGAGACCCTCACGGGGGGCCTCGGCTCCGTCACCCTCATCGGCGCGGTGTCGCCCCCGGGGGGCGATTTCTCCGAGCCGGTCACCAGCCACACCAAGGAGATCGTCCCCACCTTCTGGGCCCTGTCCAAGGAGCTGGCCGACGCCCGCCACTACCCGGCAGTGGACTGGCTGGACTCCTTCTCCGGCTATGTGGACACCGCCGCCCAGTGGTGGGCCCGCGAAGTGGACCCCGGCTGGGCCGCCCGGCGGGGCCAGGCCCTGGCGGTGCTCAGCCAGGCCGACGATCTGTCCCGCATCGTCAACCTGGTGGGCCCCGAGGCCCTCTCCCCCACCCAGCGCTGGGTGCTGGAGGGGGCCGCCCTCATCAAGGAGGGCGTGCTCCAGCAGAGCGCCATCGACGAGGTGGACAGCTATGCCAGTCCGCGCAAACAGTTCCAGCTTCTGGACATCGCCCTGTGCATCTATGACGAAGGACACAAGCTCATCGAGCTTGGGGTACCCGTGGAGCAGATCTCGCGCTTGCCCAGCATGGCCCGCTTCCGCCGCCTCAAGTCCATGTACACCAGCGAGCAGACCGATGACATCGAGGCCTTTAACAAACACGTGAAACAGGATATCGACGAATTGCGCGTCGAATACGGCGCGCCGCGGGAGGCCGAGGCATGAGGGAGAAAGAATTCCGCATGGCATCCGCCGCGCGGGGTGCCCTGCTCTACATGAAGGGTGTGCGCGGGGTGGCCCTGGGAGACCGGGTGGTGGTGCGCGACCAGGCCGGCCGGCGTCGCAGCGGCCAGGTGATCCGCACCTCCGACGAAGTGGTGCTGATCCAGGTGTTCGAAGGTACCGAGGGGCTCGACCTCGACCAGACCTGGGCCCGTTTCCTGGAGAAGCCCTTCGAGCTGTCCCTGTCCCCCGAGATCCTGGGTCGCGTGTTCAGCGGCATCGGGGCCCCCCGGGACGACCGGCCCCCCATCATCTCCACCCTCAAGCGCAACGTCAACGGCGCCCCCGTCAATCCGGCGGCCCGCACCTATCCCAAGGAATTCATTCAGACCGGCATATCCACCATCGACGGCCTGAACTCCCTGGTGCGCGGCCAGAAGCTGCCCATCTTCTCGGGCTCGGGCCTGCCCCACAACCGGCTGGCCGCCCAGATCGTGCGCCAGGCCAAGCTGCTGTCCCAGGAGGCGGACTTCTCCGTGGTGTTCGCAGCCATGGGGGTCTCCTACAGCGACGCCCGCTTCTTCGAGGAAGAGTTCGAGTCCAGCGGCGTGCTGCGCAACGTCGTGATGTTCATCAACCTGGCGGACGACCCGCCCATGGAGCGCCTGCTGCTGCCGCGAGCGGCCCTGACTGCCGCCGAGTACCTCGCCTACGAACTCGACCAGCACGTGCTGGTGGTACTCACGGACATGACCAACTACGCCGAGGCCCTGCGGGAAGTGGCCACCGCCAAGGGCGACGTACCGGCCCGCAAGGGCTATCCGGGCTATCTCTACTCCGACCTGGCGGAACTCTACGAGCGTGCGGGGCGCATCCACGAACGCCACGGCTCCATCACCATGATGCCCGTGCTATCCATGCCGTCGGACGACATCACCCATCCCATTCCCGACCTCACGGGCTATATCACCGAGGGCCAGATCGTGCTGTCCCGGGAACTCCAGAGCCAGGGGATCTATCCGCCGGTGAACGTGCCCCCGTCCCTGTCCCGGCTCATGAAGGACGGCATCGGGGCCGACTTCACCCGCGAGGACCACCCGCGGGTGGCGGCCCAGCTCTACGCCGCCTATGCCCGCTCCCTGGAGGCCCGCAACCTGGCCTCCATCATCGGCGCCGAGGAACTTTCCGAACGCGACCGCCGCTACCTGGAATTCGCCAAGGGCTTCGAGGAGCGGTTCGTCGGCCAGGGCGAGGACGAGGACCGCAGCATCATCGAGACCCTGGAGATCGCCTGGAGCCTGCTGTCCGGTCTGCCCCCGGAGGCCCTGAACCGCGTCTCCGAGGAGGACCTGCAGAAGTACCACCATTGGGGCCGCGCCCGCGACCCCGCCAAGGTCGCGGAAGTCCCGGAGGCCGACGAGGCCACCACGGACGGGGACTGAGCATGGCGGACCGCCTGAAGATACCGCCCACCAAGAGTGCCCTGCTGGGCCTCAAGCGCCAGGTGGATTTCCTGGAGGAGGGCCACGCCCTGCTGGAGCGCAAGAAGGAGCTGCTCACCCGTCTGGTCTACGAGCGCCTGGCCCAGTACCGGGAACTGCGGGGGGAGACTACCGAGGCGGTGAAACAGGCCTACCACTGGCTCAGCATCACCCACATGCGCATGGGCAGCCACAAGCTGCGGCTGGCGGCCCTGGCCATTCCCCTGGGTCTCGAAGTGAACATCCTGCCGCGCTCCCATCTCGGCGTGGAGTACCCGTCGGTGACGGCCAAGCCCCTGCCCCTCCAGCCCGTGGGCCTCATCGGCACCGACGCCAGCCTCGACGAGACCCGGGAGCGCCTCGCCCACATGGCCACCCTGCTGGCCCGCCTGGGGGAATCGGAGATGGCCCTGTGGCGGCTCCTGGAGGAACAGCGCAAGACCCAGAAACGGGTGAACGCCCTCAAGTACAACGTCATCCCCCGCTACCGCAACACCATCCGTTATATCCAGGGCGCCCTGGAAGAAGAGGAGCGCAACACCCTGTTCCAGATCAAGATCCTACGCGAGCAGAGCGGCGACCAGTCCTTCTGACGGCCGACATCCGGGCGACAAAAGCAAAGATTAACCACGAAATACACGAAAAAACGCGAAAAGATTCAGGGAGAATGAGATCCTGGGAGTTGATGCCACGTGATCGTCCGGAGCACAAGACAACAAAAAACTGTTCAACTACGAAATACGCGAAAGGCGCGAAAGGATTCAGAGAGAATGAGGTCCCACGAGTTGATGCCACGTGATCGTCCGGGGCACCGGACAACAAAAAACTCTTCAACTACGAAATACGCGAAAGGCGCGAAAGGCGCGAAAGGATTCAGGGAGAATGACGTCTCGCGACTTGTTTCCACGTGATCGTCCGGAGCACCGGACAACAAAAGACTGTTGGCGCCTCCGCAGAATCTGTGGGTGAATATTTCGCTCGCAGTGAGCGCGCTGTCGGGCTGAAGCCCGACCTACACAGCACCCCCCGCCCATTCCTCTGGCACGGATGTAGGTCGGGATTCATCCCGACATCCGGCCCGTAGATACGCCCACCGCCTGTTCCTTCGGCACGCATGTAGGTCGGGATTCATCCCGACATCCGGCCCGTAGATGCGCCCACCGCCTGTTCCTTCGGTACGCATGTAGGTCGGGATTCATCCCGACATCCCGGCCCGTAGATGCGCCCACCGCCTGTTCCTTCGGCACGCATGTAGGTCGGGATTCATCCCGACATCCCGGCCCGTAGATGCGCCCACCGCCCATTCCTTGGGCACGGACGTAGGTCGGTTGCTCCTGGCAACCGACATCCCGCCCGCCACCCGCCGGGATCCCGTCGGCTGCGCCAGGAGTAGCCGACCTACAATCTGGTTGAAAACGAGGTCCTTATCGAGGCCCACAAACGCCAAGGGCGCCTCGCGGGCGCCCTTGGCTTGTTCAGGGAATGGTGGCGATGGAGAGACTTGAACTCTCGACCTCGAGATTATGAGTCCCGCGCTCTAACCAGCTGAGCTACATCGCCGAAAAAGGGGACGAAATATAGCGAAACCGCCGGTCCCTGGCAACCGACGATCGCCATTGCCGGGGCGCAGGCGGCGGTCAGTTTACCCACCTTGGCCGTAGGTCGGTTGCTCCCGGCAACCGACATCCCGAGGCCAGGCCCGATATCTTCATGATAACCTCCATAGCCAGTTTTCGTTGCGCCGCATCGTCCTCATGAGCAAGCCCGGCCGCCATAGCACCAGTATCCAGCTGGCGATGATCACGAGGGTCAGGGCAATCCAGCCGATGATGACGGCTTTCACGCCCGGCGCCAGGGTCGGCAGCTGCTTGACGCCATTGACCGTGGGCCCGTAGTACTCCCGCGCTTCCTGGAAGCCGAAGGGCACCGAGGCGGCCAACACCAGCAGCGACACGGCAATCGCCGCACCGGTACCCGGCCAGCGGTGGCGGGCGCGGCCACCGGCCTCGCGGGCCAGGCGTTGGGCGTGCAACCAGGTGCCGGTGAGGATGAGCCCCGAGAGCAACAGACCGAAGACGAACCAGATAGCCTTGCTCCAGAGCCCCGCGAAGTTGCCGAAGTGCAAGGGGTCGGCCATGTTCGACCAGACCCAGTAGGGCGACAGGTCACCGCTGCCGTTCTGCCACAGCACCTCGCCGCTGCGTGGGTCCAGGTGCATCTGGTTGGCGCGACCACGCAGGAGCGAGAAACCACCGGTGTGGCCTTGCAGGTAAACCGCGTCCTCGCCGCCAGAGTACCAGCCGTAGGCCGCGGTCGTGATCTCGAACTCCGGCCAGGCGCGCTCTGCCCTGGCGATCACCTCGTCCAGGGGCAGCGCCGGCAGCGCCGGAGCGGTGGCCGGCGCCGGCACCGAAACCACGCCGATGGGCGCATTGTCCACATAGTTCAATGGACCTTCGAAGAGATCATGCTGGGCCCCTTCGTAGAGATACCACCCGCCCGTCAGCCCGATGACGAGCAGGAACCAGATCGACCACAGCCCGACAGCCTTGTGCAACTCGCTCCAGAACGCCCGCCCGCGGCCGCGCGGCCCCTTGAGGAAACGCCGCCACCAGCGCTTGTAAAACACCAGCGCAGCGACCATCGAGGCCAGCATGGTGAGGGCAAATACCGACACCAGATACAGACCGACGGGGATGCCGGCGAGATTCGGCAGGAACAGGCGATAGTGAAAGCCGCGAAAAAACTCTGCCAAGCCGAAGCCGTGCGAGGATCCGGTGACCTCGGCCGTGTAGGGATCGACCCAGACAACCGCCAGGACGCCGTCGGGGTGGGAAAGCCAGACCTCTGCCACGGCATGCCGGTTCAGGGGCGCGGACATATAGTCGATATCCGACCCCGGAACCGCCCGCCGGGCGGCCTGCTCGATGTTTCCCCAGCTTACCTGTTCGGCCTGCGCCTGGACCCGTCGCTCCGGCGTGACCAGCCAGTCGAGGTCGTGGGAAATCACCGCGAAGGTCCCGCTCCAGCAGATCACGAATGTAGCTGGCTGTAAAAACCCGCGCATATCTGGCGAAGGATTGATTGGTAGGCCAATCAGTCGCTGAGCCGGCAGGCGGGCGGCCGCGAGCAACCGGTGACAAGAGTGCCGGAATCGGGTAGATGAAGAGGGGCCGTTGAGACAGGTGCGATACCGGGTCTAATTGACTTGGCCGTCGATCCCGGTATCGCACCCCGGGCCGTGCAGAGCACGAGCCCGCACACTATTTCTCGTTTTCCCCTGACAATCAAGTCCTCATCGGCCTGGATCGCCGATGGAGAACTCTGCACGCCTGTACAACTGCGCCCGTTGTCACCGTCAAGTGATGATCTGCAGCGGCTGTGACCGCGGCAACATCTATTGCCCTGAAGGGTGTGCGCAGGTGGCACGAAGCGCGTCTCTGCGGGCTGCCGGCTGGCGCTACCAGCAGAGCCGCAATGGCCGGCACAAGCATGCCGAGCGGCAACGCCGCTACCGGGCGAGAAGGCAGAAAGTGACGCATCAGGGTTCCCCGGCCCCGTCCCCTCATGATCCACTATCCCCCGTTCCGGCGAGGCCGGCTGGCCGCCGCGGTGCGGATGGCGCGCCGATGAGGGCGCCCATTCGCTGCCACTTCTGCGGCCGTGAGTGCGGACCTTTCCTGCGTACCGGCCCGCTTCATCGCGCCACCGCCGCCGCGGCGCTTGGAACAGTCACCCGACAGGGGCCACCAGGCGCCCGGGCTCAGCCCCCTTGAGCCGGCCGGCCACGAGATGAGGAGAAACGCATTGGCCATCAGCAAAGAACAAGAGGCGCAGATCCTGCGCTATCACTACGTCGAGAAGTGGCGGGTGGGCACCATTGCCAGCCAGTTGGGCGTACACCACAACGTCGTCAATCGGGTGCTCTCCCAGGCCGGCATGCCGAAGGTCGAGCGGGCTGCGCAGCCGTCGATGATCGATCCTTATCTGCCGTTCATCACCGACACCCTGGCCCAGTTCCCCACGCTCACCGCCAGCCGCCTCTACGGCATGGTGCGTGAACGGGGCTACCCCGGCGGCCCCGACCACTTCCGCCATCAGCTCGCCTGTTACCGGCCACGCCCCCGGCCCGAGGCCTTTCTGCGCCTGAAGACCCTGCCCGGCGACCAGGGACAGATCGACTGGGGCCATTTCGGCAAGCTCACCATCGGCCGCGCAACCCATGCCCTGATGGCCTTTGTCATGGTGCTCAGCTACTCCCGGCGCATTTTTTTGCGCTTCTTCCTCGATGCCAAGATGGCCAACTTCCTGCGGGGCCACGAGGCGGCCTTCACTGCCTCGAACGGCCTGCCCAAGGTCCTGCTCTACGACAACCTGAAAAGCGCCGTGCTGGAGCGCCAGGGTGAGGCCATCCGCTTCCATCCCACCTTGCTCGAGTTCGCCGCCCACTACCGCTTTGAGCCCCGTCCGGTGGCGGTGGCCCGGGGCAACGAGAAGGGGCGGGTGGAGCGCGCCATCCGCACGATACGCGATAATTTCTGGCCGGCCCGCCAATGGACCGACATCGATGATCTCAACGCCCAGGCCGAGGCCTGGTGCAACGGCTGGGCCATGGACCGGCCCTGCCCGGAGGACCGTGCCCTCTCGGTGCGCCAGGCCTTCGAGCAGGAGCCCCTGCTGGCGCTGCCCGATAACCCCTATCCCACCGACGAGCGGGTCGAGGTCCACATCGGCAAGACCCCTTACGCGCGCTTCGAGGGCAACGACTACAGCGTGCCCCACACCCATGTGCGCCGCACCCTCACCGTCTCGGCCTCACCCACCGAGGTGCGGATCCTCGACGGCGGAGACGTCATCGCCCGCCACCCGCGCAGCTACGACAAGGGCCGGCAGATCGAACAGCCGGAACACATCGAGGCACTGGTCCAGATCAAACGCCAGGCCCGGCATCATCGCGGCCAGGACCACCTGGCCCAGGCCGCACCGGCCAGCCGGCAATTGGCTGTCCAGGCCGCCGAGCGCGGCGACAACCTCGGCGCCATCACCGCAGCCCTGCTGCGCCTCCTCGATGCCTACGGCGCCCCCGAGCTGGAGGCGGCCATCCAGGAGAGCCTGGCCCACGGGGTGGCTCACCCCAATGGCGTGCGCATCGCCCTGCAGCGTAGGCGCGAGGCGAGAAACCAGCCGCCCCGGGTGGGGGTGCGCATCGACCACGCGCGCGCCAGGGGGCTGGTGGTACGCACCCATGATCTGGGCGGCTACGACGCCTTGCAGTCCACCCCGCCCGAAACCGAAGACGACGCCCAGGAGGAGCCCCAATGATCCCTAACGCATCCCTGAAAGAACGGGCCACGGCCCTCAAGCTCCATGGCCTGCTGAGCCATTGGGAGGAGAGCGCCGACGCTGGCTGGGTCGAGTCCCTGATCCAGTGGGAAGAGGAGGAACGCGCCCACCGCAGCCTCGAGCGGCGCATGAAAGGGGCGCGGCTGGGCCGCTTCAAACCCCTGGCCGACTTCGACTGGGGCTGGCCCAGCCGCTGCGACCGGGAACTGGTCAGTGAGCTGATGCGCCTCGACTTCCTCACCGAGGCGGTCAATATCATCCTGGTGGGACCCAACGGGGTCGGCAAATCCACCCTGGCCCGCAACATCGCCCATCAAGCGGTGCTGGCCGGCCACAGCGTCCTCTTTACCAGCGCCGGCCAGATGCTCAATGACTTGGCCGCCCAGGATGGCGACAGCGCCCTCAAGCGGCGCCTCGCCCGCTACGCCCGCCCTCAACTGCTAGCGGTCGACGAGGTGGGGTATCTCGCCTACTCCAATCGCCATGCCGATCTGCTGTTCGAGATCGTCTCCCGCCGCTACGAGGAGAAATCCACCCTGGTCACCACCAATCGGCCCTTCGCCGAATGGGGTGAAGTCTTTCCCAACGCCTCCTGCGTGGTCTCCCTCGTGGACCGGCTGGTACACCGCTCAGAGATCCTCACCATCGAAGGCGAATCCTACCGGCTCAAGGAGGCCAAGGAGCGACAGCAGCAACAGGCACAGCGGCGCCGAGCCGCCGCCAAATCCAACAAAGGAGCCTAACCATGACCCATCCCCCGATACCGGACGACTGGACACCAGAGCAGGCATTGGCAGTCTATGACTTTATCGACGAACTTCGCGATGCCATCTGGAGCCGATACGATCGGCAGCTGGTCGAACTCATGCAACAAGACCGCATAACGACCTTTGAAGTCGACGACGATGACTTGATCTTCTGAGCCGACCCTTAAACCCAAATCGGCGGCGTGACCTGGCTTGAGTCGAGGCGACCTATCCGCGCTGAGGCCGAGTCACGCCGCCTGAACCTGCGACTGCGACCTTCGCCATTTATGCGCGGATTTACTCAGCCGCTAACAATCACGAACAGCATCAGGCCCGTGATCACACCGGTGAAGCTATGGATGCGGAACCAGGTGCGCGATCTCGGCATGGGCCGGGCCGATCAGAACTCCGCCTTCAGCGAGAACAGCGCACTCAAAGGCGCCCCCGGGTGATTGCCGGCGATCCGGCTGTTGCCGGTGCTCTCGATGTAGTCGATGTCGAAGAGGTTTTCGATGTTGAGCTGTGCCGTGACGCGGGTGCTGCCGAGTATGAACGGATAGCGCGCCATGGCATCGACACGGGCGTAACCGTCGGCCTCGAAGCTGTTGGCGTTGTCGCCCTCGCGCTCGCTGACACCGAAGATACCGGCACCCAAGGTAAGCCCCCTGAGTTCACCGCCCTGCAGCGTATAGGTGCTCCAGAGACTGCCCGCGTGCCGTGGCGCGTTGAACAGGCGGTTGCCTTCCTGACCCAGATTGCTGTCTTCGGTGATCTCCACCGTCGGCAGCCAGCCGTAGGAGGCGATGAGCTTCCAGCCGGGCGCGATCTCGCCGGCAACGTCCAGCTCCAGACCGCGGCTCTCGGCCTCGCCGATCGCCACCGAGAAATCTCCACCATCCGGATCCGGCGCCGCGATGTTTTCCTTGGTCAGATCGAACCAGGTCAGCGTCGCCGACAGGCGCTCGTCGAAGAACAGGGCTTTCGCGCCCACCTCCCATTGCTCGCCTTCCTCGGGGTCGAGGGGTTCACCCGAGCGGGTGCGGGCAAAGATGACATTGCCGGACAGCGATTGGGCATAGCTGCCGTACAGGCTCAGCCACCGTTTCGGTTTGAACAGGACTCCATACCGCTGGCTGTATTCCTCATTCTCGTTTTTCGTGCCGAACGACCGGGCCTCGGTGTCGTCGTAGCGGCCTCCCACCAGAAGGTGCAGCCGGTCGTCGAAAAACGAGATCTGATCCTGCCAGAAAACCCCCAGACGCTTGTCGAAATCGTCCGAGGAACCGAAATCCACCGTCGTATTTGATGGCGTGACCGTCGGATTGGGATTCGGGTTGAACAGATTGTTGCCGGGACCGGGGCTGAACGCATTGTCGGGGAAGGTCCAGGGCAGGTCCGAGCGGGTGAAATCGACACCCAGCAGCAGCGTGTGCCTCAAGGCCCCCGTGTCGAAATGGCCCTCGAGTGAATTAGTGGTGAACCAGGTCTCCGGGAAGGCGTTGTTGGCGGAAAACCTTCGATCGAAGTCACCCGTCGTTGGATCGATTGAACTCCCGAAAGCCCCGTCGAGTCGCGCATCGCGGCGCTCGAAATCCTCGTATACGAACTTGGTACGGAACAGCCAGCTGTCGTTGAATGCGTGCGATCCGTCCAGGGCGACCCGCAACATTTCCGTCTTTAAAAAGTCATCTCGACTGCCGAGGAACGTATCCTCCGGGACATCGGCCACTTCATCGCCGAGGGCGGGCAGGCCGGAATCGTTGGTGCGGTCATCGTCCCGGTATTCGAAGGAGAAATTAACCCGGGTCCGATCGGTGATGTCCCAGGCGAGCTGGGGATTGATGAAGACGGTTTCATTCTCGACGACATCCCGGAACGAATCGGCGTCCACATACGAGGCGATGAGCCGATACTGGACCGATTCCAGACCGGGAATCGGGCCGGTCGTATCCACCGTCGTGCGATAGAAGTCGTAGGACCCGACCTGCTGCTCGATGCTATGTTGATACTCGCGGAGCGGCTTTTTGGTGACGAGGTTGACCACACCGCCGGGCTCGATACGCCCGAACAGGACGCTCGCCGGCCCTTTGAGCACCTCGACCCGGTCAACATTGCTCAGCTCGAAGAAGCGGGCACCGAACGTATTGGGCGTGCGAAATCCGTCCCTGAAGATGAACCCGCCCTGATCGAACCCACGGATAGTCAGTTGCTCACTGCTGACACCGGACGCACCGCGCGGCTGCACGCCGCTGACGTTCTTGATGGCATCCTTGAGCCGCAGCACCTGCTGGTCTTCCAGCACGTCATTCGGAACGACCTGGACGGAAGCCGGCGTATCGATGATGGGCGTGTCGGTCCGGGTGGCGGTATACGAATGAGTGGCCTGATAACCTTCCACAGGCGCAAATGCCGAGCCGCCCGTTCCCGTGACCTGGATCGGCGCGAGCTGCACCGGTCCGTCTCCGCCCTGTGCCGACGCCTGCATCAGCGTGACAGTGCTGTCACCGGCAAAGCGCGCGGCCACGCCGGAGCCCGTAAGCAGGATGCGCAATGCCTCGTGCGGGGTGTATCGGCCCTGCAGGGCCGGGGCCTGGCGGCTGCGCAGCAGGGCGGCGTCGCCGCCGATCGTCAGCCCGGCCTGGCGGGCCAGCTCGGTGACGGCTTGGTCCAGCGGCTGGGCGCGGAGGTTGAAGGTCATGGGCTCGGCGGTGGCGCTCTGGGCGGCGGCCGGCGTCACCAGCAACGGCGTAACGCCCGGCAGCAGCGCGAGGCACAGGGCCCCGGCACGGAGGGACAGAGTTCGCATTGGGTATCTCCTGCTTGAGTCGATTTGGGGTTTCCTACCCCTGATGACAAAGCAGGAGGACAATCGGGCAGTCCGGCCGGGATATTTTTTATTCTGAAGGGTGCAGCCAGACCAGGTAGGGGGTGACCGAGCGGAGTTCCAGTGACAAGGCGTCGGCGAGCACGCTCAGGGCGGCATCGCTGTCCTCGGCCGGCACCACGCCGGTGAAGCGCAGATGGCGATGGGTCAAATCCGCGTCCAGCAGCAGCCAGCCCTGGCGATACTGCCCCAGGCGCTCGACCACCTCGGCCAACGGGGCGTCGTTGAACACCAGGCGCCGGTCCGCCCAGTCCGGCGGCTGAAGCCGGGCGGAGACCACCCGGATCACGGCCCCGGGTGTCAGCCGGGCGCGCTGACCGCCGGCAAGGATCTCGCCGGGCGCGGCGGCGTCGCGCGGGAGCAGGCGCACGCGGGATTCGTGGACCGTGATGTCAGTATAGGCCTGATCCAGGCGCACACCGTAGCGGGTACCCAGGGCAACGGCGGCCCCGTGCGCCGTGGTCACTTCGAACGCCCGGCGGGCGGGGTCCTCATCCACCCTCACCAACAGCTCGCCGCGCTCCAGGCGAATGCGGCGGCGGTCGTCGCCGTAGTCGATATCGATGGCGCTGTCGCTGTTCAGCACCAGCGTGCTGCCGTCCGGCAGGGTGATATCGCGGATCTCGCCCGCCGCCGTGCGGTAATCGGCGGTCCACAGATTCCAGGGCAGCTGTGTCCCCGTCACCCCTGCCAGCAGCATGAGCAACCCCAGGCCGGCCGCACGGCGGCGGCGGCGGGCGGGTGCCGGCGTCACCGCCGACCACATCCGCTGCATCTGCTCTAGCACCTGCCGCCGTAGGGGATCGGTCGCCTGCCAGGCCTCACACTCGGCCACAAGGCGCTCGCGCGTCTCCGGCCCGGCCTCCTCCAGGCGCAACACCCAGTCAGCGGCTTGCTCGCGGAGCGTGGCGTGATCCTCGTGACTGCCCGTCTCGTTGGCTGCCTGCCACACCATCAGGGCCCGCCCTCCCCGGACGAGCTGTCATAAAGGCGCGCATGGCAATGGGCCAGGACTTTGGCCAGATACTGTTTGACGCTGCTCTCGGAGACATCCAGACGGGCAGCAATCTCGCGGTAGCTCTTGCCGTCCACGCGCGCCATGAGGAAGGCCCGGCGCGGCTTCTCCGGCAGCTCCTCGGTGAGCAGGAGCAACACCTGGGCCAGCAGGTCCTGCGCCACCACCGTCTCGGCCGGGCCGCGCCGCTCCTCGCGCTCCAGCAGCACGGCCACCTGGCGCAGCGCTTCCTCCTCCACCTTGCGGCGCCGGTGACGGTTGATCAGCAGCCGGTTGGCGATGACCAGCAGGTAGGCCCGCGGCTCGCGCAGGCCGGGCAGATCCCGGCCGCGCAGCAGGCGCAGGAAGGTATCGTGGCTCAGGTCCGCGGCATCATGAGGACAGCCGAGCTTGCGCCCCAGCCAGCCCAGCAGCCAGCCGTGGTGGTCGAGATAGAGGCGCTCGTATGGACAACCGGCATCCTGGGACATGGCGGGAGCAGGCACCGAATATTAGTGATAATCGTTATCATTATGAGAATCCCGCTTCCCGAGTGCAAGTCCCTGCCCCGTGCCTTCTGGCACCCGTGGGGCTTTCCCCGCCTGCAGGCTGAGTTGAGCGAGGCGGAACCCGGCATGGCACGGATCCGCCGCCTGACGTGGGCCGTGCCGGGATTGCGTTTCGCTCCTGCGCAGCCAAGGGAAATCGATGATCCAGGTGCCAGGGATGCTGCAGTGGGAGACCAGACCCCGCTCTAGACCCCGCCGGCTCGCCGAACAGCGATACCTTGAGGTGCTCGATGGCGCCTGCTTCAGCTCAGCACTCTGACATTCAGGCCCTGGACGCGCTGGAACGCAGGATCCCCCGTCAGCAGCACATGGTCTGGCCCCAGTTGCAGGCAGCATGCCCCCTGCAAGGCGTCCGGGGTGCGCAGGCCGTGCCGCACGCGGAGCAGAGTCGCCAGTTCCACCACATCCCGTGACAGTTCCACCCACACCAGATCCGGCCGGGCGAAGAACGCATCGTATAACGCCAATGTGGCGGCATCGCCGGTCTTCATCGGGCCGGCGCGGCACTCCAACCAGGACAGGCGACTCAGCACCGAGTTCATGTCGGGGTATTCATCAATCAGCGCCGCCAGTGCGGCACGCACACGCTCAACGAAAGGCGCCTTGCCTTCCAACAGGTAGATCAATGCGCTGGCGTCGAAAAAGGCCATCACCAGGCGCGTTCTTCGGCCAGGGCGGCGTCAATGTCCGCCTTGTCGCGGGTGCCGGTGGCGGGCTGCGCCAGCAGCCACTGCACGGCCGTCATTCCGGGTTGGTCCGGCGGCTGGTTTCCGACAAGGCGCTGGTAATCCTCCTCCGACAGCACCACCGCAGTGGCCTTGTTGCGCTTGAGAATATGTACCGGGCCACGCCGCAGGCTTTCCTCAATGGCGGCCATGCCGCGACGCTTGATCTCGGCGGCAGGCAGGATATTATCCATAGCCGGACTCCATTACGTACTAAAAATGGGCCTATAGTACCTGTTTTAGCACCTGAATCCAAACTTCACAGGACGAACCCCAGGGCAAGATCGTGCTACATTTCGTGTGGTTATTTGGTCCTCAAGCACGGTAATACGGCGTAATACGGTGACACGTAATACGGTGACAGTTTACTCAACTACATTGAGTAAACTGTCACCGCTTTGGCCCAACGAACAACAGGCTCTCGCCAAGAACGCGAAGAACGCCAAGAAAGCTTCAGCTTATGTTTTTCGGTGATTCGCACCCTGTGCAATATCCCGTGGCCCCGGGGGCAATGCGAGCGCCATCTATCGTGACCGAGGGGTACCAAGGATGATCCTGACTTGGCGCTCTTGGCGACTTGGCGAGAGGAAATTCTCGTCATCTACACCCACGAATTCTGCTGACGAGCCCCGAAACTGAATCTGTCCATTCGGGACGTTACACCTACCTCCTGACATTGACCTTTGAACTTTGCCGCTTCAGCGGCTGCCGGCAAATGGCGGTCAGGGGTCGGAGCCTGGGAGGCCGGGTACTCAGTGCCTGACGCGGGCCGTGCCGAGATTGCGTTTCGCTCCCTCCCCAGCCAAGTGAAATAGATGATCCTGGTGCCAGCGATGCTGCAATGTGAGACCTGACCCCGTTCACTTTCACTTGGTCTCGGTGGGCTGACTCCGGCGCCGCGGTGTCATTTGATGAACTCCCGTGTTCCGCGGGCGCTCACCGCGACGAGGCCGAGGCAATCCTCCCGCGGGCCCGTGGCATCGGCGCAGGCCAGGATGGCGTTGAGCAACACGCGACCCACCCGTTCGCAGGCGAGACCCTCCATGTCGAACACCTTGAGACGCGTCTTGCCCGGGGGCAGCGGCGCCGTCTCGACGGCGAGACGCTTCGCGACCACGCCCTCACCGTCGAACATGACGAGATCGAGCTTGAGGCTCTCGAAAGCGCTCGCGGTCCCGTTCTCCAGCACCAGGTAGGCACGGCAGGCGTCGCCCTCCGGCTCCAGTTTGTTGAGCTCGACGTGGATCTGCTCCGTCCCCGCCATGGCGGAAGAGACGCAGAAAGACAGCATGGCCAGGGCCGGAAAAAACGACCTCATTCCTCTATGCCTCCTTTGGTAGGGCGTGGCATCCGCTGAAGTTTCGCTCAAGAGGGAACGACGGCGGTAAATTCCTCGCCATGGACGATCGATAGACAACAAAACACTGCGTCCAGGCCGCGCCGGGGCACGGGCCAAGTGTTGGCGGTGTCGTTAACGTGAAAGTCGCGAAGCACGAACTCCCCCTCTCCCTCTGGGAGAGGGATGGGGTGAGGGAACGAACATGGCGATACGCGCTCCTCTTTCATCATCTTGGGCGGCGCGTAGCGCCATAAGAGTTCATCCGGGGTTCCCCGATTCCTCTCACTGCGAATGATAACAGGACTTATTAAGTATTTGGGAATGAACGTGCTGCGTTGTCGAATCCGGACTGGCAACGGGCCGCCGGTTGCCGGAAGCAGCCGACCTACGCCTCTTCCACCAGCCCGTGTGCAGACCCTTCGCCCTGCCCCTCAGACGTTGAAACGGAAGTGGATGATGTCGCCGTCCCGGACCACGTAGTCCTTGCCTTCGAGGCGCCATTTACCGGCCTCCTTGGCACCCTGTTCGCCTTTGCAGGCGACGAAATCCTCGTAGCCCACCACCTCGGCGCGAATGAAGCCGCGCTCGAAATCCGTGTGGATGACGGCGGCGGCCTGGGGGGCGGTGGCCCCCACCCGGACGGTCCAGGCCCGGGCCTCCTTCTCACCGGCGGTGAAATAGGTCTGCAGCCCCAGCAGGCGGTGACCGGCGCGGATCAGGCGATGGAGGCCGGGCTCGTCCAGTCCCATCTCCGCCAGAAACTCGGCGCGCTCCCCGGCCTCCAGGGTGGCCAGCTCGGCCTCCACCGCGGCGCTGATGGGCACCACCTCCGCCCCTTCGGCCGCAGCGATGGCCCGCACGGTATCCAGGTAAGGGTTGTCCGTGAAGCCGTCCTCGGCCACGTTGGCAATGTAAAGCGTGGGCTTCAGAGTCAGCAGGAACAGGGGGCGCAGGGCGGCACGCTCCTCCTCCGTCAGGTCGATGGCGCGGGCCGGCCTGCCGGTATCCATCTCCGCTTCCACCCGTTCCAACAGGCCGAATTGGGCGCGCGCCACCTTGTCGCCGCTCTTGGCCACCTTTTCCACCCGCTGGCGGGCCTTCTGCACCGTTTCCAGATCCGCCAGGGCCAGTTCGGTGTTGATCACCTCGATATCCGCCGCCGGATCCACCCGCCCCTCCACGTGGATGACATCGGAATCCTCGAAGCAGCGCACCACATGACACACGGCCTGGGTCTCGCGGATGGTGGCCAGGAACTTGTTGCCGAGCCCCTCCCCCTGGGCCGCGCCCTTGACGAGGCCCGCGATGTCAACGAACTCCATGGTGCTGGTGATGACCTGCCGCGGCTTGACGATGGCCGCGATGGCGTCGAGGCGCGGATCGGGGATCGGCACCACACCGACGTTGGGATCGATGGTACAGAAGGGGTAATTCTCCGCCGCGATACCGTTGGCGGTGAGGGCATTGAACAGGGTCGACTTGCCCACATTGGGCAGGCCGACGATTCCGCATTTGAAACCCATGAATGGTCTTCCGGCTGGTACTGTGGCTGACTAGGGGGCGCTGTGGAGGGCGTGCATGGCCTTCTCCCAGGCCCCCTCCTGCACCATGGGGAATACCTTGATGGCACGGTCGATGGCATCCTCCATGAGCCGGGCCTCCTCCCGGGTCGGGCGCTCGAGCACATGGCCCACCACCCGTTCCCGATCCCCCGGATGGCCGACGCCGACGCGCAGGCGGCGAAAATCCCGCTGGCCCAGGGCCGCCATGATGTCCCGCAACCCGTTATGGCCGCCATGGCCGCCGCCGTGCTTGAGGCGTACGGTACCGGCCGGCAGGTCCAGATCATCGTGGACCACCAGCAGTTCATCCGCCGGCAGGCGATAGTAGTTCATGAGGGCCGCCACCGATTGGCCGCTGCGGTTCATGAAGGTGGCGGGTTTGAGGAGCCGGCAGGGAGGTTGTCCCAGTTCCGCCACCTCGCCGTGAAACCGTCCCACGCTGCGAAACACGGCCCCGCCGGCGGCGAGACGGTCCACGAACCAGAAACCCGCGTTGTGGCGGGTGTCCGCATAGGCGGACCCCGGGTTTCCGAGGCCCGCCACCACTGCGATGGGCGATGACACCTGGCCCGCCGGGCGCTACTCGTTGTCCGGCTCGGACTCGCCCTCGGCTTCGCCCCCGGCCTCGCCCCCTTCCTCGCCCTCTTCCTCGTCCACTTCCTCCGCCATGGCCTGGGTCACCGACACCACCGGCTGCTCGAGGACGGTGTTGGGGGTGAGTTCCACGCCCTCGGGCAGTTGGACGTCACCCACCTGGATGATGTCACCGACCTCGGTGGTCCCCAGGTCCACTTCGATGAACTCAGGCAGGTCCTTGGCCAGGCAGCTGATCTCCAAATCCGTGATGTGGTGCTGGATGAGACCATTGCTCAGCTTCCTGCCGGGGCACTTGTCCTCGTTGGTGAAGTGGATCGGCACCTGCATGGTCAGCTTATGGGTGGCGTCCACCCGCAGGAAATCGGCGTGGAGAATGGTGGGATGGGAGGGATGGCGTTGCATGTCCTTCAGCACCACCTGTTCCCGGGCGCCGGCCACGTTGAGGGTAAGGACGTGGGAGTAAAAGGCCTCGTTCTGCAGGTGCAGCAGCATCTCGTTGTGGTTCACCGCCACGGTCCGTGGCGCCTTGCTCGAACCATACACGATGGCCGGGAATTTGCCGGCCCGACGCAGGCGGCGGCTCGCACCCTTCCCCATGTCGTCGCGCGCTTCGGCGTTGAGTTCAAAGTTTTCCATCAGTTTCTCCAGTTTTTACGCCCTATGGCGCTCGCACCCGGGGTCCCGCGACCAGGCATACCCGGGCACCATAAGCCGGGCCCGCGGGCGCCGGCGACAAATAATGTGTGTCAGTCCATGAACAGGGAACTCAGGGACTCGTCGTTGTTGATGCGGCGGAGACTCTCCGCCAGCAGTTCCGCCAGGCTCAGCTGGCGAATCTTGGTGCAGGCCTCCGCCTCGGCACTCAGCGGGATGGTATCCGTTACCACCAGCTCGTCCAGGGCCGAGCCGGCCACGTTGGCGACCGCCGGCCCCGACAACACCGGGTGTGTGCAATAGGCCGCCACCTTGGCCGCCCCATGTTCCTTGAGGGCCCCCGCCGCCTGGGCCAGGGTGCCCGCCGTGTCCACCAGGTCGTCGATGATGACGCAATTACGCCCTTTCACGTCGCCGATGATGTTCATGATCTGGGCCTCGTTGGCCCGCGGCCGGCGCTTGTCGATGATGGCCAGGTCCGCATCGTCGAGACGCTTAGCCAGGGCCCGCGCCCGCACCACACCCCCGACATCGGGCGACACCACGATGAGATCGTCGCCCTTGTACTTGCGCCACACGTCGCCGAGCAGGATGGGCGAGCCGTAGACGTTGTCCACGGGGATGTTGAAAAAGCCCTGGATCTGATCGGCATGGAGATCCACCGTCAGGGCCCGATCCGTCCCGACGGTCGCGATCATATCGGCCACCACCTTGGCGGTAATGGCCACCCGCGCCGAGCGCGGGCGGCGGTCCTGGCGCGCATAGCCGAAGTATGGCAGCACCGCGGTGATGCGCCCTGCGGAGGCCCGTTTCAGGGCATCCACCATCACCAGCAACTCCATCAGGTTGTCGTTGGTGGGGGCACAGGTGGACTGGACCACGAAGATGTCGCGCCCGCGCACATGCTCCATGATCTCCACCATCACCTCGCCATCGCTGAAGCTGCTGACGACGGCCTTGCCAAGGCCCACGCCCAGATGACGGGCGATAGCGGACGCCAATTTCGGGTTGGAGTTCCCGCTGAAGACCATCATTCCGGCGTTCCTGGACAACACGACTCCCCATACTCAAAAACAATGTACTCAAAAATCAATCAATGCCCCGTCGGGGCTTCTCAGGTTCTCATCCCGGCACCCTGCCCCGGCGGTGCAACGGCCTGCGGCCGTTGCGATTTGGCTGGGGTGCCAGGATTACTGCGTGCATCCCTGTACTCCGCCCTGCGGGCCGCCGCTGCGCGGCGTTCCGATTTGTTGTCTCGCCGCGTCCATGCGGCTCGCCCTTCGGGCGCCCTGCGGGCGACCAATTCCGTTCCCGACGGAATTGTCCCGGCAAATCGGTCGAACCTTCCAGGTTCTCATCCTGGCACCCTGCCCTGGCGGTGCAACGGCCTGCGGCCGTTGCGATTTGGCTGGGGTGCCAGGATTCGAACCTGGGAATGCCGGGATCAAAACCCGGTGCCTTAGACCTCTTGGCTACACCCCAAAAGACGACGCTCTCAACCATCACCCAGCGGTGAATGTGCCAGGCTTCTTGTCACCATGATACGCCAGCGCGACGGCAGGCGGCGCGCGACAGCACGCGCGTGGTGCTCGGATTCCGCCGCCAGGAATACCGAGGCACCGGTGCCCGTGAGGCGGGCCGGGCCAAACTCCCCGAGGCGCCGCAGGGCCTCGGCCACCTCGGGATACCGCCGCCTCACCAGCGGCTCGCAGTCGTTGCGCGTCGCTGCCATCAGGTCCGCGACGGCCATGGTCGCACCATCCGGAAAAAAGCGCAGCATTTTCAGGGGTTCGGCGTCCCGTGTCAATTCCGGGTCCTGGAAGACCTCCGCGGTGGAGACGTGGCAATCCGGTGTCACCACCAGGAACCAGCAAGACGCCAGGGCCACCGGCGCCAGGCGCTCGCCTATGCCCTCTCCCCAGGCCGTACGGCCGGCCACGAACACCGGCACGTCCGCCCCCAGCGCCGTGCCCAGTCGGGCGAGGTCGGCGCGGCTCCAGCCGAGGCCCCATAAGGCATTGGTGGCCACCAGCACGGTCGCGGCATCCGAACTGCCGCCGCCCAGACCGCCCCCCATGGGCAGCCGCTTGGTGACGGCGATGTCGACCCCCAGGGGCGTACCGGAGGCCTCCTTGAGCAATCGCGCCGCACGCACCCCGAGGTCCGCCTCCGGCGCCACCCCCGGCAGCCCGCTGAGACGACGTATCTCGCCATCCTCACGCACCGACAACCGCACCTCGTCGGCGGCCTCGATGAGTTGAAAGACGGTCTGTAACTCATGGTAGCCATCGTCCCGCCGCCCGGTGATGTGCAGGAACAGATTCAGCTTGGCGGGGGCACTCCAGAACAGGGGCTTCATGCCCGGCCGGGCTCCCAGCGGGAGATCACGATGTGGAGGGAAAAGCGTTCCGTCTCCAACCGTATCCTGCGCGGCAGGGCGATGCCGGTGTCCTTACCGTAGTCCAGGTAACGGATGTGCCACCCCGCCTGGCGCAACTCCACCAGACGGCCCGCCTCATCCTCCACGCGTGCCCTGATTTCCCATCGGGGGTCGGGTCGCCCCACCATCCAGTGGCGCATGCCGTCCACGGGCACCCGCCAGCCCAGGATATCCAGCATCAGGGCCTCCGGCTCGGCGGCGGCGTACTCCTTCCCATCCGCCGTGCGCAGCACCACCCCTGCGGCATCGCCCCGCAACCCCAGGGTACCCTGCCCCAGGGGGGCGATGAGACGGATGCCATAGGCATCCCCCTGCTGGCGCCAGACCAGGGTGGCCTGCCAGGATTCTTCGTCCGCCTGGATATGGATGCGCCCGGTGGCCGTCCAGGTGGTGAGCCGTTCGAGGCCCCCCCGGTATGCCGGCGCCTCGCCATCCCGGTCCGGGACCACGGTACAGCCGCCCAACAGCAGGGCCAGGCAGGTGACGGCGAGACGGGTCACGGAACGAAACGCTTGATGACCTCCAGCAGACGCCGGTCATCGGGGGTGTGCTCCAGGGCATTGTCCCACACCGCGCGGGCCTCTTCCTTGCGGCCCGCCACCCACAGCACCTCACCCAGGTGAGCCGCCACTTCCACGTCATCGGAGAGGCTGGCCGCACGTCTGAGATACTCCAGGGCCTCATCGTGACGCCCGAGCCGGTAAAGCACCCAACCCATGCTGTCGAGGATGTAGTAGTCGTCCGGGCGCTGCTTGAGGGCCCGTTGGATGTAATCATGGGCCTCCTCGTAGCGGTCCGTACGGTCCGCCAGGGTATAGCCCAGGGCGTTGAGGGCCTGAACATGGGTGGGATCCGCGTCGAGGATGGCGCGCAGGTCGCGTTCCAGAAGATCGATGCGCCCCATCTTCTCCGCCAGCATGGCGCGAGCATAGCGCAGGTCGGCGTTGTCCGGGTATTCCGCCAGGCCGCGGTCATAGGTTGCCATGGCCGCCTCGAGGGAGCCCTTGTCGGCCTGCAGCTCGGCCTCCACCATGGCCACCCGCGCCGCCTGCTGCTCGTTGCGGGTATTGATGCCATGCAGATGGGCCAGGGCCGCCGCCAGCCCGTTCTCGTCCGCCAGCAGGGCGGCCGTCCTGAGCTGGGCATCGAGGTAGTGCTGCCCCCGATCCACTGCGTCATAATGTTCCAGGGCCACGTCCATGTCCTTGCGCGCTACCGCGATCTGGCCGAGATAGAAATGGGCCGTGCGCTCCTTCTCCCCCAGTTCCAGGAGGCGCTCGAAGGCTCCGGCCGCCTCATCCACGCGGTTGGTCTGGAGCAACAGCAGGGCACGGGCGAAGATCACGTCGGCATTTGCCGGGGCCTTGCGCTCGAGGGTCGAGAACTGTTCGAGGGCCTGATCATAGCGCTTCGCCGACACCAGCAGGCGCGCGTAGGGCAGGCGAATACTGGCGTCGTCCGGCCGGGATGCCACCATGCGCTCCATGATCTCCAGGGCCCGGGGCAGCTTGTCCTGCTCCTGGAGTACCTGCACCAGGAGCAGGTTGGCGGCCTGATGGTCGGGCTCCGTGGCCAGGAACTCCTGCAGCAGCTCCTCCGCCAAGGCGTTATCCTTCACCCGCACGGCGAAGGTGGCCCAGGCGAGAAGAGCCTCCGGGTCGTCGCGACGACTCTCCATGAAGCGCGCCATCACCGCTTTCGCCGCCTCCTTGTCGCGTTCCCGGGCCAGGGTTTCCATGACGACCCGGTAACCATGGGCATCGGGGCCCTTCCAGCCGTCCATCATCCGGTTCAAGGCCGCCACCGCCGCGGACTCGTCGCCACTGCGCACGTAGAGTGCCGACAGCACCCGCTGGGCCTCCCTGTTGTCCGGCTGCTGCTCCGTCCACAGGGTGGCGGCCTCGCGGGCGCCCTCGTCGTCCTTGGAGAAAATGGCGATACGCAACGCCCTCTCGCTCACCTCGGGGTCGCCGGTGGCCCGCGCTACTTCCAAGTAGTTGGCCACCGCCACATCGAGGGCCCCGCGGTGGCCCGCCACTTCGGCCACCAGCAGCTTGTAGATGGTCTCGGCGCGCTCACTCACGGGGGTGGTCACGGGCTCGGGCAGGGCCACCCGGCCGGCATCGCGCCCGGAGGAAACACCGGCACACCCGGACACGACCAGGGCGATGGACAAGAGCCACCCCGCCCGAAGGGCGCCGGCGGTCGGGTTGGAGGTAATCAATCGGAACATAGGCCTGGATTATCCCTAATCAGCATGGTGCGGCGCCACCGTGGCCCTACGCGGCGCGCACCATGGCTCCGGGCAACTACCCACAAATTTTTCTGACGAGACTGGTATTCTTGTATTTACCCTTGCCATCTCCCAAACTCTCCGGTTGCCCTAACAGGGTTGACAATGCCTCGATGACGCTCTTCGCATTCGGTATCAATCACAAGACCGCGCCGCTGGCCATCCGGGAGCGCGTCAATATCGGACCGGAGGCCGTGGGCATCGCTTTGCGCGACCTCGCCGACCTTACCAGCGTCCAGGAAGCGGTCATACTTTCGACCTGCAACCGCACCGAACTCTACTGCGGCCTGACCGGATCCAATGGGACACGCATCGCCCTCGATTGGTTCAAAGACTACCACCGTCTGGCGGACCATGAGGTCCAACCCTATGTCTACACCCACGAGACCCGCGGCACCGTTCGGCACGTGCTACGCGTGGCCGCAGGCCTCGACTCCATGGTGTTGGGGGAGCCCCAGATCCTCGGCCAGGTCAAGGACGCCTACCACAAGGCCTGCGAGACCGGCACCGTGGGCAAACGCCTGGGCAGGCTGTTCCAGCACAGTTTCTCGGTCGCCAAACAGGTACGCACGGATACCGCCATCGGTTCGAGCCCGGTCTCCGTGGCCTTTGCCGCAGTACGCCTGGCCCACCAGATCTTCGACAACCTGGCGGAGCAGACCGCTTTGCTCATCGGTGCCGGCGAGACCATCGAGCTGGCGGCCCGCCACCTGCGGGAAAACGGCATCAAGCGCCTGGTGGTGGCCAACCGTACCGTAGAGCGGGCCCGGGAACTCGCCAACGAACTCGACGGCTACGCCATCGCCCTGCCCGAGATCCCGGCCCATCTGGCCGAGGCCGACATCGTCATCAGCTCCACCGCGAGTCCCCTGCCCATCCTCGGCAAGGGCAGCGTCGAACAGGCCATCCGCCGGCGGCGCCACAAGCCCATCCTCATGGTGGATATCGCCGTGCCCCGCGACATCGAGCCCGAGGTGGGCGAACTCGAGGACATCTACCTGTACACGGTGGACGACCTGCGCGACATAGTGGACGAGGGCCTGCGCTCCCGCCAGGAGGCCGCCGTCCAGGCCGAGGAGATCATCGACCTCCAGGTATCCCACTTCCTGAGCTGGCTGCGCTCCCAGGATGTGGTGGACAGCATCGTCACCTACCGCCAGCAGTCCGAAGCGGCCCGGGACGAGGTCCTCGCCAAGGCCGAGCGCATGCTCGCCAAGGGGGAGGCCCCGGAACGGGTCGTCGACTACCTCGCCCATGTCCTCACCAACAAGCTCATCCACACCCCCTGTACGGAGCTGCGCAAGGCCAGTGCCGCCGGCGACACCGATACCGTCAGCACGGGGCTGCGCCTGCTCGGCATCACCGCCAAACGGTACCCGCCGCGATGAAGGCATCGATGGAGGACAAGCTCGCCGACGTCGCGGATCGGCTCACGGAGTTGAGCGCCCTGCTGTCGGAACCTTCGGTGATCGCCGACCAGGACCGTTTCCGTGCCTATGCCATGGAATACGCCGAGATCGACCCCGTGGTGGCCTGTTACCGGAAATACACAGACGCCGGGGCGGAGGTGGCCGCCGCCGAGGAGATGCTCAAGGACGGCGACCCGGAAATCCGTGAACTCGCCCGGGAGAGCCTGGCTGAAGGCCAGTCCCGGCAGGAGGCCCTGGAGGCCGAGCTCAACCGCCTGTTGCTGCCCCGGGACCCCGCGGACAACCGCAACACCTTCCTGGAGATCCGCGCCGGCACCGGCGGCGACGAGGCCGCCCTGTTCGCCGGCGACCTGTTCCGCATGTACAGCCACTACGCCGAGACCCGGGGCTGGACGGTGGAGGTGCTATCCGAGAGCCTGGGCGAACACGGCGGCTACAAGGAGATCATCTGCCGTATCCTGGGCAAAGACGTCTACGCCCGGCTCAAGTTCGAATCCGGCGCCCATCGCGTGCAGCGGGTGCCGGAGACCGAGTCCCAGGGCCGCATCCACACCTCCGCCTGCACCGTGGCGGTGCTGCCCGAGGCCGATGATATCGACGAGGTGGAGGTCAACCCGGCGGATCTGCGGGTGGATACCTATCGCGCCTCCGGCGCCGGCGGCCAGCACGTCAACAAGACCGATTCCGCTATCCGTCTCACCCACCTGCCTACGGGCATCGTGGTGGAATGCCAGGACGAGCGCTCCCAGCACAAGAACCGGGCCCGCGCCCTCAGCCTGCTGCAGGCCCGGCTGCTGGAGCAGCAGCGCAGCGCCCAGGCCCGGGAGGAGGCGGCGACCCGCAAGAGCCTGGTGGGCAGCGGCGACCGCTCCGAGCGCATCCGCACCTACAACTTTCCCCAGGGGCGGGTCACCGACCACCGAATCAACCTCACCCTGTACAAGCTGGATGACATCGTGGCCGGCAACCTGGACCTGCTCATCGACACCCTGATCAACGAACACCAGGCCGAGCAGCTGGCCGCCCTGGCCGGTTGAGGGGTGCATCCGCGATGAGGGACCGGCCGCCCGCCCACGCCGGGAGCATCGCCGGCGCCCTGGGCTGGGCCACTGCCCTTCTCGATGGCGACAACCCGCGCCTGGAGGCGGCGGTACTCCTCGGCCATTGCCTGGGACGGCCCCGCAGCCACCTCCTCGCATGGCCGGACAAGCCCCTCGACGAATCGGTGCGCCGCTGCTTCGAGGCCTTGGTGGCGCGCCGGCGGCAGGGGGAGCCCGTCGCCTATCTCACCGGCCGGCGTGAGTTCTGGTCCCTGGACCTCGTGGTCACGCCGGCCACCCTCATCCCGCGCCCGGAGACCGAGACCCTGGTGGAGCGTGCCCTGGCCCGCCTGCCCGAGGAAACGCCCCTGCGGGTGGCGGATCTGGGTACCGGCAGCGGCGCCGTGGCCCTCGCCCTGGCCCGCGAGCGCCCCCATGCCACCATCGTGGCCACCGACATCTCCGAGACGGCCCTGGCGGTGGCGGCCCACAACCGGCGGGGCCTGGCCTCCGACAACGTGTCCCTGGTACGAACCGACTGGTGCCGGGGCCTGCGGGGCTTGCAACTGGTGGTCACCAACCCACCTTACGTGGCGTGCGGTGACCCCCACCTGCGGCGCGGCGATGTGCGCTTCGAGCCCGCCGCTGCCCTGGCCTCCGGCGCCGAGGGCCTGGACGACATCCGCCGCATCGTCGGCGACCTCCCCGCCTGCATGAACGCGGGATGGCTGCTCACCGAGCACGGCCACACCCAGGGCCCGGCCGTGCGCCGGCTCATGCAGGAGGCCGGCCTCGCGGCGGTGGCCTCCCACCCGGATCTCGCGGGCCGGGAACGGGTCACCGAGGGCTGGTGGTCAGGCGAGGGCGGCTTGATTCCCCCTCGCAACGGCTGAATAATCCCAGCCACGCCCTCGAGGCCCCGGCAAGCGCCGGCGGCCCTTCCGCCGGGCCGGCATGGAGGAAGCATTGGCGCCCATGAATACGCCGGATCAAGAACCGGACCAAGAGATCGTCAAGCACCGGGAGATCCGCTTCCAGGCCCCCCACTCGGATCCCGATCAGGCACGGTCCGCGGTGTTCCTGCTCGGGGACGCCGACGGCATAATCAGCCTGGAGGCCGCCGATCCCCTGGTGCTCAGGCTCAGCTACGACGTGCGGTACATCACCCTCCAGGATATCGAAGGGGCCCTGGAGGGTGTCGGTTTCCACCTGGACAACAGCCTGATGTCGAAACTGCGGCGCACCGTCTGGCATTACGCCGACGAGACCCAGCGCGACAACATGGGTTGCCGCAACGACTCCAATTGCACCGCCCGCATCTTCGTGAACCGCTACCAGCGGACCACCCACGGCTGCCGCGACGACCGTCCCTCCCACTGGCGCCGCTATCTCTAGCCCGGCGCCCCTGCGCCGCCCCACCATGAACGACATCGAGCGCCAGCGTTACAGCCGCCAGATCTTCCTCCCCCAGATAGGCGAGGCCGGCCAGCAGCGGCTGGTGGACGCCCGGGTCATGGTGGTGGGTCTCGGCGGCCTGGGCTCGCCGGTGGCCATGTATCTGGCGGCGGCCGGAGTGGGGACCCTGGTGCTGGTGGACTTCGACCGTGTGGAACTCTCCAACCTGCAACGCCAGATCATCCATGGCGAGGCGGACGTGGGCCGTCTCAAGGTGGAATCGGCGGCCGCCACCATCGCCGGTCTCAACCGGGATACCGGCGTGGAGACCATCCCTCGCGCCCTCGACGACGAGGAACTCGTGGAGACCACCCGCGGCTGCCAGGTGGTGGTGGACGCCAGCGACAACTTCGAGACCCGCTACGCCCTCAACCGGGCCTGCGTGAGCACCGGGGTGCCCCTGGTATCCGGGGCCGCCACCGCCTGGGACGGCCAGGTCGCGGTGTTCGATCCCCGGCGCGACGGCAGCCCTTGCTACCACTGCCTCTACCCGGACGACGGCGGTCCGGGGGAGACCTGCGATCAGGCCGGCATCTTCGCGCCCCTGCTGGGCATGGTGGGCAGCACTCAGGCCGCCGAGGTACTGAAGCTCATCATCGGCACCGGCGAGACCCTGGCGGGCCGCCTGATGCTCCTGGATGCCCTGGGCATGAGCATCCGTATCCTGGGGATCCCGCGGGATCCGGGTTGCCCGGTGTGCGGCACGCAACCACACTGAATCCTCAGGCGCGGGGACTGAAAAGACGCCGGGCGTTCGCCGTTGTCGCCCGCGCGACCTCCGCCACCGCCATGCCCCGCACCTCGGCCATGGCCGCCAGCACATCGGTCACCCGGGCAGGCTCGTTGCGCACCCCCTGGTGCCCCGCCACGGGCTGATCGGGCGCATCCGTCTCCAGCACCAGACCCTCCAGGGGCACCGCCGCCACCACCCGGCGCAGACGCCGGGCCCGCGGGTAGGTGAGGGGCCCGCCGATCCCCAGCAGGAAGCCGTTGTCCAGGAGTTGCCGGGCCTGCTGCTCGCTGCCCGAAAAACTATGGGCCACGCCCCGCACCCCGGGATGGCGACGTACGCATTTCAGCACGTCATCCAGGGCCTTGCGGCCGTGGACGATGAGGGGCAGGTCGTAATCCCGCGCCAGCCGGATGTGGGCCTCGAAGATATCGAGTTGGCGGTCGCGGTCCAGCCCCTCCACGTAGTAATCCAGGCCACACTCCCCCACCGCCACCGGACTCTCGGCCTCGAGCCAGCGGGCCAGCTCCGTGAGATGTTCATCACGATGGTGGGCCAGGTACATGGGATGCAGGCCATAGGCGGGCAACAGCCCGTCGAAGGCGGCGCATACGGCCTTGAGACGCGGCCAGGTGGCGGCACTCACCGCCGGCACCACCTGGGTGGTGACCCCTGCCGTGCGGGCGCGACCAATGACGGCCGCACGGTCGCCGGCGAACAGGTCGTCGTCCATATGACAGTGACTGTCCCAGATTTCCACGCCTATCTCCAGGCTCATGGGGCCATCCCACCCGTTATCCTGCGCACATTGCTATAGTTCACCGTGCTTCATACGTCACCGGAGTCGAACACTACCCCATGGGCCGTCTGCAACAGCTACAGGTCACCTATGCGCCGGAGGAGGATCGCATACTGCTCCGGGTCAATACCACGGAACGGGAAGAGTTCCGCTTCTGGCTGACCCGCCGCCTGGTGCTGCGCCTGCTGGCGGGCCTCACCCGCAGTCTGGCCCGGCAACCCGACGTCGGCGCCCACCCCGACCCCGAGGCGCGACGGGAGGTATTCAGGTTTCGCCGGGAACAGGCCCTGGCCAAGGCGGACTTCAAGACCACCTATCGGGAAGGCGCCGAACGCTTCCCCCTGGGGGAACAGCCCGTGCTGGTGACCGGCGTCAGGCTGCGCCGGCAGGCCGAGGGGCGCTGGCTGCTGGTGCTCCAGCCCGCCGGCGGCCAAAACACGGAGATCGTGCTCAAGGAGGACATGGTGTATTCCCTGCACAGTCTGTTGCTCAAGACCGCCGAGGGCGCCGGTTGGGGCAAGGCCCAGGCGCCCCAGGCGCCTGCCGGGGAAGTACCGGAGGGTGTCACCATCAACTGATGGAGGTGCGTCCTCCGGGCCCAGGCCAGCGCTGCACCCTGTCGGGCTGAAGCCCGACCTACAAATATCTCCCACCGCCCGTTCCAGCGGCACGGATGTGGGTCGGAATTCATTCCGACATTCAAGCCCGCCGCAGGCACCTCGGGCCGGGTCGCAACCAGCCAAGGGCTGTCGGGCTGAAGCCCGACCTACAAAAAGCGTAACCGCGAAAGACGCAAGTGACGCCAAAAGGAAGAAGGTCAGGGAGGAGTGGCAGTTTGAAAAGGCGCAGCGGATCCACCGTTTCGGCGTCAGCAGAGCGGACGCACGGGTGGTAATCTTTTCCCCTTTCCCATTTCCCATTTCCCCTGGGGAGAAGGACAGAGGCGTAGGTCGGCTGCTCCTGGCAGCCGACGGAAGCTCGGCATACAGAGAACCATCGCTCATGCCCATGTCTCGGCGGCTAACTTGGAGGCCGGGATTCATCCCGACATTCAGACACCGCCCCATGCTACCTCCATCCATGCGGTCCCCCGGCCGCGCTTGTACGCTGGCGCCCGGTGGACCAAACTTCCACTGAGAGATGCTGATTACCCAGGAGAGACGCCCCCCATGCCCACCCGCGAACCCGACGACCACTTGAGCGACCGCCTGATCCAGGCCTACGAGAAGATGCTGGAACGCACCCGCCTGCGTATCGACCAGGCGGAGCAGGACCTGCCCCATATGCAGGAGCGGGTGGCCGAGGCGCGGGAGAAGGCGGTGGAACTGGGTGAGCTGACCCGCGAGGAGGCCGAGCGTGTCGCCGAATACCTCAAGCGTGACCTGCGGGACGCCGCCGAGTACATGGTGGAGTCGGGGCGCGAGCTGCGGGACTGGTGGCGTTTCGACCTCGGCCTCATCGAGGAGCGCATGCTGGAACTGTTCACCGACGTGGCGGACCGCACCCGCCTGGAGTTGGACCGCCTGGCCGCCCGGGCCCGCGCCGCGGGCATGCGCCACACCGGCGAGATCACCGCCCCTGGCGTCCTCAAATGTACCCAATGCGGCAAGGAGATGCACTTCAAGCGCACCGGGCACATTCCCCCCTGCCCGGCCTGTCACGGCACCGAGTTCCAGCGCCAACCCAAACCCCAGGCACGCGCTGAATAGTGCAGCGCATCCACTGCGGTTCATGGACGCCGACACCCTGCTGGCGGGGCTCGCCCCCGCCCCCGCCATCGCCGCCGTGCCCCTGCCGGCGGTGGCCTGGCTGTTCACCCCCCGCGGTGCCCGGCCTCGGGGCCCTGGTCAGACGCCGCCGCCCGCGGGAGGTCTGACTGGCCGGGCTGTCAGGGCAGGGCCCGCAGGGGCGGTTCGTCCATCAGGGCCACCTGCTCCCGGAGGTTCAGGATCAGGTCCTGCCAGTAGCGGGGGCTGGCGAACCACGGAAATGCGGCGGGAAAGGCGGGGTCGCTCCAGCGCCGGGCCAGCCAGGCCGTATAATGGATCATGCGCAGGGTGCGCAGGGCCTCCACCAGGTGCAACTCGGCGGCATCGAAACTGCTGAACATCTCATAGCCCTCCAGCAGGGCGTCCAACTGGCGGGTCATGTCGGCCCGCTCCCCGGACAGGCACATCCACAGGTCCTGGATGGCGGGCCCGGTCCGGCAGTCATCGAAATCCACGAAATGGGGGCCGTCGTCGGTCCACAACACGTTGCCGGCATGGCAGTCGCCGTGAAGGCGTAATTGGCGCCCCGCGCCCGCACGGCGGTAACACTGGGCCACCTGCCCCAGCGCATAGTCCATCACCGCGGCCAGGGCCTCCACCAGCTCGTCCGGCACCCAATGGAGATCGAAGAGATACCGCCGGGGCGCCTCGCCGAAGGTCTCGATGGTGAGGGCGGGGCGATGGGCGAAGGGCCTAACGCGTCCCACGGCATGGAGGCGTCCGATGAAGCGCCCCATCCACTCCAGGGTTTCGAGGTCATCGAATTCGGGCGAGCGCCCCCCCTGGCGGGGGAACACACTGAAGCGGAAGTCCCCGAAGCGATGCAATACCTCGCCTGCATACGCCATTGCAGGCACCACCGGCAGCTCCGCGGCTGCCAGTTCGGCGACGAATTCGTGTTCCTCGAGAATGGCTGCATCGGTCCAGCGCGCGGGGCGATAGAACTTCACCACCACCGGCGGCCCCCGGTCCATACCCACCTGGTATACCCGGTTTTCATAGCTGCTCAGCGCCAGCAGGCGCCCATCCGTGGACAAGCCGATGCTCTCGACGGCGTCCAGCACCGTATCGGGCCCCAAAGTGGCGTAGGGCGTGGAAGAAGACTCGGACATGGGCGTATTGTGCATCCCGTTGCATGGTCGGCCCTGAACCGGCGCGCTGGCGCCGTCGGGGTACGTCCCGTTTGTTTTACCACCAGCCCCCGGCATCGGCGGGCCCGATCCGTCCATACGCCGGCAGGACGAAAGTACCCACCCACACCGCCGCCACCCCGGCAGTGCTTCCCGAGGCCGTCCGGTGCCCTTGGTTATGCTGGCGATGTAGTGTACTCATGTCTCTCCCGGAGTGGTTGACATAAAAAAGGCCCCACCATGGTGGGGCCTTTCATCTTCAGGAATAACCCCCAGGGAAGAGGGTGGTCCGGAAGCCTTACTGCGCAGGGGCCTGCTGGCCGCCCTGCTGGGCACCACCGCCCTGGGCTGGGTAACCGCCCATGCCCGGATGAGGCATCACGCCCGGGGCGCCGTAGCCCGGGTAGCCGCCATAGGCGGGGGCGCCGTAGCCGGGCGCACCATAGCCCGGATAGCCGCCGTAACCGTAGCCCGGATAGCCGCCATAGTAGGGGGCGCCATAGCCACGGCCATAGCCGCGACCGGAACCGCTACCCGTCCAGCTCATGTTGCCGCTGCCGAACATGTCGCCGAAACCATCGCCCATGCCACTCCAGGGACCGCCGCCGTAGCCGGGGCCGCCCCACCATGCGCTGGCGGCAAAGGGGAGCGCGGAAAACGACAGCAGGGCCGCGGAAGCGACTGCGAGTTTTAACTTCTTCATAAAACTGACCTCCAGTGTTGTTATTGAAAAGACGGTAGTATTCCACCATACCGCCGGTTTGCGGGCGGCCCCTCGGCCGTTGCCGCGAACAAAGTAAGCCGGGCGACCACCTTAGTCAGTGGCTGTGGCCGTCCCCGCCGTGAACATGACCGTGTTCCACTTCCTCTTCGCTGGCATCGCGTACCTGCTCGATGGACACGTCGAAATATAGCTCTTCGCCGGCCAGTGGGTGATTGATGTCGATCTCCACCGTATCATCACCCACTTTTACGACCCGCACGTGACGCACATGGCCCTCTTCCGTCTGTGCCTGCAGATGCAGGCCCGGCTCGAGGTTCTCGATGTTATCGAATGCCGCGCGAGGCACCTCCTGGAACAGTTCAGGCAGCACCGGGCCATAGCCTTCCTCGGGCGCCACGGTGACTGACACCTGCTCGCCGGTGGCCTTTCCTTCCAAGGCCTTCTCCAACCCGCTCACGAGCTGATTGACCCCATGTATGTAGACGAGGGGATCCTGCCCCTCGGATGAGTCGATGACTTCACCCTGATTGTTGGCCAGGGTGTAGTGGATAGTCACCACGCGATGCTTTTGAATCTGCACGCCTATGGGCTCCTTTTGGTTTCTGTCTCGAGACGGCTCGAAAGCACGACACCCTGATAGCCAGGTGCCGGCCGGAATGGTCGCGCCAGGAAGCACTAGATTGAGTCCGCGTCAAAACCAAGAAGCACTCGGGAGCGGTGTCGAGAGAGGTAGCGCAGAAGCAGTAGTGATCCATTGGTTAGGACCATACGCGATCAGGGGGCGAATTTAAAGGCATGAGCAATGGAACCGTCATCGCCGCGGACCATGCGGCCGGATACGTAGAAACACGGACGGTCCCGCGCACCGGCGCCGGCGCAATCGCCTCCTCCTGGATTATTATGACATTCACCGCGAACCGGCTCGACAGGACCTCGCATGAGCGCGGCCACGCCGGATACCGCGACAGCTTATCATGAACAACTTAATTAGTTGATTCTAATGGAAATAATGAAAACATAGTCTAAGCTGTCAACTCGTTAACGTGAAAGTCGCGAAGCACGAACTCCCCCTCTCCCTTTGGGAGAGGGACGGGGTGAGGGAACGAACATGGCGATACACGCCCCTCTTTGCATCATCCGGGGCACTGCGCATCGCCATGATCGTCAGGCGAACAGAGACTAAGGAAAGAGGACCGCCGCCATGAGACACACGGGTCTGATCGACGACCGTTATTTCTGTATGAGCCCTTTGTACATGCCCTCCGATTGGCACATCCCGGCCTGGTTTGCAAAGATCAGAAACGGACCGCCCCTCGGACCATGCTCCTCTCTCGACCGTATCGCCGAGCAGACGAGCCGCTATGTGGCCAGCCATCCTGTCCCGGAGGAGCGCAATCGTAATGGCTATGGCAGCGATTTCGTCGGCCCCATGAGAAAGGAGAGGCGCCGGGTGAGCCGACCCTGAGTGCGGTCGGTATTTACTCGGTGTGTCCCGGCCCTTCTCCACGGACGCCTCCGGCCCCGGGACGCGCCGCGCCGGAGATGGGCCGGTCCGGGGGGGCCGTGTCGAAGGTGACATCCACCGAGCGGCCGGCCACCGGTGGTTCGGGCCCCAGGGGCTGCACCGAGACATGGAAATATCGGTTGCCGTTGATCATGGCGGAGATGAAGGCACCCTTGCCTTTCAGGTCATGGACGACGGCCGTGACCACGTGAGCCGCCATCAGCCATACCAGCAGAGACACCGCGCCGCCGTGCACGGCGGCCGGGCTGAGACCGGCGATTAGATAAGGTGCCTCGTGGAAAATGCCACTGATGGCCGCCACCAGGATAAGTGCGGCGAGCAGGGGATACAGAAGTGCCCACAGAGGATTGTGGGCATACCAGTTCGGTAACGGCGCCTTGCCGAGACTGACATAGAACGACAGGGTCTGGCGGGCCCCTTGAAGCAGGGTGCTTTTGGGAACGAAGGAGCGCCAATTGTCCGGACCCTGCCTGAACAAAAGGGCCAGACGACAAAGGACCAGTACCAATACCGCCTGGCCCGTCATGAGGTGCCAATCGCGCCAGAAGTCCGGATCCCTGACGCCCTGCCCCATGAGCCAGCCACTCGCCAGTTGAAAGACCACGCCCGCGGCCAACGACCAGTGCAAGGCACGCAGCGCACCGGACCACACGGGGACGCGGCGAATCTTTTCCTCCAACATCGATCTCTCCAAGCTATGCCGCGGTCGTCGCCGGAACCCTGCGCGGGTCGAAGCGTCGCCGGCTCTCTGTCTATGGGGGATTTGCCGGAATCATACCGAGCCACGGCCCGTATGAGCCGCCGCGGCGGGATGATGGTGAATGCGTGGTGGGCGAGGAGGGCCGGGCTAAGGACGCCGCGGATTCTTGCCCAGATGGCCGGCGAATTTCGAGACGTGGGGCATGAGGGGGCGGTGGCGCCGGCCACGGAAGGCGTGGACACAGTGTTTGTCCTCATGGGCGTTCTCGGAGAAGCCGAGACACAGCAATCCAAAGATGAGGAGGGTATCCATGAGCGCCGCGGTACCGAAAAGCAAGCCATGGATGAGTACGTTCTGACCGAGCCAGTCCAGAACCGCCAGTTGGAAGTTCAGCAACGACCACACGGTTCCAATGAACAAGGTGACGCCGAGTACGGCAAAGGTGAGCTGCGCCCACTCATGGCGCAGGCAAAAGCCCTTCAACGTGAAACATACATTTGTCATGCGTCTTACCTCCGCTGAGGCGATCCGCGACGGATCAAATCAGCATTTTCTTGAATCCTTATACACTAACCATAGCAGGGCAATTCCCGAAAATCCAAGGAATCCATCCCTTTTTGGTGCAGGGTATACGTTTACAGGACTTTTCCCTGCCCCATATCAATTCAGATTAACTCTCATGGCAATACGTGCCGCCCAAGATGATGAAATAAGGGAGGCTTGGTCCGCGAGGGCCGTTGGGAGATAGATGGGGCCTCGCCGTGCACCGCGAACCGACCTACCCAGGGAAAACCAGGGCGCGGCAACGGCGACGACGAGAGGCCACACCCCGGTGGGTGGATGGCTCCACCGCTCCCGTCACGCCGGATGGCGCGACCGGGACCGGGGCGACGACTGCCCTCAGGGCTTTCGAAAATGCATGATGCCCCAGGCGAGATAGCCGTTGGCGCCGGCATCCACCCAGTGGCCCAGGCCCTTGATCATGCGGTCGATGTAATCCTCGGACACCTTGCCCTCGAGGGCCTCCCGGTGGTTGGCGAGTTCCTGGCGCACGCGGGTGTAGTGACGCACCAGCTGGGGCGTCAGGTCCTCGATCTCCACCTCCTGCCAGCCAAGGCGCGCGGCCTGCTCGCGATAGAAGGCGAAGGAACCCAGGCTATCCAGGTGGATGCGCTCCAGCACGGGATCGATGACCCCCGGGGGACAGTCGTCCGCCTGCATGGGATCCGTGAACAGGATGTCACCGCCGGGCTTCAGCACCCGGTCCACCTCGTCCAGCACGCGGGCCCGCTGGCCCGAGTGGAGAATAGAGTCCTGGGACCAGGCGACATCGAAGCTGCCGTCGGCGGAAGGGATCTCCTCGAAGCTGCCGTCGATGACCTCCATGAGGTGACTGAGCCCCTGCTGTTCCGAGATCTCGCGATTGCGCCGGTTCTGGGCCTCGCTGAGGTTCAGGCAGGTGACGTGGCACCCGAAGGTGCGGGCCAGCCAGCGGCCCGCACCGCCATAGCCGGCTCCCAGGTCGATGACCCGATGCTCCGGCCCCAGGCCCTTGAGGCGTGCGCCAATGGTGGCCACGGTGCGCTCCGATGCCACCCGGATGTCCTCGTCATCCGACTGGTAGATGCCCACATGGATGTCCTCGCCACCCCAGATGTGGAAATAGAAGTTGTCCGCGTCGTCGCTGTTGTAGTACTCCCGCGCGGTGCTGACGACTTCAGAATAATTGGCACTCATTCCGTGTCCTCCTCGATGTATTTCTTCTCGGCCACATGGATGAAGAAGTCCGGCTCACCCTCCTTGTAGGTCTCCTTGAAGTCGCCATAGGTGGTGACGCGCTGGAAACCCACCTCCTTCATGAGGCGCTGGGTATAGGCCTTGCGCAGCGGGAACATGTTGAGGTGATAGGTGGATCCGTCGCTGAATTCATAGCGGAAGCGGGCCAGGGACTCGTCCACATGCTCCGGGGTGGCGGACACGTCGTCGCCGCAATAGTAATAGTTGTGGGAGGGCTCCACCTGATGGTCCAGCAGGGCATCGTAGTTGCGCTGGTCCAGGATCAGGATGCCGTCATGACGCAGGGTGGCGTAGTACTCCGCCAGGGCCTTGCGGCGGTCCTTCTCGCTGTGGAGATGGGTGAAGGAGTTGCCGAGGCAGATCACCGCATCATACAGATCGTGGACGTCCTGGTTGAGCCAGCGCCAGTCGGCGTGGACGGTACGCAGGATCTGGCCCCTCTTGCGGGCGTTCTCGAAGGCCTTGGCCAGCATCTCGGGGCTGCCGTCGGCGCTGGTGACTTCGAAACCGGCCTGCATCAGGCGCACGGAATGGAACCCCGTACCCGTGGCCACGTCGAGGACCTTCTTCGCCCCGTGCTTGCGCAACTCCTCGATGAAGAACTCACCCTCGGCCTCGGCGCGGCCCTCCCAGTCGATGAGGTCGTCCCATTTCTGGACGAAAGAGTGGACGTATTCCTCGGTGTACTGGTCCGTCTCGCGGACATCGAGGGGGTTGGCTCCGTAATCCTGTTCTTTATGGACGTTTAACATAAATTATCTCCTGTTCAGTGAGTGAATCATGGGCGACGCCGTTCCCGGGTTAAGTCGGGAGGGCCGTCGCCGTGGACCTTGCTTCCTGGTCGACGCGGGTCCGCGCCCGCGTGGTGGCATGCCGCTGGCGCCGGGATCCGGCGCCGCCAGCCCGCGCGCCCGTAGTCTGGGGGCGGATGCGCGGGGGCTTACCTGGGCGGGCTACGGATGCCAGCCCAACTGCCGGGCCTGCTCGCGGGCACGCCTGGGGATATCCCCCTTCACGAAATCCCTGTGAAGGATCTGGACGCCCAGCAGATGATTGATAAGCGCATCCAATTGGATCTGCGCCGCCGCCGTGGTATTGGGCGACTCGTGCTCCTCGAAGACCCCCGCCACGCCATCCACGTTCAGCAGACCGGCATCTTCGATGGCCTGGGGACTGAGATGGCGGTCGGCAAGCACACGCATGGCCTGCCATTTCCTGGGATCGGTATGGGCGGGCGGCGCCATGAAGGCGAACTTCTCCCGCTTGTAGAGGGTATCGGGCAGGAGCCCCTTCATGGCCTCCCGTAACACGTACTTCTCGATGCGCCCGTGGATGCGCATGGTCGGCGGCAGGGTCGCCGCGAACTCCGCCAGATGATGGTCCAGGAAGGGCGGCCGGGCCTCCATGGAATTGGCCATGTCCACCCGGTCACCCCCCCAGGTGAGGATCTGTCCCTCCAGCATGGTCTTGATCCAGACGTACTGGGCCTTGTCCAAGGGATGCCGGCCCCGCAGGGCCTCGCTGTTCAGTTCCCGGGCGATGGCCTCGCCGGGGTCATAGCCCCTCAGGGCCTCGCGATGATCGTGGTGCAGCACGGCGGGCACCCGGGCGCTGCTGGCCAGCCACGGCTGCAGGCATGAGGGCGTGAAGCCGATGAGACTGTCCAGGGCCGGGTTATGTACCTCCTCCTCGGCCAGCATGGCGCCGCGGAAGGTCTCGTTGCTGTCGGACAGTATGCGTTCCCATTCGCGCCGCTCGTCCGCCGGCAGGTGATCCAGGCCGTGGCGGAACATGTCGCGGCGAAATGCCGGGTAACCGCCGAACAGCTCGTCCGAGCCCTCGCCCGTCATCACCACCTTGTAGCCCACCTCGTTGACCCGCCGGCTCATGAGCAGCTTGGCCACCCCCAGGGTGTTGTAGATGGTGCGCTCGGTGTGCCACAGGGTCTCCTCGAAGTGCTCGTAGAGATGGCCCGACTCGATGCGCAGGATCTCCTGGTCGGCCCCCGTGGCCTCGGCCATCTCGGTGGCGATGGGGGTCTCGTCGTAGACCTCGCTGTCGAAGCCGATGGTGAAGGCCTTGACGGGATTCTGGGAGGCCGCGGCCGCGAGGCCGAGGATGGAGCAGGAATCGATGCCCCCGGACAAATAGCAGCCCACCGGCACGTCGGCGGTCATGCGCAGTTGCACCGCGTCGACCAACTGCTCGCGGGTGCCCTCGATCCAGGGGGCCTCATCGGCTACGTGGATACGACTGGCATCCTCTTCGGGGAAGGGCACGTCCCAGTAGCACCATTCCTTGACATCCAGCCGGCCGTCCCGGCGGCGCACCGTCAGCACGTGGCCGGGCTGCACCTGCCGGACCCCGGCGAAGGCCGTCTGGCCGGGCACCACCGTCTGCATCAGCTGGTGGAACAGGCCCGCGGAATCGAAGCGACATTCCACCTCGGGATGGGCGAAGATCACCTTGAGTTCCGAGCCGAACACCACGCCGCCGTCGATCTCGGTCCAGTACAGGGGCTTGATGCCGAAACGGTCGCGCACCAGGTGGAGGGTATCCTCGTCGCGGTCATAGAGGGCAAAGGCGAACTCGCCCCGCAGGTGGGGCACGGTGCCCTCCATGCCCAGGCGCGGGTGGAGATGCATGACGATTTCGGAATCGCTCTTGGTGCGGAACACCGCCCCCCGCGCCGTCAGATCGGCGCGGATACGCTGATAGTCGTAGAGTTCGCCGTTCTTGGTCAGCATGAGGCGCTTGTCCGCGCTGACGAAGGGCTGGCGCCCCCGGTTCTGGTCGAGGTCGATGATGGACAGCCGCGCGTGGCTCAAGCCCACCCCCTCCATGGCCTGCCAGCCGTAGCCGTCGGGGCCGCGGTGGTATTGGATGGCCGCCATGGCCACCAGGGTCTCGGGATCGACGGGGCGTTCCCGATCGGCGTAGATGTATCCTGCGATTCCGCACATGATTATTGGTTACGCAAAGCTCTTCAAAATCGTTGAAAGGAGCGCCATGCGCATATACACGGCGCCGCGGGCCTGGGCGAAGTACCAGTTATGGGGCGTGGCATCGAGGTCGCGGGACAGCTCTTCGCCGCGCGCCAGGGGATGCATGATGATGGCGTCGGGCTTGAGGGGCGAGTCGGCATCCAGACGATAACGGGCCCCCAGTTCCTCGTAGTTGCCACTCACCCAGGCGATGGCGTTGATGTAGATCACGTCGAGGTGGGGCAACTCGGCGTCGAAATCCTGTGTCGTGCGTACCTTGAGGCCCACCTCCTCCAGTTCTTCCCGCTGCCCCTCGGCGAAGGGCTCCTGCTCGTCGCTCACCACCACCAGCTCTTCCAGGGCGGGGGCGAACAGGGACAGGTAGATGAGCAGGCTGCGCACCGTACGCATGCGCCCCGGCACCCCCACGATGCCGAAACGGATCTTCTCCGTGAGATCGATATCGTCGCCGCACAGCTCCGGGCGCCATTTCAGCAGGGCGTAGATATCCGCCATCGCCTGGGTGGGATGCTCGTCGGTGCCGTTGCCGGCATTGACGATGGGTACGCGCAGGGACTCCAGCATCTCATACACCGCCTGTTCGTCGCCGTCTCTCAACACCACCAGGTCGCCGTAGTGATTGAGCATCTCGCCGATGTCATAGAGCGACTCCCCCTTGGCGATGCCGGTGGAGGCCGGATCGGTGATGGACATGATGTCCCCGCCCAGGCGGTGCCAGGCGCTCTCGAAGGACAGTCGGGTGCGCGTACTGGGCTCGTAGAACGCGCTGATCAGGATCTTGCCCGTGAGGGGCCGCACCTGATGCTGAGGCTGGGTCTCGTAGCGGGCAGCCAGGCGGGTGAGCTGCAGCAGCTGCTGGCGGCTGAACTGCCGTGCAGACACCACCGGCCGGTTCACCAGGTCCAGCAGGTGGGTCAGATCCTCCGGGATCCTGTCCAGCAGGGCGCGCGGGCGCTCGAAGCCCTGGACATCCAGCGGCTGCTCCTCCAGGGGATCGCGCAATCGGGGGTTGAGATGGTTCACCACAGATGTCCTCGCTTCCAGTCACGAATCAGCAGGCCAAGCAGCAGGATCGGGGCGACGACGGTGACCGCGAGGGCCGCCAGCACCAGGATCTCGAAGGCTCCGGAAGAAATGGTCATGTCATTGCCCCTCCATCTGCGCCAGGCATCTGCGCCGGGTGGGTCTCGTTCAGGGTCTCCCAGTCGAACATGCGGGGCGCCAGCCAGGTGGAGAGCAGCACACAGGCCATGGATACCGCGGCACCCACCAGGGCGGCCACGTAGAAACCGATGGCGAAATAGCCGTAGAGGCCGGCGGCGCTGCCCAGCACCATGCCGGCGATGGCGCCGGTGGGGTTCACGCGCCGCCAGAACAGCCCCGCGGCGATGGGCCAGATGGTGCTGGCCACGAAGGCGCCGGTGAAATAGAGCAACTCCGCCAGGGTGGTGAGGCGCGGCGCGCACAGCAGCCACGTCAGCACCCCGAGACCGACGATGATCCACGAGGTGGCACGCCGCATCTCGGTGGCGCTGGCGTGGGGCTTGAAATGGCGCCGGTAGATATCCTCCACCACCAGGATGCTGGTGGCCGCCAGCAGGGAGTCGAGGCTGGACGACAGGGCCGAGAACACCATGATGAGCACCAGCACCGCCCCCGTGACCCCGAGGATCTTGGCCGCCACCATGGGTCCCACCATGTCGGCGGCGGGTACGTTGAGGGCCAGGGCCGGCGTGGCCAGGGCCACGAAGCCCGCGACCACCGGGATGGGGGCCCACAGGATGCCGGCGAGGGTGTAGGCCTTGAAGCCCACCCCGGGCCGGAAAGAGAAGGCGCGACTCCACCACACGTTGGAGTGGAAGATCTCGCCCACGCCGAACAGCAGGTTGTTGAACAGGAACATGATGGCCGCCGGCATCATCAGGTTGAGCAGCTCCGGGCGTTCCTCCAGCACCGTCTGATGGATCTCGTCGAACCCCACCTTCTCGATGGCGAGGAAGGCGATGACCACCAGCCCCGACAGGATCAGCAGGGCCTGGATGAAATCGGTGCCGATGACCGCGCGGAAGCCCCCCAGAAGAGTATAGGCCACGCAGATGGTGAGGATGACCGTCATGCCGTAATGGTAGGGGATGCCGGTGAGGGCATGGATGAGGATCCCCCCGGCCATGCCCATGCTCACCAGCCAGCCCAGGCTGTAGAACAGGGAGATGGCGAGGAACACCCGCCACGCCGTATTGCCGTAACGGATGCGCACGAAATCGCCGCTGGTATAGCCGTTGGGCATGAGCCTGCGGATACGCCGCGCCAGGGGCGCGAACATCAACAGGCCCACCGAGCCCAGGGAGTACCCCAGCATGCCCCAGATCCCCATCTGGAAGGCGAGCTGGGGCGCCGCCATGGTGGTGTTGCTGGTCACCCAGGTGGCCATGGCGGTGGCGGTACCGAGAGCGAGGCCCACGCCCCGCCCCGCCAGCACGTAGTCGTCCAGCTTCTTGGCATGACGCCCCCAGTACCAGCCCAGGGCCACCCACACCATGCTGAACAGGGCGAGGATCAGCCAGCCGATGCGGGCATCCAGGATGGCGCTGTTGACGGCATTCATGAGGTCACCACCTCCACCAGTTCCGCCAGGGCCTCTTCGGCGGTGAGGACGCGGGCGTAGCGATCCTTCATGGTGGTGATGGTGGCCTTCTGCAGGTCCGGGGTCACGGTGGCGCAGCCGTCGGCGATCAGGGTCACGTAGAAACCCAGATCACAGGCATCGCGAATCGCCGTGGACACGCACTCGTTGCTGTACACCCCCACCACGAACAGCCCGGTGATGCCGAGGTTGCGCAGCAGGTATTCCAGGTTGGTCGAAGTGAACACCCCGCTCGCCGTCTTATTGAGGACGATCTCATCGCCCTGGGGCGCCACCTCCTCGAGGAACTCCGCCTCCTTGGAACCGGGCGGCGCGTGGAGGCCCAGCCGCTTGTGGCCGGCGCTGCGGTCCCGGCCATCGAGGGTGAGGGACTGGATGCGGGTGTGGATCACCTCCAGCTCGCGGCTGCGGAAGGCATCCTGGAGGCGCCGCACGTTGGGCAGCACCACGTACTCGAGGCGGTCGAAATAGTACTCCTGGGCCTCGGGCGGCACCCCCGAGGCCTCCACGTCGGCGAACACCCCGTAGTCCCGGGCCGCGTCCAGATACTGCATGTCGATACACAGCAGGGCGGTATGGTGGGTGGCCAGGGAGCGGGTGACGGCCGGCGAGTGGGTAATGGACTTGCGGTAGGTATCCCGCAGGGGATCCACGTCCAGAAAGTGCTTCACCTCCGTCGGTCTCGGGTTCATTTCGTCGCTCATGGTCCCGGCCCTCAGGCCGCCAGCCGGCGGATGGTGTTCAGCAGGACATTGGCACCCAGCTCGATGTCGTCCCAGGCGGTCCACTCGGCCGCGGAATGGCTGCGGCCCTCCTTGCTGGGCACGAAGATCATGCCCGACGGCGCGATGGCGGCGAGGATCTGGGCATCGTGGGCGGCGCCGCTGTGCAGCCGCATGGACTCCACCCCCGCCGCCGCCGCGGCCTGCTCCACCGCCCCCACCACCGTGGAGGCACACTGCACCGGCGCCACCTCGCTCAGCACCTGGAACTCGAACATCAGGTTGCGGCGCCGCGCGATGGCGGACAGGGTGCGCCGAAAGGCCTCCCCCAGGTGCCCCAGGGTCTCGGGATCGGTGTCCCGCACGTCCAGGGAGAATATGGCCTGGCCCGGCACCACGTTGGCCGCACCGGGCAGGAGCTGCACCCGCCCCACCGTGGCCACGCTGCGCGGGCTGCCATGTTCCTCGAGGACGCGCTCGACCTCGGTGGCGAATTCGGCCAGCCCCAGCAGGGCATCCTGGCGCATGTTCATGGGGGTGGTGCCGGCATGGTTGGCCACCCCGGTGAGGCGCACCTCCCACTTGAACAGGCCGGCGATGGCCTCCACCACTCCCAGGGAGATCCCCTTACGGTCCAGCACCGGACCCTGCTCGATGTGGAGTTCCACGTAGGCATGGATGGACTCGGGCCGGCGCTGGGCGCGCAGCGTGCTGTGGGCATCGAGACCGCGGGACGCCATGGCATCCACCAGGGTCACCCCGGTCAGGTCGCGGGCCCCGTGGATATACTCTGGGGTCACTTGTCCCGCCATGGCCTGGGACCCCAGCAGACCGCCGAAGCGCCCCTCCTCGTCGGTGAAGGAAACGCCCTCCACGGGCCGGGACAAGGCCACACCCTGCTCCTTCAGCACCCGCAGCGCCTCCAGGGCACATACGACGCCCAGGGCGCCGTCCAGGTAACCCGACGCGGGTACGGTATCCAGGTGCGAACCCGACATCACGCTTGGCTTGCCCTCCTGCCAGCCGAGGCGCGCGAACAGGTTCGCGGCCCCGTCCTGGTGGAAATCCAGGCCCGCCGCCATTACCCGCTCCTGGAACCAGGCCCGGCCGGCCATGTCGCCGTCGGAGAAGGCCATGCGGTAGACGCCATGGTCCTCGCCGCGACCGATGCCGGAGAGTGCTTCCAGATCGGCGCGTAGCCGCTCGCCATTGACCCGTAATTCATCCATCAGGATGCATCCTCCCGGGCGCCATGCACGATGAGGCCGAGGGTGGACAGGAAGACGACGCCGCCGATGCCGAAGAACAGGAAGGCACGCGACAGGGGATGGTGCTCCACGGTCACCACCACGGCCTCACTCCATGCCACCGGCCGGCCGTCTTCCAGGGCGGCGAGGCGAAAGTGGGAGATACCGTCGGGCTGCCCGGACAGAACGCGCGCGCGGTCGGGTCCCTCGTATTCCGTCTGGGGGCTCTCGAATGCCGCCGTGGAGGCCCGCTCCAGGCGCACCAGGGGGGTCTCCGCCTGCCACTCGAGGCGGAAATAACCGGCGGTGGCCCGCGCCGCGTCGGTTTCGAGCACGGGGGCCGCCGCAACGGGCGCGACGGCCCCCAGCAGCAACGCCCAGGCGACGAGACGGCCGCGCGCCACCCGCGTGGCGCCGTGGCGGTACGCTTGCTCTAAGATGGTGTTTCTATAGACGATTTTTGCTGTCCCATGAATTTTAAAGGATTCATTTTAACCCAAAAGAAACCATAAGTAACTTTAGCCCATGTAAAGGCATGGATGGTTTAAGCGGCTGTAAATGATGCAAAAATGATTTTGGCACCGATTGAGCATACGATTCGGGCCCGAAACAGATTGAGGTATTTCCTGCCATGTCGAGCACCTCTCGGGTCGACGAGATCCTGATCGCCCTGCGCCGCGTCATGCGGGCAGTGGACCTGCATTCCCGCAGCCTGGTACAGACCCACGGCCTCACCGGCCCCCAGGCCCTCATTCTCAAAGCCTTGACCGACAAGCCCCTCATCGCGGGGGTGTTGGCGGAGCGCGTGAGCCTCAGTCAGGCCACGGTCACGGATATCCTGAACCGATTGGAGCAACGGAGTCTGATCAAACGCACACGCTCGGAGGAGGACCGCCGGCGGGTGATCGTGGAGGCCACGGGCGCCGGCAAGGCACTGCTCGCCACCTCGCCCCCGCTGCTGCAGGAGCGCTTCGCCAAGCGCTTCGAGGAACTGGCGGACTGGGAGCAGACCACCCTGCTGGCCGCCCTGCAACGCATCGCCGCCATGATGGACGCCGAAGACCTGGATGCCGCGCCCCTGCTCTCCATCGGCTCCGTGCGGGCATCGCCCGAGGCCCTGAAGAGCGTCCTCGGGCCAGAGGAGGAGGCGCCCTCCTGATGGCGTGCTCCCCGGGGGAAGCGGCCATCAACCAACCTTCCGGGGCGCGATGCCCCGGGGCGCTATGCCGTACGCCGGCGGGCGGCGCGGCGTTGCAGGCCCAAGAGGCCGAGGCCGGCCACCAGCAGGGCCGGCGTCAGGGGTTCCGGTACCTGGTGAGCGCGGGTCACCTGGAGGTTGTCCCACCACACGCTGTTGTCCGGGGTCGCCATCACCATGGCGCTGGTGATACCGGCGGCCTGCACCGAAAGGGTGGCCCAGGTGGGCCCGCCCGCGGGGTCTGCCACCAGGGTGTCGCCGGCAAACCCGAGGGCCGCGCCGCCGCCGGGGCCGAAGACGTACAGGTACCCCGTGTCCGCGTCGGCGGCGGCATCGGCGAAGTCGATGGATACCCCGTCCACCGCGGTGGAGAACTCGAACACGAAGCTTGCGCCGTTGAGGGACTCCAGGCTGCGGCCGCCGAAGCCCGCCGGCACCCCGCCGCCGCCATCGGCGAAGCGGAAGTCGGTGGCCGTGGGGTCACCCTGGCCGATGGTGACTGTCAGGCCCGCCGCGGTCACGTCATGGGGCGCGGTGTGGGAGGCCACGGCCTGGGATTCGAAATCGAAGCCGATGACGGTGGCCCACGCGCCGCCGGCGAAGCCGGTGAGGGCCAAGAGTACCAGTAATTTAATGCTTCTCATTGCAGGGCATCCCGCGAATAGTTGTTAACTCTCATGGCGATACGCGCCACCCGAAATGATGAAAGAGGAGCGCGTATCGCCATGTTCGTTCCCTCACCCCATCCCTGTACTCCGGGCATCCTGCCCTTCGCCCTGCGGGCCGCGCCAGGGCGCGTTCAAATCCGTTCCCGACGGATTTGTCCCAGAGGGAGAGGGGGAGTTCGTGCTTCGCGACTTTCACGTTAAAGGTCTGGGCCCGCAATTGACGGCGACGCCTCATGAGGCCGAGAAAACCGATGGCCGAGGCCAGCAGCCACACGGAGTTGGGCACGGGCACGGCCCCCACGCCGGCCGTCCGGGTGTTGACCGTGAGGTCGGCGATGCTGAACCCGGCACCCGTCCCGTCGAAACCGGCGAAGGTGAAGGTGCGGGCGAGCCAGCCCCGGGCCTCGAACTCCCCGCTGGCAGCCGCCGAGCCGGCCGTGAAGGCGAAGTCCCCCAGCACATCGCCATCACCGTAGATCCGCACGGCGGCCGGCTGCGCCGCCATGCCGGAGAAGTTGACCCGGGCGAGAGCCACCGGCGCCGCGCCGAAATCGAAGGTCAGGGACTCGCCGTCGCCCACCAGCAGCCCGGCGGCGGGGCCGGCGTTCGACACCCCGAGGAACCCGGTCTGGTACAAAGCGTCGCCGCTGGCCGTCACGGCCAGGGAGAGATCGCCGGAGGTCACCACGAGGGGTTCGCTCATACCCCAGCCCAGCAGATCGAAATCCACCAGGGCGGCGGGGGCCGCCAGGGGAAATACCGCCAGGGCGATGGCCAGGAGCCTGTGCTTGTTGCGGGTGAAGGACATGACGTTTCCTCGGTCTTCATCAGGGGACGTGCACCTGCGCGTCTCTCCGGTAGTTGACTGCAGCCTAGGGGGCTTTATAAGGAAACGCTGTGTCCGCAGTCACACAAAGCGTGAATATGGACACCTAACTTATTGAATGTGTGGCGAGTTGAGCGGTCAGCGTGTGACCCGGTCCACAGCGGGCGTTTCCGTTGCGAGCCCGGAAAGAGCACAAGGGAGGCCGACTACCCGGTCGCGGCCTCGGTGCGGGGAAGCGCGAAGGAGAGCAGGGCCGCCAGCACCAGGAAGGCGCTGGACCCCAGCAGACAGCCCGTCAGGCCCCACTGTTGATAGGCCCAGCCGGACAGCACCGTGCCCAACAGGCGCCCGCCGGCGTTGGCCATGTAATAGAACCCCACGTTCATGGCCACCTTGTCGTGGTCCGAATACGCGAGAATGAGGTAGGAGTGCACCGCCGAGTTCATGGCGAACACCACGCCGAAGACCGCGAGGCCCACCATCAACACCGTCGCCGGCGCCCAGCCGGCCACCAGGGCCGCGGCGATGGCCGCCGGCACCACGGCCAGCAGCCAGGCCAGAGTGCGCGCCGTGGCACCATCGGGACTGCGGGCCCGGTCCCGGCCGCGCAGGAAGCGGGGCGCCGCCGCCTGCACCATGCCGTAGCCGATGATCCACAGGGCCAGGAATCCCCCCACCGCGGAGAAACCCCAGCCCAGGCGGTCGTAGAGGAACACCGGCAGGGCCACCACGAACCACACGTCCCGGGAGCTGAACAGGAAGAACCGCGCCGCCGACAGCCAGTTGATCTCCGCGGTCTTGGAGAACACCCCCGAGAACTTGGGCCGGGCCTTGGTCTTGCCGAGGTGGCGGGGCAGCAGGACCACCATGAACACCAGCACCACCGCCAGGCCCCCCGCCAAGCCGAGGAGGGCACCGCGGAAGCCGATGAGGTCCAGCAACAGGGCACCGAGGAAGTAGCCGGCCCCCTTGAGGGCATTCTTGGAGCCCGTGAGGGCCGCCACCCAGCGGAACAGGCGCGTGTCGGCCCCATCGGCGACCATCAGCCGCACGCTCGCCTTGGCGCTCATCTTGTTGAGGTCCTTGGCGATCCCCGACAGGGCCTGGGCGGTCATGACGTAGGGTACCGTCAGCCACGCATCGGGCACCGTCAGCATGGCCAAGGCGAACACCTGCAGGGCCATGCCCATGTGCATGGTGAGGTTGAGGCCGATGCGCGCCCCCAGCCAGCCCCCGACCAGATTGGTGACCACGCCGAAGAACTCGTAGAACAGGAACAGCATGGCCACCTCGAAGGGGCTGTATCCGAGGTTGTGGAAATACAGCACCACCAGCATGCGGATGGCGCCGTCGGTGACGGTGAAGCCCCAATACCCGGCGGTGACCACCAGGTAGTTGCGCACGTCGACGGCCGGGGTCACAGCGCCATGGCCACCTTGCGCGCCAGTTCCATCATGCGGTTCACGTAGCCCCACTCGTTGTCATACCACGCCAGGATTTTGAGCTGGGTGCCATCCACCACCATGGTGCTGGGGGCGTCCACCACGGCGGAGCGGGGGTCGTTGGTGTAGTCCACGGACACCAGAGGGCGTTCCTCGTAGCCCAGGATACCGGCCAGCTCTCCCGCCGCCGCGGCCTCGAAGTGGGCATTCACTTCGTCGCGCTCCACCGGTCGCTCCATCTCGAGCACCAGATCCGTCAGGGAGGCGTTGAGCAGGGGCACGCGCACGGCGAGTCCGTTCAAACGTCCTTTAAGCTCAGGAAATATCTCGGTAATGGCCTTGGCGGACCCCGTTGTGGTGGGGATCAGGGACTGGCCGCAGGCGCGGGCGCGGCGCAGGTCCTTGTGACCGCGATCCACGATGGTCTGGGTGTTGGTGATGTCGTGGATGGTGGTCATGGTGCCGTGGCGGATCCCCACCTGCTCCTGCATGACCTTGATGACGGGGGCCAGGCAGTTGGTGGTGCAGGAGGCGGCCGTCAGGAGGTCGTGAACCCGGGGGTCGTAGAGGTGATCGTTGACCCCGTAGACCACGTTCAGGGCCCCCGCCACCGGGGCAGCCACCACCACCTTCTTCACCCCTTGCTCGAAGTAGGGCTGCAGGGCCTCCACGGTGCGAAAGCGCCCCGTGGCCTCCACCACGATGTCGCAGTCCGACCAGTCGGTGGCGGCGACGGCCGCGTTGCCGGTGTAGACGAGGCCCTGGCCGTCCACCGTCAGCCCCTGGTCGTCTCCGCGGCATTCACGATCCCAGCGCCCGTGGACCGAATCGAACACCAGCAGGTGGGCGGAACCGGCGGCGTCCGTCGCCGTCTCGTTGACCCGCACGAAGCGCAGGCCCTCCATGCCCCAGGCCGCTCGCAGGGCGAGGCGTCCCATGCGGCCGAAGCCGTTGATGCCCACCTTTGCCATAGAAATAACCTCCGTCGATCATGATCCGGCTGCGTGGACACAATATGTGCATATCCGTATTTCAGGCACATGACAGGCCGAGCGGTGGTCGCCACCCGACGACACGACAAGGCTTCGACGGACGCCCGTTTTCCGCTACCCTACGGTCCCCCCAACGGAATCCACTCGCCTGCCCCCGTGATCCTGGAACCCCTCGTCCCCGGCGACGACTCAGAACTACCCACGGTCACCGGCCCCGCCATCGAGGTGCGGGACCTGGTGACCCACTACGGGCCGCGACAGGTGCTCAAAGGGGTGGGCCTGACGGTGGAGCCCGGCGAGATCCGGGTCATCATGGGGGGCTCCGGCTCCGGCAAGTCCACCCTGCTGCGCTCCATCCTGGGCCTGCTCCGGCCTACCGCCGGCACCATCCGCATCCTCGGCGAGGAGATCTTCCCGCCACGCCGCGGGGCCCTGGAGACGGTGCGCAGACACATGGGTGTGGCCTTTCAAGGGGGCGCCCTGCTCAGCTCCCTGTCGGTGGGGGACAACATCAGCCTGCCCCTGCGCCGCCATACCCGGCTGGATGCGCGGACCATCCGCGTGATGACCCGCATCAAGCTGGAGATGGTGAACCTGGCGGGCTTCGAGGACCTCATGCCGGCCGAACTCTCGGGAGGCATGGTGAAGCGCGCGGCCCTGGCCCGGGCGGTGATCATGGACCCCAAACTGCTGTTCTTCGACGAACCCTCGGCCGGCCTCGACCCCGTGACCTCGGCCGAACTGGACGAACTCATCCTGCGCCTGCGCCGGGCCATGGGCATGACCATCGTGGTGGTGACCCACGAGCTGGAAAGCGCCTTCAAGATCGCCGACCGCATCTCGGTGCTGGGCCATGGCGAGGTCCTGGAGGAGGGCACCGTGGAGGCCATACGGGCCAGCGACAACGCGGAGATCCAGAATATGCTGAACCGCAAGCCCCGGGACGAGGCACCCGACCCGGAAGATTACCTCGACCGCCTCACGGGGGGTCTCTAGGGTGGCGCCGGTGAGGCCTCACATAACCAGTCCGGCCGGCCATCCCCCTGGCGGAGAACACTAGCCCATGCGTCGTTTCATCGACAGACTGGGGGACGACACCCTCTACTACGGCTCGCAGGCCGGCCTCATGTTCCGCGTACTGACGGGCGCCCTCACCAGCCTCGCGCGCCCGCCCTACGACCTGCCCGCCATCCTGCGCCAGGTCCATTTCATCGGTGCCCGCTCCCTGCTGGTGATCCTGGTGTCCGGCTTCTTCACCGGCATGGTGCTGTCCCTGCAGTTCTACAACACCCTGGAGCGCTTCGGCACCGTCGACCTCCTGGGCTCGGCGGTGGCCCTCGCCCTGCTCCGCGAGCTGGGACCGGTGATGGCCGCCCTGATGGTGATCGCCCGCGCCGGCTCCGCCATGACCGCCGAGATCGGCATCATGCGCACCAGCGAGCAGATCGACGCCATCGAGTGCATGGCCATCAACCCCCTCCAGTACCTCATCGGCCCCAAGATCATCGCCACTATCATCTCCCTGCCCGTCCTCACCCACATCTTCGACGTCATCGGCATCGTGGGCGGCTGGCTGGTGGCGGTGGTGCTCTTCGGCATGAGCCAGGGCGCCTATTTCGAAGGCATGTACGACGGCACCGAGTGGGCCGACGTCCACATGGGGCTGGTGAAGTCCGTGGTGTTCGGCCTGCTCATCGGCTGGATCGCCACCAGCAAGGGCTACCTGCTGCACACCGACCGCAGCGGTGCCTACGGCGCGGAGGGCGTGAGCCGCACCACCACCAATGCCGTGGTGCTGTCGGCCATCGCCATCCTGTTCGCCGACTACCTCATCGGGGCCCTATTGCTTTAGGCCATATTAACGTGAAAGTCGCGAAGCACGAACTCCCCCTCTCCCTCTGGGACAAATCCGTCGGGAACGGATTTGAACGCGCCTCGGCGCGGCCCGCAGGGCGAAGGGCAGGATGCCCGGAGTACAGGGATGGGGTGAGGGAACGAACATGGCGATACGCGCTCCTCTTTCATCATCTTGGGCGGCGCGTAGCGCCATGAGAGTTAAGCCGATGCCGGGGCACCCGGCGTTTCATTCTGGAGAACTGAACACCATGACCAGATTCAACACGGAAACGGTGGTGGGGCTTTTCCTGCTCGCCGGCATCGCCGCCTTCGCCTGGCTCACCATCGCCCTGGGGGACGTGGACGTCCTCGACGACCGGAGCTATACCGTCAAGGCGCGCTTCACCTCGGTGTCCGGGCTCAAGGAGGGATCGCCGGTGGAGATCGCCGGCGTACCCGTGGGCAAGGTGCAGGCCATCGACTTCGACCCCGGCCGCTACGAGGCCGTGGTGTCCCTGCGCATCCCCAACCATATCGAACTCCAGGACGACGCCATCGCCTCGGTGCGCAGCACCGGCATCATCGGCAGCAAGTTCGTCAAGATTACGCCCGGCGGGTCGCCGGACATCCTCGCACCCGGCGACGAGATCGTCGAGACCGAGGCCTCCGTCAGCCTCGAGGAACTCATCAGCAAATACATCTTCGAAACCAAGTAATCCACCACCGCCTCCCCCCATCCACCTACCACTACGGAAGACCGCCATGACAGCCATCACCATCCCCTTCATCCGTCGTCTCGGCCTCGCCGCCCTCCTGCTCCTCGGCAGCGGCCCGACGTGGGCCAGCGACGGGCCCCGGGAGGTCATCCGCTCCACCGTCGACGCCGTCATCGAGGTGCTCGCCGACGACTCCCTGGAGCGTGACCAGCGCATCGACAGGATCCGCCGCCTCATGCATGAGCGCTTCGATTTCCTCACCATGTCGCGCAGCGTGCTGGCCCGTAACTGGCGTGATGCCTCCCCGGCCCAGCAGGAACGTTTCACTGAGCTGTTCCCGGAACTGTTACTGCATACCTACATGGCGGGCCTGGAGGGTTATACGAACGAAGTGGTGGAGATCGAGGATACCCGCATGAAAGGCCAGGCCAAGGCCTCCGTGGCCACGAAGATCCTCTCGGGCGACAAGGCCATCCCCGTCTCCTATCGTCTGCGGGAGAACGATAGTGAATGGCAGATCTACGATGTCACCGTGGAGGGCGTGAGCCTGGTGAACAACTACCGGGGCTCCTTCGGCAGCATCGTCAGCAACGACGGCATGGACGGGCTGCTGAAGACCCTGGCCACCAAGGTGGAGGAACTGCGGCGACCCCCGGAGGGCTGAACGCCCGCTCCTTGCCATTCTCCCCGGGAATGGGGGTTACCGTAACGCTAAACCCGGAACGCGACACGGTCATCGACCCCGCCCATTCCTTGGGCACGAATGTAGGTCGGGATTCATCCCGACATTCAAACCGATTCGCCGAGGGGGCCTCCGGGGGCTCAACGCCTAAACCGGGCGCGGCGGGTGCCGCTATGGGGTGTATCCATCCATAGGAACCAGGCTCCCAAGGAGATATCGAGCCATGATCTTGCCGCGAATCACCAAGACCCTCTTTCTCGATCTGGCCATCTGGATGGTCGGCTTCGGGCTGCTCATCGGGGCCACCTTTCCCCTGTTCGCCCTGATGCTGGGGATCCGCCCGGAGCACGCCCTCAATCTCCGCTTCTACCTCGCGACCCTGGGTGCGGGGCTCGCCGCCGGCGGACTCAATTTCCTGCTCGCCCGCCTCGTGGTGAGGCCGCGCCTGGGTCTGCTGGGCCAGCGCATGCATGTGGTGGCGGACGCCATCCGCCAAGGCACCTACGACGACGACCAGCAGGCCTGCACCGTGGACCAATGCCTGGTGGATATGGACTCCACGGACGAACTCGGGGAGGCGGCCGGGGCCTTCAACGGCCTGGTGAGGGCCATCTTCCGCTCCTACGAGGTGGAGTCGGCGGTCAGCGACTTCTCGCGGGTGCTGTCCAGCGAGCTGGACGTGCAACCCCTGGCCACCCTGGCGCTGGACCAGCTCATGGGCCACACCGGGGCCGGGGCCGGCGCCGTGCTCGTCAACCAGGGCGGCGCGCTGACGGTGGTGGCGAGCCACGGCTTGGTGGACACCACCACCCTGGCGGCGAGCGACCACGTCCGCCGCGCCCTGCGCAGCGGCAGGATCGTCACCCTGCACTATCCTCCCGCCCTGAAACTGGAGGCCCTGCTGGCCGAGTTCGCCCCCCTGGAGGCCTACGTCACGCCCATCGACTTCAAGACCACACCCCTCGGCGTGGTGGTGCTGGCCACCGCGCAGCCCTTTTCACCGGATGCCTGCAAGCTCCTGGAACTTTTCCGGCAGAGCTTCGGCGTGGCCCTCAACAATGCCCTCGCCCATCACGACATGAAGCGCCTGGCGGCCCTGGACGCCCTCACCGGGACCTACAACCGGCGCTTCGGCCTGTCCCGCCTGCGGGAGGAGTTCAAGCGGGCGGTGCGCTCCAAGAGCCCCCTGGGAGTGATGATGGCGGACATCGACCACTTCAAGCCGGTCAACGACACCTATGGTCACCTGGTGGGCGACCGTGTGCTGATCTCCGTGACCCAGACCCTGCGCCAGGGCCTGCGGGATGGCGACGTGCTGGTACGCTGGGGCGGCGAGGAGTTCCTGGTCATCCTGCCCGGCGGCTCCATCGACGACTGCCGGCAGGTCGCCGAGCGCATCCGCCAGCGGGTGAAGGAGACCCGCTTCACGGACGAGGACCAGACCTTCCACGTCACCCTGAGCATCGGCGTCGCCTCCTATCCAGAGACCGATGTGGAGGAAGAGCAGCGCCTCGTGGGGCTGGCCGACGATGCCCTCTACGCCGCCAAGCACCAGGGCCGCGACCGCGTGGTGACCGACTCCGGCATCGAGCCCCGCCCAACCCCCTGACGAGGACCAGGCTCCGGAGCCCCGGGCGTGCCTTCAGGCCAGGGATGACCCTCCTCTCGACCTGTCGGCTCGGGGTGGCGGCCGTTGCGCCGGCTCCACGCTACGGGAGGCCGGCCTCCGGACCGGCCGGCTCCGCCGCGCAGGTGGCGCCGGCCCCCAGCCAGAAGTCCAGGCGCTTGCCCAGGAACTCGTGCCAGCCCATGTAGTGGGAACCGTCGCAGGAGAAGTTGAGGCCCACCATGCCGTTGAAGATGTTGAGGGAGCCGGAGCGCAGGTAGATGGTCTCGTCCATGAAGCGCAGGTCGCGAAAGGTATGGAACACCTCCGCCACCTGCTCCAGGGAGAGCACCGCCTCGTCGGGATAGGCGCGCTGAGGATAGGCCAGGCAGATCCCCGGGTCCGTGAGGTCCTCGTAGTCCAGCAGGCGGTAGCGGAAAGGGTCGTCCCGCAACCACAGGGTGGCCCGGGAGCTGGAGAAGTGCAGCTTGCCGTGGAACACGCCGTGGGCCGCCACCAGCTCCGTCACCAGGTCCAGCACCTCGTCGATGCGGGCATCCATGAGGCTCTCCACCCGTTGCTGGTTGAACAAGCCGCCGCGGATGGCCGGGTCGCCCTTGAGCTGCATCCACTGGTCCGGCTGCTGGTAGAGTTCCCGGGTCAGGGGCAGTTCCCGCAGGTCGAAGTCCGCACCCAGAAAGCCCAGCAGGGTGCCGTCCGCCCGCGTCAGGCGCTGCACCGCGGTCAGAGTGGGGCGCCGCCGGTTGCGGCTGATGTAGGCCGACGACATGGAGAACTCGGTGCCGGCCAGGGCCGCGGCCATGTAGGGCCGGGCGCTGCGATCCCGTCCGGCCTGGTCCGGATGGGGGCCTTCCGGGGATACATTGGCCGTTATCTGGTGGGCCCGCTGGTCGAGCACGTAGAGGTATTTGCAGGACGGCAGGGCGGCCAGAGCCTCCGCGAGCAGTCTCTCCAGGGCCTCCCGGTCGCCCCACGCCTCGCCGCAGGGGCCCACCAGCCGCGCCAGGGCCGTGGCCAGGCGCCCCTGGAGCAGCAGGCGCTGGCGGGCCACCGCCGTTTTCGTCGCTTCACTCATAACCTTCTCCCGAGGATGCCGTTGGAACACGCGCCCTGGGGCTGCGGCTGCACCCTCACCATGACCATGCCTCAGGGCCGGCGATGGCGCAACAGCCGGCCCGAGGACGGGGTTGGCCCGCCCCGGGCGCCATGATGCAGGGCGCGCGGCGGCCGTTTAGACTGGGCCCATGGCTGATCTGTTTGTCTACGGCACCCTCATGGACCCGGACATCATGGGCGCCGTGGCCGGACGCTGCCGCCGCCTGGCCGCCGCCACCCTTCCCGGCCATCGCCGGCTGGCGGTGCGGGACGCGCCCTACCCCGGCATCGTGCCGGCCCCGGCCCACAACGTGGAAGGCGTGGTCTACACCGCCATCGGCCCACGGGGCCTGGTGCGTCTCGACCGCTTCGAGGGCGAGATGTATAAGCGGGTGCGGGTACGGGTGACCCTGGCCAACGGCAGCCGCCGCACCACCTTCACCTACGTCATCAAGAGGGCCTTCCGGGACCGCCTCGAGCCGCGCGCATGGGACCCCGAGGCCTTCCTGGCGCACGACAAGGCGGCATTCCAGAAGCGCTACACGGGTTTCAAACGGACGTGACCCAGGGCGCCGCCCACCGCAGGGGGTCAGTAACGCGGTGACTCGAAGGCTCGCTGCTCCTCGCCCTCCACGATGGGCTTGACGAAGATCTCCACCCGCCGGTTCAACTGGCGGCCGGCCTCGGTATCGTTGGTGGCCCGCGGCTCACGCTCCCCCCGGCCCTCGGTGCGCAGGCGGGCCGCGGGCACGCCGGTGGCGACAAGGTAATCCGCCACGCTCTCGGCGCGGCGCTCCGACAGGCGCTGGTTATAGTCGTCCCGACCGACACTGTCGGTGTGGCCCACCACGTGCACGACGGTGCGCTCGTACTTGTCGATGACCCGGGCCAGCTTGTCCAGGGAGGGCCGGAAGGCGGGTTTGATGGTGGCGCGATCGAAATCGAAGGAGACCTCGGAATCCAGGGTCAGCTTCAGGGTATCGTCGCGCAGTCGCTCGACCTCCATCTCATGGGCCGCCCGCTCCTCGGCCAGGGCCGCCTCGAAGTCCTGTTGCTGGTTGTCCATGTAGTTGCCCACGGCGCCGCCGGCCAGGGCCCCCGCCGCGGCACCCACCCAGCGCCCGGCGGAGTCGTCCAGCTGGTGGCCGAGCACCGCCCCCGCCACGGCGCCGGTGGCGGCGCCTATCTTGGCACGACGGTTGGGATCATCGGTTGCACAGCCAGTGGCAACGGTGAGGGTCAGGGCGATAAGCATCGCCGCAAGCGGTCGGATATGGGTCATGGGCATCGTCATGGTTGCTGAACACGCTCCTAAGGTAACAAATCAAGCCGCCGCCTGCTCCTCCTCAAGGCGCCGCTGCAGCGCCTTGGGCGAGGCCGTATGGCGGGCCAGCAGAACGTAGGCCACGGGCACGATGAACAGGGTGAAGAGGGTCGCCGCCAGGGCGCCGTAGAGGATCACCGTGCCGATGACCGTGCGCGCCTCCTGGCCGGCACCGGAGGACAGCAGCAGGGGCAGGGAGCCCGCCGCGGTGGTGATGCCGGTCATGACGATGGGGCGGAAGCGCACCCGGCAGGCCTCCGCCAGGGCGGCGTGGAACTCGATGCCGTCGTCCCGCAACTGGTTGGCGAACTCGACGATGAGGATGCCGTTCTTGGCCGCCAGGCCCACCAGCATGATGAGACCGATCTGGCTATAGAGGTTCAGGGTCTGGCCGCTCAGATACAGCCCCAGCAGGGCCCCGGCCATGGCCAGGGGCACCGTGAGCATGATCACCAGGGGATGGAGCCAGCTCTCGAACTGGGCCGCCAGCACCAGGAACACCACCGCCGCCCCCAGCACCAGCACGAACAGGATGGACTGGCCGGCGGCCTTGAAGTCCCGGGACTGGCCCTTGTAGTCGACGATCACCTGGCCCGGCAGGTGGCGCACCAGGCCCTCCAGGTAGGCCAGGGCGTCCCCCAGCACCAGGCCGTCCTCCAGGTTGGCCTCGATGGTGATGGCACGCACGCGGTTGTAGCGGTTGAGCTTGACCGAGTCCGCCAGCTCCTCCAGTTCCACCAAGCTGGCCAGGGGGATGAGCCGGCCGCTGCGCTCCGAGCGCACGTACAGGTTGGCCAGGTCCGCGGCGGTGCGCTGGTCGGCCCGCTCGCCCTCGAGGATGACATCGTACTCCTCGCCGTCCTCCAGGAAGGTGGTGACCCGCCGCGAGCCCAGCATGGTCTCCAGGGTGCGGCCGATCTCGCCCACCGTCACGCCGAGATCCGAGGCGCGGTCGTAGTCCACCTGCACCTGGAGCTGGGGCTTGGTCTCCTTGTAGTCCCAGTCCACCCCCGTGAGGCCGGGGTTCGAACGCTCGATGTGGTCCAACAGAATATCCCGCCACGCCACCAGCTCCTCGTAGCTGCCGCCGCCGATGACGAACTGCACCGGCTTCTGGATGCGCGCACCGAAGCCCTGGCGCATCACCGGAAAGGCCCGCACCCCGCTCAGATCGGCCAGCCGGGCGCGCACGTCATCCATGATCTCCCAGGCCGAGCGCCGGGCCTTCCAGTCGTTCAGCACGTTGATGACGATGCCGCTGTTGAAGATCTGCAGGGTGCTGAAGCCGCGCGGCGCGCGTACCAGCAGGCGGGTGATCTCGCCGGCCTCCACCAGGGGCATGAGGCGGGTCTCGATCTCGTCCATGTACTCCTTCATGTAGGCGTAGGAGGCCCCCTCCGGGCCGTTCACCAGCACGAAGAAGGCGCCGCGGTCCTCCTTGGGGGCGTATTCGTCGGGGATGGCGTTCAGCAGCCAGTGGGCGCCGCCGAGGATCCCCAGGAACACCAGCCCCACCACCCATTTGTGGGCGAGGGCGCCCCGCAGCATCCACAGGTAACCGTCCCGCAGGCGCCCGAAGCCCACGTCCACGCCATGGGCCAGGCTCGCCCGGCCGCTGTCCCGGGGCAGGATCTGGGAGGCCAGCATGGGGGCCAGGGACAGGGCCACGAAGCTCGAGAAGCCCACCGCCGCCGCCATGGTGAGGGCGAACTCGGAGAACAGCCGGCCCACGTCGCCCTGGAGGAAGGCGATGGGCACGAACACCGCCACCAGCACGATGGTGGTGGCGATGACCGCGAAGGCCACCTGGCGGGTACCCCGGTAGGCCGCCACCAGGCGGGTCTCGCCATATTCCTCCATGCGCCGGTGAATGTTCTCCAGCACCACGATGGAGTCGTCCACCACCAGGCCGATGGCCAGCACCAGGGCCAGCAGGGTGAGGATGTTTATGGAGAAACCGAGGAACAGCAGCACCAGGCAGGTGGCCACCAGGGACACCGGCACCGTCACCGCCGGTACCAGGGTGGCGCGGACGCTGCCGAGGAACAGGAAGATCACCACCACCACCAGCACCACGGCGATGCCGAGGGTCTTGTAGACCTCGCGGATGGCGCCCTTGACGAACACCGAGCTGTCGAAACTCTGCTTGATCTCCATGCCCGCGGGCAGGGCGGGGCGGATGCGCTCGGCCTCCGCCTGGGCGGCCTGGGCCACGGCGATGGTGTTGGCGGTGGACTGCTTGATGATGCCGATCCCCACCATGGGCACGCCGTTGCCACGGAAGAAGGTACGGGTCTCCTCCGCCCCCTTCTCCACCCGCGCCACGTCGGCCAGGCGCACCAGGTAGCCGTCATCCCCGCGGGCCAGCACCAGGCGGGCGAAGTCGTCGGCGGTCTGGAAGGAGCGGGCCACCCGCACCGTGAACTGGCGGTCCACGGAATCCAGGCTGCCGGCGGGCAGCTCCAGGTTCTCCGCCCGCAGGGCCTGCTCCACGTCGCTCACCGCCAGCCCGCGGGCCGCCAGGGCCTTGCGGTCGAGCCAGATGCGCATGGCGAAGGTCTGGGCCCCGCCCACCCGCACTCGGGCCACCCCGTCCAGCACCGAGAAGCGGTCCACCAGGTAGCGGCGGGCGTAATCCGACAGCTCCGGCACCGTCATGCGGTCGCTCACCAGGTTGAGCCACATGATGACGTCCTCGTTGCTGTCCACCTTGGTGATCTCGGGCGGCTCGGCCTCGTCCGGTAGTTCGTCCATGACCGCCGCCACGCGGTCGCGGATATCGTTGGCGGCGCCGTCGATGTCGCGGTCGATGCGAAAGCGCACGGTGATGGCCGAGCGCCCGTCCTCGCTCACGGACTCGGTGTACTCGATGCCCTCTACGCCGGCGATGCGGTCCTCGATGACCTGGGTGACGCGGCTCTCCACCACGTTGGCGGCGGCCCCGCGGTAGACCGTCTCGACGGACACCACCGGCGGGTCGATGTCCGGGTACTCCCGCAACGGCAGGCGGTCGAAGGCCAGCAGCCCGAAGGCGAGCAGCAGCAGGGACATGACCGTGGCGAACACCGGCCGGGTGACGGACACATCGGACAGGATCACCGGGCGCTCTCCGCGACATCACCCCGCAACAGCTCCGCCAGGCTGCGGGAGCCGTCATCCACCGCCCGCACCGTCACCGGCTGCCCGGGCCGGGCGCGCAGGGTGCCGTGGGTGATCACCTGCTCCCCCGCCGCCAGGCCCTCCAGCACCTCCACCTCGCCGGTGCGGCGGGAGCCGATGCGCACCGCCCGGCGCTCCGCCCGGTGGCCGTCCCCGGCGGGCACCGCCACCAGCACGAACTGATCGCGGCCCACGGGCATCAGGGCCCCTTCCAGGATCACCAGGGTGCGGCGGGGATTCTTGCGCAGGGTCACCTGCATGAGCATGCCGGGCTTGAGCAGCCCCTCGGCGTTGTCCAGCAACACCCGCACCACCACCGAACGGGTGACCGGATCCACGCGGCTGTCGATGGAGTGCACCTCGCCGCTGAAGCGGCTCTCCCCATAGGCGCTGGTCACCGCCTCGACGCCGAGACCGGGGACGAGGGTGGCCAGATGGATGCTGGGCACCGCCAGGTCCAGCTTCATGACGGACAGGTCATCCAGGGTGGTGATGAGGTCCCCCGGCTCCACCAGGGCCCCCACGCTGATGTTGCGCAGCCCCACCACCCCCGCGAAGGGGGCCTTCACCAGGCGGTTGGCGAGGCGGGACTCGATGGCCGCCACCCGGGCGCGGGCCGTCTCCCATTCCCGCAGGCGCTCGTCCAGCAGGGACTCGGCGGCGGTACCCTGGGCCACCAGGGACTTGACGCGCCGGTACTGGCGCTCGGCCTCGCCGGCCAAAGCCCGCGCTTCCAGCAGTTGCGCCCGCTGCTCGGCATTCACCAGCTCCGCCAGCAGCTGCCCCTTCTCGACGCGATCACCATCGTCGAAATGCAGGGCCCCCACCTTCTCGGTGACGGAGGCCGTGAGGGCCACCGACTCGTTGGCCCGCAGGGTACCGAGGGCCTCGATGCGGTCCTCGAAGGGGGCCTCCTCCACCGTGGCGACGATGACCGGGATGGGGGGTGGGGCCGCCGCCACGCCGGTATAAGCCGCCCACAGGGCGATGCCGAACCATGTTCGCATTATCGTTGTTACCTTCGTCTTCGTTGTCGTGTCACGCCAAGGGCCGAACAGGCGGTCACTCCCGGCGCACTAGGAGCGCGCTTGCGCGCGAATGCCGTGGCCCGTTCGCGCCCGAGGGCCATCTATCAGTGGACCGCCGGGGCGGGGAAAGGTTACAACGCGCCGCCGGCCTTGATGGCAAGGTAGGCGTTGACCATGGCCACCGACAACCGGGGCGGGGTCACATCCACCACCGGCACGCCGCCCTGGCGCAGCATACCCAGGGCATGGTCGCGCTCGGCCATGTAGTCATGGGCCGCCGCCACCCGCAGGGCATCCGGCAGGGTCTCGACGGGGGCCTCCATGACCTCGTCCAGCACCACCTCCCGCAGGCTCGTGACCACCACCAGATGACGGCGCCGCAGCAGGGCCACGGCCTGGCGGAGCTCCTCCTGCTCCTCGCCGTGGAGGTTGGTCACCAGCACCACCAGGGCGCGCTTGCGCTGGCGCGCCATGAGGTCGGTGGCCGCCGCCACGTAGTCGGCCACCGTCAGGGTGGGCTGCAGATCATAGAGGGTGTTGAGGAGCAGGGTCAGGGTGGTGGCGCCCTTGCGGGGCGAAAGCCAGCGGGCCTCTCCGCCGAAGCTGGACACCCCCACCGCGTCGCCCTTGCGCAGGGCCACGTAGCTCATGAGCAGCATGGCGTTGAGGGCCTGATCGAAATGAGACAGGGTGCCGTCCCGGGTGCGCATGCGGCGGCCGCAATCCAGCAGGAACACCAGGGTCTGGTCGCGCTCGTCCTGGTACTCCTTCGAGATCAGCCGGCGCATGCGGGCGGTGGCGCGCCAGTCGATCTGGCGCAGGGCATCGCCCTGGCGGAACTCCCGCAGCTGGTGGAACTCGGAGCCCTCGCCGCGGCGCCGGCGCTTGAGGGCCCCGAACACCGACAGCTGCTGGTCCAGGGCATACACCGCATAGGGGCTCACCGCGGCGAAGTCCGGGTACACCCGCACCACCGACTTGTGGTGCAGCCGGCGGGTGCGCTGCCACAAGCCGAGGGGCGAGCCCTTCTTAAGTTGCACCACGGGAAACCGGTGCTCGCCCCGGACCCGGGGGCGGCAGCGGTAATCCAGCGCCGTCCAGCCCCCGGCGGCCGCCTCCAGGCGGCGTGGCAGGCCCTCCATCTCCATGGCCGCGGGGGCGTGGTCCGTGATGTCCACCCGGCAGGTCCGCCGGCCCGGGTTGTGGATGCGCAGGGTCACCGTACTGAGGACCCCCAGGGGCAGGGAGCCCGCCACCCGCCGCTCCACCGCCAGGGGCGCCTCCGCCGCCAGCCCCAGGGCATCGGCCATGGCGACCACCACCACGAAGCCCAGCCAGCCCGCCCACAGCCCCGCCGGCAGAACCCCCAGGGGAAGAAGCAGCCCCAGCAGGGCGGCCACGGCCACCAGGGCCAGCAGGCGCGGCGTGGGGATCACGTGCGAGGGGCCTCGATGCGGGCCATGATGGCCTCCAGCACGTCGTCGGGCTCGCGGCCCTCGAGTTCCAGTTCCGGGGCCAGCAGGATGCGGTGGCGCAGCACCGCCGGCAGCACCGCCTTGATGTCGTCGGGGAGCGCGTAGCCGCGGCCCGCCATGAGGGCGCGGGCGCGGGCGGTGCGCACCAGGGCGATGCCGCCGCGGGGCCCGGCGCCGATACGCACCCCCGGCCAGTCGCGGGTGGCGCGCACCAGACGCACGCCGTAGTCATGGACGGCATCGTCCACCCGCACCCGGGCGGACGCCTGCTGGAGGCGGATCACGGTATCCGGGTCGATCACCCGGGGCACCCGGGAGACGTCGAGCTGGTCGCCCACCCGAGCCCCGGTGACGGCGCGCACCATGCGGGACTCCTCGGCCTCGGAGGGGTAGTCGATGCGCAGCTTCAAAAGGAAGCGGTCGACCTGGGCCTCGGGCAGGGGGTAGGTGCCCTCCTGTTCGATGGGGTTCTGGGTGGCGATGGTCATGAAGGGCCGGGGCACGGCCATGGCCTGGCCCTCGATGCTCACCTGTTGCTCCTGCATCACCTCCAGCAGGGCGGACTGGGTCTTGGCCGGCGCGCGATTGATCTCGTCCGCCAGCAGCAGGCTGGTGAAGGCGGGGCCCTTGCGCACCGTGAAACGCTCGTTTTTCATGTCGTAGAGCACATGGCCGGTGATGTCCGTGGGCATCAGGTCGGGGGTGAACTGGATGCGCGCGAAGGCCCCGTCATAGGTCTTGGCCAGGGCCCGCGCCAGTAGGGTCTTGCCCAGGCCAGGCACCCCCTCCAGCAGCACGTGGCCGGCCGCCAGCAGAGCGGTGAGGAGCATGTCCACCACCTCCTCCTGGCCCACCACGGCACGGCCCACGGCTTCCCGCAAGCGTGCGGCGATGGCCCCGGCCTCCTCCACCGCGGCCCCCGACAGGGGGGCGGAGGTCTCGTCTTGCTCGTTCATAGTCGCTTCCTTATGGCTTCCAGGGTGGCGACCCGTTCCACGAACTCCTGGGGAGACGGGCGCCGGAGGGGCTCGAGGGCCGCGGCCACCTGTGGGCCCGGCAGGCCGCTCATGCGGGCGATCATGCGTACCTGTTCGTCATGGGGACGGCGGCCGAACCCCCCGGCCCGCCCCGCGGCACGGGCCACCAGGGCGCGGCGCTGGGCCTCCAGCAGGCCCTCGGCCCGACCGCGGCGCCACAGGAACCAGCCGGCCGCCTCGATGTGCTCCAGCAGACTGCGCCGCGGCGCCTCCGGCGCACCGGCGAGGCGGCCGAAGCGATGACCCCGCCACCACAGGAACAGCGCCGCCATGAGGGCGAGGGACAGCAGGGTCTCGGGGATGCGTTGCCACAGCCACGCCGCCAGGCCGGGCATCCCGGGATCCCGGGCGAAGGCCACCCGCGGTGCCGTTCCGCCGGGGGCCAGCAGGCGCACCAGCAATTCGGCATGATCGTGCTCACCCAGCCGGCGGTTGGTGAAGGGATCGAGGGTCGCCAGGGCCGTCACCCGGCCCCGGCCCACCCGCCCCTCCAGCACCAGGGCGCCGTAAACATCCGCCGCCAGGTCGCGGTATCCCGCCCCGCCGGCGAGGCGGGTCGTGCCGCGGAACTCCGCCTTCAGCACGGCCCCGTCGAGGGCCATGGTAACGGCCCCCGGGGAGGTGGTGTCGTCCGCACGGTGGCTGCCGAGGCCGAGGGCCGCAAACAACGGATCGGCATCATCGTCGCCGCCCGCCGGCGCCGGCACCACCAGATGGCCGCCGCCGGACACCCAGTCCAGCAACGGCGCCAGCAGGGGGCCGGCGAGGCCGGGACGGGGGCCGGCGACCACCAGCACATCCACCTCCGCCGGCGGTCCCTCGCCCCAGGGATGAGCGCGCAGGCGGCGCACCGGCACGCCCATGCGGCCTAGCAGGCGGGTGGCCGCCAGGTAGGGGTCGCGGGCCGCCTCGCCCCGGGGCCCCGTCTCCACCTCGATCTCGACCCATGCGCCCTGGTTGTAGACCCACAGCCCCAGGGCACCCAGGGCACCCAGGGCACCCAGGGACAGTACCAGGACCAGCCCCCATGCCACCATCCGCGGGCTCATGGCCTCCCCTCTGCCCGCGGCCAACCCCGCAGCAGGTCCTCGAACTCCGCCTGCCGGGGTAGTTGCCGGGCATAGGCGGCGGCCTGCCACAGCCGGGTGACGCGCGCCACATAGGCGTAATCCCCCGCCGGCAGGGCTCCATGCAGGGCCGCCAGCACCTCGTCCTCGGTGGCGCTGTCCCGGACCCCGGCGCCGGCGGCGGCGAGGCAGCCGCGGTAGAGCAGCGACAGGGCGGCGCGGCGGCGGCCCGCGGCCCACAACTCGCGGGCCGCCGCCGGGACATCCGCGGGCAGGGGGGCCTGCTGCGCGTCGCCGGCGAAACGCGGGGCGGCGGGTATGGCCGTCTCCCGGGGCCGGCGGCGGCCCCGCGGCAGCCAGCGCCGGCCATAGTACAAGGCGGCCACCACCAGGGCGGCGGCCATCCCCCACAGCAGGCCCTCGGTGGCGCGGGCGAGCCACAACACCCAGCGGGCGATGCCTTCCGGATCCAGGGAGGGCTCCTCGTCCGCCGACTCGCCGCGCCAGCGCCAGACGGTGAAGCGGCGGGTGGTGTCGAAATCCTCGTGGGCCAGCACCTCGGCGGCGACCACGCCCGCCTCGCCGCTGGGACGCCGGCCGTCGTGGACGGGGGTGTCGAAGGCGCTCGCCCCGGCCTGGGGCAGGGGCACCAGCACCACGGCCAGCACCAGGGCGGCCGTGCCCGCCAGGCGGGCCGCGATGCGGCGCAGCCGCAGCTCGATGTCCCAGCCCTCCAGCTCGCTGCGCCGGTTGAGATAGATGGCGAAGCCGGCGGCCACGTAGAAGGGCTCCACCACCAGGAAACCCGCCATCAGCAGCAGGTTCCACAACAGCGCCTCGGGCCCCGTGGCCGCGGTCAGACGGTCGATGACGTCCACGTCCATGCCGGCGGGGACCATGACCGCCGCCAGCACGACGACGCCTATGACCAGGATCACCTCCATGTGCACACACACCAGGGTGAGGAGCGCGGCCTGGCTGCGGCCGCGCCGGGCCAGGGTGCGCAGGCGTTCCCGGCGGGCCCGGCCGTGCAGCCGCTCCAACTGCATGATGGGGGTGCGGAAGGAACGGATGGTGTCGAGGCGCAACAGCGACAGCTGCAGCCCCAAGCCATTGCTCATGAGGCCGGGCAGGGCCCGCAGGGTCTGGCCGGTGGCCGGCAGGGCACCGAACAGGCCCTGGCTGTAGACATGGAGCAGCAGGCGGTCGAACAGGGGTTTGAGCCACCACATCACCACGGGCACCCAGGCCGGCGAGGACCACAGCAGCAGGCTGACGACGCCGTAGACACTCAGCACCAGCAGCAGGAAGGGTGGGTATACGGCACGCCACCATGCCTGGGTCATGGCGAGGCCCAGATCGCTGGCCTCCCAGGGCGAGCGCGGGCGCAGGGCGACGGTGACGTCAGCGAGGCGCATGGTCGCGGCCCGCCAGCACCAGATAAGCCATGAGCAGCAGCCACAGGGCCACGCCCACGCCGTACTTCACCGCCGGGGCCGGGGTCGTGAGGGAGGACCAGAAGGCCTCCACGAAGGCCGCCGCCAGGAACAGCAGGGCGGCGCCGTAGATGAGACGCACCCCCACCACCGCGTCCTCCCGCAACGCCCGCAGGCGAGTGCGCGGGCCGGGCGCCACCAGGGCCCAGCCGAGGCGCAGGCCCGCCGCCCCCGAAAGCACGATGGCCGTGAGTTCGAAGGCACTGTGGCCGGCGACGAAGCCCCAGAAGGTATGGATGTAGCCGATGGCCGTGAGATGGCCGGCCACCGCGCCGATGTGGATGCCGTTCAGGGCCAGGAAGAACAGGGTGCCGAGGCCGGCGGGCAGGCCACCGGCGAAGGTGCGAAAGCCGATGCCGGTGTTGTTGCGCAGATAGAAGCCGAACATCATGACGTCGCTGTCGGCGCCCCGCGCCTGGCCCACCCGGCGGTGCTCGCCGGGGCTGTACATGGCCTCCATGCGCCGCACCTCCTCGCCATCCATCACCGTGTAGACCAGTTCGGGCCGGAACTGCAGGGCCACCAGCAACATGAGTAACGGCCCCAGGAAGCACAGTGCGGAGGCCAGCACGAAGGGCCACTCCCGGCGCACCAGCCGCGGATAACCGCGAGTGAGGAAATCCCCGAGCGGGCGCCACAACGGCCGGCGGGCGCCGTAGAAACGCTGGTGGCCCTCCAGCACCAGGCCGTGCAGGCGCTCCACCACCCCGCTGCTGTAATGGCGGGCCCGGGCCAGGGCATAGTGGTGGCAGACACGGCGGTAGAGGGCGGGCAGGGCGGCGACGTCCGCCGGCGGCGCGCCCCGGTCGCGCAGGACCGCGGCCAGCCGTTGCCACTCTTCCTCATGGAGGGCCACGAAACGGTCCTGGTTCATCGTTCCCCCGCGTACCAGGCGGCGAAGCGGACCAAGGACTCCGCCGGGTCCCCGCTGCCGGCCACCAGGGGGCCGGTGAGGGCCGCCAGCTCCCGGGCCCGCTCATCGGACAGCAGCTGGCGCCGCTCGGCGAAATCGAGCACCGCCTGGCGCTCCTCCGCCCGCAACTCGAAGGGCGGAGCGGCCCCTTCGATGCGGGGCATCCCCTCCCGGGGCCGCGGGTCCCGGCCGTACACCACCAGGGTGCCGGCGGCCACGTCCCCGAGGCGCCTGAAGTCACGGTTCAGCATCATGGCCACCAGCCCCACGCCATAGAACAGGGGCAAGAAATCCACGAAGCGCAGCAGGTTGCGGATCAGGGAGGCCGCCAGGGTCACGGGGGTACCGTTGTCGGCGATGACTCGCAGGCCCAGGGAACGCTTGCCCGGGGTCGCGCCATGGAACAGGACCTCACCCACCACCGGATAGAACCACTCGCCGAGGAACAGCAGCACCAGGAACAGGCCGGTGCCGAAACGCCCCATGGGCAGCAGCACCAGGGCCAGCACGATATAGAAACCCAGCCGGATGAGGACATCCAACGCCCACGCCAGTCCGCGGGCCACGGGCCCTGCCACCTGCAGCCCCAGCTCCACCCCTTCGGGGGTCTCCAGATATTTCAGCGTATCGATCATCCCCAGCACATTCATGGCCTGACGGGGGCACCCTCCCGCGGACACCGTGGCTCGCGGCGCCGACGCGAGCGGGACTTCCGTCAGACTTAACGTGAAAGAACCCGGCCTTTGGGCGAGCGCGATTCTGGCGTGACGCATGCCGGGCGCAAGGAACGTTGGCGGGTTGTCAGTCTACAGAACGACTCAGGCAGCGATGTAGCCGTGTTTGGCCAGCATCTTCAGCCAGCGAGGCGCGTTGCGGCCGACCATCAGTGCTTCGTAATCGACGGTGCGATCCTGATAGGGTGTCATGTTGGTGAGCATGGCATAGACGATACGCAGCATCTTGTGGGCCAGGGCGATGATGGAGCGCTTGTGTCCCTTACGTATGGACAGGGCGGAGAACTTGTCCTTGAGGGCGCAGCGGGTTCGTGAGGCGGCCTGGGCGAACTCGCACAACAGGCGTCGCACCCAAGCATTGCCCTTGCGCGTGCGTCCGCGCTTGCGTTTGCCGGCACTCTCGTTATTGCCGGGACAGATCCCGACCCAGGAAGCCAGGCGTTCGGCGCTGCCGAAGCTGTCCATGTCGGTGCCGATTTCCACCAGCAGCATGGCGGCGCCCATGCGGTCGATGCCGGGAACGGTTTCCAGCAGGCTCATCTGCGCCTCCCAGGGGCAAGGCCATCGAGCAGTTCCTGTGCGAAGCGGGCCATCGTGGCTTCCAGGTACTCGATATGCGCCATGATCTCGTTGAGCACGAAGCGGTGCTTTGCGCTGAGTTCTTCCGGTTGCAGGGCTTCGAACAGATCCTCACGGCTGGCCCGCAGGCGTCCGGCGCGATTGAGGATGGCATCGATGGGCGCATCGGCCAGCAGGGCCTTGACCATGGCCCGTGCAGCCTGCCCATGCAGATCGGAGACCAGCACATTCAGGCGGATCCCGGCATCGGCCAGCACCTTGTGTAGCCGGTTCTTCTCCGCGGCCAGCATTCCACCCAACTTCTGGTGCTGCCGGGAGATCAGGCGCAGGTGACGGATGTCGGCCGGAGGAATGAACGAGGCCCGCACCAGGCCCGCCCGCGCCAGCGTAGCCAGCCACTGGGCATCGGAGATGTCCGTCTTGCGGCCGGGCACGTTCTTGACATGACGGGCATTGACCACCCAGGCCGCGATGCCTACTCGCTCCAATGCCGCATAGGGGCTCTTCCAGTAAATCCCCGTGCTTTCCATGACAACGATGTCCGGGGCGAACCCGTGTGCCCACTCTGCCAGTGCCCGACGCTCCCGCTTGAAGCCACCAAACTCGCGTTGTTCCACTGCCACACTGCCATCGGCTTGCTCGGTCAGGGCGCAGGCCGTGATCTTGTTCTGGTGCACATCCAGACCGATGACCCGCTGGTGAATCGGGGTGATGTCCATGCTGACCTCCTGAGGCTGACGCACTATCATTGATGATGTGCTGTCGCCAAGGGCGCCGCCATTCAACGGCCTGTCGGAAACCGACGGCTCTTTTTAACGTGCGCTGTCCATGACCGGTTCAGGCCATGCCAAGCAATCTGGGGTACGAGTGAATGGTGGCGGGTCGAGTCAACTTGCGCGGTCTAGCGCCATCAAAAAGTATCGCGACCTCTGCCCACGGCGACGGCACCCCTATTATCTTTCATTATCGGGGGTGCCTCACAGATGCATGAGAGTTAACGTGAAAGTCGGGAAGCACGAACTCCCCCTCTCCCTCTGGGACAAATCCGTCGGGAACGGATTTGAACGCGCCTCGGCGCGGCCCCGAAGGGGCGAAGGGCAGGATGCCCGAAGTACAGGGATGGGGTGAGGGAACGAACATTGGCGATACGCGCTCCGCTTTCATCATTTCGGGTGGCGCGTCTCGCCATGAGAGTTAACGTGTAAGTCGCGAAGCACGTTCTCCCCCTCTCCCTCTGGGAGAAGAGCTTCAGCTTATCGTTTTTCGTTGTATTCGTGGCCTGTCCGCGTGTTGATCAAAAAAGCATGATCTCTCACGGAGGCACAGAGGCACGGAGAAAGGCGAGAACAACCATAGTTCCGCAACCCTCGCAGCTTCCGTGACGGCTTCCCGTCCCCGGGAAGGACTCCACTCGCCGGGCAGGTCCGCCGGGCCCATCCAACAAAAAAATCTCCGTGCCTCTGTGCCTCCGTGAGAGGAATATTTGCTGTTCTTGGCGCTCTTGGCGAGAGGAAATTCTCCTCTCTACACCCACAAATTCTGCTGACGAGGCAAAATGAAAGGAGGGGTACGATGCCGGGAGTAGCGCCCGCCATGAACGGGGAGGAGCCTCAGTCGGCGTCCCCGAGGACCCGCCGCTCCACGCGGTTGCGGCCCCCGGCCTTGGCGCGATAGAGGGCGCGGTCGGCCCCGTCCAGCAGCCCGGCGCCGTCTTCGTCGGCCGCCAGTTCCGCCACGCCGATGGACACCGTGACCTCCATGGGGCTATCGACCCCCGCCACCTCGATGGGCTGCGCCGCCAGATGGGCGCGCAGGCGTTCGGCCAGTACCGCCGCCTCCGCCGCCGCGGTCTGGGGCAGCAGCAGCGCGAACTCCTCGCCGCCGTAACGCACCGCCACGTCGCTGGCCCTTAGCAGTTCGGTGATACGGTCCGCCAGGTGCCGCAGCACGGCATCGCCGGCGGCGTGGCCGTGGCGGTCGTTGATGCGTTTGAAGTGGTCCACGTCCAGGAACATGCACGACAGAGGCATCCCGTGACGGCGCGCCCGGGACACCTCCTCGGCGAGCCTGGCCTCCAGGTAACGCCGGTTGTAGAGGCCCGTGAGGGGATCGGTGCGGCCGTAGTGGCGCAGGCGTTCCTGGTTGAGAGCATTCTCCAGGCACACCGTGGCCACCATGGCCAGGTGGTCGAGGAAGTCGGTGCCCAGGTGGGGCTGATAGCGCAGGGGATCCCGGCTGCCCAGGGCCAGCACACCGCGGTTACGCCCGCCCCGGACCAGGGGCAGCAGGGCCGCACTGTGAAGCTCCTCCAGGCGCTCTCCGAAATAGCCGCCGTGCTCCGCCGCATGGACCGGCCCCAGCTGGGGCGTGGTGCCCTCGTGGCCGGGCCACTCGGGCAGCGGCGTCAGGCGCACCGCCGGCAGCTCCGCCAGAGGCACCCCCGCGCGTTCCAGGGCATCGGCGATCTCGCCACCGGGGTCCACCACGGTGAGGGCCACGGCATCCAGGCCGAAGCTGCGCAGGGTGCCCTCGGTCAACTGGCGGAGCAGGCCATGGAGGGAATCCACGGCCATGAGGGTAAGCTCGTGGCGCTGGAAGCGCCGCAGCACGTATTCGTTGCGGCGCGCCACCACGCGCAGCTGATGGGGCTCCCCTCCTCCGCCATCGAGGGCCTGGTTGTCCTGTGGTTCGTTCACCGCTGTGGTCTCTCAAAAAGTCTTACGCCGCCCCGGTGCCCGTGGCCCCGCGTACAGCCATCGTATTATGGTGCGCGGTCTACGATAATTCCTCGATGTGCCCGCGGCGGCACTCCATCAACCCAGGCCGTTCGGGAGGCGTATACCATCCATGACCCACCACACCGCCAACCCCCCCATCCTCATCATCGACGACACCGGCGATGCCGCGGCCTTCCTGCGCGACGCCCTCGCCGCGGACTTCGAACTCAGCGTCGTGCCGCGGGACCAGGCCGCGGCCTTCGCCACCGGGGAACCCCCACCGTGGGCCATCCTGGTGAACCTGGCCCCCGACACCGCGGCCGGCCATGCCCTGTGCCGCCGCCTCGCCAACCCCGGCCCACCGGTCATCGCCGTGGCCCTGGGGGCCCCGGCCGGCGACGAGGTGGCGGCCTTCGAGGCCGGGGCCGCCGATGTCTTGCGCCACAGCATACCCGCCCTGGCCCGCGCCCGGGTGCATCATCACGTGCGCCGGGCCATGGGCCCCCAGCGGCAGGAGGCCATGCGGCTCGCCCATTGGCTCGGCCACGGCGCCGAATTCAGGGAGGACGACAGCGGCCGGCACGTGGTGCGGGTGGGCAGCTATGCCCGGCGGCTCGGGCTGGCGGCAGGGATGGACGAGGACACGGTGGAACTGCTCGCCATCACCGCACCCCTGCACGATATCGGCAAGGTCGGTATCCCCGATCATATCCTGCTCAAGCCCGGCCGCCTCGACCCCGACGAGTGGGAGATCATGAAGACTCATACCACCCTCGGTGCCCGCATCATCGGTACGCCCGACACCCCCCTGGCCCGCATGGCCCTGGACGTGGTGTTGACCCACCACGAACGCTGGGACGGCACGGGCTATCCCGAGGGCCTGGCGGCCGAGAACATCCCCCTGGCCGGGCGCGTCATGGCCATCGTGGACGTGTTCGACGCCCTCACCAGCAGCCGTCCCTACAAGGAGGCCTGGCCCCTGGACAAGGCGGTGGCCCTCATCAAGCGCGAGGCCGGCACCCTCTTCGACCCCGAGTTGGTCAGGCGCTTCGGCGCCATCATGAACGACATGCTCAATGTCCGGCTGCAGTTCGGCGAACGGCCGGACAAGGCCCCCCCGCGGGGAGTGAGCCACGTTCAGATGAAGCGGGCAGGACCCTCGCCCAGCGGGGTCTCGCGGCGGCGGGAACGTTCCGGCAGGCGCCGGGCATCCTTCAGCCGCCCGAGATCCGCCGCGTCGGGGACCCAGCCCGCCTCCATGACCTCACGGGGATAGGACACCTCACGAGGCGCCACCTTGTCGGCATCGGGCCGGGAGACCCGGGAATCGATCGGAACCATGTATAACCTCCGGGGCGCCGCGGCGGGCCCGTCTTGCATTCAATAACGCGGATGCAAGCGCCGAGCCACATCACCAGGACTCGGGTTTTCAATGGCTTGCACCGGCTGCCGCCGGGCACTGTAAAAAACTCCGACAATAGAGCCGAACCGCGAAAAGCGCATACCCCGCTGCAGATCATCACCTGACGATGACAACGGGCGCAGTTGTACAGGCGTGCAGAGTTCTCCATCGGCGACCCAGGCCGATGAGGACTCGGACGTGTAAGTCGCTGGCGTAATGGGTGAGTTGGCGAACAATCGCAGTGAGCGCATCCGTTACGGTGGCAACGCCATCGTGGTCAGAACGGGGTTTGGTACGCCGCCTTACAAGGACCAGAGTTATGTAAATTAGGAGTTGAACTCCGTATTGGCATAAAATACGCTGTTTGCATGATTCCACGACTCATGCAAACCGAGCTGCTTGTCCAGCTTCGGGAGTACCCGATTGTCACAGTCATCGGGCCGCGTCAGGCAGGCAAAACCACGCTGGTGCGCGCGGCGCTGCCGGATTACGCCTATGTCAGTCTGGAAACCCCGGAGAACCGCCAGTTTGCCACCGAAGACCCGAAAGCCTTCCTGAAACAGTACCCCGGCAACGTCATTCTTGATGAGGTCCAGCGCACTCCGCTGTTGCTGAGCTATTTGCAGGGTGTCGTGGATGCGCAGCCGGAAAACGGGCAGTTCGTGCTGACCGGCTCGCATCAACTGGAGTTACGTGCCGCCATCACCCAGTCACTGGCCGGGCGCACCGGGATGTTGCACCTGTTGCCCCTGTCGATTGCCGAACTGGAAGCCGCCGACATCCGCTTCGATGCGTTCGAGGACTACATCCATCATGGTTTCATGCCGCGCGTATACGACCAGCAACAACGCCCGTACACCGCCTATGCCAACTACTACCAGACCTACGTGGAGCGCGATGTACGCCAGTTGATCCAGCTCAAGGATGCCACGCTGTTTGAAAAATTCGTCAAACTGCTGGCGGGGCGCACCGGGCAACTCATCAATTACCAGTCGCTGGCGAATGATGTCGGGGTGGATGGCAAAACCATCAGGCAATGGCTGTCGATACTGGAGGCTTCGTTTGTGGTTTTCAAATTGCCGCCGTATTTCGAGAATTTTGGCAAGCGTGTGATCAAGTCGCCCAAGTACTATTTCACCGATGTCGGCCTGTTGGCCTATTTGCTGGACATTGAAAAGGCCGCGCAGGTAACGCGCGACCCACTGGTCGGCAACCTGTTTGAAAATCTGGTGGTGCTGGAGGCGCTTAAGGCGCGTTATAACCGCGGGTTGACGCCCAATCTGTATTTCTTCCGTGACAGCAATGGCGTGGAGGTTGATTTGTTATACAAATCCGGACGTGATCTGAGCGGAATCGGAATCAAGGCCGCGGCCACTTGGCACAGCAGTTTCAAACAAGGTTTGCAGCGCTTTGCGGCAAAGCATCATCCCCTCAGCAACCGTTATGTCGTCTATGCTGGTGAGGGAATGGCTTTCAGCGATGGTTTAGTGGCTCTTTCATACCGCGAAGTTGCGGATATTTTCTGATGCATTTCAACCCCCCTCGCGGCCCTGCACCTCGCCGGCGTCACCGGGTCCATTACCACGAAGAAACCTTCAGCACAATGGCCTCCATCCGCTCCTGCGCCAGACGATCCCGCACCCGGTAGGCCTCCTTGAGGCTGGGGAAGGGACCGAGGCGCACCCGGTGCCAGGTCCGGCGGCCGTCCACCGACACCGTCTGGATCGCGGCCTGCATGCCGAGCAGGGCAAGATTGGCCTTGAGCCGCTCGGCCTCGTCGGCGCCGCGGAAGGAGCCCACCTGCAACAAATAGTTGCCGTCCTCCTTGGGCGGCTCCCGCGTCCCCCGCTCGGGCAGGGCCTCGGCGCTCACCGGCACCTCCATCTCGGGCAGGATGGAATAGAACTCGAACCGCGGCCTGGCGGCCGGGGCCTTGGCCGGTGGGGGCGGGGCGGTCGGCTCCTGCCGGGTGCCCGCGTCGTCCGCCTCACGGGGAGGGGCGCCGCCGGGGGCCTCCGCCATGGGCGAGTGGGCCGGCGGGTGGACGCTGAGATAGGTGAACAGGGCCACCAGCAGTCCCACGGCCAGACCCGTAACCAGCCACAGCCAGCAGGAGCCGCCCTTCGGGGGCGGCGGTGATCGGCGGTTCTTGTAGTCCCTGGCCATCGCCCGCCCCTACATGGATTGCGGTGCCGACACGCCCAGCAGGCCGAGGCCGTTGGCGATCACCTGACGCACCGCCAGGACCAGGTTGAGGCGGGCATGGCGCAGGTCGGGGTCCTCCACCAGCAGCTGGTGGGCGTTGTAATAGGTGTGAAAACCGTTGGCCAGTTCCCGCAGGTAGTGGACCAGTTGATGGGGCTCATGGGTCAGGGCGGCCCCTTCGACCACTTCCGGATAGCGGTCCAGCAGGGTCACCAGATCCGCCTCGTGGCTCTCCCCCAATCGTGAAGCCGCCACGTTACCGGCGGCCCGGTCATGGACGAGGCCGCGCTCCTCCAACTGGTGCATGACGCTGCACACCCGGGCGTGGGCGTACTGCACGTAGTAGACGGGGTTGTCCGCCGACTGGGACTTGGCCAGATCCAGGTCGAAATCCAGGTGCTGTTCGCAACGGCGCATGACGTAGAAGAAGCGCGCGGCGTCGCGACCCACCTCCTTGCGCAACTGGCGCAGGGTGACGAACTGGCCGGAACGGGTGGACATCTGCACCTTCTCACCGCCGCGGTAGAGGTTGGCGAACTGCACCAGCAACACGTCGAGGCGTGCCGGGTCCTCCCCCAGGGCCGCGAGGGCCGCCTTGACCCGCGGTACGTAGCCATGATGGTCCGCCCCCCAGATGTCGATGACCCGCTCGAAGCCCCGTTCCAGCTTGTCGAGGTGGTAGGCGATGTCCGAGGCGAAATAGGTGGCCTGGCCATTCTCCCTGACTACCACCCGGTCTTTCTCGTCGCCGAAGGCGGTGGAGCGGAACCACCACGCCCCCTCCTGCTCGTAGAGATGTCCGCCGGCGCGCAGGCGTTCCACCGCCTTGTTCACGGCCCCCGACTCCACCAGGGAGCGCTCCGAGAACCACTGGTCGTAGACGGCACCGAACAGCCCCAGGTCGTCGCGGATGTCGTCCAGGATGGTGTTGAGGCCCAGCTCGAAGACGTAGCGGTAGCGATTGTCGCCGAGCAAGGCCTTGGCGCGGGCGATGAGGGCGTCGATGTGCAGTTCCTTGTCGCCGCCGGCGGGTTCGTCCGCCACCACCCCCACGAATACCTCGGTCGCCCCGTGCCGATAGGCCTCGCCGTGCTCGCGGTGGAGGGTGGCGGCGATGTCCCACACGTAGTCGCCCTGGTAGCCGTTGCTGGGGAAGGGAAACTCCTCTCCGCACAGCTCCAGGTAACGCAGCCATATGCTGGTGCCGAGGATGTCCATCTGGCGGCCGGCGTCGTTGACGTAGTACTCGCGGTGCACCTGGAAGCCCACGGCCTCCAGCAGGGAGGCCACCACCGCACCGTAGGCGGCACCACGGCCGTGGCCCACGTGCAGGGGCCCGGTGGGATTGGCCGACACGAACTCCACCTGGATGCGCCGCCCCGCACCCACGGCACCGCGGCCGAAGGCCTCACCCTGCTCCAGGATGCGCGGGATCACCGCCAGGGCGAATTCCGGCGCCAGGTGGAAGTTGATGAACCCGGGGCCGGCGACCTCCACCCGGGTCACGCCGTCGCTGGCGGGCAGGGCCGCCGCCAGGGCCTGGGCCAGCTCCCGGGGATTGCGCTTGGCCGCCTTGGCCAGCACCAGGGCCAGGTTGGTGGCCAGATCGCCGTGGGACTTATCCCGGGCGCGTTCCACATGGATGTCCACGGCGGCGTCGGCGGGCACCACGCCGTCGCGGCGCAGGACCTCGAGGGCCTCGTTCAACAGGGATTGGATGTGTTCTTTCACGAAGACAGGGCCGGCAAAAAAGTGGGGTATTCTAGCAGCATGTGGGCCCGGGTCGGTCAACCCAGATCCTGAGGATCCACATCGACACTCCAGCGCACCCGCCGCACACCCGGCAGGGCCTCTATGGCCGGCAGCCACTGGGTCAGGGCCTGGTGGAGCGCCAGCCGCCCGGCGGCCAGGATCACCAGCTGGAAACGCCGCCGGTTGGCCACCCGCTCCACCGGCGCCGGGATGGGACCATGGACCTCGGCCCCCGTCACCGGCCGCGCCCGGGCCACCGCCACGGCGCCCTCGAGGAAGGCCACCACGTGTTCCTCCTGCCTCGCCTCGGCCCGCACCAGGGCCATGGCGCAGAAGGGCGGCAATTCGGCGGCCCGGCGCTCCCCCCGCAGGATGGGCACCGCCGCCCCGTAGCCCCCCGCCGCCAGGGCCTGCAACAAGGGGTGCTCCGGCTGATGGGTCTGCACCATCACCTCGCCGGCGGTATCGCCCCGCCCGGCCCGCCCCGCCACCTGCACGATGAGCTGGGCGAGGCGCTCGGGGGCCCGGTAATCCACCGCGCACAGGCCGCCGTCGGCGTCCAGGATCCCCACCAGGGTCACCGCCGGAAAGTGATGTCCCTTGGCCACCATCTGGGTGCCGATGAGGATGTCCGCGCGGCCGCTGTGCACCTCGGCCAGGGCGTCCTCCAGGGCCCCCTTGCGGCGGGTGCTGTCGCGGTCCACCCGGACGATGCGGGCCTCGGGGAACGGCCCCCTCAGGGCCTCCTCGATACGCTCCGTGCCCTTGCCGAGAAAACGCAGCTCGGTGGAGCGGCATTCGGGGCAGTGCTCGGGCATGGGGGCGACGGCGCCGCAGTAGTGACAATGCTGGCGGCCGCTGGAACGATGAAAGACCAGGCGCGCATCGCAGTGGTCGCAGTGGGAAACCCAGCCACATTCATGGCACAGCAGCACCGGTGCCCAGCCCCGGCGGTTGAGGAACAGCAGGCTTTGCTCACCCCGGGCGATGCGGGCCGCCACCGCGGCCAGGAGTTCCTGGGACAACCCCTCCGCCAGGGGCCGCCCCCGCACATCCACCACCCGCAGGCGGGGCGGGGCGTGGCCGGTGACCCGGTGGGGCAGGACATGGTGCTGATAGCGCCCGGCCGCGGCGTTCTCCAGGGTCTCCAGGGATGGCGTGGCCGAGCCCAGAATCACGGGTATCCCCTCGCGGCGGGCCCGGGCCACCGCCAGGTCGCGGGCGGAGTAGCGAAAGCCCTCCTGCTGCTTGTAGGAGCCATCGTGTTCCTCGTCCACCACGATGACGCCGGGGCGCGCCAGGGGCGTGAACACGGCGGAGCGGGTCCCCAGCACCACCGCCGCCCGGCCCTCCCGGGCCGCCGCCCACGCCGCCAGGCGCTCATGATCCGTAAGCCTCGAGTGCATCACGACCACCGCGGCGCCGAAACGCTCCCTAAAGCGTTCGGCCATCTGCGGGGTGAGTCCGATCTCAGGCACCAGCACCAGGGCCTGGGCCCCAGCGTCCCGCAGATGCTCGATGTGGCGCAGGTAGACCTCGGTCTTGCCGCTGCCGGTGACGCCGTCCAGCAGCACGGCGGCAAAGCCCTCCAGCCCCGCCAGGCGCTCCAGCACCTCGCGCTGGGGAGTGGAGGGCGCCACCGCGGGCGGCGGTGGCGGGCGGGTGAGCGGCGGCGGGACCACGGTCTCCACCAGGCCCTTGGCCTCGAGGGCACGGGCGGGGGCCCGCCAACCGTCCATGGCGGCGGCCAACTCCGGCGGCGGCAGGCCTTGCGGGGCCGCCGCCAGCACGGCCAGCAGCCGTCGCTGGGCCGCCGCACGGGCCGGCACCGCGGCGGCGCCGGCATGGCCCGCGGCGGTGAGCCGCCAGACCTCGGCGGGCCGCGGCGAGGCGGGGCGTCCCTGGCGCAGGGCCGCCGGCAGGGCACTGGCGAACACCTCGCCCGGGGGGTGGTGGTAGTAATCCGCGGCCCACCGCAGCAGCTCGAACAGGGGTCGTGGCCACAGGGGAGCGTCGTCGAGCACCCGCGATGCCTGGCGCAGGCGATGGTCCGGCACCGTGGTGGCGCCGGCCACCGCCGTGAGGATGCCGACACGGCGCCCCGGCCCGAAGGGTACCTCGACGCGCACGCCGGGTGCGGGAGGGGGGCCGGTCCACGGTGCAGGAGGAAGATAGTCGAAGGCCTGCCGGAGGGGCGAGGGCACGGCCACCTGCCAAATGACGGGCCCGCCGGCGGGCGATGGCCGGGTCACTCAGACGAGGAGGCCGGCGTCGCCGGGTTCGGTGAGCAACGCCTCCACCTGCCTCATGGAGGCCCGCCGCATGGGCCGGCCATCCACCGGGCTGACGGGGGGCTGGCGGGCGGCGGGACCACAGAACACCGTGACGCCCACCGGGATGTCGCCGGCGACGAAACGGTATTCAGGTTGTTCCACGTTGGCGCCCCCGGCCTCCCGCAGGCGGCGGCTGGAGAGGTCGCTGGGGATGCCGTGATTCATGAGATACAGGCCCACGTCCTCGACGGTGTCGGCGAATACGTGCAGATTCACCTCGCTGTAGTGATCCGCCGTGCCCTCCAGCACCGGTCCCACGAGGCGGGGGCCGAAGGGCTCCAGCAAGCGCATGGCCTTCAGCCCCGCCTCCCGCAGGCGCCGCAGATGACGGGGCTGGGTGTCGGCGAGAAACAGCCGCTGGTATTCGGCGATAGCCTGCTGGATCTCCTCGTTCTTGGGCAGGGCGTGGCCATCGGCCGCCCCCAGGCGCTGGGCGGCCTTCTTCTTGGCCATCAAATAGCTCGGATTGCCCGATTCCACCATGATGCGCGCCGCCACCGCGGCGATCTGCTCCCGCAGGGCGGAGCCGGCATGTGCCTTCTTCTTAGCCATCGATCATCGCCTATCGCACCGCGGCACCGTCCAGGGCGGGACAGCGCCCGTGTCGGCTCGAAGCGACCCTCAGAACAACTGCTCCGTGATGCTCCCCGACGACTCCCCACCGGCCGTCGCCGGCCCCTCCCAGTCCACCTGTTTGGTGGGGACATGGGCCTTGCGAAAGGTCTCGAAGATGGCCCCCGGAAAGTCCGAAGTGGCCAGCAGGCCGGTGGTGGGATCGATACGCACCGTCACCAGGCCCGGCGGCGGCGCCATGTCGCGACTCGGCATGTCTTCGAGGGCCTCGGCCATGAAGTCTATCCACACCGGCAGGGCCGCCCGCCCACCGGTCTCCCGCGCCCCCAGGGGGGCCAGCTTGTCGAAACCCACCCAGGCCGTGGCCACCATGGCCCCGTTGAAGCCGGAGAACCAGGCATCCCGCTGCTGGTTGGTGGTGCCGGTCTTGCCGGCGATGTCGTCACGGCCGAGGGCCAGGGCCTTGCGCCCGGTGCCGCGGCGGATCACGTCCTTCAGCATGGAGCGCAGGAGCCAGGCGTTCTCGGGGGGAATGGCACGGGGCGCGAGGCCGGCCAGCATCTCCGGGTCCGCTTCCTGCGCGTCGGCCTTCTCGATGGCCTGCCAGCACTCCGCGCACGCCACCGGTGGCGCGGCCTCGAAGACCACCTCGCCGCGGTAATCGGTGATCCTGTCGACAAAATAGGGCGTCACCCGGTGGCCGCCGTTGGCGAACACCGCAAAGCCCCTCGCCACCTTGATGGGCTCCAGGTCCAGGGCCCCCAGAGCCAGGGAGAGGTTGCGGGGCAGCTCGTCCGGCGCAAAGCCGAAACGCTCCAGGAACCGCACGGTGTAGGGGATGCCGACGCGCTCCAGCACGCGGATGGACACCAGGTTGCGCGACTTGGTCAGGGCCTCCCGCAGGCGCGTGGGCCCGAAGAACTTGCCACTGTAGTTCTCGGGCCGCCACGATGCCTCCAGGCTCGTATCCTCGAACACCACCGGGGCATCGTTGATGAGGGAGGCGGGCGTCAGGCCGGATCCGAGGGCCGCCGAGTAAATGAAAGGCTTGAAGTTGGAACCCGGCTGGCGCTTCGCCTGGACGGCGCGGTTGAACTTGTTGAGGTAAAAGTCGAAACCACCCTGGAGGGCCCTCACCGCCCCATCGCCGGGGTCCAGGGCCACCAGCGCCCCTTCCACCCGCGGCACCTGGGTGAGGCGCCATGCGCCCTCCTCGTCCTCGCGCACGCGAACGATGTCCCCAGGGGCCACCACGTCGGCGGCACCCTTGGGACTGGGGCCCCGCCGATCCTCGCTGATATAGGGACGGGCCCAGGACAGGCCGCTCCAGGGGATGTCGATGGTCTCGCCGTTGGTCAGATAGGCCTCCGCCTCCTGCTCACCCACCCGGAACACCACTGCGGGCACCAGACCGCCCACCCGGGGGATATCCTCCAGGGTCGCCCTGGCCTGCGCCGCCGACGGTTCGCCATCCGTCTCCAGACGCGCCTCCGGTCCCCGATAGCCATGGCGCTCGGTGTAGTCCACCAGCCCCCGCCGCAGGGCGGTCGTGGCGGCCCCCTGCAAGCGGCTGTCCACGGTCGTGGTAACGGAGTAACCACTCACATACGCGTCCTCTCCGTAACGCTCCACCATGTACGCGCGCACCATCTCCGCCACATAGGGCGCGTCGATTTCGACGGCGAAGCCGTGGAGTTGCGCCGTGATGGGCTGGGCATCGGCCAACTCGAATTCCGCCTCATCGATGTACCCCACCTCGCGCATGCGGCGCAGCACGTAGCTCCGGCGGGACAGGGCCCGCTGGGGATTGGAGATGGGATTGAAGGCCGATGGGGCCTTGGGCAGGCCAGCGATCATGGCCATCTCGGCGGTGGTGAGTTCCGCCAGAGGGCGGCCATAGTAGACTTGGGCGGCGGAGCCCACACCGTAAGCGCGGTGACCGAGGAAGATCTTGTTGAAGTAGAGTTCAAGGATCTGGTCCTTGTCCAGGCTGGATTCGATCTTCACGGCCAGCAGGATCTCGTTGAGCTTGCGGATGTAGGTCTTTTCCCGCTCCAGGAAGAAATTGCGCGCCACCTGCATGGTGATGGTGCTGCCCCCCTGGGTCTTCTCCCCGGTGGTGGCGAGGCTCCAGGCGGCCCGGGCCAGACCCTGCCAGTCCACGCCCGGGTGTTCGTAGAAGCGGTCATCCTCGGCCGCCAGGACCGCCGCGATAAGCCCCTTGGGCACCTCGGGGAGGCGCACGGGGATGCGTCGCTTCTCGCCGAATTCGGCCATCAGCAGACCGTCGCGACTATAGACCTTCAGGGGGACCTGGAACTGGACGTCCCGCAGGGTCTCCACGGCCGGCAGCTGGGGTACCAGGTAGAACCAGATGGCGGCACCCGCCGCCAGGCCCGTGGCGGCGCCGACAAGCATGAGTCCGAGAATGAGGCGCAGTAACAAGCGCATGGTGAGATGGGGTAACGAATCCTGCAACGTCCGGAAGACCCTGATTCGAGCCTTTATGGCAAGAATCAACCATGCCCGCCTCCGGATGCCCGAATCTTCAGGCATTTCCCTGGCGGGCGCCCTAGTATATAAGAAAGTGATTGCACCCCGACAGATTAAAGAATGTAGGGGCTTCTGCCGTTGACCCGTCAGTGGCCACCCGACGACTTCCACGGACAGTGTCACACCGGGAAAGGACCGCCTCAACTTAAGACACCAGTTTATTTGTATCTTGCAACTGCTTGATCTATAGTTAGCCGTAGACGTAATAAATCGGTAGACATTGCTTACATAATTAGCTGATTTATAATGAAAAAGGTACCCCAGTGAGCCTCTTTGGCAAGCGTAATGTCCCCGTCATCGGGTTGGACGTCAGTTCCACCGCCGTAAAGCTCCTGGAGCTCGGCAGGAGCGGCGGCAAGTATCGGGTGGAGAGCTATGCGGTGGAGCCGTTACCCCCGAACTCCGTGGTGGAGAAGACCATCACCGACGAACAGGCGGTGGGCGAGGCCATCCGGCGGGCGGTGAAGCGCTCGGGTAGCAAGTCCAAGCATTGCGCCCTGGCGGTCGCTGGCTCCGCGGTGATCACCAAGGTCATTCCCATGCCCGCCGGCATCTCCGACGACGAGATGGAAGGCCAGATCCAGCTGGAGGCCGACCAGTACATCCCCTATCCCCTCGAAGAGGTCAGCCTGGACTTCGAGATCATCGGGCCCTCGGAGCACGACCCGGACAAGGTGGACGTCCTGCTGGCCGCGTCGCGGACGGAAAACGTGGACGTGCGGGTGGCAGCCGCCGAACTGGGCGGACTGATCACCCGCATCGTGGACGTGGAGGCCTTCTGTATGGAAAACGCCTTCAGCCTGCTGGCGCGACACCTACCCGAACAAGGGGTGGAGCAGAACATCGCCATGGTGGACGTCGGCGCCACCATGACCAACCTCAGCGTCCTCAGTGACCTCAAGATCATCTACGGCCGCGAGCAGGTCTTCGGCGGCAAGCAGCTCACCGAAGATATCCAGCGACGTTACGGCCTGTCCTACGAAGAGGCCGGGCTGGCCAAGCGCCAGGGCGGGCTGCCGGACAATTACGGGCCGGAGGTGCTCGAGCCCTTCAAGGAGGCCATGGCGCAGCAGATCAACCGCGCCCTGCAGTTTTTCTACTCGTCGAGCCAGGTGGACCAGGTGGATCACATCGTGCTCGCGGGAGGCTGCGCCTCCATCGAGAACATCGACAAGACGGTGGCGGAACATACCGGTGTGGCGGTCACGGTGGCCAATCCCTTCGCCGAGATGTCCCTCACCAACAAGGTCAAGAGCGAAATCATCGCCAACGACGCGCCCGCGCTGATGATTGCCACTGGACTCGCCCTGAGGAGCTTCGACTGATGGCGCGTATCAACCTGCTACCCTGGCGCGAAGAACTACGCAAGAAGCGCCAGAAGGATTTCGGCATCACGGTGGGCATCGCGGTGGTGGCGATGCTGGCCGTGGTAGGCCTGGTGCACCTGCAGATCGACAAGATGATCGAGTATCAGAATGCGCGCAACCAGCGGCTCACCAGCGAGATCGCCCTGCTCGACCGCAAGATTGCCGAGATCAAGGATCTGGAAAAGGAGAAACAGAACCTGCTGGCACGCATGCGCATCGTCGAACGGCTCCAGACCAGTCGGCCGGAGGTGGTCCATCTCTTCGATGAACTTGCCGAGATCCTGCCGGAAGGCGTCTACCTCACGAGCCTCACCCAGCGCGGCAAGAGCCTCAGCCTGGATGGCTACGCACAATCCAATGCCCGGGTATCGTCGTTCATGCGCGCCCTGGACGGTTCGGAGTGGCTGGACCGGCCCGATCTCAAGATGATCCAGGCCGAGGAGATGAGACGCGGAACGACCACCGTGCGCCTCAGCAAGTTCACCCTGTCGGCCACCCAGGTGCGCCCGGGTGCGCAGGCGGAAGAGGATACTGCACGATGAAAATCGAAGACCTGCGAAACCTCGACCCCAACAACATCGGCAGCTGGCCCATGGCCGCCAAGGCCCTGGTGATCCTCGTGGTGTGTGCACTGGTATTGGGGGGTGGCTACTGGTTTCATACCCAGCACCAGCTCGCGGACCTCGAGAAGGCGCGCGCCACCGAGCAGAAGAAACGCGCGGAATTCGAGCAGAAGCAGAAGCTGGCGGCCAACCTCGAACCCCTCAAGGAACAGCTCGAGGACATGAAGAACTCCTTCGGCGCCATGCTCCGGCAGCTGCCCAACAAGTCCGAGATCGAGGCCCTGTTGGTGGATATCTCCCAGACCGGCCTGGCCAGCGGCCTCGAGTTCGAATTGTTCCAGCCCATGCAGGAGCAGCGCCGGGACTTCTATGCCGAAAAGCCCATCAAGATCCGCGTGACCGGGACCTACCACGAATTCGGCAGGTTCGTCAGTGGGGTCGCCGCCCTGCCCCGCATCGTCACCCAGCACGATATCTCCGTCCGGCCCCAGGGCCGGAATGAGGAAGGCGAGCCCACCCTCGTCATGGAATCCACGGCAAAGACCTACCGCTACCTGGACAGCGAGTGATGGGAGGACAACGCGTCGTGCACACAACGTTACCCAAGCTCATGAGCACCAGGCCCCTGCGGCGCCGCATGGCGGGCCTGGCCTGCATCGCCCTCGGCGTGACGGGCTGCGTCAACACCGACATGAGCGACCTGGATGCGTATATCGGCCAGGTGAAGCAAATCAAGAGTTCGCGCATCGAACCCCTGCCCGAGATCAGCATCGCGGAGGTGTTTGTGTACGAACCCGGCGGTCGTACCGATCCCTTCGTGCCCTTCATCCAGGCAGACGCGGAGCCGGACGTGGTGGTCGCGGGGACGGGCGGCGTGCAGCCCCCTACCAATCACGTCAAGGAGGAACTGGAATACTATCCCCTGGACTCATTGCGCATGGTGGGGACCATGGCCCAGGACGATGAGTCCTGGGCCCTGGTGACCGACCCGGACGGGGCCGTCCACCGCGTCCAGACGGGCAATTACATGGGCAGGAACTACGGCAAGATCACCGCCATCGAAGAGAACCGCGTCATGCTCACGGAGATCGTGCCCGACAACCTGGGCGGCTGGCAGGAACGAGCGGCCGAGCTGGGATTGAGTGAATAACGGTGGTTGCAGCCCGGATCTATGGGAGTCGAGTCATGAATATCAGCAAACCTTTTATCGGTGAACGCGCGGGCCCTCTGTGGGGCGGTGTGTTGGCTGCCCTGGCGCTCTGCTCCATCGGTATGGCGGCGATGGCACAGACCCTCGATGACATCAGCTTCGTGGAGTTGTCGGGAGAACGGGTGCAGGTGAAGCTTCAGCTGTCCGAGGCGGGGCCGGAACCGCTCTCCTTTTCCGTCGACAATCCCGCCCGGGTCGCGCTGGACTTCCCCGGCGTGGGCCTCAACCTGGAACGCAAGAGCCAAACCATCGGCGTCGGCATGGCCCGCAGCATAACGGCCGTGGAGGCCTCCGGCCGCACGCGGGTGGTATTGAATCTCATACGCCTGGTGCCCTACGAGATCGAGACCCGGGGCAGCACCATCCTGGTGACCCTGGACAACGCCGGCGCCGCGGGCGGCCGCGCCTTTCCGGACACCGTAGGCAAACGGTCGGACGCCCCGGATTCGCTGGCGCTGGAGAACGTCGACTTCAGGCGTGGCCCCGAAGGCGAGGGCCGGGTGCTGGTGACCCTGTCCGATGCCAGCGTGGTCATCGACACCCGCCAGGAGGGTGACAAGCTCATCGTGGACTTCCTCGACACCACGTTGCCCCGGAACCTGGAACGCAAGCTGGACGTGGTGGATTTCGCCACGCCGGTGCACCAGGTGGATACCTTCCCCCAGAACAACGACACGCGCATGGTGGTGCGCCCCGGCGACGAGCCCTACGAATACCTGGCCTATCAGTCCGATACACTCTTCACCCTGGAACTCAAGCCGGTCACGGAGGAGGAGGCCGAGCGGCGCAAGAAGGAGCGGGTGGGCTTCACCGGCGAACGCCTGTCCCTGAATTTCCAGAACATCGAGGTGCGCGCGGTACTGCAGCTCCTCGCCGACTTCACCGGCCTCAATCTGGTGGCCAGCGACAGCGTCACCGGCAATGTCACCCTGCGCCTCAAGAACGTGCCCTGGGACCAGGCCATGGATATCATCCTCAAGTCCCGTGGTCTCGGCATGCGCAAGACCGGCAACGTCATCATGGTGGCCCCCACCGAAGAGATCGCCGCCCGGGAGAAGCTCGAGCTGGAGGCCCAGCAGCAGATCGAGGAGCTCGCCCCCCTGAACAACGAGTTCGTCCAGATCAACTACGCCAAGGCCTCGGACTTGGCTACGTTGCTGAAGGGCGCGGAGAACTCGCTGCTCTCCGAACGCGGTAACGTCAGCATCGATCAAAGAACGAACACGTTGCTCGTTCGCGATACTGCCGCAAACCTTGAGGCGGTGCGTGGGTTGGTTGCCCGGCTCGATGTGCCAGTAAGACAGGTCCTTGTGGAGTCGCGCATCGTGATTGCGACGCGGAATTTCGCACAGAATCTCGGTGTTCGTTTCGGGTATTCGCGCAGCATCAATCGTGATGACGAGGACCAGACATCGTTTTTTCTGGGCGGAAGTACCGCTGGTGACCCGCAAGAGTTTATTACGGATCTCGGAGTAGCCCACGCGGGCTCTATCGGACTCGCCATCGGTAAGGTTAACTCTTGGCTTCTCCAGCTTGAACTGCAAGCCCTCCAGGCCGAGGGGCGAGGAGAAGTTCTTGCGAATCCAAGGGTGATCACCTCAGTGACCAAAATACTGCGACCATCAAACAGGGAGCCAGAATACCCTTCCCAACGGCTCTTCGCAGGACGGAACCGACACCAAGTTCGTCAAGACGCCGACCTTTGCACTCACGGTGACTCCGCAAATCACGCCGGACGATTCGATCTCAATGGACTTGAGTGTAACCCGCAATGAACCAAACTTCGCAAACACTGTAAATGGTCAACCACAGATTGACACTCGGGAGGTTTCAACGAAAGTGCTCGTTGATAATGGAGAGTACGGTGGTGTCTCGGCGGCGTTTTCGAAAAGACAAAGAGCTTCAACACGTGCAGCGGGTGCCTTTCTTCGGGGAGCTCCCGTTAATTGGCCATGCCTTTCGCAACAGCATACAGAGACAAGAACGAGCACTGGTCGTGAGCTGTCCTGATATTTATCAGATCCTGCCGCGGATACTAAACAGACGCGTTCATCCGCCAGTGCATTCTGGCGACGCCCCTTAGCTGAGCCCGCGGAGGCCGAGCGGCGAACTGTAAAGCGACTGCAGGCAGCGCGTGTACCCTACCGCCCACTGATTCGCAGACGAACCTCTTCCTCGTCGGCCCTATGGGGGCCGGTAAGTACCACCATCGGCCGGCAACTCGCCGCGGGAGCTCAAGCGCGCCTTCGTCGATAGCGACAAGGAGATCGAGGCGCGCACCGGCGTCGACATTCCTCTGATCTTCGAGCTCGAGGGCGAGGCGGGCTTCCGCCGTCGGGAGGCCGCCGTCATCGCCGAGGTCACCCAGCGTGAGGACATCGTCCTTGCTACCGGCGGCGGCGCCATCCTGCTGGCGGAGAACCGTGCCGCTCTCATGTCCCGGGGGGTGGTGGTCTACCTCGCCGCGCCCCTGGACCAGCTCTACGAGCGCACCCGGCGAGACCGCAATCGGCCGCTGTTGCAGACGGAGAACCCGCGCCAGGCCATAGAGGAACTCATGGCACAACGGGACCCTCTATACCGTTCCATCGCGGATTTGATCGTGGAAACCGATAGCCGTACAGTCCGCGCCATCGTCCGCCAGATCCGTAACAAATTGAAAGAGCTATGAAAACCCTGCAGGTAGCCTTGGGAGAACGGGCCTACCCCATCCATATCGGCGCCGGCCTGGTGGGAGATCCCCAGTGGATCCGGCCCCATCTCGCCGGCCATCAGGCCCTGGTGGTCACCAACGAGACCGTGGCGCCCCTCTATCTGGATTCGGGTGCTGGAGTCCCTGGCGGGCGTTCGCCACCACCACGTGGTCCTGCCTGATGGCGAGCGCTTCAAGACCCTGGACACCGTCAACCTGGTCTTCGACAAGCTCCTCGCCGAGCGCCATGATCGCCATACCACCCTGGTCGCCCTCGGCGGCGGCGTGGTGGGGGACATCACGGGTTTCGCCGCCGCCTGCTACCAGCGGGGCGTGGCCTTCATCCAGATCCCCACCACCCTGCTGGCCCAGGTGGATTCGTCCGTGGGCGGCAAGACCGGCGTCAATCATCCCCTGGGCAAGAACATGATCGGCGCCTTCCACCAACCGCGGGTGGTGGTGGCCGATACGGACACCCTGGACACCCTGGACGGGCGCCAGCTACGGGCCGGCCTGGCCGAAGTGATCAAATATGGCCTCATCGGGGACCGGGATTTCTTCGACTGGCTGGAGCAGCACATGGATGCCCTGCTGGAGCGGGACCCATCCCTGATGTCCGAGGCCATACGACGTTCCTGTGAGAACAAGGCCGAGGTGGTGGCGGCGGACGAACGGGAGGCGGGTCGGCGCGCCCTGCTCAACCTCGGCCACACCTTCGGCCACGCCATAGAGACCGGTATGGGCTACGGGGCCTGGCTCCATGGCGAGGCGGTGGCCGCCGGCATGATGCTGGCGGCGCGCATGTCCGTGCGCCTGGGCTGGCTGCCGGGGGCCGCGGCCGCGCGCACCGAGGCCCTGCTGCGCCGCGCCGGCCTGCCCACCACCGTGCCGGCGGCCCTGCCCGCCGCCCGCGCCCTGGACCTCATGGCGGTGGACAAGAAGGTGCAGGATGGTCAACTCAGGCTGGTGCTGCTGCGGGGCATCGGCGAGGCCGTGGTGACGGGTGAATTCTCGCCCCGGGACATCACCGCCACTTGGGAGGCCTCCAGTGATGGTGAGGCCGCGGCGATGGCGACCGCGGACGGCGACTGATGGATCAAACCCTCAACCTCGCGCCCTACGCGGCCCGCGACGACGAGAGCCGCGGCCGGACCTTCCCGGAGGAGGCACCGCGCTACCGCGGCGAGTTCCAGCGCGATCGCGACCGCATCGTCCATTCGGCCGCCTTTCGCCGGCTGGAATACAAGACCCAGGTGTTCGTCAACCACGAAGGCGACATGTTCCGCACCCGCCTCACCCATTCCGTGGAGGTGGCCCAGATCACCCGCACCGTGGCCCGCCTGCTGAACCTGCACGAGGATCTGTCGGAAGGCATCGCCCTGGCCCACGATCTCGGCCACACCCCCTTCGGGCACGCCGGCCAGGACGCCCTCAACCACTGCATGAAGGACTACGGCGGCTTCGAGCATAATCTCCAATCCCTGCGGGTGGTGGACTTGCTGGAGGAGAAGTACGCGCAGTTCACCGGCCTCAACCTCACCTTCGAGACCCGCGAGGGGATCCTCAAGCACTGCGCCCCCGCCAAGGCGCGAGCCCTCGGGCTGGTGGCGGCGCGCTTCGTGGACGGCGGCCAGCCTTCCCTGGAGGCTCAGGTGACCAACCTGGCGGACGAGATCGCCTACAACAATCACGACGTGGACGACGGCCTGCGGGCCGAATTCATCACCATCGAGCAGTTGCGGGAGGTGGCGCTGTTTCGCGAGCAGCACGACGAGGTCATGGGCCGCTGGCCCGGCCTCAGCATTCGGCGCACCATCCACGAGGTGATCCGGCGCATGATCAACCGCCAGGTGGTGGACCTGGTGGAGACCACCCGGGCGGCCATCGCCGCCGCCGGTCCCGCCACCATCGACGAGGTCCGTCAGGCGGGCGAGCCCCTGGTGCGCGCCAGCGACGCCCTGCGCGAGCAACATCTGGAACTCAAACGCTTCCTGCGGGAACACCTGTACCGCCACTACCGGGTGCACCGCATGACCATCAAGGCCGGCCACATCGTGCGCGGCCTGTTCCAGGCCTTCATGGACGACCCGCGGACCCTGCCCCCGGATTTCCAGGACAAGGTGCACCATTACGAAGACGACCAGGGCCGGGCCGGGCGCGCGCGGGGGTGGCGGACTACATCGCCGGCATGACCGACCGCTTCGCCATCAACGAGTACCAGCGCCTGTTCAACCCCACCGAACTCACCTGAAGCCGCCAGTGGATCCGTACATCCGGGGCCCCCGTACCGACCTCCAGGGTTCGCCGCAGCGGATCCCCCGGCGCGGCGCTACCGGCCGGCGGTCTGCCAGGGTGAGGCCTAGCATGCCCCATCGCGACCACTCACCGGCCCGTGGCACCAATCCCTTCCTGGCGCCGGGGGATGATGACTTCTTCTACGCCACGGCCCAGATCACCCAGCGCCTCAATCTGCTCCATCACCTCGGCCGCTACAGCGACCAGGTCATGGTGCTCACAGGCCCCGAGGGCAGCGGCAAGACCACTCTCACGGATCGGCTGCTGCGCGAGGGTCAGAATGCCTGGCGTGCCACCGTGGTCGAGGCCCACGTGGAGACCAGCGCCGAGCAGCTGCTGGCCCGCGCCCTCGCCGGCCTCGACGTCCATGGCTCGATCATCACGGAAAAGGACGGCCTGGATGCCCTCCAGACCCACCTGGCGGCGGCCGCCAGGGGCGGCCTCCCCACACTGCTGGTGGTGGACGACGCGCAGTTCCTGGCGGCGCCGGTGCTGAAACTGCTGCTGAGGCTGGCCCGTCATCCGGACTATCCGGGCCTGCGGCTGCTGCTGGTGGGGGATCCGGCCTTCGCCGACCGGGTGGCCGGCGCCCTCGGCGAGACCATCTTCCATCTGGTGGAACTGCCCCCGTTCGGACAGGAACAGTGCATGCACTACATCACCATGCGCCTCGATAGATCCGGAACCCCCGCCCACGACCTCTTCACCGCCGAACGGGTGGACCGGCTGTGGAAGGACAGCGGTGGCTACCCGGGTCCCCTCAACCGGCTGGCCGCGCGCATCATCGAGAAACCGGCGCGCCCTGCCACCCCGGCCGCCACCCGCGCCCCCCGGACCGCGCCCCCAACGCGGACCCGCACGATGGCACGCAGCGCCCGCGGCAACCGCCGCCTGCTGGCGGTCATCGGGGGCGCCGCCCTCCTGCTGACCCTGGCCATCACCGCCCTGTTGCCGAGGGCAGCGACGAACGGGATACGGGCCTCACCCGTCCCCTGCCGGCCCCCGCCGCGACCGAGAGGGCCGTCTCTGCCCCTGATCCGGAGACGACGCCCCAGGCAACCACGGCGCCAGCTACCCGGACCACCACCCCCGTGGATGAGGCCGCACCCGACCCACCGTCCCCCGGACCGTCCGCCGGCGCGGACGGGCAGACAGGGCCAGCCCCCGGCGCAGCCCCTGAAGTCCCGGCGCCAGAGACCCCCGCACAGACCGCGGATCCAACCGCCAGGGACTCCGAGGCGGAGCCGATAGCCAGAACCCAGCCGCCGCCACAAGAACCGGCCGCACCGCGGGAGCCGGTCGAGGAGCCCCCGGCGCCCACCGCCGAGACGCCGCCGGCGCCCCCACCGGCGGATAGCGAGGCCGCGCCGACCTCCGAAACGCCACCACCGCGCCCGCCTCGCCCACGGCCGGCGCCGCCGCCGTCGTGGCCCTTCAACCTCGCCGAGGACCGCTACGTATTGCAACTCATGGGCAGTCACGAGCGCGCGTCCGTGGCGCGCCTGATCACCCGGCACGAGCTGGAGGATCCGAGCGCCGTGGTGGATCTGGTGCACGAGGGGCGGCCCTGGTATGTGCTGATCCACGGGGCCTACGCCAGTCGCGATGAGGCGGTCGGTGCCATCCGCCGGCTGGCACCGGAACTGCGCGCCCTGCGCCCCTGGGCACGCTCCGTGGCCAGCCTGCGCGCCAACCTTTCCCCACACCCGCCGTGACGGCGGCCCCGGCGGGCAGGCGAAACCAAAGGTGTCAGGAACCTTTTCTGGCAGCAAAGGTTCCCAGAAAAGGTTCCTGACACCTTTTCCTAGGACCCGGTCCCACGGCAAATTTGTTCTCACCCTGCCGCTCGAGCCGAACCGAGTGAGTTGTCGGTCAGGCGCAGGTAGTCGAGGATCCTTCGAGAACTGGAGGCAAGTTGGCGCATCATTTGCGCGATCGACTGGCGGGGTTTCTGGAACGACTTCAAGATCCCCACCGCGAAGCGGCGCAGGCGCGTGACGTTCTCCGGGCCATAACCGGTGCGTATGCGGCTGCGATCCTCGTCGTAATTCCAGTCGATGATGTAGTGGGTGCTCTCGATGCGCCAGTGTTCGCGATTGATCGCGAGCAGGCGCTCGGGCGATGCCTGCTGTGGCGAACGGCTGGTGATGCCGAGGGCGATTTCGCAGCTGCGCTTTGCGGTTTTCTTGATGAGCACCTCGCGCTCGATCAGAAAGACCTGTCCGACATGGGGGAAATCGAGGTAGCCGTTCAGTGCCGTGCTCGCCCAGATCCGCCGCGTCTCGATCCGCCCATGCGCCAGGGTGGGTGGCTCGGCGAAGTCTGGCGCGCCGCGCCGCTCGAAGTGCAGCGCGATGTCGTTTGCGAGGGTGGGCTGATTGCCTTTGACCGTGAAGTGGTAGTGCGCTTGGCGCTCGACGATGTACGCGGCGAGTGCGCGTTGTGTCAGGAGCGCATCGGCGGTGATGTCGCGGCCCGCAATCTCGCATTGCGCGAGCAGCGGGGTCGCCATGCCGATTTCATTGGTCCGTTTGAGCGCGTCGCTTCCCGTTACCGGCAGCGAGCCGACTTTTTTTGGGTGTAGCAGTGTCCGGACTCATGGCCAACGACGCTCATGATATGCGTTTGTTCTCCGGCTTCATTGATGGCGTTCTTCATCGTCTTGCCATCGATGGCCAGCGCCTCCTCCTTGGCCGCCCAGGCCTGGTTCCAGGCATCGAGCGCCCATTCGAGCGCGCCCGGTTCGATGCGCACCAGACAGTCACGGATCACGTACTCGCTGGGCACCTCGTAATGGACCTTGCCGTTGACGCGGGTGCGGCGGCAGCCGAAGCGGGATCGTGCGCCCTGGCCAAGCCCTTTGGCCCAATCGGCCATGGCCTTGTAGCCGCGCATGCCACACAGGCTTGCGCCGGCCGCGAGCGCCAACACCACTGGCAGGCGATGACGGCGCCCGTGGGCACGGCGTGGATCGGGGATCGAGGCAAAACAGTGAGGCAGCGAGTACATTTGTTCGGCATTGAGTTGCATCTTGGGGACTCCAGCAAGGCCCAGGTGGGCACGATCGGGATGGTTCAGGCGAGCCGGGACATTGCGGCACAGCGGCCGCACGAATACCCGTTTGGGGGCACAGGCCTCGGTCGAGTAGCCCTCGCGCGTACGTCGGTAGCCGCGCGTCAGCCCGAGTTCAAGCCAGTTCGCGGCGCGGTAGACACCGCCATGGAAGCGGCGCGGATCGACAAATGTTTCGAGCAACAGCAGCGGATGCCCGAACTGGCACTGCCAATCGGCACCGATGCGCCGCTCCAGCAGCGACAGCACCTTCGAGCCCACATTCGGCCAGCGGCCTTCAGGCAGGATCAGAAAGCGGCTATTGTTAGCGACCAGCTTGAGCCGGTCGTACTGAAGCCGGAAGTCCCAGCCGATCCAGCGATCCCGCACGCCACATTTGAGCGCCGCCGCCGAGACGCTGAGCAACGCGACCCATTGCTCGCGCCAGGTTGCCACGTACCACAGCGTCTCGCCGATCTTGGGCAGATCGCCCAGGTAGCGGTGCCGGGCCATCTGCGCTTGATAGCGCGCCTGTTCGCTGCGCGTGACCGGGCGAAGGATCAGTTCGGACAGGCATTGGCCTTGGAAAATCGTTGATGAGTTCATGCGCCCGTTATACCGGGCTTTTTCGGTCTTGTCCAGCGGTAGAGGCTAAGTTATTAGCTTCACCCAAGAAACTTGGGAGGACAAATTCGCCCTGGACCCGGTCCGCCTCAACCTTGGCAGGACACCAATTACTCGGTATTCTGCGAGGTTCGGCGCTACGATGGCGCCGCTCCAATCCCCTGTGGGCCCGGGGTTAATGAGGAGCGGCCCCGTACCCACACTGCAAGTTCCAGACGAGGCGCCACCACGGGCCCGCGTTGATTTCCAAGACGTCATAATCGAGAGTCCGCCATGAGCTACGGGGCTTTGCCACCCAAGCAGGGTCTCTACGACCCCGCCAACGAGCACGACGCCTGCGGCGTCGGCTTTGTCGCCAATATCAAGGGGCGCAAGAGCCACGCCATCGTCAGACAGGGCCTGAAGATCCTCGAAAACCTCACCCATCGGGGGGCGGTCGGGGCGGATCCCCGCGCCGGCGACGGGGCGGGGATCCTGTTCCAGATCCCCGATGCCTTCCTGCGCGCCGAGTGCGCCTCCATCGGCATCGAGTTGCCCGGCCCCGAGCACTACGGCGTGGGCATGGTGTTCCTGCCCCGCCACGCCGGATGCCGGGACCATTGCACCCGCCTGCTGGAAGAGGCCATCGTCCGGGAAGGTCAGGGGCTCTTGGGTTGGCGCGACGTGCCGGTGGACAATGCCTGCCTGGGAGAGAGCGTGCTGCCCCTGGAGCCCGTGGTGCGCCAGGTGTTCGTGGCCCGCGGCGACGACACCGGCGATGGCGATGCCTTCGAGCGTAAGCTGTTCGTCATCCGCAAGCAGGTCGAGAACGCGGTGGCGGAGTCCGCCATGGAGGGCGCCGAACAGTTCTACGTCTGCTCCCTGTCCTGCCGCACCCTGGCCTACAAGGGTATGCTGCTGGCGGACCAGGTCGACAGCTACTACGCGGACCTCAACGATGAGCGCATGGAGACGGCCCTGGCGCTGGTGCACCAGCGCTTCTCCACCAATACCTTCCCCTCCTGGGACCTGGCACAGCCTTTCCGCATGATCGCCCACAACGGCGAGATCAACACCCTGCGCGGCAACATCAACTGGATGAACGCGCGCCGCCACTCCATGGCCTCCGAACTCCTCGGCGACGACCTCAAGAAGCTGTGGCCTCTCATTCGCGAGGGCCAGTCGGATTCCGCCAGCTTCGACGGCGCCCTCGAGCTGCTGGTGGCAGGGGGCTATTCCCTGTCCCACGCCATGATGATGCTGATCCCCGAGGCCTGGTCCGGCAACCCGCTGATGGATGACAAGCGCCGCGCCTTCTACGAGTACCACGCCGCCCTCATGGAACCCTGGGACGGACCCGCCGCCGTGGCCTTCACCGACGGCCGTCAGATCGGCGCCACCCTGGACCGCAACGGCCTGCGGCCCGCCCGCTACCTCATCACCGACGATGACATGGTGGTGATGGGCTCCGAGATGGGGGTGCTTGACGTCCCCGAGGAGCGCATCGTCAAGAAATGGCGTCTCCAGCCCGGGCGCATGTTCCTCATCGACGTGGAACAGGGCCGCATCATCGACGACGGCGAACTCAAGGCCGAGCTGGCCGGAATGCACCCCTACCAGCGCTGGCTGGATGCGAGCCAGATCCGGCTCACCTCCCTGCCCCCCGAGGTGGCCCCCATGGCCCCGGGCAGCCGCACCCTGCTGGACCGCCAGCAGGCCTTCGGCTTCACCCAGGAAGACCTCAGGTTCCTCATGACGCCCATGGCGGTGACGGGTCAGGAGGCGGTGGGCTCCATGGGCGCGGACAACCCGGTAGCGGTGCTGTCCTCCAAGGCCAAGCCCCTGTTCAACTACTTCAAGCAGAACTTCGCCCAGGTCACCAATCCGCCCATCGACCCCATCCGCGAAGAGCTGGTGATGTCCCTGGTGTCCCTCATCGGCCCGCGGCCCAACCTGCTCGGACTCGACGACACCGGCGGCGACCATCATCGACTGGAGGTGTCCCAGCCCATCCTCAGCAACGCCGACCTGGGGCGTATCCGCCACATCGAGGACTACACCGGCGGCGCTTTCCGCACCCACACCCTGGACATCTGCTGGCGGGCCGACGAAGGTGCCGAGGGCATGGCCCCGGCCCTGGAGCGGCTGTGCGCGGATGCCGAGGCCGCGGTGCGCGAGGGCTACAACATCCTCATCCTGTCGGACCGCGGTGTCAGCGCCGAACGCGTCCCCATCCCGGCCCTGCTGGCCACCTCCGCCGTGCATCACCACCTGGTGCGCACCGGCCTGCGCACCGAGTCGGGCCTGGTGGTGGAGACCGGCGCCGCCCGCGAGACCCACCACTTCGCCGTCCTGGCCGGCTACGGCGCCGAGGCCATCAACCCCTACCTGGCCTTCGACACTCTCCTCGCCGCCCGCCACGAGCTGCCCGAACCGTTGAGCGAGGAGGAGATCCAGAAACGCTACATCAAGGCCATCGGCAAGGGCCTGTTGAAGATCATGTCCAAGATGGGGATCTCCACCTACCAGTCCTACTGTGGCGCCCAGATCTTCGACGCCGTGGGGCTCGCCAGTGCATTCGTGGAGACGTATTTCGAGGGCACCGCCTCCATGATCGAGGGCATCGGCGTCACGGAAGTGGGCCGCGAAGCGGTGCGCTGGCACAGCGACGCCTTCGGTGACAACCCCATCTACGCCAACGCCCTGGACGTGGGCGGCGACTACGCCTACCGGTTGCGGGGCGAGGACCATGTGTGGACCCCCGAGACCATCGCCAGGCTGCAGCATGCGGTACGCGGCAACGTGGCCGAGGACTATCGGGCCTTCGCCAGGGCCATCAACGAGCAGACCGAGCGCCTGCTGACCCTGCGCGGCCTGTTCGAGATGAAATGGGCCCCCGAGCCCGTACCCCTGGACGAGGTGGAGCCGGCCAAGGAGATCGTGAAACGCTTCGCCACCGGCGCCATGTCCTTCGGCGCCATCTCCCACGAGGCCCATACCACCCTGGCGGTGGCCATGAACCGCATCGGCGGCAAGTCCAACACCGGTGAGGGCGGCGAGGAGCCGGAACGCTTCAAGCCCCTGCCCAACGGCGACTCCAAGCGCTCCGCCATCAAACAGGTGGCGTCGGGGCGCTTCGGCGTCACCACCGAGTACCTGGTGAACGCCGACGACATCCAGATCAAGATGGCCCAGGGCGCCAAGCCCGGCGAGGGCGGCCAGCTGCCGGGCCACAAGGTGGATGCCACCATCGCCCGGGTGCGCCATTCCACGCCGGGGGTGGGCCTCATCTCGCCGCCGCCCCATCATGACATCTACTCCATCGAGGACCTGGCCCAGCTCATCCACGACCTCAAGAACGTCAACCCCGCGGCCCGCATCAGCGTCAAGCTGGTGTCCGAGGTGGGTGTGGGCACGGTGGCGGCGGGGGTCTCCAAGGCCCACGCCGACCACGTCACCATCGCCGGCCACGACGGCGGCACCGGGGCCTCGCCCCTGACCTCCATCAAGCACGCCGGGAGCCCCTGGGAGATCGGCCTGGCCGAGACCCACCAGACCCTCGTGCTCAACCGCCTGCGCGGGCGCATCGCGGTGCAGGTGGACGGCGGCATGCGCACCGGCCGCGACGTCGTGGTGGGGGCCCTGCTGGGCGCCGACGAGTTCGGCTTCGCCACCGCCCCCCTCATTGCCGAGGGCTGCATCATGATGCGCAAATGCCACCTCAACACCTGCCCGGTGGGCGTCGCCACCCAGGACCCGGAGCTGCGCAAGCGCTTCACCGGCCAGCCCGAGCACGTGGTGAACTACTTCTTCTTCGTCGCCGAGGAGGTGCGCGAGCTGATGGCGCGCCTCGGCTTCCGGCGCTTCGACGACATGATCGGCCAGGCCGACCGCCTCGACATGCACCGCGCTCTCGCCCACTGGAAGGCCAGGGGCCTCGACTTCAGCCGTGTGCTCACCAAACCCGAGGCCGGCCCCGGCGTGGCCATCCACAACTGCGAGCGCCAGGACCATGGGCTGGAACGTGCCCTCGACAAGGCCCTCATCCGCGAGGCCCGAGCGGCCCTGGAGGAGGGCCAGCCGGTGCGCATCGACACCCCCATCCGCAACATCAACCGCACCTTCGGCGCCATGCTGTCCGGCGAGGTGGCCAAGCGCTACGGCCATCGCGGCCTGCCCGAGGACACCATCGTCATCACCGCCCGCGGTACCGCCGGCCAGAGCTTCGGCGCCTGGCTGGCCCACGGCATCAGCGTGGAACTCATCGGCGAGGCCAACGACTACGTCGGCAAGGGCCTGTCGGGTGGCCGCCTGGTGATCTACCCTCCCACCGAGAGCCCCATCGTCCCGGAGGAGAACATCATCGTCGGCAACACCGTGCTCTACGGCGCCATCTCCGGTGAGTGTTACTTCCGCGGCGTGGCGGGCGAACGCTTCGCGGTACGCAACTCCGGCGCCCGGGCGGTGGTGGAGGGGGTGGGCGACCACGGCTGTGAGTACATGACCGGCGGCGTGGTAGTGGTACTGGGCCGCACCGGCCGCAACTTCGCCGCCGGCATGTCCGGCGGCGTGGCCTACGTGCTGGACGAGGAGGGGGACTTCGAGCGCCACTGCAACTTGGCCATGGTGGAGCTGGAACCCGTCACCGAGGAGGACGAGGCCCTGGAGCATCTGGAACACCAGGGTGGCGACCTGGAGACCCATGGCCGGGTGGACATCAGCCACGACATGACCCGTTTCGACGCCCGGCGCCTCAAGGGCCTCATCGAGAAGCACATGCACTACACCGACAGCGCGCGGGCGCGGACCATCCTGGATAACTGGCAGACTTACCTGCCCAAATTCGTGAAAGTCATGCCCGTGGACTACCGGCGCGCCCTCGAGGCGATGAAGGCCTCCAAGGCGGCCACCCAGCCCGTCGGCGAGGGGGTCTGAACATGGGAAAGCCTACCGGATTCCTGGAGATCCCCCGCCACGACCGCGGTTACCTGGCCCCCGGCGACCGCATCCGTAACTGGAAGGAGTTCGTCATCCCCCTCGACGAGGGCGAACTCGCCCGCCAGGGCGCACGCTGCATGGATTGCGGCATCCCCTACTGCCACACGGGCTGTCCGGTGAACAACATCATCCCGGACTGGAACGACCTGGTGTATCGCGGGCGCTGGCGCGAAGCCCTGGAGGTGCTCCATTCCACCAACAACTTCCCCGAGTTCACCGGCCGTATCTGTCCCGCGCCCTGTCAGGAGTCCTGCACCCTGAACCTCACGGACGAGCCGGTGACCATCAAGACCATCGAGTGCGCCATCATCGACAAGGGCTGGGATCAGGGATGGATCGAGCCTGAGATCGCCGACACCGCGACCGGCAAACGGGTGGCCGTGGTGGGATCGGGGCCCGCTGGGCTTGCCTGCGCCCAGCAGCTGGCGCGCGCCGGCCACGAGGTGCAGCTCTACGAGAAGAACAACCGCATCGGCGGCCTCATGCGCTACGGCATCCCCGACTTCAAGATGGAAAAGTCCCACATCGACCGCCGCATGGCCCAGATGCGGGCCGAGGGCGTACATTTCCATCCCAACAGCCATGTCGGCGTGAACCTGCCGGTGGAGCAGCTGCTGGAGGGCTTCGATGCCGTGGTGCTGGCGGGTGGCGCCGAGCAGCCCCGGGACCTGCCGGTGCCGGGCCGGGAGCTGGCGGGGGTCCATTTCGCCATGGACTTCCTCACCCAGCAGAACCGCCGGGTGGTCGGCGACCCCGTGGACCCGGCAGAAGTCATCACCGCCAAGGGCAAGCACGTGGTAGTCATCGGCGGCGGCGATACCGGATCGGACTGCATCGGCACCTCCATCCGCCAGGAGGCGGCCTCGGTGGCCCAGATCGAGATCCTGCCGCGCCCCCCCGAGCACGAGGATAAGGCCATGACGTGGCCCGACTGGCCCACCAAGCTGCGCACCTCTTCCTCCCAGGAGGAGGGCTGTGCCCGCGACTGGGGCGTGGCCACCAAGGCCTTCCGGGGCGACGGCGGGCGGGTGCGCAAGCTGGATGCCGTGCGCGTGGAGTGGCTCAAGGACGACGCCGGGCGCTGGCAGATGAGCGAGGTGGAGGGCAGCGGCTTCGAGATCCAGGCCGACCTGGTGCTGCTGGCCATGGGCTTCGTGCACCCCGTGCACGAGGGCATGCTGGAGGCCCTCAACGTGGAGCAGGACCCCCGCGGTAACGTGCTGGCCGACACCGACCGCTACCGGACCAGCCTCGACAAGGTGTTCACCGCCGGCGACATGCGCCGCGGCCAGTCCCTGGTGGTATGGGCCATCCGCGAGGGCCGCCAGTGCGCCCGGGCCGTGGACGAATACCTCATGGGCAGCACCGAACTGCCGCGCTAGCGCTCCCCATTGCTGGTGGCCCCGGGCCGCCGTCGGGCGAACACCACCACCGCATAAAGTCATCCGCGGATGAAGAGGCCCTGGCGCCGCCGGCAGGACATCATCCGCCTTGTCCCCCACCCTGCCATCAGGTAAAAGGTGCGGATGACCAAACCAACCAACGACCGCTTCTTACGCGCCCTGCTACGGCAACCCGTGGACCGTACTCCCATCTGGCTGATGCGCCAGGCGGGACGTTATCTGCCGGAATACCGCGCCACCCGCAAGCAGGCGGGGAGCTTCCTGGACCTGTGCAAGAACGCCGATCTGGCCTGCGAGGTGACCCTGCAGCCCCTGGAACGCTACGACCTCGACGCCGCCATCCTGTTCTCGGATATCCTCACGGTGCCGGACGCCATGGGCTTGGGCCTCGGCTTCGCGGAGGGCGAGGGCCCCTACTTCCAGCACCCGGTGCGCACCGAGGCGGACGTGGCGCGCCTGCCGGTGCCGGACCCCGAGGATACCCTCGGCTATGTAATGAAGGCCGTGCGCACCATCCGCGGGGCCCTGGACAACCGAGTGCCCCTCATCGGCTTCTCCGGCAGCCCCTGGACCCTGGCCACCTACATGGTGGAGGGCGGCACCTCCAAGAACTTCCGCCACATCAAGGCCATGCTCTACGACCGCCCGGAACTCCTGCATCGCATGCTGGAGCGGGTCGCCGACGCGGTGCGGCTGTACCTCAACGCCCAGGTGGCGGCAGGTGCCCAGGCGGTGATGATCTTCGATACCTGGGGCGGGACCCTCACCACGCCGGCCTACCAGGAGTTCTCGCTGGGCTATATGCAGCGCATCGTCGACGGCCTGACCCGGGAGGCCGAGGGCGCGCGGGTGCCCGTCATCCTCTTCACCAAGGGCGGCGGCGGCTGGCTGGAGGCCATGGCCGCCACCGGTTGTGATGCCCTGGGGCTGGACTGGAGCACGGAACTCGGCGCGGCACGCCGCCGGGTGGGCGAGACGGTGGCCCTCCAGGGCAACCTGGATCCCAGCGTGCTCTACAGCTCCGCCGACAAGATCGAGGCCGAGGTGGCCCGCCTGCTGGCCAGCTACGGCCCCGGCCCCGGCCATGTCTTCAACCTCGGCCACGGCGTCCACCCGGAGATCGACCCCGACCACGTCGCCGCCCTGGTGGACGCGGTGCACCGCCTGAGTGTGCCTTATCATGCGGGCGGTGGTTGAAAAGCGTTAACTACGAAAAGCATTAACTACGAAAGACGCGAAAGGCGCGAAATGAATCCAAGGGCCCCCAGCCACCTCCCGGCGCCGGCGCCGGCGCGAAGGAATCAGCTTTCGCGGTCATCTTCATGGCTGGAAAGTCACCGGCTGCCGATCGCTATTCTCCCGTCCTGGCCGGTAAACCACCCAACTCAACATATACCCCATGATCGTTACACGCCTGTGCGGGCATACAGCCTGGCATCCGATCACCCGCCCCGTTGCGCCCCCCGGCGCACCCCTTTTCGCGCCTTTCGCGTATTTCGTAGTTTAAAAAAGCCGTCTCTTCTCTTAATTTCGTGGTTAAAAACAGCTCTTCCCCAAGGCCGGGCATGACGCCGCGCGAGTCGCTGCTGGTGGTGGCGAAGGGCTTCTGCATGGGCAGTGCCGATGTGGTGCCGGGGGTCAGCGGCGGCACCATGGCCTTCATCCTCGGCATCTACCAGCGCCTGCTGGAGGCCATCCGCTCCTTTGATCTGCGCCTGCTGGGCCTGCTGGGCCGGGGCCGGGTGCGGGCCGCCGTGGACCACACCGATCTGGTGTTCCTCGCCTTTCTCGGCCTCGGCATCGCCATGGCCGTGTTCTTCTTCACCCGGCTGGTGCCTCTGCCCACCCTGATCCATACCCACCCGGAACCCGTCTACGGGCTGTTCTTCGGCCTCGTGGTGGCATCCGTGGCAGTACTGCTTGCGGAACTGGAGGATCTCGGCCCGCGGGACCTGGTGCCTCTCGCCCTGGGCACCGCCCTCGGCCTGGGGGTGGCCAACATGGTGCCGGCCCAAACCCCGGAGACCGCCTGGTTCGTCTTCCTCTCCGGCGCCCTGGCCATCTGCGCCATGATCCTGCCGGGGATATCGGGTTCCTTCATCCTGCTCATGCTGCGCAAGTACGCCTACGTCTTCGACGCCCTGGGGCGTCTGGACATGGCCGTCATCATCCCCTTCGCCCTCGGCGCGGTGACGGGCCTGATGGTATTCAGCCGCCTGCTGGTGTGGCTGCTGCACCATTTCCACCGTGTCATGGTATTGGCCATCTGCGGCATCCTGGTGGGATCTCTGTGGGTGCTGTGGCCCTTCCAGGAGCGGGTCTACGAGACCGTGCGGGGCAAGGCGCGGCTGGTGAGTTCGAGCCCGATACTGCCCACGGACCTCGACAGGGGCCTGCTGTGGGCCGTCGCCCTGGGCTTGACCGGTTTCCTGGCGGTAATGGCCATCCACCGCCTGTCCCGGCGCCATGTTGCGCCCTGAGTTTTGGGACCACGAGATACGCGAAAGGCGCGAAATGTAAATTATAAACGGGCAGTCCGGGTGATACGAGCACCCTCAAGCTCTACGCTCGCTTGGTGGCCGCCGGCGGCTGCCTCGAGGCGCAGGCCTGCGGAGGCCGAGAACGAAATACGGCAGTAAATCGAGGAAGTCGTCCGGGAGGCGATGCGCACTCTCATTGGTAAAAAGGACCCACCTGACCCACTTCCAGCGCCTAAATGCTCCCAGAAAGGCCGCCGAGGAAACTGCGCTGACACAGCTGATGATGAAGTTTCCGCGAGAGGCGTCACCCAGAGCCTGCAGGCAACGACCCTGAGCCCAAGCGAAAGCCCTTCGACCCATGCTACAAGGAGATGCTGAACTAGCAGGTGTAGGAGGGCCGGAAGCCACGGCGCAGATGACAACTTCGAAAATGCCTCCACTACGAATGATTGGAAGGGAGGACTATCCACCTAGATCCTTTCAAAAGATGCTTCTTTTTTTCCCGGTCTTTTTTCCAACGACGAGTGCATGAGCCGGCTCTTCTTTCTTTGGATCTCTAACGATCTTTAACTCGCATTCGCGCGCCAGTCCCGCCTTAAAGCCGACCAACCCAAAACCGGCATGGCCCATTAGGATATCTATAGGCTCGCGTCCAGCTTCAATCAGTTTGTCCTCGGCTGCGACCGACAGTTCTTGGTCATCAAAATTTGCCGACGATGGCCCGACGCCCTCAGTAGAGTCATCTGATACTACTTGGTAGGGAGGAATTCTTCTGTATAGCTCACAACCATCTTCGATCGAGGTATCATCATCGCAATCATCCATGGCGTTCGCCCCGGAAACATTCTTAATGCTGCCGAGAGATAATCATCTTCTACTAATACACTCAATGAAGTGGGAGAGTGGTGAGAGATCATAAGATAATTCTCCTTCCCACTCGGGGCCCTGCGACGCCTCATCTTCAAAGAATACTTCTAACCTATCAATTGCAAGCACCTTTACTTCTAGGTCGATTCCGTTTAAATGCCACTCAACCTGCAGGTTGCCCTCACTTGTAGGTATTACAGTAGGAATTGGTGTTTGCGGTTTTGAAATTTCCGAGAGTAGCCGAAGGGTATGAATGGCACACTCAACATATACCGGTTTCGCACCATAGGAATCCCAGTTTTCGGGTAGGTTAATCAACTCATTAAGTCGCTCTGTTATCTCCTGCAACCAACCCGGTTGACTTGCCACGGAAAGGGTCGCTTGGTTGTCAAGCGATGTCGTATCTCTAGCACGAATCAACTCATAAGCATAACGTCCCGTTAGTAAGGAGGAAAAGTCACTGCCGCCCGTAGGATCTAACGCTAGCTTATTTGCTGGCATCCTTTCGTCCCCATGCGTTGTGCATCTTCTCGGTTGTGATTGCAGCGAAGCCGTTTACGATGCGCTTTCGGCCAAGATCAAGAAATGTAGTTACTCCGTCTACACCTTTTCCTATCGGACGACCACGAGCCGTAAGTTTCAATAGGAAAAGTGGGCTGTTATCGACAGCGCGAAATGCCGGCTCCAATGAGATGTGTAACCGGCCCGCAAATTCTCCGTTGGCATCTTTGATTAAATGACGAGATTGAACCCTAATATCTTCTGCCTCGTCAATGTTCGGCTCTTCGTCTAGCCCATTCCAGTATTTGAATACATTTCCAATCTGGTCAAACCGCTCCCATTCGACACCAGAAACAATATGATTTACGTAGGTAACTTCACATTGGTTTGGTTCTAGTTCTCCGAGCCCCTCCTTTTTTATGAACGCTCGAAAAATCTCTAACTCGTCTTTGAATGTCTTTCGAACGTTGGGATAGCACGGATATTCCTCGTTGTCAGAGGCCTTTTTCCAATTATGAATGAATCGGTCTTGTTGAACTTGGATTAGTTCCGTTCCAAGCTCATTGACAAACCAAACGCGTGGTACTGGAGGCGTTCCGACCATCTCCAGTTTGATCGAGGCTTTCGATGAACCGCGAGCCCCAAGAGTTTCGATCACTGGATTAAGGGGAGAATGCTCCTCTACGCTCGGGAACCGATTTCTGAGCTCCATCCACATAAGCCCAAAGTGCGGCGTATGCAGAGAGCGTAGAGGCTTAAACTGAACCGACAGCGCAACTTCAACCAGCGGCGGGCGCTCAAAATCCGGCAACCTATCCTCTTCGCCGCCCATCTCTCTCATTTCCTGACTGCCTTACATTCCGCTCCGACTAGCACTATACGTACCCCGCTTACACGGTCACTAGCTTCGGTACCCTTCGTTGCCTTCGACCCGCCTTTTGGACGGGTTTCAGTTTCAAGAAGCCTTCTCGGACCATTCTTTCGATTCCATTCTCCACGAAATGCTTCGCCACCTCCGAAGGGGTAACTCCATGGATCCCAATCTGGGCCAAATCCTCGAGATAGGAGGCATTCTGCGCCGAGAGAGTGATAAAGACTCTCTCGCTGTCCATCTTGTTCGGCTTCCTCGACATGATACTGAGAAATCCTAGCAAAATCTGTGTCAATAATAGGGGACAGACCCCGGTTTTTTTACTATCAATTATTCAATAAAGGCAGGATGACGAGCGACCATGCCACGGCGACCCAGAGTGGTGCTGCCCGGTGTCCCGATGCATTTGATTCAGCGGGGAAACAACCGGCAAGCGTGCTTTTACGCCGACGATGACTACCGGTTCTATCTGGACTAGCTGCAAACGTATGCGCGGGAGACTTGTTGTGCAATATATGCCTATGTGCTCATGACCAACCATGTTCACCTCCTGGTCTCGTCACTAACGTCCGGGGGAGTGGGGGAGATAATGAAACGGTTGGGGCAGCGGTATGTCCAGTACGTCAACCGGACCTACCGACGCGCATTAACGGAGTCAGACACGATATTGTGTTAGCCATCTAGCACGGAGTCTTCAGGTGAGAGCCACCACCCATGGCCCGTCTTGCCGGCTACGTCATTCCCGGTCAGCCGCAGCACATTATTCAGCAGGGGAACAACCGCCAGGTGATTTTCGCCGCGGATGCGGACTACCGGTTTTTCAGGCACGCGCTGGTGGAGGCGGCCGCCAGGCACGGTCTGGCCATTCATTCCTATGTTTGGATGACCATTCACGTCCACGTGCTGGCGAGGCGGAGTTCACTCACGGCATCAGGAGTGAGGGGCTGGCCACCCCCATCCCCGCCCGACGCAGGTGATGCCGCTGCGCACCACGACGGTGTCGACTATCCCTGCCCGCAGTGTCGGACCGGGCGGCTGTACATAATCGCGCAGATTGCGCCCGGTCGTGCATCCTGGAGGCCGCCCGATACGCGACACTGAGGCCGTAGAACAGGATAAAGACCCGCTGTCTTGACCGAGGGGGGGACGGCCCCGCTGCGGGGCCGCGGTTGCGCTCGTCCGGCCATTGGATTTTGCGCAGAAATGGCGAGAGAACGACCACCCATCGCACGTCGCAGGGACCGAAGACATGGACGAAGAGGCCTCGCCGGCCACGACCACCGCCCCGATCAGCGCCACCCCCGGCGCACCGCGCCCACCCTGCGCAATACATTTCCCTATAGATCAGACCGCGCCGGTCTGATGGGCGGCTTAGTCCAACAGACATTTATTCGCCATGCTGCGCGCGGCGGATAAATGCTTATTAGCTATGCCTTAAATCCAGAGACTTAAAGCGTATTGACACTGTACATACTTATTTGTAGACTGTTCGCGCGGATGAGCGTTACGAACTGAAGGGAATCACCTTTGTTTGGGATTCAAACAAGGCGCAAACCAACCTAGCGAAACACGGCGTTACTTTTGCACAAGCTGCTCAGGCCTTCTTTGATCCGTTTCTCCGCGTCACCGATGCAGATACCGACCAAGAAGCTCGAGACGCGGTGATCGGTATGGATGAACGTTGGAACCTACTTTTTGTTGTCCATATCGTGCTTGAAGAGGATGCGATCCGACTCATCTCTGCACGTAAGGCAACGCCAAGCGAGAGAAAGCTCTATGAGTCTTGAACAGCTAAAAAAACGTCTTGCTCGAAACCGCCCGATGTCATCGGTAACGATTCGTATGCCCGAAGATGTGGTCGAGGATCTAAAGAGAATTGCCCCTGTTCTCGGGTTTTCAGGTTACCAACCACTGATTCGTGCTTACGTAGGCCAGGGACTCAGGCAGGATCTTGATCGTCTGGAAAATGATACTGATACGGTTAAGGCTCTGATATCCGGTCTTAAAAAACGTGGCGTCAAGGAGTCAGTGATTGAAGAAGCGTTAGCCGAAGCAGTTCATAAAGAAACGGCATAACAATCGGCTCCATGGGGCCTACGGCCCATGAGCCGCGGCGTTAGCGGCAACAACAGAACAAGTAAGGAGGTGATGACGATGAAAAACGAATATACCGCTGTTGTGAAACAGGAAGATGATTGGTGGGTGGGATGGATTGAGGAAGTTCCTGGAGTGAATTGCCAGGAAAAAACTTGCGAGGAATTGAAGGAAACTTTGGAAGTCACGCTAAGAGAGGCTTTGGAGTTTAATCGCCAAGATGCGTTGACTGCTGCTGGTGGCGATTACAAGGAAGAAAAAATCGCAATATGAAGAGAAATGAACTTCTCAAGTACTTGCGTAACCAAGGATGCGAACTTTTACGAGAAGGCGGGAAACATTCATGGTGGCATAATCCCGCGCAGAATAAACGCTCAGCGATCCCTCGACATCCAGAGATCAAAGATATCCTGGCGAAGAAGATATGCAAAGACCTTGGTATAGAGCCGGTAAAGTAGCCGCTAACGAGGCGCTCGAGCGGACGCGCTGACGCGCGCCACTCAGCTTTGACGTTATGTTTCCGTTAACACAGAGCGTAGGCCAAGATGATCGACGAAGGGAATGAAGTCTCGATCAAGAAAGAGCAATGGCATTTTTTTCTCGATGCAGAACGTCGCGATTATGACATCGGCGGTCTTGTGACATCGGCGGTCTTGCGTATCGTGAATCCCTTCTTGCGCAATGCACGGTAATTATCGGCGCACTTTTCAGCCATTCCTTTACCGAACATCCCGTACTGGTCCAGGGTCAAAAGGGTTTGCCTTGTTTTGCGAAAACCACGGTCGTTACGGTTACGAATGCCTTGAAGGATTTCCAGAAAGATCAAGTCACCCATTGCGACAACGCCTTCGACGATACCCAAATCGAGCGCGTCTGTGTACCTACTTTGAATACCATTGAGATAATCGATCCAGACACTGGTATCGACCAGTATCATTTACCATCCCTCATCTCGTCGAGGTCGCCTTCCCATTTGATTTTGCCGCGCAGTTTGCGGACTTCCTGCTGTTGGCTTCGACGCACCAGCAGTTTAAGCCCTTGTTCTACAGCTTCTTTTTTTGTTGCATACCCTGATGCCTCAAGGGCGTCGGCCATTAGTTTATCGTCTATTACAATGTTGGTTCTCATGGTGCACCTATGTGTATATATTTAGGTCTTATACACACTTTAGCGCGAGCAAGGAAACATAACAATCGGCTGCACAGCGACCGATTTTCCGCCGCTTCGCGGCTCCAAACCGGCGCGTGAGCCGGGCGTTCGGCGAGAGAGAACGCACTAACGGGGTCAGACACGATATTGTGTTAGCTATCTAGCACGACGTCTTCAGGTGAGAGCCACCCATGGCCCGTCTTGCCCGCTACGTCATTCCCGGTCAGCCGCAGCACATTATTCAGCAGGGGAACAACCGCCAGGTGATTTTCGCCGCGGATGCGAACTACCGGTTTTCAGGCACGCGCTGGTGAAGGCGGCCGCCAGGCACGGTCTGGTCATTCATGCCTATGTTTGGATGACCGATCACGTCTAGGTGCTGGCGATGGCGGAGTTCAGTCACGGCATCAGGAGTGAGGGGCTGGCCACCCCCGGTGCACCGCGCCCACCCTGCGCAATACATTTCCCTATAGATCAGACCGCGCCGGTCTGATGGGCGGCTTAGTCCAACAGACATTTATCAGCCATGCTGCGCACGGCGGATAAATGCTTATTAGTTGGTGACCGTCGGAGCCCGGTTCCAACACGTGCCGGCCTCCATTGGCGCGTTCCGCTGTCCGGAGGGCTGACATTTCTGCCTCGTGAGGCAGAATAGGGCATCCTACGACCCGGGTACCGCGGCCGCTTGCCGGCCCCTGGCCGAGAAAAAACCCCGGGCCGCGACAACAACAAGGACTCCCTTCACCCATGGCTGAGCAGCTCAACCTCGGCGACATCTTCGACATCCCGGAGCGGGTCTACCAGGGGGACCTGGTGTTGAAGCTCACCGACGGGGTGGCGCACCCCGAGGCCACCCTCGCCCAGTACGTGGTCACGGACCAGCTGGCGGAATCCTTTCGCCTCGCCCTCGACCTCATCCAGTCCGCCCTCGAGACCAACCGCAGCAAGGCGGCCTTCCTCCATGGCAGCTTCGGCAGCGGCAAGAGCCACTTCATGGCGGTGCTGAGCCTGCTGCTCTCCGGCAACACCGCGGCCCGCCGCATCCCCCGCCTGGCCCCGGTGGTGAACCACCATGCCTCCTGGCTGCAGGAGCGCCGGGTGCTGGTGCTGCCCTACCACATGATCGGCGTCACCAGCATGGAGTCCGCCATCCTCGGCGGCTACGCCGAGTGGGCCCGCCGGCATCACCCGGACAAGCCGGCCCCCGCCTTAAGACCGCAACCTGCCGGTGATCGCCAACGAGCGCCTGCTTAAGCCCAAGGACGAGGCCGCTGCCCGGGCCCTGGCCCAGGCCTTCGAGCAGGCGAGCCAGGTACGCCAGGGGGTGCTGGACACCCTGCTCACCCGCGACGGGGACAAGGAGATGTTCCGCCTGGTCTACCCCTTCAGCCCGGCCCTGGTGCAGACCCTGGTGGTCGTATCCTCCCTGCTCCAGCGCGAGCGCACCGCCCTGAAGCTGATGCAGCAGCTGCTGGTGGACCGGCGTGAGGGCTTCCAACTCGGGCAGATCATCCCCGTGGGCGACCTGTTCGACGTGGTGTCCGAGGGGGACGAGCCCTTCTCCCAGGTGATCCGGGCCCAATTCGAGACCGCCAAGCGCCTGTACCGCGAGAAGCTCCGCCCCCACCTGGAGATGCAGCACGGCGTGACCGAGTATGACGTTGCCCGCGGCGCCGCGCCGGAAGAAAAGCCCGCGCCTTCACCAACGACGCCCGCCTCGCCAAGACCCTGGTGCTGGCGGCCCTGGCCCCCGAGGTGGAGGCCCTCAAGGGCCTCACCCCCCAACGGCTGGCGGCCCTGAACCACGGCAGCGTGCGTTCCCCCGTACCGGGGGCCGAAGGCACCACGGTGCTCAGCCGCCTGCGCAACTGGGCCTCCCAGATGGGCGAGATCAAGTTCTCCGATGAAGGTCCCAGCCCGGTGGTGAGCCTGCAGCTCACCGGGGTGGATACGGAGAGCATCGTCCAGAACGCCAAGGAACTGGACAACACCGGCAACCGCATCCGATTGGTGCGGGACACCCTGTTCGGCGACCTCGGACTGGTGGACGACCAGGTGGCCATGCTCCAGGAGGACGATTACCACTTCACGTGGCGGGGTAGCCGGCGCAGCTGCCGGGTGCTTTTCCGCAACGTGCGCGATATGCGCCTGGAGGACCTGGAATCCGGGGACGAGTGGCGCCTGGTCATCGACTACCCCTTCGACGACGGAGACCACAGCCCGGCAGACGACCGGGCGGTGGTGAACGACTACCGCTCGTCCCGCGACTCGACCTTCACCCTGGTGTGGCTGCCCTCCTTCCTCAACGACCGGGCGCAGCAGAACCTCGGGCGCCTGGTGATCCTGGAGCGCCTGCTCACTGGCGACAACCTCGAGCGTTACGGCGGCAACCTGTCGCCCCAGGACCGACAGCAGGCGCGCCTGCTCCTGGACAACCAGCGCAACCAACTGCGCCAGCAGCTGAAGGACCAGCTCATGAGCGCCTACGGCCTCAGCACCAGCCGCCGGGACGACCTGGACCAGGCCCATGCCCTGGACCAGCACTTCGAATCCCTGGCCACGGGCTTCGCCCCCCGCCCGCCGGTGGGGGGAAACTTCCGGGCATGTGCCGTCGGCCTGCTGGACCAGGCCCTGCGCTTCCAGTACCCGCAGCACCCGGATTTCGGTGCCGACGAGGTACGGCCCGCCGCCCTCAAGCGGGTGCTCCAGAACGTGCTCGCGGCGGCCGCCGATCCCGACCGGCGGGCGGCCATCGACAGGACCCAGCGGGACGAGATGAGGCGCATCGCCGTGCCCCTCGCCCTGGGCGAGATGGGCGAGACCCACTTCGTCCTCGACGACCACTGGCGGGAGCACTTCCAGCGCCTGCTGCGCGAGGCGGGAAACCCCGGCCCCCTCACCGTGGGCCAGTTGCGGGCCTGGAGCGACGAGCCCGAGCCGCGGGGCCTCGTCCGGGAGGTGCAGGATCTGGTGATCCTCACCTTCGCGGTCCAGACCAACCGCGTGTTTTACCGCCACGGTGGACCGGAGGAGCCGACCCTCGGCCACCTGGACGACGTTCTCGAATTGCAGGAGGCGGATCTGCCCGAGGCGGAGGCCTGGGAGGAGGCCCGTGACCGCCTGGCCACCCTGTTCGGTCGCAGCGATACGCCGGCGGTGCGCAACGCCCCCAATGCCGCCCGGCTCCAGCGGGCCCTGGACGACATTATCAAGGCCTATCACGCCCCCACGGAGCGCTACGCCCGGGTGCTGGAGGAGCGGCTGGACTCCAGGGGCATCAAAGACTCCGCCCGCCTCGAGACCGCCCGTGCCGCCCAGGCCCTCATGAATGTCATGGCCAGCGCCGAGGGCAACGCCCGGGTGACTGCCCTCAACGAAGCGCGCCTGACCACCAGCGCGAGCGCCATGGCCAAGGCCATGCACGACGGCGAAGCACTGGCGCGGGCGCTGGAAGATGTCGACTGGCAGCTCTTCGAGACGGCTCGTAGCCTGCGCGAGCCCTACGGCCAGCAGGCCTTGGCGTTACACGAGGGGATCAACGAGGCCCTCGGCAACGACGAGCACGTGGTCGCGCTGCGCCAGCGCCTGCGTGACGCCCAGACCCAGGCCCATCAACTCATTCGCGACGCGTTGCAGCCGGAGCCGGGAGCCCCACCCGGACCGGGCTCCGTTACGCCCCCGGATAATGGGGAACGCGTCGAAAACATCCAGAAGACCGCTCTGTCTCCGGCCCAGCTGAAGGCGGAGGTGGAAGCCGTCCTGACGCGCACTCAGGACGACGTCGTCACCATCGACCTCACCCTCGTGATCCGCACCGGCAACACCCGTCCATGAGCGCCCTCTCTCCGGCAGAGATCATTCATATGGTGAACCGGGTGGGGCGGCGCGGCCCGCGGCCGCGGGTCGTCGCCCTGCGCTGCGATTCGCCGAGGACGGGACCGGAGGAGTTGTCCACTTCCCTCGGGCCCGCCCGGGTCCGGGTGTGCCCCAGCAACCTTGCCCTGCGGGAAGCGCTATCCGACGCCGAGGGCCATTACCTGGGCACCTCGGAGGAAACCGGCTGCACGGTGGTGCTGACCCCCCTGCACAATGGCAGCGTCCCCATGGACATCCGGGCCCGCCTCGCCCGCTACACGGTGCACGAGCTGGATGCCTGGCAGAGCGTCATGAACATCATGGGGGCGCGGGAGCTGGATCCGCGCATCCGCGGCGAGCGCTGGATGGCCGACGCCCTGCTCCAGGCCCTGCCGCCCGACGGCGGCACGCCCCTGGTGACCGGTTACCTGGATGCCGACACCGCCTGGAACCGGGTGTTGCAGGGCCTGCTGGGCCTGGCCGGACCACGTCCCGATGCCCGGGACCTGGTGCGCTGGTCGACCCGGTCCGGCGCCCTCAAGGCGTGGGCCGAGTTGCCCGAGGCCATCCAGGCCGGCATCTCCAGGCACCTCAAGAGCGGCCTCGGATCCCTGGGTGACGGACTCCTCGGCGCCCTGGGCGCAGGGTGGGGCGAGCACCTGCTGGCCATCGGCCTCGCATGCGAGGTGGTTTTCCCCGAGGGCCGCCAACGCCGCGCCCTGCACCATCAGGCCGCGGCGCGCCTTGAGCCGTTGCTGGGCGCGCTTCCCCTCGGCCCCAAGGCAGGACAAACGTGGGCCGAGGCGGCCCGGGGGGTGGTTTCCGGGCTGGAGCAGGACGAGCGGCAACGGGCCACCTATGCCGCCGAGCAATTGCTGCGCGAGCTGCATGCCGAGGAGCTGGCGGCAGACAGCCTGGTCCTGCCCGCGGGTTGCGGTGCGCACCGCCATCTCCACCCCTCAGCAGCGAGTGGTGGGCATGGTCATCAACGCCATCGACGACCACCTTGCCAAGTCGGACCAGCTCCAGCTCAGCTGGAAGCTCGGCACCGTACGGTACCTGCAGAGCCTGCTGGCCGAGGCCGAATCCGCCCGCCGCCTGGTCATCCTGACGGCCGACCATGGCCATGTCCTGGAGAACAGTACGACAGTCCTTCCCGGCGGTGAAGGGGAACGCTGGCGCTATGGTGACGGCGAAGAGACCCCGGCCGCAGATGAACGACTCTTTCATGGGCCCCGGGAGCGGGCACTGCATGGCCGGCGCGCGGTCGTCCTACCCGCGGTGGAGCGGGCCCGCTATGCCACCGCCGGCCATAGACGCCACGGCTACCACGGTGGCGCGACACCCCAGGAGGTGCTGGCCCCCTTCCAGGTCTGGCTGCCCCTGGGAGAAGATGCGCCGGAGGGCTGGCATATCACTCCCCAGCACCGCCCCCATTGGTGGGAGCCGCGACAGGAGGCGCCCGCGCCCCCACCGAAGCGAGTTAGCCGCAAGCAGGCGGCCGACAAGCAGCGCTCGCTGTTCCAGGTAGACGCATCACCCGGGGTGAATGATGGCGCGAGCTGGATCGATGGACTGTTGGCCAGCCCCAACCTGGCGCGCCAGCGCCAGCGGCTCGGCCGCCGGGACCCGGGGCTCGAGCGGCTGCGGGTGTTGCTGGAAACCCTCGACGCCCAGCAAGGTGGTCCCGTACCCGACCTGCGCCTGGCCGAGGTCTTCGGCCTGCCGCCTTTCCGTCTCGCCGGCCTCATCGCCAACCTGCAGTCGGTGCTGAATCTCGACGGCTACCCGGTCCTCTCCCATGACCCTGGTGCCGAAGAGGTTCGCCTCGATGTGGCCCTCGCCACGAAACAGTTCGAGGTGAACTAAGGACATGGCAGTGAGTCCCCAACGCCGCCAGGAGATCATCGCCGCGCTGCGTCGCGGCACGGTGCCGGCACGCGCTCTGGATGCATTCGCCGTCGGCCTGGAGTGGCTTACCCCCACCCTCCTCGATGAGCTGGACCAAGTGGCATCCGGCCAGGCCGCATTCAAGGCCGTAAGGGGTGACTATGGATGCGGCAAGACCTTCCTGGCCCGCTGGTTCCAGGATCAGGCCCGCCAGCGGGGCTTCGTCACCGCCGAGGTACAGATCTCCGAAACCGAGACCCCGCTACACCGTCTCGAGACCGTCTACCGTCGCCTGATGGAGCACCTCGCTACCGCGGACCAACCCCAAGGGGCACTGCGCCAGGTCATCGACGGCTGGTTCTTCACCCTGGAAGAGGATGTGCTGGCCAGCAACCCCGAGCTGGACGAGCAAACACTTCTACGGCGGACCGAGGCCCTGATGGAGTCCCGGCTGGCTACCGTGGCCAAGGTGGCACCCGCTTTCACCGCTTCCCTGCGGGCCTATCGCCGCGCACTGCTTGCCGGTGACCGCGCCATGGCTGAGGGGCTGGTGGCCTGGCTGGCCGGGCAACCCAACGTGTCGGCGTCAGTGAAGCGCGGGGCGGGCCTCAAGGGAGACGTGGACCACTTCGGGGCACTGGGACTGCTACAGGGGTTCCTGGCGCTGATACGGGATGCCGGGCACCCGGGCCTGGTGATGGTGCTGGACGAAGTGGAGACCCTGCAGCGCATGCGCAGCGATGCCCGTGACAAGAGCCTGAACGCCCTGCGCCAGCTCATGGACGAGATCGACCGGGGACGTTTTCCAGGCTTGTATCTCTTCATCACCGGCACACCCGCCTTCTTCGAAGGCCCCTACGGGGTTCAACGTCTTGCGCCCCTCGCCCAGCGCCTGCAGGTGGATTTCTCGGCGGACACCCGCTTCGATAACCCCCGGGCGGTGCAAGTGCGCCTGCAACCCTTCGATCTGCCGCGCCTGGAGGCGGTGGGTGCCCGGGTTCGGGGCTTGTTCGCCCTGGGCTCGGAGGCCGAAGCACGCATTCACCAGCATGTAGATGACGCCTACCTGGCGGATCTGGCCACGGCCGTAGCGGGCCGCCTCGGGGGCAAGGCCGGCCTCGCGCCGCGCATCTTTTTGCGCAAGCTGGTGGCCGACGTCCTGGACCGTGTGGAGCAGTACCCGGACTTCGACCCCCGGGAACACTACGCGCCGACGGTTGCCGCCCGGGACCTCACGGACAGCGAACGGCAAGCCCTGACCGACGTGGACGACGTGCGGCTGGATCTGTGAACGACGGATTCCAGCGGCTGCACTCCGCGGTGCAGTACCATGTCGCCAACACCCTGGGCTGGCCGGGGCTCCGCCCCCTGCAAGAGCTGGCGTCCGGACCATTGACCGAAGGGCGTTCGGCGCTGCTTATCGCGCCTACTGCCGGCGGCAAGACCGAGGCGGCGCTCCTGCCCATTCTTTCCCGCATGCTAAGCGAGGACTGGCGCGGACTGTCCGTTCTCTACATCTCCCCCCTGCGCGCCCTGGCCAACAATCTGGAGCCTCGATTGAACCAGTTGGCCGGGATGCTCGGCCGGCGGGTGGCCCTGTGGCATGGAGATATCGGCCAGGGCCAGCGGCGGGCCGTGACACGGGAGCAGACGGATCTGCTGCTGGTCACGCCGGAAGCAGTGGAGGGGATCCTGTGCGGCTCCCGGACGGACCACCGTGCCCTCTTCGAGAACCTGCGGGTGGTCGTCGTAGATGAACTACACGCCTTCGCAGGCGATGACCGCGGCTGGCAGCTCCTGGCCCTACTGGACCGCCTCCAGCACCTGACGACGGGCGCATTGCAACGGGTGGGCCTCAGCGCCACCGTCGGCAATCCTGAAGCGTTACTGCAATGGTTCACGGCGGGCAATGATCCCGGCGTCGTCATCCAACCACCAACGGAAACCTCGAGCCCGCCGGAAATCAAGGTGGACTACGTCGAGAATCTGGAGAATGCCGCCCAGGTCATCGCATCACTACACTCGGGCGAGAAACGCCTGGTGTTCTGCGATAGCCGGGCACGGGTGGAAGAGCTGGCTTACCTGCTCCGGGAACGCCAGATCGAGGCCCACGCTTCCCATAGCAGCCTGAGCGCGGAGGCCCGCCAGCTCGCCGAGCGAGCCTTCGCCGAATCCAGTAATTGCGTCATTGTCGCCACCAGCACCCTGGAGCTGGGTATAGACGTGGGTGACCTGGACCGCGTCATCCAGGTCGATGCACCGAGTACCGTGGCCGCTTTTCTTCAACGCCTAGGGCGTACCGGCCGGCGTGCAGGCACTTCCCGCAACTGCCTGTTCCTCGCCACGGACGCCGATGCCCTCATCCGCACCCTTGCACTTCTTCACCTGTGGCGGCAGGGATGGGTGGAGCCGCTACACCCGCCCCCATTGCCGATCCACGTCTTGGCCCAGCAGATATTCGCCCTCGTTCATCAGGAAAGTAACTTACGAGAAGCGGATCTGAGTGAGTGGCTTCGAGGCTTCCTGGATGCCTCACGGTTGCGGGGAAGCCGTGCCGAAGAGCTGCTTGCTTGGCTGCAGGAGGAGGGTTGGCTGCGCCACCTTGATGGGCGGTTGTGGCTGGGCGACAAGGCGGAGGCCCGTTTTAGGGGCAAGCGTTTCACCGACCTGCTATCGGTATTCAGTGCGCCGGAGTTGTTCACTGTGCTGCACGGCCGCCGGGAGATCGGCCAGGTCCATGGCTCGAGTCTGGCGGGCAAGGACGAGGCCCCGCCCGTTCTGACCCTGGGAGCGCGGAGTTGGCGGGTGACTCGATCCGACCACAACCGGCGGGTGGTATTCGTGGAATCCACAGATGCCACCGGTAAATCCCGCTGGCTTGGCAGCTCGCGGCACCTGCGCAATGAACACTGCACCGCCGCGCGTGAAGTCCTGGCCGGAGAAATTCCATCGCACCTGCTCTCCCGCCGGGCGACGACCCTGTTTGCAGAACTCCGCGACGACTTCGCATGGCTCGAGCCGGATGGCGACGTGCCCCTGGAAGTCTTGCCCAACGGCCGTCTGCGGCTCTGGACGTTCATGGGCGGACTGGCCAACGCCTTGCTCCGACAGGCCATCGCTACGTTGACGGACTGCACCGCCGGCCAGCCACAACAGTTCTATGTAGATTTGGCCTGTCCTGGTAACCCCGAGGAGGTTCGCTCTCGCTTATGGGCGATGGCTGACCCGGCACGCCCCGATATAGGCGAGGATGAACGCCTGCCTCCGCTCAAGTTCAGCGAGACGCTGCCTGCCGCTACGTTATCCGAGGTTCAAGGTGCCCGATACACGGACAGCAGCGCTCTTGAGCGACTGCGACACGCGGGTATCCGCCTGGTGATGAACACGCTATGAACCGCCCTCGCGTCCACAGCGGCGTTTTCTTCGAAGTAGAGGCTGGCGTAACGGTAGTGGGGCCGGACCCACGATGGACCAGCCGCTCTCGCCACCGGCAGTGTGGATCTCTTTGCGTACCATCTGGCCGGAGGCCGACGGGTACCACAGGCTGTCGTACTGCTGGGTAACGATGGTCTGCAGCGCCAGGTCATGCCCTTCGTCTTGGATCTTACAGGGCCCGGGCAGCTTGCAGGTCGTCATGCTCGAAGGCGCTTGCCATACGGTTTATCCGGGCCTGATCCAGTCCGATACGGGCGGCCTCCTGCCGCCAGGTGGAAACAGCCTCGGCCACCTCTTTGGCGATAGCGGCGGCCCGCCCGGCGTCAAGCTCGAAATACCCTGCCACCTCCTGCGCAAGATCAAGGGAGGCCGTCCCGTCCTCCAGATCGATGGCGGTGCTTAGCACGCGGGGCTTGATGTCCACGGGCACGGGATTGAGGTCGTAGGCCGGCGCGAGCCGCCAGCCGTCGGTGCCCTCGTAGAGAAAACCGTGATTGCGCAGGTGATCATCGGTATTGGAAATCAGGATATTGAAGACGATGCGCCGCCACAGCAGGTGCATATCTTTCTTTGGCGATGCGCCGTACTGGCGCAAGGCGTCCACGAACTCCAGGTAACTGTGAGTTTTATTATCGGAAGCGCCGAGCATGCTCATGGCCGACAGGAAGGGGATGCGCACATCCCCGGCACGGTCGAACCGGCGCAGCAACAGCACAGGCTTGCCTGCAATGGCTTCAAGCCGCCATTCCGGCACCGGCAGGGACGCCTTTTCCGCCAGGGCAAGCGCGACGGCTTCCCAGCGCACCGTGTCAATCTCGTCATCCCGCTGCGGAAACTTGGCAATGGCCAGCGCGCCGTCGCTGTCGCGCACGGACGCCTTGGGACGCGCGCCGCCCAGGGACGAGCCCGGCGCGAGGAGCAGGCGCAGATCCTCATCGCTGTCGGAATCGGCGGCGACATGGTCGGCGGCGGAAAGCAACCGCGGCAGCTCGACGAGCGGCGGAATAGGCGTGGCGTCGTCCGCCGCCAGGAACCGGCCACCAGGCTCCAACGCGAACCGCAGCGCTCCCTGCCGGGCCTCGTCATTGACCGTCAGCAGATAATCGATTTCCCGCAGGGTGCGGGGCGTCTGCCCAACCTGGTCCGCGCGCCGCCGCTCGGCACGGCGCATGAGCACGCGGCCCCACCTGTCCGGAGCGGAATCACCGATGGCCCCGAAAAGTGGCTTGCCCGCCGGCGTGTGAAACGGGCCGGGACCAAGCTGGAGGGCAGGCTCCAGCGAGAACCTGGCCGGATGTGCCAGCCAGCCGTCATCATATTCAAAGGTCGCGCTCTCCCGTCCCCGGCGCTCGCGTGCCCAGAGGCGGCCGACAAGCGTTGGCGTTCCATCAAGGTCGAGGTAAACAAGCGCTTCCGTGTCCATCACTCGGTTCCTTTCCGGTCCCGCGTCGGGCGCTTCTTGCCGGAACGGCGAATACGCTTGGGCAAGTCTTCATCTTCGAGCTCCAGCCCGACGGTGTCGTTGCGGATGTCCCCGAGTTCGCCGAGCTTTTCCGCAAGGCCGAGGACAAACAGCACCGTGGCGTAATTCCCGAGCGAGACTCCGGGCGCGCCCTTTTCTACCTTGTTCAGTGTCGTGCGGCTGATCGAGGCCCGCTCGGCCATCACCGCCGTGGGAATGCGCCGCCGCAGCCGGGCGTCACGAATGTCGCCTCCCAGTTTGCGCAGGACTCGCTGAACGGGGAGAGGCAGGGGCTTTGTCGTCCGGCGCTTTTCCATGGCTTGTGTCCATTTTTACAAACGTTACAAATTATAACGTATACAACACTATACATTAGGGCAAGGAAAAACGAAACGCTCCAGCAATACCAAAGTCCACGATAATGAACTTAATCGTGCTTAATATGCATTTTAATGAACGCCACGAAATACTATCTTGGCAGCTACGTCGTCTGCATCAAATCCAGGAGCACCGGAATCGGTACCGATAGCTACCAGCCGGCCTTTCGGCTCTCGGCACCCTTGGGCCCCGACGATAGGGTGGAGATGCAGGCAGCCCGTTACTAGGCCTCGCCCACCGGCTGGAAAGTCAGGGCGCCTGAGGAATCCGGCAGAAGAGGGGGAAAGTGGTGGCCAGGTAAACCCGAAGTAACCGACCAAAGCGCCATATTAGCGGTCATCAGGCCGGACGCAAAACGCCTTGCTGCGCACATAACGCACTGTTATAAATGGCGTTATGAGCGACTTGAAAACGGACAAAAAAGCGGACATTAAAGCGGCCGGAAAGGGGCTTCCCGACCGGGGCGAGCAGGTTTGTCTGATGGAGCCGATGAGGATACCGGACGCATCCCGCCACCGGGAGTACCTGACCGACCTCGTGTTGGAGCTTGCGGCCCGCTCCGCCGGATTTCGCCGGAGCCTGCCCGAGGGCTTCCTGACGGCCCTTGCCGACCTCGTGCGGGCCATGAACTGCTACTACAGCAACCTGATCGAGGGGCACGATACCCACCCGATCGATATCGAACGCGCCCTACAGGACGATTACAGCCAGAACGAGGAAAAGCGGGATCTCCAGATGGAGGCACGCGCGCATATCGAGGTGCAGCGCTGGATCGACGGAGGAGGACTGCGAGGAAAAGCGACGACCGCAGACGGGCTTTGCGAGATTCACCGCCGCTTCGGCGAGCTACTGCCCGGGGACCTTCTGGTTGTCGAAGACCCGGACACAGGCGAGACCCAGGCAATGACGCCTGGCGAGCTGCGCCTGCGCGACGTGAAGGTCGGCCGTCACGTATCTGTCAGCCCCGGCGCTCTCCCGCGCTTTCTGGAGCGCTTCGAGAGCGTTTACAGCGGACTCGGGAAATCGGAGGCCATCCTGGCCGCCGCCGCTGCCCACCACCGCCTGCTCTGGATACACCCGTTCCTGGACGGCAACGGCAGGGTCGCCCGGCTCATGTCCCACGCCACCCTGCTCGACGTACTCGATACCGGCGGTGTGTGGTCGGTCGCCCGCGGCCTCGCACGCAACGTGCGTGCTTACAAGGGCCACCTGATGGGATGCGATTTGCCGCGCCGCAACGATCTGGACGGCCGCGGGCATCTCAGCGAGGAAGGGCTGGCATCGTTCACCGCTTTCTTTCTGGACACCTGCCTTGACCAGGTTATCTTCATGGAAGGACTCGTCCAGCCTGACCGTCTGCGCAATCGCATCCTGCTGTGGGCGGAGGAAGAGAGCCGGGGCGGCCGGCTGCCGGACAAGGCAGGCGCTCTCCTGGAGACGGTCCTTTACCGGGGCGAGGTCCCGCGCGGCGATACCGCCGGCATCGTTGGTACAGGCGACAGGCAGGCCCGCCGTATCGTGTCCGCACTACTGGAGGCGGACGTATTGACCTCCGCGAGCCCCCGGGCCCCCCTGCGCCTGGCGTTCCCGGCGAAACTCGCGTCTCGCTGGCTGCCAGGGCTGTTTCCTGAACAGACCTAGAACGGCCATGACATATGGCCCGTGCTGTCAAGGGCCGCCAGAACTGAGCCGGTTCTGGCCAATCCTTGCCCAACGCATCCAGGGCATGGCGGTAGTGGTCGAACAGCTCGTCGCCGTCCTTCTTGATGAGGCTGGACCAGCTGTACGGCTGCGGCACGATGCTGGCTTGATTGTAAGGCGCCTGGGTACGTTCGTCGGCCATCTTGAGAAACAGCACATAGGTGAGCTGCTCGACGTAGTCGCTGTAGCTCATGACGTCGTCGCGCAGGACGTTGCAGTAGTTCCAGAACTTGTTCGTAATTCCCGCAGGACTCATTTCGGTGCCCCTGGGGTGTCTACGGCGCTGTACGCCTGCTGAGGGTGGTTGGGATGCTCCGGGAACCGCGCCCGGATCAACCCCACCCGCAGCATGGGTGTGATGTAGTGGTTGCGCACGCTATCGGGCTCTCTGTTCAACAATTCCGCCAGTGTTCGGAGGCTGAGGAATCGCCCAGCACACAAACTAACGATGGTGTCCCTCACTAAGGCTTTGTCGGCACGACCTTTTTCCCGCACCGGCGCCGCCATCGCCATAAGTTCCTCGTATTGTTCGGAGTCGGGCTCATAATGTTCGGAGTCGGCGTCCTTATGTTCGGAGCTTGCCTCTTCCGGGTCTGCATCCGGGAATAACTGCCCGGTTTCGAGGTGGCCCGGCAGTCGGTAACGCGTGCCACGGGCCTGGCCACTTCTGCTGAGCCAGCCATGATCCACCAACGATTTCAGATGCGTGCCGATATCCCGGGGATGCTCCCGGCAGTAAGGCTGAACATCGGCATTGCCGATCTCACCGAAGCGATGGGCCAGTAGCAGGATGATCCGATCCAACTCCGGCAACTGCGCATACGCATTCCCGACGAGTTCGCGCAACTCCCGCTCCACGGCCTCCGGAATCAGGCTGGCAAGGGGCAAGGTCAGGCTGGTTATCTCCAGATCCAGCGCCTCTGACACCAGGGGAATCAACCACTGCTGCTCGCGCCAGGCACGTAGAATCTTGGGGAAGCCCGAGCCCGACTTCTCACCTAGGCCGAGCATCTGAAACATCTTCTGCAAGCTCGGATTGCGCGGGTCGCTGACGCCGCCTTCATACAGTCTCTCGACCGGCACGCGCAGCCGGCCGGCATTTCGGAACACGAACGCATCCGGTCGCTTGGTGACGATGATGCCTTGTGCTGCCTCGTGGTCCGCGTGCGCAAGGGTATTGACCAGGGCCTCGCGCAACGCCTGGTGCAAATGGGTCTCCCCTACCCTGACCGACTCGCTGTCCAGCCTGAAGGGCACATTGAGCCCCTCCACAAGGCGCTCATAGGAGAAGGGGTTGGGAGGCCAACCAGGCATTGAAGTTGGCCTGTACCCGCTCCGGAAAGGGGATTAACTCGTTGTCCTGGTACATTGTTGGTGGCATGCCTGTTCTGCAGCGACGTGTTCCTTTGCTCTCACGCGGCATGCCTCGTCGGCTTGACCGCCAGGGTGATGTGCTCGGCATCCTGAAGGGCCTTGATGACGGCGAAGAGGTTTCCCGCCGTGGGGTTGCCTTTGGGGCCGAGCATGCGCTGCAGGCTCTTGGGGGGGATGCCGGTGGCCTCCGCCAGGCGGTCGAAGGTGATGGTGGCGTTGACGTAGTCGCGCAGCATCGCCTTGCCGGTGGCGAGGTCGCCGGCGAGGAGCTCGTTGATGGCCTCGGTGAGCATGGCGGCGCGGTAGCGCGCGTCTGCCCGGGCACGGGCCTGGATGGTGTGGCGGAATTCGCGAGTGACGGCCATGGCGTTCACCTCTTGTCGCGCGCCTTGTAGTCGCGCCAGCGTCGTTGGGCCAGGCGGATGTCGGCGCCCTGGCCTTTCTTGGTCCCGCCGCCGAGCAGTATGACCAGCCGGCCGCCCTGCTGGCCGATGTAGATGCGGTAGCCGGGACCGGCGTGGATCCGGTACTCGGCCACGCCCTGGCCCACCGGCTTCACGTTGGAGAGGTTGCCCTGCTCCATGCGGTACAGGGCCGTGGTGACCTTTGCCGCCGCCGCGGGGTCGAGCCGGGCAAACCACCTGGCAAACGGCGAGGCCCCGTCCGGGTCCAGGTATTCGACGACTTTCCTTGTCGAAATCATAAGGTAACTTATCGGTTACTAATGTCAACCCGCTTAAATTGGCGTGGCGCACGCCTCACGCGGCGAGGCCCTCGTTCAGCTGCTCGATGATCGTCTCGAGCTCATTGCCGAACAATTGGTGGACCCTTCCCAAGCCGCCCTCCTGGGCGAAGGGCGCGTACTCGAAATCATCCGGCTCGATGCCCAGATTCGCGGCGATGTGGTCCCGGATCATCTCCAGCCAGTGAATTTGCTCCGGGCTGAACGGTTCTGGATTCCGGCCTTCGCCGGAATGACGTGTTTGTTGTTGCGTCGCCAGCCAGGCATTGAAGTTGGCCTGCACCCGCTCGGGGAAGGGGATCAGTTCGTTGTCCTGGTGGATGGCGAAGCGCACCAGGGACACCAGGTCGGTGAGGATGCGCCTGCCGCCGGCGCCCTTGACCCTGGTGTTTTCCAAAGCGGCATAGGCCTGCCATAGCTGGGATTCGGTCCACAGGTGGGGCGGGGCCTGAATCTGGTCGGCCAGTTCCTTGATGTCGTCGAAGTTCAGGCGGGCCCTGTAGGGTTTGCTGTAGAGGATCTGCAGGGCGGTGATCTCGTCCTTGTGGTCCTCGATGAACTGCTCGAAGGACTGGACGACGCCCCGGGCGCGCTCGGTGGCCTCCGCGCTGAAGCCGGCCTCGATGACCTCGTCCTGGCTGACGTGGTCGAGGGTGATCTCGTTTTTCTTCTTCACGTCGACCAGCAGCGCTCGCAGCCCGGGGTCGTACAGGGGCTTGACGGCCTGCTGGATGATCTTGTCCCTGGCGGCCTGCAGGATCTCGTTGCTGACGGGCTGGTCGCTGTCCGGCGGTAACCCCAGGTCGGCCCTGGCCTGCTCCAGGTGACGGTCGGGATTAATGGCCTCCACCAGTCGGCGGCTGAGGTCGTTGAGCCCTAAGCCTTGGGCCAGTTCGCGGATTTTGTTGTCGTCGTCCTCGCTCAAGCGATGCTCCATGCGGGCCAGACGGCCGGCGATGGAGGTGAGCACGGCCTCTTCGGTGTTGCCGAAGCTCACCGCCTGGAGCAGCTTTTCGAAGGAGACTGACTTTTTCTGGTCCAGGGGCCGGGAGTCCGTCTTGTCCTGCTCGCAGACCCCGACGGCGTCCACGATGACGAAGTGGTTCTTTATTTCCGCGTCCGGGGTGACGGCCCTGAGGTCGTCGCCCCGGATGACCCGCACGCCGCGGCCCTTCATCTGCTCGAAGAAGGAGCGGGACTTGACGGCGCGCATGAAGACCACGATCTCCACGGGCTTGATGTCCGTGCCGGTGGCGATCATGTCCACGGTGACGGCGATGCGCGGGAAATAGGTGTTACGGAAGTCCTTGATCAGCTGCTTGGGTGTAGCGCCGGTGGTACGGTAGGTGATCTTCTGAGCGAAGTCGTTTCCCTTGCCGAACTCCTCGCGCAGGATCTCGACGATGTTCTCGGCATGGTTGTCGTCCTTGGCGAATACCAGGGTCTTGGGGACCTCGGTGCGCCCGGGGAAGATCTCAGTCGGGAGCTTCTCCTTAAAGGTGCGCACCACGGTGCGGATCTGGTCCGGCGTGACCACGTCGCGGTCGAGTTGCCTGGCCTCGTAGCTCAGGTCTTCGTCCAGTTCCTGCCAACGTTTCTGCCGGGTCTCGCGGTCCTGCTGCTCCACGTAGTAACCGGCCTCGACCCTTGAGCCGCCCTCTGTGATCTGGGTCTTGATGCGGTAGACGTCGTAGTTGACGTTGACGCCGTCCGCCACGGCCTGCTCGTGGGGGTATTCCATGACCAGGTTCTGGTGGAAGAAGCCGAAGGTCTGCTTGTTGGGGGTGGCGGTCAGGCCGATGAGGTAGGCGTCGAAGTATTCGAGCACCTGGGCCCAGAGGTTGTAAATGGAACGGTGACATTCGTCGGTGACGATGATGTCGAACGCTTCTATGGGAATACCGGGGTTGTACTCAATCGGCGGCTGCTCCTTGAACAGGCCCTCCAGACCCTGCACGGAGATCTCTTCGTCTTCCGCGGGCAGTTCCTTGCCTCTGAGCATGGAGTACATGCGCTGGATGGTGCTGATACAGACCCGCGCCGTGGTGTCGAGGTTGTTGCTGGACAGGCGCTGGACGATGTACTCCTCGCTGAATTTGAAGTTGTTGTAGGGCGAGACGTACTGCTGGAACTCCTTGAGGGTCTGGTCGCCCAGGTTGCCGCGGTCCACCAGGAACAGCACCCGGCGGGCGCCGGCGAACTTAATCAGGCGGTAGATGAAGTTGATGGCGGTGAAGGTCTTGCCCGAGCCGGTGGCCATCTGGATGAGGGCGCGGGGGCGGTTCTCCCTCAGGGACTGTTCCAGGTTCCGGATAGCCGTTATCTGGGCGGGCCACAGGCCTTCCTCGATGAGGCGCGGCAGGTCGTGCAACCGGGCCAGGAAGGTGGGACCCCGGTCGAGGTAATCGCCCGGCGCCTCCCTCACTCCGTGGGCGGCGTCGTCGAGCCACTGGGCCAGGGTGTCCGGCCGGTGGAAGCTGAAGGTCGACCGGGCGCGCGGCTCGGGGTCGAGGCCGTTGGTGAATTTGGTTTCCGCGCCGGTGGACTGGTAGGCGAAAGGCAACGGCTTCTGCCAGGCGGGCAGACCGTCGGGCAGACCCTCCGAATACTTCGTCGACTGGATCTCGACGCCGGTCAGGGTGTGCCCCGCCTTCTTGGCCTCAAGCACCCCGGCGGCCTTGCCATCCACGTAGAACAGATAGTCGGCGAAGCCATGGCCCGATTTCAGCGGGAACTCGCGCACGGCGACTCCGCGCCCGGCCACGATGTTGGCCTCAGAGGGGTAGGTGACGATCCAGCCTGCGGCGCGCAGCAGTCGGTCGATCTCCTCCCTTGCTTTTTCTTCTTCTCCGGTCATTCCGTGGCGCTTGTCCTGGGATAAGCGTAGCCATGCCTTGGTGGACGTTAATCCATAAGCGGCCTGGCAGCTACTCGGCGCGGGGGCGGGAGCGGGGGCCGGGAAAGGGCAGTCGCGCCTCGCCGGGGAGGGCGGCCAAGGCCCAGGGAAATAAGGCCCTGGGAAATATGGTGGGCCGTGTTGGATTCGAACCAACGACCACCTGATTAAAAGTCAATCAACGTGTTAAAACTTGTTCTTTCAAGCGCACGCCAGAAGGCACCGCAGAGTGATCGTAAGTAGATGTTATTGCGCATCTTTTATCCGCTATTGCCTATCATGCGCTACCAAGTCCATACTGCCCCTAACGACGGGATTCTGGTAGCCAAAAGTAGCCAGTTCACGCTTTCCTTATATTGTTCGGACCGCGTGAATGGATTCCAAACGAGCGACCGAGCCCCACCTTTGGACGTACTGATGGAAAACGAGCCATGCCCACGAAACGGATCACGGACAAGACCGTCGCGGCCGCCGCTCCGCAGCAAGGTCGCCCCCGCGAGGCCATCTTTGACGACCTGGTGACCGGGCTGTGTTTGCGAGTGGGGGCCCGTACCCGGCAATGGGTCGTGGTCTATACCCTGGCCGGCCGGAAGCAGTGGGAGACGCTAGGCAAGGCCCGCACCTGCCAGGAAGACGAGCGCCACGGCATGACGGTGGGCGAGGCCCGGGAGGCCGCCAAGAAGGCGCTGGTCGCGGCGGCCAATGGCGATGATCCCCGCGCGCGCCCCGCGGAGATCTTGCCCGAGCATGTCCGGGAAACCTTCGCGGCCGTGAAGGATGACTACATCAAATTTCACGCCAAGCCAAAGCTTAAACCCCGTACCGCCGACTCCTACCGCGGCGAGCTGAATCGGGTGGCTGCAAAGCTCGGCAAGAAACCGATCACCGCCATTTCCCGGCGCGATGTGCTGGACATCACTGATGGCTTCGTGAAGGAAGGCAAGGGCGCCCAGGCACGCTTGGTGTACGCCATCCTTAAGTCATTCTTCAATTGGTGCGTTCAGCGGGGGATCCTCGACGCGTCGCCCATCGCCGGATTGAAGGCACCGGCCAAGGTGCCGCCGCGGGATCGGATCCTGACCGACGACGAGATCAAGGCCGTGTGGTCCGCTGCAGGGCCGCTGGAGTATCCGTTCGGGCCTTTTGTCAAACTACTACTGCTCACCGGCCAGCGGGAGACGGAGCTTGCCCACATGCGGTGGGCCGATATCGACGGTGGCGTCTGGACCATCCCCGACACCAAGCGCGGTACGATACACCGCGTTTTCCTGCCGAAGCAGGCCCTGGACATACTGAAACCTCTGCCCCGCTTCACGGGGCCCTATGTCTTTTCCGGGAGCGCAGGCAAAAACCCCGTGTCGGGTTTCTCGAGGGCCAAGCGCCGCTTGGATGCCTTCATGGAAGCGGCGGATACCACCATCGCGCCTTGGCGGTTCCACGATCTGCGCCGCACCGCCGCCTCGGGTATGGCCGCACTCAAGGTGCCACCCCACGTCATTGAGGCAACTTTGAATCACCGGTCGGGGATCGTGTCGGGGATCGCCCGGGTCTACAACGTCCACAATTACGCTGTCGAAAGCGCGAAGGGCCTGGCAAAGTGGGCGCGCCACGTCGAGTGCCTCACCACGAACCAGAAGCCGGGCAAGGTGGTACCGTTAAAACGCGTGGGTGTAGATCTCGAACTGACCTCAACAAGTCAACGTAAGTGATCGATTTATTTCAAGTTGCACGCGGGCTTGGAATTTGCCCAGGCGATACCGATGACACTTTGTCGTGAGGGGGAGCGCAGCAGGAATAAGGAAGGGGCAGTGGACCTCTGGAATAATGTTCGGTGAGAAAGCGAAACCACTGCGGAGGGCTGCCCCAATGCCAGTATTTCACGCCGAGACCCGTCACGCCACTGCGTGCCCTATCAGCCAAAGCCTGGAGCGCCTGAAGGCGCTGCTGCGGGCGCTGCCCGAGCGCGCCGTGGTGCTGGAGGAAATCTGACGGACAACCAACAGCTAAAGTTACGCGACCTGCTGAAATACAACCTCAAAAGTGTGCGCGCCTACTTACTCAAGGAGCAGTTTCAGCAACGGTGGGGGTACCAATCCCCGGTATGGGCCGGCAAGTTCCTGGACGCCTGGTGCACGCAGACCATGCGCTCTCGGATCGAGCCGATGAAGAAGTTTGCCCGTACCATGCGTACCCATCGCGAGCTAGTGTTGAATTATTTCCGCGCTCGAAAGCGATTCTCCAGCGGCGTCGTGGAGGGGTTAAACAACAAGGCGAAAGTCACCATGAGAAAATCATACGGATTCCGCACCTTTCGAGCGACAGAAATCGCCTTGTATCATGCACTTGGCAAGTTGCCGGAGCCAAAACTCGCCCACAGTTTTTACTGACGAGCCGATTATTATACCGATTTGATCTGCTTCTTGTGCATTTTAATGTACTGCGACCAGTTACTGTTTTCCTTTGAGATCTGCGCCTCTACCCGCTTCACCAACAAATCGAAAGGTCGCTCGGCGTCGTACGGTTCGGTCTTGGTGAGAAAAAGATACTTTTCGTGCCGAAGCGCTTCACAAGTAGTGCGATATTCGATCCAATTTTCTTGGAACTTGTAAAATCCCGCGACTGCGCCCGCGGCTGCGATGGTTAAGCCAAGAACTCCCACAGTGAATTTCCTCCAAAAGCCGTCGGGCGCTATGTATCCGGCCAAGAATGGAATTGAGGCGGCAGCAATCAGTTGAAACACTTGAAGACGCTTGAACCATTTCTGATTCCACTGACTCTTGGCGTCATACCACTCAATCTGATCTTCGAGTCGATCGCGAAGATAATGCTCTTCGTCCATATGCGTTACGGACATTTTCTATTGTTCGAAAAGCGCTCGCGTTTGTTCACTATCTTTCTCGCGAGCGTTGTCCTTGCGTCAAATGCCTCTTCTACGATGCCATTGAATCCACTCTGAGAACTAGGGTATTTGTAGAACTTAGCGTATCCGGAGTCGACGTTCGCCTGAACTCGCTCTGGAAGAGACCTGAAGCTTTCCGCGAGCTGAATGGCGACGAGGCCGTTAGGGAAACCGTCAGCTGGCTGCCGAAGTGATGCCTGGACCTCCCAATCCACGTAACGGCGCGCACATGTGCATTGACCGATCAACACCAATGTTACCGTTGAGTCTTCGAGATATAGTTGGCGGATTCGACGCATCACATAGTCGGTATCATTAGAACCGATGATGTCATCAGTCATCTCCATCCCGCGTCGGATGAAATTTGCGCCAAAGGTTTGGATAAAGCGATCGACCACCGGCTTGTCCGCCTGGTGGTACGAAACAAAGCATTTTCGTCGGACTGCCATGGTGGTTCTCCCTTAATCGGTATAACGCTTCAGTTCATCGACGGGCCTCTGCAACCGATGGTTAGGCGTCATGCGGCTCACCATTAAATTTCGTCCTCGAATCTTGTCAACTGATTCTCTGAGATATCACGACTCTTGATGTAAACCATCAACTCTGGAACACCTCCAGAGCGTGCGGATAGGTTGAACTGAAGGCGACCATGCCACCTCGCACTTGGGTTGATGCCCACGCACTCAATGAGCCCTGCCCGCGAGGCAGTATTCAGCGGACTAAGGTTGGCTCCTGCGCAGTTCAGTCGCCTGACTTTGATCGCGGGCATGCACTCCGCGTCGGACACGCCGCCTAGATGTTCTAAGTCTGCGATGTCGGTACGTGGGGCGAACGTAGCAGTGGTCCACACCGTTGCACGGACATCTTCCGCCGCAGCGCATTCGTGATCGGTTAGCGAGCCCATGCGACGCCCTGGTCGACTTGCTGGAGCAAGAGCAGCCGAGATCGGTTCGGGTCGACCGCTTTGTGCAGGAACATCGCTTCGAGGCGTTTCGCGAGTGCTCTCGCCGTGCGCAGGGGCATCATCATGAAAGCGAGGATGTTCAATGCAGCGGCGCTGAACAGCAATGCCCAACGGCCCTTGGGGACTCGATGCCGTTGGCTGCGCAGACGTTTTCGCACGGCATCAAGCAACTGCCGGCTAACCAGCAACGTGATGATGTTCGACAGGACGAGCGCCTCTACGACCAAGGCCTTGCGGGTTGGGAGCTCGGCGAGACGGTAATGCGACTTCAGTTCTTTGAAGATCAACTCCAACTGCCAGCGACAGGCGTAGACCTGAACCAGCGACTCTGCATCGAACTCCTCGGCCGGGATGTTCGTGAGGTAGAACCAGTAGCCCGCCGTGTGCGGGTCGCGCACGCCAATCAGCCGAAAGCGGCGCCGATGGGTACCCCGTTGACCGTCGTAGACCCCGCGCTTGAACTGAACTTCCACCTCGACGTCGAGCGCAATGCGCCGCAACTTGCCGGCGACGCCATTGAGGCGGTCGCCTTCGAGGGCGATGCTGCGCCCACGCCACAGTCGGTTCACATCGACGATGAGCGGATTCGCTCCCGCCGGCACACGGGTGAGGAAGTACCCGCCGTTTCCGTCAATGCAATCAGAGAGTTGGTATCGGAGATAGCCGAGGTCGAAGAGCAGCAATCGGCCCCCGACCCACCGCCCCATGCGCAGACTGCGGTGGTCGTTCGCACGCTCTCCTGTGAACTTGACCTTCTCCAGCCCCGCGCCCATCACGCTCATCACCAGATGCAGCTTCTCCGCCGCAGGGTTGGCGTTGGCGCGCGTGCCCGGATAGCGCCGGGCGAGCAGTCGATGCAGCTTCACCACGCTCGCATCGGTGACCACCACGTCGGCAAACTTCGCCAGCAGGCCGCGAACCGCCGGCTCGTGCTCGGCCACCTGGCCGCACCACCCAGTGACCACCGCCCGCAGGAATCGCACCAGCTCCGGAGTAAACCGGTCGTAGAACGCCGACAGCACCAGCGAAGTGCCCGTCGCGCACTGATACATCCGCCGAAGGCCTGCCAGGGTACGCTCTCGTCCCGTCGCGTAACCCAGCACCAGCGTCCACAGCATCGCGCTCGGTTCGACCTTGCGGCGACGGCGAACCATCCCGCTCTCGTAGGCGAGGCGCTCGATCTCCGCCTTCGGCAGCACTCTGGTCAACGTCTCTCGGACCCCAGTAGACTTCGCTCGGGCTACGGCCACTCCTCTGTGCCGGTTGAAGCTTCAGCAACTCCAATCAGATCAGAGGCCGTGGCCATCTTCAAGTTCTTGATTCCTAGTGAATCACGCCGCTATCCGAACACCAATGCGTCTGGGCGCCCCTGGAGGCGGCGTTCAACGAGGCCTTCGGGCGCGGGGGAGCGGGCGACATGAGCTACACGCGGGACGTAGACATCTTCTGGGACGCCTTCCGCCTCATGCAGGGCGACGCCTGTTACATCAAGAACGACTTGCCCAACGTGACCTTAGTCCAGCTTTAAGCCCATTACTTGATTTTACAGGAAATCTAATGAGACTTCGAACGGCGCACGAACTTTTGCGAGCTCAATTAGCTCTCGCCCACCGATAGGTAACACTCTCCACAATTCGATGACCCCGAATACGTCAGCAACTGTGATTACTTGCGCATCGTCGGAGAGATGTCCCCCTTCGCCATATAGTTTTGCGTTTGACCAAAGCACGTTACCAACGTCGGTATCCACCAGTGCCACCACCGTCCTATCCAGCCGCCTTCCGTTCAAGAGGGCAAGGGGTCGGGTCCGTGACACGTTCACGGACTTGTTTTCAAGTTTCTCCAGCCCGACGTCGATCACGGGCTGGGACTGGCCCGCAACGTATTTAGCCAAGCCATTAAACGCGAGAATGTATAGAGTCGGCTGGTCCTGGTACTCGATGACCGCGTCGAGTTGAATACTTTGTTGGGCACGAGGCCCAACCTGGAACACAGTTACTTGGTCCGGACCACCACTCACTTGACACGTTGCCTCTTCACATACGATCAGGAAACGCTGGTCGTTGCTCTCCGTAATGTCCGAGGTGAAGAGACGCCCATCTTCGAAGAGGCTGAATTCATATCCGCTCTCGGGGAGACTCACACCGCTCGATTCAACAAGCCCCTTCCGCCACCAGCTGAGGCGACAGGATCGCCTTGATCGCAGCACGGGCGCAGACGAATACGCGCTTCCGAGAAGCGGAAGCTCCTTCACGAAGGTGAATACTGCAAGTTGTTGCCCGTCAAAGAGGGGGTATACGGCGCAAATAGGCTGTGCGAACGTACGTTGCGCCGCGATCTGCCCTGTCTCAGCAGGAATCTCCACCAAAGTTTTGTCGGAGAAACAATATGCAGTCGAGCCGGTTGCCGTGAGCCGGCAACCCTTCGTCTTCGACGCCGAGTGATCTTGAAACACTGGATCTGGCTTGGCTTCTTTGTAGAGCGTGTACTCCGACACGCCCTCTTTAGACACTGCGGCTACTAGCATCAGCCTGGACGCAATGTCAATATGGTCGACGCGGTAGGCCCGTGCGTCCCACAAATGGCGCCAGGTTATGGAGTCAAATACACTATAGCCGTCTCGATGGTTGACCGCAATGATCCTTTCCTCACCGCCAAACAATTGAGCAAGTCCTTGCCCGTAGTCGAGTTTAAGCGGGAGAGGATGCTCGAAGAGCAATTCATTGGTCGAGAGTTCGAACACTTTAAGCCCGGATTCTGTCAGCACCGCAAGTTGTGCTTCGGAGATTAATCTATGGTCGACAATGCTGTCTGCGGCTGTCTCGACCACAGTTTCCGGCTGTTCTGGCCTGGTGCGATGGACAACTACCATCTCACTCCCGGTTACCGACACGAGGTCGCTTGAAGGTGAGAACTGTGTGCGCAATGAGAAGCGTGAGCCGAGAGCTCTGTCGTACGGCGTTTCAAACGAGGTCAACACCTCCTCCGACCACGGGTCCACGACGAGTGTGACGATCCTGGTTACAGACTCGGATTGCACGCTCACTGCAAGGAGATTTGTGTCCTCCGAAAACACCAGTTCGCTCGCAAGCAGTGGCCGATCGAAAAGCGATATTTCCGCTAACAGCTTATCCCGAAACCGGACATAGAGGACGCCGTCGCGTGACAATACAGCCAAGTACTTCCCGTCGGTAGAGATACCGTAAGAGCTTACGTTTTTGACTGTCCATGGCTCATATTTCTCGCGCAGAAAAACGAAGGTCACGTCACCGTGTTGTCCGGCCGTAGACCCCGATTTCAGCAAAAGCACGTCCGGCGTGGCCAGTTGCGGCTTTAGCTGCCTACCAGCCTCCAAGCCCGTACTCAACTCCACCTGGATAGGGGCCCCTTTCTCGTCCTTGCTAATCTCATAGACCCCCCCAGCTTTCTCGGCAACGACGAAGCCGTTGCGATCTTTGTGGCAGTCCACAGCAACGTCTTGTAGGACCTTCCACCGCTCGTAGCCACCCTTAGCGGCGGTAAAAATAGTGATCCTGCCGGTCATGCCTAGTTGATTCCTCGGTGCCAACAAGAGGAACTCTGCCCCGTGGCAGGCAAGAATGAGATCTTTCGTCTGCAGATCTTGCTGAAAACTGATGGCTCCGGTATCCCAGTCACGCACCACCACCAGTAACGTCACCAGACAGGCATCCATGTTTGAGAATGTCAAAGATTCGCATTCTGCGGTGCTGGCGTGCTTGGCCTCCACGGTCAAGATTTGCTTACCGGCCTTCGTCTCTAGGATCTGAACGATGTTGTTCGAAATAACAACGGATGCACCTGCGGGCCCTTGCCTGACAAGCTTTTTCTGGAGGGAATCGCCCCGCCACACGAGGCGCAAGGTGCCGTCCTCGGTCTCGCCCAGCGCAATTCCACTGCTCCTAGCGTACCCTTCGTCGCGTGAGACGGTTTGCTCCATCAGATCCACCGAATAGGCGTTTCCGTCGCTGGTGTATACTCTGAGCTGCTGGCCCGTTTCGTCGAACGTTGACGAACTGACACCCTTGCTTGAGCGGATCGTTGCCGTGGCAGTGGATAAGTATAGAGCCTTTGATAGTAAGCTCTCGCTAGTTATAACGATCGGTCGGTTCTCGTACTCCGGGTCGTCCGGCAAAGCGGATATGAGCTTGGGTATCGCCGCCCCATAGCGGCCTGCCTGGATGTCTCGTTCGGCCGCTGACGTCAAGGCAATCGAATCCGCCCGCAACTGATCCCACCGACGTTGTTCCATCTCTTGCCATACATATGTCATAAGGACAAGCAGACCCACGGCCCCTGCGGCCAACATAGAGAGCCTGCGATTTCGACGTTTACGTGCTCGCTGGGCAAGGTCGTCATAGCGAATACCCAGGATGAACGCGATGATTTTTAGAAGCGCAGCGTTATTCTCCCGCCATGTCGGGCCAAACTGCACGAAAAGTGGCTGATCAGAAGGATACTCGGCATGGAGCTTAACTTCGTCTGAAGTCCAGGAAGGATGGGATATAACATCCTTTGACGCGTTTCCTGGTCTGATCGGCAGGATTCGGTGGCCTTTCCCCTGCCGACGGAACTCGGTCAACTCCATCTTTACCCACTCTGACGAAATCGAGTTCTCGGTGGCAATCACTAGTAACGTGTCAGATGCCCGCAACGCATCAACGACCGAATTCGTGAGGCTTGGGGCCCCCCCAAACTCTTCGGTGTCGAGAAAGACGGGGGCAACCGTCCTGCCCTTAACATCTGATTTGTTAATCTTCAGGTTTCTTGGAAGCGTGTATCTTTCGAGCTGCTTGTGAAGCCAGCCAGCGAACGTCCTGTCGTGATGACTGTAGCTGATGAATGCGCGATATTTCATCGGGGATATCCTGGGACCAGTTGACTATGAATATGAGACAACAATGTGCGGTGGGTCCGTGGCTGAGCCGCGCTGGCGTTTTCTTAAACCCAGTAGCGGGTCAACTCCAGTCCAAGAGGATCTGTCCCACCCTCGCCGCGGCACCGTTTTCAACCCACGGGTTGATGGCCCAGTAGTAGTCGACGTATTCAGGAAGGACGGTGGAAATGGGGCGTGACGCCAAGGTTGGCCACAATACCCCTGACCATGCCGGATCACGGACGTGTCCGCGGCGAAGCAATCCAGCCAGTCCGTGAGTTCGGGCAGCAGCGCATTCCACTGGCGCGGCTCCAGCGCGGCTCCGTATATCCGGTCGATGAACGATGCTAGGTCCTTGTCCATGTGACGGTGTCACTGAGGCGAATCGGGGTCTTCTTAACTTAAGCAAAGATTCCCACGGTTTTCCATGCTCACCGCACCGTCACCAACCGATCGCCAGTATTTCAGTCGTCCTGGCAACGCGGGCGTCGGGGATTTCCCGATACAGGATTAAGGCAGCAAACCGCTATGGCTGAATGGTTGCGCTATTAGAACAAGCGAAACAAATAGAGAACGAGGTTCGCATCAGCGAATTCTGAAATACTGAGGTTCCCAGATGCGATCGCTTCTGGGAAAAGCGAACATCGCCGCGAATAAAGTAGTCCACCCATCTCGGAGAAGAACATCACCCGTATGGAAGTGATAGGGGGCTGAGCCCGAAGTCTCTAGGTGGACGTCGTACAGCCTCTGCTGCGGCAGCGCTTGGTACCGTGACCGCCAGGTGGCTTTGGGCTCCCACCCTATCACATAGAGGTGCGTGGCGATCTTCTGAATGACTTCAGGATCCTCGATGCCAAAGACCCATTTCAAACACTGGGCCCAAGTCATCGCGGCGCAGCGTTCGACCGGGAAGGCGGGGGGGGGGGACAAGCGGCTCGGCTCCGACTGACCTCATCATACACACCGCCCGGCAGTCGGAGCGGACCACAGGCCTGGCGACACGTCGCTACAAGACGATGACGACACTCCGCCGCGCGCGGGTCACGGCAACGTATAAGCGGTTTCGCTCAATGGGGCTGAGCTTGTTCGGGCCGTCTTTCCCGGACGCAACCCGGACCATCGGTCTGCTTCCAAACAACACGACCCGCTCATAGGTCGCACCCTTGGAGACGCCGATGTTAATCGCTGGAAGGCCCATGGTGTCGTTGGTCTTCTGCCTGCGCAGCACAGTGACCTCGGCTCCGTATATCTGGAGGTACCCGGGTAGTTGAAGGCGAGTCAGTAGGTGGACGCCATCGCCGTCCTCGCCCTCATCGTGGAGGGATGTGGTCGGCTCGTATCCCTCGAAGAGAGCGTCCGCCCAGTCGAGGATCGCCTGGCAGCATCGGTGACTCTCATTCAGCCACTCGATCTGGATGGTCGCAGCCCGCTTTTCGAGCCACGCTACAAAGGACGCCCCCTTGTACTTCTTGTTCTTGTTGCTGTCGTCGGTGAAGTATAGCGCCTGCCGGGGATCGCCCACGAGGTGCACGGTGGGAGGCGTCGCCATCAGCACGTCCAGTAGGTCGAAATCGTGGCCAGCAAGATCCTGCATTTCGTCAATGTAGATCTCGCTATAGATGGAGGCGAGTCGTTCCATCACCTTGCCATCACTGTCCTCGTTGCAGATTAGTGCGAGAGCTGAGGCTCGGTTCTTGTATACGTCACCCTGCTTCGTGAGGTAATAGCTCCGCTGAGTCTTCTTGGCGAATTTCTGCCACGGAGCGTTTTCGAAGAAAAGCGAACGCACAACGCCGATCTGGCCGAGGAAGGCCAGCTGGTACGGATGGCAGAGCTCGTTGATCAGGAACCGATACCACGTGAGGATGTCGACGTTCCGGGGCACGACGCCGCATGCCTGAGCAACTCGACGCTCGATATGATTGCGGTTCTCGATGGTATAGGTAGTGATGAGCACGCGCTTGCCATCGGCCGCGGCGGCGAGGGCACCGTCGATAAGCCTCTGCGTCTTGCCGGACCCAGCGGCGCCGATGGTGGCCGTGTGCCTAGGCGAGGTCATCCAGCGCCTGGGTAATGTACGTCGGCATGGTGAGAGTGCTCTCGGACTCGAAGATGGCTAGTGCCGCGGACGTCTTGTTTGCCTCCATCCACTTCAGGAGGTCGGCGTCGGTGGTGTCCGCGCGGCCGAGCACAGTGTTGAGCGCTTCAAGGCTGCTGGCCGCGAGCAACTGCGGTTCGAGGGTCTTGAGCGTCGTGTCGGCGCCTACCCGCACGGTGATGAAGTCGTGCTCGGTGTACTGGTCGTAGCCGGCGAGGACGTCCGCGTGAGCCTTACCGTCGTTGTCCCTCACCACCACGACGCGCCTCTGCAACGGAACGGCGAGATCCAGGAAGCGCTTGAACGACAGTCCGCGCGTACTGAGGATGTCGACGCCGTCGTGGATAGGCAGCTTTTGGTATCGGTCTTTGTAGGCCCGCTGAAGGATCAGCTCATCCGAGGGGCCCTCGACAAGCACGACCTTCCGGGCAAGCACGAGCCGGAGCGTGTCGTAGCCGGGCAGCTTCTTAAAATAATCCTCGGAGTCTGCACTGAGCTCGGTAATGCGGAGCGATGTACTATCCCCACCCATCAGGATCAGGCTCGCGAGGCCGAGCTTATTGAGGACGTAGGAACTGTGCGTGGTGATGAACACTTGCTTGCCTTCGCACTTTGCGAGGATCTTCTCCAGAAGGATATTCAGCGACGCAAAGGACAGGTGGTTCTCCGGTTCCTCGACCAACATGACGTGCGTGTCGTCAACCTGACGGCTCAAGGCCAGGAGAACCTTCAGTCGGCTTTGCTCTCCCTTACCGACGTATGGAAGGGGGAGCTGGTCGAGGTGTGGTGCGAGGCTGCTCTCCCAGGTTGACCGATGAGAGATGTCGATCGAGAGGCTGAGGCATCGGTCCGACACGTCGCCGTGGGACTCAGTCAGCTTCTCATTGATGGTATTGACAGACCCCTGCGCGGCGAAAGCTTCACGGATGCTGCGGTACTGACGTGAGAGCTCCGCCCGCTCGGGCTTGGTGAGTGTGCTTCCGATTATCTGCTGTAGGTAGTAGTCAGCACCGGACTGCAGCCGGATGGTCGAGGCGTCGATCATGGACACCGTCGCTGGCACGCCCCTTGCGTTGATTGGATTGCCAGAGAACCCGAGCCAGTCGACCCGGTAGTACTCGACGGGGATCAGTTTAAGATCAGTCGGGTCTTGGATGAACTCGTGAAACTCGTCAGCCAGGTCGGGGTCGGGATAGATCCGGATTCGGATGCCCGGACTATCTTCACCAAGGGCGTTGTTCGTTCCTTGAAGCTTCGCAGTGTCTTCGTTCTTCTCCATGAAGAGATCGATGATGATCTCCGGAGGCTCCACCTTCTGGTGGGCTTGAAGCGCAGCGAAGTAGGCGCCGGTTGACTTGCCGTTGAAGTGAAACGGCGAGAGATCTGTGATGATCGATCGGCCGCCGACTCGCCCGGTTAGGGCGAGGCCAATCGCCTCGACGAGGGTTGACTTCCCGCTGTCGTTGTCGCCGACGAGGATGTTGAGACCCTTGTTGAAGTCGAGCGTGTAGTCCTCGTAGCACCGGTAGTTCTTGATGACGATTTTGGAAAGCACGCTCTCTCCAATCCGCTACGCGTCGCAATCAGTCTTTGGCGATCGAGCGACTTCCATCAGATCTTCATGTTGGCAGCGGCGAGCCGTCGCATGACGTTGGCGGTGTCTAAAAGAATGGCACATGGCCAGGGCCCCTCATGAGTGGAGATTTTAGCTGAATAAGGGCGCAAGGTCAGATTTCGCAAGTAGAAGAAGCGAGCGCTTTAGGGAACGCCGGTCCTTCAGCATTTCATGAACTGCTGAAATATTTCGCTCCTGGGAGAAGCGGCCAATCGGGGCGATCTCGATGCGGAAGACAAGGCCTTCATTTTCGATGCCATGCAAAAGCCGCTGTCACCTGACCAGATCGCGGGGCTAGCCGGGAACCAGGAACAGGCCGCCGAACTCTACCTTACCGCGCGCGTCGCTATCGATCCCGAGCACGTCGCCGAGAAAGCCTTCCTGCAAAGCCTGTCGCGCGCGCTGCAGCTACCAGACGCTCTTGTCAGCCATCTCGACGCACAGGTCGCGTAGAAGCTGTAAACTTGAGCAACCCCATCCACCAACCAGATTGCGAGCATGCCATGATCCAGAAACCCGAACGCGACATCGAAAAGGACTACCCGATCGCCGAGTTCATCGACAAGTTGCGCCGCCTTGCCGATGCACTGGAGACCGGGCAGCGCTTTCAGATCCAGATCGCCGGGGAGCGCATCTCGGTGCCGGTGGGTGCCACCTTCAACATCGAACACGAACGCGGCGAAGAGGAGGAAGAGATCGAATTCCAGATCAAGTGGTCTCGGAAAGGCGGTGCATCTTCGACAGATTGAAAAGATCCGGCGCCATGTGTTTCACCCTGTCTGCGCCGGCCGGGAGTAAGATTAGCAGCACGGCACCACATCCTACCGGACGTGATGGTCCCTCTGTTTCCTACATCTTCGCCGACCTGCCGCATCGACTTACCGTGGGGAAAGGGGACGTCAGCGGCTTGGCAATGCCGGGCATTTTAGGGGGGGGAATCCCACCAGGGTAACCGCTAGCCAGGAACCCGGTAACGAGCCTTGCAGTCAGTCCGGTAACGGGCTGGTTGATGTGTAGGTAGTCGGGTGGCCACGGGTGATCGCTCACCCGCGGCTCCCACAGATCCGGACGTGCCCACACAGGCATCCGGCTCCTCGATGTAGCAAACGCTACGGGGCGTACACACTGTGAGCCACGCGTGCAGGCTGGAGAGGGTGGCTCTGGAGCAGGCCCGTGAACTGATCCCAGTTCAGGTAGGCCCGTCCGGAGGGGCCCACAGGGTCGGACCTGCGAAAAAGCAACACAAACCAATGTGTTATGAATGTTATTGGCCCATTGAACGGCCTTTAATCGGGCATTCTCAGCCTGAAACAACGCTTGCGCGCAGAAAAGGGGTCGGTGACAAATGAGAAGTCTTTAGTAGTGTAAATGATTCACATTTGTCAGCGAGCCTTTAATTGGTAGACTTCCCTGCCAGCCGGCGAAGGCAACGTGATCGCATCCCTGCGAAGTCGTCCTGCGGCTCAGGTTATCAGGCCGAGTGGCTATCTCTACAAGTACTTCTTAAACGTGCTCGCCGTCACCGCCACGCTCAGCGCGAACAGCGTCGCGAACGGCAGGACGACGAAGCTCGGGTGCAGGCTGAACGGCAGCGCCAGATAGATCACCCAAGTGAGTACGAGCAGTGGCAGCGCCGAGCGTTTCGCCCAGTGATAGACGAAAGAGCTCTCCCGTCCCCCGCCCCACCGCCGCAGATCCCGCTTCACCAGGCCGTCGACGATGGCGACCAGCGTGAACATCACGAACACCGGCATGGCGAGTGCCAGAACAGCCAGCCGGACCGAAAAGACCTGCGTCACTTGCATCGCGGCGAGCACGTACTCGGCGACCGGCTGAAATGCGCCATGCAGCCGTGACCGCAGCCCCGACTCGCCGGGCACCGGGGCACTGGCGACCCACTCGATGAAGTCGGCGACTCGGGTAAACTCGAACAGGACGTAGTAGGTCTGGTCCGCGACGGTCTTGGTGAACTGGGCGGGATCCGAACTGACCAGGCTGCGGCCGAAGTCCGCCTGGAGGTAGCCGATCTCGGCAGCCAGCATGTCGCGGCTGTGCTCGAGGCCCTCGTCCGGCCACCAGAAGACCATGCCCACCCATTCGATGATCACCGAGAACACCAGCGACAGGATGAGCCATTTGATGCCCTGAGCGACGGTAGTCAGGAGAGTTGATAACAGCCCTTGGCGCACCTCCCGGCGTCTTGGATCTGCGGCGGCCTCAGATCCCACGGTCGCCCTCCCCCGCGACGGGAGGGTCGCCATCGGTAACCGCGTGCCACCAGGTCTCGTTGGCCCGATACCAGTGGTCGTTGGTGATGTAGGTACGCTCCATCTCATCGGCGATGGCCGTCAGGTTCGCCGGCATCGCTGGATCGCCTTTGTCATCGGGTAACGGCATGCGGATCTTCCAGAGTCCTCCGCCTTCGAGCAGCGCGAAGGCCTGGCCCTTCGGGAGTCGGACGAGTTCGGCAGGCGTGAGCATCGGCACCTCGGACACGCTGATGCGATCCTCGTTGCGCGACTGGAAATCGACGCCGGACATGGGATCCGACGAGTCGTTGACGCCGGAGACGTTCATGAGCGTGAACGCTTCGACCCGGGGCAGCTGGTCGGTAAGCATCTCGGCCGTCGCGAGTTCCTTGACCCGCAGCATGATCAGGGTGTTGAAATTACCGGCCACCTGCCCCGCCTTGGCACGGCTGCCGATCTTCGCCTCCACGTCGGACCAGGTCTGGGTGTAGGCGGTCACCTGAAAGCCGGCGCCACCCGCCTTGTTCAGTAAGGGGACGAACTCGTCCCCGATCAGTTCGTTGAACTCGTCGGCGTGCATCGAGATCGTCGGCAAATGGACCGTTTGCGGCGCGGCACCTTCCTCGGCCGGGTCGTGAATACCGTGCTTGTAGATGTGACCGGCCACGGAGACCAGATCGGCGAACATGGAGTTGCCTACGGCACTCGCGACGGTCGTATCAGTGAGTGCATCGAGGCCGACGTAGACGATCCCCTTGCGATGGATCACGTCCAGCCACTCGAAGATCGGCCGGCTGTCGTCGCCGTTCAGGTAATCGGGCGAGATGAGCTCGGCGATCTTGCCGGTGGTCAATTTCTCCATCAGCGGGCCGACGGAGCTCACGATCTTGTCGAAGTAGGTCTTGTCGTACTTGAATGCGGACACGAGGCCATCGAGAACCGGATCATAGAAATCCTGCGCCTGCAGGTAGCGCATCAGGGCGATTGCGTCCCGGTCTCGCCCTTTCAGCGCCGATGAGAGGTTGCGCTCACTGATCTTGCCCGCGATCTCCTCAACCGCCTCGGACCAGCTCTCCTCACCGTTGCGCCGCAGGTGCTCGCGCGCATACTCGACGAACAGGGGCTCGATGTCATTGATGTAGCGACGGATCTGCTGGTAGTCCGGCCGACGCCCGAGTGCCACCAGCGCCCGCGCGATGATATTGACGAAGCGCCAGGCGAATTCCTTGAAGGCGGCCGAGTTGCCCTCGCTGGGCAGCTGGTTCGCGATCCGGGTCGCCACCTCGGTGATCCGCGAGAAGCTGCCGATGGCATTGTACCGCGCCGAAGTTTGAGGGAAGCCGAGATGAAACAGGGTGAAGTCCCTGGCGCGTCCGGCCCGCCTGGCCTCGGCGTAGACACGGCGCAGCAAGTCGGCATCACCCTTCGGATCGAAGACGATGACGACGTCACCGCGGCGGATATCCTGGGTGATGAGGATCTCGGCGAGCCGGGTCTTGCCGACCCGGGTCGTACCGAGCACCAGGGTGTGACCGACGCGCTCGCCGAGATCCATCCAGACGTCCTGCTCGTCGGGCTCGACGGCATGCAGTGCCGGCGTGCCGCCGACCGCCGGCAGGGGCTTGAGGGGATTCCACCCTCTGGGCTGGCGCAGCAGCCAGGCCACGACCTTGAGTACCGGCACCGATTCCCAGGCCACCTCTTTCCGCCGCGCCCACTGGTAGAGCGGACCCGGCTGCACGTAGTGCTGCACTTCGGGACGGAGGGTGTCGCGCAGGCGCTGGGTGTGGCGCTGGGTCCAGCGAAAGCCGCGCCCGAGAAACAGCTTGTGGCGGCTGAGGGGAATGCGATGGGCCCGGAGCGTGTAGCTCGGCAGGCGGCGCATGTTGCGCTGGTAGCGCAGGACCCGCCACGCCTGGCGGGTACGCACAAACGCCAAGAGGAACAATGCCGCAGCCGCGGCCATGGCGACACCCGGCGGCATCATCAATGCCCAGGGCGCCAGCAGGGCCATCATTCCCGTTGCTGCCGCGACCAGGGCCGACCAGAGTTCCACCGGCGGGCGCAGCAGCGCCTCGACGGGATGCGGACTCATTGCTCGATGCCGCGCCGGGAGATCAGGACCGGGATGTGCTTCAGGCCCAGGATCTCCGCGATGTCCGTCGCGGACGCCGGCAGGATCGGCAGGCCCCGCGCGATGGTGGCGATGGCCTCGAGATCTGCCGCGGACTCCGCATTGACCAGCAAGCCGACCCCATGGATCGCCGCGAGCCGCTCCCGATGCGTCTCCAGCCACTGGCGCGACAGGGGATCGGCGCCGATCAGGAAGAGTGGTCGCGGCAGCGTCGCCCCATTGGGGAGAGATAACGGACGCGGTGACACCGGCCCTGGTGTCAGCGCCGGCGTGCGGATCGGGAGCAGGCGCGTCAGATCGGCCGCGCCCAGACTGACTTCGGGCTGTGCCTGGACCGGGGCTGCCGGCGGCCGCTCACTGAAGGCCTCCAGGTACGGTGCGAGGGGCGCGGTGGCGCCGCTGTCGTAGATGACCGTGAGTTCTGCGCAGGCGACAGCGGACCACAGGCCGAGGGTCGCCGGGAGGATCCTTACCGTTCGCGCCATTCGCATCCGGGGATTACCCCATCGCCGTGACGCGGGACCAGATCCGCTCCACCCGCTCACGGTAGCGGGCCGCCCGATCGGCATCATTCGGCGCGTGATAGCAGCCGACCGCCGCCCACCAGTCGCCCCGTGCCCGGTAACAGTCGGCGAGGACCCCCGCGCCTACGGCGAGGTTATGGTAGGGATCGATGGCCGCCTCGACCGAGCGCAAAGCTGCCTTGTGGTATGCCCAATTGATCTGCATGAGGCCGATATCGACCGATCGGCGCCCTTCGGCGAGCGCCTCGCGCGCGGCGACCACCGCCGCCTGGCGAGTGGGAAAGTAGCGCCCCTTGCCCTGTATGTTGAGGGTCCAGGGCCACGGCCGGGTGGTGCGCAGGTGTTCGACGTGTTGGCCACTCTCGGCGAGCGCGACGGCGTAGAACAGCGCGCTCGGGATCCCATGGGCCACCGCGACGCGGCGGTACCCTTCGGGCACGCCGTTTTCCGAAACAGGGGTGGCGGCGAGGGCCGAAGGTGACGCCACCCCGATCGCCACCAGCGCAAGAAAGGAGCGGGCGTGCGGTCTCACAACGCCGATCCCGACAGTGGCGTGACGGACTCACCCCGGCGGCGCATCAGGACGGGGAGATCACCTCGCCCGGGCGCGACGCGCTTGAGGGCGCCCCCGTCGAAGTTCAAAGTCACGCGTCGCGTGGTGACCCACTCGGGACGGATCCCGCGCTCGATTGCCCAGTTCCGAATGGCACTTTCGTCGCCCACTGCGATCTCGCTCAAGAAGACATCGACGCCGTCCAGGCGGTCGAGTCTCGCCAGCACCCGCGCGAGCAACGCATCGCAGGCGGCACAGTCCGGACGCGCGAACAGCAACACCCGATCGGTGCGCCGTAGTTCCTCGTCACCGTCGGTCTGAACCGGCAGGCGCGCGACGTCGATGAGGGTCTGGTTCGGGAACAGCAGGCGCGCCGCGTCGTCGTAGGCCCGCTGGAAGGCGAGGATACGCTCGGCGTCCTCACGCATCATCACGGCCCACTGCTCGGCGTACTGGCGGCGCTCGGCCTCATCGCGTGCGTGGATGCCGAGGACCTCTATCGGCGAGATGGTCCCGGGGCTGATGCTGCCGCGGATCCCTTCCATGAGCGTCCGATAGCGCTGCCACTCGGCTGCCGACAAGTCCCAGAGCCCGGCCCGGGCCCGCTCGTGCTCGGTGAGCGGCGTGCGCTCCAGGAGGGTCGCACTCGTCGTGGTGTTCCCTGATGGGGTGTTGGCCGGATCGGCGGCCCAGCTTGGGCTCGCGATCAGCGACAGCATCGTGCCCACCGTGGCGAAGACGAAGGTCCTATTCATCGCACGCGGCCTCCATGTTGCCGGCCGGGTCGCTACTCGTCCGTCGCTGGTAAGGCACGGTGAGGTCGCGATACGCCGGGTCGTGTTGATTACAAGCCGGGCGGACCACTGGCTCAGACATCTCCAGGGCAGACGGCTGCGTCTGTTGGTTGGCCGGTGGTGGGGATTTATCGGGCGGCACGCCGCTTGCGGACAAAATGCCGAGGATGATCAGAATGGCGATGAAGGCTTCCATGGTCAGCGCTTTCCCGTTCCTTGGTCGCACCGCTCGAACGAGATCAGCCGATGCACGGGATCTTCGACCAGCGTGAAGGCGGGTCCGGCGAGGATCCTCAAGGCCGTGCGCAGCGGCAGCGGACCGAGCGCGCGGTGGGCTTCCGGCAACGGCAGATCCAAAAGTTCGGCTCGGTCCGCGTCGGCGGCAAGGGGTGGCGACAGACGATAGCCGGACGACTCGAGCAGCGTCTCGACCGCGTCTCCGATCCGGATCACAGACGCCGGCAATACCGAGACCACCGGGGCTGCGAGGGGATCCCGTTGCGCCAGGCTCGGCGCCGGCTGCACCGTCGAGTAGCGCGCGACGGTGAGCTCGGCCGTATTGGCATCGAGGGACGCAATCAGCGCCCCCAGCATGCAGGCGGAGACGGGAAAAAGGTGATGGCGATGCGCGTAGGTTCGTTTCATGAGTGCCCGGGCGAGTTCAAAACCTGCGTCCGAGTTTGCTGAGCGCGCCGTCCTCGCGAAACGGGAAACTCTCGCAGGTTACGCGTTCCTTTCAGCGCGACAAATATACGGTCAATATCTGCTCGCGTCCGTGGCCGAGCTCTCGGCTGATGACGAGCCGCGCCGCGCGGTCGATAGCGCGCTGCTCTCGCGTGAACGAACTCGAGGTCGGGCCCCCTGCCGCGGGTGCCTTCCAGCCGGTGAGCTCCTCGTAACGTCCCTGGGCATAGGCGTGCCGGAGGCCGTGCAGTTTCGAGAGCCCGGCGTTTGCGGTATGGCGCTCGTACACGCGTAGCTGCTGCCGGTAGTTGCGCTCGGCCGGGATCAGCGAGCCGCGGCCCGCGAGGCGATGGGCGCGATCCAGGATCACCCGCTGCGCCGGGGTGCGCACGGGGATCTCGCGGGCCTTGCCGCCCTTGGTCCAGCTGTCCTTTAGCACCAGGTGATCGCCCCGATCCGCGTAGCTGGGTTGGAACTTGATGGCTTCCTCGCGCCGGAGACCGAAGGCCTGCTGCAGCTCGAGGCTCATCCGGACGTGGGCGTCCTTGACGCAATCGAGGGCCGCGCCGTCGACCTGGCGCGCCTTCGACTCGGTGCTGACGAACGTCCGCTCCGGGATCCCGTAGTGGTCGTTCTGGCGGGCGATGACGTTCTGCCGGTTCACCTTCTGCGCCCACCAGCGCAACACCGTCATCCGGTTCTTGATGGTGCCGATGGAGAGCGACTCGGTCTGCCACCGGTTCACCAGCGCTTCCACATGTTTCGGTTTCAGCGACTGCGCGCCCATGCCCCGGAAGCCCAGCGCATGGAGTTGGTCGGCGATCAGCGACAGCAGGCGCTCGCGGTTGCGCTGGGTCGCATAGCCACCGTCACGGTTGTGGCGACACAGCTGTTTGAGTTGGTAGTTCAGGTCTCTCAAAGTGTTCGATGCTCTGGTAAGTGTTTCTGACCACCTGGCAGGCCGTAGCCGGCCAGGTCCTTAGATCAAGGCACGGGTCACGGGACACCACTCCCGTTCAACCTGAAGATGCCTGGTTGCAGGCAACACCGGTTCTCCCCTGTGGGGGATCGGTCCGGTGCAGACCAACTGGCCCGTTGTGGGCCGCTCTTCGATAACGCATCACCTCCTTCGTGTTGCTTGAGTTGAATGAATGGTCTTGCTGTAACGCATTACCTCCGTTGAGTTGGGCGAATGGGATCTTCGCGATGTTGAGAGAACACCCGTCGAAGCGCCCTGCGGCGGCCGGATCGGGCAGATCGTGGAATGGCGAGCTGGGAGCTCACCGGATGAGTCGACCGGAGGGCCGACGATTTTGACGATGGACCGGCGACCGTGAGGTCGGCGCGCTGGATCCGGTCCTTGGCGCGCATGCCCGATTTGACCTAAGCGGTCGAGGGTGGGCGCCCTCTTTGCCACTGAGCCGCAGTGGCCACGGATGAAATCGATCGTGGGCGCCAGTTTAGGAACGCGTCATTCGCGCGTCATCGGGAAAATCGGCCCTCACGCCGCGCCGTTTACGGTAGCGCCGCCCGCGTCACTACCCCGCTTACGCTCGCTAGTGACACGGGCGACTTCGCGGCGGAGCAGCCCCTATGCCAGGCATGCGCCTGGCACAGGGGCTGCATCGAGAGGCTCCCGCGGGCCTGCGGCGCGGCTTCACCTGACCACAGGGGCCCACAGGCACCGCGCAAGCGCGGTCCCGCCCTTGGCGACGCGAGTAAGAAGGCTCGCTTTGCCAAGGGCGGACAAGGCCTGTGGACTCTGTGGACAGCTGATTCGGGAATAAGAGGCGACTTCGAGCGGCCGACCGGCGGGCGATTATTACACTGTAATAATTTGCCGAGGGGGCACGTCAGGGCGCATCGGCGCCCAGTATGGTGGGCGGGCGCAGTTCGGCACGACTCTACTTCAAGCCCAACCGCACTTTGGCCTCCACAAGCGGCAGTTCCCTTCCGGTCTCGAGTTCGGGAATAAGGGGAGACTTCGAGCGGCGGGCGGGCGATTATTACAGTGTAATAATCTGCCGAGGCGGCACGTCAGGGCGAGTCTTCGTCCGGCACGTCGAGCAGGCGCTCGCTACGCCAGACTCGAACGACACGAATCCGCGTACCAGGTCCGTATCAAATTCCAGATCGCTAAGTGCGGATTCGGTGATCCGAATGGCAACCTTCGCCATGCTCCTACTTCGAGCCCAGCCGTTTACGGTAGCGCCGCCCGCGTCACTACCACGCTTGCGCTCACTAGTGACACGAGCGGCGTCGCGGCTTCACCTGACCACAGGGGCCCACAGGGACCGCGCAAGCGCGGTCCCGCCCTGGCGACGCGAGTGGGAAGGCTCGCTTTGCCAAGGGCGGGCAAGGCCTGTGGACTCTGTGGACAGCTGCGCGAGAATTTATTCCTTCGTCCGTTACAGGAATTTGTAACCCGCCTCGCGCTGGCTTCTGACCGCCAACACGAAGACGGTATCGACCTCAGGAACATAGCGGTAGAGGGCAACATAACCGCGAGATTGCCGACCGATGATCAGTTCCCGGGTATCGTGGCGAGTTGGGCGTCCCAGCAGGGGATTGGATTCAAGCACATTGATTGCCTGGATGATCTGATCGATACGCGCAGCTGCCTCCGCGACTTCGTTTTGTGCGAGGTGTTCCAGTATTCGATCGAAATCGTCGGCAACACGCGCCGCCAGCTCAATGCGCGCCATCGCGACGAATGATCAGCGGGAAAGCTTACGTGCCACCGGAGGAGTCGACTTCTTACCGGCTACGCGATCTTCCAGATAGGTACGCATCTCCGACCAAGGGATCGTCTCTCCCGATGCGACGATCTGAGCATAGCGATCTCCTGCCGTCTCGTGGAATTCGTTGCGTCGCTCTTCCCCATCCACGCGTTCAGCAATCGCATCGAGGATGAACGCGTGCGAGGTCATGCCTGCCCGCTCTGCGGCACGCGCAATACGATTTTTGAGATCATCGGGCAAACGAACGGTCGTCGTCGGCATCATGCAGGCTCCCAAGCATTGCTTTGGCGAAATTGTAGCACATAAGTGCTACTATCCAAGATGACCCGTACGGGTTGATGCCATCGCTCCACCGGTGGTCCGCGCCATCACCGATCTTGACAGGGGCTACCTCGAAGTAGGTTCGGCTATGCGTCTGAACGTACGTTGAACTCGAAGAGGTCGCTACCTGACCGGCAACCGAGGTCGAAAGCGGCCACCAATAGCCATCCGCAGGAATTATTACACTGTAATAATTTGGTGGCCGGCTTCCGGGCGGCTCGTCGACGGTGTGCTTTGGCAACGCCGCGGCCGGACCGATGCACCTATTCGATCCGAGTCGGCGCGTTTCGGCATGAGTCTACTTCAAGCCCAACCGCGCTTTGGCCTCCGCGAGCGGCAGTTCCCGTCCGGCCTTGAGGTCGGCAAGACCGGCGATGACGGCTCGCATGAACGCCCGTTCGTCTTGGGCCATCGCCGAGTCAGTCACCGACTTCACATCTGCCACGTCCCGGCCGCGGCGGGTTCTCGCAGGCGTCAAGCCAGCCAGCCTTGGGCGACGCCCTTCGGTGCCATGGTCTCGTTACTTCTGTTCATCGTCGATCTCGCTCACATCCAGCAGCTGGCTTCCCCGGCGGACCGTGAGGATCTCGACCTTGTCCTTGACGCTGTAAATCACGCGGTAGGCGCCAAAGATCAGCTCTCTGATTCGCCTGACACCCACTTCCGGAACAACGCGACCGATCTCCGGAAAATCCGCCAGACGCTCGACCGATTCGAACAGTTCGTCCACCCACCGCTCGGCGGCATTGGGGTTGTCTTTAGCGATGTAGCGCGCGATATCAGATACCCGATCCAGTGCCAGTGGAGACCACTCCACCCTCACCGCGCGATCCCTTTCAGGACCCGCGCCCTCGCTTCATCGTGGGGAACGCCCCCGCCGGCGGCAAGTTGTTCCTCGGCGCCATAGATGTCCTCGAGGATCTCCAGTCGTTCCTGCATCGACTCGAACTCATGGACATCCATGAGGACGGCGACCCCGCGCCCTCGCTGGGTCAAGACCATCGGTCGCCGCGTCTCGTGAATGTGCTTTACAAACGACGCCACTTCGGCACGAAACTCAGACAAGGGACGGATATCCTCATCAACTCTTACTTTCGACATGGCGACCTCTAAAAGTACGTTAACTTGTACTCTTTAATGTACGTTCAGGGCAAGCCGATCGCAAGCGGACCGGCGATGGGCCGGCACCTGCCGGTTCTCCGAGCCGACGACTCGGTGAGACAGTCGTGGGGCCCGTGGGCCGGAGAGAGAGAGGCGCCACTTTTACCCAAGTGGCCAGGGAGAAGATGCCATGACCGGAAACGCCCATGCCGACATGGCCGATTAGTCCATCGTCACCGAGGGACTGACCCTGCAGGCCTTCGGCGTGGACACCAGACTATCGGCGCGGGACAAACACATCCTGGAGGCTGCCACATGGAGCAGCGCCCTGGTCACCGATACCTTCGATCCCCGCGAGGTGCTGCCATCCCTGGGCCTCTCCGTCCACCTCGGCTATCTCGCCGGCCACATCCTGCTCTTCGTCGAGCACATGGACCTTGAGGATGTCGCCCTCCATGCCGGCGCCGAGGGTTCCGGGCAGCAGGGATATGGTGTTGGCCAGCATCACCCGGGGCAGGCCCAGGGGCGGCCTGAATCCATAGTCGATGATCCCCGGTGCAATGAGCAGGCGGGGGTCCAAGGCCCGCCAGGTGGCTTTGGGCTCACCCCATTCACATCGAGGTAGGTAAGGATCTTCTAGATGACTTCCGGGTCCTCGATGCACGCGATGATCCGCACTGCCCCGCCGCAAGCGGGATAGGTCTTTTCGAGTACATCCCTGTACCCGACCGCTTCGCGGCAGCCTTCGGCTGTGCAAATCGGCTTTCCTGCCGATTTGTCAATATCGACCCCGAAGACTCGCTTCAAACGCTGCGCCCAAGTCATCGTAGCGCGGCGTTCGGCGGGCGTGGGCTCTTCCGGATCCGTGGGCGTGGCGTGTTCGCCTCCCTTGCCCCACCGGGCCGGCGTCAACCGCGCGAGATACTTGCTGTTGGGCGCAAACACGCCGTGGAAACGGGTCTATGCGGAGATCTGCATAGCCGGGTGAGATTGACCCGAGGTTTCGGCACCAGCGCTGCCCGCCGCGCAATGACAAATCGGCAAGACTGCCGATTTGCACGACCGCCGTTCGCCGGCAGGGTGGCGCACAGGGGCGTGCGCCATCAAGTCGAGCGGCTCGAATACATTGCAAACCCGTTAATACTTAATATAATGCGAACGCTTCTCATCTTTGTTCTCGGAGTCCACGCATAATGACGCACGAAGAATCCCGGTTCGGCCCTTCCTGGCCTTGCACAATGACGCTAATTTTGGTAGCACTGCTAACCGGAAATACGGCAGCGCAGCCCCAGAGGCCGATCGAATCCGAGGCCGAGACAGGGGCGGTTATGTTAGAGCCGATCTCGATAGTGGGCAGCATCGAAACGTCGAGCCAGGAGGCAGTGCGGCGGAAAGCTGACGCACCCAACGCGATGGAAGTTATCGACGCCGAGCAGCTCCAGCAGTTCAACGAGCAGGCGCTTGGCGACGCGCTGCGGCGGCTGCCGGGCGTCACATTTGACGGCGCCAACCGCGCGCGCGAGGTTCGGTTGCGTGGCTTGCCCGGTGAATATACGCAGGTTCTGATCAACGGCAGGCCGCTGATCGATGGCGAGTCCCGGCGCAACTTCGAGGTCGACCGGATACCCACCGGGCTGGTCGAGCATGTGGAAGTGATCCGTGCGCCACGGGCTATCTACAACGGGCAGGGTGCTGCCGGCACCGTCAACATCGTGCTGAAAAATGGCGTTGATTCCCTGTCGGATAGCGAGCTGGCGGTAGGCGTTGGCTATCTCGAAGACAACGATGAAATGGGCGAGGTAACGTTTTCGCACGGCGAGAGAATCGGTCCCCTGGAAGCTGCGCTGGCCGGTTCGCTGCAGCGCTTTCGGCGCAGCGAGAGCAAGGATGCGTTAGAATTTGACGCAGGCGGCACGCCCGATGGTGGCGTGCTGGAGCTCAACGAACGGCGTTTCGACCAGGTCAACCTGATTCCGCGTTTTGCACTGGAAACCGAATATGCCGGTCGCTTCGAGTTCGAGCCATTCTATCTGCGCACCAAGGAGTTTCGAGACGATATCGAGACCGACCTGGAAGACGACCAGGTAACCACCGATCGAGTGAGCGACGAGCGCCGCGAAAGAGTCCGGGAAAGCTACGGCTTTCGGGCCGACTGGAAGCGTGCCATCGGCGCATCCGCGCAGCTACGCGTGGGCTTCGACTGGCAGCAGGGTGAGACCGACACCGATCGTGATGAAACCCGCTTCAACGCCGACGGCAGTGTCGACCGCGAACGGCAGCGCACCGAGCTGATTGAGCTCTCGATGATCCGGCCGGAAGCCGTCCTGAATATAGCCGCCGGCGCCCACGACATCAGCTTCGGCGTCGGCGCCGAGCTGCGGGAACACGATGAGACCAATTCCGAGATCCGCAACGGCGCGTTGCGCCCGCCGCGCGAGGATCGCATCTTCGACATCGACGAAGACGTGTTGTTCGCTTTCGCTGAAGACATCTGGCAGGCCAACGAACGTCTCAGCACAACCGGCGGCTTGCGCCTGGAAAGCTCGGATACCGAAGCAACCGATTTCTTCGGTACGACCACCTCGGAGGACGTCGCATTCCTGCTGCCTTCGCTGAACGTGGTATTCGCTGCCACACCCAATACCGACCTGCGCCTCGGCGTTGCGCGGACCTTGCGCCGGCCCGACCTGCGGACGCTTTCGCCAGCGGTTGACGAGCAGGACGGCACTCCTGCCGAACCGGATGTACAGGGCAACCCGAACCAGGAACCCGAATCCATCTGGGGCCTGGACGCTGGCGTAGACTATTACTTCGCCAATGATCGCGGCTACGTTTCACTAAATCTGTTTGCGCGTGAATTCGAAGACAAGATCGAATTGGTCACCGCGCAGGTCAGCGGGCGTTTTGTTGCCTCGCCGCAGAATGTCGGAGACGCTCGCGCCGCCGGGGTCGAAGTTGCGGGCCGCGTGCCGCTGGACGCGATCGGCTTCAACAACACCACTCTATGGGGCAATGTGACCTATACCGATTCACGCGTCGACGAAATTGGCGGCGGTTCAAGGCGTTTTCTGAATCAGCCGGATGCTGTCGCAAATCTGGGCGTCGACTACTTTTTCGTGCCCTGGCAAACGACGTTCGGGCTTTCCGTCAATCACACAACTTCGGTCGATCAGACTCAGCGCCTGGCCAACGGGGGATTTCTCGACCAATCGATAGAGGAACGGACCCGGCTGGACCTGTCGGTCAAAACTCAGGTGACTGAAAAGCTCGACGTGTCTATCAGCGCAACCAATCTTCTGGACCAGACCGAGGACCGGGTCGATCGGGTGCTTGATGGAACCGGTGCGGTCGAAGCCGTTACGCTTACCCGAGAACCCACGTATCGCAGCGTATTCGCACGCGTGAAGTGGCGCTTCTGAGTATTTCTGGGTTGAAAAGGCTACATCGATGGGCCGGACTGGCACTGTTCATGATCCTTGTCCTGCAGTGCCTGACCGGTTCGTTGCTGCTGTTCGAAGACGAGCTGGAGCCGATTGTTCTCGATCTTGAAGTCAAACGGCAAGCGGCGGGCGCGCCGCTTCGGCTTAGGCTGGATAAACTGGCGCGCCGGGCAGTCAGCAGCCCGGGTGTTCAGGAAGTCACGCGGATTTATCCGTCGATATCGCCGAATTCTAGTTCTCCCGCGCGGGTCCTTGCCCGGAACAGGCACGATCCGAACAGCGAAATTGAACGCTTCATTGACCCTTTCAACGGCCGCATACTCGGCGAGCGCCCGCACAAGATGATCGGACTGGGCCGCGCCAGTCTGATGCCCACGGTCAAGGAGTTGCACACCAAGCTTCTGGCAGGCGATACCGGCAAAATCATCCTCGGCGTGGTAGCCATCCTGTGGCTGCTCTCCGGGGCGCTGGGCATTGTCCTCTGTCTGCCACGCGGGGGCTCCAGATCGAAATGGCCGCGTGGATGGCGCATCACGCGCTTTCGTTCGAGCTATCAGTTGCACCGCGGCGGCGGCCTGTGGCTGGCCGGGGCGGCAATCGTCTTCTCCGCCAGCGCCAGTGTTCTCGTATTCGAGGGCTGGATCTTTGTCGAGCCCGGCGTGGCGTCGGCGACGCAAGCCGGTAACCCGGTCGGTTTCGAAGCCGCCGCAACCGCCGCACGGTCGAACCTGCCCGGGAATGGACGTGATTACCAGCTCGAATCGATTCGCATCGAAAGCGACAAGTCGCGTTACCGGGTCGATTTCAGGCACGACCCTGAACACGGCATCTGGCACCGCCCCGAAGAGCAAGTCTACGTGGAGGCCTCTGATGGTCGATTGCTAGGTCGCGAGGGATGGCTCGCCGCGAGCGGATTGAACCATGTCAAACACCTGGCTTTGCCGTTGCACACCGGGGCGGTACTTGGTGCGCCGGGCAGAATTGCCGCCCTCATTGCTGCAATGCTGCTGGCCGTGCAGATCAGCGCTGGCGTTTGGTTGTGGTGGCGAGGGCGTGCCCGCTAATTGCCTAAGCAATTTTCTCTACACCGAACGACCTGTATCTAGAACAGCAAGTCGGTGCTTTGCGCTCGGTACTGCTGCCAGTCGTGCCTGGTGGTGGCTAAGTCAGACCTTGCTGCGGCCCGTATCCTGCTGATCGTGATCGGCACAGGCATCGCGGCTAATATGACCGAGTTCCAGTACCGCAAGGCCAACTGGCTGGTCAGTGGCGGTGAACGATCACCGTCCATTCGGCGGCCCCTGCGCGCTGCGCAGCTGCAACTGAGACAGTGCTGGAGCCCGTGGGCCGGAGAGGGAGAGGCGCCACTTTTACCCAAGTGGCCAGGGAGAAGATGCCGGCAGCGGCCGGCGGGATCAGTCCTCGTTTGGTAGCAAGATGGTCATGACGGGTTCACCGTCGTCACCGGGTCCCACCACGCACTTCAGACTTGCCAGCGTGCGCCGGGTGGAAACGCCGTCCCTCGCGACACGGCTGACTTCGTAGTTCAACTGATGGACCTCATAGTCCGCCAGCCGGATCGCACAGGCGGTGGAGTAGAGCACGTTCCACAGGCGCTCGCCTTCACGCTGTTCAAGCTGGCGCTGGCTGTCGTCCGGGGTCCAGGCCACGCAATCGGCCCAGGCCGCCGCGGTCAGGGCCACCGGACCGGCAAAGCCGGATTCCAGGTTGATGATCCCCGCGGCAACCAGGACACCGTCCTCGAGGGCCTGGGCTCGGGTATAGGTCGAGATGACCTCGCCGAATATCGGGTGGGCCATGGGCTTGATGGTTGGGTCTGACATGGTGTTCTCCTTGGATGAAAGAGTCGGAGAGGCACTCCCCCGAATGGGAAGGACCTCTCCGGTGGGTGGGTAAAAGGTGCGTGGACTCAGAGAAGGCCACGCTCGGCAAAGGACACGCTTTCGCCGGCGGCGACCACGAAGTGATCGAGCAGGCGGATGTCCACCAGTGCGAGGGCCTCTTTCAGCCTGCGCGTGATGGCCTCGTCGGCATGACTCGGCTCGGCGACACCCGAAGGGTGGTTGTGAAAGCAGACGATGGCGGCCGCGTTAGCCTCCAGTGCCCGCTGGACGACGATCCGCGGATACACGGATGCGCCGTCGATGGTGCCGTGGAACAGATCCACCGCTTTGATGATGCGGTGGCGGTTGTCGAGGAAGAAGGCCCCGAACAGTTCCGCCTTGTGTTCGGCGAGCCTGATACGAAGATAGGCCCGAGTGTCCTCGGGTTTAGTGAAGGCTCGTCCCGCACAATGGCGTTGTTTGAGGATGGCCAGGGCCAGCGCGATCACGGTTTGTTTCTCCCGGGCATTCAAGGTCAATGGTCTGAGATCCACGAAACGGTCGCCGCCGTCGTGGAGGTCGGGTTGAAGGGGATGGGGCATGACGGTTCTCCTCGATGAGATGGGGAGACTCGCCCCGCCGGGGAGTGACTCCCCGTTGGGTGGAAAGGGGACCGGGTGATGGGATCACCCGGTCTGATGTGGCTTTACGCGGCTTGCTCGGTGTAGAACGGTTGACCGTCGACCTTGGCCCAGCTGACTCGCAACAGGCGAGCCTTCAAGCTGATCCCGGTCTCACCGGCCTTGTCGCCGTTCTTATAGGTGTAGGCTTCAGCGAACAGATCGCTGAGCGTGAACCCCACGAGCACCTTGAGCTTGCCCTCGACGGCCGGCTTGAGTTGACGCACGATCTCCTGCGCCTGCTTGCCGGACACGCGACACTCGAAGTAGCTGTACTGGGCGTCGTCGGCGCTGCCCCGCAGGGCGGCGATGGTGACACTCCAGAAGGGCGAGCCTTCATTCGGCGTCACCTCCCGGGCCCGGTTGAGATAACCGATACCGGTGGTGTAGAGGTCGAAATACTTCGTATCTTCGTTGGACATGACGTTTCTCCTTCAAACGGAACGGGATCCGGAGAACGCGCCATCCCGGTCGGGAGCACATTCCCGGCAGGGTGGGTTGAGTCGAGGTCGCGAACGACCTCTTGTGGGCTGACACCGTTGCCTCGCGGCTCGGGTGCGTGCATCGGTTTCACAGCCCGACGATGCATCGGGTGTCACTGAGGCCGCAGTGACCACGGATGAAACCGGGTTGTGGTGTTGACGGGTTCAGGCCGCATCGGGGGTGTCGCAGACGTAGCGCAGGTACTTCAGCATGCCCCGGGCGTTGGCGAACGCCGGATGCTCGGCCACCGCCTGGTTCGGGAACCAGTCCCGGATGTGCGGGGCCAGGGCCACCGCCCCGCCCCCCACGATCAGGATCCGCTCGAGCTCCGCGCCACGCCCGAGCTGGCGCTGGGTCTCGGCGTGGAGCCGCTCGACCAACTGGCGCTCCGCCACCTTCACCAGGGGCGAGACATCGTGGGTCTGCCCGAACAGTCGCACGGTGCCTCGTTGGAGGGCCTCCTCCACCAGGCGCTCGCTCACGGTCTCCAGATCGAATCGCCCCTGAATGGCGTCCCGGACGTCGCGTTTCACGTCGAGGAGCCCGCAGCGCAGCGATCCGGATCCACCGTGCAGGACCGCCTGATCGGCCACCACCACGTAATCGGTAGTGCGCCCGCCGATGTCCACCACCGCCACCGGGGCCTGCAGTCGCTCGGGTTCGAGCTGCACGCCGTCCCTGGATTCGGTGATGACGTGGTCGTACCAGGCGGCCAGGGCCTCGGGGATGATCTCGTGGAAGGCGATGGCCGCCGGCAGCCGGCCGTCCAGGGGTGATACGGCCTGCTTGAGGCTGTCCCGTTTCCGCACCAGGGTGTCCTCGCAGCGGCTGCCGTCCTTGCGATAGAAGCTGCCCACCGGCAGGCCGGACACGGCGTGCACCGACCGCCCGCCGAGGCCCGCCTGTTGCAGCGCGTGCTGGACGATAGCGCGGTTGAGGCCGGAGAAGGGATAGCCATCGAAGTAGGTGGGCTCGCCCTCTACCTCGCCCACGGCGAAGGGCTGATCGGCGGTCTCATACTCGAAGATCCGCGGCCGGGCGTCGTCGATCCAGGTCACGTTGGCCCGTCCGAGCCGGGCCCGGGAGGGGGTCGCCACCAGGCGGCCGTCCGGCAGCGCCACCTTGGTGAACGCATAGCCGTCGTCGAGGCCCACCGGGACGGGATCCATGGTGTGCTCAGACATCGGTGTCCTCCGCGCGCGATCGTGGCCTCACCCCACCACCTTGCGCAGGTGGGCGAAGGGCTTCCCGGTCGCCGGCCGGGGCGGCGTTTCGGGTGACATCGGAGCCTGCGTGTCCCCGCTCGGCCGGGGCTTCGGGGCCTGGCCGAGGCCGGCGGAGAACACGAAGCCCCGTTGCGGCAAGTACGGCGGTTGCGGCGTCTGGCGTTCCCGGTCCGGACCGGGCGATGCCGCGCCGTCCAGCTGGCGGGCGATGCGTCGTTCCGCCAGGAAACCCTGGACCAGCAACGCGCGGATCCAGTCGGGGTGGCGGCGCTTGGGAAGCGCTTCCAGGTGCGCCATGATCAGGGCCTCCACCAGGATCGCAGAGTCCAGCGATACGCTGATCCGCTTCCCGGCACGCGGTGAGGGGGTGGTCGACACAGGGACTCCGTCGGCTTGGTCCTGGGGCCGGATGCTGGACCCGGCGATGGCGGCAGGGATCCACAATCCGCGGCCCCGGGTGGGATCGTTTCATGACGGCGGCACTCACGACCGCGGGGCTTGCGCGTGGAGGTCGAGGTGCCGAGACGTGGCGCTCTCCGGCATGGGCCGCAGCGGCCCGTGGGGCGCCCGCCGGGTACCGGCGATCACGGCCTCGGGGATCGTGCCCAGCTGCGCCTGCGCCTCGGTCGCGCGGGCGGTCCCCTGCAGCACCTCCGCACGGATCAGCCCCGTGGGGCGGTATCCCAGGGGGCTCTGGAAGGCACGGCGCAACGCGCGACCACCCAGGGACGCGGTGCGCTCGCCGTCGTCAGCGGTGATGACGCCGATATGCCGGGCGGTGAGCACGGCGCGCACGAGCCGATCGTAGGCCGCCACCAGCTGGGCGCCGCGGAAGGCGTAGGGATTGCTGAAGCGCAGCGGTGTGTGGGTCGGGCGTACCGATGCCGCCGGCGTCGCACGGATGGCCGCCGAGGCATTCAGGCCGGTCTCCACCGTTTCGATGGCCGCGGCCAGCGCCTGATCGGCCGCTTCGAGGGCATCGTGAACCTTGAGCAGCCACCAGTCGGCATAGGGATCGTCGGCCCTCACCCCGTGCCAGATGGCGCGGAGCAGGTTCGCGAAGCCGATGAGTCCGATGATGGCCGGCTTGTCCGGGGTACCGGGGCGTCCCTTCACCAGGCGCTGGGCCTGACGGGTCTCGAGGGTGAGGGTCACCACGCCGCGCAGGACCCCGGGCCGATCGGCCTCCGGGGACGGGACGGTACGCGAGTCGGGATCTGTTCGGGGGATCTCCGTGGCCTGCTGATTCACGATCGTGGCTCCTGTGGGTGGTCACCGGCGGGATTTGGCCGTGGACATCCACCTTGAGGGTGAGCGGGGAATCGCGGGAAGGAGAAAGGGCGTCGGGTGGTCGCGTGGTTCCGTGGGCACGCACCGGTTCACTGGGGCGGGGGGGGTGACGGTGACTGGCCGGGCGCAGGGCCCGGACAAATTATTACACTGTAATAATCCGACAGCGGTCGCTTCGATCAGGACCGGCGATCCGGCTTGGCACCCCGTGGCGGCATCCCCAGGAGCCTGCGGGCTTCGGCCAGCGGGCTCTCCCCACCCGCCCGTACCTGCTCCAGACGCCGCCGATGATCCCGTGCCCGGGCCGCGGCCTCCTGGCGCTGGTGCGCCGCCGCCGCGGCGTCCCGTTCGCGGGCCTCCCGGACCTTGATCCCGAGGTTGGGCTGGAAACCGCCGCTGTGGGCCCGGCTGCAGAGGTGATGGAGATAGCGGAGTTCGTCGTAGATCGGCCTGGCGCCCTGCCGCTCGGCGCGAAAGCGCCCTTCGAGCTCGTCGAGCACGGCCTGGCGCTGCCCCGCGTCGACGCGCTCGAGGTAGCGGGCGGCGATGTCGAGCTGGTTGGCGGAGAGCCGGTGCGGATAGATCAACGGCGCGCACCCGGCGTCGGCATTCGATGCCGACGTGGGATCCGTTGTTGTTGTTGTTTTATTTATATAACTACTACTACTACGAACCGACTTCGATATTTGAGGGCTCAAAATTCGAAGGCGGTCCCCAACCGCCTTTGATTTTTGGTCCTGGTTGGTGAGCCGGGCCAGGACAGCGGCGCTGAAGCTGAAGTAGCGTCGCGCGCCGGCCTGGTGCACCGCTTGCGCGGCCTCGAGGCGGCGCTCCATCCCATTGGTGGGTGCCAGCACGTCGACGCCGGTGGCAATCTCCTCGTCGAGGGAGGCCAACACGGCCGCTGCCACCTTGCGGACCCGGGCGTGGTGGTGCCGGCCCACCGCCCTCAGGAAGGCCATGTACTCGGCATCGAGGTGCAGCGCATCGGCCAGGGGCAGGGGCTCGTCGTGCAGGGCATAGACGTTGCCCCGATAGCGGCCACCGTCGTCCCTGACTCGCGCGCACAGGGACAGCCAGCGGGTCACCCGCAGGATGGCGATGGCGCGGGACACCGTGGAGGTGGAGGCGATGTTGGCGTGGCGGGCGATGGCGTCGTAGCGGGGAAACGCGGTGCCGGTAGGGATGGCCCGGCCCTGCTGGCAGATCACCATCCACACCACCTTGTCCACCGGCTCCAGGACGGGATCCTGCACCAGCAGCAGCGGAAAGGCCTGGTGCCGGTTGCCGAGGAACAGCAGGGCATCCCCGCTCCCGTCGGTGGTCTGCCGGCAAGCCTGCGAGACGGTCTCGCGGATCAGGGTGTCGAGGGCACGGGTGGCCGGTCGGACATCCCCCTCGTGCCGGCCCATGGGCGCGGCTCAGCGTCCGGCCGGTGGCCGGTTGGCGTCTGAGTCTTCCATCGTTACCGGGGCGGGGCCGGCCGGCGACAAGTCACCATACTCGGCCCAGCGCTGGGTGAGCACCCACACGGCGCGAAGCGATGCCCCCGTCTCCCGGCTGAGTTCGAGGTAGACTTCCGGGGCCAGGGGCGCCGTCGGATCGGGGGCCGTGCGCTGGCACCAGGCGTGCCACAGGGTGTGGGAGGTGGCCTCGTCGGGCTCGGGCGGCCTGCCGGTGGCGGGTTCGGCGGTGAGGACGCGGCGCAGCCGCGTGTACTCCCGCGAGCCCACGCCGAAGAGTCGGCGCATCATCTCCAGCGGGGCGTCGGCCTGGATGAAGTCCCGTTGTAGATCCTCCAGTTCCCGTTCCCGGCGCAGGTGGCCCAGCAGCGGCCAGTAGATCTCGCGATTGAGCCGGATGTCGAGACAGTGGGCCTGCAGGGCGCCTATCCGGTAGAGATCGGCCAGGTTGACGTCGCGCAGGGCGGCCACCTCCTCCGGCCCGAAGTTCATGCCGCGCAGGGCATGCTGATCGCCCTCCGCCAGGCAGCGGATGGCATACAGCAGGACCGCCCGCACCAGCTCGGATTCCTTGGTCCCGGTGGCGGTGCTCATGGCCACAGCGCCGTGCCGGCGGCCTCGGCGGCCTGATGGAGGTCCCGGTAGGTCTCCATGAGCGCCACCAGGTCCCGCCAGGTCCGCCCGTCCAAGCGGCGCCACAGCCTGAACCCCATGTGGCCGGGATCCAAAGTCCACACACTGGAGAACAACAGGCCGGCGTCCTGATCCTCGAGGGCACGGCGCAGGACGGAGCTCTCGGTCAGGTTGGGGAGGATCTCGTCCACGGGGGCCACCGTCATCTCCGCCACCGCCGCGAGATACCACCAGACCATGGAGATCTGGGCCAGGGTATCCTCGTCCAGCTGATCCACGAGGGCCGGATCGGGCACGTCCGTGAGCAGGAACCCCAGCCCTCGACCGGGGAGCGGCTGAATCAATTCGCTGAGACCATTGCGTTGGGCCAGCAGGCTGGCCAGGGTCCAGGCCCGGGCCCGCAGGGACTTGATGTCCCCGGGGCCGGGGGCGGCGTCCGGATTGTCCGTCCCGGTATGCTCGATGGCCTCGGAAGACGGTATCTCTCCCCCCGGGGGACCATCGCCGTCGCTGGTCGCCGTTGGCTCCGTCCCGTCAGCGGGGGTGGTTGCGGGAGTCACGGTCATGTTCTTCGCCGGCGTCCGGCGCGGGGTGTCCGATGGGGCTTCGCGCGTCATGCTGGCTGCGACGTAACGGCAACTGGAGCGGCGCGATTTCGGTTTCGCTGCCGGCCGTAACGGCAACCGACGGCTGCGGTTTCGGTTCGCGCCGGCCGACGACGGCAACCGGAGCGGCCGCGGTTTCGGTTTGCGCTGCCGGCCCCGCCTCGCCGTGGCGCCCGGCGAGCCGAGTCTCCAGCATCATGCTCACCGCCTGGATGCTCACCTCCGCCTGCTCGGCGATCTCGGCCTCCAGGGCGCGGCGCAGGTGGCCGATGTCCCAGTCCGGATCGTCATAGCGCCGACACAGGGCACCGAAGGTCTGGTCGAACACCGCCTCGGTGTCCACCGCGCGCTCGAGCCAGATGGCGCGGACCGCACGCTCCAGCTGGCGGATCCGTTCGACCTGGGGCCGGCCCAGGCCGGACAGCAGCGCCGCCGGCAACAGCGGCAGCAGCCGCTCGACGGCATATTGCATCTGGGAGATCAGCCCCTGGCTGAGCCCGTAGCCCCGATCCTTGAGTGCCGCAGACAACTCGGCCTGGGTGATCACACCCGTACCCGCTTCCCCTTCGATCAAGCGCTTCGCCTCGTCCACGGCCAGGGCCTTGTCCAGAAAGTTGAGCGGGCCCCGCAGATCGTTTTCACGCAGGTGGGCCAGCAGGACGTCGGTCTCCCCGGTCCATGGCCGATAGAGGCAGGTGATGTCGCGAAAGCGTGCCTCGCCCGTCTCCTCGTAGAGCTCCAGCAGGATCCGCAGTCGCGTGTTACCGCCACCATGGATCATGTAGTCGGATTCACCGGGACGTCGGGTCACCACCAGCGGCTGATCCAGGCCTTCGGCCCGTATGGAGGCCTTGATGCGGAGATACTCCGGGTTGGGCTGCTGGCGTGGATCCCGGTCATAGCGCCGGATCTCACGGACATCGAGCGCCAGCAGGGTGGCCCCCTCCTCCACCGCCGCTACCGTGCCATCCCGGCCGGCGCCCGTGTCTCCGTCGGTCATGGCCGTCTCCTCGCCGGCCCGGCGCGCCGCTGTCTCGCCGGCCCGTTTTGGACGGTGGCCTTGCCACAGTCATGGCACCGGGAGGGCATTCGGCCGGTGAGATGGCCGGGCCATGGCCTGCCGCAAGTCGGGCAGCGATGGCGCCGATAGAGCAGGCAGGCGGGGCACAGACTGTGGGGCTCACCGGCCGGGCCCACGGAGCGGACGCCGCACTCGACACAATGCTGGGCCTGCCAGATCCCGCTCTGAACCAGCACCGGGATGCTGTGGATCCGCGCGATGTCGAGCAGGGGCTCGCGCACGGCCTGGTGGTAGAGGGTATTGAGGGCGATGAGATGGGCGGCCGGGGCGAGGGCATGGTCCACCAGGGCGTGGTGATAGCGCCATACGATGCTGGCGTGCAGTCGCCGCATCAGGGACTTCATCAGCCAGGTATCCGTGTAGGGTGCGAGCCCGGGCGGCGAATGGCGATGATGTACCTCACGATACATCCGGCCAATCCGGGCCTGGGACAGGCCGGTCAGTTGCTGCACCAGGCCGGCGCGGGCGCCGCAGCGGATCAGCTTGAGCGCCTCGGCCTCGATCCGGCAGCGGCTTTCGGTGGGTGTGGGCACCGGCCCTGCCGGGGCTGCCATCGCCAGGGGATCCAGGGCCATCGCCGTCCCCCCTCAGGGTGCGGCCAACAGGCCGGCGTGGGCCAGCACCGCGTCCACCTCGGCGGTCCTGCCCGACTGGAGAGCCTGGAACAGCCGTGTCCACCACCAGGATTCGCGGCGGGGTACGAGGAGTGGGATCCGGATGTCGATGGAGCGGGCCAGATCGTCGGGCTTCAGGGCCCCGATCTGTTCCACCCACTGGATCGGCACGCCCATCAACGCACCGGCGCACTGGGGTGCCTGGTGCGCGAGATCGCGGGCCTGGATGAGGTATTGAAGATTGAGTTTCGAAAAGTCCGTATTCATGGCGCGCTACTCTTCGCTGTGGTGGCGGCTGGCCCGTGCGCGCGACGCACCGGCTCACCGATCGCCTTCGGCCATCGGGCCGTGGACGTTGTTGATGAGTTCGGCGACGAGCCGCGAATCGAAGTAGACCCGGCGCCCGTGGCGACGCCGCGCGTTGGCCAGCGCCTCGGTGAAGGGATGGGAGCGGCGATCGAGGGCCATGCGCAGTCCCTTGGGCGTGGTGTGCAGAACCGTGGCCACGTGCTCGACCTTCATGAGTGGCCCGAAGTGCTGCAGCAGGTAATGGTAGGTCCCGGTATCGATCCCTGGTCCGTCCTGAGTACTGGTGTGTCCTTTCATGGTCTCGATCCTAGTCCGTGGCTGGGGGTTTAACCTGTCCGAAAGCGGCACTTGAACAAGGGGCTTTCCCGCCTATTTCGGCCGCATGCCGTCAATGGTCGATGGTCCAAGCGTCAAGCCTGCGGATCATGGCCATGCCGGGAGGTATCCCCCTCGTCCAGCGCGCTCGAGGAGACTTCACGCGGCGTCAGTTACGTGCTGGGCTCGCCCGATCACACCAGGGCTTCGCCCGCGAACACGCCGCAAAGGGAAGGGAAGAACAGGGCCGCGCCCTTGGGTGAGCCTGGCCTGGCCTCTGGATCTAGAAGGACGTCACGCGCGCCTACGGTTGGCCCGGAAATTGTCCGCAGCCACAATGGGACGGCGCTTGCCCGGCGACCGTTGGGGACAGGGCGTCAACGGGACCAGGGTTTCGCGAGGGCTGTTGCGATGGGTGACGATGGCTGCGTGGTCGTTTCGAGGCCGTCGCTCGGGTTTGCGGACGTTCTGGCCGATGACCACCATGAACGATGTCGCTCTCCGCCGTGGAGATTGCGTATGTCGTAGAGAAACAGCGGCGGGGTGTGGGTGGGACGTCGAGTCCCCTCGGTCCAGGAGCCCGCCATGACCCGGGGGCCGGGGATCCGCTCTCCTTCACGCTCAGATCGCGCTTCGGGGCTGGATGACTTGGCGTCGGCCAAGGATCACGCCAACACCGAATAGGGGACCGTACTTCAACCGTATCGTGGAATGCCGGCATCGCGGTGTCTCGCTCAACCTCGATCCCCTATTGCATCGCTCACCCCGCGGGTGGTCCCTGGCTTCCACGAACCACGGCTCCGAGCCTGAGTCATGCATCTATTCAGTCACGGCAATACCCCGTTCAAGCCCATCGATCCGCCGCCCCCCTCTACCATCGGATCCAAACCGTAACGTGCCGCGACAATGCCGAGCTGTGCATCGGTCGCGACATTGAGCTTACGCCGGATACTGCGCCGATGGTGCTCGACCGTCTTCGCTGCCAGGGCAAGTCGGTCGGAGATCTCGGCGGCTGTCTGACCGCGGAGCATCAATAACAGGACGTCCATTTCCCGATCGGACAAGGAATCGACGCAGGCATCCTCCCGATGCACGTAGTCCAGGGCGATCTGTTGTGCCAGGCCGGAATCCACGTAACAGTCGCCCGCGTAGACCGCTCGAATGGTCCGCACGAGCTCATGAACAACGGCCTGCTTGGTCAGAAACCCTTTCGCACCCGCCGCCACGGCGCGTACGGCGAAGCCGCGTTCTACCAGTCCGGTGAGGACGATGATCCGTATCTCCGGGAGCTGGCGCGACAGGCGGCGCGTGACCTCGAGACCCGAAATGCCGGGCAGCTTGATATCGACCAATGCGATGTCCGGCTTCATCGCATGCGCCATCTTGATGGCCTCCTCCCCCGACTTGGCCGCACCGACGACCGTCATGTCCTCGGCGTTATTGCACACCCCGCTGAGCAGGGTGCGCATCATCCCCTGGTCGTCTGCCACTAGGATCTCGATCATATCCAGTACTCCGAAAATAACTGCCGGTATCCGTCGTAGAGCCGCCGAGCACCCGCAGTCACCTGCTCAGCCTCTGCCTCCGTCCTGCCCGGGAGGTCTTTCACCTCCTTTTCCTGATTCGCCACTTCGTTGGCGGCCGCCACGACGCTACTGGGCGAATCGAGCCCGTCATAACCCGCGTGATGTCCCTCTGCACAGGCCGCCAATACCGCCGGGAGCCGCCACTCCTGAAGCAGCACGCCACCGATCGTTGCGTGGGTGACTCCCAGGATCTCGTTCTCGGCCTCCAGCAGTGGGGTCCCGGCCTCGACCCGGTCGAGCACCGTCCGGTATGCATTGGGCGCCTGGCGTACCAGGCACAACTTGCCGATATCGTGTAGCAGGCCGCACACCCAGATCGGCGCCGCCTTTTGCTGCACTCCCGGCCGCATCAGGGCATTGGCGTAACAGGCGGTCAACAAGCTGTGGTCCCAGAATGTCTCCATGCTGAACGCCCTTTCAGAGATCCCCCTGAAGATCCGCACCACCTCGGTTGAGAGCACCAGGCCCGCGACGTCCAGGGTCCCTACCCTCACCACCGCCTCACGGACCGAACCCACCGGCGTCTTGACGTAGAAGGCCGAGTTCGCGAGTCGCAAGAGGCGCGCCGTTATTGCCGGATCCGATTCGATGATGCGGGCGAAATCGTCTGCGCCACCGCTCTCGATCTCGTCGAAGAGCTTGAGCACCACGGGCGCCGGTGACGGAAGCCGAGTACTACAGACGAGCTGGCCAATGTCCATGCCGCGCTTCGTCAAAGCCCCAGGATCCGGTCCACTTCGTCGCGTCGATCCGGAGACGCCCGAAGGTAAGCCCGCTGCAACTCGGCGAGTCGGTCGGTGAGTGCCGCGACCTCAGCCGGATCGTCCAGCAGATCGGGTTTCTCAGCGACCGCTTCGGCCAGCGCGTAAAGGGCGACGACGCTGGTGCCGAACACGCCGGAAATGCGCTCGAGATGGCGTGGGTGAACACCTCCCGGCAAGCCCCGCTCGGTGCGCGACAGGTTCGCCGCCGATACGTCCGCCAGACGTGCCGTCTCCTCCAACGACACGCCCCGAGTAACCCGTAGCGCCCTTAGAACTAACCCGATGGGCGAATCCCCTAGTATCTGTTTGCTCCTCCCGCTCAAAGTATCTTATCCGCCTTGTAATTATTACAAACTTTGAGATCCTATCGCAACGCCCGGCCGGTCCCGATCCAACAGGGCCTGTCTAGGATTGTAGTGGGTCCAGTGCTAGTCGAGAAAAACGACACGGAATTGGCAGATGACAGAGTACGATTTCTCACACCTGAATCTGGAGTATTTGATCCAGGCGCGCGATCTGGCACGGCAAAACCTGCACGGCTGTGCCTTGCTCCTGGGGATCCCCGAAGAGCTCGCCGCGCGCCTCGCGGATGTCACACCGGCCGGCCTGTCTCGCGTCGCGGCGTTCAAGCCACCGCTGGTGTCCCCCAGGCTGGGCGACTGGTGGTGGGAGCGACTGCTTACAGCGTTGACCGACGGCGATGGCGACGAACTCCAAGCAGTCCTCGAGCACGCCAGCCTGATTACAGCCGGCTAGCCCATACCCATTCCCTGCAGCCAGCGACCCTCATGGGCACAGGAATGGATTCCATCGCTGCCCATGGTCCGGAACGGAACATCAACGTCCGACTCGCCGCCGATCCGGCCTGGAAAAAGACGGTGGCGGTCCTCGATGCGACCCGGCTCATGGAATTGGGGGCCCGGACTGGGTTGATCTGTCACTTGACGAAGCTGGACAGGAAGACCGCGAATCGACTGTACCGGCAGATCTACGGTCGACCCTCTCCGCCCGGGCAGTTCCCGTTCAGCGACGCCTGGTTTCTGAAAAGCGAGCGGCGGATGCTTCACGCCGCTATCGTCTGGCGTATTCACAAACACCTGCGAGAAACCAACAGCCGCCCCGCCCGCATTCTGATCGACGTCTACGAGATCTACCGGCAGATCATCCAGGAGGATCTCCTCGGGATCTCCCAGGTCGCCTTCGTCCCGCGCATCCTGGAGATGCAACTCTGGCACGAGCGACAATGCCCGCGTTGTTTGACCGAGTTTATTTCGCCCGTCGAGGAAACCGACGCGAGCTGCCCCGGCTGTCGACTGCATCATCGCTTTCGCTGCCGGTACTGTGGCGGGCGAGCAGAGGGGCTGCGCAGAGGTCGCCGCCCCGCGACCTGCCGGCATTGTGGGGCGGCGCGGGATCCATGAAAAATTGGTTCCGATGACTGCGGCGGTTGGTACCTGCTTAGATCTTCAATGGAGAAGGCTGGTGGGCCTTTGCGCCTGGCGGGTCTATCACTGAGGCCTCGCGCCAACTGATATTGTGGCAATAATGGGTGACGTCCCCTTCGACATCCATTCCGAGTTCGGGGAACTCCTGAGCGAGCACCTGCGCGACTGGCTGGAATGTTCCCCCAATTGACCAGTTTGCCAAACTGGTGTCCGCCATCGTGGCGCAGGCGGCCGTAATCCGCGTGGAGATGGGTTGTCCGACAGCCCGGCTCCAATCGAAGACAAGCACTTGAGTCTAAAGAGAGTCTAAGACTGCAGTCTAGGGCCGGTCAGGACCAGCGCCAGATTGCCCCGAAGCCGGGGGATCGGCAAAACGACTTTCGCGGAGTGCATGGCCCGCTTCAAGCGATCGGGCTTGTCTTGGCCACAGGCGCATTAGCTGGATGAGACGGTGCTGGAGCACAAGCTCTACTCAGAGGCGCTGTTCAAGAACTTGAAGTAGCTCCCGGGTGTACCCCGACAAGTCTTTTGACAGCCTCCAGCAAGCTCGTGACTGGTTCGTCGGGTCGGACTCCAGCATATGTACAACGAGGTCCACCGCCATAGCGACCTGAGATTCGTGACACCGGCGCAACGCCATCATCGGTAGGATGGCCTCATCCTGGAACAACGCCATAAACTTTGCGAGGCAACCAAGGCCAAACGTCCAGGGTGTTGGTCGGTCCGACATGTAATTGGGAAACCGAGCAACTCCGCCAGATCAGGATACGCTTGAATTTCGCAATGTAGTGGCTGACCTTCGGCAAGGTGTTCCGTTGCCCAACGAAGGCGTAGGCTATGCTTATTCGAGCCATTTTCTAGAGCATCTCGATCCGTTTAATGAGTGCGAGGATTTTCTTACCGAATGTCGCCGTGTTCTCCGGCGCGGTCCTGTGCTGCGTATAGCGGTTCCAGACTTCGATAAGATTGCACGATTCTATCTTGATGATCCAAAATCATTTTATGCCGAATGCGACTTTGAGAAGCCGTGGTTCTCGCGCGTGAAGACCTGGAACCGCCGCCTAGGAATATCGGTTATGTTCGATCATAAGATGATCTATGATTTAGTTTCGCTCGAAGAGGTTCTTGGAAAAGCAGGTTTCGTCGACTCGGTGGAGGTAGGTACTGATCTTGTAGGTCATTTCCCGTCGAATATCGCTGCCGAAATCGTGCCAACGCACCTGAGCCATACTCTGATCGTAGACGTTCGCACGCCTTCTCGGCCGCGGGTCGCCAAAACACTTTCGTCCGCATTCTTGACCGCTTTTGCCGACTAAGTGCACATGGATAATGTGACCTGCCGGGTTTTTCGGGCCATGGATTACTGGACTCTAGCGCCCTCGTTGGTTGATTGAATCAGTGTCGCCTTGAATTCGCGTGGTGTCATGTCATGGAGGCTGGAATGCGACCGAATGGCATTGTAGTGGGAGCGCCTGTATAGCTCCGATTTCGATGGACACGGTATTAAGTGATACTAGACGTGTACGGAAGGAGATTAGAGATGGGTAAGAAACCGGCGTTAACCCCCGACCAGCGTGCGGCGCTAGTGCTGCGGATGCTGAGCAAAGAAGAGCCGGCCGCGCAGATCGCGCCGCGTGCCGGGATCTCGGAGCAGACCTTGTACCGTTGGCGTGAGGAGTTCTTCAGCGCGAGGAAGCTGGCGCTGGCCGGACGTGGCGCAGAGCACGACCAGGTCAAGGAGATCGGCCGGCTGAAGTCGGCGGTGGCCCAGGGAGCGGACGGTGACCACACTATTCATCAGCCACAGTAGCAAGGACAAGGCCTGGGCTCAGCGCGTGCATCAGGCGCTGTCCGACGCCGGTTATCAGTGCCTGTTTCTGGACTCGCACCCCGACGACGGCATCCACGCCGGCGCCGACTGGGAGCGCATGCTCTACCAACGTCTACGCCAGAGCCGTGGAGTGATCGTGCTCTGTACCGCCAACTGGCTCAGCTCCCCCTGGTGTGTTGCCGAGGCGATAATGGCTCGGGGGCGCAAGCGGCGCGTCTTCCTGGTCGCCGCGGATGACATCGTTGACAGGCGCCAAGCGAAGGGTGATCAAGAAGGGGCCCCGACGATCCCAGAATTTCTGACGGACAGGCAGTTCGTCAGTCTCGCCGGACTCACAGAGAAGGAGGCCGTCCAGCGACTGCTGCAAGGGCTGGAAAGGGAGGGCCTGAAGAAGCAAGACTTCAAGCTGCCCGAGCGACCCTACCCCGGCCTGGCGCCCTTCCAGGAGACGGACGCCGCCGTCTTCTTCGGCCGCGATGATGACACCGACCACGTTATTGATCGACTGCACCGCCGCCGCAAGGGCGACGCCAAAGGATTTGTGCTTCTCCTTGGAGCTTCGGGCTGCGGCAAGTCGTCTCTGGTGCGCGCCGGCGTGATCCCGCAGCTGCGCCGCGCAGGCAAGGACGAGGCGGCTGGTCCACGCTGGATCGTTGCTCCCCCAGTTCTCGCCGGCCGAGGGATCGAAGGGCTTGCCCTCGCGTTCGCGGACGCCTTCCGGCGTGCCGAGAAGCCGCGAGCATTGCAAGACGTTCGCGGACGAATGACCAGCTCCGGCGATCTGCGGCTGCTCGCAGGCGAACTACTCGACGCCCACCACGCAGCGAACGGCAGCGTCCTGCTCGTCCTGGACCAGCTCGAGGAGGTTTTGGACACCCCAGAGGAATCCCATGTTCGAGCGGCCCTGGCGCTGCTGCTGGAGGCAAGCGCTGACTTCGGCAGCCCCCTCGTTGTCCTGGCCACCATGCGGTCAGACTTCCTTAACGCGTTCCAGCTCTTCGAAGGAGCGGCGGACCGCTACGAGGCGGTCACACTCGATCCGATGCGCCGCGACCACTTCGGGCAAGTGATTGAGGGCCCGGCCGAGCGTTTCGGCCTCGACCTCGATCCCGGACTTGCTACGCGCATGGTGCAGGACACCGCCTACAGCGACGCCCTACCGCTGCTCGCCTTCACCGTGCGGAAACTTTATGGGCAATGCAAAAGGCAGGGCCGGCTGACCTTAGCCGCCTATCAGGCGCTCGGCGGTGTCTCCGGCGCCATCGAGCACGCTGCGGACAGCATCCTGTATGAGACGGGATACAAAGACTTGACACAATCGGATCCTAGGATGCGCGACCTGCGACGGGCCTTCTACAGCTTGGCCCAGGTGGGCGAGGAAGGCCGGTTCACCCGCCGCATCGCCCGCTGGTCGCGTATGCCCGCCTCCTGCGACACCATTCTAAATCGCTTAGTCAACGAGCGATTGCTGGTGTCGAGCAGCGCCAGTGGCGAACCGATCCTCAGCGTCGCCCACGAGGCCCTGTTCCGCGTCTGGAATACGCTCCATTGTTGGCTGCTGCAGGACCGCAGTGCTCTCAGTCTGCGCGCCCAGATAGAAGAGGCCGCTACCGCGTGGAGCGTGGAACCGCGGCCGGAGATCCACGCTCAGCTTCTCTGGCCGGAGGAGCGCATCCTGGACTCCGTGAGCAAGATCGCTCGCAGCGGCGTGTCGTTAGAGGACGTGGCAGACCCTAAGCTTGTGCGCGCCTTTGCAGGCCCCACCGATCCAGATATCCTGACGCAGTTGCCGGCCCTGAGTACGGGTCAGGATAGCGAGCGAGGCAGCGGCCCCTTCGGAGATGCCTGGCACCTACCACTCAGCCATGCGGCCCGATCCAGCGTTGGCGTGCGCCTAGCAATTCTCGACGACCACCGCCCCGGGGTCGGTCTGCGTCCTGACGGTTTGCCCGACATCGATTGGTGTCGAATCGACGGAGGGGAGGTGACCATCGAGATCCGCGTTAATCCGGATGATCCCAACTCGGAAGTCGCCGATACGGTAACGCAAGCCGTCAACCCATTCTGGATAGCCCGTTACCCGGTGACGATCACGCAATTCCAGACTTTTGTCGTGGAGTGCTTTCGGAAAGGCGACGATCAGACGTGTAAGTGGCATCTACCAGATGGGGTTCCTATCAGCTTGCTGAAAAACAATCCGCCGCCCAAGCACCGAGCGCGCTACGGCAACCACCCGGCGGACATGGTCAACTGGTGGGATGCCATGGCCTTCTGCCAATGGCTAAGCATACGCATCGGATACGATGTACGGCTCCCGACCGAATACGAGTGGCAATGCGCGGCGATCGGTGCAAACACTCGACGGGGCAAGCCCGAGAAAATCTATCCGTGGGGCACGGATTGTGACCAGCAATGCGAGCCCTGGCGCGCCAATACCACCGACAGCGAACTCCACCGCTCGACGGCAGTCGGGCTTTATCCCCTCGGGGCCTCCACCGCCGGCGTGTTCGACATGGCTGGAACGGTCTGGGAATGGTGTCTGAATGCCTTCGAAGACCCCGATGACAACAGTTTACCAGGTGGCGACCAGGACCGTCGGGTGCTCCGCGGTGGATCCTGGGGCAACTATCTGGCCTTCGCGTGCCCCACCTACCGCTATGGGCGTTACACGGACTTGCGTCGCTTTAGCTTCGTGGGGTTTCGGGTTATGTGCTCGACCCCATGTTTGGGCACTAAACTCTGAGAGCCGCGCGGTTTCTGCACGTGGGAGCACATGTAGGCTTGTCATTATTCTGCACCAGGCGACGCTAATCCCGCCGTTGACACCGTCGTGATTGCCGGGGATACAGCCCCTGTAAAAATGATCGATTGGTTGACTAAACAGCCAAACGTGCGACATCCTGTCCGCATAATCTATGCGTTCGCTCGTTAGATTGCAGGGTTGCACTGGGGAATCTTCTGTACGCCCGCAGAAGCGAGTAACGCACGACCGCGAGTGCTCAATCGGCATCAAATGTTTGTTTTTTGCTTGCCGAAACCGAACGCTGGCATCGCCGTCATTGATCACCACTTGACAATCTGTAGTTGATCGTATTACCTGGATCAAGCCAACGCATGACCTCAGATCATCGCACGAGGATAAGAGTCAAGATGTGCAGGTCGTTGTGTCAGGGTCTCTTGCACAGTTTGTTGACGGCTTAATCGCGTTCTAATCCGCAGGTACCGGCACTGCGTCAGATCTACCGCGAACGTCCATATACGGACTCCTCCTCGTTTGCAAGCAAGCTGATCGTATAGTGCTGAGGTACGACTGCTAACGTATATCCGGTCTCTCACGCCTGTCAGCATGTGACCTTGATGGACATTCGCCCGCCAGCTCCCAATTGCTTTCTCGTGCTGTGATGCACCCGGACATTCACGGGTTCTGCCGACGCCGGTAATTAGTCCGCCAGTTTCCTTTGGTAATGACATGACGTGGTCCAATAGGCTGGTACACCCCAGTTAAGTAAGATTGACTTAACTGAGGATGAGAAACAACGACGACCCGAAAGAAGTACTCGAAAGAATTCAAGTTGGATGCGGTGAGCCTGGTTCTGGACCAGGGGCATACCCGGAGAGAGGCGGCGAGAAGTCTGGACATCAACGAACAGATGCTGGGTCGGTGGGTGAAAGAACACCGAGAATCTGAAGATGGCCGGGCCTTCCGTGGCAATGGCAAGCTGACGCCGGAGCAAGGTAAGCGCCTAGCGATCCCCAGTGTTGATCACCGCGTCACGGTGTTTTAGGGGATCACGTTCCACGGCAGCAGTGCCTCGAAGGCCTCGACGGTAGTGGCCCTGGGGAGTTCGGCAAAGACGTGGCGCAGGTAGGTGTAGGGCTCGAGGCCGTTGGCTTTGGCGGTCTCGATGAGGGCGTAGAGGTTGGCGCTGGCGTTGGCGCCTTTGGGGGTGTTGGAGAAGAGCCAGTTTTTGCCGATGACGAAGGGGCGGATGGCGTTCTCGCAGCGGTTGTTGTCGGTGGCGAGGCGGCCGTCTTCAAGATAGCGGATGAGGCCGGGCCATTGGTGGGCGAGGTAGCCGAGGGCCGTGCCGGTGGCGGACTTCTCGGGTACTTGGGGCAAGGATTTGTCCAGCCAGGCTTTGAGTTCATGGATGACGGGCCGGGCTTCGGCCTGGTGGGCGGCATGGCGGTCCTCAGGCGAGGCATCCTTCCATGCGCGCTCGATACAATAGAGTTTCTGGATGAAGGCGAGTCCTTGGTGAGCCTTGCCGGTGCGGGCCTTGGCGCCCTTGCCCTGGGCGCGGATAGCCTCGTCGAATTTCCGCCGCGCATGGGCGAAGCAGCCGACGGCGGTGATGCCGGGGACGCGGGCCACGGCGCGATAAACCGCGTAGCCATCGGTCTGTAGATAGCCCTGGTAATCGGCCAGCACGCGCTGGGGCACGGCGCTGCTGCGTGAGGGATCGTAATCGTAGAGGATGACGGGCCGGCCCGGTGGCCCGCCCCGCTGTACCCAGAGGTAAGATTGGGATTGGGCGCTCCGGCCGGGCTCCTTGAGCACTTGTACGGTGGTCTCATCCATCTGCAGGACATCGTAGCCCAACAGGGTGTCCCGCAGCAGGTTGATGAGGGGCTGGACGAGGGCCCCGCAGGCCACCATCCAGTAAGCCAGAGTGGTCCGTGACAGCTCGATGCCGGCCCGTCCCAGGAGCGCGTGCTGGCGATAGAGCGGCAGGGCATCCACGTATTTGGCGGTGGCCACGTAGGCCAGCAGGCCGGGGCTGGCCAGGGACTTCGGGATGGGCTGGGGCGGCATCGCTGCCTGGGCCACGCCCCCCGCTTGGCACTGCGGACAGGCGTAGCGGGGGCGGACGTGGCGCAGGACCTGGATCTTGGCGGGGATGATGTCGAGCTGCTCGCTGACATCCTCGCCGATGGGGACCATCTCACCGCAACCACAGGGGCACTGTTTTTCCGCGTCCGGCACATCGTGGACGATGTCCACCCGCGGGAGCGCATCAGGCAAGCGTTGACGACCGGGCTTCTTACGGGCATGGGCCGGCACCGTGACGGCCTCATCGGCCGGTGCCTCGGGGGCTGGCCCCAAGTGACGCCCCAGCTCAGTAAGGGTCGCCTTACTCCCCGTGAGAAGCCCTTCCACGACCCTCACGACGGCCCTCACCCGGGCGCTTCAGGTTCACCTCCCTTGCCGGAGTGGCCCCACCAATCGGCGCCGAATGTCGCTTCCGGCCTTGCGACTGCCTGTCTCCCCGCATCCGTCTCGACACCGGCTGCTATCAGCCGAGCATTCAAGATAAAAAGCGACTCAACTGTGATACGGCGCACACATGCTTTACCGCGTACGCCTGGCCAACCTTCTGGATGTCCAGGATGTGCTGCACGGAGTCCATGACCTGCACGTGCTCCGGGTCGATGTCTGACAGGTTCAGAGCGTCCAGTCCAGACTGGCTTACGTCCGGATCATAACGAACATATGTGAACAGTTTCTGACCCGTCCAGTTCGGTAACCCCTTCTCGGGTGCCACCATATCCCCGATTTCGCGGTCTAGGACCGGACCGAACCGACATTCGCCCAGCATTCGGCACGCCATGTCCCAGCCCGCGCTGGCCGCATTCATAAGTGCCGAAGGAATGTTCTTCGCGTGGTCGAGCAGCCAGAGATCACGCGCCTGCAGATCAGGACGCGCCTTGGCGGCGGCGCCGGTTCCTACAGAGACCACCAGAAGCCGGTCCGTACCCATCGGCCAATCGACCTTGTAGGGAGCGGCGGTCGCCATCTGGAAGGCTAGGAATGCCGGATTGTTGTAGCTCGTCACGCCTCCGTCAACGAAGATGAACGGGTACTCCTGGTTGGTTCCGGGAGCGAAGGTCACGACTTCCGGGGGGAAAAAGGTTGGGGCGGCCGTACTCGCCCGCACCAGCTGCCAGAGGGGCAGGTCCAAATTGCAGTCCAGGCGCTGGCGCTGGTTGTACATGGCCCGAGGATTGTTGGAGACTGGCCACGGAGAGTCAGTCGTGTGATTCCGCAGAACCATCATGAGCAGAGTGCGCAGACCTGGGTCGCCCAGGGTGGCGGGCAGCGTGTCGCTCGCGTAGCCGAGGGCTTTGTTGAGCTCTGCGCGCAGCATCCTGGCAAGTGGCTCATCGTTGTAGCTGTAGCGCAGCCGATTGAAGAGAGACGCCTTATCAAACATCTGCTGCCCGCTGCTCACGTAGAAGGTGCGGATCTGATCCATTGACATTCCAGTGGAGACGCAGGTCGCAATCACTGCTCCTGTGCTGGTACCGCATACAAAGTCGAACCAGTCCGACAGAACCAAGTCCGCCTTGTCGAGTTGGGCGCGCAGATCCGATTCCAGTTTCGCGAGGATCTCCACGCTGATGAGCCCCAGGATACCGCCGCCGTCACAGGCGAGGATCTTTTTGGGACCATCGGATTCCAAACAGCTTTTCACATGCTCATTCATAACCGGGGCTTCCGGAAACTGCGTGGGTCAAAGTAACCGAATCTCTCATTTAAGGGTGAACGTCTCGGGGGGGCCGTGGCTACCTCTGCCGACCATCGACTTCTAAGACGCCGCGTGCCCACGATCCCTTGGCACGCTTCCGCACCTGATCACAACTTCCGGGCATCGATCCAAGTCACCTCCCCCGTACGCTCCTTGACCTCGTTGTACAAATGCTCCGTGCCCCCCGGCTCGTCGCCTCCAGCGCCGTTCCAGAGACAAATGAAATGCAGCCTGTCCAGCCCCCAGGCCAGCGCTGTATAGAGGAGCCAGAGGTTGCAGCGCTCGTAGGGGTAGCCCTTTCCTACGCCTTTCGGAATCTCGCCGAGTGCCTCGGGCGCGGCGCGGATGGCTGCCGCGAGGTGCTTCCTGGCTTCCAGGTAACGGCCGCGCCACGTTTCGCCGCCACGCACCACGGATTTCTGAATGAACTCCGGCTCCCGGAACGGCTGAAGCCAGTGCACCTTTGTACCGCGCGCTTGGCAAGCCTCGGTAAAGAGCAGGTCGCCTCCGCAGGCGCCCTGGGTCAATGCCAGATCCGCAGGGCCGGCCCCATGTGCGTCCAGAGCCTCGGCGATGCGTTGCGCTGCGGCGGGCCCCTTCTCGGGCGAAAAACGCGGCTCCAGGCGATCCGGGGCGTCGATCATGTGCCCGCTGAACAAGAATACCCGCCGGGGTGTCCACTCGGAGTTCGGCTTGGTGAGGCGTTCCATTGCGCGCTCGAAAGCAGCCCGGCCGGCCTCAACAGCAGCGGGGCGAAAGCCAAGATCAACCAGGAGCTCCAGCTGCGAGCGGCTGGAGTCCAAGGCGAACCAGTCCTTGTCGTTGCGCGCGATCGCCTCTTTGTAAGCCGCAGTAACCTTCTCCGGGGTCCCTATCAGCACCTCGAGATCCCCAAGGGTTGCCAGTGCCCAGAAATGCTTGTGCTCGTCCGGCTCGTTCATCGCGGCGAAGCGCACCGCCCCGGCCAGCGCGCTCATCTCCGGCGCGTACCGTGCATCGCCGGTGAGGTCCCGGTACAGGTGCATGAGCGTGAGCGCATTAATGCCCGAGTAGTAGTGGCGGGGATCGGCGCGAAAGCCCTGGGTGTAGCTGTAAATGGCCGCGCGCAGCAGCGCATCCTCGTAGGCGGCGTCGCCGCGCATCTCCTCCTCCGTGCGGCCGTGCTGGCGCCAGACCCTGGTCCAGGTATCCTTGTCTACCCGTCCCAACAGGGCCCAAAACTCCACGTGCTCCGGGTGTTTCGCCAAAGCGCCTCGGTAGTGGGCGCGCGCGCGTTCCGGCGAGTGACCATGTGCACCAGCCAATGCGAGCCGCTGGAGGCACATGCCCTGCTCCTCCAGCCCCGTTAGGTTATCCGGCTCGATCTTCAACCCGCGCTCGAGCTGCTCAAGAGCAAAGTCGAAGTGACTAACTTTGCGCAGCGCCTGCCCGGCGCGGATCCAGGCTTCGGCACGGAATGCGGCGACCGGCGCCTCGTCCGCCAGCACGAGAATGTCCCCCACGCAGCGGTACTTACAGGCCAACTCCACCCGGAGCTCCCAGTCGTCATAGCGCTCCCAGAAGTCGCGCGCGTCGCCGATCCGCAAAGTCTTCCAGTCGGGCTCCTGCAGATGTGGCAGCAAATGATAGACCGGGCTCTGCTTGCGGCCGTGCCAGGACTCGAGAGTCTTCTCGACCATACCCTTGAGCTTTGCCTTGTCCTCCTCAACCGTCACCGGGTCCGGCGCGCCGTCCTTGAGCCCGTAGCGCAGCTTGCGGTCGGTGTAGACGTCGAAAGCCGTAGGGATCGCCCCACTGGAGATCAGCACCACGCCGCGGGCGCGCAGGCCGTGCCGCACCCCCAGCTCGTACCAGACATTGGGGTTGTCCGCGCTGAGGTCCGCGACCACCAGGTCCGCGATCAGCAGTTCCTGGAACATGTCCGCGCGGATGTCGCCAGCCCGCTGTTCCTGGTCGGCGCGGAAAACCTCAAGGCCCGCGGCCTCGAGGGCAGGCCGGATAAGCTCCTTGTAGACGCGGTTGAAATCGACCTCGGCACCCTGCCGGTTCGTTTTCATGCCGAAAGGCATTGCGATGAATGCGTGCAGCTTCATGGTCATCTTCCCTGCAGGGCTATGCCCCCTCGCCTCCAGTTGGCAAAGCTACGGGGCCTTCGCCCATGCGTTCTGTGAGAGGCTCGGTTCAGGGCGGGTCGTAGTCACGGTGAGCGGTCGCCGGGCAATGGAGCATTGCCTCAACCCCTGACTGACGGCTCCTTCAACAGCCGCTCGGCGAGCTCGATGCAGACGCCGACGCCGGATGAAGTGAAGCTAATATCGAGGCGCTGCATATTTTTGCGCAGACCGAAGGGCTCGTGCACTCCCGGGCCTATAACCGCAGGGAGGGGCTTGACGGTGAAAGCGTTCCAAGTGTCTTTATAGAGGACGTGCAGCCCCCACGGAAGGTGCTGGCGGTGGGCCACCGGCAGCGACCTGTCGAAGACGCACCTTGCCCGAGCGTAGGGCTCGGTTTTCTCATCGAGGGGGATACCCGAGGACTTCGCGGTAAAGAGGACTTGCTGAGTAAACCGGGAGGCCTGCTCGGTCTCGGCGGCCTCGGACGTGATATTTGCGTCGCGTCTACCGATGACGAAGTAGGGGGAGGCCACGGCATCGCTAACTGTGATCATGCCCTTCTCGACGTTTGCAAAGGATACCGACAGTACCGCCGCCTGGATTACCAGCAGCGTGCTGGTTATGGGATTCCATTTCCGCATTTCTCCTCCCTCCACCTTGCTCCCTCCAGGAGCTCCTATGCGCCTTCGCGATCGTGTTCGCGGGCTGAGCACTACATTCCCCTTCCTGGATCTCCAAATCGCATAATGATCAATTCTGCTATGTCTGACACCATCCCACAAGGCTAGAGGCAGGCTACGCATGGCTGTCGGCGATGGAAAGCATGGGTCTTGGACTTCACACTAAGCCGCAATCTCCCGGAATGAGGACCCTCGGATTAAGGGTGAGTTTCTGCACGGCGGAGCTCTTCCTCTACCAGCAGGGGCGTGGAAACCACCACCCCCGCAGGAGAGGCCATGTTCCAGATGCTGGGAGTGTTCGCCTAGTTCGAGCGCGCGATGATCCAGGACAGGGTCAGGGCAGGCCTGGAGCGCGCTAAGAACCAGGGCAAGCAGTTGAGCCGGCCCAACGTCCAGCCCCAGGTCGAGGAGGCCATACGTGTCGCCAGGGTCGAGGGCAAGGGGATTCTGAAGATCGCCCGGGAGCTTGGGGTTGGCGTCAGCGTCGTCCAGAGGATGGTAGCGGAGTAGCCGATGAGGCCCGCTCAGGACATACTGTATGTATATACGACTTCTGGACCCATCCATGCAGTTTCGTGTTCATCCCCTTCGCTATCGAGGCCGCCGTCGGCGCTGGCGCGACGTGACGAACTCCGAGCCCTTCGTCGGTGTGCTTCTCACCCACGTTCAGTCATCGAAGGCTGGAGTGCCTGTCCGAGTCGCGACCTTGAAGAACCCTCTCGCATCCGCCGGCGATGCGCTGCTCCCCCCGCTTTACGAGCCCGTCCAGGTGCCTGTCGGCCCAACCTCCCTGCGGATGCGGGGTATTGAGCACGCAAACGGAACCGCCATCCTCCAGGAGTGGTTCTGCGAGGAGGATGAGCCAACGACGTCTCCTGCGCCTTAGATCGACCTTCGACGCCAGCGCACGCCTTCATAGGAAGCCGGGTCGTAAATAGTTGCGCTTATGGGAAAAGCGTGACCTAACGCGGGGCTGACTCGCGGAAGTGTGCGAACGTCGGTACTAGCGCAACGTCATGCCTTTCAATCAATCTCGTGTCGGATGGTGTGCTCGACCGTACGGTGTCCGATCACCACGTTCCCAGCCAGCAGAACTACGTTCCTTTTGTTCTGCTCCCCATCTTCATCCTTGAAGGTCAGCTCTTCGCCCTTATTTCGGATATTACTAAATGCGTTCGTGCCCGGGTCGTACATTGCATCGCCTTTTAGGGTCAGGATCCCATTCGTCCGTCCTGCTCCGCTCTTATCCGATGCGTTGTACGTAATTTGAAAATCCACATACAGCGCCCGCGGATCCTCGGTGACGAAAGACGCGGTCTGTAGCGTTGGATCACCTTCAATGGCGAATCCATTTCGCTCCAGCATATTGTCGACAGACTCCCTTGTTTCAACGAGAAACTGATGAACTAGGGCCTCGTGATTCAATTGCGCTGGTTCTGTGATTTTCTCCAGCAGATCGTTCAATGATGGATAAATTGTTAGTTCATTTTCTCCCATATCCGATCCTGCGCGAAGATTCGGCGCAAGCCCACTGTGGTAGTTCCGTCCCGAGTAAAATCCCTTGTCCGCCGTAACTAATGCGACATGATCTCTCTCTAACAATTCTAAACAGTCCGCCCATACAACACTATCCTTAAATTGCTGGTCCTTCGGACCGTTCGGTGGCTCACCGGCAATGACTGCCGACAGAGCGCGCTCCGCGCTTTGTAATGTAAATGGCACGTCCGCCAACTTGACTCCGAGATCATCGAATAGCGCATTGACTTTGTCGTCGATCTCATCAGGCGTTGGAAGCACGACTTCTTTTAGTCTCCCAAAAACCGATAATAACGTTGTATGGTTCTTATCGATATTGCCACGCGCCTCATTGAGGGACTTGCGCAAGTTAAATATCACCTCACGCTTAATGACTTCAGGAAGGGCGATCACTGCGCCTTTTTGATTAGCAAAGTACTTCAGTGCCGCACCCCGGGCCGAGCTCAAGCCAAGTTCCGCATACCAAATGTTTGTGTCGAGGACGATATACATTTTGTACTTTGGCACTAAATCCTATTGCAAAAACAATTCGATAGTAGGCCACATGTGTCGTATGAGCCCCCGTCCGATTCGCCGCGTATTGAGCCGTCCGGTAAGGAAACGAGCATGTCAAGCATGCCCCACCGCCTGGTTCTAACTCAAGACAGGACGTGCCCCGGTCCAAGTTTCGGTTCTAGAACTAGCGAAACCTTTCAGGAATGCCTTTCTACCCGCGTACTCATCGGGGCGCTGGCGGACCATCATCGGGCACCAGCCACGGCGCGCCTGTCTGGATGCGTTGATAAATCTCCTCCCGATGCACCTGGACGTCCCGGGGTGCCTCCACCCCAATTCGCACCTGATTCGCCTTCACCCCGAGCACGGTCACGGTGATGTTGTCGTTGATGCGCAGGGCTTCGCCTACGCGGCGGGTGAGTATAAGCATGGTTGCCTCCTTGGCTGTTGCGTTGCTCTGGGATCGCGGCCGCTACCTCCGACACCATTCCCACTGTGGGAGCGGGTTGGATGCCTCCCACAATCCCCTGCCGGCCTCCCGGGCAGAGGCCTCCGCCTTAAGGAGCGGCTGGCGATAGGGAGCCTTGGCGTACTTCCGGTAGACCCAGGCGGCGCCGTCCGCCACGAGCTCGAGGTTAATCCAGTCTTCGCCATCGTAAAGGTGGGCCACGGTTCGGCCGTAGCGGTCTACCGTGATGGTAGTCGCGCACAGGATGCGGTCATAAGCGAGCCGGGCCAGTAACTTGGTGGCCTCGCGGCCGTAGGGCTGATCGCGTTCGGGGGTATCGATGTCGGCGAGGCTAATCTTCACTGGCTGCGCCTGGGGAGTCTCTGCCAAGTGCAGGGTGTCGCCGTACACCACCCGCGCTACCTTGTGCCGCGCATGTCGCACTGCGGGGCAGCCTGGGCCGCCAGGGAGAGGGCCCAGAGGAGAAAGGCGCTGGTGGTGCGGAAGGGCATGCTGGCGTCCTTGCTGGCTGTGGTTCGGAGAGAGTACCCCACGGGGATAGTGGCGGCCAAGATCGCCAGAGGGTGCCCTGCTAAGACGTTGTTTCTCGTCCCGCTTTGATCTCATTCAGGGAATACCGGGACGCGTTTGCCCAACGGTCGTCATAGGTGCGTAAGCGTCTAGAGAACCCCTGCTGGGCTCCGACTCCGCCTCGAAGACGCGGCCGGCGGTTGGGTGGCGCGGTGTTTCTGATTGACCCAGGCGACACCAGCCGCCACGAGCTCGCGGTTATTCCATTCGTCGCCAGCGTGAAATTGCGCCACGGTCCACGGTGGTGGTCGCACACAAAGAACGGCCGAAGGCGAGCCGGGCCAGCAGCTGGGTGGCATCGCGGCCGTAAGGCTGATCGCGTTCTGAGGTGTCGATGTCGGCGAGCCGGAGCTTCACCGACCGCGCTTGGAGGCTCTCTGCCAGGTGGCGGGTGTCGCCATCTACCACCCGGGCCACTTGGCCCCGCATATCACAGTATGGGCGGCGTGAGCCGCCAGGGTGAGGGTCCCGAGGACAAGGTTGGGCCCGATGCTGCGGCTGAGCGTGGGCGCGCCTCCTTTCGTTGGGCTATCTGACGACGTTGACCGGTAGCCAGTTTGGTAGCCAGTTTAGTATTTACTAATTTTCTTTTCCGTAACTCTTTGTTTTTTGGTGGGCCGTGTTGGATTCGAACCAACGACCACCTGATTAAAAGTCAGATGCTCTACCAACTGAGCTAACGGCCCGTGTTCTGTATTTGCCGGGGACGCGGATGATAGCCCATAAGGCGCCCGCAACCCAAAATCGGGCACCGCCGTGACCTTGAATTTGTGGCACCATAGCCCTATGTTGCCTACCTAGTTTGCAAGATGCGTGCCGAGGACGCCGACGATGCCAATCTATGAATACCGATGCGATAAATGCGGCCACGAGATGGAGGCCATACAGAAAATGAGTGACGACCCGCTCATCGAGTGTCCCGCCTGCGGCGAGGCCGCTTTGCGCAAGCTCGTCTCGGCGGCCGGTTTTCATCTCAAGGGAAGCGGATGGTATGTCACCGATTTTCGTGACAAGGGCAAGAAGCCCGGGGGGAATGGCACCAAAAGCGGTGGCGCCAAATCGACCAAGGATGGGCCCGACTCCTCTAAGGCAGGCGGCTCGGACAAAGGGGCCGGCGCCACTGCCGGGTCCGGTAGCGGCACCCAGGGCTCCAGCAACAAAGGCGGTTGAGGGGACCCCGGCCGCCGAGCCGGTAAGCCGTACCGTGGCGGCAAAGGCCCGGTCGGATTTGTTGCACGGCCCCCCGTCCTTACGTAACCTTCCCGCTTTTTACCAGCCGGAATCCTCAGTCCATGCGCAGCCATTATTGTGGTGATCTCAACGAAACCCATTTGGACCAGGGGATAACCCTGTGCGGTTGGGTTCATCGGCGGCGGGACCACGGCGGGGTCATTTTCATCGACCTGCGGGACCGTGAGGGCGTGGCCCAGGTGGTGATCGATCCCGATACCCCCGAGGCATTCGCCCTGGCGGAGCAGGTGCGCAGCGAATACGTGCTGCGCATCACGGGCCGGGTGCGCCGGCGCCCCGCGGGCACCGAGAACAGGGAACTGCCCACGGGCATGGTAGAGGTGCTGGGCAAGGAGCTGGAGATCCTCAACACCGCCAAGACCCCGCCGTTCCAGCTGGACGACGAGGATGTCCATGAGGAAAACCGCCTGCGCTATCGTTACGTGGATTTGCGGCGACCCGAGATGCAGCAGCGGCTGCGCACCCGGACCCTCATCACCCGCACCCTGCGGGCCTTCCTGGATGCCCGCGGCTTTCTGGACATCGAGACCCCCATGCTCACCCGGGCGACGCCCGAGGGGGCGCGGGACTATTTGGTACCCAGCCGCACCCACGGCGGCAGCTTCTTCGCGCTGCCCCAGTCCCCCCAGCTGTTCAAACAACTGCTCATGATGTCGGGCATGGACCGCTACTATCAGATCGCCCGCTGCTTCCGCGACGAGGACCTGCGGGCCGATCGCCAGCCGGAGTTCACCCAGCTGGACATTGAGACGTCCTTCATGGACGAGGACGACATCATGGCCCTGGTGGAGGACATGGTGCGGGAGCTCTTCGCGACGGTGCTGGATACCGCCCTGCCCGAGCCGTTTCCGCGCATGAGCTATGCCGAGGCCATGACGCGCTTCGGCAGCGACCGACCCGACCTGCGGGTGGATCTGGAGCTGGTGGACGTGGGCGATGTCATGGTGGACGTGGACTTCAAGGTCTTCTCCGGCCCCGCCCGCGACGCCGACGGCCGAGTGGCGGCCCTACGGGTGCCCGGCGGCGGGCGTCTCACCCGCTCCCAGATCGACGACTACACCCGCTTCGTGGGGATCTACGGCGCCAAGGGCCTGGCCTATATCAAGGTCAACGACCATGGCGCGGGACGGGAGGGCCTGCAGTCACCCATCCTGAAGTTCCTGCCCGACGATGCCGTCACCGCCATCATGGAGCGCAGCGGCGCCACCACCGGCGATCTTGTCTTCTTCGGCGCCGACAAGGCGGGGGTGGTCAACGAGGCCTTGGGGGCCCTGCGCCTCAAGGTGGCCGAGGACGTGGGGTTGGTCAACCCCGGTTGGCGACCGGTGTGGGTGGTGGATTTCCCCATGTTCGAATGGGACGACGCCAGCCGGCGCTGGTATGCCCTGCACCACCCCTTCACGGCACCCCGGGATCCGGACATGACGGTACTTGCCCAGGAGCCCCACCGGGCCCTGTCCCGGGCCTACGACCTGGTGCTAAACGGCACCGAGCTGGGGGGCGGTTCCATCCGTATCCACCAGCCCGCGACCCAGATGGCCATCTTCAAGCTGCTGGGCATCGAGGAGGACGAGGCCCGGGAGAAATTCGGCTTCCTGGTGGACGCCCTGGAGTATGGCTGCCCGCCCCACGGCGGCATCGCCTTCGGCCTCGACCGCATCGCCATGCTGATGACGGGGTCGCCGTCCATCCGCGATGTCATCGCCTTCCCCAAGACCCAGACGGCGGCCTGCATGCTCACCGCGGCGCCGGCGCCGGTGCCCGACAGCCAGCTACGCGACCTGAACATCCGCCTGCGCCACAAGGAAAAGTAGGCCGCAGGCGGGCCGCGGCCGGGCGAGGGCGGCGGAATCGGTTGACTCGAGACCGCCGGAAGTCAAGCATGTGATGCTCCCATGGCCACGGCGCCGGGTCATGGAGTAAGTGTTCGATGTCTGTTCCTGGCGCATAACCCGTGGAGTCGGTTCCGATGGCACGAATTCTCACCGTGGGCGTGGCCACCCTGGACGTGGTGATCAGCGTGGACGACTTTCCCCGGGAAGACGTCAAGATGCGGGCCCGGGGGGTGACCACCCGGCGCGGCGGCAACGCCGCCAATACCGCGGTGGTCCTCAGCCAGCTGGGCCACGATACCAGTTGGGCGGGCTCCGTCAGCACCGATGGCAACGGCGACTTCATCACCCGCGACCTGGCTCGCGCGGGCGTCAAGTCGGGCGGCATCGCCGTGCAACGCGACGGCGCCCTCCCCGTGTCCTACATCCTCAACAGCGTGGCCAGCGGATCCCGCACCATCATCCACCACCGCGACCTCCCCGAATTCAATTTCGAGGATTTCCGCCGCCTCGACCTGCGGCGCTACGACTGGCTCCATTTCGAGGGGCGTAACGTGGCGGAGACCCGGTGCATGCTCGCCCACTACCGGGGCCAGCACTCCGCCCTGCCGTGTTCCCTCGAGGTGGAGAAGCCCCGGGAGGGCATCGAGGAGCTGTTCGAGTTGGCGGACGTGCTGTTGTTCTCCCGCCAGTATGCCCGCGCCCGGGGCTTCGAAGAACCCGGCAGCCTGCTGGCCGAGGTCGCCCCCCGGGCGCCGCGGGCGCTGCTGGTGTGTGCCTGGGGCGAGGCCGGCGCCTGGGCCCGCACCTACGAGGGCGAGGAGTTCCACAGCCCGGCCTGCAGTTACGGCGCCGTGGTGGATACCATCGGCGCCGGGGACGTGCTCAACGCCGGCGTCATCCATGGTCTGGTGAACCAGCAGCCCCTGAACCGGGTGCTGCCCTTCGGCTGCCAGCTGGCCGGCGTGAAGTGCGCCCAGGAGGGTCTCGAGGACCTGCTGGCCAATTACCATCGCCTGGTGACGACGGACAAGCCCGCGCAGCCCTGATCCCACCCCGGCCATCGCCTCAGAAGGCCAGTACCAGCCCCCACACCACAGCCACGTTCACCAGGGCGACGAACACCGCCGCCGAGCCGATGTCCTTGGCCCGCTTGGACAGCACGTGATGCTCGTTGCTGATGCGGTCGACGACGGACTCCACCGACGAGTTCACCAGTTCCACCGCCAGCACCAGCAACAGACTGGTGAGCAGCAGCGCCTTCTCCACGCCCCCCTCCCCCAGCCACAGGCCCAGGGGCACGAGGATGGCGCTCAATACCACCTCCACCCTGAAGGCCTCCTCGAAACGCCAGGCCGAGATCAGGCCTGCCAGGGACCAGCCGCAGGCATTGCGCAGCCGGGTCAGTCCCTTGTACCCGGGTTTGCGCAACGCATCCCTCTCCCCGTCCGGTACGTTCATGGGCCTCTCGTCGTCATGCCAGGGTGGTGAAACTATCGGACCTTCATGAAACTTTCATTAATGGGCCACGGAACGGCAAAGATCGGCGCCCGGAAACGGCCAACGGACACATGGCAAGAAAAGCATCACCGAACTGCAACCCAAGCTTCATATGACGGGTATATACCATATCCATGTCCGCACATGGTGAACACCGACATGGAAACCCTGCGCTACCGTTCCATCTGGCTGTCCGATATCCATCTCGGCACCCGGGACGCCAAAACGGAATACCTCTACGATTTTCTGCGCCACACCGAATCCGATTACCTCTACCTGGTGGGTGACATCATCGACATGTGGAAACTAAAGGCCCGCTGGTACTGGCCCCGCATCAACAACGACATCATGCGGCTGGTGATGAAGAAGGCCCGCAAGGGCACGCGGGTGATCTACATCCCGGGCAACCATGACGAGCTGTTGCGGGACTTCTCGGACCACCTGTTCGGCGGCATCGAGATGATGGAGGAGGCGGTCCACGAGACGGCCGACGGCCGGCGGTTGCTGGTGCTCCACGGCGACGTCTTCGACTGCGTGGTGATGAACAGCCGCTGGCTGGCGGAGCTCGGCAGCTGGGCCTACGACATGCTGCTGCGGCTCAACCGCTGGTACAACGTGGTGCGCCGCCGCCTGGGTTTTCACTACTGGTCCCTGTCCCAGTACCTCAAGCACAAGGTCAAGGAGGCGGTGAGCTACATCGGCGACTACGAGCAGGCGGTGGTGAAGGCCGCCCGCGCCAAGGGCGCCCACGGCGTCATCTGCGGCCACATCCACCACGCCACCATCACCCAGTACGGCGACATGCTCTATGCCAACAGCGGCGACTGGGTGGAGAGCTGCACCGCCCTGGCCGAGCGCGAGGATGGCGAGCTGACCCTCATCCACTGGGTCACGGACAGCGCCCGACTGCTGGACGACCTGCAGAACCATGAGAATATTGATAGCGACGGACGCGTGGTTCCCGCAGGTTAACGGCGTCGTACGCACCCTCTCCACCACCGCAGGGATCCTCGGCGACCTGGGTCACGAGGTGGAGGTGGTGGCGCCGCAGCGCTTCCGCACCATTCCCTGCCCCACCTATCCGGAGATCCGCCTGGCCCTGGGGGCGGGCCACGGCGTGCCCCGGGCCATTCGGGCCTTCGACCCCGGGGCCATACACATCGCCACCGAGGGCCCCATCGGCCTGGCGGCGCGGCGCTGGTGCGTGAGGCAGGGCCATCCCTTCACCACCTCCTATCACACCCGCTTCCCCGAGTACCTGCGGCTGCGGGCGCCCGTGCCCCTGGCCTGGAGCTACCGTTTCATGGGTTGGTTCCATGGCCGCGCGGCCCGCACCATGGTGGCCACTCGCTCCATGGAGCAGGAACTCGAGGCCTGGGGCTTCCGCCACCTGGTGCGCTGGACCCGGGGGGTGGACATCTCCCTGTTCCGCCCCCGCGAGTCGCCGGTGCTGGACCTGCCCCGGCCGCTGTTCATGTATGTGGGGCGGGTGGCGGTGGAAAAGAACATCGAGGCCTTCCTGGCCCTCGACCTGCCGGGCACCAAGGTGGTGGTGGGGGACGGCCCGGCCCTGGCGGAGTTGCGGCGGCGCCATCCGGACACCCACTTCACGGGCTACAAGATGGGCGAGGAACTGGCCGCCCATGTGGGCTCCGCGGACGTCATGGTGTTCCCCAGCCTCACGGACACCTTCGGGCTGGTGCTGCTGGAGGCCATGGCCAGCGGCGTGCCGGTGGCGGCCTTTCCCGTCCCCGGCCCCCGGGACCTGGTGCGGGACGGCGTCAACGGCTGCGTGGGAGAGGACCTGAGGGCCGCCGCCCTGGCCGCCCTGGAGGTGGACAGGGACGCCTGCCGCGGCTTCGCCGAGGGCTATTCCTGGGAGGCCAGCACCCGCCAGTTCCTCGCCAACCTCGCTCCCCGCGTGACCGCCGCGGTGTAATGCCCGCCGCCGCCCGCGCCGGACGTTTGGGGGCCCCCCGCGCCGGTGTTAGAATCCTGCGCTTTACAGCGAGGGTTCGAGGACGCCATGGCGGGACACAGCAAGTGGGCCAATATCCAGCATCGCAAGAAGGCGCAGGACGCCAAGCGCGGCAAGCTCTTCACCAAGCTCATTCGCGAGATCAGCGTGGCGGCCCGCCACGGCGGCGGTGACATAGAGACCAATCCGCGCCTGCGCCTCGCCGTGGACAAGGCCCTGGCCGGCAACATGACCAAGGACACCATCGAGCGCGCCATCAAGCGCGGCGCCGGCGACCAGGACAGCGACAATCTCGAGGAGGTGCGCTACGAGGGATACGGCCCCGGCGGTACGGCGGTGATGGTGGATTGCCTCACGGACAACCGCAACCGCACCGTGGCCGAGGTGCGCCACGCCTTCTCCAAGGCCGGCGGCAACCTCGGCACCGACGGCTCGGTGGCCTTCCTGTTCAACCATGTGGGCCAGATCAGCCTGGCCCCCGGCAACGACGAGGACACCGTGATGGAGGTGGCCCTGGAGGCCGGCGCCGAAGACGTCATCGGCAACGAGGACGGCTCCATCGAAGTCATCACGTCCCCCGACGCCTTCGCCGCCGTGCGGGACGCGCTTAAAGCGGCGGGGCTGGCGACGGAGGAGGCGGAGGTCACCATGCGGGCCACCACCGCCAGTGTCCTCGACGCCGACGACGGCGCGAAGATGCTGCGCCTGCTGGACACCCTGGAAGACCTGGACGACGTCCAGCAGGTGTACTCCAATGCGGACATCCCGGACGAGGCCTTTGAGGCCGTCGCCTGACGCGCATGGGGCGAGGCGCCCCATACCAAAGAGATGAAAGGCCACCTCGCCCCGGCTCGTTCCCTCACCCCATCCCTGTACTCCGGGCATCCTGCCCTTCGCCCTGCGGGCCGCGCCAGGGCGCGTTCAAATCCGTTCCCGACGGATTTGTCCCAGAGGGAGAGGGGGCGGTAGTGTGCCTGCGGCACGTCTTTCACGTTAAGTTGGGCCGCGCGTGAGCGCGGAGGCATCCCGCATCCTGGGCATCGACCCCGGTTCCCGCATCACGGGTTATGGCATCATCGACGTCCACAAGGGGGGCAACGGCTATGTGGCCAGCGGCTGCATCCGCACCGCGGTCACGGACATGCCCCGGCGCCTGCTGCTGATCCACGAGGGCCTGGAAACGGTGCTCGCCCGCTACCAACCGGATGCCACCGCCATCGAGCAGATCTACGTCCATCGCAACGCCGGCAGCGCCCTCAAGCTGGGCCAGGCCCGCGGCGGCGCCATCCTCACCGCCATGCTCCATCAGCAGCCGGTGTTCGAATACTCCCCCAGCCAGATAAAGCAGGCAGTGGTGGGCAGCGGCCGGGCGAGCAAGGAACAGGTGCAACACATGGTGCGACATCTGCTCGGGCTCTCCGAGGCCCCCCAGGAGGACGCCGCCGATGCCCTGGCGGTGGCCCTGTGCCATGGCAACACCGAGGCCACCTTCGCCCGCCTGCCCCAGATCAAGGTGCCCAGCGGGAGGCGCTGGCGGTGATCGGGCGCATCCACGGCATCCTGCGGGCCAAGCACCCGCCCCTGCTGCTCATCGATGTCCACGGCATCGGCTACGAGGTGGAGGCCCCCATGACCACCATCTACGAGCTTCCCAACCTGGGAGAGCCCGTGGAGCTCCACATCCATCACGTGGTACGGGAGGACGCCCAACTGCTGTACGGCTTCCTCCGGGAGCCCGACCGGGCCCTCTTTCGCACTCTCATCCGCATCAGCAACGTGGGACCCAAGCTGGCCCTGGCCATCCTCTCGGGGATGGACCACCGCCAGTTCTCCCTGTGCGTCCACGCCGGCGACGTGGCCGCCCTGACCCGCCTCCCCGGGGTCGGGAAGAAGACCGCCGAGCGCCTCATCATGGAGGTGCGGGACCGCCTGGACACCCTGGCCGACGCGCCGCCGGTGATGGGGCCCGCGGCCACCACCGCCCTGGAGGCGGACGACCCGGTGGGGGACGCCATCAACGCCCTGGTGGCCCTCGGCTACAAGCCCCAGGAGGCGAGCCGGCGCATCAACGCCGTCACCGCCCCCGGCCTCGCCTGCGAGGACCTCATCCGCCAGGCCCTCAAGGAGCGTAACCCGTGATCGAGCCCGACCGCCTGGTGGCCGCCAGCGCCGACGGCAACGACCGCGCGGTGGACCGCGCCTTGCGCCCCCGCCTGCTGGACCATTACGTGGGCCAGGAAGCGGTGCGCGAGCAGATGACCATTTTCATCACCGCCGCCCGTGGCCGCGCCGAGGCCCTGGACCATGTGCTGCTGTTCGGGCCGCCGGGCCTCGGCAAGACCACCCTCGCCCACATCGTGGCCGAGGAGATGGGGGTAGCCCTGCGCCAGACCTCGGGGCCGGTGCTGGAGAAGGCCGGGGACCTGGCCGCCATCCTCACCAACCTGGAGCCCAACGACGTCCTGTTCGTGGATGAGATCCATCGCCTGAGTCCCATGGTGGAGGAGGTGCTCTACCCGGCCATGGAGGATTACCAGATCGACATCATGATCGGCGAGGGCCCCGCCGCCCGCTCCATCAAGCTGGACCTCCCCCCCTTCACCCTGGTGGGGGCCACCACCCGCGCCGGCCTCCTGACATCGCCCCTGCGGGACCGCTTCGGCATCGTCCAGCGCCTGGAGTTCTACAGCCACGAGGAACTGGCCACCATCGCCCGGCGCTCCGCCTCCATCCTCGGCATCCACCTGGCGGAGGACGGCGCCCACGAGCTGGCGCGGCGCTCCCGCGGCACGCCGCGCATCGCCAACCGCCTGCTGCGCCGGGTGCGGGACTACGCCGAGGTGCGGGCCGACGGTCGCGTCACCGCGCCGGTGGCGCGGGCGGCCCTGGACATGCTGGACGTCGACCCCCTGGGCTTCGATGTCATGGACCGCAAGCTGCTGCTCGCCATCATCGAGAAATTCGACGGCGGACCGGTGGGGGTGGACAGCCTGGCCGCGGCCATCGGCGAGGAACGGGGCACCATCGAGGACGTGCTCGAGCCTTACCTGATCCAGCAGGGCTACCTGATGCGCACGCCCCGGGGACGGGTGGCCACGGCCCACGCCTGGCGCCACTTCGGCCTGGCGGCGGGCGAGGGCACCCCGGGGGATCTGTTCGGGGCCCCGCCCCCCCGGGGCGAGGAGCCGTGACGGCGGCCGCGGAGTTCCTGTGGCCGGTGCGGGTCTACTACGAGGATACCGATGCCGGCGGCGTGGTCTACTACGCCAATTACCTGAAATTTATGGAACGGGCGCGCACCGAATGGCTGCGGGTCCTGGGCTTCGAACAGGACCGGCTGGCGGCCGAAGGGGTGCTGTTCATGGTGGCGCACATCGCCGTGGACTACCTGGCCCCCGCCCGTTTCAATGACCGCTTGGACGTGGGTGTTAAACTCGAACGCCTGGCGCGGGCTAGTTTCGAACTCAGCCAGGCGGTGTGGGGGCCACCCGCCGGCCGCATCCTGTGCCACGGCCGCGTGCGCATCGCCTGCGTCCACAACCAGACCCTGAAACCCCGGGCCATTCCGCCCGCCATCCGACAGGAAGTAACGCGTGAGCACTGATCTATCCCTCTTCCACCTGGTGGCCGAAGCCAGCCTGCTGGTGCAGCTGGTGATGCTATTGCTGCTGCTGGCCTCGGTGGTCTCCTGGTCCATGATCATCCTCAAGTACATCACCCTGCGCCGTGCCCGCGCCGCGGCGGTGCAGTTCGAGGACCGCTTCTGGTCGGGCAAGGACCTGGTGCGCCTGTACAACGGCGTGTCCGCCAGCCACGTGCGTTCGGACGGCATGGCGCGCATCTTCGAGGCCGGCTTTCGCGAGTTCGCGCGCCTGCGCAAGCAGCCGGGCCTGGAGCCTAACGCCATCCTCGACAATTCCCAGCGGGCCATGCGTATCGCGCTGTCGCGGGAGGTAGACGCCCTGGAGAGTTCCCTGAGCTTCCTGGCCACGGTGGGCTCCACCAGCCCCTACGTCGGCCTGTTCGGTACCGTGTGGGGCATCATGAACTCCTTTCGCGCCCTCGGGAACGTCCACCAGGCCACCATCGCCATGGTGGCGCCGGGCATCGCCGAGGCCCTCATCGCCACCGCCATGGGCCTGTTCGCCGCCATCCCGGCGGTCATCGCCTATAACCGTTTCAGCCACGACGTGGACCGCCTCCTGAACCGCTACGACACCTTCATGGAGGAGTTCTCCAACCTCCTCCACCGCAAGGTCCACGACCCGCAATAAGCCCTCGAGTGCCGGAAGTCCCCATGCGAAGACAGCGCCGCCGCCCCATGTCCGAGATCAACGTCGTGCCCTACATCGACGTCATGCTGGTGCTGCTGGTGATATTCATGATCACCGCGCCGCTGCTGAGCCAGGGGGTCAAGGTAGACCTGCCCAAAGTGGCCTCGGAGCCCCTGCCCCCCAGCGAGCGCGAGCCCCTCATCGTCACCGTGGATCGCGAGGGCCGGGTGTTCGTCAATTACGGCGACGACCAGGACACTCCCATCGGCGAGGAGACCCTGATGGCGCGCGTGGCCGCGTTGTTGCGCAACCAGCCCGACATCCCGGTACTGGTGAAGGGCGACGAGGGCACCGCCTACGGTGCCGTGGTGCGGGTCATGAGCCTGCTCCAGGGAGCCGGTGCCAAGGGCATCGGCCTCATGACCGACCCGCCCGATCCCGAGCCGCGATGACCACCGTCGGTCCCTGGGACAAGGCCCGCGCCGTGGTGCTGGCCGTCGGCATCCACCTGGCCGTGCTGGCGGTGCTGGTGGTGAGCCTGGAGTGGACCCCGGATCCACCCGCCGCCGGCCCGCCCACGGGCGAGCCCATCAAGGCGGTGGCGGTGGACAGCAAGCGGGTGGAACAGGAGGTGCAACGCCTCGAGGACCTGGAGCAAAAACGCAAGGACGAGCTGGCCGCCGAGACCGCCCGCGCCCGCGAGGCCCGCCTCGCCGAGGAGCGCAAGCTTGCAGAAGCAGCCGCCGAGCGCCGACAAGAGGAGGAGCGCCGCCGCGCCGCCGAGGCCCAACGCAAGGCGGACGAGGCCAGACAGCAGGCCGCCGTGGAACAGGCCCGACAGGCCGAGGCCCGGCGCGCCGCCGAGGAGCAGAAACGCGAGCAGGCCGAGGCGGCGCAACGGGCCGCGGAGCAGCGGCGCCGGGAAGAGGAGGCGAAACGACGCGCCGAGGAACAGAAGCTGCAACAGGCCGAGGCCGCGCGCCGGGCCGAGGAGCAGCGGCGCCAGGAGGCGGAGCAGGCCCGCCTCGCCGCGCAGCAACGACGCCAGGAGGAGGAGGCCAGGCGTGAGGCCGAGGAGCAGCGCCTGCGTGAGGCGGCGGCCATGCGCCTGGCGGAGGAACGCAAGCAGCGGGAGGCCGAGGCCAAACGCAAGGCGCAGGAGAAGAAACGCGAGGAGGCCGAGGCCAGGCGCCGCGCCGAGGAGCAACGCCGCCGCGAAGAGACGGCCCGGCGCAAAGAAGAAGAAGAGCGCATGCAGGCCATCCTGGCCGCGGAGGAGGGCGAACTGGCGCGCCGCCGCCAGAGCCTGGAGGCCCGGGAACTGGATGAGTACCGCCAGGCCATCGCCGATCGCGTGGAGCGCTTCTGGCTGAAACCTCCGGGCACCCCCGATGGTCTCAAGGTGGAGGTACGGGTGACCCAGATCCCCGGGGGGGAAATCATCAATTACCGGATCACCCGTAGCAGTGGCAACATTGCCTTCGACAGCTCAGTGGAGAAGGCCCTGGCCAAGGCCTCGCCCCTGCCCCAGCCCGGCAACCCCAGTCTGTTCCAGCGTGAACTCAAGTTTGTTTTCGAACCGGAGGGATGACCCTTGTTCCATAAAACCCCAGGCCCGCTGACGGCCATCCTCCTGCTGTGCCTGGCCTGGGCCCCCGCCCAGGCGGTGCTGACGGTGAAGATCACCCAGGGTACGGAGGGGGCCCTGCCCATCGCCGTGGTGCCCTTCCAGTGGCAGGGCGCCACCAGCGTGCCGCCCCAGCGCTTCCACGCCATCATCGGCGATGATCTCAGGCGCAGCGGGCGCTTCCGGCCCGTGGCGGAGAGCGACCTGCCCGCGCGCCCCCACCAGGGCAGCGAGGTGGATTTCGGCACCTGGCGCAAGCTCGGGGTGGACAATCTGGTGGTGGGGCGTCTCCAGGCCCAGCCCGGCGGCCGCTACCGGGTGGAGTTCCAGCTCTTCGACGTCTACAAGGGGACCCAGCTCGCCGGCTACAGCATCCCCGTGGCGGGGGAGGACCTGCGCCTCACCGCCCACCGCATCAGCGACATCATCTATCAGAAACTCACCGGCGAGCGCGGCGCCTTCGCCACCTACATCGCCTACGTCACCGAGGACCAGGATCCCGCCGGCAAGCGGCGCTACACCCTGGAGGTGGCCGACAGCGACGGCGCCAACCCCCAGACCCTGCTCACCTCCGGCCAGCCCATCATGTCACCCGCCTGGTCCCCCGACGGCAGCCGCCTGGCGTACGTCTCCTTCGAGTCCGGCAACTCGGCGGTCTACGTTCAAAAGGTGAGGACGGGCGAGCGGGAGCAGGTAGCGGGCTTCGAGGGCATCAACAGCGCCCCCGCCTGGTCCCCGGACGGCCGCTTTCTGGCCCTCACCCTGTCCAGGGACGGTAACCCGGAGATCTACACCCTGGCCCTCGACGGCGGCACCTTCCGGCGCATCACCGACCACGGTGCCATCGATACGGAACCCAACTGGTCCCCCGACGGCCGCCATATCGTGTTCACCTCGGATCGCGGCGGCCGCGCCCAGATCTACCGCGTCGCCGCGGGCGGTGGACGACCCGCGCGCATCACCTTCGAGGGTGACTACAACGCCCGCCCCCGCCACTCCCCGGACGGCGAGCGCCTGGCCATGGTCCACGGCCTCAAAGGCGCCTATCATGTGGCCATCATGGACATGGCTACCGGCAGCCTGCGGATCCTCTCCGACTCGTCCCTGGACGAGACACCCAGCTTCGCCCCCAACGGCAGCATGGTCATCTACGCCACCAACGACGCCTCGGGGGCCGTGCTGGCCGCCGTGTCCGTGGACGGCCGCACCCGCCAGCGCCTGTCGGTACAACAAGGACGGGTCAGGGAGCCCGCGTGGTCGCCGTTCATCGAATAGACATTCTGCCATCCTCGTCACCACCAATGCCGGAGAACAACACCATGGGTCCATCACCTTACACACTGCTGCGGTCGCTGCTGGCCGCCGGCCTGGCCCTCGCCCTGCTGACCGGCTGCGAGACCATGGGGGGCAGGGACGACGATGCCGCCGCGGGCGCGGCGACGGTGGAAGACCGGGGCCTCACGGCCGATGAGATGGAGGCCGAAGGGGCCAGCGCCGGCGCCATGACCGGCGGTGGCGCCTTCCAGGGCCATCCCCTGGACAACCCGGAAGGGCCGTTGGCCCAGCGCACCATCTACTTTGACTTCGACCGCGCCGAGATCAAAAACGAGTACCGGGATATCGTCGACGCCCATGCCGCCTACCTGGCCCGCAACGGCGGGGCCTCGGTGACCCTCGAGGGCCATACGGACGAGCGCGGCTCCCGGGAGTACAACCTCGCCCTCGGCGAGCGCCGGGCCCAGTCGGTGCAGCGGGTGATGGAACTCCTCGGGGCCTCCCCGGCCCAGCTGCGGGTGGTGAGCTACGGCGAGGAGCAACCCGCCGAGTTCGGCCACGACGAGGCGGCCTGGGCCGCCAATCGCCGGGTCGAGATCATCTATAAATCCCGCTAGCCATGAACAGACTCACCACGATCTTAGTGTGCCTGGCCCTGGCCCCGGCTTCCGCCTGGGCCCAGGGCAGCGTGCAGGAGAGGCTGGAACGCCTGGAACGCATGGCCTCCAGCGGTGCCCTGATGGAACTCCTGGAGCGCGTGGAGGGCCTGCAGAAAGAGGTGCGGGAGCTGCGCGGCCAGGTGGAAGAGCAGGGCCACCGCCTGTCCCAGATGGGCGAGCGCCAGAAACAGCTCTACGTGGATGTGGACCGGCGCCTGCAGCGCATGGAAGCGGGCCGGCCCGTTGCCACGGCCGAGCCGGTGCCCCCCACCACGCCCGTCGCCCCCGCGAAGCCGGCGGACCGCGCGCCCGCCCCCGCGGCCGCGGTGGACCCCCTGGAGGAGCAGGCGGCCTACGAGGGGGCCTTCGGGCTGTTGCGGGACGGCCGCTACAAGCGCGCGGGCGAGGCCTTCAATCGTTTTCTCGACGAGTATCCCGCCAGCGGTTACGCCGACAACGCCCTCTACTGGCTGGGGGAGAGCCACTATGTCATCCGCGACTTCGATGCCGCGGCGGCCGCCTTCCGCCGGGTGGTGGCGGAGCACCCAAACAGCGACAAGACCACCCACGCCCGGCTCAAGATCGGCTACATCCTCCACGAACAGGGCGCACTGGACCAGGCCGAAGAGGTGCTCACGGAGCTGGTGAAGGGGCATCCCGACAGCACCGCCGCCCGACTCGCCCACGAGCGCCTCAAGCGGATCCGCGCCGAGCGCGGCTAGTCCGGGAGCGGGCATGGCGGAGCATAGGCCGCGGCCGGAGGAGCGAGTCAGGATCACCGAGATCTTCTTCTCCCTCCAGGGGGAGAGCAGCAGCGTGGGGATCCCCACCACCTTCGTGCGCCTCACCGGCTGCCCTTTGCGCTGCGGCTACTGCGACACCGCCTACGCCTTCGGCGGCGGCCAGTGGATGACCATGGAGGCCATCCTCGAGGTCGTCGCCCGCCATCCCACGCACCACATCACCGTGACCGGCGGGGAACCCCTGGCCCAGGAGCGCTGCCATGCCCTGTTGCGCCGCCTGTGCGACGCCGGTTACCGGGTGTCTCTCGAGACCAGCGGCGCCCTGCCCGTGGAGCGCGTCGACCCCCGGGTGGTGAAGGTAATGGACCTCAAGACCCCGGGCTCGGGGGAGGTGGGGCGCAACCGTTACGACAACGTGGACCATCTGGACCCCAACGACGAGGTGAAATTCGTCATCTGTGACCGCACCGACTACGAATGGGCGCGGGGGCAGCTGGCACACCTCGGGCTCCGCGACCGTTGCGGCATCCTGTTCTCGCCCTGCGCCGGGCGCCAGGACCCTGCCGAACTGGCGCGCTGGATCCTCGAGGATGGGCTGCCGGTGCGCTTCCAGATGCAGCTCCACAAGCTGTTGTGGGGCGACGAGCCCGGCCGATGAACGACCCGGCCGGGACAGCGCGGGCAGTGGTGCTGCTGTCCGGCGGGCTGGACTCCGCCACCTGTCTGGCGGTGGCCCGGGACGCCGGCTTCGCCTGTTACGCCCTCAGCGTCGACTACGGCCAGCGCCACGACGCCGAGCTGGCGGCGGCACGGCGGGTGGCGGCGGCCCTGGGGGTGGTGCGCCATCAGGTGTTCGCGGTGGATCTGCGCCCCATGGGCGGCTCGGCCCTCACGGATCCCGCCATGGCCGTGCCCGAGGCCCCCGGGGAGGGGATCCCCCAGACCTACGTGCCGGCCCGCAACACCCTGCTGCTGTCCCTGGCCCTGGGCTGGGCGGAAGTGCTGGGGGCGCGCCACATCTACATCGGCGTCAACGCGGTGGACTATTCCGGCTATCCCGACTGCCGGCCCGAGTTCATCCGCGCCTTCGAGGCCACCGCCAACCTGGGGACCCGGGCCGGGGTGGAGGGCGATGGCTTCACCATCGCCACGCCCCTCATCGAGATGCCCAAGCATGACATCATCCGCCTCGGCCGCAGTCTCGGCGTGGACTACGGCCTCACGGTGTCCTGCTACCAGGCCGATGACGCGGGGCGGGCCTGCGGGCGTTGCGACGCCTGTCGCCTGCGGGCCACCGGCTTCGAGCGCGCCGGCGGCCCCGATCCCACCCGCTACCAGGCCTGATCGGGGACCTCCGCGAGCTCCCGGTGGCGCACCAGCACCGCCGGGCCGCGCTCCGCCTGGAGGGCCGCGGCGAGACGTTCGGCCATGTACACCGAGCGATGCTGGCCGCCGGTGCAGCCCAGGGCGACGGTGAGGTAGGCCCGGTTGCCGGACTCGAAGCGCCCCAGCCAACGGCGGATGAAGGCCTCGATGTCGCCCTCCATTTGGGCGACCATGGGCTCGGCCTCCAGGAAGTCGACGACCGGCTGCTGGCGCCCGGTGAGCTGGCGCAGCCGCGGCTCCCAGTAGGGGTTGGGCAGGCACCGCAGGTCGAACACGAAGTCCGCATCCCGCGGCACTCCGTGCTTGAAGCCGAAGGACTGGAACAACAGGGACAGGGAGGCCCCCGCCGTGCCCCCCACGCGGTTCTTGATGAGGTCGCGCAGCTGGTAGAGGGTGGTGCGGCTGGTGTCGAGACGCAGATTGGCGCTGTCGGCGAAGTGCTCCAGCAACAGCCGTTCCTCCCGGATGGCCTCGGCCAGGGACAGGCCCTCGACGGTGAGAGGATGGCGGCGGCGGGTCTCGCTGAAGCGCTTGATGAGGATGTCGTCCTCGGCCTCCAGGAACACCACGTCCACCTCCACCCCGAGGGCCTTGAGCTGTTCCAGTTCAGTGGGGAAGCGACGCAGATCCTCCGCCGGACTGCGGGCATCGATGCCCACCGCGGCGCGCTCGTAGAAGCCGTCCCGGAAGCGCAGCAGCTGGCGGGTGAACTCCGGCAGCAGGTTGGCGGGGAGGTTGTCGGTGCAGTAGAAACCAAGGTCTTCCAGGGTATGCAAGGCCACGCTCTTGCCGGCACCGGACAGTCCGCTGATGACCACGAGTCTCATGATGGCTGGCTCGATTCAGGCACGGGGTTTCCATGATGGGCCGGGCGGGGGAACTTCACCGCACCGCCCCACCCGGGGTTGCAAACGCCGCCGGCCGGCGGCGGCTCCAAGGTCGTCCAGGGTAGCCCGCCCGGGCCGGCGGGAAAAGAGGCTTGGGCACCGCCATCGCCCTCAGGTCCCATGCCCGGCCCGGCCCTGCCGGCCCACGAGGTGGGCCGCCGTATCGTAGCCCGCGAGGGCCAGCCGGTGGCGCGCCACCAGAGCCTCGACGAGCGCGGGACCGGGCCAGGGTGGGGCCACCCTCAGCACCGCCACTGCCACGCCGTGGCGCGTCTCCTTGGTGAGCGGCGGCTGGAGGTTCGCGCTATCCCGGCCGGTCGTCGCGGGGTCCAGTTCGATGATCAGATGCAGGAGGTGTTGCGGACACAGGGCCTCATCGCCGAACTGGCGCCGGATATTGAAGGCGCCGAGGCCGCGTACGTGAAGGAACTCCCCGGTATGGGGCGGCGGCGTGCCCACCAGGCCCTGGTCCGTGACCTGGAACAGGGCGCAGTCGTCGGCCACCAGGGCGTGACCGCGGGCCACCAGTTCCAGGCCCAGCCGGCTCTTGCCGCAGCCGGGCGCGCCCGCCAGCAACACGCCAAGCTCGTGGATGACCAGGAAGACGCCATGCAGGACCCGCTCCATGCGCGCGGCAGCCGGAAGGCGACCCTCAGCCGCCCTCGGACTGCTCCACCAGCAGCCGGTGGATCACCGCAGGGTCCTCCTCGGCTCGCAGGCGCTGGCGGAAGGCGACATCGCGGAACATCTCGGCCAGTTGCCCCAGCACGTCCAGGTGTTCCTGGTTGGCCTCTACCGGTACCAGCAGGCCGAACAGCAGGTCCACCGGCATATCGTCCACGGCATCGAAATCGAGCCCGTCGGTCAATTTGATGAAGGCCCCCACCGTACCCTCGGCATGGCGGTGGCGCCCGTGGGGCAAGGCCACACCCTTGCCGATCCCCGTGGTGCCGAGGGCTTCACGCTCGTACAGGCAATCGAAGGCCTCGCGGGCGTCGAAGTCGTCGTGGCCGCTGGCCAGCATTTGCGCGAGGGTCTGAAGGATGCGCTTCTTGCTTGCGGGGTCGACACGGGTAGCCACCCGGTCGACCGTAATGATGTCCGAGATTTTCATATTGTTATCGGGGTAAGGGCCGGGGGCAGGCCGTGCCCCCGGCCGGTGGGCGTCAGATGACCTTGCCGGCCTCCTTGCGGTGATGGTCGGTACGCTTTTCCTTGTGGCGCATGATCTGGCGGTCGAGTTTGTCGGCCAGGGCATCGATGGCGGCGTACATGTCTTCATGCACCGCATCGGCGAACACCCGGGCCCCGGCGATGCGCAACGTGGCCTCCGCCTTCTGCTCGAGCTTGTCCACCGTCAGGACCACCTCGGCATCGGTCACGTTGTCGTAATGCCGCTCAATCTTCTGGAGCTTGTTATTGACGTAGTCCCGCAGGGGGGGCGTCAACTCGATGTGATGACCGCTAAGATTGATCTGCATAGACAGCTCCTTCAGCGCCTGCCTCGAGCCCGCATTTCTCACCAGTCTCCGAACACACCACGGGCCGGGACGGGACACGGCCAGAGCGCCGCGAGGGCCCCGTCCGGATTCTGCTCCTGCCTGCATCGTATGGTGACGTTCCTGGTTCAAGCTGTTGAGAAATGCGGGCTACGTGAGCCGCTTTCGTTCGTTGGATGAGGAAATGGCCATGGCCTCACGGTACTTGGCAACGGTCCTGCGCGCCACCCTGATCCCCTGATCGGAAAGGATGGCGGCAAGCTTGCTGTCACTGAGGGGCTTGGCCGGATTTTCCGCGGCGACGAGCTTCTTAATCAGTGCCCGGATCGCCGTGGAGGATGCCTCGCCACCTGCGTCGGTAGCCAGGTGGGAGGAGAAAAAATACTTGAGTTCGAAGATCCCCCGCGGGGTATGCATGTACTTGCGCGAGGTCACCCGGGAGATGGTGGATTCATGCATCTCCACGGTCTCCGCCACGTCATGGAGCACCATGGGTTTCATGGCCTCCTCGCCGTATTCCAGGAAGCCCTGCTGGCGCTCGACGATGGCGGTGGCCACCTTGAGGAGGGTCTCGCTGCGGCTCTGGAGACTCTTCATGAACCAGCGCGCCTCCTGGAGATGGCTGCGCAGGGTGGTATTGTCGGCGCTGCTGTCGGCGCGCCGCACCAGGCTGGCGTAGTAGGGATTGATGCGCACCCGGGGCACGGCCTCCGGGTTCAGCTCCACATGCCAGCGCCCGTGCTGCTTTTTCACGTAGACGTCGGGAATCACATACTCCGGCGCGTCGTCGGCCAGCTGACGGCCGGGCCGCGGATCGAGCCCCTGCACCACCGCCAGCACCTGCTGGAGCTCCCCGGAGCCAAGCTTCATCTGGCGGCCGAGGGCGTTGGTATCACGCGCCGCCAAAAGGTCGAAGTGATCCTCCACCACCTCCACGGCGCGGGCACACAGGGCATCCTGGCAGGGCAACTGGCGCAGCTGCAGCAGCAGGCACTCCCGCAGGTCCCGGGCCCCCACGCCGGCGGGATCGAAGGCCTGCACGCGGTGCAGCACCGCCTCCACCTCGTCCAACTCCACGGGCTCGGCACCGCCCACGGAGTCCCGGATCTCCTCCAGGGTCTCGGTGAGGAAGCCGTTATCGTCGATGGCATCCAGGATGGCGGTGGCGATGGTGCGATCCGCCTCAGACATGGGGGTCAGCATGAGCTGCCAGGACAGGTGTTCCCGCAGGCTGGTGCCGCTGGCACCGCGGTTCTCGTATTCCGTCTCCGGGGCCGCCGAGGCGTTGGGGGTACCGAGGTCGTAGACATCCTCCCAGGCGCTGTCCACGGGCAGATCCTGGGGGATCCCCGCCGGCTCCATGTCGAGGTCCGAGTCCTCGGCACCCAGGGCCTCGCTGAAACCGTCGTCATTGCCTCCGGCGTCGGCGGACGCCGCGTCGTTGGCCGTGTACTCCGCGCCGTTGGCGCCGCGCTCGTCACCGTCATCGGTATCGTCCCCCGCAGCCTCCTCGAGCATGAGGTTGGAGTCCAGGGCATCCTGGACCTCCGTCTGCAGCTCCATGGTGGATAGCTGCAACAGGCGTATGGCCTGCTGCAGCTGCGGCGTCATGGTGAGATGCTGGCCAAGCCGAAGCTGTAACGATTGCTTCATGGATTCCTGGGTAGAATAGGTTTATCCCTGTCTTGATTCTAGCGCAGGAGAGGGGCGCCATAAACAAACTACTGCAGACTTTGCGCCAACCCTCTCGTTAAAGGTGCGCCGGGAAGACCGTCCCGGTGCCCTCAGTCGCGCGAGGATATCCTGAGAAACCCCAACAGATTGGCTCGTTCGCAGAATCCGTGGGTAAATGTTTCGCTCGCGGTGAGCGCCGAGAGCACGGCATCACCCGCATCGTCAATCGGCTGGAAGACCATTGCTGTTCCCTTGGCGTTCTTGGCGTCTTTACGAGAGGAAATTCTTGCCTCTACACCCACGGTTTCTGCTTACGAGCCGGAAGATTCGACGTGTTCGGATAAAAACCGGCCTACAGGGAAAACTCCTCCCCCAGGTAGACCTCCCTGACCTGGCGGTTCTGGAGCACGGCCTGGGGGTCCCCCTCGGCGATGATGCGCCCCTCGTTGACGATGTAGGCCCGATCACAGGTGCCCAGGGTCTCCCGCACGTTGTGGTCGGTGATGAGCACGCCTATGCCCTTGCTGGAGAGGTGCTTGATGATGCGCTGGATGTCCAGCACCGAGATGGGATCCACGCCGGCGAAGGGCTCGTCGAACAGCACGAAGCGCGGCTCCGCCGCCAGGGAGCGGGCGATCTCCACGCGCCGGCGCTCGCCGCCCGACAGGCTCATGCCCCTGGCCTCTCGCAGGTGGGCCACGTGGAGTTCCCGCAGCAACCCCTCGAGCCGGCGCTGCCGCTGGACGGTGCTGAGGTTGGGCCGGGACTCGAGGATGGCCAGGATGTTCTGCTCCACCGTGAGCTTGCGGAACACCGACGGCTCCTGGGGCAAATAGCCGAGCCCGAGGCGGGCCCGCACGTGCATGGGGGCCTCCGTGAGATCGTGGTCGTTGAGGAGGATGCGGCCGCTGTCACAGGGCACGAGGCCCACGATCATGTAGAAGCTGGTGGTCTTGCCCGCCCCGTTGGGGCCCAGCAGCCCTACCACCTCGCCGCTGTTGACGGTGAGGCTGACATCGCTGACCACCCGGCGGGCATGGTATTGCTTGGCCAGGTGTTCGGCCTCGAGGACGCTCATTCTTTTTTGTCGCCGTCCCCTTTCTTGCCCGGCTGGAAGGTGATGCGCACGCGCTTGTCCTTCTCCTTGGAGCCGCGGGCGGTGACGCGATGCAGCTTGGTGTTGTAGGTGATCTTATCGCCCGAGAACCTGTCCTTGCCCTGGTTGATGACGGCCTCGGTCTTGAGATTGAGGAGGTCCTGGGGCTCCAGGTACTCCATGAACTTCGCGTTGGCCCGGATGTATTCTTCCGCATCGTCCGGCAGCTGGCGGAACTCCGCGGGATTGCCGAAGGCGGTGACGCGTTGCAGGGCCTTGTCGTCGTCCATGTACACGGTGAGCTTGTCGGCGAGGATACGGATGGAGCCCTGGGTCACCACCACCTCCCCTTCGTAGACCGCCACGCCTTCCGTGTCGTCCATCACGGCGTTATCCGCCTCGATGTTCACGGGCTGATCGCCGTCCGATTCCAGGGCCCCGGCGGCCAGGGGCAGCAGCAGGGCGGCGATGAGCAGGGCTTCAATCGGTCTTCTTGGGATCATAGGTGGTCTGCACTTGGCTGATGAGTTCGAGGCGGTTCCCCGCCATCCAGGCCTTCAGGCCGACGCTCCTGGACTCCCCGGAGGGCGTACGGATGAGGGCGGTGTCGCCGGTTTCCGCATAATCCTCGTCATTGTATATGGTGAGGTTGCTGGTCAACACCTCGAGGCGCCGCCGGCCCTCGTGGTCATCCTCCCAGATATAGACCCGGCCCTGGAGGATTATGACACTCTGATCGGCCGACACCCATCCCCGCTCGGAGCGCACCTGGGTGGGGGTGTCGTCGTCGCCATGGACCAGCACATGGGGCTCCTCCAGCTCGTGGGTATCCGTATCGGGGTAGTGCACCATGCGCTTCGCGCGCAGCTCCTCGGCCGGCACGCCATCGGCGTCCATGCCGACTCTGACAAAGTCATTGAGGAAAAGGTCCGGATCGTGGCGCAATGCGGGATCATCCGGCTCCGGCACCTCGGTGAGGCGCTGCATCAGCCAGCCGCTGGCCACGGCCAACAGCAGCATCAGGAGGGCCGGGGCCCAACGGGCGATCATTCCAGATAGCGGGCCAGGGTGGCGTCGAGGACGCCGTGGCCCTCCATGACCAGCTCGCACACGTCCCGCCCCGCACCGCGCCCGCCGGCGTGGGGCGTCTGCCAGTGGGCGTGCCGGGCCACCAGGGGATGGGCATCGGCCACGGCGATGGCCAGCCCCACCCGCAGGATGATCGGCAGATCCACCACGTCATCCCCGACGTAGGCCACCTGGTCCGCCGCGATGCCGAGCCGCTCCAGCAGGTCCTGGAAGGCCGGCAGCTTGTCCAGCTGGCCCTGGTAGACATAGTGGATACCCAGGGAGGTCATGCGATGCTTTACCACCTCGGAGGTACGACCGGTGATGACGCCGATGTCTACGCCGCTGGATTGCAGCATCTTCATGCCGTGGCCGTCCCGGGAATGGAACGCCTTGTACTCCTGACCGTCGTCCCCCAGGTACAGGGAGCCGTCCGTCAGCACCCCGTCCACATCGAATACCACCAGCTTGACCTTGGCGGCCTTTTCGAGCACGTCACGCATATGTCCCGCTCCCTGTCGATAAAAATTCTGTTGATCTCACGGAGGAATCAACCGCCATCAGCTAAACTCTCATGGCGATACGCGCCACCCGAAATGATGAAAGAGGAGCGCGTATCGCCATGTTCGTTCCCTCACCCCATCCCTGTACTCCGGGCATCCTGCCCTTCGCCCTGCGGGCCGCGCCAAGGCGCGTTCAAATCCGTTCCCGACGGATTTGTCCCAGAGGGAGAGGGGGAGTTCGTGCTTCGCGACTTTCACGTTAACTCCTCGGCATCACAGGACCCCGGCGCGCAGCAGGTCGTGCATATTGAGGGCGCCGATGAGGTGGCCATCTGCGTCCACCACCAGCAGGGCGTTGATCTTGCGGCGGTCCATGATCTCCAGGCCCTCGGCCGCCAGCAGATTAGGCGGCACGGTCTTGGGGTCCCGGGTCATCACCTCGCCGATGGCCACGGCATGCACGTCCACCCGGTGGTCGAGGACGCGCCGCAGGTCGCCATCGGTGAAGACGCCTGCCACGCCGTCGTCTGCATCCACCACGGCGGTCATACCGAGGCCCTTGCGGCTCATCTCCACCAGGGCCTCGCTGATGCGCACATCCGCGCTCACCCGCGGCACCCCATCGCCACGGTGCATGATATCCGAGATATGCAGCAACAGGCGCCGCCCCAGGGTGCCGCCGGGATGGGAGCGGGCGAAGTCCTCGGCGCTGAAGCCCCGGGCCTCCAGCATGGCCACCGCCAGGGCGTCCCCCATGGCCAGGGCCGCGGTGGTGCTCGAGGTGGGCGCCAGTCCCAGCGGGCAGGCCTCCTTGGTCACGCTGACGTCGAGATGGACATCGGCCTCGGTGGCGAGGCGCGAGGCGGGGTTGCCGGTCATGGCGATGAGGGGCACGCCGAGGCGCTTGATGATGGGAATGATGGTGATGAGTTCGTCCGTCTCGCCCGAATTCGACAGCGCCAGCACCACGTCGCCGGCGGTGATCATGCCGAGGTCACCGTGGCTCGCCTCGCCCGGGTGAACGAAGAACGCCGGCGTGCCGGTGCTGGCCAGGGTGGCCGCGATCTTGCCGCCCACATGGCCCGACTTGCCCATGCCCGTCACCACCACCCGGCCCCGGCAGGCGAGCATGTACTCACAGGCGCCGGTGAATCCGCCGTCGATGCGCTCGCACAGGGCCGCCACCGCCGCCGCCTCCATCTCCAGCACGGCCACCCCCAGGGCCTTGAGGGCCTCCTTGTTCATTTATATGCCCGTGAGGTAGAGCAGGTACTCATAGCCGAAGAATCCCGCCAGCAGAATGAAGCCCTCGAAGCGATTGATGCGCCGCTTGTTGCCCCGGAAGCCATAGGCCATGGCGAACAGCAATGCCGTCATGAACAGCATCACCGGATAGTCCCGCAACAGGATCTCGTCGGCTATGGGGCCGGGGGCCAACAGCCCCGGCATGGCCAGCACCGGCAGCAGGTTGAACATATTGGACCCGATTATGTTGCCCAAGGCCAAATCCGGCTGGCCCTTGAGGGCGCTGGCCACCGAGGCCGCCAATTCCGGCAGGCTGGTACCCACGGCGACGATGGTCAGGCCGATGAGCACGTCGCTGACCCCCAGGGTGGTGGCGATGTTCACCGCCCCCCATACCACCATGCGGGAGGCGATGAGCAGGAGCACCAGCCCCACCAGGGCATGGCCCAGGGCCCTGGGCGCGGTGAGGGTGGTGGGTATCTCCGCCGTGAGTTCCGCCGTCAGGGGGTCGGGCTCCCGGGAGCGCAGGCCGATGCGGGTGGCCCAGGCCAGCAGAATCACCGTCGCCGCTACCAGCACCAGGCCATCTCCGCGGCTGAGGTCGCGGTCCAGCATCAGCAGCAGGGCGAGGATCATGACCGCCGCCATGGCGGGGAACTCCCGTTTCAGGATGGCCGAGCTGACGGTGATGGGCATCACCACGATGGTGACGCCGAGCACCAGGGCGATGTTGGCGATGTTGGAACCCACGGCATTGCCGAAAGCCAGGCCCGGGTTGCCGTCCAGGGAGGCAATGGCGGACACCAGCATCTCGGGGGCGGAGGTGCCCATACCCACCACGGTGAGACCGATGATGAGAGGCGAGATGCCGAAGGCGTTGGCCAGCCCCGCCGCACCGTAGACGAAGCGGTCGGCACTCCACACCAGCAGGGCGATGCCTGCCACGACGATGGCCAGATTGAAAAGCATGGGCGCGAACTGACCTATGGATTAACAGAATTAACGAAACCGGCTATGCTGCCCGCGGCTGGCCTGGGGCCCGTGCCAGTCGCAGGGGCACGGGCAAACCGTTGTGTCGAGAACCTCCGAGGCAGGGCGATATTATCAGAAACTCCGCTGGCACCGATGGTGGCGTGACGCCCGCCCGGCCAGCCGCCGCCAATGAGCTGGAGGCCTGGACCCGCGGCGTCCTGGGATCGGCGCGGCCCTGGCTGGAGCCCATCGCCGGGGATGCCGGCACGCGGCTCTATTTCCGGGTCCACGGCTGGCACGGCGAGGCCCTGCTGGTCATGTACGCCCCCGATCAAGCCGACGCCCTGGGCCGCTACACGGACATCCGGGACCGCCTGGCGGCGGCGGGGGCACGGGTACCCACCATTCGGGCCGGGGATGCCGCGGCGGGCTGCCTCGTCATCTCCGACCTCGGCACCACCCATTATCTGGACGTCCTCGACGCCACTCGTGCGCCGTCCCTCTACGCTGCGGCCCTGGACACCCTCCTGGGGCTTCAGCGGAATGCGGCCACGGCCGGCCTGCCCCCCTACGATGAGGCCCTGCTGCGCCGGGAACTCGGGATCTTCCGCGAGTGGTACCTCGCGGTCCATTTGCAACGACACCTCAGTCGCGCCGAGGAAGCCGCCTGGAACACCCAATGCGACCTTCTGGTGGCCAACGCCCTGGCCCAGCCCGTCGCCTTCACCCACCGGGATTATCACTCCCGCAACCTCATGTACCTGGACGAGGGCGGGCCGGGGGTGCTGGACTTCCAGGACGCCGTGCTGGGACCCGTGACCTACGACCTCGCGAGTCTGCTGCTGGACTGCTACGTGGCCTGGCCCCGGCCCCGGGTGCGGCAATGGGCCCTCGACTATCGCGACCGCCTCGCGACGGCGGGCGTGCTGGACCCCGCAGACGACGGCGTCTTCCTGCGCTGGTTCGTCCTCATGGCCACCCAGCGCCATCTCAAGGCCATGGGCATCTTCGCCCGCCTCCACCACCGCGACGGCAAGTCGGGCTACCTGGGGGACATCCCGCGCACCGCCGGCTATATCCGGGCCGCCGCCCTGGAGTACCCGGAGCTCGCCCCCCTGGTGCCGTGGCTCGGGGATCCCTCCGCCGTCCCGGCCCAACCATGACCCGGGCCGCCATGATCCTGGCCGCCGGCCGCGGCGAGCGCCTGCGCCCCTTGACGGACAGGCTGCCCAAACCCCTGGTGGAGGCCGGCGGCGAAACCCTCATCGGCCGCCACGTGCGGTGCCTGGCCAGTGCGGGCTACGGACGTCTGGTGATCAACACCGCCCACCTCGGACATCTTATCGAAAAGGCCCTCGGTGACGGCCGCGGCTGGGGCGTGGACATCGTCTATTCTCGCGAGGACGGCACGGCGCTCGACACCGGCGGCGGCATCCTCAATGCCCTCGAGCTGATGGGCGGGGGCCCATTCCCGGTGGTCAACGGCGACATCTGGACCGACTATCCCTTCGAGCGCATGGCCCTGGCGCCGGCGGATCTGGCCCACCTGGTGCTGGTGCCCAACCCCGACCACAACACCGCCGGCGACTTCGCCCTGGCGGCGGGACGGGTGACGGATTGGGTAAGCGGAGAGGCCCCCGGCGCCCTCACCTTCAGCGGCATCGGCATCTACCACCCGGACCTGTTCCAAGGTTGCGAACCCGGGATCTTCCCCCTCGCGCCCCTGCTGCGCGACGCCGCGGCCCGCGGCCGGGTGAGCGGCGAATGCTACGCCGGGGCGTGGACCGACGTGGGCACCGTCGCACGGCTGGAGGAGCTGAGGCGGAGAGTGGGCTGAGGGAAAGGGAAAGGGGAAATGGGAAAGGCCCGGTGTGGTGGTTGCGAAGAGTAACGGACCTACGGAAAAAATTGTTTTTAACCATGAAATACGCGAAAGGACGCGAAAAAAGAACAAGTTATATGGAAATCCATTCGGGTGGCTGACTAAGGATCGAGACGGCTGGCGTCAAAATAGTCATCTGGACAACCTTCATTTCCGATGTGGCGCACCTCGCCCCCAACCGGTCACCGCGGTGGCGAGCTTATGAAGCGGAGCTGAAAATCTCAAGCCACCACCGAAGCTTTTCCCTTTTCCCTTTTCCCATTTTCGCGTCCTTTCGCGTCCTTTCGCGTATTTCGTGGTTCCCGCTTTGTTTTGTGTAACCCCGAGCTCCCGGCAAGGCAACGCACAAACGAAAAATGCGGGCCGTGGCCCGCATCAAGTACGCCTTGGGGCCCCCCTATTCGGTGGTCAGCTTGGCGCGGTTCTGCTCCAGGGTCTTGGCACCGATGCCCTTGATCGCCGCCAACTCGTCCACGGACTTGAAGGGTCCATGGGCATCCCGGTAGGCGACGATGGCGCTGGCCTTCTGCATCCCCACCCCCTTGATGGCCTCGGCGATGGCCTCGGCGCTGGCGGTGTTGATGTTCACCGGACCGAGGGCAAGGACCATGGAAGGCAGGACGAGGGCGAGGGATAGAATGGCACTCCTTAGAATCTTCATGATTCACGATCTCCTTTGATTGGAAGTTCCGTTTAGCTGTCGTCTCCGACGACGCGTAAAGCGTAGGCCAAAACGACCGGCAATTGAACCCTTGCGGACGAACACGAGGACACTAACCGGGCCACGATGGCCCCTTCGCGCTCAAGGGCGCCCTACCAGAGCCTGGTCACCGCCTCGGCCAGGCGCCTGATCTCCTCCTGGAACTCCGGCGGCCCGTAACCGATGGCCTACTGGTCAACCGCGTAGCCCTCCGGGGTCAGCCGGCCTTGAGGATCCCCACCACCAGGCCGCCTACGGCCAGGGTGGTGGCGAAGGACCACACCATGAAGCGGTCCATGCGGCGGGTGAGTTGGTCGAAACGGGAATCGACCTGTTGGAAGCGTCCGATCATCTCCTCGAAGCGCTTATCGACCTGCTCGAAGCGCTTATCGACCTGCTCGAAGCGCTTTTCCACCTGCTCGAAGCGCTTGTCGACCTGCTCGAAGCGCTTTTCCATCAGCGCAAACCCCTGCTGCATCAGCTCCCGCTGGTGCCGGAGTTCCTCCTCCACCCGCACCACCCGTTCCCGTAACTCCGGGTCGAAGCCGCCACTGACACGTCCGAAGCCCCCCTCGGCGAGCCAGTCCACCACGTGGTGCTTGATGTAGTCTATGTCTTCCTGGGCCAGTGCCACTGCCGCTCTCCCATCCATGAATTTGCTGCAAGTCTAATGGGAGGAAGGGAAAAATACAGCCCGGCCCGGTGAGGGCTGTCCTGAACTGATAGGCCGGGAGCACTCAGGGCAGGAGGTCCGCCACCGCCACGGGGGCGCCTTCCCAGGCCAAGGGGGCGATGGTGGCCCCGGCCTTCAACTCCCGGCGCTCTTCGTAGGCCTCTCCCCGCGGGCTGCGGTGAACCTCCAGGGCCACCTCGGCGAGATTGACGATCCAGTACTCCGGGATGGTGTTGCAGGCGTAGATGCGGTGCTTGCGGGTACGATCGAGGCCGAGGCTCGACTCCGCCACCTCCACCACCAGCAGGGCCGTGGCGGGATGAGCCTTGATGTAGTCCCGGGGCACCCCTGGCACGACGCCCAGCTCTGGTTCCGGTTCCGAATGGTCATCCAGGGCCAGGGGCAACTGAAAACGCACGTGGGCATCCTCCGGGCAGCCCTTGCGCAAGGCCTCTCCGACGAGCTGCACCACACCGGCGTGGCGGCTGCCCTGGGGCAGCATCTCTATCACCTCTCCATCGATGAGCTGCACCCGGGTATGGGGGCCCAGGATCCCCTCATCCACCATGCGATCGTACATGTCCCGGGTCCAGCGGAAGGCTTGTGGTGCGGCGATGGTCATCCCCGTGCTCCGAGGCATCCGAATGATGCGGCTACGTCTGTTGATAGCAAAAAGCCGCCACCGCGTAAAGCCGGCCGAACCCGTGTTGCCTTTGAGACAACCACGAAACACACGAAACAACTCGAAAATCAGAGACGTAGGTCGGCTGCTCCTGGCAGCCGACAGGGGGCTCGGCCTCCACCCCATGGATGCCCACGGAACCCTCTCTTTTTCGCGTCCTTTACCGCCTTTCGCGGTTAATTAATGGGTTTGCCCTAAAGGTCGGGCACAGCCCGACAGCCTGTCGGGTGGTTCCGGCCCGGCCTGTGGTGTGCGCGGCGAATTTCATGTCGGGATGAATCCCGACCTACATTCGTGCCTTAGGAAGATGCGGTGTCTTGTTTTCGTAGGTCGGGCTTCAGCCCGACAGCCTGTCAGGTGGTTCCGGCCCGGCCTGTGGTGTGCGCGGCGAATTTCATGTCGGGATGAATCCCGACCTACATCCGTGCCAAAGGAGCAGGCGGTGGGGGGTATTCCTAGAGATGTAGGTCGGCTGCTCCTGGCAGCCGACGGAGAGGCTCAACCACTGCCGTGGACACCCCCTAAACCTTTTCCTTTGGGTGCAGATCTTTTATGGCGCAATGAAATCAATGAGATAGCGTGATTAGGGGTAGCCGAAAGGGCCAGCCGATGGTATGTAACAAGCTACGAAACCGTTATGTACCACTGGGAGGCCCTTCCGACGATGACAGCGTATACCAAGGTGGATGGATTTGACGAGTTTACGGCGGCCCGAGAGGGGTTTGAGCACTTGGTGGGTGCGCTTTGCAGCGCGGACAACGAGGCATTGGAGCACGGCCAGGTGGAACGACTCATTGAGGAGGAAGGACGGGAAGTTCTGCGGCGCTTGATGCAGGGTTACGTGGATTTGCGCACGCATAACGAGGTGCGTGTGAGCGCGGTGACAGGTGCCGATGGCCAGGTGCGGGAGCAGTGTCGCGGCGACCGTAGCCGGCAGCTTGAGACCGTGTTCGGGACCGTCGAGGTCCGGCCCAAAGGCTACAGCGAGCGGGGATTGGCGAGCGTCTTTCCGCTGGAAGAGCCGCTGAACCTGCCGCGGGAGAAGTACTCGCACGGTCTGCGTGAGCGGGTGGTCAAGGCCGTGGTGAAGGAGTCCTTCGACGAGACGGTCAGCGCGGTGCGCCAGAACACAGGAGGCCATGTGCCCAAGCGCCAAGCCGAGCAGCTGTCCACGGTCGTGGTGGAGGACTTTGATGCCTATTATCAGTCCCGCGCGGGCACACAGGCCGAGGACACCGATCTGTTGGTGATGAGCGCGGACGGCAAGGGTATCGTGGTGCGGACCGAGGACTTGCGTCCGGCGACCCGCAAGGCGGCCCAGAGCACGTGTCACAAGCTCAAGACCCGGCTGAGCCAGGGTGAGAAGCGCAACCGCAAGCGGATGGCCACCGTGGCGGCTATCTACGACGTGGCGCCGCACTGGCGCAGTGCCGAGCAGATCATGGGTGTGGAGGAGCGCTCGAGCGATGCCCGGCCCCGGCCTGAAGGGAAACGGGTATGGGCCAGCCTGGAGGAGCCCCCGGAGATGGTCATCGAGCGCCTGTTTCAGGAGGCTGCCCGGCGTGATCCAGAGCGCCGGCGGCGCTGGCTGGTGCTCGTAGACGGGCACGAGAAGCAGCTGGACATCGTGAACGGGTGCATCGCGCGTTACGGGGGCGACGTGGTGGTCATCCAGGACTTCATCCATGTGCTGGAGTATCTGTGGAAGGCCGCTTACTGCTTCCATCCCGCGGGCTCGCAGGGCGCCGAGCAGTGGGTCATGGAGCGGGCTCTGCGCGTCCTGCACAGCGAGGCCAGCAGCGTGGCTGCCGGCATGCGCCGCAGCGCGACACGCCAGGGATTGACGCCAGCGCGGCGCAAGGCCGTGGACACCTGTGCCCGCTACCTGCTCAAGAACAAGGCGCGCCTGGATTATGCCGAGGCACTGGCCCACGGATGGCCCATCGCCACCGGCGTCATCGAGGGTGCCTGTCGCTACCTGGTCAAGGACCGCCTGGAAATCACCGGCGCCCGATGGAGTTTGAAGGGTGCTGAGGCCATCCTCAAGCTGCGCGCCCTGCATGCCAGCGGAGACTTACAGGACTACTTTGCATTCCATCGCAGCCAAGAGCGGCGGCGCAACTATCCGACCGGGTATGGCCAGCCGTGCTGCCTGGCCGCATAGGGGCTGGTGGATGTCGCTCCAAAAGAGCCGCACCCTTTTCCTTTTCGTGTCCTTTCGCGTATTCCATGGTTAAAATGGTTTTAAAGCCGCCACAACCGGGGCGGCGGTACGCCGCTCATATCCTATAACTTAAGAAAGATGATCGTGTCCTGCTTCGGGCCCTTGGCCCGTGATACGTTAATGTAACGATACGAGTTCGAGCCTGTCATGACGAATTTTCTGGAACGCATCACCATCGAGCCGGGCAAGCGGGGCGGCAAGCCGTGCATACGCGGTATGCGCATAACAGTCTATGACGTCTTGGACTGGCTCGCCTCTGGAGCCAGCGAGGCGGAAATTCTGTCTGATTATCCTGAACTTACGACGGAAGATATCCGCGCGTGCCTGGCCTTCGCGGCCGACCGCGAGCACCATCTGGCCACCCTCGGCCCGGCTTGAAGCTTCTGCTCGACGAAAACCTCTCCTTTCGCATGCTGGAGCAACTGGAGCCGGCCTATCCTGGCTCGACCCAGGTGAGGGCGGTCGGCATGGACCACTCGGATGACATCACTATCTGGAGGTACGCCAAGGTAAACGGGTTCACCCTGGTAACCAAGGATTCCGACTTCCATGAGTTCACCGTGCTGCACGGTTGCCCGCCCAAGGTCATCTGGCTGAAATGCGGCAACAAGCCTAACTGGTACATCACTGCCCTCCTCATCAGTCGCCGTGATGAAGTAAATGCATTCTTGAATGACCCCGAGTCGAGCTGCCTGGAGGTCTACTAAGGGATCAGCCGGGCTGTCGGTTGCCAAGAGCAACCAACCTACCCATTTATTAAACTCGAAAATCGCGAAAGGCGCGAAAGTTAAGGGCCAGCGTCGGGGGTGCCCAGGCTCGAGCTGCTCCGGGATGGATGAGTGGGGAACCCTCTCCGTTTGTCCTTTTCGTGTCCTTTCGCGTCTTTCGCGGTTAAAAATGGCCTTAACCCGGCCGTGGTAAAGCACGCTGCGGCCCCCGGGAACCGCTACGGGAAGGCCCAGATTGAGTGTAATCACAGTCTTCGAGGGTAGCATTTCCACTTTTCGTGAGGGTTTCCCGCCCGCGGTCATTCCTCACGGATCCTGCACGCAGGTTTCTCGATCAGAACTGTGCTACGTCAGCGAATGGCAGTTCCAGCTGCTGTTCTTCGCCGGCGGCACGGGCCTCTTGCAGCATCTGCACGATCTCCTCGCCATATTCATTGATGATCTGTTCGCGCAGCTCGTCGATGAAGGTGAGCACACTGTAGGCGTCTTCCGCCTGCCAGTGCGTGTACAGCCGCAAGACTTTCATGCTCATGATGTGGTCTCCTGGGTCGTGAGGCTGGGTTGGCCTGCGTCAGGTGCGCAGGACTTGTGGAGTAAGCGCCAGAGAATCGGCCTTCTTGCAAAGGGGCCTGACGTGACAAAGCCCCACACGCATCCCTGCACATGGGGCTTTACGGAAAGTCGCACCGGATGACGTCTCCTTGTCGGTCGGCGTTCAACATTCCCTGTCAGCTTCAAATTTACGGCTTACGCCTTCAGAGCGCAAATCACTCTGTTCGTGACATACGCTATCGCGCTTAATCCGACCCGGCGGTCAAGCGGACATTCCACGGCAGCAGCGTCTCGATGTGCTCCACGGTATCCGCGGCACCGATATGGGTGAGTACGTGCTCGAGATAGGCAAAGGGTTCGAGCCCGTTGGCCTTGGCCGTTTCGATCAGACTGTAGCAGGTTGCGCTCGCCCGCGCGCCTCGCGGGGTGTCGGCAAACAGCCAGTTGCGCCGGTTATGCAAACGTTTGCATAACCGGCGTTATGCAAGCCTCTCGATTATGCAAGGTTCGCTAGGGCGAGCCAGGCCTTCTCGGCGCTGGCGCGCCCGCAGACCCCGCGGCGTCGCGATCGCAGGGAGGGGCCACGGGGTCGACTTTGCTCGTGGCCCATCCGGAGCCTTACATAATCAGAGGCCCTGAAGGAACGCGAGCACTCGATCAGAGGGCCGATACCGTGCCGGTGCAGCTTTCGGTGGCTGAAGCGCACTCAAGGCCCGCTCTTTCATCGCCAGGTCGGCTTCGACGTAGGCATGGGTAGTGCTCGGACTCTCGTGACCCAACCATAGGGCGATCACGGTGATGTCGACCCCCTGTTGTATCTCAAATTATTCCACCAGTAATTTCCCGGTTTATTCCGAGCGAGTAGGCTGCAGTTTTCTCGGTTTGAGCGCTCCGGTGGAAGAGCGCGGGCAGGATAGGATGAGAAGAAGCTGGAGGTCTGGCGAGATGGGCGCCGCTTGTGGCGGCGGTTGCGGTTGGGAAAGACTGGGATTCAGTCCCAGAGGTCGGGCTGTCTGGGATTGGTGTTCTGGTAGTAGCGCGTGATCTCGGCGAAGTAGCGGTTTTCGAGGGTCTGGGCGATGGCGTAGAGGAGGTCAACCATCTGAGCGGCGGCCTCGTCGGAGAGGTGGTCGGGCAGGGTCTGATCGTCGTCGTTCATGGTGGTGTGGTGTCTCACGGTTGCAGCTCGTCGAGCGCTGTCTGGAGGTGGGTCTCGGTGACGTGGTGTTGGTTGTCCAGCGCGGCGGCAGTGAGGGCGTAGTGGGCGATGCGGTTGACCTTGCGCGGAAGCCCGCGCGAGGCCTGGAACAGGGCCTCGGTTGCGGGTGGGGTGAAGATGGGGGCCTCGGCGCCGGCGAGGCGCAGGCGGTGAATGAGATAGTCATCGAGTTCGTCGCGCGAGAGGCCGGGGAGGTGGTGGCGCACCACCAGTCGCTGGCTCAACGACTCGTGCACGGCCATGGCGAGGCGTCGGCGCAGCTCGGTGAGCCCGACCAGCAGCAGGCACAGGCGGTTGTCGGCATCCATGGCGTAGCTGGTCAAGAGGCGCAGATCCTCGAGCACGTCATTGCGTAGGTGCTGCGCCTCGTCGACGATCAACACGGGCAGCTGCTTGGCCTCCTGCACCAGGCGGGTGATCTCGACGCGGATGGCGCGGTAGGCGGTAGCGCGGGACCGCTCCGTGGGCAGGCCGAGTTCCCAGGCGATGGACTTGTACATATCGAGCACGTTGCCGGTGGACAGGGAGACGTAATAGACGCGGTACAGGCCGGGATGGAGTCCGGCGGTGACGTGCCGGCAGACGGTGGTTTTGCCGGAGCCGACCTCGCCGGTCAGCAGGCCGATGCCGCGCAGATCGATGAGGTGCGTGAGCCGGGCCTCGGCCTCGCGGCGGGCGGTGGAGGCATAGAGTTCATCGGCCTCGAGGGTATTCTCGAAGGGGAAGCGAGTGAACGCGAAGTGGCGCAGATACATTAGTCGTTCTCCTCATTGTGCGGGTTGTCGAAGGCCCCGAGGGTGAGACGCGACGGGGGCGGTTCGGAGGCTGGGGTATCGGTGTCGAGGCGCCAGGAGGGCCGGTCGCGGCGCACGGTGGTGTTGGCATAGGCATCGAGCGGCGTGGCCTGTCCTGCCGGCTGGCCTTTATGGACCACGGTCAGGGGCCGGGTGGGCGGCACGGCGGGGTCGTACTGTAAGGTCACGGTCTCGCCGACGAGCACGGCGTCGACCTCATAGACGTGGCCGTTCAGGCTCACGGTGCGGTCGTTCATGACCCGGCGCTTGGTCTCGCAGAGGAACAGCGCATCGAGGCCGGGATCGGGGAAGCGGATCTGATCGCCGACCAGGGCCCACTGTTCGAGGGGCGTTTTGCCGTCGAGGCCGCGGTGCGGGGTGTGGTGATACTCGCCCTCGATGAAGGCCCACAGGCGTCGGTTGAGGGCCTCGAGGCTCACCGTATCCTCAGCGGTGAGCTGGGTGAGCAGCTGTGCTCGGACGGTGCGGAACCAGCGTTCGATTTTGCCCTTCCCCTGAGGTTGATGGGGTCGGGCGTGGATCAGCGCCGTGCCGAGCCTGGCGCAGACGAGGGCGAGTTGGCGGGAGCGGTAGTTGGCGCCGTTGTCGACGTAAAGGCGCTGGGGGATCCCGCGGCGGATGAGAGCCTGCTTGAACACCGGCAGGAAGGCGCCGGTGTTTTCGGCGAAGGCGAAGGCCGCATAGGGGATGACGCGGGTGGCGTCATCGATGAAGGCGATGAGATAGGTCTTTCTGCGCCGGCCCCGCCCATCAGCGGCGGTGATGCCATGCATCACATCGCTCATCCACAGCTCGTCGGCGTACTGGAAGGCGAAGCGCCGCCGATCGGTGCCGATGGGTGCATCGGTCTTCTTGACCATGAGCCCTTCGCGGGTGAACAGACGGTGCACGGTGGAGGCGGGCAACGGCTGCTCGGCCGGGACCAGGCCCTGCTCGCGTGCGTGTTTGATCACTGCGCGCACTGACAGCTTCGGATGCCCCTCTTTGATGGCGCACAGCGCTTCGGCCACGGAGTCGGGCAGTCGCCGGGGCTGCCCCCGATCGGCCCGTGGCTTGGGCAACAGCGCGTCGAAGCCGCCGCGCCGATAGTGCTTGAGCCAGTCGCGGATCGTCTCGGCGGCCACGCGGGAGCGACGGCTGCCGGGGATCACATAGTCCTTGTCTGCCTTGGCGCGCAGCCGCTCGGTGATGCCGGCACTGCCCGGGGGCCAGTGTACGAGGTCGGCGATCAGGCCGTAGCGGAACAGGGCCACCGCCTGGCGGTGGTCATCATCAGGATCAGTCATCGGATCTTCTCTCGGTTATGAGCCCTTGGGCCCGGGAGAGGAGACGTTACGGCGGAGAACGCGGCGGATCAGGCCCCAGGGGTTGTTGGGTGGCCAAATTGGGATCACCGTGGGCGGTTGCCCGGGGACAAAACCCCACCGGCGTCGGCAGTTGAGGCAGCTGCCGGGCCGCCGAAGCACGCAGCGCCATCAGCACGGTCTCATGGCCGAGATGGCCACGAAGGTGAGTGACGGTCGCGAGGCAGCCGGCCAGTTGGTCAGGCAGAAGAGCGATGACGATGAGCAAGAAACGGTGCACCAAGACAATGCGCCGGCGTATCCAGCGCAGCGCCCCCGGCAGCTCGATATCCAGGCGCAAGGTGCTTGCCGCCGCTTCCATGCTCGGCGCCTGCTCGGCGACGGCCACCACGTGTTCCAGCTCGTTGAGCGTACCGGGCAGCCGTGCCGCCAGATGGTCCGGCAACAGACTGAAGGTGGTGTGACTCTCAGGGCAGTACCAGCGGGCGATTCGTGTCCCCGCCGGCGTCTTGCGCTCGTAGGTGCCGTGGCGGGCCAACGAGCAACCACCACGAGGATGGTTTGGGCAGCGAGAGAGACTTGCCTCCCGCCAGGCTTGGCGGTTAACGTAATCCTCGCTGGTGTGCCCCGTTTGGAATCGAAGCTGCACCGGCCACGGCCCGGCGGCTGTCACCGCGCGGGCCTTTTCCTTTCTTCTCACTTATCGGTAAGTAGAGATTACCGGCTCTGCCCCGATCAGCGAAAGCCTCAACATCCACCGGCGACACCCCTGCCCGACGACTTCCCGGAATACTCTCTCTGACCAGAGGCTTCACCAGCGGGACAAACCGAGAAGATCCGACTGGTATCCAACGCTTTAATCTGCGAAACAACACCCCCGATTGGAGGAGATGCATCGCGGTGGAGTGCCGGATGATGTGGGGGGAGAACCGTTGACGGGCGAGCTCAGGATATCGCTGGGTAAGCGGCGTGGCGGCGCGCGCCAGCCGTTCGGCGACGCTCGTGCGTGTCAGGGGACCACCGGCTCGGTTCGGAAACAAGGGCTGCTCGGGAACGCACGGGAGGGTGCTGACCCAGTGGCGCAGCACCACGGCAGTGCGTTGCCATAGGGGCACGCTGCGCTCCTTGCGCCCTTTGCCACGGATGCGGATGGAGGGCGCCGGGGCGAGGGACAGATCGGCGACGCGCATGCCGATGAGTTCCGAGACGCGTGCACCCGTGTTGTAGAGGGTCGTGAACATCGCCCGGTCCCGTCGTCCGCTCCAGGTGGCAGGGTCCGGCGCGGCAAGGAGGGCCTCGATGTGCTCCCGGGAGAGGAAGCCGACGAGAGGGCGCTCGAAGCGTTTCATGGGGATGGCCAAGATCGGCTGAGTGACGGCGAGCAGAGCAGGCTCGCGCAGGCCCACGTAGTGCAGGAAGGCACGGATGGCGGCCAGCCGGGCATTGCGGGTACGCACACTGTTGTGGCGGCTGTTCTCCAGGTCGGCCAGAAAGCCGAGCACCAGGGGGCAGGTCAGATCCGCGAGGCAGAGCGCCGCGGGTGGCGTGCCGAGCTGGCGCTCGACGTAGCGGAGGAGCAGCCGAAAGGTGTCGCGGTAGGCGGCGATTGTACGCGGGCTCGCGCGGCGCTGCTCGAGCAGATACTCGACAAAGAAACGCTGGAGCAGCGTGCCGAGATCCGGAAGAACCGGCGACTGGGCGCTCATGGCTGCATTCCCTCGGCGAAGTACTCGAAGCGCCGGGCGGCGATCGCCATCAGATCGGGAATTGCGGTCACGTACCAATAGGTATCGGTGACCTTGGCATGCCCAACGTAGGTCGAGAGCGCCAGGATGTGGCGGTCGATGTCGAGGCCGTCCGCGTACCAGCGCTGCAAGGTACGGCAGACGAACGTGTGCCGCAGGTCCTGAATGCGCGGTGCCGGATGACCGCCGCGGGCGGTCCACTGGAGCCGTCGGCGCAGCTGGGCGAAGGCGTACTCGATATTTCGGGGCCGGGCTGGACGCCCGGCATCACCGACGAAGAAGGCCTCGCTGGGGGCGGCTCGCGGGTCGCGGTCCCGGATCTGCGCATAGCGCCGCAGAACCCGGGTCGTGGTGGGATGCAGGGGTACCCAGCGGGACTTGCCGAACTTGGTGTGCCGGATCAGCAGCACCCCTTGCGCGAGATCCACATCCTCACGGGTGAGTCCTGTGGCCTCCGAGAGCCGCAGGCCGGTGGCGGCGATGAGCCCAAAGATTGCCCGGCAACACAGGGCCCGCAGGCTACCCGGAGGGTGCAACTTCTTGGTGGCATTGAGCAGCGCGCGGATCTCGCCCTCGGTGTAGATATGTGGCGTCAGGCGGCGGTGGCCGCGGCCGAGAAGCCGCCGTGGCGGCACCTGAGTGCCGGGCTCGAGATGCTGCCAGAAGCGCGCGAGCCCGCGCAGGACCTCGAGACGCCGGGGTGCGGTCAGGGGGCTTGGCCGGGGTGAGGCCGTGGCCCAGCGCACGGCGAGGTCCAGGGTCAACGGCCCCTGATGGCCGCACTGCTCGGCGAACTCGGCGAAGCGCAGCAGCTGCTGGCCTTCGATGCGGAGCGCGTAGCCCGCGTGGCGGCGCTCGGCCAGGTAGCGCTCCACTCTGGCCCGCATGGTGACGGGCGCGTTCATGGCCGTCTCCCCGGCCAGGGCAGCGCCACCTTCTTCAACCCTTCGAGGTCGACTTTGGCGTAAATCATGGTCGTGTCGAGGCTACGATGGCGCAGCAGATCGGCGATGGCCTTGAACGAGGCACCGCTCTGGACGAGCCGACAGGCGATGGTGTGGCGCAGCACATGGGGCCCGGGGAGTCGCGTGGCTAGTCCACATCGCCGGGCCGCGTTGCGGATCGCCCCCCGGATGGTGGTGGGCGTCACCGGTCTCTCGAGGGGTGGGCGATGGCGCAGGAACAGGTCGCGGCGTGGCGTCGCGCGACGCCCGGAACGCAGGTAGGCCACGATGGCTCGAGCGGTCGTCGGCGGCAATGGCAACACGTCGGTGCGTCTGCCCTTCGAGCGGATCCGGATCTGGCCCTGCTGCCAGTCTAGGTCGTCGAGCTGCAGCCGCCCGATCTCGGCAGTTCGCAGCCCGAGATCCACGTAGCAGCGGGCAATGGCATAGTCCCGGCGCCCGTTCGCGGTGCGGCGATCGAAGGCCCCGAGGAGCTGCTCCACCTCCTGCCGCGAGAGCCCCCGTGGCAGCTGGCTCAGCCGCCACTGCGCCACGTGGGGCACTGCGCCGGCGAGGGACGCAGTGTCCATACCCTGGACAGCCTTGAAGCGCAGGTAGCTCCGCAGCGCGATGCAGACCTGCTTGACCGAGGTGGGCTTCCAGCCCGCGGTGTGCTCCGTCACGAACCGCGCAATGTCGTCCGGGGCGAGCGTTGCCATCTGAAGGGCACCCTGGACGAAGTGCGCGAGGAGGAAGTGATAAACGTGCTTCAGCTGACCCTGGTATCGGGTCACCGCCTGCAGGCCTCGGACATCGGCGAGATAGGTGTCGAAGGCTTGGAGCTCAGCCTCGATCGCTGCGGGGATGGCCAGGGCGCTCTCGGCGCTCAGTCCTTCGGTCCGGAGCTGGGCGAGCAGCTGGACCAATGCTGCGCGGACATCCGCTCTCGACCGAACGCAGCACGGCGCGCATCGGCATTGGGGCAGATGGTCGTCAACGAAGCGACGGACCAGCTCCTCGTCGATCTCCCCGATGGCGTTCAGTCGCGGTGCGGACCAATGGGCGAAATGGGCAACGGCCCGTAGATAGCGGTCGATAGTGCCTGGGGCGTAGCCGCGTGCCTCCAGCCAGGCCACGTAGGACTCCGCATGAGAGTCCAGAACCGTACCGGCGAACCACCCTCGGGTGGCGCGCGATAACCGAGATGGGAACGAGAGGGACATGGCGGCACTCCTTCATGACGGATGAACCTCGAAGGAAAGCACCGCTGCTTATGCACGACAACTCAGCACCGAAGGAAGGTGACCGGTTAGTAAAATCAAGCCGTTAAGGTGGCAACGCGCGGCGAACCTTGCATAATCGAGAGGCTTACATAACGCCGGCCAACCGCAAACGGCCGGATGGCGTTTTCCGCCAGGGCATTGCTGATATGCAGCCGGCCATCGGCGCAGTAACCGACCAGCAGGTCCCACTGGTTGAGGGTGTACGCCATGGCCTTGGCCGTCAGGCTGTCTTTCGGCACGCGACTGATGTTGGCCTTTAACCACGTCTCCAGATCATCGAGCACGGGCTGGCTGAGCTGTTGCCGTTGCGCGGTCCTCTGCTCTGGGGGCAGATCCTTGATACGGACCTCGATACGATACAGCTTGCGGATCTTGCCAATGGCCACGTCCGCCTTGCTGACCTTGTCGCTTTTTCGGGTCGCCGGCGCAGCCTTGGCGGCTTCGACAAACTTTCGCCGCGCATGGTCCTTATCTGGATCTCGAGATAAGGACCATTATCCCGCGTCCCGTTTTATCCGGAGTCAGTGCTTGGCAGCCGTGGCGTGAAAGCGCGGCGGGAGGTTTTTGCTCCAGATAAAAAAGGTGCTGTGGAAAGCCCCAGCAGCTGCTCGCCGATGAATATCCGCTGCCGGGAGTGGTCAGAATAAGTGACGTTTGAAGGGACCTGCGTTGTGCGATGCAATTACGATTCAAGACCACCCTCAGCAGTCGTGAATACGTCACGCATCAAGCATGGCGGGATGCCGCTCTGGAACGCTGTCCGCTGCATCCAGATGGCGGGTGCTCCTTTGCCCGGCACGGCACCTATGGGCGCGTTGAACCGCCTGGCACCCGCATTCCTCGCTGGTATTGCCCCGAAGGTCACCGCACATTCAGTCTGCTGGCGGATTGCTTGGCCTCGCGGCTGCCCGGATCGGTCAGCGACCTGGAGCGGGTGGTCATAGAAGTCGAGCAAGCCAGGAGCCTGGAAGCGGCTGCCGACAGCCTGCGCACAGACGACATCTCGCTCCCAGCGGCAATTCGCTGGACGCGGCGCCGCGTCCAGCGGGTACATACCGCGCTCCGGATCTTGTTCGATCTCATCCCGGAATGCCTCTGCGGTTGTCAGCCCACTGTCAGCGCGCTTCGACAGTGGCTCGGTGTGGAATGGGTCCTTCCCGAGGTGCGGGAAATAGCCGCTATGTACCTCGGCGTGCTGCCGTCTCCGGTTGGTTTTGCCTCTCTCCTCAGGCAAGCGCCAATCACGGCGGACAAATCCAACACGATAAGGGGCCAGATCCGCCGCCCGGACTCCGTTAGTTTTTCGATCATCGCGTCTGTTGACGCGTTGCGCGAGAAGCGGATCACATGACCATTCCGACAAGCACCCAGCCGCGACGTACACAGGTGGTGCGGATCTGGCGGCAGAACCGCTGTCTGCGATCGAGCACGATCGGTGTGTATCTGCTTTGGGCGCAACGGTTCAGAGCCTACTGCCGCACACAGAAGCTCGTGGAGGTTTCGCAGCTCACCTTGGCTGGTGTCGACACCTTTGCGACCTGGTATGCCAGCAAACGCGGGATCGATCGCCGCCTGGTCTTCGAGGGCGCACGCAGCGCCTTGCGGGCCTGGGCCCTCGCCTTGGAGGCAATGGACTGTCCGACCCCGCCATGGGAGCCCGCGCCGAAAACAGCATCACCGTTCTGCCCGTTGCTGGAGGAATTCGAGGAGCATCTCGCCCGGCATCGGGGAAATCCGCCGGCAACACGAAAAAAGAAGCTGGCTCACATCACGGCCTTCCTCGCCTTCCTGCGCGGCCGGCAGAGCGACATCGCGGAATTGGCTCTTGCTGACATCGATGCATTCATCGTTTCATGCCGGGAGCATTATGCGCGCACCACCGTGGCGGACATGGCCTCCAGCGTGCGGAGTTTCCTGCGCTTTCTCCACACCATCGGCCGCCTGGCATCGGATCTGGCTCCCTCGGTAATGGCCCCCATCGTGCGCCGCGGTGAGCGGCCATTGCGGGCACTGCCGTGGGAGAAGGTACAGCGGATACTGGGCGCCATTGACCGCTCCACGGCCGCGGGGCGGCGCGATTATGCCTTGTTGCTGCTCATGAGCGTCTATGGGCTGGGGGCCGGCGAGGTATTGGGCCTACGCCTGGAAGACATCGACTGGCGCGCCGACATTCTGCATGTCATCCGACCGAAGACCGGTGTGGCGGTGGAGCTGCCGCTGTTGCCGGCCGTGGCGCGGGTGCTGGTGGCCTACCTGCGCCACGGGCGCCCGCAACATGCGCACACGCGCCGCCTCTTCATCAGCCTGCGGGCGCCCCATGGGCCGCTGGGCGCTTCCTCGGCCGTGCGGCACATCCTGCACAAACACGCCCAGACTGCTGGCGTCTCGGCCGTTTATCTCGGCAGCCATGTGCTGCGCCACACCCATGCCTGCCGGGAGCTCGAGCAGGGGGTGCCGCCCAAGGTGATCGGCGACATCCTTGGCCACCGCCGTCCGGAATCGACCTCGGCGTACCTGCGCGTTGCCACTGAGCGTTTACGCGAAGTGGCCCTGGCGCTGCCGACATGACCCGGGTCATGCAAGCGCAGCTGGCCCAGGACATCGTCCAGTTCCTGGCATTCAAGCGCGCCCTCGGTTATCCCTATCGGCGCGGCGAAGCCATGCTGCGGAATTTCCAACGCTTCGCGCAAGCGCAGGCCGGCGCAGACGCGAAGATAGAGCTGGAGGCCATGATCGGCGGCTGGCTCTCGCGTATCGGCGGGCGCAAGCCCGTGACTGTCACTCTGGAGTTGGGGGTGATCCGACAGCTTTGTCTGTATCGGCGCCGGTCCGATCCCCAAGGCTTCGTGCCCGGTCGCGAATGGGCACCGCAATCCACCGAGGCGCACTTCCTGCCCTATGTCTTCTCCCATGCGGAGGTCCGGGCACTCGTCGACGCTGCAGGCAGGCATCGTCACCGCAATCTCACCCCCGGGACGCTGCGCACCTTGCTCCTGATCCTGTACTGTACCGGACTGCGGCTTGGCGAGGCCGTGCGCCTCATGCTGCAGGATGCGGACCTGGAGCGGGACCTGTTCATCGTGCGCGAGAGCAAGGGCAAGACCCGGCTCGTCCCATTCCACGGCGATCTTGCTCAGGTCCTTGACGAGTACTTGTCCGAGCGGGCGGCGATCGTGCCCAACGGCGATGAGGGACCGCTGCTGGTGCGCAACAGCGGTGATGGCCTGCCCGTCGGTGTTGCCTCCGAGGCCATCCGCCAACTCCTGCGCAAACTGGGGCTGAAACCGCCGCGCGGTCGCATCGGTCCCCGTCCGTATGACTTGAGGCATGCCTTCGCCGTCCATCGCCTGACCGATTGGTACCACCAGGGTGTGGACATTCACGCGCGCCTGCCTTGGCTCTCGGCCTACATGGGTCATGATAATGTCCTCGGCACCGAGGCCTACCTCACCGCCACGGCGGAGCTGATGGACTTGGCCAGTGAGCGCTTCGCCGCGCGCTTCCGGGACGCTGCTCGCCGAACATGACACGGCCTGCGAACAATCCGCTCCCGCACCTGGTTGAGCTGTTCTTCCGTGACCATCTACAACGTGCCCAGGGTGCCAGCCCCCACACGGTGCGCGCCTACCGCGACACGTTACGTCTGCTCCTCCTCCACCTGGCCGATACCAAGCACTGCGCGGTGGCCGATCTGCAACTGGATGATCTGCAGGTTGAGGCAATTGCCGATTTCCTCGCCCATCTGGAGTCGGCGCGGGGAAACAAGGCGGTGACGCGTAATTGCCGCTTTGCCGCCATCCGCAGCTTTTTCCGACACCTGCTCCGCCAGGACGTGGCCAACGCAGAGCAATACCAGCGTGTCTTGTCGTTGCCGACCAAGAAGGCCAGGGTGCCGCTCGCCACTTACCTGGAGCCGGAGGACGTGCATGTCATCCTGGAAAAGCCGGATCGCAGAACGGCCTTCGGGCTTCGTGACCATGCCCTCTTGCTGTTTCTCTACAATACCGGCGCGCGAGTCAGCGAGGCGCTTGCCGTGCAGGGCCGGGATCTCGACCTGACCAAGCCTTTCCAAGTACGCCTCCATGGCAAGGGGGGAAGAGATCGGATCTGTCCGCTCTGGGCGGAAACCGCCACCGCTCTGCAGCATCTGCCAACCGTGCGACAAGGCGGGCCAGGTGACACGATTTTCCTCAGCAGCCGCAAGAAACCGCTCTCGCGCGATGGTGTGGCCTACATCCTGGGCAAGTACGTGGCGTTGGCGGCGAACGATGTCCCGAGCCTCCGCCGGCGGCGCATCACCCCCCATGCCCTTCGCCATAGTTGCGCCGTCGCCTTGCTGCAGGCCGGCAACGACATCACCGTCATCCGCGATTACCTGGGGCACGCGAGCATTACCACCACCAGTCGCTACGTCACGACAAACCTCAAGATGAAACGCGAAGCACTCGAGGCGTTCTGGAAGCGTGCCGGCATCGCTCCGGCACGGGTCACGCCGTGGCAACCGAAACCGGACCTGCTCGCTTTCCTGGACTCCCTGTGATGCCTTCGTTTTATCTGGAGGGAAATGTCCCGCCCCGCCTTGTCATGCCACAGCAGCCAGTACCTGACTCCGGATAAAACGGGACGCGGGATAATGGTCCCAGCAGCCGATGCGGGTGATCGGGTTGTCACGACAGACCTGGTTGTAACCGGCATAGCCGTCGGTCTGCAGCACGCCTTCGAAGCCGTCGAGCAGGCGCAAGGGGACCTCCTCGCCGCGCGAGGTGTCGTAGTGAAACAGCACCACCGGTCGCTCGGGTGGTCCTCCGCGGACCAGCCACATCCATTTATCCGACGTGGCGACCTTGCCATCTTCCTTGAGGACTTGGATGCGGGTCTCGTCGGCCTGCAGGTAATCACCGGACAACTGCTGTTCGCGCAGCAGGTTGATCAGGGGTTTGAAGACATCATCCAGGCGGATGATCCAATTCGCCATCGCCGTGCGGCTGATGGGGCCACCATAGCGCTGCAGGATCTTCTCCAGGCGATACAGCGGCAGGGCATCGGCATACTTGGCCACCAGGATGTAGGCCAGCAGCGAGACGCTGGCGAGGCACTTGCCGAGCGGATGGACGGGACGGGTCGCCGCCTTGACGAGCGATTTGCCCTCATCGTCGTGGTCATCGAACACGGCCTTCTCCTGCCAGTACTCGATGACCCGCGCCTGCGCCGGCACGATGTCCAGTTCTTCCTTAACCTTGGTGAAGAAGGTCTTGCTGGCCCCAACCTTCTCCTCATCGCGCAGCGCCAGCTCGACCCGCACGCGCGGCAGCCTGTCGGAGAACCCTTCGGCTTTCTTGCGTGGCGGCCGCGGCACCGGCGCGTCGGCCTTTTCCAACTCGGCCTCGACCTCGCCGAGGGCGACTTCCAATTCGGCCTCGTCAAAGAAGTCACCCTGGAAGGCGAGCTTCTCGCTGCTGGCACCGAAGCGTTTTTGCTTGGCCAGGCGCAGTTGCTCCTCCAGCAGCCTGAGCAGCTTCTGCTGCTCGGCAATGAGCCGCTCGTGCTTGGCGATCAGGTGGTCTTTCTGCTCAATGACGTCGAGCAGAGCCGGTATCGATACGGGCGTATCGGGAGCGGGTTTCAGCTGCGTTTTCTGCGCGTCCAACATGCGCGAAAGTATAACAGAAACAGCGGCCTATGGGTCAGAAAAGTGACTCGTAATGCAGCTTTTTATGCCCTTTCATCAGCCCGAGATCGTAGCCGTCGAGGAGCCAGTTGATCTGCTGTCCAGTCAATGGCAGCACCGCCTCCTCGGGGCGTGGCCAGCGGAAGCGCTCTTCGGCCAGGCGCTTGTAATAGAGCACGAAGCCGTTGTCTTCCCAGTACAGGCACTTGATCGCATTGCGCCGCCGGTTGGTGAAGGCATACAGGCCGCCATCGAAGGGATTGTGCTCGAGTTCCTGCTCGACGATGGCGGCCAGCCCGCGGGGGCCTTTGCGGAAATCCACCGGATCCCGGTAAAGATAGATGGCCGGCATGTCGTAGGCTGGGCGCAGATAGCGGTTCATGACAGGCGCGCCAGCAGTTGCCCGACCAGCGCCAGGTTGTCAGCGTCTATCCCCTGCAGCTCGGCGCCATTGGGCAGCACCACCCTCAGACCAGCAGTCCCACCCGTGCCACCCAAGGCCACGGGCACGAAGCGCGACGCCGCACCGGCCCCACCCTGTCCCGGCTCACCCTCGAGCTTGCGCCGCCAGTAGCAGAACCGCGAGTACTTCAGCCCCGCACTTTCGCAGTACGCGCGCTGCGACTGCCCCGAGCTGCGCCAGGCTTCGAAGTGCTGCCGCCAATCCTCCTGCCTCAAAGATGTCTGCTGGTCCAACATGTGTGCCTCCTGTGCGTGATGACTTCGCACAGTGTTGGCCAGCGTGGCTCGGGAAAATAGGTGCCGGTTTGAGGGCGCTTACCGTGTACCTGCCGCACGCCCTGGGGCGCAAGTATCCCCAGGCCGGGCACGAGTTGGCGTGGCAGTACCTGTTTCCCGCATCCCAACCGGCGCTGGACCCGCGAACCGGGGTCCGGCGCCGGCACCACTTGCACGAGTCGGCGCTGCAGCGCGCGATCAAATCGGCGGTGCGGTCCAGTGGCATCCTCAAGCCGGCGAGCAGTCACACGCTGCGCCACTCTTTTGCCACCCATCTCCTCGAGGCGGGCTACGATATCCGGACGGTGCAGGAGCTACTCGGCCACAAGGACGTCTCCACCACTCAGATTTATACCCACGTGCTGAACCGCGGTGGCCACGGCGTCCGGAGCCCCCTCGAGGACGAATGACAGGATATGGTATGGGGTAGGCTCATCCATGCATGTTGGCTTCCTGGTCCTCGAGGAACCGTAGTCGCATCCCGCCCCGGAAGCAATGCGCCGCCGCCCTTTGAAGGTGTTTCGGAGGGGGCTGCGGTAGGTACCTGACCCGGGCGGAGCCCTATCCCCACCGCCACCGCCACCCCGCCATCACCAGAACTATGAGGGCCAGGGCCACCACCGGCCACTGCCCCCACCTGACGTAAGGGGTGGCGCCGGCCATGGGTTGGACCTGGCCGCGCAGGACGGCGGTCTGGAACTGGGGGATGCGGGCGCGGATCTCGCCGCGGGGGCCGATGATGGCGGTGATGCCGGTGTTGGTGGCGCGTAGCAGGGGGCGGCCGCTCTCCAGAGCGCGCATGCGGGCCATCTGGAAGTGCTGGGGCGGGCCGATGGAGCGGCCGAACCAGGCGTCGTTGGTGAGGTTCACCAGCAGCTCCGCCCGCGGCAGGTCGCGGCGCGCCAGCTCGCCGAAGGCCCCTTCGTAGCACACGGAGACGGCCACGGCATGGCCCGCCACCCGCGCCGGCGCCTGGTCCTGCGGGCCGGGACGGAAGGTGGGCAGGGGCAGGTTGAGGGCGCGCATGGGGGGCTCCAGCACGTCTCTCCAGGGCACGAACTCCCCGAAGGGCACCAGGTGGCGCTTGTGGTAGAGGCGCTCGCCGGGGGCCAGGGTGACCACCGAGTTGTGGAGCAGGCCGCTGCCGGCGTCCAGGTAGGGGATGCCGAGGATGAGGGCCTGGCCCCTCTCCTTTGCCTGCTCTTCGAGGCCGGCGAGGAACGGGCGCACCTCGTGGTAGAGGGCGGGAATAGCGGTCTCGGGCCAGATGATCAGGTCGGCGTCGCCATGGGCGCGGGTGGCGTTCAGGTAATGGTCCATGGTGGGCCGGCGGCGCTCGGGCAGCCATTTCTGGTCCTGGGGCACGTTGCCCTGGACCAGGGCCACCCGCAGGGTGTCCCCGGTGGGCGTGGTCCACGGGACGCCGTGGGCCAGCCAGCCGGCCAGGGCGATGGCGCCCAGTACCGCCAACGGGGCCGCGGGCCGGCGCGGCCGGGCCACCAGCGCCGCCAGCGCGCCGGCGGCAAGGGCGGTGAGGGCCGTCACCCCGAGCACCCCGGTCACGGGGGCGAGGCCCCGGAAGGGTCCGTCCACCTGGGCGTAGCCCGCCATGAGCCAGGGAAAGCCGGTGAAGAGCCAGCTGCGCAGCCATTCCTGGAGGGTCCAGGCGACGGGGAAGAGCACCAGCAGGCGCACCGCCGCCCCCGCCGGCAGACGGGTCACCAGCCAGCCCGTGAGGGCGGGGTAGAGGGCCATGGCCATGACGAGGAGGCCCGTGAGCACCACCGCCAGGGGCAGGGCGACGTGTTGGAACTGGAAGCTCTCGTGGATCCAGAACACGCCCGTGCCCAGCATGCCGGCGCCGTAGAGCCAGCCGCGCCGGGCGGCACGGCCCGGGGTGGCGGGCAGCCAGGCCAGGAACAGCACGGCCAGGGAGAGGACGGCCGCGGGCCACAGCTCGAAGGGCGAGAAGGCGAGCGGCCCCGCGGCCCCGGCCGCCACCACGCCGGCGTCCCAGGCGAGGGCACGCGCATCCCGCCGGCGGGACGGGGCGGGGCCGGGGATCGCCGCCGTCACGGGCCGCTGTGCCGGCGTGCTACTGGGGGACCTCGCCCACGCGCTCCACCTTCAGCAGGTGGACGCGGCGGCCGTCGGCCTTCAGCACCTCGAAGCGCAGGTTGCCGATGTACACCTCATCGCCGCGCTCGGGCAGGCGCCCGAAGGCCTTCAGCACGTGGCCGCCGATGGTGTCGAACTCGTCGTCGTCGAAATCCGTGCCGAGCATGTCGTTGAAGTCCTCCACCGGGGTCAGGGCCTTCACCGTGAACAGGCTTTCACTGTGGCGGCGTACGAAGGTCTCTTCGTCGTCCACGTCGTGCTCGTCGTCGATGTCGCCGACGATCTGCTCCAGCACGTCCTCGATGGTCACCAGCCCGGAGACGCCGCCGTACTCGTCCACCACGATGGCCATGTGGTTGCGCGAGGCGCGGAACTCCCGCAGCAGCACGTTGAGGCGCTTGCTCTCGGGGATGAACACCGCCGGGCGCAGCACCTCGCGAATGGGGAAACGGCCGTCGCCGTGGGGCTGGAGGTAGGGCAGAATGTCCTTGGCCAGGAGGATCCCCACCACCTCGTCGGGGCTGTCGCCGAGCACCGGGAAGCGCGAATGGGCGGACTCGATGACGGTGTCGATGAGCTGGTCCAGGGGGGCATCCCGCTCCACCATCACCGCCTGGGTGCGGGGCACCATGATGTCCCGCACCCGCATCTCCGAGACCTGCAGGGCCCCCTCGATCATCGCCAGCACGTCGGCATCCAGCAGGCGCCGCTGCTCGGCGTCCCGCAGCAGGCCTATGAGTTCCTGACGGTCCTTCGGCTCCCCCAGCAGGGCCTGGCTGAGGCGTTCCAACCAGCTCGAAGGACCGCCGCTAGTTCGGTCGTCGTTCATGTCTCTCCTTGGGAATATACGCCAGCCCGACCCATTCGGGCTGGCCGTCTGGCTGTTGCCTCTCATGCCTGCTCGTAGGGATCGCCGAATCCCATGTCGAGCAGGATCGCCACCTCCCGCGCCTCCATGTCCCGGGCTTCGTCGTCGCTGAGATGGTCGAAGCCCTGGAGGTGCAGCATGCCGTGGACCACCATGTGGGCCCAGTGGGCTGCCGGGGTCTTGCCCTGGGCGGCGGCCTCGCGGGCCACCACGGGGGCGCAGATCACCACGTCCCCCAACAGGGTGATGTCGGTGCCGGGTATGGTGTCACCGGGAAATGACAGCACGTTGGTGGGCCCCTCACGGTGGCGGTAGGTGCCGTTGAGGGTCGTCATCTCGGCCTCGTCGACCACCCGCACCGTCACCTCCACGGGGCCGGGGCGCTCCCCCAGGGCGTGGCGGGTCCAGGCCTGCAGCTGCTCCGGCGGCGGGCAGTCAGCCGTGGTCGCCAGCTGGATGTCCACCGCCACGGTCGTCCCCCTCGGCCCGTTCATAGTCTTCATAGGCATTCAGTATCCGCCCCACCAGGGGATGGCGCACCACGTCCTTGGACTGGAAGAAGGCGAAACTGATGCCCTCCACGTCCTTCAGGACCTCGATGACCTGGCGCAGCCCCGAGCGCTGCCCCTTGGGCAGGTCGATCTGGGTGACGTCGCCGGTCACCACCGCCGTGGAGCCGAAGCCGATGCGGGTGAGGAACATCTTCATCTGCTCCACGGTGGTGTTCTGGGCCTCGTCGAGGATGACGAAGGACTCGTTCAGGGTGCGCCCGCGCATGAATGCCAGGGGCGCCACCTCGATGACGTTACTGTCGATGAGCTTGGCCACCTTGTCGAAGCCCAGCATCTCGTAGAGGGCGTCGTAGAGGGGGCGCAGATAGGGGTCGATCTTCTGGGCCATGTCGCCGGGCAGGAAGCCGAGGCGCTCCCCCGCCTCCACCGCCGGGCGCACCAGCACCAGGCGCCGCACCCGGTCCGTCTCCAGGGCCTCCACGGCGCAGGCCACCGCCAGGTAGGTCTTGCCGGTGCCGGCGGGGCCGACGCCGAAGGTGATGTCGTGGCGCTGGATGTTCCTGAGATAGCGGCTCTGGTTGCGGCCGCGGCCGCGGATGACGGCGCGCCGGATGCGGATGGCCACCTCGTCGCGGGGGTCGTCATCCAGGGCCTCGACGCCGGCCTCCTGGAGGAACAGATGGACCCGCGCCGGGGTCAGGCGCTCCTCCCCCGTGGCCTGGTAGAGCTTCTCCAGCACGCCGCCGGCGGCATGGGCCGGCTGGGCATCGCCCAGCACCCGGAAGGCGTTGCCGCGGTTGACGATCTCCACCCCCAGGCGGCGCTCCACCTGGCGCAGGTGCTCGTCGAACTGGCCACACAGGTTGGCCAGGCGCTGGTTGTCGTGGGGCTCCATCACCACGTCCACGGCATCGGGACGGTCGGACAGGGTGGCGGTGTCGTCGCTCAAGGGGCCACCCGTTCAGGCCGCGGCGCTGTCCACGCGGCGCCCGCGCAGGGAGTTGGGCAGGGCCTCGGTGATGAGCACGTCCACGAAGCGCCCGCGCTGGCGCAAGTCGCCGGCGAAGTTGACCACCCGGTTGTTGGGGGTGCGGCCGGCGAGCATCAGGGGGTCCTTGCGGGACGGGCCCTCCACCAGCACCGGCTGCACCGTGCCCACCATGGCCGCGCTGTAGCCCTGGGTGAACTCGCCGATACGCCGCTGCAACCGCGCCAGCCGTGCCTTCTTCTCCGCCATGGGCACGTCGTCCGCCAGGGCGGCGGCGGGGGTGCCGGGGCGGGCGCTGTAGACGAAGCTGAAGGAGTGGTCGAAGCGCACCTCCTCGATGAGGTCCATGGTGGCCTCGAAGTCCGCCGCCGTCTCGCCGGGGAAGCCGACGATGAAGTCCGAGGACAGGCTGAGATCGGGGCGGGCGGCGCGCAGGCGGCGGATGGTGTCCAGGTACTGGGCCACGGTGTGGCCGCGCTTCATCTCCCGCAGGATGCGGTCGCTGCCGCTCTGCACCGGCAGATGCAGGTGGCTCACCAGCTCGGGCACCTCGGCGTAGGCCGCGATGAGGGCGTCGTTCATCTCCACCGGGTGGGAGGTGGTGTAGCGGATGCGGTCGATGCCGTCCACGGCCGCCACGTAGGTCACCAGCAGCCCCAGGTCTGCGACGTCGCCGTCGTGGGTGGGGCCGCGGTAGGCGTTGACGTTCTGGCCCAGCAGGGTCACCTCCCGCACGCCGCGGGCCGCAAGGGCGGCCACCTCGGCGATGACGTCGTCGAAGGGCCGGCTCACCTCCTCGCCGCGGGTGTAGGGCACCACGCAGAAGGTGCAGTACTTGCTGCAGCCTTCCATGATGGACACGAAGGCGGTGGGGCCCGCCACCCGGGGCTCGGGCAGGCGGTCGAATTTCTCGATCTCGGGGAAGCTGATGTCCACCTGGTGGTGATGGGTGGAGGCCAGGCGGTCCAGCATCTCGGGCAGGCGGTGGAGGGTCTGGGGGCCGTAGACCAGGTCCACGTAGGGGGCCCGCTCCTGGATGGCCGCGCCCTCCTGGCTGGCCACGCAGCCGCCCACGCCGATGACCACCCCGGGGCGGGCCTCCTTGAGGGGCCGCCACATGCCGAGCTGGGAGAACACCTTGTCCTGGGCCTTCTCCCGCACCGAGCAGGTGTTGAGCAGCAGCACGTCGGCGGCGGCGGGGTCGTCCGTCAGCTCCAGGTCCCGGCGGCTCTCCAGCAGCTCGGCGGTGCGCGCCGAGTCGTACTCGTTCATCTGGCAGCCGAAGGTCTTGATGAAGAGCTTGCGCTTCACGGTCGGGGCCTGGACGGGGCGTTCGGGGACAGGGCGCGCGGCAGGGACGGCCGCGGGGTCGTCCGGGGTCTGGTCGGCGCTAGGACGCAAGGGGCGTAACGGGCATGGTTCGGTGCCGGCATCTCGGTAAAGGGACCAATAACATAAAAATCGCGAAGCACGTTCTCCCCCTCTCCCTCTGGGAGAGGGATGGGGTGAGGGAACGAACATGGCGAAACGCGCTCCTCATTGTCTTCTCCAGGACACCGTATATCGCCATGTTCGTTAACTTACAACAGCCCCGCCGCCCGTGCCACCGGCAACGGGCAGGGGTTTCTCCGGCTATCCCGAAGACCCCTGGTCCCCGCCCGCCCGCTCCCATGGCTACCCGGCGGCTACTCGGGATTGAGGGCAGGCAGTTCCTGGCGACCCTCTTCCCGAACGGCGGCCGGCCGGCGGCGGCGGGCGCTGCGCTCCAGGCAACCCCGCAGCACCATCTCCCACTCCTCGCGCCATTGGGGCAGATCCACCTCCCGGCCACCGTAATAATCATCGTCGAGCTGGCGCGTGAGGTGGCGGATGAGTTCCCCGTCCTCGGCGGCGGCACCGGCAGCCAGGGCCTCACCGGTGTCGTGGAGGGTGGTGCGCTCCGGCAACCCCAGGCGGATGGCGGCGAAACTGCTTACCATGCGGCGCAGGGCCGGGACGTCGGAGGCCACCCGGGCCTGGCGCTGCCACCAGGCCTGGAGCAGGGGCAGAGGCAGGCTGTGGTCCAGCAGGTCCACCACGCCGTGGTGCAGGCACCGCGCCCTGCCCTCCACGTAGCTCAGTCCGCTGAGGCAGCGGGCACTGCAGTGCCCCCGCAGGCGCTGGATGCGCAACTGGCCGCCGCCGCTATCCCCCAGCAGCCAGAACAGCCCCAGGCCGCCCGCCACGGCGACGGCCACCATGAGGAAGAAGCTCGCCATCCCGGGACCGGCATCGGCCGTCACCGGCCCGGCGCCCGCCGGTTCACCGGCCACGCGCCGCAGGGCCGGTCGCACCTCGAGTTCCCGGGCCGGCACCCGTTCCGTCACCGCCTCCCGGCGGTTGAGGTCCCACCAGTGAAGGACCAGCTCGGGCACCTCCAGGCGGCCCTCGCGGGTGGGGATGAGGGTGAAGGTCTCCACCCGGCGCCCCCAGATATGGCCCGGCTGACGGATGCGCGTATCCACCCGGGGCCGCTCGGGATAGACCTTGAAGCCGGGCACCGCGAGTTGGGTGGCGACGCTGGGCAACTGCTCGCCGAGGGCGCCGCGGGCGCGCGTCTCCACCTCCAGCAGGAGGGGCTCGCCCACCCGCGGTGACGAGGCCTGCAGCTCGGTGCGCAACTCCAGCCACTGCAGGGGGCGCCACGCCTGTTCCACGGCTCGGGCTTCGCGCACCTCCAGCTTGAGGGGCTGGGTATGAAAGGTCTCCTCCCCCGGCGGGGTACCGCCGGCGCCGCCGCCATAGGCCACGGTGACGCGGGCCGGCCCTATGTTCAGCCCCCCCGCCTGCAGGGGAGTGAGGACATAACGGAGGTCGCTGGTGACGTAGCGGGTATCGCCCAGGGTGACGGTGGCGTTGCGGTTGGACTCCTCCACCCGCTCCAGGGTGGCGTCCGTCACCACGGGCGGCACCACCTGGTAGGTGCGCAGGTCCACGCTGCTGAAGATGCGTATGGTGTAGAGCAGCGGTTCCTTGACGTAGGGGGACGGGTTGCTGAGCCAGGCCTCGGCGTAGATGCGCCCCGGCGCCGCCGCGGCGTGTCCCCAGCAGACCAGCAGCACCAGCAGCGCCGCCGGCAGGCGGACCCGGCGGACCATGGCGTGCGCGCCTACCATGGCCGCGGCTCCACCATGCGCCCGCCGATGGCCCGGGAGGCCCGCTGCTCTTCCAGCATGAAGCGGTTGCGCAGGAGCTGGCGTGGATCGCCCTCCACCCGCTCCAGCCACTCCTCCACCAGCCAGCCGGGCACCTCGCCCCCCATGCCCGGCACGCCACCGAAACCGGGCGCCTGCTCGGAAAAAGGCTCCAGGCCGGCCTGACGCATCTGATCCAGACGATCCATCTCCTGCACCGCCTCGCTGGCCTCGTCCGCCTCCAGGGCGCGGGGGTCGGGGGCGGCCGACGGCCCGCCCGCCGTGCCCTCTGCCGGCGGCCGGTCGCCAGCCTCGTCCTGCCGGGGCTCTTCGCCTTCGCCCCCCGCCTCGTCGGTCTCAGCGGCTTCCTCGCTACCCTCGGGGGGCTGCCGCTCTTCCGGGGGCGCGGGCTCGTCGCCGGTGGCGCCCGGCTCCTCTGTCATGGTGTCGTCTGCGCCATCCGTCGCCGCCTCGGGGTCGGGCTCGCTGCCGGCGTCGTCCGCTTGCTCGGGTTGCCCGTCGTCATCCGCGCCCTCCTCTTCGGCCCCCGTCTCGTCGCCGCCGTCCGTCTCGGTAGCGGCATCCTCGTCGCCGGGGCCCGTCTCCTCCCGGGGCTCCCCGCCACCCGCCGGGTCCTGCCGCGCCGCCGCGGCCTCGTCCGGGGACGACTCACCCTCCGGGTCCTCTTCCCGGGTCTCTTCGCCGTCCGTCCCGCCGGTGGCCTCTTCTGCGGCGGTGCCGCTTTCGGCCTCGGTGCCCTCGTCGGCGCCGGCGGCGGACTCACCCTCGGCCTCACCCTCACCGGCGTCCGCCGCGCTACCCTCGGTGCCGGCATCGCCCTCCCCCTGGCCTTCCTGGTCGGCGCTGCCGTCGCCGCCGGACTCACCCTCTTCGCCGTCCTCGCCGCCGCCCTCCTGCTCCTCGGCCTCCTCGCTCTGCTGGCCGCCCTGCTGATCATCCTGCTCCTGGTCGCCGGATTCGCCTTGCTCGGACTCCTGTTCCTGCTCGCCGGATTCCCCCTGCTCCGACTCCTGTTCCTGCTCGCCGGATTCCCCTTGCTCAGACTCCTGTTCCTGCTCGCCGGATTCCCCCTGCTCGGACTCCTGTTCCTGCTCGCCGGATTCCCCCTGCTCGGACTCCTGTTCCTGCTCGCCGGAGTCGCCTTGCTCCGATTCCTGCTCCTGCTCGCCGGATTCTTCCTGCTCCGACTCTGCCTGCTCCGACTCTACCTGCTCCGATTGCTGTTCCTCTTCGCCCGACTCTTCCTGCTCCGATGCTTCCTGCTCTGATTCTTCCGGCCCGGACTCCTGCTCCTCGGACTCTTCCTGCGGGGTCTCCTCGTCGGGCGGGGCCTCGTCTTCCTGCCGGGGCTCCTCCGGCGACTCCTCCTCGACCTCGGGCTCCAGGGCGGCGAGGCGGGCACGCGCCAGCATCAGGTTGTGGCGGGCATCCTGGTAACCCTCGTCCGTCTCCAGCACGGCCTCGTAGGCCGCCACCGCCTGCTCGTACGCGCCGAGGCGGAAGCGGGTGTTGCCCAGATTGTAATGGGCATCCAGGGCCACCTCGTCGCGATCCACCTGCTCGAAGGCCTGGGCCGCCTCCTCCAGACGCCCGGCCCGGTAGAGGGCGACGCCCTTGCGGAAGGGGTCGTCGAAGGCCTGGGCCGCGACCTCGAAACGCCCCTCCCGGAAGTCCTCGCGGGCCTCGTCCTCGGGCCCCGAGAACCAGCCCGCGGCGACCTGCGGGGCCGCCGGCAGGAGGACGCACAGCGCCAGGGCCGGCAACAACCTGGCCTGGATCACCGGGGGCCTCATGCCGGCTCCGGCGCCATGCGGCGCAGGCGCATGAGCAACAGCACCATGAGCAGGGCCAGGGGCAGGTAGTAGCGCTCCGACCACACCCGTCGCACGTCCCCGCGGTTCGTATCCACCTGGCCGCTGGTGACGGCGGCCACCAGGCGTTCGGTGTCCTCCTCCAGGTAATCGGCCCGCCGGTAGATGCCGCCGCCGGCCGCGGCCAGGCCCTTGAGGGCGGTCTCGTCGAGGCGCGAGACGATGGGCTTCATGACGGGCCCGCGGTCACGGCGGCGTTCCATGGGCAGCTCGCCGCCCTCGGGGGTGCCGACGCCGAGGACGTGCACGGTGATACCGGCCTCGCGCATCAGGGCCACCTGGTTCTCCAGGCCGGGCTCGGGCAGGTCACCGTCGGTCACCACCAGCATGGCCCGGCTGCCGGCGTCGCTACGCGCGTCCAGCAGCCGCCGCGCCTTGTCGAGGGCGGAGGAAACGCGGCTGCCGGACCAGCGCATGAGGTCCGGCGACAGGGAGGGCAGCACGGCGCGCACCATCTCGTTGTCGGCGGTGATGGGCACCACCACGTGGGACACCGAGGCGAAGGCCACCAGGCCGGTGCTGACCTCCGGCGCCGCCCGCAGCAGATCATCCACTTCCTGGCGGGCGCGGGCCATGCGCGAGGGCCGCACGTCGGCGATGTCCATGGAGCGGGAGAGGTCGAGCACCACCACCAGGCTGTCGCTGCTGCCCGCCAGGTAGACGTTCTCGTAGCCCCAGCGCGGGCCCGCCATGGCGATGACGCCGATGACCCACAGCAGCGCCCACAGCCACACCTGGCGGCGGATGGCGCCGGGGGTGCGGTAGCCCTGCACCACGTAGGGCAGCAGGTGGGGATCGGCATAGCGCTTGTGGCGTGCCGTGGCGCAATGGGCACACTCGCGCCGCGACAGCCACCACATCAGGGGCACGGCCGCGAGGCCCCACAGCCACAGGGGCTGGGCGAAGTGGAAGGTCTCCATCATGTCGCGAACAGGGCCCCTCCGCGGCGCACCGACAGGACCCCGAGCCCGAGCAGGGCCGCCAGGGCCACCCCCAGGGGCCAGCGATACAGGGGCTCGGGCAGCCAGGTGACGTGGGTGTGGGTCTCGGTCTTCTCCAGCCGATCGATGTTGGCGTAGATGTCTTCCAGGGCCTGGGTGTTGGTGGCCAGGTAATGGGCACCGCCGGTGGCGGTGGCCATACGCTCCAGGGCCGCCTCGTCGATCTGCATGTCCTCGTAGCTGATGGTGCCGTCGGCGCGGGGAAAGGGCACCTTGCCCTTGCTGCCCACGCCCACGGCGTAGATGCGGATGCCGTAGTGGGCCGCCAGCCGGGTGGCGTCCACCGGCGACAGGCTGCCGGCGGTGTTCTCGCCGTCGGTGAGGAGGATGATCACCCGCGAGCCGGGGGGGCGCTCCCGCAGCTTCTTCACCGCCAGGCCCACGGCATCGCCGATGGCGGTGCCGTCCCCCACCATACGCGGCTGAACGTTGTCGAGCATGCGCCCCACGGCACCGCCGTCGGGGGTCAGGGGAGTGAGGAGGTGGGCGCTGTCGCCGAACACCACCAGGCCGATGCGGTCACCGGCGCGCTGAGACACGAAGCGCCCCACCACTCCCTTCACCACCGCCATGCGGTTCACCGGACGGCCGTCGACGCTGAAATCCAGGGCCTCCATGGAGCGCGAGGCGTCCACCGCCAGCATGAGATCATAGCCGGGGCTCACCACCTCCTCGTGGCGGGTCAGCCACTGGGGCCCCATGAGGGCCGCCACCAGGGCGGCCCACAGCAGGGCCGCCAGCAGGCGCTCCAGCAGGGACAGGTCGAAGCGGCCCGCCCGGCGCACCGCGAAGGCCTGGCGCAGGTGGGCCACGCCGGGATTGAGCAGCCGCGGGGTGGGCACCGCCTGCCCGCCGGGAGCGCCTTCGCGGGCGGGCCACAGGCGCCGCAGCAGCCACGGCAAAGGCAACAGCAGCACCAGCCACGGCCAGTTGAAGTCGAGCATCAGGCGCGTCCCTCCGTCGCGTTGTCGGGCTCGCGGCGCACCCAGTGGCGGGCCGCCGCCACCAGCTCCGCCAGGGCACGGCCGTCCTCGGGGTCCGGTGGCGCATAAGGCGATGACACCAGCACCGCACCGCGGCTGCGCCAGGGGAAACCGCGGGGATCATGGCGTTCCAGCCACGCCAGCCATTCATCTCCCCACAGTCCGGCGGCCTGGTGGCGTCCGTAGCGCACCATGGCCACGCGGCGCAGCAGCTGGACCAGCTCGCCGGCGGCATCGTGGCGGGTGAGATTCGGCAGGCGCCGCTCCAGGCGCCGCAGCCGGGCCAGGGCATCCCGGCGCCATTGCTCCCGTTGATGGCTGCGGCGCCGGCGCAGCAGCAGCACCAGCGCGACGACGGCCACCACCCCGGCCGCCACCAGCCACCAGCCCGGTCCCGGCGGCCACCAGGGGGCGGGGTCCAGGCCGTGGATATCCCGCAGGCCATCGTTTATCGACGCAGGGTTTATCGACAAGGGGTTCACCGGCTGAGTGCTCATCGCCGCCTCTGGGGGCGGCGGGCGTACTTGAGGCCATCCGCCAGGGCGGCCTCTACATCGCCGTCGGTGGCGACGGGCAGGAGGCCGATGCCGAGGCGCTTGCACACCTCCCGGAGGGCCAGGCGGCGCGCCTCCCATGCCGCCTGATAACGCTGGCGGCCGCCCTCGTCGGCGGTGTCCACCTCCACCTCGCGGCCGTCGGCGTCCAGGAACACCACCCGCCCCATGTCCGGCAGCTCGCGGTCCGCCGGATCATCCACGGCCACCAGCACCACCTCGTGGCGCTGGGACAGACGACCGAGGGCGGGCCGCAGGGCGTTGGCGTCGAGGTCCAGGTGGGCGATGACGAACATCAGGCCGCCCGTGGGCGCCACCCGATCGGCCCGCAGCAAGGCCTCCATGAGATCCTCCTGGGGCCGGCCGTGGCCGCCATGGCGGGGGCGTGCCAGCCCCTGGAGCATGCGCCAGAAGGCACTGCGGGAACGGTTGGCACAAAAAAATTCGAGGCGGCGCGCGGGGTCGCCGAACAGCAGAGCCCCCACACGGTCCTTGTTGGCGGCGGCGGCCCAGCCCAGCAGGGCGGCCGCCCGCGCCGCCTGTACCGCCTTGAAGGTGCCGCGGGTACCGAAGCGCATGTGGGCGCCCACGTCCACACACAACATCACCGGGCGTTCCCGCTCCTCGCGGAACACCTTGAGATGGGGGGTACCCTTACGGGCGGTGACCCGCCAGTCGATATAGCGGAACTCGTCGCCCTCGCGGTACTCGCGGTTCTCCTCGAAGTCCATGCCGCGGCCCCGGAACACGGAGCCGTACAGCCCCGCCAGGCTCGAGGTGACGCGGTGGCGCACCCCCAGGCCGATGGCGTGGGCGCGGTGTCGCAGCTCGAGGAGTTCGTCTATCTGGGGGATCAACGGCCCACCATACTCACGATCGGAGCTTCGGCGACAGCCGCGGATGCCGGAGGAAACGCCACAGGGTACCCACGACCGCTCAGGGTATGGCCACCACTTTCAGCAGCCGGGCGATGAAGTCGTCCGGCGTGATGCCCTCCGCCTCGGCCTCGAAGCTGAGCAGCACACGGTGGCGCAGCACCTCCGGCGCCACCTTCTGGATGTGCTGGGGCCCCACGTAGGCCTCGCCGGCCATCCACGCCACCGCCCGCGCGGTCCGTGCCAGGGCGATGCTGGCGCGCGGCGATGCACCGTAGCGGCACCAGCGCGCCAGTTCGGGGTCGTAATCCGCGGGCCGCCGGGTGGCGCTCACCAAGTCGACGATATAATGGCGCAGCTTGTCGTCCAGGTAGAGGCCCGCCACCGCCTCGCGGGCCCGGGAGATGATGTCCTGGGAGATGTGATGGCGGTCCGCCTGCTCCGGATGGCGGCGCCGATCGTTGTCCAGCTCGAGGATGCGAAACTCCTCTTCCTTGTTGGGATAGTCCACCCACACGTGCATGAGGAAGCGGTCGAGTTGGGCCTCGGGCAGGTTATAGGTGCCCTCCTGCTCGATGGGGTTCTGGGTGGCCAGCACCATGAACAGATCCGGCAGGGGATAGGTCTTCTGGCCCACCGTCACCTGGCGCTCCCCCATGGCCTCGAGGAGCGCCGACTGCACCTTGGCGGGCGCGCGGTTCACCTCGTCGGTGAGGAGAATGTTGTGGAACAGGGGGCCGGGGCGGAACTCGAAGGTGCCTTCGGACTGGCGGTAGATGTCGGTACCGATGAGATCCGAGGGCAGCAGATCGGGGGTGAACTGGATACGGTGGAACTCTCCCTCCACCCCCTCGGCCAGGGCCTTCACGGCGGTGGTCTTGGCCAGCCCCGGCAGCCCCTCCACCAGCATGTGGCCGTCACACAACAGGCACACCAGCATGCTCTCCAGCAGGCCCTGCTGGCCGATGACGCGGGAGGCCAGATGGCGGCGCAGGGGCTCCAGCACCTGGGGATTCAGGGAGGCCGGGGCGCCCGGCGAGTACAGTGGGCTATTCATGGCGTTTCCGGGTTCAGGGTCGAGCATGTCTAGGGTCGTTTTCTGTTGCCCACGGGTCGTCCATGGGGCCGGCGTAGGGGCTGACGGGCTGGTCGCGGGGGGACGGCTCGTCCGCGACGGGCGCCGCCGGGGCAGGCCGGTGCGGGCGCGCAGCAGGCCGGGACGGGCTCACGGCGGGTGGCTGCCAGCCCGGACGACTGGCGGGCAGGGACCGGCCCGCCTGGGGCGCCTGGGTGCCGCCCTGGGGCATGGCCGGCCATGGCGCCATGCCGCTGCCGACGCCACGCCCAGGCCCAGGCCCAGGCCCCGCCATGGACCCAACCATGGGAGATAGTGGGGCGCTACCGCCCCGGCGCTGGGCGGCGGGCGGCGCTGGACGCGCCATGCCGGCGCCGGGGGGAGAGGAGCTGTAGCTATAGCTATAGCTGTAGCCGGAGGCATAGGGGGGACGACCCCAGGCCGCCGGCGGCGGCCGCCACGGCAGGTTGGCCGGCGGCGTGGGCCAACCCCCGGCGCGGGGTGCCCGGGGGACCATCGATGCGGCGCCCGCGGCAGGGGCGGAAGCCCCACCCGGCGCCGGACAGGGCTTGCCCGAGGCCCCCATGGAGGCGCCGTAGACCCCGGGTGCCGCCAGCAACAGGGCGGTCAACACATACGGAATCGTTCGTGTCCGTGACGACATGGATGGAACTCCTCGGATGGGTGGCGGGACTCGGCCCTGGTGCGCGCCGGTGATGGCCGGTGCCCTAGAGTCCCTATCATCGCAAAAGACCTAAAACCCCACCTTACGGTAGATTATCCTTTGACCACAAGCGCCGTCCCTCGCGATGCCGGCCAGGTGCCCGGCGCAGGTCAATAAAAACGCTCTGTTATCAATCGTATTCCCGATCCTTCCAGCGCCGCACCGCGCCGAACACCTCGGCCGCACCGCTCAGATCGTGACCGGCATAGCGCTCCGCCGCGGCGATGACCGCGGGATCATCCCAGCGCAGGAAGGGGTTGGTGCGCAGCTCCAGCTCCAGGGTGGAGGGGACCGTGGGGCGCCCCTCGCGGCGGGTCGCGGCATCCGCCTGCTCGCGGGCCAGCAGATGGGCGTTGTCAGGCTCCACCCACTTGGCGAAGCCGATGTTCACCAGGGTGTATTCGTGGGCACAGTAGACCCGGGTCTCCGGCGGCAGGGCGCGGATGCGGCCCAGGGAGGCGGCCATCTGTTCCGGGGTACCCTCGAACAGGCGCCCGCAGCCGCAGGCGAACAGAGTGTCGCCACAGAACAGCACGCCGTCCCCGTAGTAGGCGATGTGGCCGGCGGTATGGCCGGGCACGTCCAGCACCTCGAACTCCGTGTCCAGCCCGGCGGGCACCAGGCGGTCGCCGTGGCCGAGGCGTTGGGTCAGGGTGGGGATGGCCTCGCCGGCGGGTCCGTAGACCGGGATGCCGGGGAAGCGGCGGATGAGCGCGGGGATCCCCCCCACGTGGTCGGCGTGATGGTGGGTCACGAGGATGGAGCGCAGCTCGAGGCCCTCCCGCGCCAGCCTTTCCAGCACCGGTTGCGCATCGCCGGGGTCCACCACCACGGCCCCATCGCCGCCACCGCGCACCAGCCAGATGTAGTTGTCGGAAAATGCGGGAATAGGCGAGATATCAGGCATAGGGGACTCCCCTCGATAGGGTTCAGGCCATGATAACCGACCCGCCGGTGCTGAATCCGCCCCCCGGAATGGGATAATCTATCGTCCTCGTCCACCAGCGATACTCCCAGCCATGGCCATCACCCCGAAGACCCTGCTCCTGCTCGCCGGCTTCCTGCCCCTGACGGTGCCGGCCACCGAACTGGTGTACATGACCGGCCGCCAGCTCCTCGACTATTGCGGATCCACCGATGCCGCCACCCTGGACCGGGGACTGTGCGAGGGTTATCTCACCGGCCTCGCCGACGGCGCCACCACTCTGCGCACTTGGCAGCGGGCGGCACCGGGCTTCTGCGTGCCCGCCGATGCCTCGCCCTTCAAGCTGCGCCGGGTGTTCGTGGAATGGGCCCAGGAGTACGAATCGGAGCTGAACAACGCCGCAGCCGGCCTTGCCCTCAACGCCTTTCGCCAGCACTTCCCCTGCCGCTGACCGCACCGCCATACCGCCCGCCGGGCCACCGCCCGGACCAACCACCCGAGGCGCTGCCATGACCCCCACCTCCACCCCCACCAAGGCCGAACTCCTCGCCGAGGTGGCGGGGCTCGCCTCGCCGCCCCACACCTGCACCCGGGTGATGGCCCTGATCCACGACGAGCGCGCCGACGTGTCCGCCATCGGCGACGTCATCGCCCAGGACACCAGCCTCGCCACCCGCCTGCTGCGGTTGGTGAACAGCTCCTTCTACAACTTTCCCCGCCAGATCGACACCCTGTCCCGGGCCATCGCCATCGTGGGGCTGAACGATCTCCACACACTGGTGGTGGCGGTGTCGGCGGTGGACGCCTTCAGCCGCCTCGGCAACCGGCAGATCGACATGGAGTCCTTCTGGCGCCACAGCCTCTACACCGCCATGCTGTCGCGGGAGTTGGGGCGGCGCGGCCACTATCCCCTGCCCGAACGGCTGTTCGTCACCGGCCTGCTTCACGACGTGGGACTGTTGATGATCTGCAACCAGTTGGGGGACATGGAGCAGGGCCTCATCCGTGACGCCAACGGTGACGAGGACACCCTGCAGGCCCTGGAGCGGGACACCTTCGGCTTCGACCACGGCGAGCTGGGCGGGGAGATCCTCGGCGCCTGGCAACTGCCCGCCACCATCACCGGCGGCGTGCGCTACCACCATCGGCCCGACGTGGCAGGCGCCCACCAGGGCGAGGCCTCCTACATCTGGGTGGCCGATCTGCTGGCCCACCAGATCCAGGGCGCCGGGCTGTTCCGGGGCATCACGGTAGAGCTGCCCGGCTTCCAGGAGGAACTGCTGGCGACGGTGGGCATGACCCGGGGCGGCATCGACCTGGACGGCCTCATCGACAAGGTGAACGACGAGTTCGCCGAGGTCCACAGCCACATCCATCCCCGCTGACGGGCAGGAGAAGATGGCCCGGTGCCACCTTCCCCTGGATGCCGGATCAAGCCCGGCATGACGGTCGAGACAGGGACACGGCGTCCCCGGTTCACCCGCAGGTTCCGGCAACGGCCGTGGCCTCAGGCCTGCCTGGCCTCCTCGACCTCCGGGGCCGTTGCCGGCGCCTCCTCCTGGGCAGGGCGCCAGCGCAGGTCCAACTGGCGAGCCGCCCGGACATCGTCCAGGCGCCGCACCGGGGTGGTGTAGGGGGCGCCGCGCACGTAGTCGGGCCGGGTCCCGGCCTCCTTGCGGATGGCGGCCATGGCGGCCACGAACTCGTCCAACACCTCCCGGCTCTCGGTCTCCGTGGGCTCGATGAGCAGGCATTCGGGCACCAGCAGCGGAAAATAGGTGGTGGGGGCGTGGTGGCCGTAATCCAGCAGGCGCTTGGCGAAATCCATGGCGGTGACGCCGAAAGCCTTGGCCTCGCGGCGCAGGGTGACGATGAACTCATGGGTGGGCCGGCGGTCGGGATAGGCCAGCTCGAAGCCCTCCTCGCGCAGCCGGGTGGCCAGGTAGGCGGCGTTGAGGGTGGCGAACTCCGCCACCCGCTCCATGCCCTCGCGCCCCAGCAACAGGGCGTAGATGTAGGCACGCATGAGGATGCCGGCGTTGCCCATGAACGCCGACAGGCGGCCGATGGACTGGGGGCGATCGCGCTCCGTGAGCCAGCGGTACACGCCGTCCTCCTCGGTGACCATAGGCACCGGCAGGAAGGGCCGCAGGCGCTCCCCCACCCCCACCGGGCCGGCCCCCGGGCCGCCGCCGCCGTGGGGGGTGGAGAAGGTCTTGTGGAGATTCATGTGCACCACGTCGAAGCCCATGTCGCCGGGGCGGGTGCGGCCGAGGATGGCGTTGAGGTTGGCGCCGTCGTAGTAGAGCAGGCCGCCGGCCTCGTGGACGATGCGGGCGATGGCCGCGATGTGGCGCTCGAACACCCCGAGGGTGGAGGGGTTGGTGAGCATGATGCCCGCGGTATGGGGCCCCACCGCCGCCTTGAGCTTGTCGATGTCCACGTCCCCCACGGCGTCGGTGGGGATCTCCTTCACCTTGAAGCCGCACATCACCGCGGTGGCGGGATTGGTGCCGTGGGCGGCGTCGGGCACCAGCACCTCGGTGCGCTCATGGTCGCCGCGGGCCACGTGGTAGGCCCGGATCATGGCCATGCCCGTGAACTCCCCCTGGGCCCCCGCCATGGGGGTGAGGGAGACCTCCTGCATGCCGGTGACGCTTTTCAATATCTCCTGGAGGTCGAACATGGAACGCAGGAAGCCCTGGCTGTGACTGTCAGGGGCCAGGGGGTGGCGGTCGACGATACCCGGCAGGCCGGCCAGAGTGTTGCAGGCCCGCGGGTTGTATTTCATGGTGCAGGAGCCGAGCGGATAGAAGTGGGTGTCGATGGAGAAGTTCTTCTGGGACAGGCGGGTGTAGTGGCGCACCGCCTCCAGCTCCGATACCCGGGGCAGCTCCGGCTCCGCGCCGCGCAGCAGCTCCGGGGGCAGGTCGCTCACGGTGCCCGCTGCGTCGGAACCCCCGGCGTCGAAACGATGGGCGCCACTGCGCCGGCCGGCGCGGGAATGTTCGAAAATCACCATACTGGAATCGTCCTCGAATCTGGAAATAAATGGCCCGGGCGCCCCTGCGCCCGGGGGGCGGCTACAGGGCCGCCATGGCCTGGTCGTAATCGGGCTCCTGGGCGATCTCGGGCACCAGTTCGCTATGCACCACCCTGTCGTCCCCGTCCAGCACCAGCACGGCACGGGCGGTGATACCGGCCAGGGGGCCGTCGACGATGAACACGCCGTAGTCCTTCGCAAATTCCTTGCCCCGCATGAGGGACAGGGTCTCCACGCCATCCACTCCCTCGGCGGTACAGAAGCGTCCGTTGGCGAAGGGCAGGTCGGCGGAGACGATCAACACCACCACGTCGTCGCGATTCGCCACCAGCTCGTTGAAGCGCTTGGTGGAGGTGGCGCAGACCGGGGTGTCGAGGCTGGGCACGATGGACAGGAGCTTCTTCTTGCCGGCGTAATCCTTGAGACTCACGTCCTCCAGCTTGTTGTTCACCAGGGTGAAATCGGGGGCCCTGTCGCCCACCGCCGGCAGTTCGCCATTGGTGTTGATGGGGGTGCCTTCGAGTGTGACGGTCGCCATATCCCTTACTCCTAAGTTACACGTTCGGTTGCACCGGGTGCCCCGGGGCGCCCGGCCTGGCCAGGATCCGCTCCAGGTGAGCGGCGTAATCATCGATGTCCTCGGTCACCCGCTTCTCGGTGGCGCACACCAGCAGCCCGTTGCCGAGTTCCGGGTAGTAGTCCTCCAGGGGCACGCCGGCGAGAATGTTGTGCTCCGCCATGGCCCGCAATAACCCGCCCGCATCCACCGGGGCCCGCAGGGCCACCTCGTGGAAGAAGGGGCCGTCGAACAGGGGCTCCATCCCCAGGGCGGTGACGCGCTTCGCCAGAGCCACGGTGTTGCGATGGCTGGCGGCGGCGGCCTCCTTCAGGCCATCGGGTCCGAGGATGGCCATGTGGATGGTGGCGGCGGTGACCATGAGGCCCTGGTTGGTGCAGATGTTCGAGGTGGCCTTGGAGCGCCGGATATGCTGCTCGCGGGCCTGCAGGGTCAGGGTGAAGCCGGTGTTGCCGTCCATATCCACGGTGCGGCCGACGATGCGGCCCGGCATCTGGCGCACGTGCTCCTGTTTGCAGCACATGAAACCGAAATAGGGACCGCCCGAGGCCATGGGGATCCCCAGGGGCTGGCCCTCGCCGCAGGCGATGTCCGCCCCTTGGCCGCGGCTGCCCCAGCGGCCCGGCGGCTTGAGCAGGGCCAGGGCCAGGGGGTTCACCACGGCGATGGTGAGCATGCCCTTGGCGCCGGCCCAGTCGGTGAGGGCGTCCACCTCCTCCAGCACGCCGAAGAAGTTGGGCTGCGGTACCACCAGGGCGGCGTAGTCGTCCTCGAAGGCCGCCAGGGCCGCGGGATCGGTGCGGCCGCTGACGGCATCGTAGGGCACCTCCACCAGTTCGATGCCCTGGTTATGCACGATGGCCGCTACCACGCGTCGGTACACCGGATGCACCGAGGCGGGCACCAGGACCTTGCGGCTGCCCTTGCGCCCCCCCAGACGCACCGCCGTGAGCACCGCCTCGGCCAGCGCCGAGGCACCGTCGTAGAGGGAGGCGTTGGAGGCATCCATGGCCGTCAGGGAGGTCATCATGGACTGGAACTCGTAGATGACCTGGAGGGTGCCCTGGCTGGCCTCCGCCTGGTAGGGGGTATACGCGGAGTAGAATTCGCCGCGAGTCGCCACCTCCCAGACCGCCGCCGGGATGTGATGGTCATAGGCACCGGCGCCGAGGAAACACAGGGTGCCGGAGTCCTCGGCGGCCCGCTTCTTCAACAGCCGTGCCACCTCCGCCTCGCTGCGACCGGGGGGCACACCGTCGAGGCCCCGACAACGCAGGTTGGCGGGGATCTCCTCGAACAGGGCATCGATGGAATCGGCGCCGATACGCTGGAGCATCTCCTGCACATCGGTCTCGGTATGGGGTATGAACGGCACGTCTACGGCCTCCTAGTCGTCTTCTTCCTCGGCCACCGCCGTGTAGGCGTCGGCGTCGAGCAACTCGTCCAACTCGGCGGGGACGGACAGTTTCACCTTGGCGATCCAGCCGTCGCCATACGGATCGCCATTGATCGCCTCGGGGGTATCGCCCAGGGTCTCGTTGACCTCCACCACCTCGCCGGAGACGGGGCTGAAGAGGTCCGAGGCGGCTTTCACCGACTCCACCACCCCCATCTCGTCGCCCACGGCGATGGCCTGCCCCACCTCGGGCAGTTCCACGAACACCAGGTCCCCCAGGGACTCTTGGGCGTGGTCCGTAATCCCCAGGGTCACCACACCGTTGCCCTCGTCGCGGACCCACTCGTGGGATGGGCTATAACGCAGGTCTTTTGGAATGTCACTCATCGTGCTTTGCTCCGGTTTTCAAGGTTTATGACGGGTGTGACGGCCGCCATTGCGGCCGCTACCGTCGTTATAGCTCAGATATGGAGATTTGGTTGGCCGTTCTTGACGAAGGGGGGTCTGCTGATGATGACGTCATGGAGGCGCCCGCGGATCTCCACCTGCGCCGAGGTGGTGCCGGCGGGCACCCGGGCCAGGGCCACGGAACGCTCCAGGGTGGGAGCGAAGCTGCCGCTGGTGGTCTCCCCCTCGCCCTTGTCCGTGATGACCTTCTGGTGACCGCGCAGCACGCCGCGGCCCTCCAGCACCAGCCCCACCAGGATCCGTGCTGGCCCCGCCGCCCGCTGGGCCTCCAGGGCCTGGCGGCCGATGAAGTCGCGCTCGGCAGGCTCCCAGGCCACGGTCCAGCCGAGGGCGCTCTCCAGGGGCGTGGTGTCCTCGTCCATGTCGCTACCGTAGAGATTGAGTCCCGCCTCCAGGCGCAGGGTATCCCGCGCCCCCAGGCCCGTGGGGGCCACCCCGCGGGCCGCCAGCCGCGCCCACAGGTCGGCGGCCGCGTCGCCGGGCACGATGATCTCGTAGCCATCCTCGCCGGTGTAGCCGGTGCGGGCCACGAACAGCCCGTCGCCGGCCAGGGCGTGAAAGCGCTCGAGGTCCGCCAGCCCCGCCGCCAGGCCGTCGGACACCACACCGTGGACCGCATCCCGCGCCGCCGGGCCCTGGACGGCGATCATGGCCAGATCGGGACGTTCGGTCACCGCCACGTCGAAGTCCGCGGCCCACTCCCTGATCCATGCCAGATCCTTGTCCCGGGTGCCGGCGTTCACCACCATGCGGTAGGCGCCGTCATCCCGGCGGTAGACGATGAGGTCGTCCTTGATGCCCCCGGCGGGATTGAGCATGCAGGTGTAGAGGGCGGCACCCGAGGTCTGAAGCTTGGCCACGTCGTTGGCCAGGAGGTGACGCAGGAAATCCCGGGTGGCGGCCCCGGCGAGGTCCACCACGGCCATGTGGGAGACATCGAACATGCCCGCGGCCTGGCGCACCTGGCGATGCTCGTTGAGCTGGGAGCCGTAGTGGATGGGCATGTCCCAGCCGGCGAAATCCACCATCTTCGCGCCGCTGGCCACGTGGCTGTCGTACAGGGGTGTCTGGCGTCCCATAACCTTCGGTACTCCTCAAGTCTTAAGGCAAAAAAAACGGCTGCGGCCCCGCAGGCCTCAGCCGCTCCTCTGTACCTTTACCTGAGAGTTTCGCGGTTGCATGGCAACCCCTCGCCCCATCGGTGGGCCCCTCGACGCGCCACGCGCCCCTGGGGCCACTCTCCAGAGTCGGTATACCTCCCGCGGTCCTTTTGCCTGAGCGATTCCGAGCACGTTGCGCCTTCGGCGCCGGCCAGCGAGGGGCCGGTCTCTCCCACGGGTGTTAACCGAGACCCGACTATAACCCCCTGAAGGGGCGAAACCAACCCACCGGCCACCGGGTTCGCGACGCCATCGCGCGCAGCGCGCAGCACGGCCCGTCCCCAGGACTCAATGATCCCCCGGCCACGTCGCTACATCGGGGAGACATGCCGCGTCCCGGGGTCCGGGCGGCGCGGCACCGGCAGGGGGTTAGAATCCCCTTACCGCCGCGCCGCTACGGGCGCCCAACCTCGAAGGAGTAACACCATGGAAATCGGCACCTTCATTTTCTGGGGCATCGTCGCCCTGGTCCTCGTCTATGCCGCCCTCGTCTACAACAACCTGGTGCGGCTGAAGCACAACGTATCCCAGGCATGGTCCAACATCGACGTGCTGCTCAAGCAGCGCCACGACGAGCTGCCCAAGCTGGTGGAGACCTGCAAGCAGTACATGACCTACGAGCAGGAAACCCTGGAGAAGGTCATGCGGGCCCGTTCGGCGGTGCAGAACGCCCGCGCCGGCGGCGATGTGGGCGCCCTCGGCCCCGCCGAGACCCAGCTGCGCTCCGGGCTCATGAACCTGTTCGCGGTGGCCGAGGCCTATCCCGAACTCAAGGCCAACGAGAGCTTCCAGCACCTGCAGGCCCGCATCACCGGCCTCGAGAACGCCATCGCCGATCGCCGCGAGTTCTACAACGACAGTGTCAACATCAACAACATCCGCGTCGAGCAGTTCCCCGACCTGGTGGTCGCGAGGCTGTTGGGCTTCGGCCCCCGGGAGCTGCTGGAGTTCTCCGAGGAGGAGACCCGCGACGTGGACGTGAAGGCCCTGTTCTCCTGATATGGACCCCACCGCCGTGGACCCCGCGGGCTACTGGATAGCCCTGGCCCTGGCGGTGGCGGCGGCGGTGGGGGGGCTGGTGGGGTCCATCGTGTTCTACCGCCGCCTGCGCATCATCCAGGACACCCCCACCGCCAAGATACGCTCCGCCCATCAGGGCTACGTGGAACTCGAGGGTCGCCAGGAGCTGATGGACGGGGTGCCTATTGTCTCCCCCCTCACCGGCAGCCGCTGCACCTGGTACCGCTACAAGGTGGAGCAGCGCCAGACCCACCATGTCAACGGCAAGCGCCAGACCCGCTGGCGCAAGATCCGCGGCACCACCAGCGACGAGCTGTTCCTGCTGGTGGACGACACCGGGCAGTGCATCATCGATCCCGAGGGCGCGGCGGTCACCCCACGGGCCCGGGACGTCTGGTACGGCAACAGCCCCCAGCCGCCGGGGCCCGCGCCCGGGGGGCGCAGCTGGCTGGCCAGCGGCAACTACCGTTACACCGAGGAACGCATGCACGCAGCCGATGACCTCTACGCCATCGGCCTGCTCCGCACCGTGGGCGGCGCCGGCGACCCCGGCGATGCCCGCGAAGACCTGCGGGCCCTCCTCACGGCCTGGAAGAAAGACGCCGCGAAGATGCGCCAGTTCGACGCCGACGGCGACGGGCACGTCGACGCCGGGGAATGGGATGCCGCCCGCCGGGCCGCCCGCGACGAAGTGGTGCGGGCCCACGCCGAGCGCGCGGCCACCCCCGGCACCACCATCATGACCCGCCCCCGGGACCGGCGCCGGCCCTATATCCTGTCGGCCGTGCCGCAGGAGGGGCTCGCCCGCCGCTACGCCTGGTATGCCGCCGGGCTGCTGGCCCTGGGGGTGGCGGCGAGCACCGCCGCCCTGTGGTTCGCCCATCATCACGCGCCCCTGGCCTGAGGCCCCCACATCGCCGTTTCCCCTTGGGGCCCCAGGACTTCTATAATCGTCTGCCGTGCGCCGCCCGCCGGCCCGAACCACCGCCGAACCAGAACCACAGGACCGCCGACATCGATCCCATGCCGCATGCCCGCCCGGTGCCCGCATCCCCCGCCGGATTCGGTCTTCGCCTGCTCGGCGGCCTGCTCGCAACCTTGATGGCGGCCGCGGCCGCCGCCGAGACCCTGTATATCACCGACAACCTCCGGCTCGGCCTGCACGAATCACGCGAGCGCACCAGCGCGATCATCCAGCTCCTGCCCTCGGCCACCGAGCTCGAGGTGCTGGAGCGGGATGGCGGCTTCGTCAGGGTACGTGCCCCCGACGGCGCCGAGGGCTGGGTGGATGCCGCCTACCTCACGGCGGATCTGCCGGCGCGGCTGGAGGTGGCCGAACTCCAAAGCTGGAAGGCCACCCGCGAGGAGGAGCTCAAGGCGGCGTGGGCCGAGGTGGAGACCCTGCGGGCGGAACTCGCCCTGGCCTCCGGCACGGAGGTCCCCGATACCGCAACCCCACCCCGGCAAGACTATCTCCAGGCCATGGAGCGTATCGCCCGCCTCGAGGACGACAACGCGGCCCTGCGGGAACTGCTGGCCCGCCAGGCCGAGGAGGCCGCCGCCCAAGCCCCCGCAGATATGCCCCGGGAGGCCACCGCCGCTCCGTCCTGGCTGCCCGCGTGGGGACCCGAATGGGCCCTGCGTGGTCTGCTCATCGTCGCCGGCGTGCTGTTCATCGGCGGCCTCACGGCGGGCCTGTGGCTGATGGACCGCATCAACCGCCGCCGCCATGGCGGCTTCCGGGTCTAACTCTCATGGCGATACGCGCTCCTCTTTCATCATCTCGGGCGGCGCGTATCGCCATGCTCGTTCCCTCACCCCATCCCTGTACTCCGGGCATCCTGCCCTTCGCCCTGCGGGCCGCGCCAAGGCGCGTTCAAATCCGTTCCCGACGGATTTGCCCCAGAGGGAGAGGGGGAGTTCGTGCTTCGCGACTTTCACGTTAAGGCCATGCGCGTCGCCACCTGGAACGTCAACAGCCTCAAGGTGCGCCTGCCCCAGGTGCTGGACTGGCTGGCCGAACGCCAACCCGACATCCTGGCCCTCCAGGAGACCAAGCTCACGGACGAGAATTTCCCCGCCGCCGACCTGCTGGCGGCGGGCTATCAGCCCCTCTACTCGGGCCAGAAGACCTACAACGGCGTCGCCATCCTGAGCCGCGAGCCCGCCACCGCCGTGCTGCGTGACATCCCCGGCCTGGAGGATCCCCAGCGGCGCATCCTCATCGCCTCGGTGGGCCCCCTGAGAATCATCAACCTGTACGTGGTCAATGGCCAGGAGGTGGGCTCGGACAAGTACCGCCACAAGCTGGCGTGGCTGGCGGCGGTGACCGCCCATATCGAGACCGAACTCGCCACCCACCCCCATGTAGTAGTGATGGGCGACTTCAACATCGCCCCCGACGACCGCGACGTCCATGACCCGGAGGCCTGGCGGGAACGGATCCTGTGCAGTACCCCCGAGCGCGAGGCCCTGGGAGCCATGGTGTCCCTCGGCCTGGAGGACACCTTCCGGCGCTTCAACCAGGAGCCGGGCACCTTCAGCTGGTGGGACTACCGGGCCGCCGGTTTCCGCCGCAACCTGGGCCTGCGCATCGACCTCATCCTGGCCAGCGAGGGACTCGCCCGGGCCTGCACCGCCTGCTACGTGGAAACCGCACCGCGGCGCCTCGAGCGCCCCTCCGACCACGCCCCCGTGGTGGCGGAGTTCGACCTCTAGCCCCATGAAATACAAGGACCTGCGGGATTTCATCGCCCACCTCGAGGGGGCCGGCGAACTCAGGCGCATCGCCACGCCCGTGGACCCGAGGCTGGAGATGACGGAGATCTGCGACCGCACCCTGCGCCGCGGCGGACCGGCCCTGCTGTTCGAGCACCCCACGGGTCACGACATGCCGGTGCTCGGCAACCTCTTCGGCACGCCGCGGCGGGTGGCCCTGGGCATGGGCGAGGATGACGTGGGGGCCCTGCGCCAGGTGGGGGAGATGCTCGCCTTCCTCAAGTCCCCGGAACCCCCCAAGGGACTGCGGGACACCTGGGAGAAGCTGCCCGCCTTCCGCAAGGTGCTGGACATGAACCCCCGCGAACTCGGCCGCGGCCCCTGCCAGCAAAACGTCCTGGAGGCGGACGACGTAGACCTCGGCCGCCTGCCGGTGCAGACTTGCTGGCCCGGCGACGCCGGCCCCCTCATCACCTGGGCCCTGGTGATCACCCGCGGGCCCCACAAGAAACGCCAGAACCTCGGCATCTACCGCCAGCAGGTCATCGGCCGCAACCGCCTCATCATGCGCTGGCTGGCCCATCGCGGCGGCGCCCTGGATTATCGCGACTGGCGCGCCGAGTATCCGGATCGGCCCTTCCCGGTGGCGGTGGCGCTGGGGGCCGATCCCGCCACCATGCTGGCGGCGGTGACGCCGGTACCGGATACCCTGTCGGAATACGGCTTCGCCGGCCTGCTGCGGGGCAACCGCACGGAGGTGGTGAGATGCACCAACCATGACCTGTGGGTGCCCGCCGGTGCCGAGATCGTACTGGAGGGCCACATCCACCCCGGGGACCGGGCCCCCGAAGGCCCCTTCGGCGACCACACCGGCTACTACAACGAGGTGGAGGAGTTCCCGGTGTTCACGGTGGACCGCATCACCCATCGCGACGACCCCATCTACCACAGCACCTACACCGGCCGTCCGCCCGACGAGCCGGCGGTGCTGGGGGTGGCCCTCAACGAGGTGTTCGTGCCCATCCTGCGGCGCCAGTTCCCCGAGATCATGGACTTCTACCTGCCCCCCGAGGGCTGTTCCTACCGGCTCGCCATCGTCAGCATGCGCAAGGAGTACCCCGGCCACGCCAAGCGGGTGATGCTGGGGGTGTGGTCCTTCCTGCGCCAGTTCATGTACACCAAGTTCGTCATCGTCACCGACGACGACGTGGACATCCGCTCGTGGCAGGACGTCATCTGGGCCATCACCACCCGCATGGACCCGGCCCGGGACACCACCTTCGTCCACTCCTCTCCCATCGATTACCTGGATTTCGCCTCGCCGGTGTCGGGCCTGGGCTCCAAGATGGGGCTGGACGCCACCAACAAGTGGCCCGGCGAGACCCAGCGGGAATGGGGCCGCCCCATCCGCATGAGCCCCGAGGTGCGGGCGCGGGTGGACGAGTTGTGGACCGAACTCGGCATCTTCGCAGACGATGCGCCGACGGCGGGCGAGCCATGACGCCGCGGGACGCGGCTCGAACATTCGGCATCCACGCGCAGAAATCCGCCACCGGCCCTTGTGGAGAGGCGCGCGTCTCTAGTATTCTACCTTGCTCTGTCCCTGACGCGCCCCACCGGCCAGGGCCGGGACGCCCACCAACCCGAGGTTTGCAGCGCAATGAAGTCCGACATCCACCCGGCCTACCGCGAAGTCACGGTGACCTGTAGTTGTGGCAACAGCTTCACCACCCGTTCCACCGCCAGCCAGGACATCCACCTGGAGGTGTGCTCGGCCTGCCACCCCTTCTATACCGGCAAGCAGAAGATGATGGATACCGCCGGGCGCGTGGACAAGTTCCGCCGCAAATACGGCATGAAATAGGCCCGACCCGCCGCCGCCGCCGCCACGAGACGCCCCTCCGCGGGGCGTTTTTTGTGGCTGCAGGTCCACCGGAGGAGGCCATCACCCGGCATCGTGGGCTAGAATCGATTTGCTGCCACCAGCGGGGATCAGAATCATGAGCATACGCACCACCCTGGGGGTCATGGCCGTCACCCTGGCCGGGATCCTGTCCCTGTCCGGCTGTGCCGTGAATCCGGTGAGCGGCGAGCAGGAGTTCGTCCTCATGTCCGAGGGCCAGGAGCTCGCCCTCGGGCGCCGCATGCACCCTCAGATCCTGGAGCAGTACGACACCTACGACGACCCCGAACTGCAGGCCTACGTGCAACGGGTGGGCGAGAAGCTGGCGGCCAAGAGTCACCGCCAGGACCTCATCTACCGCTTCACGGTGCTGGACAGCGACGAGGTGAATGCCTTCGCCCTGCCCGGCGGTTACATCTACATCACTCGCGGACTCATGTCCTACTTCCAGTCCGAGGAAGAGCTGGCGGCGGTGCTGGGCCACGAGATCGGCCACGTCACCGCCCGTCACAGCGTGCGCCAGTACTCCACCCAGCAGGCCACCGGTCTCGGCATCGCCCTCGGCAGCATTCTGGTGCCCGAGTTGCGGGACCGCAACATCCAGAATCTGCTGGGCTCCCTGGGCACCGCCCTGGTGCGGGGCTACGGCCGCGAACACGAACTGGAGGCCGACCGCCTCGGCGCCGAGTATCTCGCCCGCACCGGCCGCGACCCGGAGGCCATGATCGACGTCATCCGCGTTCTCAAGGCCCAGGAGGAGTTCGAAAAGGAACGGGCGCAACAGGAGGACCGGGAGCCCAAGACCTATCACGGCGTGTTCGCTACCCATCCCGACAACGATACCCGCCTCCAGGAGGTGGTGGCGGCAGCCGGCCGTCATCACGAGGGCACCTACCGCGAACCGGATCGCGCGGCCTACCTGCGGCGGCTCGAGGGCGTGCCCTTCGGCCCGCCGGCCAAGGAGGGCGTGGTGCGGGGCAACGGTTTCTACCACCGCGACCTCGGCTTCGCACTGCGCTTCCCCGAGGGTTGGCGCATCGAGAACAAGTCGGACCGCGTGCTGGCCATCGCCCCCGGCAACGACGCCGTGCTGCAACTCACCGCGCAGGAACTCAACAAACGCCTGGGGCCGCGCCAGTTCATGGCCGAGCGCATGAACCTTAAGACCCTCGAGGACGACCGCACCATGGACATCAACGGTCTGCCCGCCCACACCGGCCTGGCCCCCATCCAGAGCCCCTGGGGCCGGCGGCTGGCCCGCCACACGGTGATCCTGTTTCGCGACCGCGCCTACGTCCTCACCAGCGCCGCCAAGGACCCGGACAAGCCCCGCGCCTACAATACGGCGATCCTCAACACCGCCTTCAGTTTCCACCCCCTGACGCCCAAGGAGCGGGAACTCGCGACTCCCCTGCGCCTCGCCGTGATCCGCGCCGGCAGCAATACCCGCTTCGCCAACCTGGCGGCGAAATCCCGCATCTCCAGCTATGCCGAGGCCAGGCTGCGGCTGTTGAACGGCTATTATCCCGACGGCGAGCCCCGGCCCGGCGAGTTCATCAAGGTGGTACGCTGAGCCAGGCCCCATGCCCACCGGAAGACCCCATGTACGATGACCTGAAGACCGCCGCCCTCGCCTATCACGAGAAACCGACCCCGGGCAAGATCGCCCTCCACACCACCAAGCCGTGCACCACCCAGGAGGAGCTGAGCCTGGCGTACACCCCCGGGGTGGCGGAGCCCGTGCGGGCCATCGAGCAGGACCCCGAGGCCGCCTACCGCTATACCGCCAAGGGCAATCTGGTGGCGGTGATCACCGACGGCAGCGCGGTGCTGGGGCTCGGCAACACCGGTGCCCTGGCCTCCAAGCCGGTGATGGAGGGCAAGGCGGTGCTGTTCAAGCGCTTCGCCAACATCGACGTGTTCGACATCGAGGTCAACGCCGATACCCCGGAGGACTTCATCGAGACCGTGGTGCGCATCTCCCCCACCTTCGGCGGCATCAACCTGGAGGACATCGCGGCCCCCCACTGCTTCCATATCGAGCAGACCCTCATGAAACGCCTGGACATCCCGGTGTTTCACGACGACCAGCACGGCACCGCCATCATCACCGCCGCCGGCCTGCTCAATGCCCTCGACATCCAGGACAAGTCCCTGGCCCAGGCGCGCATCGTGTGCCTGGGGGCGGGGGCCGCCGGCGTCGCCACCCTGTCCCTGCTCGTGGCCCTGGGGGCGCGGCCGGAAAACATCCTGGCGGTGGACCGCAAAGGGGTCCTCCACGACGGGCGCGACGACCTCACGCCGGAGAAGCGGGGCCTCGCCGTGGCCACCGGCGCCCGCACCCTGGCCGATGCCATGGCCGGCGCGGACGTGTTCCTGGGGCTGTCGGGGCCCAACCTGGTGAGCGAGGCCATGCTGAAGAGCATGGCGCCACGGCCGGTGGTGTTCGCCCTGTCCAATCCCGACCCGGAGATCAGCCCCGCCCTGGCGCGATCGTCCCGGGACGATCTCATCATGGCCACGGGCCGCAGCGACTACCCCAACCAGGTGAACAACGTATTGGGGTTTCCCTTCATCTTCCGCGGCGCCCTGGATGTGCATGCCCGGGCCATCAACCGGGCGATGCATATTGCCGCCGCCACTGCCCTGCGGGACCTGGCCCGGGAGCCCGTACCCCGGGAGGTATTGGATGCCTACCGCCTGGAGCGCTTGGAGTTCGGGCCCGACTACATCATTCCCAAGCCCTTCGACCCCAGGCTCATCGACCGGGTGCCCCCCGCCGTCTCCCGGGCCGCAATGGACACCGGGGTGGCGCGCCGCCAGCGGAAGATGCCCTGAGGGGTGATGGCCAGGAGGGAGGCGTTGAGGAATCCGGCGCTTCCCGAGAGAGGCGGGAGCCACCGCACCGCCTCCCAAAATAAAAAGGGATATTCTGCGGCCACGGCCGGGAAACTTTCTCGACGGCCCCCGGTCATAATAACCAGAACGCAGGATTTGCGTTCACCGCTCGCCCTCCCTCGAGCGGGTTAGCCGGCCTCCGGGCCGGTGTTTCAGAGGCCCCGGTTTTTCCCCTCCCCCCGAACATGGAAACCGGGGCCTTTTTTTATGCGCTGTTCACGGAGACCGGATTCACCGTCCCTCGCCAAGCCATCCCGATACCCGCTCCCGCAGCGCCTCCACGCCCTGTTTCTTCAAGGCCGAGAAAAGCTGCACGCTGACCTCGGACGCCATCTCCCCGCAGCGCGCCCGGGCCGCCATCAAGGCCTCGTTCTGCTGGCCGCGACCCAGCTTGTCCGCCTTGGTGAGGAGCAGATGCACCGGCAACCCGGCCGCCTCGGCCCACTCCAGGAGATGGAGGTCGAGGTCCCGGAAGGGATGGCGGATATCCATCACCACCACCAGACCCGCCAGCGAGACACGCTCGGCCAGGTAGCGCCGCAGGGTGTGTTCCCACTGGCGCTGGATGGCGGCCGGCACCCTGGCGAAGCCATAGCCGGGGAGATCCACCAGCCGTGCGTCCTCCGTAACACCGAAAAAGTTGAGTTCGCGGGTGCGGCCTGGCTGCTTGCTGGTGCGCGCCAGGGCCTGGCGCCGTGTCAGGGCATTGAGCACACTGGACTTGCCGGCGTTGGAGCGGCCGGCGAAGGCCACCTCCCGCCCGAGGTCTGGAGGAAACTGGGCCGGGGCCCGTGCGCCGGCGATGAATTCGGCCTTCTCGAAGGCGAAGGACATAGTGTGATGAAAACCTCAATAATGACGGCCGATCCGGGGTACGAAAATTGACCGGCCGCGGGTGATCCTGTTATATACGCGTTGCCGATTTTTTCGCCGTGCCTTTTCGCACCGTTAAAAGGCACAATATACCTTCTATTCTTCAGGAGTTGGACATGAAAAAAATCATCCTCGCCTCTGTCGCCTGTGCCCTGATTGGCACCTTCGGAACCGTCCAGGCCGGAGATGCCGCCGCCGGCAAGGCCAAATCCGCCACCTGCGCCGGATGCCATGGCCCCGACGGCAACAGCCCGACCCCCATGTATCCCAAGATCGCCGGCCAGCACGCCCAGTACCTGGTGAAGGCCATCAAGGCCTACAAGAGCGGCGAGCGCAGCGACCCCACCATGAAGGCCATGACCGCGGCCCTGTCCGACGCCGATATCGAGAATCTCGCCGCCTACTACGCAAGCCAGTCCTGCAAGTAAGCGTCGCCCCCGAAAGGCCCCTCCAGCGAGGGGCTTTTTTGCGTATCACGTATTAGTATTTCAAGACATAATTCTATGCATTCCTGCCGCGCCATGAAGATCACGACACCTCTGCTGTCCCTCGCCCTGCTGCTCGCCCCCGTCCTGGCCGTCCAGGCGGCGGGTGACCCGGAAGCCGGCAAGGCCAAATCCGCCTCCTGTGCCGGCTGTCACGGCCCCGACGGCAACAGCCCCTCGGCCGAGTTCCCGAGGATCGCGGGCCAGGGGGCGGCCTATCTCGAGAAACAGCTCAAGGACTACAAGGAGGGCCGGCGGGAGAATGCCATCATGCTCGGCATGGTGGCCGGCCTGTCCCCCGAGGACATGGCCGACCTGGCGGCCTACTTCGCCGCCCAGACGGCCACCGCCAGCCCCACCGACCAGGGACTCGCCCTCACGGGTAAGGATCTGCACTGGGGTGGCGATGCCCACAAGGGCATCGCCGCCTGCATGGCCTGCCATGGCCCCAATGCCAAGGGCAATCCCATGGCGAGGTTTCCCATGCTGATGGGCCAGCACGCAGCCTACACCGAGAAGACCCTGAAGGCGTTCCGCGCCGGCGAGCGGCATAACGACCCCAACGAGATGATGCGCCGGGTGGCCGCCAAGCTGTCCGACAAGGACATCGCCGCCGTCGCCGCCTACTACAGCGGCGCCGGTGCCGATGCGCCGGCGCCGGCGTCCGGCTCCGAACGAGGTGCTGGCGAGGACCAGGCCGCTGCCCCGCCCCCCACGCAACAGGCCGCGACGCAAGAGCCGCAGGTCGCCTCCAAATCCGGCGACCAGGTGATCAAGACTGCCTGTGCGGCCTGCCACGCCACGGGTGCCGCGGGTGCCCCCAAGCTCGGCGACACCGCGGCCTGGGAGCCGCGGGCCGCGAAGGGACTGGACACCCTGCTTCACAACTCCATCAACGGCATCGGCGCCATGCCGCCCCGCGGCGGCCACATGAACCTCAGTGACGACGAGTTGCGCAAGGCCGTAGTGGTAATGCTGGAACGGGCGGGCCTCACCCCCTGACGCCGCCGTGGCGGGCCCTACGCCAGGCCCATGCCCAGCGCGTGGCCGGTGGGTCGTTGCGGTGGAACCGCCCGCGGGAGTGGGGAGTCGTATCAAGGGTGATCGCCGCACCAGTCCCCAGCACAGCAACCGGAGAACACCATGATCAGAAGCGCCCTTTCCCTGTTGATCCTCCTGTGGTCCGTCAACGGCGCCGTCGCCCAGGAGTCTGCGCCACCGGATGGGGACCCGTTGTTCGACATCGCCGGCCAGTACGCCGCGGTGGAACCGCCCCAGCCCACGGCTGACCCGGCCCGGGTGGAGGTGGTGGAACTCTTCTGGTATGGCTGCCCCCACTGCTACACCTTCGAGCCCCATCTGAAGGAATGGCTGGCCGGCAAGCCCGAGCACGTGGATTTCCGCCGCACCCCGGCGGTGTTCCGCAAGAACTGGATCCCCCACGCCCAGGCCTACTACGCCGCCGAGACCCTGGGGGTGCTGGAGCAGTTCCACAGTCCGCTGTTCAAGGCCCTTCACGACGACAAGCGCCAGATATTCACGCCGGCCGAAGTGGTGGACTTCGTGGCCGAGCAGGGCGTCGATCGGAAGGCCTTCATCGAGGCCTACAACTCCTTCGCCGTGAAGAGCAAGGTCAAGCAGGCCATCGTCATGACCCAGCGCTACGGCATCACCGGCGTACCCTCGGTGGTGATCAACGGCAAGTACCGCACCTCGGGCTCCATCGCCGACGGCTTCCCGGGCATGATCGATGTCATGAACGTGCTGATCGAAGAGGAACACAAGGATCTCCGTACCCGGCACGCCCGAAGTGAGCCCACCCGAGCCGCCAACTGAGGAGGACGGCGGCTGGAAAGGCCGCTACCTCGACAGTCTCGACGAGCTGGAGCGCCGGGAGGCGGAATACCGGGAGCTAGAGGACCTCCTGCGCCGCGCCCTGGGACGCCTGGCCTTGGCGGGCCTGGGTTTCGATCCCGCTCTCGATCCCGCTCTCGAGCAGCTGCGCAAGAGCCTCCGCAACCACGGCGATGCCCACCACATCGCCGCCCTGACCAGCCGTATCGCCGATCAGGCCACATCCCTCAAGGAGACCACGGCCCCGGCCGCAAAGGCCCCCGGCGAGGTGCTCGCCGCGTTACTGGAAGACCTGCCCCTGCCCCGAACCAAGGCCCGCGAGGCCGGTGTCCTGAGTCAGGAGCTGCGCGCGGGCGACCATGGGGAAGAGACCCTCGAGCGGGTGAGGGCCTTCCTTTCCGAGGTCCTGACAGGGCCCGCCCAGGCGGCCTCGCCAGGCGGACTCAAGGGCCTGCTGGGACGCCTCGGCAGTATCACCCCAGGGCCCCCGCCGGCGCCCGGCGACGACCCCACGATAGAGGCGGTGGGCGACGAACTGGCCCGCCTGGTGGCCGGACTCGACACGGCAGGGGGGCACCGTGAGGACGCACGCGCCCTCACCCGGCGTCTGGCGGCGGCTCGGCGCATGGTCGAACTCAAGCCCCTGCTCAAAGACCTCGGCCGCCTGCTCAAGGCCCGGGAGATGGAACGGGGCGCGGGGCACCGGCCGGTCGCGGATGACAGCAGCATCGTCTCCGCCCTCGCAGCCCTGGTAGAGCGCTTCGACCTACCCGCGGCCCTGGCTGATCGACGCAAGTCCATCCTACGGAAACTGCGCCACCACTCGGCAAATGCCCCCCTCACGGCCGTACTCACCGAGGTCGCCGATCTGGTGGCCGCCATGCGCCAGGATCTGCTGCGCCAGAGCAACGAGCTGGAGCAGTTCCTGTTCGGGGTCAACCAGCGGCTGCGCCACATCGAGCAGCACATCGGCGATGCCGATGTCACCCGGCGCGACAGCGAGGACAGCGGCCGGACCCTGGACAGGCAGATGCGGGAAGGCGTGGCCACCATGCGCCACTCCCTGGCGGCGGCCGCCAGCCTGGATCAGGTCAAGGGCGCCATCGTGAAGGGGCTGGACCTGGTGGAAAACCACCTCGACGACCACCGGGCACGCGAGGCCGAACTCCACCAGCGGGCCGACCGGCACATCGCCAGCCTGCGGGAACAGGTGCAGGTGCTGGAGGGCGAAGGCGCCCATCTGCGGCAGCGCCTCAAGGAGGAGCAAAAGAAGTCCATCACAGATGCCCTCACCGGCGTCTATAACCGCCAGGCCTATGACGAGCACATGGCCAAGAGCTACGCCCACTGGAAGCGCTACGGTGGCCACCTGGCCGTGATCATGATCGACATCGACAACTTCAAGGCCTTGAACGACACCTTCGGTCACCTGGCGGGGGACAAGGTGCTGAAGGCGGTGGCCGGCCATCTGGGCAAGCAGGTGCGAGAGAGCGACGTGCTGGCACGCTACGGCGGCGAGGAATTCGCGGTGATCCTGCCGGAGACCGATTGCCGGGACGCCCTGGGAGTGGCCGACAAGCTGCGGGCCCGGGTGGAGGCCTTCGGCTTCCGGCACAAGGGGGAGCCGGTACGGGTGACCGTGTCCTGCGGCGTCACCGGCTTTCGCCACGGCGACACCCCGGAGACCACCCTCGGGCGCGCCGATAAATTGCTCTACCGGGCCAAGGAAGAGGGCCGCAACCGCTGCATCGCCGACTGCCCGGGAGGGGTCGGGTAAGACCCTTGATGGAACCACGAAATACACGAAATAACCGAAATTCACTAATCGGATGTAGGTCGGGATTCATCCCGATATCCGCCCCCGCCCCGTGCACCCCGCGCCGGGTCAAAATCCCCGCCGGCGGGCTGTCGGACTGAAGCCCGACCTACAGCCCGGCCTGCAGGCCGAACGGCGGCCCGACCCACAGCCCGACCCGCAAAAAAATTTCGTATTTTTCGCGTATTTCGTGGTTTACCGGGTCTATTTTCATATATTTACGTGTTTCGTGGCTTACCGGGTCTCAACCTCCACCGGGGTATCGTCGCGGTTGCCCCATTCCGACCAGGCCCCATGGTAGCCTCTGACGCGGTCGAAGCCCAGCGCCTTGAGCATCACATAGGTATGGGACGAGCGGTGGTGGGTCTGGCAATAGACCACCACCTCCTTGTCGGGCACCACGCCGAGGGCCGCCAACTCCTCCAGCAACTCCGGGGCGGGACGCAGGCGCAGGTTGCGCGCCGGGTCCATGGCCCGCACCCAGTCCATGTTCACGGCCCCCGGGATGTGCCCGCCGCGGGCCGAGTAGCGCCGGGTGCCGCTGAATTCGTCCGGCGCCCGACTGTCCAGGCAGGCCACGGCCGGGTCCGCCAGGCGGGCCATGATCCAGTCGGCGTCGGCCACGAAATCCGGGTGGATGGTCACGTCCCGGCGCCGGGGTTCGGGTTCCACGATGTCCACCGCCGTGGGGTGTCCCTCGTTGGCCCAGGCATGAAGGCCGCCGTTCAAGAGGGACCAGCGGTGATGGCCCACCGCATCCAGGGTCCACAACAGGCGTCCGGCCTTGCCGCCGCCCTCGTCGTCGTAGGCCACCACGTGGGTGTCGGGGGTGACCGCCAGGGTGGACATCACCGCCGTCAGGTGCTCGGCGTCGGGCAGCAGGCCGGCCACCGGGGGCCGGGCGGCCACCAGGGCGCCGTAATCCAGGTACATGGCGCCGGGCACGTGAAGCTGCTGATGGACCTCGGGACGGGACAGATCCACCACCAGCAGGTGGGGCGTGCCGAGGTTGGATTCGAGTTCCCCGGGCTCGACGATGAGGGGCAGGGCGGGTGCGGTTTCCATCCCTACAGCATAACGCGACCGGCCCTGCTGAACAGGGGGTGGTGGTGGGGGAGATTGCGGGCCGCCCGCCCCCACCCGCAGCTGACCTGGAACAGGGTTGACCGCCACCGGGAAGCTATACTCTCTTCTTATGTCCACCGACTCCCTCACGGTCGCAGCCGCCGCGGCCCTCGATGCCATCCTCGAGCGCCATGGCCGGCGCCCGGAACAACTCCTGCAGGTCCTGCGGGAGATCCAGGAACACGCGGGCCACGTGCCGGACGCGGCTCAGCTCCGGATCGCCCGCGCCCTCGGCCTGCCCCTGAGCCGGGTACGCGGGGTCATCGGCTTCTATGCCTTCCTGTCGCCCGTGCCCTGGGGCCGTTACCGGGTGCTGTTCTCCGACAACATCACCGACCGCATGCAGGGCAACTTGGAACTGCTGGACCACCTGTGCCGGCGCCTGCTGCTGGAGCCCGGCCGCATGTCCGAGGACGGCCTGGTGTCGGTGGATACCACCTCGTGCACCGGCCTGTGCGACCAGGGCCCGGGCCTGCTGGTGAACGGCTGGGCCATCCCGGGGATCAGCCGCGAGCGCCTGGATGTCATCGCCGACCTGATCCTGGAAGGGCGGCCCGTGACGGCATGGCCGGCGGAGCTGTTCGCCATCGCCGACAACGTGCGCCGCGCCGGCATGCTGCTGGACAACGACCTGCGCCCCGGCGACGCCCTGCGGGCCGCCCTGGCGCGGGGCGACCTGTCCGAGGTGGAGCAGGCCGCCAACACCCGCTCCTGGCGGGAGGCCAACATGGCCCCACCCCAGGGCCCCGTGGCCACCCTGAACGAGATCCGTGCCGCCAACCTGCGCGGCCGGGGCGGTGCCGGCTTCACTACCGCCTACAAATGGGAGTCCTGCCGCAACGCCCAGGGCGAGCAGCGCTACGTGGTGTGCAACGCCGACGAGGGAGAGCCCGGCACCTTCAAGGACCGGGTGTTGCTGGCGAGCCACGCCGACCTGGTGTTCGAGGGCATGACCGTGTGCGCCTACGTGGTGGGCGCCGGCCGGGGCTTCCTGTACCTGCGGGGCGAGTATCGCTACCTGCTGGAGCCCCTGGAGGCGGTGCTGACACGCCGCCGCCGTGACGGCCTGCTGGGAAAGGACATCCTCGGCATCCCCGGGTTCAGCTTCGACATCGACATCCACCTGGGGGCCGGGGCCTATGTATGCGGGGAGGAATCGGCCCTCATCGAGTCCCTGGAGGGCAAGCGGGGGATCCCCCGCAACCGCCCCCCCTACCCGGTGACCCACGGCTATCTCAAGCACCCCACCACGGTGAACAACGTGGAGACCTTCTGCGCCGCCGCCCTCATCGCCGCCCGCGGCGGCGAGTGGTACCGTGCCACCGGCACCGCCAAGTCCGCCGGCACCAAGCTGATGTCGGTGGCCGGCGACTGTGCCCTCCCCGGCATCTACGAGGTCCCCTTCGGCACCACGGTGGCGGAGCTGCTGGAGATGGCCGGGGCCGAACATACCCAGGCGGTGCAGATCAGCGGCCCCTCGGGCACCTGCATCGGGGTCGACGAGTTCCAGCGCCGCATCGCCTTCGAGGACCTGGCCACCGCCGGCGCCTTCACCATCTTCGACGATTCCCGCGACATGTTCGAGGTGGCCCGCAACTATGCCCACTTCTTCGCCCACGAGTCCTGTGGCTTCTGCACCCCCTGCCGGGTGGGCACCGCCATCCTCAAGGCCACCATGGACAAGATCCACGAGGGCCGCGGCGCGCCCTGCGACCTCCATGAGATCGCGCAGCTGGACGATGTGCTGCATCAGAGCGCCCACTGCGGCCTCGGCCACACCGCCTGCAATCCGACCCTGGATACCCTCAAGCGCTTCCGGCCCGTCTACGACCGCCACCTCGATCACCTGGATTTCGAACCGGCCTTCGACCTCGACGGCGCACTGCGCCGGGCCCGCCAGATGACGGGTCGCGACGATGCCGATGCCCACTTGGACGGGGAGCCCGCGCCATGACCGATCAGCCCACCTTCACCCTGGACGGCGAGGAGATCCCCTTCGCGGAGGGGCAGACCGTGCTGCAGGCGGCCCTGACCGCCGACGTCTACATCCCCCACCTGTGCTACCACCCGGAGTTCAAGCCCCACGGCAGCTGCAAGGTGTGCACCATCCGCGCCGACGGCCGCAACGCGGCCGCCTGTACGCTGCCGGCGCGGGCCGGCATGGCGGTGGAGAGCGCCAGCGATGCCCTCAACGGCCTGCGCAAGGTCCTGGTGCAGATGCTGTTCGCCGAGGGCAACCACTTCTGTCCCGCCTGCGAGGCGAGCGGCGACTGCCAGCTCCAGGCCCTGGGCTACGACCTGCAGGTGACCACCGCCGGCTTCCGCCACTTCTATCCGGTGCGGCCGGTGGACGCCTCCCATCCCGAGCTGTGGCTGGACTTCAACCGCTGCATCCTGTGCGAGCTGTGCGTGCGTGCCTCCAACGAGGTGGATGGCAAGTCGGTGTTCGGGCTGTCGGGCCGCGGCGCCGGCAAGCACCTCATCGTCAACGCCCTGTCGGGGCGCCTGGCGGATACCGACATCGCCGTCACCGACAAGGCGGTGGAGGTCTGCCCGGTGGGCGTCATCCTCAAGAAGCGCGACGGCTTCGCCGTGCCCATCGGCCAACGCCGCTTCGACCGGAGCCCCATCAGCGCCCAGGCCGCCCGCGACGCACCGCGCGCGGCCCGCGGGTCCAAGGAGGACGCCTGACATGACCGGCAAGACCAAGTTCAAGGTGGCCACCACCTCCCTGGCCGGCTGCTTCGGCTGCCATATGTCTTTCCTCGACATCGACGAGCGGTTGTTCGAGCTGCTGGAGCATATCGAGTTCGACCGCAGCCCCTTCACCGACATCAAGACCGTCGGCCCCTGCGACTTCGGCATCATCGAGGGCGGCGTGTGCAACGCGGAGAACGTCCACGTGCTGCGGGAGTTCCGCCGCCGCTGCAAGACCCTGGTCGCCATCGGCGCGTGCGCCATCACCGGCGGCCTGCCGGCCCAGCGCAACCACCTGGACCTGGCCGACTGCCTGCGGGAGGTGTACCAGACCGAGCCGGGGACCGAGGGTGGCCGCATCCCGGACGACCCCGAGCTGCCCCTGCCCCTGGACAAGGTCCACCCCATCCACGAGGTGGTGCGGGTGGACTATTTCATCCCCGGCTGCCCGCCGTCGGCCGACACCATCTGGAAGTTCTTCAACGACCTGCTGGCGGGCCGCACCCCCACCTACCCCCACGGTCTGATCCGCTACGACTGAGCCGAGGTGAACCCATGAGTTTCGAGCTGGAAAGCGCCCCACACCCCGAGCAGCTGCGCCGCGTGGCCATCGAGCCCGTGTCCCGGGTGGAGGGCCACGGCAAGGTCACGCTGCTGCTGGATGACCACAACCGGGTGCAGCAGGCCCGACTGCACATCGTGGAATTCCGGGGCTTCGAGAAATTCATCCAGGGGCGGCCCTACTGGGAGGTCCCCGTGCTGGTGCAGCGGCTGTGCGGGATCTGCCCCGTGAGCCATCACCTGGCGGCGGCCAAGGCCATGGACCAGATAGTCGGGGCCACGCGCCTCACGCCCACCGCCGAGCGCCTGCGCCGCCTCATGCACTACGGCCAGATCCTCCAGTCCCACGCCCTGCACTTCTTCCACCTGTCGTCACCCGACCTGCTGTTCGGCTTCGACTCGGAGGTGGCCCGGCGCAACATCGTGGGGGTGGCCGCCGCCCACCCGGACATCGCACGCCAGGGCGTGCTACTGCGCAAGTTCGGCCAGGAGGTGATCCGGGTGACCGCCGGCAAGCGCGTCCACGGCACCAGCGCCATCCCCGGCGGGGTCAACAAGACCCTCACGGTGGCGGAGCGGGACACCCTGCTCAAGGGCGTCTACGACGCCATCAAGTGGAGCCGTGAGGCGGTGCACATGGCGCGGCGCCTGTTCGAGCAGGATCCCGACACCTTCAACGGCTTCGGCCGTTTCGACGCCCATGCCCTGGGGCTGGTACGCGCCGACGGCGCCATGGACCTCTACCATGGCGGCCTGCGCGCCCGCACCATGGCCGGCGATACTCTCTTCGACCACGTGGACTACAACCGTTACTGGGACTACATCCGCGAACAGGTCAAGCCCTGGTCCTACATGAAGTTCCCGTATCTGCGCAGCCTCGGCCCCGATGCCGGCTGGTACCGCGTCGGTCCCCTCGCCCGCGTCGCCCTGTGCGATTTCATACCCAGCCCCTTCGCCGAGCGCGAGCGCAAGGAGTTCCTCGCCTACGACGGCGGGCGCGCGGCCGGCGCCACCCTGGGCTACCACTGGGCGCGCATGATCGAGATGCTCCACGCCGCCGAGGTGATCAAGGATCTGCTCCACGACGACGCCGTCCTGGGCACCGAACTGCGGGCACAGGGCGAGCGCCAGGCTCGCGGTGTGGGGGTGATCGAGGCCCCCCGCGGCACCCTGATCCACCACTACCGGGTGAACGAGGAGGACCTGGTGGTGCGGGCCAACCTCATTGTCTCCACCACCCACAACAACCACGCCATGAACGCCGCCATCCGCCAGGTGGCGAGGACCTACTTCGACGGCCGCGAGCTCACCGAGGGCCTGCTGAACCACATCGAGGTGGCCATCCGCGCCTTCGATCCCTGCCTCTCCTGTGCCACCCACGCCCTCGGCCGCATGCCCCTGGAAGTGACCCTGGTGGATGCCGGCGGCAACACGGTGGGCCGGGCCCTGCGCCACCACGGGGAGGCCTGTTGACGGCACCCCGCCTGGTCATCGGCATCGGCAACCCCAGCCGCGGCGATGATGCCCTCGGTCCCGCCTGCATCGAGGGCCTGGAGGCCCTGGCCCCGCCCCACACCGAGCTGTTGACGGACTTCCAGCTCCAGGTGGAGTACCTGCTGGACCTCGCCGGTCGCCGGGAGGTGATCTTCGTGGATGCCGACGCCGCGGGCCCGGCGCCCTTTCGCTTCGCCCCCGTGGCCGCCAGCGGCGGGCCCGCCTGCACCACCCACGCCGTGCCCCCCGGCGATATCCTCGCCGCCTACCACCGGCACTACGGCACGCCGCCCCCGGCGAGCCACGTCCTGGCCATCCGCGGTTACTGCTTCGACCTGGGCGCACCCCTGTCGGGGGCGGCCGCCGCCAACCTCGAGGCCGCCCTGGCCTTCCTGGCCCAGCGCCTCGCCGCCGACCCCGGCACGGACACGGCCGCCGCCCCTCAGGGCCCCCGGTAGACCACCCGCAGGGAGACGGCCCGCGCCGGCAACGGGCCGAGGTCCACCTCGAAGCGGCCCCGCTGGGTATGGCGGGCCGGCGTCTCCCGCCTCACTTCTCCATGGCCCGCGGCGAGCACGGCCCCGGCGCCATCCAACACCTCCACCCGCACCCGGCCCGCCAGGCGCCGCCCGGGATGAACGGCGGCCGCCCTGATGCCGCCACTGACGCGGATCCCGGCCTCCTCCGGCACCACCCGGACATCGTAGGGCGTACCCCACACCGTTGTCGCCACCGCCACGGATGGCAGCGCGGGCGTCCCGGCCATGGCGTTTGAGACCACCATCAGGGCCGCCGCGATCAACCAGCCGACTGCACACCATCTTTTCATAACGACACCTCGACATGCGGTAACCACGGGCCCTCCGCGCCGGAGGATCCCATCAGGATCCCGAGCATAGCGTGGGGTAGCTGACCAAACCCTGAAGGCCGCCGTCAGCCTTTCGTCAGGTGGGTTGTGGCCGAATGTCGTCATCGTAACCACGCCCCCCACAGGAGAAACCACGTGTCACCATCACCCGCCAGCCCCATGGCCCCCTGGGTCATCGCCCTGGTCCTGCTGTCGAATACCGGCGGAGCCGCGGCGGCGACCCTCGGCGAGGCGGTGACGGCGGCCTACGAGCGCCACCCCGAACGCGCTCTCGTGGACGCCCGGCAGGGCCTCGCGGCGGCCCTGGAGAACCGTGCCGACCAACCCTTCGCCGCCGATCCGGCATTCAACCTGCGTTACGACACCGACGCCGTGGGCGCCGGCGATGGTTTCCGAGAGTGGGAGGGCGGCATCAACCTGCCCCTGTGGTGGCCCGGACAACGCGCCGCCCAAACCCAGGAGGCGGACCGCACCCGGGACACCGCCGCCGCCCTGGCGGCCGCTCAGCGCCTGGAAGTGGCCGGCGAGGTGCGGCAACGGCTGTGGGCGGTGGCCCTGGCCCGCGGTACCCACGCCGAGGCGGGCCGCGCCCTCGACAGCGCCCGCGGGCTCGAACGGGACGTCACCCGGCGTGTGGCGGCCGGCGAATTGGCCCGCCAGGACCTGTTGCTGGCCCGCCAGGAGACCGCCGCCCGCGAGGACGCTTTGGAACAGGCCGCCAACCGTCTGGAACAAGCCGAAGGGCGTTTCCAGCGCTATACGGGCATGGACGAGATCCCCGCGGCCCATGCCGAGATGGTGTCGCAGGATCGTGAGCTGGCGGACTCCCATCCCCGGCTGGTGCTGGCCGCGACCGCCCTGGAGCGGACACGGGCCCAGCGCCGGCGGGTGGCCGCGGAACGCCGTGCCCCCGCCGACTTGTGGCTGGGCGGAGTGAACAGCCGCGACGCCCGCGGCCAGGGTTTCGACTCATCCATCGCCGTGGAGATCACCGTGCCCTTCGGCATGGGCGCCCACAACGCCCCGGCCCTGGCGGCAGCGGAATCCGAGGTCACCCGCGCCGCGGCTGAGGCCAGGAGTCTCCGGCGCAGCTTGCGAGGCACCGCGGAGGCCGCCGCCCTGGAACTCGAGCGCACCCGCGTCGCATTGGATCGGGCCCGCCAGCGCCAGGATCTGGCCGCCGAGTTCCTGGACCTCAGACGCCGTGCCTTCGAACTCGGCGAGACGGACCTGGTGCGGTTGCTGCAGGCCCGGGCCGACGCCGTCACCGCCCATGGCCAACTGGAGACCCGGCGCCTGGAAGCGGGCCAGGCCGCCGCCCGCCTCAACCAAGCCCTGGGAGTGATACCCCGATGAGATCCCCTGTCGCCGCCCTGTTCCTCGCCCTGCCCCTGGGGGTCCTCGCCCAGGCCCCCGAATTGCTCGAACTGAGCCCGCAACAGACCCAGGCCTTCGGCATCGAGACCGTGGCCGTACAGCCCGTGGAGCATGCCCTGGGCCAGGACTATCCCGCGCAGGTAACGGTGCCCAACGCCCAGTTGCGGGTGGTGAGCACTCCTCTGGACGGCGTAGTGGAGGCCCTGCTGGTGGCCGAGGGTGAGACCGTGGCCCGGGACCAGCCCCTCGCCCGCATCCGCAGCAGCGAGCTGCTGGACCTGCAGACCGCCTACCTGGAGACCCGCTCCCGACGCCTGCTCGCCGCCGAGACCCTGGAACGGGAGCGCCAGCTCCACAGCGAGGGCATCATCGCCCGGCGGCGGTTGCTGGAGTCCGAGGCCCGTCACCGCGAGCAACGCAACGCCGAGAAGCGGGATGAGCAGGCCCTGCACCTCGCCGGCATGACGGCCGAGGCCATCCGGGAGCTGGCCCGCAACCAGCGCCTCGATGCCACCCTGGAGGTCCGGGCCCCCCTCGACGGCGTGGTGTTGGAGCAACTGGCCACCGCCGGGCAGCGCCTCATGGCCGCCGATCCCCTGTACCGCATCGGCCATCTGTCGCCGCTGTGGGTGGAGATCCACGTCCCCCTGGAAGACCTGGGCGACGTGGCCCCCGGCAGCCGGGTGGAGCTGCCGGCCGAGGGCATCGATGCCCGGATCATCACCGTGGGACGCATGGTCCACGGCACCGATCAGGGGGTGCTGGTGCGGGCCGAGGTGACCCGTGGCAGCGAGCGGCTCCGTCCCGGCCAGTTCACCACGGCACGGCTGGCGCGTGAGGTCGGCGGCAACACCCTGCGGATACCCGCGGGCGCCGTGGTACGCCACGGCGGCGCCACCTACGTCTTCGCACGCCACGCCGGCGGCTTCCTGCCGGTGGCCGCCACCCTGGTGATGCAGGAGGGCGGTGATGCCTTGATCCGGGCCGCCCTGGAACCGGGGGCCGCCGTGGTGTCCCGCGGCACCGCGGCCCTCAAGGCGGCCTGGACCGGGGACGGCGAGTGATGCTGGCCCGCATCGTCCAGTTCGCCCTGACCCAGCGTCTCCTCATGATGCTGGCGGTGCTGGTGCTGGGGGGTGCCGGCTGGTACGGCTTCTCCCATACGCCCATAGACGCCTTCCCGGACGTCTCCACCACCCAGGTGAAGATCATCGTCAAGGCCCCGGGCATGACGCCCGAGGAGGTGGAGACGCGCATCACGGCTCCCATCGAGGTGGAGATCCTGGGGATCCCGCGCCAGGAGATGCTGCGCTCGGTGGCGAAGTATGCCCTCACCGACATCACCGTGGACTTCGCCGCGGGCACCGACATCTATTGGGCCCGCCAGCAGGTGGCCGAGCGTCTCAACGCCATCTGGGGGGATCTGCCGGCGGGGGTGAGCGGCGGTATGGCCCCCATGACCACCCCTCTGGGGGAGATGTTCATGTTCACCATCGAGGGCGGCCGACTCGACAACATGGAGCGCCGTGACCTGCTGGACTGGGTCATCCGCCCCGCCCTGCGCACGGTGCCCGGGGTGGCAGATGTCAACGCCCTGGGGGGACGCGTCCGCACCTTCGAGGTAGTCCCCGACAACGCCCGCATGGCGGCCCGGGGCATCGATCTGGAAGCCCTGCGCCAGGCCTTGGCCGCCAACAACGCCAATGATGGGGCGGGTCGCCTGGCGGATGGCGAGGAGGCCCTGCTGGTACGCACGGTGGGCAGCATCGAGACCCTGGCCGACGTGGCCGCCATCGTGGTGAAGGCCGATGCGACGGAACCGGTGCGGCTGGGGGACGTGGCCACCGTGGGCCTGGGCGCCCTCACCCGCTACGGCGCCGTGACCCAGGATGGCCAGGGCGAGACCGTGGAAGGGCTGGTGCTGGGGCTGCGGGGCGCCAACGCCCGCGAGGTGGTATCCGGCGTCAAGGCCAAGCTGGCCGAACTCGCACCCGCCCTGCCGGCGGGGGTCGAGACGCGGGTGTTCTACGACCGCGGCCGGCTGGTGGAACGCGCCGTGGGTACCGTATCCCGGGCCCTGGGGGAGGCCATCGTGCTGGTGCTCGTCCTGCTGGTGCTGTTCCTCGGCGACCTGCGGGCCGCCCTCACCGTGGCCCTCATCCTGCCCCTGGCGGCCCTGGCCACCTTCACTCTCATGTACGCCTTCGGCCTGTCGGCCAATCTCATGTCCCTGGGGGGCTTGACCATCGCCATCGGCATGCTGGTGGACGCCGCGGTGGTGGTGGTGGAAAACGTGGTCACCCACCTCGCCCGGCATCGCGACGCCCCCCGCCTGCCGCGCCTGCATGTCATCTACCGGGCGGTACGCGAGGTGGCCACGCCGGTCACCTCCGGGATCCTCATCATCGTCATCGTGTTCCTGCCGCTGCTTACCCTGCAGGGCCTGGAGGGCAAGCTGTTCGTACCCGTGGCCCTGACCATCGTGTTCGCCCTCACCGCGTCCCTGGTGCTCTCCCTGACGGTGATCCCGGTGCTGGCCTCCTACCTGCTGGGGCGGGTCAGGCACGACGAGCCGTGGCTGGTGCGCCGCATGCTGCGGGCCTATCTGCCGGTGCTGAGATGGGGCCTGGATCATGCCGGTGTGGTCCTGGCCCTGGCCCTGACGCTGCTGGTGGGCGCCGGTTTCGTCTACACCCAGGTGGGCAAGGCCTTCATGCCCACCATGGACGAGGGCGATCTCATCGTCCAACTGGAAAAACTCCCCTCCATCAACCTTAAGGAGTCCATCGACCTGGACCTGCGGGTGCAGCGGGCGCTGCTGGAGCGGGTGCCCGAGATCACCCGCATCGTCGCCCGCACCGGCTCCGACGAGTTGGGCCTCGACCCCATGGGCCTCAATGAGACGGACTCCTTTCTGGTGCTGAAACCCCGGGCCGAGTGGCGCATGGCCGACAAGGAGGGCCTCATGGCGGCCATCCGCGAAGTTCTCGCGGACTTCCCCGGCGTCAACTACGCCTTCACCCAGCCCATCCAGATGCGGGTGGACGAGATGCTCACCGGGGTGCGCGGCGATCTGGCCATCAAGGTATTCGGCGACCACCAGGGGCGCCTCAACCGCACCGCCGAGGCCATCGTGGCGGCGGTGAGCCGGGTGGAGGGCGCGGAAGATGTCTTTACCCCCCGCAACGAGGGCGCCCAATACCTGCGCCTCGAGGTGGATCCCCTGGCGGCCGGGCGCCTGGGCCTCGACGTGGCGACCCTGCAGGCCGCCCTGCGGGCCCAGGTGGAGGGCATGGACGTGGGGATCGTCTACGAGGGCGCGAAACGGGTGCCCCTGGTGATCCGCGGCCCGGCGAAGGTACGGGACTCCAGCGCCGTATTCGAAGGCCTTAACCTCACCCTGGAGGACGGCCGTACCGTGCCCCTGTCGGGCCTGGTCAGCTTCGAGCGCACCGAGGGGCCGGTGGCCATCCAGCGGGAGCGCGGCAACCGCATGGCGGTGGTGGTGGCCAATGTGGCCGGGCGTGACCTGGTGGGCTTCGTGGAGGAGGCGCGACGGCGGGTGGCGGCGGAGGTGGAACTGCCCACCGGTTACTACTACGAGTGGGGCGGTGAGTTCGAGAACCAGCAGCGGGCGGCGCGGCGCCTCTCCATCGTGGTACCGGTGGCGGTGGGGCTCATATTCCTGCTGCTGTTCTCCACCTTCCGCTCGGTGCGCCAGGCCATCCTGGTACTCACCAATGTGCCCTTCGCCATGATCGGCGGCATCGTCGGCCTGTGGCTTACGGGCGAGTACCTGTCCGTACCCGCCTCCGTGGGCTTCATCGCCCTGCTCGGCATCGCCGTGCTCAACGGCGTGGTGATGGTGACCTATTTCAATCAACTCCGCGCCCTGGGACGGCCGCTGGCGGAGGTGGTGGTGGAGGGCTCGCGCCGGCGCCTGCGGCCGGTGCTCATGACCGCCAGCATCGCGGCCTTCGGCCTCGTGCCCCTGCTGTTCGCCAGCGGGCCGGGATCGGAGATCCAGCGCCCCCTGGCGGTGGTGGTGATCGGCGGGCTCATCTCCTCCACGGCCCTGACCCTGATCCTGCTGCCTATCCTCTACCGCCGCTTCGGCGTCGCAACACCGGGGACTTGACATGAACGAGAATTGCCTGCTGAACCTGGTGGTGACGCCCGAGGCGGAGGACGCGGTTGCCGACTGGCTGCTGGACCGCGAGGAGGTATCGGGTTTCTCCAGCATGCCCATCGCCGGCCATGGCAGTTCGGAGCACGCCATGAGCCTGGCGGAGCAGGTGGCGGGACGCCGCCGCCAGGTCCTGTTCCAGATCCATCTCGGTCTCGACGACGCCCGCCGCCTCGTGACCACCCTGGGGGAGGATTTCCACGGCAGCGGCATGCATTTCTGGCTGACCCCGGTGCTGGACTCGGGCCACGTGGCATGAGGCGCATTTTCGGTTTAAGGTCGGATTTCCCATGGATCCCGGACGACCCCGCCCGTTGAAGCGCCCCCGCCACCGCATCGCCCTATCGCTGCTGCTGGTGGCCTGGTGGAGTGCGGTCGGCGCCGGCCCCGGGGGTCGGGAGTGGGCGGACGACGACCACTCCCACGACCGGGCGCGCCGCGCCGTGGAACGCGGCACGGCCCTGCCGGTGACGGAGATGCTGCGCCGGTTGCAGGAGCGCTACCCGGGAGACGTGGTGGCCACGGAATACGAGTTCGAGTTCGAGCGCTGGGTCTACGAGTTCAAGGTCATCGACGACGACGGCCGCCTGCGCAAGATCCATCTGGATGCCGCCAGCGGCCGGGTGGTGGACGGGGCGGTGGAGGATAACGGCGACTGATGCGTATCCTGCTGGTGGAAGACGACCCTCAGGTGGTGGCCAACGTCGGTGCCGCCCTCGAAGGGGCCGGCTACGTGGTGGACGTGGTGACGGACGGTGAGACGGCGTGGTTCCGGGGCGACACCGAGGACTACGCCGCCGCGGTGCTGGACCTCGGCCTGCCGGGGCTGGACGGGCTGTCGGTGCTCAAGCGCTGGCGGGCTGGCGGGCGGGCGCTGCCGGTGCTCATCCTCACCGCCCGCGGCAACTGGGACGAGCGGGTGGAGGGCATCGACTGCGGCGCCGACGACTACCTGGCCAAGCCCTTCCGCATGGAGGAGTTGCTGGCCCGCCTGCGCGCCATCCTGCGGCGCAGTGCCGGCCTCGCCAGCCCGCTGGTGACCATCGGCGCCGTGACCCTGGATCCCCGCCGCATGGGGGTGAGCGTGGAGGGCGCGCCGGTCCACCTGTCGCCCCAGGAATACCGCCTGGTGGCCTATCTCATGACTAACGCCGGCCGCGTGATCTCCCAACTCGAACTCACGGAACAACTCTACGCCCAGGATTTCGAGCGCGATTCCAATGCCGTGGAGGTGCTGGTGGGACGGGTGCGGCGCAAGCTGGGCGTCGACCTCATCGTCACCCGGCGCGGCTTCGGCTACATGGTGGAGCAACCCCAGCCTTGAGGATCCGCTCCCTGCGCGCCCGGCTGCTGGCGGCGGCCGGCCTCTCCATTCCCCTCGCCCTGACCCTCGCCGGACTCGGCCTGGTGACCCTGTTCGAACGCCACGTGGAGCGCCGCGTGGATAACGAACTGGCTACCTATCTGCGCCAACTGGTGGGGCGGGTGGAGCTGGATAGCGAGGGCCGGATACACATCACCCGCGAACTCATGGATGTGCGCTTCGACGAACCCCTGAGCGGGCTCTACTGGCAGGTTCAGGACGACCAGCGGCCCACCCTGCTGCGCTCCCGCTCCCTGTGGGACGAGACCATGGAGTTGCCCCGGGATAACCTCCGCTCCGGGGATGTACACCGCCATCGGCTGCCCGGCCCGGCGGGCCAGACCCTGCTGGTGCGGGAACGCCAGGTGATCCTCGAACCCGCAGACCGCGCGCGCCGACTGCGGGTGGCAGTGGCCCTCGACCGCGGGGAGATCGAGGCCGCCCGCGAGGCCTTCGCCGCCGATATGCTGCCCTACCTCCTGGTGCTCGCCCTCGCCCTCATGACCGGCACCTGGCTTCAGGTGCGGGTGGGCCTGTCCCCCCTGGAGCAGCTCAGAAAAGGAGTCCTGGCCATCCGCGGTGGCCACGCCCGGCGCCTCGAAGGGGACTATCCCCACGAGGTGACGCCCCTGGTGGACGGGATCAACGAGTTGCTGGAGGCCCGCGACCACTCGGTGGAACGGGCCCGGGCCTGGACCGCCGATCTGGCCCACGGCCTCAAGACCCCTCTGGCGGCCCTCGGTGCCGATGCCCAACGGCTGCGGGACGCCGGCCACGGGCGCATGGCGAACGATCTGGACCAGCTCTCCGAGGCCATGCGGCGGCGGGTGGATCGGGAACTCATCCGGGCCCGCCTGCGCAGCGCCGGCCCCGCCGGGTCTGGCCGCAGCGATGTGGTACGGGTGGTGGCGGGGGTGGCCCGCACCCTGCAACGCACTCCCCGGGGGGATGGGCTGGAATGGCACATGGAGCTGCCCCGGGAGGCCCAGGTGACCATGGACCGTGAGGACCTCATGGAACTGGTGGGTAACCTGTTGGACAACGCTGTCAAATGGGCCCATGGCAGCGTCAGGGTAAGGGTCGAGGCCGGCTCTTCCGTTCTGGTAGCCATCGCCGACGACGGCCCGGGAGTTCCCCGGGAACACCTGGAGCGCCTCGGCAACCGCGGCCTGCGACTGGATGAACAAACCCAGGGCCACGGTCTCGGTCTCGCCATCGCCCTAGATATCGTCACCGCCTATGGCGTGGATATGACCTTTTCCCGCGCCGATCTGGGTGGCCTCGAGGTGTATCTGAAGCTACGTGGCGCGTGAGGGCCGTGGATCCGTAGCTACCCCCCTGCAGCGCCCGCCCGCCCCCCACCACGAGCCTCGATGTGCCCATGATCCGAACCCGCGGACAGGGCCATTGCGGTGGCAATGCCCGCTTCTTCACTCCAGCGTTGCCCCAATCCTTTCCACGCCAATAGGCGATTGCCCAGGCCCCGTGCAAGAAAGGCCCTTTCCAGACTTCCCTCACGGGGCCTGTTATCAAACTATTTCAATGAGTTGGATCAAAAATACACGTCCTGGCACAGTGCGTGCATTATTAAATAATGAAATACTAAACTTAAGTCAAATTTTAGGAATCCATCACAATCTCATGTTTTTTTGCAACTTTTAATCTAAATGAAAGGTCTGTAGTTTAGTTTTTAATAATATACTGTTGTTCCATTAGGAGTGTGCCATGAAAAATACCAACGTCACGTTGTGGAAGCTCGGCGCCGCCGCCGGCGCCGTCCTGTTCGTCACCACGGCCTTGGCGGGCGATGCCATCGGCAACAAGCCGGCAGGGGACATCAAGGCCACCGGCTGGTACCCGGCCCGGGTCATCGACCAGCGGGGCATGGAGCGCTACACCCAGGCCTGGGACCTCGAGCCCTGCATCAACGGCGGCGCCTCCCGGGACGGCCTCCACGGCTCCCGGGAGGAGGCCGAGGTGCTGGATGAGTCCGTGGCCGACACCCACGGCGTCCCCGTCCCGGCGGCCGATACGATCAGGGGTTCCGAAAGCCGCTAAGTCTGTCGTTACGGCGCCCCCGACGGGGGCGCCCTTACAAGCAAAGTTTAAGGAGAAGATCATGTTTTATATCCTGCTCGGACTCGTAGCAGCCACCTGGATAGGCCTGGGAGCCCATTTCTTTCACCAGAGTGAGGCCCTGTTCTACGTCACGTGGCTCGATCCCCTGTTCTGGGGTTCCATCACTGCCGGCGTGGTGGTGGCGGTCATCGACAGCTACTACTGCCCGGTGCTCCACTGCCTCATCGCCCGCCTGTCCAAGCGCGGCGCCCCCTTCGCCTGCCCGGAGGCCGACTGCGGCGAAAGGGCCTGAGAGCCACTGCCGCACCCCAAAGCCATGGTGCGAAGCCATGGCCCGTAGGAGTTCATACCCTGGCCTTTGCCTTGGCGGCCGGACTCGGTACTGGCGCGGCGGGGGTCTCTTTACCTACCGAACCTTCCAACCACTGGCGGCCATTCGCCTTCGCAGGCATCATGCTCATGTCGGCGACCACCCCGTGAACCGCGCGATAAGGCGTAGGCGGGCTGAACGGCTGGCGTGAAAACCGCCAATCAGGGTCGCTATGGCTATCCTGATCCCGTGGCGACGATATACCGTAATCCAGCGTCCCGATGACAACCACCCCTGCCCCCCGCTACCTGGTGTTCGGCGCCAGCGGCTACATCGGCACCTACCTGGTGCCGCGGCTGCTGGAGCAGGGGGTGCCCCTGCGGGTGAGTTCCCGTAATCCGGCGGTGCTGGAGGGGCGCGGCTGGGACGGCGTCGACATCGTAGGGGCCGACGTGCTGGACCCCGACAGCCTCCGACCGGCCCTGGCCGGGGTGGACGTGGCCTACTACCTGGTGCATTCCATGGCCGCGGGCCGGGATTTCGGGCGCCTCGATCTGGAGGCCGCCCGCAACTTCGCCGATGCCGCGGCCGCCGCGGGCGTGGGCCGTATCGTCTACCTCGGCGGCCTGGTGCCCGAGGATGCCGCCTCCGAGCATATCGTGTCCCGCCGGGACACCGGCAACGTGCTGCGGGCCGGGCCGGTGCCGGTGACCGAGGTGCGGGCCGGGGTCATCGTGGGGCCGGGCTCGGCGGCCTTCGAGGTGATGCGGGACATGGTGTTCCACCTGCCCGTCATGCTCACGCCGCGCTGGGTGCGGTCCGTATCGCCGCCCATCGCCCTGGACAATCTGCTGGAATACCTGGTCCGGCTGCCGCGGCTGGAACAGTCCGCCGGCGGCATCTACGATGCCGCGGGCCCGGAGTCCCTGAGCTACGAGGCCATGATGCGCGGCCTCGCCGCCGTGGCGGGGCGGCGCGCGCCCATCATCATCGCCGTGCCCGTCCTCACGCCGCAGTTGTCCGCCCTGTGGTTGCGCTTCGTGACGGCCGTACCCACCAACGTGGCCCGCGCCCTCATCGAGGGCCTGAAGCACGATTTCAGCGCCGACGACGCCGAACTGCGGCGGCTCGTGCCCCAGCGCCTGCTGGGCTTTCAGGAGGCCGTGGAGGCGGCCTTCGAGGCCGAACGCAACCATACCGTCCAGGCCCGCTGGACCGAGGGAGCCTTCACCATGCGAAACAAGCGCATCGACTACGCCTACTACGCCAAGCAGGCCTCGGGCAGCGCCCTGTCCCGGGCCTCGCCGGCGGCCATCTGGAGGGTGCTTTCCGGGATCGGCGGCGACAACCGTTACTACTATCTCAATTCCCTGTGGGCCCTGCGGGAGGCCCTGGACTGGATGGTGGGAGGACCGGGCCTTAAGCGCGGGCGCCGCCATCCCCAGGAACTCAGAATAGGCGACCGGGTGGACTCCTGGACGGTGCTCGGCATCGAGCCCGAACGGCGCCTCACCCTCTCCTTCGGCATGAAAGCCCCGGGGGCCGGGGTGCTGGAGCTGGAGATGGTGCCCGAATCCGAGGGCTACACCCGCGTCAAGGCCACCGCCTACTGGCACCCCGCAGGAGTGTGGGGACTCATGTACTGGTTCTCCCTGGAGCCGGCCCACAAGATGATCTTCGACGGCCTGACCCGCGCGATCTGCCGCCGCGCCGAGGAGGAGGAGGAGGAGGAACGCAGGACGCAGGGGCGGGCGGCGAGTTGAAGGGGACGTGGCCTCGGGGGTGGGGGCTGGGGCGTATAGCTATAGGGAAATGGAAAATGGGAAATGGTGAATGGTGAATGGTGAATGGTGAATGGTGAATGGTGAATGGTGAATGGTGAATGGTGAATGGTGAATGGTGAATGGTGAATGGTGAATGGTGAATGGTGAATGGCAAAGTGTAGGTTTGGTGGATTGGCCTGTCTTGTTCTCCGTTTCCCCGCGCCTGTAACTCCTTAACTACGAAAGACGCGAAATGCGCGAAAAAACAAAGAGATGACGGTGGAAGCGCCGCCTGATAGGGGTCGGGAAGGAGTGACCCTCCCCGCCCTCCGAACCGTGCATGCGGTTCTCCCGCACACGGCTCTCCAGTCGGTGGTTACCTCATCGGGATTGGCTCGCCAACGTCCGGGCTTCGGTCATGGTGAAAAGCCCAGCCGCAGCGAAGAACGCGTTCGGCCAGCGGAGATGGTCGGACTGACAATGACCCGCTCCCGGGCGCTTCTGCTGCTTGCGCAACAGCGCCCGTAATCGACGTCGGACAAAACCGTCCACGCGAGGAAAGGTCCACGGGTGCGCGTGCTGGAAATACACGAACCAGCCACGCAGCATCGGGTTCAGGTCGGCCACAATCCGCGCCAGCGAATCCCCACGACTGCGCCGGGTTTTGGCCCGGATCCGGTCGTAAAGGGCCTTGCGGCTCTTCTTGCGTACCCACCGCCGTCCCGCTTCAAACCGGTACCCGAGAAACTCAAAGCCTTCCCCGGGCTGCCGGCAATCCCCCACACGGGCTTCTCCGGGTGCAGTTGCAGACCATTGGCCTCCACCCAGTGCCGCAACTCCTGCAGCGCCTCCTGGGCTTCGTCCGGACTGGCACACAGGATCACGAGGTCGTCAGCATACCGAACCATCCGATAGCCGCGCTGGGTCATGTGTACATCCAGCCCGTGCAGGTACAGATTCGCGAGTAACGGACTGATCACCGCCCCTTGGGGCGAGCCCCGGGTCGGCGTCCAGCGCGCTATCTCCGCCGCCACGTCCTGGCGCAACCAGGCGCGCAGCAGGTCGAGGATCCGACCATCGCTGATCCGGTCCTCGACCCGGGCCATCAACGCTTCGTGCGGGATGGTGTCGAAGTACTGGGCCAGGTCGGCATCCACCACATGGGTGTAGCCCTCCCGAACCAGCCCATCCACTTCCCGCAGCGCATCCTTGCACCCGCGACCCGGGCGAAACCCGTAACTCATCGGCAAAACTGGTGCTCGAAAATCGGCTCGAGCACCCGCTTCATCGCCGCCTGCACAATCCGGTCCTTCACCGTCGGAATGCCCAGGGGACGCGTCCCTGTCCCCTTCGGAATCTCCACCCGACGCACCGCATCCGGTCGGTACCGTCCACTTCCCAGCGCCTCTCCCAACTCCGCCAGATACCGCTCGGCATGGGCCTCAAAACGCTGCACACTCTGGCCATCCACCCCCGCTGAACCCCGGTTGGCCCGCACATCCTGCCACGCCCGTTCCAGGGTCTGGGGGCGATGCACCTTGTCGATCAGACTGAACCACTTCGTCCCTTGGACGCCGTTACCCAGCGCCGCCAACATGCGCTCCGTCCAGATCGTGCGGTCCACCCACGGCCATTCCACCGGGTTGGACGAGTCTGGCTTAGCCTCTTGCGAGACACTCTCGACCCTTTGCATACGCGCTCACCTCCTCCAGACTTCACCCATCCACCTTCCTGCCTCCCTTCCCTCGGCGCGATTTCTGTTCTTCGCGCTTTCCCGGCACCACCCACGGTTTTAGGCGGAGGACGCCCTCCAGCTCTTGGGTCCGCGTTTCCGCAGCACCTCGCCATGACCGCAGCAGAACCGTTCAGTACTACGAAGGCTCTGACTCCTGCCCACCGTCACCACGGCGGTCAGGTCTCCCCGCTTCTCTCGCATTTCCTTCCCAGCGTTCCGTCTCCAACCACGGAGGGGACCCGAATGTCGCTTTCCACGCCAATCCCAGCGCATCCGATGATTTTCAGGCTTCACCTTCTCCTAGCGGGCTCGCCGTCCCGTACCGCCGAATCGAGTTCGTCATCCTACGGACCGCCAGTTCGCCTCCGGTTGCTCTCCACCCCGCCTCGCGACGACGCAGTTACCTTCGACTACGGGGCCTTGGCTTACCCCGACACGGACTCTCACCGTGCAGAAAATGCGCCTCCACGGACGCACTAAGAGCGGCGCCCCCGCCGCGATGGGGCCGGGAAATCGCGACGTGGGCGTCGCTCCCACAAGGATAATCGAAGCCCCCGGCCTTTCCCTTTTCGCGACTTTCGCGTCTTTCGTAGTTACCGCTTTTGCTTTTTTCAACGGTCATTTGGCGGCGGGCACAGGCGGTCCGCCAGTTTCCGGGCCGCGGCGGCGTGGCCGGTGGCGTTCCAGTGGCCCGCCCCCCGGGTCGCGCCGAAGCCGTGGAGCTGCTCCCCGGTGGCGCGGGCATGGTCCGCCAGGGCGGGGGCGAGATCCGTGTAGGCATAGCCATCCTCCGCAGCGAAGCGGCCCACCAGCCAGTTGGAGTAGAAGAGGTCCGGCACCCCCAGGCGTGCCGCCATGGCCTGGGCCCGGTCCGCGTCCGGCGCCACCTGGGCAGCGGTAGTGAGGGCCACCACCCGGTAGGACGCATCCAGGGCTTCTGCCGTCTCGGCGGTGCGCCGTAACAGCTCCCGGGTGGCCTCCCAGGCCTCCGTCCACGGTTCATCCCGGGGCGGCGCATAGACCCGGGCATCGATACCGGGCTCCCAGTACCACTCCCGCTCCATGCCTTGAAGACGGGGCCCCAGGGACAGGCCGTGGTACACCATCACCACGGCCTGGCTCAGCCGCAGTCGCAGCAGGTAGGCGTAGTACCATCGCCCCAGGACCCCAGTCTTGCGCCGGTAGCGCGGATGGCCCCGGAAGCCGTAATCCATGGCCCATCCTTCCGCCGCCGGCCGCAGGTAGGGGCGGATGGGGTCGCCGTTCAACCCGGGATGGTTTTCGGCCACGTCGTTGCCGGGGAAGAAGGCCAGCCAGACCTCGGCGGGGCGATGCTGCGGCACATGATGGCGCAGGGTCTCGAGGGCCTGAGCGGTACTGTAGCCGCTGACGGCGAAGTTCATCAGCTGCACCGGACCGTCCCGGTAACCGCAGGCGTTGAGGCGCCCCTCCAGGCGCCGCCACCAGGTGGCCTCCACGGCGACCTGCACCGCTTCGGTCATGGAGTCTCCGAGGATGGTGATGCGATGTGTGTCACCCTGCGGCGCCGTCCATTCCCGGTCCCTGAAGCCGTGGCCGTTGATGCTGACCCATGCCTCGCCTTCCTGGGACTGACGGGCCTCCGCCCCGGCCATGGGCGCGAAGCCCCGGTAGGGGTCGGGAAAACGGGACAAAGCCCAATAATAGGAAAAGCCGAGGACGCGCAGGCCCAGCTCCAGGCCCACCAGCACCATGGCCAGCATGATCACGAGGGTTTTCAGGACGGACCGGACGGACCGCGTTCCGTCGGCGGATGATCCGGCGGCTGGCCCGTGTGGGCCTTCAGCGCGTGGTGCCCGCTCCATGACGTTGTCGAGGGTCCAAAAAGATTGCGGACACCGGCCCGCCACGGGGAAACGGGCCCGGCAGCGCCGGGCCCGTTAACCCGTGCTGACGACAGGCAATCAGCGGCTTTCGGCCACCATGTAATCCACGGCGGCTTTCACCTCGTCATTGCTGAGATTACCCCAGCCGCCCTTGGCGGGCATGGCGTTGAAGCCATTGATGGAGTGATCGTAGAGGGTCTCCATGCCCTTGGCGATGCGGCTCTCCCACTGGCCGGCGTTACCCACCACAGGGGCACCTGCGGCGCCCGTGCCATGACAGGCATTGCAGGCCTTGGTGTAGGTCTCCTTGCCCGCCGCGCCGCCGGCGGCAGCGGCCTCCTCTCCTCCGTCATCGGCAACTGCCTGCTCATCGGCCTGCGCCCCACCGCCACCGGCCTCGACGCTCGCCTGCTCCAGCATGGTCGCCACGGAGCGGCGGATCTCCTCCTCGGAAAGCGACATGTTGCCACCCTTCGGGGGCATGGCCCCCTTGCCATTGATGACACTCGCCACCAGCGCATCCATGCCCACCCCGGCACGGCTCTGCCAGGCCGCCGTGTCGCCCAGCTTGGGAGCACCGGCGACGCCGGCGTTGTGGCAGGCGGCACAGGCGAGCTGGATCACCTCTTCACCGCTGCGGGGCTCGCTGGCCGCATCGTCGTCCTCAGACTCGGCCGGTGCCGCCGACGGAGCGGGCTGCGGGGCCGCAGCCTGGGGTTCGGGGGCGGGCGCCGGCCCAGACGACGCCGGGGCCTGGGCCAGTTCGGCGACACTCTCCTGCTTCAGGTCCCCCAGCACATTGCCGAGGATGATGGCGCCCACCATGAAGGCGGTGAGGATGAGCAGAATGATTATGGCCAGGCGCATAAAGACATCATCTTGATGGCTCACGATTTCCCCCTAGTAAGGTTGATTGGTAATGGTGCGCCCGGCCCGCGGCCAGCCCGCAGGCGACGCGTTCGGCGGCCTCCGAGTGCCTGTGAAACGCCAATGTTTGAGGGTGTGCCGGCGCAATGGAGCGCGGAGTATAGCGGGAAAACGCGGAACGTAAAAATCGTGCTTTGCCGGCCGCCGCCGGCCCGGGTATGATTATCGGCTCAGCGCCGGCAACGGCGCTGGCCCCGCAGGGGCGGCCTGCAGGGATGTAGGCCATAGCCCTCTCGGGGCAGCGTCTTCCAGAGTGGGAGACACCGTTGGTAGAGTTCGTTTGCACACGCGCCCGTAGCTCAGCTGGATAGAGCGCTGCCCTCCGGAGGCAGAGGTCAGAGGTTCGAATCCTCTCGGGCGCGCCACTGCCCCCTTCGAAACCAATACCTTAAATATACCGCAAGATAAGCAGGCGCTTATAAAGCGCCCCGTTTTTGGCCCTTTTTCGAGGCTGACTGCAGCCGGAGTGTCGGGATGAATCCCGACCTACAGTCGTGCCGCAGGAACGGGCGGTGACGGCGCCGGCGCCCGCCCGCGGCCCGCGTCTACTCGCGGCCAGCCCCCAGACCACGCGCCCGGTGGTAGGCATCGTCGGATATCTCGTTCCAGGCGTCGTTGTCGGCACGGAAGGCCTTGTAGGCCTCGTAGACGCGCCTGAAGTCGGCGTTGCCGGCGGCCTCCTCTTCGAGGGTCTCGCGGGTCAGGCGCTGGAGTTCCACCAGCACCTCGTCGGGAAAGGGCAGGATATTCACCCGGCCCTCCTGCCTGAGTTCCCGCAGGGCCTGGAGATTGAGGGTCTCGAACTGGGAATAGGCCCACAGGTTGGTGGCCATGGCCGCCACTCGCACGATGCGCTGCAGGCGCTCGGGCAGGCTGTCCCAGGCGCCCTTGTTGACGATGAGTTCGAGGGCCGTGCCGGGCTCGTGCCAGCCCGGGTAATAGTAATAGTCGGCGGCGCGGTCGAGGCCGAGGCGCTTGTCGTGATAGGGGCCCACCCATTCGGTGGCGTCCAGGGTGTTGCGTTCCAGGGCGGTGTAGATCTCACCGCCGGCCATGAGCACCGGTGTGCCGCCCGCCTTGGCCAGCACCCGGCCGCCGAGGCCGGGGATGCGCATCTTGAGCCCCTCGAGATCCGCCAGGGAATCGATGCGCTTGTTGAACCAGCCCCCCATCTGCACACCGCTGTTACCCATGGGGAAGGGCACCAGGTTGAAGGGCTCGTAGAGTTCCTGCCACAGCTCCAGCCCGCCGCCGCTATAGAACCAGGAGTGCATGCCCTTGGCGGTCATGCCGAAAGGCACCGCGGACATGAACTGGGCGGCAGGGACCTTGCCCGCCCAATAGTAGGCGGCGCCGTGGCCCATCTCCACGGTGCCCTGGGACACGGCGTCGAAGGTCTGCAGGGGCGGCACCAGCTCGTTGCCGGCGAACACCTTGATGTCCAGTTCGCCGCCACTCATCACCCGTACGTCCTCGGCGAAGCGGTCCACGCCGGTCTGGAAGATGGGGAAGCCCGGCGGCCAGGTGGTCACCATCTTCCATTTGAATTGGGTGGGCGGCGGGCCGGACACCACGACCGGGCCCTGGCCCTCGGTCGTTCCACTGTTACAGCCGGTCACGGCCAGCACCAGGATGGCCGCGGTCGCGGCGGCCAGTCGAGTCACGATGGTCATCTCTCCCCCTCGGGTCAGGTCACGGGCGGCCGCTCGCAACGGCCTACATATGTAAAGACGTGTCGCAGGCACACAAACTCCCCCGCTCCCTCTCGGAGAGGGATGGGGTGAGGAGCATTCCGGGGCGAGGCGGCCTTTAATCCTCTCGGCGTGGGGCACCTCGCCCCAGGAATGTCAGGCCTTGTGGATCCCGGGCCTCAAGTGGCCTCGAGCCGCGCGTAGGCGGCCACCAGCCACTTGGCGCCCTCGCGGTTGAAATTCACCTGCACCCGCGCGTGGGCGCCCTCGCCGTCGCAGTTGATCACCACCCCTTCGCCGAACTTGGGATGGCGCACATGCTGGCCGAGGCGGTACTCGCCGTCGTCCGCGGCAAAGGACGCCGCGGCCACGGGACGGCTCACGGTGCCGCCGAGGCGCACCTCCTCCAGCACCTCCGGCGGCAGCTCACGGAGAAAACGGGAGGGTTGCTGGTGCAGTTCCTGGCCATGGAGGCGCCGTGACTCGGCGTAGCTGAGGAACAACCGCTCGCGGGCGCGGGTGATACCGACATAGCACAGGCGGCGCTCCTCCTCGGGGCCGCCTGTCTCGTTGAGGGCGTTGTGGTGGGGAAAGAGCCCTTCCTCGAGGCCACACAGGAACACCAGCGGAAACTCCAGGCCCTTGGCGCCATGGAGGGTCATGAGGCTGACGCTGTCCTGTCCCACCTCCGCCTGCCCCTCACCGGCCTCCAGGGCGGCATGGGCCAGGAAGGCGTCGAGTTCGTTCATCCCGGCCTCGTCGCCGTCCTCCGGGGCCGGCTGGAACTCCCGGGCCGCGGTGACCAACTCGTCCAGGTTCTCCTTGCGGGACTGGGCCTTCTCCCCCGGCTCCTTGTCGTAGTGCGCCTGGAGCCGGGCGTCCCGCACCACGTGGTCCACCTGCTCGGCCAGGGGGAGGTCCGCATAGCGCGCGGCCATGCCCTCCACCAGTTCCAGGAAGCCCCGCACCGCCCCCTGGGCCCGCGCCCCCAGGCCGCCGTCGGCTATCAGGCGCGCCGCCGCCCGCCACAGGCTGACGCCCTCGCCGCGGGCCGCCTGGCGCAGGGTGTCCACGGTGCGGGCGCCGATGCCCCGCACCGGGGTGTTCACCACCCGCTCGAAGGCGGTGTCGTCGTCGCGGTTGGCCACCAGCCGCAGGTAGGCGAGGGCGTCCTTGATCTCCGCGCGCTCGTAGAAACGCAGGCCGCCGTAGACCCGATAGGGCATGCCCTGCTGCAACAGGGCCTCCTCCATGATGCGGGACTGGGCGCTCACCCGGTAGAGGATGGCGCAGTCGTCACGGCGCCCGCCGCCCTCCACCCACTGGGCGATGCGCCCCACCACGAAACGGGCCTCGTCGATGTCGTTGAAGGCGGCATAGAGGCGTACCGGGTCCCCGCGCCGCCCTTCGGTCCACAGGTTCTTGCCCAGGCGTCCCTGGTTGTGGGCGATGAGGGTATTGGCGGCGTCCAGGATGTTGGCGGTGGAGCGGTAGTTCTGCTCCAGGCGGATGACCCGCACGTCCCGGAAGTCCTCGGGGTAGCGCTGGATGTTCTCGATGCGGGCACCGCGCCAGCCATAGATGGACTGATCGTCGTCCCCCACCATGAACAGGCGCCCGCCGTCGCCCGCCAGCAGCCGCAGCCAGGCGTACTGGATGGCATTGGTGTCCTGGAACTCGTCCACCAGGATGTGGCCGAAGCGCCGGCGAAAGTGCTCCAGCAGGCCGGCGTTATCGCGCAGGGTCTCGTAGGTGCGCAGCAACAGCTCGGCGAAGTCCACCATGCCGCCGCGCCGGCAGGTCTCCTCGTAGGCGCCGTAGATGCGCGCCATGCCCCCCTGCCAGGGGTCGCCCTCGGCGGTGCCCAGGTCGGCGGGGCGCCGGCCCTCGTCCTTACAGCCGTTGATGAACCACTGGGCCTGCTTGGGCGGCCACCGCGCCTCGTCGAGCTCGAGACCCCGGATCACCCGGCGCACGGTACGCAACTGGTCTTCGCTGTCCAGGATCTGGAAGCCCTCCGGGAGTCCGGCGTCCTGCCAGTGGGTGCGCAGGAAACGGTGGGCGAGACCATGGAAGGTGCCGATCCACATGCCCCGCACCGGCGTCGCCAGCATGCTCTCGGTGCGCTCGCGCATCTCGGCCGCCGCCTTGTTGGTGAAGGTCACCGCCATGATGCCGAAGGGGCTGGCCTCGCCACTTTGCAGCAGCCACGCCAGGCGGTGCACCAGCACCCGCGTCTTGCCGCTGCCGGCCCCCGCCAGCACCAGGGCGTGACCCGCCGGCAGGGTGACGGCCTCGCGCTGGCGGGGATTCAGGGGTTCGAGGAGGGCGCCGGCATCCATGGGGGCGGATTCTAACAGCATTCGCGACGGCGCCCGCGCGAGGTCACGCGGCGGCGTGGGGCACGTGGTAGCGCTCCATCACGTAGCCCAGGCAGTCCTGGCGGATGACGTTCTCATCCAGGGTGAACATGGAGGGCATGAGGGGCGCGCGGGTGAGGATCTCGCCGTCCACCAGCTCGAAATAGCGCGCCCCCACGTCGGCCCCGGTCTCGTCCGTCACCTCCAGGGGCAGCTCCGCGGCGGCGTCCCGCACGCCGCCCAGGGGCGTCCCCGGGGGCAGGTCGGAGAAGTTCAGGTGGTCCAGATCGGGCACGAACCAGACGTCCCCTACCCCCTCGCGGAAGCCGAAATCCAGCCCCGCGGCCATCTTCACCACGGCCACCGTGTGATAGAGGTCGAGGTCGTGGTCGGCCACCGGGTGCTCCGGGATTGCCGCCAGGCGCAGGCAGCTGTCCACGAAGTTCAGGGCATGTTCGGTGCCATGGGGCTGCCCGGGCTGGCCGCTCTCCAGGGTGACGGCGGGGCACAGGGCCGCGAAGGCCATGGAACACACGGTCTCCGGCCGGGTGAAGTAGACCACGGTGCGGGCGAACAGCGTGGCCAGCTGCAGATAGCGGGGGTCGAGGGCATTGACGCAGGCGTAATGGGGATTGATGCCCGTGTTGTTGTGGATGTCCACCGCCGCGAACACCCGGCGTTCCCGCATCTGGGCCAGCACCTGGCGGGCCATGCCGTGCTCCAGGGTGTCGCCATCGTTCCAGATGCGGTTGAAGTCGGGTTGGCCGTCGAGCAGGCGCCGGCGCTCCCGTGCCGCCGCCACGTTGCCGATGAACAGGGACAGGGAGCGGGGCAGGGCGTGGCCGCGATAACGGCGCAGCAGCTCGCGCAGGGCCAGCCAGCCCGTGTCCTCGTTGCCGTGGAGCATGACGGATACGAACAGGGGCTCCTCCGCACGGCCGCGCAGATGGATCAGGGTGGGTCCGGGCAGCACCTCGTGGAGTTCGTGGCTGTCCCGTTCCAGCAGGCCCTCGGGGAGGGCGTCGTAGATGTTCAGCATGGGCTAAAGGGTTACCAGGGACGTCGGGTGGGATCAAGCGTCCCACAGATGGACGGGCAGTCCGCTTCGCTGGCGCTCGCGGTAGGCCCCGGTGAGCGCCTCCATGTCACGACCCCGGGCGGCGACATAGGCACGCTGCCAGACACTGCCATTCTGACCGCGCTCGAGGCGGTCGGCAATCACCCCCAGGTAGCGGTTGATGTCTTCCCCGGCGATGCCGAAGCCCGCGAGGCCGGTGGCCACCGCCGGCAGCAGGTCCTGGAGCACCCGCCGCACCGGCGCCCGCTCGCGGCCGGGCCAGGCGATTTCGGCATCGAGACCCTCCCGGGCGGCGGCGTAGAAGTTGTTCCGGGCCACGGCGAAGTCCAGGCGCGACTCGGGGGGCGGCTCGAGACCGGCCAGGTGATGGGCGAGGCCGAAGAACAGGGCCACGTTGGCCATGGCGTCCAGCACCGAGGTGGGCGCCGCAGCCACCCGGTGCTCGATGCGCAGGTGGGGCCGGCCCGCCTCGTCGAAACCGATGAGGGGGCGGTTCCAGCGCCAGATGGTGCCGTTGTGCAGGCGCACGTGGGGCAGCAGGGCCGCGGATTCCTCCAGGGCCTCGGGCAGGAGGACGTCAAACTTGTCGACATTGCGCCGGAAGCAGGCCGCCAGATCGCCCTCGGCATAGCCGTCGCCGAAGGTCACCCGGGCCGGGCCCGCCACCGCCACCGATTGTTCGAACAACGGGATGCGGGTCTCGGCCCACAGGTCGCGGCCGAACAGGAAAGGCGAATTGGCACAGGCCGCCACCATCGGCGCCGCCGCCAGCTTGGCGGCGTTGTAATAGCGGTGGGCGCTGGCCGGCGATACCTGGAGGTGGATCTGCAGGGAGGTGGCCGCCGACTCCAGCATCACGTCGTGATGCTCGATGTGCAGGGCCTCGCGGCCCTCGATGTGGAGCACGATGGGACGCCCGCCCCGCAGCCGCAACACCTGCTCGTTGAGGGCACGGTAGCGCTTGAGGCGGGACATGTTGGCGAGGGTGAGGTCGTCGTCCCGCAGGCTCGGCAGGATCCCCACCCACACCACGTGGGCGCCGATGTCCCGGGCCACCGCCTCGCAGCGCGCGTAGGTGCGCCCCAGCTCGTCCTCCATGGCCCGCAGGGCCCGCCCCGCCAGGCGCACCGGACTGGAGTTGACCTCCACGTTGAAGCGGGACAGCTCCGGCACCACCAGGGGGCTCGACAGGCGTTCCAGGAAGGCGTCGTTGACGGCGGCGGGGCGGTGGTCCTCGCCCACCAGCCAGGCCTCCACCTCGAGGCCGCCCACCGGCGGCTCCTCCACGAAGCGGCCGTCCCGGAACCATTCCTCCAGTTGGCGGGTCTCTTCGTCGAGCCGTTGACGAAAACGCTCGAAATCCCCGGGCGAGAAACGGTGACTGTCGATTTCCTGGCCCACATCCACGCTCCCCGATGGCCCGCCGGGGCGGGAGTTTATCCGTTGCCGGTGGCGGCATGACGCGGCTCCACCATGGCACTCACATGGCATCCTGTTAGGATCGGCTGCCTTCGGCATGACGGTGCGACAGTCAGGAAGCCAAGACTAAGGCCCCTGTAGCCATGACCCGCCTGCCACACCGGGACCCCGCGAGACATCCGACGCCCATGAAAACCGCTCTCGACCAGACCGTCAACCAGATCGCCCGCATCATCCTCGGCAAGGAGACCCCCATCCGCCTCGCCGTGGCCTGCCTCATCGCCCGCGGCCACCTGCTCATCGAAGACGTGCCGGGGGTTGGCAAGACCACCCTGGCTCATGCCGTGGCCGGCAGCCTGGGGCTTTCCTTCCAGCGCATCCAGTTCACCAGCGACCTGCTGCCGGCGGACATCCTGGGAGTGTCGGTCTACGACCGGGATGCCGCGGCCTTCAAGTTCCATCCCGGCCCCATCTTCGCCCACATCATCCTCGCCGACGAGGTGAACCGCGCGACGCCGAAGGCCCAGAGCGCCCTGCTGGAGGCCATGGAGGAGCACCAGGTCACCCAGGAGGGCGAGACCCGCGCCCTGCCCGAGCCCTTTTTCGTCATCGCCACCCAGAACCCGTCCCATCAGATCGGCACCTTCCCCCTGCCCGAATCCCAGCTCGACCGTTTCCTCATGCGCATCGAGCTGGGCTATCCCGACGCCGCCGCCGAGCGGGATCTGTACCGCGGTCGCGACCGCCGCGACCTCATGGCCGAGCTGGAGCCCGCCCTCACGCCGGAGGCCCTCATGGCGATCCAGCGCCGCGTGCCGGAGGTCCACGCCTCCGACGCCCTCATGGATTACCTCCAGGCCATCGTCGCCTTCACCCGCGACAACCCGGCCTACATTTCGGGCCTGTCGCCACGGGCCGGCCTCGCCCTGTTGCGCGGCGCCCAGGCCTGGGCGGTGATGGCGGGACGGGACCACGTGGTGCCCGAGGACCTCCAGGCCGTGCTGCCCGGCGTGGTCGGCCACCGCCTGCGCCCGGCGGCTAACGCCGGCATGACCCCAGCCGAGCTGGGGGCCGATCTCATCGGCCAGGTAGCCCTGCCCTGACGTGCCCGACGGCGCCCCCCAGCGCTGGGCCCCGGGCGCCTCCACGTCCGGCTTCGCCCTCACCCAGCGGCGCATTTTCATTCTGCCCACCGCCCGGGGCCTGGCCTATTTCGCCGCCCTGGCGGTGATGCTCACGGGGGCCATCAACTACAACAACAGCCTCGCCTACATGCTGGTATTCCTGCTGGGTTCCCTGGCCCTGGTCTCCATGCTCCACGCCTACCGCAACCTGGCGGGGCTCCACGTGCGCCCCGGGCGGGCCACGCCGGCCTTCGCGGGTGAGCCCTGTCGCCTCGCCTTGTGCCTGGACAACCCCGGCCCCCTGCCCCGGCGGGCCCTGACCCTGCGCCACCGTCACCCCGGACCCCGGCGGCTCGGTCGGCGCCGCCCCTGGGCCGCCGTGGCCCTGTTCACGCCGGCCCGCCAGCTGAGTTGCGCCGACTTCATGGTGGCCACGGAGCGCCGCGGACTGATGCGCCTCGTGCGACCCCGCCTCGAGACCCGCTTCCCCCTGGGCTTGTTCCGCGCCTGGGCACCCCTGGGCGTGAGCCTGGAATGCCTGGTGTATCCCGCGCCCGGGGGCCATCTGCCCCTGCCGGACGCCGCCACGGGTGGGCTCCACGAGGGCCGCAGCCGGGAAGAGGGCCAGGAGGATTTCAGCGGCCACCGCGCCTTTCATCCCGGGGATTCACCGCGGCGTGTCAACTGGAAGGCGGCGGCCCGCGACCCGCGTCTGCAGGTAAAGGTATTCCAGGGCGGCGGTGCCGGCGACCGCGTGCTGCGCTGGACCGAGGCGGGCGCCGGCGATACCGAGGCCCGCCTGTCCCAATTGTGCCGCTGGGTGCTGGAAGCGGAGCAGAGCGGCGGCCACTACGGCCTGGAGCTACCGGGAGCAAGCGTCCCGCCGGGACGCGGCGAGCACCATATGGAGCAGTGCCTGGCCCGTCTCGCACGCTTCGGATTGGAGCAGGACGCCACGTCATGATGGCCGCGGCAGAGCAGTGGCGGCTCACCCTCGACCGCCTGCTGTGGCTGATGGCCGCCCTCACCCTGGTGGTGCTGCCCCACGCGCCGCGCATGCCCCTGTGGGTGATCGGGGCCTTCCTGGTGCTCGGGCTGTGGCGTCTCGCGGGGGCGCTGCGGGGCACCCGCCTGCCGGGTCGTTTCGCGCGGCTGTTGCTGCAGATGATGCTGGTGGCCGGGGTCTATATGGAGTACGGCACCATCATGGGCCGCACCGCGGGCATCGCCCTGCTCATCACCCTGGTGGGCATGAAGCTGCTGGAGACCCGCGATCAGCGGGACGCCTATATCGGGGTGTTGCTGGCCTACTTCCTGGTGGTCACCAATTTTCTCTATTCCCAGTCCATTCCCACCGGCATCTACATGTTCCTGGTGGTGGTGGTCACCACCACCACCCTCATTCGCCTGGTGACCGACCCCAGCCACATGGACGCGCGGGCCAGCCTGCGCCTTGGCGGCACCATGCTGCTCCAGGCCATCCCCCTGATGCTGGTGCTGTTCGTGTTGTTTCCCCGCATACCCGGCCCCCTGTGGGGCCTGCCGGAGGACAGCATCAACGCCGTCACCGGCTTGTCGGACACCATGTCCCCGGGAGACATCAGCCGCCTCAGCCAGTCCGGGGCCGTGGCCTTCAGGGTGCGCTTCAACGGTACGCCGCCGCCGGCCCAGCGGCTCTACTGGCGGGGACCGGTGATGTGGGACACCGACGGGCGGCGCTGGCAGGTGGGAGAACCTCTCCGGGTACCGTCGCCCCAACTCAGCCGGGGCGATGACGTGGCGCGCTACACCGTGACCCTGGAGCCCCACAACCAACATTGGTTGCTGCTCCTGGACCTGCCCATGGAACTGCCCCCCGGCAGCGAGCTGGGAGCCGATCTGGTGGCGACCCGCGAGGAGCGGGTGTCCTCGCGCATCCGCTACCCGGCCGCCTCGGCCCTCGACAGCCGCGTCGAGAGTGCCCACACCAGTGCCCTCGAACGGGCCCTGGACCTGCCAGCGGACAGCCACCCCCGGGCCCGGGTCCTGGCCCGGCAATGGGCGCACACGGCCGCCACCCCCGAGGCCATCATCGGCCAGGCCCTGGACCATTTCACCGCCGGGGACTTTGCCTACACCCTGCAGCCGCCGGCCCTGCCCGGCGACCCCGTGGATGAGTTCCTGTTCGACACCCGGCGCGGCTTCTGCGAGCACTACGCTACCGCCTTCACCGTGCTGATGCGCGCCGCCGGCCTGCCGGCGCGGGTGGTGACGGGCTACCAGGGCGGCGAGCCGAACCCGGTGGACGACTACTGGATCGTGCGCCAGCGGGACGCCCATGCGTGGGCCGAGGTGTGGCTGGAGGAGCGGGGCTGGGTGCGGGTGGACCCCACGGCCGCCGTCGCTCCGAGCCGGGTGGAACTGGGCATGGACGGCGCCCTGCCGCCGCCGCGGCCCGCCATCATCGGCCTCGGCGAGGCGAACGTGGAGCAGATCTACGAACTCATGCGGCGGCTGCGTTTCGGCTGGGACGCGGTGAACAACTGGTGGAACCAGTGGGTGCTGGGCTACGGCCAGGCCCGCCAGCTGTCTTTCCTGAAGCGCCTCGGCATCGACGCCAGGGACTGGCGGCAGTTGGGTATCAGTCTGCTCATCATGGTGAGCCTGGCACTCGGTGGCGTGGCGCTGTGGCTGATCCACCGCGGGCGCGGCCGCCACGACCGCGCGCGCCGGCTCTACGACCGCCTGTGTCGCAAGCTGGCCCGCCGGGGCGTCGAATGCCGGCCCACCGAGGGTCCCATCCATCTGGGACAGCGGGCCGCCGTGCGGCTGCCGGCAGTCCGGGCGGAGTTGGAAGGCATCATCGACGAATACGTGCGGCTGCGCTACGGCCACGGTGGCAGCCTGCCGGAGTTGGCCCGACGGGTGCGTCGCTTCCGGCCGCCGCCGGCGGGCTGACGGTCCTCCGCGGCACGCCATCGACTCCCGGCGAGACTTGGCCCCAAGGTTTCCGCTAGACTACGGCATCTTTTTGTGCGGGACCGAACTCGGGAGAGGGAACCGTGTCCGGGCCGAGGCAGCCATTCGAAACCATGCGATTTCCCTTTAAACCTTTTCCAGGAGGTCAGCGATGTCCGAGAAACATCCCGTCATCGCCGTAACCGGTTCGTCCGGCGCCGGCACCACTACCGTCAAACGAGCCTTCGAGCACATCTTCTTCCGCGAAAACATCAACGCCGCGGTCGTCGAGGGCGACAGCTATCATCGCTACGACCGAGTGCAGATGCGCGAGCACACCAAGCAGGCCGAGCAGGAAGGACGCGACTTCAGTCACTTCGGGGCCGAGGCCAACCTGTTCGATGAGATCGAAAACACCTTCCGTCAGTATGGCGAGACGGGTTCGGGGCGACGCCGCTATTACATTCACAGCACCGAGGAGGCCGAATACCACAACCAGCGCCTCGGCATCAGCGTCGAGCCCGGCCAGTTCACCCCCTGGGAGGACATCTCCACCGGCACCGACCTGTTGTTCTACGAGGGCCTCCACGGCGGCGTGGCCGATGCAAACATCGATGCCTCTCGCTTCACCGATCTACTCATCGGCGTGGTACCCATCGTCAACCTGGAGTGGATCCAGAAGATCTTCCGCGACCAGGAGGAGCGGGGTTATTCCGCGGAAGCGACGGTGGATACCATCCTGCGCCGCATGCCCGATTACGTGCACTACATCACGCCCCAGTTCTCCAAGACCGACATCAACTTCCAGCGCGTACCCACTGTGGATACCTCCAACCCCTTCATCGCCCGCGACATCCCCACCGCGGACGAGAGCTTCGTGGTCATCCGCTTCCGCGACCCGGTGAAGATGGAGGCCGATTTCCCCTACCTCATCTCCATGCTGAAGGACTCCTTCATGTCGCGGCGCAACACCATCGTCTGCCCGGCGGGCAAGATGGGGCTGGCCATGGAGATCATCTTCACCCCCATCATCGAGCGCATGATGGACCGGACCAGGGGCCCGGCCTAGGCCTAGGCCCACCGGGGCAGCCCTGCCAGGGTTTGCCCCGGGGCGCCGTCGTCGTCCAGCGGGTGCCCCCGGCCCTGCGCCGCCCCATTCTTCATCGGGCAGTCCTGCTATACTGTTCGCGCATCTCATGAAGGCGTGTGATACCCGGTGAGGAAGGCGTGATGCGGACCATCCTGGTGCTCAATTCGAAGGGCGGTAGCGGCAAGACCACCATCGCCACCAACCTGGCCGCCCATTATGCCAACCGCGGCGACAAGGTGGCCCTGGTGGACATGGATCCCCAGGGGTCCAGTTCGGACTGGCTATACTTCCGCCCCGACAGCCGCCCGCCCATCACCGGCATCGAGGGCTGGCACGGTGGCCGGCGCCTGCCCCGCAAACTGGACGTGGCGGTCATAGACGCCCCGGCCGGCGTCCACGGCGACGAGCTGGCGGCCCTGGTCAAACGGGCCGAGACCCTGCTCATGCCGGTATTGCCGTCACCCATCGATATCCGCGCCGCCGAACGCTTCGTCGAAGAATTGAACCTGCTGCCCCAGGTGAACCGTGGGGCCATTCGCCTCGGCACCATCATCAACCGCGCGCGGGAGAACTCCCCCGGGCGCATCATCCTCGAAGACTACCTGCGTCACATTCGTCTGGAGAACGGCCAGCGACTGCCCTACGTGGGCGTGCTGCGGGCCAGCCAGAACTACCTCAACGCGGCGGAACGGGGCTTGAGCATCTTCGAGGTGGCGCCGTCGGCCGTGGCCCACGATGTGGAACTCTGGCAGCCCATCCTGCGCTGGTTGCACGGCAAGCGTAGCCAACCCGCCAAGTAGACCCGCCGCGCCGTCCGCCGGGGGTTTTCCCATAAGCGACGGGTTTACCCATGCCTCGCTATGGGCCACTGTTTCTAGCCTTTTCGAGTCCCAGTCACCCATGTCCCATCGAGTAGAACTCGTACCGAGCGGCATCACCTTCGAAGTGGAAGCGCGGGAATCCATCCTCGATGCCGCCCTGCGTAACGGCATCTCCCTGCCCTACGGCTGTCGCGGTGGCCACTGCGGCGCCTGTGTAACGCGACTGGTGGAGGGCACCGTCGGCTATCCCGACACCGTGCCCGAGGCCCTGGCGGACTCCAAGCCGGGCAGCCACGAATGCGCCCCCTGTCTGGCGCGGCCCGAGGGTCCGCTGCGGCTCGCCGCCGAGCCCCTGGACACCGTGGCCGACATCCCGGTACGCACCTTGCCGGCGCGCGTGGAGCGCATGGAACGGCTGGCGCCGGACGTCATGGCCCTGTACCTCAAGCTGCCCGAGGCAGAACGCCTGAAGTTTCTGGCCGGCCAGTATATCGAGGTGCTGACGAAGAACGGCGAGGCCCGGGCCTTCTCGCTGGCCAATGCGCCGGACAACGACGCCACCCTGGAACTGCACGTGCGCCATGTCGCCGGCGGCGATTTCAGCGAACGGGTCTTCAGCACCATGAAGGAAAAGACGGTGCTGCGCCTCAGGGGCCCCAAGGGCAGCTTCGTGCCGCGGGAGAACGACCGCCCCATGGTGTTCATGGCCGGCGGCACCGGCTTCGCCCCCATCAAGGCCCTGGTGGAATACTTCCTCAGCAAGCAGGAACGACGGGAGATGTGGATCTACTGGGGCGCCCGGACGCGGGCCGACCTCTACATGACGAAGCTACCCGAAGGCTGGTCGGCGGCGCATGCCAGCGTGCACTACGTCCCCGTGTTGTCGGGTCCGGGCATCGACCCCGCCTGGGATGGCCGCACCGGCTTCGTCCACGAGGCCATCGCCACCGACTTCCCGGACATGTCGGGCCTCGACGTTTACGCGGGTGGCCCGCCGGTCATGGTCCACACCGGCCGCGAGGCCTTCATCGAACGGGGCCTGGCGGTGGAACACTTCTATTCCGACGCCTTCGAATACGCCCACCAGGCCCGCAAGCCTTAACACCGCCTCTACAACCCTTTATAACCACGAAACACGCGAAATGAACGAAAGGGTCCTGGCCGCCATATGAGACGATCGTAAGGGCCTGGAGGAACCCGGGTCACGAAACGGTGTCAGGAACCGTTTCCGTTCAACGCTCTTTCAACCGCGAAACACGCGAAATGAACGAAAGGGTCCTGGCCGCCATATGAGGCGATGGTAAGGGCCTGGAGGAACCCGAATAGGTTGGGGGGGCCAAGCCAAGCTTCACTCTCGCCTCTTTATCTTTCGCGTCTTTCCCGTATTTCGTGGTTTGCGTTTTTGCTTTCAGCCGCCTGTCGGGCTGAAGCCCGACCTACATAAACACCACCACCGCAACGCCAGCATCGCCTGTTCCTCGGGCACGGCTGTAGGTCGGGATTCATCCCGACATCCAGGCCCCGTCCCATGCACCCACGCCGGGCTAGAACCCGCCATCGCTGATTATAGGGCCGATTTCAAACGATAGCCGGCGCCGCCTCCTTGGAGCCCTGTGGGACGTGGGGTATCCTTCGCGTTTGATTTTTCGCGGCCATCCCATGGAATCTTCCTACACACCCTCCGAAATCGAGCGCTCCGCTCAGGAATACTGGCGTGAGCACCACAGCTTTCGCGCCGTTGAAGACCCCAACCGCGAGAAGTTCTACTGCCTGTCCATGTTCCCCTACCCCTCGGGGCGGCTGCACATGGGCCATGTCCGTAACTACACCATCGGCGACGTCATCGCCCGCTACCAGCGTATGCAGGGCAGGAACGTGCTCCAGCCCATGGGCTGGGACGCCTTCGGTCTGCCGGCGGAGAACGCCGCCATCCAGAACCGCACCCCGCCGGCGCGCTGGACCCGCGACAACATCGCCTACATGAAGGAACAGCTGGCGCGCCTCGGCTTCGGCTACGACTGGGACCGCGAGCTGGCCACCTGCGACCCCGGTTACTACCACTGGGAGCAGTGGCTGTTCACCCGCATGATGGCCAAGGGGCTGGCCTACCGTAAGGGCGCCACCGTCAACTGGGACCCCGTGGACCAGACGGTGCTGGCCAACGAGCAGGTCATCGACGGCCGCGGCTGGCGCTCCGGGGCCTTGGTGGAGAAGCGGGACATCGAGCAGTGGTTCGTGCGCATCACCGATTATGCCGAGGAACTCATCGACGGTCTGGACCGGCTCCCCGGCTGGCCCGACCAGGTGCGCACCATGCAGCGCAACTGGATCGGGCGCTCCGAGGGCGTGGAGATGGACTTCCAGGTGGCCGGCCGCGACGAGGTCATCACCGTCTACACCACCCGTCCCGATACCGTGATGGGGGTCACCTACGTGGCGCTGGCCGCCGAGCATCCCCTGGCCCTGGCGGCAGGGCGGCAAGACCCCGCGGTCCAGGCCTTCATCGATGAGTGCCGCCAGGGCGGCGTGTCGGAGGCCGAACTCGAGACCATGGACAAGAAGGGCATGGCCCTCGGCATGGGGGTGCGCCATCCCATCAGCGACGCACCGGTGCCCGTCTACGTGGCCAACTTCGTGCTCATGGGCTATGGCACCGGCGCCGTCATGGCGGTGCCCGCCCACGACCAGCGGGACTGGGAGTTCGCCGACAGGTACGGGATCCCCAAGCGGCAAGTGGTATTTCCCGCCGGCGACGCCGTGGCGGATATCGCCGCGGGCGCCTTCGAGGACAAGGGGGTGCTCAAGGATTCCGCGCCCTTCGACGGCCTCACCTCGGAGCAGGCCTTCGACGCCATCGCCGATCACCTGGCCGAGACGGGGCGCGGGCGGCGCCAGGTCAACTACCGACTGCGGGACTGGGGGGTCTCCCGCCAGCGTTACTGGGGCTGCCCCATCCCCGTGATACGCGACGCTTCCGGCCACTACGAGCCGGTGCCGCAGGACGAGTTGCCGGTAGCCCTGCCCGAGGAGGTGGTGGTGGACGGCAGCGGCTCGCCCCTGGCCCGTATGCCCGACTTCTACGACCTCGGCGACGGCCGCCGCCGCGAGACCGACACCTTCGACACCTTCTTCGAGTCCTCCTGGTACTACGCCCGCTTCTGCAGCCCCGACGCGGATGATGCCATGGTGGACGAGCGCGCCCGCTACTGGCTGCCGGTGGACCAGTACGTGGGCGGCATCGAGCATGCCGTGCTGCACCTGCTCTATGCCCGTTTCTTCAACAAGGTGATGCGGGACGAGGGCTTGGTGGACAGCGACGAGCCCTTCACCCGCCTGCTCACCCAGGGCATGGTGGTGGCCGAGACCTACTACCGGGAGCGTGCGGACGGCAACCGCGAGTGGTTCAATCCCGCCGACGTGGAGGTGGAACGGGACGACAAGGGCCGGGTGACCCGCGCCGTGCTGGCCAGCGACGGCCGGCCGGTGGTGGCCGGGCCGGTGGAGAAGATGTCCAAGTCCAAGAACAACGGCGTCGATCCCCAGGCCCTCATCGACCGCTACGGTGCCGACACCGTGCGCCTCTACACCATGTTCACGGCCCCGCCCGACCAGTCCCTGGAGTGGTCCGACGAGGGTGTGGAGGGGGCCTTCCGCTTCATACGCCGGCTGTGGACGATGGCCATGGAACGCACTCCCACGGCCGCAGCCGAGCCCGCCGCTGCCGACTTCGGCCCGGCCCAGCGGGAACTGCGCCGGGAGATCCATGGCGCCCTCGGCCAGGCCCTGTTCGACTACGAGCGCCATCAGTTCAATACCGTCGTATCGGCGGCCATGAAGATGGTGAACACCCTCAATCGCGCCGGCGACAGCGCCGCCGACGCCGCCGTGCTGCGTGAGGGCATGGGCCTGGTGCTGCGTCTCCTCGGCCCCATCGCCCCCCACATCACCCACCACCTGTGGCGCGCGCTAGGCTACGGCGGCGACATCCTCGCCGCCCCCTGGCCACGGGTGGACGAGGCGGCCCTGGCCCGGGACAGCATCGAATATGTGGTGCAGGTGAACGGCAAGGTACGGGCCAAGGTGACCGTGGCGGCGGATGCCGCGCGGGACGCGGTGGAGGCCACCGCCATGGCCGATGACAATGTCCGGCGCCACACCACCGGCAAGACGGTGCGCAAGATCATCGTGGTGCCCGGCAAGCTGGTGAACATCGTGGCCACCTGATGGCCGCCCCTGGAGGTATACCACCCATGCATGTCCCACACCTCGTGGTGCTCTCCCTGCTGCTGGCCCTGGCGAGCTGCGGCTTCCAACTGCGCGGCGACTACGATCTTCCCCCCCTGCTGGAGCGGGTGGTACTCACCGGCCCCCAGTTCCTCCGTGACGAACTGATGGTGGGCCTGCGGGCCAGCGACGTGGAGGTGGTGGACTCCCGGGACGACGCCACCGCCATCGTGACCCTGGACCGGGAGCGCTTCAGCGAGCGGGTGCTGTCGGTGGACCCCAACACCGGCAGGTCTCGGGAGTTCGAGGTAGCCTATGCCATCAATTTCAAGGTCGACGCCGCCGACGGCAGCGCCATCGCCCCCAACCAGACCATCGTCCTGCAACGGGACTACGTGTTCGACGAGGACGCCATCATCGGCAAGAGCCGGGAGCGCGGCGTATTGCGGGAGGAGATGCGCCGGGATGCCGCCCAGCAGATCCTGCTGCGCCTCCAGGGCCTGGACCGCGACTGAGGACGGCCGGTGCGCCTCCACCCGCCACAGATCGAAGGCCATCTGCGCCGCGGGCTGGCGCCGGCCTACCTGCTGTGTGGCGATGAGCCCCTGCAGCTCACGGAGGCCTTCGACGCCATCACCACCGCGGCTCGGGAAACGGGGTTCCAGGAACGGGTGGTGCTGGATGCCGACAGCCGCTTCGACTGGGGTGTCCTGACGGCGGAGCTGGGCAGCCTGTCCCTGTTCGCCACCCGCCGCGTCATCGACCTGCGCCTGCCCGGGGGCAAGCCCGGGCGCGAGGGGGGCGCGGTACTGCGGGAGGTCCTGGAAACATTGAGCCCCGACACCCTGCTGCTGGTGAATACCGGCAAACTGGACGGCGGCGCCTACAAGAGCGCCTGGTTCAAGGGACTGGAACAGAAGGGGGTGGTGGTCCAGAGCCAGGCCATCGACATCGCCCAGTTGCCGCGCTGGATCGCGCGCCGCGCCGCGGCCCGGGGCATGACCCTGGACGATGAAGCCGCGGCCATCATCGCCGAACGTACCGAAGGCAACCTGCTGGCCTGCGACCAGGAGTTGGAAAAGCTGCTGCTGGTGGAAGGCCCCGGCACCCTCGACCCCAGGCAGGTGCTGGCGGCGGTGAGTGACAGCGCGCGTCACGACTTCTACCAGTTGGCGGACGAGGCCCTGGCGGGCAACGCCGGGCGCATCGCCCGCATCGTGCCCCATCTGGAAGGGGAGGGCACGCCCCTGCCCCTGGTGTTGTGGGCCCTGGGCCAGGACATCCGCGGCCTGTGCACCCTGGCCCACGGCGGCGGCGCCACCCAGCGCCCCCCCCCCGGGCTGGTCGGCGGAGCCTTCCAGTGGAAGCGACGCCGGGCCCTGTTCGAGGCCGCCCTGGCCCGCCACCCCATGGCCCGGCTGTTGGATCTGCTGGCCCAGTTCGCCCTCCTGGACCGCGCCGCCAAGGGCCGCGGCGCCGGCGTGACACCCTGGGTGGCCCTGGAGCGTTACTGCCTGGCCCTGGCCGGACAACCCGGATTCCTGCCGCGGCAGGACCGGTGACCGACGGCCCCATGCCATGACAAACCGTGCGGGAGGGGAGACAATCCACCCATGAACATCCAAGACTACATGGCCGGCGTCGGCACCCGCGCCCGTGCCGCCTCCCGCCACTTGGCGGCGGCCGGCAGCGCCGACAAGAACGCCGCCCTCGGCGCCATCGCCACGGCCCTGGAAGCGGACCGCGGCCCCCTCATGGACGCCAACGGCCGGGACCTCGAGGCGGGCCGGGCCAAGGGCCTCGACGCCGCCCTGCTGGACCGCCTGGAACTCACGGCGGGGCGCGTGGATGCCATGATGGAGGGCCTGCACCAGGTGGCCGCGCTGCCCGACCCCATCGGTGCCATCTTCGACTTGAGCTACCGGCCCTCCGGGATCCAGGTGGGCCGCATGCGGGTGCCCCTGGGGGTGGTGGGGATCATCTACGAGTCGCGCCCCAATGTCACCGCCGACGCCGCCGCCCTGTGCCTGAAATCGGGCAACGCCACGGTGCTGCGGGGAGGCTCCGAGGCCTTCCACTCCAACCAGGCCATTGCCGGGGCCATCCACCGCGGGCTCACGGCCACCGGGCTGCCGGCCGACGCGGTGCAGGTGCTCGACACCACCGACCGCGCGGCGGTGGGCGCCATGATCACCATGCCCGAGGCCATCGACGTCATCATCCCGCGGGGCGGCAAGGGCCTCATCGAGCGCATCTCCCGGGACGCCCGGGTGCCCGTCATCAAGCACCTGGACGGCAACTGCCACGTCTACGTGGACGGCGACGCCGACCTGGAGAAGGCCATCCAGGTGGCCTTCAACGCCAAGACCCAGCGCTACGGCACCTGCAACACCATGGAGACCCTGCTGGTGGCGGAGGACGTGGCCGAGCCGGTATTGGGGGAGCTGGGCCCCATGCTCCAGGAGATGGGGGTGGAACTGCGGGGCTGCGCCACCACCTGCCGGCTGGTGGCCGGGACGGCGGCGGCCACGGAGGAGGACTGGGACACGGAGTACCTGGCCCCCATCCTGGCCATCCGGGTGGTCAAGGACCTGGACGAGGCCATCGCCCACATCAACCGCCACGGCTCGGCCCACACCGATACCATCGTCACGGAGAACTACAGCCGCGCCCGCCGCTTCCTGCGGGAGGTGGATTCGAGCTCGGTGATGGTGAACGCCTCCACCCGCTTCGCCGACGGCTTCGAATACGGCCTGGGGGCCGAGATAGGCATCTCCACGGACAAGATCCACGCCCGCGGCCCCGTGGGCCTGGAAGGCCTGACATCGGTCAAGTTCATCGTCCTCGGCGACGGCCACATCCGCCAATAATGACTATCCGAACTATCCACCATTCACCATTCACCATTCACCATTCACCATGATTCTCGCCTGACCCCCTGATGCTCGGCATCCTCGGCGGCACCTTCGATCCCATCCACTACGGGCACCTGCGCCTGGCCCTGGAATTCGCCGACGGGCTGGGCCTCGAGGAGGTGCTGCTGGTGCCCGCCGGCACGCCGCCCCATCGCGATGCCCCGGTAGCCCACGCCGAGGAGCGGGCGACCATGGCGGCAGCGGCCGTGGCCGGCGAGCCGCGGCTGCGGGTGGACCGGCGGGAATTGGAGCGCCCCGGCCCCTCCTATGCGGTGGATACCCTGGAGGCCCTGCGCCGGGACCATCCCCACACGCCCCTGTGCTTCCTCATGGGCATGGATGCCTTCCAGGGCCTTCACCACTGGCACCGCTGGCGGCAGATCCCGGAACTCGCCCACATCGGCATCGCCGGGCGACCCGGCAGCGCACCGCCCCAAGGCCCCCCGGGGGAACTCCTGCAACGACACCAGGTTGACAGGCCGTCGCAATTGAATGAGACACTAGCCGGCAGGATCCTCATACTCCAGGTGCCCATGCTCGACATCTCCGCCTCCCGCATTCGCCGCCTCGTCGCCACCGGCCGCAGCCCGCGCTATCTCCTGCCGGACCCGGCCCTGCAGATCATCCGTCGCCAGGGACTCTATGAGCACGAGTCCTGAGGCCGTCCGCGACCTGGTGGTGGAGGCCCTGGAAGACGTCAAGGGCTTCGATATCAAGACCCTCGACGTGCGCGGCATGACCGCCATGACCGATTGGCTGGTGCTGGCCAGCGGCGGCTCCAACCGCCAGGTCTCCGCCCTCGCCCGCAAGGTCCATGACGTGGCCAAGGCCAGGGGCTTGGACATGCTCGGCATGGAGGGGGAGAAGGAAGGGGAGTGGGTGCTCATCGACCTCAACGATGTGGTGGTCCACGTCATGCAGCCGCGCATCCGCGATTTCTACCAGCTGGAGAAGCTCTGGTCCGAGAGCGCCGCGGGCCAGCGTACCGCCAGCTCTTCATGAAGGTGGTGGTGGCGGCGGTGGGCCGCGGCATGCCGGACTGGATCGCCACGGGCTACCATGAATACGCCCGCCGCCTGAGCGGCGGCTGCCACCTCGAACTGCGGGAGATCAAGGCCCCCCAGCGCCGCGGCGGCGACCTCGACAAGCTCAGGGGGCGGGAAGGGGACCTGCTCCTCGAGGCGGTGGCCGACACCGACCTGCGCATCGCCCTGGACGAAGGGGGCCACTCCTGGTCCACCCGCCAATTGGCCGCTCACCTCGGACGCTGGCTGGAGGAGGGCACGGACGTGGGCCTCATGGTGGGCGGGGCCGACGGCCTGGCCCCCCGCGTCAAGGAGCAGGCGCACCGGCTGTGGTCCCTGTCGCCCCTGACCCTGCCCCATATGCTGGTACGGGTGGTAGTGGCCGAGCAGATCTACCGCGCCTGGTCGGTCATCAGCGGCCATCCCTATCACCGCGACTGACCGACCCTGCCATGAACGACTCGCCGCTCCCGGAACCCGTTATCCACCTCGCCTCCCAGTCGCCGCGCCGCCAGGCCCTGCTGGCGCAGATCGGCGTGCCCTTTCACCATCTGCCGGTGGAGGTGGACGAGCGACTCGGGCCCGATGAGGGGCCGCGGGATTACGTGGCCCGGCTGGCTCTCGCCAAGGCCCGCGCCGGTTGGGTCTTACCGGAGCGCCACGGGGATCTGCCGGTGCTGGGGTCCGACACCACGGTGGTGCTGGAGGGCGCCATTCTCGGCAAGCCCAGCGATGGGGCCGCAGCGCACCGCATGCTGGCGGCCCTCGGCGGCCGCAGCCACCAGGTGATGTGCGCCGTGGCCCTGGTGCAGGGGTCGCGGGAGGCCGTCCGGGTGAACGTCAGCGAGGTCCGTTTCCGCACCCTGGCGGCGGTGGAGATCGCCGCCTACGTGGCCACCGGGGAACCCATGGACAAGGCCGGGGCCTACGGCATCCAGGGCCTGGCGGGGGCCTTCGTCAAGGAGCTGCGCGGCAGCTACTCGGGGGTCATGGGCCTACCCCTGGAGGACACCACGATGCTGTTGCGCGCCTTCGGGATCCCGTGGTTGGGGCTCCCCTGAGGCGGCTGCGGCCGGGCGCTGGACGCCCCCCGATGGGCGCGCTAATCTCCGATCATACACAGCACGAAGTGCCGCCCATGCCAGGATTCCTCGAAGAGCTGAAGTCCCTCTACCGGGTGCAGCTGGAACGCCACCGCAACCGCCCTTTCCTGCGTGGCGTGATGGCGGCGGCGGCCCTGGTGGCCTCCATCCACGGTCAGGTGACCCTGGGCCAGCGCATGCGCCTCGACAAGGTGCTGGAGACTCTCAACGAACTCAAGGTCTTCGATCCCCACGAGGGCGTGGATCTGTTCGACGAGTATGTACAGGCCATCCTGGAGGACCCACCCAAGGGCCAGACCCGGGCCCTGCGGGACGTCAAAGAGGTGGCGGCCGAGGATGGGGAGAAGGCCGAGCTGTTGATACGCATCTGCCTCGCCATCAGCGAGGCCGATGGCGGCATCGACCTGGCCGAGCAGATCGAGATCGTCACCCTGTGCAGCATCCTCGGGGTGGATCCCAGCAACCACGCGCTCTACACCGACGATCCCGCCGGCGGCGTCATCGCCCGCATCAACCGGGAGGCGGCTGCAGCGGCGGACGTCGCCAACGGGCACGCATCCAGTTGAGGGCCCGCAGCACCCTGGGATTTCTCACCAGGCGCTTCTCCAGACGGTACTTGCCGGGAAAGTTCATGAGCATGAGCCCGACGAGGATGGTCAGCAGGCCCTGGCCGGGCAGCACCAGCATGGCGAGGCCGGCGACCACCAGCACGGCCCCGAGGGTGTTCTTCGCCACCACTACCAGGGCGTGAACCGCCGGATGACGGTCGCCGCGAGAGTCGTGCAGGCGATGGTCGTAGACGAAATAGTCCGCCCGCAGGCGAGCCACCAGCCACGGCAGGGCGAGCAGGCTGCCGAAGAAGGTCACGATGGACAGACCCACCAGGGACCCGGTGGCCCACGGGTGGCCTTCCAACCAGTCCAGTAGCGCGACGATGACTTCCATGGCCCGCTTCAGTAGCCGCTGGGCGGGGCCCAGGTTTCGCCTTCGAAGCCGTGGCAGCGCCACGGGAACAGGCGCGGGTCCCCAGCAGGGAGGGTCGGCAGGGGCGTACAACCCGCGAAGGCGTCCCGCACGGCGGCGGGCAGGCGCTGCTCATCCACCACGTACAGGGCGGTGCCGCCGCGATGCCTGGCGGGACCGGGCCACAGGTCGAACTGGTTGTGGCGGCGCCCGCCGTCGCCCCCCAGATAGACGGGCAGCCCCCGGGGCAGGTAGAAGGCGAGGCGGCTCGCGAGGTGATAGTTGCGGGTGAGGATGAAGTCCACGCCCGCGGCATGGCCTGCGAGGGCGTCGATGGGTGCCTGCCAGCCCCGCAGGGCCTTGAGGGGATCACGACCCTCGAAGGCCCCCGTCAGGGGCAGGTAGAGGATGGCCAGGGACTGCAACACCGCCGCCGCCATCACCACCCCCAGCCAGGCCCGGAAGCGCGGGCCGCGGCGCACCGCCTCCCCCGCCAGCAGCACCACCCCGCCGATGTAGGCCACGGCGGGCCAGTTGGGCTGCACCTTGCCCATCATGGCCTTGACGACGAAGAAGGCCAGCACCCCTACCGAGACCAGCCACACCAGGCGAGGCCCGGGCGGCGCCGCCGGGCGCCACAGCACCGCCAGCATGGTGGCCAGTAACAGCGGCGACAGGGCGATGAACTGGCCGGCGATGAACTCCGCCAACCCCAGGCCATCGAAGCCACCGCCGGCCACGTGGCCGCTCTCGTGGCGCACCATCACCCAGTCGTGGGCCGCGTTCCAGCCCACCATGGGCGCCATCAGCAGCAGCGCCAGCAGGGCCGCCAGCCACGGCGGGCGGGTCAGATAGTGGCGGCGCCACGGGGCACGCAACAGCATCACCACGGCGGTGGTCACCGGCAACAGGCCGATGCTGAGCTTGCCCAGGGCCCCCACACCCACGGCCCCGCCCATGGCATACCAGGCCCGGGGCCGCTGCCACACCAATGCCCGGTAGGCCGCCCACAGGGCCAGGGTCCAGAACAGGAACAGGAACACGTCCGTGGTCATGACACCCCCCAGCAGGAAGTAGACGGGGGCCGGCGCCGCGAGCATCACCGCCCAGCGCGCGGCATCACGGCGCCCCCACAGGTCGCGGGCGAAGCCATAGACGGCCACCAGAAACAGCCCGTGGGTAAGCCAGGCGAACAGCCGCACCTGAGCCTCGCCCTGACCCAGGGCGGCGGTGGCGACGGCGATGAGCCAGGCCACCAGCGGACCCTTGGAATAGTAGCTCCAGTCCGGGCGGGTGGACCACAGCCAGTACTGGGCCTCCTCGTAGTGCAGCTCCAGGCTCGCGGTGTACATCACGATCGCGTGAAGGGCGATGGCCAGGACCACCAGCATCGACGCCGGCGCCAGGGAGGGGGAGAGCTTGTGATCACTCACGGGGGTTTGACCGCGCGGGGTCAGGGGGAAGGCGCGGCGGCACCGTGGCGGCGGGACACGCGATGGCTGTCCCGACGCACCACGTAGGGCAGGGTGGCGCTGGTGGCGAAATAGGTGCGGGCCCCCAACTCGCCGAGGACGCCGGTGGTGAGGAACTGCACCGCCACCACCACCAGCAGGATCCCCAGCATCAGCAGGGGCCGGGTGCCGATGTCCTCGCCGAGGACCAGTTTGGCATAGGCCAGATAGGCGAGAATCAGGCCCCCGGCGCCACCGAAGGCGAGGCCGATGCGTCCGAAGAAATGGCCCGGCCGGCTGAGGTACTTGATGAAGAAATAGACCGACAGCAGGTCCACCACCACACGAAACGCCCGGGTGAGTCCGTAGTTGGAGGCGCCGTGAAGCCGCGCGCGGTGGTTGACCACCTCCTCCTTGATACGAGTGGGCGAGGTATGCACCGAGACCCAGGCGGGGATGAAGCGATGCATGTCGCCGAACAGCCGCACCCGCTTGATCACGCTGCCGCGATAGACCTTGAGGCTGCAGCCATAATCGTGCAGTTCCACCCCGGTGACGTTGCCGATGAGCCGGTTGGCCAACCGCGACGGGATGATGCGCAGCCACAGGTTGTCCCGGCGATGCCGGCGCCAGCCCACCAGCAGATCGAGATCCTCCGCCACCAGGCGCTCCACCAGCCGCGGGATGTCGGCGGGATCGTTCTGGAGGTCGCCGTCCATGGTGACGATCACCGATCCCGTGGCATGGTCGATGCCGGCCTGCATGGCCGCGGTCTGGCCGAAATTGCGCTGCAGGGTCAGGACCCGGAAACGGTCATCGGCGTCCGCCTCCAGCACCGCCTCCAGGCGGGCGGGGGTGGCATCGGTACTGCCGTCATCCACCAGGATGATCTCCCAGGGGTAGCCGGTCTGCGCCATGGCCGCGCGCAACTCCGCCACCAGGGCCGGCACGCTGTCGGCCTCGTTGTAGAGGGGTACCACCACCGTCACGGCCAGCGGCGTGTCCCCGTCATCGAGCCCCCCGAGGATGGGTCTCTCGCTGCTATCCATCTGTTTCATGACGGAAAAACCGGTCGCCCGGGCTGGCTGGGATGGAGGCGCGATGGTAGCACGCCCACAGCCCCGCCAGGATGCCGATGGCGGTACCGACACCCACCCCCGCCAGCACCTGGCTGGGCAGGTGCTTGCCCAGATAGATCCGCGACACCGAGGCCAACACCGCGGCGACGAAAACCACCACCTGCCAGGATCGCCACGGGGTGGTGAGGGTGAGAAAGGTGGCGGCGACGAAGAAATTGAGGGCGTGGCTGGAGGGCATGCCGGTGGCGGCGGAGCCGCTGCATCGATGCATGGGTTCGCCGCCCGGCTGCACCAGAAGCGCATGGTGGGCGAAACACGGCCGGGGCTCGCCGGCCCATGACTTGATGATATTACCGGTGGCATCGCCGATACCGATGCTCACCACCAGCAACAGCCACAGCCTGGCGCCATGCCAACCCGCCCGCCGCACGCTGTCTCCCAGCAGCAGCAACAACAGGGGAGAAGGTCCAGCGCGCGGAGGCCCAGGTGAACAGGGCGTCGGCCAGGGGCCCGGACCAACCCCTATTGATCCAGACCAGCAGAGCCTCATCCATGGCCGCGTGGTTCACGGATCAGCGACGCCAGGGCGCCGCCCGCCACCGAGACCCCCAGCAGGAACAGATGCAGATTGACGGCCGCCGCCAGGGCCGCTTCGAGGGGCACGCCGAAGGGGGCCATGGCCGCCACCACGCCGGCCTCGTAGGTGCCCATGCCCGCCAGGCCGTGGAACGGCAGGACGCTGGTCAGTTCGCCCCCCAGGGCCCCCAGCAGCGCGACCTCCACGGCGGCACCGCTGAAGGCCGTGAGCAGCCAGACGAATACCGCCAGCTTGGCCGCCCAGGCGAGGACGGACCAAAGCCAGCACTCCCAGAAGGCGCGGCCGTGGGCCGGCGACCCCGCCGCGACGGCGGCGCCCAGGCGCCGCCAGCGCCCCGCGCCCAGCCAGCCCGGGATGGCACGCTGAAAACGGTAGGCCAGCCACGGCAAGGCCAGCCAGGCCGCCATCAGCGGCCATCCCCAGGGGCCGTCCATACGCCCCGCCAGGAGGCCGATCAGGCCAAGACCCAACAGGGTGTGCAGATCCATGAAGCGCAGCCACGCCAGGGCGGCCGTGGCCGTACCCAGGGGCACGGCGAAGAAGCGCCTCATGAGCAGAGGAAAGGACAACTCCCCCGCCCGCATGGGCAGGAGATTGTTGGCCAGGGTATTGAGCAGCACGAGCTTGAGGGTCAGGGCGAATCGGCCCGCCGTGGGGCCGGCAAAAAAAAGATAAAGCCGCACCGCCCGCGCCAGGTAGCCGGCCACGGCCAGGCCGAGGGCGAGAAGCAGGGCGTGGACCTCGAGTTCCTGCCACGGCGCCAGCAGGGGCCCCCATCCCACATACCAGTGGATGCCCGCCACCACGGCCAGGGCCAGCACGATACCGGCACCCCAGGAAATGACGGCGGCACCGTACGCCGGGGCCGTGACCGGCGAATTATCCGGCGTGAAGCCCACCGGTGAGTCCATGCCGGCCCGCGCCTGCCATGGCCGGCACGATTGCGGCCGTCATGATTCCGGCACCCGTTTGATGTGGAACTCCATGGTCGCCAGATCCCCCAGCACGTAGGTGGGGGGCTCGCAAACGCCGCCTACGGTGCCCGCATCCACCAGCACGGACTCGCCACCCTTGATCGTGGCCACCCGTTCCACCACCGCGCGGTGGCTATGGCCGCAACACACCAGGTCCCAGTCCCCCATCACCGCCATGCCGCGGGCGTAGTGGGGATAATGCACCATGAAGATACGGCGCCCACCCAGTTCCAAATCCATGTCGTTACCATGATAAGTGATGATGCTGCCCTTGCGCCGGGCCATGGCATTCATGGTATAGAGATCACCGGTGTTGTTGCCATGCACCACGTGCACGGGAAGTCCGAAGGGCTGGAGTACCGAGAGGGTGGAGGGTGCCACCACGTCGCCGCCGTGGAACACGGCCTCTACCCCCCGGTCCACCGCATCCGCCACCGCGGCAGCCAGCAGATCCCGGCGATCATGGCTGTCGGAGAGGATGCAGATCTTCACGGTAGCGTCGCGCCCGGGAATGCCCGTTGCGCCTCAGAAACGGGGCTTCTCCGGCGCATCCCGGTACATGGAGACGCTGTTGATGAGCTCCTGCTTGGCCTCTTCGATGCCGTACCAGCCGTCCACCCGCACCCATTTGCCCTCGTCCAGGTCCTTGTAATGCTCGAAGAAGTGGGAGATACGATTGAGCACCTCGCCGGTCAGGTCACGGAAGTCCTGCACGTCTCGGTAGGTCTTGCAGAGCTTGTCCACGGGCACCGCCAGCACCTTGGCGTCATCGCCCGACTCGTCCTTCATCTTGAGGACACCCACCGGCCGGCAACTGATCACCGAGCCGGAGATCAACGCATAGGGCGTCAGCACCAGGACATCCACCGGGTCGCCATCGGCGGACAAAGTATGGGGCACGTAACCGTAGTTGCACGGGTAGTGCATGGCCGAAGACATGAAGCGGTCCACGAACATGGCGCCGGTCTCCTTGTCCAGTTCGTATTTCACCGGGTCCGAATTGGCCGGGATCTCGATGATGACGTTGATCTCGTTGGGGACGTCGCGCCCCGAGGCTACGCGGTCAAGGTTCATGGCCTGCCCTCTGTCTGTCAGTTTACGGAAACCGAGCTGCCAGGGCGCCGCGAAGCGCCCTGGCTGTCGATTGGCTATTCTAACCCATCGCCGTCACGGCCCGGACCCCGGGCCCGTGGGCGAATGCCCGCAGGGGATCAGATCAACGGCACGAGGAGCAGGGCCACGATATTGATGATCTTGATCAGGGGGTTGATGGCGGGGCCGGCGGTGTCCTTGTAGGGGTCGCCGACGGTGTCGCCGGTGACCGCCGCCTTGTGGGCCTCCGAACCCTTGCCGCCGTAGGCACCGTCCTCGATGTACTTCTTGGCGTTGTCCCAGGCCCCGCCGCCCACGGTCATGGAGATGGCCACGAACAGGCCCGTGACGATGGTGCCCAGCAGCAGCCCCCCAAGGGCCACGGGGCCGAGCAGGAAACCCACCGCCACCGGGAAGACGATGGGCAGCAGGGAGGGCACGATCATCTCCTTGATCGCGGAACGGGTGAGCATGTCCACGGCCCTGGAGTAATCGGGCTTGGTGGTGCCCTCCATGATGCCCGGGATCTCGCGAAACTGGCGCCGCACCTCCTTGACGATGCCGCTGGCGGCCCTGCCCACGGCCTCCAAGGCCAGGGCACCGAACAGGTAGGGCACCATGCCGCCGAGGAACAGGCCGATGATGACCTTGGGATCCGACAGGCTGAACTCGAGGTGGTGGCCCACCAGTTCCAGACCATGGGTGTAATCGGCGAACAGCACCAGGGCGGCGAGACCGGCGGAACCGATGGCATAGCCTTTGGTCACCGCCTTGGTGGTATTGCCCACGGCATCCAGCGGATCGGTGATGTTGCGGATCTCCTCGGGCAGATCCGCCATCTCCGCGATGCCCCCCGCATTGTCGGTGACGGGCCCATAAGCGTCGAGGGCGACGATGATGCCGGTCATGGACAGCATGGCCACCGCGGCGGTGGCGATACCGAACAGCCCAGCCAGGCTGTAGGCACCCCAGATGGCGGCGCAGACGTAGAGCACCGGAATGGCTGTGGAGCGCATGGAGACCCCGAGGCCGGCGATGACGTTGGTACCGTGGCCCGTGGTGGAGGCCTCGGCGATGTGGCGTACCGGCGCGAAATCCGTGCCGGTGTAGTACTCGGTGATGAGCACCATGGCTCCGGTGAGCACCAGGCCGATGAGGGCCGAGCCGTAGATCTCGTTGATGGTGTAGAGCCCGTTGTCTCCCATCGCGAATTGGGTGACGGGATAGAACGCCAGGGCGGCGATGCCGGCGGACACGAACAGGCCCTGGTAGAGGGCCCCCATGATGGTGCGGCCGGACTTCGCCTTGACGAAAAAGGTGCCGATGATAGAGGCGAGAATGGATACCCCGCCGAGCAGCAACGGGTAGGCCAGGGTGGCAGGCGTGCAGTTGGGGATCACCAGGCCGGCCAGCAGCATGGCGGCGATGATGGTGACGGCATAGGTCTCGAAAAGGTCGGCCGCCATGCCGGCGCAGTCGCCCACGTTGTCTCCCACGTTGTCCGCGATGACCGCCGGGTTGCGGGGGTCGTCCTCGGGGATCCCCGCCTCCACCTTGCCCACCAGGTCGGCGCCCACGTCGGCCCCCTTGGTGAAGATGCCACCGCCGAGACGCGCGAAGATGGAGATGAGGGAACCGCCGAAGGCCAGGCCCACCAGGGGTTGCACGGGATCCTCCACGTCCAGCAGCAGCAGGATGCCGTAATAGGCGGCCACGCCGAACAGCCCCAGGCCCACCACCAGCATGCCGGTGATGGCGCCGGAACGGAAGGCCACGGCGAGGGCGGCGTTGAGGCCGCTGTAGGCGGCCTGGGTGGTGCGCACGTTGGCTCGCACCGAGATGATCATGCCGATGTAACCGGCCACGGCGGACATCACCGCGCCGATGAAGAAACCCACCGCCGTATAGGTATCCAGGGCGATCAGGAGAATGACGAAGATAATGACGCCGACGAAGGCGATGGTGGAGTACTGGCGGTTGAGATAGGCCGACGCCCCTTCCTGGATGGCGGCGGCGATCTCCTGCATGCGCGCGTTGCCGGTGGGCTTGGCCAGCACCCATTTGGCCGACCACACCCCGTAGAGCAACGCCGCAACGGCGCATAACAAGGCAAAAAGTACCATGACGCTAACCTCCCCCAATGAGTGTGTTTGGAAACCCCCTAGACCCGTCCGGCGGCGTGCGATTGTATCCCCCCGCCATACCCACCTGCACCCTGAGACGTTCCCAGGCCTGGCCCCCGGTCACGGGTACACCGGCCTGGTGCAATCAAAAGGGGGGGCACGCCCCCCGAGAGTGGTCCTTCCCGATGCCCCATCGACGGCGGGGTCAACCTCAAGGCTGGAAGTCACTGTCGAGACGGCGGGCCACGGCGACGTTCTTCAGGGTCACGTAGGCCGGCATGCCGTTGACATAGGGCGGGTAGTCCTCGCCCTGGATCAAGGGCTCCAGATACTGGCGACAGGCGGCGGTGATGCCGAAACCGTCGTCGCTGATGAACTCCGCGGGCATGAACTTCTCCACATTGGCCACCTCGGACAGGGGCGCCTTGCCCACGGCCCAGGCGTAAGGGTCATTGGAGGTGCGGTCGATGGTGGGCATGACGGCGTTCTCGCCCGCCACCGCCAACTCCACCGCCGCCTTGCCCATGGCGTAGGCCTGATCCACGTCGGTCTTGGAGGCCAGGTGGCGGGCGGCCCGCTGGAGATAGTCGGCCACCGCCCAGTGGAACTTGTAGCCCAGAGCCTCCTTCACCATGTTGGCCACCACCGGCGCGGCGCCGCCGAGCTGGGCGTGGCCGAAGGCGTCCCGCGTGCCCTGCTCGGCCAGGAACTTGCCGTCGGGCCAGTGGGCGCCCTCGGAGACCACCACGGTGCAATAACCGTGGCTGTCCTTCGCCGCCTTCACCCTGGCCAGGAAGCGTTCCTTATCGAATTCCACCTCGGGGAACAGAATCACCACCGGGATGTCATTATTATCATCGGCGGCGAGCCCGCCGGCGGCGGCGATCCACCCGGCATGGCGCCCCATCACCTCGAGGACGAAGAACTGGGTGGAGGTCTTGGCCATGGAACGCACGTCGTAGCTGGCCTCACGGGTGGACACGGCGATGTATTTGGCCACGGAGCCGAAGCCGGGACAGTTGTCTGTAATCGGCAGGTCGTTGTCCACGGTCTTGGGTACGTGAATGGCCTGGATGGGGTAGCCCATGGTCTCCGAGAGCTGAGACACCTTATGACAGGTATCGGCGGAATCACCGCCACCGTTGTAGAAGAAGTAACCGATGTCGTGGGCCTTGAACATCTCGATGAGACGCTCGTATTCCCGCCGGTTCTCCTCCAGGCCCTTCAGCTTGTAGCGGCAGGACCCGAAGGCCCCCGAGGGGGTATAACGCAGGGCGGCGATGGCCTCGTCCGACTCCTCGCTGGTGTCGATGAGGTCCTCTGTCAGGGCGCCGATGATGCCGTTGCGGCCGGCGTACACCTTGCCGATGGCGTCGGCATGGCGCCGGGCGGTCTCGATGACGCCGCAGGCGCTGGCATTGATGACGGCGGTCACACCACCGGATTGGGCGTAGAAGGCGTTCTTGGGCATCGTTCGTCGGTTCCTTCGGGGTTGATTACTTGGATTTACGGCTAGGGACTTGGTTGAAGCATATCGGTCGGTGTTATTCTCGGCACGTTCCGCCTGGACCTGAATTGCCGTGACGCAATGGTCAAGGGTAACCATGGCCCTGGCCCGGCGCAATGGAATTTCTATATACCTTCATGAGTAAAACCGAAAAGATACTGCGACGCGCCCGCGCTTTGGCTGCGGCAGTCGCGTTGGTGTCGCTCCCGGCGACGGGCAACGACGCCATTCGCCTGCCCGATATCGGCGGCTCGGACCAGGCGGCCCTCAGCGACCAGCGGGCCGCAAACATCGGGCGCGCCATGCTTCAGCAACTGCGCCAGCGCGGCGTCATCCTCGAAGATCCCCAGATCGCCGGCTACATCCAGCGCCTGGGCCAGCGCCTGGCCAGCCATAGCGACGCCCCCGAACAGCCCTTTACCTTCTTCGTGGTGGACGATCCGGCCATCAACGCCTTCGCCGCACCGGGTGGCTATATCGGTGTCCACACCGGCCTCATCGACGCCAGCGAGACGGAGAGCGAGCTGGCGGCGGTCCTGGCCCACGAGATCGCCCACGTCACCCAGCATCATATCGCCCGCAGCGTGGATTTGGCCAACCGCATGACCATCCCCACGGTGGCCGCGCTGCTCGCCGCCATCGCCCTGGGCAGCCAGAACAGCGAGGCCGGCGCCGCCGCCCTGGCGGCCAGTCAGGCCGGGGCCATACAACTGCAGATCGATTTCACCCGCCATCACGAGAAGGAAGCGGATTGGGTGGGCATCCAGACCCTGGCCCGGGCCGACTTCGACCCCCGGGCCATGGCGGTATTCTTCGAGCGTTTGCAGACGGAAACCCGCTACTACGGCCGTCCCCCCGAGTTCCTGAGTACCCATCCGGTCACCACCAACCGCATCTCCGACAGCCGTTCGCGGGCCGAGACCTTGCCCTACAGACAGGTGGAAGACTCCATGGAATACGCCCTGGTCCGCGCCAGGGTCAAGGTCTTCCAGGCCAAGTCCCCGGGCCAACTGGCCAACGATTTGCGTAAACGTATCGCGGCCGGACAATATCGTCACAAGGACCCCATGCGCTATGCCCTCGCCCTGGCGTTGCGCGAGAGTGGACAGATCCCGGAGGCCCTCGAGGAGTTCCGCGACCTGTTCGAGCGCCTGCCGGAGAACAACGCCTTGCGCCACGAACTGGCGGTCACCGAACTGGCCGCCGGAAACCCGGAACGTTCCCTCGAACTCTATCGCCAGGGACTGAAGATCTATCCCCATGACCCGGTACTGGTGCCCGGCTTCGGTGAGGCGCTGCTGGAACAGGGCAGGATCACCGAAGCGCACCGCCTGCTGTCGCGCTACATCACCGGCAATCGCGGTGACGCCAAAAGCTATTACCTGCTGGCTCAGGCCGAAGAGGCCCTGGGCAACACCGTGGAGAGCCAGGTCGCCCTGGCGGAATACTACTACCTTCAGGGAGATCTGGCCGCCGGGGTTCAGCAGTTGGAACTCGCCGCCAAGGGGGCCCGCGGCGACTTCTATCAGGAAGAGCGCATCGCCGACCGACTGCGCCGGATGAAGGCCCAGCTCGAACAGATGATGGCCCTGAAATAGATGAATGGTGGCGCCCTTATGTGCCACCCACGGGACAGCCCGAAGGGCTCTGATGCGGCCCCGAAACCATCGGTAAAAAACCTTTTTAAAATATTACCGGTTACTGAAAAACCCTTGATTTGTTTGACCTTGGATTCTGGCTGACGCAAACTTAAACGGCGCTTGACACGGTCATACACCGTGCAGGTAATGCACTGCGGAAACTAAGTTCGGAAATCACGGACTAAAAGAAAGCGAATCCCGTGGATGCGGATCCCCGTGAATTCGGATCGATTCGTCAAAGGAGGTGTCAATGGAGAAACCAAAGTCTGGACCGTTCGCCGCAGGTGCGTGATGCCATGCCAGTGGGTGGATTCGCATCGGCTCGCGAGCATCGGTGCCGGCACGACGCGCAACAACCCCAACACCAGGATGTCTCCCTGAGATCGTCACATGGTGGCGACGCATGGGCGTATCGATAGATATCACCGAGCACCCCACACCCTGGCTAATAAAACCCTACTCTATATTCTAAGGAGTTCCCAAACATGAGTATGAAACGCAGAACCTTTCTCAAAGGCACCCTCGCCAGCAGCACCGTCGGTGTCGCGGTCAGTGCCGGGCTGCTTTCCCCCCAGGCCGTGCTCGCCTATCCGAAGGACGCCTTCAAGAACAAGGAGATGTCCGGGGCCCTGAATGACCTGCTGGGGATGGCCGATACGGAGACCTCCGGCGACATCACGGTCAAGGCCCCCGATATCGCCGAGAACGGTGCGGTGGTGCCCATCACCGTGGAAACCAGCCTGCCGGCGGAATCCATCAGCCTGGTGGTCGAGAAGAACCCGTCCCCCCTGGTGGCGAGCTTCGACCTGACCGACAGTGCCAGCGGCTACGTGTCCACCCGCATCAAGATGGGCAAGTCCTCCGATGTGATAGCCGTGGTGAAATCCGGCGGCAAGCTCTACTCCGGCAGAAAAGAGGTCAAGGTGACCATCGGCGGTTGCGGCGGCTGAGCGGATCCACGCTCCCCAGAAACCCCGAACCCGAACCCAGCGAACACGAGGAATAAAATATCATGTCAGGTATCAAGATACGCGCCAAAGCGAGTGATGGAGAGGTAACCTTGAAGTCCCTCATCAGCCATCCCATGGAGACCGGCAGCCGCAAGGACAGCAAGACGGGCAAGACCATTCCCGCCCACTTCATCGAGGAAGTGACCGTCTCACGTAACGGAACCCCCGCAGTCAAAGGCTTGCTGAGCGGCGGCGTTTCCAAGAATCCCTATCTGTCCGTCAAGTTCAAGGGCGACAAGGGTGACAAGGTGACGGTGGCCTGGACCGACAACAAAGGCGAAAGCGAGAGCGAGGAAACCACGGTCCGCTGAGTCCATCGTCGCCAAGATGTTAAGAAAGGGGCCGGTAAATCCGGCCCTTTTCTTTTGGGCGCCAAAAAAAACCACCGGCATCGCTGCCGGTGGCCCTGGGGCGCCGCTTAAGGGCGAATCGAACTACTTGTTGACCGGCGAATCCGGATGCATCAAGTAAGCCATGATGTCGCCGATCTGCTCCTTGGTCAGGAAATTATTGGCGCCGAATCGCGGCATGTGGGTACAGGGAAAGTACGCGTGAGGGCTGTAGATCACCTCGTAGGTGTATTTCAGCATGGCATCGCCCGTGCCCCGCAGCTTGCCGTAACCTTTGAGACTTGGACCCAAGGTGCCATAGGCTATCTCATCCGGATCGAGTTCATGGCAGGCGTAACAGTTGCCGCCCGGCTCACGACTGGTGTGATCGTCGGTCTTGTGGCCGACGCGAAAGCCATAGCCCGAGCGCGCCAACTCGTTGCCCTTACGCCAGTCACCCAGCTTGATTCCGCCGGCCGGGTATTCCATCTGCGCCTGCGCAATCGCCATGGCCTTGGACCTGGCCTCGCTGCTCACATTGCCGTCCACAGCAGAACACACCCGCTGCAGATCATCCTGAATGAGACGGTCCTTGACCGTACCCCCTTCCTGTGTGAGTTGTTCCAGCTTGAAGCCCCTCTCCTCGAAGATCAGATGCTCCGCCAACTCCTCGCCACTCATGGCCGCATAGCCATCATCCTGACCACCGCCGGCGACCGCACAGCCACCGATCAGCAGGGATATGAGGACGGCAGCACCGGCCGCCTTTTGTTTGTAGTGATTCATAATCGAATTCTCCTTTGGCGTCCGTTATCAGCGCTTGAGGTCGGGCAGGATGGCGGGCTGGCCGCGCGCCGCGTCGGTCCAGTATGAGATCATCGCAATCGAGGCGTCCGATCCCGGCACGACGAGCCCCTGGCGCATCTGCCAGTAGCAACCCCGCAGCCGGTGCTGACTGCTGCGCACCTGCTGGTGACCGGCACGGTAGGCCGGCCAGGAGACGGCCTTGGTCCACTCCTCCGGTTCATTGATGTTCGGCAGCACCGAGGCGCGGATGCGCTTGCCGGTGGCTCCGTGGCAGGTGTTGCAGCTGAAATCCAGGGACCCCGCACGGCGATAGAACATCACCTCGCCGGCATCCCGCAGGGCCTTCTCCATGGGGTGATCCATGGGCGGGTTCCAGGGCCGGCCGTTGGACTTGCTGGCGATATAGGTCTGGAGCTTCATCATGTCGGAACCGGAACCGTGGCGTTTCTTGACCGCCGGGTCGTCGTCCGCGAAGCCCTGCAAGGTCTTCATGCAATGCACCAGGCGGGTCTCGAGATCCATGACCTTGCCGGTGTCCTCGAAATACCGCGGCATCTCGACATAAGCCCCTTCGACCACCCCCGGGCCTTTGCCGAAATCGCAGCCCTCCAGAGAGACATTCTTGGGACCGCGGGCCTCGTGAAACAGGTCTTCCCCATCCTCGGCCACGAAGTAGGCGGGGTTGTCGGGCATCATCATCAGGTTCTGATCACTCTGGGACAGATAGGCAGAACCGGTCTTATCGATGAGTTCCTGCAATATCTCTTCAGGCGGTGGGTACGAATCGGCGCTGGCGCTGGCAACGAAGGCCAGAGCGAGTGGTAACGCGATCAGGGTGTTTCTTGACATGTAGGACTCCTCCAAAATCAATGGCTATTTCCAACCAGTCCACGTGGATGGATGACATAACGCCTGTATGCGAAACATCAATGATGAAGAGTAATTAGCAACCAAATTCAGATCAACTTCAGTTCTGCTTATATATCCTACGGGACCGCGGACCGGCGCTCGCGGCTGGCGTCCATGGTCCTTCGTCGCAGACAGTACCGCCACGTCGTCCCAATCGTCCCCCTTCGCGCACCAGGTCTTGATGCACTTGGCGGCGAAGCGGATCTCCTCGTTAACGCTTAACGATGGTGGCTCTTTGTGCGCGTTGAGAACCAGCTTTTCAACCCGAAAGACGCGAAAGGCCCGAAAGAGAGAACTCCGAGGGCCGCAATGGGGCTGGAGATCGGATGCCAGCCCGGATGCCCACGGGCGCTCCTCTGGGGTGACGGATGGATGCATAATCATCCCAGGCCCTGACCCCTCGCCCGCGCGCCCATGCCCTTGTCCGAAACCGTCCTGGTCATCATGCTCCTGCTGGGGGCCGGCATGGTGGTGGCGGGCCTGACCCGCAACCTCCCCATACCCTACACCGTGCTGCTGGTGTTGCTGGGAGCCGTGCTGGGCAACCTGGGGCACCTGTGGTCCCCGCTGGAGGTGATGAACGAGGTACACATCACCCCCGAGCTGGTGCTGTTCATCTTCCTGCCCGCCCTCATCTTCGAGTCGGGCCTCAACCTCAACGCCCGCCAGCTCATCCGGGACATGGGACCGGTGCTGACCCTGGCGGTGCCGGCCCTGCTGTTCTCCACCCTGGCCATCGGCAGCGGGCTGTGGCTGTTGCTGCCCATCGAGCCGGCCACCGCCTTCGTCTTCGGCGCCCTCATCTCGGCCACGGATCCGGTGGCGGTGGTGGCGCTGTTCAAGGAGTTGGGCACGCCGGAGCGCCTCACGGTGCTGGTGGAGGGGGAGTCCCTTCTCAACGACGCCACCGCCATCGTTGTGTTCAAGATCCTCCTGGGCATGGCCCTGTTGGGGTCCTTCGAATTCACCGCCGTGGGGGGCGCGGTGATGGAGTTCCTCAAGGTGTTCCTGGGGGGTGCCCTGGTGGGCATCGCCGCGGGCCTGCTGTGCGGCCAACTCATGAGCCGGCTCCAAGTGGGGGCCGCGGGGGTCATGGTCCTGTCGGTGGTGATGGCCTATGCCGGTTTCGTGGTGGCGGAGCACACCCTGCACCTGTCGGGGGTGATGGCGGTGGCCACCGGCGCCGTCACCCTCGGCGCCTTCGCGGTGCCGCGACTGCCCCGGGAGACGGTAACGGCCCTGGGGGAGATCTGGGAGTTCCTGGCCCTGGCCGCCAACACCCTGCTGTTCCTGCTGGTGGGCATGGCGGCGGATTACCTCAGCATCGCCCGCCAGTTCGACGGCATCCTCATCGCCGTGCTGCTGGTGCTGGCCGCCCGGGCCAGCATAGTCTACTCCCTGGTGCCCTTCGCCACCCGCGTATTCGGCCTGCCCAATATCACCATGGGTGAGCGCCACATCATGTGGTGGGGCGGTCTCAAGGGCGGCCTGGCCCTGGCCATCGCCCTCTCCATCCCCGAAGACCTGGCGGGGCGCCAGCTGATCCTCGACCTCACCCTCGGAGTGGTGTTGTTCACCCTGCTGGTGAACGCCCCCACCATCAGGCCCCTCATCAAGGCCCTGGGGCTGCACCGGCTGTCGGCCGACGAGGGGGCGGAACTCAAGCGCGCCGTGGGGCTGGTGAAGCATCACGCCACCGCCACCCTGGATCGCCTCTCCGCCTCCGGACTGCTGAGCCCCCAGGGCGGGTGCCAGGCCGCCTCGGTGGTGGACGCGGCCCTGACGGTGGCGACGCCGGTCACCGCGGCCCACCAGCTCCGGCGTTACCGCAAGCAGACCCTGCGAGTGGAGCTGGAGGCCCTGGAGGGCCTGTTCAAAGGGGGCATTATCCCCCAGTACACCTTCCTGGACCTGCGGGGCGAGCTGCGGCGCAAGCAGGACGCGGTGGCCGGTGAGGGGACTCACCGCGACGAGGGACAAACCGGCACCCGTCGCGCCAACCCCTTCCTACGCCTCGAGGACACCCTGGTGCGCTGGCTGCGGGAACACGACTGGGCGGCACCGCTGCTGAGCCGCCTCCAGGGCAGACGCACCGCCCAGCATCTGCTCAAGGACATGGCCCGCATCCTCATGGCCGAGGCGGCCCTCGCCTACGTGCGCGGGGACGGCGAGCTACCCCCATCCTATCGTGCCGAACTGGTGGAACACTACGAGGAACGCATGGTCGTATTCCGGGCCCGGGTGGCCGACATCCGGCGGGACTACCCCACTTTCTTCGAGGCCTTCGAGGGTACCTTTGCCCTGCGCGCCGCCCTGGCCCAGGCCGGCAACCTGCTGGAATCGGAGCGCCACCACGGCAGCATCAGCCCCAAGCCCTTCAAGGTTCTGGAGCAGCGCCTCGCCCAAGCGGCGACCGAGGTGGCGCCCCTCGCCAACCCGGTGGCGGAGCTCGAGACCCGCGATCTGCTGGCCGGCGTGCCGCTGCTCGGGCGGCTCCCCACCCGGGCCCTGGACCAGGTCGCCGCCCGGGCCACCACTGTCAGCTTCCTGGTGGGGGACACCATCATCGCCGAGGGGGCCCATGGCGACGCCCTTTACGTGGTGGCCCGGGGCCGAGTGGCGGTATCCCACCGGGGCGATGACGGCCAGAACCACGTCATCGCCGAACTGGGTGCGGGCGAATTCTTTGGCGAGACGGCGCTCCTCGGGGACAGTGTGCGCACGGCGACGGTCACCGCGTCGCGTCCCTGCTCCCTTGTGCGCCTCGGCCGCCGCGACGTGCTGCAGATCGCCGAAGACTACCCGGAGGTGGAGGCCGCCCTCGAGGCCGCCCGCAACGCCCGTCATCCCTGAGGAACCGCGGAAGGACAGCTTTCTGGAACCACGAAAGACGCGAAATACACAAAATGAGAAGACGCGGGGGCCGCACCAGAGCCGCAGATCAGATACCAGCCCGGATGCCCGCGCGGGCGTGTGTAGTTGGGGTGAGCTTGCGAACCCCGACGATTGCGAGGCGAATCCATGGTCATGTTGGGGTTCGTTCCTCACCCCAACCTACGAGTTACGAGTTGCGGGTGGTTCCGGTCCGACCTGTGGTGTGCACGGCGGGCGTTAATGTCGGGATGAATCCCGACCTACATCCGTGCCGAAGGAACGGGCGGTGGTAGTGTATCTATATTCGGAGAAACCCCATGCCCGAACTCCCCGAGGTGGAAACCACGCGCCGCGGCATCGCGCCCCACATCACGGGACGGCACGTCTCGGCGGTGACGGTGCGCCAGCCGCGCCTGCGGGAGGCCGTGCCCCCGGAGCTGGCGCGGGACGCCGTGGGGCAGCCGGTGGCAGGGGTGGAGCGCCGGGGCAAATACCTGCTGCTGAGAATGCCCCTGGGCACCATCATCATCCACCTCGGCATGTCCGGCAGCCTGCGGGTGCTGGGGGGCGCCGTCCCCCTGCCGGAACGCCACGACCATGTGGACATCGTCTTCGGCGGCGGGCCCCTCCTGCGCCTCCACGATCCCCGGCGCTTCGGCATCGTCACCTGGACCAGCGGGGATCCCCTGACCCATCGCCTGCTCGCACGCCTGGGCCCGGAGCCCCTGGCGGCAGGTTTCGACGGCCACCACCTGTACCTCGCGGCCCGCGGCCGGGGGGTGGCGGTGAAGTCCCTGCTGCTGGACGGCACGGTGGTGGCCGGGGTGGGCAACATCTACGCCAGCGAGGCCCTGTTCCGCGCCGGCATCCACCCCGGCCGCGCGGCGGCCCGCATCTCCCTGGTGCGTTATCAGGGCCTCGCCCGCGCCTTACGAGAAGTGCTCACCGACGCCATCGCGGCCGGGGGCACCACCCTGCGGGACTTCGTGGACGGCAGCGGCCGGCCCGGCTACTTCCGCCAGCGGCTCTTGGTCTACGGCCGCGAGGGCGAGCCCTGCCCCGGCTGCGACGGCCCCATCCGCCGGGTCATCCTGGGCCAGCGCTCCAGCTACTACTGCCCGCGCTGCCAGCGCTAGTGATAACCTTGGTCCGGGAATACCGCCCGGCCGTAGCCCGACGCGATTTGAGAAAATGCTGCTCTCACAGAGGCGCGGAAACATTGAGCATTTGAAAAGGCCATCAGCCGCACACGAGGGGATTCCGGATGCAGACAGTCCCGCCGCTCGCCCCCCGTATGCATTCATCCCCAGTGATCTCCGTGCCTCAGTGCCTCCGTGAGAGATATCTTCCCTTCCACCCACAACCGATTCGAAACAGGAGCTTTTCTTGACAGCGTCATTGAAGGTCGGCGTCTTCGTGGACGCCGAGAACATCCGCATCAACGGCGGCTATGCCCTGCGCTACGACAACCTGCGGCGCTTCGCCTCCCGGGACGGCGGCACCCTGCTCAGGCTCAACACCTACATCGCCTTCGACGGCGAGCGTGCCCAGGAGGACCACGAATACGCCCGCAAGGCCTACGCCTATCAGCAGATGGTGCGGGACTTTGGTTGGAAGATCACCGTCAAGTACGTCAAGCGCTATACCGACGACGAGGGCAACGTCACCACCAAGGCCAACGCAGACCTGGACCTGGCGGTGGACGCCATGCTCCAGGCCGAGAACCTGGACCTGGTGCTGCTGGTGACCGGCGACGGCGACTTCCTGCAGTTGGTGACGGCCCTCCAGAACCGCGGTTGCCGGGTGGAGCTGCTGGCCTTCCGCAATGTTTCCCGGGCCCTGCAGCGCCAGGTGGATGGCTTCTACTCCGGCTATCTAATCCCCGATCTCCTGCCCATCGCCTACGAGCCCCGCAACGCCTGGGGAGAGGTCGGCTCCTGCGTGCGCGGCATCTGCAGCCGCTGGTTCCCGGACAAGGGCTACGGCTTTCTGAACTACCTCAAGCGCATCGACGGCAACCTGTGGGTGACGGATCCCCGGGACCCGGACTCGCCCTTCGAGAGCGTGTTCTGCCATACCAACGAGGTGGCGGACGATGTCAACGTGGAGGATCTCATGAGCCGGGAGGCCATCCTCGAGTTCTATCTCCAGGAAAGCAGCCAGAAGGAGGAGGGCAAGGTGGCGCAGAACGTGCGGCTGGTCTACAACCCGAGCCGCGGCGCCGGCAACCATGGGGCCATCGGCAACCCGGCCGAGCGCCCCTGAGACCATGGCGGCCGATTATCATGCCCTGCGCCGCCTCGCCCCCTTCCGGGGGACCCTGCAGGTGGTGCAGATGGAGGAGGGCCGTGCCTACAGCGCCGACGGCGTGAACTGGAAGTTGGAGTTGCTGTCCCGCAGGCCCGTGCGCCTGTCGGGGCCCTGGGGCGAACTCGGCCCCGCCGCCGCCGAACGCCGTTACTTCGCCTACGGCATGTGGTCCCGGCGGGACGGCCTGGAGCGGGCGCCCCTGAACGCCATCCTGGGGGACCAATCGGACCATCCGGCCCTCACCCCGCTGCTAGAGGCGCTGGCGGGCGCGCCGGCCCTGCCCTTCAAACTCGCGGATAATCTGGAATTATGGCTGCTGGACGCCGCCGATGCCCTGCCCCTGGCCCTGCTGCGCAGCCAGACGGGCGACGATGCGCCACCCCCCGTGCCGCGCACCCAGCTGATCTGGCGCGCCCTCGGCCACGCCGCCGGCGGCGGGTTGGCGGCGGCACCGACAGGCTATCCCGGGGAAGACGACGCCCCGGGCCTGGAAGAGCAGGTGATGGCCCGGGCCGGCGGCATGGCACGACGGGCCCAGTGGTTCTGGCGCTCCGCGGACGGCGGCGAAGGCCTCGGCGTGCTCGGGGAGTCCGGCGGCCTGGAGGCCCGCCACCTGCCGGCGGCGGCGTTCCCGCCCCTGCTGGTACGCGAGAGCTGGCCGCAGGAAACCCAGCAGCGGCGCATGGACGCCTACATCCGCCGCCTGGCCCCGGCCCTGCTCACCCTGCCCCTGGCCATGGATCTGCGCCGGCACCTGGAGGGCCTGGCGGCCCGACATCCGCGCCGGCTCCACGGCTATCACCGGCTGCTGCCCACGGTAGTGGATCGGGAACGGATCAACGCCGCCCTGGTGGCCGCCCGCCTGGAGCAGTCCGCGGGTGGTGATTGAGAACCGCAAAAAGCGTTTAACCACGAAATACGCGAAAAAAGCGAAATGGATACAGGGGGCGTCCAGCCATCTTCCGACGTCGGCGCGAGGGACTCAGCGTTCGTGGTTCGAAAAAAGCCATATGTTATGGAAAGCATTAACCGCGAAAGACGCGAAAGGCGCGAAATGTATATAAAGGTCCGCAGCCGTCTTCCGGCGTGGGGGTGAGGGCCTCGACGTTGGTGGTTTTCTTCGTGGCCGGAAAGACACGGACTGCCGATGACCGTGGTCTAATCCAACCGCTTACGTATTCTGCCCGACGCCGTCCTGTGTTCTTTCCGTGCCCGAGCGGGCATCCTGGGTAGCGTCCAGTCACCGCCGCCAATGCGGCCCCCAGCGCTCACCCTTTCGCACCTTTCGCGTCTTTCGTGGTTCCAGAAAGCTGTCCTTCGTTACACGCCGCGCGACCATCCGGGCTGGCAGTTGTTCCCCGGCGGCGGTGCGGCCCCCTGCGTCTCCCCTTTCGCGCCTTTCGCGTATTTCGTAGTTTAAAAAAGCTGTATGTTCTTTAAAAACGCCCGCACGGGCATCCGGGCTGGCATCCAATCTCTGGCCCTGTTGCGGCCCCCGGCCTCTTCTCATTTTGAGTATTTCGCGTCTTTCGTGGTTAAACGCTTTTTCCGCCGCCCCATCAGCGCACCTCCGCCAGCCCCTCGCCCCGGGGATCCGAGGCGGCGGAGTAACGGCCGCTGCGGCGCTCCCACATCACCGCCTGCATATTGCCGTAGGTCTCTGCCAGGGCCTGCAGCCGGTGGCCCCGGGCCTCCAGTTCCAGCTGCTCGGTCGGGCCGATGGCCCCCGGCTCGAACTGCACCACGTCCGGCAGGAACTGGTGGTGGAAACGGGGCCGCGACACCCAGCTGTCGGGGCCGTTGCCGCGGCCGAAATCCAGGATCCCCAGCAACACCATGGTGATGATGCGACTGCCCCCCGGGGTGCCCAGCACGCCGATGCGGTGCGGCCCCTCCACGAAGGTCGGGCTCATGCTGGACAGGGGCCGCTTGCCCGGCTCCACGGCGTTGGCCTGCCCGCCCACCAGGCCGTATACGTTGGGCACCCCGGGCTTGGCCACGAAGTCGTCCATCTCGTCGTTCAACAACACCCCGGTGCCCGCGACCACGAAGCCGGCACCGAAGGGATAGTTGATGCTCAGGGTGGCGGCCACCCGGTTGCCCGTGGCGTCCATGATGGAGAAGTGGGTGGTGTCGGCACCCTCGGGCGCAGCCGGGAAATCGGGGACGGGAATAGGGGCCCGCTCCCCGGGCCGGATGCGGCGGGCGAGGCGGCGGGCGTAGGCGGGGCTGGTGAGGCGGGCCACGGGGACCGCGGTGTAGTCCGGATCCCCCAGATGCACGGCGCGGTCGCGATAGGCGAATCGCATGGCCTCCACCAGGTAGTGGATGGTCTCGGCCTCGCCCGGGCCGCCGCGGGGGAGATCTTCGAGGATATGCAGCATGGTGGCCAGGGCCACGCCGCCGGAGGAGGGCGGTGCCGCCGACACCACGCGAATGTCACCCAGCCGGCTCACCACGGGGGCCCGTTCCCGTACCTGGTACGCAGCGAGATCCGCCCCCGACCAGATCCCCCCGTGGTCCCGCACGGCGTCCACCAGGGCGGCGGCCACCTCGCCCTGGTAGAAGCCCTCACGGCCCCCGGCTCCGAGGCGACGCAGGGTGGCGGCGAGGTCCGGCTGGCGGATCAGGGTGCCCACTTCCGGCACCCGGCCGTCATCCAGGAAGATGGCCGCGCTGGCCGGGTACTCGTTCAGAACACCCTTTCTGAAGGAGGCCATGGCGCGATAGTGAGGGCTCACTTCGAAGCCCTGTTCCGCCCACCTCACCGCCGGCTCCAGGGCCTGCGCCAGGGGCAGCCGGCCGTAGGATTCGGAGAGGTGGACCAGGGCCGCCGGCAGGCCGGGGATCCCCGCCGCCAGGGGGCCGTCCACGGAGGCACCGGGCACCACCTCGCCGTCGCCGTCCAGATACAGCTTGGGATGGGCGGCAGCGGGAGCGGTCTCGCGGCCGTCCACCATCACCTGGTGGCCGTCGTCCTGGCGATGCAACAGGAAGAAGCCGCCACCTCCCAGGCCGGAGCTGTAGGGCTCCACCACCGCCAGGGTGGCGGCCACCGCCACCGCGGCATCGAAGGCGTTGCCGCCCGCCGCCAGGATCTCGTGACCGGCGCGGGTGGCCTCGGGACGGGCGCTGGCGATGGCGGCAGCGCCATGGGCGCCTTGGCCCGCCACGGCCAGCCACAGCAGCAGGCCCAGCAGAGAAAGAAGGGAAGGGTGGCGCATTCGCCTCAGGCCTTGGCGCCTCAGGCCTTGGTGGCCATGAGGTGCTCGTACTTCAACATCAGCTCGTCCTCGGTCTCTACCCGATCCGGATTCTTGGGGATGCAATCCACCGGGCACACCTCCACACACTGGGGGGTGTCGAAGTGACCGACGCATTCGGTGCAGAGATCCGGGTTGATCTCGTAGATCTCCTCCCCCTGGTAGATAGCCTCGTTGGGGCATTCGGGTTCACAGACGTCGCAGTTGATGCACTCGTCCGTAATCATCAAAGCCATGGTTCATGCTCCTGATGGTGCGCTCGGGGTCGGGCGGCCCTGGGCCCGGCCTGGGTGGGAAGATATCGACATATTGTCGAATGCCCGTCCCGCCAAGGGAAAGGACCGGCGGGATACGGTCACGGTTTCCGACGAATGCATCTAATTCAGGGCTGACGTTCGTCGGCCCGGGCGCGCAGGGCCGCCGCCACGCCGGCGTGCACGAACTCGCTCACATCGCCACCGAAGCGCGCCACCTGGCGCACGAGGCTGGAGGAGATGTAGGTGTACTGCTCGGCCGGGGTGAGGAAGATGGTCTCCACCTCGGGGGCCATCTTGCGGTTCATGCTGGCGAGCTGGAACTCGTACTCGAAATCCGACACCGCCCGCAGGCCCCGCAATACCACCGTCGCCCCCACTTCCCGCACGAAGTCCACCAGCAGGCTGTTGAAGGGACGCACCTCGACGTCGGGGATCCCGGCGAGGGCCTGGCGCGCCATGTCCACCCGTTCCTTAATGTCGAAGAAAGGACGTTTGTCGGCACCCTCGGCCACCGCCACGATGACCGTGCCGCAGAGTCGGGATGCCCGCTCCACCAGGTCGCTGTGGCCGCGGGTGATGGGATCGAAGGTGCCCGGATATACGATGGTCAACCCCATGGGGTCCTCCTTCATGCCGATGGTGCCGCGAGGGCGAAATGAACCTGGCCCGCGTTACCCTGGCGGATCAGGGACCAGTCCCCGGGGACGGTGAAATCCGGGCTGTCGTCCTCCATGTAGATCCGGCCCTGGGGGGCCGCCAGGCCGTGCCGATGTATCAGCTTAACCGACGCGGCCAGCAAGCCCCCACCGTAGGGGGGATCGAGAAAGATGATGTCGAAGGGCGGTGCGGCGGCGGCCAGCCATGCCAGGGCATCGGCGTGCACCACCTCGGCCGCCGCATCGAGGCGCTCCCGGCCCTGGCGCAGGCGCTCGACGGCCCCGGGGTCCCGCTCCACCAGTACCGCCCCGGCGGCGCCCCGGGACAGGGCCTCGAAGCCCAGCACGCCGCTGCCGGCGAACAGGTCCAGGCAACGGGCCCCGGCCACCCGGGGGCCGAGCCAGTTGAAGAGGGTCTCGCGGACCCGATCCGGGGTCGGCCGCAGGCCCTCCCCGGCCACCACGGGCAGGCGCGTGCCCCGCCAGCACCCGCCGATGATGCGCACCTGTCCGGCCGGTCCCTGCCGGCCCTGGCGCGGCCGCCTCATTCCACGTCGCGAACCACCAGGCCCAGGGCCTCGCGCTGGGCATCGTCCAGGTCGCCGGCCAGCACCTTGACGAAGGCCCGCGGGTCCACCCGCCTGGCAAAGGCATCCCGCACCTGGGCCGCGGTCACGTCTTCAACGCGAGCGGTGAACGTATTCAGATAATCGAGAGGCAGATCGTAGAAGCCCATCATCACCAGGTAGCTCCCTATCTTGGCGTTGCTGTCCACCCGCAGGGGAAAACCGTTGATGATGTTGTCCTTGGCGGCCCTCAACTCATCCGCTGCGGGGCCCTCGGCCACGAACTCCTCCAGCACCTGCCCCACCACCGCCACCGCCTCGCCCGCATTGGCGGACTTGGTCTGCAGGCTCAGCTTGAAAGGGCCTTCGCCACGCATGGGGATGAAACGGCTGGACACGCTGTAGGACAACCCGCGCTCCTCCCGCACCGCCTTGGACAAGCGCGATACCAGACCCGAGCCGCCGAGGATATGGTTGCCCAGGTAGAGGGGGAAATAGTCGGGATCGCCGCGGCGCATGCCCCGCTGCCCCATGAGCAGGTGCACCTGCTCGGCCGGATAGGGCACCAACAGGGCGGCGCCGGCGGTGGTCCCCGGGCCCTCCGGCGGCGGCGCCCGCTCGCCCCGCGGCAGATCTGCCAGCAGCTCGTCCACCAGGGTCTCGGCATCCGCCCGTCCGATATCACCCACCACCGCCACCACGGCGTTGGCAGCCACGTAGTAGCGGTCGTGAAAGGCCTTCAGGGTGTCCTGGGTGATGCGCTCCAGGGAGGCCTCGGTGCCCCCCGGATGGGCGCCGTAGGGGTGATCGGGATAGAGGGCCTCGTAGAAGGCGCGGTTCGCCAGTTCACCCGGGGACTGGCGGGTCTGCATGAGGGCGGACTGCAGCTGATTGCGGATGCGCTCCACGGCGGTGGCGGGGAAATCCGGCCGCGCCACCAGCCGCGCCAACAGGGCCGACGCCGGCGCCAGCTTGTCCGCGGCGCTGAGGCTGCGCAGAGACACCGAGGCCATGTCCCGCTGGGAGGAAAAGCCGGTCACGGCCCCCAGATCCTCGAAACCGGTGGCGATGGCATCGGCATCGAGGCCGTCGGCCCCCTCCTCCAGCAGGCTGTTTACCATGCGGGCCAGGCCATCGAGGTCACCGTCGCGGGCGGCGCCGGCGTCGAATACCAGCTCCACGTCCACCATGGGGATCTCGGGGGCATGGACGTACAGCACCCGTGCGCCATCGGCGCTGGTCCAGGATTCGATGGCGGGCAGGGCCCGGGCCGGCAGGACGACCGCCATCATGAGCATCACGGCCAGTACGGGTTTAATGGACACGGGTGTTTCCTCCCGGGGCTCGGGGCCGGGCCACCGGCGCCTCCATGGGTTGCGGATCCAGGACGGCCACCGTCAGGGTATCCGGCCCCAGGTAACGCCGGGCCACGGTACGCACCTGCTCGGCGGTCACCGCCCGTATCGCCGCCACGAAGGCCTCATCGAGGCGCCAGTCCAATCCGATGGTCTCCAGCATGCCGAGACGCAGGGCCTGGTAGAAGACGGAATCCCGCTGGAACACATCCTCCGCCACCACTTGGGTCTTGACCCGCTCCAGTTCCGCGGCGCTGACGAGCTCCTGACGCAAGCGCTCTACCACCTCGCCGAGGGCGGCCTCCAGAGCCGCGACGGGCGTGTCGTCGGCGGGTATGCCACTCAGGGTGAACAGGCCGGGCAGGCGCTGATAGAGGGAATAGTCCGCCGAGGCGCTGGCGGCCACCTCGGCACCGCGCACCAGCTCCCGCTGCAGGCGCGCGCTGGACCCGCCATCGAGGATGGCCGCCAGCACGGTGAGGGCGTAGGGCTCCCACTCCTCACCGGCCGTCTGGATGTTGGGTGCCTTGTAGCCCATCACCAGATAGGGCAGGCGCGCCGGGATGCTCAGCTCGATGCGCCGGATGCCGGTCTGGGGCGGCTCCTGCCGGGGCTTGGGGGGTGGGGTCCCGGCCGCCGGGATGGCACCGAAATGCTCCTCGGCCAAGGCCCGCACCGCCGCCGGCTCCACGTCTCCCGCCACCACCAGCACGGCATTGTCCGGCGCGTACCAGCGCCCGTACCAGGCCTCGAGGTCCTCGATGGTGTAGTTCTCGATGTCGTTCATCCAGCCGATCACCGGTTGACCGTAGGGGCCGGCCAGGTAGGCCGCCGCCATGAACTGCTCGTAGACCCGGGAGTTCGGACGGTCCTCGGTGCGCAGCCGCCGCTCCTCCGCCACCACGTCACGCTCCTTGAGGAACTCCTCGCGGTCCAGCAGCAGGTTCGTCATGCGATCCGCCTCCAGGCGCAAGGCCAGTTCCAGCTTATCGACACCGAGATGTTGATAGTAGGCGGTGTAATCCCGCCCGGTGAAGGCATTGTCGCTGGCGCCCGCCGCGGCGAGAAGGCGCGAGAACTCCCCCGGGCCGTGGCGCTCGGTGCCCTTGAACATCATGTGTTCGAGCATGTGGGACAGGCCCGTTATGCCGTCGTGTTCGTAGCTCGACCCCACCTTGTACCACAGCTGGGATACCGCCACCGGGGCCCGGTGATCCTCCTTCACCAGCACCTTGAGGCCGTTGTCCAGCATGAACTCGCTGACGGGGGCGGCCGCGATGGTGTGCCATGGCAAAGCCACCATCACGGCCACCAGCAGCTGCGCCAAAGGTCGAACTAAACTCATAATGGTTCAGGGCTCCGAGGGTTGTGAAATATAATCCCGCGCATCGAAGACGCCCCACCGGGGGCCTGGGATCGTGGCAGGGCGGCGGCATGGGCTCACATTAAAGATGGTAGGATACGCGCGCTCGCCAGAAAAAGACCCTCCGGATAAGCATATGTTCCGCAGCGATAAGCGCTCACAGGACGGGGACGCACCCGCCGAGAAACGGGAAGGCCTGTTTTCGCGCCTGAAAAAGGGCCTCAGCCGCACCCGCGGCAACCTGACCGAAGGCCTGGCAACCCTGGTGCGGGGCAACCGCGCCGTCGATGACGACCTGCTGGAAGAACTCGAGACCCTGCTGCTCACCTCCGATGTCGGCGTGGAGGCCACCCGCGCCCTGGTGGACAACCTGTCCAGGCGGGTGGCCAGGAAAGAGCTGAAGGACGCCGATGTCCTCTATGAGACCCTGCGCCAGGACATGCTGCGCATTCTCAACCCTGTCACCAAGCCCATCGCCCTGTCCAGCCAACGCACCCGCCCCTTTGTGGTGCTCATGGTGGGGGTCAACGGCGCCGGCAAGACCACCACCATCGGCAAGCTGGCCAAACGCTTCCAGAGCCTGGACCTGTCGGTGATGCTGGCAGCGGGAGACACCTTCAGGGCTGCGGCCGTGGAGCAGCTCCAGGCCTGGGGCGAGCGCAACGATGTGCCCGTAGTGGCCCAGCAGACCGGGGCGGACGCGGCCTCGGTGATCTACGACGCCCTGGACCGGGCCACCGCGCGAGGCATCGACGTCCTCATCGCGGACACCGCCGGGCGCCTCCATACTCAGGACAACCTCATGGAAGAACTCAAGAAAGTGAAACGGGTGCTGGGCAAGATAGACCCCGAGGCCCCCCACGAAGTGCTGCTGGTGCTGGATGCCACCGCCGGCCAGAACGCCCTCGCCCAGGCCCGCCAGTTCCACCAGGCCGTCGGGGTCACGGGCATCGTGCTCACCAAACTCGACGGCACCGCCAAGGGGGGCATCGTCTTCGCCCTGGCCAAGGAGTTGGGCCTGCCCCTGCGCTACATCGGCGTGGGCGAGGGCATCGAGGACATGCGGCCCTTCAAGGGCGCGGAATTCATCGACGCCCTGTTCGCCCGGGAGTGATCGGAACCCACGGCGGGCCGTGCCCATGATCCGCTTCGAACAGGTCGCCAAGCGCTATGCCACCGGCCACGACGGCCTCGCCGCGGTGAGTTTCCACATGGCCCGGGGCGAGATGGCCTTTCTCACCGGCCCTTCCGGGGCCGGCAAGAGCACCCTGCTGCGCCTCATCGGTCTCATCGAACGCCATACCCGCGGCCAGGTGATGGTGGGGGGCCAGAACCTCCAGCGCATCCAGGGCCGCCGCGTGGCCTACTACCGCCGCAATCTCGGCATCATCTTCCAGGACCACCGCTTGCTGCTGGACCGCACGGTATTCGACAACGTGGCCCTGCCCCTGGTGGTGGCGGGTCACCGCCGCGGCGACATCGAGCGCCGGGTGCGGGCGGCCCTCGACCAGGTGGGCCTGCTGGGCAAGGAGCGGCTCTTTCCCGTGACCCTGTCGGGGGGCGAACAACAGCGTGTGGGTATTGCACGCGCGGTGGTGAACAAGCCCCCCCTGCTGCTGGCGGACGAGCCGACAGGCAACCTGGACCCTGAGCTGTCCCAGGAGATCATGAGCCTGTTCGAGCGCTTCAATCAGGTGGGGGTCACGGTGCTCATCGCGACCCACGACGTGGATCTGATCCGGCGCATGGGCCACCGGGAGATCCGCCTGCGGGACGGGCGCCTGGCGACGCAGGGCGCGTCATGAGTCTGCGCACGGTCCAATTTTCCAGTGGCTCCCGGGGTGGCGGTCGACGCCTGACGGATCCCGTCACGGGCTGGCTGTTACGGCACCTTCAAGTCCTCATCTCCACCCTCGGAAGTCTCTCCCGCAGCCCCTCGAATACCCTCATGACGGCCGCCGTGGTGGGGATCGCCCTGGCCCTGCCGTCGGCCCTCTACAAGCTGCTGGAGAACGGCGAAGCGGTGCGCCGGGGCCTCGAGGGCAGCGCCCAGATATCCCTTTTCCTCCACCGGGAGGTGGACGTGGCCCGTGGCCGCGCCTTCGCCGCGGAACTCGCGGCGCGCGACGACCTGGCCGCCGTACGCTATATCTCGCCGGACGCGGCCCTGGCCGAGTACCAGGAGATGTCGGGGCTGACGGACGTGCTGGAGGTGATGGACCATAACCCCCTGCCGGCGGTGGTGGTGGTGATACCGGTGGCGGAACGCGCGGGGGTCGAGGCGGTGCGCGACCTGGTCGCCGAGTTCGCCGCCACCGCCGAAGTGGAGCTGGCCCAGTTCGACCAGGAGTGGGTGCGGCGCCTGGACGGCCTCACCGCCCTGTTCGAACGCGGCGTAGCCATCATCACCGCCCTGCTGGGGGCTGCGGTGTTGCTCATCGTGGGCAATACCATCCGCCTCACCATCAACACCCGGCGCCAGGAGATCGAGGTCGCGAAACTGGTGGGTGCCACGGATGCCTTCGTGCGCCGCCCCTTCCTCTATACCGGACTGTGGTTCGGCATCCTGGGGGCCCTGCTGGCCTGGCTGCTGGTGGCCATCGCCCTCGAGCTCCTGAGCGGCCCGGTCAACCGCCTCGCGGCCCTGTATTACAGCGATTTCCGGCTGCTCACCGTCACCCTCACGGACGGCCTGCTGGTGACCGCGGCGGGCGCCACCCTCGGCCTCGTGGGATCATGGCTCGCGGTGGGCCGCCACCTACAGGAAATCCAGCCTTCCTGAGTTCCGGCAAACTCGATGTAAGCTTCTGCGCCGGCCCTTGAGCATGCGGAAGAGGTCCATGCCGCCGCCGCGCAAGGCCCGGGTCTACCGGAACATTAATGTGAAAGTCGCGAAGCACGAACTCCCCCTCTCCCTCTGGGACAAATCCGTCGGGAACGGATTTGAACGCGCCTCGGCGCGGCCCGCAGGGCGAAGGGCAGGATGCCCGGAGTACAGGGATGGGGTGAGGGTACGAACATGGCGATACGCGCTCCTCTTTCATCATCTTGGGCGGCGCGTATCGCCATGAGAGTTATCTTGCCATCCGCCTGGACAGGGTGAAGGCGCCACGGATGTCGCCTGGCGCGAAACCCCGGGCCTCATCCTGAGGATAGAGTTCCGCGATCTTCGCCTCCACCTCCGGGGGTACCGATTCACCGCCGTGGCATACCATGCACACCTCGCCCTGGGGGATGGCCTTCATGTAGCGGAATACCTGGCCGTCCGCAGTGTCTCGCAACTCGGCGTACTCCATGGTCGCGGGATCCTGGCCTTCCTCCCTGCGGGCCTCGAACCATTTAAGCACCTTGCGTTCCCAGGCATCGGGCGCATTGTCGGCATTGCGCAGCCTGAGGCTGGTGCGCCCCACCTCCCAGCCGCTGATCTTCGACGCATCCGTCGCGATGGCAGGGGCCTGGACGTTGCAGACATCCAATGCGTGGACCGGCCCGCCGGACTTCATGCCCGCCTGCAATTCGCCCTTGAGGGTGGTAAAGAAGCCCTTGACGATGCCCCGCGCATCCGCCGACAGGGCCTCGGTATCGGCCCCCGCATACACAGAAGCCCCGCAGAGCACGGAGGCCACCAATACCACAATCCTGATTTTCATCTGCCTGTCTCCCATGGTCCATTTGCTGAATAGCTGTTCCGACACGATCTTCGGGGTGCGGAGATATCACAACGGCTGATACCCCCGTTTGGTTCATTCTTCAACCATCCCGCCCCCAAACCATCTCGCCGATCTTTCGCGTCCTTTCGCGTCCTTTCGCGTCCTTTCGCGTCTTTCGTGGCCATGCTTCTCACGGTAGCCTGTCGGGGTGAGCTTACGAACCCCAACGGGTATTCGCCAGCTTCATGGTCATGTTGGGGTTCGTTCCTCACCCCAACCTACGCGCTCGCAGATGTTTCGCGTCCTTTCGCGTCTTTGGTGGTTGAAGCGCTTAAAACCATGATCCATGTTTCATCATGACGGGACCATATCTCCGCGTCGATGACCGGTCAATCCGACTCTGGAGGGGTTACATGGGGCCACCGTCCCTCGCTATCAGGGGCTCCATGGCGCGCAACAGGGTCTTGAACAGGTGCGGATTGCGAGTCTCCTCCGCCGCCAGCAGCCCTTTCATATGGGCCCGCTGGGTAGGTTTGGTGAAACAGGCCGGACAACTGTCCTGCACCACGGGCAGACCGGCCGTCTGGGCGAAGTCCCGCAGCTGGCGTTCGCGCACCGCCACCAGGGGGCGAACCACCCGGATATCCCCGGCATCCACCCGATAGTGGGCCTTCATGGTATTCAGGCGACCCTCGTGAAAGGCCGACATCATGAAACTCTCGGCCAGGTCGTCCAGATGCTGCCCGAGGGCCAGCACCCCGTAACCCTCGTCACGCATCACCCGGTACATGATGCCGCGCTTGATGCGTGCGCAGAAACTGCAGAAGGAATCCTTTTTCATGCTGCGGCCCGCCAATCCCTCGAGGTCCTCCCGCTCGTAGTAATAAGGGACACCGAGGTCCCGCAGATAGGGTGCGAGTACCGAGGGGTCGAAGCCCTCGATCTGCGGGTCCACGGTGATGGCGGCTAGGTCAAAGGAGACGGGGGCATGGCGCCGCAGATGACCCAGCACCTGGAGCAGAGACAGGGAATCCTTGCCGCCGGAAAGGCCGAGCATCACCCGGTCGCCGTGGCGGATCATGCCATAGCGGGCGATGACCCGGCCCACGGGCCTGAGGACGGACTTGGGGGGCGTGGTGAAGTCGACCATGGAACGAGTGTAAGGAACTGGGGTGCCGAGGCCAAACGGCGAAAGGCGGTAACCACGAAACAGGCGAAACAACACGAAAAGGAGAAATGTCCGAGAGGTGGGTTGGGTGGAACCCGCGCCGTGGTTCGCCCGCCACGGCGGGTGGGCTGAGCCAGGCCGTCAAATGCGTAACTACGAAAGACGCGAAAGGCGCGAAACGAAGAAAAGGCCAGGGAGGTGGGTAGGGAGGAACAAGCACCGCGGTTCCACCGTCCGGGTCGGAAGGGTATCACGCGGCAGGCGAATGGCGGACCATTCACCATTCACTATTCCCTATTCCCTTTCACTCTTCGTGCTTCAAAAAGGTCTATAATCCCGCGCTTATCCAAGGACCCCCAAGACATGCCAGCCAATCTTCGCAACGTCGCCATCATCGCCCACGTGGACCATGGCAAAACCACCCTCGTAGACCAGCTGCTCAGGCAGTCGGGTTCCCTCAGCGAGCGGGGGGAACAGGTGGAGCGGGTGATGGACTCCAATGACCTCGAGCGGGAGCGCGGGATCACCATCCTGTCCAAGAACACCGCCGTCACCTGGGGCGAGTTCCGCATCAATATCGTAGACACCCCCGGCCACGCCGATTTCGGCGGCGAGGTGGAGCGGGTCCTTTCCATGGTGGATTCGGTCTTGCTGCTGGTGGACGCCGTGGATGGCCCTATGCCCCAGACCCGTTTCGTCACCCAGAAGGCCCTGGAGAAAGGCTTCCGCCCCATCGTGGTCATCAACAAGGTGGACCGCCCCAGCGCCCGCCCCGATTGGGTGCTGGATCAGACCTTCGACCTCTTCGACCGCCTGGGCGCCGACGACCAGCAGCTCGACTTCTCGGTCGTCTATTGTTCCGCGCTCCAAGGCTATGCCGGCGTGGATCCCAGCGTCCGCGAGGGTGACATGGCGCCCCTTTTCGAGGTCATCGTGGACCAGGTGCCCACGCCTCCGGTATCCCTGGAGGGGACGTTGCAGTTCCAGGTCAGCTCTCTCGATTACAACAGTTACGTGGGCGTCATCGGCATCGCCCGTATCGCCCGCGGCCGGCTGGTGCGCAACGCTCCGGTGGCCGTGCTGCGCCGCGACGGCAGCCGCCACAACGGCCGGGTGTCGAAGATCTACGGCTTCAAGGGCCTGGAGCGCGTCGAGGTCCAGGAGGCGGCGGCGGGAGACATTATCGCCTTCGCCGGCATTGAGGACCTGCATATCTCCGACACTCTGTGCGAACCGGGCCACGAGGAGGCACTGCCGCCCCTGACGGTGGACGAGCCCACCGTGAGCATGACCTTCCAGGTCAACGACTCCCCCTTCGCCGGCCGCGAGGGCAAATATGTCACCTCCCGCCAGGTGCGGGAACGGCTGTCCCGGGAGCTGCTGCACAACGTCGCCCTGCGGGTGGAGGATACGGAGGACCCGGACCGCTTCCGGGTATCGGGCCGGGGCGAGCTGCACCTCGGGATCCTGATCGAAAACATGCGCCGCGAGGGCTACGAGTTGGGGGTATCCCGGCCGGAGGTGATCCTGCGGGAGGTGGATGGCATGGCCCACGAGCCCTACGAGCAGGTCACGGTGGACGTGGAGGATCAGCACCAGGGCGCGGTCATGGAGCACCTGGGGTCCCGGGGCGCGGATCTGAAGGACATGGTGCCCGACGGCCGCGGCCGCGTGCGCCTGGACTTCATCATCCCGGCCCGCGGCCTCATCGGCTTCCGCACCGAGTTCCTGTCCGCGACCTCGGGCACCGGCCTGCTCTACAGCGTCTTCGACCACTACGGCCCCGCCAAGGCGGGGGAATTCGGGCGGCGCTCCAACGGCGTACTCATCGCCAACGGCAACGGCAGGGCCCTGGGTTATGCCCTGTTCAATCTCCAGGAGCGGGGGCGGCTGTTCGCGGCCCCGGGGGACGAGGTCTACGAGGGCATGATCGTGGGCCAGCACAAGCGGGAGAACGACCTCACCGTCAATCCTCTCAAGGCCAAGCAGCTCACTAATATCCGCGCCGCGGGCACCGACGAGAACATCCTGTTGACGCCGGCCTTCAAAATGACCCTGGAACAGGCCCTCGAGTTCATCGACGACGATGAGCTGGTGGAGGTGACGCCGAAGGCCATCCGCCTGCGCAAGAAGCACCTCAAGGAACACGAGCGCAAGCGCGCCGCCCGGGGCTAGATCGTGGTGGCATTGCTGCAACGGGTGGAATCCGCCTATGTCGAGGTGGAGGGGACACGCATCGCCGCCATCGGCGGCGGGCTGCTCGCCTTCATCGGCGTGGAACGCCAGGACACCGACAAGACGGCACGGCGCCTGGCGGAACGGGTAACCGGCTACCGGATATTCCCCGACGCCGCGGGGCGTATGAACCTGGGCCTCGACGACGCGGGCGGACAACTGCTCGCGGTGCCCCAGTTCACGCTGGCCGCCGACACCCGCAAGGGCATGCGGCCCAGCTTCACGCCGGCCGCATCTCCCGCCGCGGGCGAGCGCCTGTTCCAGGGTTTCTGCGCCGCCTGCAGGGACCTGGGCGTGGCTCCCGCCAGCGGCCGCTTCGGTGCAGACATGCGGGTCGGGCTGGTGAACGACGGCCCGGTGACCTTCTGGCTGCAGGTGGGAGAACCATCATGACACGCGCCATGCACCTTCCATACATCCTGGGCGCGTGCCTGCTGGCCGGCTGCGGCGGCGGTCCTGAGGAGGCACCGCCCTGGGAGGTGGAACGACTGGCCGACGGGGGCATCGAGGCCCTGGGCCTGCGCCCGGGCGAGAGCACCATGGGGGAGGCCCTGGCCCGCTTCGGGCGCCGTGTCGAGGCCGCCCTGTTCGAGTCCAGGGACGGCGAACTCACCGTCGAGGCCCATTACGGTTCGGTGCGGGTGGCCGCAATCGCGGGCCGGCTGTTCCTGTCCCTGGACCTTGAACCAGGCACTCTCGAGGCCCTGAAGCAGGCCAGTCCCAACCACATGCCTCAGCCCAGCGGCGGCCGGCGCCACGAACTGGACGCCGCCTTCGGCGACGTGCTGCTGGATGAAACCATCCGCGTGGTGAGCTTCGCACCCCAGGCGACGGTGACGGAGGAGACCCTGGCGGCACGCTTCGGTGAACCCGCCGAGCGGGTTACCGCCGCGGACGACTCGCGCCATCTGCTCTACCCGGCCCTGGGCACGGACGTGCTGGTGGAGCCGGAGGGCAACGTGATCATTCAGTACGTGCATCCCCGGGACTTCGACTGGTTACGGCGACGCCAGGATCTGCCCGCGGGGCCTTAGAAATAAGGCCCGATCGGGGCGGTGCTTTCCGGGAGAGGGAAACGCTCCGTCAGGGGGTGAGTTCCACCGTGACGTCAGAGCGGGGATCCTGGGATACGAAGCCGCGGCCGCGGATCCGCCAGGCCTTGTCCGGCGGATCGAGGCTGATGTTCCAGTTGCCCGGCGCCAGGGGTGCCTGGAGTTCGCCCGTGTAGCCATCGTCCACCGCCGTGAGGGTGAGATCGACATCGAACTGGGCGCGGGTGGCGTGGCGCAGGGCGAGGGTGAGTTCCGGCGCATCGGCGGGCACGTTGCCCGCAAACTCGAAATCCACTTCGCCGCCGCCGGGCGCCAACACCAACTCGCCCGCCAACCCCATCTGGCGGGCCGCCACCATGCGGTCCGTGCGCGCCTGGATGGCCACGCCGGTGTCATAGAAGTCGTCTTTCACCAGCCCGTCCGGATCCTGCATGGCGATATAGAGGGTCGTGAAACTGGCTACCACGGAGGCCAGGGGCAGGGCAATGAGGACCCACGGCCATATGTGTCTATACCAGGGGCGATCATCCATGACATCCGGCAGAGGGCTCCAGCCACGACGGGGACGCTGGAAGCTCATGGTCCCACCGGTCCCATGAAGCGTCCTTTCTGCACCACCACGATGGACGGCTCGTCCACCGCCTGCAGGGTGAAATAGACGCTGTTCGAGGCCTGATCCAGGACCACCGGATCGACCGCCAGACTCATGGGCAGATTGTAGACCTCGCCCCCGGGAACCCGGATGTCTCTTTCCACGTTATTGACCTCCAAGCCCTCGATACCCTCCACCGACAGGCGATAGACGTGGGGCTCCTCGTCCATGTTGACGATCTTGAGGGTATAGACATTCTCCACCAGTCCCTGGGATGTCTCACGATAGAGCCCACTGCGGTCGCGGATGATATCCAGTTCCAGGGGTGTACGCTGGCTGATGCTGTAGACCAGCGCCCCAGTGACGATCAGGAGCAGGGCGGCGTAGATGAGCACCCGCGGGCGCAGCATCCGGGTGGACTCCCCCTGCAGGGCGTTTTCCGTGGTGTATCGGATGAGTCCCTTGGGATAGCCCATCTTGTCCATGACGTCATCGCACACGTCGATACACGCAGCGCAGCCGATGCACTCGTACTGCAGCCCGTCGCGGATGTCGATGCCTGTGGGACACACCTGGACGCACATGGTGCAATCGATGCAGTCCCCCAGCCCCAAGGCTTGATGGTCGGCGCCTTTCTTGCGCGAACCCCGGGGCTCGCCCCGGTTCTCGTCATAGGAGATGACCAGGGTATTGTCATCGAACATGGCGCTCTGGAAGCGCGCATAGGGGCACATGTAGAGACACACCTGCTCCCGCATCCAGCCGGCATTGCCGTAGGTGGCGAAGCCGTAGAAGATGACCCAGAAGGTCTCCCACGGCCCCAGGTCGAAACTGAGCAGGCGGTTCCCCAGTTCGAGGATGGGCGTGAAATAGCCCACGAAGGTGAAACCGGTCCACCCCGCCAGGGCCAGCCAGGCCAAGTGCTTACCGCCCTTCTTGAGGATCTTCTCGCGGTTCCAGGGCAGCTTGTCGAGCTTCATCTGCCTGGGACGATCGCCTTCGATCTTGCGCTCGATCCACATGAAGATCTCGGTCCACACCGTCTGGGGACAGGCATAGCCGCACCACAGGCGGCCCGCCAGGGCGGTAAAGAAGAACAGAGACAGGGCCGCGATCATCAACAACACGGCGAGATAGAAAAAGTCCTGGGGCCACAGCACGAGGTCGAAGATGTAGAACTTGCGCGCCGGGAGGTCGAACAACAACGCCTGCCTGCCGTCCCACTGTAGCCACGGCAGACCGTAATACAGGCCGAGCAGCACCACGACCGCGGTGACCCGCAGCAGGGCGAAGAGACCGTGGACCTCTCGGACGTAGATCTTCTCGCGCTTTTGATAGAAGACCTGGGTGGCGGCGTCGGCCGAGTCGTCTACGGCCTGAAGACTGGACCGTGGATCTTTGGAGGACATGATTGCCTGATTAAGACCGCGTGGCCGGCTGTCGGTTCACCTTGGCACAGGGTTTCTGAAAATAACAGGTGGCCGCACTCGACCCGGAAGAGATGACCCAGAAGAAGAAGAAGCCGATGGAGTAGAGGCCGAGGCGATCCAGGCCGCTCCAGCCCATGCATTCCATGACTTCCACCGGGTCGATGAGGGTGAATACCAGCACCGTCGCCACCCCGGCCACCAAAAAGCCGGGCCACAGCACGGCGATGAACATCTGGATCCTGGGGATGGGCTTGCTGCTGGGGGTGTCCTTCTCTGCCATCTATTTAGACTTCTTGAGAAAGAAGATGATGAACCAGGCCGCCATGCCCAACATGAACAGGATGACGAACAGGGAAATCTGGCCGATGAAGCTTCCCAGCAGCAATTCTAGAACTTTCATTTCATTCTCCGGCAATCGGCATGAGGACGATGCGGGGCGGGGCCGCACCGTGGACCCACCCCACGGCTACGACCCGCCGGACCGCCTGTTACTACTTGCGGGACAGCCCCAGGATATAGCCCGCGACCACGTGGACCTTGTCTTCCCCGAGGGTCCCGTTGAAGGCCGGCATGACACCGTTGCGGCCCTCGACGATGGACTTGCGGATGGCGCCCGGCGAGCCACCATAGAGCCACACGTCGTCCGTCAGGTCGGGGGCGCCGAGGGCGGTATTGCCCTTGCCCTCCGGCCCATGACAGCCGGCGCAGGCCGCGAACTTGGCCTTACCCTGGGCCAACGTCTGCTCCGATGCGCCGGTGTCGCGGCCGCTCAGGCTCTGCACGTAGGCCACCACCTGGTCCACACCCTCGCCAGTGACCATGCCGGCGGGCATCACGCCGTTGCGGCCGTTGAGAATGGACTGCTTCACGTTCTCCGGCGCGCTGCCATAGAGCCATGCATCGTCGGCGAGATTGGGGAAGCCCCGAGCACCGCGGGCATCCGAGCCATGGCAGACGGCGCAGTTGTTGAGATACAGGCGCTGACCGATCTCCCGTCCTCCCTGATCCTGGGCCAGGGCCTCAAGATCCATGCCCGCGTAGTGGGCGAAGATGGGGCCGTATTTCTCTTGCGCCTGGGCTACCTCTTGCTCCCACTGATCCTCCTGGCTCCAGTCCAGCACACCCTGGATCTTGCCCAGGCCGCCGTAGAGGGCGAAGTAGATGAAGGCGAAGATGATGGTGCCGTAGAACAGCCACAGCCACCAGCGCGGCAGGGGATTATTGTTCTCCTTCAGATCCTCGTCCCACACATGACCGGTGTCGTCACCGGCCTGCTCGTAGGTTCCCTTGGCGCTCCACCAGATCAGCCACACCATGGCCAGGATATTGATGGTGGTCACGATGGCGATGTACCAACTCAGGCCGTCACTCATGGCTTCGTCTCCTTATTTTCCGGGCGCGTTTCATCGTTACGCTGTTCTGCCTCATCGGCAAACGGCAGGTTGGCGGCCTCCTCGAACCCCTTCTTGCGTTTACCGCTCCAGGCCCAGATCACGAAGATCACGAAGGCCACGGTCAGCAGGAGCGTGATGACTCCCCACAATGATGGGATATCCATGGGATGGCCTTACTTGTCGAGGTAGGTGCCCAGGACCTGCAGATAGGCCACCACGGCATCCATCTCCGTCTTGCCCTTGACGGCGTCCGCCGCTCCCGCGATGTCCTCGTCACCGTAGGGCACTCCCAGGGTCCGCATGGCTTTCAGTTTGCGGGCGGTGGCCGTTTCATCGATGCCGTTCTCGGCCAGCCACGGGTAGGCCGGCATGTTGGATTCCGGCACCACGTCTCGCGGATTGTTGAGATGGACCCGATGCCAGTCGTCGCTGTAACGCCCCCCCACGCGGGCCAGGTCCGGCCCGGTGCGCTTGGAACCCCATAGGAAGGGGTGGTTCCAAGCGGATTCGCCGATCACCGAGTAATGGCCATAGCGCTCGGTCTCCGCACGGAAGGGCCGGATCTGCTGGGAATGGCAGTTGCTGCAACCCTCCCGGATGTAGATGTCCCGGCCCTCCAGTTGCAATGCCGTGAAGGGCTTCAGCCCCGGTATGGGCTGGGTGGCGGAGCCATGCTCCTCCTGCACCGCATGGACGAAGTACAGGGGGACGATCTGCACCAGACCGGCCACACTGATCACCAGGAGGGTCAGCACGATGAGCAGGCCGACATTCTTTTCGACGACTTCATGGGTCATGGCGATTCTCCTCGATAGATGATCAGGCGGCCTGAGGGACCGGTACCGGCGAGGGCTTCACCCCGGCCACGGTCTTCCAGACGTTGTAGGCCATGACGAACATGCCCGCCAGGTACAGGGCGCCACCGAGCAGGCGCACGGTGTAGAAGGGATACATGGCCTCCAGGCTCTGCACGAAGCTGTAGGTGAGGGTGCCGTCGTCGTTCACGGCACGCCACATCAGGCCCTGCATGATGCCGGCGATCCACATCGAGGCGATGTAGAGCACGACGCCGATGGTGGCCATCCAGAAATGCGCCTCCACCAGCTTGTTGCTGTACATCTGGGGCTTGCCGAACAGCCTCGGGAGCAGGGCATAGACCGTCCCGATGGTGATGAGGCCCACCCAACCCAGCGCCCCGGAGTGCACGTGGCCGATGGTCCAGTCGGTGTAGTGCGACAGCGCGTTAACCGTCTTCACGGCCATCATGGGCCCCTCGAAGGTGGACATGCCATAGAAGGACAGGGACACGATGAGAAAGCGCAGCACCGGGTCGGTGCGCAGCTTATGCCAGGCCCCGGACAGGGTCATGATGCCGTTGATCATGCCGCCCCAGGAGGGGGCCAGGAGGATGAGGGAGAACACCATGCCGATGGACTGGGTCCAGTTGGGCAGCGAGGTGTAAAGCAGATGGTGGGGGCCGGCCCACATATAGATGGACACCAGGGCCCAGAAGTGCACCACCGACAGCCGATAGGAAAATACCGGCCGACCGGCCTGCTTCGGGATCACGTAGTACATGATGCCGAGGAAGGCCGCGGTGAGGAAGAAACCCACCGCGTTGTGACCGTACCACCACTGCACCATGGCGTCGATGGCCCCCGGGTAGGCCGAGTAGGACTTGAAGAGACTCACCGGCAGCGCCGCACTGTTGCCCAGATGCAGCACCGCGATGGTGATGATGTAGGCCCCGAAGAACCAGTTGGCCACGTAGATGTGCTTCTGCCGGCGCTTGACGATGGTGCCGAAAAAGACGATGGCATAGGACACCCACACCAGGGTGATGAGGATATCGATGGGCCACTCGAGTTCGGCATACTCCTTGCTTGAAGTGAACCCCAGGGGCAGGGTGATGGCCGCCAGCACGATCACCAGCTGCCAGCCCCAGAAGGTGAAGGCGATGAGGGGTCCGCCGAACAGCGGCGCCTGACAGGTGCGCTGAACGATGTAATAAGAGGCGGCGAAGAGGACCGAGCCCCCGAAGGCGAATATGACGGCGTTGGTATGCAGGGGACGCAACCGCCCGAAGGTCAGCCAGGCGGTCTCGAAATTGAGGGCCGGCCAGACCATCTGGGCGGCTATCAACACGCCGACGAGCATGCCGACGATGCCCCACACCACCGTCATGATGGTGAACTGGCGAACCACGGTATCGTTATAAGTGGGCTGGGCGTCCATAGACTGACTCCTAAGAACAGATAAAGAACCTTTAGGCAACAGGGGCCTGCGCGAGCCTCCGCCGCGCGCTTCCATACACGGCGTCGACGAGACCGGGAGATTACAGGGCCACGAATTGTGAACGAATACGAAGTCTTATTAATTGACCTACATCAATCTTGGATGAAGATTTGCTAATACGCCCTGGGTGACTCGTGTCACCCGTCGCCGGAGGGACCACGGATACTGCGGTGAGCCATCGCGGTCAGGCGATCCAAGTCGTTGATGACGATGTTTTTTCTGTGGACGCCGATGACGCCTTCGTCCTGAAAGCGGGAGAACATGCGGCTGATGGTCTCCACCGCCAGGCCGAGATAATTGCCGATGTCGTGGCGCGACATGCTGAGATTGAACTCCTTGTCGGAGTAACCCCGGGCCCTGAAACGCTCGGCCACGTTAAGCAGGAAGGTGGCCAGGCGTTCTTCCGCCGTGGCTTTGCCGAGCAGCAACAGCATGGTCTCGTCCTTGGCCAGTTCCTGACCCAACAGCCGGAAAAAATGTTTCTGCAGGCTCGGGATCTCGAGGGCCAGCTCCTGCAACCGGTCGAAGGGCAGTTCGCAGACGCTGGAGGTCTCCAGCACCTTGGCGGAACATACATGACGCTCCTGGACGATGGCATCGAGTCCCACCAACTCGCCGGGCAAGTGGAAGCCGATGACCTGCTCGGAGCCATCGTCACAGGGGGTAAAGGTCTTAACGGTGCCGGCGCGCACCACGTAGATGGAATGGAAGCTATCGCCCGCCTGGAACAGGTGCTCTCCGCGTTTCAAGGGACGGGGACGCTTGAGGAGGGCATCGAGGCGGCTGATCTCGTGCTCCTCCAGACTCATGGGCAGACACAGGCGATTCAGGCTGCACTGGGAGCAGGCAATCTTGATGCTGGTGATATCTAGCATGGCGGCATGGGGAGGGGACGCCTCTTGATTTAAGGGCTCACCCGGATTGGAGCAGCTTTATTGACCTGGATCAATCAATATAAATCAAGTCGGCAACGCCGACGGCTGCCCACCCGACTCGCAATGGGAGTCGCCAACGACGGAAACTCGGAGTTATCCTTGTGAAGCCGCCGATTCAGTTCCCCCCGGATCGAATCAGCGGCCGGCAGCCGCGAATCCGTCGGTTATTATGATCGATGCGGTGGTCCATCCATGAGCCTCCCGGGAAACCCTGCATATTTCAGGGCTCCCCTGAGACATCCCGACTACCCGAGGTTACGTCAATCCCATGTCAGCCAGAAGCGCCACCGTCAAGCGAGACACCCTGGAGACCCGTATAGAGGCCGAGATCCACGTGGATGGCAGTGGCAGCGGGCGTTTCGATACGGGCATCCCGTTCCTCGAGCACATGCTGGACCAGGTGGCACGCCACGGCCACATGGATATCCGCATCACGGCGGAGGGGGATCTCCACATCGATCACCATCACACCGTCGAGGACATCGGCATCGTGCTGGGGCAGGCCATGGCCGATGCCCTCGGCGACAAGCGCGGCATCGTCCGTTACGGTCATGCCTACGTGCCCCTAGACGAGGCCCTGACACGGGTGGTGGTGGACTTTTCCGGCCGCCCGGGCCTCGTTTACGGTGTGCATTTCCCGCGGGCGCGCATCGGCGACTTCGACGTGGACCTGTTCAAGGAATTCCTCCAGGGCTTCGTCAACCACGCCAAGTGCACCCTGCACGTGGACAACCTGCGCGGCGACAACGCCCATCACGTGGCGGAGACCCTGTTCAAGGCCCTGGGACGCGCCCTGCGCATGGCAGCGGCACGGGACACGGGCGGCGCCGACACCGTACCCTCCACCAAGGGCATCTTATAGCCCCCGCCGGGCACCCCGGCCCCAACCCCCGGTCAGGTACAGATAAGCCAGTCATGGAAACCGTCGTCGTCATCGATTACAGCATGGGCAACCTGCGTTCCGTCGCCAAGGCCCTGGAGCACGTGGCATCGCCCCATCAGCGCATCGCGATATCCAGCGCCCCCGAGGCAGTGGCCGCCGCCACGCGCATCGTTTTCCCCGGCCAGGGCGCCATGCGGGACTGCATGGCCGAACTCGACGCCCGCGGGCTGCGCGATGCCATCCTCGAGGCCGCCACCACCAAGCCCTTCCTCGGTATCTGCATGGGACTCCAGGGCCTGATGGAGACGAGCGACGAGTCGCCCGGCACACCCGGGCTCGGCCTCCTGAAGGGTGGCGTGAAGCGCCTCCCCGCCGCGGACGAGGAGACCGGCGAGCGCCTCAAGATCCCCCACATGGGCTGGAACCGGGTGACACAGCGGGGTGCCCATCCCCTGTGGGCAGACATCGAGGATGGCGAACGCTTCTATTTCGTCCACAGCTTCCATGTGGTGCCGGCGGAACCTGAGGTCACCACAGGCACCACCCGCTACGGCACGGACTTCGTCTGCGCCATCGCCCGGGACAACCTGTTCGCCGTCCAGTTCCACCCCGAGAAGAGCCAGCAGCCCGGCCTGCGGCTGATGGCCAACTTCCTCGCCTGGCGGCCTTGAAAGTGGGCCGATGACAGAAGATTTTTAACTACGAAAGACGCGAAGGACGCGAAAAAACACAATTATGAGGAAGGACTGCAGCCGGGATTATCGCGGAGTCGGGCATTTTCCGTTGGGGTTCTTGCTCCGGCCCTATTTTGCCCGTACCGGCGGGTGTCAATATCCGTCAGAGTCAATACGGTAAACAGGCTGCGCTGCGCTACTGCTGTCTAGCCTCGGATGTCATCTTTCCCCATCCTTTTTTTATCGTCCCGCCATCCCCAGAAATCGACTTTTCGCGTAGTTACACAGCGAAAAATATTCTTTTACCATCCGCGTAGGGCAGATCAAGCGCAGCGGATCTGCCGCTCGATTCTTCTGGCTCTGGTCCGGCCTGTACTCGAACGTCTTCTTTTTTCGCGCCTTTCGCGTCTTTCGTAGTTAATAAAGGTTTTCCAGCCACCTATCCCGCCGAGGTGCTCCGTTCGCGGGTGATGGCGCGGTGGCCGATGTCGTGGCGCCAGTAGGCGTCCCGCCAGCCGATGGCGGCCACGCGCCGGTAGGCGGCGGCCTGGGCGGCGGCCACGGTGTCGCCGAGGGCGCACACGCACAGCACCCGCCCGCCGGCGGTCACCACCTGGCCGTCCTCGTCCCGGGTACCGGCATGGAACACCTTGGTATCCGGCGACTCCTCGTCCAGCCCCGAGATGGGCAGCCCTTGCTCGTAGCCGTCCGGGTAACCCCCCGCCGCCATCACCACCCCCAGGGCGGGCCACGGGTCCCACTCCGCCCGGGCGCCCGCCAAGCCGCCGTTCAGGGCGGCCAGGCACAGCTCGGCCAGATCACTCTTGAGGCGCATCAAAATAGGCTGGGTCTCGGGGTCGCCGAAACGGCAGTTGTATTCCAGCACCCGCGGCGCACCGTCGGGGCCCACCATGACGCCGGCGTAGAGGAATCCGGTGTAGGGCCGGCCGTCCGCCGCCATGCCCCGCACCGTGGGCTCGATGACCTCGGCCATGATCCGGTCATGGAGGGCCGGGGTCACCACGGGGGCAGGAGAGTAGGCGCCCATGCCACCGGTATTGGGTCCGCCATCGCCGTCGTCCCGGGCCTTGTGGTCCTGGGAGGAGGCCATGGCGAGTACGTGGCGGCCGTCCACCATGCAGATGAAGCTCGCCTCCTCGCCCTGCAGGTATTCCTCGATGACCACCCGGGCCCCGGCGGCGCCGAAGCGCCCGCCCCCCAGCATGTCCCGCACCGCGGCGATGGCCTCGGCCTCGGTGGCGGCCAGGATCACCCCCTTGCCGGCCGCCAGTCCGTCGGCCTTGACCACGATGGGGGCACCGCACTCACGGATGTAGGCCTGTGCGGCCGCCGGATCGGTAAACGTCCCATAGGCCGCCGTGGGAATCTTCCAGCGGGCCAGGAAGTCCTTCGTATAGGCCTTGGACCCCTCCAGCTCCGCGGCCGCCGCGGTGGGGCCGAAGCAGGGTAGGCCCGCCGCCTCGAACAGATCGACGACGCCCGCCACCAGGGGCCCCTCGGGTCCCACCACCGTGAGGCCGATACCTTCCCGCCGGGCGAAGGTCACCAAGCCGTCGAGGTCCTCGACGGCGATGGCGACATTGCTGACCCCGGCCTCCCGGGCGGTGCCGGCGTTGCCGGGCGCCACGAACACGTGGTCCACCCGCGGCGACCGCGCCAGCCTCCAGGCCAGGGCGTGCTCGCGACCACCCCCACCGATCACCAGTACCTTCAAGGCGCCTCCTTGGAACACATTGATTTTGAAACTACGAAAGTCGCGAAAGAACGCGAAAAAAACAATGTAACTTTAATGATGAGCTTTCTCCGTGGTCCAGAGTTCGTTTGGACTCGGTGAATGCGGTTACTTGGTAAGGGCCATTTCTCAACCCAACGCTGCCTGCTTTAATTTCGCGCCATTTCGCGTATTTCGTAGTTCATAAAAAGATCTTGCCCCCTATCCCCGGCGTCTGACCGGCAGGTCCGCTACGTTCGACCTGCCCCAGGGGCCGGAGGCTTTTCTCTAAGCTTGTATCTTTTTCGCGTTCTTTCGCGTCTTTCGTGGTTAAAAATTATTATCCAACCCTTCCTCAGTGGCGGAAGTGGCGCATGCCGGTGAATACCATGGCCAGATCGTGCTCGTCGGCGGCGCGGATGACCTCCTCGTCGCGCATGGAGCCGCCCGGCTGGATGACGGCGCACACACCCGCCGCCGCCGCCTGGTCGATGCCGTCGCGGAAGGGGAAAAAGGCATCGGAGGCCATCACCGAGCCGGCCACATCGAGGCCCGCCTGCTCCGCCTTGATGACGGCGATGCGGGCCGAGTTGACGCGGCTCATCTGGCCCGCCCCCACCCCCACGGTCATGGCATCCCGCCCGTAGACGATGGCGTTGGACTTGACGAACTTGGCCACCCGCCAGGTGAACAGCAGGTCCGCCATCTCGGCGTCGGAGGGCGCGCGGGCGCTCACCACCCGGATTTCCCGGTAAAGGTCATCGTCGGCATCCTGCACCAGCAGGCCGCCGTTGATACGCTTGAAATCGAGACGCGGGCCGGCGCCCCCGGCCGGCCATGGACCGCACACCAGCAGGCGGACGTTCTTCTTGGCCCCGACAGCCTCCACGGCCTCGGGCGAGGCCTCCGGGGCGATGATCACCTCGACGAACTGGCGCGCCACGATGGCCCGCGCCGTGGCACCGTCCAGGGGCCGATTGAAGGCGATGATGCCGCCGAAGGCGGACTCCGGATCGGTCTGGTAGGCGCGATCATAGGCCTCGTGCACATCGCCCCCCAGGGCCACGCCGCAGGGGTTGGCGTGCTTGACGATGACACAGGCCGCGCCGTCCTCGAACTGCTGGACGCATTCCAGGGCGGCGTCCGTGTCGGTGATGTTGTTATAGGATAACTCTTTGCCCTGCAACTGCCGCGCCGCACCCAGGCTGGCCCCACCGGCGCCGGGTTCGCCATAGAAGGCGGCACGCTGATGGGGGTTCTCGCCGTAACGCAGCTCCTGCACCTTCCCGTACTGCAAGGTCAAGGTGCGGGGGAAGGCTGCCGGCCCGTCGCCATTCCCCACCCTCCGGCCCAGCCAGTTGGCGATGGCGCCGTCGTAGCGGGCAGTATGCTCGAAGGCCTTCACCGCCAGGCTGAAGCGCAAGCCCGGGGCCACTTCACCGTCACCCACCGTCATGGCCTCCTGCACGGCGCCGTAGTCCTCCGGATCCACGAGTACCGTCACCGCGGCGTGGTTCTTGGCCGCGGCCCGCAGCAGGGCCGGTCCACCGATATCCACGTTCTCGATGGCCTCGGTCAGGGTGCACTCGGCGGCGGCGGTCACCGCCTCGAAGGGATAGAGGTTGACCACCACCAGGTCGATGGGGGGAATACCGTGTTTGGCCATGACCCCGTCGTCGATATCGCGCCGCCCGAGGATCCCGCCATGGATGCGGGGATGGAGGGTCTTGACCCGACCGTCCATCATCTCCGGAAAGCCGGTATGGTCCGCCACCTCGGTGACTGCGATGCCATGGTCCCGCAACAGGCCGGCGGTGCCGCCGGTGGACAGGATCTCCACGGACCGTGCGACCAGCGCCCGGCACAGATCCACGATGCCGGTCTTGTCAGATACGCTGACCAGGGCGCGCCGAATGGGCATGGATTGATACCTTCTCGTTCGTTGGCTTGGTGCGCGGGCCGCGCGCCCCCGCAGCGAGGAAGCTACATGAGGTCGTAGCGCTTCAGCTTCTTGCGCAGGGTACCGCGGTTGATGCCGAGGAGCTCGGCGGCCCGGCTCTGGTTGCCCTTGGCATGGCGCAGCACCGTCTCCAGCAGTGGCCCTTCCACCTCGGTCATCACCAGCTCGTAAAGGTCGCCGGTGGGATGGCCCTGCAGATTCTCGAGATAGCGCTCCAGGGCGTCCTTCACGCACTCCCGCAGGGGCTCATGGGCCGTGGAGCGCTCCACCATGAAGCCGCCTGCGCCCTCGCCGGTACTTGCCGCGCCTTTCACCAGATAGGTCATGCCGCCATTGCCTCCCCCCGCACGAGACCACTCAGATAGGCATTCGTCAGGCGCCGCTGAGCGCGGGCGGATTCCTCGCTGTTGACCCGTTTCCGGAATGCCAGGGAGCCCGCCAGGTCCGTCGTGTACCAGGCCAGGTGCTTGCGCGCGATGCGCACCCCCATGGCCTCGCCGTAGAAATCGTGCAGGGCGTCCAGGTGAGCAAGCACCACCTGGCGTATCGCCGCCAGGGTCGGGGCCGCTCCGACCCGCCCGGTCTCCAGATAACGGGCGATCTGACCGAAGATCCAGGGCCTGCCCTGGGCGGCGCGACCGATCATCACGGCGTCGGCGCCCGTGGCCTCCAGGACGCGGCGGGCCTTGGCCGGCGAGTCGATATCGCCGTTGGCGATGACCGGGATCCCCACCGCCCCCTTGATGGCGGCGATGGTGTCGTATTCCACCGGCCCGGTGAAGCGGCACGCCCGGGTCCGGCCATGGACCGTCAGAGCCTGGATGCCCGCGGCCTCGGCGAGGCGGGCGATGGCCACGCCGTTGCGATGGGCGGGGTCCCAGCCGGTGCGGATCTTGAGGGTGACGGGCACCGTCACCGCCGCCACCACGGCATCGAGGATGCGGCCTACCAGGGCCTCGTCCTGCAGCAGGGCGGAGCCCGCCCGCACGTTGCACACCTTCTTCGCGGGACAACCCATGTTGATATCCACCAGTTCGGCGCCCTGGTCCACATTGAAGCATGCGGCCTGGGCCAGGTCCCGGGGGGCCGTCCCCACCAGCTGCACGGCCCGCAGGCCGGATTCATGCTGGTAGTCGCGGCGCTTCACGCTCTTGGCGGTGTAGCGCAACGACGGATTGGCGGACACCATCTCCGAGAACGCCAGGGCCGCCCCGAAACGCCGGCACAGGCTGCGAAAAGGCCCGTCGGTTATGCCGGCCATGGGGGCCAGCAGGACCTTATTTTGCAATTGATAGGGGCCAATCTGCATCGCCTGTAGCACCACGGATCGGGTAAGGAGGGCTGCCGGGGCGGTGGCCGGCCATGTCGCCGTATCGCCCCTAGCCCCGTCAGCAACCTGGAAGTGGAGACGATGATAAACCCCGCCCCGGTTGCCGAAAAGGGGTTGACACGGGCGGGCAAAGCGGCGGCCGCAGAAACGACTCGAAGTGCCTCTTATATCTCAATGAAAGGTGAACTCGAAACTCACCGCGTCCAGTTTCGGCGCCACGAGGCTCAGGGTGAACTGATAGGGCTGGTGAGGTGTCATCACGGGGGGCGGGGGCCGTCCCAGATACTCCTCGGGGCGGAATTCGCGGCTGGCCAGGGTCGCGCCGTTGACGTCGAAGAGGGTGAAGCCGATAGCGGGAAAGGGTTGGGGCAGGCCTGCGGTGTTGGCCATCACCGCCCGGGCAAACAGGGCATCGGCGATGGCCGGATGACTGCGCACATCGCGGCTCAGGAGTTCGATGCGGGTGAGGTCGCGGTAGGGCACCGCGTCTTCATCGCCCCCGCGGGCGAGAAGCTCGCGGCGCAGGGGCATGAGACGTTCCACCAGGGGTGCCAGTTGCGGCGCTACCTCCGCCACCGCCCCGGGATGGAACACAACGGCCTGGCCGCCCAGCAGGCCGAGCAACAGGGCCGCCAGCAACAGGCCCATGAGAGCCCGCCAGCCGGATCGGGGGCGGCCATCTACTTCCGTGTCCGCGGCGAGACTGGCGGGCAGCGTCGCCGCGGCGTCGGGTTCCTCCGCCAGCTCGAATGGCGCCACCGGCGCGGCCTCCACGGCAATCGGCGGCTCCGGGGTGTCCCCTTCGGCCTCGGGCCATGCCCCGGCGGCGGTGGGGGTGGCCGGCAGCTCGTCCATGAGGTGTTCGCCGACGGCGAAGGGCTTGAGACAATTGCCACAGCGCATGGACCCCGCCGCGGGCAGCTCCTCGGGGTGAACCCGGAAGACCGTGCGGCAGTGGGGACAGCGGGTATATTTGATGATCACCGGCCCGCCTCCCGCCGTTTCAGCACCAGCAACGCCCAGCCGTCACGCAACAGGCGGGCCGTGGGTTCGAGCCTGGGCGCGTAAGCCGCCTCCACCTCGCCCATCTGCTCCTCCAGCAGGCCCGACAAGAGCAGGGTTCCGGCGGGCGCCAGCAGGCCTTCGAGGGTCGGCACAAGGTCCACCAGGGGCCCGGCGAGGATATTGGCCACCACCACGTCGGCGCTACCACCGGGGATCTCCAGGGGCGCCGTCACGTGCAGGCGGTGGGCGACGCCATTGTGGCGGGCGTTGTCGGCGGTGGCGTCCATGGCGCGGGAGTCGATATCGGTGGCCCAGGCTTGGGCCGCGCCCAGCCTGAGGGCCGCGATGGCCAGGATCCCCGAGCCGCAGCCGTAATCCACAACCCTCGCCCCGTCGAGGTCCCGCCGGTCCAGCCATTCCAGGCACAGGGCGGTGGTGGGATGGGTGCCCGTGCCGAAGGCCAGGCCGGGATCCATGCGGATATTCACCGCCCTGGGATCCGGTGGTTCCAGCCAGTTGGGCACCACCCACAGGCGGTTACCGTAATACAGGGCCTCGAAACCATCCTTCCACGCCAGCTCCCACTCCTGATCCGGCAGGCATTCCACCACCGGGTCGGGCAGGGTACCCGACCAGCCGGCGGCGACCCCGTCGACCACCGCCGCCGGGTCCCGATCGGCGGCGAACAGCCCCGTTACCCAGGTGGCTCGCCACAGAGGCGCCGCCAGGGGGTCGGACTGGTACTGGGGCTCGTCGCCCGCATCCGCCAGGGTGACGGAAAGGGCCCCCTCGGCTTCGAGGGCCGCGACCAGATCATCGGCCTGGTCCGCGGTCACCTGGAATTTGATCTGGGTCCAGGCCATGGGCGCCGGCATCACACCTGCAGCAGCTTCTCCAGGTAATGGATGTTGGTTCCACCCCCCTGGAAGCCGGCGTCCAACATCAGATCGCGATGGAGGGGGACGTTGGTCTTGATGCCTTCGATGACCATCTCGTCCAGGGCCGTGGCCATGCGGGCCAACGCCGACGGACGGCTGTCGCCCCAGGCGATCACCTTGGCGATCAGGGAGTCATAGTAGGGCGGCACCGTGTAACCGGAGTAGATGTGACTGTCCACCCGAATCCCGGGTCCCCCGGGGGAATGGTAGAGGGAGATGAGGCCGGGCGAGGGCAGAAAATTGCGCGGGTCCTCGGCGTTGATGCGGCATTCCACCGCATGGCCCCGCACCTCGATATCCTCCTGGCGGTAACGCAACGGCTCGCCCGCCGCTACCCGCAGTTGCTCCACCACCAGGTCGATGCCCGTCACCATCTCGGTCACCGGGTGCTCCACCTGAATACGGGTGTTCATCTCGATGAAGAAGAACTCGCCGTCCTCGTAGAGAAACTCGAAGGTGCCTGCCCCGCGGTAGCCGATCTCGCGACACGCGGCGGCGCAGCGCTCACCGATGAAGCGCCGGGTGTCGGCATCGATACCGGGGGCGGGGGCCTCCTCGATCACCTTCTGATGGCGCCGCTGCATGGAGCAGTCGCGCTCGCCCAGATGGATGGCGTTGCCGTGCTCGTCGGCAAGCACCTGGACCTCTACGTGACGGGGATTCTGGAGGTACTTCTCCAAGTAGACCTGGTCGTTACCGAAGGCCCCGGCGGCCTCGGCGCGGGTCAGGGAGATGGCATTGAGCAGGCCCGCCTCGCTGTGCACCACCCGCATGCCGCGCCCACCGCCACCAGCCGACGCCTTGATGATTACCGGGAAGCCGATGTCCCGGGCGATGCGCAGGTTTTCCTCGCCGTCGTCCCCCAGGGGGCCGTCGGACCCGGGCACGCAGGGCACGCCCGCCGCCTTCATGGCGGCGATGGCGGACACCTTGTCGCCCATCAGGCGGATGGTCTCGGAGCGCGGCCCCACGAAGATGAAGCCGCTCTGCTCCACCCGCTCGGCGAAGTCGGCGTTCTCCGCCAGGAAACCGTAGCCGGGGTGCACCGCCTGGGCGTCCGTGACCTCCGCGGCACTCACCACCGCCGGTATGTTGAGATAACTGTCCATGGAGGGTGGCGGACCGATGCAGACGGACTCGTCGGCCAGGCGCACGTGCTTGAGGTCACGGTCCGCCGACGAATGCACCGCCACGGTGCGGATCCCCAGTTCGCGGCAAGCCCTGAGAATGCGCAGGGCGATCTCGCCACGGTTGGCTATTACGATCTTATCGAGCATGGGATCACTCTATGGTGAAAAGGGTTTGGCCGTATTCCACCGGCTGGCCGTTCTCCACCATGATCCCCGTGATCACGCCGGACTTGTCGGCCTCGATCTGGTTAAGCAGTTTCATGGCCTCGATGATGCAAAGGACGGTGCCCTCCTCCACCCGCTGGCCCACCTCCACGAAGGGCTTGGCCCCGGGGGACGGCGCTCGATAGAAGGTACCCACCATGGGCGACAGCACCACGTCGCCGGTGTGGACCTCGGTAACATCACCGGCATCTGCTGCCGGTTCCGGTGGCATGGCCACGGGCTGAGGCGCAGGCGCGACCGGAGCGAGGGGATGGGTGGCCGTGCCGTAGCGGCTGATACGTACCGATTCCTCACCCTCGCAGATCTCCAACTCGGCCACGCCGGACTCTTCGAGCAGCTCGATGAGCTTCTTTATCTTTCTGATATCCATGACTTCCCCTTGTGCCTGGGCTCAGGGCGCCGGCGCCATGCGCCGCGCCGCGGCCGACAGGGCCATGTCATAGCCCTCGGCGCCGAACCCGCTGATAACTCCCACGGCGATGTCCGAGAAATAGGACCGCCGCCTGAAACCTTCCCGCCGGTGGACGTTGGACAGGTGGACCTCGATGAAGGGTATGTCCACCGCCAGCAGGGCATCCCGCAACGCCACGCTGGTATGGGTGAACGCCGCCGGATTGAAGATGATGAAGCCCACATCCGCCGCCGCCGCGCCGTGGATGCGGTCGATGAGCGCGTGCTCCGCGTTGCTCTGGTAGCAATCGAGGCCCAGCCCCGCCTCCTCGGCCAGCGCCACGAGACGGGCATCGATGGCGGCCAGGGTCTCCGTGCCGTACTTGTCGGGCTCGCGGGTGCCCAACAGGTTGAGATTCGGGCCATGCAGCACCAGTATGCGTCCCATCAGCCCCCCTTGGCCCGCTGAACCGGAAAGATAACGTCAAGATTAACGAAGTTTACCGCATAATAGTAGAGTTTAGCGCGGGCTCGACACCCATCAGGGACGCACCGGCCTGCCTTGACCCCCTCGAGAGCGGGGGGCCGAAGGGCGCCTTTTCACAGCAGTTCACCGAGGTGGGGCGCGAGCCGGGAGCGGCTGATCTCACCCTTGAAGCGGGCGACCACCCGTCCACGCCTGTCGTAGAGCACCGAGAAGGGCAGGGCACCCTGGAGATTGCCATAATCCTGAGCCACGCGGATGGCGTCCTCGTCCCCGACGAGCAGGGGAAAATCGAGGCCGTACTGCGCTGCGAACTCCCGTACCGCTGCGGCCTCGTCGATGGCCACTGCCACCACCTGAAAGCCCTGGCGGCCGAACTCTTGCTGCAGATCCGCGAACAGCGGCATCTCGCGCCGGCACGGCGGACACCAGGTGGCCCAGAAGTTGAGCAGCACCACCTTGCCGTCCCACTCGGCCGCCTCCCGGACATGGCCATCCAGGTCCGGCAAGGCGAACGCCGGGCGCTGGGCGGATAGCGTCGCCGGTCGGGATTCCGGCGCCCCGGGCTCCTCCACGGCCCCGAACAGCCACAGGGCCGAACCGGCCCCGGCCAGGGCGGCCATCAGGACGACCCCGCTCACGACCCACGGCAGACCCCTCATGCGTCCGGTACCGCCTTGCGGGCATGGGCCGCGAAGTCTTCGGCGTTCTTGAAACCGACCAGCCTGTAACCGCGCCGCTCCTCGCCGTCGGGGCCGAAGAACAGGATGGCCGGTGGTCCGAAGAGCTTGAATTCCTTCAGCAGCGCCTTGTCCTTCTCATCGTTGGGCGTGACGTCCGCCTTCAGCAGCACCACCCCCTCCAGGGCCTTCTGGACCTCGGGATCCGGCCAGGTGAAGCGCTCCAATTCGACACAACTGATGCACCAGTCGGCATAGAAGTCCAACATCACCGGCTTGCCCTGGGCCTGGGCCGCCTGAAGCTCCGCCTCCAGCCCGTCCACTCCCTTCACCTTGCGGAACTGCAGTCCCTGCTGTTGCGTGCCGCCACCGGGCCCGGAAGACGTCGCCCCGAGGCCCTTCAGGGGCTGGAACAGGTCGTTGTTGCCGCCTGACGCACCCACCAGCAACAACGCGCCGTATACCAGCATCACCAGGCCGAGCCCCTTCCATAGCTTGCGGTAGCCGCTGGCGTCCTTGCCCAGGGGCTCCAGGGCGCCCATGTAGATGGCGGAGACGATGAACAGGGTCGCCCACAGCAGCATGATGATGACGCCGGGCAGTACCCGGTCCAGCAGGTACAGGGCGACGGCGAGCATCAGCACGCCGAAGACGTGCTTGACCGCATTCATCCACGCCCCGGCCCGAGGCAGGACCTTGCCTTCCAGGGTGCCCATGGCCACCAGGGGCGCCCCCATGCCCATGCTGAGGGCGAACAGCGCGATGCCGCCGAGCACGGGATCCCCCTTCTGGCCGATGACGATGAGGGCGCCGGCCAGGGGTGGCGCTACGCAGGGTCCCACGATAAGGGCGGACAACAGGCCCATGATGGCCACACCGATGAGGCCGCCACCCTGCTGCCGGTTGCTGATCTCCGCCAGGCGCGCCTGCCAGCTGGCGGGGATCTGCAGGTCGTAGTAGCCGAACATGGACATGGACAGGGCCACGAACACCGCCGCGAAGGTGGTCAGGACCCAGGGGTTCTGTAGGGCGGCCTGGATGTTCGCCCCCGCCAGCCCCGCGATCACACCCGCCACGGTGTAGGTAAAGGCCATGGCCAGGACATAGACCAGGGACAGGGTGAAGGCCCGGCGCGTGGTGATCTGGCTGCCCTGGCCCACGATGATGCCGGACAGGATCGGGATCATGGGGAACACACAGGGCGTGAAGGCGAGCAGCAGTCCGGCCACGAAGAAGGCCAGCACCGCCCATACGGGGCTCTCCTCCAGCAGGGTGGCGAGGCGATCCTGCTCCGCCACCGGTTGCTCTGCTGCCGCGGCCGCGGTCGGGGCGGCGGGCCCGGCCGCCGCGCCCACGTCGGCACTGCCCGCCACGGTCACCGTCAGCTCCCGGGTGGCGGGGGGATAACAGATGCCGGCCTCGGCGCAGCCCTGGTAGCCCACCTTGAGGCGCAACTGGTCCTCGCCCGCGGGCATGCTCACGGGCAGCCTCGCCGCCACCTCGTCGTGGAATACGGCCACCTCGCCGAATGTGGGGTCCTCCTTCAACTCGCCCGGGGGCAGTTGTGCATCGCCAAGCAGAGCCCCGGCCGGCCCCAGGAGAGCGAACTGGAACTTGTCGCGATACAGGTAGTAGCCCTCGGCTATCTGCCAGCGGGCCTCCACCACGCCATCGCCCAGGGCATGGAGGGAGGGCCGGAAGGCCTCGTCGGGATGGAGGAACTCATTCGCCTCATCGTTGCCGAGGTCCAGGGGCAGCCGGGATACGGGGGGGGCCGCCGCCGCGGCGGGAACCACCTGATCGAGGAGGGTCTTCTGGGGGGGATAGCAGACACCGATGTCGGCACAGCCCTGACTGGTGACCTCGAGGCTGAAGGCCTCGCCGGCGGCCCCTGACACGGGCAGATCCACGGCCACGGTATCGCGGTAGATCTCCATGCGGCCGAAGAACTCGTCATCGATGACCTCGCCGCCGGGAAAGGTGGGCTGGCCGAGGGTGGCGTCACCCTTCTTGACGTCGAAGCGGAGCTTGTCGCGATAGAGGTAGTAGCCCTCCGCGATGCGCCATTCCAAGCGTACCCCCTCGGAGGTGGCCGCCGACTCGAGGCGGAAGGCCTGCTCCGGCATCAGCAGTTCCTCCCCGCCGCCCTGGGCCATGGCCGCCAGCGGGAAGAGGGCGAAGAACAGGTGGAGCCATTGATTCATTTATCATTCCTCAGCCAGTTGGCCATCCACTCCAGATAGGCCGGCAGACCGCCGTCCACGTCCAGTTTCAGGATTTCCGGCACATCGTAGGGGTGGGCCTGCGTCAGGCGCTCGCACAGGTCATCGAAGCGGCCGCCATCGGTCTTGATGACCATGAGGACCTCTTCATCGTCCTCGATACGGCCCTGCCATTCGTAGACGGACCGGACGCCGGGGACGATATTGACGCAGGCCGCGAGACGGGACTCCACCAGCATCCCCGCCAGGCGCCGGGCGGTGGCCTCATCGGGACCGGTACAGAGAACGATGGCCGGCTTGTATGGATCAGTCATGTCGGGTGTCCTGTTTGCCGCCCTGTTTGCCGGGATCGCGGTCGCAGCGCCGCCCCACGTTCCCGTTACAAGGTATTCCCCTGGCAGGGGGCGCGGGGCCGATGATGCAATACAGAGACGCGGCCGGGGCGGGAAAATTCCGTCCCCGACTTTACTTTGGGTTAAATGGCGGGGGTAGGGTACTGAAACCGCGCTCTTTTTCCCACCACCCGCAGATGGGGGTGGAAAAACCGGCGCGCCGGACTCATTTAATTATTTCTCGATTTCCTGTTAGGTTGCCAATCATGCGCATCGGACGAATCCTTTTCCTGGCCTTTCTGCTCATCCCCCTGCTCGAGATCTACCTGCTCATCCGCGTGGGCTCGGTCATCGGGGCATGGCCCACCATCCTCGCCGTGGTGGGCACGGCGGCGCTGGGGGCGTATCTGGTGCGAACCCAGGGTCTCGCCACCCTGCGCCGCGCCCAGGCCTCCCTGGATGCCGGCCAGGCACCCGCCTTCGAGGTCTTCGAGGGCACCCTGCTGCTCATCGCCGGCGCCCTGCTCCTGACGCCCGGCTTCTTCACCGACGCCGTGGGTTTCCTGTTCTTGACGCCAGCTCTGCGGCGCCGGCTGTTCGCCACCATCGCCTCCCGCATCACCGTGCGCCAGGGGGGCCCCGGAGGCCCGCAGGAGCGTGGCGGTGGCGGCCCGCGGGTCATAGAGGGTGAATACACCCGCGACGATCCACCTTGAGCTTAAGCCCAGCGCGCCGTTATATCCCCAGGGGAAAGGGGAAAGGGGAAAGGGGAAAAGATTACCACCCGTGCGTCCGCTCTGCTGACGCCGAAACGGTGGATCCGCTGCGCCTTTTCAAACGGCCACTCCTCCCTGACCTTCCTCCTTTTCGCGTCATTTCGCGTCTTTCGCGGTTACGCTTTTAGTAGGTCGGGATTCATCCCGACATCCAGACTTGTTTCCTCTGCCCCTTGACTCTCGTGCATTCGCCCCTATTATTAGCACTCACCTAAGGCGGGTGCTAACAAGCGCCCTCGAAGTGTCCCATTTAAAACGTTTTGCGAGGAGAATCCTTCTATGAATCTACGCCCGTTGCATGACCGTGTGATCGTCAAGCGCACGGAAGAAGAACGCACCACCCCCGGGGGCATCGTGATCCCCGACAGCGCCGCCGAGAAACCCATCAAGGGCGAGATCATCGCCGCCGGCAACGGCAAGCTCCAGGACAGTGGCGAAATCCGCCCCCTGGACGTGAAGGTGGGTGACAAAGTGCTGTTCGGCAAGTACTCCGGCACCGAGGTGAAGGTAGACGGCGACGATCTGCTGGTGATGCGCGAAGACGACATTATGGCCGTGATCGAGGGCTGAACGCCCCGTCGACCCGGTTGCTAACGAACACAGAGAATTCAGCGAGGTAACAGAACACCATGGCTAACAACGGTAAAGAAGTACATTTCGGCGAAGACGCCCGCCAGCGCATGTTTCGCGGCGTCAACACCCTGGCCAACGCGGTCAAGGTGACCCTCGGTCCCAAGGGCCGCAACGTGGTCCTGCAGACCTCCTTCGGCAACCCCACCGTCACCAAGGACGGCGTGTCCGTGGCCAAGGAAGTGGAACTCAAGGACCGCTTCGAGAACATGGGGGCCCAGATGGTCAAGGAGGTCGCCGCCAAGACCTCCGATGCCGCGGGTGACGGCACCACCACCGCCACCGTGCTGGCCCAGGCCATGCTGCGCGAGGGCCTGAAGGCCGTGGCCGCGGGCATGAACCCCATGGACCTCAAGCGCGGCATCGAGAAGGCCGTGCTGGCCGCCGTGGACAGCCTGAAGGAGATGTCCAAGCCCTGCGACGACAACAAGGCCATCGCCCAGGTCGGAAACATCTCCGCCAACTCCGACGAGAGTATCGGCACTATCATCGCCGATGCCATGGCGAAAGTGGGCAAGGAGGGTGTCATCACCGTGGAAGAGGGCCAGTCCCTCGGCAACGAGTTGGAAGTGGTGGAAGGCATGCAGTTCGACCGCGGCTACGTCTCCCCCTACTTCGTCAACAACCAGCAGTCCATGACCGCCGAGCTGGAAGACCCCTATATCCTCATCCACGACAAGAAGGTCTCCAACATCCGTGATCTGCTGCCCGTGCTGGAGGCCGTCGCCAAGGCCGGCAAGCCCCTGCTCATCGTCGCCGAGGACGTGGAGGGCGAGGCCCTGGCCACCCTGGTGGTGAACACCATGCGCGGCATCGTCAAGGTGGCGGCCGTCAAGGCACCCGGCTTCGGCGACCGCCGCAAGGCCATGCTGCAGGACCTGGCCATCCTCACCGGCGGCAACGTGATCTCCGAAGAGGTGGGTCTGTCCCTGGAGAAGGCCTCTTTAGATGACCTCGGCCAAGCCAAGAAGATCATCGTGGACAAAGACAACACCACCATCATCGACGGTGCCGGCAACCACGCCGACATCGAGGCCCGGGTGGCCCAGATCCGCACCCAGATCGAGGACACCACCTCCGACTACGACCGCGAGAAGATGCAGGAGCGGGTGGCCAAGCTGGCCGGTGGCGTAGCCGTCATCAAGGTGGGTGCCGCCACCGAGGTGGAGATGAAGGAGAAGAAGGCCCGCGTCGAGGATGCCCTGCACGCCACCCGTGCGGCGGTGGAAGAGGGCGTGGTGCCCGGCGGCGGCGTCGCCCTGGTACGTGCCATGGCGGCCATCAAGGACCTCAGGGGTGACAACCATGACCAGGACATGGGCATCAAGATCGCCATCCGCGCCATGGAAGATCCCCTGCGCTACATCGTCTCCAACGCCGGTGGCGAGTCCTCCGTGGTACTCAATGCCATCCTGGCGAAGGGCGGCAACTATGGCTTCAACGCCCAGACCGAGGAGTTCGGCGACATGATCGCGATGGGCATCCTGGACCCCACCAAGGTGACCCGCACGGCGCTGCAGAACGCCGCCTCCATCGCGGCCCTCATGATCACCACCGAGGCCATGGTGGGCGATGCCCCGTCGGACGACAAGTCCTCCGGTGCCGGCGCCGCCATGGGCGATATGGGTGACATGGGTGGCATGGGCGGTATGGGTGGCATGGGCGGCATGATGTAATCGCCCCACCGTCCCACCAAGACAGTGAGCCCCGCTTCGGCGGGGCTTTTTTTTGGGTTTGAGTTCCCCTGGTTTGAGTTCGCCTGGGGGATGTGCTGTGATGCCACCCGCCCGACGCCACCCTCATCCCGCTCATCGATGCCGACTCCCCCCCTACCCGAGACCCTGCGTGCCATCGGCGAAGAGTCCTGGCACGCGTTCCTGAGTGCCGCCGGCGAGCAGGGTGGCGGCGCCGCGGCCTGGGCCGAGGAGGGCACCCGGGTTTTCGCCTTGAGCGATTTCGTCGCCCGGGTGGCGGCGGCCAAGCCCCAGGTGGTGAGCGAACTCATGGCCTCCGGAGACCTGGAGCGGGACTACTCGTCCGAGGAATTCGGGCGCCGCACCGCCGCCGCCCTGGCCGCTGCCGCGGACGAGGCCGCGCTCATCGACGCCCTGCGCCAACTGCGACGGCGGGAGATGGTGCGCATCGCCTGGCGGGACCTGGCGGGGCGCGCGGAATTGCGAACCACCATGACGGAGCTGTCGCGTTTCGCTGAGGCGGTGGTGGAACACACCCTGGAGCGCCTCCACCAGTGGCAGGGCGCGAAATATGGGGAACCCCTGGACGGGGCCGGCCGCAGCCAGTCCCTGGTGGTGGTGGCCATGGGCAAGCTGGGGGCGGGCGAGCTCAATTTCTCCTCCGACATCGACCTCATCTTCGCCTTCCCCAGGGATGGCGAGACTGTGGGTGGGCGGCGTGCCATCAGCCACCAGGAGTTCTTCATCCGCCTCGGCCAGCGGCTCATCCACGTCCTCACCACCCCCACCCCCGACGGCTTCGTATTCCGCGTGGACATGCGCCTGCGCCCCTTCGGCGCCAGCGGGCCGCTGGCGGTGTCCTTCGACGCCATGGAAGAGTACTACCAGAACCACGGCCGGGACTGGGAGCGCTACGCCTGGATCAAGGCCCGCCCCGTCGCCGGCGACGCGGCGGCGCGGGAACAGCTGATGGCGGCGTTGCGGCCCTTCGTCTACCGCCGATATTTGGACTACGGGGCCTACCAGGCACTGCGGGACATGAAGGCCCTGGTGGACCAGGAGGTGCGACGCAAGGGACTGGACCAGAACATCAAGATCGGGCGCGGCGGCATCCGCTCCATCGAGTTCATCGGCCAGGCCTTCCAGCTCATCCGCGGCGGCCGGGACACCGTCCTCCAGGAGCCGGCCCTCTGCACCGTGCTGGACCTCCTGGCCGCCCAGGGGCTGCTGCCCGCCGATGTGGTGGCCGGCCTGCAGGAGGCCTATGCCTTCCTGCGCAACACCGAGCATCGCCTCCAGGAGGCCGACGATCGCCAGACCCAGGCCCTGCCCCAGGACGACCTCGGTCGGGCGCGTCTGGCCGCGGCCATGGGCTACGAAGGCTGGGCCACTTTTTTACAGGCCCTGGATGGGCACCGCGACTTCGTCGAAGGCTGTTTCGGCGATGTCTTCACCGCCCCGGACGAAGAGGAGCCGGAGGCGATCAGCCCCCTGCGGGCCCTGTGGGAGGCGGACCCACCCCACGGCGAAGCGGCAGAAACTCTGCTGCGGGGCAGGGGCTACGACGATCCCGGCGCGGCCCTGGGGCGGCTGCGCGCCCTCAAAGAGAGCTATGCGGTGCGCGCCATGTCGGCTCAGGGGCGCCGGCGCCTCGACCGTCTCGTGCCGCTGGTGCTCGAGGCCGCCGGTGCACACGCCAACCCCCAGACCACCCTGGCGCGGTTGCTGGACCTGGTCCAGGCCGTAGCCCGGCGCAGCGTCTACATTGCATTGCTGGCGGAACACCCGGTGGCCTTCGAGCAGCTGGTGAAGCTGTGCTCCTCCAGCCCGTGGATCTCCGCCCACATCACCCGCTTTCCCATCCTGCTCGACGAACTTCTCGATCCACGCACCCTGTACAACCCTCCGGACCGCGAAGGCCTGACCCAGGAACTGGCCCTGCTCATGGACAACGTGGCGCCGGGGGACACCGAGCAGGAGATGGACACCCTGCGCCTCTACGGTCAGACCAATGTCCTGCGGGTGGCGGCGGCGGACATCGCCGGGGTGCTGCCCCTGATGAAAGTGAGTGATCACTTGAGCGATATCGCCGAGGTCATCCTGGACACCTGCCTGAAGCTGGCCTGGCGGGATACTACGCGGCGCCACGGCGTGCCCACCTGCGTGGTGGACGGCGAGCGCCGGGAGGCGGGATTTCTCATCGTCGCCTACGGCAAGCTGGGGGGGTTGGAACTGGGCTACGGCTCGGACCTGGACCTCGTGTTCCTCCACGGCAGCGCGGGCACGGCGCAGCACACCGATGGTGCCAAACAGACGGACAACGACACCTTCTTCGCCCGCCTGGGTAAACGCCTCACCCACCTGCTCACCACCCACACCGCCGCCGGCACCCTCTACGAGGTGGACCTGCGGCTGCGGCCCAGCGGCGCCTCGGGCCTGCTGGTGGGCGCCATGGAGGCCTTCGCGGACTATCAGCGCCGACGTGCCTGGACCTGGGAACACCAGGCCCTGGTAAGGGCCCGGCCGGTGGTGGGAGACGCCCACCTGCGGGAGCGCTTCGAGGCCATCCGCCGCGAGGTGCTGTGCCAGCCGCGGGAGCCCAAGGCCCTGCAGCTGGAGGTGCGCGAGATGCGCGAGCGCATGCGCCGGGAACTCGCCAAAGGCACCGCCGAACTGTTCGATCTGAAGCAGGATCGCGGTGGCATTGCGGATATCGAGTTTATGGTACAGTACGGTGTTTTGCTGTGGGCCGCCACGCACCCGGCGGTGGTCCGCCATACTGACAACATCCGCATCCTCGAGGCCTTCTCCGCGCAGGGCCTGATGCCGGCCGCGGATGTCGGGTTGCTGGCGGATGCCTACCGCGCATACCGGGGCCGCGGCCACCGTTGCGCACTGGCGCAGGTACCCGCCCTCGTGCCCCACGTGGAGTTCCAGGGCTATGCCGCAGGCGTCGCCGCCCTCTGGGAACGGATGATGGAGGCCTGAGCCCTTGCCGGGTGATGTCCTTCCCGCCGGGGCGTTTGGTGAACCGCTTTGACTGCAACAGAGATTCTGGGGAATGACGACATGACGATGGACGACCGCGACGGCGTCATCTGGTACGACGGTGAGATGGTCCCCTGGCGGGAGGCCAAGACCCATGTCCTCACCCACACCCTGCACTACGGCCTCGGGGTCTTCGAGGGGGTGCGGGCCTATCACGCCGACCAGGGCACCGCCATCTTCCGCCTCGACGCCCACACCCGGCGCCTCTTCAACTCGGCCAAGATCCTCAACCTCGTCATCCCCTACGAGCCCGAGGAGATCAACGAGGCCCAGCGCCGGGCGGTGGCGGAGAACGGCCTGGATTCCGCCTATATCCGCCCCATGTGCTTCCTCGGCTCCGAAGGCATGGGCCTGCGTGCCGACGGCCTCAAGCTCCACACCATCGTGGCGGCCTGGGAGTGGGGCGCCTACCTGGGCGCTGAGAGCATCGAGCGGGGGATCCGGGTACGCACCTCGTCGTTCACCCGCCACCACGTGAACATCACCATGTGCAAGGCCAAGGCCAACGGCAATTACATGAACTCCATGCTGGCCCTCCACGAGGCTCTGGCCTGCGGTTGCGACGAGGCCATGCTGCTGGACAACGAGGGCTATGTCGCCGAGGGCAGCGGCGAGAATATCTTCCTGGTGCGGGACGGCATCATCTACACCCCGGACCTCACCTCGGCCCTCGAAGGCATCACCCGGGACACTGTGATGTCTCTGGCCCGCGACATGGGCTACGAGATCCGCGAGAAGCGCATCACCCGCGACGAGGTCTATATCGCCGACGAGGCCTTCTTCACCGGCACCGCGGCGGAGGTGACCCCCATCCGGGAAGTGGACGGACGAACCATAGGCAACAAAAAGCAAGGGAGCAACAACGGCCGCGGACCCATCACCGAACGCCTCCAGGCCAAGTATTTCGACGTGGTCCACGGCCGCGACCCCGCCCATACGGGCTGGCTGACGCCGGTCTGAGCTCGCGCCGCCACGCCCATCCTTGCGATTTTCATCAACGAAGGTGTTATGGGAGATTGCCAGCGTGACCCAAGCAGAAGCATCCCGCAACAAGGCCGCCCCAGCGGCCGCACCCACCGCCATCAAGCGCCGGGACCTGCCTCTGTCCTGCCCCCTGCCCGATGCGCCGGTGTGGAATCAGCATCCCAAGGTCTACCTGCCCATCGAGAACAATGGCCACGCCAAGTGCCCCTACTGCGGGGCAGAATTCGTCCTCGAGGACTGAGCGGCCGTCCGCAGTTGCCGCATCGCCACCGGCAAGCCACGCCCTGCGGTGGACTTTAGAACTGGTAGTCGAACATCTCGGCGTCCTCCGCGAAGTGGGTACTCACCAACTGCCGGGTCTCGTCATCGTAGTAATCGCGATAGCCGGTGCGGCGGTCGCGGGCATGACGCTTGTGGGGCAGCCCGGGACAGGGGATGCCGATGCGCCGGCAGGCCTCGGCGAAGTCCTCGTCCAATCGCTCGTAACGCCCCACGAAGTCGACGATCACCCGGCCGTGGAGGTCCACCAGGTAATCCGCCTGGGGGGTGATGGAGGTATCGATGTGGTACTGGTAGGGCCGGTCGGCGGACAGCTTCCATCGCAGGAACTCGGCGAAGCCCTCGTGACCGGCCATGAGGTGGGGGCGCTCGCGCCGGATGTGGTGATAGGAACTCACCTGCAGGTCCCAGGGATTTCTCACGAAGGCGAACTTGAACAACCCGTCGAACACCTCCCGAGGCAGCATCTCCAGGGCCGCCACCGCCTTGGCATGACGGGGCAGCTTGACGCCGACGCGATGCCCCGTTAAGGCCGACAGCCGCGAGCAGATGAACTGGGGCAGGCGATAAGGGTCCCGCCAGCGATAGCCGTTCAGGGCGGCGCGGATGCTGGTGCCACCGGTCTTGGCGATGTGGACGAACAGGAAATTGTGGCGGATGGACAGGAGCACGGTGACGGGGATTATCCTTCAGGCCAGCTCGTCGAAAAACCGCAGGTAGCTCGCGGCACTTTTTTCCATGGTGTATGCCGCCACGGCCCCACGCAACAGTTCCGGGTCCGGCGGGGCCGCCAGCACCCGCGCCATGGCCGCCGCCAGGCCTTCCACGTCTCGCGGTGCCACCAGGGGCGCGACCCGTCCCCCCTGCAGGAGTTCCGACGGGCCGCTCGGGCAGTCGGTGGCGACCACGGGCACGCCGAGGGCCATGGCCTCCGTGAGGGCATTGGGTGAGCCCTCCCAGAGAGAGGAGAGGACGAACAGATCCGCAGCCGCCACCCAGGCGTGGGGATTGCCCTGAAAGCCCGGCAGGGCCACCCGGTCCCCGATCCCGAGTTCGGCAGCCAGGGCCAGAAGCCCTCCTCGATCTGACCCCTCGCCCAGGATCACCAGTCGCGCGGGACATTCCACGGCCACCCGGGCGAAGGCCCGCAACAGGGTGGGGAAGTCCTTCTGGCGGGTCAGTCGCCCCACGGCGATGATGAGGGGGAGGTCTTTGTCATCCGCCCACGGGTGCCCGGCCGGCCGGCGTGCGGCATGGGCGAGGTCGGGGGTGATGACGGGGTTGGGAATGACCCGAATGGTGCGGGGGTCCATGCCGGTGATGGCCACCACGTCGTCCTTGACCCCCTGGGACACCGTCACCAGGCCATCGAGGCGGCCATAGAAACGGCGCATGCCGGCGTGCCAGAGGGCCCGCTTGACGCGCCCGCGCCCGGCCAGGGCGGCGGACGCGTTGGTGCCGAGGCGCCCCACCAGCCGCACCTCGACCCCCGCCAGAGCACGGGCCAGGATGGCCGCCTTGATGGCCCGATCCTTGGCCACCAGCAACAGGGGTGGGCGGTGGCGCCGCAGGTAGCGGGCCAGGGAAATCACGGCCGTCAGGGTATGACGCGTGCCGAGGCGCTCCACCTCCACTCCCGCCGGCAGGTGGTCGAGCCAGCCACCGTCGGCCCGCGCCAGCACCAGGCGGACGCCGTGGCCCCGGGCGACGAGGCCCCGGGCCAGGTTGAGGATCATCCTCTCCACCCCGCCCTGGCCGGAGAAGGAGACGAATATGAGAATGGTGCGCGTCCCATCGCCAGGCCCGCCCCCTGCTCGGCTCATGGACCACCCGCCGGCGCCAGACCCAGCACCTGCAGATAGCCATCGGTGGCCGCGGCCACCCCGTAACGCCGCGTCGCCGCCGCGGCCTGGCCGGTATCGTGGTGTTCGTCGAGGGCCGCCGCCATGGACCGGGCCAGAGCGTCTACATCGCCCACCGGTACCAAGGCCCCGTAGCGGCCGTCCTCCAGCACCTCCCGGGGGCCGCTGGGACAGTCCGTGGCCACGCAGCGCATACCCAGCGCCAGGGCCTCCACCAGCACGTTGCCGAGGCCCTCCCAGCGGGAGGACAGGACGAACACGTCGGCGTTGGCCATGAAGCCGTAGGGGTTGGCCGTGAATCCCGGCAGGTCCACATCATCCGCGACGCCGAGTTCGCGCACCAGGGCCTCGAGTTCGCCCCGCCGGCGTCCCTCGCCGAGGATGATGAGCCGCGCCTCCCGCCGGCGTCTCAGGGCCGCAAAGGCCCTGATGAGAGTCGCGAAATCCTTGCGTGCACACAGCTCGCCCGCCCCCAGGAACACCGGCCGGGTCTTGTCCCGCAGCCACGGGTGGGCGGGCATTTCCCGCGCCTGCGCCAACACCCGCGCCGTGATCACCGGGCTCGGCAGGGCCTTCACCTTGGAGGCCGGAATGGAGGCCGTGGCCACGAGGTCCGCCGCCGCGCCCCGGGACGGCACCACGATGACGTCGGCGCGGGGATAGAGATGGCGGGCCGACAGGTGCTGGCCCAGGCGATGGAGCCGCCGCCGCCCCTCCAGGTTCCTGGAGAAGGTGGTGCCGATGCGGATCACCAGCCGGGTGTCCACGCCGGCCAGGCGCCGGGCGATGACGGCCATGCGGTTGACCCGGTCCTTGTCCGTCAACAGGGCCCGCGGTCGCTCCCGCCGCAGGTAGCGCACCAGGGGCAGCAGGCTGGTATCCACATGGGCGGCGCCCAGCCGCACGATGAGATGCGCCGGCAGGACCGACTCCCAGGCCGGCCCGTGACCATCCACCCTGAGCACCTGCAGGGCATGACCGCGGCCGTGGATCTCGGCGGCGAGGTTGCGGAACAGGGTATCCACCCCGCTGTGGCCCGAGGTGGCCACCAGGATGGCGAGGTCCGGACGGCTCATGGCCTGTGGCCCGCGGTGCGCCCATGGCTGGACGGCGCGCCCGGGCCGCCGACCGGGTGCCGATGACAGGGCCGACCCATCATGGCGGCGGCTAGGAGGCGGCGCCCGGGTCCGACCCCGGGCCCGGGCCTTGGGCCGGGTCCTGGGACCCCGCAGCGGACCCTCGGCGGCGGCGCAGGCGATGGGCCTCCATGCGCACGAAATGGATGGCCATGGCCACCCCGAACAGGAAGGTGAAGGGGTTGCGCACCTTGGCCTGCCAAATTTTATCGTTACCCATGGCCCACAGCGCGGCCACAAGCATGGATAAAGCCAACCATACCACCACGTCCGATGGAAACAGCCCCTCACGGTACGCGCGAAAGACACTCTGCCCCAACAGAATGAGAAATAATGCCGTAAGAGCCGCCCCCACGAGCCCCATCTCTACCAACACTTGCATATAGAGATTATGCAAGTGGTGAAGAGACAAATTAACATCGTCCGTTTTTTCTTTCAGCGGGTCGAAAGTGCCGATACCCCATCCTAAAATCGGCCTTTCTTCAAAACGGTCTCTACCCCATACGAGCGCCTTATAGCGAAGCCCGATCGACCCATCTCCCACGTGGGCACCATCCAGCTGCGCTGCGGCCACAAATTCGTCGAATTCCGTTATTACTCGCGGCCCAATTTTATCCCATTGATGCCATATGACAGCCACCAATGAGATGGCCATTATTATCGAGAGTAACGCCCGCGCCCTGGCGCCTGCAAAAGGTTGCGTCCTATTCGCAACCATATAGATCATCACCCATGGTACGGCTACGGCGAAAGCCAACCACGCCATCCGTGTCAAGGTGAGGCCAAAAGCATAGGCAACTACTCCCAGAGCGAACACGAAGATCACCGCGACCACGAAACGCGCCGTCCATGAAGTCCCCGCGCCCAGTATGCGCCTGGAAAACACCAACAGCCCCACCAGGCTCAGGGCCGCGGACAGGGCGAAGTGGATCACGGCCATGCCGAAGCCAGGTCGACGCACGGTGGCCATATAGCCCAATGGATCATGCCAATCTATGTGTATGAGGATCCTTATAAGCAGGGCAGAAACGGCCATGACCAACACTGGAAAGAGAGCATTAGGCCTGGCCGCCAGCCACCAGCCGAGGGCTACCGCAACCGTCAGCATCTCAATGTAGCCACGGTAGGACTTGGATATTTGCTCGGTGTATGGGACTCCGAATTGCAGGTAGGCATACACAGCGCTGAATATGATATACGCCAACAAGACTCCGAGAGCGCCGAGAACGGGGTCCGTCCCCAAATGCCGTCCCTTGAGGGGCAACAAGACGAGCAGAGAGATCATCAGCAGAGCCCCTCCAAGATAGCCAAGGGCTGAACTCGCGGGATGGAGAGCGAACGCGAACATACCTACAAGGCCCAACCAATTCGCCATTTGGTGGAGATCTATCATGGTATTTATACCTCATAATCCATTCAGTTACTCTCCGCGGCTATTCCAGAGACAGTGATTGCGTTGAAAAAATTAACCCGCGAATTGTCATTTAAGATCGTTGTCCCCGCAGCACCTCGAACAAGCGACGATATTCGGCCGCACAATGTGCCTGAGAGTAACTTGCAACGCTATTCTTCAAGCCGTCGCGATCGGGTTGCCTGGACAAAGCCTCTGTAATGGCTTGCGCCAGAGATGCCGCATCATCTACGGGTACCAGGCTACCGAATCTGCCATCCTGGAGGATCTCCCGAGGACCGCTCGGACAATCCGTGGCAACCGCGGGCACCCCCAAGGCGAGGGCTTCCGTCAAGGCATTCGGAGAACCTTCTCGGCGAGATGAGAGCACGAACAAATCGGCTCGACTGAGACAGGCATGTGGGCTGGGGTTGAATCCAGCCAGATTCACCCGATGAGAGACTCCCAGGCGATCTGCTAAAGCCTTTAGGCGAGACCTCCAATTCCCCTGACCGAATATGACCAATCTCGGAGGGCATGCCCCTGTTATCCTTGAGACTGCCTCGATGAGCACATCAAATCCCTTTACAAAGCACAAACGACCCATACTCACAATCGTCGGTACGCCGTATTTTTCCCGCAGCCAGGGATGTAAGCATGGTGTCCCTGGCTGAGCCAGCAACGCCGGTGTAATTACCGGATTATGCACCACGGGAATACGTGCACATGGAATGCCCAGGATATTGCTTATGTCTGCGGCAACTCCATGGGAGTTCGCGACAATTAGATCTGCCTGACCGTAAAGTTGCCGCAAGCGTGAACGAGCAAAGTGGCGTTTCAGGATATTTTGTCGTGCCAAGCGCTCTGAAACATTGGTCCCCGGGCGAGCTACAACGGCAAACGATTTCCGGCTGAGATGGCGGGCGTGCAATACGGCATCCAATGCCTTTTCTTTCGCTGCCATCACGACATCAGGTTTGCGCGTCTGCAGATATTCATGCAGGAACAAGCTGTCTTTAACAACATAAGAGAAGAATCGGTTAACATCGGTCGCCAGGTGCTCAATATAGGGTGCTTGTGAACTTCTGGTAATGAAGTCCACTGATACGCCCTGTTCAACGAGACCGGTGGCCAGATTCACCAGCATACGCTCTGCACCACCATCGCCGTAGGAAGGAAAGTATATTGCTATATGCAAAATAGGTTCCTATATGCTGGCGCCACGCCGTCTGTGGACATTCATCGGAGATAGAATAGTACGCTTCGAGCGCGCGATGCGAAGCTGATCATTCATTTCCCGATTCGATGCCGGATCGTTTCGTATAGGCGATCGTACGCATTCGCCATTTGGGGGATGGAAAACTCGCGCTCCATCAGCATTCTACCGCCATGGCCAAGAAGGCATCGCAGCTGATCATCACTCAATAGAGTAGATATGGCGTCAAGCAGAGCTTCGGGATCGGCAGGCGGCACCAGGATGCCGTTATCATGATCATGCACAACCTCGGGTATACCACCCACGGCACTCGCCACGATGGGCACTTGGCATGCCGAGGCTTCCAGTAACGACACACCCAGCCCTTCCATGAGCGCGGGATGCACCACCAAATTGAGCTGAGGCAAATCGTTGGCAAGGGTTGGCGAGAATCCCGCGAACGTAACGAAGGGATTGATACCGAGTCGTCTTGCGGAATTCTCCAAATCGCCACGCAAGGGCCCCTGGCCGAACAGCAGCAGCCGCAGATTGGGAAAGCGTTTCAGCAGGCGGGGCAGGGCCTGGAAAAGATAATCATGGCCCTTCCTTGGGATGAGCTGGGCGATGACCCCCACCAGCAGGCTGTCGGCGGGTAATCCGTAGGCGGTCCGCAGGTCTCGGACCGGGGATTGATGGGGCCGGTAACGTTCGAGGTCGACGGCGCTATGGATGACCGTGATCCTTCGCGCGGGCACCCCGTCCGCCACCAGCGCCCTCTTCACGCCCTCGGATATGGCGACGAATTCATCGCTGAGACGACCCTTCATGCGCACGAGCACCCGCTTATCCCGATTATCCACCCGGCGGGTGATGATCACGGACACATCGAGGCCTGCCGCCGCCAGTACGCCCCAGGTATCGGCGCCCTTGCGGCTGTGGATATGCAGCACATCCGTGGCCGTGGCCCTAAGCAGGGCGCGGAGGCGGTATACCAGCCGCATATCCAGGTCGCCGGCGTAGGGCAGCTCCGTCACATCGTGGCCCTCGGCCCTCGCGGCATCCCCCAGCTCGCTGCCGGGTACGCAGGCGAGATGCTGTTCGATGCCACGGGCCGCCAGACCGTGCATGAGGTAGAGCACCTGCCGGGCACCGCCGTACAGGTGCCTTCCCGTCTCCAGGTGCAGGATCTTCACGGACGGGAAGCGAGCATGGTCACGGCCTGGTCCAGCACCTCTGCGCTACCGATATCCCGCATGCAATCGAAGCGCTGGCCACAGGTGGGATGGCGACGGCACGGCGAGCAGGGGAGGGCCTTGTAGAAGATGCGGTCCACGGGCTTCGGCACCCGGCGGTAGGGGATGGTGGAACCGAACAGGGCGAAGGTGGGGGTGGGGGACAGCATGCCCATGTGGGTGAGGCCGGTGTCCACGCCTATCACCAGGGCAGACCGGGAGATGATGGCGGCGCATTCACTCAGGCTGGTATCGCCCACCAGGGACTTCACCGTAGCCTCGGAACGGGCGATCTCCCGCGCCGCCGCCTTGTCCCCCGGCCCTCCCAGCATCACCACGTCCACTTCGCAACGGACCTTGAGTTCCCGCACGAGGGCGACCCAGCGTTCCGTGAACCAGTGTTTCTGGGGCCGGGTGGTGAAGGGGCAGATGACCACCATGGGCCGCGTGATCCCCTTCCCATGAAGCAGGCGGGTCGCCATCTCGAGGTCCCGGGCCGTGTACAACCGGAGCTGGAAGTCGTCGGCATCGAGACCCAGGTCGAGGCGTGCCGCCAGGGCGCGGTACTCGGCACCGATGGTGCCGCTGGAGCCGTCCCGGGGCACCACCCTGGTCATGAAGCGTCCACTGCCCTCCCGGGAACCCAGGCCGATGCGCGTCCTACCCCCCGACAGGCCGGCCAGCATCCCACTCTTGAACAGCCCCTGCAGGTCGATCACCAGATCGTAGGCATGGCCCTTCAGTTGGCGCCGCAACCCCGCGACTTCACGCCCCAGCCGCAGCAGGGAGCCCCTTTTGAGGAGCCGCAGCCATTCGGTTTTATTGAAGGTGATGACCCCATCCACATGGACGTCGGCCGCGGGCAGGCAGGCATAGGCGGGCTCGCACAGCCAGTCGACGCGGCAGTCAGGCCATCGGGCCTTGAGGGCCTTGGCGACCATGGCGGCCATGACGATGTCGCCCGCGGCGGACAAGCGGATCAGCAGGACACGCCGGGGAGGGGTCTCTTCGAACATCTCCATAGGGCGGGCGGGAAGTATACTACCGTTTTATGACACCATCGGGCGAGGAGCCGCCGGGACGCAAGCGGTGAGAGTCTACTACAGGCAACGGGACACACGGCGATCTTGGTTGATCCAGGCATAACGGTCATTGGAAGGCAAGGGGCGGGCGCTATGCCCAGGCCGGTCTTCGTGGAGCTGCTGGGTTTTCCGGGCTCGGGCAAGACCACCGTGGCGAAAGCCGCCCTCACCCATCTGAGATCATCCGGTGCGACCCCGCCCTTCTTTTACGGCCGGGATGGCAAGCACCATAGCGGCCGGGATGATGTCACGGCCCTGCTGGCCCAGGTCTCGCGGACCGTGGGGAGAAGCCTCGGTGTCGGCGGGCCACGGGTGGGGATGCGGCAATGGCGTCGTTTCCTGCCGGTGGTGGACAAGACCCTGCTGTTCCGCCGGGTGCGCCGGCGCCATGGGAACGACGCCGTGGTGCTGTTCGATCAAGGGCCGATTCAGATGCTCTATCTGCTGGGCGACGGCGATGTGCCGGGCCGGGACGACATGGTGGCGCTCCTGGAATTGCTGCGGCCGGACCTCGCCGAAGTCTCTGTATTCATGGATACCCCCGCCGAGGTGGCGGCCCACCGCTATTTCGCCCGGGCCAAGAGCACTTCACGGCGGCCCTATAAGGGCTGGAACGAAGAACGCATCTCCGCCCTCTACGCCGCCCATGTCCCCGCCATCCGGTGGATAGCCGAGTGGCTGGAGGCATCCTCCTCCACCATGGTATTGCGCCTCGACGGCCGGCTGGAGCCGGAGCGCAACGGGGTCATCCTGGCCCGCGCCATCGAGGAGGCTACCCACTGGGCCATTTCGAGGCGCGATCCGGCGGGGGCAGGCTAATCCATGGCGGAGCCGAACTGCAGATGGTAGAGGTCCGCGTAGAGCCCGCCGGCCGCCAGCAGGTCCCGGTGCCTTCCCTGCTCGACGATACGGCCCTGCCTGATAACCACGATGCGGTCGGCGCTCTCGATGGTGGACAGGCGGTGGGCGATGACGAGGGTGGTGCGGCCGCGCCGCAGGGTCTCGAAGGCGGCCTGGATCTTTTTCTCGGAATCGCTGTCCAGGGCCGAGGTGGCCTCGTCCAGGATGACGATGGGGGCATCCTTTAAGAAGGCCCTGGCGATCACCAGCCGCTGGCGCTGGCCGCCGGACAGGCGCACGCCGCGGTCGCCGATGTTGGTATCAAGGCCCTCCGGCAGGTCCTCGATGAATTCCAGGGCATGGGCGTCGGCGGCGGCCTTGAGGATGGCCTCTTCGCTGGCACCGGCGTTGTGCCCGTAGGCGATGTTGGCCCGCACCGTGTCATTGAACAGGACCGGCTCCTGGGACACCAGGGTGATGCGGGCCCGCAGTACCTCCAGATTCACCTCGGCGATGTCGCGGCCGTCCAGCAGGATCCGTCCCGCATCCACCTCGTAGAATCTGGGGATCAGGCTCACCAGGGTGCTCTTGCCCGAACCGGATGGCCCTACCAGGGCGAGGGTCTCGCCGGGTTTTACTTCCAGATTGAAGTCCGCGATGGCACGTTCGGGTTTGCCCGCATAGGTGAAGGACACGTTCTCGAAGGATATGGCGCCCCGGACACGCTTTCGCCCCGGATTTCCTTCCACCCGCTCCGTGGGCTGGTCGATGAGACCGAAGGCACTCTCAGCCGCCGCGAGACCGGTTTGTAAAGGCTTACTCACGGCGGTGAGGCGCTTGATCGGCGAGAACAGCAGGGCCATGGCGGTGAAGAAGGACACGAAATCCCCCACCGTCAGCACCCCCGCCTGGACGTCCCGCCCGGCCACATAGACCACGAAGGCCATGCCGATGGCGGCGATGATCTGCACCGTGGGCACACTAAGGCCAGACACCACCTGAGCCTTGAACCGCAGCCGGCGCACCCAGTTGGCGGCGCGCTCGAAGCGGCGGCGCTCATACTCCTGGCCGCCGAAGATCTTCACCACCTTATGGCCGTTGGTGACCTCTTCCATGATATGGGTCATGTCGCCGAAGCTGCCCTGCAATGAACGGCTCAGTACCCGCAGGCGCTTGTTGATGACGATGACGACATACACGATGAGTGGCGCAACGAAAGCCACCACGAAGGTGAGCTTGAAACTGATGTAGCCCATCCACAGCAGCAGGGCGAGGATGGTAAGGGAATCCCGGATCAGTACCGTCAGCACCTTGGTGGCGGCGGTGGCCACCTGGCTCACGTCGTAGGTCATCTTGGAGATGAGCACGCCCGCCGAGTTGTGGTCGAAGAAGCTGGTGGGCAAGCGCATGAGGCGATGAAAGATCTGTTCCCGGATATCCAGTATCAGACGGCCGCTGATCCATGCCATGGCGGTCTCACCGACGAAGCTGCCGATACCCCGCAGGATGAATATGCCGACGATGGCGAAGGGTATCCACACCACGGCGGAGGCATCCTTGGCCACGAAGGCATCATCCAGCAAGGGCTTGAACAGGGCCGGCACGGCGGGCTCGGTGACGGCCACCAGCACCAGCCCCAGGATAGAGGCGATGAAATAGGCCCAATAGGGCCGGGCGTAGGTGAGCAGGCGCAGATAGAGCCGGCGACTGGATGATGGGGCGATGCTCATTCAATCGTCCGCTTCGAAAGGGGCATAGGGATCGCCGTGAGGGCCGGCTATGGTCTTGAAACGCCGGTGAATCCATAGGTACTCGTGGGGGGCGCGGCGAACCTCGTCTTCGATGATACGGTTGATGCGGGTGGCGTCCAACACCTCGTCGCCACTGGGGAACCCTTCCAACTCCGGCAAGATCCTCAACACATAACCGCCATCCTCGAGCCGGTGAGGGAAAAAGGGCACCACCGGTGAACCGGAGGCCCGCGCGATACGGGAAGGCGCGGTGCTGGTCAAGGTAGGGATGCCAAAGAACCCGGCCATCACACCGCTGCGTTTGCGAGGGTGTTGGTCGGCCGCGAACCAGACGATCTCACCCTCTTTGAGTGCCTTTAACATCTGCCTGATGTCGTTGCGCGGGATGGCGCGGCGGAACAGACGGGCGCGGCTGCGGGCCAGGGTCCGTTGTATCACCGGATGCTCGTGCTTGCGGTAGACCACCGCGAAGGGCATCCGGGTATTGAGCAGGGCGCCGCCCAGCTCGAGGCCCGTAAAGTGGGCGGACAACAGCACCACCCCCCGCCCCCGGGCCGCCGCCGCCGTCAGATGCTCCACGCCCTCCATCTCCGTTCTGGCAAGCACGGGGGCGAGATCGGTCCACCAGCCTATGGCCATCTCCACGATGCCCTGACCCAGGGAGGAGAAATGGTCGCGCAGGAGTGCCTGGTGCTCGTCCCGCGTCAACCCGGGGAAGCACAATTCCAGGTTGATCCTCGCCACGCGGCGACGGCGGCGGGAGAACAACAGGTACAGGCGTCCGCCAGCGCCCCCCAGGGCGAGGGCCACGCGGTGGGGCAGGCGGGCCACCAACCACAGCAGGACCAGGGTGATCCGGGTGAGGGTACGATTGGGCAGGGAGGCCGACTTCCTCATGGCACGGGGGGGGGGACGCGAGCTACTTGCCGATGCAGAAGGTGGAGAAGATGGAACCGAGGAGGTCATCGGTGGTGAAGGCACCGGTGATCTCTGCCAACGCCTCCTGGGCGAGGCGCAGCTCTTCGGCCATGAGTTCCACGCCCGTGCCGTCGACGCCGTGGTCGCGGCCGCGACAGATATGGCCCAGAGCCGTCTCGAGGGCCGCCAGGTGGCGGCGGTTGGCGAAGAACAACCCCTCGGTGGTGACGATATGCAGGCGCGACTTTATCTCTTCCCGCAGGCATTCCAGGCCCTGTCCGGTGAGGGCGGACAGGGCAACCATCGGAAATTCGCCGCCCACCATGGTCGGCGGCGCCGTCGTTGTCAGGTCCGCCTTGTTCATGATGAGGATGCGGTCGAGGGTCTCCGGCAGGCCCGCGAGAAAGGATTCGTCGGCCGGGGTCGGGCCCACACATCCGTCGATGACGTACAGCAGGATCTGAGCCGTTTGGACCTCCTGGTGGGTGCGCTCGATACCCATGAGTTCGACGGGATCGGCGGTGTCCTGCAGGCCGGCGGTATCGACGATGTGGAGGGGGATGCCATCGAGGTTGATGGACTCGCGCACCACGTCCCGGGTGGTACCGGCGATGGCCGAGACGATGGCGGAATCATAACCGGACAGGCGGTTGATGAGGCTGGATTTGCCGGCATTGGGCGGCCCCGCGATGACCAATTTGACGCCCTCGCTCAAGACCCGTCCCTGGACTCCCTGCTCCAGCACTTCCCGGATACGGTGGATAACGACGTCGAAGGCCGGATCGGCTGCGGGCTCCGGGGCGGAGGGCAGATCATCGGTAAAGTCGATGGTGGCCTCATAGCGGGTACGGATGTGAACGATGGCATCCCGTATGACCGAGACGCGGTCGGACAAGACCCCTTCGAGGGTACGGTTAGCGGAGCGGGCGGCCTCCACCGTCGAACTGTTGATGAGGTCGGCGATGGCCTCGGCCTGTGCCAGATCGATCTTGCCGTTCAGAAAGGCCCGTTGGGAGAACTCACCCGCCTGTGCCGGTCGCGCGCCCAGCTCGATGGCGCGTTTCACCAGCAGGTCGAGGATCACGGGACTGCCGTGGGCATGGATCTCGAAAACGTCCTCGCCGGTGAAGGAACGGGGACCCGCGAAGTAGAGGCCGAGGCCCTGATCGATGATCCCGCCGCCGGCATCCCGGAACGCGGTGAAGCGGGCCTGGCGATCCACGGGTGTCCGGCCTGTCAACGATTGGGCGATGAGGGCACTCGCCGGCCCGGAGACCCTGATCACGCCGATGCCGCCCCGGCCGGGGGGGGTGGCCACCGCCACGATGGTATCGGTCGCGGCTGTCACACGGCTCGCCCTTGGCGCTACCCCGCCTCTTTTTCGATCTTGCGGGTGATGACCCACTGCTGGGCGATGGACAGGGTGTTGTTCACTACCCAGTACAACACCAGGCCGGCGGGGAAGAACAGGAAAAACACCGTGAACACCACCGGCAGGAACATCATGATCTTCTGCTGCAGGGGGTCCATGGGGGCGGGATTCAGCTTCTGCTGAATAAACATCGTAAGGCCCATGATCAACGGCAGCACGAAATAGGGGTCATAAGCCGAGAGATCTTTAATCCAGAACATGAAGTCGGCCTGACGCAGTTCGACCGTCTCGATGAGCACCCAGTAGAGGGCGATGAACACCGGGATCTGCACCAGGATGGGCAGGCAACCCCCCAGGGGATTCACCTTCTCCGTCTTGTAAAGATCCATCATGGCCTGATTGAGCTTGGTCTTGTCGTCGCCGTAGCGTTCCTTCAGGGCCACCATTTTGGGTTGCAGCTTGCGTAGGCGCGCCATGGAACGATAGCTGGTGGCGGAGAGCTTGAAGAAGGCAAGTTTGATAAAAAGGGTAATGAGAACGATGGACCATCCCCAGTTGCCCACGAAGTCGTGAATGAATTCGAGGGCCCACCACAGGGGCTGGGCGATAATAAACAGGTAGCCGTAATCGACGATGAGATCCAGTTCCTCAGCGGCGGCGGCCAGTCGCTCCTGGACCTTGGGGCCGGCGTAGAGTTTCATGGAAATACGGCCGGCAGCGCCCGGTTCCACGGCCAGGGTCGGGGTTACTGCCCCCGCGGCGAAGCGATTGCCGCCGAGGGCCTTGGTATAGAAGTGATTGGTGGCATCGGCATCGGGGATCCACACCGAGCCGAAGTAGTGCTGGATCATGGCCAACCAGCCACCAGGGGTGCTGGCGGACACGGCCCCGGATGCCATGTCTTCGAAATCTATTTTCTTATAGCGGTCCTCGGCCGTGTGCAGGATGGCACCGGTATAAGTGTATATAAAGAACATATCCCGCCCACCGGCCGGCGGGGTACGCTGGAACTGTCCGTACATCCGGCCCTGCCAGGGTGCCGTGTCGGCGGGATTCTCCACCTCATGAACGATGTCGATGACGTAGCTATCCCGCTCGAGGACGAAGGTCTTGACGACCCGTACGCCGTCCGCTGACTCCGCTACCAGCGGCACCTCCAGACGGTCGCTGCCGTCATCCATGACGTACTCCGTCGTGGATGACGTGAAGGTGTCGTGGTGACTCGGCGCGAAGGCTTCTCCGAGTAGTCCGGTCTGGGCGACGAAGAACTCCGAGGGGGAACGTTGGAACAACTTGACCGGCACGTCCGGTTGCTCCAGGGAGACGGGATATTCTTTGAGTTCCAGGGTACGGATCACCCCACCGCGGGTGTCGATCTCGAGGCGCAGGACATCGGTCTCCACCCGGATGACGCCAGCGGCTGAGGATGGATCTGCTTCTGACCCGCCGCCCTCGGGTCTTGCGATGTCCGCGGGCGCCTGGCCGGCCGCAGCCGGATCCCGTGGCGCGGTCGGCACATCTTCCTCGGTTTGGGCTTGCTGTGCTTGGGGGGACGGGGAATCCGCGCCTGGTCCGGAGATGCTCGTGGCCTCGTCGTAGGAGGCGGTCACGGGCGCGGTGGCGGGGTAGTCCTTCTGCCAAGCCTGCCACATCAGGAAGCCGATGAAGATCAAGGCCGAGAACAGGATTAAGCGAAGGTTTTCCATAGCGGGCGGCGTTCGTCAGGGTTTAAGGGCGTGATCGACGGTCCATTTCCCTGAAGAACCTCCTCAGGGATTCGGATAGTTCCTGCGCTGTCGCCGTGGCCGCCGACTGACGAGTCACGACGACGATATTCACGGACGGCAAGGCAGGGGCATGATGACGGAAGGCTTCTCTGATCAAGCGTTTCAACCTGTTCCGCCGTACCGCGCTACGGACGTATCGTTTAGCCACCGCGATACCGAGACGCGCCTGTCCCTTGGGGCGGTAAAGATAATGAAAATTGAACAAGGGAACGGTCTTGCGAGTGCCCGCCCGAAACACCTGACGAAACTCTTGTGGCCGGATCAGACGCCTGGGTTTCGGAAACCGAAACGGCTTCGAGCCCAAGACCGAATGAGTCAGGCGGACAAGCGGGCCCTTCCCCGGGAACGACGGTTACTGATGACCTTACGGCCGGCTTTGTCCGCCATGCGGGCGCGAAAGCCATGCCGGCGCGCGCGCTTGAGGCGGCTGGGCTGAAAAGTGCGTTTCATCGCGTTACCCTCGATTTTTGAAGGAGAATAAAACAGAGAAGTGTATTTTAAGCGGCTGGTCCGCGCAATGGCCAGGCGGCCTGTGGATAATAAAAAGCAGGGTGTATAGACTCAGGGGTCGTTCATACCCGCGACGCGGTCACGCCGCGCCTTCGTTAACTCTCATGGCGATACACGCCACCCAAAATGATGAAAGAGGAGCGCGTATCGCCATGCTCGTTCCCTCACCCCATCCCTGTACTCCGGGCATCCTGCCCTTCGCCCTGCGGGCCGCGCCAAGGCGCGTTCAAATCCGTTCCCGACGGATTTGTCCCAGAGGGAGAGGGGGAGAGCGTGCTTCGCGTCTTTCACGTTAAGGTAATACTTGTGTCTGATAGCCTTTGGGAACAGTGTCTGGTTCGGCTCAAGCACGAGATTCAGCCCGAACAGTACAACAACTGGATCAGGCCACTTCAACACATCCAGGAAGCGGAGCGGTTGGTGCTTCTGGCCCCGAACCGTTTCGTCAAGGACTGGGTAAAGGATCACTACCAGGACAAGATAAGCGAGATCGTCGACCATCTCGAGCCCGGCTACGGCGCCAAGGTCCATCTCGCTGTCGGTAGTCGCGCGGCCGAAGAGACGGCGACGCCTGAAAAGGCGTCCATCAAGACGACTCAAGGGAACACCAAATCACCCGGCAACCGGGTAGTCCAGGGACGGGATCGCATACGCGGCCTGTTATCCCAATTCACCTTCGAGAACTTCGTCGAAGGGAAATGTAACCAGTTAGGGCGGGCCGCAGCGATACAGGTGGCTGAGAACCCGGGTAATGCCTATAACCCGCTGTTCATCTACGGCGGCGTCGGCCTCGGCAAGACTCACCTGATGCACGCGGTGGGTAACGCCATCATCGCCGGTTCGCCCGATGCGAAGGTGGTATATCTCCATTCCGAACGCTTCGTTAACGATATGGTGAGTGCCCTCCAGCACAACGCCATCGGCAAGTTCAAGGCTTTTTACAGATCCGTCGATGCGCTCTTGATCGACGATATCCAGTTTTTCATCGGCAAGGAGCGCTCGCAGGAAGAGTTCTTTCATACGTTCAATGCCCTACTTGAGGATCAACAACAGGTGATCCTCAGCTGTGATCGGTTTCCACGATCGGTGGACGGCATCGAGGAGCGGCTCAAGTCCCGCTTCGGTTGGGGACTCACGGTGGCCATGGAGCCACCTGAATTAGAGACTCGGGTGGCTATACTCAAGGCCAAGGCAGCCGCGGCCGGTGTGGACCTCAGCCACGACGTCGCGTTCTTCATAGCCAAGCGGGTCAAGAGCAATATCCGGGAACTGGAGGGGGCGTTGAGACGTGTCATCGCCAATTCCAAGTTTACCGGCAAGCCTATCTCTGTCGAGTTCACCCGAGAGGCCTTGAAGGATCTTTTAGCCCTCCAGGAAAAACTGATCACCATCGAGAATATACAGAAAACGGTTGCCGAATTTTACAAGTTAAGGGTTTCGGACCTGGTATCCAAACGGCGCAATCGGTCCATTGCCCGGCCACGCCAGGTTGCCATGGCCTTGGCGAAGGAGGTCACCAGCCATAGCCTGCCGGAAATCGGCGACGCTTTCGGTGGGCGTGACCATACTACCGTGCTCCATGCCTGCCGGAAGATAAAGGAATTGCGGGAGACTGACGAAGGAATACAGATGGACTATCGCATCCTGTTGAGAACCCTGAGTTCTTGATGTGGATAACTCTGTTGATTGTTACAGAAAGCCATTCGTACAACAGATATCCACAGGCAGCACGGGTGAGATTACCCCGCTTCAGGAACCAATATTTAGGGGCTGTCTGATTGATATTAAAGGACAAAACAGCGTTATCCACAAATACGCGGGTCACTAATTATGATTATAAGTACAACTAAAGAACAAATAATAAAACCCTTGCAGATGGTCGTGGGCGTAGTCGAGAGACGTCAGTCCCTGCCTATTCTGGGCAATGTCCTCATTAGCGCCCGAAACGGCCGTGTCGAGCTGACGACCACGGATCTCGAGGTGGAGTTGTTTGGGCGTTTCGAGGCCCAGGTGGAAGAAGAGGGGGAAACGACTTTCCCGGCACGCAAGATATTGGATATCTGCAAGGCTTTACCCGACAAAGCGAGGCTTCACATCGAGGTGAAGGAAGGGAAGGGGATCATCAGCTCGGGTAAGAGTCGGTTTCGCTTGACCACCATGAATCCGAGCGAATTTCCGACGGCGGAGGATAAAGAAAGCCGTTACCTTTTGAAGGTGGGTCGGGAAAAATTGAAGCGACTGATCGAAAAGACTCAGTTTGCCATGGCCCATCAGGATGTGCGGTTCTACCTGAACGGTCTGTTATTGGAAAGCAAAGAGGGTCGCCTGAAGGCCGTTGCGACGGATGGGCATCGACTGGCGATATCCGAAATGGACATCAATGACGAAGAGGCAGACGGAGGAGAGATTCAGGCCATCGTGCCACGCAAGGCGGTACTCGAACTGAGTAAGGTCATAGGTGAGGGTGATGAGCAAATCGTCATGGAATTGGGGAGACAGACCTTGCGGGTCGACCTCGGGGATAAGCGCATCACCAGTAAGTTGGTCGATGGGAAATACCCAGATTACGAAGGGGTGATACCGCGAACGGAGCGTTGTGACAAGAAGGCGATTATTGAACGGGAAGTTTTACGGGACAGCCTCGCGCGGGCGTCGATCCTGTCCAATGAAAAGTACCGGGCTGTGCGTATCGGCTTCGATGAGGACAAAGGGATGCGAGTAACGGCCCATAATATGGAACAAGAAGAGGCCGTGGAGGAGTTGGAGGCGGAATTTGAGGGTGAAGCCATCGAGATCGGTTTCAACGTGGGCTATCTCATGGATGCCATTTCAGCAGTGGATACAGCCCGAGTGATCATTTATCTGATAAACAGCGACAGCAGTAGCCTCATCGTTGGTGAAGCTGGTGAGGAAAAGTACGTCGTTATGCCCATGAGGTTGTAGGACCAAGTTGCGTATCGCCCGCATCAGCATAAGAAACATCAGATGCATCGCCAGTTCGAGTTTCGACCCCTCTGCCGGACTCAATCTTTTGGTGGGGGCCAATGGGTCGGGAAAAACAAGCCTTTTAGAGGGGATTTTCTTTCTCGGTCATGGAAGGAGTTTCCGTCGCGTCGAGTTCGATAAGTTAGTGCGCAGGGGAGAAGCGGTCCTTTCGGTTTTTGGGGAGGTGGTTGAAGGGGAATGGCGTTCGCGGATCGGCATAGAGAAGCGGCGCACCAGCGGCAGGATTCGCGTTGACGGGATGGACGCCCAGTCCAACAAGATATTGGCGGAACGGCTTGCGGTAGGGGCGTATTATCCTGGCCGGGAAGCGCTGCTGTGGGGTCCGGGTAAGGATAGGCGACAGCTGATGGACTGGCTCTTGTTTCACGTGGAACCAGATTACGGGCCACTGATGAGGCGCTTCACGGAGGGACTGCGCCAACGTAACGCTCTACTCAGGTCTGGAAGAGACCGCAGAACCATTCAATCATGGAGTGAGGGCCTGGCAGCGGAGGGCGAGCGGATTCACCGTCTTCGCGAAACGGCCATGGACGACTTCATGCCATGGATAGCGAGGAAATTAAGCCAAGCCCTGGAACGACCAATCACGTTGGAGTACCGAAGGGGTTGGCGGGCCACCGAAGGTCTTGCGTCGGTATGGCAAGCCGGGCTGGCGGCAGACGAGGCACGGGGCTGGACAGGATCGGGAGGACCGCACCGGGCCGATATCATGCTCACAACGGAAGGGGCAGCATGCCGGGACATGCTCTCCAGAGGAGAAGGGAAACTCGCATCTCTTGAACTTTTCCTTGGAGCAATCACTTTTCTCCGGCAACGGACCGGGCGGCGGGCGGTGGTACTGCTTGACGATTTGGGTTCTGAGATAGACAGTCATAATCTGCAGGTCCTTTCGGCTACCCTGCGAGACCTGGGCCACCAGATATTTATCAGCATGGTGGCCCCCCCGGGAGCCGGTTTTGGTTCCGGAGGATTCGAGGACTATCGAATGTTCCACGTGGAACAAGGTGGTGTTTCAGAAGTGTTATAATGGCGCTTTTCCCCTTCCAGGCTGATTCCCTTGTCCGAAAATACATACGACTCTCGTAACATCAAGGTCCTCAAGGGCCTCGATGCGGTCCGCAAGCGCCCAGGCATGTACATCGGTGATACCGACGATGGGACTGGGCTGCATCATATGGTCTTCGAGGTGGTAGACAATGCCATCGACGAGGCCCTTGCGGGTTATTGCGATGAGATCGAAGTCATCATCCACTCAGATGAATCGGTCACCGTCACCGACGATGGTCGCGGTATTCCCGTCGATCTGCACGAAGAGGAAGGTAAATCGGCCGCCGAGGTCATCATGACGGTGCTTCACGCGGGCGGAAAATTCGACGACAACTCCTATAAGGTCTCGGGTGGCCTCCATGGTGTGGGGGTATCCGTGGTCAATGCCCTGTCCGACAGCTTATCTCTGACCATCTATCGGAACGGCAACGAGTACGTCCAGGAATACGCGGAGGGTGAACCCCAGACCGAGTTGGCCATCCTCGGGCCAACCGAAAAAACCGGCACGGTCATACGCTTCCATCCGAGCCCGTTGACGTTCACCAACATCCATTTTCATTACGACATTCTCGCCAGCCGGTTACGGGAACTCTCGTTTCTCAATTCCGGTGTGAAAATCAAGCTCTACGACGAACGAACGGGCAAACGGGATGATTTCCAATACGAAGGAGGTATTCGGGCCTTCGTGGAACATCTGCATCGCAAGAAGACCGTTCTGCATCCCACCGTGTTCTACTTCACCACCATGAAAGGTGACATCGGCGTAGAGGTTGCGGTGCAATGGAACGACTCCTACCAGGAGAACATCTTCTGTTACACCAACAACATCCCACAGCGAGATGGGGGCACCCACATGGCGGGTTTTCGCACCGCCTTGACGCGTTCCCTCAATCAGTACATCGACAACCAGGGCCTGAGCAAGAAGAACAAGGTCACCACCACCGGCGATGATATTCGGGAAGGGCTGACCGCCGTGCTGTCCGTAAAGGTGCCCGACCCGAAATTCTCGTCCCAGACCAAGGACAAGCTGGTTTCCAGCGAGGTCAAGGCGGCGGTGGAATCCACCATGTCCCAGAAACTGGAGGAATTCCTCCTGGAGCATCCTTCCGAGGCCAAGGCCATTGCCGGCAAGGTCGTGGAGGCCGCGCGGGCCCGCGAGGCCGCCCGCAAGGCCCGGGAGATGACCCGGCGTAAGACCGCCCTCGACGTGGCCGGATTGCCCGGGAAATTGGCGGACTGCCAGGAAAAGGATCCCACCAAGTCCGAGCTTTTTCTGGTGGAGGGTGATTCAGCCGGTGGATCGGCCAAACAGGGCAGGGATCGCAAGACCCAGGCGGTGCTGCCCCTCAAGGGCAAGATCCTCAACGTGGAGAAGGCGCGATTCGATAAGATGATCTCCTCTGCAGAGGTGGGCACCCTGATTACCGCCCTGGGTTGCGGAGTAGGTAAAGAAGAGTTCGATCCGGACAAACTTCGCTATCACCGCATCATCATCATGACCGATGCCGATGTGGATGGGTCTCACATCCGCACCTTGCTCCTGACCTTCTTTTATCGCCAGATGCCCGCATTCATCGAACGTGGGCATGTCTACATCGCCTTACCGCCCCTATATAAGGTCAAGAAGGGCAAGACCGAGCGCTATGTCAAGGACGATGCGGAACTCGATGCCTATCTCATGCAACTGGCCCTCAAAAACGCCGAACTTCGGGTCAGCGCCGACAGTGATTCCATCGATCCCTCCGCCCTGGAAAATCTGTCCAGAGACTTTCTGGCCATGACCGGGACCATCAAGCGTCTGTCCAAGAATATTCCCCGCGAGATCCTCGAGGCCGTCGTCAGGTTGCCCACGGTGACACCGGATACCGTAGAGGATGACACCCTGATGGGTGAGTGGGCCGAGGGTCTGAAAGGCCTTCTGAACGAGAACCGGCGTGACCATTCGTTCTACGATATCGAAGTCATGGACCATGAGCATGGATTCGCCATCGTCGTGCGCGCGAAACTCTACGGATCCGCCTCTGAAGATGTCCTCGCCCCCGAGTTCTTCCTTTCAGCGGAATATCGCGGCCTGTCGGAGATCGGTGATCGTCTCAATAATCTGCTTCACGACGGCGCCACGGTGCGTCGCGGCGAGCATTATCGTGATGTGGCTACCTTCCAGGATGCCCTGGAATGGCTCATGGCTGATGCGAGGAAGGGCTTGTCGATTCAACGCTACAAGGGTCTCGGCGAGATGAATCCCGCGCAGTTATGGGAGACCACCCTAGATCCCGAGGTGCGCAGGATGTTGCAGGTGCGTATCGAGGACGTGGTGTCCGCCGACGAGTTATTCTCGACCCTCATGGGAGACGAGGTGGAGCCCCGGCGAGAGTTCATCGAGAGCAATGCATTGCAGGTGCTCAATCTCGACGCCTGACTCGCATGGCTGCTATCGGACTGCGGCGTGCATCGGAGTCTTCATGATGCCGAATCGGGGGATCGTACTCTTGATTCGGATGCTCATGAGAGGATCGCAGTCAACTCTCATGGCGATACGCGCCGCCCAAGATGATGAAATAAGAGCGCGTATCGCCATGTTCGTTCCCTCACCCCATCCCTGTACTCCGGGCATCCTGCCCTTCGCCTTTCGCCCTTCGTCCTGGGGGCCGCGCCAAGGCGCGTTCAAATCCGTTCCCGACGGATTTGTCCCAGAGGGAGAGGGGGAGTTCGTGCTTCGCGACTTTCACATTAATCACACCGGCGTACGCGCGCAGCTATAAGCCTCTACCCGATCCGCACCGCACGCCATCAGGGCGTCTCCGAGGGACCGGATGGTGGCACCACTGGTAATCACATCGTCTACGATGCCGATCACTCGACCCGTCAGATCCACGTCGCAGTGGAAAGCGCCCCGCACGTTGGCGTGCCTCTGGGCGCCTTGGCCGACCTCCGTCTGGGGGGCCGTATCCCTCACCCGTTGGACGCCCCGATCCTGGACCGGGATCCCCATTTCCTTTGCCAGCGCCTTCGCCAGGATATAAGCCTGGTTATAGCCCCGTTCCCGTAGCCGTCCCCGATGGAGCGGAACCGGCACGAGCATGTCCGGTGGGGCATCCAGGGTTCGTGCCATGGCGAAGGCGAACAGGCTCGCCAATACTCTGCCCTCGGGAAGACCCTGATGGAATTTGAAGGCCGTAATGAGGGCACGTACCGGGCATTCGTAGGAGAACACGCCGTATATGCGGTAAGGGTGGTGTCCGGGATAGCGCCGGCAGTGACCGCAAATCCCAGGTGCGGGGAGGGCTATCCCGCAGACCCGACATCCGGTGTGGATCCAGGGTAGATCATGGCGACAGCCGTCACACAAACCACCGCGAGCTATCGGAGCACCGCACAGCAAACAGTCCTCGCCAAAACAAATACGATCAACACTTAACCACTTGTTCATTTTATTCCTCCCTGAAAATTGACAACCCCGGGCCCGCTGGGGAAAATCGCCTTTCAATGGACCCGACCAAGGATCTGCCCCCACCCGTGATCACCACTGCCCCGGCGTTCCGCCACGACTGGCAACGGGACGAGATAGTCGCGTTGTTTCAACGGCCTTTGCTGGACCTGGTTTTCCAGGCTCAGGCCGTCCATCGCCAGCACCATCGGCCGAACCACATTCAGCTCAGTACTCTCTTGAATATCAAATCCGGGCGTTGCGGTGAAGACTGCGCCTATTGTTCCCAGAGTGTGCGTTACGAAACGGGCATCGAAGACACCCGTCTGATGGCCCCCGAGGCGGTGGTCGATGCCGCCCGCGCCGCCCAACGGGCCGGCGCATCGCGTTTCTGCATGGGCGCCGCCTGGCGCGCGCCGAAGGATCGTGACATGCCTGCCCTGCTGCGCATGGTGGGGGGCGTGCGTGCCCTGGGTATGGAAACCTGCATGACCCTCGGCATGCTCACCGACGAGCAGGTGGCCGGGCTCCGGGATGCGGGCCTCGACTATTACAACCACAATCTCGATACCTCGCCGGAGTTCTACGGTGAGGTCATCACCACGCGCACCTACCAGGATCGCCTCGCTACCCTCGAACGGGTGCGCCAGGCGGGCATCGCCGTGTGCAGCGGCGGCATCCTCGGCATGGGCGAGGATCGCCGCGACCGCGCCGGTCTGCTGCAACAACTCGCCAGCCTTTCCCCTCATCCCGAGAGCGTGCCGGTTAACATGCTGGTGGCCATCGAGGGCACTCCCCTGGAGCATGCTGCTCCTCTGGATCCCCTCGAGCTGGTGCGTACCATCGCCGTGGCCCGGGTCCTCATGCCCGCCGCCGTGGTGCGGCTGTCCGCGGGGCGCGACCATCTAAGCGACGAGGCTCAGGCCCTGTGCTTCCTGGCCGGCGCCAACTCCATTTTTTATGGGGACGAGTTGTTGACCACCGGCAACCACGGTGTCGCCGCAGACCGCGCCCTGTTCGCCAAATTGGGCCTCAGCGCCGACGAATCCACCTCACCCGCCCCGGCGTGACCGCGACCCTCGGCGTCCTGGGGACGCGCCTGGAGGCCGATCTGGCCGCACGCCGCCAGGGTCAGGGCTTTCGTAGCCGTACGGAGGCCGCAGCAGCAGCGGCCCCCTACATCCGCGTGGGAGGCAGGCAATACATCAATCTAGCCGCCAACGACTATCTCGGCCTCAGCACTCACCCCGAAGTCGTGCAGGCCCTGCGGGACGCCGCCGCCGAATACGGCGCCGGTGCCGGGGCATCACACCTGGTCACGGGTCACCGCCATCCCCATGGCGATCTCGAGCGTGCCCTGGCCGCGCTCTGCCAGGCCCCCCGGGCCCTGTTGTTCTCCACCGGCTACATGGCCAACCTGGGTCTGGTGTCGGCCCTCTGTCCGCGGAGCGGCGTGGTGCTGGAGGATCGCCTGAACCACGCCTCGCTGCTGGACGCCGCGGCCCTGTCCCAAGGTCGCCTGGTACGTTACCGCCACACCGATGCGGCAGACCTCGAGCGGCGCCTGGCCCATCACCGGGACAGGCCTTGCCTCGTGGTGAGCGACGGGGTGTTCAGCATGGATGGTGACATCACGCCGTTGCCGGACATGGTCGCGACGGCGCGCCGCCACGGTGCTACCCTCATGGTGGACGACGCCCATGGCTTCGGCGTGCTTGGCGCGCGAGGTGGCGGCACCTGCGAGCACTTCGGTTTGGAGCCGGCGGAGCGACCGATCGTGATGGGTACCCTGGGCAAGGCCTTCGGCGTATTCGGTGCCTTCGTGGCGGGTCCGGAGGTCCTCATCGAATCCCTGATCCAGCGTGCCCGAAGCTATATCTATACTACCGCCCTGCCCCCGGCCGTGGCCGCCGCCGCCCTCGCTGCCGTGGGTGTGATGCAGGCCGAACCCGAACGCCGCAGGCATCTCCACGATCTCATTCGCCACCTGCGCGCCGGCGCGCGGCGGCGCGGCTTGTCCTTCGCCGACTCGGCGACGCCCATTCAGCCCTTCATCGTGGGGGACGATGGCCGCGCCCTGGCTCTCGCCGAGGCCCTGCGCGCGGCGGGCTTCTGGGTCACCGCCATCCGTCCCCCCACGGTGCCGCGGGGCACGGCGCGGTTGCGAGTGACCTTATCGGCGGCCCTCACGACGGCGCAGGTGGATGGCTTTCTCGACGCCCTGGAGCGGACCTGTCATGCCTGAGGTGACAGACCACGGGTGCGGCAGTGTCTCCGTGGTGTTGCTGCACGGCTGGGGCCTCGGTGCCCAGATCTGGGAACCCGTGCTGCCGTACCTGGTCCGTCGTTTCAGGGTGCACGTGGTGACCCTGCCGGGCCACGGTGGCGCCCCGCCCTGGCCCGCCCAAACCGATCTCGGGGAGCAGGCCGGGTTGTTGTTGGAGCAGCTACCTGCGGGAGCCATCTGGTTGGGCTGGTCCCTCGGTGCCATGGTGGCCATCGCCGCCGCCGCGGCACGGCCCCAGGCCGTGGCCGGCCTCGGGGTGATGGCGGCCAATGCCCGCTTCGTGGCCGCTCCCGAATGGCCGGATGGGGTCGAGCCGGCGGTGTTCGAATCCTTCGCCCGCCTGCTCCATGATGCCCCAGAGGCCGCGCGGCGCCGCTTCGCGGCCCTCCTGGCCCCTGCCGCCGGAGAGCGCCGCGCCCTGGCAGCCGCCCTCGCGGTCGAGCCCGCGTGGGCCGACCGCGTCCACTGTCTCGCCCGGCCGCTGGACATCCTCGCCGGCGCCGATCTACGGGCCCAGCTCCCGCGCATCCGCTGTCCTGTGTGCTGGCTACTGGCGGAACAGGATCCGCTCGTGCCCCCGTCCGTGGCGAGCGCCCTGGGACGTGTGCGGCCTCAGTGGGAGGTGCGCCGCGTCCCCGGGGGCCACGCCTTCTTCGTCACCCGACCCACCACCGTCGCCGACACCCTCGAGCGCCTTCTGAAGCACCATGGGGACTGAGACCCAGACCATCGACAAGTCCCAGCTGCGGCGTTCCTTCCAGCGTGCCGCGGCGGACTACGATCATCATGCGCGCCTCCAGCAGGAGGTGGGTGAGCGTCTCCTGGAACGCGTGGCGGAGATCCGACTGACACCGGCCTCGGTTCTCGACGTGGGTATGGGCACGGGCCGCTGCACGGAGGTCCTGGCCCGGCGCTTCCGCAATGCCCGGGTGGCGGGTATAGACATCGCCCCCGCGATGGCCCGCCTGGCCCGGGGGCGGCGGCGCCTGCGTCTCTATCCGGCACCCCGTTACCTGGTGGCGGATATGGAGGCCCTGCCTCTGGCCGCGAGTTCGGTGGATCTGCTGTTCTCCAACCTGAGTTTCCAGTGGGCCAGCGACCTCGACATCCTCCTGGCCGAACTCTACCGCGTGGCGCGGCCAGGGACGCCCCTGTTGTTCTCCTCCTTCGGTCCGGACACCCTGAGGGAACTGCGTGGCGCCTGGGCTGCCGTGGACCCGGGGGTGCACGTCAATCGCTTCCTCGATATGCACGATGTAGCCGATGCCATGATGAAGGCCGGATTCACGGACGTGGTGACGGACGTCGACCGCCTGGTCGAGCATCATCCTGACGTGATGTCCGTCATGCGGGGCCTCAAGGCCATCGGCGCCCATAACGTCGATGCCCGCCGGCGTCGCGCCCTCACGGGCCGCCGCCGGCTGGAGGGCGTGCTGACGGCCTACGAGGCCCACCGCAGCGATGCCGGCCTGCCCGTGACCTACGAGGTGGTATACGGACTCGGCTGGGTGGTCGAGCCGACCCCGGTGATGGTGCCCATGACCGCCTTTTCCCCGCCGCGGTCCCGGGTGTGATGGACGGTTGCCGGATCCCGAGGCGCGGAAGGACCGACGCGCGGTGACAGATTCCGCGCCGATATCCGCCGCGCCGGGTCATTTCATTACCGGCACCGACACCGAGGTGGGCAAGACTCTGGTGTGTTGCGCCCTGTTGCAGCGCCTGCGCGAGGCCGGTCGGCCGGCCGTGGCCATGAAGCCGGTGGCGGCCGGGTCCGCCCTGTTCGATGGCCGGCGCGGCAACGAGGATGCGGTCGCCCTGCGGCGGCTGGTGACTCCGGCGCCGCCCTACGAGCGTATCAATCCCTATCTCTTCGATCCTCCCATCGCCCCCCATATCGCCGCCGAACGCCTTGGGATCGTGATCGATCCCGGCGTGATCGAGGGCCATTACCGCTATCTCCGGCGTCATTATTCACCCGTGCTGGTGGAAGGCGCGGGGGGCTGGCTGGTCCCCCTGGGCCCCGGTCTCACCATGGCCGACCTGGCCCGGCGCCTGGGCCTGCCGGTGATCCTGGTGGTGGCCATACGCCTTGGCTGTATCAATCATGCCTTGTTGACGGTGGAGTCCATCGCGGCCCATGGATTGTCCCTGGCGGGTTGGGTGGCAACCTTTCCCAGACCCTACGAGGGGGTGGGTAGCGACATCGTGGCCAGTCTCGAGACCCGCATACCGGCGCCCCTGCTCGCGGTGCTTCCCCATGACCCCGACATGACGGTGGCCAGGGCCGCCGCGCACTTCGAAGACATCGGGTGGTGACCACGAAACCGGCCCCATCCCAACGCGCGAAGGATCCGAATTCAGGGTGGTATTTATGGATGCCATCCAAAAAAGATCTTATTGCCACCTCGAGTGACGGTTGGGTATAGTCTCGTCCCTGATCCAGATCAAGAATATAAGATAATACTTAAAGCCTTTTGGAGAATCCGGCTGTGGTGACGAGTGTGCGGGAAAATTCGGGTGCCCTCAGCCACATCATCGTGCGCCCCAATCAGTCCCTGACCTGGGCCCAGATGAAAGGGGTCTTCATGGCGGTGGCGGCCGTATCCATCACCGTCGGCCTGGGCTTCACCGCCATGGGCTACTGGCCGGTACTGCCCTTCGCCGGGCTGGAGCTCCTGACCCTCGGCTATTGTTTCTACGGCTGCGCGCGACGCAGTGAGATCCGCGAAGTGATTACCGTGGATGCTGGCACCGTCACCGTGGAGCGTGGCAGAAAGGCGCCCGAGAGGCGCTGGCAGTTCCAGCGTCATTGGACGTCGGTGAAACTGATGAGCCCGGCCGCGGCCTGGCATCCGAGCCGCCTGGAGCTGCGGGAGAAGGGGACCCGCGTGGAAGTCGGCGGTTTTCTCACGGAATCCGAGCGCCGTCAGTTGGCGGACGAGCTGATTTACGCCATTAATTAAGAATCGCCAGGTTGAAGCGGTAGCTTGAGGCCCGCGGTTCCAAAGCAGTCACCGACGCATTTACTTTTACGAGATAACAACAGGAGGCCATTTCAGCCATGGCGATAAACAGACTCGCGAACGCCCTGAGAACGCTGGGCGTATTAACGGGGTCCCTGGCGGCGAATACTGCTTTCGCCGGCTGGGGAGAACTCAACATGACCCGTGGCGTGACCCCCATCAGCCAGCAGCAATACGACCTCCACATGATCGTGTTCTGGATCTGCGTGGCCATCGGCGTGGTGGTGTTCGGCGCCATCGTGTATTCGGTCATCAATCACCGTCGCTCCCAGGGTGCCGAGGCGGCCCAGTTCCACGAGAACACCACCGTCGAGGTGCTGTGGACCGTGGTGCCCATCGTCATCCTGGTGGCCGTGGCCGTACCCGCCACCAGTACCCTGTTGTCCCTGGAGGACACCTCGGATGCCGACATGACGGTGCAGATCACCGGTTACCAGTGGAAGTGGAAATACGACTACCTCGGCGAGGACCTGAGCTTCTTCAGCAACCTCTCACAGGAGAGCAGGGACGGCATCAAGGCAGACCCCTACGCGGTGGAGAACTATCTGCTGGATGTGGACAAGCCCCTGGTGCTGCCGATCAAGAAGAAGGTGCGCTTCGTCATGACCTCCGCCGACGTCATCCACGCGTGGTGGGTGCCCGATCTGGGCGTCAAGCAGGACACCATCCCCGGCTTCATCAACGATTCCTGGGCCTATATAGAGGAGCCCGGCGTCTATCGCGGCCAGTGCGCGGAGTTGTGCGGCAAGGACCACGGCTTCATGCCCATCGTGGTCATCGCCAAGGCCGAACCCGAATACAACCAGTGGGTGGCCGATCAGAAGGCCGCCGCCGTCGCCGCCGCCGCGTCGGCCGACCGCGAATGGACCAGGCAGGAGCTGATGGCCAAGGGCGAGGAGGTCTACAATTCGGCGTGCGCCTCCTGCCACCAGGCCAATGGCCAGGGTATCCCCGGCGTATTCCCCGGCATGGTGGGCAGCGCCATCACCACCGGGCCGGTGGAGGACCACATCGACATCGTGGTGAACGGCAAGCCCGGCACCGCCATGCAGGCCTTCGGTGAGCAGCTCACCGCCGCCGAGGTCGCCGCCGTAGTGACCTACGAGCGTAATGCCTGGGGCATCGATACCGGCGACGTCGTCCAACCCACCGCCATTGCCGCGAACAAGTAATCAAACCTGGAGGTCTCACCCATGAGTATTGAAGCCACCGCTCACGCCGAAGAGCATCATGGTGCCCCCAAGGGCATTACCCGCTGGCTGTTTTCCACCAACCACAAGGACATCGGCACGATGTACCTGTGGTTTGCCTTTACCATGTTCCTCATCGGCGGCGCCATGGCCATGGTCATCCGCGCCGAGCTGTTCGCCCCCGGCCTCCAGGTGGTGGACCCGCAGTTCTTCAACATGATGACCACCATGCACGGCCTCATCATGGTGTTCGGGGCAATCATGCCGGCCTTCGTGGGCCTGGCCAACTGGATGATCCCGCTGATGATCGGCGCCCCTGATATGGCCCTGCCGCGCATGAACAACTGGAGCTTCTGGATCCTGCCGGTGGCTGGCACCATGCTGGTCTCCACCATCTTCATGGAGGGCGGCGGCCCGGCCTTCGGCTGGACCTTCTACGCCCCCCTGTCCACCACCTTCGCCCCCGCGAGCACGGACTTTTTCATCTTTTCCGTCCACCTGCTCGGCTTCTCCTCCATCATGGGGGCCATCAACGTCATCGTCACCGTCCTCAACATGCGCGCGCCGGGCATGACCCTGATGAAGATGCCCATGTTCGTGTGGACCTGGCTCATCACCGCCTTTCTGCTCATCGCGGTGATGCCTGTGCTCGCCGGCGCCGTGACCATGATGCTGACGGATCGCCACTTCGGCACCTCGTTCTTCAGCGCCGCCGGCGGCGGTGACCCCGTGATGTTCCAGCATATTTTCTGGTTCTTCGGGCATCCCGAGGTATACATCATGATCCTCCCCGCCTTCGGGGTGATCTCCCATATCATCCCCACCTTCTCGCGCAAGCCCCTGTTCGGCTACAGCTCGATGGTGTATGCGACGGCCTCCATCGCCTTCCTGTCCTTCATCGTGTGGGCCCACCACATGTTCACGGTGGGCATGCCGGTGGCCGGCGAACTCTACTTCATGTATGCTACCATCATGATCGCCGTGCCCACCGGGGTGAAGGTGTTCAACTGGGTGGCCACCATGTGGAAGGGCTCCCTGTCCTTCGAGATCCCCATGCTGTGGGCCCTGGCCTTCGTCATCCTGTTCACCATCGGTGGCTTCTCGGGCCTTATGCTGGGCGTCGCCCCGGTGGACACCCAGTACCACGACACCTATTTCGTGGTGGCCCACTTCCACTATGTGCTGGTGACCGGTGCCCTGTTCTCCATCATCGCCGGCGTCTACTTCTGGCTGCCCAAGTGGACCGGCCACATGTACAACCTCAAGCTGGCCACCTTCCACTTCTGGTGGTCGGTCGTGTGGGTGAACGTGCTGTTCTTCCCCCAGCATTTCGTGGGCCTCGCGGGCATGCCCCGGCGTATTCCGGATTATGCCACCCAGTTCGCGGACTGGAACATGATATCCAGCATCGGCGGCTTCGCCTTCGGCATCGGGCAGCTGCTGTTCCTGTATATCGTGGTGTCCACCATCCGGGGCGGCGAGAAGGCCACCACGGAGGTGTGGGACGGCACCAGGGGCCTGGAATGGACCGTGCCCTCGCCGGCGCCCTTCCACACCTTTGCCACGGCTCCGGAAGTCAAGTAGCAGCCTGTGACCCGGCCCGGCACAGTCCTGGCCGGGCCGGCGCGAGGCCCTTATGGCAAAACGAGATGACCGTCACTCCAGTCAGAGACCGCGGCTGTTGCTCGTCGCCGTGTTGTTCGCCATCGCCATCGCTTTCTACGTGGCCGCTTTTTTCGTGATATCCAAATGACCATGGATCCTTCCATTTTGGCGCGTAAGAACCGCCGTACCGTGCGCAAGCTCGCGCTGGTCGGTGTCGCCATGTTCGGCTTCGGTTTCCTGCTGGTGCCGCTCTACGACGTCTTCTGTGACATCACGGGCCTCAACGGCAAGACGGGTCGCCTGGAGGCCGCAGAGGCCGGGGTGGGCATCGATGAGCAGCGGAAGGTGACGGTGGAATTCATCGCCAACGTGCGCGATGGCATGGGCTGGGACTTCAAACCCCAGGTAACCTCCATGGAGGTGCACCCCGGGGCGTTGATGACCACGAGTTTCGTGGCCGTCAACAACCAGCCCCATGGCGTCACGGGTCATGCGGTGCCCAGCGTGGCGCCGGGTCGGGCGTCCAGGTATTTCAACAAGACGGAGTGTTTCTGTTTCTCCGAACAGTATCTGGCGTCCGGTGAATCCAAGGACATGCCGGTGAAGTTCATCGTCGATACCGATCTGCCGCGCGACGTGAAGCGGCTGACCCTGTCCTACACCTTCTTCAGCTCGGGAGATGAACCCGGGTGACGTACCCGGGGTTACCGATACCCGGATGGCCGGGCGACCGGCCGGTCATCCAGAGATACCAATACCATCAATGATCAGTGAGGGGATGTTATGAGTGAAGCACACGGGGGATATTATCTGCCAAACCCGAGTCCCTGGCCCGTCGTGGGGTCGGTGGGGCTGTTCCTGTTCACCGGAGGGTTCGCCTACTTCCTCCATGGCGGCACCAAGCTGGTGATGCTCGCGGGTGCCGCGGTGCTCATCTTCATGTTGTTCGGCTGGTTCGGCGCCGTCATCAAGGAGAGCGAGTCCGGGGCCTACGACGACCACGTGGACAAGTCCTTCCGCATGGGCATGGCGTGGTTCATCTTCTCGGAAGTGATGTTCTTCGCCGCCTTCTTCGGCGCCCTGTTCTACGTGCGCATGTGGGCGGTGCCATGGCTCGGCGGTGCCGGAAATAATCTCTATACCGGCGAACTCCTGTGGCCCGCCTTCGAGGCGGCCTGGCCGACCAATGGCCCCGGAGACGTGGGGGGCGAGTTCAAGGCCATGGGGGCATGGGGCCTGCCGGCGATCAACACCCTCATCCTGCTCTCCAGCGGTGTGACCGTCACCCTGGCCCATTGGGCCCTCAAGAAGCAGGAGCGCCAGAAGCTCATCATGTGGCTGGCGGCCACCGTGGCCCTGGGCTTCCTGTTCGTGGGCCTGCAGGCCTACGAGTACGGCCACGCCTGGACCGACCTCAACCTGACCATGGGCTCCGGGATCTACGGCAGCACCTTCTACATGCTCACCGGCTTCCACGGGCTTCATGTGACCCTCGGGGCCATCATGTTGCTGGTGGTGCTGTTCCGCGCCATGAAGGGCCACTTTACGCCCGACCGTCACTTCGCCTTCGAGGGAGCCGCCTGGTACTGGCACTTCGTCGACGTGGTGTGGCTCGGCCTGTTCGTATTCGTGTACTGGCTGGTCTGACCCGCCCGGCGTACCCACGGGGGGCGCCGCGGTTAGCCGCGGCGCCCCTTTGCGTTATCCCGCACCTATACCATGTGGGGTAATCAGGCCGGTCGCCTGCCCTATCATGAGGAAGATGAACAGCACGACCGAAAAGCCGATACGAAAGGTCAGGGCCTTGACGGCACGATCGGAGCTGCCCGGGTCCTTCAACAGGAAATAGAGGCCGGAGAACAGGGACGAAACCACCACCAACAGCAATATGACGACCAACAACTTGAACAGCATCGACCTCTCCGGAGCCTTGAGTTTTGCCGAGTATAGTGGCTCCTTCCCAGGGCAACACCCCAGGATGAGCGCCGTTTAGGCCGCCCGTCATACCTTTATGACCAGACGCCCGTTCATCATCGTCCTGGTGCTCGCCATGGTCGCGAGCTTCACCGCCCTCGGCCTATGGCAACTCGAGCGGGCCGAAGAGAAACAGCGGCTGCTGGATACCTTCGCGGAACGGGCCGCCGCCGACGCGGTGTCCCTGGGGGCCTTGAGCGGCGAGCCTTCGCAGGCCGCCCACCGCCGCGTCGAGGTCTCGGGAACCTTCTGGAAGGAGCGTCAGATCCTGCGCGACAACCGCATCCACGACGGGCGTGCGGGCTACCACGTGATCACCCCCTTCTTTCCGGCCGACGTCAATGCCGTGCTGCTCATCAATCGCGGCTGGATCCCCTGGGGCCAGCGACGTGAAGAACTCCCCCGCTTCGACACCCCCGCCGGGCAGCTGCGGCTCAGCGGCACCCTGCGCCTGCCCCCCGAGGACACCATGGTGCTGGGGCCGGAGGAGCCCCACGGGGGGACATGGCCGCGCATCGTCCAGACCGTCGACCTCGCGGAGCTGACCGGTGCCCTCGGCCGCGACCTGTTGCCCTATGTCCTGCTTCTCGACCCGGAGGCGCCGGCGGGCTTCGTGCGCCAGTGGTCGCCGCTGTACGGCGGCATCGGCCCTGAAAAACACCGCGCCTATGCCCTCCAATGGTTCACCTTCGCCACCCTGATGCTGGTCCTGAGCATCGCGGCCGCACGCCGCGGGGCGCGGGAAGATGGGGACGGGAGGGCATAGACCAATGGACGCCAATCGTCGCCGTACCATTCTGCAGTTGGGCGCCCTGGTGGTGATCTTCCTCCTGCCGGTGGTCCTGTCCACGGCCATCTACTTCTTCGGCGACCAACTGACGCCACAGGAGACTTCGGCCATGGGCTCCCTCATCACGCCGGCCCGGCCCCTGCCTGTCCAGGCCGTAGCGGATCCCTCCGGCGCCACCGCGCCCCTGGCGGAGCTGTTCGGCAAATGGACCATCGTCTTCCTGGCGCGGGAGCAGTGCGGCCCGTCCTGCGCCCAGCGCCTGCGGGACATGAACAAGGTGCGCCAGGCCCTGGGTGAGGACTCACACCGCGCTCAGACCCTGCTGCTGGTGGATCGCCCCGTCGCCGGTGATGTCGGTGAGGCGTTTCGCGCACTGCGGGAAGAGTTGCCCCGCCTGCTGGTGCGCACCGGTGGTACGGATGGCCTGGCCGGCGAATTCACCGAATCTTTCAACGTGGATGCCGCCCCCTGGGGCCGTACCTATCTCGTCGACCCCCTCGGTAACCTGATGATGGTCTACCCCGCGGGCACCGATCCCAAGTGGGTGCTCATCGACCTGCGCACCCTGCTCAAGGCCTCCCAGATAGGATGAACGCGACGCCTCGACCCTATTATCGCCTGCTGGTGCTGCTCACCACGGTCCTCGCGCTGGTAGTGGTGATCCTGGGGGCCTATACCCGGCTCGCCGACGCCGGCCTCGGCTGCCCCGACTGGCCGGGTTGTTACGGCCACCTGGGAGTCCCGGAGTCGCCCGATGCCGTGGCGGCGGCCAACGCCAATTTCCCGGAGCGCCCTGTCGAATCGCCCAAGGCCTGGAAAGAGATGGTGCATCGTTATTTCGCCGGCACCCTGGGTCTCATGATCTTCGCCATCGCCATCCTCTCCTGGCGCCGGCGTCAGGATGAAGGCCGCGGCGTCGCCCTGCCCATGGCCATTGCCGCCCTGGTGGTGTTCCAGGCCCTGCTGGGCATGTGGACCGTGACCCTCCAGCTCAAGCCCGTGGTGGTGATGGCCCATCTGCTGGGGGGATTCACCACCCTGGCCCTGCTGTGGTGGCTGTTCCTGCGTAGCCGTGCCCCGGGGACGCGTTTGGCCGCGGGCGTCGATGACGATTCCGTGTCCTTGACGCCACGGCTCATCGCCCTGGTCTCCCTCGTGGTTCTATACGCCCAGATCGCCCTCGGTGGCTGGACCAGCGCCAATTACGCCGCCCTCGCCTGCACCGACTTCCCCACCTGCCAGTCGGTGTGGTGGCCGGCCATGGACTTCAGCGAGGGCTTCGTGCTGTGGCGGGGAGTCGGGGTCAACTACGAGTTCGGCATCCTCGACAGCGCCGCCCGCACCGCCATTCACATGAGTCATCGGCTGGGCGCCATAGTAACCGCAGGCTGGTTGCTGTTTGTGGGCGCTTACTTTCTGAAAGGGACAGCAGGCATCGGCGGCCAGCGTCTGGCGCTGGCCATGATGGTGCTGCTGGTGCTGCAAGTGGGTCTCGGCATCACCAACATCGTCGCCGCCCTGCCCCTGGGGGTGGCGGTTGCCCACAATGCGGTGGGGGCCTTACTGTTGTTATCTGTAGTGACCTTGAACCATGTAGTCCACCGGCGGTCCATCGGTGCAATCCCCGTGATGGAAGGCGCGACGTGAGTCATTCGGCAAAGGCAATCCACGGCTCCGGGGTCGTCAATCCGGCGACGCTGATCAAGGAGTACTACGAGCTTACCAAGCCCAAGGTGGTGGCCCTCATCGTGTTTACCGCCCTGGTGGGCATGTTCCTGGCCACCCCCGATATGGTCGACTGGCGCGTGCTGGTGTTCGGCACCCTGGGCATCGGCCTCGGGGCCGCGGCGGGCGCCGCCGTGAACCAGTTGGTGGAACAGCGCTCGGACGCCCTCATGTCCCGCACCCGGAGACGGCCCCTGCCTTCGGGACGAGTGGATGGCCGTGACGCCTTGCTGTTCTCGCTGTTCCTCGCCGGCCTGTCGATGCTGGTGCTGGTGACCCAGGTCAATATGCTCACCGCGGTGCTCACCTTCCTGTCCATGATCGGCTACGCTATCGTCTATACCCTGTTCCTCAAGCGCGCCACACCTCAAAATATCGTCATCGGCGGCGCCGCCGGGGCTACCCCGCCGGTGCTCGGTTGGGCCGCCGTCACCGGCACCGTGGACGGTCATGCCCTGCTGCTCTTTCTGATCATCTTCACCTGGACCCCGCCGCACTTCTGGGCCCTGGCCATCCATCGCCGGGAGGATTACGCCAAGGCCGATCTGCCCATGCTGCCGGTGACCCACGGCAACCAGTTCACGCGCCTGCATGTGCTGCTGTACACCATACTCATGGTTATCGTCAGCATCCTGCCCTATCTGACCTTGATGAGCGGCTTGCTCTATCTGGCCTGCGCAGTTCTCCTCGGCGGCGTGTTCCTGCTGTATGCCGTGCGCCTGTATCGCGAGGAGGACCCCTCCCTGCCCATGAAGACCTTCGGCTATTCCATCATCTATCTGATGGGCCTGTTCAGCGCGTTGCTGTTCGACCACTATCTCTAGGGGCCCCTTCCCCGGCCCCGGGCTCCCATGCCGTGACCCACGCCGCCCGCCCCCCTTATCCGATGACCCGCTGATGGACGAGCCGGAGACCTGTTTCCATTGTGGACAGCCCGTGCCCAAGGGGGCCCACTATCCCGTGGAACTCGACGGCGAGCCCCAGCCCACCTGCTGCGCCGGTTGTCAGGCGGTGGCCGAGGCCATCCTGGCCAGCGGCCTCGGGGACTATTACCGCTACCGCACCGATGCCGGGCCCACGGGGCGCGCCGTCGTGCCGGAGGAACTGGAACGGCTGGCGGTGTACGACGACGAGAGGCTGCAGGCCCGTTTCGTGGAAGCCGACGGCGAGCACATCCGCGAGGCCGCCCTCATTCTCGAGGGTATCACCTGCGCGGCCTGCATCTGGTTGAACGAACGCCATGTGAACGGGCTGTCCGGCGTGCTGGAGTTCCGGGTCAACTATTCCAACCATCGCGCCCGCCTGCGCTGGGACAACCGGGTAATCCGCCTGTCCGACGTGCTGAAGGCCATCGCCGACATCGGTTACGTCGCCCACCCCTACGATCCCAACCGCCAGCAACAGGTGGCCGATCGGGAGCGCCGGGTGTTCCTGCGCCGTATCGCCCTGGCCGGCCTCGGCACCATGCAGGTGATGATGTTCGCGGTGGCCCTCTACGTCGGCGAGGCCACCGGCATGGAGCCTGCTTACAAGCACTTCTTCGAGTGGGTCAGTCTGCTGGTGGCCACGCCGGTGGTGCTGTATTCGGCCCAGCCCTTCTTTCGTGGTGCCTGGACCGATCTCAGGCACCTGCGTCTGGGCATGGATGTGCCCGTGGCCCTGGCCATCGGGGTGGCCTACGTGGCCAGCGCCTGGGCCACCGCAAGCGGCAGCGGCCAGGTCTATTTCGATTCCGTGAGCATGTTCACCCTTTTCCTGCTCACGGGTCGCTTCCTGGAGATGGGCGCCCGCCACCGCGCCGCCCAGGCGGGTGAGGACCTGGTGCGCCTGGCCCCCAACATGGCCCGCCGGGTGGACGCGGCGGGCGAGTCCATGGTGCCCGTGACCGATGTGGTCCCCGGCGACCGCCTGCGGGTGCGTCCGGGGGAGGCGGTGCCCACGGACGGCCGCGTGCTGGAGGGCCACAGCTCGGTGGACGAATCCCTGCTCACGGGCGAAAGCATGCCGCTGCTGAAATCCCCCGGCGACGGCGTAGTGGGTGGCACGGTGAACGTGGAAAGCCCGCTGCTGATGGAGGTCACCGAGGTCGGCGAGGACACCGTGCTGGCGGCCATCCTGCGCCTGCTGGACCGGGCCCAGGGCCAGAAACCCCGCCTCGCCCGCGTCGCGGACCGGGTGGCCGCCTGGTTCGTGGCGGCGATCCTGCTGGTGGCCGGTTCGACTTATTGGTGGTGGCACCTGGAGGCGCCGGCGGATGCCTTCTGGATCACCCTCTCGGTGCTGGTGGTGACCTGTCCCTGCGCCCTGTCGCTGGCCACGCCGGCGGCCCTGGCCGCCGGCACCGGGCGCCTCGCCACCGAGGGCCTGCTGGCCACCCGCGGCCACGCCCTCGAGGTGCTGAGCAAGGCCACCCGGGTGGTGTTCGACAAGACGGGCACCCTGACGGTGGGCCATCTCGAGGTGGTCGACGTAGCGGTGCTGCGGGACGGCTGGACCGCGTCCGGCGCCCTGGCGCTGGCCGGCGCCCTCGAGCAGGCCTCGGAGCACCCCATCGGCCGCGCCCTGCGCCGGGCCGCCGGCGACGGCCCGCAGGCAAGGGAGGTCACGGCCCGCTCCGGAGAGGGCATCACGGGTATCGTCGACGGCGTGACCTTCCGTCTCGGCACCCCCGCCTTCGCCGGCCACGACGGCGCGCCAGGCGGCGTATCCCCGGACGCCCGGGACACCGAGGTGATGCTGGCGGATCCCGCGGGCCCGATCGCCACCTTCACCCTCGCCGATCGCCTGCGGGAGGGTGCCCGGGACGCCGTGGGCCGGCTGCGCGACATGGGCCTCGAGGTGTCCCTGTTCAGCGGCGACGGCGAGGGTGCCGTCGCCGCCGTGGCCGCGGCCCTGGATATCACCGACCAGCGGGCGCGCATGCTGCCCCAGGACAAGCTCGCCGCCGTGGCGGCCCTGCAGGCCCACGGGGAAGTGGTGCTGATGGTGGGGGATGGCGTGAACGATGCGCCGGTGCTGGCCGGGGCCGATGTATCCCTGGCCATGGGCAAGGCCTCGGCCATCGCCCAGACTCACGCCGACCTGGTGCTGTTCAACGACCATCTGCCCCATATCCCCAATGGCATCGCCACGGCGCGCCACACCCTCGGCATCGTGCGCCAGAATCTGGCCTGGGCCCTAATCTATAACGTGGTGGCCCTGCCCCTGGCGGTGGCAGGCCTGGTCCAGCCGTGGATGGCGGCCATCGGCATGTCGGCCAGCTCCCTGTTGGTGGTGCTGAACGCCCTCAGGTTGCGGGCGCGCCGGGGGCGCGCGCGCGCCACCCCCATAACCCCCGCCATCGCCGCCGATCATTCCTGACCAGGCGGCGAGGCGGCACACAGGCGGTAACCATGGAAGTCATCTACTATCTCGTTCCCGTGGCCCTGGTGATCCTGGTGATCGCCGTGGCCATCTTCTTCTGGGCGGTCAAGTCCGGGCAGTACGATGACATGGAAGGGCCGGCCCACCGCATCCTCATGGACGACGACCCGCCCCCCGCAGAGCCCCCGGATGGCGATGAACGGAAGGACGATCCCTGATCCTAGAGGCGCGGCCACTCCAATCCGTCGCGGACGAAAACAATGACCCAGGGATGGTTCGTCTGCCAAACGCGGAATACCCTCGCTTTTTCTTCAGGATCCCCCGGCTTTTCATCTAGAATCTGATCCGGGAGGTCACCAGGCCGGCCCACACAACTACAAATCGGGACCCCGGAGATACGGAAGTCCCTTGAGCACACCATGCGCAAGGCATGGCACAAAGGAGGAGTGAATCGTGAGTGATACAGAGTCCCGCGCCGATTCCGGCGAGCCGCTGCCCCTGGTGGCCCCGGCCAATACCCTCTCCCTGGGAGCGCCCTTCGGTTGGCTGCGCCGCGGCTGGGCGGACATCCGCAGGGCGCCCCTGGCCAGCCTGAGCTATGGTGTGATGCTGGTGCTGTTTTCCTATTTGATCACCTATCTGGTGCTGAGCACCGGCAACCACATATTGCTGTTCAGCCTCCTGACGGGCTTCGTGCTGGTGGGTCCGGTGCTGGCCTTCTCCCTGTACGATATCAGCTGTCAGATCTCCAGGGGCAAGACGCCGACTCTCGGCCATTGCGCCTTGCAGAGCCGCAAGCATCTCGGCAACGAGCTGATGTTCGCGGTGGTGTTGACCCTGATCCTGCTGGTATGGGCGCGGGCCGCGTCCATGATCCACGTCTTCTTTCCCACCGACGGCGACCCGTCCCTGGCCCAGTTGGCGACCTTTCTGGGGATCGGCAGTAGCGTGGGCGCGGTGTTCGCCAGCTTCGTGTTCGCCGTGAGTGCCTTCTCCCTGCCCATGATGATGGACCGCAAGGTGGATGTGGTGACGGCCATCATCACCAGCATCAACGCGGTGCTGCGCAACAAGGGCGCGATGCTGGTGTGGGCCACCCTCATCGTCGGCCTCACCCTGGTGGGCTTCGCCACCGCCTTCGTGGGCCTCGCCGTGCTCATGCCCCTCATCGGCCACGCCACCTGGCACGGCTACCGGGAAACCATACGCAGCGACGTGTTTCCGCCGGCGGAGTCCGTTTAAACGCCGGCAGGAAAAGCGGTTGGAACTACGAAAGGCGCGAAAGACGCGAAAGGAAAAAGACTGCCTGCTTAACAGGTCGAGGCAAACGTGCTGAGCCAAGTCGCTTGGTCATCGATGAGGTGAAGCCGTTGGTTATCATCGACCTGAGGGGTAACCCAGCGATTTGATTGCTTTTCTTTCGCGTCTTTCGCGTGTTTCGTAGTTAAGAATTCACCGTAAAAAAAGGGCGCCCGAAGGCGCCCCTGTTCGTGGTCCTCGCGAAGGCCCTCCCTCAGGCGGCCATGGCGGTCTTGAGCTTCTTGAAAGCGTTCTTCTCGAGCTGGCGGATGCGCTCCGCCGAAACCTGATACTCGTCGGCGAGTTCCTGCAGGGTGGACTTGTCGTCTCCCAACCAGCGCCGCTCGAGGATGCGCCGGCTGCGGTCATCCAGTACCTCCATGGCCCGGAACAGGCGATCATGGGCGTCGTTGGACCAATCGTCCGCTTCCGCCTCGAGGGCCGGATCGTAACGCAGGTCCTGCAGGTAGCCGGCGGGTGCCGGCCGCTCGTCGTCGTCATCGCTGTCGCCGTAGCCATCGAAGGGCGCGTCGTGGGCGTTGAGCCGTTGCTCCATCTCCAGCACGGTCTTGGCGGGCACACCGAGGTCTGCGGCCACCGCGTTCACCTCGTCGTTATTCATCCAGCCGAGGCGTTTCTTCGCCCCGCGCAGGTTGAAGAACAACTTGCGCTGGGCCTTGGTGGTCGCCACCTTGACGATGCGCCAGTTGCGCAGGATGAATTCGTGCATCTCCGCCCGTATCCAGTGGACTGCAAAGGACACCAGGCGGACCCCCATGTCGGGATCGAAACGCTTCACGGCCTTCATGAGGCCGATGTTGCCCTCCTGTATGAGATCCCCGTGGGCCAGGCCATAGCCACGGTAGCCCTTGGCTACCCGCACCACGAAACGCAGATGGGACAGCACCAACTGGCGGGCAGCGTCCAGGTCCTGGTGGTCACGGAATCTCCGGGCGAGGCGGTACTCCTCATCGGCGCTCAGCATGGGTATGAGATTGACGCTGCGCTCATATTCTTCCAGGCTGCCCGCCGGCAGCGCCATAAGAGCGTTGAGGGTCGTTACCATGAATAATTCTCCAAAATTGTTTTCTCTGTCATAAGGTTAGCACTCGGCGTCTTAGAGCGCCAGAGGCGCCCCGGGTTCCCGTCGCCCACAGAGTCGGGCAATCGCGACGCGGGCGTCGCTCCACAGGGATAGCTGAAGCCCCCCCGGCCTTCCCCCTTTCGCGCCTTTCGTATCTTTCGTAGTTGAACTGCTTTTCACCACGAAAAACGCGAAATACGCGAAAGCACCATACGGCGCCCTGGCCAGGGCCGCGGTAACCGTAGGGCGGCCCGGGTTGCCCCTCCGGTCCCGAGCCAAAAAATCATTTCGTGGTCTTTCGCGTCTTTCGTAGTTGAACTGCTTTTAACCACGAAAAACGCGAAATACGCGAAAGCACCCTGCGGCGCCCTGGCCAGGGCCGCGGTAACCGTAGGGCGGCCCGGGTTGTCCCTCCGGTCCCGAGCCAAAAAATTATTTCGTGATCTTTCGTGTATTTCGTGGTTACAGCTTTTTGCTTTTTGGAGCCGATCCCCCTCGGCGATTCACTTGCTCTTTCCAGCGAAAAGGGATCCTTCCCGCACGGGGGAGAGGGGAGAGGGGAGAGGGGAGAGGGGAGAGGGGAGAGCGGCGGCAGTGGCCAATGCCTTCATGGCGCCCGCCGTAGCCCGATGGTGCGGAGCACCGTTGGCCCTTCAAGCGCCGCTTTGGCGTTTACTCCGTGTCGAAGATGTCTTCGGGTGTCTCGGCGTCGAGGATACGCTCGCTCCAGGCGAGCAGCGTCTCGGCGTCGGCGGCCTCGATGGGTGCGCGGTGGGCCTCGGCCGCCGCCGGGCCGAACTTGCGCGCCAGAAGTCGCAGCAGCACCGCAGCCTCACCCTGTTTCTGGCCCTGCGCCAGGCCCTGCTTCTGACCCTGCGCCAGGCCCCACTTCTGACCCTGCGCCAAGCCCTGTTGCAAGCCTTGTTGCAGACCCTTCTCGATGCCCGCACGCTCCACGGTGGTCACATAAGGCATGCGCTTGGCCTCCTCCAGTTGGTAGAGTTCTTCACGAAAGGCCTCCTCCAGGTCCTCGGGCAACCGGATCATCCAGTCGATGACCCGGAATAGCTCCAGTATAACATCGCGGCTGTAGCCCCGATCATACATCAGCCGTACCAGGCGGAACTTCCAGGCCCGGCGCTGCTCGGCATCCCGCGTCGCCCGCGCCCGGATCTGCGCCATCACCACCAGGGCGAAGCAGCTCTCGCTCGCCTCCAGCTTTGACCACGCCGGCTCGGCCGCCCAGTCCAGCAGCTTCGCCACCGGGAAGCGAAAGGCCAACTCACAACCCCAGCGCCCGCGGCGATAGCTGCTCGGGCGAAAGCCCGGCGAGGCGTCGGCGAGGACCGCCAGACTCACCACATCTCGGCCGTAGCGATCCAGCAGCCGGTAGTGATAAGTGAACATCCGCTCGGCGAAGGCCGCCTCCGGCTGGCCCTGCACCTCCACGTGCACCAGCACCCAGGTCTCGGCCCCGTCGGCGGCACATACCCGCACCAGCTTGTCGGCGTGGCGCCGGCCGGCCTCGGCGTCACGCGCCACCTGCTGGAGTTCCTTGTCGAGAAAGCTGTGGCCGCGGGACCAGTCGATGCCGGCGTTGACCTCGGGAAAGAGCAGCGCCAGGAACTCCGGGAAGTAGCGCTCCAGCGCCTCCTTCCAGGGGCTGTCGTGGTCGTCGGAGATAGATTGGTCGGGCATCGCGCATCCTTGCTGGGGGTTCACATCCTGCGTCGGGGGCAGTCTAGCGCAACGCCGCGGGCAATATCGACGCTCTGCGGCGGTCGCCTGATTACGGTGACAATGCATTTAATTCCGCTGCCCATCACCGCCTCCTCGCCTATGGCGGCTTCGGCCCCCGCTTGGGGATGGCGGCGACCAGATGCGCCTCGTCCATTGCCACACAGCCGAACCGGCCCTGCCAGAAATGACCGGTGCGCCGTTCGCGGGCATGAACATGCCCGGCATACTGCCGGTGAACCCGCGACAGCACCGCCCGCAACCCGTCCTGGTCCGACGGCGTCAGGATCAGATGAACGTGGTTCGGCATCAGGCACCATCCCCAAATACCGACCCCGTGCTGTCGGCCATGATCGGCCAGAAGGTCCCGATAGAGGCGATAGTCCGCGTCGCCAAAAAACGTCCGCGCGCGCCCGTTGCCGCGCTGGGTCACGTGATGCGGAACATGCGAAAGGACGACGCGGGCGAGGCGAGCCATGGAACGAAACTAACCGGAGGTGACGCGGGAGTAAATTGAATGCACTGTCACCGTAATTTAACACTAGGGCGGACCCGTTCGACCCACCGGTTCTGAGCCAAAAAATCATTTCGTGGTCTTTCGCGTTTTTCGTAGTTAACCGCTTTTTTCCGCCGCGCGTGTTGCGGTTATACAACATTTGTCGCGACCTGTTGTGGAAATGTAAATTGATGTTGCATTCATGGTCCCGGCGTGCCAGAATCTGTTCATCCTTCTCGAAGGGAGGGCGCCCGGGGCGCAACACCAGCCCGGGGCATCCACAACAACCGCTACTTAATTGCTTAAGCAAAGGAGCAAGACATGCAGAAAAAACTCATCGCCCTGGCCGTGGCCTCCGCCATGGCCGCCCCCGTGGCCCTCGCCGACGTCACCGTCTACGGCAAGATGGACGTGTCCTACAACTTCATCGATAACGACACCACTGACGTCACTGGCGCCGCATCTGCGTTAAATTTTGAGGATGACAACCAGTCCATCAACTCCAATAGTTCCCGCCTCGGCTTCAAGGGCTCCGAGGATCTGGGGGGCGGCCTGAAGGCCAACTTCCAGATCGAGAGCGCCATCAAGGTCGACGGTGATGGCACCGGCCTCAACCAACGTAATACCTGGGCTGGCCTGTCCGGTGGCTGGGGCGAGGTGCGCCTGGGTCGTCATGACACGCCGTTCAAGATCGCCGGGCGCAAAACCGACCTCTATGAGTCCGAGCAGTTGGGCGAAAACCGTGCCGTCTTCAACCAACCGGTTTCGATTGCCACGACTACGACTGCTGGTACGGATACCGGTCTTGGTTACGACATTCGGGCTCGCAACGCGTTGGCCTACTTCACCCCCAACTTCAGCGGCTTCCAGGGCGCCGTGGCCTATATCCCCGAAGAGGGCATCGACGATGGTGACGCCTGGTCCGTGGCGGCCTTCTACGGCAATGGCCCCCTGTTCCTTACCGTCGCCTACGAGCAACTGAACGAAGGGGCGTCTGGCGTGAGTAGCAGTGTTCTCGCCACAGGCACTGATGAGCAGACGGCGTGGCGCTTCGGTGGTGCCTACACCTTCGGCGACTTTAAGTTCTCCGGCCTGTACCAGATGGGTAAGGACGAGGCTGGTGTGGACGGCCTCGACCACGATGCGTGGTGGCTGGGCGGCCAGTACACCTTCGGCAACAACCAGGCCATGGTGACCTACGGGCAGTCCGACTATGATAACGTCGCCGGCTTCACGGATGATCGTGAGTTCGATGTGTGGACCATCGGCCTGAACCACAACTTCAGCAAGCGCACCATGCTGTACGCCCGTTATGCCAGCCTGGATAACGAGAGTGGCTCCGGGGCCACCCTCAACAGCTCCGGCTTCGACAACGGCGACGGCAACTCCGACCAGGGTGTCACGGACCTGGGTGGCGAGTCCTCCGGCTTCTCCGTCGGCATGCGCCACAAGTTCTAAGCGGGCCCTGCCCTCTTAGCACACGAAAACGGGGCCTTCGGGCCCCGTTTTTTATGGGCTCTGGCAAATTACGAAATTCCAGGATTACGGGAATTACGGTGACGAATTACGGAATTACGGTGACAGGAATTACGGTGACAGTGCACTTATTTCCGGAATTACGGTGACAGTGCATTTAATTCCGCTACCCATCACCGCCTCCTCGGCTATCGCGGCTTCGTATTACGGTGACAGTGCATTTAATTCCGCTACCCAGCACCGCCTCCTCGCCTATGGAGGCTTCGGCCTCCGCTTGCCGGGCTTCAGCGTTCGCCCTATTACGGTGACCTAGGTGAGGCGGGAGTCAATTAAATGCACTGTCACCGGAATTGGGTCACCGGAATTGGCAGTTCAGCATGCGAAAGGAGAGGTTTTCGTCGAGCAGAAGTTTCAAGCCGGGCCGAGGGTTGCCAGATGGTGCTCGCGGTCGGCCGCGAAGGCCAGGCACGCGCGGATATCTTCCGTCGTAAGTTCAGGATAATCAGACAGAATTTCCGCCTCGCTGGCTCCAGATGCGAGCCAGTCCAAGACGTCATAGACTGTTATGCGCATACCGCGTATGCACGGTTTGCCGCCCCGCTTGCCTGGCTCGATGGTGATGCGTTCCAGATAATTCGTCATAACAGGCTTGAACTCGTATGGTTACTTAACCGTCTTACGGTCAAATTACGAATTACGGTGACAGTGCATTTAATTCCACTGCCCATCACCGCCTCCTCGCCTATGCGGCTTCGGCCCCCGCTTGCCGGGCTTCAGTGTTCGCCCGACCTGCTCCTCGACCCACCGCAGAAAGGCATCGTTTCCAATGGGGCGGCCGATTGTTTCCGAGCGGCGCAGGGCCTCGAACCGGTCGTCTTCTTCGCCGGCAGCGATGATCTGCTTCGCGGCCACCAGGTACGGCGTCAGCGCCTCGACGTCCGTCACGCCGTCCCCCTTGTCGGGACGAAGGTAGGCGTGGATGGATGACCAGGCCCAATCCTGCGCCTTTTCCACCAGCCGTGCCCGCAGGGGGTTCAACACCACATAGGCCATGGCCGCGACCAGATGCGCCTCGTCCATTGCCACACAGCCGAACCGGCCCTGCCAGAAATGACCGGTGCGCCGTTCGCGGGCATGAACATGCCCGGCATACTGCCGGTGAACCCGCGACAGCACCGCCCGCAGCCCGTCCTTGTCCGACGGCGTCAGGATCAGATGAACGTGGTTCGGCATCAGGCACCATCCCCAAATACCGACCCCGTGTTGCCGGCCATGATCGACCAGGAGGTCCCGATAGAGGCGATAGTCCGCGTCGCCAAAAAACGTCCGTGCCCGCCCGTTGCCGCGCTGAGTCACGTGATGCGGAACATGCGAAAGGACGACGCGGGCGAGGCGAACCATAAAACGAAACTAACCGGAGGTGTCGAGGGAGTCAATTGAATGCACTGTCACCGTAATTCCGTAATTCCAAGTTCGACGTCCTCATCATCGACGAACTCGGCTACCTGCCCATGGGCAGCCAGGCCCGCTACAACCTGTTCCAACTGGTCAACGCCCTGTACGAGTACCGTTCCATCATCCTGACCACCAACAAGGAGTTCACCGACTGGGCCGACTACTTCCACCACGACAACGTCGCCGTGCCCGTCGTCGACCGCATCATCCACCACTCACACATCTTCATGATGGGAGGAGAGAGCTATCGGCTGAAGCAGAAGAGAACCACCTAAAACCCTAACGTCTACTGGGTATTACGGTGACAGGTATTACGGTGACAGTGCACTTAATTCCACTGCCCAACACCGCCGCCTCGCCTATCGCGGCTTCGGCCCCGCTTGCCGGGCTTCAGTGTTCGCCCGACCTGCTCCTCGACCCACCGCAGAAAGGCATCGTTTCCAATGGGGCGGCCGATTGTTTCCGATCGGCGCAGGGCGTCGAACCGGGCGTCTTCTTCGCCGGCAGCGATGATCTGCTTCGCGGCCACCAGGTACGGCGTAAGCGCCTCGACATCCGTCACGCCGTCCCCCTTGTCAGGGCGAAGGTAGGCGTGGATGGATGACCAGGGCCAGTCCTGCGTTTTTTCTACCAGCCGTGCCCGAAGGGGTTCAACACCACATAGGCCATGGCCGCTACCAGATGCGCCTCGTCCATTGCCACACACCCGAACCGGCCCTGCCAGAAATGACCGGTGCGCCGTTCGCGGGCATGAACATGCCCGGCATACTGCCGGTGAACCCGCGACAGCACTGCCCGCAGCCCGTCCTTGTCCGACGGCGTCAGGATCAGATGAACGTGGTTCGGCATCAGGCACCATCCCCAAATACCGCCCCCGTGTTGTCGGCCATGATCGACCAGGAGGTCCCGATAGAGGCGATAGTCCGCGTCGCCAAAAAACGTCCGCGCCCGCCCGTTGCCGCGCTGGGTCACGTGATGCGGAACATGCGAAAGGACGACGCGGGCGAGGCGAGCCATGGAACGAAACTAACCGGAGGTGTCGAGGGAGTCAATTGAATGCACTGTCACCGTAATTCCAATTGAATGCACTGTCACCGTAATTCTTCCTCGGTGCCAAGATGGCCAACTTCCTGCGGGGCCACGAGGCGGCCTTCACTGCCTCGAACGGCCTGCCCAAGGTCCTGCTCTACGACAACCTGAAAAGCGCCGTGCTGGAGCGCCAGGGTGAGGCCATCCGCTTCCATCCCACCTTGCTCGAGTTCGCCGCCCACTACCGCTTTGAGCCCCGTCCGGTGGCGGTGGCCCGGGGCAACGAGAAGGGGCGGGTGGAGCGCGCCATCCGCACGATACGCGATAATTTCTGGCCGGCCCGCCAATGGACCGACATCGATGATCTCAACGCCCAGGCCGAGGCCTGGTGCAACGGCTGGGCCATGGACCGGCCCTGCCCGGAGGACCGTGCCCTCTCGGTGCGCCAGGCCTTCGAGCAGGAGCCCCTGCTGGCGCTGCCCGATAACCCCTATCCCACCGACGAGCGGGTCGAGGTCCACATCGGCAAGACCCCTTACGCGCGCTTCGAGGGCAACGACTACAGCGTGCCCCACACCCATGTGCGCCGCACCCTCACCGTCTCGGCCTCACCCACCGAGGTGCGGATCCTCGACGGCGGAGACGTCATCGCCCGCCACCCGCGCAGCTACGACAAGGGCCGGCAGATCGAACAGCCGGAACACATCGAGGCACTGGTCCAGATCAAACGCCAGGCCCGGCATCATCGCGGCCAGGACCACCTGGCCCAGGCCGCACCGGCCAGCCGGCAGTTACTCATACAGGCCGCTGAGCGTGGCGACAACCTCGGCGCCATCACCGCCGCCCTGCTGCGCCTCCTCGATGCCTACGGCGCCCCCGAGCTGGAAGCGGCCATCCAGGAGAGCCTGGCCCACGGGGTCGCTCACCCCAACGGCGTGCGCATCGCCCTGCAGCGGAGGCGCGAGGCGAGAAACCAGCCGCCCCGGGTGGGAGTGCGCATCGACCACGCGCGCGCCAGGGGGCTGGTGGTACGCACCCATGATCTGGGCGGCTACGACGCCTTGCAGTCCACCCCGCCCGAAGCCGAAGACGACGCCCAGGAGGAGCCCCAATGATCCCTAACCCATCCCTGAAAGAACGGGCCACGGCCCTCAAGCTCCATGGCCTGCTGAGCCATTGGGAGGAGCACGCCGACGCTGGCTGGGTCGAGTCCCTGATCCAGTGGGAAGAGGAAGAACGTGCCGACCGCAGCCTCGAGCGGCGCATGAAAGGGGCGCGGCTGGGCCGCTTCAAACCCCTGGCCGACTTCGACTGGGGCTGGCCCAGCCGTTGCGACCGGGAACTGGTCAGTGAGCTGATGCGCCTCGACTTCCTTACCGAGGCGGTCAATATCATCCTGGTGGGACCCAACGGGGTCGGCAAATCCACCCTGGCCCGCAACATCGCCCATCAAGCGGTGCTGGCCGGCCACAGCGTCCTCTTTACCAGCGCCGGCCAGATGCTCAATGACTTGGCCGCCCAGGATGGCGACAGCGCCCTCAAGCGGCGCCTCGCCCGCTACGCCCGCCCTCAACTGCTAGCGGTCGACGAGGTGGGGTATCTCGCCTACTCCAATCGCCATGCCGATCTGCTGTTCGAGATCGTCTCCCGCCGCTACGAGGAGAAATCCACCCTGGTCACCACCAACCGACCCTTCGCCGAATGGGGTGAAGTCTTTCCCAACGCCTCCTGCGTGGTCTCCCTCGTGGACCGGCTGGTACACCGCTCCGAGATCCTCACTATCGAAGGTGAATCCTACCGGCTCAAGGAGGCCAAGGAGCGACAGCAGCAACAGGCGCAGCGGCGCCAATCCGCAGCCAAATCCAACAAAGGAGCCCAACCATGACCCATCCCCCGATACCGGACGACTGGACACCAGAGCAGGCATTGGCAGTCTATGACTTTATCGACGACCTCCGCGATGCCATCTGGAGCCGATACGATCGGCAGCTGGTCGAGCTCATGCAACAAGAACGCATAACGACCTTTGAAGTCGACGACGATGACTTGACCTTCTAAGCCGACCCTTAAACCCACACCGGCGGCGTGACCTGGCTTGAGTCGAGGCGACCTATCCGCGCTGAGGCCGAGTCACGCCGCCTGAACCTGCGACTGCGACCTTCGCCATTTATGCGCGGATTTACTCAGCCGCTAACACGGGGCAGTGTTCTGGGCTCGAGTCGCCCGAGAAACTCAAGCCAAGCGGTGGCAATCCGGATGAACAGCTGCTGTGTGGTTCGACGATGATCTCGACTCCGATATCGGGTGGTCCGCATGTATTGACGCGCTGCCCGTTCAATCTCAACCACGGATATCGTGCGCTGGTCGATACAGAGGCTGCTCACGATTACAAGCAACATCCAGGCGATCTTACGTAGTCCGTTACGGTTATAGCCTCGCTCTGCGCAGTGCCCCAGATATCGCTCTCGCTCGGTGCAACACGGGGCGGCGCGATGTCGCGCCAACACGGCGGGTTGTACATAGAGTTGATTCAGCATGCTGAGCTCTCCTTACTGATGGTGTGAGGGGAGCTCCAGTCTCGGAGGAAAAATTATGTGCTGCAAAAATCGCACGAAACGTGCTGATCCAGGGCTTCTGCGACGCGACAGCACATAACTGACTCGGCGACATAATGGTAGTTATGAAGTCGAGACCATAACTACCAGAATGCCAAGCAGGAGAACTGGTGGTCGGTCGTTGAGGGTCGCCTGCTCGCCATGCTCGAGGGCGTCGAGCAGCTGACACTGGAGAGTCTCAACCGCGCAACACTCGCCTGGGTCGAGGGCGAGTATCAGCGTCGCCGCCATCACGAGCTCGGCTGCGCGCCCATTGAGCGCTATCGGCAGGGCCCCGACGTTGCCCGCGAGTGCCCCGATGCCGAGATGCTACGCCGCAGCTTCCGCGCACAGACCACGCGTGTCCAGCGTCGCTCCGATGGCACCTGCACCGTACTGGGCACCCGCTTCGAGGTGCCCTCGCGGTTCCGCCACCTCCACCGGTTGCAGCTGCGCTACGCACGCTGGGATCTTGCGAGTATTGATCTGCTCGATCCCCACACCGAACAACCCGTCGCCGTGCTCTATCCACTCGACAAGCAGCGTAATGCCGAGCATGGACGACGGGCCCTCGCGCCGGTGGATGACAGCACGTCGGTCGATGCCCTGCCGGCCAACGCTAACACGCGCGCCGGTATGGCGCCGTTGCTTGACCAACTCATGGCCGAGTATGCCGCCACCGGCATACCGCCGGCCTATCTGCCCTTCGATCCCGAGGATACTGACCCATGAACAAATCCCTGCTCGCACTCTACGGCCTCAAGTGGAATCCGTTCTCGCCGGAACTGCCCACCGAGGCATTGATGGCAACGCCTGCGCTGGAGGACTTCGCCTGGCGTATTGAGCACACCCATGTCCGCGAAGGCGGCTTTGCCCTCATTACCGGCGCGCCCGGCACCGGCAAGAGCGTCGCATTGCGCATCCTCGCCGCCCGCCTCGGGCGCCTGCCCGACCTGACCATAGCCGCGTTGACCCATCCGAGCGCCAACCTCGCGGACTTCTACCGCGAGCTGGGAGACCTGTTCGGCGTCGATCTCAAGCCGCACAATCGCTGGATGGGCTTCAAGGGGCTGCGCACCCGCTGGCTGGCGACTCTCGACGCCTCACTCATGCGCCCCGTGCTGCTGATCGATGAAGCCCAGGAGATCGCGCCTGTGGTACTGAATGAGTTGCGCTTGCTCGCTTCGTCCCAGTTCGACTCACGCACCTTGCTGAGCGTGGTCCTCGCCGGCGATCAACGCCTGACCGACCTGCTCCGGCGTGACGATCTGCTCCCGCTCGGCTCGCGCATCCGGGCCCGCCTGGCGCTTGAGCACGCCTCACGCGACCATCTCCTCGCCTGTCTGGAGCATCTTTGCACAAGCGCCGGCAACCCCGGTCTGTTCAGCGAACAGCTGGCACAGGCGCTGGCCGATCATGCCATGGGCAACTACCGTGTGCTGACCAATATGGCCGCCGAAATCCTCGCCCATGCCAGCCGCCACGAACTCACCCAGCTCGATGAAAAGCTCTTCTTCGATGTCTTCCACACCGAGCGCAAGCCATCACCGCGGCGCGCTCGCAGCGCTGCCTGAGCACTGGCGCCGAACCCGACCGATGGCCGTCCACAAATCCTACGCACCTGACGCAGGCCAACCCAGCCTCACGACCCAGGAGACCACATCATGAGCATGAAAGTCTTGCGGCTGTACACGCACTGGCAGGCGGAAGACGCCTACAGTGTGCTCACCTTCATCGACGAGCTGCGCGAGCAGATCATCAATGAATATGGCGAGGAGATCGTGCAGATGCTGCAAGAGGCCCGTGCCGTTGGCGAAGAACAGCAGCTGGAACTGCCATTCGCTGACGTAGCACAGTTCTGATCGAGAAACCTGCGTGCAGGATCAGTGAGGAATGAACGCGGGCAGGAAACCCTCACGAAAAGTGAAAATGGTACCCTCGAAGACTGTGCTTACACTCAGCTATCGCGCAAAGCCGGTATTGGCGCGGGTTTTTCGTTGGGCACAGGCGTAGATACCACTATTCTTCTTTATTCCGAAGCAACTCTGCCTTGTTCTCTTTCAACCAACCAACAACGGCATTCCGCAACGTCTCGGCATACGACACACATTCCTCCATCGCGCTGGCTGGCACGGTATCACCGGAGTAATCCGCGACATTACGCTGCTTGCGTAAGGCATCCAGTACAATCACCAGCTGTTTGTCCACGCCCACCGTCTGGCTGAGGGTCTGGATCATGGTCATGTGATGACCGGGCCTGCTCGTCAGAGTCCTGAAACCATTGGCTTGCAGGGCCGCGTTGGCAAGCTGCATGATGGCCTTGTAAGCCGCATCGAAACGATTCTCGGTGCTGATCTCCTTCACGTGCGCATCGGCAATGTTCCGCTCCGCCGCCGACAACAGCCGCGCGATTATTGCCGCGTCCGGCGTGACCTTTTCCAGGCTGATCCCGACAAGATTATCCAGGCTCATCGTCGTTCCCGATCACATCGAGGCGCGGCTTTGCCATCAGTTCGGTGACAAAGGCATCCTGCGCGGTCTTCATTCGAGTCCATTCCTCCTTGCGGTAAATCTTCGGATTTATTTCCCGGCCGAGGGTTTCCTGAACCGGATAGAGCGCCTTCACCACATCCGCGAATCCCGCTTCACCAATAATCAGCAAGTCGATGTCGCTGCTCGCGCTCTCCTTGCCACTGGCCACGGAACCAAAAATGAAGGCCCGATCAATAAGTTCCGCCAGCGGTGTTAGCGCACGCCGGATGACCTCGGTTGCGCCAACGGTTTTTTTGACAATACCAATCAATTCGCCGTAGATCGGGCACCGTGGGTTCGCCTGGTAGTGGTGCTGGTTTCCAATCCGGGTCATACGCAGAATACCCGCCGCCCGCATGCGGTCGAGTTCGCGCTTTATGGTCGCCACTCCCATGCCGGTCAGGCGCAGGATCTCCTTGGTATAAAAAGTCCGGTCCGGCTGCCCGTACAGCAAACCCAGAACCTTTTTCTGGGTCTCGGTAAACAGGGCATTACTGAGGGCCCCATAGAGCCCAATCCAATCGTTCATAATAGATGAACGATAGTTCATTAATTATGAACGATCAACCCGGCTGTTGGCGGCTGCTTAAACCCGCGCACAAATGGCGAACAGGGCCGATATTACGTATTACGGGTATTACGGTGACAGTGCATTTAATTCTCCTGCTTATCACCGCCTCCTCGCCTATGGCGGCTTCGGCCCCCGCTTGCCGGGCTTCAGCGTTCGCCCGACCTGCTCCTCGACCCGCCGCAGAAAGGCATCGTTTCCAATGGGGCGGCCGATTGTTTCCGACCGGCGCAGGGCGTCGAACCGGGCGTCTTCTTCGCCGGCAGCGATTATCTGCTTCGCGGCCACCAGGTACGGCGTCAGCGCCCAGACGTCCGTCACGCCGTCCCCCTTGCCGGGACGAAGGTAGGCGTGGATGGATGACCAGGGCCAGTCCTGCACTTTTTCCACCAGCCGTGCCCGCAGGGGGTTCAACACCACATAGGCCATGGCCGCGACCAGATGTGCCTCGTCCATCGCCACACACCCGAACCGGCCCTGCCAGAAATGACCGGTGCGCCGTTCGCGGGCATGAACATGCCCGGCATACTGCCGGTGAACCCGCGACAGCACCACCCGCAGCCCGTCCTTGTCCGACGGCGTCAGGATCAGATGAACGTGGTTCGGCATCAGGCACCATCCCCAAATACCGACCCCGTAATGTCGGCCATGATCGACCAGGAGGTCCCGATAGAGGCGATAGTCCGCGTCGCCAAAAAACGTCCGTGCCCGCCCGTTGCCGCGCTGGGTCACGTGATGCGGAACATCCGAAAGGACGACGCGGGCGAGGCGAGCCATGGAACGAAACTAACCGGAGGTGACGAGGGAGTCAATTGAATGCACTGTCACCGTAATTCAGGGAGTCAATTGAATGCACTGTCACCGTAATTCGGACGAGGGAGTCAATTGAATGTACTGTCACCGTAATTCGTAATTCGTCACCGTAATTCGCTGGACGTGGGTAAAAAGGGGGGTTCTTCTTCCACTACGTGTGGACTTGGGTGAAAAGGGCGTTAATCCTTCCTATACTTTGTCTGGCGCATTTTGCGTTGTCCTGAACACAACATATGTTGGCGCCGGGTTAATATTTACCTCGTTTGGGCGATGCGGGCATTATCCAGTCATGTTAAAAGTGGGAGTCAGGCGACATATTTCACTGCATTCAGGAGTACTCGCTTCGATAGCCTTCACGGAATCAGAAGGCCCTGTCTGGTGCAAAAATGTAAGTTTTCAGGAGTAAAAAATAATGACTAATCGATGGCGGTTTCTCCTGTTGGCCCCCTGTTTTTTACTGTCAGGGCAGGCATACGGCGTAACAATTTCGATGAATACCACGGCGTTTCAAGCCATTGATCCGACGTTCTTTGCGTTGTTCAGGAGCCAGGCGCTGGAAGATGAAATTAATACGAAGATTTTCAGCGGATTCGGCCTGGAATTGGAGGTGGCGGCACCGACGGGTGGTACTGTAGCGGTGGACGACCTCAGTTTAGAAGGCCCGGGTCTGACGGTGATCGGTGGCTCAGGATTCATTTTGCGCTGGGTGAACCCGGTCGAACAAGTTCGTATCGGATTCAGCGATCACAAAGACAACGATGATAGAACCGTACGTGCCTATGATGTCCCCGTGGATTACCTACGAGACCCGTCGCAAACTTCACAGAGCGTCAATGGCAACGTCATACAGAATCCCACGGCAACGGCGATTGATCTGGCGATGGGTACGGTGACCTCGGGATCAAACCTCGACCTGGTCGTTGGCGGCCCGGGAGTAGCGCCGATCTCTTCCGTATTCGTTCAAACCAACAAGTTTCTGACTTCCTGGCTGGACGTCGAGTTTACACCGGCGCTGATCGACCCTCCCTCTGCGGTTCCCCTTCCTGCCTCGGCCTGGCTGTTTTTAAGCGGCATGTGCGGGCTGTTTGGCTTGAGCCACCGGCGGAAGCATTCCGCACCCGGCTGATCTCCAGGGTTTCAGTCGCTGCACATTTCGAATTACGGAATTACGGTGACAGTGCATTTAATTGACTCCCGCGTCACCTTCCACTGTCACCGTAATTCCGTAATTCCCGTCGGCTGCCAGGAGCAGCCGGCCTACGTCTCTGATTTTCGAGTTGTTTCGTGTATTTCGTGGTTAAAACCGTCGGTTGCTCTTGGCTACCGACACTCGGGGTAACTTTCGCGCCTTTCGCGTATTCTGTAGTTATATCATGCCTTTCGTGATTTTCGTGTCTTTCGTGGTTGTCTCAAAGGCAACGCGGGTTCGGGCGGCTTTACGCGGTGGCGGCTTTTTGCTATCAACGGACGCAGCCGCATCATTCGGATGCCTCGGAGCACGGGGATGACCATCGCCGCACCACAAGCCTTTCGCTGGACCCGGGACATGTACGACCGCATGGTGGATGAGGGGATCCTGGGCCCCCATACCCGGGTGCAGCTCATCGATGGAGCGGTGATAGAGATGACGCCCCAGGGCAGCCGCCACGCCGGTGTGGTGCAGCTCGTCGGAGAGGCCTTGCGCAAGGGCTGCCCGGAGGATGCCCACGTGCGTTTTCAGTTGCCCCTGGCCCTGGATGACCATTCGGAACCGGAGCCAGACGTGGCCGTCGTGCCAGGGGTGCCCCGGGACTACATCAAGGCTCATCCCGCCACGGCGCTGCTGGTGGTGGAGGTGGCGGAGTCGAGCCTCGGTCTGGATCGTACCCGCAAGCAGCGCGTCTACGCCCGCAACGCCATTCCGGAGTACTGGATCGCCAACCTCGCCGAGGCGGCCCTGGAGGTTCACCGCAGCCCGCGGGGAGAGGCCTATGAAGAGCGCCGAGAGTTGAAGGCCGGGGCCACCATCGCCCCCCTGGCCTGGGCAGGCGCCCCGCTGGCGGTGGCGGACCTCTTGCCCTGAGTGCTCCCCCTCGCTTCATACCGGGCCCCGGGGCCGGGCTGTATTTTTCCCTTCCTCCCATTAGACTTGCAGCAAATCCATGGCAGGGAGAGCGGCAGTGGCACTGGCCCAGGAAGACATAGACTACATCAAGCACCACGTGGTGGACTGGCTCACGGAGTGGGGTTTCAGTCGCGTTGGAAGCGGCTTCGACCCGGAGTTACGGGAACGGGTGGTGCGGGTGGAGGAGGAACTCCGGCACCAGCGGGAGCTGATGCAGCAGGGGTTTGCGCTGATGGAAAAGCGCTTTGAGCAGGTCGACAAGCGCTTCGAGCAGGTCGACAAACGTTTCGAGCAAGTGGAAAAGCGCTTCGAGCAGGTCGACAAGCGCTTCGAGGAGATGATCGGACGTTTCCAGCAGGTCGATACCCGTTTCGACCAACTCACCCGCCGCATGGATCGCTTCATGGTGTGGTCCTTCGCCACCACCCTGGCCGTGGGCGGCCTGGTGGTGGGGATCCTCAAGGCCGGCTGACCCCACGCTGCCGGAAAGCCTGCCATGCCCGTCCCACCTTCCGAGCGTGAATGCCAACCCTGCACCGGCTGTTGTGACGGCTGGGTGCGCATGGAGGTCTATGGCCACGAGGTGGCGCCGGGCAAGCCGTGCCGCTTCAGCACCGGCGCGGGGTGTGCCATCTACGAAGACCGTCCCGAGGACCCGTGCAAGAACTTCATCTGCGGCTGGCGCATGGCGGGCAGTCCCTATCCCGAATGGATGCGCCCCGACCGCGCCAAGGTGCTGATCATCCCCGGGGTGCGGGAATGGCACGGGCGGCCCGTGGACCTGGCCGTGCCGGTGGGTCGGCGCATTCCCGGCCGCGCCCTGGATTGGCTGAAACGCTACGCCACAGAGCAGGCCCGCCCCCTCATCTACACCGAGCAGGTGCTGACCCCGGAGGGTTACGCGGTCGAACAGCAAGCCATCGGTTACGGCCCGCCGGAATTCCAGGAGGAGATCCGGCGCCTGGCGGCGGCGGGGGTGAAGCTCTGGTAGGGCTTCTATTGGCAAGCGTTTTGGCCTAATCTTTACCCGTCGTCGGAGACGACAGCTAAACGGAACTTTCAACCAAAGGAGATCGTGAATCATGAAGATTCTAAGGAGTGCCATTCTTTCCCTCGCCTTAGTCCTGCCTTCCATGGTCCTTGCCCTCGGTCCGGTGAACATCAACACCGCCAGCGCCGAGGTCATCGCCGAGGCCATCAAGGGGGTGGGCATGCAGAAGGCCAGCGCCATCGTCGCCTACCGCGATGCCCATGGTCCGTTCAAGTCAGTGGACGAACTGGCGGCGGTCAAGGGCATCGGGGCCAAGACCCTGGAGCAGAACCGCGCCAAGCTGACCACCGAATAGGCGGCATTACGGTGACAGTGCACTTAATACTGCTGCCCATCACCGCCGCCTCGCCTATCGCGGCTTCGGCCCCCGCTTGCCGGGCTTCAGTGTTCGCCCGACCTGCTCCTCGACCCGCCGCAGAAAGGCATCGTTTCCAATGGGGCGGCCGATTGTTTCCGACCGGCGCAGGGCGTCGAACCGGGCGTCTTCCTCGCCGGCAGCGATGAGCTGCTTCGCGGCCACCAGGTACGGCGTCAGCGCCTCGACGTCCGTCACGCCGTCCCCCTTGCCGGGACGAAGGTAGGCGTGGATGGATGACCAAGGCCAGTCCTGCACTTTTTCCACCAGCCGTGCCCGCAGGGGGTTCAGCACCACATAGGCCATGGCGGCGACCAGATGCGCCTCGTCCATTGCCACACAGCCGAACCGGCCCTGCCAGAAATGATCGGTGCGCCGTTCGCGGGCATGAACATGCCCGGCATACTGCCGGTGAACCCGCGACAGCACTGCCCGCAGCCCGTCCTTGTCCGACGGCGTCAGGATCAGATGAACGTGGTTCGGCATCAGGCACCATCCCCAAATACCGCCCCCGTGTTGTCGGCCATGATCGACCAGGAGGTCCCGATAGAGGCGATAGTCCGCGTCGCCAAAAAACGTCCGCGCCCGCCCGTTGCCGCGCTGGGTCACGTGATGCGGAACATGCGAAAGGACGACGCGGGCGAGGCGAGCCATGGAACGAAACTAACCGGAGGTGTCGAGGGAGTCAATTGAATGCACTGTCACCGTAATTCCGTAATTCTGGTTGTGACGGCTCTAAAACCATTTTAACCGCGAAAGACGCGAAAGAATAAATGGAGAGGGCTCCCCCTTTTCAACCCGGCGCATCTCCAGCCCGAGCGCTCCGGCGGTGGCCCTTAACTTTCGCGCCTTTCGCGTTTTTCGTAGTTATCTATGTCTTTCGTGACTTTCGTGGTTAATGAATCTGTAGGTCGGTTGCTCCTGGCAACCGACAGCCCGCTATCGCGCAAAGCCGGTATTGGCGCGGGTTTTTCGTTGGGCACAGGCGTAGATACCACTATTCTTCTTTATTCCGAAGCAACTCTGCCTTGTTCTCTTTCAACCAACCAACAACGGCATTCCGCAACGTCTCGGCATACGACACACATTCCTCCATCGCGCTGGCTGGCACGGTATCACCGGAGTAATCCGCGACATTACGCTGCTTGCGTAAGGCATCCAGTACAATCACCAGCTGTTTGTCCACGCCCACCGTCTGGCTGAGGGTCTGGATCATGGTCATGTGATGACCGGGCCTGCTCGTCAGAGTCCTGAAACCATTGGCTTGCAGGGCCGCGTTGGCGAGCTGCATGATGGCCTTGTAAGCCGCATCGAAACGATTCTCGGTGCTGATCTCCTTCACGTGCGCATCGGCAATGTTCCGCTCCGCCGCCGACAACAGCCGCGCGATTATTGCCGCGTCCGGCGTGACCTTTTCCAGGCTGATCCCGACAAGATTATCCAGGCTCATCGTCGTTCCCGATCACATCGAGGCGCGGCTTTGCCATCAGTTCGGTGACAAAGGCATCCTGCGCGGTCTTCATTCGAGTCCATTCCTCCTTGCGGTAAATCTTCGGATTTATTTCCCGGCCGAGGGTTTCCTGAACCGGATAGAGCGCCTTCACCACATCCGCGAATCCCGCTTCACCAATAATCAGCAAGTCGATGTCGCTGCTCGCGCTCTCCTTGCCACTGGCCACGGAACCAAAAATGAAGGCCCGATCAATAAGTTCCGCCAGCGGTGTTAGCGCACGCCGGATGACCTCGGTTGCGCCAACGGTTTTTTTGACAATACCAATCAATTCGCCGTAGATCGGGCACCGTGGGTTCGCCTGGTAGTGGTGCTGGTTTCCAATCCGGGTCATACGCAGAATACCCGCCGCCCGCATGCGGTCGAGTTCGCGCTTTATGGTCGCCACTCCCATGCCGGTCAGGCGCAGGATCTCCTTGGTATAAAAAGTCCGGTCCGGCTGCCCGTACAGCAAACCCAGAACCTTTTTCTGGGTCTCGGTAAACAGGGCATTACTGAGAGCCCCATAGAGCCCAATCCAATCGTTCATAATAGATGAACGATAGTTCATTAATTATGAACGATCAACCCGGCTGTTGGCGGCTGCTTAAACCCGCGCATTATGTATTGCGTGACATAATGCGCGGGTTTTTACAGCCACCTACATCAGCGCATGCCTTGGCGTGAAGCACATCGGAAAGCCGTGTACGGGAGAACCGTATGCACGGTTTGATGAGGGAGGGCTGGCCCTGGTGGCTACGGCCCGGCTATTTAGTGCCTGCACGAAAACCCGTATTTCCCGGCAAATTCCCAGCGTGACACTCAGGTACTGATGGCCGGTGTTCCACCTTGGCGACTGTTTTGAGATGCGTGGCGTCATCCAATGCGAATGCTTCGCATTGATGGTGATGTGCAGACGCTCCTCTCCTGTCCGCGTGGCGCGGTATCGGCTTCGGAGCGCTGCTCAGGCAGCCTTTCGGTAGGGGCCGCGCCTTCGCCGCTCCCGCTCTTGTTCTTGCTGACGCAGCAGCGCGCCAAGGCGGTGAATGTTGCGTGCGAGCACGGCCAGCGCCACATAGCGCTTGAAGCCCTCGATGCCGTGGTCCGGACACTTGTCCAGACCATGAACCTCCAGGGCATTGATGGCCGACTCCACCGCCGAATGGCGATGGCGCAGGCGCAGAAATTCCTCATCACTCTCGCGCACCTTGTCGGCCTGAGAGAGACGACCCTTCTTCGGCAGGACCACCCGCTCCAGACGCTCAGCCAAGGCCGCCTGGTTGGCTGGACTGTGGAAGCCCTTGTCCATGCTAACAGCGCGCAGTGGCGCAAATCGCTCCTTCGTCTCCTCAACCATCGGTACGGCCACCTGATCATCGGTGCACATCTGCATCACCTGGTGGTGCAGGATGAAACGGTCGCTGTCCTCCATCACGCACACCCGCAACCCCAACTCCACCGGCACCCCGGCCTTGCCCTTGCTGATCCACTCGGTGTGGGGCTCGAACAACGAGAAGACCTTCTCCTTGTGGGGGATGCGCTCGCCCTGGAGCACGCGGCGGCGGATCTGATCGATCTGCCGATTGGCGTGGGTCATGAATTCATCAAGCTCGCGCAGCAGCCCCTCGCTCAGCGCACAGGAGGCCGGCACTTTCTGGCGGATCTGCTCGGCACGGGTCAGGTGGTCCTCGGCCAGTTCCAGGTAGGTGCCGTGGGCCTCGGCGATATCCTGCAGTTTGGCTTGACGCTTGTCTTCGTCCTTGGAGGTGGAGTGTTTGAGCCGCTGGACGATTCGGTACTGGCGCTTAAACTGGCGCTGATGGTGGGCATGCTGACGCCAACCGGGCAGCGCGTGGAGTTCGGCCAGTTCGGTGCTCAAATCGATGACCTTACGGATGGCGTCGAGCAGCAAGTTGATGTCGGTGGGGAAATGCACATCGGTCTCCACCACGAACGAGTCACAGCGCCCGACGAGCCCTTCTTCTAGGTTTTTTTAGCGCCTTGTGCCCCGCACGCACCACCTCTTGATTGATCCGGTCCAGGAGCTCCGGGGTGAACAGGCGCAGATTATCCCGTAGCGTCTGCATCGGGTAGAGATAGGTGTCGGTCCAGTCGCCGTGCCCGAGGAACTGGCGGATCGTGTTGTGCTCGTTGGCCAGTTCCCGGACCCTGTCGTAGTCGGCACTGAGCCCCAGGCGCAGTACGCCAAGCACCAGGATCTTCCACTGCGACATCCCCGGCCGACCGGCGTTAGGGGCCACCAGGACATTTTCTGCCTCGCTATCACGTACCGGGCGCACCTCTTCAAGGATCGCGAAAACCCGCTCGCGCAACGCGGGCGTGGTGTAGATGTGCTGCAGTCCCCGCAGGAGCTGCGGGATGTCATCGCGCGATTTGGGATCGAGCCAAATCGCGCCGATGTCCTGCTCGCCGATCTGCATTTGCGGCTCGATCACCTTGCGCATACGAATTTCATCCTGGCGAAGATTGCGTCTCTCAAGGGCCTTGTGCGCCTGTACCGTCCGGCCCTCACCGGTTACGCCGCCATTATATCAATGCAGATCAATGCGTTACAGATTTATCTTGCAATCCAGCAAACGGAACCGTCGCATTCTTCGCGTCGCGATTATTAGCTTATGCCGTTGATCAATAAACTCTTTTGAGTTTCTCGTGCAGGCACTATTTAGGCACCGCCAAACGAAAGGGGCGGGAACCGCTAAGCCGGACCTACGGGCGTTAGGGCCTGCTCTCTACTCTACCCGGGACTCGGGGGTTTCGGTGGCACAGTGGGATTATAGTGACCCGGGCGATTCGGTGAAGCTGCCATGTTACCGGAGCATCACATCTGCGAGGGGGCGAGGCTGGCGCGGGAGCCGCGTTTCGACGGGGCGTTCTTCGTCGGCGTGCTGACCAACGGCATCTACTGCCCCCCATCTGCCGGGCTCGGCAGCCGGCGTCGTTTCAACGACGAGCTGGATAGGGTGTTCGGCCGCAGTCCGCGGGCGTTGCGGGGGGCGGGCCGCGGCGGCCGGTCGGCGCGGCAGTCGCGCGGACACCTGGCGGCCCTGGCGGGCCTACGCGGTGATGTACCCGTGGAAATGGTCCCAGCGGCGACCATCCTGAAACGAATCGAAGTCCTACGACAGGATCCGCGCGGTGAAGGGGGCGTAAAATGGGCCTGCGCTCAAGCCCGAATTCCGGATAACAGGAGGATTGAAGATGCAGCTGAAACTCGACGAGGACAGGTTCGATGAATTGCAGGCCATCTTCATCGGCGAGGTCATCGACAAGGTCAGGATCAAGCTCGCGGAAGCCGGCCTGAAAGGCCTCGAACTGGAAGAAATCACCGCCAGCATTGCCTTCAGCATCGCGAGCACCATCGATGACACCTCGCAGATCGAGGCCAACGGCGTCGAAGTCCATCCGTACATCACTTTTCGCGACGAGGACGACAACCTTATCCACAGTGGCGAGAACTCCTGCACCTACGACTTCGTCCGTGGTGCATTGCAGGAACGCTTCGATGTCTAGGTTTCACCTGGCCGACGGGGTCGGGTTGCCGGAGGGATAATGGGCGTACTCCCATAAGGCACAGAAACATCTCACACCGGCCCGGGCTTGATTGTTATACGGCATTGCCGTATTTTTTTACGATGCTCTTCATCGAAACCTCGACATTCACCAAGCTGTTGCAGAGTTACCTCACAGACGACGAGTACCGCGGGCTTCAAACATATCTTTTGCAGAAGCCGGATGCGGGGGATCTCATCAAAGGCTCAGGTGGTGTTCGCAAAGTCCGATGGGCAACAGCGGGTTCAGGAAAGAGCGGTGGTATCAGAGTGATTTACTATTGGAAGAAATCTGACCACGAAATATGGATGCTCACGCTGTACAGTAAATCGGAGCGCGCCAGTATTCCTGGGCACACGCTCAAGCAGATAGCGGAGGCAATCAAAAATGGGTGACAGAAACCTTGGGACAGAGATTCTTGACGGTATCAATGAAATCAAGCAGTTCAAGAAGGCTAAGGTGGCACTGCGGACTCATGAGCTTTCAGAGCCCTCGCCGCCCAAGGTGATCAGGCTGAAGCTGAACATGTCGCAATCAGCCTTTGCCGGTCTTATGGGAGTAAGCGTGCGAACCCTTCAGGACTGGGAGCAGGGTCGGCGGGCGCCGCAAGGCCCGGCGGTTGCGCTGTTGCGTATTGCTGAGCAGTATCCGGAAGTCTTCAATCAGCTTCACTGAGCAAAGGGAGTGTAACCACGCTGTGGACCGGATCACGCAGCCGGCCGGTGAGCGCGCCCCGGTGCTCAGCCGCCCTCCGGCAGGAGCGCCTTGAGAGCCTCCACCACCTCCGGAGCGTCCCAGGCGATGGCCGCGTTCACCCCGTAGACGATGGTCGCGTCGGGGCCGATAACGAATGTGGCGGGGAGGGTGAACACCCCCCAGTCGGCCGCCACCCGGCCCCCGGGGTCGAGTAGCACCGGGAAATCCACCTGCACCTTGTCCATGAACGCCCGGATCTCTGCGGGCCCCTCCGCGTAGTTGACGGACACGAGGTCGAAGGGCAACCCCTCCATGTGCTTGCGCAGCCGGTTCAGGGACGGGATCTCCTCCACGCAGGGCGGGCACCAGGTGGCCCAGAAGTTCAGCACCGTCACCTGGCCGGAGTAGTCCTGCAGCCGGTACGGTGTTCCGGAAGCCGTCTCGAGGTCCAGGGGCTGGGGCCGGACCGTGCCCCGGTAGGGCGCGAGGGCGTGGTCCAACCCCGTCGCGCCGGTCTCCTCGGCGGGCGGCTCCGGGGCCGCCGCCAACGGGTGGGGCGTGTGCTCCAGCAGCGCGAGGACCCCGGGCAGGCGCCCGGCAAGGCGCTTGCGCGCGCGCTCCTCGGCCGGGGTCGGCTCCTCGAAGTAGAACACCGAACGCACCTCGGGCAGCGGCTTCAGATAGATCTCGGCGCCGGCGCTGCCGAGGCGCTCGAGGAGGCCGTCCAGGTACCAGCGGTTGTTGGTCTCCGCGGGCTGGATCACCAGGATGGGCACGTTGGTCGCACGGGCCACCGGCACGTAGGGGGGCGGGCGCCCCAGGGCCGGCACCCCGGCGTAGAGGGCGGGCGTGAAGAGTACGGCCCCGGTAAGGATGTCTGTCTCCGGCGCCCGCTGCTGCCATGCGCGGATGCCACGCAGGGCGGGGATGGCGGAGTACTCCTCGGCGACGACGGCCACCGGGCCCCCGTTGGCGGCATGGGCGGCGACCAGCAGATCGGCGACCACGGCGCCGTCCACCTCGCGCAGGGCATCGGGGCCGCGGGGCAGGAACAGGGCGTCGGTAAGGTTGACCAGCCACACCGCGTAGCCGCCATCCGCCAGCGCCTTGGCCAGCCCGCGGTGGCTGTCACGGAAGCCGTAATCGGGGGCGAGCCAGAGGAGGGTATGCCGGCCGTCACCGTAGCGCTCGACCGGGATCTCCTCGCCGTCCCCGCGGAGACGGTAAGCGTCCCGGGATCGGCCCCATCGCCCGCGGCCTGGGCCCAGGCGGGCCAGAACATGAGCCAGGACAGGGGCCAGAAGAGGAGCAGGATCAGAACGGCGCGGAGAGTTCGGGACACGGCTTACCTCGTCGCAGGGCGAGCTACAGCGAAACATGGGCCGCCGGGGCGCGGCGGGTTGGGTCCGTCTATCCTCGCCATCACGCTTGCGAAAGTCCACCAGGCGGCAGGCGGCAGGCGGATGGCAGGAATTCTATACCGGGAGCCTGGGGGGATGCGCGGGTCGCCGGCGAGGAAACGAGGGAGCGAGTGGTCTAGGATCGGCCAAGGGGGATAAACGACAGGCGCCGCGGGCCCCTCATCACGGATGGTGATTCGGTCGCGGGGCGGTCGCCTGGTTTTCGAACGACGCCAATAACCCGAGGAGGAACCATGCCCATGCCTTCACGCGTCACCATCGCGGCCGCCGTCCTGGGGACGGCGGTGGTCCTTGAGCCCGTCCACGCCCTGGAGATGCCGGGGTGTGAGGCGCTGGAGCAGTGGGCCGCCGAGCTCAAGCCCGACGAGACCTTCGCGCCCGTGCCGGAGGTGAAGCTCAGCAATCTCCTGCAGGACGATCTGGCGGTGCCGTTGTTCGGTGTGCCCGCTCTTGAGTGGTCCAACAGCGACATCCTCCAGGTCCGCAAGGGGCTGAACCAGTGTCGTGCCCAGACGAAGGACGAGGCGGCCGGCAGGCGCCTTTACGAGGCCATCAAGGCCATCGACGGCTCGCGCCGGGCCCTGGCCTGGCGCCAGCGGGCCCTGACCCGCCTGGAGCGCACCGTCGACCGGCTCGAGGGGTACCGTCCCAGCCGGCGCCTTGCCGGTCAGCTGGCCCTCGCCCGCGATGTGCTCCTGGGCGAGCCGGCCGATCTGGAGGTCCACGGTCTTCGGCAGATGCCCAACTGGATCGGCCAGATGGAGGAGGCCGGGGGCTACCTGACCCGGGAGGAGTTGGCGCCCCTCGCCACGCGGCTCGCCGAGCGTGAGGCGGAGATGCGCGCCGCCTTCGCCGAGGACGACGAGGCCTTCGAGGCCCTCCAGGAGGAGCTGGCCGGGGTGCCGGTCTCGCCGGGCGGGCTCACCACGCTCCGGGAGCTGGAGCGGTCCCCGGTGCTGCGGAAGGTCTCACCCGGCCAGCTCGATGCCTTCCGGGCCGGCGTCCAGCGCAAGCGCTCGCAGATCCAGGCGGAGATGCGCCGGCAGGAACTGGCCCGGGCCCAGCAGGTCCGCCAGGAGCAGGCCCGGCGCAGCACCCAGGCGCAGCGTCCCGCGGCCCGGAGCGGTGGCGGCCAGGCGGGCGCGGCACCGTCCGGCGGGATGCCCCCGCTGGGCATTACGGCATTACGGTGACAGTGCATTTATTTCCGCTACCCATCACCGCCTCCTCGCCTATGCGGCTTCGGCCCCCGCTTGCCCGGCTTCAGCGTTCGCCCGACCTGCTCCTCGACCCACCGCAGAAAGGCATCGTTTCCAATGGGGCGGCCGATCGTTTCCGACCGGCGCAGGGCGTCGAACCGGGCGTCTTCTTCGCCGGCAGCGATGATCTGCTTCGCGGCCACCAGGTACGGCGTTAGCGCCTCGACGTCCGTCACGCCGTCCCCCTTGTCAGGACGAAGGTAGGCGTGGATGGATGACCAGGGCCAGTCCTGCACTTTTTCCACCAGCCGTGCCCGCAGGGGGTTCAACACCACATAGGCCATGGCCGCGACCAGATGTGCCTCGTCCATCGCCACACACCCGAACCGGCCCTGCCAGAAATGACCGGTGCGCCGTTCGCGGGCATGAACATGCCCGGCATACTGCCGGTGAACCCGCGACAGCACTGCCCGCAGCCCGTCCTTGTCCGACGGCGTCAGGATCAGATGAACGTGGTTCGGCATCAGGCACCATCCCCAAATACCGACCCCGTGTTGTCGGCCATGATCGACCAGGAGGTCCCGATAGAGCCGATAGTCCGCGTCGCCAAAAAACGTCCGTGCTCGCCCGCTGCCGCGCTGGGTCACGTGATGCGGAACATGCGAAAGGACGACGCGGGCGAGGCGAGCCATGGAACGAAACTAACCGGAGGTGTCGACGGAGCCAATTGAATGCACTGTCACCGTAATTCCACTGTCACCGTAATTCGGAAGAAAAGATTCATATTTCTAAAAAGATCAACGCGTTGAGCAACGAGCAAGTGCCATTATTCGTTATGCGGCTGATTCGCGCTCAATATCCCAGCCAGGAAAGACCAGTACAGCGGGATGGCAATTCAGTGCTCGTGCCAATACTTTTGCTCTTTCAACTCCGAGCTGAACACGATCATTCTCAATAGCGGAGATCGTTGATTGCGGAATACCAGTTAATTCAGCCAGTTCGTTTTGGCTGAGCTCCTGCAACTCACGCAGGATTTTGACAGATTCTCCTACGGAGACATCGATGCGTTTTTTGGCTTTGGAATATTCCCTCATGCTACTTCCTCCGATAATCGTGAGGCGTCACGCTTACCACTTCGACGAGAACTCTATCTTTCTTGATCTTGTATATAACTCTAAACTGTTGATTTAAGCGGGATGACCTATGTCCTTTCCACTCCCCGCTTAACGATTCGTCGCGTAATCCCTTAATTTTGCGTAATCCTTGAGGCCCGGATATGGCCACGATATCCTTCCATTTCTCGTACCGCTTAAGTACATCGCTTGGTATAGAGCCAAGCTGCTTGGAAACACGCCTATGCTCATATATGTACCACATACCATAACCAGGATATATACCAATTATGGTATGTCAAGGCTTATTTGCGCATAACGCCTGCCATCAGCCGCGCGAGGTACGAGCGTCGGCTGGATGACTTTGTTAGCATTGAACGCATTCATCGCTTTACTCGGGACTGTTGTCTTTCGTACTGGATCAACCAGCTATGAACCCTTTGCCAGCGGTCTCCCTTACAGCGGAAAGTAAGGAAATATGGTCTATGCCGGGTTCATAGGTTAGTTCTTAAGCCCCAAGATACACATGCTCCAGCCCCAGCTTGAGGCGTCCGGTCTTGCGATCACGGTCCGGATGGGCGCGTTGGGCATTGCCCGCCAGGTAGCGCAACGCGTGTTCGACGTGATGCGGCAGGCGGTCGGGCTCATACAGTAAAGCCGCGAGGATGTTTCGGAGGACATGATGGATGCACTTGGCCACCCGCTGGGTGGAGACGGCCACTTCGAACAGGTGCTGAGTGCGGTGGGCACAGTAGCGTTTCAGGGTGGCGGCGCACAGGGCGGCCCAAATCAGTCCCTCGACGATATGAGGGTTGGCGGTATCGAAGCGGTGCAGGCCCGCGAAGGATTTCCACTCCTTGAACAGGAGCTCTATCTGCCAGCGCAGGCGATAGGCATCGCTGATGTGGGCGGGACTGAAGACGTCGGGGTCGAGGTTGGTGACCAGGTAGCGCAGCCTCCCTTCCTTGGGGTTGGGGTGCGCCACGATGCGGCACTCGAAGCCTTGGCCTTTACTCTCGAAGCGCACCCAGAGGTCGGCATGGTCCAGCTTGCCGAGTTTCGTCAGCAGGGTCTTCAGCGGCTGGTTGGCGGCACCCTTGATGGCCCGGCCATCCGGGCCCGTGGCCCGCAGGACCAGGGGATTGATGCCGGTACCCGCGCGGACGATGAAATGGCCACCCGTCTGGCTGAGGGTCCGCAGGTAACCCGTATCGAAATAGCCCCGATCGGCGAGCAACAGGCCCCCGGTGACCGCTTCGGCCTCGGGCAGAAAAGTACGCTCCGTCGCGCAGTCCGGCGTCATCACCACGCGATTCACCCGCTCCTCCAACAGATTCAAATCCACATGCAACTCCACCGCCGCCGGGCTGATGGCGGTGAACCGCCCGGGATACCTGTCCGCCAGGGCCGGCTTGACCGCAAACGAGGTCCCATCCTGGATGCAAATATGCGCAAACTGCGCAAAAGGGCTCTCGGGCGAGAAACGCAAGGCCTCCACCGCCAGCTCCTCCAGCGCCCGGCCCAGCACGGTGCGCATCAAGGTCGCAAACGCCGGCTTGGCCAGCTGATTGTGAAACGGTTTGTACTGCACCGTCGTCCCGGCCAAGGCATTGAACCCGCGATGCAGATCGGCAATACAACGTGCCGTGCCCGAGGCCATGACCTCCAACAGGCCGAGCACCAGGCGGCTGGCCGTGACCAGCCGGTGGCGCTGGCAAAACCCGGTCTCCCGACCCACGGCATCCAAGGCGCTCACCCCAAAGATACGTATCAACGACTGGGCCACCGTGCTAAATTTTTCATGCTCCATCCGATACCTCCAGATCACGACGTGAATTGGCGTTTGCCTCGTTGATCTGATCGGATGGAGCGCTTTTAGTTCAATGGATCAAGGGCTTACTTAAGATCCTACGTATGATGCCGGGTTAGCCATGCGAAAAAAGATAAGCTTCGCTTGCTGACTTGATTTGTCTCCGGACCAAAGTTCCCAGGCGCGTTGAATCTCAGTTTTCGCTGTGGCCTTCAGGATCCGCTTCTTCGGTTTCTTGTCGTAACAGTCTTCCCATGCATCTATGGGATCCTCGTTCTCTCCCTCATACATTCGGCCCGGACTTGGCGTATCGACGTAGATTGAGCCACTGGAGGTTCGCCTGACCGCCGCGCACGACGTACACCAGACGATTCCTTGGAATGTCACCGTCTTTGTTCCATTCGGACCTTCGGTATTGTCGCGCCGACAGGATGAACAGTACAAAGTCATGTCTCGAATGGTCCTCTGAGTGCTAACCGGAGCTAAGACGCTTGGTGGAACGAAGCGTAACTCAGTCGCCTTAAGCGCGAAGTTAGTTGCCCTGATTATTCTCGGTATCATCGAGCCGCTTTGGTGCATACGTTCTCTCGCACTCGTTTTTCGGACCATCAAATTGCCGCTCTAGATAGACCGTCCAAATCCGTTTTCCGTTGAACTGGGTCTGCTCGATATCGATAAGCCGCCAACCGATTGAATACATATCGTGTAAATTCGGCTTCTCGTCATCTAGCAGATCGAGTCCTAACTCGTCGTAAAAACACTTATGATCGCAATTCAGCGGTTCGTCTAAGCCCGGTGGGACTGAACTGCCCTGGGGGTCGGTCACTTCCGCAATGAACTGACACGACTCGACTTGGTAGTCCGCCGCCCTAGCGGGACTAGCCATGACGGCGGCAAGCGTGACGACAGTAATACCAATGCCGTAGCGTTTTTTAATGGCCATACGTTGCTCCAGCTAACTAATAAGCATTTATCCGCCGTGCGCACCATGGCGAATAAATGTCTGTTGGACTAAGCCGCCCATCAGACCAGCGCGGACTGATCTATAGGGAAATGTATTGCACAGGGTGGGCGCGGTGTGCCGGGGATGGCGCTGATCGGGGCGGTGGTCGTGGCCGGTGAGGTCTTTTCGTCCATGTCTTCGGGCCCTGCAACGTGCGATAGGTGGTCATTCTCTCGCCATTTCTCGGCAAAATCCAATGTCCGGACGAGCGCAACCGCGGCCCCGCTGCGGGGCCGTCCCACCTCGGTTAAGGCCCCGGGCCTTTATCCTGTTCTACGGCCTCAGTGTCGGGTGTCGGGCGGCCTCCAGTGCAATAATAGGGGTCAGCAGCGGCTTGGCAATGCCGCACATTCTAGCGGGTGGGAATCCCGCCCGGGTAACCGCTAGCCACGGGCCCGGTATCGAGCCTTGCAGTCAGTCCGGTGACGGGCTGGTTGATGCGTAGGTACGAAAGCAGGCGAGGTGCAAGGGTAACGGGTGAAGCCGACCTTGAAGGTGTGGAGCTCCGAAAAGTTCGTCGGTGAGTGCCGATGGGTTTGTCCCACCAGCAGGCAACAGCCGTCATGCGCCCTGGCAAGCATGACGGGCACTCCCCGGAGTCCGAGGCCGTATCGAGCCTGACATTGCGAATGTGCGGTAACCAAGGAGATCCCATCATCGGTGTGCAGGAGGCGCGCACCCGTGGACAAGCGATAACAAGCGAGGAAGCGGGCGGTGTTGATGGGAAGTCGGAGGCACCCATAGTAGCGAGGAGTCCCGGTAATGCGGGAGGAGCCAAGGGGTGTCGGCTTGAGATAACGGGAGAGGGGCAACACGGCCCTACGCTGAGAGGACTATGCCCGTGAGCACACGACTCGAACGTTTCACACAAAAGGCGCGTGCCGAGCCGCAGTTGCGGTTCACGTCCCTGATGGGGATGCTGTTCGATCCCGAGGGGCTGCACGCCAGCTTCGAGCGCCAGGACGGAAGTAAGGCGCCCGGAGTGGATGGGGTAAGGAAGGAGACGTATTTACAGGGACTGGACGAGCGGATGGCGGACCTGTCGGCCCGCCTGCGCCGGCTGGGCTACCGGCCCAAACCGGCCCGGCGAACCTACATCCCCAAAGGGGCCGGTCGCTACCGCCCGCTGGGTGTCCCCAGCTTCGAGGATCGGTTGGTGCAGGACCGGCTGAGCTAAATCCTGCAAGCCATCTGGGAACCGGAATTCCGCGACTGCTCTTACGGCTTTCGTCCGGGTCGAAGTGCCCACGACGCCCTGCGCCGGGTGGCGGAAGTCATCACGAACGAGCAGACGCAAAGGGTGGTGGAGGCCGACATCAAAGGCTTCTTTGACCACGTCAGCCACGACCACCTGATGCGGTTTCTGGCCCACCGGATAGGCGATCCGAATTTTCTGCGGATCATCCGCCGATTTCTCAAGGCAGGGATCATGGAAGATGGGGTGTTCACAGCCAGCGACGAAGGCACCCCGCAAGGCGGGCTGGTGTCCCCGGTGCTGGCGAACATCTACCTCCACTATGTACTGGACCTGTGGTTCGAGGCGCGCTATGCCCGGCAGTGTCAGGGCAAGGCGTACCTCATCCGCTATGCGGACGACTATATCGCCTGCTTCCAGTACGAAGAGGACGCCAAGGGCTTTCATCAAGCGATGAAAGCGCGCTTGAGCGCATTCGACCTGGAAGTCGAGCCCAGCAAGACGGCTATCCTGCGCTTCGGCAGCACCGCCCTGCGCATCCCTGCGCGGGAGGGAGAGCCGAAGACCTTCAGCTTTCTCGGCTTCACCCACTACGTGGGCCGCAGCCGGAAAGGCCGGTTTGTCGTTGGTCGCAAGACCGACGGCAAGCGACAGCGCAAGAAGCTCAAGGCGCTCAATGCCAAGCTGAAGGCCATGCGCAGCAAAGGAGGGACGGCGATGATTGCCTTCCTGCGGCGGCACCTACGGGGCCATATCCAGTATTACGGCGTCAGCGGCAACAGCCGGAGCGTGGCGAGCTATGTCTACCTCGCCTCCGGCTACCTGTTCAAGTGGCTGAACCGCCGTAGCCAGCGACGCTCGCTGACCTGGAAACGCTTCGGCGAGGCCATCAGTCCGTGGCTGCCGACCGCCTGCATCGTCCACATCCTCTACCCCGTGCCGAAGTGGAAGACTCAAGCTGGGAGCCGGATGGTGTAACTCTCCAAGTCCGGTTCTGCGAGGAGCCGGGGACGAACCGACGCATGGCCGAGATATTGTGGCACCGCCGGGAAACCAGGCGGCAAACAGAGAACACAAACTTCGGCCTAACCGTCGGCAAGGAACCGGCTTACTCTCCGAGATTCTTGACGGTATCGATGAAATCAAGCAGTTCAAGAAGGCTAAGGTGGCACTGCGGACTCATGAGCTTTCAGAGCCCTCGCCGCCCAAGGTGATCAGGCTGAAGCTGAACATGTCGCAATCAGCCTTTGCCGGTCTTATGGGAGTAAGCGTGCGAACCCTTTAGGACTGGGAGCAGGGTCGGCGGGAGCCGCAAGGCCCGACGGTTGCGCTGTTGCGTATTGCTGAGCAGTATCCGGAAGTCTTCAATCAGCTTCACTGAGCAAAGGGAGTGTAACCACGCTGTGGACCGGATCACGCAGCCGGCCGGTGAGCGCGCCCCGGTGCTCAGCCGCCCTTCGGCAGGAGCGCCTTGAGGGCCTCCACGACCTCCGGAGCGTCCCAGGCGATGGCCGCGTTCACCCCGTAGACGATGGTCGCGTCGGGGCCGATAACGAAGGTGGCGGGGAGGGTGAACACCCCCCAGTCGGCCGCCACCCGGCCCCCGGGGTCGAGTAGCACCGGGAAATCCACCTGCACCTTGTCCATGAACGCCCGGATCTCTGCGGGCCCCTCCGCGTAGTTGACGGACACGAGGTCGAAGGGCAACCCCTCCATGTGCTTGCGCAGCCGGTTCAGGGACGGGATCTCCTCCACGCAGGGTGGGCACCAGGTGGCCCAGAAGTTCAGCACCGTCACCTGGCCGGAGTAGTCCTGCAGCCGGTACGGCGTTCCGGAAGCCGTCTCGAGGTCCAGGGCTTGGGGGCGGACCGTGCCCCGGTAGGGCGCGAGGGCGTGGTCCAACCCCGTCGCGCCGGTCTTTTCGGCGGGCGGCTCCGGGGCCGCCGCCAACGGGTGGGGCGTGTGCTCCAGCAGCGCGAGGACCCCGGGCAGGCGCCCGGCAAGGCGCTTGCGCGCGCGCTCCTCGGCCGGGGTCGGCTCCTCGAAGTAGAACACCGAACGCACCTCGGGCAGCGGCTTCAGATAGATCTCGGCGCCGGCGCTGCCGAGGCGCTCGAGGAGGCCGTCCAGGTACCAGCGGTTGTTGGTCTCCGCGGGCTGGATCACCAGGATGGGCACGTTGGTCGCACGGGCCACCGGCACGTAGGGGGGCGGGCGCCCCAGGGCCGGCACCCCGGCGTAGAGGGCGGGCGTGAAGAGTACGGCCCCGGTAAGGATGTCTGTCTCCGGCGCCCGCTGCTGCCATGCGCGGATGCCACGCAGGGCGGGGATGGCGGAGTACTCCTCGGCGACGACGGCCACCGGGCCCCCGTTGGCGGCATGGGCGGCGACCAGCAGATCGGCGACCACGGCGCCGTCCACCTCGCGCAGGGCATCGGGGCCGCGGGGCAGGAACAGGGCGTCGGTAAGGTTGACCAGCCACACCGCGTAGCCGCCATCCGCCAGCGCCTTGGCCAGCCCGCGGTGGCTGTCACGGAAGCCGTAATCGGGGGCGAGCCAGAGGAGGGTATGCCGGCCGTCACCGTAGCGCTCGACCGGGATCTCCTCGCCGTCCCCCGCGGAGACGGTAAGCGTCCCGGGATCGGCCCCATCGCCCGCGGCCTGGGCCCAGGCGGGCCAGAACATGAGCCAGGACAGGGGCCAGAAGAGGAGCAGGATCAGAACGGCGCGGAGAGTTCGGGACACGGCTTACCTCGTCGCAGGGCGAGCTACAGCGAAACATGGGCCGCCGGGGCGCGGCGGGTTGGGTCGGCCCATCCTCGCCATCACGCGCGCGAAAGTCCACCGAGCGGCAGGCGGATGGCAGGAAGTTTACACGGGGAGGCTCTGGGGATGCGCGGGCCGCCGACGCCCCTGGCCACGCGGCTTGCCGAGCGCGAGGCGGAGATGCGCGCCGCCTTCGCTGAGGACGACAGGGCGTTTGAGGCCCTTCAGGGGGATCTGGCCGAGGTGCCGGCCGCGCCGGGCGGGCTCGCCACGACAAGCGCTATCTGGGCCAGCACTGCCCGCTGATGCCAGGCACGGAGAAGGCGCCGGGGATCAAACACCGCGCCGTGATGGAAGCGGGGCCGGGGAATAGTTCGGAGCTGAGGGTTGGATTTCATGGTTGCACCTGCATTGCCTGCTCCCCGGCGGGGCGAACGCTGCGGGCGTCGGCTATGCTTGCATGGAATGACGGTGGACGACTGGATCGGCAAGGGGGATAGCGCATGTACGTGGTAACCAATCGCGAGGTGGAGGCTTCGGCCGGTGGGCTCGACCAGTTCGGTAAGAAGGCGAACCACAACGGTCCCAACGAGCTGCGCTTGGCCGAGGTTACGGCACAGGGCAAGGGTTGGCGGGTGGAGTTTCTCGATGACCGACTCTCCACCACCGAGGCACGGGCGCTGATCAAAGAGTTCCGTCTGCCGTTGGAGCCGGATGCCCCGCACTATGCCAGTCTCAAGGCGGCCTGCGACATCACGCGGCGTGCCAGGAAGGACAACAGGCATGTGCTGTTTTTCGTCCATGGCTTCAACAACGACATGCATGACGTGATCAGCCGCGCGCAGTACTTCGAGAAACGCTACGACACGGAGGTATTGGTCTTCTCCTGGCCGGCCGATGGCGGTGGCCTGTCCGGCACCCTCAGTTACCGGTCCGACAAGCGTGATGCCCGGGCATCCGCCGGGGCGCTGGAGCGTGCGCTGACCAAGCTCCATGACTATCTGGCGTTGATCACCGAGGCGCGCCGGCGGGAGCTGTACCAACAGGCTGCAAAGAAACACCCGGATGCCGCGGAGGCGCGTGATGCGCTGTACGCGAAGTTGCTGGAGAAGGACTGCCCGTTCACGGTCAACGCGCTGTATCACAGCATGGGCAACTATCTGCTGAAACAGCTGCTGAAGAGCACCCTCAGCGAGGGCAACGGGCTGACCTTCGACAACGTCGTGCTGTGCCAGGCGGATACCAATAACCTGGACCACGGCCTATGGGTCGACCAAATCAAGTTCAGGAACCGCCTGTATATCACTATTAACGAGAATGACTATGCGCTGCGCGCGTCGCGCGCCAAGGCGGGTTCCGAGCAGCTAGCCAGGCTCGGTCACTATCTGAGGAACCTGGGCAGCCACAGCGCCTATTATGTCAATTTGACCGATGCACCCTGGGTCAAAAACTCCCATTCGCCATTTGCCGAGCCGGCCGAGAAAAACGATCGACTGTTCACCTTCTTCAAGGAGGCCTTCAGCGGCGTGGCGGCGGAAAAAGACCTGCGTTATTTCCCTGAAGGGAACTGGTTCGCGCCGCGCTGACGGCCCGGCACGGGCAATCCTCTCTCATACCGAGTGCCGTAAAGACAGTGGGGATCGCGTCGGTGATGCAGGGCAGGGGGCCGGGAAGGATACAAGCCAGGTCCTGCCTTCAAACACCAAGGATCTCATCGACCTCGTCCCTGGTGGGGGAGTACCCGGTACCTTCCTTGTGGGTCCTGGTCGATTCGACCATCTGGCGCATCAGGCTGCCGTTCCGGCGACAGTCTACGTTGCCATCCTCGTCTAAGAGATATGCAATACGATAATGCCGTAGAACAGAATTCATGGGTGTAGAGAGAAGAATTTCCTCTCGCCAAAAACGCCAAGGAACCTGTTCGATTGTCGGGATGAATCCCGACCTACAACCGTGCCAAAGGATGAGCGGTGGGGGTGTCGTGTAGGTCGGGTTGTAGGTCGGGCTTCAGCCCGACACCGAACCCTGGCGGGTGGTACCGGCCCGGCGCAAGGTATGGGTAGCAGGCTTGAATGTCGGGATGAATCCCGACCTACATCCGTGCCGAAGGAATGAGCAATGGGGGTGTTGTGCAGGTCGGGTTGTAGGTCGGGCTTCAGCCCGACAGGCGGGGCGCCACTCCGCCACCATTTGTCCATGGGCATCATATAGTTGGCCCTCGCCGTGAGCGAACAATTCACCCGCAGATTCCGCGGACGCGCCGGAAAATGAACCTGGACCATACCCATGACTATCGACATCTTGTACATCGCCTTCGGCCTCGTTCTGCTCTTCATCGGCACCGAGGCCCTTGTCAAAGGTAGTGCATCCATGTCGATTACGTGGCGATGAACCTGTTTACAGTACTGATTATCCCGTTGCTGTATTGTGGGAAGTATATACGGGACGCGTCCTGCACCGCCTCGAGGGCGTCGCACTGCTTGCGCTGTACGGGGTGTATCTGTCGGTGTTGTGGCCGGCATGACCGGCCGAGCGAGCGGCCACGGGCGACGGTGTGTCCGCCGTGCCGAAGCCATGGCCGCGGGCGTCATCGGCAGGCCTCGCGATGCCGCCAGGCCTGGCATTGCCCGGGTTCAGCCGATGCCGGCATCCGCCTCGGCCGGTGCGGGCTCCCAGCCCCCCGCCGGGCGGCGGCGGTGCACCTCGCCTGCGTCGTCCATCTGGAACAGGTGCAGCCACTCGTGGGCGACCAGGTCGTGGACCGTGGGGTTGCCGGCGATGACATCGTCGATGGCCTCCTGAGGGGCCGCGATGAACACGGACAGGCGCAGGGGCTCGTGCATCCAGCGCCGGCCGTCGTGGAGGGACTGGAACGCCAACCCCTGGCGCAGGTCGCCGCCGTTGCCCTCCAGCACGCCGATGCGCCCCCCCACCACGTTGTGCAGCACCTTGTTGCCGGCCCCCAGGTGGTCGTGGTCTACGGTGGAGCCGTAGTACTGGAGGTTGATCCAGTTGGCCACCACCATGGGGGCGCTCATGATGAGGTTGAGAACCTCGAAGCCGGTATCCTGGTGCCAGTCGTATTCGTGCAGGAAGGCGCGGCCCTCCAGGGACAGGTGGGCGGTGCGGGCCCGCGGCACGGCGAAGAAGGAGGCATTGTTGGTGAGTCCCCACTCCGGCCGTACCTGGGACCAGTCCCGGCTGCGCTGGCGCACCGCCCGCAGGGCGCGGGCGGCCTCGGCCGGCACCTCGTCGTCCAGCAGCCGGATGCGCTCCAGGCGGGCGATGTCGCCGGCCCGGGCGAGGGCCGCGCGCAGGCTCTCCAGCCGGGGCGCCAAAGCCGCCGGCACCGCGCCGGTGTCCAGCAGGTGCACTTCGTCGGTGGTGGTGTCGTGCAGCGCCGGCAGAAACCAGGTGTCCTCGGGAATGGCCTGGCCGCGGGCGGCGAGGGCGCGGCGTACGTCACCGTCGTTGAGGATTTGGGCCGCCATGCGCACGCTGGCCTCGCCGGTCTGGCCGGCGCAGGCGCCGCAGTCCAGCCCGGCCCGCTGGGGGTTGTTGACGGTGGAGCTGCCGTGGCCCGCCAGCAGGACGATGGGGGCGAAGCGGCTCTTGAGGCCCATGGCGTTGAGGATGAAGGCGGCCACGTCGGCGCGCTCGCCCCGGGGGATCCCCCAGCCGTCCCCGCCACCATCGCCGGCGGGCTGGCGGGCGTCGAGGTCGGGGGCGAGGGCGGCGGCGTCCCGCGCCCGGAGGCCGGCGGTCTCCGGGTGGGGCACGGGGCGGGTCCAGCCCAGGCTGTCGGTGATGAGCTTGAACAGGTACATGAGGCCGGCGGACTCCACGAAGGAGAAGCACGAGGCGCTGGAGAGCTTGAATTGTTTCCAGGCCTTGGACAGGCCGAGGACGCTGCGGCGGCGGCCGAGGACGGATTCGGTGCGGCCCGGGTCGCCGGCGGTCTCGCAAACGCGGTAGCGGGACGGCAGCAGCACCGGCAGGTGTTCCCGCGCGCCACCGGCACCCAGGGGACGGAAGCGGGCCATGACGCCGAAGAAGCCGGCGAAGCCCTGGGTCGCGATGTCGGGGTCGGCGGTCTCCAGGGCGCGCCGGAACACCTCGGAGCGCACATCGATACAAAAGGCCGCCTGGACCGTGGGCCGTGGCGAGGCTGCCGCGGGGCTGCCCCCGGCGGCCCGGCGCAGCCCCGTCACCAGCCGACGCTGGTAGCTGATCTCCAGGGCCCGCTGGAGGATGAGGTTCACCTCCAGGGCACGGGCCTGGGCCGGGCGCAGCTGCCGCGGCCAGCAGCCGAGGGATTGCATCCACTGCTCCAGGTGTGCCGGGCGCTCGCAGGTGGCCACCAGCAGGGCCTCCCACACCACGCGGATGGCCAGCAGGTCGACGATGTCGTCGTTGTTCCCGCCCTCCATCCCGGCCACCCAGCGCAGGTGGCGGGTGTAGCTGGCCCAGCCGCCCACGGTAGCCAGGGCCACGTAGAGGAAATCCTCGACCCGGTCCTCCGGCACCCGCATACGCTCCACGGCCGCCTGGATGGCATCGCGCGGCGAGGCCGGCAGGGTGCGCAGGGCCTCGGGGACGTTGCGGATGTCCATACCCCGGGGGCTGCGATCGATGAGGGTGTAGTGCCACCACGACTCATACAGGCCGTCGCCGAAGCGCGGCATGGGCCAGATGGCCTGGCCGAGGTCGTAGTAGGCGGCGCAGAACTGGCTGGTCTGCTGGACCACGTAGGCGGAGTGGCTGGGGCGGTAACGGCCGTCCCGCATGTTGGAGTAGAGCAGCTGGGGTATGGCCACGGCCACGGGCTCCTCCACCGCGGTTCGCAGGGCGGCGAGGTCAAGGCTCGAGCCGGCGCGAGCCAGGGCCTCCTGCAGATCGGCATCGGTGATGTGCCCGGCGGCGATTCTTTCCTTAATCAGGGCCCGCCCCATGGTCATGGGGCGCCCGACGATGCGTCGGTGGTACTCCGCGGCATCGTCGAAGTGCCGGCCCACGAAGCCGAGGTAGGGGTTGGTGGCCACCATGGCGTCCAGGGGCCAGAAGGGCGCGAAGCGCTCGCATACGGTATCCACCGCCGCATCGGTCCAGCGGCGGGCCTCATCCGCGGCCACCGCCGCGCTCGGAGTCATCTGCTCGTTCATGGTGCGCTCACCCGGGTCGGAGAGGGGGTCATGGCTTCAGCCGTCCCCGGCGGCCAGGCAGGTCCCGGAAACGCGCCGGCCAAACCCGGTAGACCAGGCGCTCCACCGGCAGATCGGTGTAGAGGCCGTTGTAGAGGTGCACGTAGACCCGCAGGAGCCAGGGCGCGGGCGGGCGGTTGATGAGCACGGCCTGGAAGAAGGAGAGGCCGAGGAACAGGGCCGCCACCAGCCCCAGCAGCACATACTGGCCCGCCGGCACCTGCTGGGGAATGGGCCGCAGCACCCCGGAATAGAAGCCGGCGAAGAGGGTGTGGAGCCCGAAATACAGAACGGTCACCAGCAGCGATACCAACAGCAGCCGCAGCACCGGGGCGGTGGTCGTCCAGCCCGTGAGCAGCAGCTGGGCCACCGCCACCGCGACGATGGTGCCGATGGCCAGCAGGGCCGACTCATTGGCCAGGGTGATGCCCCAGGCCGCGCCCATGGCGAAGGTCATGGGCACCCCGAGGGCGACGGCCCCGGCCCACACGGCGGGGCCGACGGTGCGCCGGCTGCGGGCCTTGGGGGACCTCAGTACATCCACCATGCTGCCGGAGGAGAGGAAGGCATGGGCCTTGTACAGGGAGTGGGCGATGAGGTGGAGCACGGCCAGCACGAACAGGCCGAGGCCCAGCTCCAGCAGCATGAAGCCCAGCTGGCCGGCGGTAGACCAGGCCAGGGAACTCTTGATGGCGGTCTGGGTGAGCATGGCTAGGGAGGCCACCACCGCGGTGACGAGGCCGACCACCGCGAGGGCTATGAGGGCGTGGCCGTCGGCCAGCAACAGCTCATGGGTGCGCAGTACCGCGATGGCGCCGCTGTAGACGATGCCGGCGTGGAGCAGGGCGGAGACCGGCGTCGGCGCCTCCATCACCTGCAGCAGCCAGCCGTGGAAGGGAAACTGGCCGCTCTTGAGGATGGTGTAGGCCACGATGAGCCAGGCGGCGAGATGGAACTGCCAGTCGAGGTCGCCGCCGGAGGCCGCGGCCGTCGCGGCGATGCCCTCGAAGGACACGTCCCCCCCGCCCGCCGCGAGCAGCAGTGCCGCGGCCAGCAGGCAGCCATCGGCTACGCGGCTGAAGAGCAGCTTCTTGTGGGCCACCATCTGCGCCGGCAGCCGTTCCCGGTAGTGGGTGAGCAGGCGGTTGAGGCCGGTACCGGTCACGACCACGGCGATGACGAACATCAGCAGGTTGCCCGCCATCACCACCAGCATGAAGGCACCCAGCGTCAGGGCCAGCCAGCGGAAGAAACGCCCCTGCTCCGCCTCGCCCGCCAGGTAGTTGGTGCTGTAGCGGGCGATGATGGTGGCCAGCAGGGCCACCAGGCCGAGGATGGTGAAGGTCAGGCGGTCGGCCAGCACCGACAGGGCCAGGGGCAGGCTGCCCGCATCCCGGCCCGCCACCACCAGGGTCGACGGCAGGGATGGGGCCGCGAACTCCGCCCACAGCGCCGCGGCGAGGGTGGCGGCCAGGCCGGCCACGGCCGCGCCCTGCACCAGGCGGCCCATGGCCACGGGACGCCGGGCGGCCAGGGCGGCGGGCAGGGCGGCGATCAGCAGCATCGCCGCGGGGGCGATGAGCAACAGATAGCCGGGTGAAATCGCGATGTCTTGGGACACTTGACCCCCTCGGGGCAGGGTCGGGACCCTGCCGTCCTGCTTAGGATGTAGTCAGGAGTTTAGGGACGTGCGCCATTGGGTCTACTAGATGTTTTCCATTATTTCCATCGACCCAACGCTATGAATCGTGGGCCTCGCCCATGCCCCGGAGCACGAGTACTGCGTGTTCATCGACAACGACGTGGTGGTGGGGCCCGGCTGGCTGGTGGCCTTGGAACGCTGCGCCGGCGAGACGGGCGCGGCCATATCGGGCCCCCTGTACCTCGAGGGGCCGGCGGACCCGCTCCGGGTCCACACGGCCGGCGGCCGGCTGGCGTGGAATACCGTGGAGGGGGTGGCGCGGCGTGATCCGGCGGCTGCCGCGGGGCTCGGGAAGCCCCTGAGCGAGCGCACGGTCCCCGGTGTAGGACGGGGCTTGGAGTCGGCGTTACACGAAGAGGCCGGCTACGGCGCTATGGTGGCGGCTTGGCCGCCGCTGCTCGTGGCCGTGACGCCACCCCTGCTGCCTGGCCTGGGGCTACGGCAGGCCGGCTCGTCCTCAGTGCTCGGTGTTGTACTGGCGCTGTTTCTTCTCCCGCTGTTCCTGGGCCTCCACCGACAATGTGGCTATGGGACGGGCCTCGAGGCGGGCCAGGCCGATCTCCTCGCCCGTGTCCTCGCAGTAGCCGTAGCTGCCGTCGTCGATGCGCCTCAGGGCCGCGTCGATCTTCGGCACCAGTTTGCGGTAGCGGTCGCGGGTGCGCAGTTCGAGGATGTTGTCGGATTCCTGGCTGGCCCGATCCGCCTCGTCTCCCACGGAACGCCCTTCGCCTTCGTTACGCAGGTGCTCCAGGGTACGCTGGGACTCGTCGAGCAGGGATTGGCGCCATTCGAGGAGCTTGCCGCGGAAGTAGGTGAGCTGGCGCGGGTTCATATACTCCTCGTCGGGGCTGGGCTTGTAGTCTGGCGGCAGTTTCTCTTCTTCTCTGGGCATGATCATCGAACCACTACATGGTTTGGGGCCGGGGGCCGTTGAACGGAGCCTTGACGCCGGTCCACGCCGGGGTGAAGGTGCCGGGCCGGCGACTGCGTATCATGTCATCCTGGGACGTAAATTTAGCACCTGACGGCGCCGGCCGGTCGATAACATAGGGCCTTTTGGTTGCCGATACAAAGTTCCGGCGTCCGGCGGTGCCGGCGAAGCGGCCCACGTGGGGTCAAAGAGCGAGGTCATCCAATGACAAATTTCGTGAAAGGGCTGGTGGGCGCGGCCCTGGGAGTGGCGGCGATGGCCGCCACGGCCCTCGAGTTGTCCGGGCCCCTGGTCCAGGGCGCGCTGGTCCAGGGCCGCGTGGACCCCGGGGCCCGGGTGGCCTTCAACGACCGGCCGTTGCGGGTATCGGACGAGGGCGTCTTCGTCTTCGGCCTGGGACGCGACGCGCCGGCTGCCGGGGTCATCCGGGTAACCCATGCCGACGGCGGCACGGAGGAGCGGCGCCTGGCCATCCGCCAGCGGGACTACGAGATCCAGCGCATCGACGGCCTGCCGCCGCGCAAGGTAACCCCCCCGGCGGCTGCACTGGAACGTATCCGGGCGGAGGCCAGGCAGGCCCGCGAGGCCCGGCGGCGGGACGCCCCCCGTACCGATTTCCTCGGCGGCTTCCAGTGGCCCGTGGAGGGTATCATCACGGGGGTCTACGGCTCCCAGCGCATCCTCAACGGCGAGCCGCGCCGGCCCCATTACGGCATCGATATCGCGGCCCCCACGGGTACGCCGGTGCGGGCACCGGCCGGCGGCGTGGTGACGCTGGTCCACGAGGATATGTTCTTCTCCGGGGGCACCCTCATCGTGGACCACGGCCACGGCGTGTCCTCCACCTTTCTTCATCTGGAACGCATCCTGGTGGCCGAGGGGGAGCGGGTCCGCCAGGGCGACGTCATCGCCGAGGTGGGCGCCACCGGGCGGGTCACCGGGGCCCACCTGGACTGGCGCATGAATCATTTCAGCGAACGCCTGGACCCGGTCCTGGTGGCCGGTCCCATGCCCTCGTCGGGTGGTGGAAAGGGTCCCGCGCCGGAACAGGCTGAAGGCGAGCGATAGGGGGTATCGGGCCCATGGCGCAGCAGCCGGACGGGTACTACCGGGAATTGGTGGAAGGCGACCGCCGCCACCTCTGGCATCCCTTCACCCAGGAGAAGACGGCACCGGACCCGGTGCCCATCGTCTCCGGGCGCGGTATCGAACTCACGGATGCCGCCGGCAACACCTACCTGGACATGATCTCCTCCTGGTGGGTGAACATTCATGGTCACGCCCATCCCCACATCGCCGGGGCCATCGCCCGCCAGGCCGCGACGCTGGAACAGGTCATCTTCGCCGGCTTCACCCATCCTCCGGCGGTGGCCCTGGCAACGGCCCTGGCGCGGTTGCTGCCGGGGGATCTGGAGCGGGTCTTCTTCTCCGACGACGGCTCCACGGCGGTGGAGGTGGCCCTCAAGATGGCGCTGCAGTTTCATCTCAACCAGGGCCGGCCCCGTACCCGGTTCCTGGCCTTCGAGGGTGGCTACCACGGCGATACCGTGGGGGCCATGTCGGCGGGCCGGTCGTCGGGCTTCTTCGGGGCCTTCGAATCCATGATGTTCCGGGTGGACACCCTGCCGTTTCCCCACACCTGGCAGGGTGATGACGAGGTGGAACGTAAGGAGGAGGCCGCCCTGGCGGCCCTGGACACCTATCTGGAGCGTTTCGGCGACGACACTGCGGCCATGATCCTGGAGCCCCTGGTGCAGGGTGCGGGGGGCATGCGCATGTGCCGTCCGGGATTCGTCCATCGGCTGGCGGCGCGGCTACGGGAGGCGGGCGTGCTGGTCATCTTCGATGAGATCATGACGGGCTTCGGCCGCACCGGCAGCCTCTTCGCCTGCCGGGCCTGTGACGTGACGCCGGACATGATCTGCCTGTCCAAGGGCCTGACGGGGGGCTTCCTGCCCCTGGCGGTGACGGTGGCCCGGGAGCCCATCTATCAGGGCTTCTACGCGGATGATTTCGACAAGGCCCTGATCCACGGCCATTCCTACACCGCCAATCCCATCGGCTGTGCCGCCGCCCTGGCCTCCCTCGAACTCACCGAGTCCTCCGACACCGCCGCGCGCCTGGCGGCCATCGCCGCTTGGCATGGAGAGTTCATGGCCGCGGCCCGCGACTGGCCCGGGGTGGCGCGCGCGCGGGTGACGGGCACCATCGCGGCCCTCGACGTGGAAGTCGCGGGAGCCGGTTATCGCGCCGCGGTGGGGCCATGTCTCAAGGCCTTCTTCATGGAGCGGGGCTTCCTCATCCGCCCCCTGGGCAACGTGGTGTACCTGATGCCACCCTACTGCGTCACCCGGGAGCAGTTGGCCCGGGCCTACGAGGTCATCGGCGAGGGCATCGCCCGCTGCCGGGGGGCGTGACCAGGGGGGCGGGCAAAAAAAACCCCGGCAGGGCCGGGGTCTTGGGGTGCTTCGCGGCGGAAACGTTTTTCACGCGGCCTGCTTGGGAGAGGCCTTCTTGACCTCCCCGGCCGCCTGGGCGAAGCCCTTCTCGTAGGCCTTCACCAGCTCGTCGCGGGTGCCCGTGAGGACTTCCACGGATTCGCGGCTCTGGGCCACGGCGGACTGGGAGGCGTCCTGGGCCATATCCATCTGCACGTCGACCACGTCCTTGTAACCCTTGGCCTCGGCCAGGCGCCTGGCCTGGGCGAACCCCTTCTCCACGGCCTCGCTCCACGCCTTGGTTTGGGCGGCCGTGAGGCGGTCGAAGGCGCGCATGTTGATGTCGGCCAGTTGGCGGCCGAAATCGTAGGCCTGGCGGCCCGCGTCGTTCATGGTATCGAAGTATTGCTTGTTCATGAGTAGCCTCCTTGACGGCTTGTCTGCAATCATGCTGCGATGCAGCATTTGTTGCATTGCAGCATAGCCCCGCCGGGGGGGGCTGTCAAGGGTCCCGAGGCGGAAAGTCCTCTCCCTCAACCCATGCGGAATCCGCCGTTGACCGACAGGTCGGTGCCCGTGATGTAGGCCGCATCCTCGCTGGCCAGGAACGCCACACAGGCCGCTACCTCGTCGGGCCGGCCCATGCGGCCGACGGGCACGCTGGCGACGATCTGGGCCAGGATCTCCTCGCCCATGTCGGCGGTCATGGCGGTCTCCACGTAGCCCGGCGATACGGTGTTCACGGTGACCCCCTTGGCCGCGGTCTCCCGCGCCAGGGCCATGGTGAAGCCGTGGACGCCGGCCTTGGCGGCCGAGTAGTTGGTCTGGCCGAACTGGCCCTGCTGGCCGTTGACCGAAGAGATGTTGACGATGCGGCCCCAGCCCCGGGAGGTCATGCCTTCCACCACCTGCTTGCTGACGTTGAAGACGCTGAACAGGTTGGTCTCGATGACCGCCCGCCATTGCTCCGGCTCCATCTTGCGGAAGGACTTGTCGCGGGTGATGCCGGCGCAGTTCACCAGTACATCCACCGCGCCCACCTCGGCCTCCAGCGCCTGCACCATGCGCCGGCTGTCCTCGAAGTCCGCCACGTCACCGGAGGCGAGGGCGAACTCGAAGCCCTTCTCCCGTTCCGCCTGTTGCCAGGCATCGGCCTCCTCTTTCAGGGCGGGCAGATAATTGGCCACCACCGTCATGCCCTCGCTCGCCAGCCGGCGGCAGATGGCCGTGCCGATGCCCCCGATGCCTCCCGTTACCAACGCCACACGCTTGCTCATACCCTTGTCTCCAGTCCTATGGTCATATCAATGAATGGCAGTCCGCCTGGCGGCGGATTACCGGGATGCCGCCTGGTCGCGGCCCGGTGCCGGGCCGGCGGCAGCGAATGCTCACCTTTTCGGGTCCGGATCCTCCGTATTGTCTTTTTCCCGCCCCCCGAGTCCGTAAATCCTGAGGGCGTTCTCCTGCATTTCCCGCCACGTTTCCAGATTCTTTTGGGTGAGTTCCGAGAACGCCTTCAAGGGGTCGTCGGTGCCCAGGGCGCTGCGTACCTGCTGCTGGTACAGGGATTGCTGCTGCAGGAACATGTCGAAGCTCTTCTCCATGTGCTCATGGAATACGCCGGGTACCGCACCCTGGTAGAGGCGGATGAGCTTTGCCAGCAGGTCGGTGGAGAACAGGGGGGAATCGCTGTTCTCCTGCTCGGTGATGATCTGCATCAGGATCTGGCGGGTGATCTCCTCCTCGCTGATGGAGTCGAAGACCTGGATCTGCTCTCCCTCCAGCAGCAGCTCGCGGATGCGGGCGAGGGTGACGTATTTGCTGTCCGTGGTGTCGTAGAGCCTGCGGTTGGGGTACTTCTTGATGATCCTGGGTTTCTTTGACGTCATGCCGGCGCTGTCACCTCTGGAAGGGGGCTCGTGGGGTGGGTGGCCGCAGGGGCAGGAACAGGCCCGCCGCGGCCACGGTGGGAAGAACGATGCTGAACCACCCGGCGAGGGCGTGCAAGGCGGGCCGTCAGGGCCGTTCCACGCACAGCGCGATGCCCATGCCGCCGCCGATGCACAGGGTAGCGAGGCCGCGCCGGGCGTCGCGGCGACGCATCTCGTGGAGCAGGGTCACCAGGGCGCGGGCGCCCGAGGCGCCGATGGGGTGCCCGAGGGCCACGGCGCCGCCGTTCACGTTCACCCGCTCCAGGTCCCAGCCCATGTCCCGGTTGACCGCCATGGCCTGGGCGGCGAAGGCCTCGTTGGCCTCGATGAGGTCCAGGTCATCCACACCCCAGCCCGCCTTCTCCAGGGCCTTGCGGCTGGCGGGTATGGGGCCCGTGCCCATGAAGGCCGGGTCGACACCGGCGGTGGCCCAGGAGACGATGCGGGCCAGGGGCTGGAGGCCCCGGCGCTCGGCCTCCGCCGCCGACATCACGAGCACCGCGGCGGCGCCGTCGTTGATGCCGGAGGCGTTGCCCGCCGTTACCGTGCCGTCGGGGGAGAAGGCGGGGCGGAGCTTGGCGAGTCCTTGGGCGGTGGTGCCGGCGCGCGGGAACTCGTCGGTATCCACCACCGTATCGCCCTTACGGCCCTTGATGGTCACCGGCACGATCTCCTCCTGGAAGCGACCGGCCTTCTGGGCCGCCTCGGCCTTCTGCTGGGAGGCGGCCGCAAACTCGTCCTGGGCCGTGCGGTCCAGCCCCCACTCGCGGGCGATGTTCTCGGCCGTGTTGCCCATGTGGCACTGGTTCATGGCGCACCACAGGCCGTCGCTGATCATGGTATCCACCAGGCTGGCGTCGCCCATCTTGGTGCCGTCGCGCAGGTGGATGGCGTGGACGGCGCGGCTCATGCTCTCCTGGCCGCCGGCCAGCATCACGGTGGCGTCCCCGAGTTGGATGGCCTGGTGGGCGAGGGCCACGGCCCGCAGGCCGGAGCCGCAGACCTGGTTGATGCCGTAGGCGGTGGCCTCGGCCGGCAGGCCGGCACCGAGGGCGGCCTGGCGGGCCGGGTTCTGACCCTGGCCGCCGGTGAGCACCTGGCCGAGGACCACCTCGGAGACCTCGGTGGGGGCCACGCCGGCCCGCCTCAGCACCTCGCCGATGACGATGGTGCCCAACTCGGATGCGGGCAGGGACGACAGCCCGCCGTTGAAGTTGCCGATGGCGGTGCGGGCACCGGCGACGATTACGGTATCGGTCATGGGGTTCTCTCTCCTGATGTTCGCGGGGGCCCAGCGCCCCGGGGTCTGCGGGCTATCGCTTGAACGGGGCCGCGGCGGCCCGGGCCCCGTCGGTCCTTCTCAACTGCGGGCATCCAGCCATTCGGAGATGGCCGGCGGGATCTCCCGCATGGCGCGGCCACTCACATAGATGCCGATATGCCCGCCCTTGAAGGCGATCTCCCGGTAGTCGGAGGTGCCGACGAAGTTCTGGAGGGGGATGGAGGCATTGGGCGGCACCAGGTGATCGTTGGTGGCATAGACGTTGAGCACGGGCATGGTGATGTCACCCAGGTCCACGGTGTGCCCGCCGAGCCTGACCTGGCCCTTGATGAGCTTGTTGTCCTGGAAGAAGTCCTTCATGAACTGCCGGAAGGCCTCGCCCGCCTGGTCCGGACTGTCGAAGATCCACTTCTCCATGCGCATGAAGTTTCTGGCGGAGTCGGATTGCTCCAGCTGGTCCACCATCTGCAGATACTTCTGGCCCATCAGGCGATAGGGCTTGAGCATCAGGTAGGTCCAGTTGAGGAGTTCGCCCGGGACGTTGCCCAGGGTGTCCACCACCAGGTCCACATCCACGTGCTTGGACCAGTGGCCCAGCAGGTTGTCCGGGGTGTGGAAATCCACCGGGGTGACCATGGTGATGAGGTTCCTGACCTTGTCGCCGTGGAGCGCCGAGTAGCACAGGCTGAAGGTGCCGCCCTGGCAGATCCCCAGGACGTTGACGGCATCGACGCCATGGCGCTCCCGCAGCACGTCCACGCAACGGTCCAGGTAGCCGTTGATGTAGTCGTCCAGGGTGAGGAAGCGGTCGGCCCGGTCGGGGTAGCCCCAGTCGATGAGATAGACGTCCTGGCCGCCGTGCAACAGGCCCCGCACCATGGAACGGTCCTCCTGGATATCTGTCATGTAGGGACGGTTCACGAGGGCGTAGACGATGAGGGTGGGCACCGGGTTGGTCGGGGCGTCGCCATCGGGGTGGATGAAATGGTAGAGCCGCAGCTTGTCCTCCCGGTACACGGTCTCCTTGTCCGTGACCCCGGTCTCGATCTCGTCGAGTTCCAACAGGTGCTTCATGCCCTCGCCCAGCTTGCGCCCGAATTCCATGACCTCCTGGGTTGCCTGGTCGGGTCTGATATTCACTGGAATCATTTGCTGGCCCCCTTGGTGGTGGTGGCGCGGCGCTTCCGGGGCGCCGCCTTCTTCTTGACTGCGGCCCGTTTGGGGGCCGTCGCCCTCGCCGCGGCGGGCGGTGCCTCGGCGCGGGGTGGTGGTGACGGGCTGGCCGCCGGGGCCTGGGCCGGCGCGGCGGCGGGGGCCCTGGCGTGGATCTCCCGGCGCAGTTGTTGGACGCGTTTCTCGATGCTGTCCACCTCTCGGCGGGTGGGCAGGCCTAGGGTGCCCACCGCCTCGTCCACCATGGTGCGGCCCTGGAGCTTCACCGCCATGAGGGCGTTCACCAGCTTGCCGTGGGCGGCGCTGTACTCCTCGGTGAAGACCTGCTCGGCGTAGACCTCTTCGCACACATCCACCCACAGGTCGTAGAGCCCGCGCAGGGTGGTGATGGTGTCATCGCCGCCGCCCTTCGCCAACAGGGTCTCGCGGAAGCGGTCCACCGAGTTCATGGCGATCTTCGTGAACTGCTCATTGTACTCCTGTAAGGCCGCCTGATAGGCCATCAAGGCACGCATGAAGGTCTGGTGTTGCTCCTGGTGCTCGCGGGTGTAGCCGAGGCCCGGGGCCGATAGGAAACGCTCCACATGCTCCTGGAACATCTCCGTGCCGTCGCCGGGGTCGCTGCCGGGCTTGAAGGCGCCGAGGGCGTCGCCCGGGAAACCGCACAGTACCGAGGCGCAGCGCTGCCAGGTGTCAACCGGCAGTTCCCAGAAGCTGAACATCTGGTGCAAGGCCTCGCGGCCATCCTTGTCCTTGCCTTGGGCACCCTGGGCGAACAGGTCCCGCAGGGCGTTCAGGGAGCCCTCCACGGCGGTGGCCCACTGGTTGGGCGGGACAGCGGCGTCCGGCATCAGGCTGTGGCGCAGGGTCTCTGACGTGCGCATGAACTGCTTGCCCTGTTCCACGAGTTGGTTGTAGAAACCCTGCACCGGATCGGGCGCGGCCGGGGATACCGCCTTCCACCATTGGTCGAGAGCTTCGCTCCAGGGGTCCTTGCGCGGTTCGGGCTGGGGGCTTCCCAGCTTGGACAGTTGCTGCCAGGCATCCCAGTAGCGGTGTTGGGCCTGGAGCCAGTTGGTGGTCCAGTCGGTGATGGGGTCGTCAGCCATGGGCGGTGTCTCCGTTTCTTGGATAAATGTCGATTCGATTCGTCCTGGATTGAATCGGCCGCGCCGGACGCGGTTCATGCCCGGGCCGGGCTTACGCGATTGCTGTAATGGCCCGTCCCTGGATCACTCGGGAAAGGCCGTATACCTCCACACCTTCACGGAGGTTGTTACACCAATCGACGGGTTATGCTAGCAGCGTAATTGCTGCATCGCAACATACGCGGTGCCGGTTACGGGAGGGCGCTGGGTTGCCGATGACAGGCAAACCCATAGCCCTGTTATGGTGAAAAGCCGGCGGCTCGTTTCTAGTATGCGGCTATGAATCTTGAAGATCTGGTGGAGACTTTCGATTTCCTGGGGGACTGGGATGCCCGCTATGAATTCATCGCCGAACTGGGCGAGAAGGCGCCGGGGCTGCTCGAGGATGAGAAGACTCACGACACCCAGGTCCACGGTTGCATGAGCAACGTGTGGATCGTGGGCAATCGGCGCGGCCCGGAGGATCCTGCCATGACCTTCCGGGTGGACGGCGAGGCGCCCATCGTACGGGGTCTGGCGACCCTGCTCGCCATCATGTACGAAGGTCGCAGCCCGGAAGAAGTGGAGGCCTTCGATGCCGACGCGATGTTCGACCAGCTGGGGCTGTTCGACCACCTCAGTCCCCAACGCCACGTGGGCATGTATGCCATGGTCCAGCGGCTCAGGGACATCGCCCGCAGTTGTGAGCCCAAAGAGGTGGTCTGAGGGGCGGCCATGGCCCAGGGGCCCTTTGTAGCGCCGGAACCACGATTATTCATCTGGAAAGCCACAAATACTTAATATTTTCCATATTTTTGCGTTATGCTTGCCTGCAAGTACTGTGTAGGGCGGTTTGGCCGTGCTTAGGGATGGCGCCGCGCCGTAAAGTAGCTTAAATAAGTTTTAGAATCTTCAAGCAACTAGAGGGAGAGCCTCAATGATAGCAACAAAGAAATTCAACAAGGCGGTAATGATTTCCGCCGCGGCCTTCGGCTTGGCCTTCACCGGCCAGGTGGTCGCGGAGCCCACCTACCTCGGCGTCGGCAAGGACGGCATCCCCACCAATGCCTACGGAGAATGCTGGGAAGTGAAGGGTGGACGCACCTCCCCCGAGTGCGCTGGTATCATGCCGGACGGCGACGCGGACGGCGACGGCGTGCTGGACAGCAAGGACCGCTGCCCCGGTACCCCCAAGGGTGTGGCCGTGGACGCGGTGGGTTGCCCTCTCGATAGCGACGGCGATGGCGTACCGGACTACAAGGACAAATGCCCCGGCACCCCGCGGGGGACCCCGGTGGATGATCGCGGCTGCCCCCTGGACAGTGACGGCGACGGCGTGACCGATGCGCTGGATCAGTGCCCCGGTACCCCGAAGGGCGTGAAAGTGGACGCCGTCGGTTGTGAGCAGGCCATCGTGCTCGGCGACGTCAATTTCGACCTCGACAAGGCCACCCTGACCACCGCCGGCAAGGCGGCGCTGGACAACATTGCCAGCAGTCTCGAGTCCAGCAACTTCAAATCCGCGACGGTGGTCGGTCATACCGATAGCACCGGTACGGCGGACTACAATATGGACCTGTCCGAGAAGCGCGCGGTGAATGCCATGCACTACCTCATCGACAAGGGCGTGCCCTCCAGCAAGCTGAAGGCCGAAGGCAAGGGTGAATCCATGCCCATGGCCGACAACAGCACCAAGGAAGGGCGGGCCAAGAACCGTCGCGTGGAGTTCAAGGTCAGCCGCTGAGGGGCAGATCCTCGGCAGTGAATCAAACGGCGCCCGCGGGCGCCGTTTTTTTGTCTTGAATGGCCGTTCGCGCCGTCCGGTGATATTGAATGGCGGTGGGGCTTCACATTCCGACAGAATGGACTAGAATAAAGCCTCGTTTGTATCGATACCCACTGGCTAAGGAAGGCTGGGGCGTTGTGCGGCCTTCCTTTAATTACAAAAGGATGCTGCCATGAAAAAAGGACTCGTACTCGCCTCTCTGCTTCTCCCCGCCGCCCCGGCTACCGCCTCCGACCTCATCATCACCGGGATCATGGACGGGCCCCTGTCCAGGGGTACGCCCAAGGCCGTCGAACTGTTCGCCCGCTCGGATATCGCCGACCTCTCCATCTATGGATTCGGCAGCGCCAACAACGGCGACGGCAGCGATGGACAGGAATTCGCCCTGTCCGGGGACGCCGCGGCGGGCGATTTCCTCTACATCGCCAGCGAGGCCACCAACTTCAACGCAGTATTCGGCTTCGCGCCGGACTTCACCACCACGAGTGCCACTGTCAACGGCGACGACGCCGTGGAGCTGTTCCGTAACGGTATGGTGGTGGACGTCTTCGGTGAGATCGACGTGGACGGCGATGGCCAGCCCTGGGAATACCTGGACAGCTGGGCCTATCGCCAGTCCGGAACGGGCCCTGACGGCAGCGCCTTTGCCATCGCCCATTGGGGCTTCGGCGGGGTGGACGCCCTCGACGACCTGGATGCGGCGGCCACCGCCGCGGCCGTGCCCTTCGGCACCTTCGCCGTGGCCCCGGTCCCCGTGCCCGCAGCCGTTTGGCTGCTGGGGAGCGCCCTGTTGGGCCTCATAGGCCTTCGGAGTCGTCCGCGAAACGGGTGATGCCGGATGCGCGGGCCCCCGAAGCTTCTGCCCTCACTCCAGGGACAGGATGAACTTCCACTGCTCGGGGGTCACGGGCATCACCGACAGGCGGTTGCCCCGGCGCACCAGGGGCATGTCCGCCAGTTCGGGGTGATCCTTCAGCTCCGCTAGGGGGATGGTGCGTTTGGTCTTGCGCACGAACTTCACGTCCACCAGATACCAGCGCGGGTTCTCGGGGTCGCTCTTGGGATCGTAGTGGTGGTCTTCTGGATCGAAGGCGGTGGCGTCGGGATAGCTCTTGCCGGCCACCTCGGCGATGCCCGTGATGCCCGGCACATCGCAGTTGGAATGGTAAAAAAAGATGCGGTCACCCTTCTTCATCTGGTCACGCATCATGTTGCGAGCCTGGTAGTTACGCACCCCGTCCCAGGGTTCCGTCTGGTGGGGCCGGGCCTCCAGGTCGTCGATGCTGAACTCGTTGGGCTCGGACTTCATCAACCAGTATTGCTTGGCCATGGTGCGGGGCTCCGGCGTTTGGTGGTTCAGGAGGATGGCGTGGGCGGTGGCGCCGGGAACAGCCGCAGTTCCCGTTCCGTCACGATGCCTGACAGGGGCACGTCCCAGGGTTGGGCCGGCAGGGCCTCGACCTCCTGGAAGGCGTGGGCGACTCCCAGGATGATGGGGCGCCGCCAGCGTCGCCGGCGGCCGAGGTAGGCGAAGGTACGATCGTAGAAGCCGCCTCCCATGCCGAGGCGATTGCCCGCCCCGTCGAAGGCCACCAGAGGGGTCAGCACCACGTCCAGGGACTGCAGGCGCCGCCGCCGGCGCGGGTGGACCCGCGGCTCCGGGATGGCGAAGCGGTTGGGTCGCAGGCGGTCGTGGCGCCGGTAAGGGTAGAACCAGAGTCGCTTGCCGAAGAGCACGGGCAGGTAACAACGTTTGTGCATGCGCCACAGGCGCCCGATGAGGGGCACCAGGCTCATCTCACCGTCGTTCGGCAGGTAGACGGCGATATGGGAGCCGTTGCGTACGGGGCCATGCGCCAGCAGTCGTCGTGCCACCCGATGGGCATGCCGTTTCGCGTCCATGGGCGTGAGGGCACGCCGCCGGGCGCGTATCTCGCGGCGAATGGACTGGCGGATATTCATGACCGGATGCCGCTGCAAAATGGAGCAAGGGCGATGGAAGTGCCCCCCGTAGGTGTCGTCTGGGCCCTGACCCTTGAACCAGTGGTTCAAGTGGGGTTAGGAGTATGGCGCTTCAGGCTTTCCGCTCTGAGACGGACATGCTCAACGGCACCATGACCCAAGACCCCAGGGGCAGTTAATTAGGCTCAAAGGGTTGCTTAAGCCCTTCGCGAGCACCACAGGGGGCTACTCGGAAGGTACCTCTTTTAACCCTGGTTGTCACCCCGCAGTGTGGAATCAATGCGGTCGGTGAGACGCCGCAGGCCGCCATCCACCGTTGCGGCGTATTCGTCCAGGGACGCCCGGTTCTGCAGCAACTCGTGGGCGAGGTTCAGCGCGGTGATGACGGCGATGCGTTCGGTGCCGATGACCTTGCCGCTGTCACGCATCTCCCGCATCTTGCCATCCAGGAAGCGGGCCGCGGCGGTCAGCGCCGCTTTCTCCTCTTCCGGGCAGCCGACGAGATAGTCCTTGTCCAGGATCTGTACGCTGATGGGTTTCGGCTGGTCTTCCATCTCAGAGCTCCATGGACTTGAGACGGGAGATCATGGATTCGACACGTGAGCGCGCCTGTTCGGATTTCTCGATGAGGGCGGCCCGCTCGGTGATGAGATTGCCTTGTTGCTGGCGCAATGCGTGGTTCTCTTCCTGCAGCCGGCGATATTTTTCGATCAGCAATTCTATGCGTTTTTCGAGGGCTTGCAGGTCCTCGTTTTCCATTGGCGTCAAACCCTGTTAACTCTCATGGCGATACACGCCACCCGAAATGATGAAAGCGGAGCGCGTATCGCCATGTTCGTTCCCTCACCCCATCCCTCTTCCAGAGGGAGAGGGGGAGTTCGTGCTTCGCGACTTTCACGTTAATGAATGCATAGAAGCGCTTCGAATGGACGCTCCGCGATCCCGGGCGACCCGAATTTGTCAGTGAATATAGAGGGATTCGCGGGGTGGGTCAATTGCTTGCGTACTGTTTTTACTAGGGTTTGTGAGGTGCTTTTCAGGTCGGAAGGCCCCTTTCGGGATTGCGCCGCCATTGCCCCCCGGCGGCCAAGTGGTAGCATGACACCCAAAGCACAGAGGTGATGAATGAGCGATAAACAGACGCCGGCCCACGCCCAGGTGAGCGCCGCCCTCGATCGGGTATCTTCTCCCGTCAGTGCCTCCGGTTGCCACGGTCTCATGTGCGGGATCCTGAGCATTCGGCCTGCCGCCCGTCCCGAGTCGTGGTTGGGGGAGGTGATGCCCGATGCCGATCCGGCGGATCTCCTGGTGCAGGAAAGTAGCCAGCTCCTTCAGCTGCTGTTCGATCACGCCAGGGACGTGCTCGCCAGCCCGGAAATGGGCTTCACTCCCCTGCTTCCGGGCGACGACGAGCCCCTCCTCCAGCGCAGCCGCGCCCTCGCCGAGTGGTGCGACGGGTTCCTTTATGGCCTCGGCCTCGGTGGTTACGATGGCGGCGCGGACCGGCACCCCGAGGAGCAGGAGTTCGTCGCCGATCTCCATGAGTTCACCAAGATCGGTGCATCCCAGGGCGGCGAGGCGGATGAGCAGGCCCTGGTGGAGCTGATCGAATACATTAGAATCGGCGTATTGATGATAAGCACCATGCCGGCCGCCGCCGGCGGGCAGACGAATACCCTGCACTGACCCAGACGGAGAGCGTTGATTCCGTGGACCGCAAAGAGTTTGCCCGCCGGCGCAAACGCCTCATGGACCTCATGGGCGAGGACAGCATCGCCGTGCTGCCCACTTCGCCGGTGCGTCCCCGCAACCGCGATGTGGAGTACCCCTTCCGCCCGGACAGCGACTTTTACTACCTCACGGGCTTCGCGGAACCCGACGCCGTAATGGTGCTCATCCCCGGGCGTTCCGGGGGCCAGTACCTGATGTTCTGTCGCGAGCGCGATCCCGACAAGGAGCAATGGGACGGTTATCGTAGCGGGCTGGAGGGCGCGGTGGCGTCCTACGGTGCCGACGATGCCTTTCCCATCGGCGACCTGGACGACATCCTGCCCGGCCTCATGGAAAACCGCGAACGGGTCTACTACGTCATGGGCGTGTATCCGGACTTCGACCGCCGGGTCATGGACTGGGTCAACCGGGTGCGCTCGCGGGCGCGGGCCGGTGTCAATGCACCGGGGGAATTCGTGGCTCTCGACCATCTCATCCACGAGTTGCGTCTGTTCAAGAGCAAGGCGGAAGTGAAGGCCATGCGCCAGGCCATGGCGGTTTCCTGTGCCGCCCATGTGCGCGCCATGCAGGCGTGCCGGCCGGGCATCAAGGAGTATCAGCTCGAGGCCGAGCTGATCCACGAGTTCATGTCCGGGGGGGCCCGCTCCCCCGCCTATCCTTCCATCGTCGGCAGTGGCGCCAATGCCTGCGTCCTGCATTACATCGACAATGCCGATACCGCCCGCGACGGCGAGCTGGTGCTCATCGACGCCGGCTCGGAGTTCGATTACTACGCCTCGGACATCACCCGCACCTTTCCGGTCAACGGGCGTTTCAGGCCGGCCCAGCGGGCCCTCTACGAGGTAGTGCTGGAGGCGCAGAAGGCCGCCATCGACAAGGTCCGCCCCGGTAACCACTGGAACGATCCCCACGAGGCGGCGGTGGCGGTGATCGCCGAAGGTCTGAAGGACCTCGGCCTGGTGAAGGGCCGCCTGAACAAGATAATCGCCGACGGCACCTACAAACCTTTCTACATGCACCGCACCGGCCACTGGCTGGGCATGGACGTGCACGATGTCGGGGACTACAAGGTGGAGAATGAATGGCGCCTGCTGGAGCCCGGCATGGTGATGACCGTGGAACCCGGTGTCTACGTCTCCGCCGCCCACGCCAAGGTGGCCCGGAAGTGGCACGACATCGGCATCCGCATCGAGGACGATGTGCTGGTGACCGCCGACGGCAGCGAGGTGCTCACCGCGGCGGCGCCCAAGGAGATGGATGACATCGAGGCTACCATGGCGGGCGGAGCCTGATGTCCGGGTTGGATGCCGATGTCATCATCGCCGGCGGCGGCCTGGTGGGGGCCAGCCTGGCCACCGCGCTGGCGGGCCAGGGGCTCAGGGTGACCGTCATCGAGGCGGTGCCCTACGGCGGCGACGATCACCCGGGTTTCGATGACCGGGTCATCGCCCTGGCCTACGGCTCGATGCGGATCCTCGACGGCCTCGGGCTGTGGCGGGAACTGGCGCCGGGAGCCACTCCCATCCGGCGCATTCACATCTCCGATCGCGGCCATTTCGGCGCCACCCGTTTGACGGCCCGCGAGGAGGGCGTGCCGGCCCTGGGTTATGTGGTAGCCGCCCGCGCCATGGGGCGAGCCCTGGAACGGGCCCTCGGCGCGGGCGGCGTGCGAGTGGTGGCGCCGGCCCTGGTGGTGGCGGTGACGCCGGAGGACGATGCGGTAGAGGTCACGGTGGAGAGCGGCGGCGAAGAGCTGCGGTTGCGGGCGGCGTTGCTGGTGGCCGCCGACGGTGGAGAATCCACCGTGCGTGCCGCGCTGGGCATCGGTGCGCGCACCCGGGACTACGGCCAGTCCGCGGTGATCGCCAACGTGCTGCCCGATCGCCCCCACCAGCAGACGGCGTTCGAACGGTTCACCGACACCGGTCCCCTGGCCTTGTTGCCCATGCCCGACAATCGGTACGCCATGGTATGGACGGTGGCTCACCGCCAGGTGGAAGATCTGCTCGCCCTGTGCGACACGGACTTCCTGGCGGCCCTGCAGGAGCGCTTCGGTGCGCGGGCCGGGCGCTTCGTGCGCACCGGCAGCCGCGCCGTTTACCCCCTGCGGCTGATCCGGGCGCGGGCGCAGGTGGCGGCGCGTGCCGTGGTGATCGGCAACGCCGCCCATACCCTCCACCCGGTGGCGGGCCAGGGCTTCAATCTGGGGTTGCGGGATGCCGCCGCCCTGGCGGAGACCGTGGTGGATGCCCGCCGCCGCGGCGTGGACCCCGGCAGCCCGCAGGTGCTCCGTTCCTACGCCCGGTGGCGCGGTGCCGACCAGAACCGCGCCGCGCTGTTCACGGACGGTCTGGTGCGGCTGTTCTCCCACCCCTTCCCGCCCCTGGCCCTGGCGCGCAACCTGGGCCTCGTGACCCTGGACCTGCTGCCCGCCCTCAAGCACGGCCTGGCCCGCACCACCATGGGCCTCGTGGGGCGGCAGTCGCGGCTGGCGCGGGGGCGTTCGCTATGATGGTGCGGCGCCACGAGGTAGCCGTCGTGGGCGGCGGCATGGTGGGGGCGTCCCTGGGCCTGGCCCTCGGCCGGGCGGGTTTCGACGTGGTGATGGTGGAGTCTCGGGAGCCGGAGTCGGAGCCGGTCCCGGCAAAAGGTCCCTTCGACAACCGGGTCAGCGCCATCAGTCGTGCCAGCGAACGCCTGTTCCGCCACTTGGGGGCCTGGGACGCCATGGCGGAGGCCCGTATCGCGCCCTATCAGGCCATGGAGGTCACGGACGTGGCGAGCGGTGCGTGTATACGCTTCGACAGCGCCAACATCGGCGAACCGGACCTCGGCTGCATCATCGAGAACAGGGTCGTGGTGGCCGCCCTCGAAGCCTGCATCCGCGAGCTGGACAACGTGACCTGGCGGCGGCCGCGGCGTGTCCGCCAGCTCGGGGAGTGTGTCGACGGCAGCCGTATCCTGACCCTGGACGAAGGCGAGGTGCAGGCCGGTCTGGTGGTGGGGGCCGACGGCGCCCATTCTGTGGTGCGGCGGTTCGCGGGGATCGCCGACGGCGCCTCAGACTACGGGCACCATGCCCTGGTGGCCACCGTTCGTCTGGAGAAGTCTCACGATGATGTGGCCCGCCAGTGGTTCCTCGAGGACGGACCCCTGGCCCTGTTGCCCCTGCCCGAGGCCCATACCTGTTCCATCGTCTGGTCCACGGTGCCCGAGGCGGCGGCCGAGTTGGTGGCTTTGGAAGAGGGGGAGTTCCTGGAGCGCCTCGGCGCGGCCACCCAACAGGGTCTCGGCCGTCCCCTGACGGTGACGGGACGGGCGGTGTTCCCGCTGATACGGCGCCACGCGGAACGCTATGTTGCATCGTGTCTGGCCCTGGTGGGGGATGCGGCCCACACCATCCATCCCCTGGCCGGCCAGGGGGTGAACCTGGGCCTGCTGGATGCCGCTGCCCTGGCGGAGGTGCTGGTGGCGGCCCGCGAGGCCGGCCGGTCCCTGGGTGGCGAGGCGACCCTGCGCCGTTACGAGCGCTGGCGGCGGGGTCACAACCGGGTCATGCAGGGGGCCATGGCGGGGTTCAAGGGACTCTTCGGCCTGTCTATCACCCCGGCGCGTGTGGTGCGCGGCCTGGGCATGGCGCTGTTCGATCGCGCCGCACCCGTTAAGAACGCCATCATCCGCCAGGCCATGGGCCTCGACGGCGACCTGCCCGCCCTATGCCGGGCCGCAAGCTCGGCCCAACCTGCAGGCTCTACCGACCTCCAGGAAAAAGAAGGTTAACCACGAAAGACGCGAAAAAACGCGAAAGTATCTGTAGGTTGGGGTGAGCTTGCGAACCCCAACGGGTATTCGCGAAATTCATGGTCATGTTGGGGTTCGTTCCTCACCCCAACCTACGGGCCTGTCGGGCTGAAGCCCGACCTACAGCCCGACCTACACATTACCCCCACCGCCCGTTCCTTTGGCACGGATGTAGGTCGGGATTCATCCCGATAATCAAACTCGCCGCGCATACCGCGGGCCGGGCCGGTGCCATCCGCTAGCGTTGGGTGTCGGGCTGAAGCCCGACCTACAGCCCGACCTACACATCACCCTCACCGCCCATTCCTTTGGCACGGATGTAGGTTGGGATTCATCCCGACATTAACGCCCGCCGCGCACGCCACAGGCCGGGTCGGTGCCACCCGCCAGCGTTGGGTGTCGGGCGTCGCGGCCACCCCGTTACGGGAGAGCTGCTCCTCTCGTTGCCTACACTTCTTCCCGGCCTTTCCCCTTTTCGCGTTCTTTTGCGTTTTTCGTGGTTCAACTGCTTTTAACAAAAAAACCCCGTGCGGCTTGGCCGGCACGGGGCTTGGAGGGCGGGATGGCTTAGGTGCGGCGGCGTGCCACGCTTAGCAGACCCAACAGGGCGGGGCCCATGAGCCACACTGCCGCCGGCAGGGGCACGGCGCTCACGCTGTAGGCGGTGGTGGTGCCACTCACCTCGTTGGTGACGATGAGCAGGGGGTTGCCCGTGGGGCTGTCGCCGGCGGCCACGAAGGCCAGGCCCTCGGGGCTGACGTCGAAGCCGTTGAACAGGTGGGATACGAACTGCGGCGCATTGGGATCGGTGATGTTATAGACCACCACGCCGTTGGTGCGCTCCAGGCCCACGAAGGCATAGGTCTTGCCGTTGAGGATGCCGATGGTCAGACCCTCGGGCTCCGGTCCCTTGTCGTCGCTGCGGTTCTCCGCGAAGGTGCCGTCGGCCAGGGTGATGTTCTCCAGGGCGTCGGCGCTGTCCCACACCAAGTTGCCGTCGCCGTCCCAGATGGAGAAGGAGCGGGCGCCGAAGGCCAGCAGCTCGTCCAGATCGCCGTCGCCGTCGGTGTCGGCGGTGGTGGTGGTGCGCAGGCGCCCGAGGTTCTCGTCGGCCTGCCAGTCGGTCCCCAGGGAGGCCGTCAACAGGGCATCCAGGGCCGGGTCGATGGCCTCGTCGCCGATGCGGGTCTCCTCTGAGAAGCCGTCGTAGTCCCGGGCGTCACCTTCGTTGGCGGTCACGAAGTAGGTCTCGCCACCCGCCTCGTAGCTGGCGATGGTGTCGGGCTGGAACATGCCCTTCACCGGCCAGTTCTGGAAGTTGCCTTCCACGCCGTCCCGGTTGCTGGCGTCGATCTGGTTGGCCGGGTCGATGAAGTCCTTGGTGCCGAGGCCGCGGATGGCGGTGACGGTGGCCGAGGCGATGTCCACCACGGCCACGGCGTTGTTCTCCTGCAGGGTCACGAAGGCGGTGGCGCCATCGGGGGAGACGGCGATGTATTCGGGCTCCAGATCCTGAGCGACGCCGGCACCGGGGCCGAAGATGCGCACCCCGGCGTTGTTCATGTCGGCGGCCGAGAAGGCGCCGAAGCCGGCGGTGGTCACGGTGGCTCCGGCCACGCCGCCACTGATGTCGATGATGCTGATGGAGCCAACGGGATCGTTGTCGAAGTCGTCATTGGGCTCACCTTCGTTGGCCACCAGCACGCGATTGCCGTCGGGGGTGAAGGTGACCATGTCGGGCAGGGCGCCCGCCGTCACCGCGTTGAGGAAATTGCCGTCGGTGTCGTAGAACTCCACGAAGCCATTATCCTGCTTGTTGGCCGCCTCCACGGCGACGGCCACGATGCCATTCCTCACCGCCACGCTGTTGGGCCCGCCGCCGAGGGCGATGGACGAGATGCTGGTGATGTCGCCGCTGGTGTTGGCGTCGAAGTAATCGAGCCGCCCGAGTCCGCCGTTGGTGACGAATACCCGCCCGCTGGCGGCGTCGAAGGCCCCGATCTCGGCGCCACCGTCGAGGCTGCTTCCGGCGGTGCCCGAGGCCCAGGCCCGCCACAATTCACTGAACACCAGCTCGTTGGTAGGAATAGGGGCTGCGCCCTGCGCCGCGACGGCGGGGGCCAGCACCAGGGCAGCGATGACGGCTTTGCGTACCTTGTTCATGACGGCTCCTTCGTGAATTCATGGGGAATCGATAAGAACCATCATTAGAGTGCATGGGTATGACCAGCCCATGGCGAGCAGATGACGAAACGGTTACGGCTGTCCGCTCTGCCACCTGGGGTGGCATCGCGCCATGCAAACGCGTCGATATCGTCACACGTCTGCCGGGGCCCGTTGGGGTGCGCAAGCGCACCCCACCCTACGGGCTTGCCCCGGGCCATGGGATAGTGAGCAGGCTTGTAATAGATGTCTCACGGAGGCGCAGAGGCACGGAGAAAGACAGATGGCGGGGCCTGTATGGTGGCCTTGGCGAAAGCCCATCCATGTACCCACAAATTCAGCGGGGGAATCAAAAGCCCTGAGGGGGCCGGTGCTTCAGACCTTGGGCAGGTTCCTGCCGTAGAAGATGTCCGCCATCTCGCGCTTGAGGCGCCTCTCGATGGACTGCTGTTCCCTGGCGGGAAGCTGGCCCTTGTCGATGGCGAAGAGGTAATCGTCGAGATCGAAACCCTTCAGGATCATCTTGGTGTGAAACAGATTCTCCTGGTACATGTTGGTGTCGATCATCTGATAGCGGGCCTTGGTGTCGCGGGCCAGATAGTTCTGGATGGAGTTGATCTTGTGGTCGATGAAATGCTTCTTGCCGTGGACGTCCCGGGTGAAGCCCCGCACCCGGTAATCGAGGATGACGATATCCGATTCGAAGGAATGAATCAGATAATTCAATGCCTTGAGGGGTGAAATGCGGCCGCAGGTGGAGACGTCGATGTCGGCCCGGAAGGTGCTGATGCCGTTATGGGGGTGGCTCTCGGGGTAGGTATGGACGGTGATGTGGCTCTTGTCCAGGTGGGCTACCACCGCGTCGGGCAGGGGCCCGGGGGACTCGGAGTTGGAGACGTCCACGTCCTCCACGAATTCTTCGGAAATCAACATGGTGACGCTGGCGCCCTGGGGCTCGTAGTCCTCGCGGGCGATGTTGAGGATGGTGGCGCCGATGATGTTGGCCACGTCCGTCAGGATCTGGGTCAGGCGCCGGGCGTTGTACTCTTCGTCGATATAGGCGATGTACTCGCGCCGTTCCGCATCGCTCTGGGCATAGCAGATATCGTAGATGTTGAAGCTCAGGGTCTTCGTCAGGTTGTTGAAGCCATGGAGCTTGAGCTTCTTGCGCTTGGTCATTCCACCGTTTCCGCTTATGGTTCGTTCGATCCGCGGATTATCCAGAAAACGCGGGGCCGGATACAGTGCCAGGCGGGGCGTCTCGTATTGATGGCGCCCGTATGCGAATATTCCGGGCCAATATTGCGCACCAACATCCCGGCTGTCGCTACCATCCTGCAACCTCGACGGAAAGGCCAATATGACCTCTGAAAGCGACGCCAGCGTGGCCCGGCTCCAGGACACGGCCTATCAGCTGGCCCGCCTGAGACACCGCTACACGCTGGTGGCCGGCCTTGCAGTCGTGGCGGTGATGGTGGCCCTGGGCGCCCTGGCCCTGGCCGTCCAGCTGGCTCTTCAGCCCCAGCAGCGGGCCGGCGCCTTCGTGGTGGAGGACGCCGACGGCAATGCGGTGGCCCGCCTCGGTCTTAGCAGTGAGGGCCAGCCCGCCCTCTACCTCTATGACGGTGAGAATCGCAACCGCATGTGGTTCGGCCTCGCTGCCAGCGGGCAACCGCAGCTCATGCTGGCCGATGCCACGGGCCAGGCCCGCATCTCCCTGCTGTTGGATGACGAGCACGCGGGACAGGCCCGGCTCTATCTGCGGGACGAGGAGGGTCGGGATCGCCTCGCCCTGGGGCTCGCCGACGGCGGTGGCCCCGCGGCGGTGTTTAGCGATGAGGAGGGCCAGCCTCTGCTGGCCCTGCCGTCCTCGGCCGGCGCCACTCCCGAGGAGCGCTGGGCCAACTACAATGCCGCGGGCACCCGGGCCCTGGTTCAGGGACGCCTGGCGGAGGCCGAGCGCTTCTACGCCGCCGCCGTCCAGGAGGCCCGCGCCCTCGGGGCCGAGGATCTGCGGGTGGCGGCCTCCCTGAACAATCTCGGCGCCTTGTATGTCAAGGCCAACCGGTTGGAGGATGCCGATCGGGTCTATCAGCGCTCCCTGCAGATGCGCCGCAAGGCCCTGGGCGAGCACCATCCCCAATTGGCCCAGAGCCTCGCCAACATCGCCTTTCTGCGCCGGGCCCAGGACCTGCCGACCGAGGCCGAGGAACTCTACCGGCAGGCCATCGCCATGTGGGAGCGCCTGGACGTCCGGGACGACCCGCGCCTGGCGGGCACCCTGGCGGGCTTCGCCGAGTTGCTGGAGGCGCGGGGCGAGGAAGATGAAGCACAGGCCCTAAGGGCGCGGGCGCAGGCCATCCAGGAACGGGCCGCGGCCGCCGAGGCCGGCGGCGGTTGAGCGGCCGCCGCCGCTGTCACCACCCAACCGATGGCACCATGGGCGCCCGGTGCAAAGCGCAGGGGCTTCAATCCGTGCCGGCCTGGACCGGCGGCGTCCGCGGTTGCCCTTCCTGGTCGGGCTCGGGGGTGGTGACACTCGAGTTCTTGTCGGCCGTCACCTCCAGCAGGAAGGCCATGAAGGCCTGGGCGATGACGGGCAGGCGTTTGCCGCGCCGGTAGACCACGTACCATTCCCGGCGGATGGGAAAAGACTCCACGTTCAATACCTTGAGCTGACCGGTCTCCAGTTCCGTGCCCACGGTATGCAAAGACACCACGCCGAGGCCGAGGCCGGCCTCCACCCCCTGTTTGATGGCCTCGTTTGTATTCATCTCCATACCCGTGGCGAAGGAGATGTCCCGTTCCGTGAAAAAGCGCTCCATGGCGGTGCGGGTGCCCGATCCGGCCTCCCGTAACAGGAAGCTCTCGTCCCTGAGTGCCGACAGGGGAATGTCGTCCATCCCCGTCAGACGATGGCCGGGCGGTGCGATCACCACCAGCGGATTCTCCATGAAGGGGGTCCATACCAGGTCGCGGGTGTCGGGGGGGCGGCCCATGAGCACGATATCGGTGCCGTTGTTCTCCAACAGGTTGAGCAGGCCCTCCCGATTGGTCACCTCCAGGCGCACCTGCACCTGGGGGAAGCGCTGGCAGAAATCCCCCAGTAGCCGGGTGGCGAAGTAGTTGACGGTGCTCGCCACCGCCACCTTCAGCCGCCCTCCGGCCGTACCCTTCACCTCGTTGATGACCTGATCCGCCTCCTCCAATTGCTGGCTTATATTACGGCTGTAGCGGAACAGTTCCCGTCCCACCTCGGTGAGGTAGAGCCGTTTGCCGAGCTGCTCGAACAGGGGGGCGTCGATGTTGGCCTCGAGCTGTTTCACCTGCATGGACACGGCGGGCTGGGACAGGTGCAGCTCCGCGGCGGCGCGGGTGAAACTCAGGTGCCGGGCCACGGCTTGGAATACGTCGAGCTGTCGAAGGGTGCAGTGCATGGTAGGACTATAACAATAACCTTATGCAACTTATCAATAATCGTGAATGTGTCTTATAGATAAACGCACTATACTCTGTGTCCGAGGATGGCTATAACCCCACAGATTGACAGGGTTGGCCATTACGGTCCTACAGACGGCACCGGGATTCGAACCCGGGCCACATAAAGATGGAGTAATCTCATGGCAAAGACCTACAGCGCGGGTGTTAAGGATTATCGCGAAACCTACTGGATGCCCGAATATACCCCCCTGGATACCGATTTACTGGCCTGTTTCAAGATCACCCCTCAGCCGGGCGTGCCCCGCGAGGAGGCCGCCGCCGCCGTGGCGGCCGAGTCCTCCACCGGCACCTGGACCACGGTGTGGACCGACCTGCTGACCGACATGGACTACTACAAGGGCCGTGCCTACTCCATCGAGGACGTGCCCGGCGACGACGAGTCCTTCTATGCCTTCGTCGCCTACCCCATCGACTTGTTCGAAGAAGGCTCGGTGGTGAACGTGTTCACCTCCCTGGTGGGCAACGTGTTCGGCTTCAAGGCCCTGCGCCACCTGCGCCTGGAGGACGTACGCTTCCCCATCGCCTACGTCAAGACCTGCGGCGGTCCGCCCCATGGCATCCAGGTGGAGCGCGACATCATGAACAAGTACGGCCGTCCGCTGCTGGGTTGCACCATCAAGCCCAAGCTCGGTCTGTCGGCCAAGAACTACGGCCGCGCGGTCTATGAATGCCTGCGCGGCGGTCTGGACTTCACCAAGGACGACGAGAACGTCAACTCCCAGCCCTTCATGCGCTGGCGCCAGCGTTTCGACTTCGTCATGGACGCCATCCACAAGGCCGAGAAGGAGACTGGCGAGCGCAAGGGCCATTACCTGAACGTCACCGCCCCCACCCCCGACGAGATGTTCAAGCGTGCCGAGCGCGCCAAGGAGCTGGGCGCCCCCATCATCATGCACGACTACATCACCGGTGGATTCTGCGCCAACACCGGCCTGGCCGACTGGTGCCGCGACAACGGCATCCTGCTGCACATCCACCGCGCCATGCATGCGGTTCTCGACCGTCATCCCAAGCACGGCATCCACTTCCGCGTGCTGGCCAAGATCCTGCGTCTGTCCGGTGGCGACCATCTGCACTCCGGCACCGTGGTGGGCAAGCTCGAAGGCGACCGCGAGGCCACCCTGGGCTGGATCGATATCATGCGTGACTCGTACATCAAGGAAGACCGCACCCGCGGCATCTTCTTCGATCAGGACTGGGGCTCCATGCCCGGCGTGTTGCCGGTGGCCTCCGGCGGTATCCACGTGTGGCACATGCCCGCCCTGGTGACCATCTTCGGCGACGACTCCGTGCTGCAGTTCGGCGGCGGTACCCTCGGCCACCCCTGGGGTAACGCGGCCGGTGCCGCGGCCAACCGCGTGGCCGTCGAGGCCTGTGTGGAGGACCGCAACAAGAACGGCAACGAGGGCCTGGAAAAGCGTGGCGGCGACGTGCTGCGCGAGGCCGCCAAGTCGAGCCCCGAGCTGGGGGCCGCCATGGAAACCTGGAAGGAGATCAAGTTCGAGTTCGATACCGTGGACAAGCTGGACGTGGCCCATAAGTGATTCGCTTCGCGAATCGTTGGTAGCAGCGGTGGCGGCCGCGATGGGGGCCTCGCCCCTGTCGCGGCGGCCACCCCACCGGACAGTATTCAGGGCGCCCCGGCGCCAGACCCTAAATTCGAGGAATTAACAAATGAGTGACATGCAAGACTACAGTTCACGGCTTTCCGACCCCTCCAGCCGCAAGTTCGAGACCTTCTCCTACCTGCCGGAACTGTCCAAGGAGGACATGCGGGCCCAGGTGCAGTACATCGTGGACCGCGGCTGGAACCCGGCCCTCGAGCACACCGAGCCCGAGAACGCCTTCGACTATTACTGGTACATGTGGAAGCTGCCCATGTTCGGCGAGACCGACGTGGACCGCATCCTGGCCGAGGCCGAGGCCTGCCACAAGGCCAACCCGGACCACCACGTGCGCCTCATCGGCTATGACAATTACGCCCAGTCCCAGGGCACGTCCATGGTGATCTTCCGGGGCCCCATCAAGGTCTGAGCCGGTCAGGATCAGAAGTGCCGAGGGTCCCTGCTCCGTCCCGCGGGGCAGGGGCCCTTTCTTTACGAATTTTGAATTTTGAATTATGAATTGGGGAGTGGCAACGTCCTGGATATTCCAGTTTGGAATTCACAGTTCTAAATCAGTCCTAATTTTAGGGAGTGCGAGATGAGCGAAAGCGAGCAAGAAAAATACCTTGTCAAGGATGAGCCCTATTACCGGCCGGTGAGCAACGAGGTGGAACTCTACGAGGCGGCCTACGGTGCCCGCATGCCGGTGATGCTGAAGGGCCCCACGGGGTGCGGCAAGTCACGCTTCGTGGAGTACATGGCCTACAAGCTCGGCAAGCCCCTCATCACGGTGGCCTGCAACGAGGACATGACGGCCTCCGACCTGGTGGGCCGCTTCCTGCTCGATGCCAACGGCACCCGGTGGCAGGACGGCCCCCTCACGGTGGCGGCCCGCATCGGCGCCATCTGTTATCTCGACGAGGTGGTGGAGGCCCGCCAGGACACCACGGTGGTGATCCATCCCCTCACGGATCACCGCCGGGTGCTGCCGTTGGAGAAGAAGGGCGAGGTGGTGGAGGCCCATCCGGACTTCCAGATCGTCATCTCCTACAACCCCGGCTACCAGAGCCTGATGAAGGACCTCAAGCAGTCTACCAAGCAGCGCTTCGGCGCCCTGGACTTCGACTATCCCGGCGCCGACATCGAGGCCGAGATCGTCAGCCACGAGGGTGGTGTGGATGCCGAGGTGGCGGCCAACCTGGTGCAGGTGGCCCAGCGCTCCCGCAACCTCAAGGGCCACGGCCTGGACGAGGGCATGTCCACACGGTTGCTGATCTATGCGGGCCAGCTCATCGGCAAGGGCATCGACCCCGTGGCCGCCTGCCAGATGGCCCTGGTGCGCCCCCTCACGGACGACCCGGACATGCGGGACACCCTGGACGCCGCCGTGGGCACCTTTTTCTGATCATGGCCGCGGGCGGTATGGAACGCGCCCTCGAAGGTGCTCTCTATGCCAGTCGCTGGCTGCTGGCGCCCATCTACCTGGGCCTCAGCCTCGCCCTGCTGCTGTTGGGCATCAAGTTTTTCGAAGAGGTGTTCCACATCTTCCCCGCCATCATCGGCATGAAGGAGGCGGACCTGCTGCTGGCGGTGCTGACCCTGGTGGACATCGCCCTGGTGGGCGGCTTGCTGGTGATGGTGATGCTGTCGGGCTACGAGAATTTCGTGTCCGCCATCGACATCAGGGAGGGCAGCGAGAAGCTGGCCTGGCTGGGCAAGCTGGACTCTGGCTCCCTGAAACAGAAGGTGGCGGCCTCCATCGTCGCCATCTCCTCCATCCACCTGCTCAAGGTGTTCATGAACGCCCAGCAAATCCCCGACAGCAAGCTCATGTGGTACGTCATCATCCACATGACTTTCGTGCTCTCCGCCATGGGCATGGCGTTCCTGGACCGCATGAACCGGCACTGATGTCTGACCGGCCCACAGGCGGCGATCCGGTGGCCCATCTGCGGGCGGATATCGTCTTCGAGGCGCGCCTCAAGGGCCGGCCCCTGACCTTCCGTTCCACCTGGGGCCTGTTCTCGCCCCGGGAGGTGGACGAGGGCAGCCGCCTGCTGCTCGACCACCTGGAGGTGGAGGACCATCATGATTGCCTGGATGTGGGCTGCGGCTACGGGCCCCTCGGCATCACCCTGGCGGCCCTGGCCCCGCGGGGCCGTACCCTGCTGGTGGACAAGGACTTCGTGGCGGTGGATTACGCCCGGCGCAATATCCACGGCAATGGCCTGGCCAACGCCGAGGCCGTCCTGAGCAATGGCTTCGGGGCGGTGGGAGACCGTTGCTTCGACGTGGTGGTCTCCAACCTGCCGGCCAAGGTGGGCAAGGAGCTGCTGTCCATCCTGCTTCACGATGCCCGCCGCCATCTCAGGCCGGGCGGCCGCCTGTGCGTGGTGACGGTGAGCGGGCTGCGGCGATTCATCGAACGCAATCTCAAGGACGTGTTCGGTAACTACGACAAGCGCAAACAGGGCGCCCACTACACGGTGGCCCTGGCCACAAAACAGGACTAGACCCGTGAGCATCGACTTTTCCGAATACATCAACTGCCTGGACGAGGGCGACCACGAACACCGCCAGGCCCTGGAGTCCGCCTATCATGAGGCCGGGCGCGTGATGTCGCCCCGCGGCCTGCAGAATTATCTCGAGGGCATGCGCGCCATGTGCACCCTCGGGCGCGGCCAGGACCTCGTCCTTACCTACGTGCAGGAGATCCCCGAAGTGGCCCGGGAGGTGGGGGAGGACATCATCCCCGACATCGTCACCAGCCTCATGAAGCTGGCTTCTCATACCTCCGGCACCGTGCTCACCCAGATGATGGCCAACATGCCCCTGGCCGCGCGCCGCCTCGGCGACGTGGACGTCATGCGCGGTTATCTCAAGCTGCTGCACCAGCTCGCCGGCAAGGCCCCCCGGGGACTGCGGCCCATGATGGAGCACCTGGACGAGCTGCTGTCCAAGCTGACCCTGGGCGGCCTGCGGCGCTGGGCCAACTGGGGCATGCAGGCCCACCAGCGGGACCTCGAAGGCCAGCTGGCCTATTTCGGCCTCAAGACCGAGTCGTCCCGCTCGGTACTCCAGAAGGAGCGTCGCGGCACCCTGTTCATCGACAACCAGCGGCGCCTCAACTTCTACCTGCGGGCCCTGTGGGCGCGCGCCTTCTTCATGCGCCCCACCTCGGGGGATTATGAGAAGCGCGAGGGCCTCCGGCCCTTCATTGAGGAGTTCCAGATCCACCTCCCCGACGCCTTCGACGATTTCCACGGTATTTCGGGCATCGAGGTCTACCGTGCCGCCGCCGCCCACTGCGCGGCTCATCTGGTGTATACCCGCGAGCCCATCAGCGCCGAGCAGTTGTCGCCGGCCCAGATGAAATTCATCGAGTTGTTCGAGGACGCCCGGGTGGAACACCTGGCCATGCGCGACTTCCCCGGCCTCAGGAAACTGTGGCTGTCCTTCTTCGCCACGCCCCCCGGCCCCGACGACGACGTGCCGGAGGTCCATCCCGTCATGAACCTCATGATGCGCATGTCCCGCGCCCTGCTGGACGCGGACTACCGGGACGACAACGCCTTCGTCAACGAGGCCGCGGCGGGTTTCCGCGACGACCTGGCGGCCGGGGCCGACGACAACCGCATCAGCTGGATGGCCGGTGTCGGCCTCTACAACCGTGTGGCCGAAAAGATGTCCCTGCCCGGCGTCCGTCAGCTGGCGGAGATGCCCATCCCCTACCGGGATGACAACCGTTACGTGTGGGCCTTCGCCGAGAATATGTTCGAGTCCCGCGGGGTGGACTACATACCCCAGAAGGATCGCCAGGTGCGGCGCACCGTCAGCATCATCGAGATGGCCAACGAGCTGGATGTGCCGGGGGCCGGCGACGACGCTCAGGAGATCTGGACCTGCGAGACCGAGGTCTTCCCCTACGAGGACGAGGGCAAGAGCCTCAACGAACTGGAGGGCAAGGAGCCCGTGTCCGAGCCCTACCACTACGACGAGTGGGACTACCACGTACAGCTGGCCCGGCCCGACTGGGCCACCGTGATGGAGCGCCGCCAGCCCAAGGGCGACCCCGAACTCATGGACGAGATCCTCACCAAGTACAAGCCCGTGGCCAGCCGCATCCGCCATCTTATCGATGCCCTCCAACCCCAGGGTATCGTGCGGCGCCGGGGCTACGAGGAGGGCGAGGAGCTCGATATCAACGCCGCCGTGCGTGCCATGATCGACATCCGTCGCGGCGTCACCCCGGACCCGCGCATCAACATCCGCATCACCCGCCATGTCCGCGACCTGGCCATCGTGGTGCTCATGGACCTCTCGGAATCCACCAACGAGAAGGTGGGGGATGTCAAAGAGGGGACCGCCGACTACGACGAGGCCGCCAGCATCCTCGACCTCACCCGCGAGTCCACCGGTCTGCTGTCCTGGGCCATCGATGCCATCGGCGACGCCTTCGCCGTCCACGGCTTCGCCTCCGACGGGCGCCACGACGTCCGATACTATCGCTTCAAGGATTTCGACCAGCCCTACGATGACGACGCCAAGTCTCGCATGGCCGGCATGCAGGGCGGGCTGTCCACCCGCATGGGCGCGGCCCTGCGCCACGCCGGCTGGCACCTGGCCCAGCAGGCCGCCAGCAAGCGGCTGGTGCTGCTCATCACCGACGGCGAGCCCGCCGACATCGACGAGCGCGACCCCCAATACCTGCGCCACGACGCCAAGAAAGCGGTGGAGGACCTGCAGATGCAGGGGATCCACACCTATTGTCTGACCCTAGACCCCATGGCCGATCGCTACGTGGCGCGGATCTTCGGCGAGAACCGTTATTCCATCGTGGACAACGTGGAACGGCTCCCGGAGCGCCTCCCGGCGGTGTTCGCCACCATCACCGGTTAGCCGGGGTGTCGGTTGCCAGGAGCAACCGACCTACAGATTTTTGTAACCACGAAACACACGAAAATTGCGAAAGACGTAGGTCGGGTTGTAGGCCGGGCTGTAGGTCGGGCTGTAGGTCGGGCTTCAGCCCGACACCGAACCCTGGCCGGTGGTACCGACCCGGCGCGCGGTATGCGCGGCGGGCTTGAATGTCGGGATGAATCCCGACCTACATTCGTGCCAAAGGAATGTGCGGTGGGGGTGTTGTGTAGGTCCGGTTGTAGGTCCGGTTGTAGGTCGGGCTTCAGCCCGACACCGAACCCTGGCGGGTGGTACCGGCCCGGCGCGCGATATGCGCGGCGGGTTTGATTGTCGGGATGAATCCCGACCTACATCCGTGCCAAAGGAATGTGCGGTGGAGTCCGTTGAGAATATCCGCTGGGATTCGCAAGCACACCCCACCTACAGTCCTCCCCAAAAATTTCGTGTGATTTCGAGTATTTCGTGGTTAAAAATGGTCTTTGCATCCTTTCGCGGTTACCGTATGCGAGTATCATCGTTCGCGGGCATCGCAGATGCCCGGTGGCGATGATGATCTCGACCGGTTTGCGCCACACTACGCGGGGTCTCGGCGGTGATTCATAGAGGACACCATCAGGTATCTGCTCTCGCCTCGTGCGGATACCGGTCGCGGCGTGTTTGGCGGTTCCAGCCGGCTATCGGTCGGCTACCCTGGCCTGAGGTCCTTTTAGTGCCCTCCAGCATCTCCCATGCCCATGGTTCCTGACAGGCCCGCGTAATCACCTCCCGAGCGTATCTACAGGCATCAGGCCCGTTCCGCAATTACTTGTCATACCAACAAGGGGCAGGTCATAGACAGCAAATTTTGGGATTTCTTCTCAGGCACTGGCACTGCGCTGCGCCACGACCACGACACCGAGTTGCTGCGGTCGGAGCTGTTCAGCATCGATCAGCTGAAGCGCCACGCCCTCACCCTGGCGGGCCGGCACCGGATCGACCCAGGCCCCGGCCCGGACCGCTTGCTGCCGCGGCTGGCGGACAATGAACGCGTCCTGCTGACGGCCTATGACGTCGTTACCGCCGCTGCCGCCACGCCGGGGCAGCGCATCGTGCCGGCCGAGGCCTGGCTACTCGACAACTTCTATCTGATTGAGCAGCAGATCAGTCTGGCGCGCCGGCATCTGCCGCGCGGCTACAGCCGGCAACTGCCACGGCTATCCGATGGTCCGCTGGCCGGTTTCCCGCGCATCTACGAACTGGCCCAGGAACTCATCTCCCATATGGACGGCCGCGTCGACAGCGACAACGCCACTCAGTTCATCTCCGCCTACCAGGCCGCCGAGCCCCTGAAGCTGGGCGAACTGTGGGCCTTCCCCATCATGCTCCAGTTGGCGCTGCTCGAAAACCTGCGCCGCGTCGGCGTCCGCATCGCCCAGCGGCGCGAAGAGCGCGACGCCGCCACCATCTGGGCAGACCGCATGTTCGCCGCGGCCGAAAGAGATCCGAAGCAGCTGATCCACCTGCTGGCCGAATTCGCCTACGCTGACGTGCCGTTGACGGCGCCGTTCGTCGAGGAATTCTACGGCCGACTGCAGGCGCAGGGATCTGCCATGGCTTTCGTTCAGACCTGGGTCGAGCAGAAGCTGCTCGAACAGGGGGTGACTGCCACCGGGTTGTCTGAAGCGGCCAGCCGCACCGCCGCGGCCAACCAGATCTCCATCGCCAACAGCATCGGTAGCCTGCGCTTCATTGGCGCCATGGACTGGAAGCAATTCGTCGAATCTCTCAGCCTCGTCGAGCGGGCCTTGCGCGAAGACCCGCTGGACAGTTACGCCAGCCAGGATTTCGCCACCCGCGACCGCTACCGGCACGCCATCGAGGACGTGGCGCGCCACAGCACGGCGAGCGAATGGGTGGTGGCGCGCGAAGCCATCGCCCTCGCGCAGGCCGCGCACCGCGGGTCCCATGATCGCAGTGCGCATGTCGGGTACTTTCTGATCGGTCGCGGCCGCTCCCAGCTGGAGCACGCAGTCGGCTGCCGGGTGCCGTGGAAGTCCCGCATGAGTCGCGTGGCCCAGCCCATCCGCCTGTTCCTCTATCTGGGGCCCATCCTCCTGCTGACCGCACTATCCATTGACATCGTACTGTCCGCGCTCGGCAGATATGACGTGCATGACGAACGGCTTTGGCTTCTGGCCCTGCCCCTCCTCATCGCCGCCTCCGCCCTGGCGGTCCCGCTGATGAACCGGCTGGTCACCCTCGTCCTGCCGCCGCGCGCCCTGCCGCGCATGGATTTTTCCGCCGGGATACCGGATCGCCACCGCACCATGGTGGTCGTACCCACCCTGATAACCAGGACGCAGGACATCGATAACCTGATCGAAGCGATGGAGATCCGCTATCTCGGTAACCGCGACCCCAATCTGTTCTTCGCGTTGCTGACGGACTTTGCCGACGCCCCGGTACAGACGCTGCCGGAAGACAGCGCCCTGCTTGCCCATGCACGCGCCGCGGTCGACGCGCTCAACGCGACTTACCGCGACGACCGCCCCTGTATCTTCTACCTGTTTCATCGGCCCCGGCTTTGGAACTCCGTAGAGGGGGTATGGATGGGCTACGAGCGCAAGCGCGGCAAGCTGGAGCAGTTCAACGCCCGACTGCGGGGCGATGCCCGAAAGGCATTCTCGGATATCGTCGGCGACCCATCCATCCTCGAATCCATTCGGTACGTCATCACCCTGGACACCGATACCCAGTTGCCGCGGGATGCGGCCCGGACTCTGGTCGGCAATCTGGCGCATCCCCTCAACCGGCCGGTCTACGATGCTGCCAGGGGCCGAATCGTCGACGGCTACGCGATCCTGCAACCGCGCGCCTCGATCAGCCTGACCAGCGCCGGGGGCTCGCGCTTTGCCCGGCTCTTCGCCGGCGACTCGGGGATTGATCCCTATACCCGCGAAGTGTCGGACGTCTACCAGGACATGTTCGGCGAGGGTTCCTTCATCGGCAAGGGCATCTACGACGTCGACGCGTTTCGTCAGGCTGTCGACGGCCGTTTTCCGGAGAACCTCATTCTCAGTCATGACCTGTTGGAAAGCGGCTATGCGCGTTCGGCCCTGGTGAGCGACGTCGATCTCATCGAGGAACATCCGGCCGGCGTCAACGTCGATGCCAGCCGCCGCCACCGCTGGATACGGGGCGACTGGCAGCTGGCCGGCTGGTTGCTGCCGCGCGTGCCTGGTCCGCCCAACGGCACGCAGGCAAGGCGGCTACCCAATCCGCTGTCGGCACTGTCACGGTGGAAGCTGTTCGACAACCTGCGGCGCAGCCTGGTGGCGCCGGCGTTGCTGGCCCTGTTGGCGGGGGGATGGCTACTGGGCCTGGGACCCGTGTGGCTATGGACCCTGGTGGTCGTGGCCGTGGTGCTCCTGCCGCCCCTGCTGTCCACCCTGCTCGAGCTGGTGCGCAGGCCACCCGAACGCGCCTGGCTGGTGCACCTGAACGTGACCGGCCGATCCGCCGGTCGCCCGCTCATGCTCGGCCTGCTGACCCTCGTGTTCCTGCCCAACGACACACGGATCTGCCTGGGGGCAATCCTGGGCTCTGGCGTCCGCATGCTGTTCACGCGGCGCGGTCTGTTGTTGTGGCAACTGCCGGCCTACGGGCGCCGCAACGCCCGCCGCACCCTGCCCGAATTTTTTCGCGAAATGTGGATCGCGCCGGCGCTCGCGACGGCGCTGGGCGGGGCCCTGGCCGTGGCGGGGACACCATGGCACGCCGCGGCGCCGTTGCTGCTGCTATGGCTGGCATCGCCGGCAATCGGCTGGTGGATCAGCCAGCCGCTGGTGGCCCCTGCACCAGGCCTGAGTGCCGATCAGCACGCCTTCCTGCGGACATCGGCCCGACGCACCTGGCGCTACTTCGCGGACTTCGTCGGCCCGCAGGACAACTGGCTGCCACCCGACAACTTCCAGGAATATCCGGCGCCGGCCGTCGCTTCCCGCACCTCGCCCACCAACATTGGCATGTCTCTCCTGGCTGACTTGGCTGCGGTCGATTTCGGCTACATCACGGTTGGGGAATGCCTGCAGCGCATCGGCAACACCCTGGCCGCCATGGAAAAGCTGGAACGCTACCGCGGCCATCTTTACAACTGGTACGACACCCGCACGCTGCAACCGCTGCATCCGCAATACGTCTCCTCTGTGGACAGCGGCAACCTGGCGGGCTGCCTACTCACCCTGCAGGCGGGGCTGGCCGAAATGACGCATCAGCCGGTGCTGTCAGGCAGCGCCTTTCAGGGACTGCGGGACACCCTGCAGATACTGGCCGAACAGTGGCCCGCCGCGGCCGCTCCCGAGCCGGCGAAAGGCATCGACCTGCTGCAGGACACCCTGCGCGCACTCACAGCCGACGGGCCGCCGCTGACCCTGGCTGGCGCCGCCAGTGCGCTGGAGCAGATTCGACGCGCGAGCGGCATGTTGCTTGAATCGCTGCCCACGGACACCGATAGCGACCATGAAGGGGTTTACTGGGCGCAGGCGTTCGACCGGCAGTCCCGAGCCCTCCAGGACGAACTCGCATTCCTGGTGCCCGCTTCGTGGCAGGGCAGCGCCATCCCGACGCGCATGGAACTGGCCGGCGCGGGGACAGCCGGCGCTGTCGTGCTGACACAACTGGACTCCATCCATGACCTGATGAAACGGTGCCGCGACCTGGCAGCGATGGACTTCGGATTTCTCTACGATGCCGCGCGTGATCTGCTGGCCATCGGCTATGACATCGGCGAGCGACGGCGCGATCCTTCCTGCTACGACCTTCTGGCATCGGAATCGCGGCTGGCCAGTTTCCTGCTCATCGCTCAGGGACAGGTGCCACAGAAGCACTGGTTCTCGCTCGGCCGCCTGCTCACCAGGCACGGCGCCGACCTCAGCCTGATCTCGTGGAGCGGCTCGATGTTCGAGTACCTGATGCCGCTGCTGATCATGCCGAGTTACCCGAACACCCTGCTGGAGCAGACCTGCAAGGCGGCGGTGGCGCGCCAGGTCGAATACGGCCGCCAGCGCGCGGTGCCATGGGGGATCTCCGAGTCCTGCTACAACGCTACTGATCTCAACCAGGTGTACCAGTACAGGGCCTTCGGCGTGCCGGGCCTCGGCTTCAAGCGCGGGCTGGGCGAAGACCTGGTCATCGCGCCCTATGCCAGCGCCCTGGCGTTGACGGTGATGCCGCGGGACGCCTGCCGCAACCTGCAGACCCTGGCCAATCAGGGCTTTCTCGGCGCCTACGGTTTCTACGAGGCCATCGACTACACGCCGTCGCGGGTGCCGCGTGGCAAGCCGCACGCCATCGTGCGTTCGTTCATGGCGCATCACCAGGGCATGAGCCTGCTGGCGTACGCGCATGTCCTGCTCGACCAGCCGATGCAGCACCGCTTCATGTCCGACCCATTCGCGCGGGCGACCGAACTGCTGCTGCAGGAGCGGGTGCCGAAGAAGGGCGCCACCCTGCACCCGCACGCGGCCGAAGTGAGTGCCGCCGCCCGCCCGCCCAGCGCGGACGTCGGTTCGATCATGCGCGTGTTCACCGAACCGAACACCCGGCTGCCCGAAGTGCACCTGTTGTCGAACGGCCGCTATCACGTCATGGCAACCCATGCCGGCGGCAGCGCCAGCCGCTGGCGCGACCTCGCCATCACGCGCTGGCGCGAGGACGCCACCACCGACGGCTGGGGTACCTTCATCTACCTGCGCGACCGCGACAGCGGCGAGTACTGGTCGGCCGCGCATCAGCCGACCCTGCGCCCTGCCGAACATTACGAGGCGATCTTCGTGCAGGGGCGTGCCGAATACCGGCGGCGCGATCACGCCATCGAGGCGCATACCGAAATCTGCGTGTCGCCGGAGGACGATGTCGAGATCCGTCGCGTCACCCTCACCAACCAGTCGGCCCGCGGCCGTCGCATCGAGGTGACGAGCTATGGGGAAGTGGTGTTGGCGCCGCCCCATGCCGACCTCGCGCACCGCGCCTTCAGCAACCTGTTCGTGCAGACCGAAATCCTGCCCGAGCTGCGAGCGATCCTCTGCACGCGGAGACCGCGCACGCCGGGTGAGCAGCCCCCCTGGATGTTTCACCTGCTGGCCGCGCCGGGGGCCACTGCGGACGAACCATCCTTCGAGACGGACCGCGCCCGCTTCATCGGGCGCGGCCGCACCGCGGCCAACCCGCTGATGCTCGATAACCGGGACGGTCCAACCCGTCTGTCGAACACGGACGGCCCGGTGCTCGACCCCATCGTGTCGATCCGCCGTGCCCTGATCCTGTCACCCGACGAATCGGCCACCGTGCAAGTCATCTCCGGAGTGGCCGATACGCGCGAGGCCGCACTGGCGCTGCTGGAAAAATACAACGACCGCCACTTCGTCGAGCGCGCGTTCGAGATGGCCTGGTACCAGAGCCAGGAGGTGCTGCGCCACCTCAACATAACCGAAGCCGAGGCGCAGCTCTTCGGCCGTATGGCGAACTCCGTCGTCTTCGGCCATGCCCTGCGCCGTGCTTCACCGGATATCCTTGCACGCAACCAGTTGGGGCAGGCCGGGCTGTGGCGGTTCAGCATTTCGGGCGATCTGCCCATCGTGTTGTTGCACATCGGCGGTATCGGTCGCATCGATCTGGTCAAACAGGTCCTGCAGGCCCATGCCTATTGGCGCATGAAGGGTCTGGCCGCCGATCTGGTGATCGTGAATGAGGATTTCTCCGGCTACCGGGCGGAGTTGCAGGACCTGATCATGGGCCTGATCAACACGGGGTCCGACGCGCACGCGATGGATAGGCCGGGCGGGGTCTTCGTGCGGCGGGCCGAGGAGTTGACGGAGGACGAACGCGTCTTGCTGCAGACCGTTGCCCGCATCGTCTTCAGCGACACTACCGAAATGCTGATCGAGCAGGTGGAACGCCGCAGGTCGGCGAAGCGTCCGTCGGACCTACTGGAGCCCGTGCGGCGGGCGGCTCACGATCCGATCTATCCGCTGGCGGCGCGCCAGCGTATTTTCAGCAACGGGCTGGGCGGGTTCACACCCGACGGGCACGAATACGTGATTACCCTCGAACCCGGCCAGGACACACCGGCACCGTGGTCCAACGTCATCGCCAGCCCGTACATGGGCACGGTCGTCAGCGAGGGTGGCAGCGCCTACACCTGGGTGGAGAACGCCCACGAATTCCGGTTGACCAGCTGGCACAATGATCCCCTCTCCGACAGCAGCGGGGAAGCGGTTTACCTGCGCGATGAGGAGACCGGCGCATTCTGGTCGCCGACGCCGCTGCCCGCTCGTGGCAGATCCGGCTATGTGTGCCGACACGGCTTCGGCTACAGCGTGTTCGAGCATTTCGAGTCCGGCATCGCTTCCGAGTTGCGTACCTACGTCGCCATGGACGCGCCGGTGAAGTTCGTGGTCGTGAAGCTGCGCAACGCCTCGCAGTACAAACGCCGCCTATCCCTTACCGGCTATTGGGAACTGGTGCTCGGCGAATGGCGGCACACCAACCAGATGCACATCGTCACTGAAACCGATCCGCACAGCGACGCGCTGTTTGCCCGCAATGCCTACGGCCGTGAATACGCCGACCGCGTGGTGTTCGCCCACGTCAGCGAACGCGGGCGTACGGTGAGCGGAGACCGTGTCGAGTTCATCGGTCGTAACGGCTCGCTGGCGAGCCCGGCGGCCATGGGACACAAGCGCCTGTCGGGCCGGACCGGCGCGGGCTTCGATCCATGCGCCGCGATCCAGACCGGGGCCGAGCTGGCGGTCGGGGAGGAACGCGAGATCGTGTTCATCTTCGGCGCGGCCCGTGACACCGGCGAAGCGCGGCGCTTCATTCAGCGCTTCGGCGGATGCGCGAGCGCGCGGCAGGCGCTGGAAGCGGTGTGGGAACACTGGAACCGTACCCTCGGTGCGGTAAATGTCGACACACCCGATACCGCGCTCAACATGCTGGTCAACGGTTGGCTGGTTTACCAGACATTGTCATGCAGGTTGTGGGGACGCAGCGGTTATTACCAGTCCGGCGGCGCTTACGGTTTCCGCGATCAGCTGCAGGACACCATGGCGCTGATCCATGCGACGCCCGGGCTCGCCCGCGAGCAACTGATCCGACACGCCGGGCGACAGTTTCCCAAAGGCGACGTGCAGCACTGGTGGCACCCGCCCGGCGGACAGGGTGTGCGCACGCGTTTTTCCGACGACTATCTATGGCTGCCGTACGCCGCTTGCCGCTATGTGCGGGCGACCGGCGACACCGGCGTGCTTGACGAACTCATCCATTTTCTGGAAGGCCGCGAGCTGTATGCCGAAGAAGAGGCCTATTACGATCAGCCGCGACGTTCGCCCGACGCCGCCAGCTTGTACGAGCACTGCGTGCGTGCCCTCAAGCACGGGCTGCGTTTCGGCGAGCATCATTTGCCCCTGATGGGATGCGGCGACTGGAATGACGGTATGAATCTCGTCGGCAAGGATGGCAAGGGCGAAAGCGTATGGCTGGCGTGGTTCCTGCTCGAAAACCTGGAACTATTTGCCGGCCTGGCGCGCGATCGCGAAGATACCGACTTTGCCGAGCTGTGTACCGCCCAGGCAACCCGGCTGCGCAGCAACATCGAGGACCAGGCCTGGGATGGTCAATGGTACCGGCGCGCCTGGTTCGACGACGGCACCCCGCTGGGATCGGCCGCCAACGAAGAATGCCAGATCGATTCCATCAGCCAGAGCTGGGCGGTCATTTCCGGCGGAGGCGCCGCCGGGCGGGCCCACCAGGCGATGACAGCGGTCGACCAGCGTCTGGTGCGGCGTGACCATCGGCTCATCCAGCTGCTCGACCCGCCTTTCGATACCGCCGACCTGGAACCAGGCTACATCAAGGGTTACATCCCGGGCGTGCGCGAGAACGGCGGTCAATACACCCACGCGGCGATCTGGGCCACGATGGCCTTCGCCATGCTGGGCGATACGGAACGCGCGTGGGAATACTTTGATCTGCTCAATCCCGTCAACCACGGCAGCACACCTGAGCGGATCGCGCGCTACCGCGTAGAGCCCTACGTCATGTGTGCCGACATCTATGGTGTGTCACCGCATATCGGCCGTGGTGGGTGGACCTGGTACACCGGCGCGGCCGGCTGGATGTACCGGCTGGCCGTGGAAACCCTGCTCGGCCTCAACCTCGAAGTGGACCATCTGCGCATAGCGCCCCGCATCCCGGCCGATTGGGATTCGTACAAGATCCATTACCGCTATCGCGACACCGTCTATCACATCACCATCAGACGTGCCGGCACGCAGGGGCACGTGAGCCGCGTAACGCTGGACGGTGCCGAGTGTCCCGACACGCTCATTCCACTCGTCGACGACCGCCGCGAACACACCGTCGAAGTAGGGCTGGGTTGAAAGGCCCTAAAGGGGTCAGTATCCGAGGCATCTCCACGAATTTTGATGTCTCGATTCCAGTCGAGCCCCAAGACGTCCAATTCGGCGAGGCGCTCATGGAGAACGGCATCACCCGCTTCGTCAATCGGCTGGAAGACCATTGCTGTTCCCTTGGCGCTCTTGGCGTCTTGGCGAGAGGAAATTCATGGGGATCCCACAGTGTCTGACCCCGTTACTTGCGCGCCCTTCCCAGCCGGAAAGTCAGCCGCCTTTCTTCAGCAGGTTCTCTTCGTCGGAGGTGCGCAGGTCATCGGCCACTTGCTTGTCGATCGTATGGTCGGCCGTCACGTCGCTGTCTGCAGCCATGGCAGCGGCCTGGCGCGGCGGCGGTGCCGGTGCGGGGCGTGCGGCCCCGCCTTCGCCGGGCGATAGAGGAACCGCATCGCGCAGGTGGATGCGGTAGATGGGTTCGGGCATCTCGATGCCAGCGGCGTCGAACGCGGCCTTCACCAGGCGGATGGCCTCGCTGCGCGCCTTCGAGATGTCCGTTTCACGCTGGTCGATCCAGGCGAGGAAACTCAGTTGCACCGTACTGTCGCCCAGTTCCGAGATCAGCACTTGCGGTCCCGGGGCGGGCAGGATCCCGTTTATCCGCCCCAAGGTCGTCATGCCGAGGTCCCGGGCGGCCGCTACGTCCAGGTCCACGGATACACCCACCTTGAACTCGAAGCGACGCAAGGGATTGCGGGTAAAGTTCAACATTGCCGAGGTGATGATAGTGCTGTTGGGAATGCGCAAGTGGTTGCCATCCAGGGTCATCAGCACCGTATCGCGTGAGGTCAGGCGCACCACCTTGCCGAGGAATTCTCCGATCTGCACCTGGTCACCGATGGAAAAGGGGTTGCGGGCGCTGAGCAGCACGCCGGCAAGGTAGTTTTCCGCGATATTGCGGAAGGCGAAGCCCAGCGCAATCCCTGCGATCCCAGCGACACCGAGCAGCGCCCCGACCACGGCGATGGCGTCCAGGATCTCCAGGGCGATCAGCAGCCCGATGCCGATGACCAGCAGGCGAACGACGCGCAGCCCCAGGTTCACGGCAAGGTCGGATAGGCCGGCGCGCCGCAACCAGGCACCACGCGACCCCGCCCACTGGCCGAGGAACCAGAACAGCACCACCACGAGCAGGGCGACCAGGCCCACTGGTAAGGCTCGCAGCAGGTCGGCGCCAATTTTCTGAAACTTGCGGCTGGCCGGGCGCAGGCGACTGGCCACGTCCGCCTCCTCGCTGAGGCGGTTCAAGACATAGACGACGCCCTCGGTGTGGCTCGCGATCGCGAAGGCGTCGCGGTTGAGGCGGGAGCTGGGGACTTCGCCGGCAAGGGTGACGACACCCGAAGTGACCTGGACATCGATGTCCTGCAGGCCGTCGATGGCGCCCAGCACGGCGAGGAGACGGTTGCGGATCAGGGCGTCCTCCGGGACGTCCAGCACCTGGATCGCCGGGGCCGTGACGTTGGTTTCGGATGTATACAACTCCTGGCCCCAAGCCGGTTGCTGCCAGGACATGAGGACCAGCAAGAGCATCGTCAGTATTCGTTTCATCATGAGTAACTATGGCACCTTCACGCCCTTCACGTCCGGTCAGCGGCGACGCGGCGAGGCTGCCTGATGGTCGCTTGATCGCTGATCAGTCAATGACTAATATGCATGCATTGCTGTCAACTGGAGGCCTGCACCCGTGGCAACGATGACCATTCGCAATATCGATGATCGTCTGAAGGCACGGCTGCGCGTGCGCGCCGCCCAGCATGGCCGATCGATGGAGGATGAAGTCCGGGATATCCTGCGCTCGGCCCTGTCTGTCGAGTCCGCAGCAAAGCCGTCCCTGATCGATTCGATCCGTTCCCGGTTGGCACCCCTGGGGGGCGTGGAACTCGAGGAACCGCCGCGTGAACTCATCCGGGAGCCGCAGGATCTGGGTCGGTGATCGTTCTGGATACCAACGTCCTGTCCGAAACCCTGCGCCCGGCGCCGACGCTCCGCATCCTGGAGTGGCTGGAAGGGCAATGGCGTGGTGCATTGTTCACCACGACGGTGACCCGGGGAGAACTCTTCTACGGCGTGCGCCTGTTGCCGGATGGCCGGCGGCGCCGTGGATTGATGGCGGCGTTGCAGGCGATTTTCGACCAGGACTTCGCGGGACAGGTGCTGAGCTTCGACGCGGACGCTGCGGATGGTTACGCGGAGATCGCCGCCTCCCGCAGGCTGCTGGGCCGCCCCATCAGCCAGTTCGACGCCATGATCGCAGCGATGGCGCGGTCGAGGGGGGCTGTCCTGGCCACCCGCAACGTTCGCGATTTCGCGGACTGCGGCCTGGAATTGATTGACCCGTGGAACGCCTGAGGCCGGTGGCGTGCGCATGCCTGCGGCAGGTCACATCATCAGCCCTCGCAAAGGGGGCAGCACCGGGTCGCGCGTGATGCGCGGCGGGTTTGAATGTCGGGATGAATCCCGACCTACATCCGTGCCAAAGGAATGGGCGGTGGGGTGTTGCGTAGGCCCAGCTGTAGGTCGGGCTGTAGGTCGGGCTTCAGCCCGACACCGAACCCTGGCCGGTGGTACCGACCCGGCGTGAGGTATGCGCGGCGGGTTCGAATGTCGGGATGAATCCCGACCTACGAAAAGCGTAACCGCGAAAGACGCGAGTGACGCGAAAAGGGAGAAGGTCAGGGAGGAGTGGCCGTTTGAAAAGGCGCAGCGGATCCACCGTTTCGACCTCAGCAGAGCGGACGCACGGGTGGTAATCTTTTCCCCTTTCCCATTTCCCCTTTCCCATTTCCTCGGGGGAGAAGGACAGAGGCGTAGGTCCGCTGCTCTTGGCAGCCGACGGAAACTCTAGGCTTGCAATGCCGTTCGTCCGTGCGCTGGGTGCGACCCTCGCTCCGCGTCGTGAGGCGCGCCGATGGTCGACCACCGGGCCCACGCCGACGCCGGCGGCAGCGGTGGTGCGAACAGAAAGCCCTGGGCGAAATCGCAACCGGCAGCGCGTACGAAGTCGCGCTGCGCCACCGACTCGACCCCTGTGGCGACCACACGAATGCCGAGGGCATGGGCCACGGCAACGATGGCCTCGACCAGGGTGCGCTGTCTCGCATCGGTGTCGACCCCGCGAATAATGCTGCGGTCGATCTTGAGGGAGTCGATACCTCGTGCCGTCAGACAGGACAGCGCAGACGTACCGGTGCCGAAGCCGTCGATGGACACGGTAATGCCGCTCTCGCGGACACGACGCAGTTCGTCCTCGACCTCCGGGGCGTCATCCAGCAGCAGGGCCTCGGTGACGTCGATACCGACCTGGCTGCAGGCCAGGCCCAGGTCGCTCAGCACCCCGCCCCAGCGCGCGGCCCTGCCCGCAACCGCGAACCGTCTCGTCGACACGTTGATGCTCATCTGTATGTCGTGCCCCGGTTCGTCCCGCCACTGCCGTGCCAGGCGTGTTGCGTCGGCAAACACCGCGTCGTCGATGGCACCGCTCAACCCCGCATCCTCGGCGACGGCGATGAATTCGCCCGGACTGAGCAAGCCGCGCTGCGGGTGATGCCAGCGCAACAGCCCCTCGGCCCTGACAACGCTTCCGGTTCCGAGATCGACGATGGGCTGAAAATACAGTTCGAACTGCCCGTGCTCCACGGCGAGGCGCAGCTCCTCGATCAGGGTCAGTCGCTGCTCCGCGGCAAGCTGCAGGCTGGGCGTGAAATAGTGGAATCGGTTGCGCCCATCGGCCTTGGCGACGTACATCGCGCGGTCCGCGTTGATGAGCAGTTGACTGGCGTCCTGCGCGTCGCTCGGATACAGGGTAATGCCGATGCTGGCCGACACGTGCACGGCGGTCTCGCCGATCAGGAACGGCTGCGCGAGGGCCTCGCCGATCTTGCGTGCGACCGTGCCGACGCGATCCGTATCGGTCAGTGCCGGCAGAAAGATCGCAAACTCGTCACCGCTGAGTCGCGCCACGGTGTCGGTGGAACGCACACATTCGCCCATGCGCCGCGCCGCCTCGACCAGTAGCCGGTCACCCGCGTCATGGCCGAAGGTGTCGTTGACCTCTTTGAAATGGTCGAGATCGATGAACAGCAGTGCCAGCATCTGGCCGGCGCGCTGCGCCACGCTGATTTGATGGCCCAGGCGGTCGATGAACAGGCGGCGGTTGGGGAGTTGCGTGAGCGTATCGTAGTTGGCCTGCCGCCAGATGAGGTCTTTCAAGTGCCTCTGCTCGGTAATGTCGAATACGATGGCGCGGAAACTGGTATCCGAGTCCGTGGCGACGGCCTCGATGCGCATATGGGCTTGCGCGTCCGGGCTGTCGGGCCGCAGCAGCCCGACCTCGCAGGTCTCGCGGGTCTCCTGAGTCCGATTCGCCACGACCCTGGCGACGAAATCCTCGAAGGAGGAGAGATCGCCGGGGGCGACGAAGCGGCTGAAGCGCTCCCCGATCAGCTGCGTGCGTTCGGTTCCGAGCAGGTCGGCCCCGATGAGGTTGATCTGGCGGATGATGAAATCCTGGTCGAGGACCAGGTAGGCCACCGGAGCGAAGTCGTAGAGTTCGGCGTAGCGGCGCGCGCCGTCTTCGATCTCGTCACGCGCCCGAGCCAGTTCCGTGTTCTGCAGTTCCAGTTCTATCTGGTGCACCTGCAGTTCGTTCAGTTGTCTGAGGACGTCGGCATACTTGCCGTGGGTCACGCCCTCTCGTTGCTGCTGGCGCAGCAATGCCTCTGCCCGGCGGCGCAGCACAGCTGCATCCTTCTTCTTGTCGATACCGTCCATACGAACCCTCTTTGCAGACCGCGCTCCTTGCAGTGGGGCGATCCCTTAGCCGAGGCTTGGACTATTACCGGCAATGGTATGGCGCTGATCCTCGGCATTCCGTGCGGCAGCGCACATAGCGATGGCCGTGGGGGCTAGATCGGCGCCTGCCGGACGTCCCGGGCGCCGCAGGGCGCCCCGTCTTCGGCCAGGGGCGAAAGGCGGCCGGTCAGTGGCCCGCCTCCTGACGCAGTGTGGACTCAAGCTTCTTAGTCGCGGTGATGTCGACCAGCGTGATTACGACCCCGTCGATGACGTTGTCCAGCCTGCGATAGGGCATGATGCGCACGGCAAACCATCGTCCGTCGTCGGCGAGGACCTCCTTTTCCGTAAACACCAGGGTGCGCAAGGTCTCCAGGGCATCTTCATGGAGCCCCGCGTATTGCAGGGTGGTGGTCAGGTCGCTGAGGGGCCGGCCGACGTCGCTTTCGCGCAGGTTGATGATCTTCGCCGCCCGGTCGGTATAGCGTCTTACATGCAGGTTCTGGTCGAGAAACAGGATGGCGATCTCGATGCTGTTGAGCACGTTCTGCATGTCGCTCTGGGCGAGGGAGAGATCGTCCAGCTTGGTCTGAAGTTCGACGTTGATGGTCTGCAGTTCCTCGTTCATGGACTGCATCTCTTCCTTGGAGGTCGTCAGTTCCTCGTTGGTCGACTGCAGTTCCTCGTTGGTGGATTGTAATTCCTCGTTGGCCGACTGCAGTTCCTCCCCGGATGCGCGTGCCTGATCGTTCAGTATCTCGATCTCGTGGCGCAATTGCTGTACCTCGGCCTCGTGGGCCGCATCCCGCGCACCCTTGGCCTTGCCCCGGCCGGTCGGGATCGCGGCGACATCACGAAACACGACCATGGTCATGTCCCGCAGCGCAGCCGGTTCGCGAAAGGCGTGCACGGTGACGTCGACGGACTGCTGGGTGTCGCCCGGAAGCTCCACCCGGAGGCCGTGCAGATGCAGTGGTTCGATCCGTGCAGAGACCCTTTTAAGGGCGTCGGTGAGGGGCACGCGTAGACTGTCGCGTACCATGGAATAGAAATTCCAGTTGGCCTTGCCGGCTGCCGGTTCCAGGTACTTTCCGGTGCGCCCGCTGATATAGACGATATCGGCGTCCCTGTTGAGCACGACGGCTGCAGGGGCGTACACCTGCAACAATACCTCATCGGCCGCCGCTTGCAGGCTGTCCGGCGGGTGGCTGGGTGGGCTGGGAGGCGACACGTGGTGCTCCTTGGTTGGCCGGTATATTTGGGGGAACGCGTTGAGTGTGAAGTGTGGGTCCCGCACGGAGACATCGTCCTGGCGGAGGTAGAGGCGTAGCCTGGACACGACCGGGACAAACAGGTAATCGAGCTGCCCCACCGTCTCCGCACTTCCAAGCTGCAGTAGGCCACCCGGGCGCAGACAGTAGTGAAACAGCGGCAGCAGTCGGCGTTGCAACCGGGGATCAAAGTAGATCAACAGGTTGCGGCAGGCGATCAGGTCCAGCTTGGTGAAAGGCGGGTCGAGCATCACGTCGTGCTTGGCAAACAGCACCATGTCGCGGATGCGCGCGTCGATCTGATAGTGGTTCTCGTGCCGAACGAAGTAGCGGGCCAACCTGTCCGCGGACACGTTGGCGTCGATAGACAGGGGATAGCTGCCGCGCCGTGCCGTCGCGATGGCGTCCTGGCTCAGGTCCGAGGCGAAGATCTGCAACCGGAATTCGTCTGCCGACGTCACCCGCCGCGCCGCCTCCCGGAAGACCATGGCCAGCGAATAGGCCTCCTCGCCGGTCGAACAGCCCACGACCCAGGCCCGCAGCGGGTGCTTAGGCTCGCGACGCGCCAGCAGGTCCGGTATGGCGACCTGGGCGAGATACTCCCAGACCTTCGGGTCGCGAAAGAAGCTGGTTACTCCGATCAGCAGCTCATTGAACAGCAGGTCGAGCTCCTGGGCATTGTGTTCGATGAACTCCGCGTAGAGTGCCATCGAGGCGATCTTGTGGATGGTCATGCGCCGTTCGATGCGGCGATGCAGGGTGCTGTTCTTGTACAGCGAAAAGTCGTGCCCGGTGTGCGTCTGCAGCAGGTTGACAACCCGCTCCAGCGGTGCTGCGGCCGCTTCGGCCGGTTTCTGCTCCTCGGTAGTGTCCGGGCCCGACACCTTGGCGACAGAGGCCAGGATGTGGGCCGGCAACTCGCCGGGTGGCGCGACGATGTCGGCGCAGTTCGCGGCGATGGCGCTCCTGGGCATCGAATCGAACTGTGCCGAGTCGGGTGCCTGCACCAGGGTCAGTCCGGCCACCGCCTTGATGGCCTGCAGGCCCAGGGTGCCGTCCGTTCCCATGCCGGACAGGACTACCGCGATGGCATCCTCACCCTGCGCCTTGGCCAGGGACGAGAACAGCACGTTGATGGGCAGCCGCATGCCGCGCGGCTCGCTGGGTCTCGCCAGGTGCAGCGTGCCGTCGACCACGCTGAGTTCGGCATTCGGCGGGATCACATAAACGCAGTTCCGCTCGACGCGCATGTCCTGCTGCGCCTCGTGGACGGGCATTTTCGTGGCCCGCTGCAACAGTTCCGGCAGTAGCGCGCGTTGCGTGGGATCGAGATGCTGCACCACGATATAGGCCATGCCGCTGTTGCGCGGTATCGGCGCCAGGAACTGCTCCAGTGCCACCAGCCCACCCGCCGAGGCACCGATGCCGACGATGCGGATCGAGGCGGCCGCTTCGGCGGCGCCATCAGCGGCCGCCGGGGAGTCCATGCCGGACCGGCTCTCGGTAGATCCGGGGGTGCGGCCGGGGGACGTCACGCCCCCTGCGACCCCTCGTTCTCGAAGGCCATCATCATGATGGCCTCGCCGCCCGGAGAGACCTTCGCGATGATCCTCAGGGGGCGCGGAGCGCCTGTGCCGGACTGCACCGTGCAGGCCGCGTGCGCATTGCCGTCGCGCAGCTCCTCCAGCAGCCCGGCAAGGGCCGGCCGGCTCGCGGGTTCCAGCAGGCTGGCCATCGCGCGGTCCGCCAACGCGTCCCTTGCGATACCCAGCAGGTCGGCTCCGGCCGGGTTGGCCTCGATGACCTGGCCGTTGAGATCGACGACGAAGTATCCCAATGGTGCACAATCGTAGAGGGCCTTGTAGTGCGCCAGGGCCTGCGCCATCTCGCGCTCATTCACCTCGAGTTGCCCGCGCTGAAGATCCAGCTCCACCTGGTGAACCTGCAGCTCGTGCAGGAGCTTGAGGGCGTCACCGGCGGTGGCGGGCGCACTGGCGAGGCGGTGGAGCATGGCCAGGGCGTCGACGCTTACGGACCAGTCGCCGGAGGAGGGCGCCGTACCCTGCTTCAGCCAGGTCTCGGCGTCGATGCGCAAACTGAACGGGTCGTTCTGCTCACGGGTGGATTTGGACATATAACCTCCGTTTATCTACAGTGGCGCAAGACACCCCGGCGCCGGACTACTCCGGCACTCGCGGCCGGGCGTCCATGATGCATCGTCCAATGCCGTTCGTAAGACCAATGCAGTTCGTAAGGCCCATGCAGTTCGTAAAAGTTGTGCCGTGATACCCGTGTCCCCATAGACAGAATGTGCCAATGTCACCCAGCATCATACCCTCACTGGAAGGATAGGAGGCCATCATGGGACGAAGCAATCGTGGCGCACGCCCGGGGCCGCCTCGTCCTGCCCGGCTTACCCCGTCGTATTCAGTTCCCCGCGATGGCAGGCCCCTGGCAGGGCGGGGCGGTCGAACGCAAACGTTCAGTGGGCCCCGGGCACCATCCCCCGTCGTCACAGGTTAAGTTCCGGGAGCAGGCGGGCGAACTCGATCTTGACGACCCGGTAGCATTCACAAGCGCGCGCCTCCAGGCCGCCGCGGTCCCGCACCGTGAGGTGGCCACGATGGTGATCAATCAGGCCCGCACGCTGCAATTTTCCAACGGCTGCGGTGACCCCCTCGCGACGGACCCCGAGCATGCTGGCGATCAGTTCCTGGGTCATGGTCATTTCGTCCGAATCCAGGCGGTCCACTTGCATCAGCAACCAGCGGCACAGTTGCTGGTCGATAGAGTGGTGACGGTTGCACGCCGCCGTCTGGGCCATCTCGGTGATCCGGGCCTGAGCATAGCGCAGCAGGAGGCGGTGCAGCGGGCCACCAGGATCGCAGGTATCCTTCAGCACCTGCGCCGGCAGGCGGTGAGCGTGGCCGGCATTGCGTACCATGGACTGGGTAGTGGTGGACTCGCTGCCCATGAATGCTGATATGCCGACCATGCCTTCGTTGCCGACCGCGACGATCTCGTTCGACTCGCCATCCCTGGTCACGTAGAGCAGGGATACGATACAGCTGGTGGGAAAATAGACGTGGCCCATTGCCCTGCCAGGCTCGCAAATCACCTCGCCCAACGCCATCGGCACCCGCTGCAGATGCGGCAGGAGGCGCCGGCGCGTCTCGGCCGGCAACGCGTCGAGCAGTCGATTCCCGGTCGCGGCATCGAACCGGGCAACGGCACTGCGACCTGCCGTACTTACATTCCTTGGTCTGGCCTCGCGATTCACAGCATCCCTCCTGTGACCCACAGAAAATCAATATTATAGCCCCTCGACAACCCTATGTTGTCCAGCGCACCGAAGCGCGGGCCGCGATCGTCCATCATCAACTGGCACGCTCACGGCCCCTCCGGGGGAAGGCACTCGAAATCGTGCCCATCGTCGCCGGCACGGTGGGCCTGGCCGACGGCGGGTTCAGCCTGTAGGGTGGGCCTTGATCTGTTGCTGCGATGCAGCAAGAATGTCTCTGGACCTTTCTGGGGCGAATCCACGTGACCAAGCCGCGCAGCACGCAGCCCAATGCCCTGCGGGACATGGAGGGCTTTTTCAATCCGCGCGCCATCGCGGTGTTCGGGGCCAGCGACAGCCCGGGCAGCGTGGGTGGGCGGGTGTTCAGGAACCTCACGGACAGCGGCTATCGTGGCACCCTGTACGCGGTCAATCCCAAGCACAAGCGGGTGCTGGACGGCGACTGCTATCCCGATCTCAAGGCCATCGGCCATGCTGTGGACCTGGCGGTGGTGGCCACGCCGGCCCGTGCCGTGCCGGGCATCATCCGCCAGTGTGGGGAGCGGGGCACGCCCGCCGCCATCGTGTTGTCGGCCGGCTTCGCCGAGACGGGGGCCAAGGGGCAGGCCCTGGAGGAGCAGGTGATGGACCTCGCCCGCAAACAGGGCGTGCGCATCCTCGGCCCCAACTGCCTCGGTCTCATCCGTCCGGATGCCGGCATCAACGCCACCTTCAGTAACGGCTCGGCCCTGGCGGGGGACCTCGCCCTGGTGTCCCAGTCCGGTGCGGTGGTGACGGCGGTGCTCGACTGGGCCCAGGAGCGCAACCTGGGCTTCTCGGCCATGGTGTCCCTCGGCAATGCCGGCGACGTGGACTTCGGCGAGGTGCTGGACTACCTGGCCCTGGACCGCAAGACCCACAGCATCCTGCTCTACGTGGAAGGCATACAGCACAGCCGCGGCTTCATGAGCGCCCTGCGGGCCGCCGCGCGGGTCAAGCCCGTCATCGTGGTGAAGGCCGGGCGCAACCCGGCGGGTTCGGCGGCGGCGAAATCCCATACCGCCGCCCTCATGAGTGGCGATGACGTCTTCAGCGCCGCCCTGGAACGGGCGGGTGTCATCCGCGTGCGGGACCTGGACGGCCTGTTCGCCGCCGCGGCGGTGCTGGGCAGTGGGGCGCGGGCCCTGGGCAACCGCCTCGCCATCGTCAGCAACGCCGGCGGCTTGGGGGTGCTGGCCACGGACCGGCTGGGTGACATGAAGAACCTCGCCCTCGCGGCGCTGGACCCCAGCACCGTCAAGCGCCTCGACCGGCTGTTGCCCGACCATTGGTCCCATGGCAACCCCGTGGACATCCTGGGGGATGCCGATGCGAAGCGCTATCAACAGGCCACCGCCCTGTGCTTCGAAGACCCGGGGGTGGACGGCGTGCTGGTGTTGCTCACCCCCCAGGCGGTCACCGATCCCCTGGCGGTGGCCAGGGATGTGGCGGAGACGGCGAAGGGCCAGAAGAAGCCCGTGCTCATGTGCTGGATGGGGGGCGCCCAGGTGGCGGCGGGGCGGGAACTGTTCCAGAGCCATTGCATACCCCACTTCGAGACCCCCGAGTCCGCCGTCGAGGCCTTCTCGTATCTGGCGGAGTACTGCCTCAACCAGAAGCTGCTGATGCAGGTGCCCGGTCCCCTGGGCTACGAGAGCCACCCCGATGCCGAGGGCGCGCGCATGATCATCCAGGGGGTGCTGGAGGAGGGCCGCTCCAACCTCAGCCTCACCGAGTCCAAGGCAGTGCTGGCCGCCTTCGGTATCGAGGTGGCACGCTCGGTGGAGACCCATTCCGCCAACGAGGCCCTGGTGGCGGCGGAGAGCTTGGGTTTTCCGGTGGCCCTGAAGATCAGCTCCCCCGACATCACTCACAAATCGGATGTGGGTGGGGTGCGTCTGAACCTGGCCACCCCGCAGGCGGTGCGCACCGGCTACGGGGAGGTGGTGAAGGCGGTGCAGCAAGTGATGCCCGATGCCCGTATCAGCGGCGTCACCGTGGAGCGCATGGCCCGCGTCCCCAACGCCCGGGAACTGATGGTGGGCGTGGCCCGCGACCCCGCCTTCGGCCCTACCATCAGCTTCGGTGCCGGCGGCGTCACGGTGGAGATCATGGGCGACCAGGCGGTGGCCCTGCCGCCGCTGAATCGCTTCATCATCAGGAACCTGATATCCAGGACCCGGGTGGCGGCCATGCTGGGGGCCTTCCGCAACCTCCCCGCCATCGACATGACCGCCCTGGAGACCCTGTTGCTCCGGGTCTCGGAGATGGCCTGCGAGTTGCCCGAACTGGTGGAGATGGATCTCAACCCGGTGATGGCGGATCACGAGGGGGTGCTGGTGGTGGATGCCCGCATCGTGGCGGCTCATCCGCCGCCGGGAACGGCGCCCTATGCCCACATGGCCATCTATCCCTACCCGTCCCACCTGGTGAGCGTATGGCAATTGGCTGACGGCACCAACATCGAGATCCGACCCATCCGTCCCGAGGATGCCAACATCGAGCGGGACTTCGTAAACAACCTCTCCCAGCAGTCCAAGTATTTCCGCTTCATGCAGAACATCGGCGATCTGTCCGACACCATGCTCATCCGTTTCACCCAGATCGACTATGACCGGGAAATGGCCCTCATCGCGGTGATCGAGGAGGATGACGGCGAGCGGGAGATCGCCGTGGCCCGCTATGCCATCAACCCGGACGGCCAGTCCTGCGAGTTCGCCATCGTGGTAGGAGACGAGTGGCAGGGCCGCGGCCTCGGCACCCGCCTCATGACCACCCTCATGGAGGCCGCGCGGGCCCGCGGCCTGGCCACCATGACGGGGGATATCCTGGCCAACAACCGCCCCATGCTCGAGTTGTTGAAGTCACTGGGTTTCCGCTTGACCACGAATCCCGACGATCCGGTCCTTCGGCAGGCGGAGAAGCAGCTTTGAAGGGTGGGGGATGGGAGGTGGGAATAGTGAATAGGGAATAGTGATTAGTGAATAGTGAATGGTGAATAGGGAATAGTGGGTGGTGAATGGTGAATAGTGGATGGTGAATAGTGAATGGTGAATAGGGAAATGGGAATGAGGGGTAGGGAGTAGGGAATAGGGAATGGTGAAAGGGACATGGGTGATGGGGAGTGGGCCCGTCCGTGGGCCGTGGGGGAGGCGCTGACTATTCCCTCAGTACCGATAGTGCTTGCGGTAGCCGCGGTAACTCCCGTGGTCCCGGTAATCGCGGTAGCCGTGGCCGTAGTCGGATCGATAATGGCTGCGGGGGCTGATGATGATTACCTTGGCTCCGCGGGAGCGATGACCGCGCTTGTAGTGTTTGGGGCCGTGCTCGCGGTGGTAGTCTTTCTTGCCGTGGTAGTAGTCTTTTTTGCCGTAGTAGTGGTCTTTTTTCGAATAGCGGCCGCGATAGGAGTGGTGGCGGTCCGATGGGTGGTAGTCGCCGATATACAGCCCGAACTTGGTCCCCGCCTGGGTCGGGGCTGCGGGCAGCAGGAAGACGCTCAGGGCCGTGACGGCCAGCAGACTGCCGATCTTGCTTTTCATGGTGTTCACCTCCAGGGGTTCGATGGCGGCCGAGGATTCGACCTTGGAGAGCATCATTCCATGGTGGGGATGAACGGGAACTGAACGCGTATCTGGGGTCGTATTTGGGGTCAGAGTAAAAACCTGCTGTTTTTACTCTGACCCCAAATGTTCTGACCCCAAATGTTCAGGATGATCTCAAACTTGGCGCTCTTGGCTTGGTGAGAGGAACTTCTCCTCTCTACACTCACGAATTCTGCTGGCGAGCCCCGTTTATTTCGTCTTGGAGTCCTTGGATGGCCGTCAGCACCTCGCCGATCTTCGGCTGCTCCCCGAATATCATAGTCGCCATAGACCGGTAGTCAGCCTCTATGGCGGCAAGCACGTGTCCTTCCGGAACCAGGCGCATGGTTCCCGGCGCCGCCAAATCGTAGCGCGCCCATCCACGAGGATAGAACCGTTGCTTGAACTCCACCACGTTGGCCAGCAGTTCCAGATCGGCGAGCGCGGCGTCCTTTGCCGGTGATCGCGCCATTCTCGCCAGGTCATAGTAATGGCGCGAGTAACGGGGTGGCTGGGGCCTGTCCTCCGGCCGATGGGCCTCATGATGAAGGATGGTGGCCTTTTCCCAGAACGTCCGTTCCGCCTTGATCACCCGGACAGCGCAACTCGAGCGCTCGAACACGTTTGGAAAGGCCTCGGCGGCATAGCTGCTGATGGTCCGTTCCTCGTTGGGAAGCCAGGAAGCGAGCGGACCAATCTCCAGGCGTACCTCGGGGCGCAGATAGCCCGCGTTAAAGGCCGCCGGGTACCGGACGTTGATGACGTGCCCATCGGCGCCATCGACCCCGCAATGGCAGACACCGTCCAGGGCCATGGCGATCAACGCGAGCAACTCCCTGGCGATATACGTCTCCGCCTGTTCGTCGATGGCCTTGTTCAGCGAGTCCTGCTTCGTCTTCGACCGCTCGGCCAAGGGGTCCTCCCCTTCTAGCACCCGCCAGTCCAGGATCAAGTCGATGTCTTCGGAGAACCGCTCGATCAAACCGTAGACCTTGGACAGGCTGGTGCCGCCCTTGAACATCAGCAACGGCGCTAGCTGGGGCGCCTGGAAGATCCGACCGAGAACCCAGGTCACCCAGAAGTCCTTCTCCACCACCGCCGGGGTGGTCCCCTTGACGGCCGCTGTCTCGGAGAACAGGTCGCGCCGTTCTCCAGGGGAAAGGCGGGCGACTCGGTCCATCAGTTGGCCTCCCGGCAGGCCCGTTTGATGACCTGGAGGACCCAGGTGGTCACAGTTCGGGTTTCCTTGAGGATACGCCGGCAGGTATTGCGGTCCAGCCGCTTGCGTAGGGCCTCGACGACGGTCTCGTTCACGTGCTCGGGGCCGAGGGCCTTGATAGCCTGGACCAAGAGGCCGCTTTCCCTGACCTGGAACCCCACGTCTTTCAGTGCGGACTTCTTGAATGCCAGGGTGGTTCCCCGGACGTCGTACAGGCGGTTCGGCCCATCGGAGAGATAGACCCAGCGCCCCGGCACTTGGCTGGACAGCCCCAGCAGGTTCAACGCCGCATCCCCGGATGGGAGGATTCGCCAGTTGAACTTCCGAGCCAAGGCGTGGGCCACTTGGTCCATGTCCGGGCTCAGAATCTGGCCCAGCAACTCACTGTAGCGGGGATAGTCATAGACACCGCGGTACACCCGCCGGATGGTGCCGGCGCGCGCGAGGCTGGACAGGGCCTGGTGGATGTTGGCCTCACTGAAATCCGGGGCGAAGTCCGCCTTGGTGAAGGCCCACCCCCTGCCGCGCCCGTATATCCTTGATATTATTTTTTTTTCAACAGGTTGCACGATTTTTGAGTGCTGATCTTTTCAGGAAAAACGAGTGCTTTTTCTGAAATGTAGCGCGCCAAGGGTCGAGATGCCAAATAATAGAATAACAGGGCAGGATAACAGGGGAAGATGATGAAACGGTTGGGGCAGCGGTATGTCCAGTACGTCAACCGGAAGATTTGGGGTCAGAGTAAAAACAGCAGGTTTTTACTCTGACCCCAAATGTTGTGACCCCAAATGTTGGAGCCAGCGGCCGTCGGTCGCTGGCGCGTCCATGAGTCGGGGGGGCTACTCGCGGAGAAGGGGGACTACCTGGGCACCCTGCGCCGGGATGGCGCCGTCGCGGTAGCGTTCCTCCATGCGGTCCAGGGCTGGGCCCAGTTCGCTCACCAAACGCTGCTGAATGTCATCGAGGCCTTCCCGGTAGTAGATGACTTCGCAGGGGACGCCGGCCTCCAGGCTGTTGCGCGCGGCGCCTGCCGCGGCCCGCCAGGAGATGAGTATGGGGCGGCCCCAGTCTTCGTCGTGGCGCACATGGCCGCCCTGGCTATCCACGAAGACGATCTCCTCGGCGTCTACCACCCCCACGTACTGCATGGTGCGGATGGGTATGAACACGCAACCGGTCTCACTGCGGGCCAGGAACAGCCGGCAGCGGTTGTAGTAGCGGGCGGGCATGGTCCACGCCAACCTGTCTACCTCGGGCAGGCGCACGAAGGTCTCGGTGGTGTGGCCGGACGCCATGGTGGTGGCTCAGGCCTCGTCCTCGAGGTCGGCTGAGGGGTCCCAGCCGTCCTCCCGGGCCTGGTGGATGGCCTCGTCGTAGATGCGCTGGTGACGCTCCCGCAAGTCCGGCGGCAGCCTGGATACCAGGTGGCCGTACTTCATCCACTCCTTGTAGACCTGGTCGTAGAGTTCCTGGATACGGTCGTAGCTCCAGCCCGCCCCGTCCTCCGTCTCGGGCAGGAGTTCGAACAACCAGGCGTCCCGGATTATGCGCTCGGCGTCGCTGATGCCGGCCTTGCGGTCGTTACGCACGCCGACGTAATTGACTTTCGTTCTCTTCAATTTCGTAACCTTGCACGCTGCAGTGGTGGGGTATCGGGGGAGTACACCGCGGTGGCCGGCTCCGCGGGAGCCCTATTCTAGGGCCATTCGCGCCGGCACGGGCAAGTTTCGTCTGCCCGCCCCGGGGGCGATACGCGCGGTACCCGGATCATCAGCTGGACAGCCGCCGCCAGTAGGTGTCCCGCCAGTAGTAGAGCACGGTGGTGTCGGCGAGGGGATAGGAGTCGCCGTATCGGACCCCGCGCCGGGGTTCCTCGATGTTGTCGCGGCGGGCATCCAGGGGCCGCCAGGCGGCCTCCCGGGGCTCCTGCTCCAGGGGGGGGCGGGTGGTGCCGCGATTGCGGCGCTCCGCGGCGCCGTGGCTGGAGTAGTTTATCTGACCATCCTCCAGGGATATGCCGTTGGCACTGCCGGGCATGCGCGGAAAACGCAGCTGGGCGAGGTCGTCCTCCCAGGCACACACCGGGCAGACCTGGTGGCTGCCGGGGGCCATGCTGAACACCAGATGCCCGCAACAGGGGCAGGGGAAGCGTTCGGGCGTCGAAGGCGGCACGAGATCCATGGCCCGATCTAAGCACACCGCGGGGGCGGGATGAAAGAATGTCCCCCGAACAAAAAAAGGGGCCCGCAGGCCCCTTCACACTTTGCCAAGTGTTTTATGGTCGGGTCAGTTCACCCGCGGGTCCAACTCGCCCTTGATGTAGCGGTCGGTCATGGCCTCCAGGGACAGGACCTTGATGCTGGAGGCATTGCCGGCCGTGCCGAAGGCCTCGTAGCGGGCCTTGCATACGCTCTTCATGCCGTCGGTGGCGGCCTGGAGGTACTTGCGCGGGTCGAAGTTCTTGGGGTTTTCCGCCAGGTGCTTGCGGATGGCGCCCGTAGAGGCCATGCGCAGATCGGTGTCGATGTTCACCTTGCGCACGCCGTTCTTGATGCCCTCGGCGATCTCCTCCACCGGCACACCGTAGGTTTCGCCCATGTCGCCGCCGTGGTCGTTGATCATCTTCAGCCAGTCCTGAGGCACCGAGGAGGAGCCGTGCATCACCAGGTGGGTGTTGGGGATGCGGGCGTGGATCTCGCGGATGCGCTCGATGGCCAGGATGTCGCCCGTGGGTGGGCGGGTGAACTTGTAGGCGCCGTGGGAGGTGCCGATGGCGATGGCCAGGGCGTCCACCTGGGTGTCCTTGACGAACTGGGCGGCCTCTTCGGGATCCGTGAGGAGCTGGTCGTGGGACAGCTTGCCTTCGGCACCGGAGCCGTCCTCCTCGCCGGCCATGCCCGACTCCAGGGAGCCGAGGCAGCCCAGCTCACCCTCCACGGACACGCCGCAGGCGTGGGCCATGTCCACCACCTGACGGGTGACGCGGGCGTTGTAGTCGTAGTCCATGGGGGTCTTCATGTCCTCGCCCAGGGAGCCGTCCATCATCACCGAGGAGAAGCCGAGCTGGATGGATCGCTGGCATACGGCGGGCGACGAGCCATGGTCCTGGTGCATCACCACCGGGATGTGGGGCCACTCCTCGATGGCGGCCAGGATCAGGTGGCGCAGGAAGGGTGCGCCGGCGTATTTGCGGGCGCCGGCCGAGGCCTGGACGATGACCGGGCTGTCGGTCTCGTCGGCGGCCTCCATGATGGCCCGCATCTGTTCCAGGTTGTTCACGTTGTATGCAGGCACGCCATAGCCGCGTTCGGCGGCGTGGTCCAGCAACTGGCGCAGGGAAATCAATGCCATTGTCTTCTCTCCTCTCGAATAAGAATCACTGCTGTTTCCTAGTTGTGCGTGTGACCTCCTGGCCCACGCGGATGATTTTCATCAGGTTGGTGCCGCCCTCGATGCCGCGGCGATCCCCCTTGGTGATGATGACGAGGTCGCCTTCGCGGACCGTGCCGCGCCGCACCAGCTCGTCCGTAACCTCCTTGTTGGCCTCGAGAATATCGTCCGTGGAGAGCTCGAAGCTGACCGGGTACACACCGCGGTAAAGGGTCACTTTTCTACGCGTAGCGACGTGCTTGGTCAAGGCGTAGATGGGAATGCCGGAGCTGATGCGACTCATCCACAGGGGCGTGGAGCCCGACTCCGTGAGGGCGGCGATGGCCTTCACCCCCAGGTGGTTCGCGGTGTACATGGTGGCCATGGCGATGGCTTCGTCGATATGGCCGAATATGGTGCCGATGCGGTGGGCGGAGGTGCGGGCGGAGCGCTGTTTTTCCGCCTCCACGCAGATGCGGTCCATGGCCTGCACCACGATGGCGGGGTACTTACCGGTGGCGGTCTCGGCGGACAGCATCACGGCGTCGGTGCCGTCCAGCACGGCGTTGGCCACGTCGAACACCTCGGCGCGCGTGGGGATCTGGTTGTCCCGCATGGATTCCATCATCTGGGTGGCGGTGATCACCAGGCGGTTGGCCTCGCGGGCGCGGTGGATGAGGTCCTTCTGCACCGGCGGCAGGGCGGCATCGCCGATCTCCACGCCGAGGTCGCCGCGGGCCACCATGATGGCGTCGCAGGCCTCGAGGATCTCGTCGATGTTCTGCAGGGCCTCGGCGCGCTCGATCTTGGCGACGATGCTGCCCTTGCCGCCGGCCTCCCGGAACAGCCGGCGTGCCTCGAGGACGTCGTTGGCGTCGCGGGGAAAAGAGATGGCCAGGTAGTCCGCCTCCAGTTCCGCCGCCACCACGATGTCGTCGCGATCCTTCTGGGTGAGGGCCTGGGCCGACAGCCCGCCACCCTGGCGGTTGATGCCCTTGCAGTCGTAGAGGATACCCCCCACCGTCACCTGGCATTCCACCCGCGGGCCTTCCACCCCCGTCACCCACAACACGATGCGGCCGTCGTCCAGCAGCAGGATGTCGCCCCGGCTCACGTCGGCGGGCAGGGCCTTATAGGTGACGCCCACCCGGTGCTGATCACCCTCGTCGGTCGGGCATTCGGCGTCGAGCACGAAGGCGGCCCCTTCCTCCAGCACCACCTCGCCACCCTTGAAACGCTCGATGCGGATCTTGGGGCCCTGGAGATCCATCAGCAGCCCCACCTGGCGGCCGAAGGCGCGGGCGCGGTTGCGCACGGTCTCGGCGCGCACCCGATGGGTGGCCCAGTCGCCGTGTGAAAAGTTGAGGCGGGCCACATCCACGCCGGCCTCGATGACGCGGTCCATGCTCTTGGGGTCGTCCGTTGCCGGCCCGAGGGTGGCGACTATCTTTGTTCTTCTCAGCATGGGATGCCTTGGTAACCCTGTGAAATGGTACGAATGGACCCGGAGTGTCGAAATCCCGGGGGCCATGGCCGGGCGGTGGCCGGGGAGGACCGCCGCCGCCAAGGCGCCAGGATACGCGCCTTCGGTTGCCAGGGGGTTACCGGCGAAGGCGCGGGGGCCTCAGGCGCCCCGTTCCTCCAACATGGCCACCGCCGGCAGGGTCTTGCCCTCCAGATACTCCAGGAAGGCACCGCCGGCGGTGGAGATGTAGGATACCCGGTCGTAGATGCCGTACTTCTGGATGGCGGCGATGGTATCGCCGCCGCCGGCCAGGGAGAAGCCGTTAGACTCGGCGATGGCCATGCCCATGGCCCTGGTGCCGGCACCGAACTGGTCGAACTCGAACACCCCCACGGGGCCGTTCCACACGATGGTGCCGGCGTTCTTCAGCATGTCGGCGTACTGGGCCGCGGTCTCGGGGCCGACGTCGAAGATCATGTCGTCGTCCGCCACCTCGTCCACCTTCTTCACGGTGGCCGCGGCGGACTCGGAGAACTCCTTGCCCACCACCACGTCCAGGGGCACCGGGATGTCACCGCCCTTGGCGCGGGCAGCCTCCATCAGGCGTTTGGCCTCGTCCACCAGGTCCGCCTCGTAGAGGGACTTGCCGACGTTGTGGCCCATGGCGGCGATGAAAGTGTTGGCGATGCCGCCGCCCACGATGAGCTGGTCCACCTTGGTGGACAGGGACTCGAGCACCGTGAGCTTGGTGGAGACCTTGGAGCCGCCGACGATGGCCACCATGGGGCGGGCCGGATTGGCCAGGGCCTTGGCCAGGGCGTCCAGCTCTTCGGCCAGCAACAGGCCGGCGCAGGCCACGGGCGCGAACTTGCCGGCGCCGTGGGTGGATGCCTGGGCGCGATGGGCGGTGCCGAAGGCGTCCATCACGAAGACGTCGCACAGGGCCGCGTATTTCTTCGCCAGGGTCTCGTCGTCCTTGCCCTCGCCCTTGTTGAAGCGCACGTTCTCCAGCAGCACCACCTCGCCGTCATCCATCTGCGGGGCGTGTTCCAGGTAGTCCTTCACCAGGGGCACGGTGCGGCCCAGCTTGGCGGACATGTCGTCGGCGATGGGCTGCATCGAGTTCTCCTCGTCCACGATGCCCTCCTCGGGGCGGCCGCGGTGGGAGAACACCATCACGTTCGCCCCGGCCTTCATGCAATGCTCGACGGTGGGCATGGAGGCGGTGATGCGGGCGTCGCTGGTCACCTTGCCGTCCTTCACGGGGACATTCAGGTCGGCACGGATGAGGACCCGCTTACCCGCGAGGTCGAGGTCGGTCAGTTTGATAAAGGACATGAAGTACGAACTCCTTCGTCGTTCGAATTATGAATTTTGAATTTTGAATTCTGAATTGCGGTCCCGGCGAAGCCCATGCGTTGGCCAGTGCCGGTTTTCAATTCAAAATTCACAATTCACAATTCATGTGTGATTGGGCACTGCCGGAGTGGGGCGAGCCCACTCCGGCAGCAGCCCAATCACTTCGCTATGTGTTCCGCCAGCCGCAACATGTTGCAGGTGTAGCCGTACTCGTTGTCGTACCAAGCCACCACCTTGATGAAGGTGCCGTCCAGGGCGATGCCGGCGCCGGCGTCGAAGACGGAGGGGGCGCTCATGCCGCGGAAGTCGGTGGAGACCACCTTGTCCTCGGTATAGGCCAGCACGCCCGCCAGGTCACCCGACTCGGAGGCGGCCTTCATGGCGGCGCAGATGTCGTCGTAGGAGGCGTCCTTGTCGAGTTCCACCGTCAGGTCCACCACCGAGACGTCGGAGGTGGGCACGCGGAAGGCCATGCCGGTGAGCTTGCCGTTCAGCTCCGGCAGCACCTTGCCCACCGCCTTGGCGGCGCCGGTGGACGACGGGATGATGTTCTCCAGGATGCCGCGGCCGCCGCGCCAGTCCTTCTGGGACGGGCCGTCGACGGTCTTCTGGGTGGCGGTGGCGGCGTGGACGGTGGTCATGAGGCCGCGCTTGATGCCCCACTTGTCGTTCAGCACCTTGGCCACGGGGGCCAGCGCGTTAGTGGTGCAGGAGGCGGCGGAGATGATGGCCTGGCCGGCATAGGCCTCCTGGTTCACGCCGTAGACGAACATGGGGGTGGTATCCTTGGAAGGGGCGCTCTGCACCACCTTCTTGGCCCCGGCGTCGATATGCTTCTGGCAGGTCTCCTCGGTGAGGAAGAACCCGGTGCTCTCGATCACCAGTTCGGCGCCTACGTCGCCCCACGCCAGGTTGGCCGGGTCGCGCTCGGCGGTCAGGCGGATCTTCTTGCCATTGACCACCATGTGGTTGCCGTCCACGGAGATATCGCCGTCGAAGTTGCCGTGCACCGAGTCGTACTTGAGCATGTAGGCCAGGTAATCGGCGTCCAGCAGGTCGTTGATGCCCACCACTTCGAGATTCGGGAAGTCCTTGGCGATGGCGCGAAACGCCATGCGGCCGATACGGCCGAAGCCATTGATACCCACTTTGATTGTCATCGCTTGCTCCTGAGTCTAACGGGTTGAAGGCCAGGACGCGGGTCGCACGGGCGCCGCTCCGGCGCCGTGCCCCCGCGCGTCGGTTAAATGATCTCTTGCACCGTTGCGGCCACGTTGTCCGCGGTGAAGCCGAACTCCTTGAAGAGGTCGCCGGCGGGGGCGGATTCGCCGAAGCGATCGAGGCCGATCACCTTGCCGTCCAGACCCACATACTTGTACCAGAAGCCGGTGATGCCGGCCTCCACCGCCACGCGGCGGGTGACGGCGGACGGGAGCACGGACTCTCGATAGGCGGCGTCCTGGGCGTCGAAGCGGTCACAGCTCGGCATGGACACCACCCGCACCTTGCCGCCGGCGCCGTTGAGCTGGTTGGCCGCTTCCACGGCGATGCCGACCTCCGAGCCGGTGGCGATGATGATGGCCTCCGGGCTGCCGCCGTCGGGGTCCACCAGCACGTAGCCGCCGCGGGCGATGTCCGCCAGTTGCTGGTCACTCCGGTTCTGGTGAGCCAGGGCCTGACGCGAGAAGATGAGGGCCGTGGGGCCGTCGGTGCGCTCGATGGCCGCCTTCCACGCCACCGCCGATTCCACCGCGTCGCCGGGCCGCCAGGTGGACATGTTGGGGGTGATGCGCAGGGTGGAGACCTGCTCCACCGGCTGGTGAGTGGGGCCGTCTTCCCCGAGGCCGATGGAGTCATGGGTGTAGACGAAGATGGTGCGCAGCTTCATGAGGGAGGCCATGCGCACGGCGTTGCGGGCGTACTCCATGAACATCAGGAAGGTGGCGCCGTAGGGGATGAAGCCGCCGTGGAGGGCGATGCCGTTCATGATGGCGGACATGCCGAATTCCCGCACGCCGTAATACATGTAGTTGCCGCCGGCATCGTTCTTGGAGATGCCCTTGCTGCCGGACCAGATGGTGAGGTTGGAGCCCGCCAGGTCGGCGGAGCCGCCCAGGAACTCCGGCAGCGCAGGACCGAAGCCGTTCAAGGTGTTCTGGGAGGCCTTGCGTGAGGCGATGGTCTCGGCCTTCTCGTTGACCTGCCTGATGAAGGCGGCGGCGGTCTCCTCCCAGTCGGCGGGCAGGTCGCCGGCCATGCGGCGCTCGAACTCGGCGGCCTCGGCCGGGAACTCGGCGCGATAGGCCTCGAAGCGTTTCTGCCAGGCCGCCTCGGCGCTGCTGCCCGACTCCTTCGCCGACCAGCCGTCATAGATATCCTGGGGCACCTCGAAGGGCGGGTGGCTCCAGCCCAGCTCCTTGCGCGTGAGTTCCACCTCGTCCTCCCCCAGGGGGGCGCCGTGGCATTCCTCCTTGCCCGCCTTGTTGGGGGAGCCGAAACCGATGACCGTCTTGCAGCAGATGAGGGTGGGCTGGTCGGTGTTGGCGCGGGCCTGTTCGATGGCCGCCTTCACGGCGGCGGCATCGTGACCGTCCACATCGCGGATGACGTGCCAGTTGTAGGCCTCGAAGCGGGCCGGGGTATCGTCGAGGAACCAGGCCGGTGTTTCGGCACCGCCCCGCACCTCGCCATCGATGGAGATGTTGTTGTCGTCGTAGAAGGCGACGAGCTTGCCGAGGCCCAGGGTGCCGGCCAGGGAGCTGGCCTCGTGGGAGATCCCTTCCATCATGCAGCCGTCCCCCAGAAACACGTAGGTACGGTGGTCCACGATGTCGTGGCCGGGACGGTTGAACTGGGCGGCCAGCACCTTCTCGGCCAGTGCCATGCCGATGGCGTTGGAGATACCCTGGCCGAGGGGGCCGGTGGTGGTCTCGACACCGGGGGCGTAACCGTATTCCGGGTGGCCGGGGGTCTTGGAGTGGAGCTGGCGGAAGTTCTTGAGTTCTTCGATGGGGAGCGCATAGCCCGTCAGATGGAGCAACGAGTAGACCAGCATGGAGCCATGGCCGTTGGACAAGACGAAGCGGTCACGGTCGGCCCACGAGGGGTTGGCCGGGTTGTGCTTCAGGTAGTCGTTCCACAGGACTTCGGCGATGTCAGCCATGCCCATGGGAGCACCGGGATGGCCGGATTTGGCTTTCTGGACCGCATCCATACTGAGGGCGCGGATGGCGTTGGCTAGTTCTCGTCGCGAAGGCATAGGGTTCTCCTCAACAGCGTTTCGATTATCGAAATGGCGTGGTGGGATGATCCAGGGGGTTCTACGGGACGTCTAGGCGGTGTAGGCCGCTATTCATCCCGGAGATGGACCATCCGTATAAACTCGGTACAGGACAGGACGTTGCCGAGGTCTTCCCTCTAAATCCTCATCTCCTTAGATTCGCGAAGGGGTACAAGCCCATCCTTTATCAGCAAACGCTGTATTCTCCATTAACAGTGGGGTTACAGCAATAGCAGTCTCTTATAGGGGCACAAATACCTTTTTATCTTCACGCCATAATTAATGCCGGCTGACTTAAGTCGTCCGGCAAAGGAGGTCCGGCTTGTGTTAGACTTGATTGCTTCTGACTCGAACTAATTTGGCTCGCGCCCTCCTTTGGCGCATCAAGAGCCTATTAAATCATTGACTTAGGTGGATAAACATATGTCCAAATCATATCTCTTTACTTCTGAATCCGTGTCCGAGGGACATCCCGACAAGGTGGCCGACCAGATTTCGGACGCCATCCTGGATGCCCTTCTGGAGCAGGATCCCAACAGCCGCGTGGCCGTGGAGACCATGATCAAGACCGGCGCCGTCATCGTCGGCGGCGAGGTCACCACCGAGGCATGGGTCGATCTGGATGACCTGGTGCGCGGGGTGGTGTGCGACATCGGCTACACCAGCTCCGACGTGGGTTTCGACGGCAGCACCTGCGCCGTCATGTCCCTGGTGGGCAAGCAGTCCTCCGACATCGCCATGGGCGTGGACCGCTCCAAGCCCGAGGAGCAGGGCGCCGGCGACCAGGGCCTCATGTTCGGTTACGCCGACAACGAGACCGACGTGCTCATGCCGGCCCCCATCACCTTCGCCCACCGCCTGGTGCAGCGCCAGTCCGAGATGCGCAAATCCAAGGTGCTGCCGTGGCTGCGCCCGGATGCCAAGAGCCAGGTGACCTTCCGTTACGACAACGGCAAGGTGGCGGGCATCGATGCGGTGGTTCTGTCCACCCAGCATGACCCGGACGTGGACCAGAAGCACCTGGTGGAGGCCGTGATGGAGACCATCATCGAGCCGGTGCTGCCCAAGGAGTGGCTGCACAAGGACACCAAGTACCACATCAACCCCACCGGCAGCTTCGTCATCGGTGGCCCCGTGGGCGACTGCGGACTCACCGGCCGCAAGATCATCGTCGACACCTATGGCGGCGCCGCCCGTCATGGCGGTGGCGCCTTCTCCGGCAAGGACCCCAGCAAGGTGGACCGGTCCGCGGCCTACGCGGCGCGTTATGTGGCCAAGAACATCGTCGCCGGCGGGCTGGCCGATCGTTGCGAGATCCAGGTGTCCTATGCCATCGGTGTCGCCGAGCCCACCTCCATCGCCGTGGAGACCTTCGGTACCGGCCGCATCCCGGATGATCGCATCGTCGCCCTGGTGCGCGAGCACTTCGACCTGCGTCCCTACGGCATCCTCCAGATGCTGGACGCCATCCGGCCCATCTACCGCAAGACCGCGGCCTATGGCCACTTCGGTCGCGAGGAGCCGGAATTCACCTGGGAAAAGACCGACAAGGCCGAGGCCCTGCGGTCAGCCGCGAAGCTGTAAGCCGTAGGCTTACAGCCAATTTTCAACTTTGAATTGTGAATTTTGAATTCCCTGTTTTGAGGCTCGCTCCGCTCGCTGTCTTTTTAAATAAAAAAGATTGTGCGCGCAGCGCACGCCTCAATTAAAAATTAAAAATTCATAATTATTTCCACCTCCCTCCCGAGGAGCGCTGCAACAGGAGCCATTCCTGCCAGGCTCGGGTTAAAGGGGACATACCCATCAGTTTTGAACCGCGCTCTTCTTACTACACGTTAAGAGGAGAACTCATGAACGCTCCAGACACAGGATTTACAGATTTCAAGGTCGCCGATATCAGTCTCGCAGACTGGGGGCGCAAGGAAATGGCCATCGCCGAGACCGAGATGCCGGGCCTCATGGCCCTGCGCGAGAAGTACGGTGCCAGCAAGCCCCTGAAGGGCGCCAAGATCACCGGCTCCCTGCACATGACCATCCAGACCGCGGTCCTCATCGAGACCCTGGCTGAGCTCGGCGCCGAGATCCGCTGGGCCTCCTGCAACATCTTCTCCACCCAGGACCACGCCGCGGCTGCCGTTGCCGCCGCCGGCATCCCCGTCTACGCCTGGAAGGGCGAGACCCTGGAGGAGTACTGGTGGTGCACCGAGCAGGCCCTCACCTGGCCGGGTGACGATGGCCCCAACATGATCCTCGACGACGGTGGCGACGCCACCCTGCTGGTGCACAAGGGCACCGAGTTCGAGAAGGCGGGCGCCGTGCCCGACGCCGCCGCCGATGATCCCGAGGAATGGCGCGTCATCGTCCAGACCCTCAAGGCCTCCGTGGCCGCCGATCCCCAGAAGTGGACCCGCATCGGCAAGCAGGTGATGGGCGTCACCGAGGAGACCACCACCGGCGTGCATCGTCTGTACGAGATGTTCAAGAACGGCGATCTGCTGTTCCCCGCCATGAACGTCAACGACTCGGTGACCAAGTCCAAGTTCGACAACCTCTACGGCTGTCGCGAGTCCCTGGTGGACGGCATCAAGCGGGCCACCGACGTCATGGTGGCGGGCAAGGTGGCCCTGGTGTGCGGCTACGGCGACGTGGGCAAGGGTTCCGCCCAGTCCCTGCGCGGCCTCGGCGCCAACGTGTGGATCACGGAGATCGACCCCATCTGCGCCCTCCAGGCGGCGATGGAAGGCTACCGCGTGGTCACCACCGAGGAGGCCCTGCCGGTGGCCGATATCTACGTCACCACCACGGGCAACAAGGACATCCTCACCTACGAGCACATGGCCAACATGAAGGACCAGGCCATCGTCTGCAACATCGGCCACTTCGACAACGAGATCCAGGTGGAGAAGCTCAAGCAGCACGAGTGGATCAACATCAAGCCCCAGGTGGACCAGATCGTGTTCCCCGACGGCCATCGCATCACCCTGCTGGCCGAAGGCCGCCTGGTGAACCTGGGCTGCGCCACCGGCCACCCCAGCTTCGTGATGTCCAACTCCTTCACCAACCAGGTGCTGGCGCAGATCGAGTTCTTCACCAAGCCCGAGGAATATCCCATCGGCGTCTACATCCTGCCCAAGCACCTCGACGAGGAGGTGGCGCGCCTGCATCTGGAGAAGATCGGCGTCCATCTGACCCGGCTGACCCAGGACCAGGCCGACTATATCGGCGTGCCCGTGGACGGTCCCTACAAGTCCGACCACTACCGCTACTGACGTTCATGGGGCGAGGCGCTCCGCACCCATACGATGAAAGGTCGCCGCGCCCCGGAACGTTCCCTCACCCGATCCCTCTCCCCGAGGGAGCGGGGGCCGGTAGTGTGCCTCCGGCACGTCTTTCACATTAATGAGGCCGCAGCGTAACGGCCGGCGACCCCGCTGGGCGAGGAGTGCCATGAGGCACCCCCCGCCCCGGCGGGGCCTCCGCGGCGCCTGTGTAAGCGCGGCGTCACGGGCGGTTATGGTCCCGCCGCCGGTCGTTGCCTCCTGCGAGATATCCTATGAAACAATTGAATAATCTGAGCTTCGAACTCTTTCCGCCCAAGACGGAAGAGGGCATGGAGAACATGCAGGCGGCGGTGGCCGAACTCACCGCTGCCAAACCCGACTACTTCTCCGTCACCTTCGGTGCCGGCGGCTCCACCCGCGACCGCACCTTCGCCACCGTCGACTGGCTCATGGGCCAGGGCATAGACGCCGCGCCCCACATCTCCTGCATCGGCGCCAGCCGCGAGGAGATGGCCGCCCTGCTGGCCCGCTACCGGGAAAAGGGCGTCAAGCGCCTGGTGGCCCTGCGCGGCGACCTGCCCTCGGGCGCGGGCTCCAGTGCCCTGGGCGACCTCCACTACGCCAACGAACTGGTGTCCTTCATCCGCGAGGACAGCGGCGACCACTTCCAGGTGGAGGTGGCCGCCTACCCCGAGGTGCACCCCCAGGCGAAGAACGCCAGGGCCGACCTGGAGAACTTCAAGCGCAAGGTGGATGCCGGGGCCGACGGTGCCATCACCCAGTACTTTTTCAATGCCGAGGCCTACTTCCGCTTCGTCGAGGAGTGCCAGGGGCTCGGCGTGGAGATAGCCATCATCCCCGGCATCATGCCCGTCACCAACTACTCCCAGCTCGCCCGCTTCTCGGATGCCTGTGGTGCCGACATCCCGCGCTGGATGCGCAAGCGCCTGGAGGGCTTCGGCGACGACCTGGAGTCCATCCGTGCCTTCGGCGAGGAGGTGGTGACGCGGTTGTGCCAGGAACTGGTGGACGGGGGCGCGCCGGGACTGCACTTCTATACCATGAATCGCTCCACGGCGACCCTGAAAGTGCTGAGCAATCTCACGTGATAACAGTGGGTTGAGATAATTAGCTGACATAAATTCGAACAAATTGCTAGACTTGGATCGATGATGTGCACGGCAATCGATCCAGTGGGATGGGCGGGCCATGCCGGCGTTCGCGAGGCGCCGGCATGGCGGCATGGCGTCCCGGGCCCGTGAATGGATCCCCGACCATGGACGGCGGCACCCCACCGGCCCTGTTGCTGGTGGACGACGACCCCCTCATCGCCGATGCCCTGGAGTTCGTCCTCGCCGAGGACTACACGGTGGCCACGGCCCGTTCGCGCCCCGAGGCCAGGGCCATCCTCCAGAGCGGACGGTCGGCGCCGCTGCTGGCCCTGGTGGACCTCGGCCTGCCGCCGGACACCCATGTGCCCGATGAGGGTTTCCAGCTCATCCAGGAACTCCTCGCCTTCAATCCGCGGGTGAAGATCCTGGTGCTGTCGGGGCAGAGCGGCCGTGCCAATATCCAGCACGCCCTGACCCTCGGCGCGGTGGACTTCATCCCCAAGCCCACGGACACGGAACTCCTCAAGGCCCGGCTGGCCCATCAGCTGATGATCCTGGAGGCCGAGAGCGACGCCGCCGAGGCCCAGCCGGACGGCTGCAACATCCTCGGTGACAGCCCCCCCATACGCACCCTGCGGGAGCAGATAGACCAGTTCGCCGACACCCCGTTTCCCGTTCTGGTGGAGGGGGAATCGGGCGTCGGCAAGGAACTGGTGGCCGAGTGCCTGCACCGCCTCAGCCGTCGCGCCGGCGAGCCCTCACTCATCATCAACTGTGCCGCCATCGCCGCCGAGTTGCTGGAGGCCCAGCTCTTCGGTCACGCCAAGGGCGCCTACACCGGGGCCGCCACCGCAAAGGCCGGCTTCTTCGAGGATGCCGGCCGCGGTACCCTGTTCCTGGACGAGATCGGCGATTTTCCCCTCGACCTCCAACCCAAGCTGCTGCGGGTGCTGGAGAATGGCGAGTACTACCGGGTGGGGGAGACGCGCCCGCGTACCGCCCAGGCCCGTATCGTCGCCGCCACCAACCGTGACCTGCGGGAAGAGGTGCGGGCCGGGCGTTTTCGTGAAGACCTCTACCACCGCCTGAGTGTGCTGACCATCCGTGTGCCGCCGCTGCGGGAGCGGGGCGACGACCGTATACTGCTGCTGGAGCGCTTCCGCCGTCTCTACAGCCGCGGTTCCGTCCCCTTCAGGCTCACGGAGCAGGCGGTGCAACGCCTCGCCGCCTATGGTTTCCCCGGCAACGTGCGCGAGCTGCGCAACATCGTCATCCGCCTGACCGCCAAGTACGCGGGACGGGAGGTCGACGAAGCGGCCCTGGCCCTGGAGCTGGAGACCGGCGTGGTCGCCCGGGTCGCGAGGGAGGAGGGCAGCGATGAGGCGGTGCAGTTGGAACTGGTGAAGCAGGGTTTCCGCCTGGACGAGGTGTTGGACCGCTGGGAACAGCGTTATATTCGCACCGCCCTGGAACTCACGGGCGGCAACCTGAGCCAGGCCGCGCGCATGCTGGGGGTGAACCGCACCACCCTGTACAGCCGGCTCCAGCGGCTGGGCATGGATGCCGACGCGTCCTCCCGTCATTGAAACCGCAGCCCACGACTAAGCCTTCATGTATTACGATCACTTCGGACTGACAGAGCCACCGTTTCGCATCACCCCGGATACCCGTTGGTTCTTCACCGGCGGCAACCGCGGTGCCATCCTCGACGCCCTGGCCTTCGCCATCACCAACGGCGAGGGCATCGTCAAGGTGGTGGGGGAGGTGGGCAGCGGCAAGACCATGCTGTGCCGCATGCTCGAGGTGCGCCTGCCCGCGGGGGTGGAGGTGGTGTACCTGGCCAACCCCAACCTGTCCCCCGACAACATCCTCCACGCCATCGCCTTCGAGCTGGACCTCGGTCTCGCCGAGGACGCCTCGCGGCTCCAGGTCATGCAGGTGTTGCAGCGCTACCTGCTGGAGCGCCACGGTGCCGGCAGCCAGGTGGTGGTGTTCGTGGAAGAGGCCCAGAGCATGCCCATCGAGACCCTGGAGGAGATCCGGCTGCTCAGCAACCTCGAGACCCAGCGCCACAAGCTCCTGCAACTGGTGCTGTTCGGCCAGCCCGAACTCGAGCCCAATCTGTCCGCGCCCCACATCCGCCAACTGCGCGAGCGCATCACCCACAGCTTCGAGCTGCCGGCCTTCAGCCGCGACGAGATCGGCCAGTACCTGGATTTCCGCATGCGCGCCGCCGGCTACCGCGGTCCGGCGGTGTTCACCCCGGCGGCGGTGCGGGCCATCGCGCGGGCCTCCGAGGGCCTCATCCGGCGCATCAATATCCTGGCGGACAAATCCCTCCTCGCCGCCTATGCGGCGGGTACCCATCAGGTGACGCCGCGGCTGGTGAAGGTGGCGGTGGCCGACAGCGAGTTCGGCCGTCGCGCGCGGTGGCGCCGGCCCCTGGCCTGGGTCAGCATCACCACCGGTCTGGCGGTGCTCGCCACCGCCGGTTACCTGTGGCTCACCCGCCCCCAGTGGCCCGACGCCCCGGCCGCCGCCGCGCCGGCGGCGCCGTCCGCGTCCCGGCAGGCCGCCCCCGCCGCCAACCGGGAAGCGCCCCCGCGGGAGGCCGCCGGCGCACCGCAACCGGCGCCGCCCCAGCCGCAGCCCGGCGGGGCGCCGGTGCGGGAGTATTCGCCGCGCCAGGCAGAGAAGACACCCAGCGCGGCCCCGGAGCAGATACAGGGCCAGCAGATACAGGGCCAGCAGACACAGGGGCAGCAGACACAGGGGCAGCAGATACAGGGGCAGCAGACACAGGGGCAGCAGACACAGGGGCAGGCAAAGAAGGCCCCCGGCGGCGGCGTCAGACCCGGAATGGACATCGCCCCCGTACCGCCGCGGCAAGCGGCCCGGGAACCGGAACGGCCAGCGGCTACCCGCCCCGCGGCCGTGGCGGTCGCGCCCACCCCCCTTCCCCAGGTCGCCGACGCGCCGTCCGCCGTGGCCACGCCGCCGCGTGCCGCGGCAACCTCCGCCCCACGGGCGCAGGAAGCACCGGTACGACCCCACGCGTACACCGACGCCGCGACCTCCGCCCCACGGGCGCCGGAAACACCGGTACGACCCCACGCGTACACCGACGCCGCAACCTCCGCCCCACGGGCGCAGGACGCACCGCCTCCGCCCGCTGCACCGTCCGACCCGGCTGGTGAAGAGCCCCGGCCCGCCGCACCGCCGGCCCTCGTCCCCGGGGAGATGGTCACCACCCCGGCGGTGGCGGCCGGGGACCCCTATCTGGAGGCCCGGCTGGCGGCCACCCGCGACTGGCTCGAAGAGGCCGATCCCGCCCATTTCAGCATCCAGCTCATGCTCGTGAGTTCGCGCCGGGCCGCCGAACTCGACCGCCGCCTGCGGGACGCCGGGCTCGGCCATCGTCTCGAGGATATCTACGTCTATCGGGCGCTGGTGAACGGCGCCGACGTCGTGGGGGTGCTGCTCGGCGACTACGCCCGCTATGCCGCCGCCCGCGCGGATCTGGAGGACCTGCCCCGCTCCATGAAGACGGCCCAGCCCTTCATCCGCAACGTGCGAGACATCCGCGCCGGCCGGGTGCGCCGGATCGAGCCGGGATGAACGCAGGCCGGGATTCATCCCGACATCCGCGGGCGGCATATCCGCGCCGCCCGCATGCGCCGGGTCGAGCCACGATGAATGTAGGTCGGGATTCATCCCGACATCCAAACGCTCCATTCGGGCAGGGGACCCGCTCGTGCCCGCGAGCGGCGGTGACAGGATGGCGATTTATGTGTAGTGGCGGCGATTTACCGGCGAGAGTGGTTTAAAATTCCTCGGGTCGGGCCGACAAGAGGGTGAGGGGCACATGGGGGACATCATGAAAAGACTGGTATTGCTATTGGCGAGCGGCGCCCTGCTGGCGGGCTGCTCCTCGGCCCTGCCGCCGCCCCAGGAGCCCTCCGCGGGCCATATCCGGCCCGATCCCACTCCGGCGGCCCCGGCGGACATCCCCGACCCGGTGAGCCAGGTGCCCATCCTGCCGGAGCCCTCGCCGGCGCCCAAGCTGGAGACCTATACCGTGGTGGTGTCCGACGTGCCGGTGCGCGAGCTGCTGTTCGCCCTGGCCCGGGACGCCAGTCTCAACGTGGACATCCACCAGGACATCGCCGGCAGCGTCACCCTCAACGCCGTGGACCAGACCCTGCCCCAGATCCTGGAGCGCCTGTCCCGCCAGGTGGACCTGCGCTACGAGATGTCCGACAACCAACTCGTGGTGATGCCGGACAGTCCCTATCTCAAGACCTACAAGGTGGACTACGTGAATCTTGCCCGCACGAGTTCCAGTGACGTCCAGCTGAGTACCGAGATCGCGTCGGTGGGTGATTCGGGAAGCGGAAGTGGCGGTGGGGGCGGCGGGGGCCGGAGCGGCTCTTCCACCCAAGTGGACAACGAGTCCAATCATACCTTCTGGGAGACCCTGGAGACGAATATCCAATCCATGCTCGGAAAGGGCTCCGGCGACGAAGAGATCGTCATCAGCAACCGCGAGTCCGGCGTCCTGACCGTGAGGGCCACAGAGGTGCAGCATCGCCAGATCCAGGAATACATCGATCGTGTGGTCGCCAGTGTGAGCCGCCAAGTGCTCATCGAGGCCACTATCGTGGAAGTCGAGTTGAACGACGAGTACCAGTCGGGAGTGGATTGGTCGAAAGTGGCCATCGGTGAAGGCCTCACCGTGCTGTCCGGCGCCGCCGGCATCGCTTCTCCGGTGGGCGGTGCCCTGGCCACCACGGCCTTCGGGGCCGCCAACAACATTCCCAGCTTCCTGCTGGATTTCCAGAGCAAGGATGACCGCAACGACGGTATCACCTTCACCGTCAGTCTGCTTAAGGAGTTCGGCAACGCCAAGGTACTGTCCAGCCCCAAACTGATGGCGCTGAACAATCAGACCGCCGTGCTCAAGGTTGTGGAGAACATCGTTTATTTCGAGATCGACCGCGACACTTCGCAGTCCGAGGCCTCCACCGTGACCACGGAGGAGTCCAACATCCTGACGGTGCCCGTGGGACTCGTGATGCACGTGACTCCCCAGATCAGCGAGTCCGACAATGTCATCCTCAACGTGCGTCCGACCATATCCCGGGTCACTCAGTTCGTCGCCGACCCCCTGAACGCCAATAATCTGGTGCCCCAGGTGGCGGTCAGGGAGATGGATTCGGTGCTCAAGGTGCCAAGCGGGCGCATTGCGGTGCTGGGTGGGCTCATGCAGGATGAGGATCGCCGTACCAGCAGTGGCCTACCTGGGCTACCGGACAACGGTGGGCTTGGCGAGGCCTTCAAGCATCGCCGTAATCAGGTGACCAAGTCGGAGTTGGTGATCTTCATGCGCCCCCTGGTAGTGCATGAAGCCGATATCGAAAAGGACCTCCGGGAGTTCCGTCCCTTCCTGGAGCAGGCCTACCGGCTGCCGAGCGTTTCCTCGGCCACCACCGGCTCGCGGCCATGAGCCTCCTCCTCGACGCCCTCAAGCAGGCCGAGAAGGCGAAGCTGGAGCGTACCGGCGAGGGCGCCAGCCCGGAGCGGTTGGAGATGGAGCCTCCGCCGGAGCGGCAGATGCCTGGCCCGGAACCCCATGAGGAGCCCGGCGAGGGACTCAGTATCGAACCTCTGGAAGAGGCCCCCGCGGGGGGGTGGCGTATGGAACACGACGATGACTCGAAGGGCCCGCGTTCCGGAGGGGACGAATCCCTGCGGCTGGAACGGCGGGAGGGGGGCAAGGAGGACAGCGACCGCCTGAACCTCGAGGAGCTGGCATCCCGGTTGACGGACTCCTCGGGCCGTTTCGCCCGGCCGGCGGCGGACGAGGACCTGACCCCGCCCGGGGATACCGACGAGTTCGACCCCCAGGCCGCCACCATGCCCTCCATGAGAAACGTGCAGGAGTCCATGCGCGATTTCTACGACGGCACCGGCAGGATGACCGGGGACGAGGTGACGTCGGCCATGGCCTCCCAGCGCGGCGGCGCCGACGCGACGGGCGCCACCACCCGGGTGTCCCAGCACGATGCCCTGAACGTGTTCAAGGCCAAGGTGAAGGGCGCCGGCAGGAAGGACACGCCGCGCCGTACCTGGGTGCTGCTGGGGGTGGCGGGGGTGCTGCTGCTGGCCGGGGTGGGGGGCTGGTTGTGGGTGTCCATGAGCGGCCTGACCTCCGTCGCGCGCCCGCCCGTGGCCCGCGTCCCGTTGCCCGCCCCGGTGGCGGAGGCGCCCGCCACGGCGGCGCGCCCGCCGGCGGCCCCGGCCACCACGCCGGCTACCGCAGCGGCACCCGCCGCCACGGCGTCGAGTGCCGCTCCGTCCTCCCCCCCGCAACCCGCGCCGGCTACCCCCGCATCGCCCATGACGCCCGAGCAGGCCCTGGCGGCGGCCACCACGCCCCAGGCGCCGGCCGCCGAGCCCGAGCCGCCGCGCACCGCCGCGGCGGACGGCGCCGCCGCCACGACGGATAGGGGAACGGACCGGGCCGCCGCCGCACGGGAGACCCCATCACGCACCGCCGCGGCGACGGAACAGCCGCGAACGGTGGCGCGGGCCGGGCGGCCCGCCGCCGATGAAGGCTCCCTGCCCATCCGCATCGACCGCAGCCCCGCCCGCGACCCCGAGTTCCGTCAGACCCGCGGCGCCTACGACATGTACCGCAGCGGTGACCTGGCCGGTGCCGAGTCGGCCTACCGGCAGGTGTTGAAGAAGAGCCCCCAGAACCGCGATGCCCTGCTGGGGCTGGCGGCGGTGGCCCTCAAGACCGGGCGGCCGCAGGAGGCCCAGGGCTACTACCTGCGCCTGCTGGCCCTGAACCCTAAGGACCGCCTGGCCCTCGCCGCGCTGACCTCCCTGCAGGCGGTACAGGACCCGGTGCAGACCGTCAGCCGCCTCAAGGTGCTGCTGGACAGGAACCCCGACGAGGGCTATCTGCACTTCGCCCTGGGCAACGTCTATGCGGCCCAGCGGCAATGGCCGGCGGCCCAGCAGGCCTTTTTCAATGCCTACCGCATGGACAAGACCAACGGCGACTACGCCTTCAACCTCGCCATCAGCCTCGACCAGATGGGGCAGCATGCCGCGGCCCTGGATTATTACCGCGAGGCCCTGGCGCGCGCCGGCGAGCGGTCCGTGAGCTTCGACCGGGCGCGGGTCGTGCAGCGCATCGACGCCCTCGCCCCACCCGCGGTGGCACCGGCTTCATGACATGACCGTAACCCCAAGCCCCAGACGCATCGGTGAGGTCCTGGTCGCCAAGGGACTGGTGAGCAAGGACCAGGTGGAGATCGCCCTCACCGAGCAGAAGCGCAGCAACCAGCATCTGGGCAAGATCCTGGTGCGCCTCGGCTTCGTCACCGAGGGTGTCATCCGCGATGTCGTGGGCGGCTCCCTGGGCCAGGCCTCCATCGACATCAGCAGGGTGGTGGTGGACAGCGACGTGGTGCGCCTCATTCCCCGCGACGTGGCGCGGCGCTTCAACGTCCTCGCGGTGTCCCTGGAGGAGGATAAGAAGCTCCTCACCGTGGCCATGGGGGACACCTTCAACGTGGTGGCCCTGGACAAGATCCGTACCCAGATCGGCACCGAATACCACATCCGGCCCCTGCTCGCCGGCGAGGCCGAGATCGAGAAGGCCATTGACCAGTTCTACGGCTTCGAGCTGTCCGTGGACGGCATTCTGCTGGAGATCGAGACCGGCGAGATCGACTACCAGAGCCTCGAGGCCGAGACCGACGAGTACAGCCAGCCGGTGGTGCGCCTGGTGAACGCCCTGCTGTCCGATGCGGTGAAACGGGAGGCCTCGGACATCCACTTCGAGCCCGAGCAGGAATTCCTGCGCATCCGCTACCGCATCGACGGCGTGCTGCGCCAGATCCGCAGCCTGCACAAGAACTACTGGTCCGCCATCGCGGTGCGCATCAAGGTGATGTCGGGCATGGACATCGCCGAGATGCGGGCGCCCCAGGACGGGCGTTTCTCCCTGTCCCTGTACGGGCGCGCCATCGACTTCCGGGTCTCCACCCTGCCCACCACCCATGGCGAGAATATCGTGCTGCGGGTGCTGGACCGCCAGAAGGGCATCGTGCCTCTGGACGGCCTCGGCCTGCACAAAGAGGAGCTGTCCCTGCTGCGCCTGATGATCGCCCGGCCCGAGGGCATCATCCTGGTCACCGGCCCCACCGGCAGCGGCAAGACCACCACCCTCTATTCCCTGCTCATGCATCTGAACGAGGAGGGCGTGAACATCATGACCCTGGAGGACCCGGTGGAGTACCCCATGGGGCTCATTCGCCAGACCTCCGTCAACGACACCGTGAAGCTCGATTTCGCCAACGGCATCCGCACCCTGATGCGCCAGGACCCGGATATCATCCTGGTGGGCGAGATCCGGGACGAGGACACCGCCGAGATGGCGTTCCGGGCCGCCATGACCGGCCATCAGGTCTTCTCCACCCTGCATACCAATTCGGCGGTGGGGGCCGTGTCCAGGCTGCGGGATATCGGCATCAGTTCCGAGATCATGGCGGGCAATATCATCGGCGTGGTGGCGCAACGCCTCATCCGCACCCTGTGCCCCGACTGCAAGGAGCCCTACGAGCCCACCAAGGTGGAGCGCCAGTTGCTGGGCCTGCACGTCGGGGATGCCGCGCCCATCCTCTATGCCGCCAAGGGCTGCGCCAAGTGCGACCATCAGGGCTACAAGGGGCGCATCGCCCTCATGGAGATCCTGCGCGTGGATGCGGAGATCGACGCGCTGCTGGCCCAGGGGGCCACCACGCGCGATATCGCCAGGCAGGCCCAGGAACGGCACTTCCGCTCGCTGGCCGATGACGGCATCCGCCGCGTGATGGAGGGCCTCACCACCATCGACGAGATCTCGCGGGTGGTGGACCTGACGGACAGGCTGACCTGATGGCACTGTTCCAGTACAAGGCCATGAATCCCGCCGGGCGCATGGCCGGGGGCCAGATGGAGGCGGTGAACCCGGCGGACCTGGAGCTGCGCCTGGCGCGCATGGGGCTGGACCTGATCCGCTCCAAGGAGGTCAAACGCCGCACCCGCAGCGTGGGCCACAAGCGCATCACCCGCCAGGACCTCATCGGCTTCCTGTTCCACATGGAGCAGCTGTCCCAGGCCGGCGTACCCATCCTCGAGGCCCTGTCGGACCTGCGGGACACCATCGAGCACCCGCGTTTTCGCGAGGTCATCGCCTCCCTCATCGAGAGCATCGAGGGCGGGTCGCCCCTGTCGGAGGCCCTGGCGCAGCATCCCTCGGTGTTCGACGAGGTGATGGTGAACCTCATCCGCGCCGGCGAGACCAGCGGCGAGTTGTCGGCGGTGCTCGCCAACCTCACCGAGACCCTGAAGTGGCAGGACGAGCAGATACGGCAGATCAAGACCCTGATGATCTACCCCGCCGTCATCGCCGTGGTGATGACGGCGGTGATCCTGTTCGTCATGACCTACATCGTGCCCCAGCTGGTCAAGGTCATCGAGAACATGGGCCAGACCCTGCCCCTGCACACCCGCATCCTCATCGCCACCTCGGATTTCTTCGTCGACTACTGGTATGTGGTCCTCGCCCTGCCGGTGCTGCTGTTCGCGGGGCTCAAGTACGCCGTGCGCGTCAGTCCCGCCGCCCGCTACACCGTGGACGACCTCAAGCTGCGGGTGTGGATCATCGGGCCGCTGCTCAAGAAGACCATACTGGCGCGCTTCGCCCACTTCTTCGGGCTCATGTACGGCTCCGGCATCACGGTGCTGGAGTGCGTGCGGGTGAGCGAGGAGATCGTCGGCAATGCCGCCATCAAGGAGGCCATTCACCGCGCCGGCGGCCGTATCGCCGACGGTGCCAGCATCAGCCAGAGCCTGGAGTATGCGGGCCTGTTCCCGCCCCTGGTGCTGCGCATGGTGCGCGTGGGCGAGAATACCGGCGCCCTGGACCGCTCCCTGGCCAATGTCAGCTATTTCTATTCCCGTGATGTCGAGGATGCCATCACCCGCCTGCAGAAGGCCATCGAGCCCACCATCACCCTGGTGCTGGGCGGCATCCTGGGCTGGGTGATGATTTCCGTGCTTGGACCCCTCTATGATCTCGTCGCTTCCGTCCAGATTTAATCGCGGCCCCAAGCGCGCCCTCTACGTGGCGGGCCACCAGCTCACCGCCTACGAGTGGCGGCGGGGCGGCCTGACGGAGGCCTTCATGTTCCAGCTCGGCGAGGAGGGGCTGTCGGAATTCTCCTCTTACCTCAACGAGGCGCCCTCCATTCCCGTCTACATGGTGGTGGACGTGGTGGAGGAGGAATACCGGCGGGATACCGTGCCCCACGTGTCGGCCCGGGACCGCCGCGGCATGGTGGAGGGCCGCATCGCCCGTTACTTCCGTGACACGTCCTATCACACCGCCCGCTTCCAGGGGCGCGAGACGGTTGGCCGCAAGGACGACCGGGTACTCTACAGCGCCCTCACCAACCCCGGGCTGCTGACCCCGTGGGTGGATCGTATCATCCAGGCCAAGGTGCCCCTGGCCGGCATCTACTCCCTGCCCCTGCTGTGCGAGACCCTGGTGCCCTATGTCGCGGGTGAGGACGGCCAGTCCCTGATCATGACCCTCCAGGGCTCCGGCAACCTGCGCCAGTGCTTCTTCAGCGGCAAGTACCTGAAGATGAGCCGCCTGGCCCACGTGCCCAGCAAGGAGCCTGCGGCGGTGGCCGATGCCATGCTGGACGAGGCCGAGAAACTGCGCCGCTATCTCAACAGCCTGCGGCTCCTGCCCCGCGACCGGCCCCTCAATGTGTATATGCTGACCCAGGGCCGCATCGCCGAGATCCTCCATGCGCGGGCCCAGGACACCGACACCATGCACTGTGTGCTGGTGGAGATGTCCCGTATCGCCGATGGCATGGGCATGAATCCGGCCTTCGTGTCCCCCTACGCCGACGCACTCTTCGCCCACCTGCTGTTGCGCCGCCCCCCCGCCAACCACTACGCCACGCCCCGGGAGCGCCGCTACAATACCCTGCGCTACGCCCGCAACGGCATGACGGCAGCGACCATCGTGCTGGGGCTGGGGGCCGTGGCCTGGACTGGCATGAACGTGGTGACCGGCATGATCCTCAGCCAGCGCAGCGCGGCCTCCCAGCTGCAGACGGCCTACTATCAGCAGCGCTACGACGCGGCCCGCACCGGCCTGCCCGAGCTGCCCGCCGAGGCGGAGGAACTCAAGCGGGCCGTGGAAGCCGTGGCGACCCTGGAACAACACCGCACCACGCCGCTGGAGGCCATGGAGCTCATCAGCCTGGCCCTGGATGCCTTTCCCCGGCTGCGGGTGGAACAGGTGGCGTGGGGTCAGGGTCCCGGACAACCGCCGGCGGAAGAGGTTACCGACAAGCGCCAGAGACGGTACCAGAAGAAGGACCAGCGCCCGGGCGACGAGCACGCGGTGCTGGATGGGCGCATAGACCCCTTCGACGGCGACTACCGGGCCGCCCTCGACATGCTCGAGGCATTCGCCGCCAACCTGCGGGGGCTCCAGGGGGTGGTGGAGGTCAGGCTGACCAAACTGCCCCTCAACCTCAGCCCCAATCAGGCCCTTTCGGGCAATGCCGTCGGCGACCGCGCCCGGGACGAGGCGGGTTTTTCGCTCATCGTGGTACTCGGAGAGCAAGATGGACAGGCATGATATCGACTGGTCCGTGCTGCGGGGTGCCATCGTCATCCTGGTCATCACCCTGGCGGTGGCCAGCGCCATGGTGGTGGCCAGCCGTTATTTCAAGGCCGAGCAGGAGCAGGCCTTTAGCACCGAGCAGCGCCGGTTCCTGAACGCCAGCCGTAAATACCTGTCGGTGGACGAGGAGGAGCGTCTCATCCGCGAGTACCTGCCGCGCTTCGAGGCGTTGAAGGCGGCGGGCCTCATCGGTGAGGAGCAGCGCCTGCAATGGCTCGAGACCCTGCGCCGCGTCAAGGAGGAGTTGCGGCTGCCCACGCTGCAGTACAGCATCTCCCCGCGCGGCGAGTACGAGCCGCCCGCAAAGCTCCCCAGGAGCGACTATGAGCCCTACGCCAGCGCCATGGAACTGACCGCCGGACTGGTCCACGAGACCGACCTGTTCAGGCTCTTCGACCGCCTGGAGAGAGACGCCAGCGGCAGTTTCAGCGTCGACGGCTGCGCCCTCAGCCGGCGCGGCCGGGATACGGCGCCCCCCCAGCCAGACCAGCCCAACCTGATGGCCAGTTGCCGCCTGCTGTGGATTACCCTCCGGAACCCCTCGTGAGGTGCAGGTGATTACCATGGCCGCAAGGCATCCCCCCTTCTCCTGGCCCGGCGCCCTGGTGCTCGGCGTGCTCTGGGTCGCGGTCCTGGTGCCGGGAATGGCCCATGGCGAGGCCCTGGGGCGGCTGTTCTTCACCCCCGAGCAGCGCGCGGCCCTGGACGAGGAACGCTTCGCCCCGCCCCCGGAGCAGGCCCCGGAGCCCGAGGTGGCGGAAGAGCAACCGCCACCGGAGCCGCCGCCGCCACTGCGCTCCTTGCGCATGGAGGGGCTGGTGGTGCGCAGCCACGGTCCCAACACCGCGTGGGTGGACGGCCGCCCGGTGCTGCGCAAGGGCACGACCGACGAAGGCGTGACCGTGGACCCCACCAGCACCCGCGATGGCGGCGTGGCCGTGCGGGTGCGGGGCTCGGACACCACCGTGGACCTCAAACCCGGCCAGCGCTTCGACCCCGCCAGCGCCCGCGTCTCCGAACTCACGCCCGGCCCCTCCGAGACCGCGCCCGGGCTGGCGCCCCAGGGCCGCGCCGGCGACGCCGGGCCATGACCACCAGTCGCTCCCGTTGACCACCCGGGGGTCCGTCACCGCCATGCCGCAGCCCATATATTCCCGCTCCCCTTCACCGCCGGCCCCCCTGCCTCGCGGCCCCGCCGCGGCCCAGCGCGGCGCGGCCCTCATGGTGCTCCTGATCATCCTGGTGGTGGCCACCTCCGCCGTCATCCTCGCCCGGTTCGATCCTTCCATCCATCAACGGGCCCGGGAGACGCAGACCTCCGAGGCCCTGGCGCGGGCGAAGGAGCTGCTGATGGGGTGGGCGGTTTCGAGTAACCGGAAGCCGGGAGAGTTGCCTTATCCAGATCGAGACAACAATGATGGAAATTACGATGGAGAGGCGGACTGTTTTACTGGTGACGCAAATATTGGGCTGCTTATGGGCCGCTTCCCTTGGCGGGGGGAGGCGGGATGTACCGGATCATTAATCATTCATGATGGCCAAGATATCACCGACGGCTACGGGGCACGGCTGTGGTACGCGGTGTCCCAGAACCTGGTCCGTAACCCCGGGCCGGGTGCAGCACCTCTGAATTCCAACCTGGTGGATCTCGATCCGCCACCCTTTCCCTGGCTCCAGGTGAGGGACGGCGAGGGCAACATCGTAAGCGACCGCGTGGCCGCCGTCATCATCGCCCCCGGCCCCGCCCTGGAGGGTCAGGACCGCAGCGGCGCCACGCCGCCTATCGACGAATTTCTGGAGACCTTCGATCAGGCCGGCGATACCGTGGGCAACATCGACAACGACGGCTGCCCCGATGTGGCGGCTGGCTGCGCTGATAGTCTCGGCGAGGACTTCTACATCCACCAGAGCGACGAGTTCAACGACCGCCTCATCTACATCACCATCGACGAGCTGATGCCCCGGGTGGAAAAGCGGGTGGCCGAACTGGTGGCGAGCGCACTCAGGAACTATCAGAATGGTTATGGCCGATTTCCATGGCTGGCGGAGTTTCGGGAGCCACTGGCCCTGGAACCACGGATCCAGGGGACTGCGGGGAACACGAGCGCTGGTAACACCTTGAAGGATTCCTCCTACGACTTCGTGGCGGTAGGAGTCCAAGGGGGTGACTTGGTGCATAACGTCACCGATGGCTCCCTCGGCGTAGTGGATACCGTAGGGATCCCAGATAACCAGACGTTGACGGTGGGCGCGTTATCCGGAGGCGTAGGAAATACTTTCGCAGGTTCGGATTTCTATCAGATCCTGCTTCGTGGCCGTCCTGTTGCCGCCAATGCCACCATCGAGGGCACCGCCGACACGGGAACCGCCGGCGACGAGCTGAAGGAAACCGCGAGTAACCTGGTTGAACTGGCGATACCACCGGGTAGCGTGTTGGAAAACCTGACAGGCGGCGGCGCGAGCTTGGCCAGCAGGGTCAGCTTCAGCGCCGGCACCAGCACCGTGGAAATCGTTGGGGATATCGGTCTCACGGTGGGCAATAAGTACCGCTTCCGCGCGAGCTATGGCCGGGCCGACGCTGGCAGCGCGGGTGACACCCTAGTGGATGACGAGGTGGATTTCGCGGACCTCCGTGTCCAGCAGGAGGATCCTATCATCAATCATTCAGATGGGTCGCTCGGTCTGGTGGCTACCGTAACCCTGCCGAACCAGCTCATAGTCAGACACTTGTTGGGTGGCACCAGCGACGCTTTTGCGCCAGGTGATGGCTGGGAACTGGGGCGCCAGTTTTCCGTTGAGGGGACCCGTTTCGGGCTGTTGCCCGTGCATGCGGTGGGGCGGCCCTACATCAGTGCCTTCACCCTGGACTGGAACGTGACTGGTGGGATACTGGAACTCTGCTCGGGAGCAGCTACCCTCACGCTCGAGCGGCAGCACACCTTCCAGCTAAAGGATGCGGTGGAGTCCGGTTCGCGGTCGTTCCCCCCGGGGGCCTGCCAGTGGACCCATCCCCGGGGGGTATACTGCGAAACGGTGGAGACCATCACCCCCTTCTCCCTGACCGTGACGGCCGATGAAGAGAGCCCGTCTGGATGCACGGTAGCCGGCACCTTCACTGACGTCGGCGAGGTCACTGAGCGCACCTATCGTCTGTGGCTGCGTTTCAATGGCTCGGAGTTCGTCGTGGAGCCATCCGGTGACATCAGAACGCGCAGCGTTTGCATCGGCTATGACCCCGTTTCTCCCTTTTGCGTGTCTGGCACCGAAGCCGATGTCACTCTCGATGGGCAGGTCGAGGGGCAATTAACGGTGCAGGACTACGCCGGTGCATCGGAGGTGGGGAGGGGTGAGTGGACGATCAGCGGGACCTCCACCGGCTGGTCGGGGTGGATGCGCGTTTCCGGCCTGCGTCTGGATTTCATGCCCCAGACGGAGCTCGTCAACGAGGATATTGACGGTGACGGGGATGTGGACGAACAAGACGTCGTCGATCTTCCGCCATGGTTCTTCCAACAGGGCTGGGAACGGCTCGTGGCGGTGGCGATCTCCGATGACGAGGACCCCGACGGGGCCGGTAATTGCGCCGGCGCAGGAAACTGTTTGAATCTGGTTGATGAAAGCGGAACCGTGATACGGAATGATGTGGAGGCTTTAGTCTTGGTGGCCGGGCAGGCTCAAGCGAGTGTTGGTCCGGGCCCATTCCCTCAGGATCGAGCACAGGGAATCCAATGCAGTGCCGCTAACACCGTGGACTGCTACCTTGAAGGTGAAAATGCCGACACAGACGATGAATTCTTCTGGTTTGGAGTAGACCACGACGGTCTTAATGATGTGATGAGGATCGTAACGCCTTGAAAGGTCTCTCATATAGCGGGCGAGCGGGCCGCCGTGGCTGTCATCGGGATCAGGGTAAGCAAACGGGCTTTACCCTCATCGAGCTGGCCGTGGTGGTGGTGGTCATCGGGCTGCTGCTGACGGGGATCCTGGTGCCCCTGTCGGTGCAAGTGGAGACTGCGAAGATCCAGGAGACCCAGCGCAAGCTGGCGGAGATCCGCAGCGCCCTCATCGGCTTTGCCCAGGTGAACGGCCGCCTGCCCTGTCCCGCGACCCACGCCACCGATGGGGAGGAACTGGAGGCAGCGGGCGGGGCCGCAAGAACTTGCAACGATGGCGTGAAGTCCCTCCAGCACGGCTTCGTTCCCGCGGTGACCCTTGGCGTCTCCGGCCCCTTCAACGGCGACAACCTGCTGGTGCTGGTGGATGCCTGGGGCAACCCCTATCGCTACAGCGTCACGAGATTCAATTTGGATGCTGAGGAAGGGTGGGACTTCGTGGCCGATGGCGAGATGCGCCGGGTGGGCATGGAGAATCTGGAACCGGACCTGGAGGTGTGTTCAAGCGAGGGTCCGCCACCGGACGACGTTACGGGCACGGGCAGTGAGGTCACTCCCAATTGTAGTGACGGTGGCGCGCTTGCGCTGACCAGTCAGGCACCGGTGGTGTTCTATTCCCTGGGGCCGGATGGCAGCAACATGCCCGGCTACGGCTTCTTCTCCACCTACCAGCTGGAAAACGCGGGAGAGTCGGCTGTCATCCCTTCCCTGCTGGGCGGTTACTGGATCGCGGAGGACGATATTTTCGTGGCCGGCCCGCGTCGCGGAGAGCCTGACACCGATGTGGCGCGGGCCTATTTCGATGACATCGTGGAATGGATCTCGCCCGTGGTGCTCTACGAGCGCATGATCGCGGCCGGTCAGTTACCCTGAGGGGAGAGCGGCCTTCTGCGCCTGCGGGTAGCCGCCAGCAGCAGGGTGGCGGCCGAGCCTAGCAGCAGGAGTGCCGGTGGCAGGGGCACAGGTGTAAAGGCGAGGTTGTCCATCACGAAGCGTGGTGCGCTGCCGCCTTCGGCGGTGAACACCACCGAGTGCACCGGCCTGGTCCAGCCGGAGTTCTTGTTCAAGGACACCTGGATGGTCGAGAATGGCGCCTTGCCGGACGGGAACAGGTCGATGATGATGGGCCGGTTGACCGGTCGGCCTGCGGCATCGAAACCATCGATGGTTACGGTCAGCGCCGAGCTGAATATCTCCGGAATATCGATGGGTTCTCCGTCATCCGGGAAACTGTACAGTTCGAGGCCGTGTAAGAGAAATGGTGTTTTTGCTCCCTTAACCTCGACCTCGCTGTGTACCGTGTCGAATCTCTCGAGGTTGGTGAGATAGAACAGGTTGGCGGCGCCGTCAGCGGCAGGGCGCGCCTTGAAGAAGGAATTCACCTCGGCCAGAAACTCCGCGTACGGCTCCACGTACCAGCCGTTGCTCCATTGGAGGCCGCCATGGGTTGGGGGCAGGGTAGCCCTCAGTTTGCCCTCAGGGATCTTGATGTCCTCGAAGCCCAGCACCGACGTCGCCGGGGCAAAGGCGGACCAGGCCATGAGGACGCAGAATGCTAGGGGCTTTACGTGGATGGTTGGTTGCACGAGAGAATCCCGGTTGAGTTATCTGTCCTGGGTGCGGGCTTGGGTCTGTTTGTTTTGCGCCCGAATGTGATTCCCCGAACTTAAAGCAAAATCTACGCCAAAAGCTATAACTATTTCTTTTACAGTGACTTATGGGCGCGGTCCTGTGATGGATGTCTCATTCTGTAAAAAATCTCGACAAATCCACCCAACGGGCCTTACGTCTCTCCCCACACTACCCCAAGGATAGCCCATATGGACCGGCAAGGGGCCCGATCGGTCCAGAATTCATGCTCTCCGGCCGCTGGGGTCTCCGGTGCCCGGGTCGTTACTGTAAAGAATATCGACATTGGGCCTGTCTGCGGGGCTCTTCAGGACGCCCATGCAGATCCGTCCCCGGGCATTGTGCAGGATGCGTAACTCGTAGCCTGCGGACTCCGCCAGGCGCGCGGTCTGGTAGAGCCCGATGCCAAGGCCGCTGGTGGAGTCGACGGGCTGGCGGAACAGGCGTTCGGCCACGGCGGGCGGTACGGGAGAGCCCGTGTCGCATACCGTCACGGTCAGCGGCGGGCCGGGGTCGAGGCTCACGGTGATGCGGATGTGGGGTTCGCTCTGGCGCTTGAAGCGGGCGTTCTCCAGCAGGTTCTCCAGGGCGGTGTCGAGGACATCCGCCCGTACCTCGGTAACGGGTATCTCGCCGGCGGCCTCGAAGCCCAGTCCCGCCTCCTCATGGCGCCGTTTCAGGCGCCGCCACCACTGGTCCAGGGCCAGGTGTTCGAGTGGTTCCTCGGTCTCGGGGGATTGCAGCTTGTCGAGGGCGCGGCCGAGGCGCTGCCCCAACTGGGGGAGCTGGCGGCGCACCAGGGCATAGGCCTGCTCGGCCCGCCGGCCCTCGGTGTGCTCCATGGCCATGGTCAGGGTCTGCAGGGACTGCAGCAGGTTCTTGATGTCATGGGTCACCCGGGCCCCCGTCTCGTATACCGCCTGCAGGTGGGCCCGGCTGCCCAGCTCCTGCTGGGAGCGCTTGGCGGTATAGAAGTAATCGATCACCTGGATCAGCAGCCGGCTGTGGAGCAGCAGGGTGGCGCCGGGGGCGGCCAGGGTGTAGACGGTCACCTCCAGGGTGTCGCCCTGGACCCGGTTGGCGTGGGGGGTCTCCCGGCCCACCAGCCCGGATTGCTCGCGTGTCTCCCACCGGGTTCCCTCCACCCAGGGCAGGTCGCCGAACTGGGCCATGGCGTTCTTCAGGAAGGCATCCGGGGCGTCGTGCCTCTGGGCCAGTTGGGACAGTCCGGTGAGCCACTCCTCGAAGGGGGTGCCCATATTCAGTACATAACCGGACCACAGTTGGGACAGGCCGGAGAAGCCGGGGTGGGGGTCCAGCAGCCAGCTGATGGCGAGCAGGAACAGCGCGATGAAGATCAGGTTCTGGAACAGGGCCGTGGGGTAGGACAGCTCGGTGGAGTACATCACCAGCAAGCTGCCCAGGGCCAGCAGGGCGGTGAGGGAGGACAGGGTGATGGCGTGGAGGAAATCCACGCTGTGGAGCCGTGGGCGGGGGTCGTGGTGCACCGGCAGCACCAGCACCAGCAACGCCGGCACCATGAGGCCGTAGTAGAACAGTATCCCGGTAAAGTCGTCGGTGGGCACATCGAACGTGGGCACCACGCAGCCGATGAGGAATTCGCAAATCAGCACCACCAGGGTGGTGAGGTAGACGAAGCGTTCGCGGCGGTTGACGAACAGCACGCGGCCACCGATGAGGCCGATGAGCAGCAGCATCCAGATGAACACGAACCACCAGTTGAGCCAGACGACGAAGGCCACCGTCAGCAGCACGAAGACGGTCGAGGTGCCGCGGTCCAGGCGCCGGTCACTGCGCCACAGCGGTTGCCAGATGAGGAACAGCCCCAGGTGGGCCAGCATCATGGAGCGTGACAGGGCACTCCCGAAGTCCCCCCACAGGGCGGCATGGAGCAGCAACAGCATGAGCCCCAGCAGCAGGTTCTCGCGCATCTCCCGCGGCCTGGCGAACATGCCGCGACGGAAGTAGGAAAGGGAAATGGGGCTGTTCACGCCGAGTGGGTGGTCACTTTTCTCTCCCAGAGGCACGGAGGCACAAAGGAGAAGCAATACTAAGGATACAAGCTGCCCTGAGCGAACCCCTGGGGGTGAAGGGCATTTTGGCGATGCAATCGACGATCATCGCTTCTGCCTCATTCTCTTTCATCTCCGTGCCTCTGTGAGAAAATATTTATTCTCTCACGGAGGTACAGAGGAATGGGTAGGTTGGGGTTCGTCCCTCATCCCAACCTACCGGCCCTGCCCCCATCACCAACGCGACAGGAACCGGCGTCCTAAATTTCCGTTTGGAGCCAACAGGTCGGCGTATCCAGCTGTCGGATAAATTTACAGTCACGCGGGCATCATGCCCGAATACCGTAATTAACCCATTGATTCATATACATATATATAAGTATGGCATGGTTGTTGCCTAATTGCAGTATCGGTGGCTTCGCCGTAGCCCATTTAAACAAAGTCCGGAGATTCGACCCATGACAACAAAACCATACCTTTTTGCCCTGGCATTGACCTTGACCTTTCCCGCCGGGGCGTACGCCACCGCTATTGAGAGCGGCTTCGACGGCAATACGCTTGCCGCCAATGACGACGGGTCGACCGGGCTCGTTGGTATCGGGTTTGATGCCAATTTTTTTGGAGTGACATCCAATCAACTCTTCGTAAACAATAACGGTAACGTCACTTTCGACGCTTCACTTGGGACGTTTACCCCCTTCGATCTGACCTTCACGAGCCGCCAGATCATCGCCCCGTTTTTCGCGGACGTCGACACGCGGAGCGCAGGCGCCCCGGTCACCTACGGCACGGGGTCTTTCGGCGGGCGCAATGCCTTCGGCGTGAACTGGATCGATGTCGATTATTTTGCCAGTAGCACAACCCAAACGAATCGCAACAGCTTCCAGTTGATCCTGGTGGATCGCTCCGACATCGCCGCGGGGGATTTCGACTTCATCTTCAACTACGACCAGATCCAGTGGGAGACGGGCGAGGCCAGTGGTGGGGATACAGATGGCCTCGGTGGCGATTCGGCCCGGGTCGGTTTCTCCAACGGCAGCGGTGATCCGGGTACCTTCTTCGAACTGGCCGGCTCGGCGGTGAACGGGGCCTTTCTGGATGGCGGTCCCAACGCCCTCGTCTCCAACCGTTTGAACAGTGATGTCGATGGCCGCTATATCTTCAGCGCCCGCAGCGGTGCGGTGGTGGACCCGACGCCCGTCCCGACGCCCCCCACCGTCGCCCTGTTCGGCCTCGGCCTGGGGCTGGTCTCCCTGGTGGTCCAGCGCCGGCGCGCCGCCCGCCGGGCCTGAGCCGCGCCTGGATGGTCCCGAAAGCCTCGCCTCCCGGCGAGGCTTTTTTTTGTGCGCAGTGCTGGCGGGTGGTACCGAGCCGGCGCGGGGTGCGTGGGGCGGGGTTTAATGTCGGGATGAATCCCGACCTACATCCGTGCCGAAGGAATGGGCGGTGGGGATGTTGTGTAGGTCGGGCTGTTGGGCTGTAGGTCGGGCTGTTGGGCTGTAGGTCGGGCCGTTGGGCTGTAGGTCGGGCTTCAGCCCGACAGCCTGCGGGTGGTACCGAGCCGGCGCGGGGTGCGTGGGGCGGGGTTTAATGTCGGGATGAATCCCGACCTACATCCGTGCCGAAGGAATGGGCGGTGGGGGTGTTGTGTAGGTCGGGCTGTTGGGCTGTAGGTCGGGCTTCAGCCCGACAGCCTGCGGGTGGTACCGACCCGGCGCGGGGTGCGTGTGGCGGGGTTTAATGTCGGGATGAATCCCGACCTACATCCGTGCCCCGGGAACGTGCGGTGGCGGTGTTTCCGGCCGGGATGTCGGGATGAATCCCGACCTACATTCGTGCCGCAGGAATGGGCGGTGGGGGCGTTGTGTAATGCGTAGGTTGGGGTGAGGAACGAACCCCAACATGGCCATGGATCTGGGGAATGCCCGTTGGGGTTCGCAGGCTCACCCCAACCTACAATACTTTCACCCCTGTGCCTCCGTGCCTCTGTGAGAGAAAATATTCTATGATTGGCACGAATAGTGCCCATCGCTCCTCGAGCCTGAAAGCGGAATACCTTTGTCGGCACGACTGCTCCCCATCATCCGCCTGACCCTGCTGGAGGCCCGGCGCACGCGGCTGCTGTGGTTCGCCGTGCTGGTGGTGGCCGTGGGGGTGGGCGTGGCGTTGTTCCTGGACTCCATCGCCATCACCGAGGCCCGGGAGATCCGCGTGGGGGCGCTGGCGGCCGGCCTGCGCCTGGCCGCCATGTTGCTGGTGAGCCTGTTCGTCATCGGCAGCACCCTGCGGGAGTTCGACGACAAGGTGGTGGACCTGTTGTTGTCCCTGCCCCTGCCGCGGGCCGTCTATCTCCTGGGCAAGCTGGCGGGCTTCGTGGTGTTCGCCGCGCTCGTGAGCGGTCTGTTCATGGTGCCCCTGCTGTTCATGGCCGAGCCCTTCGGGGTGGTGCTGTGGGGGGGCGCCTTGGTGGCGGAGCTGGCCATCGTCGCGGCCCTGGCCCTGTTCTGCCTGCTCACCTTCCAGAACCTGTCGGTGGCCTTGAGCGTGGTGGTGGCGTTCTACCTCCTGGCCCGTTCCATGGGTGCCATCCAGCTCATGGCCCGCGGCACCTTCTACGATCCGGGCAGCCTGTTTCACGTCGCCTCGGCGTGGGCCGTGGATGGCGTGGCCTTCCTGCTGCCGGAGCTCTACCGCTTCGGTCCCGCTGAATGGCTGATGTACGGCACCGCGGATGCCGGCGCCCTGCTGCCGGTCGTGGGGCAGACCCTGATCTACGTCGCCCTGCTGGTGGCCGCGGCGCTCTTCGACCTCTACCGGCGCGAGTTCTGATGGCCGCCGTCAGGCCGTTGCGGGATGTCCCCCGCCCCCTGTGGTGGCTGCTGGCCCTCACCCTGGCCGCCCAGCTGCTGTGGCACGGTGCCCGTCCCGGCCCGGGCGCCGCGGCCCGTGACCTGCCCCCGCCGCCGTCGGTAGCCGCGGTGCGGGTGGCGGCCCTGGGGGAGGAGGCGGTGGCCGCGAGGCTGCTGATGCTGTGGCTCCAGGCCTTCGATAACCAGCCCGGCGTCAGCATCCCCTTCAGGCAATTGGATTACGAACGCGTGCAGGACTGGCTGGCGCTGGTGCTGGAGCTGGACCCCAGAGCCCGCTATCCCCTGCTGGCCGCCGCGCGGCTGTACGCCGAGGTGCCGGACGAAGGGCGCCAGCGTGCCATGCTGGAGTTCATCCACCGCGCCTTTCTGGAGGATCCCAACGGGCGCTGGCGCTGGCTGGCCCACGCCACCATCCTGGCCAAGCACCGCCTGGGGGACCTGCCGCTGGCCCTGCGCTACGCCCAGGCCCTCACCGACCACGCCACCGGCCCGCAGGTGCCCTTCTGGGCCCGCGACATGAGCATCGCGGTGCTGGAGGACATGGGTGAGCTGGAGGCCGCCCGGGCCTTGGTGGGGGGGCTGCTGGCGAGCGGGACCATCGAAGACCCGCGGGAGCTGCATTTCCTGGAGCGCAAGCTGGAGGCCCTGGAGTCGCCGGAATGACGATATCTCGACAACATGTTGACGATTCGACGGCGAGCGGCCCCGCCCAGGCGCCTGGTGGGGCGGGTTTTCAGTTTCTGGAGTCGGAATCGAACAGGGGTTCCAGCTTGAGATCCAGCTCGCCCTCCCAATCGAAGGGCCGCGGCCCCGCCGTGAAGCGGGAGATGTTCTGGAGGTAGATCTCGTAGATGCGGTTGTCCGGCGCCGACTCCTCCCACAGGCGGCCGAACAGGGGCACGGCGCGGTCCCACCGGCGGGCGTAGTAGCTGTCCAGGGCCTCCCGGTGGCGGGCCAGGAAGGTCTCCGTCCCCGCCGTCATTTGTGAGCGCTCACATACCGGCTCGTAGGCGCGGGTGATGTGCTTCTTGCCCTTGAGGCGCACCAGGGCCAGTTCTCGGAACACCATGTCCGGCACCGCCGTCTTGACCGCCTCGCCGACGATGATCTCGCAGCCCATGTCCCGCGTCAGGGCCTCGAGGCGGGCCGCCTCGTTCACCGCGTTGCCCACCACCGTGTAGGCCACCCGGTACTCGGAACCCATGTTGCCGACGTTGACCATGCCCGCGGACAGGCCGATGCCCATGTACAGCTCGGGGTAGCCGCGGGCCGCGAAATCCGCCCGCAGCCCCTCCAGGGCCTGCTGGATGGCGCGGGCGCAGGCCACCGCGTTGCGGGCGTGGTCCGGATCGTGGGCGGGTGCGCCCCAGAAGGCCATGATGCCGTCCCCCAGGTACTTGTCGATGGTCCCCCCGTGCTCGTGGATGATGCGCGACAGGGGCGTGAACAGGGTGTTCAACATCTCCACCACGCGCGTCGGTTCCAGGCGCTCCGCCACCGACGTGAAGTCCTTGATATCACAGAACATGATGGTCATCTCCCGGGCCTCTCCGGCGAGCGTGAAGCTGTTCGGGTCGTCCTGGATCATGCGCGCCAGCTCCTTGGGGACGTACTGCCCGAACACCGCCATGAGGCGCTGCCTGGCGGTCGTCTCCTCGAAGTAGCTGGCCAGCACGTTGAAGGCGAACAGCACCAGGATGGTGAGGAGCGAGAACTCCATGGGCACCAGGGGTGCCGGCTTGGTGACGGCGTAGCCCAGGTAGCCCACCGGCAGCATGGCGGCGAGGGTGAGCAGGGAGGCCTGGATGGGGCTCATGATGGGCAGCAGCAGCACCAGCACCAGCCCCACCCCCACCAGCACCAGGAACTCGAGACTGGTGAGCACGGCGCGGGAGGCGTGGAGGTCCACCTTGAGGGTGCGTGCCATGTCCGAGGCCACCGACCGTTGTTCCCCCGCCAGCAGGCTGAAGTCCACCAGCCCGAGGCCGATGGAGATGAAGGCCGCGAACACCAGCAGCAGGGCGAAGGAGCGCAGCAGATGCCTGCGGTCCAGTCCCTGGGGGAGGGCATCCTGGAGGGCGCACAGGCGGGCCCACTGCTGGCGCCAGGGTGTCGGGGTCGACGGTGTATTCAATGGCGTATTCATGGCGTGCACCAAAATCCCTGGTGGTCCGTCCCGGCCGCCCCTGCCTCGCGCCGGCGGCGGTATGAGATAAGGAACCTCAAGCCTGGCATGTTATTTGAATAACTATTAACGCGAAAGCCGCGAAGCCCGATCTCCCGGTCTCCCGCGGGGACAAATCCGTCGGGAACGGATCTGAACGCGCCTCGGCGCGGCCCGCAAGGCGAAGGGCAGGATGCCCGGACTTATAGGGACGGGGTGAGGGAACGAATAGGCCGATACGCGCTCCTCCTTCATCAACTCGGGCGGTGCGTATAGCTATGAGAGGCCATGAGAGTTAGAGCGGAAGTATTTTCCATATCACGGAGTTTAGCCATGAATCGCATCCAACATAAGCAGGGCGGCTTCACCCTGGTGGAGATCGCCATCGTCCTGGTGATCATCGGCCTGCTACTGGGCGGCATCCTCAAGGGCCAGGAACTCATCAACAGCGCGCGGGTGCGAAACCTCGCGGACATGAATGCCGGCATCCAGGCCGCCTATTTTGGTTTCATCGACCGCTACCGCCAGGTGCCGGGGGATGTCAACACCACCAACGCCAGCCAGGCCATCGGTACCACCATCAACGGTGGCGGTGACGACAATGGCCGCCTCGATGGTGGCTGGAGCGAGGCCGGGGCGGTGTGGGAGCACCTGTCCAAGGCCGGCTTCATCTCCGGCACCTACCAGAGCGCGGGTGCTGGTGTTGCCGTGGATGCAACCAACTACCGTGATAATGCCCCCAGCAATGCCTTCAACGGCGCCCCCATCCTGTACCGTACCAGCGACTACTTCGACCCCAACTATGCTCTCGATGGCACAGGTACTGCACCCGCCGAGCGCCTGTCCCTGACCCTGGGTAACAACATCCCCGTCAACATCGCCCGCGAGCTGGATGTCAAGCAGGACGACGGCCTGCCCGCTACGGGCGTGGTGCGCATGACCCTAAACGCTGCGGGTCTAGTCGACTTTGACGTCCTCGACACCGGCTCGGATAATTGCGTAGAAGTGATTGCAGGCGATTCGGACATCTGGGACATCGCCACCAACTCCCAGGACTGCAACGCCGTGTTCCTGTACTGAGGCGGTCGGAGGCCTGAGCATCGGGGCCCGCCGCCGTGCGGGCCCTTGTGCATCGAGGCCCATCGAGGGCAGCCATGGACCAACCCCCGCGACCGACTGCCGGCGGCATGGCCCTGTCTTTCACGGCGGTGGCCAAACGCCTGGCCGGCCAGGTGGTGCTGGCGGGCCTCGATCTGGCCGTCCGCGAGGGTGAGTGCTTCGCCCTGGTGGGCGTCAACGGCGCCGGCAAGACCACCGCCATCAAGACCCTGCTGGACTTCTCCCGTCCCGATGCCGGCACCGTGGCGATCTGCGGCGAGCCCAGCCATCAACCCCGGGCGCGGCGCCATCTCGCCTACCTGCCGGAGCGCTTCACGCCGCCCCATTACCTCAGCGGGCGGGATTTCCTCCACACCATGTGCCGCCTCCACGGCGTGGCCTTCGACCCCGCGCGGGTGAGCGCCCTGTTCGAGGCCCTGGCCCTGGATGCCTCGGCCCTGGACAAGCCGGTGCGCAGCTTCTCCAAGGGCATGGCCCAGAAGCTGGGTCTCGCCATGTGTTTCTTGAGCGAGCGCCCCCTGCTGGTGCTGGACGAGCCCATGAGCGGCCTCGACCCCCAGGCCCGGGCGCTGGTGAAACGCCATCTCCAGGCCCTGCGGCAGCAGGGCCGCACCCTCTTCTTCTCCACCCACCTGCTGGCCGACGTGGAGGCTCTGTGCGACCGCCTGGCCATCCTCCACCACGGCCGCCTGCAGTTCCTCGGCACCCCCGCCGCCTGCCGCGACCGCTACCACGCCCCCGACCTGGAAGCCGCCTTCCTGTCCTGCATCGCGGACGGCTGAGAAGAAAAAACAGGATAACCACGAAAAAGCAGATTAACTACGAAAGACGCGAAAGACGCGAAAAGGGAGCGGCTCGAGGGTTCTTTGGGCGTGTTTTCAAAACTTTCGCGCATTTCGCGTCTTTCGTAGTTCATAAGAAAAAATAATTATGAAACAGGCGCGAGACGCGAAAAATGCTGGTTGACGAATCTTTCATGCTCGATACGCGGATGGTGGCCGAAGTTGATCAGCAGCCCAAGTTGCCTACCAGTAACCTTGAGGTAGTTGATCATTTGGGCCCGGTGCTCGTCGCCCAATTGCCGGACTGCCTTGATCTCGACGATGATGCGCTCGAAGCAGAGGAAGTCCGGCTGGTAGAACTGGTCGAGACGTTGGCCCTTGTAAGTGAGTGCGAGACGTGGCTGCTCGATAAAGGGGATTTCCCGGTTGCGGAACTCGATTGCCAGACACGCTTGGTAGACGGCCTCGAGAAATCCGCTGCCCTGTTGTTTGTAGACCTCCAGACACGCTCCAACAATGCGGTAGCTCTCTTCCCTGAAAACAATATGTTTTTGCATTTTTCGCGCCTTTCGCGTCTTTCGTAGTTAATCTGCTTTTTCTTCACCGGGCCTACCGGCGTCTTACTACCGTATGGGGGGGGCTGGGCGATGAGGCGGGCCTCGGGGACGGCCTGGTGGATGGTGGCGGGGAGCTCCAGGCACAGGCCGGGGACCGGCCTCACGGAGACCCACAGCAGGTTGAGCCGCAGGTTGAGGTCGGCGAAAAGGATGTTATCGACGTGGTGCTCGAACACCTCTTCGATGCGGGCGACGACCCGCAGGACCTCGTCCCGGGGCTGGCGGTTGAGAAGGGGGATGAGCATGAGAAAGTCGCTCACCGCGCGGCCATCCTCGAGGTGGGTGGGCGCGCGCCGCCACAGGGGGCCGGTGGGTCGCCACTCGGGCGTGTCCACGGGTACCCGGGGCAGGCGCTGGGTTTTGTGTCCATCACGCATGGGCTCTACCGCTTGTCCAGGGTGTTAAAGTTATGTTGAATTGCTTCGCTAAGAACACATAATGGGACCCGAGTCACAGTCAGTTGCGGAACGGGTACCCGCCGGCGGGCGGGCAGGCCGTGAATATCAATATTAGTCCATCGACAAGCAGGCGACATGGAACCCATAACCGGTCTTTTGAGTGACAGCGGCTTGGCGGCCATCCTCGACCACCTGCCCCTCGGGGTATGCGTGACCGACGGGAGCGGCCGGATCCTGTGGGCGAACGCCGCCGCAAGCGGCCTGTTCGGGCGCTCGACGGGGGAACTGAGCGGGCTCGACGAGGCCGACCTGCCCCTGCAGAAGGCCCAGCACCAGACGGACGAGGGCCGGCTGATGGAGGTGGTGGGGGCTCCCGAGTTCGGCACCGAGTGGGTGATACGACTGGCGGGGCCGGTGTTGCAGGAACAGGGCCGGGAGTTGCAGGTGACGTTCTACGTCGATGCCACCGAGATGGAGCACGCCCGCAACAAGGTGGACCGCCTGACCCAGGCCCTGCGTGGCCAGGTGGCGACGGACCACACCACCGGATTGTTGAATCACGCCAGCGTGTTGCACCAGCTGGAGATGCAGGTATCCCGCAGTCGTCGCTACCACAACCTGCTGTCGGTGGTGTTGCTGCGCCTGCACTGCAACGGCGGGGAAGGCGATGACCGGCTGACGGACAGCCAGGTGCTCGCGGTGGGCCGCATGCTGCGTGACCACACCCGTTGGCCGGACATCATCGGGCGCTGGAGCGAATTCGAGTTCCTGCTGGTGCTGCCGGAGACCTCGGTGGCCTCGGCCGGGATCCTGCGGGACAAGGTGGCGGAGCAGTTGGCCGTGCTGCCCGAGTTCGCCGCGGTGGACGTGGACTGTCAGGCGGCCTTCAGTACCGCCGAATGGCACAAGGGCGATACCGCCCTGGACCTGGTGGGGCGCGCCGAGGAAGCGGCGGCCGAACTGGTGTCCTGAGGGGAGCGATGGATGGACGCGCAGATGTCAGGATACTTCGATGATCTCGAAATCGTGACTGATCTGCGCGGTCTTGCCGAGCATGATGGAGGCGGAGCAGTATTTCTCCGCCGACAACTCCACGGCCCGCCGCACCTGGCCTTCCTTGAGGCCGCGCCCGCTGATGCGATAGTGGGCGTGGATGCGGGTGAACACCTTGGGCACGGTCTCGGCCCGCTCGGCGGCGAGTTCCACCACGCAGTCGGTGACCTGCTGGCGTCCCTTGCGCAGGATATCGATGACATCCACGGCGGTGCAGCCACCCATGCCGAGCAGCAGCAGTTCCATGGGGCGCATGCCCCGGTTGCGGCCCCCGTGGTCCGGCGGTCCGTCGATGATGATGGCGTGGCCGCTGCCGGCCTCACCCATGAAGGTGATGTCCTCAACCCACTTGACGCTGGCTTTCATAGTTCTACTTACCGCACGTTGGAATTCAAGATCGACATTTTTCAATTAGTTAACTAAGCTGGCTTAATAGTCTACCTGAGGATTACGTGACGTGGTTAGAGTCGTAGGCGGTCCCATACTGCATCCCCACCTCCCGGCGGGGGGGGCCATAGAAAAGTTCCTGGAGCAGTCCCACCGGCGCACTTATCCGGCCAAGACCGTGATTATCAGCGCCGGCGACCACTCGGACGAGTTGTTCTATATCCTCAACGGCTCGGTCACCGTGCTCATGGAGGACGACAACGGCCACGAGATCGTGCTCGCCTACCTCAACGAAGGCGATTTCTTCGGCGAACTCGGCCTGTTTGATGAAGAGCAGAAACGCAGCGCCTGGGTGCGCGCCCGCACCAAGTGCGAGGTGGCCCAGATCAGCTACGACAAGCTCAAGAACATGTTCAACGACGAGTGCGAGGTCCTGTTCCGCATGGCATCGCAACTCGCCATTCGCCTCAAGAACACCAGCCGTAAGGTCGGCGACCTCGCCTTTCTCGACGTCTCCGGCCGCGTGGCCCGCGCCCTGCTGGACCTCTGCAAGCAGCCCGACGCCATGAGCCATCCCGACGGTATGCAGATCAAAGTGACCCGCCAGGAACTCGGCCGCATCGCCGGCTGCTCGCGGGAGATGGTGGGGCGGGTGCTGAAGGAACTGGAGGAACGCCACCTCATCGAGGCCCACGGCAAGACCATCGTCGTCTACGGCACGCGTTAACTCCCATGGCGATACGCGCCGCCCCCTGTCCCGCCATGTGGGCGGCGAGGTCACGATCATGGAACAGGAAGTCCTCCACCCGGTGGGGGATGTCGACATCGTAGGTGTGCTGCAGCGTCTGCTGCAGGCGGTTGAGCACCACGGGGCCTCAGTGGCGAAGGGTGGGGGGCGTGGCGGTCAGCGGCGGCAGGGTGGTGGGCTCCCGGCCCCAGCGGGCCACCAGCCGTTCCAGCTCCGGCGATGCCTGGTCCGGGGCGCCGCGACCACCGAGGTCCGACAGCAGGTGCACGAAGGCCTGGAAGCTGGATGCGAGTTCGCTGAAGGGGCTGTGACCCGCCAGCCCCGCTCCGTGGGCGAGATCATGGTCGAGGAAATTGTAGGCGTTGCTGCCCATGGCGATGTAGTAGTCCACGCCCACCACCCGGCGCTCCAGGTAACCCGGGAACAAGCCCGCCACGAACAGGGCCACGTCGCCGAGGCGCTGGAGAAAGGCCTTGCGCTCGCGGATGGAGTCGGTCTCCAGGGCCTGACGGTAGAGATCCGCCAGGGCCGGCAGGTGGGTGCGTTCGCCGTCGAAATCGAAGAGCCGGCGCGCATCGCCGTAGCTGGTGAGCAACTCGGCCACATAGCGCACCGTGACGGGTTGGGGCGTCAACCGCCGGTCCCGGGCGGCCACGGCGAGGGAACGGTAGAAATAGTTGGTGAGGGAGTGGCCGTCTCTGGTAACCCCGGTGGCATCGATCATGGAGAGTTCTCCGCGAGAGGTCTGACTTAACTAAATAGCCAGATCCTCCGCGGGCGTCAAGAAGTAACTGAAATCATTAGCACTTTTTTAGTGGTGCTGCTAATCCTCGAGTAGCACACGGGGCGGCCAAAACAACCTCGGAAGTGCCAACCCGCCCGCGTTTCCCGGGCTAGCGGATTCCGGCCACGCGGTGTTTGGCCTTCATGAACTCGCGATGGGGGACGTGAATGAGTTCCGCCACGTTGCGCACAAGATGTTCCTCGTACTTGTCGAGACGGCCGTCGGCATAGGCGACGCGCCACAGCAGCTCCACCACCTCCACCTTCTCGTGGGGCTCGAAATGCTCGTTGATGAGGGATGTGAACTGAAACAGGGACGTGGCCTCTTCGGCTTCCGCCTCGGCCAGGGCCAGCAGCTCCGCCGTCTCCCCGGCGCCGAGGTCGAAGGTATCCCGCACCAGCATCTCCACGTGTTGCCGTTCCTCCTCGCTGACCTTGAAATCCGCCCGGCTCATCTCGAACAGCAGCGCAGCGGTGGCCAGCCGGCGGCCGTGGCGGGCTCGGTCCTCGTTCTTGTCGTGGCTCTCGGGGAGGATGCGCGATTCGAAGAGTTCTCTGATGGCGGACAGCATGGGCGGTACGGGTGAGTAATCAGTTGAGGGCGTGGCGTGGCACGTAGACGCCGTCGCTGATGCCCTGGAAATAACGGTCGATCTCCGGATGAACCACCGGTTCACCGGCCTCGTCGAGCTCCAGGTTACGCTCGGCCACATAGGTCTGGTGTTCGCCGCCGTGGACCAGCACGTGGTACCACGGGGCCTCCTTGGGGGGGCGGGAGCGAGCCACCTGTTCGTACCAGTCGTCGCTGCCGTTGAAGGTGGGGTCCACGTCGATGATGACGCCGCGGTACTCGAACAGGCGATGCTGAACCACCTGGCCGACGCTGAATTGTGCCTTGGTCTGCATCATGAAGCGTACTCTAAGGGATGATGGACATCATTTGTCCCCGAAGACGCCATGGTATCCATTTCCGGTGCCCATGCAATCATAGGTGAAACCATCCATCCCGGGCCCCGGGCGAGTTATCATCCGTTCCGCGGCCCCGCATCCAACGATTTTCCCATGATCCTCCGGCAGTGAAGTTCTACATCCGCACCATCGGCTGCAAGCTCAACCAGTTGGACTCCGCGCGGGTCACCGCGGCCCTGTGCGCGGCCGGTCACGAGCTGGCGGCGCGGGAGGAGGAGGCCGAGATGGTGGTGGTGAACTCCTGTACCGTCACCGCCAACTCCGACCGCAAGTCCCGCCAGGCCGCCAACGGCGCGGTACGGCGAGGCGTGGAGACGGTGGTGATGGGCTGCGGGCCGCGCGCGCGTCCCGGGCCTTGGGCCGCGGCCCTGCCCCACAGCCGGGTGTTCGAGGAAGAGGAGGACCTGCTGGCCCACTTCGGCGCCGACCCGGAGTCCGCCCCCTTTCCCGTGACCTCCCGCACACGCCTGCCGGTGGCCATCCAGAACGGCTGCGATGATCTGTGCAGCTTCTGCATCACCCGCATCGCCCGCCGGGCCCATCGCAGTGTGCCTGCCGCCACCGTGGTGGCCCATGTCCGCAGCGCCGTGGCGGCGGGGGTGGGCGAGGTGGTGCTCACGGGGGTCAATCTGGCCGCCTGGGGCGCCGGCCACACCCGCCGCCCCCGCGAGGCCCGGCTCCACGAACTGCTGGCCGCGATCCTCGAGGATACGGAGGTGCCACGGGTGCGGGTGTCCTCCTGCGGCCCCCAGTACCTGCACGACGAATTCTTTGACGTCCTGGCCGACCCGCGCATCTGCGACCATCTGCATCTGTCGGTGCAGAGCGGTTCCCCCGCTGTGCTGGCCCGCATGGAGCGGGGCCACGATGCGGCGACCGTCCACCGGGTGGCCGCGGCGGCGCGCCGGGTGCGTCCCGATGTCGCCCTCACGGCGGATTTCATCGTCGGCTTCCCCGGCGAGACCCAGGCGGAGTTCGAAGAGACCCTGGCCATGGTGCGGGACATCGGTTTCGCCAAGCTACACGTGTTCCCCTTCTCCCCCCGCGAGGGCACCACGGCGGCGTCCCTGGCCGATGACGTGCCACCCGCGGAGAAAAAGCGCCGCAGCGCCGCCCTGCGCGCCGCCGGCCAGGCCCTGCGCCGGGACTTCATCGCCGCGCAGCTGGGCAGGACCCGCCAGGTGCTGGTGGAGGAGGACGGCACGGGGTTCACCGGTAACTACGTGCGCCTGCGGGCACCCGGCGCTGCGGAGGGTGCCCTGCGGGACGTCCGGCTGACCGAGGACACCCTGGCGGACCGTTGGTGAATCCGGTGAGGCACGCCGGGACCTTGACTTGACGGCCCTGGTAAAATAGTTGGTTTTTCTTTTCGACGAGCCGCCAAAGGCGTCTCGCGAAGGCCCGGGTGGGGCCCATCCACCCTCGATCACCGCCTCCCCGGAGGCCCAGGTAACAGCCATGACCCATGCCACCCAGCCGCGGATCCGCGAGATCCCGTACAACTACACGTCGTTCACGGACCGTGAGATCGTCATGCGTCTGCTGGGCGCGGACATGTGGGACGCCCTCAACACCCTGCGCGGCCAGCGCCGCACCGGGCGCTCCGCCCGCATGCTGTTTGAGGTGCTGGGGGACATCTGGGTGGTGCAGCGCAACCCTTACCTGCAGGACGACCTGGTGGCCATGGCCAAGCGCCGGGCCTCGCTGATCCACGCCCTGCGCCACCGCCTCGACCAAGTGGAGGCGCGGGCCGACGGCAATACCCTGGCCCTCGATCTGGTGCGCCGGGCCCGCCACGCCGTGACCCGGTTCGAGGCCTGGCTGAAGGAGCAGAAGGAGCAGCGCCGGCGGCTCGTCAAGCGCCTGGGCCGGGTGACCCGCCGTGACAACATCCAGTTCGATGGCTTCGCCCGGGTGTCCCACGTCACCGACGCCACCGACTGGCGCGTCGAGTTCCCCCTGGTGGTGTTGACCCCGGATACCGAGGACGAAGTCGCCCCGATGGTGCGGGAGTGCATCGCGCTGGGCCTCACCATCATCCCCCGCGGCGGCGGCACGGGTTATACCGGTAGCGCCGTGCCTCTGTACGCCGACTCGGCGGTCATCAATACCGAGCGCCTGGAAGGCCTGGGTGAAGTGGAGATGCGGGAACTGCCGGGGGTGGAGGGCGCGGTGCCCACGGTACGGGCCGAGGCCGGGGTGGTGACCCGCCGGGTGACGGAGCGGGCCGGTGCCGCGGAGCTGGTGTTCGCCGTGGATCCCACTTCCCAGGACGCCTCCACCATCGGCGGCAACGTCTCCATGAACGCCGGCGGCAAGAAGGCCGTGATGTGGGGCACCGCCCTGGACAACCTGGCGAGCTGGCGCATGGTGAGCCCCGATGGCGACTGGCTGGAGGTGGAGCGCCTCGAGCATAACCTGGGACGTATCCACGACGTGGCGGAGGCCCGCTTCCGGGTGAGCCGCTTTCAGGCCGACGGCCGTACCCCCAAGGGGGAGCCCGAGACTTTGGTGATCCCCGGTCCCGAGCTGCGCAAGGTGGGCCTCGGCAAGGACGTCACCAACAAGTTCCTGGGGGGGCTGCCGGGCATCCAGAAGGAGGGTTGCGACGGTCTCATCACCTCGGCCGTGTTCGTGCTCCACCAGGCGCCGCGCTTCATCCGCACGGTGTGTCTCGAGTTCTTCGGCAACGTGCGCGATGCGGTGCCCGCCATCCTCGAGACCAAGCGCTACATCGACGGCCTGAAGCGGGTGGATCTCACGGGCATGGAGCACCTGGACGAGCGCTATGTGAAGGCGGTGGGCTACAGCACCAAGTCGCCCCGCCACGAACGGCCCAAGATGGTGCTGGTGCTGGACATCGGCGGCGACGAGGAGGACGCGGTGGCGCGCGCCGCCTCGGAGGTGGTGAAGCGCACCGCCGGGCGGGGCGCCGAGGGCTTCGTGGCCGTGAGCCCGGAGGCCCGCCACCGCTTCTGGGCCGACCGCGCCCGCACCGCGGCCATCGCCTCCCACACCAATGCCTTCAAGATCAACGAGGACGTGGTGATCCCCCTGGAGCGCCTCGGTGACTACAGCGACGGCATCGAGCGCATCAACATCGAGCACTCCACCCGCAACAAGCTGCGCATCATCGAGGCGGTGCAGGGGTACCTCGCGGGTGACCTGCCCGAGCTGCGGGAGGCCCCGGGCTTCGAGGCCAGCGACGAGGCGGCGGCCATCCTCGAGGGCAAGCGCGCCGCCGCCGAGAGGATCCTGGCGGATGTCCATGCCCTGTGGACGCGCTGGCTCGAGCACATGGATGACCCCGCCGCGGAGCACCACGAGAGCCTGCCGGAGAAGGTGCGGCCCCAGGCGGGCCGCGGCGACACCCTGTTCGACCTGTTGCAGCGCCGGGATCTGCGTATCTCCTACCGCAAGGCGGTGGAGAAGCCCCTCAAGGACATCTTCGGCGGCCAGGAATTCGCCGGCGTGTGCCGTCGCCTGGATGCCATCCACGGCGAGCTGCGCCAGAGTCGCCTGTTCGTGGCCACCCACATGCATGCCGGCGACGGCAACGTGCACACCAACATCCCCGTGTTCTCCAACGACCAGGACATGATGCGGGAGGCCGAGGCGGTGGTGTCGCGGGTCATGGGCCTGGCCACCGAACTCGGTGGCGTCATCTCCGGCGAGCACGGCATCGGCATCACCAAGTTCCAGTACCTCGAGCCCGCCGCGGTGGAGGCCTTCGTGCGCTACAAGAAGCAGGTGGACCCCCACGACCACTTCAACCGCGGCAAGCTGATGCCGGGCTCCGGCCTGGCGGGGGCCTATACCCCGTCCCTGCGCCTGCTGCAGCAGGAGGCCCTGTTGCTGGAGGCCAGCGAACTGGGGGAGCTGAACGACATGATTCGCCACTGCCTGCGCTGCGGCAAGTGTAAGCCCGACTGCACCACCCACGTGCCGGGCGCCAACCTGCTCTATTCGCCGCGCAACAAGATCCTCGCCACCGGCCTCATCATCGAGGCCTTCCTCTACGAGGAGCAGACCCGCCGCGGCGTCTCCCTGCGCCACTTCGAGGAGATGAACGACGTGGCGGATCACTGCACGGTGTGTCACCGCTGCCTCAACCCCTGCCCCGTCGACATCGACTTCGGTGATGTCACCGCGCGCATGCGCCAGATCCTGCGGGCCCAGGGCAAGAAACACTTCAGGCCCGGCACGTGGCTGTCCATGCAGTTCCTCAACGTCACCGATCCCACCACCATCAAGGTGATGCGCAAAGGCCTCATCCAGTGGGGCTACGGCTCCCAGCGCCTGGCCTACAAGGTGGCGGCGAGGCTCGGTCTGCTGGGGCGCAAGGAGCGTCCCAAGTCCACCACCGGCGCCACCCCGGTGCGGGAGCAGGTGGTGCATTTCCTCAAGAAGCCCATGCCCGGCGACCTGCCTGCCCGGCCCATGCGCGCCCTCCTGGGGGCCGAGGACGACCGCTACGTGGCCATCATTCGCGACCCGGACAAGGTGAACGACGAATCCGATGCCGTGTTCTACTTCCCCGGCTGCGGATCCGAGCGCCTGTTCAGCCAGGTGGGCCTGGCCACCCTGGCCATGCTCTATCACGTCGGGGCCGAGACGGTGCTGCCCCCCGGCTACCTGTGCTGCGGCTATCCCCAGACCAGCGGCGGCGACGATGCCAAGGGCCACGCCATCTCGGTCAACAACCAGGTGCTGTTCCACCGCCTGGCCAACACCCTCAACTACCTGGATATCAAGACCGTGCTGGTGTCCTGCGGCACCTGCATGGATCAGCTGCTGACCTACCAGTTCCAGCAGATCTTCCCCGGCTGTCGCCTCATGGACATCCACGAGTACCTGCTGGAGAAAGGGGTGGCCCTGGAGCAGACGGACGAGAGGGTGCTCTACCACGACCCCTGTCACACCCCCATCAAGCACCACAATCCCCTCGCCGTGGTGTCGGGCCTCATGGGGGCCGAGGCGAAGCTGGCGGACCGCTGCTGCGGCGAGGCCGGCACCTTCGCGGTGGCCCGCCCGGACATCGCCACCCAGGTGCGCTACCGTAAGCAGCAGGAGCTCGAGGCCGACGTGGCCGCCGTCGGCGGCGGCGCCGGCCGCCCCGTGAAGCTCCTCACCACCTGCCCCGCCTGTCTCCAGGGCCTGTCCCGCTACGAGGACGAGGTGCCGGTGGAGGCCGACTACCCCGTCACCCACCTGGCAGGGGAGATCCTGGGGGCAGACTGGCAGCAGCGCTTCATCGACACCACTCGCCAGGGCGGCATCGAGCGGGTACTGCTTTAAAAACGGGAACCACGAAAGACGCGAAATACGCGAAAGGAGAACGGAATCATCTTCGTTCTTCCTGCCGTAGTCGCGACCCGGCACGCCTTCCCGGCCTCCCTCCCTGCTGGACGATTTTGCGTCTTTCTGTCCAAAACAGGTTTCCGATGTCACGAGGACCGGCCACCGGGGGCGGGGTGGGCAGGTTTGGCTGGGCAGCGGAATGATGGGAGGGCGCGTGGTTCCTCGTTGGGCGCCCGGGCCGATCTGTACTATGGTTATACGGAGTCTTTATTTTTTTTCCGTATAACGCTCATGGATCTCCTCCCGCAAACGACCGCCCTCCTCTACAGCGAACTGCTCCAGCAGTCCCTCTCGGGACTGCCTGCCGAGCGGGGCGTGACCTATTACCAGAAACAGATCCGGGGGCGGGGCTATTGGTACGCGGAACTGCTGGTGGGATCGACGAAGCGCCAGGTGGCCCTGGGTCCCGATGCGGAGCGGCTGCGCGCGCGCATAGCGGCTCACCGTGACCGTGTGGCGGCCGACGAGCAGGATGCCCACGAGCGCGAGCGACTGGTGACCATGCTGCGCCACGGTGGTGCAGTGACGCCGGACGGAGCGAGCGGACGGGTCCTCGAGGCCCTCGAACGGGCGGGCGTTTTCCGTGCAGGTGGTGTGCTCGTCGGATCCCATGCCTTCGGCGTCATTGGAAACATGCTGGGGATCCGCTGGCCACAAGCCACCCTGCGGACCCAGGATATGGACATCGCATCCGATCATATCGCGGTGGGCGTGGCCCCCCTGGCCCGCTCCGTAGGCGATCTCCTCGAAGACACAGGGCTCGGTTTCATCCCGGTTCCCGCTCTCGATCGCAAGTCGCCGTCAACCACGTTCAAGATCCGCGGGCGGCAGATCCACGTGGACCTCCTGACGCCCATGATGGGGCGGGAGGACCACGCACCCGTGTTCGTCCCGGTCCTGAAATCCTATGCCACTCCACTGCGGTTTCTCGACTATCTAATCGAGGCTCCCACGCCCGCAGTGGTCATAGCCGGCCGCGGAATATTGGTGAATGTTCCCGATCCGGCCCGCTTCGCCCTCCACAAGATCGTGACCGCCCAACGGCGCGCAGTCCACGAGCATGCCAAGACGCACAAGGATCGGGCACAGGCAAGCCAGATGCTCGAGTTCCTGCTGCAGGAGCGCCCGGGCGATCTGTCGATGGCGATCAAGGCCACAATGGAACGCCCCAGGTCCTTCCAGGTCCAGTTATCGAAAGGCATCGGGCGTCTGGAGGTCGAGACAAGGGAAGCATTGCTCGCATTGGGCGCCCATGGTCTTGGAGGCACCACGCCGCGGGCGCCAGGATCTTGACAAAAAAACGGGAACCACGAAAGACGCGAAATACGCGAAGGGACATCGGTCCGGGGCGGCAATGAGCCACCCAACTGCTCGGGTGCATCCAGTTCCCTTCCCCCGCTCGCGAGGGGGGGGGAAGACGGAGGGCGGTACCTGGCGGAAAAGCCTAGGAGCCATGCTTGCGGGCGAACATCCGACCTACATCCGTGCCAAAGGAATGGGCGGTGGGGGTGTCGTGTAGGTCGGGCTGTTGGGCTGTAGGTCGGGCTTCAGCCCGACAGCCAACGCTGGCGGGTGGTACCGACCCGGCGCGAGGTATGCGCGGCGGGTTTAATCTGAAGTTCCTACGCCAAAAAGGCGAGTTTTCCCGTTAATTCAATGAGATAGCATGGAATGGGAGTGCAGCGTTCTGTCTACACGGTGATTTGTCGGGCGAGGTCCAGTGCGTGCTGTTGTTGGGCGGTGACCACGGTGGTCAGATCGAAAGTCGGCGCATCGGCGCCGGCATCGGGGGTACGCAAGGTGTTGCGCACGATGGTCGACAGTTCGGTGAGCAGCGTGTGGAAGCTGTGCACCGGCGTACCGTCGTCGAGCGTACGTCGGCTTACTTTGGTTTCGGCTGCTTGGGTGCGCTTCGCCGGCGCCACCGGATCGCGGGTCGCCTTCGCAGCCTGGTCTTCATCGGCGAACATCAGTTCACGCCAGGCCTCTCGCAGATGCCACTCGACGTAGTACGCGAGCATGCACAGGAAGATGTGCGCGCGTACGCGATCAGACAAGCGGTGATGGATGGGACGCACGTGTAGGTCGATGCTCTTCATCGAGCGAAAGGCGCGTTCGACCTGCGCCAGCAGCTTGTAGTAGCGCACGCACTGCGCATCATCGGCCTGGGCCGTGGTGAGGGAGGTGCGGATGATGTACAGCCCATCGAGGGCTGCCTCGGTAGCGATGCTCTGGGCGTTGCGTGAGAAGTAAAACCCATCGTCCGTGATGTCGAGTTCGAAGTGCTTGGCGACCTTGTATTGGTTGAGCACCTTGCCTACGCGCACGCCAATCTTGTCCTGACCGCGCAGCCGTCCTGCGGCGACGCTGGCGCGCGCCTTATCGAGGTTGCGCTCGGTGGCCTGCAGCAGGGACTCGCGTTTGTGCGCGCGCAGCTTGGCCAGCTCTGGATTGCGGCACGCCACCAGGCGCTCGTCCGGGTAGTCGGGGTGCGTGAACTCGAACAGGTTGCGCTCATCGAACAGGTCCAGCTGCATCGCACCCTGCTCGATGAGCGCGCGGATGGACACGCTTTTGAGCGCAGTGACCCAACCTATGCCATCGTGCTCACGCAACTCATCGATGGCCTTGTGCGAGAGCATGCCGCGGTCGCCAACGATAACAAACTCCGCGATGCCGAATTGTTCGCGCACGTGTTGTACCTGCGGCAGTATGGTCTTGGGATCGGCGGTGTTGCCCTCGTGCACCGAGACGGCAACCGGGCAGCCCCGCGGATCGGTGAGGAGACCATAGTTGACCTGCAGCTTGCCCTTCTTGCCATCGCGGTTGTAACCCATCTTGGCGAGGGGGCAGGTGCTGCCCTCGAAGTAACTCGAGGACAGGTCATAGAGCACCAGGCCGCCGCTTTGAAGATGACGCGCGGCGAGTTTTTTCTCGATGGCGCCCTGGCGTTCGAGCAGCCAGTCCATCGCCGCGTAGAGATCGTCTTCAGTCGCGTCGGCGACACCGAAGTCCTCGGCCAAGGTGGTGCTGTGCCACCAGCGTGTGGTCGCAAGCTTGGTGTGCGGGGCCAGAATACGCGCTGCCACCATCGCCAGCACCAGGTCGCGCTCGCGGCAAGGCCGGGCGACCAGCAGACGCGATAAGCCAAGTTTTGACAGGGCTATATCAACAGCCTCGACGTGGCCGTGGGCGCGTGATCGCATGATCTCAAAGCGCTGCGCGAGAGGGACGAAGGATTCTCCCTTGAGGGTGCGGCGGATGATGTCAATCAGCGTATCGGGCAGGTGGGACAGGTTGCCCAAGGTCTCGTTCTTGACCGTTTTGCCTTCGCGGTAGCTGCGCCGCAATAGATGGGTACGGTAGACCTTGCCCTTGTACTTGCGGGTAGTAGTAACGACATGCGCGGTGCCAGAACGCTTCGCCATGTCTTGAAATATAGGCCAACGCCGACATATACGCAAGTGTTTTAGTGACTACATATTGACAGTAAAAAACGCCCTTATCTCTGAATAATCCTTAGGAAATACAGAGACCTGCGCTATGTTTGGTTACTACGGCGGCGGGGAACTTCAGTTTAATGTCGGGATGAATCCCGACCTACATCCATGCCCCGGGAACGTGCGGTGGCGGTCTTTTCGGCCGGAATGTCGGGATGAATCCCGACCTACATTCGTGCCAAAGGAGCCGGAATTTTCCGCTCCAAGCTCATCCCGCAGCTACCCGGGGGATGTCATTGACTGCATCGCCGAGTCTGCGCTCGGCGTTTTCCAGGTCGTGGTCCGCCTGCAACCCCATCCAGAACTGCTCCGAGGTGCCGAAGGCGCGGGCCAGGCGGATGGCGGTATCGGCAGTGATGGCGCGTTTGTGGAGGACGATCTCGTTGATGCGCCGGGGCGGGACGCCGATGGCACGGGCCAGTCGATTCTGACTGATCCCCATCGGCTTGAGAAATTCCTCGAGCAGAACTTCTCCTGGATGGATGTTGGGAAGTGTCTTCGTCATGGTCTCAGTGATAATCGACGATCTCGACCTCCAGGGCGTGGCTGCTCTGCCAGCGGAAGCAGATTCGCCACTGGGCGTTAATGCGGATGCTATACCGGCCTCTGCGGTTGCCGCGCAGTGCCTCCAAGCGGTTGGCCGGCGGAATGCGCAGGTCGTCGAGTGATTCGGCGTTATTCAGCATACGCAGTTTTCGCCTCGCCACGGACTGGATCTCCACAGGGAGTCTCCGGGATACGGCGCCTTGCCAGACTTTCCGTGTCTCCTTGTCCCTGAAGTCCTTGATCACGGCCCAACTATAATGCGGTGCGTTATGTGCTGCAATGTGCCATGGGGCGCAGAGCAAGGTTACTGCCGGTGGTTTGGAGTGGCTCCATTTCCACCATCGCGAGAACCGGCCGCCGGTGAGTCGGGGCGGGGTGGCTGGGGGACCAGGCGATTGAAGTGCAGCACGCGCCTGAGCTGGGAAGGGCTCAGCCCGAGGCCGTAGTCGTCCAGCAGGCGCTGTCGTATCTCGTCCCCGCCGGTTGCCGGCGGTTCCATGTCGCGGATGAACTGGCCGACATCCTCCACCACGGCCCAGGGGTAGAGTATCCAGCGCCATTGGGTGAGTTCGGCCGCGCGGAAGTCGACCACCTCCTCAAGGCCCACCAGTTGCACCTGCATGATCGCCGGTTCAGGCATCGGCGGTCATGCGGACACCGGCGGCGGCCATGCGCCGGCGCGCGGCGTCGCCGCCGTCGGGGCTCACCGCACGGGTGGCGTCGTTGATCAGCCAAACCTCGAGGCCTTCGCGGCGGGCGTCGAGGGCCGTCGCCACCACGCACACATCCTCGGCCAGCCCGCCGATCCAGACGCGGTTGATGGCGCGCCTTCGCAGATCGTGAGCCAGGCCGGTCTGATCGAAGGCGGAGTTCTGGTCCTGATCGAAACGCACCCCCTTCGTCACCTTGATGGCGGTGTCGGGTAATGCCAGCCCGGGGTGGAAGCGGGCGCCCGGCGAGTCCTGCAGGCAGTGGGGCGGCCAGGGGCCGCCCTGGTCCTCGAAGCTCGGGTGGCCGGCCGGATGCCAGTCCCGGGAGGCGTACACGGGGATACCCGTCCTGCCCGCCGCCTCGAGCCAGCGGTTCAGCACCGGCACCACCTCGTCGCCACCGGCGATGGCCAGGGCGCCGCCGGGGCAGAAGTCGTTCTGCACGTCCACCACCAGCAACGCATCGCCCGACTGCAATCGCGTGAGATCTTCAGCCATGCTTCATCTCCGTTGTCGCCATCATGGATGATCCGCGCCGGTCATTGGCCACCCGTGCCGGCGATGGCCGCCGTGACCGCGCGCTGGTGTTCGCGCAGCGCGGCGCTGACCTCCACGGGGTAGGGGGGATCGGCCGCGTCGATGGCGCGGATGCCGTCCGGCAGCCGCTGGAGCTGCGCCCGGCCGTGGTCACGCAGGGCGTCGAGGGAGGCGGGATGCGTGGCCGTGCGCCGGCCGTTCGCCATCACCCGGGTGAGCAGCGGAGTGCCGGCGAGGTCCTCGTCCCAGCGGGCGATGACATCGCCCCTGAACAGCCCGTCTTCCTCGCGGCGGAACACCTGCTTGCGCCCGGGCAGGATGGGCTTGCCGCTGGAGAGCTTGAGCCGTCCCCGCCCGGCGTATTCCGCCAGCTTGTAGGCAATGTCGAGATCGGGGACGTCGCTGGAGACCCCCATGCTGGTACCCACGCCGAAGCCGTCGATGGGGGCGCCGGCGGCCAGCAGGCCCGCTACGGCGTCCTCGTCGAGGCCGCCGCTGGCGATGATCTCCACCCCGTTGAGGCCGGCCCCGTCGAGGCGCGCCCGCGCCTCGCGGGCCAGGGTCGCGAGGTCGCCGGAGTCCAGCCGCACCGCCCGGACCTTGAAATCGTCGCCGAGCCGCCGGGCCAGGTCGATCACCCGCTGGATGCCCGTGAGGGTGTCGTAGGTGTCCACCAGCAGCACCGTGTCGGGGTAGAGGCGGGCGAAGGCGGCGAAGGCCGCCGCTTCGTCCTCATGGGCCTGGATATAGCTGTGGGCCATGGTGCCCAGTACCGGCACGCCATAGAGCCGCCCGGCGAGGACGTTGGAGGTGCCGGCCACCCCTGCCACATGGAAGGCCCGCGCCGCCTTGAGGGCGGCATCGAGACCATGCATGCGCCGCGCGCCGAAATCGATCACCGGGCGGCCGCGGGCGGCGCCCACCAGGCGCACCGCCTTGGAGGCGAGCACCGTCTGCAGGCTCATCTGGTTCATGACCAGGGTCTCGATCAGTTGGGCCTGGGGCAGGGGGGCCACTATCTCCAGCAGGGGTTCATTGGCGAATATCGGCGTGCCCTCCGCCACCGCGTAGACGTCTCCGGTGAAGCGAAAATCCGCCAGCCAGTCCAGAAAACGGGTGCTGAATTGGTCCAGGGAGGCCAGGTATTCCAGGTCCGCCTGCTCGAAGCGCAGTGTCTCCAGTTGCGCCAGCACGGTGTCCAGGCCGCAGGCCAGCAGGAAGTTGCGCCGTTGCGGCAAGCGGCGCACGAACAGGGAGAACACCGCCGGGGCGTCCAGACCCTCCTCGAAATAGGCCTGCAGCATGGTGAGTTCGTAGAGATCGGTGAACAGCGCCAGCTCGCCACCGTAGGCGAGATCGGGACGGGACTGATGGGGGTCGGGAATGGTCATGGGGCCTCTCGCGGGGTTCGGCGCGTCGGTCGCGAATCGAGTGTGGACATCAGTCGCCGGTCAGTTCCCCGAGGAGCCGTGTATAGGTATCCAGTGCCGCCCCGTCGTGGAGGATGCAGCGTACATGCGCCACCGAGCGCAGGCGCGGGGCGGCCTCGACGAGGGTCTGGAGCGCGACCCGGGCCGCCTCCGTCAGGGGATAGCCGAAGGCGCCGGTGGAGATGGCGGGGAAGGCGATGCTGCGAAGCCCGGCCTCTTCGCCGCGCCGCAGGGCATTGCGGTAACAGGCGGCGAGCAACTCGGCGGCGGGCTCGTCGAGCCCGTAGACCGGGCCCAGACAATGGATCACATGGCGATTGGGCAGGGCATGGGCGCCGGTGATGACGGCCTCACCGGGGGCGATGGGGGCCAGCGGCGCGCATTCCTCCTCCAGTCCCGGGCCCGCGGCCCGATGGATGGCCCCGGCGACGCCGCCGCCGATGCGCAATTCGGCATTGGCGGCGTTGACGATGGCATCCATGTCGGCCTGGGCGGTGATATCACCCTTGACGCACTCGATGGTGAGGCCGGCGACGGTTGCGGCTGTCATGTCGGTGTACTCCTTTTCCATGCCTGTTAATGAAAGGGTAGATCCTTCGCCGCATATGCAACAAGTTGAAGCCGCGCCCATCCGGTGAGGCCCTCGAGGGCGTCACCCCGTTCAAGGCACTAGTCCATGCTCCCGCGCCAAGGCCGTCACCCGGGCGACGTGGGCCGACGCCTCCCCGTGTTTCGCCCGGGCGTGTTGCCGCATTAGAGTGATTGCTGACCCGGGCTGACTTGGCGTTCTTGGTGGCTTAGCGAGAGGAAATTCGCCTCTTTCTGCACCCACGGATTGTGCTGGCGCGCCAATAAAACTATATGGGTGGACTCGTGTCAGAAGGATTTACGGGCCTTCGTTGTGCCAGAAGGGGGGGTTGTGCCGTTACAGCTTTCGCGTATCCATAAATGGCCGCGGGCCGCGCTGGACTGGTTGTGTGCCGGGCATGGGGCCTATTGGGAACACCGCGCGCGCCAGCGCGGGCGCCGTTACCAGGCCATGCGCCGGGTGTGTAAATCGGTGTGGCTCGGCGGCGGCATGCTGGTGCTCGTCAACCCCGTAGTGGAGTTCCTGCTCTTGATCGCCCTGGTGGCCACCTTCCTCTGTCTCGCCCTCATGGACGAGAGTGATTTCATGCGGGACGGCAATCGTACCTGAATCGCTGCTCCCGAATCCGCAGCATGCGCCATCGCCCCGCTCACACCGCGGGTGCGGGCAGGTGGCCGGCCACTAGGAAGCGTTCGAGGGGGAAGGTGATGACGCCGGTGCCGGTGCGCCCGGAGAACGCGGTGGCCTCGGCCGTGGTATGACCGAGCCACGGCTCCTGGAAGGTGGGGGCGGCTGCGGCGACGGCCGCGGGGGTGAAGAGGGCCACGTTGATGCCGGGGACCGGCGCGCGGGCGGAGGGATACTCCACGGCCTCGATACTGGCCTCCCGCAGGGCGGAGCCGAGGGCCTGGGGCGCGCGGTAGTCGCCGGGGTCGCTGATTTCCGCACGGAAGGTGTCGAAGGGGGGCGCCTGGAGTCGTAAGCCATGGGCGGCGGCGTAGGCGGCCCCGAAGAGGGTGTGCTGGGTGACCAGGGGACGGGGTGGCGGGTGACCCATGCCGTGCCAGAACACCTGGCGGAAGTACGCCGCCTCGGCGAGGGCGGTGTCCCGCTCCAGGGCGCCGTAGAGCAGGCTCGGCTCCGTAACCCGGCCGAAGCGGGAGCCGTGGCGCAGGGGCGGGTAGCGAAAGGGCGTGGCGAGGAGGTAGTGCAGGTGTGCGGTGCCGGTCCGCAGGGGCGGCTTGGTCCCCTCCAGCATGCGCTCCAGCAGCTCCTGTTCCGCCAGGTCGTCCACCAGGGCGTTGGTGGCCACCTGCTCCTGGCTCTCCACCAGCCGCAGCAACTGGCCGCTCATGGGGCTCGGGCGGGCGGCCTCTCGGCACGCCTCCCAGATGAGGGACATCAGAGCTTGCCGCGTATGGCGTCCAGGTACTCCAGGACGCGGGTGAGGCCCTGGACGGTCCTGATCTGCTCGGCGGGGATGCCGCCGGTGTGGTGGTTCACGGTGTGCATCCAGTGACGCATCTGCTCCGGCTCCCCACCCACCAGGACATGGAGGGCGCGGTAGCAGCGCACCAGCAGCAGGGCCAGCTCGCCGGCCTTGCCGGCGGGGTCGATGCGGCCGCGGCTGATGGCGCTGCGATCCTTGCCGATGGCCGCTCCCAGATCGTTCTGGGTCAGCCCCAGATCCGCCCCGGCGGTCCGCAGGGCCTTGGCCAGTACCTCGGCCGCTGCGGGTGCGGGGGCGTGGGCGAGATTAGCGTTTGAATTGTGCATAATGCACAGTATAGCGGAAAAAAGTTAAATATGCATGACCGCGTGGTGCGTAGCGGCGGGCCCGGCCTTGGCCTCGCCGCCGGGCCGTCTGCTGGCCGCCCGACGATCCTCTATAATCCTCGTCCGAGGCAATGGTGTCGCGAGGGGCCCGTACTGGCCCATGCGTTTAAATTTCAGGAGCAATCCATGACTCAGAAGCCCGTGGTCAGCGACGATCCCATGTATCTCCTGTTGAGGGACGGCAAAGTCGAAGAGTTCAATCGCCGGCGCGCCGAAGGCGAGGAGCCCCACCTGGTGAGCTGCGATTTCAGCGCCATGGACCTGCGGGACCTGGTGGCGGACGGACTGGATATGCGGGACAGCGCCTTCCATGAGACGGATCTGCGCGGGGTGGACCTGCGTAATACCCACCTGGAGGGCGCCAGCCTCCACGGTGCCCGCCTCGCGGGGGTCTATTTCCCCGTGGCCCTGGAGGCCGCGGAGATCGAACTGTCCCTGGAGCACGGCACCCGCCTGCGCTACCGCGCCGGGGGATAAACTCCAGGGTGGGTTTCCATAACTCTCGCCACGACGCCAGGCGCGCCAAGACAAGGGCGTTTCTATCAGGTTTAACTACGAAAGACGCGAAATACGCGAAAGAAGAAACAGATGACGGCGGAAGTGCCCCGGGCAGCCTCCAACGGTCTGGGGTTTCTTCGGGCGTGTCCCTTATCCACCCGGCCAGGATCTTTTCGCGCCTTTCGCGCCTTTCGTAGTTACCGCTTTTGCTTTTTCCTTTTTAAGCGCAGGTCCCTCACGCGTGCCGGCGTGCCGTGTGCGCGACCGGTTTACGGCATCACCTTGGCGGTCTTGGCGGCTTGGCGAGATCAACCTCTCACCGCCAATGGCCGCTCAGGTAAAGGCCTCCAGGCGGGCGCGGACGGCGGTGGCGAGGGCCTCCGGGGCGGGGGGGGAGGCGCCGTCGATGCCGAGGACCCGTGCGCCTTTCTCTTTTTCCAGCGGTGCGTAGTCCGCCAGCTGCCGTTCCAGCACTTCGACCCCTGCCTCCGAGGGGTCGTCGCCCCGGGCCGCGCGCTCTTCGACCCGGCGGCGCGCCGTGTCCGGGTCCAGGGTGACGTCGAGCACCAGGCACGGCACGCCCTCGGCGGCGGCCAGCTCCAGGAAGGGCCGGCGGTGCGCGGTGGCGAGGAAGGTGGCATCGACGATGGCCGTCAGACCGGCGCGCAGCACACCGCGGGCCTGCACCCTCAGCTGCTCGAAGGTGCGGCGGCCGGCCTCCGGGGTGTAGATCCCGGCCCCCGGCAGCGCGCCGGAGTCGGCATCGCGGGCCAGGCCGAACAGGCGCTTGCGCTCCACGTCGGAGCGCAGGCGCACCGCCCCCAGATGCTCCACCAGACCCTGGCTCAGCCAGGACTTGCCGCTGCCTGAGACGCCGCGGGTGAGTATCAATGTGGGCTCCGGGGCGGCGGTCACCCCCAGGGCCTGCGCCACGTAGCGCTCCACCTCCGCCTTGTCGGCCCGCCATTCCTCGCTGTCGGGAGAGAGCTGCTCCAGGCGGATGGCGGCCACCTTGGCGCGCACCATGATGCGGTAGACGCGGTAGAAGGCGAGGACCGCGAGCCCGTCGTAGTCCGCCGTTTCCTCCAGGTAACGGTTGATGAAGCGCCAGCCGAAGTCAGCCCGCCCGCGGTGGTTGAGGTCGGTCATCACGAAGGCGGCCTCGCTCATGACGTCGATCCAGCGCAGTGCCGCACTGAACTCGATGCCGTCGAAGATCCGCAGCTCCCCGTCCACCTCGGCCATGTTGCCGAGGTGCATGTCGCCATGGCATTCGCGCACGAAGCCGCCGGCGCGGCGGGCCGCGAACACGCCCGCGAGGGCCGCGAAGGTGTCCCGGGTCCAGCGTTCCAGGGTCTCGAGGGCGGGTGCCAGATCGTCGGGGGTGTGGGCCCGCAGATGGCGGAAGTTCTCCAGGGCCGGTTCCAATATCCCTCCCGGGTTCCCTTTGCCTCCATCGCCGTGCGCCGCGGGGATGTCTCGATGGAACGCCGCCACCACCGCCGCCATGTGGTCGATATCGGCGGCCCTCACCAGCCCCTGCTCAAGGCGCCGGTCCAGCAGTCCCTCCTGGGGGAACTGGCGCATCTTGACGGCATGGTCCACCACCGGCCCTTCACCCTGGATGGCGGGCGACTCGGGTGTCCCGGTAACGGGGACCACCTCCAGATAGATATCGGGCGCCAGGCGGCTGTTCAGGCGCAGCTCTTCTTCGCAGTAGAAACGGCGCTTGTCGGGGGTGCTGAAATCGAGAAAGCCGAGGTCCACCGGCTTCTTGATCTTGTAGGCGTAGTCACCGCTGAGGAGGACCCACGAGATGTGGGTCTCCACCAGCTGCGGCTCTCTCACAGGGTGAGGGTAGCGTCCCGGCTCCAGCAGGCGCTCGATGGCCAGGGCGTGTTCCCGGGAGGTGGCGATATCCCTTCCCCGCTAGCGGGTGGCCTTGTCGGTCAGGGCCTTGAGCAGGCCCCCGATCTTGCCTGCCAGCTCATCACGATCGGTGATGAAGTGGCGCCGTGCGAGATAGGCGGGGTCGTTGTAGGTCAGCCACACATTGCCTTCGGCATCCTGCCACGCCAGGGCCTTCTGGGGCAGGTCGATGCCCACGCGCTGATCGCTCTGCATCAGGGGGGTGCCGGCCTTGGGGTTGCCGAAGATCAGCAGCTCCGTGGGGCGCAGTTGCAGATCCACCTTGGCGGCCCCGGCGGTGTGGTTCACCCGCGCGAAGATGGTGAGGCCCTTCTCCTCCAGCGCCGCCTCGAGGCGATCGATGGTGGTGGCCACGTCGTGGGCGCTCTGTTTGGTGATGAGGCCGTTGCCGGCCCACGCGGGCACGCTGAAGAGCAGGCACAGGAGGGGTAGCAGGAATATGCGCATGAATGGTTCCTTACTTTTTGGTGGATTGGCCATACGATACCGCGAAACGCGGTAAGTACAGTAGACCGCCGGGGATGGACTTTTATTCCGCCCGGTGCGCGCCCGGATGGCGGCGAGGGGGCGCCGTCCCGGGCAGGGTCAGAACAGGTTCATCTGGGGTCCGCCGGGAGGAACCCACGGGGCTATTCCATGACCTTGACACCGTCGTCGGTGCCGAGGATGAGCACATCCGCCGGGCGCCGGGCGAACAGGCCGTTGGTGACCACGCCGGTGATGTTGTTCAGCCGCTCCTCCATGCCGGCGGCCTCCATGATCTCCAGGTTGTGCACGTCCAGGATGAGGTTGCCGTTGTCGGTGACGAAGCCGTCGCGCCACATGGGGTTGCCGCCCAGGCCCACGATCTGCCGGGCCACGTAGCTGCGGGCCATGGGGACCACCTCCACCGGCAGGGGAAAGGCCCCCAGGACATCCACCAGCTTGGAGCCGTCGGCGATGCACACGAACTTGTCGGCCACCGCGGCCACGATCTTCTCCCGGGTCAGGGCACCGCCGCCGCCCTTGATGAGCTGCAGGTTGTGGTTCGACTCGTCGGCACCGTCCACGTAGAGGGGCAGATCGTCGACGCTGTTGAGGTCCAGTACCTGGATGCCGTGGCCCCGCAGGCGCTCGGCCGAGGCCTCGGAGCTGGCCACCGCGCCGTCGATCTTGTGCTTGATGCCCGCCAGCAGATCGATGAAATGATTGGCGGTGCTGCCGGTGCCGATACCGACGATGGATCCCGGTATGACGTGTTGCAGGGCGGCCTGGGCTGCGGCCTTCTTGTTGTCGTCTGATGACATGGATTTGCTCCTGATGGTTGATATTTACGCCCCCGGTGGCATCCTGCGGGCGGGTGTGGGTGGGTCCCCATGGGAGCCGCCCATGGTCAACCCCGGCGCGAAGGACCAGAATGGTTCAAGCGCGGACCATGGGGGCCGCTGGTTGGGGCATCGTCGCCCTGCCGGCCCCGCCCGCCCCGCGATGAATCACCCGTTCGAGTCAGCCCCTGGTGCATAATGGAAAAACCCGATTATAGAATCAGTCCCCGTCCCGCCGACAGTGCCCGTTAATTACATCCAGAAGATCCTCAAGGCGCGGGTCTACGAAGTGGCGCGGGAGACCCCCCTGGATTTTGCGCCCCTGCTGTCCGCGCGTCACGGCAACCGCATTTACCTCAAGCGCGAGGATCTGCAGCCCGTGTTCTCGTTCAAGATCCGGGGGGCCTACAACAAGATCGTCCAGCTCAGCGAAGAGGAGCTGGCCCGCGGCGTCATCGCCGCCTCCGCCGGCAACCACGCCCAGGGGGTGGCCCTGGCCGGGGCGCGCCTCGGCATCCGGGCCGTGATCGTCATGCCCAAGACCACCCCCACCATCAAGGTGGAGGCGGTGCGCCGCCTCGGTGGCGAGATCGTGCTTGCGGGCAATGCCTACGATGAGGCCTTCGACCACGCCATGGAACTGGCGGAACGGGAGGGCCTGGTCATCATCCCGCCCTACGACGATGTGGACGTCATCGCCGGCCAGGGCACCGTGGGCATGGAGATCATGCGCCAGCACACCCGGCCCCTGCACGCCATCTTCGTGCCCGTGGGGGGGGGTGGGTTGCTGGCGGGTATCGCCGTGTATGTGAAGACCTTCTGGCCCGAGGTGAAGATCATCGGCGTGGAGCCGGATGATGCCCCTTCGATGCATCACGCCCTGGCGGCGGGGGAGCGGGTGCGCCTGGACTCCGTGGGGCTGTTCGCCGACGGCGTGGCGGTGCGCCAGGCGGGCTTCGAGCCCTTCCGGGTGTGCCGGGACACGGTGGACCAGGTAGTGCTGGTGTCCGGCGACGAGATCTGTGCCGCCATCAAGGACATCTTCGACGACACCCGCTCCATCGCCGAGCCCGCGGGGGCCATCGCCGTGGCGGGGCTCAAGAAGTACGTGGCCGAGCACCACATCGAGGGCCGGAACCTGGTGGCGGTGGACAGCGGTGCCAACATGAACTTCGATCGCCTGCGTTACGTGGCCGAACGTACCGCCACCGGCGACCAAAGCGAGGCCCTGTTGGCGGTTACCATCCCCGAGCAGCCGGGCAGCTTTCGGGCCTTCTGCCACGCCATCGGCCCCCGTGCCATCACCGAATTCAACTACCGCTACGCCACCGATAGCGACGCCACGGTGTTCGTGGGGGTGGCGCTGCGGGAAGGAGTGGCGGACAAGGGGCGCCTCGTCGGCCATCTGCAGGAGAAGGGCTACCGGGTGGATGACCTGTCGGACAACGAGCTGGCCAAGCTGCATGTGCGCTACATGGTGGGGGGGCGCTCGGAGCAGGTGACGGACGAGGTGGTGTATCGCTTCGAGTTCCCCGAACGCCCGGGGGCCCTGCTGCGTTTCCTCACCAACCTGGGCCAGCGCTGGAATATCAGCCTGTTCCACTACCGCAACCTGGGTGCCGACTACGGCCGCGTGCTGGCGGGCCTGCAGATCCCCGCCGCCGCCAAGGCAGAGTTCCAGGCCTTTCTCGACGAATTGGGCTATGCCTATGCCGAGGAGACGGACAACCCGGCCTATCTCGCCTTCCTCAAGGCCCGCGGCTGAAGGCACAAAAAAGCCCCGGATGTCGCCATCCGGGGCTCGCGCATCGGTGCCGGGCCGATTACTTGCTCTGGTAGTAATCGATGAGGATCTTTGCCACCTCGGGGCGGGAGAACTCCGCCGGCGGGGCTTCGCCGTTGCCCAGCATCTCGCGCACCTTGGTGCCGGACAGGAGCACGAAGTCATCTTTAGTGTGGTCCGGCGCCTCACTCATCATCACCACCTTGTTGAGCTTCTTGGACCAGGCGGTGTGGTCGGCCTTGAAGATCTCGATCTCCAGGGTGCCGGCGGGGATGGTGTCGAAGATCTCCTGGGCCTCGAAGGCGCCGTAGTAGTCGCCGACGCCGGCGTGGTCGCGGCCGATGATGAAATGGGTGGCGCCCATGTTCTGGCGGAACACGGCGTGCAGCACCGCCTCGCGGGGGCCCGCGTAGAGCATGTCGAAGCCGTAGCCCGTGACCATGGCGCTGTTGGGCGGAAAGTAGAGTTCCACCATCTTGCGGATGGCGGCGTCGCGCACGGGGGCGGGGATATCGCCGGACTTGAGCTTGCCCAGCAGCATGTGGATCACGAGGCCGTCGGCGCCGGTGCGCGCCATCGCCATGTGACACAGCTCCTCGTGGGCCAGGTGCATGGGGTTGCGGGTCTGAAAGGCGACGATCTTCTTCCAGCCACGCTCCGCGATCTCGTTCCTGATCTCCACCGCGGTGCGGAAGGTGTCGGGGAAGTCCTGCTGGAAGTAGGAGAAGCTCAGCACCCGGATGGTACCCGAGACCACGTAGCGGCCCTGGGCCATGAAGGCGGCGACACCGGGATGCTCGCTGTCCAGGGTGCCGAAGGTCTTCTCGGCGATGAGGTTCAGCTCGTCGTCGGAGGCCTCTTCGATGTCCGCGACGTCCATCACCGCGAGGATGGGATGACCCTCGACGTTGGGGTCCTTGAGGGAGATGCGCCGGTGGCCCTGGATGGCGGTGACGTCATCCGTTAGGTTGAGCACGGGGGTGGGCCAGAACAGGCCGTCGGTGGTCTTCATGTTCTCCGCCACCGAGATGGCGTCGGCCAGGTTCATATAGCCCGTCAGGGGGTTGAAGTAGCCGCCGCCCAGCATCACCGCATTGGCCGCAGCCGCCGAGGTCAGCATCATGGAGGGCAGGTTCTCCGCCTCGTGGGTGAGTTCGTGGTGCTCCTTGGAGTCGTATACGAACAGCGGGTTCAGGGCCTCAGACCCGTGGGGTTTTATCATGCGTTGTCTCCTTTTCTGGTTTGCGAATCGCAAAGATGCCCGATGGCGCCGCGCACGGCGGCCGTGAATGAAAAGCCGTTATCGCGGGGCCCCGGATCCGGCGGGGCCGTCAGCCTCGCGATGGAATCTTGTCCCGGCGGGCCCGCACGGCGCCGGCGAGTTCCTCCAGGAGGGCCTCGCTATCCTCCCAGCCGATGCAGGCATCGGTGATGCTCTGACCGAACACCGGAGTCTGCCCGGGTACGATGTCCTGGCGTCCGGCCACCAGGTGGCTCTCCACCATGGTGCCGATGATGCGTTGCTCGCCGGCGGCCAGTTGGGCCGCCACGTCTCTGCCCACCTCCACCTGTCGCTGATACTCTTTGCGGCTGTTGGCGTGACTGAAGTCGATCATGATTCTGGGGGCCAGGGCAGCCTGCTCCAGAGAGTGGGCTGCCTGCTGCACGGCGGTGCTGTCGTAATTCGGTTCGCGCCCGCCGCGCAAAATGATGTGACAGTCGTCGTTGCCGCGGGTAGAGAAGATGGCAGACTTACCCGCTTTGGTGAGGGACAGAAAATGATGGGGGTTGGAGGCCGAGCGAATGGCGTCGATGGCGATGCGCAGGGTGCCGTCGGTGCCGTTCTTGAAGCCCACCGGGCACGACAGGCCGGATGCCAGCTCCCGGTGTACCTGGCTCTCCGTGGTGCGCGCCCCGATGGCGCCCCAACTGATGAGGTCCGAGAAATATTGGGGCGTGACGAGGTCGAGGTATTCCGTCGCCGCCGGTACGCCGGATTCGTTGAGGTCGAGCAACAGGCTGCGGGCGAGACGCAGGCCCTTGTTGATATGGAAGCTGCGGTCCAGGTCGGGATCGTTGATGAGGCCCTTCCAGCCCACCGTGGTGCGGGGTTTCTCGAAATACACCCGCATCACGACGAGGAGATCCGCGGCCAGGCGTTCCTTCACTGGCCGCAGGCGCGCCGCGTATTCCCGTGCCGCTACGGAGTCGTGAATCGAACAGGGGCCCACCACCACCAACAGGCGGTCGTCGTGGCCGTGGATGAGGTTATGGATGGCTTGCCGTGTTTCCAATACCGTGCGCGCCGCAGTTTCCGTTATGGGAAAATCGGCGTGCACCTGGTCGGGAGGTATGACCTCCTTTATATCGGCGATGCGAACATCATCGGTGTGGTAGGTTGTGACCACGCTGGTGCCCCGGAAGCCTTTTGATTAAAGAACCTTATATTATAATGCGAATTTGCACCCGCGCGAATAGTGGCTCTGTATGGGGGGATAAGTGTAGCCCCTACATGCGGCGGTGGCGCGTTTCGGTGTCAATCCAGCGCGCCAGGGATATTCATGCCTTCGAATATGGGCCCGGGATGCGTCTATGACCTCGGCGAGCACGGCTAAAGGGCCCATGGCGCGCCTCATCAGGTTGCTGTTGCGCGGCTACCAGCTGGTGATTTCACCGCTAATCGGCCCCCATTGCCGGCATATTCCCACCTGTTCGAACTACGCTCTGGAAGCCGTGGAGCGCTTCGGCGCCTGGAAGGGGGGGCGTCTGGCCCTCGCGCGCCTGATGCGGTGCCATCCCTGGGGAACCAGCGGTTACGATCCGGTGCCGAAAGGGGAAGATCACCAACACGCGTGCGGGAGCGATGGCCATGACCACCACTGAGGAACTCCTGGAAAACTTCGAGCTGCTGGGGGACTGGGAGGAGCGCTACCGTTACCTCATCGATCTCGGCCGTCAACTGCCCGCCCTGGACCCGGCCGATCGCAATGAGGCCAATCGCGTGGAGGGCTGCATGAGCAACGTATGGCTCAAGGGGGGCTTCGACGACGGCTCGCCGTCCCGTCTCCATCTGGAGGCGGACAGCGATGCCCACATCACCAAGGGTATCGCCGCCCTGCTGCGGGAACTCTATCAGGGCCGGACCCGCAAGGAGGTGGAACAATTGGACATCCGGGACCTGTTCGAGCGCATCGGCCTGGTGGAGCACCTCTCCCCCACCCGCCAGAATGGCCTCCACAGCATGGTCGAGCGCATCAAGTCCCTGGCGGGGCAGTGAAAGCGCTTTTTACAACCAATGGTTGAATACGAAGGACGCGAAAGGCGCGAAAACTTGGGACGCGTCGCCGTAGCCGCAGCACGAGGCACCAAGAACGCATAGGTCCGCTGCCCCCGGCAGCCGACGGGTGCCAGCATGAGGCACCGAGCCCGCGGCAGAGCAGACGCCGCCTCAGGCAGGGTTGTACCAAGCGCCCCGGCCGGCCCCGTGACGAGAGATGATCGACCTCCCGGTCGCTCAACTTCGCCCCATCCGTTTCCCTCCGATTCAGCGTAGCCGCACGCCCCCGCATTAGTCCATCCATTATTCTCTGTTTAATCCGGTTACAACCCGCGAGAAGCCGCCAAGCGGCCAGCAAAGCGGCCACACGGATTTAGGAGACGGACCTATGCACCTGCTTTTGCATGGCAATCGGCGGGCCTGAAAACGGCCGTGCCAACGATCAGGAAGTGCGGAGAGGAAACAGGACGGAGTTAAAGTTCGCGCAAGAAAGCAGCATTGCATTGCGAAGCGTAATAAGCATGAGTATCGTTACTGTTGCAGCTTGTTCATGTACCCCGGTGACAACCCTTGACCACAATATCAGTAACAGCGATCATTCGCGTTAACTCACAAATAATATAATTATCATACTTCAGGGGGATATATGGATGTAAAGACTCTGGCCATCGCCATGGCGGCCGTCTGTACCTGCGTGTGGGCCGGTCCCGGGTTGGCCGATATGACCATGGAGGAGCGCATGGAACGTCTGGAGCAGCGCCTGCGCTACCTGGAGAACCGCGTCAACGACCAGGACGAGACCATCCGCCAGAAGGATCGGACCATCGCCGAACTCAAGCGCCAGCAGGACAAGTTGGCACCGCGCTGGGAGCGGGTGGAGGAACGGCTCGACGCGGGCGACACGGATGGTGGCTGGTTCCAGGGCGTGGAGGTGTAGATGGCTGTAAAAACCCGCGCATATCTGGCGAAGGATTGATTGGTAGGCCAACCAGTCGCTGAACCGGCTGGCGGGCGGCCGCGAGCAACCGGTGACAGGAGTGCCGGAATCGGGTAGATGAAGAGGGGCCGTTGAGACAGGTGCGATACCGGGTGTAATTGACTTGGCCGTCGACCCCGGTATCGCACCCCGGGCCGTGCAGAGCACGAGCCCGCACACTATTTCTCGTTTTCCCCTGACAATCAAGTCCTCATCGGCCTGGGTCGCCGATGGAGAACTCTGCACGCCTGTACAACTGCGCTCGCTGTCACCGGCAGGTGATGATCTGCAGCCGCTGTGACCGCGGCAACATCTATTGCCCTGAAGGGTGTGCGCAGGTGGCACGAAGCGCGTCTCTGCGGGCCGCCGGCTGGCGCTACCAGCAGAGCCGCAATGGCCGGCACAAGCATGCCGAGCGGCAACGCCGCTACCGGGCGAGAAGGCAGAAAGTGACGCATCAGGGTTCCCCGGCCCCGTCCCCTCATGATCCACTATCCCCCGTTCCGGCGAGGCCGGCTGGCCGCCGCGGTACGGATGGCGCGCCGATGATGGCGTCCATTCGCTGCCACTTCTGCGGCCGTGAGTGCGGGCCCTTCCTGCGTACCGGCCCGCTTCATCGCACCACCGCCGCCGCTGCGCTCGGAACACTCACCCGACAGGGGCCGCCGGGCGCCCGGGCTCAGCCCCCTTGAGCCGCCCGGCCACGAGATGAGGAGAAACGCATTGGCCATCAGCAAAGAACAAGAGGCGCAGATCCTGCGCTATCACTACGTCGAGAAGTGGCGGGTGGGCACCATTGCCAGTCAGTTGGGCGTGCACCACAACGTCGTCAATCGGGTGCTCTCCCAGGCCGGCATGCCGAAGGTCGAGCGGGCTGCGCAGCCGTCGATGATCGATCCTTATCTGCCGTTCATCACCGACACCCTGGCCCAGTTCCCCAGGCTCACCGCCAGCCGCCTCTACGGCATGGTGCGTGAACGGGGCTACCCCGGTGGCCCCGACCACTTCCGCCACCAGCTCGCCTGTTACCGGCCACGCCCCCAGCCCGAGGCCTTTCTGCGCCTGAAGACCCTGCCCGGCGAACAGGGACAGATCGACTGGGGCCATTTCGGCAAGCTCACCATCGGCCGCGCAACCCATGCCCTGATGGCCTTTGTCATGGTGCTCAGCTACTCCCGGCGCATTTTTTGCGCTTCTTCCTCGGTGCCAAGATGGCCAACTTCCTGCGGGGCCACGAGGCGGCCTTCACTGCCTCGAACGGCCTGCCCAAGGTCCTGCTCTACGACAACCTGAAAAGCGCCGTGCTGGAGCGCCAGGGTGAGGCCATCCGCTTCCATCCCACCTTGCTCGAGTTCGCCGCCCACTACCGCTTTGAGCCCCGTCCGGTGGCGGTGGCCCGGGGCAACGAGAAGGGGCGGGTGGAGCGCGCCATCCGCACGATACGCGATAATTTCTGGCCGGCCCGCCAATGGACCGACATCGATGATCTCAACGCCCAGGCCGAGGCCTGGTGCAACGGCTGGGCCATGGACCGGCCCTGCCCGGAGGACCGTGCCCTCTCGGTGCGCCAGGCCTTCGAGCAGGAGCCCCTGCTGGCGCTGCCCGATAACCCCTATCCCACCGACGAGCGGGTCGAGGTCCACATCGGCAAGACCCCTTACGCGCGCTTCGAGGGCAACGACTACAGCGTGCCCCACACCCATGTGCGCCGCACCCTCACCGTCTCGGCCTCACCCACCGAGGTGCGGATCCTCGACGGCGGAGACGTCATCGCCCGCCACCCGCGCAGCTACGACAAGGGCCGGCAGATCGAACAGCCGGAACACATCGAGGCACTGGTCCAGATCAAACGCCAGGCCCGGCATCATCGCGGCCAGGACCACCTGGCCCAAGCCGCACCGGCCAGCCGGCAATTGGCTGTCCAGGCCGCCGAGCGCGGCGACAACCTCGGCGCCATCACCGCAGCCCTGCTGCGCCTCCTCGATGCCTACGGCGCCCCCGAGCTGGAGGCGGCCATCCAGGAGAGCCTGGCCCACGGGGTGGCTCACCCCAATGGCGTGCGCATCGCCCTGCAGCGTAGGCGCGAGGCGAGAAACCAGCCGCCCCGGGTGGGGGTGCGCATCGACCACGCGCGCGCCAGGGGGCTGGTGGTACGCACCCATGATCTGGGCGGCTACGACGCCTTGCAGTCCACCCCGCCCGAAACCGAAGACGACGCCCAGGAGGAGCCCCAATGATCCCTAACGCATCCCTGAAAGAACGGGCCACGGCCCTCAAGCTCCATGGCCTGCTGAGCCATTGGGAGGAGAGCGCCGACGCTGGCTGGGTCGAGTCCCTGATCCAGTGGGAAGAGGAGGAACGCGCCCACCGCAGCCTCGAGCGGCGCATGAAAGGGGCGCGGCTGGGCCGCTTCAAACCCCTGGCCGACTTCGACTGGGGCTGGCCCAGCCGCTGCGACCGGGAACTGGTCAGTGAGCTGATGCGCCTCGACTTCCTCACCGAGGCGGTCAATATCATCCTGGTGGGACCCAACGGGGTCGGCAAATCCACCCTGGCCCGCAACATCGCCCATCAAGCGGTGCTGGCCGGCCACAGCGTCCTCTTTACCAGCGTCGGCCAGATGCTCAATGACTTGGCCGCCCAGGATGGCGACAGCGCCCTCAAGCGGCGCCTCGCCCGCTACGCCCGCCCTCAACTGCTAGCGGTCGACGAGGTGGGGTATCTCGCCTACTCCAATCGCCATGCCGATCTGCTGTTCGAGATCGTCTCCCGCCGCTACGAGGAGAAATCCACCCTGGTCACCACCAATCGGCCCTTCGCCGAATGGGGTGAAGTCTTTCCCAACGCCTCCTGCGTGGTCTCCCTCGTGGACCGGCTGGTACACCGCTCAGAGGATCCTCACCATCGAAGGCGAATCCTACCGGCTCAAGGAGGCCAAGGAGCGACAGCAGCAACAGGCACAGCGGCGCCGAGCCGCCGCCAAATCCAACAAAGGAGCCTAACCATGACCCATCCCCCGATACCGGACGACTGGACACCAGAGCAGGCATTGGCAGTCTATGACTTTATCGACGAACTTCGCGATGCCATCTGGAGCCGATACGATCGGCAGCTGGTCGAACTCATGCAACAAGACCGCATAACGACCTTTGAAGTCGACGACGATGACTTGATCTTCTGAGCCGACCCTTAAACCCAAATCGGCGGCGTGACCTGGCTTGAGTCGAGGCGACCTATCCGCGCTGAGGCCGAGTCACGCCGCCTGAACCTGCGACTGCGACCTTCGCCATTTATGCGCGGATTTACTCAGCCGCTAACAGGAGGTGGGCGGCCTGGTGGAGGTGGAGGCCGGCTGGACGGATCCCTACAGCGGCGACGACGAGAGCGACATCGTGCTGGCCACCATGGAACTCGGCATCGGCGCCCGCATCAACGACTGGACGCGGGCCGATATCCTGTTCCTCCACGAAGAGGATGACACCGATCTGGAGGTGGACGTAGGCACCATCACCATCGCCGCCCCCGACGGGCGCTGGGCGCTCACGGGCGGCCAGTTCTATCTGCCCTTCGGGATCTTCGACAGCCACATGGTGTCGGACCCCCTGACCCTGGAGTTGGGCGAGACGCGGGAATCCGCCGTGATGCTGGGTGCCGCGAAGAAAGAGTTCTCAGGTGGTGTCTACCTGTTCAACGGCGAGAACGATCCGGGCGGGGACCAGGACATCGACAACTGGGGTGCCGTCCTCGGCTATGCCACCGAAGGGGAGGGCCTCGGCCTCGCCGCCAACATCGGCTTCATCGATGATCTGGGGGATTCCGATGCCCTCCAGGACACCATCGATGCCAGCCTCGCCGCTATCGGCTCCGGGCGGGCCGCGACCCTCGATGGGCGTCGCGACGACGTCCATGGCTGGTTCGCCATTGCCGCGCTCACCAGCGGTCGCTTCACCCTCATCGGCGAGTACCTGGCCGCCACCGAGCGCTTCCGGGCCAACGAACTCATGGATGGCTCGGGACGGTTGAAGCCCGAGGCCTGGAACGTGGAGGCCGGAGCGGCCTTCCTCCTCACCGGGCGGGACGCCACCTTCGCCCTCGGCGTCCAGGGCACCCGGGACGCCGTGGCCCTGGAACTGCCCCGGCGGCGCTACCTGGCGACCCTGTCGGTGTGGGTGCTGGAAAACACCATGCTGTCCTTCGAGTGGGCCCATGACGAGGACTACGGTCGCAGCGACGACGACGCCGATACCGTCACGGCCCAGGTGGCGGTGGAGTTCTGAAGCGCCGGTGGTTGCCCTGGGCTGCTCGCCATCGCCTTGCGGCCACCGGCCGAGCCCGCCCGGCCTGGAGTGGGCCATCCTCAAACGCCTGCCCCAACCGGGTCATAGCTGGGCTTCTCATACACTTCGGTAATGGCGCGCCTGTCCCAGACATAACAGAAATGCGGCCCCTGGATGACCGGGGAGAGCACCGGCCGGCGGAACACGGCCACGCATTGCCTGCCCGGTTCACGGACACTGTCGTAGACGATCCCGTTCGAGCCGTGGGCCCGCAGTTCCCGGGACAGGGCCTGGGCGGCCCCGTACCTGGCCGGGTCCGGGTCGTACACCGCCGGCCAGGTGTCCTGGCCGCCACGGATATCGTGCAGCTCGGAATCGATATCACAGGCATAGGCCCGCATATCGATCTCGATGGGTGGCTCGTTCGTCATCGCCAGAAACCGCGCCCTGTGAAACCGCGTCTCGGCGATGGCCGTATGGATGGAGCGCGCCGCGTAATAAACGCCATACGACCCGTCGGTGAAACGGCTGCCATCCGGATTGAGGTGGGTAAACGCGGCCATTATGGGTGTGGTGCCCGGGCCCGAAACCCGGTCCTCCGGCGGCACCACGGACAGATCCCCCGCCTGCTGCCGTAGCCGGGGGTTGGTCAGGCCCTCGATGTGGAAGACCGCCTCGAGATCGGCGGGGTCGCCGACACGATCGAAGATCCCCACCGGGGGAAAACGACTCGCCACGAGCCGCCATGCCCCTCGCCAGGTGATGCGCGACAGCCGCGGCTTTACGACTACCCGCGCTGGGCATCGAGGTACTGGCGCACCACGTAAAGGTCGGCCACATGACCGGCAAGCATGCGCTGCAGGGCAGGCCGCCCGCCGAAGGGCGCGGCCGCGTGTGGGGTGTCGGGCTGAAGCCCGACCTACAGCCCGACCTACACAACACCCTCCCTGTCCATTCCTACAGCCCGACCTACAGAGGCACCACCACCGCCCGTTCCTACGGCACGGATGTAGGTCGGGATTCATCCCGACATTCAAACCCGCCGCGCATACCACAGGCCGGGTCGGAACCACCCGCCAGCGTTGGGTGTCGGGCTGAAGCCCGACACAACACCCCCACCGTCCATTCCTTTGGCACGGATGGTCGAGCTCACGCTGGGTCATCTTCGCCGCCGATGAGTACGACGTGTTCGCCTTCGAGCACGCGTGCCAGGTAAGGCCACTGACGAGAATTAGCCTGTCACTCTGATAGCCGCATCGAGCTTATCCGTAGTAGTCGCCAGATCGAAAGATGGCAAGTTAATTTCGATCAGACTCCTAAGCGGCTGAAATTATTGGTGGCCAGGGACAGAATCGAACTGCCGACACGGGGATTTTCAGAGGCATAGGAATTCGTATGTGGTTGATTTGGTTGGAGCAGGCGACCTTCGGATCAGATAGCAAAAAGCGGATTGAAACAGTAGGTTGGCATAGGTTGGTGTAGATAGCGAAATTTCAGCAGTGATCCGGCTTTGTACCATGGATCCGAAAAAAATTTCATTGGCAGACGGCCAGGATCCAGCCTCCGAAGCGGGTCTCGCGCAATTCTCTTTGATCGTCCCGCTGGCATTCAATCGAGGAGGATCCTTAGCTTCAGATTCATTAGCGGCAAGGAATCTGTTCCCCCGCATGTCATTGTACGTGCCGCCGCGAATACTCCACGAGCCAACCATAGCGCTGATCGGTATCCAGTTCCGACGCTGATGTGCGGATCGCTTCGAGGCAAGTGGCGAGGTCCCGCGGCGGCCATTGTGTCTGGTCGCCAATCACCAAGCTCAGAAAGTCCAGAGCCTGCGCCGGAAACTTGTCGCAAAGGCCGGCCTCATTAAGCCGATGCACCAGGTAGTCCGGGTGGGCCGGTGGTTGCAGCCAGGCGCGTAGCAACGTCAATGCTGCAGGGAACGCGTCTTGTGCCGCTACGCAGAGGCGCCCAAGGCTTTCGGCGATGGCTGGTGAAACGTTGTCTCGGGATTTGGGCCAGATGGCATGCAGATACGGGGCGACGCGGTTGGACCAGTAGTCGGTACGTTGGTTACCCGCGCCCTCGAGTGCCCGCACCAGAGCCTGCGCTGCATCGTGCAAACCATCCGGCGGCAACGAGCGGGTGGCGGCCGCCAGTTCGGAATTGGTGAAAGTGTCACCTGGGTCCAGGGCGGCAAATGTCAGCAGCGATGCGTATTGCCGGCCGTGATCACCCAAGTTCCGGTAATGCCGCGCGGTATCGAGGAAGGCTGGTTTGAGCATTTCCATCAAGGGGCGATACAACCGCGGTGACCATAGGAAGCCTTCCCAGGCAGCACGCGCTTCAACATGGGAGCTTTGCCAATCAAAAAGCGGTAACAGCCGTTGCGTCGCCCAATCCCGGTCGACTCGGAATAACGCGATAACATGCGCCGCCAACAACACACGACCATGCCGAAACTTCTCGATTTCACTATTGCAAAGCACGGTGAATGTAGGCTCGAGCTCTTCGGGCAAGCCTTGGTTATCCTCCAATGAGCGTCGATACCACCAGCGCAATAGCGCTTCGGTGACGTGGCCCACGGGATGATTGATGGCGCGCATAACCGGTTCGTCGGTGTCGACGCCGTCTTGAAGATCCAGAGCAAGGATTCGGCGACCCAGCGTGAAAAAGTGAGCTTCGTGGTCTTCGAAGGTCTTGGAAATGGCTTTCAGCCACCAACTGACGCCATGGGCGAGCGATTGCAGTACCGCGTTAGGCGCAGCGACAAGGATAGGCGCCATGTAGCGCCAGGACCGCTTCAGGTGTTTCTCCTCTGACCAGGCCTGAAGTGCCTCGCGCCAGCGCTCCGTCGGCCAGACACCTTCCTTGGCCAAGGCGCACAACGCACAAGCGGTCGTCGCAAAGTTGTCGCGGCAGCGCTGCCGCCAGTCGTCCTCCTGCCAGTGATCTGCACTGGGCGGTTGCCTCAGCCACTCCACCAGCTCGCGCCGACGACGCGGTGACGTGACGAACTTGCGCCACTCGTCGCCATCGCCCGTCCAGAAAGGAAACTCGTCGCGCTGATCCGCAGCTAGCGTCCACTCCGGATACTGATCCGAGAGCTGCGCCAGCCGCTCCGAACCAGCCGCACTGAGGATGGCGCCGGTATCCGCCAACTTCGCCAGCCGCCGCCATATCTCGCGGTTCACAATCCGGGTCCAGTGCTCGCGCTCGATGTCGTCCTTGAACATCTCGCGGAGAGGGCCGGCGAGAACGGCCCGCTCCAGCTCGAGGAGCATCGCTTCATCGAGTCGCGTTGCCAGCGCCACCAGTAGGCGCATGACTTCCCGTTCGGTCTCCACCGACCACAGCCACCAGTGGTCGTCGGCCAGCAGCCAGTCGAGTGCGCGGCGAAGAGGTATCACGTCGCCCTGCGCGGCGGCAAAGAAGGCGAGACGCCGGAACAGCGGGTAGGGCGTGTTACACCAGGATTCGGCCACAAGCGCTGCCCGCGCCGGCGACTGCGCCACCGTGGTGAGCCAAGCGTCCCGTGTCAGGTCGATCAAGGCCGTCCAGTCGTGGAAGTCCCTGTTCTGTGGATGCTCGCTGATAGATGGTTGATCCACATAGGAATGATCGCTCCTGTCATCGGCATTGCCGAGCTCTCGCATCAGGTCGAGCGCGTCGCGCAACAAGGAACTGACGTCAAACAGCAGGTCAGGCAATGCGTCAGTCCAGCGTTCATCCTTGGGCAGATCGCGTAGGCTGGAATGCACGTGATCCGTCGATAGCACGATCTCCCAGTCAACCAGATCCTTTATGCGCTCTGGCTCGTGGCTTTCGCCTTCGTCTGCTGGCCAGTTGAACGGCTCGCGAAACGATACGCGCGGTGTCAGCATCTCGCGCAGCTCAAGGCGCAGGGTGGTGGTAAGGCCATCGCGCTTGAATCGGTCGCGCCAACGATAGAGATCGAGGTCGCGCGACCACGATTTCACCCGCCCGGTCAGGAGTAGCCGCCACAACGTTCGCATCAGCGGGCCGGGGATGGCCTTCGGAGCGTTCGCGCGAATACGTGCTAGCTCTGCCGTGTTGCCGTCGCATTCGAGCTTGGCCAACTCGTCCAGGCGACGTTCAATCCACCAGACCATATCTTCATGCAGCTGACCGCCACGCTTGGCCAGCCACAGGAGCAGCGCCGGGTCGTCGAGGTGACGGATAAGCCAGCGGGCCAATTGCCGCATCACCTCATCCCATCGGCTGCCCCGGGAGCCGGCGTCGACGACACACATCAAGGGCGCCAGGGGATAAGGCGAAGGTCGGCGGGTCAGGCTGAATGCGAGCTTGTCATCCACAGCCGGTTTGGGAGGCACGCCGAATCGGCCCAGATCAGCGTGCCGGTAGCGTTCCTCGCTCAAGGGTTCCAGCCAATCCAGTGATGGAACCGGGTCCAAGTCCGCAAAGCGCCTCGCCGGCAGTCCGCCAGGATCGCTCAATGCCCAGAGCAGGCGGCCGACGAAGTCGTCCTGCCGGGTGCTCGCCAGCGGGCGTGCCATAGCCGACTCGACCACGATGCGCTCCTTGCCGCGCACACCGTCCCGGTAAGTTTCTGCCCAGGCACACAACGTCTTGTGCAGGTAAGCGTGGCGATTGTGCTCCCGGTAGAGGATGGGAGTGACGTTCTTGGCATGCCATTCGTTAGCCCGCTCCTCTTCCTTACCCCTGGAGTAGCTGCCAAACGAGAACATTTCAGGAGGTGACTCGCCAAGCAGACGGTCGGCGGCCAGTGCGTCCATCATGTAGCGCAGCACTGGGTCGTTGATGCTGTAACCGACGAAACATACGGTGTAGTTGCGGAACAGCTCACTGACGAAGCGGGCCGCCCAGCGCTCCGTCAGATAGGCGAGGCCGAAATCGCCGCTGGATACGACCAACCGGTCCAGGTCGCTCGCCGTCGGCGAGGCGCTGAGCAGGCCATGCAAATAGACCAGGCCGTCCCAGCGGTTCTTCGGCACTGGCAGCAGCGGGGCCTGAAAACCCTCGATGGTCAGCGCCTTCGCCGCAATCACTTCCTCGAAGAGGCGATCGAAGTTCGTGGTGATAAGCCGCGTTCTACCCTCGCGGCTCTTGCCAAGAATAAGCAATGCCTCGTGAGTTGCGGTAGCATTCCTGGCGCTGAGGTCGGGCGTCAGGATGCCCGTCAATGCCCTCCGCACGGTCTCGCGTCCGCCGACGATGTCCGCTTCCAGCAAGCCGACGGCGGTGTCGAATTGTCCGGCCCTGATCGCCGCTTTCTGCACTGCGGTCGGCGTGACCGCAAGGTTCGTGTAGAGCTTGTCGACCAGGCCTGAAAAGCTCGGCAGGCGAGCCGGGTAAGAGATACCTGCGCCGCAGAAGAACACCACACGGCCGTCCTCGTGCGCTTGCATAAGGCGTTCAGGTATTTCAGGACCGTTTCGAACGAACTGCACTTAGGCAAGCCTCTTCCGAGACGTGCACGAGGCATCGAACTGCCGGGGTCGGGGCCGATAGTGCATCACTTGCGCTCGACACTGGTTGGTCGGCGCCCGTTCTCCCCGGCGGTACTTCTCGGGGCCTCCCCGAGGCTTTCATGGCGGCGAAGCAGTGCCTCGCTGGCTTCCCAGTCTCCGACATGCGCGCGCATCAGGCTCTTCCACAACTTGCCATGGTTCGGCACGTTGAAATGCAGCAGCTCATGGACGATTATGTAATCCCAGACCGTTGGCTCGAACTCGAGCAGCTCGGCGTTGAAACTCAGCACGCCATTCGACGAGCACGACGCCCACTTGGATCGCATGGGTCGAACGTAGATGCTGGCGACGTTCACGCTGAGCTTGGCCGCCCATCGTCTGACGTGCGTCTTGAACTCGGCCTTGCGAGCGTCGCCGGACATCGAATTACAGCCTCACGGCCTTGTCGAGTAGCGAAAACAGCCGGTCGACTATCGCCGCTACGCCCTCGACATCGTCGGATTCGGCCACCAGCGCGAAGGTGACCTTCTTCCGCAGCTCCCGGAGTGCAGCCTCGCTGGTCCGCCAGTTGGGGAATGCGGTGAAAGCCTCCTTGATCCGGCGACTTAAGTCCTCTGCATTGGGGAGCCCCTCGTCGAGCAGTGTTCGATATACGAAGTACGTCAGCCCGTCGAAGCCCCGCTCCGCCTGCTCTTTCTTTCGGGTTTCATTCTTGTCGACCTCCTGCAGTAGGTCGGCCAGGGCCTCTTCTGTCGTTGTCTGCCGTTCCTCGAAACTTTGCTGTACCGCCCGGGCACGCTCGGCCATGGCGATCAGGTACGGGTCGTCGCTGTGTTCCTCGGCGGTCTTCTCGATACTCTTCACGAGATTGATGATCTTCGTACCATCCCCCCCCTGGCCGGCCTTGATGAGCTCGATCGTCTCGGCATTGATCTCCACCAAATCGGTCACGCCGCCGATGCCGTAGGTGCCGATTTGCTCGCTTACCAAGTTGTCGGTTTTACGCTGGAAATCCCTGTCCACGTAGACCGTCTTCGCGTAGGCCTTCCGAACCACGCTGAACATGGCCGCCAGCGTGCTGTATGTGTCGATGAACGGCCGTAGAAAGGCATCCGGCGAGATGATCTCGTAGAGCATCTCGATCTCCTTGAACTCCTTGAAGAACACCTTGCGCCGGTCGGGATCGCGGAAGTGTTCGATCAGGTTCTCGACGTCCTTGTCGTCGAAGTTCCGGTCGATCAACGCAAGATAGGGCGGCGCCACGTCTTCCATCTTCGACTGGAATAGGACCTTCAGCAGCGCCAGGTCCTTGACGATGGCGTTGATCTCGTCGCTGTCGAACGCCAGCGCCCTTTCGAGTTTGTCGAATATGCCGACGAAATCGAGCACGAAGCCGTGGGGCTTCACCATCTCCTCGCGCTCGTTCTCGTAGGGGCGGTTGACTCGGGCGATGGCCTGCAGCAGCGTGTGGTCGCGCATTGGCTTGTCGAGGTACATGGCGTACAGCACGGGCGCGTCAAACCCGGTCAGTAGTTTCTCCGTCACAATCAGGATGTTGGGCTGCTGATCCAGCTTCCCGAAGCTCTTACGGATCTGGCGCTCCGTCTTCGGGTCGAGATGGAATTCCTTCAGCAGGGCAGAATCGTTGTTGTTGCCGGTGTAGACCACCGCGGAATACTCCGGCGGCAGTCCCAGCGCCGCAAATGCGGTATCGAGCGCATGCTTGTAGAGCGCGCAGGCCTCGCGGTCGACGCCAACCAGGAAGGCCTTGTAGCCGAGCGGCTCGACGTTCTCCGTGTAGTGACGGGCAACGAACTCGGCTACCTGTTGGATGCGCTCCCGGCCCTTGAGGAAATTCTTGAGGTTCACCGCCCGCTCGAGGATCTTGTTCAGCTCCTCGATGTCGGCCACGCCCTCGGCTTCGGCCAGGGAGAGGAACTCGGCGTCCAGCGTCTCGTGTGGGACCAGGATTTCGTTGGGGGCAAGCTGGTAGTAGAGCGGCAGCGTGGTGCCGTCCTCGATGCTCTCCGCGATCGAGTATTTGTGCAGATACCCGCGGTCGTCTTCACAGCCGAAGGTCTTGAAGGTGCCCTTGCCGTAGGCCGTCTTGTCCACCGGAGTGCCAGTGAACCCGATGTAGGTGGCTTTCGGCAGGCCCGCCATCAGGAAGTTGCCGAGGTCGCCGCCGGTGGTGCGGTGGGCCTCGTCGATCAGCACGTAGATGTTCGAGCGGGTATTCAGGTTGGCCGGCATGTCGCGGAACTTGTGGATTATCGTCACGATGATGCCGCGGTAGTCGTCCTTCAACAGCCTGGTCAAACGCTTGATGCTGCTGGCATGCTCCAGGTTGCCGAGGCCCAGTGCGGCCAGGTTCTTGAGCATCTGGTCCTCGAGCTCGTTGCGGTCGATCATCAGCAGCACGGTCGGCTTGTCGGCCTGCGGTGCGCGGAACAGGCGTTCCGCTGCCTTGATCATGGTGAACGTCTTGCCGCTGCCCTGGGTATGCCAGACGAGGCCGCGGCTGCGTTCCTGGTCGAGCGCGCGGGCCACGGTCGCCTCCACTGCGGCGGTCTGGTGCTGGCGCAGGATGTACTTGTTCAGCTCCTCGTCTTTCTCGGCGAAGACGATGTAGTCCTTCAGGAAGGCGAGCACCTGCGGGATGGCGCAGAAGCTCGTTACCTTGGCCTCCAGCTTGCCGATCTCCTCGTGCTTCCAGTTGAAGATGTTCCGCCGCACGGTGTTCCAGCTCACCCCGTAGGAGAAGCCGATGGCGTCCGTGGCCGTGAAGAGCTGTTCCGGCACGAACAGCTCCGGGGTCTCGCGGTGGTAGCGGCGGATCTGGTCCACCCCCAGGGCAATCGCCTCGTCCTTGTTGGCGTTCTTGCACTCGATGACCAGTACAGGGATGCCGTTGATCAGAAAGACGACGTCCTCCCGCGTGTCGTAGTGGCCGTTGTGGTAGGCCCACTCTTCGGTGACCTCGAAGACATTGTGCGAGGGGGCCTCGTAGTCGATCAGGATCAGGTCCCGCTCGCGGTCCTCCTCGTGATCGAAGAACTTGCCCCGGTTGCGCAGGTGCTCGACGAAGTCACGGTTGCCATAGATGTCGGGGTGGAAGAGATGGAACCGCCCGAGCAAGGCTCCCGGACCATCAGCGTAGCGCGGGTTGAGCTCGCGCACCTTGGCATCGAGCAGATCGTCGAAGAACATTGAGCGGTCCCTGGCACGCTCGGCCGGCGGGTCGTCGGGATCGAAGCCACGGCGCCGCTCGGCCTCCTCGCGGGGCACGAAGGTCCAGCCGATCGCGTCGGCGTACTCGAGGATCCTCGCCTGGACGGTCTTGTGCTCTCCGGGTGTCGGCATCCTCGCTTCCCCTCAACGCCAGCCTTGCCGCCATGCTTGGTACTCGGCCGGGCGCAGGCGGTAGCGCGCGATGTTGCCTTCGTGGAGGCTCATTATCTCGGTCTCGACGACTTCGACAAATCGCGCCCGGTCCGCCGGCGGCACCTGTTCCGCCGCACGTTGGCGCGCCAGTGCAGTCGCCGCTTTCTTGTCCATTCCCGCACGCACCACCACGGCGATCAGCTCGGCAACCAGTGCCCGGTACCGCAGGCGGAACGGGTCCGGCTCGCCCAGAGACTGGCTGACCGCGGAGTAGCGTGCGCTCGAGCGCTCGTAGGCCCAGACGAACACGTCGCGCAGCAGCTCGATGCGATTCAGCTCGTAGATGGCCAGCACGCCGTCGATGTAGGCGCGCTCCGGCACGTCGACGAAGGACAGGGGGCAGAGGTTGCCGCGGATCAGCGGGATATTCGCGGCGAGGCGGGAGACCCGCTTGTTGACGTCCTCGAAGCCCTGCAGGTAGGCGAGGTGCACGAGCGCGAAGAAGGCCTGCTCGAAGGGGTCCGTGATCGCGGCCGCAGTATCGAGAAATATCTCGAAGCATTCCTCGATGAGCTGCGGTACTTCCGGCGGATGGTAGACCGTGCCGTCGATCCCCACCGGGATGCGCCGCAGGCGGCCACCCGCCTGCGGGTCGGCGAGCAAGTTGTCTGCGAGCAAGGCGTGCAGATTCAGGATCGTGTAGCGGTTAAAACCGATCTCGTCGGCCTGGTCGACGAGCAGCTCGATGGCGGCTTTGTGGTTCAGGATCATCTGCGCTTCCAGCGCATCCTTGCCCTCGGCGGCCTCGCCCAGCTCCAGCAGGCGCTCGGTTTCGAGCAGCGAGTAGGTGTTGCCCTCCAGGCGGCTCGAGTTCCACGAGAGGTCGATCAGAAGGCGACTGTAGATTGTGCGGGCGTAGGTTCCCGCCGGGCGCTCGCCGTCGGGCGGGCGCCCCATTTCGAGCAGGCGCTGACGCGTTTCCGCGGGCAGGTACCAAGTTTCGTTGGGCCGGTAGTCGTCCAGAAAGTCGCGCTGGTAGCCGACCGGCTTGCGTTCCTGGACGGGCGCCCGCACCGCTTGCTTGATCGCTTCCGCGTTAGGCGAGATCGGGACATAGACCTCTCCACGCCCCTCGACCGTCGCGCCACCCGCGACCAGACTCCCTTTGCCGGTTATCGTCGCAGGTGAGCGATAGCGACGGCCCTTGCCTCGCCCGTCGGCGATCAGCCGCTTCTGTTCCACCAGCAGGGCCAGGCGTCGCTGCAGCATCCGCGGTGCCATGTCGTACGGCAGCCCCGCGCGGATGGTGCCGACCGGTACGCCCTCAGGGTGTACCGCCACGACCGCCAGGATGGCGTCGAGCTCTTGTTCGGGGACCCGCTTCGGCATGTGACGGATTATATGTCGCTAAAACGAATTATGCGACATTTAAAGCGCTTAATATGACGCATATCGTATTTTGTGTCGCATAAAGCGCTTTTGCCGTCGCAAACGTGCGTATCATGGCGGCCCTTTGGTCGCCTCGTGCGTCTCGAACAGGAACACCGCCAGGGTCGAGGCCGCGCCCACGGCGAGCCGCGCGTGTCGCGCCGTCAGGCCGGACGCCGAGCCGTGCTGGCCGTGCCCGGTGCCATACAGGCCGCGCAGCTCGGCGAGACCCTGGCCGACGGTCGAGAGATTGCTCAACAGGCGCTTGATCACATCCGCGCCGCGGGCCGCGCTCGGAACGCCTTCAGGCACCAGGTTCAGCTCCTTGAGGGTCGCTTTGGTCAGCGTCGGGATGTCCGGCGCACCCGCAATCTCCTTGCCGCGCGCGGCCAGGATGGTCTTGCAGCAGGTCTCGATCAGCTCCTTCGCCGTGCCGATGGCGAGGCTCGGGTCCTTCTCCACGGAATCCTCCAGCCGGCGTATCTGCTCCGCGAGATGGCTCGCGTCGAGTACCCGTGCCTGCTGCTTGAGATCAGCGAGGCTCGGCCCGCCGGCCAGGAGACGAGTGGCAATTTCGCGGCAGCGGCCGGCGAGCTTCCGATCGTCCTCGTTGAATTCGCGGGACTTCTCCTCGGCAAAGTCGATCAGGGCACTCAGCAGCCGACCCACGAGATAGTCGGACTCGATCTCCCAGAACGCGCGCAGCTTCTTGGCTTTCGATGTGCCGTGGGTGAGGTACTTGTCCGAGTGGATGTCGATATCCCCCGCCTCTTCGCAGAACTCGCGGAAGGTACGGTCGGAGAAATTCAGGACGTAGCCCGAGCCCATGCCCAGGAACTCCTCGAGCAGGCGCTTCTCACGCATACTCAGTGAGCTCACGCGCCTCGATCCTCAACTGCGAAATCGAGATCGTGCACGCGAATCGTCGCCGTCATAAGTTCATGCAGGAGCGTGCGGAAAAGGTCTAAAAGCTCAGTTTGTTTCCTAGTCGCTAGACCCTGTTTTGCGTCCAGCGATTCAAAGACAGCCACGATCTCCTCTTGCTCGCCGATGGGCGGAACGGGTATCGAAAGCGTCTTCAAGAATCCGCAAGTCAGAGCCCCTTTGGTACTTCCGCCGCCGTGGGCGATCGCTCGGAGGTAGTCGTATCGGGTTTGCATGAACCACAGCACGAAGTCAGGGACGACGATTGACGAATGGAATTGGGCATAGGCTAGGTGCTGATTGATACACGTCTCGAACCGGGTGATTGCTGAATTACCCAACGTCTTGCCTTGGCCGGTGATGGCGACGAGTAGCTGTCCGGCGCAACTTTGGGTAGGTGGCATTCCTTGACGGCTGGTGGTGTTACGAACTGGTCGGCTGCGGTAATGAACCGATCGTGAATCTTGGTGCTGTTGAGCCATGGGACGGTTCCGTCTTCCCAGTTTCAACGTCAAGGTACGCGACGTTCGAATAGTCGATTAGGCCCGAAGGCGTGAAGTTAGTGTTTCGGATTACCCCCGCTTCAATGAACGGTTCTTTCTTGCCTTTCCAGAGACCGTTGAGCGTCTCGAAGTACTCCGGGTCTGCGATAGGAACTGTTTCCACCTCCCAAGTCATACGCCGATCTTCTCCAGAATATCCCGCAGCACCGCATCTGTTTCGCGTGCCTCCTCCTCAATGACGTCCAGCTCCTCGACGATCTCCGCAATCGACCGGTAGGTCTCGGCATCCGAGGTGTGGATGTACCGGCTGGGGGAGATGTTGTAGTCGTTCTTCCGGATCTCGGCGAGCTCAACGACGCGGCTGAATTTCTCCTCTTCCGTCCAGTCTGAGAGTGCCTCGGTGACGCGTTCGATGCCCCCGGGCGGGATGAAATTCTTCGGGTCCCCCTTCTCGAACACTTGGCTGGCGTTCACCAGAAGCAGCTTGCCCTGCCGCTCCTTCGGCTTGGCCCTGTTGAGGAACAGCACGATGCCCGGCGCGCTGGTGTTGTAGAACAGGTTCTCGGGCAGGTAGAGCACGCTCTCGATGAGGTCGTGATCGACGAACCACTGGCGGACGGTCTTTTCCTTGTTGGTGCCGGTGTTGCCCGAGCCCCGCGAAGCGGCGCCCGTGTCCAGCACCACGGCGGCACGGCCGGCCCCGTTCAGGCTCGCGTGCATGTGCTGCACCCAGCCCCAGTCCGCGGAGGACTTGCCGGGGAAACCGGCGCCTGCCGGGAAGCGCCCTAGTTCATCAGCGTCGTAGTCGGCCTCGCTGAACCAGTTCTGGTTCCACATGGGATTGGCGACTACCCGGTCGAAGGTGCGCAGGCTGCCCTTGCTGTCGCGGAATTTCGGGTTCTTTAAGGTATCGCCGATCTCTATCTCGCCTTCGAAGTCGTGGATGATCAGGTTCATGTTGGCCATGGCCCAGGTGTCGGCGATGTACTCCTGGCCGTAGAGCCTGAGGGGCGTGTATTGCTTTGATTGCCCCCTCTCCCCAACCCTCCCCGACGGGGGCGAGGGGGAAGAAGCGGCCGCTTCCATGGCGATTTCACACTTGATCAGCAGGCCGGCCGAGCCGCAGCAGGGATCGTAGACCTCCATGCCCGGCTCGGGACTGATGACGCGGGACATGATGGTGCCGACTTCCGGCGGCGTGTAGAACTCGCCGGCGCTCTGTCCGCCACCCTCGGCGAACTTGCGGATCAGGTACTCGTAGCTCTTGCCGATGATGTCGGCCTCGACGTCGTCGAGCCCGAGGCGCTTGGTGCTGATGGCCTCGATCAGGTTCGAAAGGCGGTCGTCGTCGATATCGCGCTGGCCGTGAGTGGTGGCATTGAAATCGACACGGTCGATGATGCCCTGCAGACGCGGGTTCTCTTTCGCAATCGCCCGCATGCGGCTGGTAATGCCTTCGCCGATCCTGTCGGCAAGCTTGCGGATCACGGACCAGACGGGCTGTTCGGGGTCGCCCGGCTCCAGCGGGAGGTAGAAGCGCACCAGCTTGTGGTCGGCCCTGGCGAGTTGGAAGGCCTTCTTGCGTGACCCCACCTCGGCGGCGATGCGATCGATCTCGTCGTCGAACACGTCGCACAGGCGTTTGGTGAAGATCAGCGGGAGGATGTAGTCCTTGTATTTGGGCGCGTCCTTGGCGCCGCGGATGGAGCAGGCGGCATCCCAGATCCAGGACTCGAGGGACTTTTCCTTTCCGTTGTTCGGTGACGTGTTCTTCTTGGCCATGGCGTCTAGTCCAGCAACTGCAGGTATTTGTCGTAGCGATAAAGACGGTCGCGCTTGCGCGCACCGACCTCGGCGAGGATGCCTGCCTTGATCAGCACGTCAATCGCCTTGCCGGCGGTCGGTTTGGTGATCGAAAGCAGCCGGGTCACGAGCGGCATGGTGATGACCGGGTGCTCCGGCAACAGCTCGAAGAGCTGGATGGCCGTCACGGTGGCACCCTGGGTCTCCAACAGCGCTCGACGGTCATCCCCCACCCGGCCGAAAAGGGCGCGCGCTCGCTGCGTGGCGTCGTCGGCAATCTCGGAGATGCCGTCCAGGAAGAATCGCAGCCAGCCGGCCCAGCCACCCTCCGTGCGGATCGCGGATAGCCAGCGGTAGTAGGCGGCCTGATTCTGCTTCAGGTACAGACTCAGGTACAGCAGCGGGCTCCTGAGCAGGCCCCAGTGGTCGAGCAACAGCGCGATCAGCATGCGCCCCAGCCTTCCGTTGCCGTCCAGGTACGGATGGATGGTCTCGAACTGGACGTGGACGAGCCCGACCCGCAGTAGCGGCGCCAGGTCATCCTCGGCGTGGATGTAGCGCTCCAGGTCGCCCAGCAGGTCGGCGACCCGCTCCGGTGGCGGTGGCACGAATACGGCATTGCGCGGCCGACTGCCGCCGACCCAGTTCTGGGAACGGCGCAGCTCGCCAGGCTGCTTGTTGGCGCCGCGCACGCCCTGCATCAGGATGCGGTGGCAGTCGTTGAAGAGCCGGACGGAGATCGGCGCGCCCTTCGGCGAGTGAATCTGCTCGAAGGCGTAGTTGATGGCCGCGACGTAGTTGGTGACTTCCTCGATGTCCTCGATGCGGGAGTCGCCAGTGTGGTCGGTCTGCTCCCAGGCCAGTATGTCCACCAGCGTCGCCTGCGTGCCCTCGATTTCGGACGACAGCAGGGCCTCCTTGCGAACAAAGGCGTAGAGGAACCAGCCGAGGGAGGGGATCATCTCGCCGGCAAGGTCCAGCCGCGCGAGTGCCGCCTCGGCCTTGCGCAGGGGCTCGTCGAGGGTGGCCAGCTCCTTCGCCGCCAGCTTGGGCGGCAGCGGCTCGGGCACGAAGGCCTCGAAGGATTCGCCGGCGACGGAAGCGGTGACGTATCGGCCTGTGGGCTGCGCAGTCATGGTAAGTCAGTCTTTACCATGTTTGTCCAAAAGTAAAGACTGGTTTACCACGCTTGGCGCTGGGCAGTGTCGGCTTTACCGTCGGCAACATACCCAGAGTGGGCGGCTTCATGCCCACTCTGGGAATTCGTGCGGACCAGTGCGAGGCAGTCAGGTAAGTGTTTCTGACACTCCGCCAGCGCCGTGGCGCTGTCGGACCGCGCCTCGCCTTACGAGGCGGCGGTGCGTGTCGCGGGGGCACTACTCCCGCTTCAGTCTGGCCTGGTCTCAGGCCGCGCCGGGCGTTCCGGTGGGAACGGCGGTCGGCGCTTGCTGGCTCCTGCGAGCCGGTGGGTTGCTTGTCGATTCACCTCCTTGGGGTTGTTGCACACGGGTTTGCCACTTTGCCGCAGTGGCCGCGGATAAATCGGTTGCGTTGGAGTCATTCTGCGAACGCATCATTCGCGCGTCACTTGGAAAATCGGCCGGGACGCCGCGCGGTTGTTGGGGTTGCCGCCCATGTCACTACCCCGCTGCGCTTGCTAGTGACATGGGCGGCGTCGCGCGTTTTCGGCGGTCCGGTTCCGAGGTCGGCCGATTATTACAGTGTAATCGTGCGACATCGCGATCCCGACGATTACAACAACGACGACACGACCCCCGCATATCGGGGGCTCATGTCGCCGTCCTGGCAGCGCGCGGCCAGCGTCTTGAGATACCCGAGTGGCGATCGCTTGACCGCACCGGCCGCCAGCGCGCCGGTCCACTCGTCAATGACGAGCTGGGCTTCGGCACTGTTGAGGTCGCCGACTAGCCGGGTGGCCGGCGCGTGCATCTCGGCCGGTAGCCAGCCGGGGAACCGGAGCGCGGACTGCTTCGCGGTCGCCGTCGCGTAGGTGTCTGTCGGTCTTGTTGTAGTAGTTGTTCTTTGGTTTCCATCGGTATTGGGTAATGCGCGCGTGTTTGCCTGACGCGGTGCAGCCAGAGCCGGCGCGTCCACATCCGGCGAAGCCGTATGCGGTATCTCGGAGACGATGTAGGTGCCGCCGCGCATGCGTCCGTGCGCATCGCGGTTGCGCTCGAAGTGCACGTAGCCGGCCTGGCGCAGTTCGCGCAGCAGGGCATAGATGCCGTCCCGCCCGAGATTGCCTCGTTTCTTGAGATCGTTGACCAGCACCTTCCAATCATCGGGGCGCGAGAGCAGGTAGGCGAGCAGACCGCGGGCGGCCCAGGAGAGGCGTGTGTCCTCTACGGCGGCCTGGTCGACGATGACGTACCGATGCCGGCGTGCGGCGCGGCGGATGGTCTGGGTCATTCGTCGTCCACAGCGCTGATGATGCGGGCGACCTCGATGGCCGGGTAGTACACGCGCCGGCCGATCCTGCGCCCGCAGGCCTTCAGCGCGCGGGTGCGGGCGTCGCTCGGCGTGCAGAGGCTGTAACGAAGGCCGCCGGCTGAACGGCCGAGCAGCTCGGCAAGCTGTGATTGCGTGAGTAGCGGGCCGAAGCGCTCGGTGAGCTGGCTTGCGAGTTCGCCCTGCGCGGGAATGGTCGTGGCTGGCATGGTCTCTCCTTGTCTGCGGATCACTGTGCAGACGAGAGAAGACCGGTTTCAGGCTTGCGAGGCGACAGATAACCCCATCCTGCCTCGTCGAGGTTTGGGCAACCGCAACGGGCCTAACGCACCCCGAGCTGATCCAGACGGTGCACCAGATCCTCCGCACGCAGGTGTGTATAGCGCCTGAGCATCTGCATCGACTTGTGTCCCGAGATTGCTGCAACCTCCTGATCGCCGAGCCCCGCTTCGACCAGGCGCGACACGGCCTCGTGCCTCAGGTCGTGGAAGCGCAGTCCTGGAATCCCAGTGCTTTGCAGGGTTCGATGCCAGGCGACGCGGAACTCGTAAGGCCGCCGTACCTTGTCCCGACCGGGCTCGCCGAAGAACACGAGATCGGTATCGATGGGCCGCACCGGGTTCGCGAGCGCGTTGCGGAGCACGGCCGCCGCCGCGTACGAGAGCGGCACGGTGCGCGCGGTGCCGTTCTTGGTCTCGGTCAGCGTGACGGTGCGCTTATCGAGATTGACCTGGTCGCGTCGGAGCGAGGCGATCTCGCCGGCGCGCATGCCGGTGTAGAGCGCGAGGCGCACGATCCAGCCGAGCATGGGGTTCGAGTGCTGGTCGCAGGCTTTGAGCAGCATCTGCTCCTCTTCGACGGCCAGGCGCCGGTTGCGGCCCTTGTGCGGCGCGGGCTTGCGGATGTTCGCGACGGGGTTGTAGACGAGGCCGATGCGCCACTCCTTGATCGCCACGGTGTAGAGGTGGGAGAGGAGGGCCAGCTCGATGCGCACGCTGCTTGCTGACATGCCCGCCTCCAGGCGCTTGTCGCGGTAGTTGGCGACGATGTCGGGCGTGACGGCGGCGAGGCTGTACTGGCCGAGCGCGCTTCTCAGCCTGGCGCACACACCTGCCTCGCGCCGTTGGGTCGAGGCACGCTTGGTGGGCGTGACTTCGGCGGCATAGCGACTGAGCGCCTGCTTCAGAAGCATGCGCTCGGACGCCGCGCGATCGATGTACACGCCGCGCACCATCTCGTCCTCGGTGCGCCGTGCCCAGTCCTCGGCGTCGCGCTTGGTGCGGAAGGTCTTGATGACGGTCGGCCACCCGCGTTTGCGGATCACCGCCTTCCAGGTCGCCGACGGCGTCTTCCTCAGCGTGGCCATGACATGCTCCGGATCGCAGGTGATCCGAAAATGTACCGCGCGACGCAGGGACTGGAAGGGGAAAGTCCGCAAGGTGATGATTTGATTGGTGGCCAGGGACAGAATCGAACTGCCGACACGGGGATTTTCAGTCCCCTGCTCTACCAACTGAGCTACCTGGCCGCGTAAGAAAGCGGGACGCCACAGGCCCGGGCTCGGGGGGCTTTGGCGGGTTCCCGGGGCCTGGGGGGCCGAACGGGAGGGCGAATTAAACCGGTATTGGCGGGGTGAGTCAAGCAACCCCTTGATTCTTCGGGTTGCCCCCCGGGGGCGGTGGGTTTAGGGTCGCCGGACCATGAATATTCCCGTGACCGACACCGTCTCCCGGCCCGCGCCTGCGGCCTATCAGTTGGTGCCGACCCGCCTGCAGGAGAAGCTGGCCGACGGCAAGACGCGCTGCAACCTGTGCCTGTGGCGTTGCGGCCTCAAGCATGGGCAGCGGGGTTTCTGTCAGGCCCATGTGAACCGCAACGGCACCCTCTACAACCTGTCATACGGCATCATCTCGGCCATAGAGGTGTCTGCGGTGGAGGAGAAGCCGGTGCGCCACTACCGGCCGGGTACCCGGGTGTTGAACATCGGCAGCTACGGTTGCTCCTTTCGCTGTGGCGGCTGCCACAACCTGGAGATCTCCTGGGGCACCCAGGCGCTGGATGCCCTGGCCCGGGGGGAGTCCACGGCGGTCTACGCCACGCCGCAGGAGGTCGTGGATGCGGCCATCCGCCAGGGGGTGCAGGGCATCGCCTTTACCTACTCGGAGCCGGCGGTGTGGCTGGAGTACGTGCTGGACGTGTCGCGGGTGGCGCGGGCGGCGGGGTTGTATACGGTCTATGTCTCCAACAGCTCGGTGACGGACGAGGCCCTGGAGGAGATGGCGCCCTGGGTGGACGTGCTGTGCTCGGACATCAAGAGCATGCGGGACGATTTCTACAAGGAGATCTGCGGCACCATCACGGTGGAGCAGGTGCTGCATTCCATCGAGACGGCCCAGCGCCTCGGCATCCACGTGGAGACCCGCACCAATGTCATCCCCGGCAAGAACGACGACCCCGTGGAGCTGGAAGCCATCGCCTGCTGGATCAGGGACCACCTGGGGGCGGACAGCCCGTGGCACGTGACGCGCTTCTTCCCCGCCTACAAGCTGTCTCACGTCCCCGCCACGGATCCGGCCCTGCTGCGGGCCACCGGCGCGGCGGCCCGGGCGGTGGGCCTCAACAACGTCTATGTCTACGACGAGAAGGGTTGCGACTGCGCGGCGGAGAACCTGCCCGTGAGCGCCTATCTGGGGGGTGACGATGCGGCCCTGCACCAGGTGAAGAAGTGCGCTGCGGACTGCTGTGGCGACGAGGGGGTGCTGCTCAAGAAATACGAGTAGGGACGCGCTCGATCATTCAGCGCGGCCCAGGGCTGGGCCATCTGGCCCCCCGCCGTTTCAGGTCTCTTCGCCGAACAGGAATTTCTTCATCTCCTTTTCCAGGAACTTGCGGGCCTCGGGGTCCACCACGCTCAGGCGGTATTCGTTGATGAGCATGGTCTGGTGCTGCATCCAGCCCTGCCATGCCTCCCTGGAGATGTTGTCGTAGATGCGCTGGCCGAGTTCTCCCGGGTAGGGGGGCTTCGGCAGGCCCTCGGCCTCGCGGCCGAGCTTCACACATTGCACGTTACGGGTCACTGGGGGGCTCCTCGGAAACCAGGCGGGCCAACAGCCGGGCCACGGGGGCGGCGATGCCCACGGGCTGGTTGGCGGGGTCATTTTTATACCAAAGCATCCGATCGCCATCCAACACCCGGTCTCTGGGGGAATCCACCTCGAGGTGCACCGGTTGCATCTCGAGGCGAAAGTGGGTGAAGACGTGGGTGACCACCGGCCATGGCGTCATGGTCCGGGGTGGCTTCCCGAGAAAGCGCTCCACCCATGCCGCGGGGTCCGTAGCGGTGGCGCACTGGGGCGGACACCACAGCCCGCCCCAGATCCCGGTGGGGGGACGCTGTTCCAGCAGCACCTCGCCGGCCGTGTTTTCGACGATGAGGAACGTGGCCTGCCGCGTGGGGATGGCGCGTTTGGGCCGCGGAGCGGGAAGGAGGTGGGTCTCGCCGTGGTTGTGGGCGTGGCAGTCGGCCTCGAGGGGGCATGCGCCGCAGCGGGGCCGGCGCCTGGCGCACACCGTGGCCCCGAGGTCCATGATGGCCTGGGTGTAATGAGCCACCCGCTGCCAGGGGGTGTGGTGGTCCGCCAGGGCCCAGAGTTCGCGCTGTACGGCGGCCTGGCCGGTCCAGCCGCGGACGCCGTGGTAGCGGGCCAGCACGCGCTTGACGTTGCCGTCGAGGATGGGCTCGCGGCGTTCCCAGGCGAGGGCGAGGATGGCCCCGGCCGTGGAGCGGCCGATGCCGGGCAGGGCGGCCAGGGCCTCCGGGCCCTCCGGCAGTCGCCCGCCGTGCTCCCGGGCCAGGATGCGGGCGGCGCGATGCAGGTTGCGGCCGCGGGCATAGTAGCCGAGGCCGCTCCAGTGGTGCAGGACTTCGTCCACGGTGGCGTGGGCCAGGGTCTCGATGGTAGGGAAACGGGCCATGAAACGGGTGAAATAGGGGATGACCGTCGCCACCTGGGTCTGCTGCAGCATGACCTCGGACACCCATACGCGGTAGGGGCTGGCGGGGGCCTGCCAGGGCAGATCATGGCGGCCGTGGTGGTCGAACCAGGCCAGCAACGGCGGGGCGATGGCGGGACGCGGGTCACCGGCCGGGGGCATAGGCCGTGTCCTCCCCCTGGGCGGACAGGTGCTCGGTCGGCAGTTCTCCCTTCATCGCCAGGGCCTTGATGGTCTCGTGGATATCCTCGGCCACCTGGGTGAGCCGATGCCTGAGGACCCAGCCGCCGATGACGGGGGGGACCCAGAATTCCGGTTCCACCTCCGACAGGAAGGTCAGGCGCGTGCCGTCGCCCTCGGGCAGGACGGTCCATTCGAAGCGGCCGTAGGCGAAGTCGCTGGCGGTGGGGTCCGCCTGGGCCACCAGCAGCCCTTCAGAGACCCGGGTGAACAGGGAGGTGTGGCTGAACTCCACGCAGTAGATGACGATGGGGCAGTCCCGGTAGGTGGTGCGGACCCGGGCACCCCCCGCTTCGTGGCCGATGAGCCTGCTGTCCCGCACCATGGGGTGCAGGCGTTCGAAGCCCTCGTAGTCCGTCAGCAGGGCCATCACCCGCCGCGGCGGGGCGGGCACGTAGCTGGTGACGCTGACGTGGTAGCGCTCCCCGGTGTGGCTGACGCCGGTGGACTGAACCTCCGCCGATGCCTCGCCCGCGCCGGCCAGGGCCAGCGCCAGGAGCGCCAGCCGCATCATGCTAGTTGAACAGCCCCTTGAGGAGCTCCTGGCCCTTTTCTCCGCCGAGTTTGTCCTTGAGCTTGTCGCCCAGTTTCTCTTTCACCTTCTCCTCGGCCTTTTTCTTTATCTCCTGGGTGGCCTTGGATTTCAACACCTCGCCCAAGTCCGGTTTGAAGCTCGGTTTCTGAAAGGTACCGCCCACCCGCACCGGGATGGGGACCCCCTGCAGCTCTTCGAGTTCCTTGCCCCCCTGGCCCTTGAGGGTGCCCACGATGGTGGTGGTGAGGAGGTAGTCGATCTCCTCCGCGAGGAGATTCGCCATACCCTTGCCGTTGATGCGCAGCAGGGGCGACTTGGCGTACAGGTCGTCATTGGTGACGATGCCGTCGGTGATGCGCACGCTGCCCGTTAGTTCCGAGAAGTCGGTCTGCTTTTCCTGGTCGTCCGGCGGCAGGGTCTTGCCCGCGAGCCTGGCCCGGGCCTCCCGGATGAGGCGGCCGATGTTGATCCCCTTCACCGTGCCCTCCAGGAAGGCGAAATCGGCGGTGCCCTCGAGGGTCCTCTTGATGGTGTCGGGGTCCATGCCCGCCAGGGTCACGTCGACGTTCACCTGGCCGGTGCCCGTAAGGAGCTCCTTTTTACCCGTCAGGTCCCGGAGCAGGGGGCCGGCCTGGATGCCCTTGAGGGACTTCTTGACGGCGAGGCGGGGCACGTCCTTGCGGGCGTCCAGGGTCACCTGGCCCTTGAACAGCCCCTCGTAGAGTTCGGCGGATATGGGGTCGAGCTTGACCAGTCCGTTCTTACCATCGAGGCGTACCAGGATATCCGTCAGGGTGAGCTTGTTGATGACGAGCCGGCCGATGCGCAGGTTGCCGGCGGCATCCAGGGTGCGCAGGGGGGCCAGGGCCGCCGCCTGGGCGGGCGGGGCGCCGGAGCCGGCCGCGCCGCCTCCGCCTTCACCCGAGGACGCCGACGCGTCGCCGGCCTCGGCCGCGGGTGGCAGATAGCGGTCGGCGTCGATGGCGTCCATCTGCAGGTCGAAGCGGATGGCCGGCTGGCCGAAGTTGGCCACCCCGAGGTTACCCGTGAGGGTGCTGTCGTCGAGCTTGAGGTTGAAGTCTTCCAGTTTCACCTCGTCGGCCGTGCCGTCGATGCGGGTGCTCATGCTGATGGCCTTCAGCACCTCCGGGTCGGCGGTCTCCACCGGCGGCGTGTCGAGCTCCGCCAGCAGGTCGCGGAGGTTCATCTCGGCGAGGCTGAGGGTGCCAGTGTAGGCGGGGGCGTCCACGATGCGGGTGGCCTTGAGTTCGCCGCTGGCGTCGAGACCGAGGGCGCTGAGCTTCAGGTTCCGCACATCGGCGGTCTGGGCCGCGATATCCACGGCCACGTCGCTCGTCAGGACGGCCTCGAGTTCCGCCACCGGCAGCCCGTCACCGCTGGCCGTCACCGTGAGCCGGAGGCCGTCGGCGTCGTAACGCTGGGCCTCGATGTCCAGGGTCAGATCGGTCTGAAGCCTGATGTCGGCGGTCATCTGCGGCTGCTCGCCGGTGAGGCGGAAACCGAAGTCCACGTCCACTGGCTCCCCCAGCTCGATGGCGCCGGTGGTGAGGTAGAGATCCGCCAGTTCGTAGTGCTGGCCGCTCTCGGCGTCGCGCCACTGGATGCGGGCGTCCTTCACGTCGAGGCCGCCGATGGCGAGGGCGGCGATGGGCGGGGCCCCTGCCGGGTCCTGCTTCTCCTGGGGCTTGCCCGCCGTCAGGTCCTCCCAGTTGGTCTTGCCGGCCGCGTTACGCGCCAGGTTCACCCGCAGGCCGTGGAGGGTGACGGTGTCCATCTCCACTTCCTGCTTGATGAGGGGCAACAGCTTGATGGAGACCCGCATGGTCTCCACTCCCGCGAATACGGGCTCCTCGAAGCCCTGGGCGTTGCCCAGGCTCACGTCCTTCATCTCCACCGCGATCCAGGGGAAGAAGGTGAGGCCGATCTCGCCGCCGATGGTCAACTCGCGGCCGGTCTGGTCCTTCACCGCGCTGGCCATCTGCTCCTTGTAGTCGTTGGGGTCGAAGTAGAGGTACACCAGGCCCACCGCACCGATGACCAGCACCACCAGGACGATGACGAGATAGAACAGGACTTTGAACAGTTTTTTCATGGCACGGACTTCCTTCGGTGCGAGGGTTCAGTCGTAATCTTCGGCCCGGCGCGCGTCGCCCCGGACCTTGTGGGCAGGATAGCGCGATTCGTTGATATGGATCTTGGTATGGGCGGCGGCGATGAGGTCCACCCCCAGCTTGTCCCCCAGGCGGATGAGATAGATGAGGATATCCGCGAGTTCCAGGCTTACGTCCCGCAGCTTCTCCGCCTCCAGTCGTCGGCTCTGGTCCTGGGACAGCCACTGGAAGTGCTCCAGCAGCTCGCCCGCCTCCCCCGCCAGGGCCATGGCGAGATTCTTGGGGGAATGGAACTGGTCCCAGTCCCGTACCGCGGCGAAGTCGGCCAGCCGTCGCCGCAACTGCTCCAGGCTGTCTGCAGGGGGTTGTTCCATGGGGCTCCCGATGGTCAGGCCGGATTACCTGGGCCGCGCCCGGTGTTCCGCGGCCAGGGCCGCGCGGGCGGCCTGCACCGCCAGCCGCACTTGGCGGGGGGCGGTGCCCCCGACGTGGTCGCGGGCTTCCACCGAGCCCTCCAGGGTGAGGACATCATAGACGTCCGCGGCGATGGTGGGGGAGAAGCCCTGGAGGGTCTCCAGGGGCAGATCGGCGAGGTCGACTCCGAGTTCGATGGCGCGGCGCACCGCCTGTCCCACCACCTCGTGGGCGTCCCGGAAAGCCACGCCGCGGCGCACCAGGTAATCCGCCAGATCGGTGGCGGTGGCGTAGCCTCGCCGGGCGGCCTCCCGCATGGCGTCGCCCTTGACGGTCATCACCGGCACCAGGTCGCCGTAGACCCGCAGGGCGCCCTTGATGGTGTCCACGGTGTCGAACAGGGGCTCCTTGTCCTCCTGGTTGTCCTTGTTGTAGGCCAGCGGCTGGCCCTTGGTGAGGGTCAGCAGGGACATGAGGTGGCCGTAAACCCGGCCGGTCTTGCCGCGTACCAGTTCGGGGACGTCGGGATTCTTCTTCTGGGGCATGATGGAGGAGCCGGTGCAGAAGGCGTCCCCCAGATCGACGAAATCGAACTGGGCCGAACTCCACAACACCAGTTCCTCGGAGCAGCGGGACAGATGGGCCATCAGCAGGCTGGCGGCGGCACAGAATTCGATGACGAAGTCGCGGTCGCTGACGGCGTCCAGGGAGTTGGCGCAGGGGGCGTCGAAGCCGAGCAGCTCGGCCGTCATGGCGCGGTCCACCGGGAAGGTGGTGCCGGCCAGGGCCGCCGCCCCCAGGGGCATGTGGTTGAGGCGGCCGCGGGCGTCCCGGAAACGTGCCGCATCCCGCGTCAGCATCTCGTACCACGCCATCATGTGGTGGCCGAAGGTGACGGGCTGGGCGGTCTGCAGGTGGGTGAAGCCGGGCATGATGGTGCCGGCCTCGCGCTCGGCCACCGCCAGCAAGCCCTGGCGCAGCCGCTTGAGCTCATCCAGCACGATGTCGGTCTCTTCCCGCAGCCACAGGCGCAGATCGGTGGCCACCTGGTCGTTGCGGGAGCGCCCGGTGTGGAGTTTCTTGCCCACCGCGCCGATACGCTCCGTGAGGGCGGATTCCACGTTCATGTGGACGTCTTCCAGGGCGACGGACCAGGTGAACTCGCCGCGGTCGATGTCGCGGCGGATGTCTTCGAGACCGGCGATGATGGCGTCCCGTTCGGCGTCGCTGAGTATGCCCACCGCGCCCAGCATGGTGGCATGGGCGATGGACCCGGCGATGTCCTGGCGATACAGACGCCGGTCGAAGTCCACGGAGGCGGTGAAGGCCTCTACGAAGGCATCGGTGGGGGCCGTGAAGCGGCCCGTCCAGGGTTTCTTGGCGGGGTCTCGTGAATTCATGGACGCAAACGTGGCACGGCAGATGGCGGGGAGTATAACGTATTCGTGGATGAGGGCCCGCCGGGGATCCGCCATCCCGGGCCCACCGGGGGTGGGACGGCCCGTGCCCAGGCCACATGGAGGCGCCGGATTGGTCGGTGCCTCGCGACCGCGGGGGGGGGCTGATGAAAGTGGGAACGGAGGAGAACCATGGCGCTGCGGTGCCCGCGCTGCTGCCGGACTTCTGTGACGCCCGGGTGATCTTCTCGGTGGTGCTGATGGTGCAGATCGTCGCCCTGGTGGTGGCCCTGGTTCCCATCGCCAGCCGTGACTTCTGGCTGGAACTGGCCATGGTGTCTTTCTTCGCCCATTGGGTGGCGGTGAGCAGCCTGGTGATCCTGTGCCTGCTGAAACGGGTCCTGGCGCGCCTCGCCGGCGGTCCCGCGGCCCTGGTCACCGGGGCCGTGGTCATCGTGGTCACGGCCGTGGTGAGCGAGGGTGCCCTGCAGGCCCTGGAACTGCTGGTGCTGCCACCCTTCGACAGGCCGGGACGCATGGATTTCATGGGTCGTAACGTGGCCATCGCCGCCATCGTCTACGCGGCGGTGCTGCGCTATTTCTATGTCCGACACCAGTGGCGGCGCAACGTGGAACTGGGCAGCCAGGCCCGGGTGGCGGCGTTGCAGGCCCGTATCCGGCCCCACTTCCTGTTCAACAGCATGAATACCATCGCCAGCCTGACCCGCAGCCGACCGGCGGTGGCGGAGCAGGTGGTGGAGGATCTGGCGGCCCTGTTCCGGGTGACCCTGAAGGAGGGCGATACGCCGGCCACCCTGGCCCAGGAACTGGAGGTGTGCCGGCGCTATCTGGCTATCGAGGCCCAGCGCCTGGGTGAACGCCTGCGGGTGGCGTGGGACATCGGCGAGGGGGTGGAGGCCGCGCGGCTGCCGCCCCTGACCCTGCAGCCCCTGGTGGAGAATGCGGTCTACCATGGGGTGGAGCCCAGCATAGGCGGGGGCGAGGTCAGGATCCGGGTGCGCCGGGACGGCCCGTGGTTAGACGTGGAGGTGAGCAACCCGCTGCCGCAAGCCGGGCAAGTCGCCCCCCGCGCCGGCAACCGTATGGCCCAGGCCAACGTGGCGGAGCGCCTGGCCGCCTTCTTCGATGCCGCCGTCACCTTCGAGACGGCGGCGGGACCGGATCTTTACCGGTTGCATATGCGGCTGCCCTACCGGGAGACGCCGCCGTGAAGGTGCTGGTGGCGGACGATGAACCCCTGGCCCGGGAACGCCTGCGTGCCCTGCTGGAGGAGATAGCCGAGGTAGGCACCGTGCTGGAGGCGGCGGACGGCCGCAGCGCCCTGGATCTGGTGATGGCCGAGCACCCCGACGTGGTACTGCTGGACATCCGCATGCCGGGCATGGATGGCCTCGAGGCGGCGCGCCACATGGCCGCCCTGGAATCCCCGCCACCCGTGGTGTTCACCACGGCCTACGAGCAGCATGCCCTGGATGCCTTCGAGGTGCGCGCGGTGGATTATCTTCTGAAGCCCATCGGCCGGGAGCGTCTGGCCCAGGCCCTGACCCGCGCCCACAGCCTCGGCCCGGCCCTGCTGGCGGTGCTGGAGGAACGGCGCCGTGGCGGCCGCAGCCATATCTCCGCGCCGTCCCGCCAAGGCCTGTCGATCGTCCCGGTGGACGAAGTGCGATTCCTGCTGGCGGACAACAAGTACGTCACCGTGGGCTGGCCCGGGGGCGAACTGCTCACGGAGGAGCCCTTGAAGGCCTTCGCCGAGGAGTTCGGCGAGCGTTTCATCCGCATCCACCGCGCCGCCCTGGTGGCGGGGGCCCATGTGAGGGCCCTGGAACGGACCCGTGACGGCCGCCATGAGGTGGCGATGACGGGAGTGGAACGCCGGCTGGAGGTGAGCCGGCGCCTGCTGCCCGAGGTCCGGCGCCGCCTGCGCGGGGGCTGAGGCCGGAGGGGCGGGACCGCGGCGCCTCTACGCTGGCGGCGGGCGTCAGGCCACCCCGGCCTGCTGCGTCGCGCCGTCGCTGCATTCTTCCTCGGGGCGCGGGCCGGGTGCGAGTTCGCGGGCCGCGGCCAGGGTGGCGAGGCGGGCGATGACGCCGTAGGCGTAGAAGCGATTGGGCTCGGCATCGGGGGCCTGGTCCTGGTCCGGCAGGATGCAGGTCTGGGCGAAGGCCAGGGGCTCGAAGCGCATGCCCGGGGCGTTGAGGTTCTCGTCGGTGCTGCGCTTGGTGTGGACGCGATAGAAGCCCCCCACCACGTGGCGGTCCACCATATAGACCACGGGCTCGGCGATGGCATCCTCGCCCCAGGTCTCCATGGTATAGACCCCCTCCTGAACGATGACCTTGGAAACCTGGACGCCCCCCTTGGTCTTGGCCATGCGGGTGCGCTGCTTGCGGTTCAGGTCGTGCACCTCGGCGGCGCTCTTCACCGTCATCACCGCCATGCCGTAGGTGCCGGCATCGGCTTTGACCATGACGAAGGGTTCCTTGGTGACGCCGTACTCCTTGTACTTTTTGCGGATCATGGCCAACAGGGCGTCCACGTTGTCCGCCAGGCACTCCTCGCCGTCACGCTTCATGAAGTCGATGTGGCCGCAGTTACGGAACAGGGGGTCGATAAGCCACGGGTCGATATCCACCAGTTCGGCGAACTCCTTCGCCACCAGGGCGTATTCGCGGAAGTGGTCCGACTTCAGCCGGTGGGCCCATCCGAGGGCCAGGGGCGGGACGATGACCTGCTCGATGTCCTCGAGTTCCGCCGGTGGGCCGTTGGACATGTCGTTGTTGAGCAGCACCAGGCAGGGCGAGAAGCCATCGACGCCGACGCGCGCGCCCCGGCGTACCACCGGTTCCAGGCGCACGGCACGTCCCGAGGGCAGCTCCACGTCCCGCGGCGCCTTCAGCTCTGCGGCAAAGGAACCGATGCGTACCTCGAGCCCCGCCTTTTGGAACATCTCCGAGAGGCTGGCCAGGCTTTCCATGTAAGGAAGATTGCGGGTATGGCTCTCGGCGATGATGAGCACGCGCAGGGCCGACGGCAGCACCTGGTCCACCGCCGACTGTATGGCCTGTACCCCCAGGGGCAGGAATTCGGGATTCAGGTTGTTGAAGCCCGCCGGAAACAGGTTGGTATCCACGGGGGCCAGTTTGAAACCGGCGTTGCGCAGGTCGATGGAGGTGTAGAAGGGCGGCGGCGATTCGTGCCACTGGCGGCGCAGCCAGGATTCGATGGCCGCCTGGTGACCGAGGATGTGCTCCTCGATCTGCTCCAGGGGTCCGCGCAGGGCGGTGGTGAGGTGGGGGACTTCGCTCATGGGCATAATGGCCTTTCGACTTGGCTGAGAAGATCCCTCATTCGACGGGAAGCGCAGGGTGGTTTTCAACCCCAACCCATCTGTGGGCAGACGAGATGCTAATGTACTACCATCAAGAATTGCCCAATCTTGCAAAAAGGACAATAGATCGGAGCGCGGGGCGGTCCCGCCGCGTCCCGGCCCGGTGTGGAAGGCGACCGTGGCGTAGCGGCTGCCGGGGCAGGCACGGAGCGGGTTGACGTGGTGTCAGAGACGCAAACAGAAGCTTTCAAGGGCACGAAGGTCCTGGTGGTGGACGACAGCAAGACCATCCGGTGCACCGCCGAGAGTCTGCTGAAACAAGTGGGTTGCGACGTCGTCACCGCCGTGGACGGTTTCGACGCCCTGGCGCGGGTGGTGGATTATCGTCCCCACATCATCTTCGTGGACATCATGATGCCGCGCCTCGACGGCTATCAGACCTGCGCCCTCATCAAGAACAACGACGTGTTCAAGGGCACACCCGTCATCATGCTCTCCAGCAAGGACGGTCTCTTCGATCGGGCCCGCGGTCGTGTGGTGGGCGGCGACGAATTTCTCACCAAGCCTTTCACCAGCGATGAGTTACTGGACGCCATCGGGCGGCACGTGGCTCCCCGCTGATGCCTGAGGTCATGAGGGTTCCGGAGCAGACGCCCTTCCAGTTGCTGTGCGCCTGGGAGGCGCGCGTGCGCGAGGTGGGGCGGACCCTGCCCCGCAGCGAGGCGCGCCCGGAAGCCCGCTGGACGGGCATCGGTTTCTTCGTGGGGGACGAGCGCCTGGTGGTGCCCATGGAGCAGGTGCTGGAGATCGGACATCTGCCTCGCCTCACCCGGGTGCCGGGCTGCAAGGCATGGCTGCGGGGCATGGCCAACCTGCGCGGGCGACTGGCGGCGGTGGCGGACCTGGGCGGTTTTCTCACCGGGTCCAACACCGTGGTCAGCCCCCGCACTCGGGTGCTGGAGGTGCGTGACGAATTCGTTCCCGTGGGTCTGCTGGTGACCGAGATGGCCGGCCTGCGGCACTTCAGGGCGAGCCAGCAGACCGCCAACCAGGGCGTGGCGGACTGGCTCGTGCCCTATTTCACCGGGCGCGTGGTGGATGACAGGGGGGCGTGGACGGTGATGGACCTCAACCGCATCGTCCGCCATCCGGCGTTTCTGCATGTGGGGCTGTAGCCGGGGCGCGAGCGACTCGCGGGACGGGGGGCAGGGGCATGGATTGAAATGGCAAGCGGCGGCAACGGCCGCGGTATTCTGAGGAGGGGCTATGGAGACGTCGGCTGGCAGTGTGCCGCTGAACAAGGAGAGTCGAGGTGTCGCACGGCAACTGGTCATGGGGTTGCTGGTGGTATTCGTGGTGGCCACCGTGGCGGTCTACCTGCGGGTGGTGGTGCAGGGCGAAACCGACCGGCGGATCCTGGAACTGCTGGGCCAGCAGAAGGTGTTGGCCCAGCAACTCGAAAAGTTCGCGGGCGAGGCCGCCGACGGCAGCTGGACCGCCTTCGGCGCCCTGCGACAGGTGCGGCGTGACTATGCCGCCAATCTCGACATGTTGCGCCATGGTGACACCGGGTCCGGCCTGCCTCCCTTGCCCGCGGAGTTTTCCGCCGAACTCTCCACCATGGAAACCGCATGGCAGCGGGCCGACGCCAGCATCGAGGCGGTGCTCGATGTGGAGGGCCCCATCACCCGGATGTTCTCCGCGGTGCAGGCCTTCAACGCCTTCTCCGCCAGCGTCGCCCTGAAGACGGAGGATCTGGTCAACGTGATGATGGAGACCGGGGCCAGTCCCAACCAGATCTACATCGCCACCCGCCAGTTCATGCTGCTGGAGCGAGCCGCCAACAACCTGCGCATGGCGTGGCAGGGCGGGGTAGGTGCCGCCACTGCGGTGTCCCGTTTCGGCCGCGACATCAAGCTCATGAGTGAGGTGTTCCAGGGCCTCCTCGCCGGTGACGAACGCAAGGGGCTGGAGCCCCTGGCCGAGGCCGAGTCCCGGGCCCTGCTGGAGGGCATCATCCGCACGGTGGAGCAGAATCAGGGCCTGTTGCAGGGGGTGATCGCCAATGACCGCGTGTTCGACAGCCTCGAGGCCTCCAACAGCGTCTTCGTGGCCAGCGATACCCTGCTGGAGGTGGCGGATTCCCTGTCGGCGCTCTATCGCGAGTACATGAACGAGCGGCTGGTGTCGCCCATGCTCGGCAACGTCTTCGCCGCCCTGGCGCTGGCCATGTTGATCCTGGTGGGCTTCCAGATGACCCGCGATGCCCGGCTCGCCGCCGAGGCGGCCCGCGCCCGTGCCGAAGAGGCCCGGGCGCGGGAGGAGGAGGCCCGCGCCCGCGAGGAGGAGAGCAAGGAGACCAACCGCCGCAACCAGGAGGCCATCCTGCGCCTGTTGGGGGAGATCACGGACCTGGCGGATGGCGACCTCACGGTGAACGCCACCGTCACCGAGGATTTCACCGGGGCCATCGCAGACGCCATCAACTACGCCATCGAGGAGATGCGCGGCCTGGTGTCCAACATCAACCGCACCTCCGTGCAGGTGGCATCGGCCGCCCAGCACACCCGCAACACGGCCATCTCCCTGTCGGAATCCAGTGAGCGCCAGGCGGGTCAGATCACCCATGCGGCAGATGCCGTGGGCGCCATGGCGGATGCCTTCGAGGGGGTCTCCGAACTCGCCGCACGGTCCCAGGAGGTCGCGGAACAGTCCGAGACCCTGGCAGGCAAGGGGGCCGGCGCGGTGCGGGATACCATCTCCGGCATGGACAGCATCCGCGAGACCATCCAGGAGACCTCCAAGCGTATCAAGCGCCTGGGCGAGAGTTCCCAGGAGATCGGGGATATCGTCGGGCTCATCGACGACATCGCCGACCAGACCAACATCCTGGCGTTGAACGCCGCCATCCAGGCCTCCATGGCGGGTGAGGCCGGCCGTGGCTTCGCCGTGGTGGCAGACGAGGTGCAGCGCCTCGCGGAGCGTTCCAGTCACGCCACCCACCAGCTCGAAGGGCTGGTGAGAACCATCCAGTCCGATACCAGGGACGCCGTCATCTCCATGGAGCAGAGCACCACCGGGGTGGTGCAGGGGGCGAAGCTGGCGGAGGATGCGGGTGACGCCCTGGTGGAGATCGACCGGGTGTCGAAGCGGCTTGCCGAACTGGTGCGGGAGATCGCCGGCGCCGCCCAGTCCCAGACCCAGACCGCCCTGGCCGTCTCCAGGGATATGGACGACATCCGCCAGGTGACGGTCACCGCCACCGAGGGGACCCGGGATACCGCCCATTCGATCGGCGAACTGGCCGAACTCGCGGCCGATCTGCGACGCTCGGTAGCAGGCTTCAAGCTGCCTCGCGAGGAAGCCGAAGAAGGGCCTGGTGTCACCTCGGAGGCCGCGAAAAGCGGCACGGCATAGCGGCGTACAGGGTACTTAGGAAGACCATCCGGGCATGCATTACTCCACACGGCTGCGTTGGATCAAACCGGGCCTCGACGAGGAACTGGCCGGCTTGCGCCACCTCCTATCCGAAGTCTCGGAGGGCGTGCTGGCGCCTGAGCACCTGGAAGAGGTGCGCCATTCCCTGGCCCGCATCCGCGGCGTCCTCGAGCTGATATCCGTCTACGGTGCCGTGCTGCTGGTGGAGGAGATGGAGGCCCTGGTGGTGTCCCTGACCCGGGGCCGCGTGGAGCAGCGGGATGATGGCCTGCGCCTGCTAATGCAAGGGGTGTTGCAGCTGCCCCATTATCTGGAGCGGGTCCAGCGTTCCGGCCGGGACATCCCCGTTCTCCTGATGCCCCTGCTGAACGACATCCGCGCGGTGTTGCGCCGGCGTCTGTTGTCGGAGACCAGCCTGTTTTCCCCCGATCTGACCACCGTCATCCCCGACCTGCCGTTGTCCGCCGTGGTCCAGGGGGCCGTCAGCGAGGATGGCGTCAAGGCCTACGCCAAGCGCCTGCGCACCCGGTACCAGAAGGGTCTGGTGGACTGGTTCCGGGACGAGGAGGGCCACGGCCTCGGTACCCTGGCGGCCGTGCTGCGCTATCTGGAGCGGCTGTCCGGCAACAGTCCCCTCGGGACTCTGTGGTGGGTCGCCCTGGGCGCGGTGGCCGCCCTGCGGGACGGCAGCCTGCCCGCCGGGGTCTCCATCAAGCTGCTCCTGGGCCAGATCGATCTGCAGATCAGAGAACTCGCCGAGACGGGCGTGGACCATCTGGATCACCCGCCGCCTCCCGAGCTGATGAAGAATCTGCTGTTCTACGTCGGTCGCTTCCGCTCCTCCCGCCCGCGGGTGCAACGCATCGCAGAGGTCTATCGCCTCGACGACCTGCTGCCCGAGGAGGACGAGGACGGCTTTCTGGGGCCTGGTCTGGAGGTGCTGGATGCCGTCAACGAGGCGTTGTCAGACGATCTGTCCCGGGTCAAGGAGGTGATGGACATCTTCGTGCGTTCCGAGGCCGCCACCATCGAGGACCTGCGCCCCACCATCGGCATGCTGTCGCGGGTGGCCGACACCCTGGCGCTGCTGGGACTGGGGGGCGCCCGCCACACGGTACGCGAGCAGATACAGCGGCTGACGGACTGCCTGGAGGGCCGCGAGGCCCCGGACACCCACACTCTGCTGGCCATCGCCGGCCAACTCCTGGAGGTCGATGCGGCCCTGTCGGCGCTGGCCTCCCGCGGTCTCGACGAGGCCCTGCGGGCAGACCGCGGGGTTGGACAGATCGAGGCTCTCGAGGACCACCATCAGCGGCAGCTGACCGCCGCCGCGGTGGGGGAGTTGCGGGTTGATCTGGTGACCATCAAGGAGCACTCGGAGGCCTTCATCGCCGATCCCGGGGCCATCCATCATCTGGACGGTATCCAGGAAGGTTTCCAGCGCGTGGTGGGGGGGCTGCGGATGCTGGACCTGGGACCGCTGGCGGACTTCATGAGTGAAGCCGCCCGCTACGTGCGGGAACGGTTGCGCGAAAGCGCCCCCCAGCTGCCGTCCCGGGAACACCTGGAGGCCTACGCCGACACCGTCATGAGCGCGGATTATTTCCTCGAGGGCTACCTCGAGGGTCGGCAGGACACGGATGAGATCCTCGACCGTATCCGCGCCGCTGTGGCGGCCCTCGAGCTGCCGCCGGACGTGGATGTGGACGAGGAGCTGGATTTCGCTGACAACAACGAGGACATAGAGCTGGCGCCGCCGCCGCCTGAGCGGCTGGAAGCGGAAGGCCTCGCCGCCCTCGAGGTGGACGAGGGACTGGTCTTCGGCGACGACGAGGAGATCACCCTGGCCTCGTTCCCGGGAGAGGCCTGGACCGACGACGAGGAGGACGAGACGCCGGCAGAGATGCCGGGACACGTCAGGGCCAGCCTCGAGGACGCCAGCGCGCGCCTGCGCCGCCTGGACCACGACGATGCGCCGGCACCGCCGGAGCCTGAAGCGGCTGCCACGCACCCTGGTGGCGGGGTAGCGGCGGACGAGGCACCCGGTGAGGAGATCGTCGCCATCTTTCTCGAGGAGGCGGAGGAGACCCTCGCCGCCATTGCCGGGAGCCTGGAACGCTGGCAGGAGGCACCGCAGCAAAGGGAACCCCTGGGGGTCCTGAGGCGCAGCTTTCACACCCTCAAGGGCAGCGGGCGTCTGGTGGGCGCCTTGCACGTGGGCGAGCTGGCGGGGGCCATGGAGCGGCTGCTGAACCGGCTGCTGGAGGGCACCCTGGGTTACCGCCCGGCGATCCCGGAACTGTTGTGGGAAGCCCACGGACTCATGCCTGAGCTGGTGGCGGCCTACCGGTCGGGCCGCGAGGCGCCGCCGGCCTGCCGTGAGCTCATCCGGCGTGCCGAGGCCCTGGTCGATGGGCGGCCACCGGGGGCGGAGCGGGACGAGCCCGAGGACGGCGGGGAGGGCGGCGACGGGGAGGGAACGGACTCTCCCGGGCCGCTCCCGGGAGGACACGTGGCGGCCCCCGTCCCGGCGAGCCGGTCCGCCATGTCCGTGGGCGCCATGGATGCCGCCATGCTGCAGGTATTCCTGGCGGAGGCCGAGGGCGTGCTGGCGGGTCTGCAGGGGATCTGTTCCCAACTGACCCTGGCCGGCGGCGGGTTGGTGGACGAGAGTCTGGTGCGTCATTGTCACACCCTGAAGGGCATTACCCGGCTGGCCTCCCTGGATGGGCATTCCCGCCTCTACGGTGCCCTGGAGATCGTCTTCGACCTCCACCGCAAGGGCGTCAAGCCCGTGTCCATCGACGGCTGCGTGCTGCTCCAGGAGGGCGTGGATGTGCTCGCCGCCACCCTGGATGCCCTGCGCGCCGGGCGCGAGCCCGAGGCGCCGGAGGAGGGCCTCATCGCCCGCGCCCGGACCCTCGCCGAGGCTCCCATCAGTGTGCGGGAGGTTGCGGTGCCGGGGCGGGAAGAGGACGAGCTGGCGGCCGAGTTGCGCGAGGTATTCGTGGAGGAGGCCGAGGAGATCCAGCAGTCCTGCGATCAACTGCTGGAGAAATGGCAAGGTCCCGACGTGGATGCGGGCACCCTCGTCGCATTGCAGCGCCACATCCATACCCTCAAAGGCGGCGCGCGGATGGCGGAGTTGACCGCCCTGGTGGCCCTCAGTCACAGCCTCGAAACCCTGCTGGGGCGTCTGGCCGAGACCCGGGTCTCGCCTTCGGCGCGCCGCCGGGAGGTGATCCAGCAGGGGCTGGATGCCGTGGCCGATATGCTCGATGAGGTGCGTTCCGGGCGCACACCCGGGGAGGCGACGGCCCTGGTGGCGGCCATCGAAGGGGCGGCGGCGACGCCGGCCGCCGGGGACACCGCGGCCGACGACGAGCCGGCGCCCGAACCTGAGGTGGCGGTACTGGAGCACCCGCCGGTGGTGAGCCTGGCGACCGACAGCCTCGTTGGATCAGGCGATGGAGAGAGAGAGTTGCCGGGTATCGAAAAGGTGGCGGTGGAGGTCAATCTACTGGATCACCTGGTGTCCACGTCGGGTGAGATCAGCATCTCGCGGTCACGGGTGGAGCAACAGGTGGGCGCGCTGGGCTCCACCATCAAGGAGATGGAACAGACCATCGGCAGGCTGCGTTCACAGCTGCGGCGTCTCGAGATCGAGACCGAATCCCAGATCCTGTTCCGTCACGAGCGGGCGCCCCAGGAGTCCCCGGGCAGTACCTTCGACCCCCTGGAGCTGGATCGCTATACCGAGGCCCAGCAGCTGTCCCGCGGCCTCACCGAGAGTGTCTCCGATCTCGAGAGCATCCAGGGCCAGCTCACCGATCTGGTGCGGGACTCGGAGGCCTTTCTGCTCGAGCAGGCCCGTCTCTCCTGCGATCTCCAGGAACGCCTGCTCACCACCCGCCTGGTGCCGGTGGCCCGCTACATCCCGCGGCTGCGCCGCCTCGTAAGGCAGACGGCGAAGGAACTGCACAAAAAGGTGGAACTGCATGTGCGGGGTCACGACGAGGAACTGGACCACACCATCATCGGCCCGCTGGTGGGGGCCCTCGAGCATATGCTCAACAACGCCGTGGACCACGGCATCGAAACCCCGGAGGAACGTCACCGACGGGGCAAGCCAGCCGTGGGCCGCATCGACTTGGCGGTGGAGCGGGATCACGGTGACATCGTCATCCACCTGCGGGACGATGGCGCGGGCATGGATCGCGAGGCGATTCGCGCCCGGGCCCTGGAGCGTGGTTTGATGAGTGACCGGGTGGAGGTCACGGATGCCGAGCTGGTGCAATTCGTATTCGAGCAAAGCTTTTCCACCGTCGCCGAGGTCACCCGCATCTCCGGGCGTGGCGTGGGCCTCGACGTGGTCAACGCCGCCATCAATCAACTGGGCGGCTCCCTGACGGTGGATACCAATGCCGGTATCGGCACCGGCTTCGTCATCCGCCTCCCCACTACGCTCTCCGTCAGTCAGGCCCTGATGGTCCAGATAGAGGAGGAACGGTTCGCGGTGCCCCTGTCCCACCTGGAGGGGGTCATGCGCCTGTCCCGGGATGAGGCCACGGTCCTCCTCGCCGAACCCGCGCCCGCCCTCAATTATCTGGGGGAGACCTATCAGCTGTTTTCCCTGGCGTGCCTGCTGGGGGTGGTGGGCGGCATGGCGCCGTCCGCCCTGGTGCGCCGGGTGGCGGTGTTGTTCGTGCGGGTAGGGGATCGGCGCATGGCCTTCCTGGTGGATGCCCTCGGCGCCCACGAGGAGGTGGTGATCAAGCCCGTGGGCCCCCAGATAGGCACCGTGAGCTGGATCCTCGGCGCCACGGTCATGGGCGACGGTCGGGTGGTACTGGTGTTCGATCTGCCGGCGCTGGTTCGTCTCGCCGCCACCCGGCCGGCCCTCCGGGAGTGGCGACGGGCCGCGGGGCAGGAGACGGGACGCCCCCCCCTGGTGCTGGTGGTGGACGACTCCCTGACCGTGCGCCGGGTGGCCGAACGCTTCCTGGAGCGCAATGGCATGGAGGTACTCACCGCGCGGGATGGCCTGGAGGCCCTCGCATTGCTGGAGGAACACGCGCCGGACGTCATGCTGCTGGACATCGAGATGCCGCGCATGGATGGCTATGAGTTGGCTACCTCGGTGCGCAACGACGCCCGTCTTCGCCATCTGCCCATCATCATGATCACCTCCCGCAGCGGCCACAAGCATAGCGAGCGGGCCCGTTCCCTCGGCGTGAATCACTACCTCAACAAGCCCTACCAGGAGTTCGAACTCCTCGATCGCATCCACGCCTTGACGGCTCCCGGCGATGGCTGAAGAGCCGGATGCCATCCGCGTGTTGTTACTGCCCCTCGACGGGCCGCCGGCCCTGGTGCCCATGGCCGTGGTGGCGGAGGTGACGGCCTACGGCACCCCGGAGATGCTGAATGAAGGGCCCGACTGGCTCATGGGCTTCATTCATTGGCGCGGCCAGCGGGTGCCCTTGGTGTCCCTCGACCGCGCCCTCGGCCGCGGGTCCGGCCCCGGACGCACCGGCAGGCCGCGCAGCCTGGTGGTGTTCCACGCCATGACCCGGGATCCGGACCTGCCCTACTACGCCGTGGTGACGGCCGCGCCTCCTCACCCCACCATGGCCCGCGAAATGGAATTGGGCCATCGCGGCCGGGCCGCCGAGCCCTATGGCTGGGGATGCGTAGAGCTGGCAGAGGCGGGGATGGTGGATATCCCCGACCTCGAGCGCCTCGAGGCCGACCTGGTAGAGGCGGTTCGCCGCTGCAGCATCACCAGCGCCTGAAGAAGTCGCGTGGCAGCCGGAGGGGTGCAGGATGCGGCCGGCGTTGCCCATGGCGGGGTCCGCTTCTCAGGGCCCCGGCGATGGCCGGAAGTCCCCCCACAGGGACTGCAGGGCCGCCAGCACCGCCAGGGGCGCCGTTTCCGCCCGCAGCACCCGGGGGCCGAGGGTGATGCCCCGAAACCCATGCCGGACTGCCGCGGCCAGTTCACCGTCCGTGAGGCCGCCCTCCGGGCCCACGAGGATGACGACGCCGTCGGCCGGGGGGGCGATGTCAGCCAGGGCCCCACCGCCCGCCGGATCGAGCACCAGCCGGGTGGCGGGCGCCGGCGGTAGCCGCTCCAGGCCCTCCTGCAGGTTCACGGGCGGGGCGAGCCGGGGTATGCGGGCGCGGCCGCACTGCTCCGCGGCGCCCCTGACGATGCCCTGCCAATGCTCCAGGCGGCGCGGGACCTGGCGCGCCTCCAGGTTGACGCCGCAGCGTTCGGTGAACACCGGGGTGAGGGCCGACGCCCCCAGTTCCACCGCCTTCTGCAGGGCGACGTCCATGCGGGAGCCCCGGGTCACGGCGAGCATGAGGTGGCTGAACAACGGACTCTCGGTGGCGACGGCTTGGGGCGGTCCCAGCCGCAGGGTCATCGTGCCACGCCCGGCCGTGGCCACGGTGGCCGGATAATCCAGGCCGTAGCCGTCGAACAACAGGCATTCGTCGCCGGCCTTCAGGCGCAGCACGCGCCCGAGATAATGGGCGCGATCCCCCGTCAGGGTGAGGTTCGGGGTGTCGGCGAGGGGATTGGGGACGTACAGGCGGGGCCGGCGCACGGGCAGGCTGGAGGGAGACCCTCAGTCCTTGTCGAGGAGGGCGGAGAAGACCTCGTCTTCCTTTTCGAAACGTTCCGCGAGCACCTCACCCAGATGGGACAGGTCGCCGGGCAGGGAGCCCTTCAGGTGTTCCGCATCACTGCCATCGTATTTGTCGTTGAAGTCCACCGCCTGTTGGGTGGTGTGGGCCACGAAGTCGTAGTTCCTGTCGGCGGCATCCAACACGCTGCGGCGGCGCTCCGAGCCCTCGGACAGCCGCGAGAACACCTCGAAATGCACCGCCGCCACATAGTCCACCAGGATCTGGCAGAAATCCCCCACCATGCGCTCCACGGGGGTTTCTTCGGTGTAGGGTTCGAGGCCCGCCACCTTGCAGTAGAGGACGAGGAGCTGTTCGCGCTCCTGCAGCAGATTGTCGATGACCATGCGGCTGTTGTCGCGACGCTCGATGGTCGTAGTGGGGGAGCCCGGATGATTCATGATGTGAGGGGATTTCCTTGGATGCGGCAGCCCTGGACGGTACCCCTATTTTTCCCTGCTGCCAAGGGGGCGCGGGGCCGTGGCGGACGGTCCTTTCGCGGTGGTGCGGCGGTGCTGTGGGACGGGGTCAACATATCCCCGAGTAAAGATCCAGATTGGAATCCATCGGGGTGGAGCGCGGATAATCGCGCCCTTGTTTTGTCTCCCGGGAAAAAATCGTGTGGTTTAAGAATCTGCGTATATATCGGCTGGCTGGTGCCCTCGAACTCATGGAGCAGGAAGTGGAAGATGGGCTCGCCACCCAGTCCTTCAGGCCGTGCGGGCAAATGGAGTTGGATTCGGCGGGCTTCGTGCCGCCCCTGGGTCAGGATGACGGGCCCTTGAGCCATAGCGTCAACGGCTGCCGCCTGTTCTGTATGCGCCGAGCCGAGCGGCTGCTGCCGGCGGCGGTGGTGAACGAGGTGGTGGCCGAAAAGGTGGCCCACATCGAGGATACCGAGGGCTACCCGGTGCGGCGCCAGGAGCGCAACCGCATCAAGGATGCGGTGTTTCACGAGCTTCTGCCCCAGGCCTTCGTGCGTTCCCGTCTGGTGTGGGCCTATCTGGACGAGTCCACGGGACTGCTGCTGGTGGACGCGGCCTCCGCCAACCGGGCGGAGGAGTTCCTCGTGGTGTTGCGTGAGGCCCTGGGCTCCCTGCCGGTGTATCCCCTCACAGTCGCCCAGTCGCCGGCCAACATCATGTCCGCCTGGCTGCGGGGCGATGACCGCATCGCCGGGCTGTCCCTGGGCGAGGAGTGCGAGCTGCGCGACCCCGAGGGCGCCGAGGGGGTGGTGCGCTGCCGCGGCGTGGACCTGTCCGATCCGGAGGTCCAGGCCCATCTGGAGCATGGGCGCTATGCCGTGCGCCTGGCCCTGGACTGGGAGGACCGCCTGTCCTTCGTGCTTGGTGACGATTTCGTCATCCGGCGCCTGCGCTTCGGCGACCGGCTGCTGGAGGAACGGGAGCGCGACGAGGCGGATGACGAGGCCTCCCGCAGGGATGCCGACTTCGCCCTCATGGCCCTGGAGTTGCGGACCTTCCTGCCGCGCCTGATCGAGGCCTTTGGCGGTATCGCGGAGAATCCCTGAGCGAACATGTCAGGCCGGCAGTGACTGAAGGTAGGTGGCTGCGGGAAGCCGGAAGCGGGGGAATGATGCCGTGGAGGAGCAACCGTCAAAGAATTCCTACACGATCGGTAAAAATGTTGATTTCTTTTCCCCGCCCGTTTTTGCAACATAGATCCCGTGCCCGAGACGGGGCTTGGAAGCCCAACTCAAGGAAGGCCGGGGGACAAGGAACCCTCCCGGACCGGCTCCTCAAAGGATTGGAGCCAGTGTGTTCAGGAAACCTCGTGCGCGCATACTCTCTGGACTTAGCGCCCGCTTCCCCAGCGGGCGTACTTTTTTGTGCCTCGCTTTTTTATCGGCGCGAATTGATTCAAGTTAACCAGGAAAGCGGCGGTTTGGGAAGAGGGGGGTATGGTGGGCCCTGCAGGACTCGAACCTGCGACCTACCGATTATGAGTCGGCGGCTCTAACCAACTGAGCTAAGGGCCCGTCTGGAACCTCGCTGGCACTGCCATTCTTCTTCGTGCGGCTCCCTTTGGCCAGAGCCCTCGCAAGCACTCATCCCTGGCGTCGCACCCAGCTCGGCATCCATGCCTCGCGTTCGCCGGGCTGCGTTCTGACATTAAGTCAGAACGGTCCCGGCTCACCCTACCGATTATGAGTCGGCGGCTCTAACCAACTGAGCTAAGGGCCCGGAGATGAACTGTCCCGGAGCACGGATGTAGGTCGGGATTCATCCCGACATCCGGCCCGGTTTCATGCACCCGGCGTTGGGCCGGAACCCTCACCGGCGGGCTGTCGGGCTGAAGCCCGACCTACACAACCCCCCACCGCCTATTCCTTTGGCACGGATGTAGGTCGGGATTCATCCCGACATCCGGCCCGGTTTCATGCACCCGGCGTTGGGCCGGAACCCTCACCGGCGGGCTGTCGGGCTGAAGCCCGACCTACACACCCCGCCACCGCCTATTCCTTTGGCACGGATGTAGGTCGGGATTCATCCCGACACCCCATCTTCCTCAGTCCAGGAAGCTGCGCAGGGTCTCGGAGCGGGAAGGGTGGCGCAGCTTGCGCAGGGCCTTGGCCTCTATCTGGCGGATGCGCTCCCGGGTGACGTCGAACTGCTTGCCCACCTCTTCCAGGGTGTGATCGGTGTTCATGTCGATACCGAAGCGCATGCGCAGCACCTTGGCCTCCCGGGGGGTGAGGCCGGCGAGCACGTTCTGGGTGGTCTCCCGCAGGCCCTCGAAGGTCGCGTTGTCTACCGGTGCCTCGATGGTGGTGTCCTCGATGAAGTCCCCCAGATGGGAGTCCTCGTCGTCGCCGATGGGGGTCTCCATGGAGATGGGCTCCTTGGCGATCTTCAGGACCTTGCGCACCTTGTCCTCGGGCATCTCCATCTTCTCGGCCAATTCCTCGGGGGTGGGCTCGCGGCCCATCTCCTGGAGGATCTGGCGCGAGATCCGATTCAGCTTGTTGATGGTCTCGATCATGTGCACCGGGATGCGGATGGTGCGGGCCTGATCGGCGATGGAGCGGGTGATAGCCTGGCGGATCCACCAGGTGGCATAGGTGGAAAACTTGTAACCGCGCCGGTACTCGAACTTGTCCACGGCCTTCATGAGGCCGATGTTGCCCTCCTGGATGAGATCCAGGAATTGCAGGCCGCGGTTGGTGTACTTCTTGGCGATGGAGATCACCAGCCGCAGGTTCGCTTCCACCATCTCCTTCTTGGCGCGCCGTGCCTTGGCCTCGCCGATGGACATCTTGCGATTGATCTCCTTGATTTCACCGATGGTGATCTGGGCCTGGGCCTCGATCTGGGCCAGCTTCTTCTGCAGCCGCTGTACTTCCGGCACGACGGGTTGCAGCGCCTTGGCCTTGGACTTGTTCTGCTCGAGGTAGTCGGGCAGCCACTCCAGGTTGGTCTCGTTGTCGGGGAAGCTGGTGATGAAGGTCTTGCGATCCATGCCGTTGCGCGTGACGCACATGGTCATGATGCTTCTCTCCAGCTCGCGGATGCGTTCGACCACGTTCCGCAGATTGTGGGTGAGCACGTCCACCAGCTTGGGCACCAGCTTCAACGCCATGAATCTCTCGGCGATCTCCACGCGCTGCTTCTGGAAACGCTTGGCGGCGGCCGAGTCGCGCTTCTGCACGCCCTTGACTCGCTTGAAGCCGCCCTGGAATTTCTCATAGGCCTCGCGTACCTCTGCTGCATATGCAGCGACGCGTTCCGGATCGGGGCCAGTGTCGACGGGCGAGGCGTCATCCTCGTCGTCGTCACTATCACTGTCGTCCGTCGCGTTGTCGGTGGCGGCCGTATGCGCTGGCGGCTGATGGTTGGCGGGGGCCGCCGCGGGGGCGGCAGGCGCCACGGCGTCGAGGTCGACGGTGAATCCGCTCACCACGTCGGTGAGCTTGACCGCGCCGTTTTCCACCGCCCCATAGGCCGCCAGGAAGGTGTTGATGGTGTTGGGATAGGTGGCGAGGGCGGAGAGCACCTGATTGAGGCCGTCCTCTATACGCTTGGCGATGACGATCTCGCCCTCACGGGTCAGGAGGTCAACGGTGCCCATCTCGCGCATGTACATGCGCACCGGATCGGTAGTGCGACCGAACTCGCTGTCCAGGGTGGCCAGGGTGGCCACCGCCTCTTCGGTGGCGTCCTCGTCGTCGGCGGAGGGCGCGGTCTCGTTCATGAGCAGGGCGTCGTCGTCCGGCGCGATCTCGTGGACGGTAATGCCCATGTCATTGATCATGCCGATGATATCCTCGATTTGTTCAGGATCGACGATGCCATCGGGGAGATGGTCATTGACCTCGTGGTAGGTAAGGAAGCCTTGCTCCTTGCCCTTGGCGATGAGCGCCTTAATCTGGGATTGCTGCTGATTCAAATCCATGGTTGACCGGCAATGTTGTGTGAGCCCTTTTTGGCGGGCGAAGCTCTCAATAATGACACGGATCTCGTTCGATTTCCATGTTCAGCCCCGCGATGTCAGGCCCTTGGCCGTGGCCAGGGCCCGTTGATACTGTTTCAGTTCGTCCTCTGAGGCGGTCCCTGCCTTGATTTTCTGGCGTAACGGCTGGATCTGTTGTTCCTCCATGAGACGTGCCAGTGCCCCCGTGAAGTCCGCCTGGGGGTCGAAACCCGCCGGCTCCGGCTCCATGGTGCGGGCGATCTTGTCCAGGAATACCCCGGTCTCCGTGTCTCTGAAGTGTTCCATCACCACTCCCATGGACACTTGGGGGCTTTGCTCCAGGAACTCAAGCATGGCGTCGAGGACGGCCGCGCCCGCCACGGGCAGGTCGCGCACCGCCTGCCGCTCCGGGACGTGGGCGGCGAGTCCGGGATGCCGCAACAGCAATGTCACGAGGTTGCGCATGGGTGTTTTCTTTGAATGACGCTGGGCGCGGAAGTTCTGGGCCGGGGCGTGGTCGGCGGCAGAACGGCCCTGGAGAACACGGTCGAGCTGCTGGGAGGCCATGCGGCAGCGCTCGGCCAGATTGTCCACTACGACACGGCGCAGCGCGCCCGGCGGCAGGTGGGCGATATAAGGCCGGGCCAGGTCGATGAGATGGGCGCGCCCGTCGGGGGTGGCGAGGTTGGTCCTGGCCGCCAGGCTGTCCAGCAGGAAGGCGGACAGGGTGGCCGATTCATCCAGCCGCGCCGCGAAGGCTGCGGCGCCCCGAGTGCGCACCAGGGAGTCGGGGTCCTCGCCCTCGGGCAGGAAGGCGAACCGCGCCTGGCGTCCCTCCTGCATCCGCGGCAGGGCGTTCTCCAGCGCCCGCCACGCCGCACGCCGGCCCGCGTCGTCGCCGTCGAAGCAGAACACCAACTCCGGGGCGGTCTTGAACAAGGCCTCGATCTGTTCCGTGGTGGCGGCGGTGCCGAGGTTGGCAGTGGCATAGAGGATGCCGTGCTGGGCCAGGGTCACCACGTCCATATAGCCCTCCACCAGCACCAGTCGCTCCAGGCTGCGGTTGGCCTGCCGGGCCTCGTGGAGCCCATAGACCTCGCGGCCCTTGTGAAACACGGGGGTCTCGGGCGAGTTGAGGTATTTGGGCTCACCGTCGCCCATCACGCGGCCGCCGAAGCCGACGATGCGTCCGCGGCGGTCACGGATGGGGAAGATGATGCGATCCCGGAAGCGATCATAAGGACGGCCCCCTTCCTTGGCGTTGGCCAGCCCCGCCTTGACTGCCAGTTCCAGGCGCTGGCTGTCGCCCCCCAGGGTGCCGACGAAGCCGTCCCAGCCGGGCGGCGCGTAGCCCAGGCCGAAGCGTGCGGCCGTCTCCCCCGTCACCCCACGCTCCTTGAGGTACTCCACGGCCTTGGGTGCCTGGCGGAGCTGGCCGCGGAAGTAGCGCGCGGCCTCTTCCATGATGTCGAACAACGGTCCGTCATCGTGGCGTGCCGGGCGCGCCTCCCCGCCGCCCTCCCGGGGCACCGTGAGGCCGGCGCGATGGGCGAGTTCCTCCACCGCCTCGACGAACTCCATGTGCTGGTATTCCATGAGAAAACCCAGCGCCGTGCCGTGGGCCCCACAGCCGAAACAGTGATAGAACTGTTTGTCGGGACTGACGGTGAAGGATGGGGTCTTCTCGCTGTGGAAGGGGCAGCAGGCCTTGTATTCCCGGCCCGCCCGCTTGAGGGGGACGAAGCGATCGATGAGGTCGACGATGTCCGTACGGGCAACCAGGTCATCTATGAAGTCGTTGGGGATGCGCCCGGCCATGTTCAGAGGGTGGCGGGTCGCCGGGCGTTGGGGGCTGCGGGACGTTGGCGCGGGGAGCGGTCCACCTTCGGGGCCTGCGGGACCGGATGTGAGGGGGTCAGCCCCCGAGGCGCTGCTTGACCAGCCCGCTCACCCTGCCCATGTCGGCGCGGCTCTCGATGCGCCCTTTGAGGAGCCCCATCACCCGCCCCATATCCTTGACGGCAGCGGCCGCGCTCTCGGCGATGGCGGCATCGATCAGGCCCGCCAGCTCGTCGTCGCCGAGGGGAGTGGGCATGTACTCCTCGATGATGCCGATCTCGAGACTTTCCTGGTCCGCCAGGTCCTGGCGCCCGGCAGCGGTGTACTGCTCCAGGGAGTCCCGGCGCTGCTTGAGCATCTTCTGGAGCACGTTCGCCACTTCGGCATCGTCGAGCTCTGTGCGTTCGTCGACCTCACGCTGCTTGATGGCGGCACTGATGAGACGCAGGGTATCGAGGCGCGCCTTGTCCCTGGCCCGCATGGCGTCCTTGATGTGGCTCTGGATGGTGGCCCTGAGATCGCCGCCCATGGTCGCGGGGGCCGTCAGTAACGCCGCTGGGGCTTGGAGCGTAGGATGTTACGGGCCTGGCGTTTCTGGGAGCGCTTGACGGCCGCCGCCGCCTTGCGCTTGCGCACCGAGGTGGGTTTTTCGTAGAACTCGCGGCGCCGGACCTCGGTGAGGATGCCCGCCTTCTCGCAGGAGCGCTTGAAGCGCCGCAGGGCGATGTCGAACGGTTCGTTTTCCTTGACTTGTACGGTTGGCATAGGGAACCAAACACTCACTGTGGTGAATAGAGCACGGCATAGTAATTAGAATGGCCGGGTGATGTAAAGTGCGGGTTTTTCCGCGGGGACGCGACCCATGAACATCCTTGGTATCGAGACCTCCTGCGACGAGACCGGCGTGGCCGTCTACGGCGCTGGCGGTGGCCTCCTCGGTCACCGCCTGTATAGCCAGGTGGCGCTCCACGCGGCCTATGGCGGCGTGGTGCCCGAACTGGCCTCGCGGGACCACGTGCGGCGCCTGCTGCCACTGGTGGGCGAGCTGCTGGAGGACACGGGCCTCGCGCGCACGGACATCCACGGCGTGGCCTACACCGCCGGGCCGGGTCTGGCGGGCGCCCTGCTGGTGGGAGCCGCCCTCGGGCGGGGGGTGGCGTGGGCCCTGGACGTGCCCGCCGTGGGGGTCCATCACATGGAGGCCCACCTGCTGGCCCCGATGCTGGAGGATCCCGCTCCAGATTTCCCTTTCCTCGCCTTGTTGGTCTCCGGTGGCCACACCCAACTGGTGGCGGTGGAAGGCGTGGGACGGTACCGACTGCTGGGGGAATCCGTGGACGATGCGGCCGGCGAGGCCTTCGATAAGACCGCCAAGCTGCTGGGTCTCGGCTACCCCGGCGGGCCGGCTATCAGCCGGCTGGCGGGCGCGGCCGCGGGCGGGCGCTACCGCTTTCCCCGTCCCATGACCGATCGGCCGGGCCTGGATTTCAGTTTCAGCGGCCTCAAGACCTTCGCCGTCAATACCCTGAGGGCGGACAGCGGTGACGCCGACAAGGCGGAGATCGCCCGGGCCTTCGAGGAGGCGGTGGTGGACACCCTCATCATCAAGTGCCGGCGGGCCCTGGAGGCCACCGCCTATCGCCGTCTCATCATCGCCGGCGGTGTGAGCGCCAACGCCCGCCTGCGCGAGGCCCTGGCGGTCCTGGCGGCGGAGCGGGGGGTGGAGGTCTATTTCCCCCGCCTGGAGTTCTGTACCGACAATGGGGCCATGGTGGCCTACCTGGGATACCTGCGCCTAGTGGCGGGTCAGCGCGAGCCCACGGGGTTCACCATTCGCCCGCGCTGGCCCCTCGACACCCTCGTCGCACCCTCGGGCACAGGGACGTGACGCCATTCGTGATCACCCCCGGGTGTCCGGGATGAAGTCGGCGGAGAATCACGCTTTCCCGGCGTTTCCCCGCAGCGCCGGGGTGGACCACCGGGGTCAGTTGCCGGCGCCGTCCAGGGTCTGCCCCTCGCTCTCGGTGGCCGGGGGCTTGCGGGTACCGATCTTGTCTTCGCGGCCCGCCAACAGGTTGCGCAGGTTGGAGCGGTGCCGCCACAGCAGCAGGATGCTCATGGCCGTCACGACGGCCAGTTCGCCGGTGCCGGCATCGAGGGCATAGGCGTAGGCGGGGGCCAGCAGGGCCCCGCACAGGGCCGCCAGGGAGGAATAGCGAAAGGCGACGGCCACCACCAGCCAGGTGGCCAGCACCGCCAGGGCCAGCGGCCAGGACAGGCCCAGCATGGCGCCGAAGGCGGTGGCCACGCCCTTGCCGCCGCGAAAGCCGAAGAACACGGGGTAGAGGTGTCCCAGGAAGGCCGCTAAGGCTACCAGGGCGGGCACCAGTGAACCCGTCGAGAAGGCGACCGCCACCAGCACCGGCACCAGGCCTTTGAGCACGTCGCCGGCGAGGGTCAGGATGGCCGCCCGCCGGCCGCCCTCCCGCAGCACGTTGGTGGCTCCGGGATTGCCGGACCCCACCGTGCGGGGATCGGGCAGTCCCATGAGGCGGCAGGTGATGACGGCGGTGGCGACGGAGCCCACGAGGTAGCCGCCGAGGATGAGCAGGACATCGGTCAACATGCCGCTATTTGACGCGCGCCCTGCGATCCAGTCAATGGCCCGGACGGGAGTGGGCGCGTAGGAATTGGCTGGCGGCTCCTTTAACATTGGCGCGCCGACCCGACCCGGATACAGAATCCCAAGCTTGCGATGGACATTACCTTCATAAAAGAACTGCGTGTGGACACGATCATCGGTATCTACGACTGGGAACGGGACATCCGCCAGACCGTGATCATCGATCTGGAGATGGGTGGTGACATCCGGGCCGCCGCCGCCACCGATAACATCGCCGATGCCATCGACTACAAGGCCGTGGGCAAGCGTCTCATCGCCTTCGTGGAGGGCGCGGAATTTCAGTTGGTTGAGACCCTGGCGGAACGTCTGGCCGAGATCGTGCGCGAAGAATTCCGGGTGCCGTGGCTGCGTCTCACCATCAACAAGGAAAAGGCATTGCGGGGCGCCGCCGGAGTGGGCGTCATGATCGAGCGCGGGCAGCGCGCCTGGCCATGACCCGGGCCTATGTGAGTGTCGGCAGCAACGTGGCGCCCCGGGCGAACGTCGCGCGGGGCATCGCTGGACTGGAGCGGCTGTTCGCGCCGCTGGTGGTGTCTCCCATCTACGAGGCCCGGGCCGTGGGCTTCGCCGGCAACGACTTTCTCAACCTGGTAGTGGCCTTCGATACCGACATGGGTGCCGAGGCCCTCCATGAGGCCCTGCGGGCCATCGAAGACGCCGCCGGGCGGCGACGCGGCGGGCCCAAATTCGCGGACCGCACCCTGGACCTGGACCTGTTGCTGTATGGGGACGAGGTGCGGGACGACGATGATCTGGAGTTGCCGCGTCCCGAGATCCTGCGCTATGCCTTCGTGTTACGACCACTGGCCGACATCGCGCCGGACACGAAGCACCCCGTGGCCGGCCAGTCGTTCCGCCACCTGTGGGCGGCCTTCGATGACCCCGCACAGGTCCTGAGACCGGTGGTCCCGGACGGAGAAACACCATGAAGTTCTGCAGTGAGTGTGGTTCCCGGACCATGGAATGGCGCGTGCCCGAGGGCGACAACCGGCCCCGCCACGTGTGTGGCGAGTGCGGTGTCATCTTCTACCAGAATCCCAAGATCGTGGCGGGCTGCCTGCCGGTGTGGGAGGACCGGGTGCTGCTGTGCCGGCGTGCCATCGAGCCCCGCTATGGCTATTGGACCCTGCCGGCAGGCTTCATGGAAAACGGCGAGACCACCGAGGAGGCGGCGGTCCGCGAGACCCTGGAGGAGGCAAGCGCCCGGGTCCGCATCCAGGGCCTTTACACCGTGCTGAGCCTGCCCCACGTGAGTCAGGTCTACATGCTTTTCCGCAGCGAACTGACGGACCTGGACTTCGGCCCCGGTGCCGAGAGCCTCGAGGTGGCCTTGTTTCGGGAGGCGGAGATCCCGTGGGACGAGCTGGCGTTTGCCACCATTCGCGAGACCTTGAAGGCCTACTTCCATGATCGCCGCGAGGGCATGTTTCCGGTACATATCGGCACCATCTTGCGTGCCCTCGCCGCCGGCTGAGCCGCCGTTCCCGGGCCTACCCCTTGCCGGCCTGCCGCTGCGGAGGCCCGGTGTCCATGGTCGGCGGGTCAGTAACCGAGGGTGCGGCCGCCATCCACGGCGATGATCTGGCCGGTGATGTAAGGCGCCTCGAGGGCCAGGAAACGCACCGTGGCGGCGACGTCCCGGGGGTCGCCCTGGCGCTTGAGGGCGGTGCGGTTGACGATACGCTGGCGACCCACGTCGTCCATGCCCGAGGCGGGCCACAGGATGGCCCCCGGCGCCACGCCGTTGACGCGCACCTCGGGGCCCAGCTCGCGGGCGAGACTACGGGTGAGCATGATGTTGCCGGCCTTGGCGCAGGAGTAGACCGGGTGCTCCTTCAGGGGTTGCTGGCCATGGATGTCGGCGAGGTTCACGATACTGCCCTCGACGGCCCGCAGGTGGGGGGCCGCCGCCTGGGCGAGGAAGAAGGGGGCCTTGAGATTAGTGTCCAGCAGGTCATCCCATTGGGTCTCGGAGGCGTGACCCAAGGGCGTGGGATAGAAGGTGGAGGCGTTGTTCACCAGCAGGTCGAGGCGCGCCCGCCACTCCACCACCGCATCCACCAGTTGGTTTATCTGGCGGATCTCCCGCAGGTCGGCCTGGAACAGCGCCGCGGAGTCGCCGCGCGCCGTGTTCAACTCCGCCACGAGCCTCAGCGCCGCGTCCCGGGAGCGCCGGTAGTGAAGGGCAACGTCCATGCCGGCGCCGTGCAGGACACGTACGATGGCGGCGCCGATGCGCTGGGAGCCGCCGGTCACCAGGGCGACCCGAGTCTCGGGCTGATCGTTATGATTTGTCATCTGGTTCTCCCGGGGCGTTGGGTGGGGGTGTTTCGGCCCCTCTCATCCAAAGCCCCTCATCTTATGCCAGCCGCGCAAAAACATCATGGTGGCTGAACTCGGTCCGCTTCCCTCGCCGGCGGCCGAAGGGCTCGCGCGATCGACGGCCCTCGGTACCCGCATCCGCGAGGCCATCGACGACGGCGGGGGGGCCATCGACTTCGCCCGTTACATGGAGATGGCCCTCTATACCCCGGGGCTGGGCTATTACAGCGGCGCCGGCAGCCCCTTCGGGTCCGCCGGCGATTTCATCACCGCGCCCGAGATATCCGCTCTCTTCGGCCAGTGCCTGGCGGCGTACCTGGCGCCCGTGCTGGGGCACCTTGGGGATGCCGACGTGCTGGAGTTCGGGCCCGGCAGCGGGGCCCTCGCGGTGGCGGTGCTCAATACCCTGGCGACCCTGGATCGGGTGCCCCGCAGATACCGCATGCTCGAACTGTCGGGTACGCTGGCGGCGGCCCAGCGGACCACCCTGGAGGCCCTCGATGGCCCCCTGCGGGAACGCGTCGAGTGGCTGGACCGGCTGCCGGCGACGGGCCTGCGAGGCTGCTTCATCGCCAACGAGGTGGCTGACGCCATCCCCTTCCGGCGGCTGCGCATCGGTCGGGAGACGGTGCAGGAATGGCGGGTGGCCTGGCAGGATGGGGGACCGGCGTGGGCCCTCGGGCCGCTGCGGGACGATGGGTTGGCGGCGGCCGTGGCGCGGCTGCGACCATTCCTCGCGGCGGACTCCCTGCCCTACGACACCGAGGTGGCACCGGCGCGCCGGGCCTGGCTCGCCAGCGCCGCGGCCACCCTGCGGGAGGGCGCCATGGTGGTGCTCGACTACGGCTTCGAGCGCCGCGAACTCTGCCGCGCCGGCCGCCACGGCGGCACCATGGCCTGCCACTATCGCCACCATACCCATGACGATCCCCTCATTCTGCCGGGCCTGCAGGACATCACCAGTCACGTCGATTTCACCGATCTGGCGGAGGCCGCCGTGGATGCCGGACTCGATGTGGCGGGCTTCACCACCCAGGCTCAGTTCCTCCTCGGTCAGGGCTTGCTGGAGCGGGCCGCGGCCGCCGGCGCCGACCTGAGTCTGGCGGCTCTGGCCCGCAGCGGCGAGATCAAGCGCCTTACCCTGCCGGGGGAGATGGGTGAGGTGTTCAAGGTGTTGGCCCTGGGCCGCCAGCTGCCGCCCGGCCTGCTCACCTTTCCCGGCCGGGACATGCGGGCGCGGCTGTAACCCGTTGGCGCTAGAATGAGCGTTTGTCGGGGCCCCCGCGGCCGGGCCACCACGCCCGGCGCCCATGCGTCCGACAACAACTGACCCCGGAGACTATCTTGGACCCCTGGCACGTCATCGCCCTCGCCCTCATGCAGGGGCTCACCGAATTCCTGCCCATCTCCAGCTCGGCTCATCTCATCCTCCTGCCCGCCCTGAGTGGTTGGGAGGACCAGGGTCTGTCCCTGGACGTGGCGGTGCACGTGGGCACCCTGGCCGCCGTGGTCGGTTACTTTCGCGCCAGCCTCGTGGTGCTGGCCCGGGACTGGGCGGCCTCCCTCTATCAGCGCCGCAGCGTCGGCGAGAGCCGGCTGGCCTGGGGGGTGTTATGGGGCACGGTTCCGGTGGGACTGGCGGGGCTGCTGTTCTCGGGTTTCATCGAGACCCATCTGCGTTCGGCCCTGGTGATCGCCTGGGCCACCATCGCCTTCGGCCTGCTGCTGTGGTGGGCCGATGCGGCGGGCCGCGGGGCGCGCAGCGAGCACGGCCTGCGCTGGCGGGACGTGGCCATCATCGGCCTGGCCCAGGCCCTGGCCCTCATCCCCGGCACGTCGCGCTCGGGTATCACCATCACCGCGGCCCTCGCCCTCGGCCTCAGCCGTGAGGCGGCCGCCCGTTTCTCCTTCCTGCTGTCCATCCCCGTCATCAGCCTGGCGGGGGCCCACGAAGGTTACCGCGCCCTCGGTGAGGGCGCGGCCCTGGACTGGGTGGCCGTGGCCCTGGGAACGGTGGCGGCCGGCATCAGTGCCTACCTGTGCATACACTTGTTCCTGAAGCTGGTGGAGCGCATCGGCATGCTGCCTTTCGTGGCCTATCGCCTGATCCTCGGCGCGGTGCTGCTGCTGTTCTTCGTCTGATCGGACACCGATGGTACGCGCCAGGCGCCTGGGTCAACCATCGGAGAGGGCCGCGGCGATGGCCCGGGTGCGGGCCTCGCGCAGGGCGATGCCGAGGTCGCGGCCGCTGAGGCCCCGGGCCGCCAGGGGCCCGGCCTCCACGGCGCGGGCGGCGGCGAAGGCCCGGCGAAAGCGCTCGGCCTGGGGGTAGGGGCGCTCCTCCAGGCCTGTGCGGCCGCGGGCGTCCGCCTCGCAGGCGGTGAGAAACTGGTCCAGGCGGCCGGGGCGGCGGAAGCTGTCCAGGGCCAGCAGCACCTTCATCAGGGTGGCGGGTTTGAGTTCCATGGCGCGGTGGCAGTGGCCGTGGTAGGTGGCCACCAGCACACCCATGTCCCGGAATTCGTTGGGGATCCGCAGCCGCTTGCACAGGTCATCGATGCGCAACAGGCCGAGGCGCTCGTGGCCGTGGTGGCGGGGCCACAGGTTGGGGTTGGTGTCGCCCTTGCCGAGGTCATGCACCAGGGCGGCGAAACGTACCACCGGGTCAGCGCTCGAGGCGGCGGCCTGGTCCAGCACCATGAGGGTGTGGATGCCGGTATCCACCTCCGGGTGGTGTTGCGGGGGCTGGGGCACGCCGAACAGGCGGTCCACCTCGGGAAACAGCCGCTTGCGCGCGCCGCAGGCCCCCAACACCTCGAAGAAGCGGCTGGGCCGCGGGCTCTCCAGGGCCTTGCGCAGCTCGCCCCACACCCGTTCCGGCACCAGGGCGTCCACCTCCCCCGATGCCACCATCTGCCGTAGCAGGGCCAGGGTCTCGGGGGCCAGCTCGAAGTCCAGGGCGGCGGCAAAACGGGCGGCGCGCAGCAGGCGCACGGGGTCCTCCACGAAGGCGGGAGAGACATGGCGCAGTACCCTCGCCTCCAGATCCGCCCGGCCGTCGAAGGGGTCGAACAGCCGTCCCTCGGCGTCCTCGGCCATGGCGTTGATGGTGAAGTCCCGGCGCGCCAGGTCCGCCTCGAGGGTGACATCGGGGCTGGCATGGAAGGTGAAGCCGGTGTAGCCGGGGGCCACCTTGCGCTCGGTGCGCGCCAGGGCATATTCCTCGCCGCTGTCGGGGTGGAGGAACACGGGGAAGTCCTTGCCCACGGGGCGGAAGCCCTGGGCCAGCAATTCTTCCGGGGTGGCCCCCACCACCACCCAGTCGCGGTCGGTGAGGGGGCGACCGAGGAGGCGATCGCGGACGGCACCGCCGACCTGGTACGCCTCCACGGCGGCCTCAGCCGCGGCGTGCGGCGGAGCGGAGGTTCTGCAGGTAGCGGTCCCGGCCGCTCCGGGAGAGGTAGGCGGGCACCACGGTCTCCAGCTCGGTGGCGCGGATCCCCAGGGCCGCGAGGCCGTCGCTGTGGCACACGCTGTCCACGCTCATGGAGGCCAGGTTGTCGCGGGTCATGGGGGGGGTGGGCAGGAACTCCATGGCTCGGGCCAGCAGCCGCGCCGGTCCGGGCCCGAGGCCGATGACGGGACGCCGGTGGCCGCTGTAACGGCCACTGAGCCTGACCAGTTCCCGCAGGGTATAGACCTTGGGGCCGCACAGTTCGTAGGCCTGGCCGTAGCTGTCGCGGTTACGGAGGCAGCGGGCGAAGGCCTCCACCACGTCGCCCACGAACACCGGCGCGAAACGGGTATCCGCCCCCGCCAGGGGCATGAAGGGGGCCAGGCGCAGCAGCCGGGCGAACTGGTTGAAGAAATTGTCCTCGGGCCCGAATACCACGGATGGCTTGAAGACCGTTGCGTCCATGTCCGGGGCGCCCAGTACCGCCTGCTCCCCCGCGCCCTTGGTGCGCTGGTATTCGCTCGGACCCTCCGTCGAGGACTGCAGGGCGCTCATGTGCAGCAGGCGCCGGATGCCGTTGAAGCGGCAGGCTTCCACCACCTTGGCGGGCAGGTCCGCATGCACCGTCTTGAAGTCGCCGTGGGGGCCGGCGGCGGGATTGAGGATCCCGGTGAGGTTGATCACCGTATCGCAGTCCTTGAACTGGCTGCTGAGCTCCGACACCAGATGGACATCGGTCTCCACCAGTTCGAGAGTGGGGATCACCAGCAGATCGCGATGGCCTTCGCGACGGCGTGTCAGGACCCGCAGGCGGTGGCCGTCGCGGGCCAGCACGAACAACAGATTGTGGCCGATGAAGCCCGTTCCACCGAGCACACAGATGTTTAATTTCTTCATTGCTTTCAGTTCCTTTCGGTGCTCGCCACGGTCCGGCCGGGGGGGGGCAATCATTCTCACGGGTGGGCCGGTGACGGTCAAGCCGCGGGAGCCGCCATGTAGTCAGTGCCTGGAATCAGGATTTTCTGTATCATCCCCACCCCTTCTCAATGTGAAAGTCGCGGAGCAAGCGGGCTGTTCCGGAGGGCATGAACCATGAGCGAGTCGTGGCTCGACGAAATCAAGTGGACGGCGGACGGCTTGGTGCCCGCCATCGCGCAGGAGCAGGGTTCCGGCGCGGTGCTCATGATGGCGTGGATGAATCGCGAGTCCCTGGCCCTCACGGTGCAGGAAGGGCGCGCCATCTATTGGTCACGCTCCCGGGGTAGGCTGTGGCGCAAGGGAGAGGAGTCGGGCAACGTGCAACGCCTGCGGGATGTGCGGCTCGACTGTGACAACGACGTGGTATTGTTGACAGTGGAGCAGATCGGTGGCATTGCCTGTCATACGGGCAGGCATCGCTGTTTCTACAGGCAGCTCCGGGATGGCGAGTGGGTGGAGGTGGAGCCCGTGGTGAAGGACCCCGCCGTCCTCTACGGCGACCAGGCCAAGTACGATGTCTGACGTCCTCGCGCGGCTCGCGGGGGTGTTACGGGAACGGCGGGGGGCGCCGCCCGAGGATTCCTACGTGGCACGCCTCTACCACAAGGGGCTGGATGCCATCCTCAAGAAGGTGGGCGAGGAGGCGACGGAGGTGGTTCTGGCGGCGAAAGGTGGTGATCGGGCGGCGATCATTCATGAAACCGCCGATCTCTGGTTTCATACCCTGGTGATGCTGGAGCATCAGGGGCTCGCTCCAGAGGATGTCCTGCAGGAGCTGGAACGCCGTTTCGGCCTGTCCGGGCTGGAGGAGAAGGCGCGCCGGAACCCGCCCGCGGGCGATGACGAACGGCAATGACTTAGTGTAGCGAGGAGAACGCGATATGGGGCTCGGTGGAATCAGTATCTGGCAGCTGTTGATCGTATTGGCGATCGTGGTGCTGTTGTTCGGCACCAAGAAGCTCCGCAACGTGGGCGGCGACCTCGGGGCGGCGCTGAAGAACTTCAAGGGCGCGGTGAAGGACGGCGATAGCGAGAAGGATAAGGACGACGAGGAGGACGACGGGCAGCCCAAGTCCCTGGCCGAGGGGGCCACGGCGGAGAATGCCGCCGGGACATCGGAGGCCGCGGAAAAGGAAAAAGAGAAGGCCTAGGTGCGGCGCCCGTCCGCCCGTCCCGACATCCTGACCCCTCATGTTTGACATCGGTTTTCTCGAGATCCTGCTCATCGGCGTGGTGGCGCTGTTGGTGGTGGGGCCCGAGCGCCTGCCCCGCCTCGCCCGTACCCTGGGTCTGTGGATCGGGCGGGCGCGCCGCTATGCGTCCACGGTCAAGGACGACGTGCAGCGGGAGCTGCGGGAGCACGAGATCCAGCAGGCCATGGGTGGCAAGCCGGAGATGAAGGACATCTATGACATCGTCGAGGATGCCCAGGAGTCAGTGAGGGACGTGGCCGAGGACGTGGATGCCCTGGGCTCGGAACTCAATGCCTCGGACGGCCCTGCCAGCGGCGCCGTCGCCAAGCCCGATCCCGGCGCCCCCGCGGCGCCGGAGCGGGGCAAGGCCGACAAGGAGACCAGCAGGCCGTCCCCGCCGGACAGCCATGAATAAGCGCCAGGAGACGCCGGGAGACCAGCAGCAGGAGATGCCGTTCCTCCAGCACCTGGTGGAGCTGCGGGATCGGCTGTTGCGGGTGGTGCTGGCGGTGCTGGTAGTGTTCCTGTGCCTGTTCCCCTTCGCCAACGACCTCTACCACATCCTGGCGGAGCCGTTGTTGCGGCACATGCCGGCGGGCACCAGCATGATCGCCACCGAGGTGGCATCACCCTTTCTCACCCCCTTCAAGTTGTCCCTGGTACTGGCGGTGTTCCTCGCCGTGCCCTTCATTCTGCATCAGATATGGGCCTTCGTGGCGCCGGGGTTGTACCAGCACGAGAAGCGTCTGGCCATGCCCTTGCTGGCGGCCAGCGTGCTGCTGTTCTATCTGGGCATGGTGTTCGCGTACTTCGTGGTGTTCCCCCTGGTGTTCGGTTTCTTCATCAGCGTCACCCCGGAGGGGGTGGCGGTGATGACAGACATCGCCCGCTACCTGGATTTCGTGCTCAAGCTCTTCTTCGCCTTCGGTCTGGCCTTCGAGGTGCCCGTCATCGCCGTGGCCATGGTGTGGAGCGGCATCAGCACGCCCGAGTCCCTGGCGGAGAAACGCCCCTACATCATCGTCGGCACCTTCGCTTTCGGCATGTTGCTGACCCCGCCGGACGTCATCTCCCAGACCCTCCTGGCCGTGCCCATGTGGCTGTTGTTCGAGCTGGGGCTGTGGTTCTCCCGCCGTTTCGTGACCCGCCGCGCCCCGGCTGCCGGCGCGGACGACGACGGCGATGACGAGTTCGACCGGGCGGAGCGCCAGGAAGCGGATCTCGATGGCAAGGGGGACGGCAAGGGCGGCGGCTGAGCCCGCGGCCCCCGTCGTTCGGAACGCCCCCCTCAGCCCTTCGGCACCACCAGGTCGTATTTCTGGATCTTGCGGTCCAGGGCGGGCCGTGAGATCTGCAGGATGTCGCAGCTTCGGCCCTTGTGGCCGCCGGTGTGGTCGAGGACCCGCTGCACATGGGCCGCCTCTACCTCGTCGAGGGTGGCCAGCACGGGCACTTCGGGGGGCAGGGCCTCGCTGCCCCCGCCCGCGGTGGTCTCCGGCAGTGGCAGCATCTCCGGCGTCAGCACGCCGTCGCGGGAGCGCACCATGCATTGGGTGAGCACGTTCTCCAGTTCCCTCACGTTGCCTGGCCAGTTGTAGCTTTGCAGGCGTGCCATGGCCTCCGGCGACAGGCTCAAGGGGGGCTTGTGGAGGTTGCGGCCGATACGGCCCAGCAGGCCCTCCACCAGCAGGGGGATGTCCTCGCGACGCTCCCGCAGGGGCGGCAGGGCGATGGTAATGACGTTGAGGCGGTAGAGCAGATCCTCGCGAAAACGCTTTTCTGCCACCTCGTGCTCCAGGTCACGGTTGGTGGCGGCGATGATGCGGGCGTTGGTGGTGAGGGTCTGGGTGCCCCCCACCCGTTCGAAGGCGTGCTCCTGCAGCACCCGCAGCAGCTTGGCCTGCAGGGACATGGGGAGTTCGCCGATCTCGTCCAGGAACAGGGTGCCGTCGCGGGCCAGCTCGAACTTGCCGATCTTGCGGGCCACGGCGCCGGTGAAGGCCCCCTTCTCGTGGCCGAACAGCTCGCTCTCCAGCAGGGTCTCGACGATGGCGGCGCTGTTGACCGCCACGAAGGGCCCTTGCAGGCCGCTGTGCTGATGGATGGAGCGCGCCACCACTTCCTTGCCGGTACCGCTCTCCCCCACCAGCAGTACGTTGGCCTGGGACGGTGCGGTCAGGGCGATCTCCTTGCTCACCTTGAGCATGGCATCGCCGCGCCCGAGCAGTTCTCCGCCGGGGGTGGCGGCGGGCTCCTCGGGGGGCGTGAGGGCGGCCACCCGGCGCACCAGGCGGCGGTGCTCCAGGGCCTTGCGGATGGCGTGTTCCAGCTCCTCGTTCTTGACCGGCTTGTGGATGAAGTCCCGCGCCCCCTTCTTGATGGACTCGATGGCCAGTTCCAGGTCGTGGGCACCGGTCATCATCACCACGGGCACGCCGGGGGCGCGGCGCAGCAGTTCATCCAGCAGTTCCACGCCACGGCCGTCGGGCAGCTGTTGGTCCAGCAGGATGACGTCGGGTTCGCCGGTCTCCAGCAGCGCCAGCCCACTGGCACAGGACTCGGCGCGGGACGTGGCGTAGCCCAGGTCCTCGAAATGGAGTTCGAGCATCTGGGACAGGGCCGCGTCGTCGTCGATGATGAGGATGTGCTCGGGCATGGTCTCAGGGTCGATGGCGCGTCGTGAATCTGGAGGCTCGCCACGGCCCCGGGGCGCTACCGTGTGGCGGCAGGGGGCGGCGGGTCTCGCGGAGTGGCGCTGGCATCTTCGGGTCGTCTTTCAGGTTCCAGGAGGCGCTCGGCGAGGTGTTCCGGGACCACGTAGGCGAGGCCCTTGGCGGGGCGCAGGAACAGGGTATCGCCGTCCTTTTCCAAGACCCGGAAGGTGATGCTTTGCTTTCCGTCTCCCAACTCCACCACGACCTCTTCCCCCTCCGCGGCAGTGGTCTCGTGCGGCCTGACGGCGACGGCCCGCGCCTCCTGCCACGCCCGCGCCAGGCGGGCCTCGGCATCCGCCACCAGGCCGGCATCGGCCGGCTCCACCGTCCAGCCTTCATCCCCCCGCTCCACCCGCAGCCGCCCCAGGCGGATGGCGTGCGGCATGGCGTCGGGTGGCAACAGGCGGTAGCTCACGAAGCCCGTGGGGGCGGTGTTCAACTGGGGAAAGTAGCGGTCCTGCACCAGGTGTACCCGGCCGTCCACGCGCACATAGCGGTAGCCATCGATGGCCTCGGTAGCGCCGAAGGCCACCGGGAAATCGTCGAATCGCACCACCGCCCGCGGCGGGGCCAGGCCGAAGGGGGCGAGGTCGTCTCCGGCGACGGCCACGGTACCCTGGCTGGGGGCCTCGAGCAGGTCCAGCAGGGTGCCGGCCTTGAAGGCGTTGGCAGGCAGGTCGTAGGGCGTGGCCAGCCACCAGCCCTCGCCGTGGCGCTCCAGGATTAGACCGGGACGCCCGCCGGGATAGTCGATGGCGATGCGCTCCACCGTGGTGCCGTCGACGGTGGTGATGGGGGCCCGCGGCGGGTCCCCTTCCTTGCCGGGCTCCAGCCATACCACCAGGGCGAGGGCCGCGACCATCGTCAGCAATGCCAGATTGAGCAGCAGCCGGCGGGCCATGGTCAGCGCTTGCGGCGCCGCAGCCAGATGACGATGCCGGTGCCCAGCAGCAGGGCCGGCAGGACGAACAGGAAGCCGACGCCGATGACCACCACGGCGGTGGGGGAGAAGGCGAGCCGGGTATCCGGAGCCGTCTTGGCGGGGATGTTCATGAGGGTGTCGTCGGTGGCCAGCCAGTTGACGATGTTGAAACCGAGATCCAGGTTACCGCCGTTGCCGAGATAGGTATTGGAGAGGAAGTCACCGTCACCGACGACGACCACCCGCTGGCGTGCGGGGGCCACGGTGTCCGCCTCCGCCGCGGCGGGCCCGCCCTCGCCGCCGGGCCGCTCCCGCTCCAGGGCCAGGCCGATGTCGAAGGGGCCGGGTAGATCGCTGGCCTCGTCGAAGCCGATCTCGCCCTGCAATTCGCCGGTCTCGGACCAGGCCGCCCCGGCGCTGGTGAGGATGGGGTCCGGTTGCCAGTCCCGGGGCGCCTCGGCGGTGATGCCGGCGGCCTGGGGAAACACGGTGAGGAGATCGAAGTCGCGGGTCACGGGGTGGAAGCCGTAGCTGGTCACCAGGGCCATGGCGGGGTGCTCGATGCCGAAGAGCTGGGAGGTGGGGTCCACGATGATCCCGGGTACGAACTCGATGCCCAGGGCCTCCGCCAGCCCTTCCAGGCCCTTTAGGCCGCCTGGATCGTGGAGCCACAGCAGGTTGCCGCCGCGCTCCAGGTAGTCCGTGATGAGGCCCACTTCGCCGGGCAGGAAGTCCACCCGCGGGCCGGCGATCACCAGGGCCGTGGTGTTGCGGGGCACCTCGTCCTGGTTGGCGAGGTTGAGGGTGCGCACGTTGAAGCCCCGCTGCTCCAGCTGGCGTCCCCAGCCCCCGAGGTCGTGGTTGGCCTGGCCCAGGGGCGCCCGCTCGCCGTGGCCGCTGGTGAACACCAGCCAGCGCTCGCCGGCGCGGGTGAGGCGCTGGAGGGCATTGGACAGGGCCTCTTCGGCATGGGCCTGGACGTGCTCGCGGCGCCCGTCATAGGCCACCACCAGCTCGCCGTCCACGGCGATCCCCTGTTCACGCACCCGGTCCGGTACGGTGTCCGGGTTGACGAACTCCAGCTCCATGTCGGCCTTGTGGCGGCGGTAGCGTGCCACCAGGTCCCGGATCCCCGATCGCAGCACATCGTCCTCCCGGGCATAGGCGGTGATGGTCACGGGGCCATCGAGGCGCGCCACGAGTTCGATGCTGGCGGCGGACAGGGAGTTGCGGCCGCTGGCGGTCCAGTCCGCCTGAATGTGATAGCGGGTGGACAGCCAGGCCAGCAGCCCCATGGCCACCAGGAACAGCGCCACGAACACGAGATTGTCCAGGCGGACGTTGCGGCGGGTCTTGCGGGTGACGCGCACGGCCTACTCCTGCAGGCGCTCGGCATCCAGGCGCCGGATACCGAGCACCAGGAAGGTGATGGAGAACAGGACGTAGTAGACCACGTCCTGGCTGTCGAAGACGCCCTTCAGGAGGGCGTCGTAATGGGTGAGCAGGGACAGGTAGGTGAAGGCTTCCGTGGCGGCCTCGTTGCCGGTGCCGCCGGCCCAGTCCAGGATCCACAGCAGCAGCAGCAGGCCGAAGGTGCTCACCCCCGCCACCGTGGGCTGGTCCGTCAAGGTGGACAGGAACAGGCCGGCGGCGGCGAAGGCGGCCACCACCAGGGCGAGCCCGATGGCCCCGGAGGCCAGCAGGCCCCAATCGAGGTTACCGCCGGCCACCAGCGACAGGGGCATGAGCACCGTGAGGCCCAGCAGCACCACCAGGAATCCCATCACCCCCAGGTACTTGCCCAGCACGATCTGGGTCATGGAGGCCGGCGCTGAGAGCAGCAGGGTCAGGGTGCGGGCGCGGCGCTCCTCGCTCACCAGGCGCATGGTGAGCAGGGGCACCACCAGCAGCAGCACGATGGCGGCGGTGCGGAACAGGGGCGAGACGATGATGTCCGTGGCCCCGGGCGCCCCCTCCATGGCGGCGAGGCGCGGTTGCCACTGGATGAACAACTCCACCTGGATGAGGAACACGTAGGCGAGGATGAGCTGCACCACCGCCAGCACGGACCACGCCAGGGGAGACAGGAACAGACTGCGCAGCTCGCGCCCGGCGATGGTGAGGATCATGCCGCCACCTCCGGGGTCTGGTGGCCGCCGTCGTCGCCCGCCGTGAGCTGCACGAAGATCTCCTCCAGGGTGCGGCGCCGCGGCGACAGCTCCACCAGCCCCCATCCCCCCGCCACGGCGTCCTCCACCATCCGCGGGGCGGGATTGGCACCCGCCGCCAGGTGCAGCAGGAAAGCGCCGTCGTCCCGGGCCTCCACGCGTGCCACGCCGGGCAACTGCTCCAGCGCTGCGGCGGCGGGCGGGGCGGTGAAGCGTACCAGCAGCTCCGCCTCGCTGCGGGCCTCCAGTTGCTTGAGGTCCTCGTTCAGCACCAGCCGCCCGCGATGGATGATCTGCACGCGGTCGCATACCGCTTGCACCTCCGGCAGGATGTGGGTGGAGAGGATGACGCTGTGCTCGCCGCCGAGCTCGCGAATGAGCTGGCGGATCTCCCGGATCTGGATGGGGTCGAGGCCCACGGTGGGCTCGTCGAGGATCACCACTGCCGGGTTGTGGATGATGGCCTGGGCGATGCCCACCCGTTGCTGGTAGCCCTTGGACAGGTTGCCGATGAGGCGGTGGCCCATGGCTTCCAGGCCACAGCGTTCGCGGGCCCGGGTGAGAGCCGCCGCTACCTCGCCCCGGGGCACCCGGTGGAGGCGGGCGCAATAGCGCAGGTATTCGTCGACCGTGAGTTCCCGGTACAGCGGGGGTTGTTCCGGCAGGTAGCCGATACGTCCCTTGGCCGCGATGGGGTGGTCGAGGATGTCCAGGCCGTCGATTTGCACCTGGCCGGCACTTGGCGCCAGGGCCCCGGCGATGATCTGCATGGCGGTGGATTTGCCGGCGCCGTTGGGGCCCAGCAGGCCCAGCACCTCGCCGCGGTGGACCTCGAAGGATACCCCGGCCACCGCCAGGGTCTCCCCATAACGGCGCTCGAGTCCTTCGACCCTGACCAATACTTCGCTAGTATGCATGGGTTGTTCCAGCCGGTGTTCCATTTCGCCGCAAGGCACGGATGGACGCTGAATTTTGGGAAGGTTGTCCTCAATTGCAAGCCCCCCGGGGGCGGCGGTCTCCTCCATGAGTCACGAATCCAAAGGTAACATACTCCTGGGGGTGGACACCGGCGGCACCTTCACCGATCTGGTGGTGTATCGCGACGGCGCCCTCATCGCCCACAAGGTGTTGTCCACTCCCCATGAGCCCGAGCAGGCCATCCTCACCGGTGTCCGGGAGCTGGGACTGGAGGGGGTGGAGATGACCGTCATTCACGGTTCCACCGTGGCCACCAATGCGGTGCTGGAGGGCAAGCTGGCGCGCACCGCCTTCGTCACCAACCGCGGTTTCGGCGATGTCCTGACCATTGGGCGCCAGGCCCGGGCCCGCCTCTACGATCTTCAGCCCCCCGCCGTCGCCCCGCCGGTGCCCCGGGAGTTGTGCCTGGAGACCGGCGGGCGCATGGGGCCCCACGGCCAGGTGGTGGAGGCGCTCACGGACGGGGACGTCGAGGCCCTGGTGGCGGCCCTGAAAGATCTGGCGCCCGAGGCGGTGGCCATCAGCTTGTTGTTCTCTTTCGTGGATGCCCGTTTCGAGCAGCACCTCGCCGCGGCCCTGCCGCCCGAATGGTTCGTGTCCACCTCGGCAACGGTGCTGCCGGAATATGGCGAGTACGAGCGGGGCATCGCCACCTGGCTCAACGCCGCGGTGGGGCCGCGGGTGGCGGGCTACGTGGGCCGTCTCGGGGCGGGTCTGCCGCGGGCCCGGGTGGCGGTGATGCAGTCCTGCGGCGAGACGGTGTCCGCCCATCAGGCGGGGCAGCGCGCCGTGCACATGTTGCTGTCGGGGCCCGCCGGCGGCCTCGCGGGGGCCGGCCTGGTGGGCGGCCTGGCGGGCGAGCCCCGCAGCCTCTCCTTCGACATGGGCGGTACCTCCACCGACGTCGCCCTCATCGACGGCAGCCCGCGGCTCACCACGGAGGGACGGGTGGCGGGCTATCCCGTGGGGGTGCCCATGGTGGACATGCACACGATCGGCGCGGGCGGCGGCTCGGTGGCGTGGGTGGATGCCGGCGGCATGCTCCAGGTGGGGCCCGAGTCCGCCGGCGCGGCGCCCGGACCCGCCTGCTACGGGGCCGGTGGCACGCGTCCCACGGTCACCGATGCCAACCTGGTGCTGGGGCGGCTGGTGCCCGGGGCCTTTCTGGGGGGACGGATGGGTCTGGATCGGAAGGCGGCCCGGCGCGCCCTGACGGGGTTGGGGCAGGCCCTCGGCATGAGCGCCGAGGAGGCCGCGGCGGGCGTGGTGCGGGTGGCCAACGAGCACATGGCGCGGGCCCTGCGGGTGATCTCGGTGGAGCGCGGCATCGACCCCAGGGACATGGCCCTGGTGAGTTTCGGCGGCGCCGGTGGACTGCACGTGTGCGCCCTGTCCGAGGCCCTGGGCATGGAGCGGGCGCTGGTGCCGGTGCATGCCGGTGTGCTGTCGGCCCTGGGCATGCTGGCGGCGGCACCGGGCCGGCGCCTGTCCCGCACCTTCAGCGGTCCCGCCCTGGAGGTGGCCCCGGAGGCGGTGGAGCAAGTCTTCGGGGAACTGGAGGCGGAGGGCCGCGGACAATTGGAGCGGGAGGGGGTGGCCGCCGCCGAGCTGGTCGTGACGCGCAGCGTCGACCTGCGCTATGCCGGCCAGTCCTTCGCCCTCACCCTGCCCCTGGCGGGCACGCTGGCGGCTGCCGCGGGGTCTTTTCACGAGGCCCATGCCGCCCGCTACGGCCATACCCTGGAGCGCGCCGTGGAGCTGGTGAACCTGCGGGTGGCGGTGACCGGGCCGGCGCCCCGCCTGCGCCTGCCCCGGGGAGTGACCCCTGCCGGTGACGATACCGTCCCGAGATCCCCGGCCGGTGACCGGACCATTCCGGCGCAGGTGGTGCGGGATGAGATGGAACCGGGCCAGGAACTGGCGGGGCCGGCCATCGTCAGCGAGGCGGTGGCCACCACTTACGTGGCTCCGGGATGGCGCTGCCGGCTGGATGACTACCGTAATCTGGTGCTGCGGCGGGAGGGTTGAGGGCGACCCGGGATCAGGCGCCGGCCGGCAGCTCCTGCTCAGCGCGGGTGGCCCAGGCCACGGCCGACAGATAGGCCTCGCGGATGGCCCTGGCTTCCAGGCTGGCGAGGGCCACGTGGTCCCAGTCCTGGTTCTCGTAGGCGAGGGCGCAGGCGAGGGTGGCGCCGCCGGGGCCCTGGCGATGCAGCAGGGCGCTCACTATATCGTCGCCCAGGGGCAGTTCCTTCACCACCTCTTCCATGGGCATGTCCAGCAGGGTATCCAGCGCCGAGAACAGGCCAACGGTGAAATGACCCTCCGGGTTGGGCAATCCCGCCGCCTCGGCCAGGTTCTGGCACATGCGGGCGCGCACCAGGGCGATGCCCAGCAGATCCCCCGGCCTGTCATTGAAGCCGGACATGGCGATGAGGGAGGCCCAGCGCCTGATGTTCACCAAGCCCAACAGGGCGATGGCGGTGCGGGTGGAGTCCACCCGGCGGGGCAGGGAGAACAGGGCCGAGTTGATGTAGCGCAGCAGCTTGTAGTTCAAGGACACGTCGCGGCTGATGAGGTCTTCGATTCCCGTGATGTCCGATTTGGGGTCATTCAGGCGCGACAGCAGTCGCAATATGGTGGTGCGGTCGGCAGGTGTGCGGCGCCCCCTCATCACCATGGGGCGGGCGAGGAAGTAGCCCTGGAAGTAATCGAAGCCCATGGCCTTCAATTGCTCGTATTGCTCCGCTGTTTCCACCTTCTCCGCCAGCATGCGCAATCCATCGCGGCGCAGCAGGCCCAGGTGCTCCTCCAGCTCATTCATGGAGAGGGCCATGACGTCGAGCTTGACGATATGGGCGATGTCCACCAGGGGCTGCCATGAGGGGTGATAGGAGAAGTCGTCGAGGGCGATGGTGTAGCCCTTGGCCGCCAGCCGCGTCACCGCATCCACCAGGTCCCGGTCTACCTTCATGTCCTCGAGTATTTCGATGACCACGCGGTCGGGGGGGAGGATGATGGATCTGTCGTCCAGCAGCAGCTCGCGGCTGAAGTTGATGAAGGCGCGGGCACTGCCCACCAGGCCGTTCAGCCCGAACACCGTGAAGGTGTTCCAGATGACCTGCGAGGTAGCCTGACCCGCATCCAGGCCCTCGCCGGCCGTGTTCTCCCCGCTGGCACGGAACAGCAGCTCGTAGGCAAAGATATTCAACCCGGTATCGAAGATGGGTTGGCGCGCGACGAAGGCCTCGGTCATGGGGTGGGGTTACTCGGTAGCAGGCGGATAAGGTTTTCGTGGCGACAGTATTGTGGCGCGGCATGGCCCTGACAACCGCCGCCGGCCGGGTCACTCCATGCGCCATGGGAGGGCGTCGTAACGGCGGCTTCAGGCGTCATGGTCCGGCGTCCGGACCTTGCCGGTGGCCCGGAAGCGGGCATAGTCGGCGAGGATCTCGTCATGATCGAAGGCCAGGGGCGAGGGCAGTTCCTGGAGCCGGAAGGCGCGGGCCCTGAGGGCGTCATCCTGGCCCCGGGGGGTGCCCGTGGCGCGGGCCACGAAGACCACGCTCACGGTCTGACCCCGGGGGTCGCGGTCGGGCCGGGAATACACCCCGAGGAGGGCGTCGAGTTCCACCCGCAGCCCGGTCTCCTCGCGGGCCTCGCGCACCGCCGCCTGCTCTATGGTCTCGCCTTCGTCCATGAAGCCGCCGGGCAGTGCCCAGCCATGGGGCGGATTGCGCCGTTCGATGAGTACGATGGAGCGCTCCGACGCGTCCCCCAGTTCGATGATGGTATCGGCAGCGATGGGCGGGGTGAGAGGGCGGGGCATCGATTGAACCCTTGGGCTTATAGGGATTGGCGGGGCTGCTACGTAGGCAAGGTTAAGAGGGGATGATAAACTTGTCGGAATTTAAATTCGATTCGCAGTGTCCAATCACTGTCATAGCATCCTGCAAAGAACTAGCCCTTCCAAAGAGTAAATCATGACCCTAATGGAATTCCTCATCTCCGGTGTGACCGGCCTGTCGGTCCCGGGCAAGATCCTGGTGACCCTGCTGTTCACCCACCTGACCATCGTCTCCGTCACGGTATACCTGCATCGCAACCAGGCCCACCGGGCCCTGGACCTGCATCCGCTGGTGGCCGTGGCCTTCCGCGCCTGGCTGTGGCTCACCACCGGCATGGTCACCCGCGAATGGGTGGCGGTGCACCGCCGTCACCACGCCCGTTGCGAGGGCCCGCAGGACCCCCACAGCCCGGCCCAGGTAGGCATCGGCAAGGTGCTCAAGGAGGGCTCGGAACTCTACCGCGAGGCCGCGGCCGACGGCGCGACCCTGGAGCAGTTCGGCAAGGGTACGCCGGACGACTGGCTGGAGCGCCATGTGTTCTCGTGCCACAGCGTGCTGGGCGTGGCCCTGATGCTGATGGCCGACGTGGTGCTGTTCGGTGTCGCCGGGCTTGCCATGTGGGCGGTGCAGATGCTGTGGATCCCCGTCATGGCCGCCGGCGTCATCAACGGCATCGGCCACTGGTGGGGCTACCGCAACTACGAGGTCCAGGACCGCTCCACCAACATCCTGCCCTGGGGCGTGCTCATCGGCGGCGAGGAACTCCACAACAACCACCATGCCTACGCCAGCTCGGCGCGCTTCTCGTCCAAATGGTGGGAGCTGGACGCGGGCTGGGTCTACATCCGTGCCCTCCAGGCAGTGGGGCTGGCGAAGGTGCGGCGACTGGCGCCGCGGGTCTACCGCATTCCCGGCAAGTCCCGGGTCGACGTGGACACCGTCAGGGCCGTGGTGACGGCCCAGGTCCAGGTGGCCGCCGCCTATGCTAGGGGTGTGATGGTGCGGGTGTATCGTGAGGAGTTGGCGCGCTTTTCGGGGGGTGACCGCCGCCTGCTGGCCCAGGCCCGCAAGCTGCTGGTGCGCGAGCAGAGCCTGTTGAGCGCCGACGCCCGGATGCATCTCCAGCAGGCCTTGGCCCGCAGCCAAGCGCTGCAGACGGTCTATGAGTTCCGCGAGCGCCTGTTCGATATCTGGTCTCGGCGCAGTGCGCGCCAGGAGGAGCTGATGGAGTCCCTCCAGGAATGGTGCCGCCAGGCGGAAAGCACGGGCATCCAGGCCCTGGAGGATTTCTCGCGCCAGCTGCGCAGCTACTCCAGCGCCCCGGCCACGGCGTGACGCCCGACCCCTACAGATACACCACCACTGCTTGTTCCTTTGGCACGGATGTAGGTCGGGATTCATCCCGACATTAGACCCAACCGCACACACCACGGGCCGGGCCGGAGCCACCCGCCGGCGTCGGCTGTCGGGCTGAAGCCCGACCTACAGCCCGCCCTACACAACACCCCCCCTGCCCATTCCTTTGGCACGGATGTAGGTCGGGATTCATCCCGACATTAAACTCCTCCCTGACCTTCTCCCTTTTCGCGTCATTTCGCGTCTTTCGCGGTTACGCTTTTAGCCTGTAGGTCGGGATTCATCCCGACAATCAAACTATTCATAGGGTTCCACGGCGGTGGCGTCCAGCCGGTAGCCCGCTTCGGCGAGTTCGCTGGAGTTCTGCTCCACCCGCAAAGTGCCCGTGACCCACACGGTGTCGAACAGCTTGCCGCGGTAGGGCCGGTCCTCGGCGGTGACCACGTATACGGTCTGGTTGGCGGGCGGCGGCGGCACGTGGATACAGGCCCCGTAGTAGGGCACCAGCAGGAACTCGGCGATGGCCTCGGGTTCCACCTCCAGGGGCACCACGAAGCCCGGCAGCCGTACCCGCCGGCCGTCCAACTCGGGCACCACCGGGGCCTCGTCCCACAGGGCCTTCAACTTGTCCATGAGTTCCTGGGCCCGGGGGTCGTCGTCGCTCAGGCCCTCGGCATCGAATTCAGCCAGCAGCTTGTCCGGCCGCCAGTCCTCCGGGATCAGGGCATCCCAATCCAGTTCCTCCGCGCTCCCGGCGGCCCGCGGGGCCTCACCGGCTGCCGTGAATAAAAACAGCATGGTCCCCAGGATCAGGGCTCTAGTGGTCATGGGATAGCGCATTTACGGGGTCCTCATACACGGATGGACAGGCCGTCGGCCAGGGACAGTCGATAGGCCCGGTAGGCGGGGATGGCGCCCACGCTGAAGCCGGCCACGGCCACGGCGCCCAGCAGGATCAACTCGTTGCCGGCGGGGGCGGCCACGGCGATATGGATGCCCAGCCGGTCCTCCATCACCGTGCGGGCGGCCAGCAGCAGCCCGTAGAGCAGGCCGAGGCCAAGGGCGATGCCGCCGCCCGTCAGGACACCGGCCTCGCCCATGATGAGGGTGAATACGTGGATCGGCCGCGCGCCCACGGAGCGCAGGATGGCCATCTCCCGGCGCCGCTCGTTGAGGCTGGCCAGGAGCGCGGTGAGCATGCCGGCCAGACCCACCACCACCACGAAGGCCGCCACCACCAGCAGGGCATTCTCCGCCACCGCCATCAGGTTCCACAGCTCGCTCAGGGCCACGCCGGGGAGGATAGCGGTCAGGGGCTCGTCGGGATAGTCGTTGACGAAGCGCTGGACCTGGAAGGCGGCCATCCGCGAGGTCAGCCCCACCAGTACCGCGGTGATCTCGTCGGGGGTCAGGTCCATGGTGCGCAGCCGCTCGGCCGGGACCTGGAAGCCCGGCATGGGGGTCCCGCTCTGCCAGCCCACATGGATGGCCTCGATGGCCCGCAGGCTCACGTGCACCGTGTGGTCCACCGGGGTGCCCGTGGCCTTCAGGATCCCGGCCACCCGGAAAGGCCTGTCCTCGTGGCGGGTGAAGGCGACGTCCGCGGCGCCGTGGGCCACCACCAGCTCGTCCCCGAGGGCATAGCCCAGCTTGCGGGCCACCTGTGCCCCCAGCACCGCGTCGTAGAGATCGTCGAAGACGCCGCCCGTGGCGAAGGCGAGGGCGCGATCCCGGGCATAGCGATAGTGCTCGAAATAGGCCGCGGTGGTGCCCATCACCCGGTAACCGCGGTGAGAGTCGCCGAGGGAGATGGGGACGGTCCAGGCCACCCGGGGATGGTTCGCCAGCTCCCGGTAGCTGGCCCAGGAGATGTTGTTGGTGGGGTTGCCGATGCGGAACACCGAATAGAGCAGGAGCTGCACGCCGCCACTGCGGGCGCCGACGATGAGATCGGTGCCGGAGATGGTGTTGGCGAAGCTCGTCCGGGCCTCGTGGCGCAGCCGTTCCACCCCCACCAGCAGGGTCACCGACAGGGCGATGGAGAACAGGGTGAGGGCCGCCGTGGCACGACGGTTCACCAGGCTCTTCCAGGCCAGACCGAGCACGGCCATGGCTCAGACCCTGGCGGCGATCGCTGTCGCCGCCGCCCGGTTGGCCTCGGTGAGGCGGATGGTGCGCTGAAACAGTTCTTCGAGGGCGGAATCGTGGCTCACGAACACCAGGGTGGCACCGTTCGCCCGGCATTCGTCGAACAGCAGACGCAGGAAGGACTCGCGACGGCCGGCGTCCAGGGACGAGGTGGGCTCGTCGGCGATGAGGAGTTCCGGGGAGCCCATGAGGGCGCGGGCCGCCGCCACCCGCTGTTGCTGGCCCACACTGAGGGCCGTCACCGGCCGCCGGTGGAAGGCCGCCTGGTCCATATCCAGGTGCTCGAGCAACCGCACGGCCTCGGCCTCCAGGCTGGGGGAGCGTTGCAGGGCCCGCTCCCGGCGGCGACTGGAAAAACGGCAGGGCAGGACCACGTTGTCTACCATGGAGAGGTAGGGGATGAGGTTGAACATCTGGAAGATGTAGCCGATGTGGTGGGCGCGGAAGTGGTCCCGGGCGGCGGCACCCATGGTGTCGAGGCGCCGGTCCAGCACCCGCACTTTGCCCTCGCCGGCCACGTTGATGCCCGCCAGCAGGCCGAGGAGGGTGCTCTTGCCACTGCCGCTGGGGCCCTCGATGAAGACCTGCTCACCCCGTTCCACCCGCAACTCCTCCAGGGCCAGCACCACGGGCTCCCGGGGGTGCCAGCGGTAGGCCAGATCGCGGATGTCGATGGCCGGGGCGGCGTCCGCGGCGGGGGCATGGCCGCTCCCGTCGTTGGTGCCGTCACTCATGGGCCTTCGCCGTGCAGCGGGCGCAGCTGCCGATGAGTTCCACCACCCGGCGCTTGGGGGCGAAGCCCGAGGCGGTCTCGGCCGCGCGCAGGCTGCGGGCGATGGCGGGGTCCTCCAGTTCGCTCACATCGCCACAGTCGGCGCAGATGAGGAACTGGCTGGCGTGGGGGTGGTCCGGGTGGGAGCAGCCCACGAAGGCATGGATGCTTTCCAGCTTGTGTACCAGGCCCTGCTCGAGGAGAAAGTCGAGGGCGCGGTATACCGTGGGCGGAGCCGGATTGCTGATGCTGGAGCGCATGAGGTCGAGGATGTCGTAGGCGCTCATGGGGCGTTCGGCCGCGCACACCAGTTCCAGCACCGTGCGGCGCTGAGGTGTGAGGCGCACCCCGCGTTCCCGGCACAGGGCCTCGGCCTGTTCCATGATTCCCGCGAGTCGCTTGCTATCCATGCCGGGCCTCCCCTGCCGCCCCGGGGTTGAGGGCGCGGTGGGCGCGGTGCCGGGCGAGGCGGCGGCTGACCAGGGTGGAGGCCAGGTACAGGACCCCCGCCAGCAGGATGATGGTGGGCCCCACGGGGAGATCGGGAGCGTAGGAAAGGGCCAGTCCGCCCGTGGTGACTACCCCGCCCAGCAGGGTGGCCACTGCCATCATGGGGCCCAGGGAGTGGACGTAGTGGCCAGCCACCGCCGCGGGCAGGGTGAGCAGGGCCAGCACCAGGATCAGGCCTACCACCTGGATCAGCAGCACCACCGTCACCGCCACCAGCACCAGCAGCAGCAGGTAGAAGAAGGCCACGGGCACCCCCCGCAGGCGGGCGAACTCCTCGTCGAAGGCCACCGCCATGAACTGGCGGTGAAAGGCGACCACCGCCGCCAGCAGTGCGGCGTCCAGGGCGGCCATGAACCACAGGCTCTCCCGGGGCACCAGCAGGATGTTGCCGAACAGATAACTCATGAGGTCGCTCTGATAACCGGGTGTCTTGGCCATGAACAGGATACCCACGGCCATGCCTATCGCCCACAGGGCGCTGATGAGGGTATCCTCCTGAGCCCGCCAGTGCAGCCGGATGCCGCCGATCAACAGGGCCGCCACCACGGCCGCCCCCAGGGCGCCCGCCAGGGGCGGCAGGCCGAAGTAGATGGCGGCACCGATGCCACCCAGCACCGAGTGGGCGATGCCGCCGGCGAGAAAGGCGATGCGTTTGACGACGACGTAAGTACCCATGATGCCGCAGCCGATGCTGGCCAGCAGGCCGGCGGCCAGGGCGGTCTGCAGGAAGGACTGGTGGCTCAGGGCGTGGAGAAATCCGTCCATGGTGTCAGTGGTGGTGTTGCACCATGCGAACCTGATCGCCGTAGAGGTCCTGGATGATTTCGCCGTCCACGGCCTCGGTCCTGTGGCACACCAGGGTGCGGTTGATGCAGGCCACCCGCCGCACGTAGCTGGAGATGAAGGCGATATCGTGGGACACCACCAGGATGGTCATACGTTCATTCAGTCGCCCCAGGAGGTCGAAGATGTCGCTCTCCAGGCGCTGGTCGATGTTGGCGGTGGGCTCGTCCAGGATCAGCACCCGGGGGGCGCTCACCAGGGCCCGGGCCAGCAGGGCGCGCTGGAGCTGTCCTCCCGACAGGCTGCCGATCTGGCGCCGGGCCAGGTCATCGGCCTCCACCTCCACCATGGCCTGCCACGCGGCCGCGCGATCGGCCGGGCGGTAACGGCCCAGCCAGCCGCCGCTGCCGAGACGCCCCATGAGCACCGTCTGCTCCACGGTGATGGGAAAGTCCCGGGAGAAGCCGGGATACTGGGCCACGTAGCCGAGATGCCGGCTGGCATCCCGGGGCGGGTGCCCCAGCACCCGGATGTCCCCGCGCTGGGGTTCCAGCAGGCCGAGTATGAGTTTCAGCAGGGTGCTCTTGCCTCCGGCGTTGGGGCCCACGATGCCGAGGAACTCGCCCTCGTCCACCGTCAGGTCGACCCCCTCCAGCACCGGCGCGGCGCCGTAGGAGAAGCCCACGTCCCGGAGTTCGATGATGGGCACCGCCACGGTCACGGGGTCCCGTTGCCGGCGATGAGGCGGGCGGCCCGGCGCATGTTGGCGACATAGTCCGCGGCCAGGGGGTCCATGACCACCACCCGGCCGTCGATCTCCTCGGCCAGGCGCTTGGGCAGCCGCCTGTCCATCTGGGGCTGCACAAAGATCACCCGTACGCCGTGCTCTCTCGCCCGCTCGATGAGGGCGCCGAGGGTGCGGGCGCCGGGCTCCTTGCCCTCCTGCTCGATGGCCATCTGGGTGAGGCCGTAGCGGGCGGCGAAATGGCTCCACGCGGGATGATAGACCATGAATCGGCGATTGCCCGAGGCCGCGAAGAGGGCCCGGATGTCGGCATCCAGGGTCTCCAGCTCGGCGGCGAAGTCATGGTAGTTGGCGGTAAAAACCTCGGCGTTGGCGGGGTCGATACGACCCAGGGTGTCGCGGATGTGCGCCGCCATACGCTTTACCAGCAGGGGATCGGTCCATACGTGGGGATCGTGCCCCTCCGGGTCATGATGGTGGTCGCCATGGCTTTCGCTCTCCGCGGGTGCGTGGTGGTCCGCTCCCAGATCCAGTCCGGTGCGGGCGTCCATCACTTCCATGGCGGGATTGACGGCGCGGATGCGCGCCATCCAGGTGTCTTCGAAGGGCACGCCGACGCGGATATACAACTGCGCCGCGGCCAGGGCGCCGATCTGACGCGGCGTGGGGTCGTAGGTGTGAGGGTTGTGTCCGGGACCCACCATGGCGGTCACCGTCACCGCCTCGGCACCGATTCGCTCGACGAAGGTTTTGAGGGGCACCACGCTGACGAAGACGCCCGGGGGCTCGCCGGCACCCAGGGCCGGAGGCGTCACCAGGAACAACATCAGGAACAGACGCCACATGGGGCTATACCGTTAATGTGAAAGTCGCGAAGCACGAACTCCCCCTCTCCCTCTGGGACAAATCCGTCGGGAACGGATTTGAACGCGCCTTGGCGCGGCCCGCAGGGCGAAGGGCAGGACGCCTGGAGTACAGGGCTGGGGTGAGGGAACGAACATGGCGATACGCGCTTCTCTTTCATCATTTCGGGTGGCGCGTATCGCCATGAGAGTTTTCTTGGATAAGGAACAGTAGCGGCGCGGGCGGCGGTACCCCGCCGATGGCTTTGTTATGTTATAACACAATGCAATGGATTGCGAGGCCGAGACCGGGCGGGGACTGTGCCGGCGCGCGTCGGCGCGTTGAAGGGGGGCGGCGTATGGTGGCGGGGCCGGGGCCCCGCCACGGGATTACTTGATCTTGGCTTCCTTGTACATGACGTGCTTGCGGACCACCGGGTCGAATTTCTTGAACTCGAGCTTGTCGGGGGTGGTGCGCTTGTTCTTGTTGGTGGTGTAGAAGTGGCCGGTACCGGCGCTGGACACGAGTTTGATCTTGTCTCTCATAGTGACCTCCTCAGACCTTGTCGCCGCGCTTGCGAATCTCGGCCAGCACGGGCTCGATGCCCAGCTTGTCGATCATGCGCAGGCCCTTGTGGCTGATCTTGAGCTTGACCCAGCGCTTCTCACTCTCCACCCAGAAGCGATGGGAATGCAGATTGGGAAGGAAACGACGGCGGGTCTTGTTGTGGGCATGGGACACGTTGTTGCCCGAGGCCGGCCGCTTGCCCGTAACCTGACATACTCTAGACATGACTGCTTTTCCGGTTGGTTTCCGGCAGGAGCGCGCGCGGGCCGGCCTGCCGCAAGGGATACGCCGCCCGGAGGCGGAAAGACCGCGATTTATAGCAGATGGCGGCCCGCGCCGCAACCTCGGTATGCGCGCCCGGCGGCCTCATAGCAGGCCCCGCTGGGCGAAGGAGACGGGCGGCCCGTCCCCCACCACGAAATGGTCCAGCAGGCGGATGTCCACCAGGTCCAGGGCGGCCTTGAGGCGCCGGGTAATGGCCTCGTCGGCGCGGCTCGGCTCGGCCACCCCCGAGGGATGGTTGTGGGCCAGGATCACCGCCGCCGCGTTGTGTTCCAGCACCCGTTTGACCACCTCGCGGGGATGGACGCTGGCGCCATCCAGGGTGCCCATGAAGAGTTCCTCGTAGGCGATCAGACGGTGGCGGTTGTCCAGGAACAGGCAGGCGAAGACCTCGCGCCCGCGGCCGCGCAGACGGCTCGCGAGATAACGGGCGGTGGCCTCGGGGCTGTCCATCACCGGGCCGCGGTCGAGGCGGCTCTCCAGGTAACGGCGCCCCAGTTCCAGGGCCGCCTGCAACAGGGCATAGCGGGCGGGGCCGATACCGGGCGCCGCCATTACGCGCCGGCCTTCGGCATCCAGCAGTCCCTGGAGTCCGCCCCAGGTGCCGAGGAGGCCGCGGGCCACGTCCACCGCCGAGCTGCCCCGTACTCCGGAGCCGAGGAAGATGGCGAGCAGTTCCGCGTCGGAGAGGGCGGCGCTGCCGCGTTTGAAGAGTTTCTCCCGAGGACGTTCGTCCTCGGGCCAGTCCGTAATGGCCATGTGACCTCCGTGTCCGGCAATGGTTGATGTCAGTGGCCCGGCGCCCGGGGCGGATAGCGCCGGGGCTTGATAGTGAATACCTACTCAAGGACGCCCGATGGCCTTAAACTGTAGCCCAGCATGGCCATCCTGACCAACAGGCGCATTCTCCTCGGCATCGGCGGCAGCGTGGCGGCCTACAAGGGTGCCGAGGTGGTGAGGCTGTTGGCCGGCGCCGGCGCCGAGGTACGGGTGGTGCTGACGGCGGGTGGGGCGCGGTTCATCACTCCCCTGACCCTCCAGGCCCTGTCGGGCCGAAGCGTGCACGAGGACATGATGGATCCCCGGGCCGAGGCCGCCATGGGGCACATCGAGCTGGCCCGTTGGGCGGACCTGGTGCTCATCGCCCCCGCCAGTGCCAACCTCATGGCGCGCCTCGCCGCCGGCATGGCCGACGATCTCCTCACCACCGCCTGCCTGGCCACGGCTGCTCCCCTCATGATGGCCCCGGCCATGAACCGGCACATGTGGGCGGCCCCGGCGACCCAGGCCAATCTTCATACCCTCGGGCGGCGGGGTGTCAGCGTCCTCGGCCCGGCCACCGGCGATCAGGCCTGCGGTGACAGCGGGCCTGGACGCATGGTGGAGGCGGCAGAGATCGTGGCTGGGGTGGAACGACACTTCGGCGGCGAGCCCCTCACCGGCCTGCGGGTGATGGTGACCGCCGGTCCCACTCGCGAGGCCCTGGACCCCGTGCGTTACCTCAGCAATCGCAGTTCGGGGCGCATGGGCTTCGCCGTGGCCGAGGCGGCGCGCCGGGCCGGCGCCGAGGTGGTGCTGGTGGCCGGGCCCGTGGCCCTGGCGACGCCGCCCGGGGTGGAGCGCGTGGATACGGTGTCCGCCGCCGACATGCTGGAGGCCGTGATGGCGAACCTGGCGGGTTGCGATATATTCATCGCGGCGGCGGCGGTGGCGGACTACCGGCCCGCCGAGCGCCGCGGCGACAAGATCAAGAAGGGCACCGCGGCGATGGACCTCGCCCTGGAACCCACACCGGACATCCTCGCTACCGTGGCCATGGTGGAGGACGGCCCCTTCACCGTGGGCTTCGCCGCCGAGACCCGTGATCTGGAACGTCACGCGCGGGATAAACTGGAGCGCAAGGGCCCGGACCTCGTGGCCGCCAACCTGGTGGGTGATGAAGTCGGCTTCGACAGCGAGCACAACGCCCTGACGGTGTACTGGCGGGGCGGTTCACGGGACCTCGGCCGGGCCACCAAGCGGGAGTTGGCCGATGGCCTCATCACGTTGATTGTGGAGCGCATGATTGAGCAAGGTTGAAGTCAGGATCCTGGACCCGCGCATCGGCGCGGAATTTCCCCTGCCGGACTACGCCACCCCTGGCGCCGCCGGCATGGACCTGCGAGCCTGCGTGGAAGAGACCCTGGAGGTGGCCCCCGGAGCCACTCATCTGATTCCCACGGGTATCGCCATTCACATGGCGGATTCCGGCCTCGCGGCGGTGTTGCTGCCGCGCTCGGGGCTGGGCCACAAGCACGGCATCGTGCTCGGCAACCTGGTGGGTCTCATCGATTCCGACTACCAGGGCCAGGTGTTCGTCTCCTGCTGGAATCGAGGCGCAGTTCCCTTCACCCTGGAACCGGGGGAGCGTATCGCCCAGATGGTCTTCCTGCCGGTGGTCAAGGCCAGTCTCGAGGTGGTGGAGGAGTTCAGTCCCAGCGAGCGGGGCGCCGGCGGCTTCGGCTCCTCGGGCCGCCATTGACGAAGCCGGTGACACGGTCTGAGGCAGTGGACACGACCCTGGAGGGTGCGCGCGGAGATCATGAAAAGAACACCTGAACTCAAACTGGGAGGCAAGCGTATCCGGCTCGCGGTAGTGGCGGCAGTGGCGCTGCTGGCGGTCGCCGGCGTATTGTTTCTCGGCAGCGGTGGCAATGGTGAAGGCCCGGCGCCCACCGCCGCCGACACCCTGGCCAAGACCCTCGCCGGCCGGCTGCAGCGCGGCCTCGATGAGGAACTCGCCCCCATCCGCGAGGCGGTGAAGACCGCCCCTGGCGTGGCCGCCGCGACCGCGGATGTGGCCCCCGTGGCCACCAGCCATCCCGCCATCCTGGCGGTGCGGCGGCTGCCCGCGGGTCATCGTCAGGTGGACTACGACGCCAGCCCGCCCCTGACCTATGCCGCCATCGATATGCTGAAAAAGGCCGAGGCATCCAGTCGGATACCCAATCCCGAGGCCCTGCTGACGGATACGAAGGACGCCCATATCGCCTGGCTGCTGCCGGCGACGACGGTGGAGGGTGAAATTGGGTGGTATGTGTTCGTCGCCCTGGATGTGGGCCTGATCCAGCGGGTGGTGGAGGGTCTGGCCGACCCGGGGGTGCCCGTGGTCGTGGAGCAGGTGGTGCCGGGCAGCGCGAACATAGCCCTGGCCGGCCGTGGTGGGGCTTTGCGGGGGGGCGTTACTTCCCACTTTGTCCCCGGCTATGGCTGGAAGCTGAGCGTAGGCACCGTATCCCTCGGCGACGAGGTCAGCGATGCCGTGGGTGACCTGCCCGTGGCCTGGATCGCCGGTGCTGTCGTCGTTTTGGGACTGGTGGTCATGGTGCTGGTGCGGCGCCGGCGTGCCGGCGGCGATGACGCCGCAGGTGACGGCGACCGGTCGCCAGTGGTGCTGGACGGTGCGGTGAAGAGCGTAGGGGTCATGTCCCACGAGACCATGCAGTTCGTGGTGGAGGATTACATTTCCCGCGGTGCCGGCGAAGGGATGGGTACGGACACCGGTATCACCGTCACCGAGGGGCCGGTCGCGGGAGAAGCCGCGGAGCCGCAGAAGGTGGCCGCATCCGAGCCGGAGATGGATTTCATGGAGATCTTCGAGTCCTCCGAGGAGCCATCACCCGCCGTGGAGACGCCGGAGGCCGCGGACGACGGCCCGCCCCGGGCCCTTTTTCGTGCCTATGACATTCGTGGCGCCGTGGCCGCGGGGCTGGACGCCGAACTGGCCCGGGACGTGGGCCAGGCGGTAGGTAGTGCCGCCGCCGCGCGGGGCGAGAAGGGCTTCGTGGTGGGGCGCGACGGCCGTCAGTCGAGCCGCGAGCTGGCCGAAGCCATGGTGGCGGGCCTGATGGAGGCCGGCATGGACGTCATCGACGTAGGGCTGGTGCCCACGCCGGTGGTCTATTTCGCGGCCCGCTACCTGGACGTGGGCAGTTGCGTGGTGGTGACCGGTAGTCACAATCCGGCCACGGACAACGGTTTCAAGGTGGTCATCGGCGGCGAGACCCTCCCCCCCGAGGGCATCATGGACCTGCGCCGGCGGGTGGTGGAAAAGGACTTCGTGACCGGCGACGGCAGCGTCCAGCAGATGGACGTGGGGGCGGATTACATCCGCCGCATCAGCGAGGACATCCCGGTGGCCCTGGGCAACGCCTTCAAGCTGGTGGTGGACTGCGCCAACGGTGCCACCAGCGAACTGGCGCCGCGGCTCTACCGGGCCCTGGGTCATGACGTGGTGGACCTGTACTGCAAGGTGGACGGCCGCTTCCCCAACCATCCGCCCGATCCCTGTGAGCCCGAGAACCTCAAGGCCCTGCAGGCGGCCGTCAAACAACACGATGCCGACCTCGGACTCGCCCTCGATGGCGACGGCGACCGCCTGGTGGTGGTGGATGGGACGGGGCACATCGTGTGGCCAGACCGCCTGCTCATGGCCTTCGCCGCCGACGTGTTGGAACGCAACCCGGGCGCCGACGTCGTCTTCGACGTCAAGTGTTCGCGGCACCTGCCGCGGGTGATCACGGAGGCCGGCGGCAACCCCGTGATGTGGAAGTCCGGCCATTCCCTCATGAAGGCCAAGATGGTGGAGACGGGAGCCCCCCTGGGAGGCGAGATGTCCGGCCACATCTTCTTCAAGGAACGCTGGTACGGTTTCGACGACGGCCTCTATGCCGGCGCCCGCCTGCTGGAGATCCTGCAACAGCGCAGCGAATCGCCCACGGCATTCTTCGCCACCCTGCCCCAGACCGTCGCCACCCCGGAGCTGCGGGCGGCGGTACCCGAGGGCGTGCAGCACACCCTCATGGAGCGACTCACCGAGGTCACCCTGGAGGGCGCGGAGATCGACCGTACCGACGGCGTGCGTGCCGAGTATCCCGACGGCTGGGGGTTGCTGCGGGCCTCCAATACCACCCCGAGCCTGGTATTCCGCTTCGAGGCCGACGACGCCGCGGCCCTGGCGCGTATCCAGGGTGCCTTCAGGGACCTGATGTCCCGCCTGCGTCCGGACCTGCATCTGCCCTTCTGAACCCTTCGACCCTCATAAGCCACTGCCATAACGCCATGTCCCTGACCCGTTCCGCCGCCATGACCACCGCCCGCGTGCTCGCCGAGGCCCTGCCCTACATCCAGCGTTTCGCCGGCAAGACCATCGTCATCAAATACGGCGGCAACGCCATGGTGGACGAGGCCCTCAAGGAGGGCTTCGCGCGGGACGTGGTGCTCATGAAGCACGTGGGCATGAATCCGGTGGTGGTGCACGGTGGTGGACCCCAGATCGGCGTGCTGCTGGAACGCCTGGGTAAGGAGACGCGCTTCGTCCAGGGCATGCGGGTCACGGACGCCGAGACCATGGACGTGGTGGAGATGGTGCTGGGGGGGCTGGTGAACAAGGAGATCGTCAATCTCATCAACCGTCACGGTGGCGCCGGCGCCGTGGGGCTCACGGGCAAGGATGGCGACCTCATCCGCGCCCGCAAGCTCACGGTGACTCAGGACTCCCCCGAGCTGGAGGCCCCGGAGATCATCGACCTCGGCCATGTGGGAGAGGTGGAGAGCATCGACACCGGCGTGGTGGACATGCTGATCCACGGCAACTTCATCCCCGTCATCGCCCCCATCGGCGTGGGCGCCGATGGTTTCTCCTACAACATCAACGCCGATCTGGTGGCGGGGCGCCTGGCGGAGACCATGAACGCCGAGAAACTCATGCTGCTCACCAACACCCCGGGCCTGCTGGACAAGCAGGGCGAGTTGCTCACGGGGCTCGATGCGAGGCAGGTCCAGGCCCTCATCGCCGACGGCACCATCCACGGCGGCATGCTGCCCAAGATCCGCTGCGCCCTGGATGCGGTGAGCGCGGGGGTGCGGGCCGCCCATATCGTGGACGGCCGGGTGGAGCACGCGGTGCTGCTGGAGGTGTTCACGGACACGGGGGTGGGCACCCTCATCCACGGCCCCGGGAGAGGCTCGCGATGACGGCGGATGCCCCCGTGGGCCGCCGCCAGCAGATCCTCGAGGCCCTGGCCCACGAGCTGGAGAACAATCCCGGCATGGCCATCACCACCGCCCGTCTGGCCCATGCGGTGGGGGTGTCCGAGGCGGCCCTGTACCGCCACTTCCCCAGTAAGGCCAAGATGTTCGAGGCCCTCATCGAGTTCGCCGAGGAATCGGTGTTCGGCCTGGTGCGGCGCATTCTGCAGGAGGAATCCGAGGCCCTGCGGCGCTGCGAGAACATCCTCATGGTGCTGCTGGGCTTTTCCGCCCGCAATCCCGGCATCACGCGGGTGCTGCTGGGAGATGCACTGGTGGGCGAACACAAACGCCTGTGGGCCCGGGTGGACCAGTTCTTCAATCGCATTGAGACCCAGTTGCGGCAGGTGCTGCGGGAGGGGGAAGCCGCCGGTGACGTGAGTCCCATGGCCCCGCCCGGGGCCACCGCCAACCTGCTGCTGGTGATCGTGGAGGGCAAGATGAGCCAGTACGCCCGCAGCGGCTTCGAGCGCAGCCCCCTGGACGACTGGAGCGAACAATGGCCGGCGGTGGCGGCGCTGCTGCTGGGGCGCTGAGGGCCTTCGCCATGGCGGCCGGCAGGCGATAACGGTGTCCGCCACCGTCTCCCATCATCGCCTGACGGTGGCCGGCCGGCCCCTGGACTACGTCCTGGCCAGGGTGCCGCGGCGCCGCCACATCCAGGTCCGGGTGGCCGACGACGGCACGGTGTGGCTGCGCGTACCCTGGCACTGCCCGCGGCGCCTGGCAGAAGGCGTGCTGCTGGACCACGGCGACTGGGTGTGGCGCACCCGCGCCACCCTGGAGGCCCGGCGGCCGCCGCCCCTCACGGACCATCGGCCCCTGCCCTGGCTCGACGAGACCCTGCACCTGCGGCTGCTGGAGCGCGCCACCTGGCGGGTGATGCGCGAGGGGCCATGGCTCACCGTGCGCGGCCCCGACCTCGGCGAGGCCGAAGTGCGGCCCCGTCTCGAGCACTGGTATCGGCGGCGGGCGCGGGACCACCTGGGGATGCGCCTGGCCCACTATGCCGAGGAGATGGGGCTGGCCTGCCCCACCCTCACCCTGCGGGACCCGCGCACCCGCTGGGGCAGCTGCTCCAGCCGCGGCAGGGTAAACCTGAGCTGGCGCCTGGTGCTGCTGCCCACGCGGGTGGCTGACTACGTGGTAGTCCACGAGCTGGCCCACCTCAGGCAGATGAACCACTCGCCGGCCTTCTGGCGCGAGGTGGAGGCGGTGTTGCCCGACTACGATGCCCGCCGCCGCGTCCTCAGGGAGCTGCCGCGGGAGCGGGTGCGGTTCTAGCCCGCTTGTGAGTGGTCGAATGATCCCTCACCGTGGCACAGAGGCTAAGGAGCACTTCGGGAGATTCCGGGGGGCTGCATCTCGCGCCTGCCAGGATGGCCCGGCCGAGAACCTCGGGAGGGATAGTAGAGGCGCTATCGCTACATCTCTGTGGCGCAACATCTCTGTGGCCTCCGTGCCCCCGTGAGAGAATCGCTTTTCACCCACCCTCCTTAGGGCGATTCGGGGCTAAAGGCGATCTCGAGATGACTTGGCGCGCTTGCCGCCTTGACGAGATCGATCAGTTACCGGCCGGGGCCTCACCGGGGGTGAGGTGGGAGATATCCCCGGGTTGGATGGCGCCCGACTTCAGTTTCTCGAAACGTTCCTTGTCCGCCGCGTACTGTTGCCGGAGTTCCGCCTTCTCGTGCTCGCGGTCGACCACGAACTCCTCGCTTTTCTCGATCTGGCGCTCCACCTGAGCGATGTCCTCCTCGACCTTGTCCGAGACGCCGCCGCCGGCCCGCTCCTCGCGGGCCGCCTTGGCGTGTAGGAGTTCCAGGTTCTGCTCGAATTTCTCGATGTGGTTGCGGGTGAGATTGATGCGGGACTCCAGCACGGCGAGCTTGTCTTCCAGGGCGAGGTCGAGCTCCCGCGACGACGTATAGGTGCGCAGCAGCACCCGGTCGCGGGCCGCCTGCTCCCGGGACAGGCGTTCCTGCGCTTCCTGGTGTTCCCGCTCCCGCCGTTCGGCGGCCATTTCCTCCGGCGTCTTGGCGGCCTCGACCTCCCGTGTCTTCATGCCGCGTTTGGAGAGTTCGTCATGGCCCTTCTGGGCATATTCCGGCGGCACCACGTTGCCGCACTCGCGCACCCCCTCGCTGTTGGTCCAGCATTTGATGGCGGCGTAAGCCGCGCCTGGGATGGCCAGTACGGCCACCATGAGGAGGGTGGGCAAGCGCATCGTTGTCATGACGGTTCCATGGCGTTGGTTTGGAACCATTCTAGCGCCATGGGACCGCAAGGGTGCAATACCCCGACGTTTGTCAAAAAAGACTTCCCGACATGCGGCGGCTTCAGCTCACGCCATAGCGTGCCCGGTAGTCCTCGACCTGGGACAGGGTGGCGCCCATGTCCTGTCGTTGGGCCAGGTACGCCACCACCTGATCCAGGGTGACGATGCTGATCACCGGCATGTGCAGGTCATCCCGGATCTCCTGGATGGCGGAGCGCGGGCCCTGGCCCCGTTCCTGGCGGTCGAGGGAAATCACCACTCCCGCCGCCTCGGCCCCGGCACTCTGTATGATGTCCACCGACTCCCGCACCGAGGTCCCGGCGGACACCACATCGTCCACGATGAGGGCGCGCCCCGCCAGGGGGGCCCCCACGGTGTCGCCGCCCTCGCCATGGTCCTTGGCCTCCTTGCGATTGAAGCAGAACGGCACTTCCCGTTCATGGTGCTCGGCCAGGGCGATGGCGGTGGCCGTGGCCAGGGGGATCCCCTTGTAGGCGGGGCCGTAGAGCATGTCGAACTCCACATCCCCATCCATGATGGCGCGGGCGTAGAAGGCACCCAGGCGGGCCAGATGACGGCCGGTGTTGAACAGTCCGGTATTGAAGAAATAGGGGCTGCGGCGGCCCGACTTCAGGGTGAAATCGCCGAACCGGAGGACCTCCACGTCGAGGGCGAAATCGATGAACTGCTGCTGGTAGTCTTTCATGGTGCTCCCGTTGTCGTAGGGTGGGCCGGTGGCTGTGGCACTCCGTCGCGCAGCGGGCGGTTTGCCTGGTGCCGGTGGATATTGTCTACTCTGGCGACTCGTGTCGCCAGCCGCCCGGAGAACCCGCTTTGCGCATAATCACCCTCAACGCCAACGGCCTGCGGTCCGCGCGGCGCAAGGGCCTCTACGAGTGGCTCGCCGCCGCTGCCGCGGACGTGATCTGCCTGCAGGAGACGCGCATCCAGGACGACCTGGTGGCGGCCGGCGATTTCCATCTCGAGGGCTATCATTGTGCCTTCCATAACGCCCAAAGGCCCGGTTACAGCGGCGTCGCCCTGTTTTCCCGGGCCGCCCCCGACGAAGTCCGCCACGGCATCGGCTGGCCCGACGTGGACGCCGAAGGCCGTTACCTGGAGGCCCGCTTTCCGGGGCTCTCGGTCGTCAGCCTCTATCTGCCCTCGGGCTCATCGGGGGACCAGCGCCAGGGGGTCAAGTTTGACCTCATGGCCCGCCTGGCCGGGCACCTGGCGTGGCTGCGACGCCAGGGCCGGGAGTGTGTCATCTGCGGCGACTGGAACATCGCCCATCGCCAGGCCGACATCAGGAACTGGCGGGGCAATCAGAAGAATTCGGGCTTCCTGCCCGAGGAGCGGGCGTGGCTGGACCGGGTGTTCGGACCCCTCGGCTGGGTGGACGCCTTCCGGCGGGTCAACCACGAGCCCCACCAGTACACCTGGTGGTCCAACCGTGGCCGGGCCTGGGAGAAGAACGTCGGCTGGCGCATCGATTACCAAGTGGTGACCCCCGCCATGGCCGAACGGGTGACGGGGGCGTCCATCTACAAGGACCGGCGCTTTTCCGATCACGCGCCGCTGATCATCGACTATGTCGACGGGACGGACTGATCCCGCGTTTGTGCGCCGCCGCCGGGGCCGATAACCTGCGCCGGGACGATCCAATCTCGAGAGAGAAGAACGCCCTGAGCGATACCGTTAACTCTCATGGCGATACGCGCCGCCCAAGATGATGAAAGAGGAGCGCGTATCGCCATGTTCGTTCCCTCACCCCATCCCTGTACTCCGGGCATCCTGCCCTTCGCCCTGCGGGCCGCGCCAGGGCGCGTTCAAATCCGTTCCCGACGGATTTGTCCCAGAGGGAGAGGGGGCGTTCGTGCTTCGCGTCTTTCACGTTAAATACCGGCCTACACCGATTACCTGGAAGGCCGGCTCCACGACCAGGACTACAGTAAGACGGAACTGGCCATGGCCCTGTCGGGGCTGCCCTCGGTCGAGTCCTGCTGAGGCCCGGAGTCAACCCTTGGTCTTGCGCCGGATGACGGCCGGGTCGGCCGATGGCGCGCCGATTATATCCACTGCGGATGTCGCGTGGAGCGGGTGGCCCGGTCGCGGCCGGCTATGACCGAGATTCCCCTATGGCTGCTGTTGCTGGTGTTCGCCCTGCTGCTGTTCCACGACGCCTGGGACGGTGTCCCGGCGGCGCCCGCCGTGGCGGTTTCCCTTCAGCGCGCGACGTAGAACTGCCGCTGGAACTTCAGCTTGTAGGGCGTATCCGTGTCCTCCGGCACCGCGGTGATGTGGAAGGTCAGGGTGTCGCCGTGGTTCACTGTGATGGTCCCCAGGTTGTAGATGGCGCCGCCGTCATCCACCTGGCGCATGTCGATGGTGTACAACTGGTTGTTCAGGTTGGTGGCGGTGGCGCTGATGTCCGCCGATACTGGCTTGCCGGTGGTGCCCATGATCTTCTTCAAGACGGTTACGTTCAACAGCACGCGGTTGGGACTGCGGGTGATACCGTAACTCTGGGCCACCTGGGGCAGCAGGTTGTCGGTGTTGAGGGCGTTGTAGTGGATGACGTATTCACCCACGTCTACCGACTGCTCCGCCGCGGCGCCGAAGGATGCCAGGGCGAGCAGCAGCGCGCCGAGGGATTTGAGAACCGTGTTGTTGTGCATTGGGGCTTCCTCATGAGTTGTCGTTGCGGCGCGTGGCGGCTTCGCCGCGGCCGGCGCCGTTGTCGCGTTGTCTATACCGGATGACCGGCGGCACGGGCTTGTTATGGCAATGGGCGCAGGAAGTAGCTTAGCCGGGATCAGAGGCCTCACCAAGTCCCCGCTGTTGTCGGCGCTTTCAAGGGAACTCTCATGGCGATACGCGCCACCCAAAATGGTGAAAGAGGAGCGCGTATCGCCATGTTCGTTCCCTCACCCCATCCCTGTACTCCGGGCATCCTGCCCTTCGCCCTGCGGGCCGCGCCAAGGCGCGTTCAAATCCGTTCCCGACGGATTTGTCCCAGAGGGAGAGGGGGAGTTCGTGCTTCGCGACTTTCACGTTAAGGCTTATGAGTCGGGCGTTCCTGTCGCTAATTCCCACGGAGGGGCTAGAATTTGATGGTTGGCATCCACCCGCCGGGGATAGTCGACGCCTCGGCGGGTCCAGGGGGTTGCAGCATGGCATTACTCGATGAACTGAAACAACAGGCCAGGGACGCCGAGGCGCGGCGCGAGGAGGAACGGCGCAGCGCTGCGTCGGAGGCATCCATGTTCCGCAAACGGGCCCAGCCGGCCATGCTGCGAGCCTACCACTACCTGCGTGAGTTCGTGGACAATCTGGTCAAGGCCGACCCGGATATCTTCTCCGACTACGAGGTGGAGGGGGCGGGTCGCCTCGAGCGCTTGCGCCAGCATGACTACATGCTGAAGGCCGACGATGTCCCCGATACCAACGACCTGACCCTGTCCTACGTGTGTTCCCGGGACGAGACCGTCACCTTCAGGGTCTTCACCCGTGACGGGGTCAAGCGGGAGCGGGAGTATCTGTGGAAGCACGGCATGCTTTTCAATTTCCGGGAAGACGTCGGGGCGGCGGGCAGCGCCTATTGCGGGAGCTTCGAGATGGAGGCCCACGTGCGGGTGTCAGTGCATTTCGAGATCGCCGCCCAGGAGCAACGGATCCGCATCACCACCAAGAACCTCAACCACATCGGCGCCGACGTGTACCAGGTCAAGGTGGAGGACTTCACCGAGAGTTTCCTCGAGGAGTTGGCCAAGTCGGTGCTTCACCAGCCCAACACCTTCGACGAGCTGATGGGCTTCAAGGTGGGGGACGATGTGCGGACCCAGCTGCGGGAACGCCTGCAACGGGAGGCCGAGGCCAAGGCGCGGGAACTGGGGGAACGCCCCGCCCGCAGGAAGCGCTCAAAGGCCATCGCGGCGGATGGAGACACCGCGGGGGCGGGGCCCAAGAAGAAGGGCTTCCTGCGCTCCCTGTTCGACTGAGGCGCGCCCTTCAGTCTTCCGCCACGGCCCATGGCGGCAGGACGCCGGCGCCCCGGATGAGCACCTGTTTGCGGCGCCCCGCGATGCCGCGCACGATATCCACGTCGTGCCCCGATACCCCGAAGGCCCGCGCCAGGAAGCGCTGCAGGGCCTTGTTGGCGGCGCCCTCCACCGGCGGCGCCGCCACGCGGATCTTCAGGCGCCCGCCGTGCACGCCCGCCACCGCCGTGGATTGGGCACCGGGCTGGACATGGAGTTCCAGCACCAGGGCCTCACCGTCCCGGCGCAGCCACGGCGCGCTCACATCACGCCCGCGACGCCCAGGCCCTGGAGGGGGCCCACCACCAGGATCTTGACGAGTTGCAGCCCGATGAGCACGAACAGGGGCGACAGGTCCAATCCCCCCATGGGGGGCAGCAGTTGCCGCACCGGCGCCATCACGGGTTCCGTCAGCCGGTGGATGATGGCGGTCACGTCGTTGTAGACCCCGGGGTTCACCCAGCTCATGACCACCTGCACGATGATCATGAAGATGTAGAGATTGATGGCCAGTTCGATGAGTCCGGCCAGGGCCAGGAACACCATCTGCACCGGGCCCGGGGAGACACCGCCGAAGGCCGAGAGCAGATACAGCTCCACCAGCTTGAGGACCAGCATCAGGACGATGGCCGCCACGTCCACGCCGCCGTAACCCGGGATGTAGCGCCGCAACGGGTTGAGCAGCGGCGCCGTGGCCTTGACGGTGAACTGGGAGATGGGGTTGTAGAAATCCGCCCGTACCAGTTGGAGCAGGAAGCGCACCATCACCACCGTGATATAGAGATAGAACGCGGTGTGGATGAGAAAGTAGCCGGCGTTACCCACGGGGCCCATGTCAGTCGGCCCCCTGCTCGTCGGCCAGGGTAACCGCCCGGGCGCGGGCGCGCTCCAGGGCCTCGCCCACCAGCCGCCGCAAGCCTCCTTCCTCGAAATGGCGGATGGCGGCCTCCGTGGTACCCCCCGGTGAAGTCACTCGCGCCCGCAGCTCCGCCGGGGTTTCGTCGCTCTCCATGGCCATCTTGGCGGCCCCGAAGGCGGTCTCCATCACCAGCAGCCGGGCCGTGGCCGGCGGCAGGCCCATGTCCACACCGGCCTCGGCCATGGCCTCCATGAGCATGAGGAAATAGGCGGGTCCGCTGCCGGAGACGGCAGTCACCGCGTCCATCTGGGACTCTTCAGTCACCCATTGGGTGAGGCCCACGGCGCGTAGGATGGATTCCCCCTGATCCTGCTGGGCGCTGGTGACGTGGCGATTGGCGAACAGGCCGCTGGCGCCGCAGCCCAGCAGGGCCGGGGTGTTGGGCATGGCGCGGATGATGGCGGCGTCGAAGCCGAGCCAGCGGGCGATGGAATCCACCCGGATGCCGGCGGCGATGGAGATGAAGAGGGGCGCGCGTTCGGCCAAGCCTGGGCCGATCTGCCGGCACACGGCGCCTAGAACCTGGGGCTTCACCGCCAGCACCATCGCGTCGGCGGCGACGGCGGTGTTGTCCGCCACGGCATGGACGCCGAAGCGTTCATTCAGGGCCTGGCGGCGCCCCGCCTCGGGTTCGGCGACGGTGATGTCGGCGGCCGGCCGGCCGCTGGCGATGAGGCCGCCGATGAGGCTGGTGGCCATGTTGCCGCCACCGATGAAACAAATGGTTGTATCAGACATGGATCAGGGTCGTTCGTGGGTGTCCAGGGAAAGGCATCGCGTGGACAAGGGTACCATGCATGGATGGCGTTGGAAGCCATCTCGCGGCTCATGGAAAGGTGGCCCGGGGGCCGAAGATGCCGGTGCCCACCCGCACCAGGGTGCTGCCCTCGGCGATGGCCGCCTCCAGGTCCGCGGTCATGCCCATGGACAGGGTGTCCAGGGCCAGGCCCGCGGCATTGAGTTCCCGCAGCAGGCCGGCGAGCAGGCGGAAGGGTTCGCGTTGGCGGGCGGGATCCGCGGTGGCGGCGGGCACGCACATCAGGCCGCGCAGGCGCAGCCCCGGCAGGGGGGCCAGGGTGCGGGCGAGAGCCAGGGTGTCGGCGGGGGCGACGCCGGCCTTGGCGGCTTCGCCGCTGACATTCACTTCGATGCAGACATTGAGGGGGCCGAGGCCGGGCGGGCGCTGAGTGGCCAGCCGGCGACCGATACGCTCGCGGTCCACGGTGTGGATCCAGGCGCAGCGCTCGGCCACCGCCCGGCTCTTGTTGCTCTGCAGGGGGCCGATGAAATGCCATTCCAGATCCAGGTCCCGCAACCCATCCATCTTGGCCACGGCCTCCTGGACATAGTTCTCGCCGAAGGCCCGCTGGCCGGCGCCATGGGCAGCGCGGATGATCTCGGGGGGATGGGTCTTGGAGACCGCGAGCAAGGCCACATCCGCCGCCACCCGCCCGTGGGCCGCCGCCGCGGCGGCGATGCGGGCCCTCACGTTACGGAGGTTGGCGGCGACGGATATCATGGCTATCACCATTGTGGGCTAAAAGGCCCGACAAATCTTCCGCTATACCGGGTTGGGCTATACTTTCGAACCAACGTCCGGGGCATCCGTTCCGGCTCGGTAGATCACATCTGGGGAGTATTTGATGGATATCGGCGAACTGTTGGCATTCTCGGTCAAGAACGGGGCCTCCGACATGCATCTGTCGGCGGGTCTGCCGCCAATGATCCGGGTGGACGGGGACGTCCGTCGCATCAACGTGCCGCCGCTGGATCACACCACGGTCCACGACCTGGTGTACGACATCATGAACGACAAGCAGCGCAAGGATTACGAGGAGTTCCTGGAGACGGATTTCTCCTTCGAGATCCCGGGGCTTGCCCGTTTTCGTGTCAATGCCTTCAACCATAATCGCGGTTCCGGCGCCGTGTTTCGTACCATCCCCTCCAAGATCCTGACCCTGGAGGACCTCAACGCCCCGGAGATCTTCAAGAGCATCTCCGACCACCCCCGCGGCGTGGTGCTGGTCACAGGTCCCACGGGCTCGGGCAAATCCACCACTCTGGCCGCGATGGTGGATTACAAGAACAACACCGAGTACGGTCATATCCTCACCATCGAGGACCCCATCGAGTTCGTACACGAGAGCAAGAAATGCCTGGTGAACCAGCGCGAGGTGCATCGTGACACCTTGGGCTTCAACGAGGCCCTGCGCTCCGCCCTGCGCGAGGACCCGGACGTCATCCTGGTGGGCGAGATGCGGGACCTGGAGACCATCCGGCTGGCCTTGTCGGCGGCGGAGACCGGCCACCTGGTGTTCGGCACCCTGCATACCAGCTCGGCGGCCAAGACCATCGACCGCATCGTCGACGTGTTCCCGGCGGCGGAGAAGGACATGATCCGGGCCATGCTGTCTGAGTCGTTGCGGGCCGTGATCTCCCAGAGCCTGCTCAAGAAGGTGGGCGGCGGCCGGGTGGCGGCCCACGAGATCATGATGGGCACCCCCGCCATCCGTAACCTCATCCGCGAGAACAAGATCGCCCAGATGTACTCCGCCATCCAGACCGGCCAGCAGTTCGGCATGCAGACCCTGGACCAGAACCTCCAGGAACTGTTGCGCAAGGGCCTGGTGACCCGGGACGAGGCGCGCAAGAAGGCGTCCAGCAAGGACAGCATCTAGTGTCCCACGCCTGTCATCCGCTCCCCGGCGGGTCGCGGAGCACCCGGCAGGGATGTGCCCTGACTGCTGCCGTTACCTTGCCCGGGGCGAATTTCAGATCATTTTCGCGGTATCGAGGCCCCGTGGTTCGGGTGTCCGCGACGAACAAGGCCCACCCCAGGAGGATGTGACGCGTGGAACGGGAACAGGCAATCAAATTCATGCTGGACCTGCTGAAGCTCATGGTCCAGAAGAAGGGGTCGGACCTCTTCATCACCGCGGACTTTCCGCCGGCCATCAAGATCCACGGCAAGATCACGCCGGTCTCCAAGAAGGCCCTGACCCAGGAGAATACCCAGGCGATGGCCCATGCCATCATGAACGACAAGCAGATGAAGGAGTTCGATGCCACCAATGAGTGCAACTTCGCCATCAACCCGCCGGGTATCGGACGCTTCCGTGTCAACGCCCTGATCCAACAGGGTTGCGCCGCCCTGGTGCTGCGCACCATCGAGACCGAACCCCCCACCCTGGAGAGACTCAACCTGCCCAAGGTGATGAGCGACATCGCCATGACCAGACGCGGCCTGGTGATCATGGTGGGCGGTACCGGCTCCGGCAAGTCCACGAGTCTCGCGGCCATGATCAATCACCGCAACGAGAACTCCTACGGCCACATCATCACCCTCGAGGACCCTATCGAGTACGTCCATCCCCACAAGAACTGCATCATGACCCAGCGCGAGGTCGGCATCGACACCGAGGACTGGGGAGTGGCCCTCAAGAACACCCTGCGACAGGCGCCGGACGTCATCCTGCTGGGAGAGATCCGCGACCGCGAGACCATGGAGTACGGCATCCAGTTCGCGGAGACCGGCCACCTGGCCATGGCCACCCTCCACGCCAACAGTTCCAACCAGGCCCTGGATCGCATCATCAACTTCTTCCCCGAGGAGCGCCGGCCCCAGTTGCTCATGGACTTGTCCCTCAACCTCAAGGCGGTGGTGTCCCAGCGCCTCATGCGCACGGTGGACGGCAAGGGCCGGGTGGCGGCCATCGAGGTGCTGCTCAATTCGCCCCTTATCGCCGATCTGATCCTCAAGGGAGAGGTCTACGGCATCAAGGAGATCATGGCCAAGTCCAACGAACTCGGCATGAAGACCTTCGATCAGGCCCTGTTCGACCTCTACGAGGCGGATAAGATCTCCCTCGATGAGGCCCTGCGCAGTGCCGACTCCGCCAACGAACTCCGGCTGCGCGTCAAGCTCGAGGGCAAGGCCGCCAAACAGGGCGGGGGCATGGGTTCCCTGGACAATCTCACCCTGGCCGAAGACGCCGACGAGCACAGCGTGCGCTGAGGGCGTTCCGGCGTCACCCGGGCATGGGCGCCCGGAGGAAGCGGCCAGGATGGTCGATGATCGTCATTGCATGACAACACAGCAGGAGACACCCGGTGGATATCGTCCCTTATCTGAAGCTCATGGTGGAGAAGAACGCCTCGGATCTGTTCTTCACGGTGGGTGCGCCGGTGAAGATAAAGATCGAGGGCCTGCAGAAGCCGGTGGGCAAGAGCATCCTCACCAGCGAACTCTCCCGCGGCGCCGCCTACGGCATCATGAGCGATGATCAGATCAAGGAGTTCGAGCAGAACCTGGAATGCGACTTCGCCATCACCATGCCTGGCGGCGATGCGCGTTTCCGCGTCAACGTGTTCCGCCAGCGCGGCGAGGTGGCCATGGTGCTGCGCCTCATTCCCTCGGACATCCCCACCCTGGAACAATTGAAGCTGCCCCTGATCCTGAATGAGCTGATCATGCACAAGCGCGGCCTCATCCTCATGGTGGGGGCCACCGGTTCGGGCAAGTCCACCACCCTCGCCGCCATGATCGATCACCGCAACTGCAGCGCCGCGGGCCATATCCTCACCATCGAGGACCCGGTGGAATTCGCGCACCCCAACCGCGAGTCCATCGTCAACCAGCGTGAGATCGGCGTCGACACCTACTCCTATCGAGCGGCCCTGCGGAGTTCGTTGCGGGAGGCCCCCGACGTCATCCTCATCGGCGAGATCCGTGACCGCGAGACCATGGAGGCAGGGTTGGAACTCAGCAACACCGGCCACCTGGCCATATCCACCCTGCACGCCAACAACGCCAACCAGGCCCTGGAGCGGGTCATCAACCTGTTTCCCCAGGACCAGCACAAGCAGCTGTTCATGGACCTGTCCCTGAATCTGCGGGCCATCATCTCCCAGCGCCTGGTGATGGGGGTGGATCAGAAACGCTGCGCGGCCATCGAGATCATGATGATGACCCCTCACATCGCCGAACTCATCCTCAAGGGGGATATCGACGAGGTGAAGGAGGCCATGGCCACCAGCGGCGCCAAGGGCATGCAGACCTTCGACGACGCCCTGTTCAGGCTCTACAGGGACGGCCGCATCACCCTCGAGGAGGCCCTCACCAACGCCGATTCCAAGACCAACCTCGAGGCCAAGATCAACTTCGGCTGAAAGGGCCCGGGACATGGGGCGCGCCACCGGAGCCGCCGTCAGGCCCCGCGTATCAGCAGATAAAGAGAGGCCGCCAGGAGGGCAAGCAATGCCGCCACCAGGAGTTTCGGCACGGTGGCCGGTCGGTCCGCTTCTTGCCCTGCCCCGGATGATTCCCCGGCCGCCGTGTATTCCCCCACCAGTTGGCGGGCGCGGCCGAGGTCGGCCGCTTCCACCTGGACGTTGGCGAAGCCCATGGGCGCCAGCTCTCCCACGCCACCCTGGAGATAGTAACCGCCCACGTGGGCCTCGATGCCGTGGGCCTGGAGCATGCCGGAGACGATCTCCGCCTCGGCGATGTCCTGGGCCCGGTAGACGATCTCCACGACGGCAAGCCCGCCCCCTCAGCCACCGAGGCCGAGAAAGGGCTTGATGGACACGTAGAGTACCAGCCCGATGATGGCGCCATAGAACACCAGGCGCAGGGGCCGGTCCCGGGCCTCGTCCAGCAGGGTGCGATGGCGTCCTGTGGCCGCCAGGCGCTCGTATTCCTCCCGGGCTTGGGCCGCCCGGCGGGCCTGGTAGTCCGCCACCAGGGCCCGCGCCTCGGCGAGCCGCTCATGATCCCGCAGCCACAGGGCGGGCAGGGATATGCCCCAGTTGCCCGGGGGCGTCTCGTAGAAGTCGAAGCCATGGTCCCGGAGCAGGGCGCGCAACTCCTCCGCCTCGTCCTCGAGCACGCCCCGCAGATTGACCAGTTGAACCGCCATGGCGCCAGTTTAACCACTGGGGCCCATTCCTCATACCGGGGCCTTCCGTATGGCGCCCTCCGGGTAAGGTCTTGCCGGATTTGTGAGCGGCTTCGCCACGCATTCCCGGATTATTAATCAGAACCCGTGATATGCCTCGGCCTTCCGCGGCCGTAAGGCCATTCCGTGGGTCAGAATATAATAAGTCACGACTTTTGGAGCAGCCGCCAATGGGCGTTCCGCTTTACAACTTGCTCTTGCTGCTGGCGTTCATCGTCATGGCGGTGGCGATCGTCGTCATGGGGACGAGGCTGCGGCGCGTGACAGGTGCACTCGCTGAGTCCAAACGACGGGAGGGTGCGTTGAGTTCCCAGGTGGAGGCGTTGCAGCGCCTCCGGGAGAGGCTGCAGGAGGCGCAGGAGTTGGCGGGGCTGCGCACTTGGGACTGGGAGATGACGGGGTCGCCGGAGACGTGGGCCGCTCGAACCTTCCGCCTGTTCAGCTTCATCCAAGGAGCGGAGGCGGAGGACGAACAGCTGTCCGTGCGCACCGTGCATCCCGAGGATAGAGAGGACGTTCAGGCTGCCATCGTCCACGCCATCGAGCATACCGGCGTCCTGCGGGTTTCCTTCCGCACCGTGGGAGGCGCTGGAGAAGTGAAACATCTGGAGGCGCGGGCGCGGATCCGTCGCGCTGCAGAGGGGCCGGCACGGATCCTAGGCACCGTCCTGGATGTCACCGAACTCAAGCACGCCGAAGCGGCCTTGCGTCGCACTGCCGCCACTGATGGCCTGACCGGGGCCTATACCCGTGGCCATTTTTTCGAACTCGCCGAGCGTGAGTTCGAGCGGTGGCGTCGCTACGGCCATGACGTCGCCGTCATGATGTTGGATGTGGACGAGTTCAAACCCCTAAACGATGCCTTCGGCCACGCATTTGGTGACGAGGTGCTGCGGGCTTTGGTGAGGACCGCACGCCAGGCCCTGCGTCGCAGCGATATCCTCGGACGTTACGGCGGCGATGAATTCGTCGTGATGCTGCCCAATTCCTCCATCGAGGAGGCTGCCGAGACCGCCACGCGCCTCGGCGCAGCGGTGGCGGCTCTGGTGCTGCCAGTATCCGGCGGTGCCGGTGAGGCGCATCTGACGGTGAGTATCGGCGTGACCGGGATAAGCGCTGTCGATGCCGATGTGGAGGCGGCACTTAAGCGCGCCGACAAGGCCCTGTATGATGCCAAGGCGGCGGGTCGGAACCGGGTCGCCAGACGTTGATCGGGGCGAGTGGCATCGCCCTGGGACGTGTTCTCTCCAAGGCGAATTGAGGGGACATGGGTACATCGGCGGTTATATCATCTCCGCCTTCATCGCCAGCCATGAGTGCATCGTCGTGATCAATCGCGCCGCCATCATCCTCAGATACAAGCAGCCGGCCATCGCCTGGCTCAACGCCGTCGAAGCACCGCCGGATGGCAGCGAACTGACGGCGGCGGACACCGATCACGAGTCCACGCTCTATCTCATAGCGCCGGAAGATGCGGAGACCTGGGATACGGTGGAGGAATGGGTCGCCATCAACTATCAGACCCTGTTCGAGGCGGAACTCGAGGCGTGGTATGCCGATCCGGCGTTATGGCCGCATGACCGCGGTTATCCGGTGTTCCGGGACTGGTTCGATATCGAGTGTCATACCGTGCTGGTGGATACCGTGGGCACGCCCATTCTCGATGAGGACGATGAGGAGGCGCCTCCCTACCTGGATGCCTGACAGACCCTCCCGGGTGGAGTGGTGCGGCGCGTGTTTTCAGGCCTTGCCGTCGAGAAACAACTCGGGAAACACGGCCCTGGCCTCGAACACGGGGCCGTCCACGCACACCCGCTTCATGGCCGGGCCCTGATCCGTCAATACCTCCACGGTGCAGCCGGCGCAGCCGCCCACGGCACAGGCCATGAATTCCTCCAGGGACAGCTGACAGGGCAGATGGTACGCGGCCGCCATACGGGCCACGGCCTCCAACATGGGGTGGGGGCCGCAGGCGAAGATCTCCACCTCGCGGCGTGCGGCGTCGTCCAGGGTGTCCAGCCACAGGAGCGCCAGATCCGTGACGTAGCCCTGGTGGCAGCCCGCGTAGCCCTGGAGGCTGGTGAGGCGGCTGGGGACCCCCCAGTCCTCCAGCAGGGGCATGCCTGCATCCACGCCATCGGGCATACCGGCCACCTCCAGCCTGGAATGCCAGGGGCGGAAGGGGAAGGGCACCTCCGAGCCCATGATGACCAGGGGCCGGTAGCGTGGATCCGTACGCAACTCGTCGGCCAGGAACACCATGGGCGGGATCCCCACGCCCCCGCCCACGAGCAGCGGGCGGGGGCGCTCGGGCGAGGCCATGAAGGGCCGGCCGATGGGGCCCAGCACGCTCACTACCTCCCCCAGCCGCCGCCGGGACAGCTCGCCGGTGCCGTCCCCAACCACCTTGTAGAGGAATTCCAGCCAGCCATCGCGGGCGTCCACCCGCATGATGGACAGGGGCCGGCGCATGGGCAGCCGCGGCCCGCAGGTGATATGGGCGAAGCTGCCGGCGCGGGCCCGGGCGGCGATGCGCGGCGCGTCGATCCTGAGAATATACTGGTCCCCCTCGTAGGCCTCGTGGGCCACGACCCCGGCGTCCTCCACGAGCAGGCTGTCGCGATGGCTGCTCATGGTTCCTCCAGGCGGTAGACCAGCCGCCCCGCCACGAAGGTGTGGGTCACTTCGCCCTTGAACTCCCAGCCCATGAAGGGGGTGTTGTGGCCCTCGCTCCACAGGCGATCCCGGGTCAGCCGCCAGTGGCGCTCGGGGTCGAAGACGCAGATGTCCGCGGGGCGGCCGGGGCTCAGGGTGCCGGCCTCGAGGCCGAACACCCGGGCCGGCTCGTAGGTGATGCGCGCCAGGGCCTGCTGGAGGGTGAGCAGGCCCTCGTCCACCAGCCGCAGCGTGAGGGCCAGCAGCGTCTCCAGGCCGCTGATGCCGGGCGCGGCCTCGGTGAAGGGAGCCTGCTTGGCGTCGGGCTCATGGGGCTGATGGGCCGCGCAGAGGGTGGCGATGGTGCCCTCGTGTACCCCCTGGCGCAGGGCGTCCCGATCCCGCTGAGTGCGCAGGGGCGGGCGTACCTTGCACGCCGAATTGAAATCGGTCAGGTCCATCTCCGTCAGGAACAGGTTGGGCAGCGCCACGTCGGCGGTCACCGGCAGGCCGCGGCCGCGGGCCTGGGCCACCATCTCCACGCCGCGGGCGGTGGACAGGCCACAGATGTGGGCGCGCACGCCGCTGGCCTCCACCAGCAGCAGGTCCCGCGCCAGGGTGATGGTCTCGGCGGTTTCCGCCAGCCCCGGCAGCCCGAGGCGGGTGCCCACCGCGCCCTCGTGGGCGGCATGGTCCCGGGCCAGCCACGGGTCCTCGGGGAACAGCAATACCGTGAGGCCGAAGGTGGCGGCATACTCCATCGCGCGGCGTACCACCTCGGTGTTCTCCATCACCCGGTAGGCATTGGAGACGCCGATGCAGCCGGCGTCCCGCAACGCCCCCATCTCCGACAGCCGGCTGCCCTCGAGGCGCTGGGTCAGGGCCCCCTGCACCTCTACCCGGGCGCAGCCCACGGCAGCCGCCCGCTGGTGGATGAGTTCCACCACCGCCGGGGTGTCCACTACCGGGTCGGTGTCCGGCGTACAGCATAGGGTGGTGATGCCGCCGTGCACCGCGGCCCGGCTTTCGCTGGCGATGGTGGCCTTGTGTTCCTGGCCCGGCTCCCGCAGCGAGGCCCGCAGTTCGATGAGGCCGGGACACACCACGTTGCCGTCGACATGGAACTCGCGCTCGGCCTCGAAGTTCGCGGGCGTCGGGCCGAGGCCGACGATGAGTCCGTCCTCCACGTGGATATCCAGCTGCTCGTCGATGCCGTTGGCGGGGTCGACCACCCAGCCGCCGCGGATGCTGATACCCATCAGGCCTCGCCTCCTTCCACCGCTGGCGGATTGCCGAGACACATGGACATCACGGCCATGCGGATGGCGATGCCGTAGGTCACCTGTTGGAGGATCACCGAGTGGGGGCCATCCGCCACGTCGCTGTCGATCTCCACGCCGCGGTTCATGGGCCCCGGGTGCATGACGATGACGTTGTCGTCCGCTACCGCCAGGCGCTCTTCGGTGAGGCCGTAGTAGCGGAAGTATTCGTGCTGGCTGGGCAGCAGGCCGCTGTCCATGCGCTCGTTCTGGAGCCGCAGCATGATGATCACGTCCACGTCCTTGAGGCCGCGGCCGAGGCGGGTATAGACATGGACCCCCATGTTCTCGATGAAGGGGGGAATGAGGGTACGCGGGGCCACCACCCGGATCTCCGGCACGCCGAGGATCGACAGGGCGTGGATCTGGGAACGCGCCACCCGCGAGTGCATGAGATCCCCCACGATGGCCACCTTGAGATGCTCGAAGTGCTGCTTGTGGCGGCGGATGGTGAACATGTCCAGCATGGCCTGGGTGGGATGGGCATGGCGGCCGTCGCCGGCGTTGATGACCGAGACATGGGGGGCGACGTGGGAGGCGATGTAGTGGGCGGCGCCGCTGGCGTCATGGCGCACCACGAACATCTCGCACTGCATGGCCTCGAGGTTGCGCAGGGTGTCCATGAGGCTCTCGCCCTTCCGGGTGGCCGAGGCGGACACGCTGAGGTTGAGCAGATCGGCCGACAGCCGCTTGGCCGCCAGCTCGAAGGTGGAGCGGGTGCGGGTGCTGGGCTCGAAGAACAGGTTGGCGATGGTCTTGCCGCGCAACAGGGGCACCTTCTTCACCACCCGCTCCCCCACCCCCACGAAGGACTCGGCGGTGTCGAGGATGCGGGTCAACATGGGGCGGTCCAGCCCCTCGATGGTGAGAAAATGGCGGAGCCTGCCTTCGTCGGTGAGCTGCAGGTTCATCGGGCCTGCTTGAACTCCAGGCCCAGGGGCTCCGGGCCGGTGAGCTTGATGTGGTCCTGGGGGCGCAGGGACAGGCGGGTGCCGGCCACGTCGGCGCGGATGGGCAGCTCGCGACCGCTGCGCTCCACCAGTACCGCCAGGGTGACGCTGGCCGGCCGGCCGTAATCGAAGATCTCGTTCAAGGCGGCGCGGATGGTACGGCCCGTGTGGAGCACGTCGTCCACCAGCAGCACGTGGCGGCCGTCCACGTCGAAGGGCAGCATGGAAGGCTGGACCTCGGGATGGAGGCCGATGCGGGTGAAGTCGTCGCGGTAGAAGTTGATGTTGAGCTCGCCCATGGGATCGGCGACGCCGAGCCTGGAACGGAGCCCCTCGGCGACCCACACGCCGCCGGTGCGGATCCCCACCACCAAGGGGGCCTCGCGCGCCTGGGCGGCCAGAAAGTCCCGGAGTTCGGCGCACATGGCCTCGAGCAGGGCCTCGACTTGGGGTATTTCCTTCATGGTTCAGGCGTTGGCGTTGAGCCAGGTCTCCAGAATGATGGCCGCGGCATGCGGGTCCAGGTGGGTGACGGGGCGTCCGTCGTCTTCGAGGCGGCGCGCCGCCTCACGGGTGCTCAGGCGCTCATCCATCAGGTGCACGGGCACACCGAAGCGGCCGTTCAACTGGCGGCTGAAGCGGCGTGCCCGTGCCGTGATGGCCTGCTCGCTGCCGTCCATGTTCAGGGGCAGCCCCACTACGGCGGCCTCCGGTTGCCATCGTGCCATCAAGGCGGCGATGGCCTCCCAGTCGGGGCGATCATGCTGCACCCGGATGGTGTCCAGGGGGTGCGCCGTGGCGGTGATGCGCTGGCCCACGGCGGTGCCGATGCGGCGGGTGCCGAAATCGAAGCCCAGCAGCACCCCGCGGGGCCGTTCATGCGTGGCCGGCGTCACTCGACAACATGTTCTGGTCGATGCCGAGCAGGGCCAGGGCCTCTTCCCAGCGCTTCTCGAAGGGGGTGTGGAACAGGATGCGGTCGTCTGTCGGCCCCGATATCCAGGCGTTCTCGGACAGCTCGCGTTCCAGCTGGCCGGCGGCCCAACCCGCATAGCCCAGGGCCACCACCGATTCCTCCGGGCCCTCGCCGTGGGCGATGGCGGAGAGCACGTCGCGGGACGCGGTGACGCCGATGTCGCCGCCCACCGGCAGCATGGCATCCCAGTCGCCCCGGGGGCGGTGGATGACGAAGCCGCGCTCCCGCTGCACCGGTCCGCCTTCCAGCACGTGCAGGTGCTGGACCCGGTCCGATTCCGCCGTGATGTCCATCTGGGCCAGCACCTCGCCCAACTCCAGCTCCAGGGGGCGGTTGATGACGATGCCCATGGCGCCGTCTTCGTTATGGGCGCACAGCAGGGTCACCGTCTGATGGAAGTTGGGATCCGCCAGGCTCGGCATGGAGATGAGAAAATGGTTGGTAAGGTTCAACCGGGTCATGGCCCCATAGTATCGAATCTGGCCATGCCGGTTACAAGCGCCGTGACGGGTCGGATCAGCGCGCGAACAGTTGGTTGCTGCCGAGGAATTGCCAGGTGCGCTCGATGTGGAGGATGTCCGTTTCCTCCCTGATGCCGTCGGGAAAGCGCGCGAAGGGCGCGGCGAGGCGCACGATGCGCATGGCGGCGTCGTCCAGCACCTTCTCGCCGGAGGAACGCCGCAGTTGGATCTTGTTGATGCTGCCGTCGGGCTTGAGGGACACGTCCAGCAGCAGGCTGCCGGACAGACGCCGGCGCCGGGCCTCGTCGGGATAGTTGAGGTTGCCCACCCGTTCCACCTTGGCCCGCCAGGCCTCCATGTAGGCGGCGTATTTGTATTCCCGGGTGCGGGCGTTGATGTACTTGCGCCGGGGCCGCTCGGCATAGCGCTTCATGCGCACGTCCAGCTCCGCCGACAGGGTGGCCATCTCCAGGCTGCGATTGATGAGTTGGGCGGCCGATATCCTGGGCTCGGCCTCGGGTTCGGGGGCCGGCTCCGGTTCGGGCCGTGGTTCGGGCTCCGGCGGCTTCGGGGGCTTCGTCTCCACCGGCTCCACCTTGACCGCGGCCTTCTCCTGGGTGAGCACCCGCTTCTCGGGTGGCGGCTCGGGAGCGGGCGGGGGCGGCGGCGCGGGGGCGGGGGCAGCCGCGGTGACTTTGGGTTCCGCCGCCACCATGGGGGCCGGCGTCGGCGTGGTGGGCCGTGCCTTCTCGGGGCTCTCCCCGCCCCCTTCCTGGCTCGCCTGGGCGAGGAAGTCCGCCTGTTCCGGGGGCTTCTCGGTTTCCTTCGGCACGAGGATGATGTCGAGGGTGTTGCGGCTCTCCCGTGGTGGTTGCTCGGGGATGAAGGTGACGCCGAAGACCACCAGGGCGTGCACCGCCAGGGCCAGCATGATGGAGACGCCGAGGCGCTCCGACGGCGCCATGGCGGCGGGGGATAGGGATTGGAGGCGGGCCAACAGGGTGCGCATGTCGGAAGACGAGTCTACCTCAATCCGCGGGCCCGGCGGCACGGGGGACGGGCCGGGGGTTGGGCCGGGGGTTGGGCAGGGGCAGCACGCGCACGGCCGGGGGCTCGCTGGTGAGTCGCAGGCGCTGCTCCATGGCTGGGGTCATTTCTATCTCCAGATCGGCGGTGATCACCAGGGCTTCGGTGACGCCGAGGCGCGCCGCCACCGCCGGCCAGGCGCCGGCGCCGGTTACCATCAGGGCGGTGGCGGCGGCATCGGCGGTGGTGGCGTCACCGTGTACCACCGTGGCGGAGGCGGCCCCGCGGCTGGGCCAGCCGGTGCGTGGATCGATGATGTGGTGGTAACGGGTGCCCTGCCATTCGAAGTGGCGTTCGTAGTCCCCTGACGTGAATACGCTCTCGTCCCCCGCCACCTCGAGCCGTGCCAGGGCCCCCGGGCCGCGGGGGTGGCGCACGCCGATCTGCCAGGGGCGCTCCCCCTTGCTGCCGATGGCCCGCAGGTCGCCGCCGGCGTTGATGACGGCGTCGTCGATGCCGAGTTCGCGCAGGCGCTCCATGGCACGGTCCACGCCGTAGCCTTTGGCGAAGGCCCCGAAGTCCAGGCGCACGGCGGTGTTGGTACAGCGCACCGTGGTGTCGTCCAGGTGGATATCGGTCATGGCCGGCGCCGCCGCCACCAGTTCGGCGATGGCCGCGACGGGGGGCGCCCGGGGCTCCGGCAGGTCGGCGTGGAAGCCCCACAGGGCCACCAGCCGGCCGATGGCGGGGTTGAACAGGCCGCTGCTGCGCTCCGACAGGGTGGTGCCGAGGCGTACCAGATCCACGACCCCCGGGTCACCTTCAAAGGGTTCGCCCGTGGCGCAGCGCTCGTTGAAGGTGCCGAGGGTGCCCGGGCGCCAGGCGTGCCAGGCCTCGTTCATGTAGTCGAACTCCCCGGCGAGGGCCTCGAAGGCCTGCTCCGCCAGGTCTGCCTCCACCCCCCACAGGGACACCTCGACGAGGGTGCCGAAGGTGTAGAGCTGGCGCTGATGCAGCTGGGGCGGGGCCTCGCAGCCCGCCGCCAGCACCAGGACCAGGGGGAAGGCAAGGGCCGCCACGACGCAACGGCCGAGGATGTGGCGGCGTCCCGGGGGCCGGTTGCCCGGGCGCGGGCGGGCTGCCCCCGTCACGCGTCCCGGCGAGCGGTGAGGCGCTGGTGGATGGCGTCCATGAGGGTGCCGGCGATGTCCAGGCCGTAGATGGCGTCCAGCTCGCGGATGCAGGTGGGGCTCGTGACGTTGACCTCCGTGAGCCAGTCGCCAATGACGTCGAGGCCGACGAAGACGAGCCCCTTGTCCCGCAGGCAGGGGGCCACCCGGGCGCAGATCTCGCGGTCACGCTCGGACAGGGGCACGCCCATGCCTCGCCCGCCGGCCGCCAGGTTGCCCCTGGTCTCGCCGCGGGCCGGGATGCGCGCCAGGGCATAGGGCACGGCCTCGCCGTCCACCAGCAGGATGCGCTTGTCGCCGTCGCGGATCTCGGGGATGAAGCGCTGTACCATGGTGTAACGCTGGCCGCGGTCGGTCATGAGTTCCAGCACCACGCTGGTGTTGGGGTCGCCCTCCCGCAGCCGGAACACCGATTCGCCGCCCATGGCGTCCAGGGGTTTCAGGATCACGTCGCCGTGCTCCATGAGGAAGTCGCGGATGCGCTCGTTGTCACGGTCCACCAGGGTGGGGGTGCAGTACTCTGGGAACCAGGCGGTGTAGAGCTTCTCGTTGACGTCCCGCAGGGCCTGGGGGCGGTTCACCACCAGGGTGCCGTCGCGCTCTGCCGCCTCGAGGATATAGGTGGCGTAGATATACTCCCGGCGCACCGGCGGGTCCTTGCGCATCAGCACCACGTCCAGCTCGTACAGGGGGGCCAGGACCCGCGCCCCCAGCTCGTACCAGCCGCCGGGGTTGTCCGTGACGGTGACGGGGCGACGGCTGGCCCAGGCCACGCCGTCGCGCATCAGCAGGTCGTCGGGCTCCATGTACCACAGGCGCCAGCCGCGGGCCTGGGCCGCCAGCATCATGGCGAAGCTGGAATCCTTCTTGATGTTGATGGCCGCGATGGGGTCCATCACCACCCCTATGTCCACGGTCATGGTGCGGGGTCCGGGGTGGCGAGGCGGGCCTCGGCGGTCTCGACGGCCCGCTCCAGGTAGGCCCCGTAGAAATCCACCGTGCCCAGACCCACCATGCGCCGGGCGAGTTCGCGGCCCTCGCCGTCGAGGAACAGCAGGGTGGGCACCAGGGACACGGCGTAACGTTGCGCGATGACGTCCGCCCCTCGTCGCGCGCCGTCGAAGTCGCGCACCGCGGGGCCGTCGATGGCGAGTTCCCGCAACAGCGCACGCCCGGCATAGTCGCCGCCGATGATCATGGGCACCAGGAATTCGTCGCGCACGCGGTCGCAGTAGCCGCAGTAGGAGGCGCTCATGAGGAGCACGATGGGGATGTCTCGGGCAGCGGCGCGGGCGCCGGCGTCGGCCAGGTCCCGCGTCAGCAGGGTCTCCCGGGGGTCGGCTGAGGCAGGCCCCGAGACGAACAGGGCGAGCAGGGCGGCAAGGAAAATCGAAGTCTTGATCATCACGTCAAGGGGCCATGGAAAGGCTCCAGTATCCCATGCCCCCGGGGTGGTTGGCATCCCGTTCATTTGCATCGCCCGCGGGGCGACATTACTGTTTGCCCTCCCGCGGCGGCGATCCCGCCCGTCACCCCACCGTGGATCCCGAAAAGGTCGACCATCCCATGAACGTCATTCGAATCGCGACCCGCAAGAGCCCGTTGGCCCTGTGGCAGGCGGAGCACGTGGCCCAGCGACTGGTGGCGGCCCATCCCGGCCTGGCGGTGGAGTTGGTGACCATGACCACCCGCGGCGACCGCATCCTGGATGCCCCCCTCGCCAAGGTGGGGGGCAAGGGGCTGTTCGTGAAGGAACTGGAGCAGGGCATGCTGGAGTGCACGGCGGACATCGCCGTGCACTCCATGAAAGACGTGCCGGTGGAGTTTCCTGACGGTCTCCACCTGCCGGTGGTACTGGCCCGGGAGGACCCCCACGACGCCTTCGTGTCCAACCGCCTCGATCGTTTCGAGGACCTGCCGGAGGGCGCCGTGCTCGGCACCTCCAGCCTGCGCCGCCAGGTGCAGTTGCGGGCCCTGCGGCCGGACCTCCGGGTACGGGATCTGCGGGGCAACGTGAATACCCGCCTGGCCAAGCTCGATGGTGGCGACTACGACGCCATCGTGCTGGCGAGTGCGGGTCTCATGCGGCTGGGGATGGGGGGACGCATCGCCAGCCGCCTGACCACGGAGCAGTGTCTGCCCGCCATCGGCCAGGGCATCATCGGCATCGAATGCCGTAGCGGCGATGGCTCCGTGGAGGCCCTCATCGCCCCCCTGGCGGATCGCGACAGCACCCTGCGCATCACCGCCGAGCGGGCCCTCAACCGGCGCCTCGCGGGGGGCTGCCAGGTGCCGGTGGCGGGCCACGCGGAACTCGTGGGGGAGACCCTGCGGTTGCGGGGGTTGGTGGGGCGGCTGGATGGCAGCGAGGTGCTGCGGGACGAGGTGAGCGGTGCCCCGGAGGATGGCGAGCGGTTGGGCATCGAGCTCGCCGAGGCCCTCATCGCCGCCGGTGCCGATGTCATCCTGCGGGAGGTCCTGGGGGAGGCCGGTGGCCACCCGGCCGCTTGAGGGCCTGGGGGTGGTGGTGACCCGTCCGCGCCACCAGGCCGCCGGGCTGGTGGCCGAGTTGGAGCGCCGGGGTGCCCGGGTCATGGAGTATCCCCTGCTGGAGGTGGCACCACCCACGGACGAGGCCCCCGCCCGAGCCCTGGTGGACCGTCTCGACGACTACGGCCTGGCCATCTTCATCAGCGCCAACGCGGCCCAGTGGGGGCTGGAGTTGGTGCGCCGCCGGGGGCGCAGCCTCGCCGGGTTGGAGGTGGCGGCGGTTGGTGGCGCCACCGCCCGCGCCCTGGCGGCCCAGGGCGTGCGCCCCGCCGTGGTGCCGCACCAGCGCTTCACCAGCGAGGGTCTGCTGGAGCTGCTGCCCGCCGAACGGGTGGCGGGGCGGCGCATCATCATCTTTCGCGGCGAGGGGGGGCGGGCCCTGTTGGCGGACGAATTGAGGGCACGGGGCGCGCGGGTTGACTATGCTGAGGTCTATCGCCGGGTGATGCCGCAAGACACCGACGGCGGGCGGCTGACGGCGGCCTGTGGGGCCGGGGAGGTGGACGTGCTGTTGCTCACCAGCCGCGAGGCCATGGAGAATCTGGTGGCCATCGCCGGCCCGGGGCTCGATGCCTGTACCGGGGGCGTGCGTCTGCTGGTGGTGAACGAGGACATGGTGGCGCGGGCCCGCGAATTCGGCTTCCGTCTGAGGCCCCTGGTGGCGGCGCGGCCCGACGACGCCAGCCTCGTGGCGGCCCTCGAGGGCTGGCAGGCCGCCGGGCGTGCGGAGGCTTCGCCTTGAAGAGATACCGGCCGTCGCCGCTTTTCCCGGCATCCACGAACACTGGGGCAGCCATTTGAGCGTTGGTGTATTGCTGATCACCCATGATTGCATCGGCTCCAGCCTGGTGGCCGCGGTCACCCGCATGCTGAGCGAGCTGCCCCTGGCCCTGGACAGCCTCGACGTGCCCTGCGACAGCGACCCGGACGAGATGGCGGCCCTGTTGTGCCGGCGGCTCGAGGCCATGGATCAGGGCGATGGCGTCCTGTTGTTGACGGACATCTTCGGCGGCACCCCCAGCAACATCGCCTGCAATGCAGCGTCGGGGATCCCGGTCCGCATGGTGGCGGGGGTCAATCTGCCCATGCTGGTGCGGGTGCTCAACTACCCGCAGCTGCCACTGGGCGAACTCGCCGAGAAGGCCCTGAGCGGGGGCAGGGAAGGCGTGTTCGCAGGGAACGAGGCCTGATATGGCGCAGCTGGAACGGGAGGTCACCATTGTCAACAAGCTGGGGCTCCACGCCCGGGCCGCCGCCAAGTTCGTCACCCTGGCTGGCTCGTTCGATTCCACGGTGCACCTGTGGCGGGACGGCCGCGAGGTGAACGCCAAGAGCATCATGGGGGTGATGATGCTGGCGGCGGCCAGGGGCACGGTGTTGCGCCTGGTGGTGGAGGGTCCCGATGCCGAGGAAGCCGCCGCGGCCCTCGGTGGTCTGGTGGAGAACCGCTTCGGAGAGGAGGAATGAGCGTCCTGCTGCGCGGCATCTGCGCCGCCAAGGGCGTGGCCATGGGGCACCTCTACGTGGCCGATCGTTCCCAGCTCGAGGTGACGGAGTACGCGCTGGCGCCGCAACAGGTGGAGGCCGAGGTGGCCCGCCTGTTCGCGGGTGTGGAATCCGCGCGGCGCCAGCTCCAGGAGGTCAAGCGGCGCATCCCCACGGACACCTCGGCGGATATCGCCTCCTTCATCGATACCCACCTGCTGATGCTGCAGGACTCTGCCCTCACCACCGTGCCGGCCCAGATCATCCGCGAGCGGGCGTGCAACGCCGAGTGGGCCCTCAAGGTGCAGCGCGACGACCTGGTGCGCGTCTTCGAGGCCATGGATGACGGTTATCTGCGTACCCGCAAGGACGATGTGGAGCATGTGGTGGCGCGCATTCAGCATGCGTTGCTGGGAAAGAGCGCCGGTGACCCCGTGGCGGAAGAGGATGCCCTGGCCGGCCATGTGGTATTGGCCCGCGACCTGTCGCCGGCCGAACTGGTGTTGCTCAACCACCAGGGCGTGGTGGGCATCATCACCGAATTCGGTGGGCCCACCTCCCACAGCGCCATCCTCGCCCGCAGCCTGCGCCTGCCGTCGGTGGTGGGCCTGCACCAGGCTCATACCTATCTGAAGGACGGCGACACGGTGATCGTGGATGGTCGCGAAGGCGTCGTCGTCGTTGACGCCGATGCCCGCATCACCAATTACTACCAGGGACTCAAGGAGAGCATCTACACCCACCACAAGCAGCGGGAACGGCTGCGGGACAAGCCCGTGGTCACCCGCGATGGCCACGCCATCCGGCTCCACGCCAACATCGAGTTGCCGGAGGACGTGGTGGCGGTGCGCCAGGTGAACGCCGCGGGGGTCGGCCTCTACCGTACCGAATTCCTGTTCATGAACCGCGCCACGCCGCCGGACGAGGAGGAGCAGGTGGAGGCCTACGCCTCCGTGGTCCTGGCCCTCGACGGGGCACCGGTCACCATCCGCACCCTGGACGTGGGCGCGGACAAGTCCTGTGACAGCGTGCGCGGGGGCAGCGAATCCGTGTGTATCAATCCGGCCCTCGGCCTGCGCGCGGTACGCCTGTGCCTGCGCGAGACCGGGGTCTTCCTCACCCAGCTGCGGGCCATCCTGCGGGCCGCGGCCCTGGGGGAGGTGCGTCTCATGGTGCCCATGGTGTCCACGGTGGCCGAGGTGCGCCAGGTGCGCCAGCTGGTGGAGATGGCCCACCAGTCCCTGGTACAGGACGGTCTCGAGCATGCCGCCGCCGTACCCCTCGGGGTCATGGTGGAGGTGCCGGGCACCGCTTTGGCGGCGGATCTCTTCGCGCCCCACCTGGATTTTCTCTCCATCGGCACCAATGACCTCATCCAGTACACTCTGGCCATCGATCGCCTGGATGACGAGGTGAACTACCTTTATGACCCCTTGCACCCCGCCGTGCTACGACTCGTCGATATCATCCTGCAGGCGGGCGCGGCAGCGGGGATCCCGGTCAGCATGTGCGGCGAGATGGCGGGCAACTCCAGCTATACCCGGCTGCTGTTGGGGCTGGGCTTGCGGGAGTTCAGCGTACCCCCCAACGCCCTGCTGGAGATCAAGCAGGCCATCAACGAGAGCGATGTCCAGGATGCGGCCGCCATCGCCCGGGCATTTCTCGGCGTCAGTGACGGGGACGCCCGGCGCCAGCTCCTCGGCCGGCTCGGCATCGACGCCTGATCCACACCCCAGGCGCGGGGACGATATACTGGCCACCGCGCCATCGTGTCTGCCAATGGACCCCCCATGACCCCCGACAACGAGATTCCCCCGGACCAGCAGCTGCTCCATGAACTGAGCGCGGCCCTCGGCAGCGAGGACCAGGAGCAGGCCGCCCAACTGCTGGCGGAGCAGCATCCCTCTGACGTCGCCGAGTTGCTGGAGTCCATCCCCTCCAGCCAGCGCGGCGAGGTATGGGAGCTGCTGGAGCCCGAGCATCGCGACAGTGTGTTCACCTACACGGAGGACACGGTCCGTTCCGAGCGCCTGCGCCAGATGGCGCCCGATGAGTTGGCGAGCGTCGCGGAAGGCCTGGAAGTGGACGATGTGGCGGACATCCTCCAGGACCTGCCGGAGTCCATGGTGGAGGAGGTGCTGGCCTCCATGGACGAGCAGAACCGGCGCCGCCTGGAGCAGGTGCTGTCCTACGATGAGGACAGCGCCGGCGGCCTCATGAACGTGGACGTGCTCACGGTGCGCGCCGACGTGAGCCTGGAGGTGGTGGCCCGCTATCTGCGCCGCAAGGGCGAGGTGCCGGAGCATACCGACAGCCTCATGGTGGTGGACCGCGACAACGTCTATCTGGGGCGCCTGCCCCTGAGTGCCATCATCATCAACGACCCCGCCACCCCGGTGGCCCAGGTCATGAACACCGAGGCCGAGGGGATCCCCGTGGAGACCTCCGAGCGGGACGTGGCCAAGCTTTTCGAGCACCGCGATTTCGTCTCGGCCGCGGTGGTGGACGACGACGGCGTGCTTCTCGGCCGCATCACCGTGGACGATGTGCTGGACGTGATCCGGGACGAGGGGGAGCACCAGCTCATGGGCATGGCGGGCTTAAGCGAGGAGGAGGACATGTTCGCCCCCGTGATGTCCACCACCCGGCGCCGCGCCCTGTGGCTGGGGGTGAACCTGGCCACCGCCTTTCTCGCCGCCTGGGTCATCGGCCTGTTCGAGGCCACCATCCAGGAGGTGGTGGCACTGGCGGTGCTCATGCCCATCGTGGCCAGCATGGGCGGCATCGCCGGCAGTCAGACCCTGACGGTGGTGATCCGCGGCATGGCTCTCGGGCAGCTGGGCTCCCGCAACACCCGCTACCTGTTCACCAAGGAGGTGGCCGTGGGCGCCCTCAACGGCCTGGTGTGGGCCGTGGTGGTGGGGCTGGTGGCGGGCTGGTGGTTCGGCAACCTGGGGCTCGCCATCATCATCGCCGTGGCCATGGTGGTGAACCTGGTGGTGGCGGCCCTGTTCGGCGCCGCCATCCCCCTGCTATTGAAGCGCTTCGACATCGACCCCGCCCTGGCGGGCGGCGTGGTGCTCACCACCGTCACCGACGTGGTGGGTTTCATGACCTTCCTTGGCTTGGGGACGGTGTTCCTGCTGGGGTGAGTCGAATGGGTGAATGGTGAATGGTGAATGGTGAATAGTGAATAGTGAATAGTGAATGGTGAATCGTGGTCGGTGTTGGGAAACGGGAAACGGGAAACGGGAAACGGGAAACGGGAAACGGGAAACGGAGAAACGAGTGCGTAGGTTGGGGGGAGGAACGAACCCCAACATGACCATGAATCCGATGAGTATCCGTTGGGGTTCGCAAGCTCGTAGGTCGGTTGCTCTCGGCAACCGACATCTGCGCCCGTAAAGCGCCGAGTTTCCGTCGGCTGCCAGGAACAGCCGACCTACAGGTACACCCCCTTTTTTTCCGGCGGCACGAAGGTCGGGATTCATCCCGACAATCAAACCCGCCGTGCATACCTCGGGCCGGGCCGGAGCCACCCGCCAGCGTTCGGTGTCGGGCTGAAGCCCGACCTACATCCGTGCCAAAGGAATGGGCGGTGGGGGTGTTGTGTAGGTCAGGTTGTAGGTCGGGCTTCAGCCCGACATGCGGGGCTTTGACCCCCATCAATCGCAGTCGGTGCAGGCCTTGAGGGCGAAGCGTTCCAGCTTGGCGGCGTCGGCGGCGAAGTTGCGGATCCCCTCGGCCAGTTTCTCGGTGGCCATGGGGTCCTCGTTCATCTCCCAGCGGAAGGCCTTCTCGTCCAGCTCGATACGGTCGTCGCCCAGTTCCGCGGCCCGCGCAGGCTCGAGCCGGCGGGGCACGTCGCCCTCCATGGCGTCCAGCTCCGCCATCAGGTTGGGGGCGATGGTGAGGAGGTCGCAGCCTGCCAGCTCCAGGATCTCGCCACTGTTGCGGAAGCTTGCGCCCATCACCGTGGTGTCGTAGCCGTGGCGCTTGTAATAGTTGTAGATGCGGGTCACGGACTTCACGCCCGGGTCGTCCTGGGGGGCATAGCCCTCCACTCCCTCGTTCTTCTTGTACCAGTCCATGATGCGGCCCACGAAGGGGGAGATGAGGGTGACGCCGGCATCGGCGCAGGCTACCGCCTGGGAAAAGCCGAACATCAGGGTGAGGTTGCAGTGGATGCCCTCGCGCTCGAGGAATTCGGCGGCACGGATCCCCTCCCAGGTGGAGGCGATCTTGATGAGGATGCGGTCTTTGGCGACGCCGGCGGCGTCGTAGAGGCCCAGCAGTTGCATGGCGCGGCCGATGGTGCCCTGGGTGTCGAAGGACAGGCGCGCGTCCACCTCGGTGGAAACGCGCCCGGGCACGAGCTTCAGGATCTCGCAACCGAAGTTGACCGCCAGCTTGTCCATCATCAGCCGGATCTGCTCGGCGTCGTTCTTGCCGCGGCTCTTGCCGTAGTCCACGGCGTCGTCCACCAGGTGCCGGTAACCTTCCATCTGGCCCGCCTTCAGCAGCAGGGACGGGTTGGTAGTGGCGTCGACGGGCTTGTGGGCGGCGATGGCGTCGATGTCGCCGGTGTCGGCCACCACCTGGGTCATGCCGCGTAATGTCTCGAGCTTACTCATAACACCTCCTGATTGATCGGGTAGTCCTTCATGGTCGCAGCGCCGGGCGATGGGATTCGTTACTCCCTGTGGCTACGGCGTGACGGGCGGCGCCGAGCAGGGCCGCCCCGGGGTTCATTACCACCTTTACCGGGACCCGCGCAAGCAGCCCCGCCATTCTGCCCTTGTTGAGAAAACCCGTCATGAAGCCCGGGCCCTGCAGGTGAACAGCCCCAGCTCCGTCTTGGTGCCGCCGATGTCGCCGCCGATGACCCTCATTCCAGGTTCTGCCAGGCGCGACCGTCCCGGGCCAGTAACGTTTCGGCGTCGGCAGGCCCCCAGCTCCCCGCCGCGTAGTTGGGGAAGTCGCGGGGTCGCAGGGCACTCCACACGTCGAGGATGGGGGCCACCACGCCCCAGCCGGCCTCGATGCTGTCGGCGCGCTGGAACAGGGTGGCGTCGCCACGGATGGCATCGTAGAGCAGGGTCTCGTAGCCGGTGGCCGGGGGCAGGCCGAAGCGCTCCTTGTAGCAGAACTCCAGTTCGGCATTGCTGATGTGCACCACCGGCCCCGGCCGCTTGGCGCCGAAGCGCATGAGGATGGCCTCCCGGGGCTGGATGCGCAGCACCAGCTGGTTGGGTACTAGGTGATCCACCGGAGTCTTGCTGAACATCATGAAGGGCACCCGCTTGAACTGGATCAGGATCTCCGTCTGGCGCGATGCCATGCGCTTGCCGGTGCGCAGGTAGAAGGGCACGTCGGCCCAGCGCCAGTTGTCCAGCTGGAGCTTCATGGCGGCGTAGGTCTCGATGGGGGAGTCCGCCCTCACGCCGGGTTCCTCGCGATAACCGGCCGCCTGCTCGCCCCCCGGCATGGTGCCGGGGCCGTACTGGCCGCGCACCGCCTGGGTGAGCACGTCTTCCGGGGACAGGGGCTGAATCGCCTTGAGGACATCGCCCTTGTTGTTGCGCACCGCCTCGGCGTCGAAGGACGAAGGGGGCTCCATGGCGATGAAGGAGAGCAGCTGCATCATGTGGTTGGGGACCATGTCCCGCAGCGCGCCGGCCTCCTCGTAATAGCCGGCGCGGTGGCCCACCGCGAGGTCCTCGGCCACCGTGATCTGGACGTGGTCCACGTAGCTGCGGTTCCATACCGGCTCGAAGATGGCGTTGGCAAAGCGGAATACCAGCAGGTTCTGTACCGTCTCCTTGCCCAGGTAATGGTCGATACGGTAGATCTGGGTCTCGTTGAGGGTCTCCAACAGCGCGCGGTTGAGGGCGCGGGCCGATTCCAGATCGTGGCCGAAGGGTTTCTCGATCACCACCCGGTGACGGGCCTCTTCGGTGCGGCTGACCACCCCGGCGGCGCCCAGGCGAGCCACGATGTCACCGAACAGGCTGGGGGGTGTCGCCAGATAATGGAGGTGGTTGCCGCCGGTCTGCCAGTGCTCGTCCATGGCGGTGATGTGGTCGCCGAGGCGCCCGTAGTAGTCGTCATCGTGGAAATCGCCACCGACGTAGCTGACGCGCTCCAGCAGCCAGCGCCACACGCCGTCGTCGAAATCCTCCCCCACGTGTTCGCGCACCGTCTCGTCGAGATGGGCGCGGAAGGCGTCGTCCGAGAGGTCATTGGAGGCCGTGCCGATGACCGCGAAGGCATCCTGGAGCAGGCCGTCGCGGGCGAGGTTGTAGAGGGCCGGCATCAGCTTGCGCCGAGTCAGGTCTCCGGATGCGCCGTAGATGATTACGGCGCCCGGCTGCACCGGCTCGGGGGCGGCCATGAATCCGTCGCTATGGCTGTCGCTCATCAGTTTTGTTCCTCAGTCCAGATCGCGGGTGCCCTGTTCGATGTGGTCGCCGAACTGCTCGCGCATGGCGGACAACATCTTGTTGGCCTTGTTGGCGAAGTTGGTTTCCTGGCGCGAACGGAAGCCGGAGTAACGGAATTCGCCACCCCCCGCCGGGCTTGTTGTCCGGCCTGTTGGTTGCGCGAGGGGCGGCAGGATCGTGTGCACCCATGGGACCTCTACCGGCCGGCGATGATTTCACGAGTGGCCACGATATCACGGTCACCGACGCGAGAAACGGCACCGGTGTCGGCTCTGGATGGAGGCCCCGATCGGTCCATCATCAAATGTCAAAGTCGTCCCTCGCGTTCGGGGGTTAGGATCTCCAACCTCAGTCAACCACATACAGGCATCAAGCCTTAAGGAGTGGAACATGTCCGACAATCCCATCATCGCCATCAACATGAGCAAGGTGACCAACAGCCCCGAGTCCTACGAGACCATGAGCAAGGTGGGCCCCAAGGTGTGTATCACCACCGCCAAGCACCCCGGTTTCATGGGTTTCGAACAGCTGTTGCAGACGGGGATCCATCCCATGGGCGGGCGCTACGGCGGCGGCGCCCTGGATATGCGGGAGACCCTGAATCCCATCGGCATGTATCAGTACACGGTGTGGAAGGACGTCAAATCCCACGAGGAGATGCACTACGAGCAGTTCGACACCATCTATGAACTCTGCGGCGCCTGCCTGGATATGGTGGTGGAGGGGCCCTGGGAACCCCTGTACGAGATCCGGGCCTCGGACCTGCCGCCGGTGCTGGCCATGACCGATGTGCCCCATACCCTCGGTGCCAGCTTCGCCCAGCAACAGCCCGTGCCCAAGGTGGCCCTGGCCTCCCAGCGGGCGGTGGTGGTGGGGGACCACTGGGTCATGGACGGCCACGAGCAGGCCTTCGAGGAAGGCGCAGTGGAGACCCTGAAGTGGCTGAAGGAGAACGCCCCCGGCATGATCGGCTGGATGGTGCTCAAGCAGATGGGGGTGTCGGCCATCGGTTCCTTCCAGCTCGACCCGGAAGGCGCTACCAAGGCCACCCTGGGGGCCAATCCGCCGGCCTACAATACCAACTACGGCGATCAGCCCGGGGATACGCCCCCCATCCCCGCCCAGACGCCGGCCCAGTACTTCGTCCACATGGAGTGGGAGACGCCGGAGCACGCCCACCAGGGGCTGGGCAAGGCCCTGGTGAACTACGAGTTGCTGCAGATCCATAACCAGGGCGTCCTCGCCCATGTGGACCGCGGGCCCTACTACATGATCTTCGCCCCCATGATGGAGGAGGGCACCTGGCGCAAGCACCTGGTGCGGTAATGGCCATCAAGCGCTGCCGTATGGCAGGGCTTATGGGCCGTGTCCGCCGCGACGCGGAATCTCCATGCCAGGCCGTCGGCCATCGGCCGCTTCGCAGCCGCAGCCGCAGCCGGGCCGCGGCGGTTGGTGCTCTCCCATCTGATGGCGCGCAGCCTGCGTGACCTGGAGGGCCAGCTCGAGCGGGTGCGTGAGCATTATGACGGGCCCCTCACGGTGGCCGAGGACCTGCAGTCCATACCCCTCGACATCGCCTGGGATTGATGGGCGGGTGAACCTCACGGTTGCTGGGTGTTTCTGCCTCGAAAGGGCACGCCATACTGATTTAAAAAGCGCGTTCGGGCGCCACTTTTCTAACGATGAGGGGATCAGGATGATGCACAGATATGGTTCGGGGATCTTCGGTGCGGCGCTGTTGTGGTTGGCGGCAGGTGCCGTGGCGGCGGCGGACACCTTTGTCTTCACGGCCATTCCGGACCAGGACGAGTCGCGGCTGCGGGAGCGCTTCGAGCAAGTGGCGGAGTATCTCGAGGAACGGCTGGACGTGGAGGTGCGCTACGTACCGGTGAAGTCCTATGCCGCCGCGGTCACCGCCTTTCGCAACGACCAGGTGCAGCTCGCCTGGTTCGGCGGTCTGTCGGGGGTCCGTGCCCGCCAGAGCGTCCCCGGCTCCGAGGCCATCGCCCAGGGGGTGGAGGACCAGGCCTTCGTCACCTATTTCATCGCCAACACCGCCACGGGCCTTGCCTACGGTCAGGACTTTCCAAAGGACATCTCGGGCCTGACCTTCACCTTCGGCTCCAAGGGCTCCACCTCCGGACGGCTGATGCCCGAATACTACATTCGGGAGGCCTTCGGCGCGGCGCCCCAGGAGGTCTTCGCGCGGGTGGGCTTCAGTGGCGACCACTCCCGCACTATCGCCCTGGTGCAGTCCGGCGCCTTCCAGGTCGGCGCCCTGAACTTCAAGGTGTGGGAGAAGGAAAGCGCGCTGGGGCGTATCGACCCCGCCAAGGTGAGCGTGATCTGGCAGACGCCCGCCTACCCGGACTACCAGTGGAGCATCCGCGGCGACGTGGACGAGCGCTTCGGTGCCGGCTTCGCCGAGGGCGTGCGCGAGGCCCTGCTGGCAATCCGTGAGCCCGGGCTGTTGGAATCCTTTCCCCGCAGCGGCTTCATTCCGGCCGGGAACGCCGATTACGAGCCCATCGAGAGGACCGCGAAGGACATCGGTCTGATCGATTGAGCCCGCGCTTCGAGCTGCGCGGGGCCAGCGTCCATTACCAGGGCAGCCCCGCCCTCCAGGACATCACCCTCTCCATCGAGCCGGGTGAGCGGATCGCCCTGGTGGGGCGCAGCGGCGCCGGCAAGTCCACCCTGCTGCGCCTGCTCTATGAAACGGCCCGGGCCGACACGGCCCTGGTGGCCCAGGACCTCGCCCTGGTGCGCACCCTGTCCGTATTTCACAACGTCTACATGGCGCGGCTGCGCCACCACGGCGCCTTCTACAACCTGGTGAACCTGCTACGCCCCATGGCCGGGGAGGTGGCGTCGGTGCGTCCCGTGCTGCGGCGCCTCGACCTCGAGGACAAGCTCTTCGAGCCGGCGGGGCAGTTGTCGGGTGGCCAGCAGCAGCGCACGGCCGTCGCCCGCGCCCTTCACCAGGGCAGTCCCGTGGTGATGGCGGACGAGCCGGTTTCCGCGGTGGACGAGCACCAGTCGAGACGGGTCCTGGACGCCATCGTCGAGGCCAGCCAGACCGTGGTGCTGGCCATGCATGACATCACCCTGGCCCTGGCCTATGCCGAGCGCATCATCGGCCTGGAGGCCGGCCGCATCACCCTGGACCAGCCCACGGCGGGCATGAGGCCCTCGGACCTCGATGGCCTCTACGGCTCCTGAGGAGGGCGCGCCGCTCCGCTCGCCGCCGTCGCCGGTGCGCCGCGCCAGCGTGGTGTTCCTGGTCATCGGCCTCGCCTGCCTGGCGGTGGCCGACATCGAGGTCTCGACCCTCGACCCCTGGACCGAGCTGGGGCGCCTGGCCTGGGGTTTCGTCACCCCCGATTTCACCGCCACCGAGTACCTGTTCGAGGCCCTGCTCTACACCGTCGCCTTCGCCCTGCTCGGCGTGGTCCTGGGCAACTTTCTGGGCTTCCTGCTGGCCCTGGTGTTCGACTGGCGCGTGGTGCGGGTGGGGTGTGCCTTCGTGCGTGCCGTGCACGAGCTGTTCTGGGCCCTGATCTTCCTGCAGGTCTTCGGCCTCACGCCGTGGACCGGGGTGCTGGCCATCGCCATCCCCTACGCCGGCATCATCGCCAAGGTCTACGCCGAGATCCTGGAGGAGGCGGACCCGGCGCCCGCGCGCCAGCTGCCCACGGGCACCGGCAGGGTGTCCACCTTCCTCTACGCCCGCATGCCCGACGTGTTGGTGCATTTTCGCACCTACAGCCTGTACCGCCTGGAATGCGGCCTGCGCTCAAGTGCCGTGCTCGGCTTCGTCGGCCTGCCCACCCTGGGTTTCCATCTGGAGTCGGCCTTCTCCCAGGGGCATTACTCCGAGGTGGCGGCCCTGCTGATGCTGTTCTGGCTCATCATCGCCACCATCCGGCAATGGCTGCGGCGGCGCCTGCTGCCGATCTACCTGGTGGCGGCGGTGTGGGTGCTGCCCGAGGGCATGCCCATCTCCATGGCCGGCCTGTGGCGCTTCCTCTCCCACGACATCGTGCCCCATCCCCTGCGCATCGCGGAGCAGTTGGACGCCCAGGTGCTGGGAGAGACCTGGCACTGGTTTGCCAATCTGGTCATGAGCCAGGCCCTGCCGGGGATCGTCAACACCGTGGTCCTCACCATGGTGGCCCTGGTGGCTACCGGGCTCTTGACCCTGGCCCTCTTTCCCCTGGTGTCGACGCGTTTCGGCGGGCCCTGGCGGCGGCGCGGTGGCCACCTGCTGCTGGTGGTCATGCGCTCCACCCCCGAGTATGTGCTGGCCTACATCGGCCTGCAGCTGTGGGGGCCTTCCATGTTGCCGGCCATCATCGCCCTGTCCCTGCACAACGGCGCCATCATCGGCCATCTCATGGGCCGCTTCTCCAGCGCCCTGCCCGCCTTGCCGGGCCGGTTGCGGGTCTTCGACCGTTACTTCTACGAGGTGCTGCCCCAGGTCTACCGGCAGTTCCTCGCCTTCCTGTTCTACCGCTGGGAAGTGATCATGCGCGAGACCGCCATCCTCGGCATGCTCGGCATCTACACCCTGGGCTTCTACGTGGACAGCGCCTTCGCCGATCTGCGTTTCGACCGGGCCCTGGTGCTGATCCTCATCACCGCTCTGCTCAACATCGCCGTGGACGTCATCTCCCGCCGGGTGCGGGCACGGCTGCGGCTGCGGACATCTTTCGACGCCGCCTGATCCCATGGCGCTGATAAAGGCGAGATAGAGATGGAATATTCCGGCGCCGGCGCCGTCTGTTGAGGCTACGGTCCGCTCTGTTCTTCATGGCCTGTGACGCCCCTTGGGGGCGGTGGGCACGGGCTCATTTCCCCGCCGGCGTATTCGTGACCCGGGTGGAGAGGATCGGGCTGCTAATTCATTCACTCAACATTCATTCAACAGGGAGCCTCAGCCATGAGCAAGCTCCTTCATACCATCGCCTTCGCGTCCATCATCTCTCTAACGGCGGGGGCCCCGCTGGTGGCGGGTGCCCAGGATACTGCCGCCATCGACAGTGCCCTGGCGCAATGCAAGACGGCCTATGCCCGGGCCCGGGACCTCAAGATGTCTCAACAGGAGTCGGCCGAGGCCTATGAGCAGTACCGGACGGCCCTGCTGGATATCCTCGAGGAGCTGAACAAGACCCATAACGCGGCACCGGAAGAGACCATGTCCCGTGAGCAGCTTTCCCACAGCGTGCGGGTGATGGGCGAGGTGTTGCAGATGCTGGTGAATCCGCCGCCGACCCGGAGCGGCTATCTGTTCTGAAGGCGAACCATCCCCGACTGACTTTCTCCACGGCCTGCCAAAACATATCGCGTAATTGCGGTACTTCCGGCCGTGGCGCATAGCGTCGGCGTGTTCCCGCCGCCCGTGGCATGAATCAAGCGGAGGACAGGGATATGAGGCGTTCCTTAACAGCGCCCTTTGCTCTTCCCAGCGCGGCAGGCCGCGTAAATTTGGGTAAACTGTCCTCTGATTCAATCCGAGGATAAACCATGACGATGGAACAAAAGTGTGACTGGTGGCTAGCGTTGTTGCTGATGGCCACGGTCGTCTTCTGGGCGCCCCAAGGGGGAGCCGATGTCACGGTGCGTGGCCCGGAGGGCCGGCTGATCCTGTTACAAGACGACGGCACCTGGCGGTATCTGGAGGGCGAGGATGACACCCCTTCCGAGCATGTCCGGTTAATGGTGGAGCGGGTGCGCTCGGGCACCGACAGCTGCGTCATCGGGTTGCGCCTGTTCAACAATCTCAACGCGCCGCTGCGCAGCCTGGTGCCGGAGTTCTCCGCCTACAAGGATGGTCAGGTCAAGATCGAAACGGTGTTCCAGTCCTTCTCCCGCATCAAACCGACCCAGGACCAGTATCAGGAGATCCGTTTTACCGGTATCACCTGTGAAGAGATCGGGTATGTCCTCGTCCACGGCGCGGACCGCTGCAGCATGGGCGACCTGAGCAAGTTCTCCTATAACAAGGGGGAATGCCTGGAGCGTATCGTCGTTCAGCCGAGTGACCTTATCCGTATCACCAAGTGAACTGGCGGGCAACGGGGATGGCCTGGGCCGGCGGCTATTTCACCACCAGCGTCCCCCTGAGCCGGCGCGGGTCCGAGGATGTGGGGCCGATGTCGAGCATCACCACGTCATCGTCGTAGCGACCCTTGGTGAACAAGAATTTCCTCGCGCCAAGACGCCAGGAACGCCAAGGGATTGGGCCAAAGATTAGAGGGCATGACGGAAGCCGCGATTGGCAGGCAGATCGTCGACACGGCGGTGCAAATTCATCAACTCGCTGGGGTTCGCAAGCTCACCCCAACCTTGTATACCCAACCACCGCCTGCTCCTTTGGCGCGGATGTCGGGATTCATCCCGACATCCGATCCCGCCCCATGCACCCCGCGCCGGGTAGGAAACCCCACCGGCGGACTGTCGGGCTGAAGCCCGACCTACAGCCCGACCCACAGATGCACCATGACTGGCTGTTCCGGCAGCACGGATGTAGGTCGGGATTCATCCCGACATCCGGCCTTCTGATTCTGCTGCCGAGTTGAAAAGTGAGCTGTCCGTATGCCGTAACAGGCTGATTAACTAGCGGGTTAGAGTCCCGCCAAAGGAGTTGCTCGTACACCTTTGTAGTGTCGCGGAGCGGCGTCCGGGTAACCGGGGGTCGTAAGTTACGTAGATGCAAAACCGCAGGCCGCAGCGCAAGCGAACCGAGATGTAGCCTCGTGAACAAAGTGAAGATGCCGACCCGGTGGACAGTCGGGGAAGGCCGCTGTTGGTGGGAGGAGACGACGAGAGCGTCCCGCTGAGTCTTCCGGGGTAGTACGGGTGGCATGTGGTGGAAGTTGATTGGTCCCAGTGCGGGAGGCCCGCGGCGGTGGCAGGTGAGAACTGCCGACGGTGGCGTATAAGGCCAGTCCGAAGTCGTCATCGACCGTCGTGGGAGTCGGAGGGGTTCATAGTACCGATTGAGGGTCTGGGACAACATAACCCGACCTGAGGGAAGGGACCCTACTTTGTGCACGCAACCGAAACGCAGAGGGTCAGGAGATTGCGGCGATGTCGCTAACAACTCCGGAAAAGATCAGGACGCTGCAGAGGAAGCTCTACGTCAAGGCCAAGCAAGAGCCGGCGTTTCGCTTCTACGCCTTGTATGACGAGGTCTATCGGGCAGACACTCTCGGTCACGCCTATGATCGTGTCAGGTCCAATCGGGGCGCGCCAGGAATCGATGGTGTGACCTGTGAGGCCATCGAGGCGGGGGTCGGAAGAGACGCCTACTTGGCGGAATTGCAACGGGAACTGGAGCAGAAGACGTACGGCGCGGACGGCGTGCGTCGGGTCTGGATACCCAAGCCGGATGGCAGTGAGCGCCCATTGGGGATCCCCACAATCCGGGATCGGATCGTACAGATGGCGCTCAAGCTGGTGGTGGAGCCGATCTTCGAGGCTGATTTCTGCGAGCACTCCTATGGATTTCGCCCGCAGCGCTCGGCCCATGATGCGGTGAAGGCCGTCACCGACGGTCTGTTTCAGGGAAAGACCCAAATCATCGATGCGGATCTATCGAAGTATTTCGATACGATCCCGCACGCCAAGCTCATGGCCGTGGTTGCCGAGCGCCTTGCCGATGGGGGCGTCCTCGCCCTCATTCAGCAATGGCTCAAGGCCCCGGTCATCGAAGAGGATGGGCGAGGCAAGCAACGCCCGAGTGGCGGTAAAGGGAATCGGAAAGGGACGCCGCAAGGCGGGGTTGTTTCCCCGCTGCTGGCCAATCTTTATCTACATCTGCTGGACCGGATTTGGGAACGGCACGACTTGGAACGGCGGTTAGGGGCGCGCCTCGTGCGTTACGCTGACGATGCCGTGATTCTGTGTCGTGGGGACACCGCGCCGGCCATGGCGGTGCTTGAGACGGTGCTGACACGCCTGGAGTTGACGCTCAACCGGGAGAAAACCCACGTGGTCGATGCCCGCCGACAGGCGTTCGACTTTCTTGGCTTCAGCATCAAATGGGCACGCAGCCGACGAACCGGCAACGGCTACCCTCACGTTGAGCCGAGCCGCCGCGCCGAACGAAGGATCAAGGCGCGCATCAAGGAACTCACCGCGCGGCGCCGCACCCCGGTGCCGATGCCGCGTATGATCACGGAAGTCAACCAAGTGCTACGCGGCTGGTCGGGCTACTTCCACCACGGCAACTGCACCAAGGCTTTCGGACGCGTCCGGTGGTTCACTGAGGAACGCGTGCGTACCCAACTGCGGCGGCGTCACAAAGTGCGCACTCGCACGCGCGGTTACGAACGCTTTCCCTACGCCCACCTCCACGACGCCCTTGGATTACTCAAGCTATCCCACAAAGCAGGCTGGCGCTCAGCGCATGCCTTGGCGTGAAGCACATCGGAAAGCCGTGTACGGGAGAACCGTATGCACGGTTTGATGAGGGAGGGCTGGCCTTGGTGGCTACGGCCCGGCTATTTAGGCACCGCCAAACGAAAGGGGCGGGAACCGCTAAGCCGGACCTACGGGCGTTAGGGCCTGCTCTCTACTCTACCCCTTCCTGTCCCCTTCCTGTCCCGGTACGTCTAGTCCCGGGGCGGATTCTCTTGCCCGGGACGCGGTGCCAGGGAGGGCAGTTCCAGGTGCAGGGCGGCCTTGGCGAGGAGGTGGGCGCTCACCGGGGCGGTGATGAACAGGAACAGGGTCACCAGGACCTCGTGGAGGCTGGGCTCGCCCTGGAGGCGGCTGAAGTAGATCGTCGAGGCGATGAGGATGGAGCCGACGCCCAGGGTGGTGGCCTTGGTGGGGCCGTGGAGCCGGGTGTAGAAGTCCTTGAGGCGGGCGAGGCCGAGGGAGCCGATGAAGGTGAAGGCGCCGCCGGCGACGATGAGAAAGGCGAGGAAGAATTCCAGCATGTTGGCTACTCGATGATGTCCCCGCGCAGCAGGAACTTGCACAGGGCCACGGTGCCTACGAAGCCCATGAGGGCGATGAGCAGGGCGGCCTCGAAATAGATGTTGCTGCCCAGGTGGATGCCCAGCAGCACCAGCAGGGCGATGGTGTTCACGTACAGGGTATCGAGCGCGAGGATGCGGTCCGGCGCGCTGGGGCCCCGCAGCAGGCGCCACAGATTGAGGGCCACGGCCAGGCCCACCAGGGTGAAGGCGATGACGAGGGCGGTCTCGATCATGGCTCGAAGATCTCCTTGAGGGGGGCCTCATAGCGGGACTTGATATGGCGGGCCAGGGCCTCGGCGTCGTCGGTGTGCAGGGCATGGATCAGCAGGTGACGGCGGTCCGGGGACAGTTCCGCCGACACGGTCCCCGGCGTCAGGGTGATGGTGTTGGCGAGCAGGCTGGTGGCGAGGTCCGAGCGGACGTCCAGGGGCAGCTCCAGGAAGGTGGGGCGCAGGTTGCGCGGGCGGCCGAGGATGAGCCGGGCCACCACCAGGTTGGCGACGAGGATGTCGTAGAGCACCACGGCGATGAAGCGCAGCAGGGCCAGGGGCCGGTAGATGGGGGTCTCCTGGGGCCAGAAGCGCAGGGTGAACAGGGGAATGGCCCAGCCCAGCAGCAGGCCCAGCACCAGGTGCCCGAGGCTGAACTGGTTCACCAGCAGGATCCAGATCAAGGCCAGCATGGGGGTCAGGAGGGGATGGGGGAGCAGGCGGCGGATCATGGTGCATCCCCCGGGGGCGGCCCCAACACGGCCTCGATGTAGGTCTCCGGTGCCAGTAGTTGTCGTGCCATCAGATGGGTGTGCTCGTGGGTCGCCCCCGCCCATACCACCAGGGCCCCGCACAGCAGCAGCAGGGCAACGGCGGGGCTCAGTTCCCGGCCCAGCCCCCCCCTGGCAGGCCGGCCCTCGGGCACTGCGGCTATCTCCGCGCGGTAAAACAGCACGCTGCCGCTGCGCGCCAGGGCGATGACCGCCAGCAGGCTGGTGCCCAGCAGCACCGCCATCACCCACGGCAGGGCCGGGTGGCCGAGGGCCGCCTGCAGGATGAGGACCTTGCCCACGAAGCCCGACAGGGGTGGCAGGCCGGCGATGAGCACGGCGGCCACCAGGAACAGGCTCCCCAGCAGCTTGGGATCGATCATGGTCCCCCCGGGCACCAGGCGATCCGCCAGGGCCCCGCGACGGGTGGCGATGCTGTCCGCCAGCAGGAACAGGGCCGCACCGGCGAAGGTGGAATGGGGCAGGTAATAGAGGCCGGCGGCGATGCCTTCCGCGGAGCCCAGCCCCAGGGCGGTGAGCAGGAACCCCACCGAGGCCACCACCAGGTACGCCACCTGGCGGCGCAAGGCGGTGCTGGCCACTACGCCCAACATGCCCACCACCGCGGTGGCCAGGGCCAGGGGCAGCAGCCAGGGGGCGAGCAGATGGGCGCTGGCCCCCCCCGCGGCCCCGAATATCAGGGTGTCCAGGCGCAGGATGCTGTAGGCCCCCACCTTGGTCATGATGGCGAACAGGGCGGCCACCGGGGCGCTGGTGTGGGCGTAGGCCCGGGGCAGCCACAGATACAGGGGCACCAGGGCGGCCTTGAGGGCGAAGACGCCGAACAACAGCAGGCCGGCGGCCTGCACGAGTCCCGCGTCGTCGGGCGCCACCCCGGCCATGCGCTCGGCCAGATGCGCCATGTTGAGGGTGCCGAGAACGCCGTACAGGGTACCCACGGCGAACAGGAACAGGGTGGAGCCCGCCAGGTTGATGACCACGAAATGCAGCCCGGCCCGGGTGCGCAGGGGACCGCCGCCGTGGAGCAGCAGGCCGTAGGAGGCCAGCAGCAGGATCTCGAAGAACACGAACAGGTTGAACAGGTCGCCGGTGAGGAAGGCGCCGTTGAGGCCGAACAGCTGGAGCTGGAACAGCACATGAAAGTGGCGCCCCGCCCCATCGTCGCCGCGACTGGCATAGAGCACGGCGGCCAGGGCCAGCAGGGTGGTGGTGGCCACCATCCAGGCCGCCAGGGCGTCCGCCACCAGGATGATGCCGAAGGGTGCCGGCCAGTCGCCGAGGGCGTAAGTCATGATGCCACCGTCCCGGGTGGCCGCCACCAGCATCAGGGCCAGGCCCACCTGGCCGGCCACCGCGGCGGTGCTTAGCGCCCGGCGCACGCCGAGGGGCAGGGGGCGCGCCAGCAACAGGCCGATGGCCGCCAGCAGGGGCAGCAGGACCGGGGCGATGACGAGGTGGCTCATGGCTCGCCCCTCCCGTCCACGTGGTCCGTGCCCAGCTCGGCCCGCGCCTTGAGGGCGAGGACGATGACGAAGGCGGTCATGGCGAAGCTGATGACGATGGCGGTGAGCACCAGGGCCTGGGGCAACGGGTCTGCGTAACCCGCGGCGTCCGGGTGGATGACGGCCGGCCGGCCGATGGTGAGCCGCCCCATGGCGAACAGGAACAGGTTGACGCCGTAGGACAGCATGGTGAGCCCCAGGACCACGGGGAAGCTGCGCCGCCGCAGCACCAGGTAGACGCCACAGGCCGTGAGCACGCCGATGATGAAGGCCACCAGGAGTTCCATCAGCGGTAGTCCTCGTCGCCGGCGGACGCCTCGTGGCTGGCGCTGTGCATGAGCCCGAGATGGATGAGGATGAGCAGGGTGGCGCCCACCACCACCAGGTAGACCCCGAAATCGAAGGCCATGGCCGAGGCCACTTCGAAGTCGCCCACCAGGGGCCAGTGCAGATGGGTGAAGGCCGAGGTCAGGAAGGGGTGTCCGAACAGCCAGCTGGCCAGCCCCGTGAGGGTGGCCACCAGCAGCCCCAGGGCCAGCACCGGGTGCATGTTGGCGGGCAGGCGGGACTGGGTCCAGGCCACGCCGTTGGCCAGGTATTGCATGATGAGGGCCACGGCGGTGATGAGGCCGGCGATGAAGCCGCCCCCCGGCTGGTTGTGCCCGCGCAGGAAGATGAAGGCGGATACCAGCAGGGCGAGGGGCAGCAACAGCCGGGTGAGGGAGGCCATCACCGGCGGGTGCATGTCCGGGCTCCAGGGGCGGCCGTCGTCGTCGTGGGTCGGCCCCGCGAGGTGAAGCCCCTCGAGCATGGCGAAGATCCCGAGGGCGGCCAGGGCCAGCACGGTGATCTCCCCCAGGGTATCGTAGCCGCGGAAGTCCACCAGGATGACGTTTACTACGTTGCTGCCACCCCCCCCGGGCAGGCTGTTGGCGAGGAAGAAGTCGGCGATGCTGTCGTAGGGCCGGGTCAGCACCGCCCAGGCGAGGGCGGCCACGCCGCCGCCGGCCACCACGGACAGCACCACGTCGCGGGCGCGATGGCCGGGCCGTGAATCCGGCTGTTGTCGCCGCGGCAGGAAATACAACGCCAGTAGCAGCAGCACGATGGTGACCACCTCCACGGACAGCTGGGTCAGGGCCAGGTCCGGGGCCGAGAACTTGACGAACACCAGGGATACCACCAGCCCCACCACGCCGATGAGGATGAGGGAGACCAGGCGTTGGCGATGCATGATCACGGTGGCCACGGCCGCCGCCGCCAGGCCGCCGGCGGCCAGCAGACTGATGCCGTCCACGGGCAGCAGGTCGCGACTGCCCGTCAGGGGGCCGCCGCCGGCGACGAAGCCACTGATGCCGAGCACGGCGGCGAAGGCCACGAATATGGCCACCAGGCGCTGCAGTGAACCGGTGTCGAGGGCCCGGGTGACCGCCCCCGCCAACTTCAGGATGCCGCCGATGGTGTGGTCGAACAGGACCTTGGCTTGCAAACGATGCTCGAAGCGGTCATGGAGCTCGAACAGGGGTTGGCGTTTCATGTAAAGCAGCCCGCCTCCCACCAGGGCCACCACGCTCATGGCCAGGGCGATGTTGAATCCGTGCCAGATGGCGAGGTCGAAGTTGGGCACCGGCTGGTTGAGCATGCCGGCGGAGGCGATGGTCAACAGCGGTTCCACGGTCAAGGCAGGCAGGATCCCCACCAGCAGGCACAGCGCCACCAGCATCTCCACCGGCACCTTCATCCAGCGCGGCGGCTCGTGGGGCAACTTGGGCAGGTCCACGGGCTCGCCGTTGAAGAACACGTCATGGATGAAGCGGAAGGAGTAGGCCACCGCGAACACCCCGGCCACCGTCACCGCCGCCGGCAGCAGCCAGCCCAGGCGCAGGTGGGTGGACGCGCTCACCGCCTCGGCGAAAAACATCTCCTTGGACAGAAACCCGTTGAGCAGGGGTACGCCGGCCATGGCCGCGGCCGCCACCATGGCCAGCATGCCGGTGTGGGGCATGTATTTCCACAGGCCGTTGATCCGGCGCATGTCGCGGCTGCCGGTCTCGTGGTCGATGATGCCCGCGGCCATGAACAGGGACGCCTTGAAAATGGCGTGGTTGATGATATGGAACACCCCGGCCACCGCCGCCAGGGGGGTGCCGATGCCGAACAGCAGAGTGATGAGCCCCAGGTGGCTGATGGTGGAATAGGCCAGCAGGCCCTTCAGGTCATGCTTGAAGAGGGCGAAAACGGCGCCCACCAGGAAGGTGGCGAGCCCCGCGCTGCCCACCAGGGCCGACCACTCGGGGGTGCCGGAAAGGGCGGGAAAGAGGCGCGCCAGCAGGAACACCCCGGCCTTGACCATGGTGGCGGAATGCAGGTAGGCCGACACCGGGGTGGGGGCGGACATGGCATTGGGCAGCCAGAAATGAAACGGGAACTGGGCCGACTTGGTGAAGGCGCCCAGCAGGATCAGCACCAGGGTCGGCAGGTACAGGGGGTGGGCGCGGATGACGTCGCCGGATTGCAGGATCACCGACAGCTCGTAGCTGCCCACGATATGCCCCAGCAGCACGAAGCCGCCCAGCATGGCCAGCCCGCCGGCCCCGGTGATGGCCAGGGCCATGCGCGCGCCCTGGCGGGCATCGGCACGCTCCTGCCAGTAGCTGATGAGCAGGAACGAGGTGAGGCTGGTGAGTTCCCAGAACACCAGCAACTGGATGATGTTCTCCGACAGCACGATGCCGAGCATCGCGCCCATGAACAGCAGCAGGTAGGCATAGAACCGGCCCATGCAGTCCCCGGCCGCCAGGTAATAGCGGGCATAGAGGATCACCAGCAGGCCGATGCCCAGGATAAGCAGGGCGAACAGCAGCCCCAGGCCGTCGAGCCGGAAGGCGAGGGTGAGGCCGGCCCGGGGCATCCACGCCGACTCGTGGATCAGGGTCTCGCCCTCGAAGACCGCCGGCATGAGGGTGATGAGCTGGACCACCGCAGCCAGGGTCACCAGCCCTGCGGCCCATGCCGACTGGATGCGCCCGAAGCGCGCCACCCAGGCCGCGACGGGTGCGCCCACGAAGACGGTAAGGATCAAGAGGAGCACGTTTGTAATGATCTCCTGCGGGGCTCGAGGGCCTCGGGGGTGCCGTTAGGGCATTAAACTGAAAGTCGCGAAGCCCGCTCTCCCCCTCTCCCTCTGGGAGAGGGATGGGGTGAGGGAACGGGCATGGCGATACGCCCTCCTCTTTCATCATTTCGGGCGGCGCGTATCGCCATGAGAGTTATCTTGCCTTGCCGGCGGGAGTAAGACCAGCCGTCATGGCGCGGGTGGGGCATGGTGTTTTCACGGATCAGGCCGCTTCCCGGCGCCTGGCCGGCGCCGCATCCAGGGCGGTGTCCACGCGGATGGGCTCGGCGGCCTCCCCGGTGGCCTCGATATGGCCGATGACGGCGGCCTCGGGGTAGCCCAGGGTCCGCAGCTCGGCGACGCAATCATCCGCCTGGCCGCCGGGCACCCCCGCCAGCAGTCCACCCGCCGTCTGGGGGTCGAAGAGCAGGGGGAACAGGGGGTGGCGTGCCGCCGCCTCCAAGTCCCGGATGGCCCGCCGCAGGCGCAGGTTCTGGGGCTGCAGGGAGGACAGGATCCCCGCCGCCACCGTCTCGGCGGCGCCGTCCAGCACGGGCACGGCCGCCAGTTGCAGCCGGGCATCTACGCCGGAGGCGCGGGTCATCTCCACCAGGTGCCCCAGCAGACCGAAGCCGGTGACGTCGGTGCAGGCGCTGGTGCCGTGGCGTCGCAGGCAGTCGGCGGCGGCGTGGTTGGTGAGGAGCATGGTGTCGATGGCGCCGTGGATCCAGCGCCCCTTGGCCTGCTGGCGCATGTCGGCGGCGAACAGGGTGCCGGTGCCGATGGGCTTGGTGAGCACCAGGGCGTCTCCCGCTCGCAGCCCCCCCTTGCGCCACATCACGGCGGGGTCGGCGAGGCCGTTCACCGTGAGCCCGAAGGCCAGCTCCGCGCCCTCGCTGGAATGCCCCCCGGCGAGCACCGCGCCGCAGGAGCCCAGCACCTTCAGGGCCCCCTGCATTATGTCGTGGAGGGTCTGCTCGACGATGCGCTCCCGGCCGTAGGGCACGGTGGCGATGGCCAGGGCCGACTGGGGCTCGGCGCCCATGGCGAAGAGGTCCCCCAGGGCATGGTTGGCGGCGATCTGGCCGAACAGGTAGGGGTCGTCGATGAAGGCCCGGAAGTAGTCGACGCTCTGCACCATCACCTTGCCCGGCGGCACCTCCAGCACCGCCGCGTCGTCGGGGCTGTCGAGGCCCACGATGACGTCGCCGCGGCTGCCGGCGGCGAGGCGTTGCATGACCCGGGTGAGCACCGTGCTGCCCACCTTGGCCCCACAGCCGCCGCAGCGCATGGCGATGGTGGAGAGTTCGCGGATGGCATCCGCATCGGCGATGCCGTGGGCCAGGTCCGGCCCGCCGTCGTCCTCGTCCATGGCGGGCAGCTCGTTGAAGCGGGCCATGAAGCGGCGATCGATCCAGTCCTTGGCGCGCCACAGCCAGGCACCCTCCAGGGACCAGCGGCCGCGGGAGGCCACGGCATACTTGTCGCCCGTGCTGATGAGGCCGAGAAAATGGCGCTGGGGCCGGTAGCGGCGCAGGGGGCGGCCGGTGGCGGCGCGGCTCAGGTTGTCCGCCAGCACCGGCCCCTGGCGCACCGCGAACACCCCTGACTTGGGCCGCGGGTCCGGCAGGGCGGCCACGTCGCCGACGGCGAACACGCCGGGATGGGACACCGACTGGAGGTGCGCGTCCACGCGGATGAAGCCTTCGTCGTCCACCGCCAGCCCGGCCGCGCCGGGCCACGGGGCGGCGGCGGCGGTGGTGACCCACAGCACGTCGTCCGCCGCCACCGGCTGCCGGCCTGCCGCCCGTACCTGCCCGGGGACGACCTCCGTCACCTGGTGATCCGTGTACACCTCGATGCCCCGTTCCTTCAGCACCCGCTCGAAGCGGGAGCGCACCCCCGCGTTGTGGGAGGGCAGGATGTCGGGGCCCTGGGTCAGCAGGCTGAAATGCAGGCGCTCGGGCCGGTCGCCGCGCGCCGCCAGCAGGTGGCGCAGGCGGTACTGGGCGGCGAGGGCCAGTTCCACGCCGCCGGCGCCGCCGCCCACCAGCACGATACGGTAGTCGCCGTGGCTCGCCAGCACGCGGTCCACCATGGCCTGCCAGCGCGTGAGGAAACTGTCGATGGGTTTCACGGGGGTGGCATGTTCGGCAGCGCCGGGTACGTCGTGGACCCGCGGTCGCGAGCCGGTGTTGATGGACAGCAGGTCGTAGGGCACCGGCGGGCGGTTGCCCACCCGCACCGTGCGTTCTTCCAGGTCCAGGCCCTCCACCTCGCCGTGGAACAGGCGTGCCCCGGCGAACTGGGCCAGGGGCCGCAGATCGATGTGGCAGTCGTCATAGCCGTAGTGACCGGCCACGAAGCCCGGCAGCATGCCCGAATAGGGGGTGTGGACGTCCCGCGCCACCAGGGTGATGCGCAGGCCCGGCACCGGCCTCATGCCGAAGCGCCGCAGCACCGCGACGTGGGAATGGCCGCCGCCCACCAGCACCAGGTCTTTTACGACGGGGGAGTTGTCTTGCTTCATCGGGGTCGTCCGTTTGTCGTCTGATGCCGGTTGGGGGTACGCTGAATTCCGTGCCAGGGGTTCACAGGGCGCAGGTACGAAAGCCCGCGAACACGTCGTTGCGGTCGGGGCCATAGTAGTTGCGCCAGGTGTTGCGGATGAGCCGCGCCCGGCTGGCCCAGGCGCCGCCCCTGAGCAGCCGGGTGGTGCCGAACAGGGGCTGGGAATAGTCCTGGTACATGTCCGGCTCGAAGCCGGGGTAGGGCTCGAATACCGTGTCGGTCCACTCCCAGACGTTGCCCAGCATCTGGCGGCAACCAAAGGCGCTGTCCCCCGCCGCCAGGGCCCCCACGTCGATGGTGCCCAGGGCCCCGCCGTCGAGGTTGGCGCGGCCGGCGTCGGGGGGGGCATCGCCCCAGGGGTAGCGGCGCTTCAGGGAGGCCAGGGTGGTGCCGTCGGCGGACGGTTGGGCGGCGGCGGCCACCTCCCATTCCAGCTCGGTGGGCAGGCGCCGCCCGGCCCAGCGGCAATAGGCCCGGGCCTCGTACCAGCTCACGTGGATCAGCGCGGCGTCCACGGCCAGGGGTCGCCATGTCTGGAAGTGCCGCTGCTCCCAGTCGGCGGCCCTGCGGCGCCAGTAGCGGGGTTGGTGCAGGCCACCGGCGCTGCGCCAGGTCCAGCCCTCGTCGTCCCAGTAGTCGGGCGTGTCGTAACCGCCGGCATCCACGAAGGCGGCATACTCGCCGTTGGACACGGCGGCGCGGGCGATACGAAAGGGCGCCACCTTGCGGGGGTGGGCCCATTTCTCGTTGTCGAAGCAGAACCCGTCCTGCGGTCGAGCGCCCAGCAGGAACTCCCCGCCGGGTATGGCGGCATCGCCCGCCAGGGGGCCCGCCCGCCAGGCGGGATCGGGGGGCGTGGCGATGGCGGGGGGCGGGTATTCCAGGGTCTGGCGGGTATAGGTGAAGGCCTCGGTATGCATGTCCTCGTGGAATACCGCGTACTGAGCCAGGTAGTCGCGGTGCGGGTCCGGGCCCGACGCCAGGTGGTCCTCGACGCGCTCCAGCACGCCCGCCATGTAGGCCAGGGTGTCGGCCATGGCCGGCAGGGGCAGGTCCCAGCGGTCGTCGTGGGCGATGGTGATGGAGTCGTAGAGGGCATCCACGTCCGGGCGCCCCGGGGCTTCGCCGTAGTGCTGGCGCAACACCCAGTATTCGTAGAAGAAGGCGGCGTGGGCGACCTCCCAGCGCAGCGGGTTGACGGTGGGCAGGCGCGGGCCCATGAGCTGGTGTTCGTCCAGCCCGGCGATGAGGATCAGGGTGCGCCGGCGGGCGTCCCGCATCTGCTCGACGAGGGCTTGTGGGGCGGTGGGGACGGCGGTCTGGGTCATGGCTTATGGGTCATGGTTTTGGCGTGCTCAGGGGTTTGCGGGCCGGGAGTTGTACCGGCGGGTGGCAGCGGACACACTGGTGAATGATGGACACGGCAAGCAGAACGGCAGACGCACACGGGATGGATGGCGGATGAGGGCCAAGAATACCGGATGAACATTCGCCTTATAACCCCGGCACCACCAAGGTCTAGGGCCGGCAACCGCGCCACTGCCGCCCGCTGGGCGACCATCCTGCGGGGGTTGGGTCATCGTGTGAAGGTGTCCCTGGACTACGGCGGCGAGCCCGCCGACATGATGGTGGCCCTCCATGCCTGGCGCAGCGCCGCGGCCATCGCGGCCTTCGCCGGCCGCTACCCGGAGCGGCCCCTGGTGGTCTCCCTCACGGGTACCGATGCCTACCGCTTCATCCACAGCCATCCCCGGGAGACCCTGCGCTCCATCGAGCTGGCCCACCGCCTGGTGGGGCTCCACGACCTCATCGCCGACACCGTGCCGCCGGAGCATCGCGCCAAGGTGCGGGTGATCCACCAGTCGGCGCGGCCCCTGGCGGCCCGGGACCCCGCGAGACGCCATTTCCGGGTGGTGGTGGCGGGGCACCTGCGGGAGGAGAAGGACCCCCTGCGCCCGGCCATGGCGGTGCGGTGCCTGCCGCGGGAGAGCCGCATACGGGTCGACCATTACGGCAAGGCCCATACTCCGGAGTGGGGCGAGGCGGCGCGTGCCGAGATGGCGGACAATCCCCGCTACCGCTGGCACGGGGAGATCCCCCACCACCGGTTGCGCCAGGTGTTCCGGCGCGCCCATCTGATGGTGCTGCCGTCGCGCATGGAAGGCGGGGCGAACGTGATCTCCGAGGCGGTAGTGGCGGGCCTGCCGGTGGTGGCATCCCGCATCGCCGGCTCGGTGGGGCTGCTGGGGGAGGATTACCTCGGCTACTATCCCGTGGAAGACGCCGATGCCCTGGGCGCGGTGTTGTTGCGGGCGGAGGCGGAGCCGGCCTTCTACCGGGACCTGGAGCGGCAGTGCGCCGCCCGCCGCGGGCTCTTCACTCCCGAGGCCGAGCGGGCGGGGTGGGTGAGGCTGCTGGCGGAGCTGGAGGCCTAGTCCGTCCTCCGAGGCCACCAATTCGTGGTGACCGGTGGCGAGGGATCAGGTCTCGAAGCTGCGGGCCACCGCCAGCAGCAGGTCCTCGTCGGCGCGCCCCGAGCGGAAGACACAGAAGACCTGGCGTTCGATGACGGGTGCGTCGGCCACGCGGTGGAGGCGGCCGGCGCCCAGGGCCGGTTCGGCCATGGGCGCGGCCAGGAAGGCGCTGCCGCCGCGCTCCATGAGCAAATCCACGGCCAGCAGCCCGAAGCCCGCCCGGAGGCGGGGGGCGGGGCGGTCCCCCAGCAGCCGCGAGTGGCTGAGGGAGAAGGCGGTGCCCCAGTCCACGTAGACGTAGCCTTCGCCCAGGGCGTCGTCCAGGGTGGCGGCGGGAGCCGTGGATACCAGGATCAGGGCGACGTCGCCGAGCTGGCGGATGGCGAGGTCCTGGATGGGCGGGGCATCGAACAGGAAGGCCATGTCCAGGGTGCCGGTGGCCACCTGTTCGGCCAGGGCGGCCTGGCTCTGGGTCTCCACCCGCAGGGCGATGCGCGGCTCGCCGGCCAGCAGCCGGGCCGTGTACCCGGCACCCACCATGGACCACAGGTCCAGTTGGAATCCTATGGCCAGCACCTGCTCCACCTCGGGTTCCAGCAACAACTCCTGGCGCGCCCGGTTCCATTCGTTGACGATGGCCTCGGCGTGGCGTTTGAGGCGGCTGCCGGAGGCCGTGAGGCGGAGATCGTTGCGCTTGCGCACGAAGAGTTCGGTGCCGAGGGCCTCTTCCAGCAGCTTGATGCGGGCGCTCACCGCCGACTGGGTGACGTGAAGGCGCTCCGCCGCCTGGCCGAAATGGCGCGTGCGGGAGACCTCCAGGAAGGTCTTGAGCAGGGAGATGTCCATGGACCTTCAGGGCCCATGGTCGATGAGGGTTGCCATGACCCTATTCTCTGGCAAACCGTCCCGGGGTGGTATAGCCGCAGCCCATCCGGCGCCAGCGGCCGTGGACGGGCACGACGGGATGCATTACAGCCATGTTCCGGGGTGGCGGATACCCCCGCGGCGCGGTGGATTCAGGCCCTCAATCGAACTCCTCGAAGTCCGGATCCTCCAGGAGTTCCCGCAGGCGCTTGAGGTCCTGGCGGCGCTCGATGCGCCGCCGCACCTCCAGCCACCGCGCCCGTTCCTTCACCTCGGGAATGGGGCCGAATCCCGGCTCGCCGTCCCCCATCGCTTGTTCCGACTCTTCCGACATCACCTGACCCACCTCTGAAGCCTTCTGAATGGGCTAGATTTAGCTCAGGCGGGCTTGGCGTTAAAACGAAAGATCCTTATCGCGACGAGCAAAGACGTTCATCGTCGCGCCCCCCGTCCGGGGGGTCAGGGTGCGGCCCACCACTGCTCCCAGGCCAGATGGCCGGCCAGGGCCACCACCACCATTAGGAATACGGGACGGATGAAGAGGGCGCCGGAGATGGAGTTCAAAGGGCGCGGCGGGGGCAGGTTAGGGGGGATGCTATTGGGGAATAGTGAATAGTGAATAGTGAATATAGTGAATGGGAGAGGGCCGGGGGCTACCAGCGGAACAGGACCCAGCCGGGGATGCGGAAGCCGGGGTCGAGTTCGTGGCGGCGGGTCTCCAGGTTGCCGTCGCCGTCGGCGTCCACCAGGTAATAGGTGGGACCGATATCGGGTTTCACCCGAATCATGTAGAGCTGGCCGTTGACCCGGTATTCCTCGATGGTCTGGGTCTCGCGCCGGATGATGGTGACCTCGGGCTCCAGGGCCTCGCCGCTTTGCACCTTGGGCGGCGGCGGCGGGGCCTCGGGGAAGCGTTCGGGCGGCTGCTCCTCCTGGGCGGCGGCCGTAACGGTCGCCAGGGCAGTGGCGAGCAGGATGCAGGACGAGGCGAGATGTTTGATGGGCATGGGCTTTTTATGAATTTGTCGGGGCACTGCTGGAGACGCCGGGATGTGGGGCATGGGGGCCCTAGAGCTGCAGCAGGATCTCCTGCTCCTCCACGGAGGGTTCGAAACCCCGGGTCTCGTAATGATCGAAGATAGCATCCACCACTCGGGCCGGTTTGTCCACGATCTGAAACAGCTCCAGGTCCTCCGGGCTGATGGTAGCCTGGGTCACCAGGCTGTGGCGGAACCATTCCACCAGGCCACGCCAGAACGGCTCCCCCACGAGAATGATGGGGATGCGCGGGGTCTTGCCCGTCTGCACCAGGGTGAGGATTTCCGCCAGCTCGTCCAGGGTGCCGAAGCCCCCCGGCAGCACCACGTAGGCCGAGGCATACTTCACGAACATCACCTTGCGGGAAAAGAAATGGCGGAAGCTCAGGGACACGTCCTGGTAGGGATTGGCCGTCTGCTCATGGGGCAGGCTGATGTTGAGCCCGATGCTGGGGGACCGTCCGGCATGGGCCCCCTTGTTGGCCGCCTCCATGATCCCCGGCCCGCCGCCGCTCACCACGGCGAAGCCGGCGTCCGAGAGTTGGCGGGCGATGTCCTCTGCCAGCTCGTAGTAGCCATCGGCGTCGCCGGGACTGATGCGGGCGGAGCCGAATATACTCACGGAGGGCCGCAGTTCCGACAGCCGCTCGAAGCCTTCCACGAACTCGGCCATGATCTGGAATACCTTCCAGGAATCGCGCCCGGCCGGCCGCACGGAGTTGGGGGGGCCGGCGAAGGCGGAGGCGATGTCTCTGGATTTATGGCTCATGTTCGGACCTCATAGCGGCACAGCGCAGACCAAGTTTATCCAAGGTAACATTGGGCCATGACGGATTCCGCAAATACCCTCTACCTGGTGGACGGTTCTTCCTACCTCTATCGGGCCTTCCACGCCATGCCGGCCCTCACCAACTCCAGCGGCGCCCCCACGGGGGCCGTGTACGGCGTGGCCAATATGTTGAAGCGCCTTTGCAACGATTACGACCCCGAGCACGTGGCGGTGGTGTTCGATGCCCCCGGCAAGACCTTCCGGGACGAACTGTTTGCCGAATACAAGGCCCACCGCCCCCCCATGCCGGATGAGCTCCGGAGCCAGGTGGAGCCCCTCCATGAACTGGTCCGGGCCCTGGGGCTGCCCCTGGTGATGGAACCGGGAGTGGAGGCGGACGATGTCATCGGGACCCTGGCACACCAGGCCCGGGACGCCGGCATGGACGTGGTGGTCTCCACGGGCGACAAGGACCTCGCCCAGCTGGTGGATGGCCACATCCGGCTGGTGAACACTATGGACAACTCCGTCCTCGACCCGGCCGAGGTGGTGGCCAAGTTCGGGGTCGGACCCGAACTCATCGTGGATTACCTGGCCCTGGTGGGGGACACCTCGGACAACATCCCGGGGATCCCCAGGGTGGGGCCCAAGACGGCCGCCAAGTGGCTCAACGAGTACGGTAGCCTGGATGGCGTGATGGCCCATGCCGGCGACATCCAGGGCAAGGTGGGGGAGTCCCTGCGGGAGCACATGGACCGCCTCGACCTGGGCCGCCGGCTGGCCACCATCAAGTGCGACGTGGCCATGGAGCGCGGGCCGCGGGACCTTGGATGCCAGGCCCCCGACGTGGAGGCTCTGCGGGAACTCTACGCCCGCCTGGAGTTTAAGAGCTGGCTCGCGGAGGTGCTCCCGGCCGGCGGTGACACCCCGACCGCCCCTGAGTCCTTGGCCGGCGGCCCCGCCACCCGTTACGAGACGGTGCTGGCCCCCGCAGCCTTCGACGCCTGGGTGGCGCGGCTGGCGGCGGCCGAGCTGTTCGCCTTCGATACTGAAACCACCAGCCTCGAGTACATGGCGGCGGAACTGGTGGGGGTGTCCTTCGCGGTGGAGCCCGGCACGGCCGCCTACGTGCCGGTGGCCCATGCCTATCCCGGGGCACCGGCGCAGCTCTCGCGGGACGTTGTGCTGGCGGCCCTCAAGCCCCTGCTGGAGGACCCGGCGCGCGCCAAGGTGGGCCAGAATCTCAAATACGATATGAGCGTGCTGGCGCGCCACGGCGTGGCGCTCGCGGGCATACGCTTCGACACCATGCTCGAGTCCTACGTGCTGGACAGCACGGCGAGCCGCCACGACATGAACTCCCTGGCCCTGAAGTACCTCGGCCATGGCACCATTCATTTCGAAGACGTGGCGGGCAAGGGGGCCAAACAGCTCACCTTCGACCAGGTCCCCCTGGAACAGGCCGGCCCCTACGCCGCCGAGGATGCAGACGTCACCCTGCGCCTGCACCAGACCCTGTGGCCCCGGCTCGCCGGACAGGAGGGGCCGCGCACGGTGTTCGACACCATCGAGATGCCCCTGGTGCCGGTGCTGTCGCGCATGGAGCGCCGTGGGGTCAGGGTGGACCGTGTGGTGCTCGCCAGCCACAGCAAGGAGCTGGCCCGGCGTATCCTGGAACTCGAGGCCAAGGCCCACGAGCTGGCGGGCCGCCCCTTCAACCTGGGCTCGCCCAAGCAGCTCCAGCAGATCCTCTACGAGGAAATGGGCCTGCCGGTGGTGGCGAAGACCCCCAAGGGCCAGCCCTCCACCGCCGAGTCGGTGCTGCAGGAACTGGCCGCGGACTTCGATCTGCCCGCCACCATCCTGGAATACCGCGGCGTGGCCAAGCTGAAATCCACCTACACGGACACCCTGCCGCAGCGCATCGACCCCCACACCGGCCGGGTCCACACCAGCTATCATCAGGCCGTGGCCGCCACCGGGCGCCTGTCGTCGTCCGAGCCCAACCTCCAGAACATCCCCATCCGCACCCATGAGGGGCGGCGCATCCGCCAGGCCTTCGTGGCGGAGCCCGGTTTTCGCATGGTGGCGGCGGACTACTCCCAGATCGAGCTGAGGATCATGGCCCACCTGTCGGGGGACGAAAACCTGCTGGCCGCCTTCGAACGGGGCGAGGACATCCACAGCGCCACCGCCGCCGAGGTCTTCGGCGGCACCGTCACGGCCGAGCAGCGGCGCCGCGCCAAGGCCATCAACTTCGGCCTCATCTACGGCATGTCGGCCTTCGGGCTGGCCCGCCAGTTGGGTATCGAACGCCCCGAGGCCCAGGCCTACGTGGACCTCTATTTCACCCGTTATCCGGGGGTCAAGGCTTTCATGGACGACACCCGCGTCCAGGCCCATGAGCGCGGCTACGTGGAGACGGTGTTCGGCCGCCGGCTGTACCTGCCGGAGATCAACAGCCGCAACGGCCAGCGCCGCCAGTACGCCGAACGCACCGCCATCAACGCCCCCATGCAGGGCACCGCGGCGGACATCATCAAGCTCGCCATGATCGGGCTGGACGAGTGGCTCACGGGCCGGGAGGACGACGTGCGCATGATCATGCAGGTCCACGACGAGCTGGTGTTCGAGATCCGCGAGGCCCTGGTGGATGCCATGGTGCCGGAGATCCGCACTCGCATGGAGCAGGCCGCCCGCCTGCGGGTGCCCCTGATCGTGGAGGCCGGCGTGGGGGCCAACTGGGACGAGGCCCATTGACGGGCGCCGGGGCGGGCCAAATTTAAAAATGGGCGCGCATAATCCATAATCTTTTTTGTTTGCGCGAATCCCTATAGTCTTTGCATGACCATCCCCGGGACCCCAGGGTACACCCGAACCCACCCCATGAGCCGGATTCCAAGGAAACCCCGATGTTGTTAATCCCTGCCATAGACCTCAAGGACGGCCAGTGTGTGCGGCTGCGCCAGGGCAAGATGGACGATGTGACGGTATTCTCCGACGATCCCGTGGCCACCGCCCGGCGCTGGGTGGAGGCGGGCGCGCGGCGGCTTCACCTGGTGGACCTGAACGGTGCCTTCGAGGGCAAGCCCAGGAACGCCAAGGCGATCCACGCCATCGCCGAGGCCTTCCCGGAACTGCCCATCCAGGTGGGCGGCGGGATCCGCGACGAGGAGACCATCCTCACCTATCTCGATGCCGGGGTCAGGTACGTCATTCTGGGCACCAAGGCGGTCACCAGCCCCCATTTCGTGCCCGAGGTGTGCGCCGAGTTCCCCGGCCACATCATCATCGGGCTGGACGCCAAGGACGGCAAGGTGGCGGTGGACGGCTGGTCCAAGCTGTCCCACCATGACGCGGCGGACATGGCCCGCCAGTTCGAGGAGGACGGCGTGGAAGCCATCGTCTACACCGATATCAGCCGTGACGGCATGATGAGCGGTGTCAACCTCGAGGCCACGGTGCGCCTCGCCCAGTCGGTCCATATCCCCATCATCGCCTCCGGCGGCATCACCAATCTGGAAGACGTGCGGCGCCTGTGCGAAGTGGCGGACGAAGGCATCAGCGGCGCCATCACCGGGCGTGCCATCTATGAGGGCACCCTGGATTTCGCCGAGGGGCAGCGCCTGGCGGACGAGTTGGATGCCGGGCGTTCCTACTGACATGGGACTCGCCAAACGCATCATCCCGTGCCTGGATGTGGATAACGGCCGTGTGGTCAAGGGGGTCAGGTTCCTGGACATCCGCGATGCGGGAGACCCCGTCGAGGTGGCCAAGCGTTACGACCTGGAAGGGGCCGACGAGATCACCTTCCTGGACATCACCGCCTCCTCGGACGACCGCGACACCATCGTCCACGTGGTGGAGGACGTGGCCGCCCAGGTGTTCATTCCCCTCACCGTGGGTGGGGGGATCCGCAAGGTGGAGGACATCCGCCGCATGCTCAATGCCGGCGCCGACAAGGTGGGCATCAACACCGCCGCCGTCTTCAACCCGGAATTCGTAGGCGAGGCCAGCGCCCGTTTCGGCGCCCAGTGCATCGTCGTGGCCATCGATGCCAAGGGCGTCAACGCCGCGGACGAATCCCCGCGCTGGGAGATCTTCACCCACGGCGGGCGCAAGCCAACGGGCATCGATGCCGTGGAGTGGGCCGTCAGAATGGAGGAACTGGGGGCCGGCGAGATCCTGCTCACCAGTATGGACCGCGACGGCACCAGGGCGGGCTTCGATCTGGACCTGACCCGGGCGGTGTCCCGGGCCGTGCACATCCCGGTCATCGCCTCCGGGGGCGTAGGCAACCTGGACCACCTGGTGGCCGGCGTCCTGGAGGGGGAGGCCGACGCGGTGCTGGCCGCCAGCATTTTCCATTTTGCCGAATACACCATCGGCGAGGCCAAGGAACGCATGGCTGAGCGGGGCATCGAGGTGCGCTGAGGCGGTACCGGCGATTCAATGGCGCAGACCCAGGAACAACAATAATGGCCATCAAGCTAGAGCTGTTCGGCAACCAGATAGACGGCGCCCGGGATTACCAGGAAGACGCCTTCATGACCACCCGCCTCGGCGAGGGCGAGGAATCCAATGCCACGGTGTTGGTGATCATGGCCGACGGCATGGGCGGCCACGCCGCCGGCAACGTGGCCAGCAACATGGTGACCACCACCTTCAACCGTACCTTCGCCGGCCTCTACCCCGCGGACGACGTGCCAGGGGCCCTGAAACAGGCCCTGCTGAAGGCCAACGATTCCATCCGCCAGTCGGTGCGCGAGACGCCGGGCCTGAAGGGCATGGGCTGCACCATGGTCAGTGTCTTCGTCCAGGGCACGAAGTTGTGGTGGGTGAGCGTCGGCGATTCCCATCTCTACCTGCTGCGGGAGCGCAGTCTCAACAAGCTGAACGCCGACCACAGCTACGGCGGCTACCTGCAGCGCATGCGCGAGCAGGGTATGGCCATCGAGCCCGACACCAACCTGTCGCCCAACATGCTCATGAGCGCCATGATCGGTGACGAGATCGCCGAGATCGACCTGTCCAGCGAGTCCTTGGATTTGCAGCCGGGTGACCGCCTGCTGATCTGCAGCGACGGCCTGGATACCCTTGGCCAGGGCTCCGTCATCCAGTACTCGTCCTGGGCCGAAAACCCGCGGGACTGCGTCAATGCCCTGCTGGAGGCGGTGGAATCGGCGGGCCAAGCCAAGCAGGACAACACCACGGTGGTTTGCGTGGATGTGGTGGAGGAGGCGGATGTCCCCGCCAAGAAGGCGGAAACGGTGGCCAAGGGACGACTGTTGCCCGAAGGTGTGCCTGAGCCGGCGAACGTTCCAGAACTCGAACCGGACCCCGAGCTGACCCTGGTGCCAGCGCCGGGCGGGCCGCCCCCACCCCGAGAAGTGGCTTCGGCACCGGAGGAGGAAGAGGACGAGAGTGGCCGCCGCCGGGGCCTCGTGGTAGGTATTGTCCTGGTGCTGCTGTTGGCGGTGGCCGGTGGGGCCGGATGGTACTTTTTCCAGGGCCAGGAGCAGCAGCCCGCACCGACGGTGGCGGAGGCACCAACCGTCGACGAGCCCATCACCGAGCCCGCACCACCGGAGATGGTTCCCGAGCCCGAGGTTGCCGTCGATGAAGAAGAACCTGAGCCGCCCCCCGCGGAAGAGGCCGGCCCGGTGCCGGGCGACGTGTTTCGGGATGCCCTCGAGGTCGGGGGGCAGGGACCCGAGATGGTCGTCATCCCCCGTGGCTCCTTTACCATGGGGGGGCGGCTGCCCCTCAAACCGGAGGAGCAGCCCCGTTACGAAGTTACGGTGCCGGCCTTCGCCGTGAGCCGTTATGAGGTGACCTTCGCCGAGTACGACCGTTTCGCCCGGGCGACGGGCCGGCGGTTGCCGCCGGACGATGGCCTCGATCGCGAGACTCGTCCAGTCACCGGCGTGAGTTGGGACGATGCCTACGCCTACACCAACTGGTTGTCCAAGCAGACCGGCGAACGTTATCGCCTGCCGAGCGAGGCCGAGTGGGAATACATGGCCCGTGCCGGCAGCAGCCGGGAGTACTGGTGGGGCCGCGATATCGGTCGTGAGAACGCCCACTGCTTCGACTGTGAGAGTGGTCTCCACCCCCGCCAGCCGGCGAAGGTGGGTTTCTTCGAAGCCAGCCCGTTCGGCGTCTACGATACGGCAGGCAATGTCGCGGAATGGGTCCGTGACTGCTGGCATCCCGACTATCGCGGGGCCCCGACCGACGGCAGCGTATGGGAGGGTGGTGATTGTACTCAGCGGGTGGTGCGGGGCGGCTCCTACAGCAATGCGTCCTCCGCGCTGCGCTCTGCCGCGCGGGACAAGCTCCCTGGCAATAAGGGCTACGACAACGTGGGCATCCGTCTCGCCCGGGGGCTCTGACCGGGCCCGGAGCCTTCGGGACATCGCCTGGCCGGGCGGCAATGATTCGATGGCGCAGGGTTGCCCCCCGCGCTCTTTACCGCACCACTGCCCACCGGAGACACCCCATGTCGGATATCCCTCACAGCGTTTCCGATTGCCTGTTCTGTCGCATCGCCGGCGGCAACCTGCAGGTGGACATCGTGCATCGCAGCGACGATCTCATCGCCTTCAACGACATCAATCCCAAGGCGCCAGTCCATATCCTCATCTGTCCCACCGAGCACATCGCCACCCTCAATGATCTCGAGCCCCGCCATGCGGGGACGGTGGGACGCATGTTCCTGCTGGCCGCCGATATCGCCCGCGAGCAGGGCTTCGCCGACCAGGGCTATCGCACGGTGTTCAACTGCAACCGCCTCGCGGGCCAGTCGGTGTTCCATATCCATCTGCATCTGCTGGCCGGCCGTCTCATGGGGTGGCCGCCGGGCTGAGGGGTGGGGCGCGGCTCGCGGCCATCGCCGCCGAGGCTGAGGTCGTTGCCAGGCAGATGCACATCTCCAGGCCCCAGCCCGAGGCTCACCGCGTGCTCGAGCCGTGACCCGGCGGTCAGTACAGGAAGTCGCCGAGGCGCACGGGCAGGGACAGGGAGATGGAGAAATCGTCGGCGTCGTCGGTGAGGCCGATGCCGGCCGAGAGGTTCAGCAGGGTGCCCGGTGCCAGCAGAGTCGAGCCGCCCACCACGAAGGTGCCGAGGGTCCGGTCGCTGCCGGCCACCTCGTTGCCGGCGACCTTCGCTTCGTCCTGGTAGGCGACGGAGAGCTGCAGGCGCAGGGAGGTCTCGGGGCTGAGCGCGACGAAGCCGCCGAAGCTCGCGGACGTGGTGGCGCCGGGACGGATGCGATCATCCTTCAAGACATGCTCGTAGGACAGCCCGCCGACGAAGGCGACGGGGTCCTGGCGCTTGATGGCCGACAGCGAGCCCCTGAGTTCGTGGAAGCCACCGCCGAGGGACACGCCATCGTCGCTGCGCTCTCCGCTGTCGCTGTCCCAGGTGAGCCGCCCCACTAGGTCCGGGCGCCACAGGCCCTCGCGGAGCAGGGTCTTGGCGAGGCCGAGGCGCAGGTCGCCGAGGCCGGCGCCCGAGCGCTCCGGTGCCGCCGTGGGGGCAAAGCCGACGCGGGTTGTCGACTCCACCGCCCGCCAGCGGTAGGGCAGGCCCAGTTCCAGCTGCGCGTCCCAGGGCAGGCCCAGGCGTAGCGCCACGTCGGCCGTCAGGCTGTCGGCGTTGCGCTGCGTCTCGCCCGCCACGAGGCCGCCGCCGGAGGCGAGCAGGTGCGGCGTAGTGTCCTCGCGGCGCGCGTAGGTGAAGCCGGGCTCGATCTCCAGCGCGGCCTCGGGGAGCAGCAGCGCACCCTCCCGCGTAAGCGAGCGCTCGAGAGCCCGCTCCGCCGCGCTCTCCTCGACCACCACGGTTCCCGGCGCGTCCGCAGGGCCTGCGGCGGGTCGTTCCGGCGCCGCGGGATCGCGGGGTGGCGGATCGGCGGCGGCGTGCCGAACGCCCACCCGTCTCTCCAGGGCCTCCATTCGCTCCAGCAGCTCGAGGATCACCTTGTCCCGCTCCCTGAGCTTATGCTCCAGCTCCTGGACGCGGGTGTCCTGGGCAGCGGCGGTGAACGGTAGCAGCACCAGCAGCAGGGTCAGGGTAGGCCGCGAGTGGGTCCCGGTCATGTTCTTTCGCCCTCCCGGGGTTGCGCTTCGTGTCACCTTAGGACAACGAAGTCTCGCGGCCACGCCGCCAGCCGCCCCGGCGGCGCCGGCATTTCCGCCTCGGTCACCAGGAAGCCCACGCGGCCGACGTCCTGGTACTCGATCCAGCCGTCCAGGAACTTGTCCACCGCCATGGTGACGTTGCCGAAGGCCGGATCGGCGAGCAGCACCGTGTCCGCGGTGGCTCCGCGGAAGACCACGAAGTGGGGAAAGCCCTGCAGGTTCACCGGCACGATGATGGGCGCGCGCTCGCGCAGGTCAGGCAGGGTCAGCCGCCCGAGACCGACGCCATCGTAGCCCATGCCGTCAACGTAGCGCTTGAGATCCAGCAGGGAGAAGCCCTGGCGCAGGCGTACCAGGTCGGGGTTGGCGAGGTACTCCTCGCGGTCGATGAGGCCCAGCGCCACCGAGCGTTCGGTGACCGGGACATTGTGCTGGTGGCGCAGCACGGTGGCCAGTGCGGCGGCGGCGCAGCTCAGCTCCCACTGCTGCAGGACGACGTGGTGCTGGCGTATCTCCACGAGCGACCGGACGGGCGCCGGGGCTGCATCCGTGCCACTGCCGTCGCCCATGGCGGGGCCCGCGAGGGCCGCCAGGGCCGCGGCGACGCACCACCGGCGACGCGCGGCAGGCGCAGGGCCGCCGCCGCGCCGGCCGTCTTGCGGCGGCTCGCGGCGCGGCGGCGGCATGGGTGGGTCCGGGTCCGGGTCCCGGCCGCGGCCGGGACCCGGGGAAGGGGTGCTCAACTACTGGCCCGCCCAGATGGCGGTGTAGTCGGTGTCCCCCGGCTCGGAATGGGGTCCGGGGGGCGTGCCGGCACCGTCGCCGTTGGTGGCGTGAACGGGCACCGTGACGTCGGGCCCGATGATGGTGTAGTGGCCCTCGCCGATCATCGCCCCTTTGGGGCTGTTGAGCACGCCGTCGGTGGTGATCACCGGGCATACGAAGCCGTCCGTCGTCTCCACGCCGCCGGCCGCCACACCGTCCATCTGGGCGTTGCTCAGCGCTACTGGGGCGGCGTAGGCGCCGGTGGCCAGCAGGCCCGCCGCCACCGCGGCGGCACTCGTCTTCATCATCGTCTTGAGCATTTCGGATACCTCCTTCGTTGATGGTCATGTCAAGCCATGGGCCCCGGCCCGTCCCGGCGGCGCGGACTGAAACGTCGCACGCCGACAGGGCCGAGGTGCGTATAGCTGGCCACACAAACATCACGTGCCGATCACGAAACCATCACAGAAGTATCACGCCGCCCACCGGGCGCGGGAACGCCGTGCTCCCGCCACCTGCGCCTTTCCTGCCGTGACGATTCTGTGATAATTCCATGCCTGAATGGGTCCCATTGGACCGGGGCAGGGTCTATGTCGCGACGGATACTGATCATCGAGGACAACCGGGACCTCGCCGACGTGGTGGCGATGAACCTGAGGGACCTGGCCGCCACCATCGACGTGGCCGACGACGGTGTGCGTGGGCTTGCCATGGCGCGGGAGCAGCCCTACGATCTCCTCATCCTCGACCTCATGCTGCCCGGCATGGAGGGGCTGGAGATCTGCCGCGTGCTGCGGGCCAGCGAGGTCTACCAGCCCATTCTCATGCTCACGGCGCGGTCCTCGGAGACAGACCGCGTCCTCGGCCTGGAGATGGGGGCCGACGACTACCTCACCAAGCCCTTCAGCGTGCGTGAGCTGGTGGCGCGGGTGCGCGCCCTGTTCCGACGCATCGATGCCCTGTCCGAAACGCGCGAGGGCGGTGCGGACACCCGCGTCGTGCGCGGGGACCTCGTCATCGACTGCGCCCGGCGCACCGTGACCGTGGACGGCAGGCCGGTGGAGCTGACCACGCGGGAATTCGATCTCCTGATGCACTTCGCCCGCAACCCCGGGCGGGTCTACAAGCGTGCCCAGCTCCTCGACCACGTATGGGGCTACGGCTACGAGGGCTACGAGCACACGGTGAACACCCACATCAACCGCCTGCGGGCGAAGATCGAGCAGAACCCGTCCAGCCCGCGCTACATCCAGACAGTGTGGGGGGTGGGCTACAAGTTCACGGACTCTGGCGCCTGAACCATGCCGGCCGTCCTGCACTCCCTGTCCGCCCGCCTCGCCCTGTTGCTGGCGGCAATGTTCGTGTTGGTGGGGATATTCTTCGTACTCGTCATGGCCTCCATGACGGACGGCTACCAGCAGGAGGTGGCCCAGAAGCTCAATCGGGACCTGGCCGAGCAGATGGTGGCGGAGCGCCTGCTGCTGCGCGACGGGCGAGTGGACCGGGAGGGGCTGGAGCACATCTTCCACATGCTCATGGTCATCAACCCCGCCATCGAGGTCTACCTGCTGGACTCGGCCGGACACATCCTCGCCTTCTCCGCTCCGCCCGGAGAAGTGAAGCGCGAGGCGGTGGACCTCGCGCCGGTGCATGCGTTTCTGGGGGGCACGCGAAGCCTGCCCATCCGCGGTGACGACCCGCGCAGCCGCAGCGGGCGCAAGGTGTTTTCGGCCGCCCCGGTGGAGCAGGGGAGTGAGCTTCAAGGCTACCTGTACGTCGTCCTCGGTGGCCAGTCCTACGAGAACATTGTCGACATGCTGAGGGGCAGCTATGTGCTCAAGCTCGCCGCAGCGGTGGTGGTCGCGGGCCTGGTCTTCGCGCTGCTCCTGGCCATGCTGCTGTTCACCGTCCTCACCCGGCGCCTGCGCCTCCTTGCCCGTGCCATAGATGCCTTCCGCAAGACGGGGCTGGTTCCGGCCCTCGCCCCCGCAGCGCGGCATGGCGACGAGATCGACCAGCTGCGTGCGAGCTTCGAGGACATGGCGGCGCGCATCACCGGGCAGATGGAGCGCCTCCAGGAGAACGACCGCCTGCGCCGCGCCATGGTGGCCAACGTGTCCCACGATCTGCGTACGCCGCTCGCCTCGCTGCAGAGCCACTTGGAGACCCTGCGCATCAAGGAGTCCGAACTGGGGGGGGAGGAGAAGCGGCGCTACCTGGAGATCGCCCTACAGAACATCACCCGCCTCAACACCCTGGTGTACGAGTTGTTCGAACTGGCCAAGCTGGACGCCAATGAGGTCACGCCCGAATGCGAGCCCTTCGCGCTGCCCGAGCTGGTCCAGGATGTGGTCCAGAAGTTCGAGCTGCGCGCCGAGCAGGAGGGCATCGATCTGGTCCAGGACATTGCGAGCACCACCATCCCGTTCGTGGTGGCCGACATCGGGCTCATCGAGCGAGTGCTGGACAACCTCCTGGACAATGCCCTGCACCACACCCCGGCCGGCGGCCAGGTCACGGTGTCCCTCACCCCGGCCCGCGACCACGTGACCGTGCAGGTACGCGATACGGGACAGGGTATCGCGGAACACGACCTGCCCTACGTCTTCGAGCGCTTCTATAAGGGCTCGCGCAACCCCCGCAGCCAGGGCGGTGCGGGGCTTGGGCTCGCCATCGTGCAGCGCATCCTCGCGCTGCACGGCAGCGTCATCCAGGCCACCAGCCAGAGCGACGCCGGCACGGCCTTCACCTTCGACCTGCCGTCCCGACGCCCGGTCTGAGGTCGGAGGCCAGGAACGCGGCTTCCTCCAGCCTTTTCTACGGCCCCAGGCGCCACTCCGCCCCGGCCTACCAGTAGGCCTCGAGCATGCCGTCTACGATCCTGTGCTCGAATTCCGTCAGGGGGCGGTCGCCCACCGCCACGCACTGGCCGGTGGTGACGTCGAAGGCCCAGTGATGCTTGGGGCAGGTCAGTTGCGTGCCCTCCAGGGCGAGGTGGGGGATGTTGGTGACCTGGTGGGGGCAGCGGCTGTCGTAGACCTTGAGGACATCGCCGTCACCCCGGGCATCACGATAGACGAACAGGCTGCGGCCATCGCAGTCGTGGTAGCTCACCTCGCCGCCGGGGATGGCGTCCAGGGGCGCGACACCGTGCCAAGCGGGTTCGGCGAACAGGTTCTCGGGCCGGAACTCGGGCAGGTCCATGTCCAGCAGGATGTCGATGGCCCACACGATCTTCGCCAGACCCAGGGTGGGGAAGGCCATGAGCAGGGCATCCAGGACCTCGTTGGGGCTGGCGCCGTTGCGCAGGGCGCGGGTGGTGTACTGGCGAAAGCCACCGTCGGTCTGGGAATCCACCTTGGTGATCACCGAGATGAGGTCGCGGGTGCGGGTATCCAGGTTCTTGCCCGCCTCCTTGAGGAACTTGAAGTAGTGGGTGATGGCCTCGGGCCGGGCGGCAATCAGGTAATTCAGGGCGTCGCTCACGGGGAACTGTCTCCGATGGTGTGGTGCGGGGCGGCGACCGTTTGACAGCGTCGCCGGCATTGGTTGATGGTAATGTCAAAAGGGCTATGGTGTGTCGCGGGCATGAAACCAGCCAATATCTTCGCCGGGATACCCGGGGATCTCCCAGAGGAGATATTCCACGGGATTATAACCGGTGATCACCTGCGCATAGAGCGCATCGTGTCCCGGGGGCACCGTTCGCCGGCGGTGGGCTGGTACGAGCAGGTGTGGGCAGAATGGGTGCTGGTACTCAAAGGAGCGGCGCGCCTGGAGTTCGAGGATGACGGCGAGGTGGCCCTGGGGCCCGGGGATCACGTCTGCATCGACCGCGGCCGGCGCCACCGTGTGGCGTGGACCGATCCGGGACAGGATACGGTGTGGCTGGCGGTGCATTTTGGGGAAGCGGCACTGGGTGAAAATAGTGAATAGTGAATAGTGAATAGTGAATAGTGAATAGGGAATGGTGAATGGGAGGGGGGCATGAACAGGTGGCTGGGGGGAGGGTTGCTGGTGGTCTGGGCGTCGTTGGTCCAGGGGGCGGACGTGGTGTCGGACAAGAGCGTCGGCATGGAGCTGGCGCGGGATATCGCCGATGGGGCGGTGATGGCCTGCCGTGAGGAGGGTTATCATGTGAGTGCGGTGGTGGTGGATCGGCATGGTCTGATGCGTGCCGCCCTGCGGGACGACAGGGCCTCCCGTTTCACCCTGGAGGTGGCCGAGCGCAAGGCCAACCTTACGGTGATGGCGTGGGCCGACAGCGGCCGCTTTCGCGAGGCCCGGCCGGACATTCGTCAGGAGCTGAATCACATCGACGGCATCATCGTGATGGAGGGAGGCGCGCGCATCGTGGCGGCGGGTTACAACATCGGCGCCGTGGGCGTGAGCGGGGCACCGGGCGGCGATAAGGACCTGGCCTGTGCCCGGCGCGCCCTGGAGGGGCTCAGGGATCGCATCGAATTCGCCGTCGGGGATGGGCTCTGACGGGGGGCAGGAGGCCCTTGGCCGTCCCGATGGGTGGGCCGCACAGCCCAACCCCAGACACTCATAGGAGCCAAACTGTGGATATGGAACAGGCATTGCTGGACCCGGCGAGCGTATTTGCCTCCCCCGAGGCCGTCGTGGCGGACGACACCCTGAGCCGGGACCAGAAGGTCCAGGTGCTGCGGCGTTGGGAGTACGACGCCCGGGAACTGGAGGTGGCAGAGGAGGAAAACATGGGGGGTGGTCCGCCCGACATCCTCGGCGAGGTGCTCGATGCCCTCAGCCGGTTGGGTGTCGGATTCAGTGGCGGGCGCCAGTCCCCCACCAAGCAGGGCGGCACCTGATTCGCGCCGGCTTCAGATCAGGGTGAGTTCCCGGCCGATGGTCGTGGTGATGGCCGCCGCGCCGGCTGTTCCGGTGGCCGGCCGGCGAGGCCGGCATCGCCGGTCATCGCGGCGAGTTGCCACCCGAGGCCATGGCCCCGCGGGGCAGTCGATGGGTGCTGCAGCCGTCGGAAACGGACCTCGTCCTGGCGTGTGCGGACCCCCGGTCCGGGGCCTGCGGTATCGCGGCGCCGGTGGTGCTTCATCGCCGGCAAGGCACGGTCTCCGCGGGTTCGGGCACACCGGGTCCGGAAATCGACTCAGGCCCGGCGTGTGACCCCTGAGCCCGCGACCGCCTATAATCCGCCCTTGCCACGGCCACCCACGGTTCCCAGGTAAACCCCATGAGCGAGCGCTCCAATGCCCTGCGTACGGTCGTGCGGCTGGTGGTGGCCTCCCTGGTCATCGGCCTGGTGCTGTCGGTGGCCGGGGTGACGCCTCTCGATGTCCTGGATAACATCGCGGAAGTGGCCATCGGCCTGTGGGACATGACGACGGGGGCGATCGGCTGGGCCGGCTCCTATATCGTCCTGGGGGCCCTGGTGGTGGTGCCGCTATGGCTCGTGCTTCTGGCCTGGCGGCGCCTGGGGCGCAGAGACGGCTGACGGCGACGCGGGTTCCAGAGCCTCCGGAATCGGGAACGCTGCATCCAGGCTCCGGGCCCGCGCGCCCCGGTTATGCGGCACGATGTGGGTCGGGCTTCGGCCGGACATGCAATTCCGGCTTGGCCTAGCGGGCCATGGTCAGGCCGAGAATGGCCCAAGCCTGCATGCCGCCACGGTACCACTTGAGCTTTTCCGGCGGATAGCCGTAACCGAGCAGAGTATGGATATTGGCGGGGGACTGGCCGCACCACATGCCGTTGCAGAACAGCACCAGGGTCCTGGCATCGCCGTAATCGATGACCTCGTTCATCGTACCCTGCACCACTGCCTCGTCCACATCGAAGGCATCCACACCGTCCGCGAGGGTGGCGCCGAATTCGTCCGTGAGGATGCGTATGATCTCTTCAGTGGTGGCCCCGTGGCGGGCCGCCAAGCGGGTCCAGGGGATGTTGACGGCGCCCGGGATGGTGCCGCGTCGCACCCAGTCGGGGGTACGGGAGTCGATCACCAGGACGGAGCCATCACCCGTGGCCTGGCGCTTCAGGAAATCGAGGATCTCCAGTTCGGCGATGGTTTCCACGCCGGGGGCGAGGCTCATGGGCTGGACGCAGAAGGGCGGGCAGGGGCGCGAGGTCAGGGCGAAGGCCCGGGGCACGGTGGCCTTGGTGTCCTGGTTCCGTTGGATGATGACTTCCCGGCCGTCGTGTTCGACGGTGATACTCATCAGCTCGGGGGTGATGCCCACGGGCCGGTCCCGGGGGGGCTGGGCGTGGGCGGCGGCGCTCAGGGCGAGGCCGGCGGCCAGAAATAGATGCCAGATGGCGGGGGTGGTTCTTGCTGGGGTTCTCACTGGGGTCTCCTGGCGGTGCGCGGTTGAGCGGCTGTCTCGGGGCCATGTATGGTGCCAAGAATAACGTGGGTGCCGAGTCGGATTCAGCCGTGCTGACAGGGGTTATGAGGGGCCGGGGTATCAGGGCAAGGATCTGGGTATGCCCGGCCTCAATGCGGATGACGGCATGAACCTGTGGTCCCTGCTCGGGCTGTTGTTCGTGGGCATCGGCGCGGTGGGCGCGGTGCTGCCCCTGTTGCCCACCACGCCCTTCATCCTGCTCGCCGCCTGGTGCTTCGCCAGGTCGTCGCCCCGACTCCATGGCTGGCTGATGACGAGCGAGCTGTTCGGCCCGCTGTTGAGGGACTGGGAGGAGAAGCGCTGCATGACCGCGGGGGTCAGGCGCCTGTCCCTGTCTATGATGGTGCTGGTGGGTGGGACATCCATCCTGTTCTTCGTGCCCACCGGTTGGGGGCAGCTGGCAGGGTTGGTCCTCATCGGCGTCGGTTGCGCCACGGTGTTGTCCATCAAGGTCTGCGAACACGAAGACCGGCTGGATTGAGCCGGGTACTTTCAAGAGGTGAATGATGATAAGTGGTAAGGAAGCCCTGGCCCGACTGCGGGCGGGCAACGAGCGTTTCGTGGCCCATGTGCGCAGCCTGGAGTCCCAGATCTCCTTCCTGCGCCGCGGTGAACTGGCGGCGGCCCAGCATCCCTATGCCATCGTGCTGGGTTGCTCGGATTCCCGGGTGCCGGCGGAGCTGGTGTTCGACGTCGGGCTGGGGGACCTGTTCGTCATCCGCGTGGCGGGCAATATCGTGGCCCCGTCCCAGGTGGGCAGCGTGGAGTTCGCGGCGGAGCGCTACGGCAGCCGGCTGGTGGTGGTGCTGGGTCATTCCCACTGCGGTGCCATCATGGCCACCCTGGAGGAGCTGCAGAATCCCCAGGGGGATCACTCGCGCAATCTCAGGTCCATCGTCGACCGGGTGCGGCCGTCGGTGGAGACCCTGCTGGAGCTGGGTGTCCCGGGCGACGAAGAAAGGCTGGTGCAGGAGTGCGTGAGGGCCAACGTGCGGGCCTCCGCCAACCATTTGCGCAACGGCTCCGTGGTGCTGGAACGGCTCATCGCCGAGGGCGGGCTGCTGGTGGTGGGGGCCGAATATTCCCTGGAGACGGGGCGGGTGGACTTCTTCGACGGGGTGCCTTGAGGGCGCCGCCGCGCCTTCGCCGCGGAGTCTAGAGCGCCCGGATCTTCGCCGCCTGGCCCTCGAGGTTGGCGAGGGCGGCCTGCATGTCGCCGACCCGGGTGCGTTCCTTGTCCACGACGGCGGCGGGCGCCCGGTCCACGAAGCTGGGGTTGGCCAGCTTGGCGGCGCTCTTCTCCAGGTCCTTGCCCAGGCGGCCCATCTCCTTCTCGAGCCGCGTCAGTTCGGCGTCCTTGTCGATGAGATCGGCCAGGGGGATGAGCACCCTCATGGTTCCCACCAGGGCGGTGGCGGACTCGGGGCCCTCGTCGCCGTCCTCGAGGACGTCTACGGACGCGGTGCGGGCGAGGAAATCCAGATAGGGACGGTGGCGGCGGGCGCGGGCGCGGTCCTCGTCCACGGCGTTGGCCAGCAGCACCGGCACGGGCCGCCCGGGGGGGATGTTCATCTCGCCCTTGATGTTGCGCACGGCGCGGATGAAGTCCATCACCCAGGTCATCTCGTCCTCGGCGGCCGGGTCCACCCACTCCGCGCGGTGCCGCGGATAGGGCTGCAGCATGATGCTGTGGGTGACCTCGGGCGACGCCGGGACGCGACCCGCCAGGGGTGCCACGCGCTGCCAGATCTCCTCGGTGATGAAGGGCATGATGGGGTGGATGAGGCGCAGCAGCGATTCCAGCACCGCCACCAGGTTGTGGCGGGTGGCCCCCTTGGCCGCGGCGGATCCCTCTGGGTCGTTCAGCACCGGCTTGCACAGCTCCAGGTACCAGTCGCAGTACTCGTTCCAGGTGAACTCGTAGAGGGCCTGGGCGGCGTGGTCGAAGCGATAGGCCTCGATGGCGTCGGTCACGGCCTGTTTGGTGCGTTGCAGGCGCGACAGGATCCAGCGGTCGGCGAGGGACAGGTCACCTGCGGCGGGGGTGCCGAATCGTGAGCCTCGCGCCCCATCCGCGCCTGCCTCGCCCTGGCGGAGGGGATGCGCCGCGCCTTCGGTGTTGAGAAGCACGAAGCGCGAGGCGTTCCACAGCTTGTTGCAGAAGTTGCGGTAGCCTTCGATGCGGCCGCTGTCCAGCTTGATGTCGCGGCCGGTGGAGGCCAGGGCCGCGAAGGTGAAGCGCAGGGCATCGGTGCCGTAGCCCGGGATCCCCGCGGGGAAGTCCTTGCGGGTCTGGGCCTCGATCTTGGCGGCGTCCCGCGGCTGCATGAGGCCCCGAGTGCGCTTGGCCACCAGGGCCTCGAGTTCGATACCGTCGATGAGATCGATGGGGTCCAGCACATTGCCCTTGGACTTGGACATCTTGTGGCCGTGGGCGTCCCGCACCAGGCCGTGGACGTAGACATCGCGGAAGGGCACGTCGTTCATGAACTTCAGCCCCATCATGATCATGCGGGCCACCCAGAAGAAGATGATGTCGAAGCCGGTCACCAGCACGCTGGTGGGATAGAAGGTGCCGAGGCGCTCCGTGCCCTCGGGCCAGCCCAGGGTCGAGAAGGGCCACAGGGCGGAGCTGAACCAGGTGTCCAGGACGTCGGGGTCCTGCTCCAGGGGATAATCCGTGGGAAGGTCATGGCGCACCCGCACCTCCTCCTCGGAGCGCCCCACGTAGATGTTGCCCTCGGCGTCGTACCAGGCGGGGATGCGGTGGCCCCACCAGATCTGGCGGCTGATGCACCAGTCCTGGATGTTGCGCATCCATTCGAAGTAGGTGTTCTTCCAGTTGTCGGGCACGAAGCGGATGGCCCCGCTCTCCACCGCGGCGATGGCGGGTCCGGCCAGGGGCCCCACCCTGACGTACCATTGATCCGTAAGCAATGGCTCGATGACGGCACCGGAGCGGTCGCCGCGGGGCACCATGAGCCGGTGGTCCACCACCTGTTCCAGCAGGCCCTGGGCCTCCAGATCGGCGACGATGGCCTGGCGCGCGGCGTAGCGGTCGAGGCCGCCGTAGGCCGGGGGTATGAGCCCGCCCTCGTCGGGCTCGTTGGCCCGCACGGCGGCGTCGGGGGTGAAGATGTTGATGAGGCCGCCATGGGGCTGGGCGCTGATGGCCGTCTCGTCGCGGTGGCGTTGCCACACGGCGTAGTCGTTGAAGTCGTGCGCGGGGGTGATCTTGACGCAGCCGGTGCCGAACTCGGGATCGGCGTGCTCGTCGGCGATGATGGGGATGCGCCGGCCCGTGAGGGGCAGCTCCACCTGCTCGCCGATGAGGTGGCGGTAGCGCGGGTCCTCGGGATTCACCGCCACGGCGCAGTCGCCGAGCAGGGTCTCGGGGCGGGTGGTGGACACCACCAGGTGGCCCTGGCCGTTGGACAGGGGGTAGCGCATGTGCCACATGTGGCCGTCTTCCTCCGCGGACAGCACCTCCAGGTCGGAAACCGCCGTATGAAGCTTGGGGTCCCAGTTCACGAGGCGCTTGCCGCGGTAGATGAGGCCCTCCTCGTAGAGCCGCACGAACACCTCGCGCACGGCGTTGGACAGGCCCTCATCCATGGTGAAGCGTTCGTGCTCCCAGTCCAGGGACGAGCCGAGGCGGCGCAACTGGCGGGTGATGTTGCCGCCGGACTCCTGCTTCCATTCCCAGATGCGCTCGATGAAGGCCTCGCGGCCGAGGTCGTGGCGGGTCCTGCCCTCGGCCTCCAGGCGCCGTTCCACCACCATCTGGGTGGCGATGCCGGCGTGGTCGGTGCCGGGCTGCCACAGGGTGCGGTCGCCCTTCATGCGGTGATAGCGCACCAGGGTGTCCATGATGGTGTTGTTGAAGCCGTGGCCCATGTGCAGGCTGCCCGTGACATTGGGCGGCGGGATCATGATGCAGAAGCTGCCGCTGCCCTCTCGGGCGGGAGCGAACCAGCCGCGCTCTTCCCAGGTCTGGTACCAGCGGCGTTCGATGGCGTGGGGATCGTAGGTCTTTTGCATGAGTCCTCGGTGCCTCAGTCGGCGGCCTGGTCGTCGTCATCGGTCTCGAAACGCCGGTGCTCCAACTCGTCGAGGATCTCGGGCAGGACGATGTCCAGGTGGTTCTTCATCTTCACCATGAGATTCCGCTTGGCCGCGGCCAGGGCATCGTCCACGCAGCTCTCGATGATGATTTCCAGCTCGTTCACCAGCCGCACCACCAGGTCGTCGTGATGGGGGGCCGGCTCCAGGGACTCGTCGTAGCTGTCATGCACCTCGAAGGCGCCGTCGGGCCCGGTGTCCATGGCCAGAGGCGTCGGCGGATCGCCCGGGATCACCACGTCCTTGAGGATCGGCAGGGCCTCGTCATGGTCCGCGGCGGCAGCCGCGTGCGGGTGGTCATCCGGCACCACGTGGCGATGGCGCAGGATGTGCTCGAGGGTACTCAGTGCCTCGTCCAACTCCTCCTCGGAGAGGTTGACGAGTCGCCGGTCGATGTCTGATTCCTGCTGCTTGGGTGGTTCATTCATAGTGATGACGCATGGCCGGGGAGTCCCCTGGCCGCTGATTGTAGCCGGGCAAAGGGTGCGGACTAAAGCTCGTGGAAGTGCAGATCCACGTCCTGCCGGCGATAATGGCGATAGCGTTCCCGTCCGGCGGCCCGTCCCTCGGGATCGGCGGCGACGATCTCGGCCACCCGCGGGCAGCGGCCGGGGAGGGGAGGTAGGTCGAGGCCGGTGTTGACCAGCACCTCGGGGGCATGGGCGGGGCCTGCGGGCCCACTGCCGATGAGCACGGGCGCGGCGGGCTCCGTGGCCGCCGCCCGGTAGGGCTCGTGGGGCAGGAAGCTGTCCTGCCGATAGCTCCACATCAGGCGGTCCAGGCGGGCCACGGCACCGTCATCGGGGGCATGCACATAGACGCTGTGGCCGCTGCGCCAGGCCTTTTCCACCAGCCGGCAGACGAAGCGGCCCACGGCCTGCTCCCCCTCCTCGGGCAGGACATAGAAATCCACCCGGGTGCGGGGTTCGTCGGGCACCCGGGGCATCCCGCCTCAGGCGTCCTGGTGGTGGAGCAGAAACTCCACCAGCAGGGCCACCGGGCGCCCGGTGGCGCCCTTGGCTTTGCCCGTCTTCCAGGCCGTACCGGCGATATCCAGGTGGGCCCAGTGGTATTTCTCCGTGAAGTTGGACAGGAAGCCGGCGGCGGTGATGGTGCCGGCCTCGCGGCCGCCGATGTTGGCCATGTCGGCGAAATTGCTCTTGAGGGCCTCCTTGTACTCCTCCCACAGCGGCAGCTGCCAGGCCGGATCGTTGGCCCGGGTCCCGGCCTCCAGCAGACGGTCCACCAGGGGTTGGTTGTTGCCCAGCAGCCCCGAAGCCTGGGCGCCCAGGGCGATGATGCAGGCCCCCGTGAGGGTGGCGATGTCCACCACCACGGCGGGCTTGTAGCGCTCCGCATAGGTGAGGGCGTCGCACAGGATGAGCCGTCCCTCGGCGTCGGTGTTCAAGACCTCGATGGTCTGACCCGACATGGAGGTCACCACGTCACCGGGCTTGGTGGCGGTGCCACTGGGGAGGTTCTCGGTGGCGGGCACCAGGCCCACCACGTTGACCGGCGCATCGAGGGTGACCAGGGCCTTCATGACCCCGAACACGCTGGCGGCGCCGCACATGTCGTATTTCATCTCGTCCATGGCCTGGGCCGGCTTGATGGAGATGCCGCCGGTGTCGAAGGTGACGCCCTTGCCCACCAGCACGGCGGGTTTCCTGCGCTGCGGCCCGCCGCGGTAGTCCATGACGATGAAGCGCGCGGGCTCCTGGGAGCCGTGGGCCACCGACAGCAGGGCACCCATGCCGAGCGCCTCCATCTCCTTTTCTGTCAGTACCTCCACCGTCAATGCCTGGTGTTTGCGGGCCAGCTTGCGGGCCTCATTGGCGAGGTGGCTGGGGGTGCAGATGTTGGCGGGGAGGTCGCCGAGATGGCGGGCCAGCTCGACGCCATCCGCCACCGCCGCGCCTTCCGCCAGCGCCGCGGTGCCGGCGGTAGTGTCATCGCCGGCAGCGGCGGCCACGACGACCTTTTTCAACTCGTTCTTTCTGGCGGGTTTCTTGCTCTTGGTCTCGTCGAAACAGTAACCGGCCGCGCCCGCCTGCACCGCCGTCTCGCGCGCCTTCCAGGCAAAGTCACAGCCCGTCACGGCCACTTCGGCGAGGGTGGATACCACGTCGCCGGCGGCGGTCTTCGCCGCCGCAGCGAAGGCCGCCTCCAGCGCCTTCGCATATTCCCGCGGTGCCAGCCCCTTGGCGTTGCCGCAACCCACCAGGATCACCCGCGTCGCCTGGATACCGGGCGGCTGGTGCACCACCAGGGTCTCGCCCACCTTGCCTTCCATGTCGCCGCTCTTGAGGAGCCGCGTGATGGCGCCGTCCGCCGCCGCATCCACCGCGCCGGCTGCCGCGCTCAGGCCTTTGTTTTCGAACACCCCTACCAGCAGGCAGGCGCAGCGTTGTTTTTCCGGGGCAACGGTCTTGATGCTGAATTCCATACCTCTTACCACCTCGTGGTTGGTGTGGCGACCGACGCGTCCGTCTGGCAGGGCGCGCGGTGAATGGGCCTGAGTGTATGCGTTCGGCGTAGGTGGAGGCAAAATGGCGGGCGCGCTGCGCGCCCGGGCCCTCGGCGCGGCCGGAGAAGGCGGGGGGATGGGTTAAGATGGCGGCCTTGCGCGGCGGCGGGCGCCCATGGAGGCCCGCGCCAGCCCATGATGTCCCATCCGAATCGGTACGGTCCGACCCTTTGATCCTCGAACGTTACCTCTTCCGTGAAGTGCTCCAGGCCTTCGTCGCCGTGTTCGGCGTGCTGGTGCTCATCTTCGTGAGCAATCGTTTCGTCAAGTATCTCGCGGATGCCGCCACCGGCGAACTCGCCAATCACCTGCTCCTGGAGTTGCTGGCGGCGAAGCTGGCGGCGAATCTGATACTCATCATGCCCCTGGCCTATTTCGTGTCGGTGCTCATGACCTTCGGGCGTCTCTACAGCGACAGCGAGATCACGGCCCTGGTGGCCGGCGGAGTGTCGCCGGCGCGACTGCTGTGGTCCATGGCGGGCCTGTCCGTCGCGGTGGCCCTGGCCGGTTCGGTGATGTCCACCTACATCGCCCCCGAGGCCCAGGCCCTGGGGGCGCGCATCGAGGAGCAGTCGAAGGAGGATGCGGAGATCAGCGGCGTCGTGGGGGGGCGGTTCCGGGAATTCAGCAGCGGCCGGCGGGTGTTCTTCGCGGAGCGCATCAGCCGGGATCGCAGCGAACTGGAGAACGTGTTCGTGCACCGCGCCGACGGCAGCCGTCCCGTCCTGGTGGCTGCCGAGAGCGGCTATCAGTTCGTGGACCCGGAGACCCGGGACCGTTTCATGGTGCTGGTGAACGGGCATCGCTATGAGGGTCGGGCGGGTGAGGCCGATATTGCCATTACGCGTTTTCGCGAGTATGGCGTGCGCATGGAGGACAATCCCGCCACCCCGGGGAAGCGTCGCATCAACGAGTGGTCGACCCTGGAACTGCTGGCGGCGGACGGGGCGGAGCCCCGGGCCGAACTCCAGTGGCGGCTGTCCCTGCCCCTGTCCATCGTCCTGTTGGGTCCGCTGGGGGTGCTGGTGGCCCGCACCTCGCCACGCCAGGGGCGCTTCTCGCGTCTCTTCTACGGCATCCTCATCTACTTCGTGTACAACAACATGATGGGCGTGGGGCGGGAACTGGTGCGGCGCGGGGACGTGGATACAGTGGTGGGCATGTGGCCGGTTCACCTGCTGATCTTGAGCATCATCCTGGTCATGTACCGGTGGCAGGTCTCCGGTCGGCGGCCGCTGTGGCAGCGGCTCAGGGAGCACCGGGGGAGGCGGGGATGAGGCTCATCGATCGCTATATCGGCCTTACCGTCATCACCAGCACCCTGCTGGTGCTGGCGGTGCTCATGGCCATGTTCACCTTTTTCAGCCTGGTGGACGAACTGGGGGACGTGGGTCAGGGCAATTACACGGCCGTGGATGCGGTGACCTACGTATTGCAGAGCCTGCCGCGGCGCACCTTCGAGGTCTTTCCCCTGGCGGCCCTCATCGGTAGCCTGCTGGGCCTGGGTGGCCTGGCCGGCGGGTCGGAACTCACCGTCATCCGGGCATCCGGGGTGTCCATCAACCGCATCGCGGTAGCGGTGATGAAGGGCGGCGCCGTGCTCATGGTGATGGCCCTGGTGCTGGGGGAGGCGGTGGCACCGCCCCTGGATGCCCGGGCCGAACAGGAACGCGCCCGCAAGATGGACGCCCGCGCCCTCTACAGCGCCGACGGCATCTGGAGTCGCGACGGCCACAGCGTCATCAACATCCGCAATCCCGTCACCGACCGCCAGGTGCGCAATGTCCACATCTACGAGTTCGATGAGGATCGCAAGCTGCGCACCATGACCCACGCGCGGGAGGCGGTGTTCAACGATGGCGTGTGGCTGTTGCGGGATATCGAGCAGACCCGTATCGGCGACCAGCGGGTCCGGACCGCCCGCCTGGCACGCGCCCAGTGGCAGTCCGACCTGGTGCCGGCCCTCATCGGTGTGGCGCGGGTGGAGCCGGAGCGCCTTTCCATGGTGGGCCTGGTGCGCTATATCCGCCATCTCGAGGCCAACGGCCAGGACAGCTCGCCGTATCAGCTCGGCCTGTGGAGCAAGTTCATGACGCCCCTGTCCACGGGGGTGATGATCTTCCTCGCCATCCCCTTCGTCTTCGGCCCCCTGCGTTCGGCAAGCATGGGCTCGCGCATCCTGGTGGGCACCCTGGTGGGCATCGGTTTCTTCATCTTCAATCAACTGTCGATGAAACTCGGGCTGGTGTATGGCTTCACGCCTGCACTGGCGGCGACGCTGCCCACCCTGGTGGTGGCGGGACTGGGGGCGTGGATGATGCGCCGCACGGTATAGGCCAGGCCGGGGAATTGCGCCTACCGCGATCGCAGCCGCGGCCTACGGTCCCCCGCCCGGCCGAGGATGGCACCCCATATCAGGAGCGCCCTTGGGCGCGCAACGGCCACGGTGTCCCATGCTGGGCTCCGTGTTCGCGCGCAAGCGCGCTCCTAGTGCGTCCGTGGAGGTCCCCCCATAGGAGCGCCCGCGGGTGCGAATGGATCCCTCAGGAAGCCGCGGCCCGCGGGGCCACCCCCCGTAACAACTGAGCCACCTGCGCCGCCTCCAGGGGCAGGCTGAAACGGTAGCCCTGGAGCTGGTCACACCGCTGCTGGCGCAGGAAGGCCTCCTGCTCGGCGGTCTCCACGCCTTCCGCGGTCACCTCGATGTGGAGCTGATGGGCGAGGCCGATGATGGCACTCACGATCTCCATGTCCGACGGGTCTCCGGGGATATCCGCCACGAAGCTGCGGTCCACTTTGAGCCGGGTCACCGCCAGTTTGCGCAGGTAGGCCAGGGAGGAATAGCCGGTACCGAAATCGTCCACCGCGATGGCGACGCCGAGGTCATGGAGTTGCTCCAGGTTGGCGCGGCTCTGGAGGTCGTCCACCATCAGGGCCGTCTCCGTGATCTCCATCTCCAGCTGATGGGGCAGGAGTTCGTAGCGGGTCAGGCTGGCGCTCACGAGGTCGGCCAGGGCTGGTTGCTGGAGCTGGCGGGGGGAGACGTTGATGGCCACGCGCTGCCTCCCCAGGCCAGTCCGTCGCCACGCCTGAAGTTGCCGGCAGGCGGTGTCGATGGCCCATTCACCGATGCGGTTGATGAGCCCGGTGTCCTCGGCCAGAGGGATGAAACGGGCCGGCGGGACCTCCCCGAGGTCGTCGTCATGCCAGCGGGCCAGGGCCTCGAAGCCCACGACCTCTCCCGTCTCCAGGGCATACACGGGCTGATAGGCGAGGCGCAGGTGCTCGCCTGCCAGGGCCTGGCGCAGACGCGTCTCGAGGGTCAGGCGCTCGGCGACGGCGTCCGTGAGTTCGGCGGCGTAGAAGGCCACCCGGGCTCCGCCGGTCTCCTTGGCCTGGTACATGGCGGCATCGGCGTTCTTCACCAGTTGCACGGCGCTGCGGCCATCCCGCGGGAAGATGCTGATGCCGATGCTGGCATCCACGTAGAGTTCGTGGTCTTCCTGGACCATGAACGGTTGGCCGAGGGCCGCCAGCAGGCCCTGCCCCAGGGTGGCCGGCGTGGCGTCCTCCCGGATGGGGTCCATGAGGATCACGAACTCGTCGCCGCCGAGGCGGGCCAGCACGTCATTCTGGCGCAGGTTGTGGCGCAGGCGGCCGGCCACCGCCTGCAGCAGATCGTCGCCCACGGCGTGGCCCAGGCTGTCGTTGATGTTCTTGAAGCGGTCGAGATCCACGAACAGTACCGCCAGGGCGCCGTCGCGTTCTCCGGCTTGGGCCACCGCGCGCTCCAGGACCTCGTAGAACAGCTTGCGGTTGGGCAGCCCGGTGAGGGCGTCATGGTTGGCCAGGTGGCTCAAGCGGCTCTGGGACTGGCGCACCTCTTCGAGCAGCCGCTCCTTGGCCAGACTCGATGCCTCGGCGACCTTGCGGGCGCGGCGTAACTGGGCGGCGTTCTGTTCGAAACCCCGGATATCGCCGTGGATGTGTTCCAGCATGCGGTTGAAGGCTGCGGCCAGGGTCCCGATCTCGTCCCGGCGCCGGATATCCAGGCGAAAGCCGTAATCGCCGCGGCTCACCCGTTCCGCCCCTGCCGCGAGCTCCTTCAGGGGATTCAGGCCATGGCGGATCAACGCCGCGCCCGCCGCCAGCATCACCAGCAGGATCCCGCCGGCGATGGCGGTGATCTCCAGCGCGATGGCATCGGCGTGGCGCGCCAGCGCCGCCTTGTCCAGGGCCGCCACGACGTACCAGTCGAGGGATGGGGCGTGGCGGAGCCAGGCCACCATCTCCTGGCCGGGTACCTTGCTGCCGTTAGCATCGTATTCGAGGGTGTCGTGGCCGCCAGCCAGGGTATCCATGATATCGCTGGCCAGGCTGCGGCCGGTGGATGGGTTGATGAGCACATCGAGGGAGGCTCCTTCCCGGGCCGGGTCGGGATGCACCAGCAGCCGGCGATCGCCATCGAAGATGAACACGAAGCCGTCGCCGCCGAGTTCGGCCTGTCTCAGACGGGCTCGCAAGCGCTCCGCCAGCTTCGCCTTGGCTGTGGTCACCGCCGCGCTCACGTCGTCCAGGTAAATGCCGCCGCCGATGACCCAGCCCCAGGGGGCGAAGTCGCGCGCAAAAGACAGTTTGTCGGAGGCCTCCCCGAGGTCCGCCCGGGGGAAACGGTAACGGTGGGTGGCCTCGTCGGCCGTCTCCAGTTGCTTCAGGATGGGACGGATCACCAGGCGGCCGTCGGGATCCCGCAGGTCGAGGATGTTGCGCCCCTCGATGGCCGGATCGGGATGGGAGAGGGTAAGGCCTGTCCTTTCGATCACCCAGACGTAGTTCCCGTCGCCGAAACGCAGGGCCCCAATCTGCTCCAGCGCCTGGGCCCGGGCGGCCTCGTCGGTCAGTCCCCCGGTCTGGACCGCGGCGTGTTGGGTGGCCGCCATGGTGTGGGCCATGGTGATGATGTCCTCGAGGTGCCGGAGGTGTTGTCTCCGGGAGGCCTCCGCGAACTCCTCCACCCAATCCGCATCGCCTTCGATCTCCAGGTAGATCTGCTCCGCCAGGCTCCTGGAATACCGCTCCTCCAGGGCGAAGGTGTTGTGGTGAACGTGGCCCACGATGAGGATGTAGAAGGCAGCCGAGGCCAGCACCACCGCCACCACCAGCGCACCATAGGCCTTGACGGCAAGGCTGCCGAACAAGGGAGCGATGTCGTCCCTTCCTGGATTACCGTTCCATCCCATGACCCATCCCGTGGACCCCCAGGGCCCATAACACAGATTAGATCCCCTATAGCGGACGGTGAGGGGCCGGGTTTAATGCCGGCGGGGCGGGGCGGGGCGGGGGGCTTAGGAACGGCGGCGGGGCGGTTTGGCCAAGCGGATCACTCGGGTGCCGGCGGCGCGGTCATGCCAGGTGCGGCCCTCGCGGTCCACCAGGGCCCACAGGAAGCCGAGGCCCAGACAGGCGGCGGATACCAGGGCCACGGCGAAGCGCATCATGGTGTCGGGCAGGGTCAGGGTGGCGCCGTCGGCCCGTTCCACCCGGATCCACCAGGTCTTCATGCCCAGGGTCTGGCCGCCGCGGCGCCAGGAGAAGGCGAAGTAGCCATAGCACACCAGGAAGATATAGGTGCGGAACAGCAGGTCTCCCGTGGGCACGGCCTCCCCGCCGGTGATGAAGAGCACCGGCACGGTGGCGAGGAACAGTACGGCGGTGAGCAGCAGACCGTCGTAGAACAGGGCGGCGAGGCGCCGGAACAGGCCGGCCGGCCCCAAGGTGGCGGAGGGTTGGGGAGCGGCTTCCAAGGTCAGGCCCGGGGCAGGGTGACCCCGGTCTGGCCCTGGTACTTGCCGGCGCGGTCGCCGTAGGAGGTCTCGCACACATCGTCCGACTCGAAGAACAGCACCTGGGCCACGCCTTCGTTGGCGTACACTTTGGCCGGCAGAGGGGTGGTGTTGGAGAACTCCAGGGTCACATGGCCCTCCCACTCCGGTTCCAGGGGGGTGACGTTGACGATGATGCCGCAGCGTGCATAGGTGGATTTGCCCAGGCACACCACCAGCACATTGCGGGGGACGCGGAAGTATTCCACCGTGCGGGCCAGGGCGAAGGAATTGGGGGGGATGATGCAGACGTCCGACTTGATGTCCACGAAGCTCGAATCGTCGAAGTTCTTGGGGTCGACGATGGCGGAGTTGATGTTGGTGAAGATCTTGAATTCGTCGGCGCAGCGGATGTCGTAGCCGTAGCTCGAGGTGCCGTAGGAGATCACCGGGCCATCCGCATCCGCCCGCACCTGGCGGGGCTCGAAGGGCTCGATCAATCCATGGCTCGCGGCCATGCAGCGGATCCACTTGTCCGATTTGATGCTCATGGTTGCCCTGCCGCCCCGTGGGTCAAACCACGCAGTCTAGCCATCCCGGGGGCCCAAGACCAGAAGCCACATCCGCGCGCGACACGCCCCGGTATCCATCCCCTTACCGTCATGCCGGGCTCGACCCGGCATCCAGGGAAAGTGGCACCGCAGTCCGCCTCGCGCCCGAGTCCCGCCGTGCCGTCTGTTGGGAATTACTCGCCGCACTCACTATTCGGCCCGCCCCGCAGGTGCTCGGTCCGCCACGCGCCCAGGCTCCACCTTTTACTAATCGCCAACCCGCCGCGGACCATTTGTACCGCCATCGTAAGGACGCTATTTTCGACCGTTTATATGGGTCCGTCGATACATAGTTGAAGCCGGAAGATTCACCACAGAGAACACAGAGAACACAGAGATTGATGGAGAAACGCTTATCGTCCAGACATCGTGGAAGGTCGTTGGGTCATAGAAGCACGGCACAACCGCCATCCATGGAGGGTCATTTGACTAAATGGGGCGGATTTTGCGCCTGAATTTCTTTACCAGCAGTTGCGCCCTGCCTATGCGCTGAAGCCGATGCCAAAAAGCGGCGCGGTTTAGGGTAAACGGTAAGCGTATGAATCGCTCAATAGTTGTAGCGCAATTGAGGGATGAACACGGAGTCATTATCAGTACGGTAAATGATGCGATGCTCGCGATTGATCCGGCGTGACCAGTAGCCGGCAAGCGCATGCTTCAAAGGTTCGGGTTTCCCAATTCCTTCGAATGGGGACCGCTGTATCTCAGAAATAAGCTGGTTGATTCGTTCCAGGGTTCTCTTATCGATCTTCTGCCAGTGAAGGTAATCGTCCCATGTGTTCTCCGAAAAGATCAGCTTCATTCGGTCAACGCGTGTTCGGTGCCGCCGCCGGCATCAAGCTCGATCACCGAGTCCAGGAGGCGCCGAGCATTCTTCGGGTTGCGAAGCAGGTAGGAGGTTTCCTCAAGCGCCTGGTAATCCTCGAGAGAAAGCATCACGACGGATCGATCGTTTTTCTTGGTAATGATCACCGGTTTGTGGTTTTCACATACGGAATCAATAGGTTGGGCTAGGGTGGCGCGAGCTTTGGTGTAGGTGATTGCGTCCATAAGGGGTGCCCCCCATCGAGGTGTACATAAAACTGTACATTCCGCGCAATATCCGCAAATGCGCTGCTGCTCGGCTCCATCTAACGTCGCTGAACCTGCCGCAGGGACAGAAGACCCAGTATGCTGCTGAGCAGCAGCCATAACGCGGATGGTAAGGGTACCACCACCGGGCCATCGAACGCCCCGGAGTCGCTACCCGACAGCGTGACGCCATCCGGCACGACGATCGTGATCGACGGGCCGTCCTCGCCGAGTATGCCGCGAAAGTCTCCAAACGTTGTGCTTCCGACGGCAATTTCGAATATCTCGACAGCCAGCGCGGTGTCCAAATTGAGCGAGACGTTGCCGTTTACCGTCACAGTGGCGCTGAGGGTATCGACGTGATCGCCATCAGTCCCCCAACTATCGAAAGCGGAATCGAAAGTGCTACCGCCGTCGCCGACCCCCAGTGTGGCTGTGGCCTGCACTCTGCCGTCGCCATTCTCGATAATGCCCGCGATGCCGAGAATGATAGTGATGTCGTAAGCACCCGCAAGGGCCGAATCGAATGACAAGGTGTCCATGATGGTCGCCTCGGTTCGTAACAGCGGCCCGTCGATGCCCGTTTTGTCGATTGAGGAATCCAGGCGGGCGTACGCACCGAGTGTCCCCGCAGCGATGTCCGCGAACCCCTCGTATTCGAACGCATACCCGGACGCCGTACCGAAATCCATCACATTGACCGAAGTCTGTGCGACCGGTGACCCCGTCACGCTGTCCGAATCGGTTTCGGCGATACCGTCGCCGTTGAAATCACCCACCGCCGACGCTTCCAGGGATGCTGCGATTGCCGGACCGGCCAGAGCCGAGAGCACCAGCCCGGCTACCGTGTGACGCTTAAATACGATGTCTTTCATGATAAAACTCTCCCATGGCGGCGGATTGCGGCGTCTGAACGCCGCTTGGAATCTATTTTTAACGTGAATGTAGCAACGGATAGGACGAACTGCCAGCGAGTTCCTCACGCGGCCCGCGGACAGCGCCGCGAGGCGTGGCGCCTGCGGAACGCAGCAACGTACCGCTTTGGCATCTGCTACCGCCGGACTTGCTGCAAGAGTAGGTCAAGGGTAGGTCAAAACAGGTACCCGATGACTGCGGTGCCGAGGCCCCGTTCCGGCTGTCCACCAGATATCGACCTCAAACGATGCGATGGTCGTCGCGACAGCGCCCGCTGGGGATCCTGGTCGTGGAAGACCGCCTGCTTCAGGCGGAATAGAAGCGGGCGCGCGCAATCGGGCAGGCAGTGACGGACGGGGCGCACGAAGTCCTCACGCTGGAGGGTGATGCCAATAGGCACACGTGTTACTATACTTCACCTAATGAAGCGGATTAACTGGGATGCGGCAAAGAACCAACGCCTGATGAGCGACCGCGGCGTCTCCTTTGAGGACGTCGTGTTCGCCCTTCAGTCAGGTGGGTTGCTTGATGATGGACCTCATCCCAATAGGGAAAAGTATCCGGACCAGCGATTGTTTGTGGTGCGGATTGATGACTATGCCTGGCTGGTGCCATACGTCGAGGATGACAGTGAATTCTTTCTCAAGACGATTATTCCCAGCCGCAAGGCCACCAGGAAATTTCTGAGGAGGTAGCATGGCCAAGGTCAAATTGGATCCTGAAGAACAAGAGTTGCTGGAGGCATACGAGTCTGGCGAATTCGAATCCGACCTGGGTACGGAGCGCCGAGAGGATCTTGCCAGGGTGGCGGAAGAATCGTTCAAGAAAGACAAGCGCATTAATATCCGAATCTCGAGCAGGGATCTGGAGGCACTTCAGCGTAGGGCGCTGGAGGAGGGACTTCCCTATCAGTCCCTGGTGTCTAGTGTCCTGCACAAATATGTCTCCGGCGGCCTGAAAGACATCTCTGCCAACAAGTCAGGCCAACGGATGCGCTGACGCGCGCGGCTGGTTTCGCGATGAAGGGGGCGTAAAGGGGATCGTGACAAACGCGAAGTATTCGCGCATGCGTTTGTCACCGGCCCCTTTTTGCGTCCCTTTTAGGGTCGCGAATCGCGGGTCCCCTCGGTACTGCGCACCGCTGAGCGGCGCGGCCCATTCTGCCGCACCCCGTCAGGGTGTCTGGTCGGAGAAGAACTCCCGCTCGGCCTCCACCGACACCTTCACGCCGGATGCCCGGGCGCGGCGCAGCAGGTCCCAGTAGTAGCGATAGGTGGCGCGGTCGTGGAGTTCGCCGCCGTGCTGGATGGGCCCCCAGCCCGCCTCTCGGGCGGCAAGCAGGATGGCGGCGGCGTCCTGCACCTCGGCGTAGTCGGGGGCCATGGCCTCGACGATGGGCCGGATCTGGTTGGGGTGGATGCTCCACATGCGCAGGAAGCCGAACTCCCGGCGGGCACGCCGGGCGTCGTCGCGGGTGGTCTCGGCGTTCTTCAGGTCCAGGGTGACGTTGTGGGCGGGCACCACGCCGTTGGCCAGCGCCGCCGCTACCACCTCGCCCTTGGCCCGGCGCAGCAGGGCATGGTCGAACTGGCCGGGGCTGCGCATGGCATCGGCGCCGATAGCCCCGTGGTGGCCGGAGACGAAGTCCATGAGCCCGAAGTCCAGCACCTGGAGCCACTCCATGGCGGCGATGGTCCACACTTGCCGCAGGGCGCCGTGGGTCTCGATCAGCACGTGGATGGGGATCTCGCGGTTGACGCCGGCGCGCACGGTGCGCTCCTTGATGGCGTCGATCATCTCCTGGAGCTCGGCCGGGGCGGTGGTCTTGGGGATGGTGACATGGGCGGCGTGATCACCCACGCCGTCGATGAGGATGTCGACATCCTGTCGCCAGGCGGGGTGGGTGTAATCGTGGATCCGCACCCCCGCCATGTGGTGGCGGTTGGCAGGGGCGTTGAGGACGCGCACGATCATCTCGGCGTGCTCCCGTTCGCGGCCAGCGGGGGCGCCGTCCTCACAGTCGCAGGTGATGTCGAACACCGGCCCGATGGTGTCCTGGAGTTCGAGGGCCTTGCCGATGAGCTTCTCGCTGCCGGCGAAATGCTCGCACACCGGGATGGCGGGGAAGGGACGCTCGCCGCCGAACAGGGCGGTCTCGGGATGGGCGGTGTCGGTCATGGCGGTCTCCGCTGCTGTGGACACGATTGTCGACAGTGTGGGCCGCCTGGGGCGTGGAATCAAAGGGTGCGGGCGGCCCGGGGCTACGGGCGGCATCTTAGAGAATAAGAAAAGCCTTATAGAATCATGGGCCATATGGCGTCCCGCGGGCGCCGTTGGGGTGCTGCCCTTTGTTGCGGCGCACCAATATGCCGTCTAGTATTGTCGACAATCATGGCCCAACAAAGACGCCAGAAACACCAGGGGAGGGCACCTTCCGCGGCTGCCGCGGAAGGTGCGGCCCCGGCCACCGACCTCGTCGGCGAAGCGGTGCTGGGTGATACCTGGCCCGGCATCCAGCTCTACTATCCGCCCGTCAAGTATGCCCCCGCCCTCGGTATCTACGAGGACCTGGTCAAGGCCGCCGCGCGCTTTCGCCGCCACGCCTGGGAGACCGGCGCCCACACCCTGCTGTTCGACCTCGAGGACGGCTGCCGCCAGAAGGCCCTGTCCCGGCAACTGCTGATCCAGGAACTGCCCCATTTCCCTCGTGATGACGTGGAGGTGGCGGTGCGCATCAACCCCTTCCGCACCGAGGAGTACGAGAAGGACCTCGAGATGATCAAGGCCCTGGCGGGCCACATCGACGTGGTGATGCTGGCCAAGGCCGGCGAATCCTACGGCGCGGCGGAGATCCGCGACCTGCGAGCCTGGCTGGCGGGGGTCAACCCGGCCATCACCATCCAGCCCATCATCGAGCACCCCAAGTCTCTCAAGCTGGCCAGCGAACTCATGGACTTCCAGGCCGTGCGCCACGTGGTGTTCGGCATCCACGACTTCTCCAAGGCCATGGCCATCCACATCTCGCCGGAAAACTGGATCGCCGAACTCAGGACCTATTTCCACATGCTGCTGTTCGAGGCCCGCATCCAGGGCAAGGGGGTCATCGGCGGTGTGGAGGTGCTCATCAACGAGCAGCCCATGCCCGAGGAGTTCGTGGAGACCGACGACGTGCGCCGCTGGCTGGACCTCCACGGCGATCGGGAGTCCCACGTGGTCTACGAGCACGCCTGCGCCGAGGCCGCCATGGGCCTCACGGGCAAGCAGGTGATCCACCCCCACCATATCCACCTCTGCCGCGTCGCCTTCACCCCGTCGCCGGCGGAGATCGCCCGCAACATCCGTATCCTGCAGGCGGCCATCGACGCCGACGCCCTGCTGGGCGGGGCCATCCGCTTCGAGGGCGAGATGCTGGACCCGCCCATGTTCGGCAAGGCCCTGCAGCACCTCCTGAGGGCGCGGGCCCTGCGCGCCCTATCGGCGGCGGACACCCGTTTCGCCCTGGAGGTATTGAAGATGCTGCCCCTGCGCGTCATCCGGGAGAACTGGCCCTATGGACAAGTCTGAGCCCGGAGGCCCAGTGCCGCCGCGCTTCAACATCGGCGTGGCCTGCACCGACGCCCACCTCGGCACCCCTACCGCCGGGGTCACGGCCATGGTGGTGGAGGACGATGCCCGCGGCACCGACGAGGTGAGCTACGCCGGGCTGGCCGCCGCCACCTCCGCCTTCGCCGGCCTGTTGCAGGGGCTGGGCATGGCCCCCGGGGAGCGGGTATTGGTGCGCCTGCCCAACGCCATCGCCTATCCCACCGCCTTCCTGGGGGCCATGAAGGCGGGCTGCATCGCCGTGCCCACCTCCACCCTGCTGGTGGCCGAGGAGGTGCGCTACCTGGCCGAGGACTCCGGGGCCCGGGTGCTGGTGACCCATCGCGACATGTGGCCGGATCTGGCCCCGGAGCTGGCCGGAGTGCCGGGATTGGAGCATGTGGTGCTGGTGGGCGGAGTCCCGGATGGCGCCGACGGCGCCGGCAAGCGCCTCCATGGTCTGGAGCAGGCCCTCGATCACGGCCCCGGCACCCCGGTGGACACCGCCGCCGACGATCCCGCCTACCTGGTGTACACCTCGGGTACCACCGGCCGTCCCAAGGGCGTGCTCCATGCCCACCGCGCCCTGCTGGGACGGTTGCCGGCGGCCACCCACTGGTTCGATTTCCGGCCTGGCGACCGGGTCATGCACTCGGGCAAGTTCAACTGGACCTATGTTCTCGGCACCGGCCTCATGGACCCCCTGTACCACGGCAAGACGGTGATCGTGCACGAGGGCGGGAACGATCCCGGCCTGTGGCCCCGGCTCATCGCCAAACACGGCTGCACCATCTTCGTGGGGGTGCCCACCATCTATCGCCAGATCATCCAGAAGACGGACTTGGGTGCCGCCGACGTGCCCACCCTGCGCCACTGCATGTGCGCCGGCGAGCACCTGTCGGATGAGATGCTCACCGCCTGGCGCGAGCGTTTCGGCCAGGACATCTACGAGGCCATCGGCATGTCCGAGATCTCCTATTACATATCCCACAACCGCCGCCATCCCATCCGCCCCGGCTCGGCAGGCTTCCCCCAGCCCGGCCACCGCGTGGCGCTGTTGGACTCCGACCTCGAGCCCGTGGCGGACGGCGCGGAGGGCATGATCGCCATCGCCGATGACGACCCCGGCCTGTTCCTCGAATACTGGGGCCTGCCCGGGGAGACCCGGGCGGTGCGCCGCGGCGGCTGGTTCCTCACCGGGGATTACGCGCGCCGGGACGCCGACGGTTACATCTGGTTTCTGGGGCGCCGGGACGACATCATCAACACCTTCGGTTACCGCGTGTCCCCCCACGAGGTGGAGCGGGTGATGAAGACCCACCCGGCGGTGGCCGACTGCGTGGCCATCGGCGAGGAGGTGGGGCCGGGCAAGACCCTGGTGGCGGCCTGCGTGGTGCCGCGCCCCGGCAGCGCTGTCGACGAGGAGGGGCTGCTGGAGTGGGGGGCCGCCCACCTCGCCGCCTACAAGGCCCCGAAGCGCATCCACCTGGTGGCCGACTATCCCCGCACCAAGAACGGCAAGGTGGTGCGCAGCGCCCTCAAGGCCCGCATCGAGGCCGGCGCCGGGGAGGCCCGGCCATGACCACCTCGTACCGCCCCCGGCGCACCATGCTCTATGTCTCCGGCGATATCCCGCGCCACCTCGCCAAGGCCCCCGCCCTGCCGGCGGACGCCGTCATCTACGAACTCCACGAGGCGGTGGCACCCCAGTTCAAGGCCCGCGCCCGGGAACGGGTGCGGGAGGCCCTGGCCCACCCCAATCCCCTGGGCCAGGAGCGCATCCTGCGGGTGAACGCCCCGGGCCGCGGCTACCTGGACGCGGACCTGGAACTGGCCGCCAGCCAGCCCTTCGATGCCGTGCTGCTGGCGGGCCTGGACGGCGCGGCGGCGGTGGCGGACGCCATCGCCCGCCTCGACGGCTACGGTGGCGGCGCCCTGCCGGTGATGCTCATGATCGACTCGCCCCTGGCGGTGCTGAACGCCCGGGAGATGGCGGCCGCCAGCCCGCGGGTGGCCTGCCTGGTGGTGAGCAACGCCAACCTCATGGTGAGCATGCGCATGCCCCCCACCGCCGACCGCAGCGGCCTGTTCACCAGCCTCGCCCTGGTGGTGCTGGCCGCCCGCGCCTACGGCATCGGGGTGGTGGACGGCGCCCATCTCGACATCGACGACGCCCATGGCTGCGAATACGCCTGCCGCCAGAGCCGGGACTTCGGCTTCGACGGCAAGGCGGTGATCCACCCCGCCCAGCTCACCTACACCAACGACGCCTTCAGCCCCCGGCCGCGGGAGATCGAGCAGCGCCGCGCCATCCTCGCCGCCATGGAGGAAGCCTATGGCGAGGGCCGTTCCTACGCCGTCCTCGACGGCCGCCTGCTGCAACCCTCGGAGCTGGAGGCCGCGCGCCGCTGCCTGGCCATCCACGAGGCCATCGAGGCGCGGCGCAGGGCCTTCGAAGGGAGCACCTGACCATGCCCGACACCCCGTCCAAGACCGACAGCGGCCGCCATTTCGAGGACTTCCGCCTCGGGGAGACTCTGGTCCACGGCACGCCGCGCACCCTCACCGAGGGCGACATGGCCCTCTACATCGCCCTCACGGGCAGTCGCTTTCCGTTGCAGAGCGCCGCCACCGTGGCCCACGCCATGGGCCTGGGGGGGCGTCCGGTGGACGAGTTGCTGGCCTTCCACGTGGGCTTCGGCAAGACCGTCAACGACATCTCCCTGAACGCCGTGGCCAACCTCGGCTATGCCAACGTGCTGTTCCCGGCGGTGGTCTACGCCGGCGACACCCTGCGCTCCGAGAGCACCGTCATCGGCCTGCGCCAGAACAGCAACGGCCGCAGCGGCATCGTTTACGTACGTTCCGTCACCTTCAACCAGCACGGCCGGCCGGTGATGAGCTGGGTGCGCTGGGTGATGGTGAACAAGCGCGATGCCGCCGCCCCGGCGCCGGACACCGTGGTCCCGGAACTGCCCGACCACGTGCCGGTGGCCCAGCTCACGGTGCCTGCCCACCTCAGTGCCCGCGGCTACGATACCGGGCTGACGGGCTCGCCCCACCTGTGGGAGGATTATGGGGCGGGAGAGCGCATCCACCACGTCAACGGCATGACCGTGGACGAGTCCGACCATACCCTGGCCACCCGCCTCTACCAGAACAACGCCCGGTTGCACTTCGAGGCCCACATGATGAAGGGCTCGCGCTTCGGGCGCCGCCTCATGTACGGCGGCCACGTCATCTCCGTGTGCCGGGCGCTGACCTTCAACGGCCTGGCCAATGCCGTGCGCATCGCCGCCATCAACGGCGGCACCCACTGCCACCCCGCCTTCGCCGGCGACACCTTCTATGCCTACACTGACGTGCTGGCCTCCTGGCCCCTGCCGGGGCGTACCGACCTGGGGGCCCTGCGCCTGCGTACCGTGGGCGTCCGGGACATCGACACCCGGGAGCTGGAAGACCTAATGGAGGAGCGGGACGGCCGGCGGGTGTATCGTGACGGGGTGGTGCTGGATCTGGACTATACGGTTCTGGTACCGCGGCGGGGCGTTTAATTAACTGGTGAATAGTGAATAGTGAATAGTGAATGGTTAATGGGGGTGGGGTGGAGTGCTGGGGCGGGTCTTGGTGTTGGCGGGGGTCCTGGTGGTGGCGGGCTGTGGCGACGAGCGGGACACGGTGGCGCGGGTGGTGCACCGGGTGGCGGACGCGGCGGAGCTCAAGAACATCGACGGCGTGATGGCCTTCGTGGCGCCGGATTACCGGGACCCCATGGGGCGGGATCGGGCGCGCATCCGCGAGCTGATGGCGGCCGAGCTGCGCCGCGAGGAGCGCATCTCCATCGTCTTTCGCCGTCTCGAGGTGGGGGAGATCCGTGACGACCGCGTCACCGCCACCCTCAAGGGCGTGCTGGCGGAGGGGGACGTGAAGGGCGCCAGTATCTCCGAGGTGCTGCCCCGCAGCATGGGGGCGTGGCGCTTCACCCTGGAACTGCGCCGGGACGATGGTCGCTGGCTTATCACCCGGGGGGAGGAGCAATCCATCCCCCCGGCCACCTTCCTGCTGGGGGGCTAGGAAGCGGCCGAGGGGCGGGGATGTTGACGGCGGCCGCGGCTGCCGTGGCAGGGGTTGCCTTCAGTTGTTCTCGATGACGATGCTGGGGAAGGCCTGGGTGTAGTCCTTGCCCTTGAGGGACAGCTTGGCCGCGGCACGCTTGGCGATGTCGCGGTAGATCTCGGCGATGCGGCCGTCCGGGTCATTCACCACCGTGGGCTTGCCGCCGTCCGTGTCCTCGCGGATGTGGCCGTCCAGGGGCACGGCCCCCAGGAAGTCTACCTCGTACTGCTCGGCCATGCGTTCGCCGCCGCCCTGGCCGAAGATGTGCTCCTCGTGGCCGCAGTTCGAGCAGATGTGGATGCTCATGTTCTCCACGATGCCGAGCACCGGCACGTTGACCTTCTCGAACATCTTGAGGCCCTTGCGGGCGTCCAGCAGGGCGATGTCCTGGGGGGTGGTGACGATGACCGCGCCCGATACGGGGATCTTCTGGGCCAGGGTGAGCTGGGTGTCGCCGGTGCCCGGGGGCAGGTCGACGATGAGATAATCCAGGTCGTTCCAGTTGGTGTCCTTGAGGAGTTGCTCCAGGGCCTGGGTGACCATGGGGCCGCGCCAGATCATGGGGGTCTCCTCCTCGATGAGGAAACCGATGGACATGGCCTGAATGTCGTAGTTCATCATCGGTTCCAGGGACTTGCCGTCCTTGCTCTCGGGCTGGCCGCTGACCCCCAGCATGCGGGGCTGGCTGGGGCCGTAGATGTCGGCGTCCAGGATCCCCACGCGGGCGCCCTCGGCGGCCAGGGACAGGGCCAGGTTGACCGCCACCGTGGACTTGCCCACGCCGCCCTTGCCCGAGGCCACGGCGATGATGTTGCGCACGTTGGGCATGGGCTGGACACCCTTCTGCACCGAGTGGGCCACCACCTTGCTGGTGACGTTCACCTCGCACTCGGACACCCCGTCGACGGCGGCCACGCGTTCCCTGAGTTCGCCGGCGAGCTTGTCCCTGGAAGATTTTGCGGGGTAACCCAGGGAGATGTTGACGGTGACCTTGCCGCCGTCGATTTCGATGCCTTTGACGCAATTGGCGCCGACCACGTCCTTGCCGAGGTAGGGGTCGATGACCTGCTTGAGGCTGGCCTCGACCTGCTCTTTTGTCACATCTGCCATGGGGTTGACTCCTGGAAACTCTAAGCGGGTTGTGAAGGCCGCGAATTCTACAGCATATGGGTCGAAAGTTTTCCCGGCGCGGAATTGGGGTTTAACGTGAAAGTCGCGAAGCGCGAGCTCCCCCTCTCCCTCTGGGAGAGGGATGGGGTGAGGGAACGGAACATGGCGATACGCGCTCCTCTTTCATCATCTTGGGCGGCGCGTATCGCCATGAGAGTTAACTGCTCGTATTCGGAGCCGCAGAGGGACGCCGACAAGCCCCCGTGCCGCGCCTGTCAAGTGGCGGCTGCCCCTGCGAGATGATAGCTTTGACCTTTTTATCCCCTTCCGGAATCATGACTACAGTCGACCGTCAGATCCTCGTCACCAGCGCCCTGCCCTACGCCAACGGGCCCATCCATATCGGCCACCTGGTGGAGTACATCCAGACCGATATCTGGGCCCGCTTCCAGCGCCTGCGGGGCCACCGCTGCATCTACGTCTGCGCGGACGATGCCCACGGCACGCCCATCATGCTGCGGGCCGAACGGGAGGGGATCACCCCCGAGGCGCTGATCGAGCGCATGGCCGAGGAGCACGCGCGGGATTTCGCCGGCTTCGGTATCCACTTCGATAATTACTACAGCACCCACTCCCCGGAGAACGAGACCCTGGCGGGGATCATCTATGAGCGCCTCGAGGCGGGGGGGCACATCGCCACTCGCACCATACGCCAGGCCTTCGACGAGAAGAAGGGTATGTTCCTGCCGGACCGCTTCGTGCGCGGGGGTTGCCCCCGTTGCGGTGCACCGGACCAGTACGGCGACAGCTGCGAGGTCTGTGGAGCCACCTACAGCCCCACTGAGCTGGTGAATCCCGTCTCTGCCCTCTCCGGCGACCCGCCGGTGGAGCGGGAGACCGAGCACTTTTTCGTCAAGCTCGGCGATTTCGAACCCATGCTGCGGGAATGGACCCGCGCCGGCCATCTCCAGGACGAGATCGCCCACAAGCTGGACGAATGGTTCACCGCCGGCCTCCAGGACTGGGATATCTCCCGGGACGCCCCCTATTTCGGCTTTCCCATCCCCGGGCAGAAGGACAAATACTTCTATGTGTGGCTGGACGCCCCTATCGGCTACATGGCGAGTTTCATGAACCTGTGTGCGCGGCGGGACGACCTGGACTTCGAGGCCTACTGGGGCCCCGACAGCGCGGCGGAGCTCTACCACTTCATCGGCAAGGACATCGCCTATTTCCACACCCTGTTCTGGCCGGCTCAGCTCACGGCCGGCGGCTTCCGGCTGCCCACGGCGGTCTTCTGCCATGGTTTTTTGACGGTGGACGGCCACAAGATGTCCAAGTCCCGGGGCACCTTCATCAGCGCCCGCAATTATCTGGATCACCTTGACCCCGAATACCTGCGTTACTACTTCGCCGCCAAGCTGGGGGCGGGCATCGACGACATCGACCTCAGCCTCGCGGACTTCGTGCAGCGGGTGAACGCCGATCTGGTGGGCAAGTTGGTGAACATAGCCTCACGATGTGCGGGTTTCATCCATCGCCTGGGGGGGGGCAAACTGGCCACGGAACTGCCGGAGCCTGAGCTCTACGCCCGTTTCCTGGCCCGCGGCGAGGAGGTGGTGGCCCCGGCCTTCGAGGGCCGGGAGTACGGTCGCGCCATCCGCGAGGTGATGGCCCTGGCCGACGCGGCCAACCAATACATCGACGAAAGGAAGCCGTGGGTGATGGCCAAGGAGGCCGGGCGCGAGGCGGAGGTGCAGGCGGTATGCACCCAGGGGTTGAACCTGTTCCGGGTGCTCATGACCTACCTGAAGCCGGTGTTGCCCGCCACCGCCGCGCGGGCCGAGGCCTTCCTGGATGCCGGTCCCCTGGATTGGCGGGCCATCGGCGACCCCTTGGCGGGCCGGGGCATCAGACCCTTCGAGCCCCTGCTCACACGCATCGACATGGATAAGGTGGAACAGATGGTGGAAGACGCCAAAGAACCGGAAGCCACGCAGGCCCCTCGCGGCCCCCTGGCGAAGGACCCCCTGGGCGCTGAGATCGCCTTCGAGGATTTCGCCAAGGTGGACCTCAGGGTGGCGCGAATCGAGGCGGCGAGCCTGGTGGAGGGCGCCGACAAGCTGCTCCGGCTCACCCTCGACCTCGGCGGCGAGACCCGCAACGTGTTCGCCGGGATCCGCGGCGCCTATGCTCCGGAGGACCTGGAGGGCCGTCTCACGGTGATGGTGGCCAACCTGGCCCCCCGCAAGATGCGCTTCGGCGTGTCCGAGGGCATGGTGCTGGCCGCCGGCCCCGGCGGCGCCGACCTGTGGATCCTGTCCCCGGACGAGGGGGCAGAGCCGGGGATGAGGATCAAGTGATAGCAGGGAATAGGGGGAACGCCTGGTGAATGGGTGTAAAGCCAGTGAACGGTGAATGGCTAGTGAATAGTCAACGGCTAGTGAATAGTGAATAGTGAATGGTGAATTCGCTAAGCTGGTTTGGTTGCCAGTGGCATGGTGAGGAGGTCAATCGGGATGCGATTCAAAGGCAAAACCCCCGCCCCTGAAGGGTGGCAGGAGACTCGCTTCACCATTCACTATTCACTATTCACCATTCACTGACTCCCCCCATGTCCGAAATCCTCCTCATCCTCGTCAGCACCATCCTGGTGAACAACTTCGTGCTGGTGAAGTTCCTGGGGCTGTGTCCCTTCATGGGGGTGTCGCGCAAGCTGGAGACGGCCATGGGCATGGGGTTGGCCACCACCTTCGTCCTCACCCTGTCCTCGGTATGCAGCTATCTGGTCAACACCTACGTGCTGTCGCCCCTGGGTATCGAGTACCTGCGCACCATCGCCTTCATCCTGGTGATCGCGGTGGTGGTGCAGTTCACGGAGATGGTGGTGCACAAGACCAGCCCGCTGCTGTACCGTATGCTGGGGATCTTCCTGCCGCTGATCACCACCAACTGCGCGGTACTCGGGGTGGCCCTGCTCAACGTCCAGCAGCACCATGGTTTCGTGGAATCGGCCATCTATGGCTTCGGTGCCGCCATGGGCTTCTCCATGGTGCTCATATTGTTCGCCGCCATGCGCGAGCGCATCGCCGCCGCGGACGTGCCGGTGCCCTTCCAGGGGGCCTCCATCTCCATGATCACGGCGGGCATGATGTCCCTGGCCTTCATGGGCTTCGCCGGCCTGGTGAAGGGCTGAGGGATGCTCTACGCCGTCCTCGCCATCGGTGGTCTGGCCGCCATCTTCGGCTCCCTGCTGGGTTTCGCCGCCGTGCGCTTCCGGGTCGAGGGAGACCCGGTGGTCGACAAGATAGACGCCCTGTTGCCCCAGACCCAGTGCGGGCAGTGCGGCTTCGCCGGCTGCCGCCCCTATGCCGAGGCCATGGCCGCCGGCGAGGCGGATATCAACCGCTGCCCGCCGGGGGGGGAGGGCACCATCGGGGCCCTGGCGGACCTGCTGGGCAAGGACCCGGTGCCCCTGGACGAGGAGGTGGGGGAGGCGAAGACGGCACGCACCGTGGCGGTCATCGACGAACCCTGGTGCATCGGCTGCACCCTGTGCATCCAAGCCTGCCCAGTGGACGCCATCGTGGGCGCGGCCAAGCAGATGCATACGGTCATCGCCGACGAGTGCACGGGCTGCGAACTGTGCCTGCCGCCCTGCCCGGTGGACTGTATCCACATGAAGCCGGTGGAGACGGAGATCGGCGAATGGGTCTGGCCCTTTCCCGGGGAGCCGCTGGAAAGACACGGATGAGCACCCGAACCGGCGACTTTCCCGGCGGCCTGCACCTCGACGGCCACAAGACGCCGTCCAGCGGGCGGGCGGTGGAGACCATGCCGGTACCACCCCTGCTGGTGTTCCCCCTCCATCAGCACATCGGCGAGCCGGCGCTGCCGGTGGTGGAGGTGGGCGAGTCGGTTCTAGCCGGTCAACTCATCGCCCACGCGGAGGACTACGTCAGCGCCCCGGTCCACGCCTCCACCTCGGGCCGGGTGGTGGCCATCGAGAAGCGTCCGGTGCCCCATCCCTCGGGACTGCCCGCCGAGTGCATCGTGGTGGAGGCGGACGGTGAGGACCGCCAGGCGCCCTGCGAGGCCCCCGGTGATTTTGAGACCATGGATCTCAGTGCCCTGCGCAACCGCATCCGCGAGGCGGGCATCGTCGGCATGGGGGGGGCGGGCTTTCCCACCTTCATCAAGCTCAATCCGGGCCCCGGGGGCGATATCGATACCGTGGTGTTGAATGGCGTGGAGTGCGAGCCCTATATCACCTGCGACGACCGTCTCATGCAGGAGCGGGCGGCCGACATCGTCAGCGGCGCCCTGATCATCCGTCACGCCGTGGGCGCGGGGCGCTGCGTCATCGGCGTGGAGGACAATAAGCCCAAGGCGGCGGCGGCCTTGCGTGCCGCGGCCCGGGACGGGGTGACGGTGCAGACGGTGGTCACCCGCTATCCCGCTGGCGGGGAGAAGCAGCTCATCAAGATCCTCACGGGGCGCGAGGTGCCGAGCGACGGCCTGCCCCTGAACGCCGGCGTGGTGGTGCAGAACGTGGCCACCGCCGCGGCCATATTCCACGCCGTCAGTGAGGGACGGCCCCTGATCTCCAGGGTGGTGACGGTGACCGGTCCCGGCGTGGCCGAGCCCCGCAACCTCGAGGTGCGGCTGGGGACGCCCGTCGCCGATGTGCTGGCCCATTGCGGTGCCGATACGGCGGCGGTGAGGGCCGTAGTGGTGGGTGGGGCCATGATGGGCTTTGCCATCCATGACCTGGCGTCGCCGGTGGTCAAGACCACCAACTGCCTGCTGGTGGACGCGGTGGCCGACGACGCGGACCAGCCCCAGATGCCGTGCATTCGTTGCGGTGCCTGCGTGGAGGTGTGCCCGCAACTGCTGTTGCCCCAGCAACTCTACTGGTATGCCAGCGTCCGGGACTTCGACAAGGTGCAGGACTACAGCCTGTTCGATTGCATCGAATGCGGCTGCTGCAACTTCGTGTGCCCCAGCCATATCCCCCTGGCTTCGTATTTCCGCTTCGCCAAGAACGAGATCTGGGCCCAGGAACGGGAGCGCCAGCGTGCCGACCGGGCCCGCGAGCGCCATGAGTTCAACCAGGCCCGCAAGGAGCAGGAGGAACGGGAACGCCAGGAGCGCCATCGCCGCAAGAAGGCGAGGCTGAAGGACCCGCCGGACGAGGCGGCCCCGGCGGACAGCAAGAAAGCCGCCGTGCAGGAGGCCCTGAAACGTGCCCAGGCCCGCAAGGAGGGCCTGGAGGCCGGGACCGAGGGCACGGAGGACCGGGGATGAGGCCACCATGGCATTGAACCGGCCCATCGCGCCCCTGGTGCACGGCGATCACTCGGTACGGGGCGTCATGGTGAAGGTGCTCTACGCCCTGGTGCCGGCGTTGCTGGTCTACGTCGGTTTCTTCGGCTTCGGCATCCTCATCCACATGGTCTTGGCGGTGGTGGTGGCGGTGGCCGCCGAGGCCGTCATGCTGCGGTTGCGGGGGCGCCCGGTGCGCCCCTTCGTCACCGATGGCAGTGCCCCGGTCACCGCCATGCTGCTGTGCTTCGCCCTGCCGCCCCTGGCGCCCTGGTGGGTCACGGTGGTGGGCGTGCTGTTCGCCATCGTGGTGGCCAAGCACCTCTACGGCGGCCTCGGCAACAACCCATTCAACCCCGCCATGGCGGGCTATGTGCTGCTGCTGGTCTCCTTCCCCCTGCCCATGACCACCTGGCCGGTGGCGTTCACCGTGAGCGGCGAATACCCCGGGCCTCTGGTGAGTGCCGCCATCATCTTCCTGGGGCCCGACGGCGTGGCCTCGTGGGATGCCATCACCGGCGCCACCCCCCTCGACCTCATGAAGACCCAGCTCGGCCTCAACCAGGTGGTGCCGGAGATCGCCGCCCACCCGGTGTTCGGGGATTTCGGCGGGAAGGGCTGGGAGTGGCTGGCCAACGCCTTCTTCCTGGGCGGCCTGTGGCTGCTGTACAAGAAGGTCATCACCTGGCATATCCCCGTGGCCATGCTGGGGAGCCTGTTCATCATGTCCCTGGGTTTCGCCGCCCTCGACCCCGGCAGCCACCCCAGCCCCCTGTTCCATCTCTTCAGCGGCGGCGCCATGATCGGTGCCTTCTTCATTGCCACGGACCCGGTGAGTGCCGCGACGTCGCCGCGCGGCCGGCTCATCTACGGGGCCGGTATCGGTATCCTGACCTTCGTCATCCGTACCTGGGGCGGTTATCCCGATGGCGTCGCCTTCGCCGTGCTGCTGATGAACATGATGGTGCCCACCATCGATTACTACACCAAGCCGCGGGTCTTCGGCCATGGCCCCCAACATGGCCCCGAACATGGCCGTGATCATGGCCGTGATCATGGCCGGGGCTGACGGGGTACTGCTGCGCGCCATCGCCCGGGGCGCTCTCATCCTCGGGGTCTTCGCCGTGGTGGGCACGGTGCTGGTGGCCGGCAGTTACCAGCTGACCCGGGAGCGCATCCAGGCCAACGAACGGGAGGCCCTGCTGAAGCGTCTCCATCAGGTGATCCCCGAGGTGAGTTACGATAATGATCTGTTCGGCGATGTCATCGAGGTGCATGCCCCGGAACTGCTGGGCACGGTGCGGCCGGTGACCATCTACCGCGCTCGCAAGGACGGGCGCGTCACCGCCGCCGTGTTGACGCCGGTGGCGCCCGACGGCTACAACGGGCGCATCGAGCTGTTGGTGGGGGTGCGCCCCGACGGGCGCGTGTCGGGGGTGCGGGTGTTGTCCCATGCCGAGACCCCCGGTCTCGGGGACGGCATCGAGGTGGAGCGCTCCGACTGGATGCGCGGTTTCCGGGGGCGCTCCCTGGGGGACCCACCCGCCACCCGCTGGCAGGTGAAGCGGGACGGCGGGGTGTTCGATCAGTTCACCGGCGCCACCATCACGCCACGGGCGGTGGTGGGGGCGGTGCGGCGGACCCTGGAATACGTGGCGAAAAACGAGCAGTGGCTGTTTGCCTCTGCCGAGGAGCCGCCGACAGAGGCGAAGAAGCAATGACAGATATGGAATACGGCGACCTCTGGCGCGAGGGCCTGTGGCGCAACAACCCGGCCCTGGTGCAACTGCTGGGCCTGTGCCCCCTGCTGGCGGTGACGGGCACGGCCATCAACGGCCTCGGCCTCGGTATGGCCACCACCCTGGTGTTGCTGGTCTCCAACGTCACCGTGTCCCTGGTGCGCCATCTGGTGCGACCGGAGATCCGCATCCCGGTGTTCGTGCTGGTGATCGCCTCGGCGGTGACGGCGGTGGAACTGGGCATGAAGGCCTGGTTCCATGATCTGCACGCCATCCTCGGCATATTCATCCCCCTCATCGTCACCAACTGCGCCATCATCGGCCGCGCCGAGTCCTTCGCCTCGCGCCATGGGCCCGTGCCCGCCCTGGTGGACGGGCTGGCCATGGGAATGGGCTTCACGGCGGTGCTGGTGACCCTGGGGATGATGCGCGAGGCCCTGGGCCATGGCACCCTGTTCCAGCAGGCCCACCTGATGTTCGGCAGCGGCGCCGAGTGGCTCACGGTGACCCTGGTGGAGGACTACAACGGCGTGCTGGTGGCCATCCTGCCCCCCGGCGCCTTCCTCGGCATGGGGCTCATCATCGCCGTGAAGAACGTGGTGGATGCGCGCACCCGGGGCCGCCGCAAGGCCGCCCGGGTGGTGCCCGCCGCCGCCCTCGATGGCCAGGGGGCCGCCCCTTGAGAAGGGGCGTCGCCGCCCGCGTGGGACGATGAACAAGGCCCGGCGCACCGCCTTCTTCGAGCGCCTGCGGGAGGCCAATCCACGGCCCACCACGGAGTTGGAATACCGTTCTCCCTTCGAGCTGCTGGTGGCGGTGGTGCTGTCCGCCCAGGCCACGGACAAGGGGGTCAACAAGGCCACGGCGCGGTTGTTCCCGGTGGCCGCCACGCCGCGGGAGATGCTGGCCCTCGGCGAGGAGGGCCTGAAGTCCTACATCAAGACCATCGGCCTGTTCAACGCCAAGGCCCGGAACATCATCGCCGCCTGCCGCAGGCTGGAGGAGGAGCACGGCGGTGAGGTGCCGCGCGACCGCGCCGCACTGCAGGCCCTGCCGGGAGTGGGGCGCAAGACGGCCAACGTGATCCTCAACACCGCCTTCGGCGAGCCCACCATCGCCGTGGACACTCACATCTTCCGGGTCGCCAACCGCACCGGTCTGGCCCCGGGCAAGACCCCCCTGGCGGTGGAGCAGGCCCTGGAGAAGGCGGTGCCCGGCCCGTTCAAACAGGATGCCCACCACTGGCTGATTCTCCATGGCCGCTATACCTGTACCGCGCGCCGGCCGAAGTGCGGGGCATGTGTGGTCCATGATCTGTGCGAGTATCGCGGTAAGGAGGCGGCATGACGGATGACCCGGATCTCCAGGGCCAGCGCCGGGACCTGCGGGAGGTCTATATACGCGCCTGGCGCAAGCATCTGGAGCGGCGCCCCCTCGAGCCCCTGGAGGCCCTGCTGGTGGATGTCATCGGACGCCATCCGGAATACCACGGCCTGCTGAGCGCGGAGGGTGTGGCCGACCGGGACTTCCACGAAGAGACGGGTGGCACCAACCCCTTCGTCCACCTGGGCCTCCATGTGGCCCTGCGGGAGCAGGTGGCGGCCGACCGGCCGCCGGGGATCCGTGTCCTCTACGAGGGCCTGGCGGCCCGCTTCAGTGATCCCCATGCCCTCGAGCACGCCGTCATGGAGTGCCTGGTCACCGTGCTGTGGGAGGCCCAGTCCCGGGGCGGGGCGCCCGACGAGGCGCAGTTGCTGGAGTGCATGAGAGGGTTGGCGTGAAGGCCGCCGGCGACGAGGGGCGGGAGGCCAGCCTCAAGGCCCTGGCCGAGGAACTCAAGGACCCCCTGGGCCTGCTGGCCGACGTCAGCCAGGCCTTCGCCACCTCCCTCGATCTCGACGAGACCCTGGAAAATACCGTCGCTCAGATCTCCCATTACATGCACGCCGAGGCGGCTTCCCTGTTCCTGCTGGAGAACGATGACACGGAACTGGTGTGCAAGGCCTCGGCGGGGCCGGTGGACGTGGTGGGGCTGCGCCTCGGGGCCGACCAGGGCATCGTCGGCAAGTCCGTCACCAGCGGCCAGGTGCAGTTCATCCGCGACGTGCGATCCGACCCCGCGTTCGCCGGCTTCGTCGATGCCCGGACGGGCTTCGAGACGCGCTCGGTGCTGTGCGCCCCCCTGATCCTGCGGGGCCATTGCCTGGGGGCCATGGAGGTGCTCAACAAGGGCGAGGGGGATGGCCTGTTCGACGCCAGTGACCGGCATCTGTTGCAGGTGCTGGCCTCCTCCGCGGCCCTGGTGATCCGCAATGCCCGCATGGCGGTGGAACTGGTGGAGCAGGAGCGCATTCGCAAGGAGCTGGAACTGGCCCGCGAGATCCAGGCCACCCTGCTGCCGGGACAGGGTAATCCCGCGGATCCCATCACCGGCGTCAACATCCCCGCCCGCGAGGTGTCCGGGGATTTCTACGACTACTACCGGCTGGCGGACGGACGCATGGCCTTCAGCCTCGGCGACGTATCCGGCAAGGGCATGAACGCCGCCCTCCTGATGGCCAAGACCTCCAGCCTGCTCCACTGCCTGGGCAAGGGCATCACGCGCCCCTCGGAACTGCTGGCCCAGGTCAACCGCGAGGTGTGCGAGTCCGTCACCCGCGGCATGTTCGTGACCCTGGTGGCGGGTATCTACGATGCCGCCCATGACGAGGTCTGTCTGGCCAATGCCGGCCACCAGCCCCCGATGCTTCTGGATGCCGCGGGCGGCATGACGGAGCTGCCCGCCACCGCCCCGCCCCTGGGGATACTGGCGGACGTGGAGTTCCCGGAACAGCGCGTGCGCCTCGAGGGCCGGCGCCTGTACCTGTTCACCGACGGGGTGACCGAGGCGCCGGGCCCCGGGGGCGGCGATCTGGGAGTGGAGGGATTGCGCCGGGAATTGGCGATCCACGGTGCCTTGCCGGCCCGCGAGCGCCTGGAGCGGGTGGTGGCCGAACTCGCCGGACGCGAGGCGGTGCGCCGCGACGACATCACCCTGCTGGTGATCGAGAGTCCGCGGGAAACGCGCCATCGTTACGCCTTCGAGGCGCGGGCGGAGAACCTCGAGGGCTTGCGGGGATACGTGGATGGCGTCCTGCGCGCCATGACCTGTCCCGACAAGCTGCGGGACCAGCTGGTGCTGGCGGTCAACGAGGCCTGCATGAACATCATCCAGCACGGTTACGGCGGCGATTCCCGGGATGCAATCACCCTGCAGATACTCAATAATGACGGGATAGTGGAATTTCGGGTCGAGGATGCGGCGCCACCCGTCGATCCGGCGAAGATCAAGCCGCGGGCATTGACGGACATCCGGCCGGGGGGACTGGGTACCCATTTCATCCGCCAGATCATGGACGAGGTGGACTATCAGGTGCCGCAACACGGGAGGGGGAATCGATTGGTCATGAGGAAAAGAATCAGCAATCAAGAGGTGGCGCGCGATGCAGTGTGAGGTCCGTAAAGAGGCCACCTTCGACGTGGTCAGCCTGAAGGGCGAGGTGGACCTGTCCACGTCGCCGGCGGTGCGCCAGGCCATCCTCGCCAGCCTGGAGGCGGGCACTCCGGTGGCCATAGAACTCCAGGATGTGACCTACATCGACAGCTCCGGGGTGGCCAGCCTGGTGGAGGGGTACCAGACCGCCAAGTCCCGCGGCTTGCTTTTCACCCTGGTGGGGGCCAGCGAGTCGGTGATGGGGGTGCTCGAACTGGCGCGCCTGGACAAGGTCTTTCCCATCGCCGAGACCCTGGGCGAGCTGACGGCGGATGGCGGTTGAGGGGACTCCCCACAGCGGCATAGGCGGCGCGGTGGAGCGCCTCGGACGGGGCACGGTCCGGAGTGTGGAGGAGTGGGGCTACGCCTTCGCTATGCTCGTGGAGACCTTCTACTGGATCCTCGCCGGACACTTCCAGCGGCAGCCGGTACGCCTGGCGCCGGTGGCGGCGCGCATGATGACTATCGGCGTGCAGGCGGCGCCCATTCTCGCGGTACTCACCTTCTCCATCGGCGTCATGCTCGCCATCCAGGGGATCCACACCCTCAAGTTGTTCGGTGCCGAATCCCAGGTAGTGGTGGGGATCGCCCTGTCCGTGACCCGGGAGTTCGGACCCATGATCACCGGTGTGTTGGTGGCCGGGCGTTCCGGCTCCGCCCTCACCGCGGAGATCGGCACCAAGCAGATCTCCCAGGAGATAGATGCCCTGCGGGTTATGGGTATCAATCCTTTGCGTTACCTGGTGGCCCCCGCCCTGCTGGCCATGTTGGTGATGCTGCCGGCCCTCACTATCCTGGCCGACATCATGGGGTTGCTGGGCGGGGCGGTCTACACCGCCCTGGCCATGGATCTGAGCATCTACGCCTACCTCGACCGTACCGCCGCCGTCCTGCAGTTGGATGACATCCGCCAGGGCCTGGTGAAGAGTGTGGTGTTCGCCCTCATCATTACCCTGGTGGCGGTCACCAACGGCTTCGCCGTCGAGGGGGGCGCGGAAGGCGTGGGGCGGGCTACCACCCGCGCCGTGGTGCTGTCCATCGCCTACATCGTGGTGGCGGACATGCTGTTCACCTTCTTTCTTACTCGTTGACCGCTCCGGCCGTCGATCCGTGCCAGTCTCAACCTCCCCGCACCCAAGGCCCGTGGTCATCGAGGTCACCGATCTGGTGGCCCATTACGGTCCCCTTCGGGTGCTCGATGGCATCGACATGCGGCTCCATCAGGGCGAGATCATGGTGGTCATGGGGGGCAGCGGGTCGGGCAAGAGTACCCTGTTGCGTCACCTGCTGGGCCTCAATCGTCCTACCAGCGGCCGGATAGTACTGCTGGGCACGGACATGGCACGGGCCGGCGCGCGGCAGATGCAGGACCTGCGCAAGAACATGGGGGTGTCCTTCCAGGGGGGGGCGCTGTTCAACTCCATGACCGTGGCCGAGAACGTGATGCTGCCCCTGCGCGAGCACACCCGCCTGGACGAACGCACCATGTCCATCATGGCCCGCATGAAGCTCGAGGTAGTGAACATGGGGGGCTTCGAGCATCTTATGCCGGCGCAGCTCTCGGGCGGCATGGTCAAGCGGGTGGCCCTGGCGCGGGCCATCGTCATGGATCCCAAGCTGCTGTTCTTCGACGAGCCTTCGGCGGGCCTCGACCCGGTGGTCTCCGCCGAGCTGGATGAACTCATCCTGCGCCTGCGCCGGGTCATGAACATGAGCATCGTGGTGGTCACCCATGAACTGGACAGCGCTTTCAAGATCGCCGACCGTATCATGGTGCTCGACGGCGGCCGGGTGCTGCAGACGGGCACGGTGGAAGAGATCAGACGCAGTGACAATCAGCGCATACAGGACCTGCTCGAGCGCCGTCCCCGTATCCTGGAGATGGATGCCGATGAGTATCTGGCGCGGCTGACGGGTACGGAGTGAAGGCGTGAAACGGGACAACGTCAACTACTTGCTGGTGGGTACGTTCGTCCTCGCCATGCTGGGGGCGCTGCTGGTGGGCCTGTATTTCGTCACCGGGCGCAGCGGCCCCAGTGATGCCTACTATGTTACCTATCCCCATGTCACCGGCATCAAGTTCGGTACGCCGGTCTACTTCGAGGGCTATCCAGTGGGACAGGTGGAGGATGTGGAGCCCGTCGCCGGCAGCGGCCCGGGCCTGCGCTATCGGGTGGAGATCAGCGTCAGCCGGGGCTGGCCGATCCCCCGGGACAGCGTGGCCCGGATGATGGCCACCGGCCTGCTGGCGGCGCTGTCCATCAATATCTCCCAGGGTACGAGCACGGACATGCTGAGCCCCGGCGAGGACCTCAAGGGCGAGGCCGGCGGCGATCTGTTCAGCGTGCTTCATACCGTGGCCATCGACCTCAATGAACTGGCCCAGACCAGCCTCAGGCCGCTGCTGGACAATCTCAATCTCCAGCTCGAGCATGTGGCCGCGGAGCTGAGTACCCATGGGCCGCTACTGTTGTCCCGGAGCAGCGAGCTGCTGGAGCGCCTCCATGCGAGCGCCGGACAGCTCGAGGCGATGCTGAGCGACGCCAACCGGCGCCAGGTGGAGGCCATCATCGGCAATGCCAGGCTCACCAGCGACAACGCATTGGAGATGTCCGAAGGGGGCGTGCGCTTCGTTGCCGAGTTGAACCGGCTGGCCGCGGATGTGAATCAAACCCGCAGCCGGGTGGACGCCCTGCTGGCGGAGTTGCAGGGCGTGGTGGACGACAACCGCAGCAATATTAAGATCTCCCTCAGGGACCTGCGCCGTACCCTCGACGTCACGGCACGCAACGTGGACCAGGTTGCTTATCACCTCAAGGGCACCACCCGCAACATGCATGAGTTCAGCCGTCAGATCCGCCAGAATCCCGGCGTGTTGCTCGGCGGCAAGCCGCCCGCGGAGGCCGCCGAGGTGGCCGAGTGAAGGTCATGTTGCTCCTCGCGGTGTCTGTCGCCGTACTCGCCGGATGTGCGGCGGCGCCGGTGCCGCCGGAGCGTTTTTTCCGCCTGCACGACCCCGCGGAGGTCGCCCGGGCCCCTGCCACCCTGGCGGGACAGCTGGTGGTGCAGGCACCGCGGGTGGAGGGCCTTTATAACGAGCGTGCCGTCATCTACAGCCGCGGCCCGGACCATCGGGAGCTGCGCCAGTATCACTATAAGTACTGGGTGGCGCCCCCGGCGCAGCTCGTACAGGACTATCTGGTGGCGTACCTGCGCCGCGGTGCCAGCGCGTCCCGGGTGGTGCGGGAGTTCGGGGACGGCTACACGGACCATCTGGTGACCGGGCGCCTGCTCGGCTTCGAGCGGCGGGTGGACGATGAGAGGCGGGCGGTCGTGGTCGATATGGAGTTGGCGGTGACGCCCCCGGGGAAGCAGCGGCCGGCCTTCATCAGACGTTATAATGAGACCACCGGCGTGGGAGGGGGCACCATGGCGGATACCGTAAAGGCCTTCGAGAGAGCACTGCACGCCATCGCATCCGACTTCGCGGCGGACCTGGCCGTCCTGGTGCGCGCCGGGGCCGAAAAGAACGAATAACCGGGATGGGAACGTGAACGATTTCGTCGGGCAGCTGAGAAAGCACTGGGTTCGCAGTGTCCTCAACGTGTTGGTGGTGGCGTTCTTCCTGGTGCATGTCAGCGGCTATATGTCCTTCGGTATCATCGAGCGCATGGAGAACCTGGCCTACGATGTGAGGCTGCTGCTCACCATGCCCCATACCAAGGATGAACGCATCGTCATCGTCGATATCGACGAGAAAAGCCTCGCCGAGGTGGGACGCTGGCCGTGGCCACGCACCACCATGGCACGCATGGTGGAGCAGCTGTTCGGCCACTATGACGTGGCCTTGGTGGGTTTCGATGTGGTGTTCGCCGAGCCCGACGAAAGCTCCGGCCTGAAGGTGCTGGAGGACCTCGCGGAGAACGAACTCAAGGAGGATGAGACCTATCTGGCGGCCCTGGAGAAGGTGCGCCCTGAACTCGCCTATGATCGACTGTTCGCCGCCAGCCTCACTAATCGGCCCATCATACTCGGCTACTATTTCAGCGTGAAGACCGGTGACGACGATGCCCTGAGGACCGGGCAACTGCCGCCGCCGACCTTCGAGAAGGGCTTCTTTCGCGGTCGCAACATCCCCTTCCCGCAGGCCGACGGCTATGGCGCCAATCTTCAGGAGCTCCAGGAGGCCGCTGCCGGCGCCGGGCACTTCAACCCCACCACCGATCGGGATGGTCTCGTCAGGCGCGTGCCCCTGCTCTATGAGTTCGAGGGCGACTACTACGAGGCTCTGTCCCTGGCCATGGCACGGGCGGTGCTCGGCGTGGACCGGGTGGAGCCGGTGTACGCCGGTTCCACCCTAGGCAGCGAGAGCTATAGCGGCCTCGAATGGCTGCGAGTGGGTAACCGTACCATCCCGGTGGACGCCGAGGTCCGGGCCCTGGTGCCCTACCGGGGTCCCAAGGGCAGTTTCCCCTACGTCTCGGCGGTAGACGTGCTGGAGGGGCGGGCAGATCCGGCGAAGCTGCAGGGCACCATCGTTCTGGTGGGTACGTCCGCACCCGGCCTGCTGGATCTGCGGTCCACGCCGGTGCAGGAGGTCTATCCCGGGGTGGAGATCCACGCCAATCTCATCGCCGGCATCATCGACAACGTGCTCAAGGAAAAACCGGCCTATACCCTGGGCGCCGAGTTCATCATCGTCATCCTCGCCGGTATCCTGATGTTCCTCACCTTCGCCCTTATGGGGCCGGGCCGCGCGACCCTGGTGACCCTGATGCTGGCCGCCACCGTCATCGCCATCAACGCCATGGTGTGGACCCAGGGTAACCTGGTGCTTCCCATCGCGGCGGGCCTGCTGATGATCGCGGTGCTCTATCTGGTGAACATGTCCTACGGCTTCTTCGTGGAATCCCGGGGCAAGCGTCAGCTCGCCGGCCTGTTCGGACAATACGTGCCGCCCGAGCTGGTGGACGAGATGAGTGACGATCCAGATCGTTACACCCTGGAGGCCGAGAGCCGCGAACTCACGGTGTTGTTCTCGGACGTGCGGGGATTCACGACCATCTCCGAGGGCCTGGAGCCGAAGGAGCTGTCGGAACTCATGAATCACTTCCTGACGCCCCTGACCCAGGTCATCCACCAGCACCGTGGCACCATCGACAAGTACATGGGGGATGCCATCATGGCCTTCTGGGGGGCGCCCCTGCCGGAGCCGGACCATGCCCGCCACGCCCTGGTGGCCGCCCTGGAGATGGTGGCGAAGCTGGATGCCATGCAGCCGGAGTTTCGTGCCAAGGGCTGGCCGGAGGTGCGCATTGGCGTGGGCCTCAATACCGGTTCCATGAGCGTAGGCAACATGGGCTCGGAGTTTCGTATGGCCTATACCGTGCTCGGCGATGCGGTGAACCTGGGCTCGCGGCTGGAGGGACTGACACGCCAGTACGGTGTCGACATCATCGTCAGTGAGACCACCAAGGATGCAACGCCCGATTATGTGTACCGGGAACTCGACCGGGTGCGGGTCAAGGGCAAGGACAAGCCGGTAGCCATCTTCGAGCCCGTGGGGTTGCGTGGAGCGCTGGACAAGGCCACCCGGGATGAACTGGCCATCTATGAACAGGCTCTCAAACTCTACCGCGGCCAGAACTGGGACATGGCGGAGCTGCAGTTTCTCAACTTGCAGCACATGTCGCCCTTCAGGGCCGTCTACAAGATCTACGCGGAACGCATCGTGCTGTTCCGCCAACAGCCACCGGGAGACGAATGGGATGGCGTATTCACCTTCAAGACCAAGTGATGACGGCTTCATCACGTGGGGCGGCGGCCGGTAAGCCATGCGGATAAAGGTACTGGGTTGCAGTGGCGGTATCGGCGGCAATCGCCGCACCACCTCGTTTCTCATCGACGACGATACTTTGCTCGATGCCGGTACCGGCGTCATGGACCTGGAAGTGGACGAACTGGTTCGAGTGGGCCGGATCTTTCTCACCCATACCCACCTGGACCACATCGCCGCCCTGCCCCTTATGGTCGACACGGTGGGAGCGATGCGGTCCGCCCCCATCATCCTCTATGCCTCCTGCGCCGGTCTCGCTACCCTGAAGGCCCATATATTCAACTGGTATATCTGGCCGGACTTTTTCCGTATCCCCGATGCCGATTCGGCCTTCCTCACCTCCGAGGTGTTTGAGGAGGGCGAGACTTTCGACTTGGGTGCCGGCAGGCGTATCCGCGCCTTACCGGTGAACCACACGGTGCCGGCGGTGGGCTATGCGGTGAGTGGTCCCAGCGGCACGCTGGTGTTCAGCGGCGACACCACCCGCTGCCCGGCGTTCTGGAAGACAGTCAACGCCATCAAGGATCTGAAATATCTGATCATCGAGACCGCCTTCAGTGAGAACGAGAAATCCATCGCCGAAGCGTCCAAACACCTGTGCCCCAGCATGCTGGGCGCCGAACTCGCCCAATACACCAACACCGCTCCCCTTTATATCACCCACCTCAAGCCGCGGGAGGAAGACCTGATCATGGAACAGGTACACGAAGTGGCCGGCGAGCGCGAGGTCCACCGGCTGGAGAAGGGCCAGCTTTTCGAACTCTGAGCGGATAGGGAACGGCAAAGGCGAAAAGCGGGAACCACGAAAGACACGAAATAAGCGAAAGAGATCGGGGCGCCGGGGGATGAACGGCATCATCTTCAGCTTCGTGGCTATGGCGTGTTCTACGGGAAAAATAAAAAATGGGAACTACGAAAGACGCGAAAGACGCGAAACGAGGTTTTAATGTCGGGATGAATCCCGACCTACATTCGTGCCGCAGGAACGGGCGGTGGTGGTGTCTCTGTAGGTCGGGCTGTAGGTTGGGCTGTAGGTCGGGCTTCAGCCCGACAGCCTTTCGCGCCTTTCGCAGTTAACTCTCATGGCGATACGCGCCACCCTAGATGATGAAAGCGGAGCGCGTATCGCCATGTTCGTTCCCTCACCCCATCCCTCTCCCAGAGGGAGAGGGGGAGATCGTGCTTCGCGACTTTCACGTTAAAACAGTAGGTTGGGGTGACGCAGGAACCCCAACAGCTTGGCCATGTTACGTGTTGATGTTGGGCTTCGTTCCTCACCCCAACCTACGTTCGTCTATTAACTTTCGTATGTTTCGTGTATTTCGTGGTTAAAAAAAGCAAAACCCCAACGTGTTTCGTGGTTAAAACCAGTCCTGATTGATACGCGCTAGCGGTTGACGAAGAACTCCATGCGTACGCCGGCCAGTTCCACCACGTCGTTGTTGTGCAGGGGGTGGGCCTGGGCGCCGATGGCCTCGCCGTTGACGATGGGGTGTTTGCCCTCGACGGGGGTGATGAAATAACCCTGGGGCCGGCGGGTGATGACGGCCACCTGGGCACCCGGTTTGCCGAGGGTGGTCAGGGCCTTCTTGAGTTCCATCTCCTTGCCCTGGGCAGGGCCGTTCAGCACGTATACTTTGCCCAGGGGCAGGTCCTCTTCCATGGTGTTGCCGGAGGCCGCGGTGCTTTCCTGAGCCGCCGCCACTTGAGCGGCCTTGTGGGCCGATTCGGCCACGTCTGCCGGCGCCTGGTCCGCCATCCCCGGGCGAATGATCATGGTCTTCTCGAAATCGGACTCGGACGAGGAGGCCTGCTCGTTGATGTACTTGAGTTCGTGCTTGCCGATGCCGATGACGTCACCGTTCTGCAACGCATGCTTCTTGATGAGCTTGCCGTTGACGTAGGTGCCGTTGGTGCTGCCGAGATCCTCGAGGAACGAGTCGTTGAGGATAGTGATGATCAGCGCGTGCTGTCCGCTCACCGCGAGGTTGTCGACGTGAATGTCGTTCGACGGTTTGCGGCCGATGGTGAGCCGCTCCTTGGTCAGGGGGTACTCGCGGAGCACCGAGTTGTTCAGACTTAGAACCAGTTTTGCCGTCATTCTCGTAACCCGTCCGCTGTGTTAGTCAGTTAAACCAGTTGATGACTTTCGAATACCAGGTGCTGCCCACGCGCGCGGGGAAAGGTTCGGTTGGCTTGACCAGGAGGACGGAGACGTTATCCGTACCCCCGCCCCGGTTCGCCTTCTGAATCAGGGCGTCCGCTGCTTGGTCAAGATTAGCACTGTATTCTTCAAGGGTTAAGTGTATGTCCTCGTCGGAGACCAGGTCGCTCAGACCGTCGGAGCACAGCAGGTAGATGTCACCGGTTTCCACCGGTTCCTCCTGCAGCGCCGTCTCGACGGCGGGTTCCACGCCCATGGCGCGGGTCACGAGATTCTTCTGGTTGGAGTCCCGCGCCTCCTCCTTGGTATAGAAGCCTTTCTCGATCAACTCCTGGAGCAGGGAATGGTCGACCGTCAGTTGTTCCAGCTGATCTCCCCGCAGGCGGTAGAGCCGGGAGTCCCCGACGTGGGCGATGGTCATGCGGTCGTTATAGAACAGGGCCACCACGATTGTGGTGCCCATGCCCTGGCATTGGGGTTGTTTCTGGGCGGTGGTGTAGATGGCGTCATTGGCCTTGGTCACCGCGTCGCGCACGAACAGCGAGCCGCGGCAATATCCGCTGTCGCGGTCCAGGGCTTCTGGGGGGGCCTGCTTGAGGCTGTTGCGCACCTCCTCCAGCACCACGTTCACGGCGATGGCGCTCGCCACCTCACCGGCCTTATAGCCCCCCATGCCGTCGGCCAGCACCACCAGTCCGAGATCCGGATCCATGGCGATACTGTCTTCGTTGTGATCACGCCTGAGACCCACATCGGAGCGACCGACCAGCGTCAATTTGTCCTGCAAGCCCATGTCGGTCCTACGTCGCTAACCCATCATCCGAGTTGGGCCGCACATTCGCGCAGGGCCTGCGCGAACTCACTGCCCGTCTGGTAGCGCTCGTCGGCGTTCTTGGCCAGCGCCTTGTCCAGCACCGCCTTCAGGCAGGGCGGCACGTCCGCCTTGACGGTGGTGATGTCGGGATGGGGATCGTTGGCGATCTTGTACATCAGGGTGGCCATGGAGTCGCCCGAGAAGGGCAGGGTGCCGGTCACCATCTGGTACAGCATCACCCCCAGGGAGAAAAGGTCGGAGCGTCCGTCCACCTTCTTGCCGGAGAGCTGCTCGGGGGACATGTAGGACGGAGTCCCCAACACCATGCCGGTCTTGGTGCGGCTGGAGTCGGTGATACGGGCGATACCGAAGTCGGTGATCTTCATGCTGCCCGATACCGGCTCGTACATGATATTCGCGGGCTTGATGTCGCGATGCACCACGTTCTGGGCATGGGCGTAGGCCAGGGCGTCCGCCGCCTTGGCCACCAGATCCATGGAGGTTATGATGGGGAGCAGAGCGTCCTTCTTGGTGAAGGGTACCAGGTCCTTGCCCTTGAGGAACTCCATCGCGATGTACGCCAGGTCGTGTTCCTCTCCCGCATCGTAGATGGTGACGATGTGGGGGTGGGTGAGGCGGCCGGCGGTTTCGGCCTCGCGGAAGAAGCGGGCCTTCACCTCTTCCAACTCGTCTGCCTCGAACTCCTGGGACAGGGCCATGGTCTTGATGGCTACCACGCGGTTGATCTTGGGGTCCTTGCCCAGATACACCACGCCCATGGCACCCTTACCCAGTTCCTTCTCCACCTCGTAGCGCCCAAGCATGGGCTTGGACATCCCGCCACCGCCGTCCATGATGAGGGTGCCGGCCGCGGAACCACCGCCACCGCCGAGCATGACGGTCTCCTCCATGGCTCTGGTACGGTTCATACGGTCCTTGAGGTCGCGGAAGTTGGCGTCGAAGGCCGCCATGTACTGGTAGACGGAGCTGGCCTTGTTGTATTGGCGCTTGCGTTCGAAATCCAGGGCCAGATTGTAGAGGTTGTCCATGACTTGCTTGTCCAGGGGCACCTTGCGGAAGGCGTCGAAGGCCATGTCCAGCTGGCCCTGACCCTGGAACTGCAGGCCCAGCATGCGGTTGCTTTCCGCGGAAAGGGTGTCGGTGCGCTCCTTCGCCTTCTCCGTCACCAGGAAGCGCTTGGTGGTGAGCAGCAGGTGCCCGACCACCAGCAGGGTGGCCGGAATCACGAGTTGCAGCCACATGGCCTGGGTGACCATCATGGTCATATGGGTGGCCAGCAGGGCGAGGAGCAGCACCAGGGTGATGGCCGCGCCCATGCCCGCCTTGAGCCTGGGCAACAGCGCGATGAGGTAGACGGCGATCACCAGGAAGATGCCCCATTCGGCCATGCCGGCCCATTCCGGGCGCACGAAGAAGTCCTCGTTGAGGATGCTGGAGACCGAGTGAGCCAGGGTCAGCACGGGGGCCATGGCAGGCGATACCGGCGTCACCTGGGGGCTGCCCACGCCGACCGCCGTGGCGCCGATGAGCACGATCTTGTTGCGGTATTTCTCCGCCGGAATCTTGCCGGAGATGACGTCGAAGAAGGAGTCCACCGCGAAGGCCGGCCGGCCGTCGTCCCGGTCGCTGTAAAAGAACGTGTTCATCAGCAGGTGGGGGTCGGTGTCGATGACCAGATTCTTGAGCTGCACGCCTTCGCCCAGGTGCACCTGGATGTCATCGGGGGTCAGATTGAGGAAGCGTGCCGCCACCTGCAGCGCCAGGGACGGCAGGTAGGTGTCGTAGTGGAGCAGCACCAGGGGCTCGGTACGGATGCCGCCGTCCACGTCGGGGATGCTGTTGAGGTGGCCGATGGCGGCCGCCGGCTCGCCGACCTCGGGGATGGGGGGGATGGCCGCCACCGTGGGCAGGGGGAACAGGCCGGCCTCGGCCGCACCTACGCGGTCATCCACGCTGAGCAGGGCGTTGCGGGTGACGTAGGCGGGCAGTTCGGCATCCGGATTGCCCTGGGGCTGGCCCAGCACCAGAGGCATGCTGAGTACCACGTTGCCGGCGTTGGCTATGTGTTCCGCGAGAATGCGATCGGTGTTGAGGGCAGCCTCGGCCTCCACCAGTCGCTGGCCCAGGGTGCCGAGGTCCTCGAGGAGGCGTCCCGACAGGCTCGACTGGGCGTAGAAATCGGCGATGGTGAGGATGGATTCGGGCGGCTGCGGCGCGGCCTCACCCTGGGCGGCCTGGGGCACACTACCGATGGCGTCGTCGACGAGGGCGCCCAGCAGGTCGAGGTCGCCGGGCGCCTCCTTGACGATGCTGGAGTCCGCGAAAAAGTTACTGATGTCCCGGATGAAGGCCAGGCCCGGATCGATCTGGGGTTCGAGGAAGAACACAGTGTGGCCGACGACCTTGGCGCCTCCCGCGTCGAGCATGCGAATAAGCTCGGCGTGAATATCCCGGGACCAGGGCCAGCGCCCGATGTTGGCGATGCTCTGGTCATCGATGGCGATGACGGCCACCTGTTCGCTGGGCGCGCGGTCGCTCGCCCTCACGCCCACGTCATAGGCGAAGCGCTCGAGGCCTTGAAGATAAGTGCTGCCCGACGCCAGCAGAAAGACCACGGTGATGGCCATGCCGGCGAACCAGTCCGTTTTCCAGAAGGCCCTTTTCACCACATCCCCCCAACCTGTGATTGTTCGCTAACTATAGGCTATAGTTAGCTGAAATTACAATAAAAATGCAAAGCTGTTTGTCGGTCTTTGAAGCGGGTTGCCGGCGCCGGAGACTCCGCCATGATCGGTTCGGCATCGGTATGGGTCGGCCGGCATGGTGGGTACGGCCCTGTTCGTCGACCCGGCGACAGACGGAGTCCGCGGGCATGCCGCCTGTCGGTACCAGGAGCGTCAGGCAGCAGGTCCGAAAGGTTTTGAACACGGATACCTCCCGAGGATGGGGAGCGGCCTGGAAGGCCATCGCTTTCCGGGCCCCATGCAATGGTATCGTAGCCAAAGACCGTCGGCGGATCATCGCCGGCGACGTCATCGGGAGTGGGAAGTGAGGTTGAGTTTCACGAAAATGCATGGATTGGGGAACGATTTCGTGGTCATCGACGCCGTGAACCAGTCCATCGACCCCACACCGGACGTCGTGCGCCGCCTCGCCGATCGGCGCTATGGTGTGGGCTGCGACCAGGTGCTGCTGGTGGAACGGGCGCGGGGCGCGGCCGACTTCGGTTACCGCATATTCAATCGTGACGGCGGCGAGGTGGAGCAGTGCGGCAATGGCGCCCGCTGCTTCCTGCGCTTCGTGCTGGACAAGGGCCTGACGCGTTCCAAGAGTGTAAGGGTGGAGACCCTGGGGGGGCTATTGCGACTGGAGATGGATGAGCAGGGCCTGGTGACTGTGGATATGGGCACCCCCGATTTCGCCCCCGCGGCGTTGCCTTTTGTGGCCGATGGGGAGGCCCTCACGTATGCTCTGGAGGGGCCGGCCGGCGTGGTGGAGTTCGGGGCGGTGTCCATGGGCAATCCCCACGCGGTGATCGCCGTGGACAGCGTGGAGAATGCGCCGGTGGCGACCCTGGGGCCAGCCCTCGGTGCCCACGAGCGCTTCCCTGCCGGCGTCAACGTGGGCTTCATGGAAGTGGTGTCGTCCCACCGCATTCGGCTGCGGGTCTACGAGCGCGGTGCGGGAGAGACCCTGGCCTGCGGCACGGGGGCCTGCGCGGCGGTGGCCGTGGGCCGTCGCCGGGGTGTGCTGGCGGATCCCGTGGCCGTGGAGTTACCGGGCGGGGAGTTGACTGTCAGTTGGCCCGGCGGCGCGGGTCCCGTGATGATGAAGGGGCCCGCCACTACTGTATTCGAGGGTGAGATAGAGCTATGAATCCCCATAACGCCGAAGAGTCCGAGAACACCGCCGAGGGCCAGGCCCGCGGCCTGTCCGCCGCCGCCGTGGCGGCCTTCCTGCAGGGACATCCGGATTTTTTCATTCGCCACAGCCAGCTGCTGGCGGGTCTCCATCTGCCCCACGACTGCGGCGATGCCGTGTCCCTGGTGGAGTATCAGGTGAGCGTGCTGCGGGACCAGAACCTGCGGTTGCGCCGCCAACTGGACGGCCTGGTGGCCACCGCCCGCGACAACGAGTCCCTCATCGAGCGGCTGCACCACCTCACCCTGGGCTTCCTGTCCTGCGAAGACGTGGCTCAGGCTCTCGACGTGCTGGATGACGCCATTCGCGGTGGCTTCCATGGGGATTTCGCCGCCGTGCGCCTGTTCGTGGCGCCGCCCCCCGAGGAGCGCGGGCGCCCGGAGTTTCTGGGTGACGGCGAGGAGGTCACCGCCCTCTACGGTGACATCCTGAGGGCCCGGGCCCCGGCCTGCGGGCCGTTGGCTGCGCCCCTGGCCGAATCCCTGTTCGGTGACGCGGCGCGGGAAGTGGGATCGGCGGTGGTGGCCCCACTGGGGCGGAGCGAGTGCTTCGGGGTGCTGGCCATCGGCAGCCGCGACGCGGCGCGCTTCCAGGCGGGCATGGGCACCCTTTTCATACGTCAGCTCGCCGACGTGGCCGCCGCCATCATCCGTCGCCATCTGCCCTGAGGCCGGTCGGCCCGCCGTGTCCCCCGTCGCCGAAACCCTGCGCCACTGGCTGCCTCGCTACCTGGATCATCTCGCCCGGGAGCGTCGCCTCTCGCCCCATACCACGGCGGCCTATGGCCGGGACCTGGAGGGGTTCCTGGACTTTCTCGATGCCCGGGGGGGCGCGGCGCCGTGTGACATCGACGCCGCCACCGTGCGGGCCTTCGCCGCGGAACGTCACCGGGGTGGCCTCGGCGGACACAGCATCCAGCGCAAGTTGTCGGCGGTGCGGGGGCTCTTCGCCTATCTGATGCGGGAGGGCGTGGTGGGCGCCAATCCGGGGCGCGGCGTGGCGGCGCCCAAGGTGGCCCGGCGCCTGCCCGCGCTGCTCGACGTGGATGGGGCGGCGGCGGTGGTGGGAGGCGGCGAGCCTGATGATCTGGGCCTGCGGGACCGCGCCATGTGGGAGCTGATGTATGGCTCCGGCCTGCGGCTGGCGGAGCTGGTGGGGCTGAATCTGGAGGCGCTGGATCTCCACGAGGCCCTGGTGACGGTGACGGGCAAGGGCAACAAGCGCCGCGTGGTACCGGTTGGGCGCCACGCCGTTGCCGCCCTCCAGGACTGGCTCAAGGTGCGCGGCGGGCTGGCCCGGGCCGACGTCCGCGCGGTATTCGTGAGCCGCCGCGGCGGGCGCCTCTCCGGCCGCGCGGTGCAACAGCGCCTCGGCCGGCGCGCCGCGGCGGTGGGCCTGGGGCGCGGCGTGCATCCCCACATGCTGCGTCACTCCTTCGCCAGCCACCTGCTGGAATCCAGCGGCGATCTGCGGGCGGTACAGGAACTCCTCGGCCACTCGAACATCAGCACCACTCAGATCTACACCCATTTGGATTTCCAGCACCTGGCGCGGGTCTACGACGCCGCCCACCCGCGGGCCAGGAAACGCTCCTCCTCCTCCTGAGGCGGGGGCTGCCGCTTCACTACCGCAACGGAGCGGGTCCCCGGTGCCTCTGCGTCGCGCCGGCGGCGCGGGGGCGCCGGAAGATGATAAGATTGTGGGTCCATAACCCCACTCCAGGGAGAGACCCTTGCAGCAGTTCAGAGGCACCACCATCCTCTCGGTCCGCCGGCAGGGCCGGGTCGCCATCGGCGGCGACGGTCAGGTTTCCATGGGCGACACCGTCATGAAGGGCAACGCGCGCAAGGTGCGGCGGCTGTTCCAGGGCCGCGTCATCGCCGGTTTCGCCGGCGGCACCGCCGACGCCTTCACCCTTTTCGAGCGCTTCGAGGGCAAGCTGGAGAAGCACCAGGGCAACCTGGTGCGCTCCGCCGTGGAACTGGCCAAGGACTGGCGCACCGACCGCAGCCTGCGGCGTCTCGAGGCCCTGCTCACGGTGGCGGACGTCAAGGATTCCCTTATTATTTCCGGTACCGGCGACGTCATCGAGCCCGAGTACGACCTCATGGCCATCGGCTCGGGCGGCCCCTACGCCGAGGCCGCCGCCCGGGCCCTGCTGGAGAACACGGAACTCGGTGCCCGGGATATCGTGGAACGCGCCCTGTCGATCGCCGCCGATATCTGCGTCTACACCAATCACCATCTTACCATCGAAGAACTGGAAGCCGATTGAACCCCCGCGGTCGCCGGCAATCCCATGTTTTTCACCCACCCGAGTCGGTTTGAACACCCATGTCCCAAATGACCCCCCGAGAGATCGTCCACGAACTGGACAAGCACATCATCGGCCAGGACGAGGCGAAGCGTGCGGTGGCCATCGCCCTGCGCAACCGCTGGCGCCGTGCCCAGATAGAGGAGCCCCTGCGCAGCGAGATCTCCCCCAAGAACATCCTCATGATCGGGCCCACCGGCGTGGGCAAGACGGAGATCGCCCGCCGCCTCGCCCGTCTCGCCCATGCCCCCTTCATCAAGGTGGAGGCCACCAAGTTCACCGAGGTGGGCTACGTCGGACGGGACGTGGAGTCCATCATCCGCGACCTCATGGATTCCGCGGTATCCATGCAGCGGGACGCGGAGACCGCCAAGGTGCGCACGCGGGCCGAGGAACTGGCCGAGGAGCGCCTGCTGGACGCCCTCCTGAGGCCCGCCCGGGAGGGTTTCGACAGCCGCGCCGCCGACGCGCCTGAAGAGGGCTCGGATACCCGCCAGAAGTTCCGCAAGATGCTGCGGGAGGGCCGCCTCGACGAGCGCGAGGTGGAGATCGAGGTGAGGGCCGCCGGACCGGGGGTGGAGATCATGGCCCCGCCCGGCATGGAGGAGATGACCAGCCAGCTCCAGAGCATGTTCCAGAACATGGCCGGCAATCGCACCAAGAGCCGCAAGTTGCAGATAAAGCATGCCCTCAAGCTGCTGGTGGAGGAGGAGGCCGGCAAGCTGGTGAACGAGGACGACATCAAGACCAGCGCCCTCTACAACGTGGAGCAGAACGGCATCGTGTTCCTGGACGAGTTGGACAAGGTGGCCAGCCGTTCGGAGACCAGCGGCGCCGACGTGTCCCGGGAGGGCGTGCAGCGGGACCTGCTGCCGCTGGTGGAGGGTTCCACCGTCTCCACCAAGTACGGCATGGTGCGCACCGACCACATCCTGTTCATCGCCTCCGGTGCCTTCCATCTGGCCAAGCCCTCGGACCTCATCCCCGAGCTCCAGGGCCGCCTGCCCATCCGCGTCGAACTGGCCGCCCTGGGGGTGGAGGACTTCGTGCGCATCCTCAAGGAGCCCGACGCCTCCCTGATGGAGCAGTACCAGGCCCTGATGGCCACCGAGGAGGTGAGGCTCTCTTTCACCGACGATGCCGTGAGGCGCCTCGCCGAGGTGGCCTGGGAGGTCAACGAGCGGGCCGAGAACATCGGCGCGCGGCGGCTGCACACGGTGCTGGAGCGCCTGTTGGAGACCATCTCCTTCGAGGCGCCGGAATGCGCCGGCCAGGCGGTGGTGGTGGACGCGGCCTACGTGGACGAGCATCTGGCCGAACTGGCCCGGGACGAGGATCTGAGCCAGTACATCCTCTAGGGACAGGCTGATGATTGGCCATCCAGGGCCACATCGGCACGGCAGACGAATCTGCCGCGGCAAACGCATCGGGGATGCAGCGTTTCCCCGGCGCCAATACCCCGACAAGGGTGGGTGCCTGCGGTCCCGGGGCTTGTTTACACTGACGGCGTTACCCTACCGACACGAGACACGACCATGAGCGACAACACACCCACTCCCACGGAGCTCAATCTTCACCAGAAATCCAGGACCCTGGAGGTTGCCTTCTCCGACGGCGCACGCTTCAATCTGCCCTGCGAGTACCTGCGGGTGTATTCGCCTTCGGCGGAGGTGCGGGGCCATGGGCCGGGCGAGGGCACCCTGCAGGTGGGCAAGGAGGACGTCAACATCGTCAAGATCGAGCCCGTGGGTAACTACGCCGTGTGCCTGCACTTCGACGACGAGCACAACACCGGGATCTATGCCTGGCATACCCTGTACGATCTCGGTGCCAACTACGAGACCTACTGGCGGGACTACCTGGAGGCCCTGGAGCAGGCGGGCCGCAAACGCCGCACCGATTCCTGACAGATGACGCCATAGGAGGCGCCGCGTGGACAGCAACAAGACCCATTTCGGATATCAGGAGGTGGACGAGGCGGACAAGGCCGGCCGCGTGGGGCAGGTGTTCGAGTCCGTGGCGGACCGCTACGACATCATGAACGACCTCATGTCCCTGGGCATCCACCGGGTGTGGAAGCGCTTCACGGTATCCACCGCCGGGCTGCGGCCGGGGCACCGGGTGCTGGACCTGGCGGGGGGCACCGGTGACCTCGCCGCCCTCATGGCCCCCCGGGTGGGCGCGGCCGGCCGGGTGGTGTTGAGTGACATCAATGCCGCCATGCTGGAGGTGGGACGCCGCCGCCTGGTGGACCGCGGCATCGTGGGCAACGTGGACTACGTCCTCGCCGACGCCGAGAGTCTGCCCTTCGCCGACGATCACTTCGATTGCGTCACCATGGCCTTCGGTCTGCGCAACGTCACCCGCAAGGAGCGCGCCCTGGCGGCCATCCAGCGGGTGCTGCGGCCGGGCGGCAAGCTGCTGGTGTTGGAGTTCTCCCACGTCCAAAGCCGCCTGTTGCGGCGCCTCTACGACGGCTATTCTTTCAACGTGCTGCCGCGCCTCGGCCGCCTGGTGGCGGGTGACGACCAGAGCTATCGTTACCTGGCGGAATCCATCCGCATGCATCCCGACCAGGAGGACCTCAAGGCCATGATGGAGGCCGCCGGCTTCGGGCGTTGCGACTATCACAACCTGTCCGCGGGCGTGGTGGCCGTGCACCGCGGCTTCAAGGTCTGACCACGGGAGCCCGGAGATGGCCTGGATGCTGGTGCTGGAGGAGTTCATCAACCGCGGCCTGGGGCTGGATCCGGCGGCCGCCGGAGCCCTCGGGGCCCTGTCGGGCCGCAACCTGGGCATCGAGGTGCGGGGCCTGGGGTTGAGGATGCAGGTGTTCATCGCCGCCGACGGCGTTCATCTGGCCTCCTGGCCGCGGGAGGGCGGCGACGCCCCCGACACCATCATCAGCGGGCCGCCCCTGGCCCTGCTGCGCCTGTTCACCAGCACCGAGCCCTACCAATCCCTGTTCCGGGGCGAGGTCGAGGTGACGGGGGACACCAGGTTGCTGGAACGCCTGCGGGGGATCCTGGCCGCCGCGGACCTGGATTGGGAGGAGCCCCTCACCCGTCTCTTGGGGGACACCGTGGGTCATCAGATGGCGCGCGGCGTGCGCGGCCTGGGGAGGTGGTCGGACCAGACCCGGGCGAGCCTGGCCGAGGACACCCGGGACTTCCTCGAAGAGGAGTCGCGGCTGGTGGTGCGGGAGGAAGAGGTGCGGGCCTTCAGCGCCGCGGCGGACATCCTGAGGGACGACGTGGCGCGCCTGGAGGCGCGGCTGGAACGCCTGGAGGGGGCGGCGGGTGGTGACCCGGAGGAACCCGCATGATAGGGCCGACCCGCGGCGTGGGGCCGGGATCCCGGCGCCGCCGCCCGGTGGCTGGCTTGCCATGGGCGGCGCGCGGACGCGGCGGTGACGAGGCTCGTCTGCGGGCATGATGGGTCTCGGCAGGGCCCTGCGCCTGGCCCATATCAACCTGGTGCTGGTACGCCACGGCCTGGACGATGTCATCCTCGCCACCCACCTGCTGCGGCCGGTGCGCTGGATGTTCTACCTGGTGCGGCCGTGGCAATGGTTCCCCCGTAATCTGCCCGCCCGGGGCCAGCGCATCCGCGAGTCCCTGGAGGACCTGGGGCCCATCTTCGTCAAGTTCGGCCAGCTCCTGTCCACCCGCCGGGACCTGTTGCCCGCGGACATCGCCGACGAACTCGCCGGCCTCCAGGACCGCGTGCCGCCCTATCCCGGGGTCGAAGCCCGGGCCATCATCGAGAAGGCCTACGGCCATCGCCTGGAGGAGGTCTTCGACCGCTTCGACGAGACCCCCTTGGCCTCGGCCTCCATCGCCCAGGTCCATGCCGCCCGCCTGAAGGACGGCCGTGAGGTGGTGGTGAAGGTGCTGAGGCCGCGCATCGAACGGGTGATCCGCCGCGACATGGAACTCCTGCACACCATGGCGGCCCTGGCCGACCGCTTCTGGGCCGAGGGCCGGCGGCTGCGGCCCCGCGAGGTGGTGGCGGAATACGAAAAGACCATCCTGGATGAACTGGACCTGTTGCGGGAGGCCGGCTCGGCCTCCCAGCTGCGGCGCAACTTCGAGGACTCCGAACTCCTCTACATTCCGGAGGTGCACTGGCCCCTGACGCGGCGCAACGTCATGGTGATGGAACGGGTGGGGGGCTATGCCATCGGTGACCTCCCCACCCTGCGGGCAGCCGGGGTCAACCTCAAGGTGTTGGCGGAGCGAGGGGTGGAGATCTTCTTCACCCAGGTGTTTCGGCACAACTTTTTCCACGCCGACATGCACCCGGGCAATATCTTCATCAACGCCGACGACCTTCAGCGGCCCTATTACATCTCGGTGGACTTCGGCATCGTCGGTACCCTGAGCCGGGAGGACCAGCGCTACCTGGCGGAGAATCTCTATGCCTTCTTCCGCCGCGACTACCGCCGGGTGGCGGAACTCCACGTGCAGTCCGGCTGGGTCCCCGCCCACACCCGGGTGGACGAGTTCGAGGCAGCCATCCGTACCGTGTGCGAGCCCATCTTCGACCGCCCATTCAAGGAAATATCCTTCGCCACCCTGCTGGTACGGCTGTTCCAGACCGCGCGGCGTTTCAATATGGAGGTGCAACCGCAGCTGGTGCTGCTGGAGAAGACTCTGCTGAACATCGAGGGTCTGGGGCGCCAGGTTTACCCCGATCTGGACCTGTGGACCACTGCCAAGCCCTTCATGGAACGCTGGATGAGCGAGCAGATCGGCGTGCGCGGCCTGGTGCGCGGCGTGCGCACCGCGGCCCCCGAGTGGGGCGAGATGCTGCCCCGGCTGCCGGCCATGACCCATGACGTGCTGAAGAAGGCCCAGGACGGGACCCTGGTGGTGCAGTGGCAATCCACGGAGCTGGCCAAACTGCGCCGGGAGATGCGCCGGCATAACGAACGCACCGTGTTCGCCATCATCGGCACCGGCCTGGTGTTGTCCGCGGCCGTGCTCCTCGGCCTCGACGGTTACGCCCCCCCCATGCTGGGCCCCGCCCCCATTGGCACCTGGGTGCTGGGCGGCCTGGGGGTGTTTCTGCTGCTGGCCGCATGGCCTTACGACTAGCGTCGAATTTTGAATTTTGAATTCTTAATTTTGAATTTTTTGGGTGGGGTGGGGGCTGCAGATGCCCTGGGATTCACCGTTTGCTCCTGTGGCACGGACGTAGGTCGGGATTCATCCCGACATTCAAGCCGCCGTGTATACCTCGCGCCGGGGTGGAAGCCCCACCGCGGGCTGTCGGACTGAAGTCCGACCTACAGCCCGACCCACAGCCTGACCTACAGATACACAACCACCGCCTGCTCTTGTGGCACGGATGTAGGTCGGGATTCATCCCGACATCCAAGCCGCCGCGGATACCTCGCGCCGGGGTGGAAGCCCCACCGCGGGCTGTCGGACTGAAGTCCGACCTACAGCCCGACCCACAGCCCGACCTACAGATACACAACCACCGCCTGCTCTTGTGGCACGGATGTAGGTCGGGATTCATCCCGACATTCAAGCCCGCCGCGCATACCTCGCGCCGGGTCGGTGCCGCCCGCCAGCGTTGGCTGTCGGGCTGAAGCCCGACCTACAGATACACAACCACCGCCTGCTCTTGTGGCACGGATGTAGGTCGGGATTCATCCCGACATTCAAGCCCGCCGCGCATACCACGGGCCGGGTCGGTGCCGCCCGCCAGCGTTGGCTGTCGGGCTGAAGCCCGACCTACAGCCCGACCTACAGCCCGACCACAGCCCGACCTACAATCAGCCGTCCGGTTTTAATCAACGGGCGAGCGCAGCGAAGCGCATCAATTCAAAATTAAGAATTCAAAATTCAAAATTCGCCAGGCGCCGGTGTTGTCTTAGCTCGATGAGGCGCGAAACCGGCACGAGCTCGATACCCCGCTCGTCGAGGGCGGGAAGCCAGGCGTTGAGGGCGTCGAGGGTGGCGGGGTAGGGGTGGCCGATGCCGAGGGCCATGCCCCGGGTACGGGCCTTGTGTTCCAGACGGGCGAGCTGGAGTTCGATGGCCTCGGGCGACGGGTCGTCGTCCAGGAACACGTCGCGGGTGTAATGGGGTATGCCGTGGTCGCGGGCCGCGGCGGCGGCGACGCTGGCGCCCGCGGTGCGGCTGTCCACGAAATACAGGCCGGGGTAGTCACCCATGGCCTCCATGAGCCAGCCCATGGGGGCTGCGCGGGTGGTGAGCAGGCTGCCCATGTGATTGCTTACGCCGGCCACCGCCGGCAGGCTGTCCAGGGCCTGGCGGAAGGTCCCCATGAGGTCGGCGCGGGCCATGGCCGCCGTCAGGCCCCCGGGCCCGAGGGTCTTGCCGCTGCGCGCCTCCATGGGCATGTGGAGCATGATCTCGTGGCCCTCGGCCACGGCCGCCGCCGCCAGGGCCGGGGTGTGGGGGGTATGGGGCAGGAAGCCGAGGGTGACGGCCCTGGGCAGGGCCACCGTCTCCCGACCTTCCTTGAGGCGGTATCCCAGGTCGTCCATGACCAGGGCGATATAGGCGCTGCCGGGCTCGGCGGCGGCCGGCCACGGCACGAGGGCGAGGCCGGCAAGCACCGCCAACAGCCCCCGCACGGCGGTCCGGCGGCCGCAACCCCGCGGTTTAACGTGAAAGTCGCGAAGCACAAACTCCCCCTCTCCCTCTGGGACAAATCCGTTGGGAACGGAATTGAACGCGCCTTGGCGCGGCCCGCAGGGCGCAGGGCAGGATGCCCGGAGTACAGGGATGGGGTGAGGGAACGAACATGGTGATACGCGCCCTTCTTTCATCATCTCGGACGGCGCGTATCGCCATGAGAGTTAGGAGCGGCCGCGGATGATGGCCAGGCCCTTGAGCAGGTTGAGGGCCTCGTAGAGGGGATAGTCCCGGCTCGCCAGGGGGGCGATGTCTTCTTCTTCTTCATTCTGACCCTTGGTGGATGGGGCGTCGTCCCGTGGCGTATCCTCGTCCTCGCCGTTGGTGAGATGGCGCGTCAGGTCCCGCTCCTTCAGGCGTGCCGAGCCCGTATCCTCGGCCGCGGCCACCGTCACGTTCTCCAGGACGATATCGGGCACGATGCCCTCCGCTTGAATGGAGCGCCCGGAGGGGGTGTAGTAACGGGCGGTGGTGAGCTTGAGGGCGGAGCCGTTCTCCATCGGCAGGATGGTCTGCACCGAGCCCTTGCCGAAGGTGGCTTCACCCATGATCACCGCCCGCTCCTGGTCCTGGAGGGCGCCGGCCACGATCTCGGAGGCGGATGCCGAGCCGCCGTTCACCAGCACCACCAGGGGGGCGCCGTTGAGGATGTCCGTGGGCTTGGCGTTGAACTTGAGCCGCGAATCCCCGATGCGGCCTTCCGTATACACCAGCAACCCCTTCTTGATGAAGGCGTCGGAGACGGACACCGCCGCGCTCAGCACCCCGCCGGGGTTGTTGCGCAGATCGAGTACCAGGCCCCGCAGTTCCCCGCCGTTGTCCCGCTTGAGTTCATCCACCGCGTCCCGCAGGTGGTCGTTGGTGTGCGACTGGAACTGGGTGATGCGGACGTAGCCGTAGCCGTCCTCCAGGGTGCGGGACTTGACGCTCTGCACCTTGATGACATCGCGCTCGATATCCAGTTTGAGGGGCTTGTCCGCGCCCTCGCGGATGATGGTGAGGGTGATGACCGAGCCTGGTTTGCCGCGCATGACCTTGACGGCGTCGCCGAGGGACAGCCCCTTCACGGAGGTGTCGTCCAGCCGGATGATGGTGTCGCCGGCCTTCACTCCAGCGCGCTGGGCGGGGGTATCATCGATGGGGGCCACCACCTTGATGAAGCCGTCCTCCATGGTGACCTCGATGCCGAGGCCGCCGAACTCCCCGCTGGTGCCGGCCTGGAGATCCTTGTAGTCGTCCGGGTCCAGGTAGGTGGAGTGGGGATCGAGCCCTGACAGCATGCCCTTGATGGCGTTGTTGATGAGGGTCTTGTCGTCCACCTCCTCCACGTAGTCGCTCTTGATCTTCTCCAGTACCTGGCTGAAGGCCTGGAGTTCGGCCAGGGGCAGGGGGGCGGCGTTCTCCTTTTTCGCCAGCACGTCCTGGCCCACGGAGACCATCGCGCCGGCCACGAGGCCGGCCAGCAACAGGGGGAATATTCGAACCAAGGGTCTCATAAACGTTCTCCACACACAGGTGGGCTAGCATAGCGGTCGCCTGTCGGCGGGTACAAGACATGCCTGGCATCCGTACGCGGGGAGGACCGGGGGTGGGTCGCAATCCTCACCGCGCGATCAGCTCCGGCACCAGGCAGCAGGGTCGAGGGGCGTGGCGTTCTTGCGGATCTCGAAATAGACCCCGGGCCGTTCGATGCCGCCACTGGCCCCCACGGTGGCCACCGCCTCGCCGCTGTCGACCCAGTCCCCGGTTTCCTTGATGAGAGTCTGGTTGTGGCCATACAGGCTCATGTAGCCGTCGCCGTGGTCGAGGATGATGAGCAGGCCGAAGCCCCGCAGCCAGTCCGCGAAGGCCACCCGGCCATGATGGATGGCGCGCACGGGCTCGCCGGGGCGGCCCGCCAGCACCACGCCCTGCCAGCGCAGGTTGCCGATACCGCGGGCGCTGCCGTAGCGATAGACGGTTCGGCCGCCATAGGGCCAGGGCAGTTGCCCGCGCAGGGTGGCGAAGGCCCGTTCCCGCTCCGGCATGGGGGCGATGTCCGCCAGGGCCTGGCCCAGTTCCTCGATCAGCCGTTCGAGTTCGCGGCGGTTGCTGTTCAGGTGAGCGAGTTCCTGGCCGCGGGATGCGATATCCCGGGTCAGGGTCCGTAGCAGCTCGCGGCGCCTGTGCTGTTCGGCCTCGAGCTGCCGCCGCTCCTGTTCCAACTGCCGGTGCAGGGTGGCGAGTCGGGCCTCCTCCTCGCCGATGCGGCGGGCCACCGCCGCCAGCTCGGCGAGGCGCCGGCGTACCGTCTCGATGGCGGTGCGGTACTCGCGGTTGATGTAGTCATGGTAGGTGAGGGCGCGCTGCACCGCCGCCGGGTCGTTCTGGTTGAGCATCAACTTGACGGCGTTCTGGCGGCTCATGATGAACGCGGACCGGATCTGGCGGGCCAGGGCCGCCGTCTGCGCCCGGTCCCGGGCCTGGAGCTCCGACTGCTGCTCCCGCAGCGCGGCCAGGCGCCGGCGGGTGGCCTCCACCTGGCGCTCCGTATGCCCGCCCTCCCGGGCCAGGCGCGCCACCCGGCGGTCATGCTCCTCGAGTTCCTGCTCGGTACGGGTCTTGGCGCCGCGCATCTCCTTGAGGCGCCGGTTGAGGGTCTGGATGCGCTCCTTGACCAGTCGCAGCTCCGCCTCCTTGTCGGCCTGCACCTCCTGGGGACCGGCCCCGGCGAGGGAGGGGGCGGCCGCCAGGGCGGCCACCATCAGCAGGAGAAGAACGGGCCGGGCCGGGCGCCGGGCCTTGGACGGCCAGGCCACGCCGCCACCGTCCATCACGCCGCCGGGGCGTCGGTGGCGAAGGCCAGTAGGGAGCGCCCGTCCATCTCCGGGGGTTGGGGCAACCCGAGGAGGTAGAGCAGGGTGGGGGCGATGTCCCGTAGCGCACCGCGCTCGGCGGCGAGGGTGGGACGGCCGACGTGGACGAAGGGCACCGGATTGAGGGTGTGGGCGGTATGGGGCTGGTCGATGGCGGTGTTCACCATCATCTCGGCGTTGCCGTGGTCCGCCGTGATCACCAGTTCGCCGCCGCGCGCCCGCACGGCGGCCTCCACCCGGGCGAGGCAGCCGTCGAGGGCCTCGATGGCCCGCACTGTGGCCTCGAAGTTACCCGTGTGCCCCACCATGTCCGGGTTGGCGTAGTTGCAGATGCACAGGTCGTAGGTTGCGCCCTCGATGGCGGCCACCAGACGGTCCGTGACCTCCGGAGCACTCATTTCCGGCACCTCGTCGTAGGTGCGCACGTTGGGGGATGGCACCAGCACCCGATCCTCGCCTTCGTAACGGGTGTCGAGACCGCCGTTGAAGAAGAAGGTGACGTGGGCGTATTTCTCCGTCTCCGCGATGCGCAGCTGGCGCAAGCCGATGTTGGAGGCGTATTCCCCGAGGACGTTGCGCAGGCGTTCCGGGGGAAAGGCGACGGGGATGTCGAAGTCCGCGCTGTACTCGGTGAGGCTGACGAAGCGACCCAGTTCGACATGGCGCGGGCGGGGGAAGCCGTCGAAGCCGGGCTCGATGAAGGCGCGCGTGATCTGGCGGGCCCGGTCCGAGCGGTAGTTGATGAAGACCACCACGTCGCCGTCCTCCAGAGTCACGGGGCCCTCGTCCCGCCCCGTGATGGCCGTGGCCTTCACGAACTCGTCACTCTCGCCGCGAGCGTAGGCGGCCTCCAGGGCGGACAGGGCGTCGGCGGCGTGATGGTCGGCGCGGCCCTCGGCGATCAACTCGTAGGCGGCCTGGATGCGCGGCCAGCGGTGGTCGCGGTCCATGGCGTAGTAGCGGCCGATGACCGAGGCGAAGCGGCCCCGGCCCAGCTCGGCGAACTTGTCCTCCATCAGGCGGATGGAGTCGGCGGCGCTCCTGGGCGGCGTGTCGCGGCCGTCCAGGAAGGCGTGGAGATAGAGCTTGTGGGCGCCGCGGCCGGCGGCGAGCTCGGCGAAGGCGCGGATGTGGTCCTCGTGGCTGTGGACCCCCCCCGGCGACAGCAGGCCGAGGATGTGTACGGCCCGGTCCTTGGCCACCGCGAGGTCCACGGCGTCGGTGAGGGTGGCATTGTTGAAGAAGGAACCGGTGCGGATGGCTCGGCTGACGCGGGTGAACTCCTGGTAGACCACGCGGCCCGCGCCCAGGTTCAGGTGGCCCACCTCGGAATTGCCCATCTGGTCCGCGGGTAGGCCCACGGCGGCGCCGGAGGCGTCCAGGGCACCATGGGGGTAGCCCGACCACAGGCGATCCCAGGTGGGGGTGTGGGCCGCGGCGATGGCGTTGTGGTCTTGCTGTTCGCTCGACCCCCAGCCATCGAGAATGATCAGAACGACGGGACGATGGCTTGCTGGCATGGGAAGGCGGCGAAGATCGAAAACGGGTTGCGGACATACCCATATTAGCATGACCGCCGGGTCTCGGTGCCAAAAGGCCAACCGCCGGAGGGTCCGCCGGGCGGGCGGGAGAGGGTCGGACGCATCCCATCGACTTCACCGGCCGTATCTTTGATGTTAATCGTATTATTGTATACTGGTAAACTTCGAAAGGGTCGGGGATACTGCGTCCATCATCCCGACTCGTATGGGCCTCCGGGCCTCATCAGGAACCGTCCGTGAGCGACGACATGGCCTCTGAAGATTCCCTCATCACCCGTGACGAAGACATCGAGCGCGCCTCTCGCTCCATGAAGGCGATAGCCCACCCCCTGCGGCTGAAGATCCTCTGCACCCTCGGCAACGAGGAGGTCAGCGTGCAGGACATCGTCGAGAAGGTGGGGACGTCCCAGAGCAACATCTCCCAGCATCTGGCCATCCTGCGGGACAAGGGCATCCTGACGGCGCGCAAAGACGCCAATCGGGTGTATTACAAGGTGGAGGATGCCCGCACCCTGCGTCTCATCGGCCTCATGCGCGACGTGTTCTGCCATTATTCCTGAGGCTTCTCCGGGGCGCGGTGGTTGATTGTCCGCCGGTTTCTGGTAGTTTCCCCCCCTTCCTTCCCGCCGTCTGCGGGGCCATTCAACATAGATAACAGTCGGGACATGCTGTGGATAGAGTGATCGAGTTCTCGGGCAATCACCTCGGCCTGGTGAGCGCGTTCTTCGTCGTGCTGGCCCTGCTGTTGGCCACCTTTCTGCGCGCCTCCCTGCAGGGCTTCAAGAGCGTAGACCCCATGGGCGCGACTCAGCTCATCAACCATGACGATGCCGTGGTGGTGGATATACGCGAGCCCAAGGAGTTGTCCGAGGGCAGCATCATCAACTCCACCCATATCCCCCTGGCCAAGTTCGACGGCAGCGTGAAGCAACTGGAGAAGCACAAGGACAAGCCGGTCATCGTGGTGTGCCGCAGCGGCAGCCGCTCCCAGGTGGCCTGCGCCACCCTCACCAAGAACGGTTTCGATCGGGTCTACAACCTCAAGGGCGGCATCCTCGCCTGGCAGGGGGCCGGCCTGCCCCTGAAACGCTCCAAGAAATGAGGTGTGATTGATGGCCTCGGGAAACGTCGTTTGCCCCCATTGCCTCGGCGTCAATCGCCTGCCCGCCGGCAAAGACCCGCGCCACGGTAAGTGCGGCCGCTGCCATGGAGCGCTCTTCACCGGCACGCCCGTGGCCGTTGACCACGAGGCCTTCCAGCGTCACGTCACGCGCAACGACATCCCCGTGCTGGTGGACTTCTGGGCCGACTGGTGCGGCCCCTGCAAGATGATGGCCCCCCATTTCCAGCGCGCGGCGGCGGAACTAGAGCCCGCGGTGCGGCTGCTCAAGGTGGATACGGAGGTGGAGCAGAACCTGGCCATGCAATACGGCATTCGCAGCATCCCCACCCTGATCCTCTTCAAGGATGGCGCCGAGCTGGCCCGCACCGCCGGTGCCCTCGACCTCCAGGGCCTGCTGGGGTGGACGCGCCAGCACCTGTAAGGCCCCAGGCGGTCATCGACGATAATGTCACCTCTGGCGGATACGTTGGTGTCCGTTTCATTCGAAAATCAGGAGTAGCCCCATGAGCGAAGCAGCAAAACAAGCGGACGGCGACCAGCAGCCGCAGTTGGTGATCCAGAAGATCTACACCAAGGATCTGTCCTTCGAGACCCCCAACTCCCCCCAGGTGTTCTCCCAGGAGTGGAAGCCCAACGTCAATCTCAATATCGCCACGGACAACGTCGATCTGGGCAACGAGCATTACGAGGTCACGGTGAGCGTCACGGTCACCGCCAAGGTGGGCGAGAACACCGCCTTCCTGGCGGAGGTCAAGCAGGCGGGGATCTTCGGCATCCGCGGCCTCGAGCCGGACCAGCTCAAGCAGACCCTGGGGGCCTATTGCGCCAACGTCCTGTTCCCCTATGCCCGCGAGGTGGTGTCCGACCTCATCATCCGTGGCGGTTTCCCGCAGCTCAACATCGCGCCGGTGAACTTCGACGCCCTGTACCTGCAGCAACTGCAGCAGGCGCAGCAGCGGGAGACCGATGCGGCGGTGCCCTTGCAGTGACCCATTGGGGGCGCTGACGGCACCATGCCTCCCCTCGCCACCCTGCCTCGGCCCATCGTAGCCGTAATGCCATGAGCCCCCTCACTCCCAGCGTCCTCGCGTCCTCGCCCATCGCGGTGCTGGGTGCCGGCGCCTGGGGTACCGCCCTGGCCATCCTGCTGGCGGCCAACGGCCAGGCCGTGCGCCTGTGGGGCCATGAGCCCGCGCAGCTGCGACGCCTGGCCCGCGACCGCGAGCACCGTGATGCCCTGCCGGGGGTGGTTTTTCCTCCGGCCCTGGAGATCCACGAGGTCCTCGAGGAGGCGGTGGCGGGTTGCCGTGACCTGCTGGTGGTGGTGCCCAGTCACGGATTCCAGGATCTCATGGAACGCCTCGCCGACATGGCGCTGGAGGCGCCGCGTATCGCCTGGGGCACCAAGGGCCTCGAGCCCGGCCGCGCGCGGCTGCTCCACGAGGTTGCCGCAGAGGCCCTGGGTACGGTTCCCCTGGCGGTGGTGTCGGGCCCGACCTTTGCCGCCGAGGTGGCTGCCCGGCTGCCCACCGCCGTCACCGTGGCCGCCAACGACGCCGACTTCGCCGCGGACATGGCCTCCCGCCTCACCAGCCCGTGGTTTCGGGTCTATATCAGCGAAGATCTGATCGGTGTACAGCTCGGTGGGGCGGTGAAGAACGTCCTCGCCATCGCGGCGGGTATCGCCGACGGCCTGGGCTTCGGCGCCAACACCCGCGCCGCCCTGGTGACTCGCGGTCTGGCGGAGATGGGGCGGCTGGGGCTGGCCGCGGGAGGGCGCCAGGACACCTTCAATGGCCTGGCCGGTCTCGGCGATCTGGTTCTCACCTGCACGGACAACCAGTCCCGCAACCGCCGCTTCGGCAAGGCCCTGGGCGAGGGTCGCGCGGCGGCCGCGGCGCTTACCGAAGTGGGGCAGGTGGTGGAGGGCGTGGCGACCACCCGCGAGGTGGTGGCGCTGGCGGCCCGGCTGGGGGTGGAGATGCCCATCTCGGAGCAGGTATACCGGGTGATCCACGAGGGCTTGCCTCCTTCGCAGGCGGTACGCTCGTTGTTGTCCCGAGCCGATATCCGCGGCGAATGAATAGCGGTCGCCGTGGCAACCGCTTTTGCATCCGTTGCATTTAGGGAGTTAAATTGTTATTCGGGCAGCCGCTGAAGCTTCAGCATTTTGTCTATGAAGGGGGACTTGGTCGATCGTCGGGGGACGGCTCGGTCAGCAAGCCGCACTCTGTTAGCCGTAAGCCTTTGAGCCAACGACAATGGCGATTACCCTGAAGATTGCGCGCAGCGAAAAAGAGGTGGATGACGCCCTGTGGTTGCGCCATGAGGTCTTCGTCATCGAGGACGGCAAATTCGGCGGCAAGGCGCTGCCGGGGGCGCGCATCCTGGACCGTTACGATGCCTTTCCCAACGTCCACAACATCGTGGTCTACGAAGATCAGGAGCCGGTGGCGACCATGCGCATGGTCAAGGAATCCGCCGTCGGCCTGCCCACCGATGAATACTTCGATTTCGGGGATTACCGGACTCAGGCAGCCAGGGAATTGAAGGCGGCCGGCCAATCCGACTGCGGCGTGGTGCTGGGCAGTGCCGGGATGCTTGCCATCAGAGGTCCGTGGCGGGTCCGCCGTGATGTCATCCGCGCCATGTTCCGAATCGCCGCCGGCGTGGCCATGAACAACGCCGTCACCCACATCGTGGTGGCCGTGAATCACGAAACGGCGGGCATGTACCGGCGCCTCGGCTTCCAGCGTCTGACCGACAAGTTCTGGGTGGAAGAAGTGGGCAACTTCATCGTCCCCCTGGCGGGTTCCGTGGAAGGCTTTCATAAGTGGGCCTTCGGGGACCTGCCACCGACGCCTCTGAATACCTTCCAGGACAGTTTCGAGCGTTTCTTCGTCAGGGCGGGAGAGGTGGTATTCAGTGAAGGTGATCTCGGAGACATGGCGTTCATCGTCGATCAGGGTATCGTCCGGATCTCCCGCCTGAGCCCGGCTGGGGAAGAGTTGACCCTTGCCCGACTCACCCGCGGCGACCTGTTCGGGGAATTGGCGCTGGTGGACGAGGCACCGCGTTCGGCCACGGTGACGGCGGTGACCGATTGCGAACTCATCACCCTGGATCGGGAGGCCTTCATGGACGAACTCTATGCCGAGCCCGAACGCATCCGGGCGCTGCTCAATCTGTTCTCCCGGCGCATCCGGCGCATGGATGATTTTGCCATGGTGCTGGCATTTTCACCGCTGGACCAGCGCCTGGACTTTGCCCTGCGGATGGCCAAGACTCGATCCAGTCAGGACCGCAAGGACAAACGCATCAAGATATTCAAGGGAGGGGTGGATGAATTCGCCACTCTGGCGGGGGTGGATCACGACACGGTGCTGCGTTATCTGGAAGAACGGCGGGACAAGGGTGAGCTGGACTACTCGCCGCGGCATATCCGTTTCTTCGCCTGAGGCCGGCCCGGTCGCCGGACAGTCCTCCCAATCCCCAGGCGGCCATCCATGACGGCGATCCCCAGCGCCGCCATCCCGGATCCCCTCGACCAGGTGGAACTGTTCGCCCAGCTCAGTGCCGACGGGCGGCGCCACCTGGCGGGGGCCCTGCAGACGCGCCATCTGGCGGCGGGTGCCGAACTCTTCCGTCACGGTGATACCGGGGAATGTCTTTATATCCTCACGGCCGGCAGCCTCGAGGTGGTGGTGGAGGGCGGCGACGGTAGTACCCGTAGTCTTGCGCGCATCGGACCCCACCAGTGTGTAGGAGAGATGGCACTGCTGGCGCCGAACGCGCGGCGTACGGCCACCGTCAGGGCCCTCGAAGACTCCCGTCTGCTCGAACTCTCCAAGGCTTCCTTCGAGCACCTGCTGGCGGCAGAGCCCTCCCTGCGGCGTCTCATCGGTCAGGTGCTGCTGCATCGCCTGCCCGGCCTGCATCTGGCCACCTCGCGGTTGTTCGGCGACCTCGACCAGCAGCTCCTGGAGGAACTTCATTCCCACTTTTTCTGGGTGAGTCTGGCGCGCGGGGAAGCCCTGTTCCGGCAGGGTGAACCGGCCAAGGCGGTCTACTACGTCGTCAATGGCCGCCTGCAGGTGAGTGTCGCAGAGCAGGGTCGGCAGATGGAACTGGAGCAGGTAGGGGGCGGCCACGTGGTGGGGGAGATCGCCATGGTCACCGGCGAGTCCCACTCGGTGACGGCCACCGCGCTGCGGGACAGCGACCTCATCGGTCTGTCCCAGGCGGGCTTCGAGCAGATCATGGAGCGTAACCCGCGGGCTGCCGTCTATGTGGTGCGCGGCATGCTTGCCGAACTGGGGGGCCGCGAATCCTTCCACGAGCGGGCCAAGGACAGCCCGGTGCGCACCATTACCGTCGTACCCCTGGAGCCGCGGGTGGAGGATTTCGGGCGGCGCCTCGCCCGGGCGCTCAACGCTGGCGCTAAGACTCTGTACCTGAACGCCCGCGTCTTCGACCGTTTTCACAACTCGGGGGCCGCTCAATTGGCGGAGGATGACCCCCGCGCGCTGTACCTGCGGAAATGGTTCAGCCAGCAGGAGGAGAGCCGGGTGCACGTGGTCTACGCCACGGATCCGGAAGACAGCCCCTGGACCCGGCGCTGTATCCGCCAGGCGGATCGCATCCTGCTGGTGGCGCCGGCCGATGCCTCCCCGCGATTGCGGGCGGTGGAGCGCCTGGCGGGGGAACTGGCCGCCGGCGTGTCGACCGAATTGGTGCTACTCCACGACGACGACGGCCAGCTGCCCAAAAATACCCGGGCATGGCTGGAGCCACGACGGGTGGCTGCCCACCATCACCTGCGCCAGGGTCGGGAGGCCGATGTCGCCCGCCTGGGGCGTTTCCTCACCGGGCGCTCCGTGGGTCTGGTGCTGGGGGCGGGGGGGGCCCGCGGCCTCGCCAATATCGGGGTGTTCAAGGCCCTGCTCGAGGCGGGCGTGCCGGTGGACTACGTGGGCGGGGCGAGCATGGGGGGCTTCCTGGCCGCCCTGGTGGCGGCCGGCTTCGACTACGAGCAGATCGTGCGTTTCGTGCGCCTGGTGCTGGTGGACAAGCCCCGGGGCTTCGGCTACACCTTACCCGTCATATCCATGATGTCGGTGCGCAAATCGGAACAGCGCTTCCGCGACATCTTCGGTGATCGCGACATCGAGGACCTGTGGCTCAATTTTTTTACCGTGTCGGTGAACATCACCAATCCGGCCGTGAAGATCCATCGCGAGGGACCGGTGTGGCGGGCGGTACGGGCGAGCCTCGCGATCCCCGGCCTCATCGCGCCGCTGTTCGAAAAGGGCGAACTGCTGGTGGATGGCGCGCTGCTGAACAGCGTGCCCGTGGATGTCATGCGGGACTTGAACCCGGGCCCGGTCATCGCCAGCGACGTCGGCAAGGTCCCGGCGCTGGCGGTGGACCCGGAGCTGGATAACTGCCCGTCGCCCGGCCGCCTGTTGTGGCAGCGCCTGATGCCGGGGGCAAGCAACCGTGAGGTGCCCCGCATGGGCGCCATCCTGCTGCGCTGCATGGATGTCTCCAGTCACCTCAACAAGCGCCGCAACCGCGACCTTGCGGACCTCTATCTCACGCCGCCGGTGGAGGGCTACCGCATTCTCGACTTCGACCGCGCCGACCAGCTCATGGAAACCGGCTACACTTATGCGGTGCGTGCCTTGGAGCAGGCCGATCTGAGCGACCTCCTGCCCGCGCATGAACCCCGCCCCAAGGATTGACCGCAAACCCTCAGCGACCATGACCGACTATCGCATCTCCAGCGCCCTGGGCACCTTGTGGCCGGTGCGCCTGTTCTATCGCACCGCCGTGGGGCACCTGTTCCACCGCTATTTCCAGGTGGTGGCCGCGGACACCGACGCCCTGCGGGCAGAGGTCTTCCGCATCCGTTACGACGTCTATTGCGACGAACTGGGTTGGGAGGACCGGGCACGTTATCCCGACCGCCAGGAGACGGACGAGTACGACCGCTACGCCCTCCATTCCCTGCTGCTGCACAAGCCCAGTAACACCTATGCGGGCTGCGTGCGCTTGGTCCAGGTGCCCGGCGATCCCCCAGGCCTGCAACTGCCCTTCGAGAGCGCCTGCCGGGACCATCTCTTCGAAGATATCTACGCCCCCCTGGCCCGCGACCGCCGCGCCGTGGGCGAGATCTCCCGCCTCGCCGTGCGCGAGCGCTTCCGCCGTCGCGAGAACGAGCAGCACCGCCCCGAGGGCCAGGTCCCCGAGCGCAATGGCCGCACCGATCCGCGGCGCCGCACCCCCCCCATCGCCATGGGACTCTACCTGGCCGCCGCCTGCAGCGGCCTGCAGGCCGGCAAGGAGGGCGTCTTCGCCCTCATGGAGCCCCGCCTCGCCAGGCGCCTGCGCACCTATGGCCTCTATTTCCGCCAGGTGGGCGAGGGCATCGAGCACCGCGGCACCCGCGCGCCCTTCTACATCAGCCGCGACGACCTCTACGGCCGCATCTCGCCGCGGGTGCGGGGGTTTCTGGACGTGGTGTGCGGGGATGTGCGGTTCGGTGGGAATGGGCGCTGAGCCGGTCGTCGGTCTATCCTGCAAGTGATGAGTGTCAGGCAGCAGTAGAGGTGAGCAACGTGCCCGTCGTCCGGCCCCAGATCCGCTATACCTACGAGGACTAAAGGAGTACTGGGTCGTCGACCCGGCGGCCGGGATGGTGCAGGCCCACGTCTTCGGCGAGGCCGGTACCAGCGGGGTGTCGGAATTCTTTACATCGACCCCGCTGCGCTCGGGCCTCCTGCCCGCTCTCGCCATCGACCTGGCGGAGGTCTTCCGCCTCGACTAGCCGGCATCGCCGTCCGCCCGGCGCCGCTTCACTGGACCCCGTGCGTTATCTCCTCACTTCCCTCAAGGTAGCAGCAGCTTCAACAAGGCGCCGAACAGGCCGAGCTGTACCATGAGCATCCCAGCCGTCCACTTGATGGTATCCACCTTCGTCTGGGCGATCTCCCTGGTGAGTTCGGCCCGCAGGCTCTCGATCTCCCTGGTGACTTCGGCCCGGAGTCGCTCAATCTCCAGACGCAACCGACCCTCGGCCTCGGTAGTATTCGTCTGAAGGCGCAGCTCAGTCTCCCGCATGCCGGACTGGGTGGCCAGTTCCTTGACCTCCGGGTAGCGCTCCTCCATACGCTCGAATGCCTCGGCAATAAGGCGCGCCCGCGTCTTGTCATCCGGCGCGGAGGCGAGCTGCTCGTAAAATTCCACGACTGAAGGCATGGGTTGACGCTAGCAGCTTCCCTTTTGGTCCGCAAGAAACAGGTGGGGGTCAACAACTAATAGCCGCCTTCATCGTCGATGCAGCGGGCTTATTCCAAGGGGATGGTGTTGATGGCCATCTAAACCGACCCCATATCGCGTACTGCACACCTATTATGCAAAAAGTATTAGCTCGAAACCCACAGGCGGATATTTTGAACGCAAATTGCTCATATGCTAACCTGCACCAATAGTATGATACGCATGCCAGGACCAGGGGGTCGACTAATGGGCACCAAGCGCAAAACTATTACCATCACCGAAAGTCAGGATAGTTGGATAAAAAGCCAAATCAATGCAGGTGAATTTACTAATGACAGTGAATATATTCGGGATTTGATCCGGCGTGATCAGACCAGTCAAGCTGATATCGAAACTATCCGAGCAGCCCTGATCGAAGGCGAGGAAAGTGGTGAGCCACAACCATTTGATACAGTCGAATTTAAAAGCGTAATGACTGCTAAGCATGCCTGAACCGGAGTACCGGCTCTCGCCTAAAGCGCGAGACGATTTGGAATCCGTGTGGCTGTACACGCTTTCCCAGTGGGGTCACGAACAAACCGAAAAATACATTGACGATATAGCGGCCGCGTTTGACCTTCTCACCAGCAATCCAAGGCTCGGGAAGAGATGCGATAATATCCGGCCAGGATACAGAAAGCATCCAACTTTGCGTCACGTTATCTACTACCGAGAAGTTGACTACGGAATTGAAATCATCCGAGTTCTACACGATCATCAGTTGGCCACTCGACACTTGTAATCAGAGAAGAATTGCCACGCGGGCACTAGACGTGGCCTGGACCCACGGATAGTGACGTATAGCCAGATTCCCTGAAGTATCGCAGCGCCGCCTCACCCGAATCGACTATGGGTTGCCCGTCCACCGTGCCATGCCTATACTTGACTTAGTCAAGTAGACTAAGAGTCATTCAAGTGAAACAGGTAAACGTCCATACCGCCAAGACCCACCTGTCGCGCCTGGTGGCGGAGGCCTGCGCGGGCGAAGACATCGTCATCGCCCGCGGCAATACGCCCCTGGTGCGGCTTACGCCCCTGAACCCGCCGCAGCGTAAACGCCAGTTTGGTGCCCTCAAAGGCAAGGCGCGGGTCGACGATGCCTTTTTCGAGCCCCTGCCGGAGGAGGAGGTGGCGGCCTGGGAGACCGAGTAGCAAGGTACACCCATCCAGGATCTCCCGAATCCAAGCCGAGGTTGAACGACAGGAGAAGGCCGACGCCGGACTCAATGAGTTGATCAAGTACTACTGGCCGGCTTCATCGTAAGTCGATGCAGCCGGCGCGTTTCACGGGATGGCGCGTCCATCGCTGTGTCGGAAAATTTAGTAAGTCTTCGTTTGGCCGTAGCCAATTCATTTGCAGGTGTCTTCTGAGACTTCTCGACAAAACCATGGAGCAATACGATGTTGTCTTCATGGATTGTAAAGAAGGTCCGAGTGATCCCGCTTGCCAGATTGGATCTGAGTTCCCATAAGTCGGTATCCATCTTCCGCGCGAGGGGCATACCTACAGGCCACCCAAACTGCAACGTCTTGATGTCCTCACCAATCGTCCTACGGCTGGCTGCATCCATTCCTCGGAGCCAATTCATAACCGGCTCTCGACCCGAGTCCAGGCGGAAGAATAAAACCAGGATTGGTCGGTCCACTGACATTGATTAATTGCACCAATAGTGGTACAGGCGTCAAGGTTCGATCAGGGAAAATTGAGGGGTCACATAACTAATGAGCATTTATCCACCGTGCGCAGCATGGCGAATAAATGTCTGTTGGACTAAGCCGCCCATCAGACCGGCGCGGACTGATTTATAGCGAAATGTATTGCGCAGGGTGGGCGCGGTGCGCCGGGGGTGGCGCTGATCGGGTGGTGGTCGTGGGCGGTGAGGCGCCTTCGTCCATGTCTTCGGGCCCTGCGACGTGCGATAGGTGGTCATTCTCTCGCCATTTCTCGGCAAAATCCAATGTCCGGGCGAGCACGAGCACGAGCGCGGCCCCATATCCGCGCGGCGGTTCGCTTCGAATCAATCCAGTCGCTCCTGCAGGCGGGCGATCATGTCCATGCGTTCGTGCAGGATGGCCAGCATCAGCGAGGGCTGATTATCCCGGGGCAGGCAAAAAAGGTAATGGTGTCCGGCGCGGCGCACTCGCAAGCCGGGCAACAAGTCGTCCCGGTTTTTGTACCCGCCTTGCCCGAGCGCCAGTTCCCGTGGCGGCCTCTCTTCGATCTGCGCGATATAGGCCTGGCATTGCGTCCGTTCCCAGGTTTGCAGCGTGTAACGGACAACATCGCGCAGATCGGTTGCCGCGCTGCGGGTGAGAACGTAAGGACGCATTAATCTTTTGATTCAGCGTGCAATGCTTGCCCGGCGAGTTCGCTGATGCTGCTCTGGACCACCTCGCCACGCTGGGCTTCGGCCAGACGTTCGGACAGTAGCCCTTTAAGTTCATCCAGCGCCTGGTCCCCTGCTGAATCTGGGGGGAACAGGCGTTCAAGGGCATATTGCTTGAGGGTCTTGCCCTCCAGGGCGGCGAGAGCCTTGAGAGTCTGGTGCTGCTGTTCTGTGACGTCGAGGGTCAGGCGGCTCATGGCATAAGCTCTATGGTCTGAGGGTGACGCCCGTAGCTTACCACAAATGTGGGTTTGTGGGCCTCAAGAAACGGGAAAGCAAGTTGGGTCGTCGACCCGGCGGCAGAGTTGGTCCGGGCCCAGTCTTCGGCGAGGTTGGCGCCAGCCGGTTGTCGGAATTCTTCACGTCGACCATACCCAATAAGGTATAATTTCGGCGCGAGTACCTCGTCCCGGAATGAGCGGCCGTTGCACTGGATTGGATCCGCTAAACACGATCTCTGGAATTCCCGGATAACGTGATCGATGATTTCGGATACGGCCTCGGCGTTGCGCAGCCGGGCGGCCAGCCGCCTTCAGCGAAGCCATGGTGAATTCGAGTTGGTCGAAGATCATCGGGGAGACACCTATCGGGTGGCCTATACGGTGCGGTTTTCGAGAGCGGTGTACGTACTGCACTGCTTTCAGAAGAAATCGCCTACCGGAATTCGTACTGCCAGGACCGATATAGACCTGATTCGGCAGCGGCTCAAGCTGGCCCACAAAGACTACGATGTGCGCTATGGCAAAGAAGACTGAACGGGTGGATGTGGGTACGGGCGATGTATTCCGCGATCTCGGGTTGGCGGATGCCGACGAACGCAAGCTGCGCACGCAATTGGCAATGCGCCTCAATGACCTGATCCGGGAGCGCAAGCTCACGCAGGCGACGGTGGCCGAGATCTTCGGTATATCCCAGCCGCACGTTTCAGACCTGCGCCGCTATAAGCTCAGCCGATTCTCGTCCGAACGCCTGTTGCACTTCATTACCCTGCTCGATCGGGACGTGGAGATCGTGATTCGCCCCAAGGTGGCGGGTCATGCGGCCGGCAGGGTGTCGGTACTGGTTGCGGCCTGATGATCCACCATGACCCGGAGCCTAGACCCGGGTCAGTCGAATAGTGGCTGTGGTGGAAAAGGCAAAAGGCAAGACCCGACCCCGGAATGGAAGGCGCGTGCCGCCATCTGATTGCTGATCGGTTCGAAATCACGGGGGCGCGTTGGTCACTAAAAACCGCGGAGGGCATCCTTCGACTCCGTGCGATCCGCGCCAGTGGCGACTGGGATAGGTATCAGGCATTCCACAAGAAGCAGGAGTGGAGACGAAACCACCTTCAGCGCTTTCACGGGCCGGGAACACAAGCCATGGTCTGGTTGGAATGAGTCGTTCTAAAAGAGCCGCACCCAAAGGCAAAAGGCAAGACCCGACCCCGGAGTGCACGTGCCCTTACCTACGCCATCATCGGCGTCGGAAAATTTTACACTTTCCACCCCTTTGCCAGCGTCTTCCCTTGGTGAGCCTGGTGCCTCCCCTTTGTTTTCAATTGGTTAAACTCCATCCATGACCCTGGCGTTTTTCTTGCATGGGCTTTCCTAAATAGAGTTTCCGTTCAATCCAACCCATAGGAAGAGATGGAATAATGAACAACAATGGTCTGAAGCATTGCGTCCTCGCCCTGGTACTCGGCGGCCTCAGCGGTACCGCCCAGGCGACGCTGATAACCAACGGCATCTTCGATAGCGACCTCTCGGGATGGAGCATCGACACCACACTTCAGGGCGGGACATCCGACGGCGTGATCTGGAGCGATGACGCGGTGAACTGGGACGGCGGCCTGGCGCGGGTCGGCCAGCCCGGCACGCCCGGCGTGACGGAGTTCTTCCAGGTCTTCAACATCCCTACCGGATCCCAGGCCCTCTCGGTAAGCTTCGAGTACCTGTGGCAGAGCAACAAACCCACGATAGAGGACTTCTTCCAAGTGGAGTTGACCTACGACACCAACGGGGGCAGCCAGACGGTAGTACTGCTGAACGAGGGAAGCGTGAGCGGCAACTTCAGCCTGCCGCAAACCGCGTTCTCCCAGACCATAGCCTTGTCCGACCTCGCCATCGTCGCGCCCACCGGGGAGGTACGCTTCACCCTGACCGAGAACAACAGCAGCGCGGGCACCCGGGTGCACTTGGACAACGTAGCCGCCCAGGCGGTCCCCGTCCCCGCCACCCTCGCCCTGATGCTTCTGGGTGTCGCCGGCATCGGCTGGAGCCGGAGCCGCTCCCGCAAGGCCTAGCCGCAATGGTGTAACCGCTGCGCTTGTTCCACCCTACGCACCTTGCCGGCATCGCAGCACCGTAGGGTGGGTCAAGCGCAGCGGACCCACCGCCTGGAGTTGGGGATAGCGATTCGATCACCTGCCCGTGCTGGAGGTCCTCCGTGTAGAGCCGCTCACACCCCGCATCCAGGGCGGCAGCGACGATCAGGCTGTCATAGAAACCGAAACGGTAACGGCCCCGGATATCCAGGGCTCGCTGTTAGAGGGCGGTACTGGGCCACACCCGCCACAGGGGCACGAGCACCCGATCCAGGAACTCCCGGGCATCTTCCGGACGGGCCGGAGCCGGCAGCTTGCCGACCAGGACGTTCAGCACCTCATGTACCACCTGGAAGCTGATTACGCCGCGGCGGGTTTCCATGAGCACGCGTAACAACTCCCGCGAGCGCTTCTGCTTCCCCGCCTCCTCGGGCGTGAATAGACAGAGCAGCACATTGGAGTCGAGAAAATCACCGCTCATTCATTTCCTCGCGGCTGAACCGCCGGTCCCCGGTGGTGGCGTAACCCTGCAGGCGCTCCACCACCTCCATGGCATCCTCCACCTGGCGGCGCTGGCGGACGTACTCGGCGAGCCAGCGCCTGAACTGCTCGTTCAACGTGGTGTGCTCCGCCCGGGCCCTGGCCCGCGCCGCCTCGATGAGCCGATCATCGGCACTCAGCGTGATGTTCTTCATGATCGATACAAAAACCTCGTGTACACGAGCGCAGTGTAAAGGGCCAGGGGGAATCAGAATCAATTGGCTCAAAAAAAACCCCTCCGCCCTGCGACGGAGGGGGTTGCTCCCGAGAGCCCCCGCGGCCGATCGCCTTTAGCCCGGATGTTTCATAAACCCGCCATCGCAGCCTGCGGGTGGCCGACCAAGGTGCTTCGATGCCGATCGAGCCGTTTTCCCGGGCGTCCGAGCGAGCAGAGGGCCATCCTGGGTGCGACCACGCCGTTTGTTCGGGGGGTTTGCGGTGCGCTGAATGCCGTTTTCCGCAGCGTGCACCAATCATTGGACATCGTGTAGATGGCTGTAAAAACCCGCGCATATCTGGCGAAGGATTGATTGCCAGGCCAACCAGTCGCTGAGCCGTCTGGCGGGCGGCCGCGAGCAACCGGTGACAGGAGTGCCGGAATCGGGTAGATGAAGAGGGGCCGTTGAGACAGGTGCGATACCGGGTCTAATTGACTTGGCGGTCGATCCCGGTATCGCACCCCGGGCCGTGCAGAGCACGTGCCCGCACACTATTTCTCGTTTTCCCCTGACAATCAAGTCCTCATCGGCCTGGATCGCCGATGGAGAACTCTGCACGCCTGTACAACTGCGCCCGTTGTCATCGTCAGGTGATGATTTGCAGTGGCTGTGACCGCGGCAACATCTATTGCCCTGAAGGGTGTGCGCAGGCGGCACGAAGCGCGTCTCTGCGGGCCGCCGGCTGGCGCTACCAGCAGAGCCGCCAGGGCCGGCACAAGCATGCCGAGCGGCAACGCCGCTACCGGGCGAGAAGGCAGAAAGTGACGCATCAGGGTTCCCCGGCCCCGCCCCCTCATGATCCACTACCCCCCGTTCCGGCGAGGCCGGCTGGCCGCCGCGGTGCGGATGGCGCGCCGATGATGGCGCCCATTCGCTGCCACTTCTGCGGCCGTGAGTGCGGGCCTTTCCTGCGTACCGGCCCGCTTCATCGCGCCACCGCCGCTGCTGCGCTTGGAACAGTCACCCGACAGGGGCCACCAGGCGCCCGGGCTCAGCCCCCTTGAGCCGGCCGGCCACGAGATGAGGAGAAACGCATTGGCCATCAGCAAAGAACAAGAGGCGCAGATCCTGCGCTATCACTACGTCGAGAAGTGGCGGGTGGGCACCATTGCCAGCCAGTTGGGCGTACACCACAACGTCGTCAATCGGGTGCTCTCCCAGGCCGGCATGCCGAAGGTCGAGCGGGCTGCGCAGCCGTCGATGATCGATCCTTATCTGCCGTTCATCACCGACACCCTGGCCCAGTTCCCCACGCTCACCGCCAGCCGCCTCTACGGCATGGTGCGTGAACGGGGCTACCCCGGCGGCCCCGACCACTTCCGCCATCAGCTCGCCTGTTACCGGCCACGCCCCCGGCCCGAGGCCTTTCTGCGCCTGAAGACCCTGCCCGGCGACCAGGGACAGATCGACTGGGGCCTATGCCGAGTTCGGCATAGGCCCCACTATGCCGAGTTTCAGACTATGCCGAGTTTTTCCTCTTGTCCCTCGTGGTGACCCTCAACTTAAGGTCTCGGGTAAGCCATGCGAGTCGATAACTCGGCATAGTCGCTATTGCGTCAAAGCGCCTTGAGGAAGGCGACCAAGGCATCATCGGGTTTGTAGATCCCGTGGGAGCCCTCGTGCGGTGTGGTCTTGGCAAGGACTCTTTCCTTCATCGCCAAGTCGGCCTCCAGATAAATGTGCGTGGTCTGCACCGACTCATGGCCCAGCCACAGGGCGATCACAGTTGTGTCGACGCCCGCCTGCAACAATTCCATGGCGGCGGTATGTCGCAGAAGGTGTGGAGACACTCGTTTGCCACGAAGTGACGGACAGGTTTCACGGGCGGTTGCAACATGCTTGGCCAGCAGATACTGGAGTCCGTCGTTACTCAGGCGAGTACCGCGGCGGTTGGGAAAGAGGATCCGCCCTTCGCCCACTGCCGGTTCTGCCAACCAGGCCTGGAGTACCGCCACCGTCTGACGGGCGAGTGGAACGGCGCGTTCCTTTCGGCCCTTGCCCAGCACATGCACATAGGCACCGCTGCCGAGATGGGTATCCTCGCGCGCCAGTGCGGTCAGTTCGGACAACCGCAACCCGGTTTGTACCGCCAGCAAGATCCAAGCGTGATCACGCCGGCCAGACCAAGTGGATGGGTCCGGGGCGGCGAGTAGAGCGTCGATTTCCGGCCGGGGCAGGTAATGGACCTGCTCGTGCGTACAGCGTTGGGCCGGAATCGCCAAGACCCGCTGGATCTGCTCGGCATGCTCCGGCAGTTCGAAGGCAGCGTAACCGAACAGAGAACGGATAGCTGTCAGGCGCAAATTGCGGGTGCGCGCCCCAATCCCACGCTGCGCCTGAAGATCGTCGAGAAAAATGCCAACAAGCGGCGCGTCGATCTCCTCCCAGGCCAGTTGGGACGGCTCTTTGCCAAGACGCGTCTTGGCGAACCGCAGCAGCAAGCGAAAGGTATCGCGGTAAGAGTGGATGGTGTGGGGACTGACTTGTCGTTGTTGCATCAGCCGCTGGGTGAAAAAGCGGGTCAACATGCTGGCGAAAGATGTTTGCGGCTTCACGATACGTCCTCCCAGCGATTTTCCAGCCGGTCCTTGGCCGCCTCCATTAGCTCGGGACAGGCCGACAGATACCAATAGGTATCCCGGACTTCGACATGACCAAGGAAGGCCGACAGTACGGGTAGCCGCCGCTCCACGTCTTGCTTTTCCCGATACCATCGCACCACCGTCGAGATGGCAAAATGATGACGCTTATGCCGCGCGCGGCATAAGCGTCATCATGCCGACAACCGGATTATGCCGAATCGCGCTGCTGGAAAGCGGCTGGCGGCGCTCGGGCGGTGCCTCGAGTCGGCATAATCACAGGCTCTCGAGGAATGCCAGCAGCTGGTCGTCGGGGCGGTAGCGAGCCGGTTCGATCCCTCGGGGCGTGGTGCGAGACAGCGCCTGCTCCTTCAGGCGGAGGTCTGCATGGAGATACATCTGTGTCGTTTCCACGGACTCATGTCCCAGCCAGAGGGCAATCACCGATCGATCGATACCGTGCTGCAAAAGGTCCATCGCGGCGCTGTGCCTCAGGACATGGGCGGTCACTTTTTTGCGGCGCAGGGAGGGACAGCTTTGCTCGGCTATCTTGGCATGTTTTGCGACCAGGCGTTCGATCGCATCCCGGCTGAGTGGCCCGCCGCGGCTGCTGGGAAAGACTGGCTCTTGAGGCAAGCCGTTACGCTCTTGCAGCCAACTGCCCAACATGGCCGCAACTTCCTCACTCAGTGGTGTTGCGCGTTGTTTTCTGCCTTTTCCTAGGCATGTCACATGGGCCCCGGTTTCCAGAACGACGTCCTGACAGCGAAGTCCGATCAGTTCAGAAACCCGCAGTCCTGTCTGAACGGCCACGGTCAGGAAGGTTCGATCCCGGCGGCCGATCCACGTGGAGGGGTCTGGAGCGGCGATCAATGCATCGATCTCATCGCGGTGGAGAAACTCGATCAGCCGGCGCTCATGGCGTTTGTTCGGCATGGCCAGGACGCGCTGGCAAAGCAGCGCATGGGCGGGCTCCTCCAAAGCGACATATTGAAAGAACGAATGGATTGCAGCCAGGCGGGCGTTGCGGGTGCGCGCGCTGTTTCCCCGCTCCTGTTCGAGATGATCGAGGAACTGCCCGATGAAGGACGCATCGAGATCCTCGAGCCGCAGTTTCGAGGGCGCTGTGCCGAGGCGTTCTGCTGCGTAACGCAGAAGAAGACGGAAGGCATCACGGTATCCAGCGATGGTGTGTCCGCTGGCGCAGCGTTGCCGAAATAGGCGCTCCGTGAAAAAGGATTGAAGCATGGCGGGAAAGCTGTTGGCGATCATGAGCGGACCTCCTCGGCCTTCTCCATCAGGCGCTTGGTGGCCAACTGGAGGAGTTCCGGGACGGCCTCGAGATACCAGTAGGTCTCATTCACGTGAACGTGGCCAAGATAGGTGGCAAGCTTGGGTAACTCGTGCTCGACATCGACCCCCGCGCGGTACCATTGCAGTAACGTGCGGGCCGCAAATCGGTGGCGCATGTCATGAATCCGCGGTCCGCGCCCGTGACCCTTCGCGGCGCCGCGCAGGCCGATCCGTTGGGAGAGTTTCGCGAAGGTGTAACGCGCGCTCCACTCCGTGATGCGTCGACCACGCTCGGAGAGAAGAATGCCGGTGTTTCCGGGCGGGGAAACACACGCGTTCTTTGCGTGTCGTAGCTTTCCAGCGCATCGCGGGTTGAGCGATGGACTGGCACCAACCGTGACTTGCCGAACTTCGTGCGTCGTATGGTAAGGATTCCTTGCTCCAAATCGACATCCACACGATCGAGCATGAGTGCTTCGCTTACGCGCATGCCCGTGACGGAAAGCAGGCCGAACAGCGTCAAGTAGCTGCGGGCTTTCAGGCCATTGGCGGAAGGCAGCCCTGCGGCGGCGCCAAGGAGCCGCTCGATCTCCTCATCGGTGTAAATGTAAGGAGGGTTACGGTGGTAGCGGTAAGGCAAGAGGCCATCCGGTGGGATCTCGGTGCGCGGATCGGTCACGCTGCGCCAGCGGGCGAAGCGACGCACCACTCCCAGGCGCCCCGCCCATGTGGCTAGCTGCGCGTCGCGGGGTTGTTCGGCCCAGCGAATCGCCAACGCTCGGGTAATATAGGTCGCCTCGTTGGCTTCCAGAAAGGAGACAAAGTTATGTAGCAAGCTCGCCGGTATCCGCAGGCCAAATCCCAGGCTCCGGCGCACGGCAAGATACTCCTCCAAAGCGTCACGTAGCTGGTTCATTGCCCACCCCCTATGTCCGGCCACGGTGGGGCAAGGGAGCGGAGACCGGAGAGGTCGACTTTGGCGTAAATCTCCGTGGTGTTCGGGGAGCGATGTCGGAGCACTTGGCCGATCTCGCTCATGGATGCACCCCCTCGGAGCATCTCCGTCGCCAGGGTGTGGCGGAGTAGGTGGGCGCCCTTGGCAGGCGGTTGGAGACTGGCGCGTTCCAGAGCGCGCCGAACAATGGTCGAGACGGTTGATGGCCCGGCGAAGCCCGAATGGGGTGCCTTCATGCGAACGAAGACCCGGCGCGAGCGGGTCTCGGGACGATCCCGACGCAAGTAGGCAGCCATCGCCTCTCCCGGTTCGGTGAGCAACGGTAAGCGCTCATGCACGAAGCCTTTCCCGCGAATCATCACTTCGCCGGCTCGCCAATTGATGTCATCGATTTCGAGGGCGACGACCTCGCCGGCACGTAGTCCAAGGCGGGCGAGGAGGACCAGGACCGCATAGTCGCGTCTCCCTGTCGCTGTCGTGCGATCGCAGCCATCCAACAGGCGTTGGATCTCCTCCGCGGTCAGGAATTTGGGAACGGACGACAAGCGCCAATCCGCGACGGCCGGCACACAAGCGGCCAGATCGATCTGGGTCTTCGCCTCGCGCAACAAGAATCGAAAGAACGAGCGCAGTGCCGTGACTAGAAGCTGCGCTCTTTTTGCGCCTTGGCAGCGAGCGTGGGTAAGGACGTAGGTGGAGATGTCCGATCCCGTCAGCTCCTCGATACGCAAGGGGCCGTCGCCGAAATGATGGACCAGAAAACCATGGGCAGCGGGCCGGTAGTTCAACACCGTCGCCGTGGTCAGGCCGCGTTCGGTTCGCAGATAGCGCTCGTACCGGCGCTCGAGCTCGGCCAGCGGCGAGGTGTCACAAACCGGCTCAGGAAACGGAATGACCCCCTGACTCTGCAGATACGCAACAAACCTTAGGGTGGTCGGCCTTTGACCTCGCTGCAGCTGTCCCAGGCGCTGCAACTCCTTCAGGAACCGATCGACAATGTGCTCGCTGAGCTGCTCAGCTGTGAGCTGCTCCTCTTGCAGCCACCAACCAAATTCGACGACCCAGAGAAGCTTCAATCGGACTGTCGACGAAGCGTAGGCTTCCTCGACCAGTGAGGTCGAGAACGAATCGAGGTGTTCCCGCAGCGGGTTACTGTGTAAGCGCTCGAGGAAATCGCCCTGTTTTAAGAACTCTTTGAGCATGTCTCTTCTCCTTCCTGACCCTATTGTCAGTCCGGAGAGATGACCGGATTATGCCGCGTCTGAAAACCGTGCTATGGCCGTAACTAGGCAAAACTAGGAGAGAAAAAAGCAAAGGATTGCCGATCACTCGGCATAATCCGGTTGTCGGCATGATGACGCAAGTCGTGTAGCCGGGGTCGCCGCCGTCCGTTTTGGTCGGGCAGAGTGGCGGTCAGGCGACGGAAAACGGCCCTGACGTTGTCGTAACCCAGCGGGTTGCCTTGAGTGTTGACGAACCAGTGGCAAGCCGCACGGCCGGCCAAAAAGTGGTCGCGTCGGCGCCGATAATCGGCCAATACCGCCACACTCGTAGCGTGGAGTGGCACCAGCCGGGACTTGCCAAACTTGGTGGAGCGCAACGTCAAGATCCCCTCATCGAGATCGACGTCATCGATTGTCAACGCCAGGGCTTCGCCGATGCGCAGACCCGCGACGCTGAGTAGGCCAAATAGACAATGGTAGGTGTGATTGGCCAGTTCATCCTGGGCTGGCAGCCGCGACGCGCCCAGCAGCAAGGTTTCGATGTCCCCGTTGGTAAAGAAGTAGGGTCTTGGCGAGCGGCGGGGAAATGGCAGCAACTGTGAGGGTGGGATCTCTGTACGCTCATCGAAGGCCCGGCAGTACCGGGCGAAGCCGCGCACGAAGCCCAAGCGCCTCGCCCATTGCTCCGGCCGGACCGCTGTGGGTTGTTTCGCCCAGGCGAGCGCGAGATCTGTGCGGATGGTATCGGCCTGTTGCTGTTCCATGAAACCGACAAAAGTCGACAGCCCTGTTCCGTCGCTGTGTAATTTGAATCCGAGGGCGCGGCGCATCGTCAGGTAATCGTCCAGTAAATCCCGCAACGTGCTCATATCGCACCCCCCGGCCACGGCGCGCTCAACGGTCGCAGCGCCGCAAAATCGACTTTCGCGTAAATACTGGTGGTCTTTATATGACGGTGTCGCAAGACGCTGGCGATCTCGGTCAGCGCGGCGCCGTGACGCAACATGTCGATAGCCAGGGCATGGCGGAACTGGTGGGCTCCGTGGTGCGGGGCGTCCACACCAGCGCGCCGAAGGGCAGCCCCCACGAGAGTAGTAACAGTCTGCGCTGCTCCCAGCCCACGCAACGGCGCCACGGCGCGCAAAAACAGGCGGCGACTGTCACTGCGGGGGCGTCCGTGACGCAGGTAATCGGCAATCGCTTCGCCTACATCCGTCGGCAAGGGCAGACTGGCGGGCTGTGCGCCTTTTCCACAGATGCTGATCACGCCCGCTTCCCAATCGATGCTCTCCAGGGACAGCGAGACGATTTCGCCCGCCCGCAGACCCAGGCGCGCCAGTAGCAGGAGGATGGCGTAATCACGGCGTCCGACTGGCGTGTTGCGCGGACAGTGGGCGAGAACGGCGCGCACATGCTCCGCGGCGATGGCGCGAGGGATCCCGGTCATCGACCAGTTGGGTACGGTCGGCACCGCCGCGACCAGGTCGCATGACAGCAGACCGCTATGGTGCAGGTAGCGAAAGAACGCCCGAAGCGCCGTCGTTGCTGACTTGGCTACAGACGGGCTCAGATGAGCGGCTTGTTGCCGGACGAATCTGATGACGTCCGCCGCCCGTAAGGTCTGGAATTTTACCTGGCCTTGGCCGAAACACTCGGACAGGAATTGCTCGACAAACGGGCAGTATTTGATCAGCGTGCGATCCGACAGCGCCCGCTCCTGCTGCAGGTACTCGGCGAAGGCGCGGACGGTTTGTTGGACCGGCGTAGCCTGCGTGGGCACGGGCAGCGGGCCAATGATGTCGCGCTGGCGCAAGAAATCCACAAAGCGGCCCAGAGCCGCCCGCTCACCCGCCTGAACCACGGGTCGTCCTACCATCGAACCGAAGAAACGCCCGACCTGCTCATCGGTGATCGACCTGGCGGGGATCTGCTTAGCCTCAAGCCAGCAGCTGAAATACGCGACCACCCGGATCTGCCGACCGAGTAGATGGCGTTTAAAACCTTGAGCGTCCAAGTGACTGGCGAAGGCATCTAGAAAGGGCGTTAACGGACCCACCGGCTCATGCCGCAACGTCCACAATCTTTCGACAATTGGTTGCATTTTGACTCTCCTCTCTGATCAGGGAGGAGATAGCCTATGCCGAGCACCGATGGGCTCAGAATCAACCTCTACGATGGATTTGCCGCTTTACTCGGCATAGTCTGAAACTCGGCATAGTGGGGCCATTTCGGCAAGCTCACCATCGGCCGCGCAACCCATGCCCTGATGGCCTTTGTCATGGTGCTCAGCTACTCCCGGCGCATTTTTTGCGCTTCTTCCTCGATGCCAAGATGGCCAACTTCCTGCGGGGCCATGAGGCGGCCTTCACCGCCTCGAACGGCCTGCCCAAGGTCCTGCTCTACGACAACCTCAAAAGCGCCGTGCTGGAGCGCCAGGGTGAGGCCATCCGCTTCCATCCCACCTTGCTCGAGTTCGCCGCCCACTACCGCTTTGAGCCCCGTCCGGTGGCGGTGGCCCGGGGCAACGAGAAGGGGCGGGTGGAGCGCGCCATCCGCACGATACGCGATAATTTCTGGCCGGCCCGCCAATGGACCGACATCGATGATCTCAACGCCCAGGCCGAGGCCTGGTGCAACGGCTGGGCCATGGACCGGCCCTGCCCGGAGGACCGTGCCCTCTCGGTGCGCCAGGCCTTCGAGCAGGAGCCCCTGCTGGCGCTGCCCGATAACCCCTATCCCACCGACGAGCGGGTCGAGGTCCACATCGGCAAGACCCCTTACGCGCGCTTCGAGGGCAACGACTACAGCGTGCCCCACACCCATGTGCGCCGCACCCTCACCGTCTCGGCCTCACCCACCGAGGTGCGGATCCTCGACGGCGGAGACGTCATCGCCCGCCACCCGCGCAGCTACGACAAGGGCCGGCAGATCGAACAGCCGGAACACATCGAGGCACTGGTCCAGATCAAACGCCAGGCCCGGCATCATCGCGGCCAGGACCACCTGGCCCAGGCCGCACCGGCCAGCCGGCAGTTACTCATACAGGCCGCTGAGCGTGGCGACAACCTCGGCGCCATCACCGCCGCCCTGCTGCGCCTCCTCGATGCCTACGGCGCCCCCGAGCTGGAAGCGGCCATCCAGGAGAGCCTGGCCCACGGGGTCGCTCACCCCAACGGCGTGCGCATCGCCCTGCAGCGGAGGCGCGAGGCGAGAAACCAGCCGCCCCGGGTGGGAGTGCGCATCGACCACGCGCGCGCCAGGGGGCTGGTGGTACGCACCCATGATCTGGGCGGCTACGACGCCTTGCAGTCCACCCCGCCCGAAGCCGAAGACGACGCCCAGGAGGAGCCCAATGATCCCTAACCCATCCCTGAAAGAACGGGCCACGGCCCTCAAGCTCCATGGCCTGCTGAGCCATTGGGAGGAGCACGCCGACGCTGGCTGGGTCGAGTCCCTGATCCAGTGGGAAGAGGAAGAACGTGCCGACCGCAGCCTCGAGCGGCGCATGAAAGGGGCGCGGCTGGGCCGCTTCAAACCCCTGGCCGACTTCGACTGGGGCTGGCCCAGCCGTTGCGACCGGGAACTGGTCAGTGAGCTGATGCGCCTCGACTTCCTTACCGAGGCGGTCAATATCATCCTGGTGGGACCCAACGGGGTCGGCAAATCCACCCTGGCCCGCAACATCGCCCATCAAGCGGTGCTGGCCGGCCACAGCGTCCTCTTTACCAGCGCCGGCCAGATGCTCAATGACTTGGCCGCCCAGGATGGCGACAGCGCCCTCAAGCGGCGCCTCGCCCGCTACGCCCGCCCTCAACTGCTAGCGGTCGACGAGGTGGGGTATCTCGCCTACTCCAATCGCCATGCCGATCTGCTGTTCGAGATCGTCTCCCGCCGCTACGAGGAGAAATCCACCCTGGTCACCACCAACCGACCCTTCGCCGAATGGGGTGAAGTCTTTCCCAACGCCTCCTGCGTGGTCTCCCTCGTGGACCGGCTGGTACACCGCTCCGAGATCCTCACTATCGAAGGTGAATCCTACCGGCTCAAGGAGGCCAAGGAGCGACAGCAGCAACAGGCGCAGCGGCGCCAATCCGCAGCCAAATCCAACAAAGGAGCCCAACCATGACCCATCCCCCGATACCGGACGACTGGACACCAGAGCAGGCATTGGCGATCTATGACTTTATCGACGAACTCCGCGATGCCATCTGGAGCCGATACGATCGGCAGCTGGTCGAACTCATGCAACAAGACCGCATAACGACCTTTGAAGTCGACGACGATGACTTGATCTTCTGAGCCGACTCTTAAGCCCACCCCGGCGGCGTGACCTGGCTTGAGTCGAGGCGACCTATCCGCGCTGAGGCCGCGTCACGCCGCTCGAACCTGCGCCTGCGACCTTCGCCATTTATGCGCGGGTTTGCTCAGCCGTTAACACATCGCACCGCCCTCGAAATTGGCACGCCCCGTGAAGCCGGCTATGTCGGGGAAACGAAGTTGGGTTGGGGTAGACGTGTCCATGGGCAATCTCATCTAGGCTTCGCACGAAGCGTTATTGACACAACTCTAATTATATCAGAGGGATAGGTCGATACGGCGGGTATGTTTCGAGGAAATGGCGCGGCCATCGCTGTGTCGGGAAATTTAACTCTGGCGAGTTTTTGGAAAAGTCAAGAACCGACCCCGCTCCCACCGACCCCGCTCCCACTGGTTGCAGCCTGATGATCCACCATGACCCGGAACCTAGACCCGGGTCAGTCGAATAGTGGCTGTGGTCGAATAGGCAAAAGGCAAGACCCGACCTCGGAGTGCGTTCAGTGGACCGGTAGTTCAACCCGTCCGACCGCAGGCTCATCGAAGCTCCCTAGATAGAGATAGCCTTCGTATTCGGCTACATCGGTGATGGGTGCGAAGGCGCCGCGCGGGTCCTGCAGGTTCCTCACGACTTTCCCGGCTTCGTCGAGGCCGAGCACCATTCCGTAGGCCTCGGGATCGGGAATAATGGCTTGTGGTAGGCGACTGAGAATCTGGCGTAGAAAGGGGTATGGCATCACAACGTCCAGTAACGGACTCCGGGGTGCATACAATGCTAACCAGTAGATCCCATGCTCACCCCTTGAGATGCCGTCGGGGAAACCAGGAAGATTGGACGCAAAAGAGGTCGTCTCCCCTTTCCGGGGCCCTTTGAGCCAGACACGCAGTATGCGGTAGCGAAATGTCTCTGCCACGAGGGCAAAGGCCTCACCAGGGCCCAACGTGACCCCGTTGGGGAAGTAAAGGTCATTCAATAGGGTCTCGGCTCGCCCTGAGATGGGGTCATAGCGGATTAGGCGGCCGGACGCCCGTTGCTCGAACAGTTCGCGGTGGAGGTCGGCCGGCCCATGACGACTGGACGAGTCCGTGAAATAGACATGCCCGGAGGCAGCGACGGCGACACCATTCACGAAGCCAAGGGGGATACCGTCGACCTCGGAGAGCAGCACGCCCTCGCGTCGCCCGGCCGGAATTCGTAACAGCCCACTCCCGGGCAGCGCCACGAAAAGCTCACCACGTGTGGAGACTGCAATGCCAAGCGGTCGCCCATCCACCTTCGCGATGGTGGCGGCCGGCGACTGCGGATGGCCAAAGTGGAGTATGTCACCGTGTTCACAGGCGGCGTAAACTCCCCCCTGCGTGTCTCTGGCGATGCCCTCTGGGGCACCTGCATCACCCGTAGGGAGTCGTTCAACTTTGGCTAAATGGCTGTTTTCTGACAGAATACCTGAAAGTTCGGGGGCGGCCGCGGGTGTCCAGGCCACTGGCTCCAATCCTGTGGGCCACAGCAGCGCATAGAACAGAGAGAACAAGAACGCAGCGGCGAAGAGTCTCGTGATCAAGATTGAATTACTCGGCTTCGAGTCGGATTGTCGAAATATCTTACAAGCGGAGTCGCCTGAACTCACCATCGAGCCGATTATCCCGCCCCTCACTCAACTCAAGGCCCCCTACCGAGGAACGGTTCGTTCGCTCGACATGCCCGCCGCGCGGCCAGGAGCGGCACAGTACTTCACCGTCTCAGGGGGTTTTTGCGATAGAACAATGGGTTGGAGTGCAGCGCAGGTTGCGCTGCGGGCCTGTAGGCCGGGAGACAGGTTAGGCGGCATAGGAACTCTATCCGAACTGGATGTGTCGGTAAGTTTTACAGTTCGTGGCGCGAGCAACTATGGTTCACCCAGGCAATGCTCAGTATGCTTCTGTTTATAAAAGATAAACTATGTCATCCGGGTTTTTGGCATGGATGATGCTTTACTCTTGGCGAAGGCGACTTAAACGTGGTCATACGAGTCCACCTCAACCAAACACGTACACTCGAATACGCTCTAAGGAGACGACAAATGAACAATCTCTCTAAACTTTCCCTGGCTCTGGCGGCCACCCTGGCCGCCGGTCCGGCAACCGCTAACAACGTTTTTCTGGATTTGACACCCTTTGGTGGTGGTTTTGAAGTAAGCCCCCCCAACACAGCAGATGCGAATGACACCACCGGTGTTTTCAACGAATTCGGTTTCAGCCAGATCCTCGCAACGTCTGTTTATGACTTCAGTGACAGTTCAGTTTTCGGTTCTTTTTACGATACGAACATCATCGGGAATAATGCGACAGCCAACACTCTTGCTTACGCTGGTGTCCCCACTTCCGGGACCGCGCTGGACGGTGTTTCCACCGTCAACCTCGTCAATCCCGACTGCTCGGCTGGCCAGTGTGACCTCGACGCGTTGTCGCCCCTGGTACCGCCGCTTGGAAGCGATAGCGAAGGTTTTCTCCAGAGTTGGGACCTGCAGGTCGAGTACACGTTCTTTGGTAACTTGACCGCCGCCGGCCCGCAATATAATTCAGGCACTTTTGACGTCTTCTTTAATGACTTTAGTGTCCCAGGGCTGAATGATGTTCTGGCCTTTTCCGGGGCTCTGACCGGTTCAGATGTTCAGCTCTCGAACCTGGATCTGTTCTTCGACATCACGTTTGCGGTAGATGACTTCCTCTGGATAGAGGACTCCAGCGCGCCTGGCACTTTCCGTGATGCCGCCGATGTCATTGCTGGAGGCGGAAACCTTCCGACCCTTACCTTGGATACCAACGTGAATCCGCCCATTCCCACAACTAACCAGCTCTTGGCGGTGGTTGATGCCGGCGGCAATACCAACGCAATCCGTCAGACTACCCTTGACGGCTCGATAACGGCTGCAGTGCCTGAGCCCTCTACCCTCGCGCTGTTCGGGGCTGCCCTGATAGGCTTCGGGGCGTATGCCAAGCGCCGCCGCAGCTAATGGTATAATCATCCTCAATGGGATGGAAAACCCCGCTCTGCGGGGTTTTTTTTGGTATGATGCGCGAGAGTTCAGTACCCGTCTGGCCTTGTGCGCACAAGCGCAGAAAACTGGTGATTACCCATCCTCGGACTAAGTCATGCGGAAGCCTCTTTCAGCCCTACTCCTCTCAACCCTAGTTATGGGGGCCTGCGGACCGGGGCTATCCGATACGGATTATGTAGAACGAGCCTCCCGCCATGCGAGTGAGGGTGACCTCAGCGCCGCGGCCATCGAATTGCGGAACGCTCTGGAACTGAACCCACAGAATCCCCAGGCACGGCGGATGTTGGGCAGCACGGAGCTGCAAATGGGCAACGGCGCGGCTGCGGAAAAGGAACTGAGGCGGGCCCTCGAGCTGGGTGCGGACGAATCCCTGGTGCTGCCCGCCTTGGGGAAGGCACTCCTGCTTCGGGGCAAATACAGTGAAGCGATTACACTCCTGAGAGACCGCCAGTTCGAGGAGATTGCTTCGCAGCAGACGGCGCCACTACCACCGAAGGTGCTGGGAGAACTCGCCGCGACGGCCTCGTCGGCCCAGCTTGCACTGGGAAACACCGACGGTGTGGCGGTATTATTGGAAGAGGCCATGCGATTGGCCCCTGAAAGCCCCCATGTTCGAACAGTTTACGCTCAGATTCTCGCGCGGCGAGGCCAGACCTCCGAGGCAAAGGAGGCCTTGCAGTCGGCGGTAGAGGCGGCACCAGAGTACGCCCCCGCTTGGAGCCTCCTGGGGGATGTGGCCAAACGTCTGGGCCAGCGCGAGTTGGCACTCAAGGCGTACTCGAGTGCAGTTGACAACAGCTGGAACAATGCGGCAGAACGTCTAAAGCGCGCCCTGCTGCTGATTGAATTGAGAAGATTCGATGATGCCCGGCCCGATATACGAGCGTTGGAAGCGAACGACCTGGTGGCGGCCGAGTATCCGCAAGGGTTGATCCACTTCTACAAGAAAGATTACGAGGCGGCGCTGAACTCGTTTTCACAAGTGTTGAAGGCGGATCCTAACTATTTCCTGGCTCCGTTTTTCGCGGCTGCCGCCCATTATGAGATGGGTACCATCGAGCAGGCGGAGAGCCTGCTGGAACGGTTTGTCTACCGGAATCCAAACTATTGGCCTAGTCGCAAGATGCTCGCGCTCATGCGGACGCAACAAGGGCGGTTCCAAGATGTCCTGGAATTGCTGAGGCCGCTCGAAAACATGGATACCAAGGACACTTTCGCATTAAATTTGTTGGTGAGGGCGCAGCTCCGCACTGGTAATACTGATCAAGCCCTTGCTGTCCTGCAGAAGATCGTTCGTGTCCAGCCCCAGTCCGCGGAGGCTATGTCCAATCTCGGTCTGGGGCTCCTGATCCAAGGAGAAGCAGATACCGGCATCGAACACCTCAGGGCCGCCAGGGAACTGGATGATGATTTTCTGTTGGCGGACGTCAAACTGATTCTGCACTCTATCCAACAAAATAAGTTGGACGAAGCGCTGGCCGAGGCCGAGGGTTTCGAAGAGCGTAATCCTGACAGAGCGTTGCCTTTGATCCTGCTGGGGCGAGTCCATGCCGAAAGAGGGGAGAAGGTACTTGCCAGGGAGAAGCTGGAGCTGGCGAACTCAATGGCCCCGGGAGATCCCGCGGCATTGACGCTTCTTGCGGGCTTGGCGCTCGAGGAGGGCGATGAGACGCGGGCGCGGGAGCATTATTCTCAGTTGCTGCAGCAGCATCCGGGACATCTGCAGACTCTACTGCGTTTGGTTGCGTTAGCGGACCGCCAGGGTGATCAGGCGGCGATGGAGCGTCATTTGAAAACGGCGACGGATGCTCATCCGGATGCTATCGCTCCAAGTCTGTTATTAAGCCGTTTATGGACATTACAGGGAAAAACGGCTGAGGCCCTGGATTTGCTTGAAGGGCTGAGAGACGTTGATGCGGCGCGGGAGGAACCAAGATACCTGTACGCGTTGGGGAATCTGCAACTGGCCACGGGCGTGACTGAGAGGGCTAGGCGGACGCTTGAGCGCGTTGCCAGGCTGGCGCCGAACTCGCCAGCGGGGGCCTATGCGTATGCGCGGGTCCTTGCGGCAGCAGGTGAAAACGATGCCGCCGAGCGCGAGTTGCGGCGCGCCATCGCCATCGAGGGTGAGCATATTCCAGCCCGGATGGCCTACACGCGGCTCCTCTTATCGGAAGGAAAGATCGAGCAAGCTCGCCAAAGCCTGGATACGCTACGCGACTTGGCGGGAAACGCGCCCGGAGTCCTGCTCCTGGAAGGGGCGTTAGCCGACTATGCCGGGCGGCCCGAAGAGGCTGAAAAGGCATTTAGCGAGCTCTTCGCTGATGTTGGCAGTACGGAGACCATGTTGTTCTTGGCCGCACAGCGTGCGAAGGCCGGTGACCGTGCTTCGGCTTTCAAGGTTGTGAAGGACTGGGTCGAAGAACATCCTAAGGATGTCAAAGCGCGGTTTGCGCTGGCTCAGGCGTATCTGAAGGATGAGGATCGTGAAAACGCGATAGTTCAGTATCAAGCCATTCATTCCCTCATGCCAGATAACGCTGTCGCCCTCAACAATCTAGCGTATAACATGATGGAAACGGAGCCAGAAAAAGCCCTTGAGTATGCTAAGCAGGCTTCGCAGATTCGGCCTGACTCGCCCGATGTCCTGCACACGTATGCGACTGTTTTGGCTCGGAACGATGAACTCGCGGATGCGCAACGGACCATCGAAAGGGCACTGCAACTCGCTCCTGACAATGAAATACTGATACAGACTGAATCAGAGATCCGCCGTCTACTTGGTGAACGTTGAGACTATGCCGAAGATCGAAGGCCGCGTTCGCCGAGACCCCAGCCAGCCGATCCACCTACGTCTATTGCGCTGCGCTTCGAAAGTGCTTCAATTGACGACGTGCAATAATAAGTCCGAGTCGTTGTAAGGGATTCTGATTGCCGGCCGGACGCCAAGTCTTTGTCAGCTTATTCCGGTATGCGTCAAACTGAAGCCCCCAGGGTGCGTAATATACCCTCCCGCGTTTCAGAAGGATCTTGAGCGCTTGAGTTGCGGCCAACCCGGCACAAATCTCGCAAGCCATGGAGGTGGAAGGACCCTTTTGGGCTACAAAATCCACGGCCTGAGGATATACGAGATATCCTCGTTGGAGCATGGCAGGCGAAAGACCGAGGAGGAAACGCACCAACTGCTCGTCCTGTGACTGACCTTCCAACCTGAAGTACTCCTCAAAGGTCATCTTGCCAGGCAGGAAGTTCACCACTGCTGAGCCCATACCAAGAGGGGCGGCAGTAACGGCGGGAATTTTCTTCTCGGTACTCTTGGCGAACACCAGGCGCCTTGCCTCGACGGCGAAAAAGTCGAGGCCGTCCACGTAGATGTCCACGTCCTTGAGGAAGTCATCCACGTTGTCGGCGGAGACGCCCTTGGGAAACGTGCGAACGTTCAGTTCGGGGTTGATGTCGAGGGCCCGCTCGGCGATGACCTCTACCTTCTCACGCCCCACGGTGCTCATCATGGCACCCACCTGGCGGTTGAAGTTGGCCACTTCGAACACGTCCAGATCGGAGATGTTGAAGGCACCGATTCCCAGCCGGGCGAGAGTGAGGCAGTGGGCACCGCCCACGCCGCCGACACCCGCAATGGCCACCCGCTTGCCGCGGAGTGTCTCCTGCTCTTCGGGAGTGAGCCACCCGATGTTTCGCGAGAAAGCTTTCTGGTAGGAGAAGCTTGACATCCTCCCGCCCCCTTTGGATGAATTACTGAAGTGTGAGAGTTTAGCAGACACTACTGTCGCAATGACGATGCACCGCACAGCGGTGCAACCTCGTCCCCCCGTCATTTCGGATGCCAGAACAGAGTAAGCTGGCATCCCGAGGAAAAAACATCACTTTTTCAGTCGGATAGCGCTTCATTACTATACTAGCCACCAGGTAAGCTATTATTTCCATGCCGACGGGATACCGTCGCTAGGCCGTTCTCTACCGCGGATCCGCTCAATGCGTACCCAATGCCCGAAATGTAGCTCCGCCTACACCGTTCGCGCCCACCACCTGCGTGAGGCCATGGGCTACGTTCGCTGCCCATCCTGCAAGGCCGTATTCAATGCTTTGTCGAGCCTCACAGAGGAGGGTAGAGAGGCCCCGGAGATCGGTCGGCAGTTGCCATTTATCCATGCGGGGGACCGGGCGATTGTGGACCGTTCCTACCTCGAGCAGACCGGGATCTTTTCCTCGCTGGCGGAGCTGCGGCGTCGGGAAGCCGAGCGCGAGCACCACGCGGGCTTCGCCCAGACCCAGGTGTTCCAGGCAGATGGGGTGATCAAGGTGTCCCTGCCGGACACGCCTCCCCGCCTGAAGGTCAAGAGTGCATTGCGGGAGCGGGACGCGGACCCGGAGCGGCAGCTTGTCCAGACCAAGGCGCGGATCTCGCTGCTGGCGGTGTTCTCAACGTTCACCCTGGCGCTGCGGAACCTGACCCGCCAGAAGAAGCGCACCGCCATCGGCCTGTCTACCGTGGGTTTTGGGGTGGTGGCGATGTTGCTGGCCAGCGGTTTCATCGAGTGGAGCTACGAGAACCTGAGGGAGACCACCATTCGCTCGCGCCTGGGCCATGTCCAAGTGGCCCAGGAAGGCTATTTCGAGAAGGGTCAGGCCGATCCGGGCGCCTATCTGCTACCGGAATCGCGAGAGACCATAGCACAACTTGAGGCCCTTCCTAATGTTCAGCTGGTGACACAGCGGCTGTCTTTCTCGGGGCTCGCCAGCCACGGCGAAACCACGGTCTCCTTTCTCGGCGAGGGCGTGGAGCCGGCCAAGGAGGCTGAGGTCTCCCGCCACATGAAGATCGTCGAGGGGCAGGGGCTGTCATTGGACGAACCGAATGGAGCTCTGTTGGGCGCTGGTCTGGCGGAGAACCTTGGCGTGGGGCCGGGCGATGTTTTGGTGCTGCTGGGAAGCACGCCGGGCGGGGGCTTCAATGCTGTGGAGGTGCGGGTCCAGGGGCTGTTCCGGAGCATCACCAAAGCCTTTGATGATACCGTGTTACGGACCTCCATCGACCTCGCTCGCCAGTTAACCCGCCAGGAGGGCGCCCATGTGTGGGTGGTGCTCGCCGACGAGACGCGATTCAGCCAGGCCGTGGAGCAGGAGCTGAAGCGGGTGCTAGCGGGGGAGGGCTTCGATGTCGTGCACTGGGAAGATCTGGCGGAGTTCTACCGGAAGGTGAAGGAACTGTTCGCCAACCAAGTCATGGTGGTGCGCGTGATTATAGCGGCGATTATTCTCATCAGCATCAGCAACACCCTGTTCATGACCGTTGCGGAGCGCGTAGGCGAGATCGGCACCTTGATGGCCGTGGGATTTCGACGCCGGCGCATTCTGGAGCTGTTCGTCCAGGAGGGCTTTCTCGTCGGCTTGTTCGGAGGGCTCTTCGGCTTGGTAGTCGGGCTGGCCCTCGCCGCCCTTATTTCGGCGGTGGGGATCCCGCTGCCTCCCCCGCCGGGCTCCACCATCGGTGCTGTCGGCCAGATCCACGTCACTGTCGAGGCAGCCGTACTCACCTTGGCGTTGGCGGTGGTGGCATCGGTCCTGGCCAGTCTGTACCCGTCGTGGAAGGCATCGCGGCTGGTAATCGTCGATGCCTTGAGAAAGGCACGTTAGCTTTCACAGAGAGATCGCGCCTACGATATGCTCAAGCTCGCATTCCGCAATATATTCCGGCAGAAGGCCCGCATGCTGCTTACCCTAATGGTGATTGCTTTCGGCGTGGTGGGGCTGATCCTGAGTGGTGGCTTCGTGGAGGACATATTCGTCCAGTTGCGCGAGGCGACCATCCACTCGCGGCTGGGCCATATCCAGGTCTATTCGAAGGGTTACTACGAATACGGTCGCCGGGATCCTTATGAATACATGATCGCCGAACCGAAGGAGGTGGTCGAGCAACTCGGCGAGTGGCCGGAAGTGGAAGAAATCCTCCAGCGTTTGAACTTCTTCGGCCTCCTCAACAATGGCAAAACCGATATCCCCATCATGGGTGAAGGCGTACAGCCGGATAAGGAGGCCCGCCTGGGAAGCTATTTTTTCATTGCCGAAGGTCGGGCCTTGACGGCCGAGGACGAGTACGGCGTATTGCTGGGTGAAGGCGTCGCAGCCTCGTTACAGGTGGGTCCCGGTGATTACGTCAACCTACTGTTGAGTACCAAGCAGGGTTCATTGAATTCTCTAGAGTTGGAGGTCGTGGGCACGTTCCGAACCTTTTCAAAGGAATACGATGACAGGGCAATCCGGCTTCCCTTGGAGCGGGCAAAGGAGTTGACGGATACCGAGCAGGTCCATGCGCTGGTGCTGCTGCTGGCGTCGAATACCGCGACGGACCGGCTTGCGGATTACCTTGACCAAGTGCTGGGCCCGCTGGGTTACGAGGTGTGGACGTGGGTCGAGCTGGATGATTTCTATCCGAAGACCGTGGAGCTCTACAAGGGGCAGTTCGGCTTCCTGCAGGGCATTATTCTGCTCATTGTTCTGCTAAGCGTGCTGTCCAGTGTCAGCATGACCATGAACGAGCGCGTGGGCGAATTCGGGACGTTGCGCGCCATCGGGCTGCGGTCGAGCCAGCTTTTCAGGCAAGCCCTATTGGAAAACGTAATCCTGGGTGCAGGGGGGGGCGCCCTCGGGGTCATCCTTGGTATTGCGCTGGCACTCATAATCTCGGAGATCGGTATCCCCATGCCACCGCCGCCTAACTCCAATACTCCCTACACGGCCTATATCCGCATCGTGCCCGACATACTAGTGACCGCCTTCATCGTCGGCTTTGCCGCGACGTTTTTCTCCGCGCTCCTTGCGGCGCGGCGGCCGGTTAAGACTCCCATCGTCGACGCGTTGCGACAGAACATTTGAGCCGCACTGTACTAAACGCGACAGCTAATTCAACTTCTTGAGATAGCTCTTGGTGAAGATTTTGTCGGGCAGATTCCGCTTGACCATATCCTTGTAATGCATGTACGACTCCTCTCCCTCTTTGACGTTGTCCACGAGGCGCATGCGTACGGGTCGTATCATCCCTCCGAGTTCTTCGTACTTGTCGTAATAGCTGAGCTTAAGCAGACGCCCTGACTTGGTGTAGAACTCGGCCTTATGGGGATGGTAGTTCTCCTTGTTGACCCAGTACTTCACCCGGTGATAGGTGACGCCCGGCTTGGCAGCTAACAGATCGAGAACATAGTGTTCCGCTCCGGCGATGTCCTCGGTGCCGATCACTTCCGCGGTGTAGTCACCGGCGAAATTGGCGCGCGCCAAATCTCCGTTGGCCACCTGACCTGTCAGACGCTGGGACAGGGGTAAGCGGACGGGTTGCGACACCGTGGGCAGGAAGACCCACAGGTCAGAGCCTTTCATCAACATGATTCTGCCGCGCTCGGAGGCTGGGTAGGTAGTCATGACAACGGTGTCCTCATTGCTTTTGGAAAGCACCCGATACCGGAACACCTCCGGCTCTCGATCCGGATAGAGAGACTGCACCGCCACATCCACTTGGAAACCATCATCGGGGAATCTCACGCGGTCCGCCCGCTTGATTATCTCAGCCGCAGAGATGGCCTCCGCGTTGACAGGTGAAGTAAAACTACAAAGGACAATAAACAGCGGCGCTAGAAAGGCATAGAGTGTCGAGTTTTGCGGCATCGTGATGTACTCTTAATCTGATAAGACAAGGGGTAAGAGTAGCTCGGTCCTGGGCTCTTTGAAATCGTTTCTTTACATTCGCAGCGTAACTTACCTAATATGCTCAAATTTTGGGGATAACTGCGCCTGCAGAGCGCTTGGGCCATGGCGGTCGTACGTGTCGAAAATGTAACCAAGACCTATATCATGGGCAAGCAGGAGGTTCATGCCCTCAGAGGGGTCTCCCTGGAAGTCGGCGAGGGCCGATTCCTAGCGATAGCTGGCCCGTCTGGGAGCGGCAAGTCAACCCTGCTTAACATGATCGGGTGTATCGACACGCCTTCGGACGGTCAAATCTTCATCAACGACACGGAAGTTAGCAAGAAGACTCCCGACCAGCTGGCCAGCTTAAGGCTTCATACTCTTGGATTCGTCTTTCAGACTTTCAACCTGCTGCCCGTTCTGTCAACTTGGGAGAATGTGGAATATCCCTTGCTTCAGCGCAAGGACATTTCCTCGCGGGAACGTGCGGAGAGGATCGCCCATTATCTGAGTCTGGTAGGCTTGGCCAAGTTCGGCAACAACCGTCCCAATGAGCTCTCCGGCGGCCAGCGCCAGCGCGTGGCCATTGCCCGGGCCCTGGCCGGCACACCCAAGATAGTACTGGCCGACGAGCCCACGGCCAACCTCGATTCCAAGACCGGGGAGACCATTCTGAAGCTCATGAAGAAACTGAATGAGGAAGAGGGAACGACCTTCATTTTCTCCACTCACGACTTCAGGGTGATGGAGATGGCGGACCGGGTGGTGAGCATCAGTGACGGCGAGTTGACCGTTTAGGGGGATCATGTCTATGAGCACTGTCGGACCCATTTCCAGGCCCCTGTTCGGCGCCATCGTGATGGCCGTGGTGGCATTGCCATCGGGCGTCTCCATGGCTCAGAGCGTGGATGATTTGTTCTACCCTGCAGACGACGGTGCCTCGCCGGCCGCCACCCCTGAGGGCGGTGGGTCGGGCGGGGCGGGTCCACCGGATTCCATAGAGGACCTGTTCGGTGACGGGGGCGGGGAGGCCCCGGCCGACGGTGGCGGGGGCAGCGTGGAGGGCCTGTTCGGTGTCGCGCCCGCGCAGCGTGACGCCGGTGTCAGGGTGAGCGGTTTCTTCCAGAACGAGATGGGCTACGTCTTCTCGGGTGACGAGCACTGGCAGAAGTTCAGGAATACGCTGCAACTCCATGCCCGGGGGCGTTTCGACTCCGGCATCAAGTGGCATGCCAGTGCCAGACTGTTTTATGACCCCATCTTCGACTGGACGAATTTCTATCCCGAGGGTGTGCGGGACGACCGGCGCCTGGAGGGCACCATCCGCGAGACCTATGTGGACATCCCCGCCGGCAAGTGGGATTTCCGCCTCGGCCGGCAGCACATCGTGTGGGGCGAGATGGTGGGCCTCTTCTTCGCCGACGTGGTGTCGGCCAAGGACATGCGGGAGTTCGTGCTGCCGGACTTCGATCTTCTGCGTATCCCCCAGTGGGCCGTGCGCGCCGAGTATTTCGGAGACAACTTCCATGGTGAGATGGTATGGATCCCCATCATGACCTACGATGACATCGGCGAACCGGGGGATGATTACTTTCCCTTCGATGGCGATACCGTGGTGGGCTCCAGCCTCATACCCCCCCAGCTCAGGCCGGGCCTGCAGGTCGACGTGGACGCCGGCGAGCGTCCGGCCGACTCGTTGGACAACTCGGGCTTCGGGTTGCGCTTCAACTGGCTGAAGAACGGCTGGGACACCTCCGCCTTCTATTACACCGCCCTGGACTCTGTGCCCGCCTTCGAGCGCCGCATCCTCCTACCCCAGCCCGGGGTGCGGCCGAACCTCCGGGTCGACTTCGAACGGGTCCATCGCCGGGTGCACCAGTTGGGGGGCACCCTGGCCAAGGACTTCGGCAACGTCGTCTTGAAGGGCGAGTTCATCTACGGCCTGGACCGGCCCTTCAGCGTGACGCGGGTCGCTGATGACGATGGGCTGGTGCGGCTCGACACCATAGATTACGCGGTGGGGCTGGACTTCAACTTTCCCCACCAGACCAACTTCAATGCCCAGTTCTTCCAGCGTTACTACACCGATTTCGACGACGACATCGCCGTCCCCGAGACCAAGCGCACGGACAGCGGCTTCAGCCTCTTCCTGCAGACGGACTATTTCCATCGGGACGTCACCCCCGAGGTGATCCTCATCAGCAGCCTCAATCGCGACGATTGGCTGCTGCAGGCCAAAGTGACCTGGGGCTTCCAGCAGAACTGGCGTCTGGTGGGGGGGGTGGATGTGTTCGATGGCCCTGAGAACGGGTTATTCGGCCGGTTTGCGGATACCGACCGTGTCTACACCGAGCTGCGTTATACCTTTTGACCTACCGCGGTCGTGAAGCCCTGCTGGCGCCAGGCCTCGTAGACCGCCACCGCCACCGCATTGGACAGGTTGAGGCTGCGGCCGCCCGGTACCATGGGCAGGCGCAGCACGCACTCTTCCCCCAGCCCATCCATCAGGGTCGCCGGCAGGCCCCGGGTCTCGGGGCCGAACAGCAGGCTGTCGCCGGGCGTATAGGCGACCTCGCTGAAGTTTCGCCGGCCCCGGGTGGAGAAGGCCCATATCCGGGCGGCGTCGGCCTGGTCGAGGTAGCCGTCCCACGAGGCATGCTCCACCACCCGTGCCCACTCATGATAATCCAGCCCGGCCCGTTTGAGTTGGCGGTCGTCCATGGCGAAACCGAGGGGATGGATGAGGTGCAGGGCGCAGCCGGTGTTCGCGCACAGGCGAATGACGTTGCCGGTATTGGGCGGGATCTCGGGCTGGTAGAGGACGACGTTGAACACGGAGGTAGAGATGAGCCCTGGAGGTGACAGTGAAGTGGCGATGGCCATCAACGCGCCGGTGCTATCGGTAGCGAACCATCGCGGAGCGGTTTAGTTCGATAGGACGAGGAGGCCGGTCTCCGGCTGGTTCAGGAAATCGTGGATACTGCCGGACTGGCAATGAAGCAATCGCCCGATTTCATCGGTGCCGGCGTTGCCTATGGCGAGCCAAATCACCTTGGGCGGTGTGCCAAAGAGAACGGACCGTTGGCGGAAATCGTTGTCCTTGGAAACGATTGCGAACCCATTGGCTTTCGCATAATCCCAGATCGTTCGATCCGCCGTGCCCTGCAGATCAACCAGTTCGACGTGCGTCGTGCCGGGATAAGTTTCTTGCAGTCGGACGACGAGTCCACGACTGAGATTCTCATCGAGCAGCAGCTTCACGCCGCATGGGTTACGGCAAGCCTCCGTTCGCGTTCTGCGGCGAACGCCAGGGCGGCTCGAACGTCATCTGCCGTCAAACTCGGAAAATCCGCAAGCAATTGCTCTTGGCTCATGCCGCCCGCCAGATATTCGAGGACATCGTAGACCGTGATGCGCGTCCCGCGGATGCACGGTTTTCCACTGCGTACCTCCGGGTCGATCTGAATGCGGTCAAGGGGATTCATAGTTCGCATGCTAGGCGCGGGGGGTTGGCGAATCAAGTTCTCGATCCGCCTTCAACGAAGCAGGAGGCGCCGGGTGTAGCCGTTGTTGGGGGGCGGGATCTCGGGCTGGTAGAGGACGACGTTGAACACGGTGCTTGTCCGGGCACGGGTTAGCCATTTAGCTTGGATGTCGGGATGAATCCCGACCTACATTCGTGCCAAAGGAATGGGCGGTGGGGTTGTCGTGTAGGTCGGGCTGTCGGTCGGGCTGTAGGTCGGGCTTCAGCCCGACACCCAACGCTGGCGGGTGGTACCGCCCCGGCCCGTGGTGTGTGCGATTGGGTTTAATGTCGGGATGAATCCCGACCTACAGCCGTGCCACAGGAATGGACGCTGGGGGTATCGTGTCTTCCGTCGTGCTGCCCCCAATCCTTTGGCCCAACCCCTTGGCGATCTCGCCGAGAGGGGAAAATTTACCCGCAGGTTCCGGGGACGAGCCGGCAGCATAGATGCCCGATGATGCCAGGCTGAGGGCCCGGGCCGCCTACGGCATTCCCCGCATCTGGTAGCCGGGTTAGTATCACCGGCAGTCATCGACGAACGACACCGTGAAGAGGATATGAACCTTCGAGACGAAGACCTGGCCCGGCTAGCCGTGGACTTCTGCGGCCTGCCCTTCGCCAGCCCCCTGGTGCTGCTGTCCGGTTGCGTGGGTTTCGGCGAGGAATACACGCGGGTGGAGGGCTTCTCCAACCGCGACGTGGGGGCGGTGTGCCTGAAGGGTACCACCCTGGAGCCGCGCCTCGGCAACCCGCCCCACCGCATCTGCGAGACCCCCGCCGGGATGCTGAACGCCATCGGGCTGCAGAACCCCGGGGCGCGCCAGGTGGTGGATGGCATCCTGCCGGGGCTCGATTTCACCGAGACGCGCTTCATCGCCAACATCTCGGGTTCCACGGTGGAGGAGTACGCTGCGGTGGCGCGCATCTTCGACGAATCGCCCATCGATGCCATGGAGATCAACATCTCCTGCCCCAACGTCAAGGAGGGCGGAGTGGCCTTCGGCAACGACCCCGACATGTCGGCGCGGGTGGTGGAGGCCTGTCGCCGGCAGACTGCCAAGCCCCTGATCACCAAGCTCTCTCCCAACCAGACGGATATCCGGGAGAGCGCCCGGCGCTGCATCGAGGCCGGCAGTGACGGCCTGGCGGTGATCAACACTCTCATGGGCATGGCCATCGACATCGAGGCCCGCGCCCCGGTGCTGGGCAACCGCCAGGGCGGGCTCTCGGGCCCCGCCATCAAGCCCATCGCCTTGCTCAAGGTTCACGAGGTCTACCAGGTGGCCTCGCCCCACGGCGTGCCCATCATCGGCCAGGGGGGCGTCACCACCCCGGACGACGTCATCGAGTTCCTGCTCGCGGGGGCCTCGGCGGTGGGGGTGGGCACGGCGCTCTTCTACGACCCCCTCCTGTGCCGGCGCATGAATGCCGCAGTGCTCGCGTACATGGACCGCCACGGCGTGGCCACGGTCGCTCAGCTCACCGGCGCCCTGGCCACGGGCGACACCACGAGCGAATGCGATGTCTGTACGTCATGACTCTCATGAGCGTGCGGTCGTGTAGGGTAGGGCGAGGCAGCGGGACGATTATCTTTTGAATAGGGAATAGGGAATAGGGAATAGGAAAATCAAAAGCGGTAACTACGAAATACGCGAAAGAACAAGGGTGCGGCTCTTTTAGAACGACTCATTCCGCCCAAACCATGGCTTGTGTTTCCGGCCCGTGGAAGCGCTGAAGGTGGTTTCTTTTCCACTCCTGCTTCTTGTGGAATGCCTGATACCTATCCCAGTCGCCACTGGCGCGGATCGCACGAAGCCGAAGGATGCCCTCCGCGGTTTTTAGCGACCAACGCGCCCCCGTTATTTCGAACCGATCAGCAATCAGATGGCGGCACGCGCCTTCGATCACGCCGGTTGCTATCGGGTAACCCTGTTGCATGAACTGGTCGTAACGCAACATCGCAGTATGGTTGGTCAAGTAATTCGCCACTGTCGCGATGACCTCTTGCTTCTTCGCTGACAGCGCGCAGCGCTTGGCCTTGATCCTTATCCCGGCCGCCACTGGGCCGGAACGTCCTTCAAGGATGGCTTGCGCCTTCTCCAACACCCAGTGCTCGGCCGCCTGCGCCTGCTCCTTATCTTTGCTGTCAAAGAAGCACCAGGTCGCGCGCCACAGGTATTCCAGGACATGGATGAAGTCCAGGATCAGCGGGACCTTAATGGCGTGTCGCTTGAACACCCGCTTGATTACCTTGATTTGGTCCTTGTGCCCGTCAACCAGCATCACCCAAGGCCGCTCGCGTTTCGGATCCCGGCGCAGGGATTCCTCCACAATTTGCTCCGTGACCCGCTCCATGTCTGCTTCGATCGAGGCCCATACTCGCTTGTTCTGCGCCTTCGGCGCGTCCTTGCGTGAAGGCTTACCGTCCTCCCCCTGTCTCCCTATCACGTCCACCGCTGAGCGAACGTGGGGCGCCACATCATAGACCGTGGCTACCGTCGCCATGCGCTTGCGGTTGCGTTTCTCCCCGTGCTCAGACGCGTACACAGCGTATGGTGCTCCTGCTGTGCCGCTTTGCGTGTGGCCTCGCGCAGATCCTCATGACGTAGCGCGATCCCCTTGCCATCCTGGCTCATCACCAGCACGGTGCCCGGCACCTGTACCGGCGTGATGGCGCGCTGGGCGTAGAATGCCTCGAAATCCGTGCTCACCTCCGACACCAGCTCTTGTGCCTGGCGCTTCGGTATCTTGCCCTCTATCAAAGTGGACAGTCCTTCAAGCGAGGCATCGAATGCGTTCTGACACACGGCCAGACTGATACATGCCCTCAGACCGTAGGTGTACTTCCTCTTCGGCATATTGAGGGCTTCATCCAGCGGAAAAAGACACTCACCCTGGGGGTGGCTGTAACCCTTTCTGCGATAGATGACTTCGCCAAACATACTCTCTATCTGGCGCTCGCAGCCTTCCCGGTAATAGGTGCGCACGACGTTGTCATGGCCCGTCACGGCTTCCCGCTTCACCTCTTCATTCGAGCGCACATCAAGCCCCGCCTGATACAGCAGCCGGCACAGCTCCTGCCCTTCCTGGTGGATCATGCTTTCCAGTTCGTCATGGCGCTGATTGGACGCTTCAGGCGACCGCAAACGGCTGATCACTCGCTCTAGCTGATCCCTCGTTGCGGTGAATTCATCGAATGTGGTCGGCTCGACTTTCGTATATGCTTTTTGCACAGGGTGTCTCCAATGGGGGGAGTTGGCCTCAAACTGCTTGTCTCCCCGTTGGTTACACCCTGTATTTTCTCCATGAAATATGCAACTACTTGTTTCTATTGGCCGATCAACTCGTTCTATAAGATCTGCACCCAAAGAACAAAGAGATGACGGTGGAAGCGCCACCTGTAGGAGCGGCGCCTCGCCGCGATGGGGCCGGGGCAATCGCGACGGGGGCGTCGCTCCTAGTGCGTCCGTGGAGGCGCATTTTCTGCACGGTGAGAGTCCGTGTCGGGGTAAGCCAAGGCCCCGTAGTCGAAGGTAACTGCGTCGTCGCGAGGCGGGGTGGAGAGCAACCGGAGGCGAACTGGCGGTCCGTAGGATGACGAACTCGATTCGGCGGTACGGGACGGCGAGCCCGCTAGGAGAAGGTGAAGCCTGAAAATCATCGGATGCGCTGGGATTGGCGTGGAAAGCGACATTCGGGTCCCCTCCGTGGTTGGAGACGGAACGCTGGGAAGGAAATGCGAGAGAAGCGGGGAGACCTGACCGCCGTGGTGACGGTGGGCAGGAGTCAGAGCCTTCGTAGTACTGAACGGTTCTGCTGCGGTCATGGCGAGGTGCTGCGGAAACGCGGACCCAAGAGTTGGAGGGCGTCCTCCGCCTAAAGCCGTGGGTGGTGCCGGGAAAGCGCGAAGAACAGAAATCGCGCCGAGGGAAGGGAGGCAGGAAGGTGGATGGGTGAAGTCCGGAGGAGGTGAGCGCGTATGCAAAGGGTCGAGAGTGTCTCGCAAGAGGCTAAGCCAGACTCGTCCAACCCGGTGGAATGGCCGTGGGTGGACCGCACGATCTGGACGGAGCGCATGTTGGCGGCGCTGGGTAACGGCGTCCAAGGGACGAAGTGGTTCAGTCTGATCGACAAGGTGCATCGCCCCCAGACCCTGGAACGGGCGTGGCAGGATGTGCGGGCCAACCGGGGTTCAGCGGGGGTGGATGGCCAGAGTGTGCAGCGTTTTGAGGCCCATGCCGAGCGGTATCTGGCGGAGTTGGGAGAGGCGCTGGGAATTGGACGGTACCGACCGGATGCGGTGCGTCGGGTGGAGATTCCGAAGGGGACAGGGACGCGTCCCCTGGGCATTCCGACGGTGAAGGACCGGATTGTGCAGGCGGCGATGAAGCGGGTGCTCGAGCCGATTTTCGAGCACCAGTTTTTGCCGATGAGTTACGGGTTTCGCCCGGGTCGCGGGTGCAAGGATGCGCTGCGGGAAGTGGATGGGCTGGTTCGGGAGGGCTACACCCATGTGGTGGATGCCGACCTGGCCCAGTACTTCGACACCATCCCGCACGAAGCGTTGATGGCCCGGGTCGAGGACCGGATCAGCGATGGTCGGATCCTCGACCTGCTGCGCGCCTGGTTGCGCCAGGACGTGGTGGCGGAGATAGCGCGCTGGACGCCGACCCGGGGCTCGCCCCAAGGGGCGGTGATCAGTCCGTTACTCGCGAATCTGTACCTGCACGGGCTGGATGTACACATGACCCAGCGCGGCTATCGGATGGTTCGGTATGCTGACGACCTCGTGATCCTGTGTGCCAGTCCGGACGAAGCCCAGGAGGCGCTGCAGGAGTTGCGGCACTGGGTGGAGGCCAATGGTCTGCAACTGCACCCGGAGAAGACCCGTGTGGGGGATTGCCGGCAGCCCGGGAAGGCTTTGAGTTTCTCGGGTACCGGTTTGAAGCGGGACGGCGGTGGGTACGCAAGAAGAGCCGCAAGGCCCTTTACGACCGGGTCCGGGCCAAAACCCGGCGCAGTCGTGGGGATTTGCTGGCGCGGATTGTGGCCGACCTGAACCCGATGCTGCGTGGCTGGTTCGTGTATTTCCAGCACGCGCACCCGTGGACCTTTCCTCGCGTGGACGGTTTTGTCCGACGTCGATTACGGGCGCTGTTGCGCAAGCAGCAGAAGCGCCCGGGAGCGGGTCATTGTCAGTCCGACCATCTCCGCTGGCCGAACGCGTTCTTCGCTGCGGCTGGGCTTTTCACCATGACCGAAGCCCGGACGTTGGCGAGCCAATCCCGATGAGGTAACCACCGACTGGAGAGCCGTGTGCGGGAGAACCGCATGCACGGTTCGGAGGGCGGGGAGGGTCACTCCTTCCCGACCCCTATCATGAATAGCCGAAGCCCCCCCCCGGCCTGCTCCCTTTTTGCGCCTTTCGTGTCTTTCGGTGCGCCAGGCAAAGCCTGGGAAAGGAGGAAAGTAGAATCGAGGAAGGAAACGACTTGAAACCTTTCACTGTGACCCGTCGGGTGTAAGTCCCGAACCGGTAAGGCAGACCCGCCACCGGAACCGAGTGTTGCGTGGATTGGGGGCGACCCCGTCTGCGAAGCGTACACAGGGGGTGTGCAGGCCGTGTGATAGAGCCTCGAAAGGCGCAATGTGGGGCCGACGCTTTCGAAAGGGCGGAAGGCAACAGGGCGCGGACCGAGTGGGTCGGGTCCGTGCTCCCCGCCGGGGTCGGAGAGCAGGGCATGTACACAAGGGTCACCCAGGAACCTGGGAGGGCTCATGCGCTCCTTGCGCGTAGTGCGATGCGGGCGTCGCATAAGAAAAGGTCCCGGAACGACCACCCGAGGGATGCCGGGCGGGTGGACGCGAAGACGGCACGACGCAAGGTGCCGCCAAGCGAAGGCAACGAAGTGCAGCGGGATGGCGGATGAGCAATCGGAGTCGGCGGATAGTACCGATGAGCGTGGGGCACTCACCCGAGAGGACCCACGGGAGGGAAGCGGCCGACCGGTGTAGACAGCTTTTGGAGGGACAGATGACGCAGACATCGAGCCGCGAGATCATCCCAACGCGACAACGGAAGCGCGCGGAACTGGCGAGCGCAGCCCGGGCAGGTGGGTCATGCCCCTCCGAGGGCCTGTCTTGACCAGCGGGTACGTGGCGGTACGCCACGTAGCGTTTGCTACATCGAGGAGCCGGATGCCTGTGTGGGCACGTCCGGATCTGTGGGAGCCGCGGGTGAGCAATCACCCGTGGCCACCCGACTAGTTACGCTTTTCGCTTTTCGATACCGACCCACTATTTTCATCGTCCAGGGTGGCGCGTATTGCCATAATGGCCGACAAGCGTGATGCGACTATAGACATGACCATGGTCATGATGTAAATAGCACGTATGAAGACGATCATTGCATCTGAGTTCAAGGCCAAATGCCTCAAGCTGATGGACGACATCGCCGCGGGTGGTGAGCCCATCGTCGTGACCAAGAACGGCGTCCCGGTGGGACGATTCGTCCCCTATCACGCGAAGCCCCCGACGCTGTTCGGTATTCACGAGGGCCGGGTGGAATTCTCGGATGACCTGACGGCGCCGTTGGAAGAGCCCTGGGATGTGGAGGAGTGATCCTACTCGACACCCATGCGCTCTTGTGGCTCGACAGTGGCAGCAATGAGCTTGGGGCGCGCGCTCGGAAGGTCATCGATGCCGCTTTCGCGGCGGAGCGGTTGGCGGTTTCCGCCATCTCGTTCTGGGAAGTCACCATGCTTCAGGAGAAGAACAGGCTGTCAATCGCCCAGGATCTCGCGGGATGGCGGCGGGAACTATTGGACTCGGGGCTTGTGGAGTTGCCCGTGGACGGAGATGTCGGGATCCCTCGCCGGTGCCCTGAGGAATTTCCACGGCGATCCGGCGGACCGGATGATTGTCGCCGCTGCCCTCAGGCACGGTGCGGAACTGGTGACCGCCGACAGGCGTATCCTGGATTGGAACGGGCGCTTGTTGCGCTACGACGCCCGGCAATAGAAGTGGGGTACTTGGGATCCGTTACGTAGGTTGAATCAGGCACGATGGATTTGTCATCTGGGGAATAGGGAATAGGGAATAGGAAAATCAAAAGCGGTAACTACGAAAGACGCGAAATACCCGAAAGAACAAAGAGATGATGGCGGAAGCGCCACCTGTGGAGCGGCGCCTCGTCGCGATGGGGCTGGGGCAATCGCGACGGGGGTGTCGCTCGTACAGAGCTAATCGAAGGCCCCTGGCCTCCTCCTTTTTCGCGCCTTTCGCGCCTTTCGTAGTTACGCTTTTCGCTGTTTGCCTTTGACCTCTGAGCCGTACCGGTGGAACCGCTGCGCTTGTTCCACCCTACACACTTTTCCCTTTTCCCTTTTCCCTTTTCCCTTTTCCCTTTTCCCTTTTCGCGTCACTTCGTGTCTTTCGTGGTTACGCTTTTTGCTGTTGGTCCCGGCCGCCGGCCGGGGCGGTGGTCAGGACTCGCGTTGGGCCACCAGCAGGGCCTCGTCGCGGAGGCCGCGGGTGGTGTCGCCGGTGGTGGCCTCGTCGCGGTAGGCGCGGACTCTGAGGTCGGGGAAGAGGCGCAGCAGTTCGTTGTCTTCCAGGCGGTAGGCGGGGTTGCGGGGGCCGTGGTCGCCGGTCTGCCTGCGGGAGAAGGTCTGGTAGTAGAGGAGGCCGCCGGGGCGCAGGGTGGCGGCGATGGCGGGGCACAGGGCGCGTTCCAGGAATCTGCCCACCACCACTACGTCGAAGGTGTCGGGCGGCGGGGGGCCGGCCACCACGTCCCTCACCTCGGCCCTCACCTCGGCCCTCACCTCGGCCCTCACAGACAAGCCATCGGCGGCCTTCTGCAGCCGGGCGATGGCCTCGCCGGAGATGTCCCAGGCGGTCACCACGAGGCCGTGGCGGGCCAGGAACAGGGCGTTGGCGCCGAGACCGCAGGCGAGGTCCAGGGCGTCGCCGCCGACGGGCAGGAGGTGGGCGTAGTCCTCCAGCACCCTCGAGGGTGGGTCCGGGTCCAGCCGGGCGCCGGCGTAACGGCTATCCCATTTTTGCCGCGTGGGCTCGGTCATCGCCGCCAGAAGGCCGGGGTCAGGATGACCAGCAGGGTGAACACCTCGAGGCGTCCCACCAGCATGGCGAAGGCGAGGATCCATTTGGCGGTAGCGGAGATATCGCCGTAGTGAAGGCTCACATCGCCGAGGCCGGGGCCGAGGTTGTTGATGCTCGCGGCCATGGCGGAGAAGGCGGTCCTCTGGTCGAGTCCCGTGGCCATGAGGGCCAGCATGAGGATGGAGAAGGTGGCCACGTAGGCGGCGAAGAAGCCCCACACCGCGTCGATGACGCGGTCGGGCATAGTCTTGCCCCCCACTTTGATGTGGATCACGGCATTGGGGTGGATGAGGCGCTGGATCTCGCGGGCCCCCTGCTTGAACAGCAGCAGCACGCGGATGACCTTGAGGCCGCCGCCGGTGGAGCCGGCGCAGGCGCCCACGAAGCTGGCGAACAGTAGCAGCACAGGCAGGAAGGTGGGCCATTCGTGATAACCGGTGGTGGTGAAACCGGTGGTGGTGGCGATGGAGACGCTTTGGAACAGGCCATGACGCAGGTTCTGCAGCAACCCCGGGTAGGTCCCCGTCAGGTAGAGGTAGGCGGTGGTGATGACGGTGATGAGGCCGAGCAGGGTGACGAAGGTGCGGAACTCGGAATCGTGCAGGTAGCCGGTGATGCTCATGTGATGCCAGGCCCGGAAGTGCAGCGCGAAGTTGCCGCCGGCGATGACCATGAACACCACCGCGATGGCCTCGATGGCGGCGCTGTCGTAGTGGCCGATGCTGGCGTCGTGGGTGGAGAAGCCGCCGATGGCCACGGTGGAGAAGGCGTGGCCCACGGCATCGAAGACACTCATGCCCGCCAGCCAGTAGGCCACCCCGCAGACCACCGTGAGGCCCAGGTAGATGTACCACAGGGCCTTGGCGGTCTCGGTGATGCGGGGGGTGAGCTTGTCCTTCACCGGACCGGGCATCTCGGCCCGGTAGAGCTGCATGCCGCCGATCCCCAGCATGGGCAGGATGGCCACGGCCAGCACGATGATCCCCATGCCTCCCATCCATTGCAGTTGCTGGCGGTAGAAGCGAATGGACTCGGGCAGCCAGTCGATGCCCTGGATCACGGTGGCGCCGGTGGTGGTGAGGCCGGACATGGACTCGAACATGGCGTCGGTCACGGAGATGAGGGGCTGGGTGGACAGCACCAGGGGCAGGGCCCCGGCCAGGCCCAGCACGACCCAGAACAGCACCACCACCAGGAAGCCGTCCCGCAGCCGCAGCTCACGGCGGTATTTCACCAGGGGCAAGAACAGCGTCAGCCCCATGCCGAAGAGAATGAGGAAGGCCATGATAAAGGCCTCGTGGGCACCGTCATGGTAGGCGAAGGACACCCCCAGGGGAGGCATCAGGGCGAGGCTAAATATCATCAGCAGGAGGCCCAGGATGCGAAGGACGGCGAGCAGTTGCATGGGGTTGGGTGCGCGCGGCCGGTCTCGCGTCAGAGGAAGCCGAAGCTGACCTGGAACAGGCGCTCCACGTCGGGCACCCGCTTCTTGTCCACCAGGAACAGGATGACGTGGTCGTCGGTGGCGATGACCGTGTCGTGGTGGGCGATGATCACCTCATCGCCGCGCACGACGGCGCCGATGGTGGTGCCGGGGGGCAGCTTGATCTCCTCCACCCGGTGCCCCACCACCTTCGACGTGGTGGGGTCGCCGTGGGCGATGGCCTCGATGGCCTCGGCGGCGCCGCGGCGGAGACTGTGCACCACCACCACGTCGCCCCGGCGCACGTGGGCCAGCAGGCTGCCGATGGTGGCCTGCTGGGGGGAGATGGCGATGTCGATGATGCCGCTCTGCACCAGGTCCACGTAGGAGGCGCGGTTGATGAGGGCCATCACCTTGCGGGCCCCCATGCGCTTGGCCAGCATGGCCGAGAGGATATTCACCTGGTCGTCGTCGGTGACGGCACAGAACACGTCCATGGTGTCCACGTCCTCCTCCTGGAGCAGGTCCTTGTCGGCGGCGTCGCCGACCAGCACGATGGCACGATGGAGCACCTCGGACAGGGCCTCGGCGCGGGCCCGGGAGTGCTCTATCACCTTCACCTGGAAACGGTTCTCCAGCCCGCGGGCGAGGTGCTGGCCGATGTTGCCGCCGCCCGCCAGCAGCACCCGCTTCACCGGCTTGTCGAGCTGGCGCAGTTCGCCCATGACCTTGCGGATGTTCTCCCGCGCCGCCACGAAGAACACCTCGTCATCGGCCTCGATGACGGTATTGCCCTCGGGGATGATGGCGCGCCCGCGGCGGAAGATGGCCGCCACCCGGGCGTCGATGCCCGGCATGTGGTCCCGCAGGGCGCGCAGCTCGTGGCCCACCAGGGGCCCGCCATAATAGGCCTTGACGGCCACCAGACGGACCCGGCCGTCGGCGAAATCCAGCACCTGCAGCGCCCCCGGGGTCTCGATGAGATGCTGGATGTAGTGGGTGACGATCTGCTCGGGGCTGATGAGCACGTCGATGGGCAGGGCGCCCTGGTCGAACAGCTGGTTGTGGCGCAGGTAGTCGCGCTCCCGCACCCGGGCGATCTTGGTGGGGGTGTGGAACAGGGTGTAGGCCACCTGGCAGGCGATCATGTTGGTCTCGTCGCTGTTGGTGACGGCCAGTACCATGTCGGCATCCTCGGCGCCGGCGCGGGCCAGTACCTCGGGATGGGAGGCCACCCCCTGCACGGTGCGGATGTCCAGGTGGTCCTGGAGGGCCATGAGCTTGTTGCCGTCGGTATCCACCATGGTGATATCGTTGGCCTCGCTGGCGAGGTTCTCCGCCACCGATGACCCCACCTGGCCGGCGCCGAGGATGATGACCTTCATGACGCGGGACTCACGCCATCAGTTCCGGCGCGGGTTGATACCCAGAGCCTTGAGCTTGCGATAGAGGTGGGTGCGCTCCATGCCCACGCGCTTAGAGGCGCGGCTCACGTTGCCGCCGGCCGCCTCCAGCTGATGCTCCAGATAGGCGCGTTCGAAGTGTTCCCGGGCCTCCCGCAGGGGCAGATCGTAGACGGCATTCTCGGTGGCCGGCTGGCGGGGCTGCTGCCCAGGGCCCGTTCCACCTCCTCCACCGACACCTCGGTACTGCTGCCGAGGATGAGCAGGCGCTGCACCAGGTTGATGAGTTCGCGCACGTTGCCGGGCCAGGGGTAGTTGCGCAGGTAGTTCTGGGCGCCCACGCTGAAATGACGGTAGCGCAGGTTGTCCCGGCGCACGAAGTAGTCGACGTAGTAGTCGATGAGGTCGGGGACATCCTCGGGATGCTCCCGCAGTCCGGGTACATAGAGGGGCAGCACGTTGAGCTGGTAGAACAGGTCGTCCCGGAAGGTGCCGGCCTCCACCGCCGCGGCGAGGTCATGGCTGGTGGCGGCGACGATGCGCACATCCGCATCCACCAGTTCCTTGCCGCCGGAGCGCAACAGGTTCTTCTGCTCGATGGCCGACAGCAGACGCGCCTGCACCGCCGAGTCCATGTCGGCGATGTCGTTGAGGAACAGGGTGCCGCCGTTGGCCTGTTCGATGTGGCCGTAGTGGACGTTGTCGCCCTCCTCGCTGCCGAAGAGTTCCACCACCGGGTCGACGCCGCCGGAGAAGGTCACGCCGACGCTGATGAAGGGGCCGCGGGCGCGGTTGCTGTGCTCATGGAGATAGCGGGCGAACACCTCTTTGCCGCTGCCGGACTCGCCGCTGAGGAGCACGGCGGTGTCGTGCTCCGCGATGCGCCCGAGTTGCTCCTTGAGGGCCGCCACCACCGCGCTGCGCCCCACCGGCTCCGCCAGGGGCTGGGACTGGCGCTTGAGGCCCACGTTCTCGTGACGCAGGCGTGAGGCCTCGAGGCCGCGCTCGGCGGTCACCAGCAGCTTGGCCATGGACAGGGGCTTTTCGATGAAGTCGTAGGCCCCCAGCCGCGTGGCCTCCACCGCCGTTTCCACCGTGCCGTGACCGGACATCATGATCACCGGGGTCTCCAGGCCATCACCCTCGGCCCATTCCTTGAGCAGCGTGATGCCGTCGGTGTCGGGCATCCAGATGTCCAGCAGGGTGAGGTCCGGACGCCGGGCCCGGCGGGCGCGACGGGCGGCTTCGGCGTTCTCGGCGGTGCCCACCTCGTAGCCTTCATCCTCGAGGATCTCCTGAACCAGTTGGCGGATATCGGGTTCGTCGTCCACCACCAGGATGTATGCGGCACTCATGATGTCTCTCTCTCGAGGCTGTCTTGTGATGCGGTGTGGGCTTGAGCCGCGGCTCCGTGCCGGTGCAGGGCATCGCCCACCGGGAAGCGCATCTCGATGCAGGCGCCGCCCGCGGGCGGATTATGGGCCCAGATGGAGCCGCCATGCTCTTCGACGATTTTCTTGGCGATGGCCAGACCGAGGCCGCTCCCCTTGTTCTTCGAGGTGACATAGGGCTCGAAGGCCGTGTCCAGCATGTCCGGATCGAAGCCCCCGCCATTGTCCCTGATGGTGATCTGGATGGTCGCGGCGCCCTTGCTCTCGGCGCTGGCCGTGGCGACGCGAACCTCGATGGGGGCATCGCCGCGTTCCGCCTCCAGAGCGTTCTTGATCAGGTTATGGAACAGCTGGCGCAACCGTCCGGGGTCCGCTTCGAGGCGCGGCAGGGGGCTTTGCAGATCCACCTCCAGGGCCCCCTTCGGCATATTGTAACGATAAAGGTCCAGCACTTCGCCAAGCAATGCGTTGACATCCACCTGCTCGGGCGTGGTGCGGGGCGGGCGGGCGTAGTTGGAGAAGGCATCCACCATCTCCTTCATGGCCTCCACCTGCTGGATGATGGTGTGGGTGAGACGGCCGAGGGTCTCCTTGTCCCGGCCTTCGAGATGGCGGGAAAACTTGTGCTGCACCCGCTCGGCGGACAGGCGGATGGGGGTGAGGGGGTTCTTGATCTCGTGGGCGAGGCGGCGCGCCACCTCACTCCAGGCGGCATCCCGCTGGGCGTTCACCAGGGCGGTGATGTCGTCGAACACGATGACGTGCTCGCCCGCACCCGCCAGCGGCGTGCCGCTGCACATGAGCACCTGGCGACCCTCCGGGCCCATGAGGCCGAACTCCTCCCGCCAGTCGTCGTCGCCATTGGCGAGGTAGCGTTCGAAGGCCTCCATGAGGGGCGCGAGGTAGCCGTGGACCTGGCCGATCTCCCGCAGGCTCCCGCCCATGTGGCGGGCCATGTCCACGTTGAGAATGGCCCCGGCCGCCCGGTTGCCGGTGACCACCCGGGCTTCGCCGTCCACGGTGATGACGCCGGAGGACATGTTACTCAACACCGCCTCCAGGTAGGTGCGCTGCTCCTCCACTTCCTGGCGGCTGCGGAAGGCCTCGTCCCGCGCCTGCTTGAGACGCCGGGTCATGTCGTTGAAGGAGTTTACCAGGTGACCCAGTTCGTGACTGCCGGCCGGCGGTAACTGGGTCTCAGAGTCGCCTGCGGCCACCGCCCGGGTGCCCTCCGCGAGGTCGCGTATGGGGCGGGTCAGGCGGCCGGCGGAGTAGAAGGCCGCCCAGACCGCCGTTAGCAGGCTGAGGAGGAGTACCAGGCCGAGGGTCAGGGTGAAGCTGCGTTTCAGGGGCTCGCGCAGGAACGTGAGTCGCTTGTACTGGCCGTAGGCGGTCTGCACGTTGAGGGCGAGTTTGTTCATGCGTTCGGCCACCGGATGCAGGGCCTGCAACATCAGGGTGTCGCGCCCCGGCATGTCGGACGGCAGCTTCACCACCACGCGCATCTCGAGGTTGCCGTCGCGCACCGGGTCGAGGCCGATGTAGCGGCCGCTCTGCTGGACCTGCAGCACTATGGCCTCGTCGGGCGTGGGGGATGATATTGGTGGAGAAAGCACTGCTGGAGGCGATGATGCCGCGGCTCGGTGAGAACAACGTGTACTCGGAGGCATTGGCCCGCTCGCGCATGTCGTCGAGGTGCATGGCCAGGCTGCCCTCGGTGACGCCGGCGAGTTCGGCGGCCAGTTGTTCGGTGTTGCGCAGGAGCTCGGCCATGCGGTTGTCGATGGCCGTGCGACTGAGTTTCAGGGCATCGTTGAGGGCGTCCTCGATCTCCACGTCGAACCAGTTGTCGATGCCCTCGTTGAGGAACTGCACCGAGAAGTAGAACACCACCAGCACCGGGGTCACGGCGAGGGTGGAGAACACCAGCACCATGCGCCCGGCGAGGCGGGCCCCCGGGGCCCGGGTGCGCAGCTGATGCACCAGGCGGGACACGTTGAGGACGATGAGCACCGCGAGGATCAGGAGCCCGGCGGCGTTGATCAGCAGCAGCAGGGAGTAGAGCTCGTCGAAGCGGGTGGAGTTTGCCGTGGCATCGCTCATGAGCTTGAGCGAGATGAGCAGCAGCAGTGACAGCGCGGCGATGGGCGTGAAACCGCCCAGCAGCCGTTTCACTCTTCCAGGGGGCATCGGAATACGTCACTGGCCAGGCGCCACTGGGAGCTCAGGTAGGCCAGGGGGCGCAGCGGCGCGGGCAGGGATTCGATGTCTAGCCGTGCCTCCATGACGACCTCGTAGTCGTCACCCGGCGGCGCGAGCTTGGCATCCAGCAGGGGAAAGCGCCGCAGTCTGCCGAGGAAGAAAGTGGCCTCGTCGAGGGTGCCGAAGGTCCTGCTGATGCCGGTATTGAGGTTATCCACCACGTAGCGGCCGCTCAAGGGGTGAAGGGTGAGCTCGTAGTGTTGGGCGATGTCCGCCACGGTCTCGTTCCACAGATACGTGCGCAGCCGTTCCACCTCGATCTCCAATACCACGGTGAGGGCCACGCCGTTGTCAAGGGCCTCGAGGGCGTGGTCGCTGAAGCGGTAGTCGATGCGGGCGTCCAGCCAGTAGACCCCCTGGTCCAGGTAGGTGCGGGCGTCGCGGACATGGAATTCGGTATTGGCCGCGGCGGTGACGTGGAACAGCAGCCCGACCACCAGCATGAGGTTGCGCCACGACTTCAACATGGTTCAGAGCTTGCGCAGCCTCGCGTAATAGAACCCGTCCATATCCCCGTCGCCCGGCAGGATCTGGCGCCCGGGGCCATGGGGGTGCCCCCAATCCTCAGGCAGGGGATCGGCCCGGGCATCGCGGTGTGTGGCGAGGAAGGCATCCATGATCGTCCCATTCTCGGGTGGCAGGGTGGAGCAGGTAGCGTACAACAGCGTCCCGCCCGCGGCCAACGTGGGCCACAGTGCCTCCAGGAGACGGGCCTGGGTGGCCGCGAAGGCGTCCAACTGGTCCGCGTCGCGCCGGATTTTTATATCCGGGTGGCGGCGGATGACCCCAGTGGCCGAACAGGGCGCGTCCAGCAGGATGCGCTGAAAGGGTCGGCCGTCCCACCAGGTGTCCGACGCCGCGGCGTCGGCCGTATGCACGGTGCACGCGAGCCCGAGGCGGTCCAGGGTGTCCCGCAACAGGGTCGTGCGGGAGGCGTCCTGTTCGACGGCCACCAACTCGTCGAGTCCGGGGCAGGCTTCCAGCAGGTGGGCGGTCTTGCCACCGGGGGCCGCGCAGGCATCCAATATTCGCTCGCCGGGCTGCGGCGCCAGCAACGGGGCGGCCAGCTGGGCCGCCTCGTCCTGGACCGATACGTCCCCGGCATCGAAGCCGGGCACGGCGTGGACATCCATGGCTGCACCCAGGATCACGGCGTGGGGCGAGTGGCGGCCCGGGACGGCGGCGATCCCCGCGGCCTGCAGCCGCGCGAGGTAATCCGCCCTGCTGTGGCGGCGCGTGTTCACCCGCAGGGTCATGGGGGCCCGGGCGTTGTTGGCCGCCAGCACGGCGGGCCAGTGGTCGGGCCAGGCTTGTTGCAGGGCCGCGGCCAGCCACGCCGGATGGGCATGACCGGCGGGGCCGTCCGATGCCGTCTCCGCCTCCAGGGCCTCCCGTTCCCGTTGATAACGCCTCAACACCGCGTTGATGAGACCCTTCGCCCAGGGCTTGCGTCGTTTCACGGCCAGGGCCACGGCCGAATCCACGGCGGCGTAGGGTGGCACGCGGGTGTAGGCCATCTGATAGATGCCGAGGACCAGGATGCACTCGATGTCCGTATCCCTGGCCCGCAAGGGCTGGTCCAGCAGGCGGGCGAGGAAATGGCGCAGCCGGGGCAGCCAGCGCAGGACGCCATAGCTGAGTTCGCGCGCCAGCCCGCGATCACGCCCGTCGGCCAGCGCGCCGAGCCGGGTATCGAGGGCGTTATTGAGGTTTTCGCGGCCGCGCAGCACGGCCAGCAGCACCTCCACCGCGACGGCGCGGGCCTCGAGATCGGCCGAGGGGGGGCGGGGCATGGGCCCGGCCCCTAGACGGGCGCGTCTTTGAGGCGCGCTCCGGTGGGATCGGCGTGGGCATGGAGGTAATCCGCCACCGCCATGGGCCGGCCGCCGGCGAGTTGGAGGCGGGTGATGAGGATGTCGTCGTCGCCCGTGGCCACGGTGAGACCCTCGGGGCCGGCATTGCTGATGGTACCAGGCGGGGCACCGGCCGCCACCGCCAGGGGCATGCAGTCCCAGATGCGCAGCAGGGTGTCGCCCAGATAACAGTGGGCCACCGGCCACGGATTGAAGGCGCGCACCGCGCGGTCGATGGCCGCGGCCGATTGCTGCCAATCCAGGCGTGCCTCGGACTTGTGGAGCTTGGCGGCGTAGGTGGCCCGCGAGTCGTCCTGCGCCGTGGTCCGGGCGGTGCCGGCCTCGAGGTGTCCGAGCACCACCAGCAGGGCCCCGGGCCCGAGGCGCGCCAGCCGATCATGGAGGTCACCGGCGGTGTCCGTGGCGTGGATGGGGCATGGGGACTGCAGATAGACCGGCCCGCTGTCGAGGCCGGCCTCCATGTGCATGACGGAGACGCCGGTCTCGCGGTCCCCCGCCAGGATGGCGCGTTGGATGGGGGCCGCGCCGCGCCACCGCGGCAGCAGGGAGGCGTGCACGTTGAGACATCCCCGCGCCGGGATGTCCAGCACCACCTGGGGTAGCAGCAGGCCGTAGGCCACCACCACCATGACATCCGGGGCCCAGGCGCGCAGGGGGGCGAGGGTGTCCTCGGACCTCAGGGAGGGCGGCTGCAGCAATGGAAGACCGTGGGCCTCGGCCAGCCGTCTCACCGGCCCGGCCGCGAGCCGCCGGCCACGTCCGGCGGGGCGGTCGGGCTGGGTCAGGACCCCCACCAGCCGGTGAGGGGAGTCCAGCAGCGCCCGCAGATGTTGGGCGGCGAACTCGGGGGTGCCGGCGAACAGGATCCTCACGTGCCGGTGGCGCCGGCCGTGGCCGCTGCTACGCCGTTCGTGGCACGGTCAGGACGCCGCGCTGGCGCGGTGCCGGCGGGTGTGCGGCGCGTCACTAGAGGGCGGTATGGGCGCGGGAACCGGCGTGGGGGCCGCGGCCCTGGCGCTGGGCCTTCTCCAGCTTCTTGCGGATACGCTGGCGCTTCAGAGACGATAGATAATCCACGAACAGCTTGCCGTCCAGGTGGTCCAGTTCGTGTTGCACGCACACCGCCAGCAGGCCCTCGGCCTCCTGTTCGATGGTTCTGCCGTCACGATCGAGGGCGGAGAAGCGGATCCATTCCGCCCGCCGCACCTCTTCGAAGAAGTCGGGTACCGACAGGCAGCCCTCCTCCATCACCTCTTCGCCGCGGCGCTCCAGGATGGTGGGGTTGATGAGACACAGGGGCGCATCCTTGTGCTCGGAGATGTCGATGGTGATGACCCGCAGGGAGACGTTGACCTGGGGGGCCGCCAGGCCGATGCCCGGGGCGTCGTACATGGTGTCGAACATGTCGTCTACCAGGCGCCTCACACCGTCGTCCACACGCTCCACCGGACGGGCCTCGTGACGCAGGCGGGGATCGGGGAATTGCAGGATTTCTAGTCTGGCCATGATTACTGGAGGTTGAAGTGCGAGGGGTGTGGCGGCGCGGTAGCCCGGCAACACCGCCGGTATGGAAAGATGGATTTTGTGTTAACTCTCATGGCGATACGCGCCGCCCGAGATGATGAAAGAGGAGCGCGTATCGCCATGTTCGTTCCCTCACCCCATCCCTCTCCCAGAGGGAGAGGGGGAGATGGTGCTTCGCGACTTTCTCGTTAATGTGGGGGATGCGCCCCGGAAAGGCAACCCTGAAAGCGTGTAAGTTTCTGTTTAGACGACAGGTATTTGCGAGCGCCGCGGGTCTTTCGTAATGTTCTTTATAAAAATACTGTTCTAACTACATAATTGTGCTAACTTTATGCATATTGATCCCCGGGCGCTGTCAGGGGCGGGCGTGAGTTGATACCACAGGTGACTGCGATGGGCATGAAGCATTTATCAATCCTAATCATGACATGGGCCCTCGGTGGCGCCGTGGTCGCCCAACCGGCCACGCTGGCGGCCGACCACCCCGACCAGTACGTGGTCAGGAAGGGCGATACCCTGTGGGACATCTCCGGTCGATTCCTGCAACAGCCCTGGCAATGGCCCGAACTCTGGGAGCGCAACCCCCAGATAGACAATCCACACCTTATATATCCCGGTGACGTCGTCAGCCTGGTATACCGTGACGGCAGGCCCATGCTCACGGTACGGCGCGGGGGCGGCGGGCGGCCGGTCGTGCGGCTGGGCCCGGAGGTCAGGAGCGAACCCCGGGAGACCGGCATACCGGCCATTCCCCTGGACGCCATCGGCGCGTTCCTCAACGCCTCCACGGTGGTGACGGACGAGACTCTGGCGGCGGCACCCTACGTGGTCTCAGTGGGCAAGGAGCACCTCATCGGGAGTCCCCATAGCAACATCTACGTCAGGGGGGTGGGGGAGGGCGATACCCGTTTCGCCGTGTACCGCCGCGGGCGCGCCTATACCGACGCCGACGGCCCCGGCGGGGGCGAGTACCTGGGGCACGAGGCCCTGCATGTGGCGGACGTGGAGGTGGTGCGGGACGGCGACCCGGCCACCGCCCGGGTATTGCGGAGCAATCGGGAACTGCTGGCCGGTGACCGCCTGTTGCCCCTGGCCGAGGACCATTTCACGGAGCCCTTCGTTCCCCATGCACCCGATGGCGAGGTGCGGGGCAGCATCATCTCGGTATTCGACGGCGTGACCCAGATCGGCCCGAATCAGGTGGTGGTACTCAATGTAGGCGAGAACCAGGGCATCGAGAGCGGCCACGTGCTGGCGGTGTGGCAGAAGGGCCCCCTGGTGGAGGACCGGTTCGTCGAGCAGCCCGATCGGCGCACGGCGAGCTACGAGGAATCGAATGGCGGTGTGGCCGCGGACATGGGTGAATTCTTCAATCGTATCAGCGACGCCGTAGGCAGTATCCGCAAGGAGCAGGCCCCCCTGGTGGCTCTGCCCGACGAACGTGCCGGGTTGGTGATGGTGTTCCGCACCTTTGAGCGGGTCAGCTATGCCCTGGTCATGGAGGCCGGCCGCGCCATGCATCTCTATGACCGGGTAACCAACCCCTGACGGCCGGGTAAAGAGGCTCCATGGAGGAGCTGGAGAGCAGGGTCCGCCTGTCCCGGTTGTATGGCTACGATACCGGCCCCCTGGCGGAGTCGCTGGCGGCATTCCCGTCGGCCGCGACTGCCCTGGCCGAGGTCCAGCGGCGCCAACTGGTGCCACTGGCTGCGGAACCTCTGGAGCGGCTTGTCGAGGCGGACCTCGCCTGGCTGCGGGCGGGCCCGGGCCGCGGCATCCTGGCCCTCTGCGACGACGCCTATCCGCAGTTGCTGCGGTCCATCGCAGACCCTCCACCGCTACTCTATTATCTGGGCGACCCGGAAGTGTTGTGCCAGGTCCAGATGGCCGTGGTGGGCTCGCGCAATCCCACCCCCGGCGGGCGGGAGACGGCGACGGCGTTCTCCCGCTACCTGGCCCGCAACGGCCTGGTGATAACCAGCGGCCTCGCCCGCGGCATCGATACCGCGGCCCACCGCGGTGCCCTGGCCGCATCCGGCTACACGGTGGCGGTGCTGGGTACCGGTGTCGATCGGGTCTACCCCGCCGAAAACCGGGAACTGGCGCGCCGTATCGCGGACACCGGCGTCGTGGTGTCGGAGTTTCCCCTGGGCACCTCCCCCCGGGCCGGCCATTTCCCGCGCCGCAATCGCATCATCAGCGGGCTGGCGGTGGGTACCCTGGTGGTGGAGGCCGCCGCTCGCAGCGGCTCCCTCATCACCGCCCGCCTGGCGGCCGAGCAGGGCCGGGAGGTGTTCGCCATCCCGGGCTCCATTCAGAACCCCATGGCCCGCGGTTGTCACGAGCTCATCCGCCAGGGCGCGAAGCTGGTGGAGACGGCGGCGCATATCCTGGAGGAACTGCCGCCCCTGTTGGATGTGGCCCTACCCGCCCGGGGGTTCGCCCCCGCGTCGCCGCCAAGCGCTCCCGAGAGTCTGGCAGAGGACTATGTCGCCCTGCTCGAGGCCATGGGATACGACCCCGTGAGTGTCGATCAGCTGGTGCAGCGGACTGGATTGACGGCCAATGTCCTTTCCTCCATGCTGTTGCTCCTGGAACTCGAAGGGCACATCGGGCCGGTGGCCGGCGGCCTCTACATGCGAATATCAAACGAAGGCACTCCATGAAGGAAACCGTCCTGGACGTGTTGATGTATCTCTTCGAGAATTATTTCGAGGACGAAGTGGTGCTCGGTGCCAACCAGGAACATCTCAAGAACGACCTGGTGAGCGAGGGCTTCACCGAGCGCACCGTGGACAAGGCCCTGTCCTGGCTGGAGGGCCTCGCCCCGGGCGAGGACGGGGCGGCGCCGATGGTGGATACCGGCCCCACGGCGCTGCGCCACTACACTCGGCGCGAGGAGGAGCGGCTGGATGCGGAGGCGCGCGGTTTCCTGCTGTTCCTGGAGCAGGTGGCCCTGCTGGACGCTACCCGCCGCGAACTGGTGATCGACCAGGTGATGGGGTTGGACAGCGACGACGTGGACCTCGATCAGGTCAAGTGGGTGGTGCAGATGGTGTTGTTCAACCACCCGGTGGACGAGGACCAGGACAAGGCCTGGCTGGAGAACCTGGTATTCGCGGACGATTCCGGGCAACTGCATTGAATCCCTCGTCGGCGGCGATGGTAAACCCTTGACATAAAAAGCTACATCGGCCTTTCGCCTCACGGCATGGTCGTTGAAAGGGCGTGTGTTCTCTCGCTGCATCCGGCGCCCATCCAACCCAACTCAGCAGAAGTTCCAGATGGTGTCGAATCCATGAGTCATCTTGTCGTCGTCGAATCCCCGGCCAAGGCGCGGACCATCAAGAAGTACCTGGGCCCCGATTTCGAGGTGGTGGCCTCCTATGGCCATGTTCGTGACCTGGTGCCCAAGGAGGGCGCGGTAGACACCGAGGACGGCTTCAACATGCGTTATACGGTGCTCGACAAAAACAAGAAATATGTCGATGCCATCGCCAAGGCCATGAAGAAGGCGGACGCGCTGTTCCTCGCCACAGACCCCGATCGCGAGGGGGAGGCCATCTCCTGGCATCTCTACGAGCTGCTGAAGGAACGCAAGGTGCTGGATGACAAACCGGTGCATCGCGTGGTGTTTCACGAGATCACCAAGACGGCCATCCGCGAGGCCGTGGATAACCCCCGCACCCTCTCCATGGACATGGTCAACGCCCAGCAGGCGCGGCGCGCCCTGGACTACCTGGTGGGCTTCAATCTCTCGCCCCTGCTGTGGAAGAAGATCAAGCGCGGCCTGTCGGCCGGCCGGGTGCAGAGCCCGGCCCTGCGTCTCATCGTGGAGCGCGAGAAGGAGATCGAGGCCTTCGTCACCCGCGAGTACTGGACCGTGGAGGCGGACCTCGAGAGCGCCAAGGAGCCGTTCTCGGCCAAGCTCACCCATCTCGATGGCGAGAAGCTCGGTCAGTTCAGCATCGACAACGGCGAGCTGGCGGCCGAGGTCAAGGAGCGGCTGACCGCCTCGGCCCAGGGCGCCCTCAAGGTGGCGCGCATCGAGCGCAAGCAGCGCCGTCGCAACCCCGCCCCGCCCTTTACCACTTCTACTCTGCAGCAGGAGGCGGTGCGCAAGCTCGGTTTTTCGGCCCAGCGCACCATGCGGGTGGCCCAGCAACTCTACGAGGGCATCGACACCGGGAGTGGCGCGGTGGGTCTCATCACCTACATGCGCACCGATTCGGTGATCCTGGCCGCGGAGGCGGTGAACGAGCTCAGGGCCTACATCAGCGAGCGCTACGGCAAGGACGACATTCCCAAATCACCGCGGGTGTTCAAGACCAAGTCGAAGAATGCCCAGGAGGCCCACGAGGCCGTGCGCCCGACCTCGGCGGCGCGCCATCCGGACGACATCAAGGCCCATCTGAGCAAGGACCAGCATCGCCTCTACGATCTGATCTGGAAGCGCACGGTGGCGTGTCAGATGATCCACGCCACCATCGATACCGTGGGCGTGGATCTCGACGCCGGCGACGGCAGCACCTTCCGGGCCACTGGCTCCACGATCGTCAATCCGGGCTTCATCAAGGTCTACCAGGAGGGCCGTGACGACGCCAAGGAGGACGAGGACGGCAAGCGCCTGCCGCCCCTGGAAGAGGGACAGGCCGTGGGTCTGACGGAGATCCGCACCGAGCAGCATTTTACGGAACCGCCGCCCCGTTATACCGAGGCCTCCCTGGTGAAGACCCTGGAGGAGTATGGCATCGGCCGCCCCTCCACCTACGCCAGCATCATCCAGACTCTGGAGCAGCGGGAGTACGTGGAACTGGAGAGCCGCCGCTTCCGGCCCACGGACGTGGGGCGCATCGTCAACGATTTCCTCACCGACCACTTCGGCAAGTACGTGGACTACGAGTTCACGGCGCGCCTGGAGGACGATCTCGACGCCGTGTCCCGGGGCGAGAAGGAATGGATACCGCTGATGGAGTCGTTCTGGAGCCCTTTCAAGACCCAGGTGGATGAGAAGGACGCGGCCCTGACCCGGCGTGACGTCGCCAAGGCCCGGGAGATCGGCAAGGATCCCGAGACCGGCAAGCCCGTGGTGGTGCGCATGGGGCGCTTCGGGCCCTTCGTCCAGATAGGCGATCCGGAGGACGAGGAGAAGCCCCGCTTCGCCGGCCTGCGGCCGGGCCAGCGGTTGGACGCCATCACCCTGGAGGAGGCCCTGACGCTGTTCCAGCTGCCCCGCCAGCTCGGCGAGACCGCGGAGGGCGAGGAAGTGAGCGCCAACGTCGGGCGCTTCGGCCCCTACGTGCGCTACGGCTCGAAGTTCGTGTCGCTGAAGAAGGAAGATGACCCCTACACGGTGACCCTGGAGCGGGCCCTGGAACTCATAGCCGAGAAGCGCGAGCAGGATGCCAACCGCGAGATCAAGGTGTTCTCCGAGGACGGCATCAAGGTCTTGCGCGGGCGCTATGGGCCCTATGTGTCCGATGGCAAGAAGAACGCCCGCATCCCCAAGGACAAGGAGCCGGAGGACCTGGACCTAGAGCAATGCAAGGCTCTGCTGGCGGCGGCCCCCGAGAAGAAGGCCAGCCGCAAGAAGCGCGCCCGCAAAGCGGGTTAGTGTCCTGCCCCTGGCGCCTGAGCCGTGCCCGCCGGGTGCTGTCCGGGGGCGGCCTCATCGCCTATCCTACGGAGGCGGTCTGGGGGCTGGGTTGTGACCCCTGGAACCGGGCGGCGGTGAGGCGCCTCATCGATCTCAAAGGACGCCGGGCTGCCCAGGGTATCATCCTGGTGGCCGCGGAAGTGGGGCAGGTGGCCCCTCTGGTGGAATGGCCCGGTGGCGAGCAGGGCGAGCGGGTGAAGGAGAGCTGGCCCGGCTTCGTCACCTGGATCCTGCGGGCGCGTGTCACCGTGCCGGACCTCATCACGGGGGGGCGCGCCACGGTGGCGGTCCGCATCAGCGCCCATCCCGTGGTCCGCGAGCTGTGCCTGGCCTTCGGCGCCCCTCTGGTGTCCACCAGTGCCAACCCCCACGGGGCGCGGCCGGCCCGTTCGGCATTGGCGGTGCGACGCTATTTCCCCAGCGGCCTGGACCTCATCGTCCATGGTCGCCTCGGCGGCGAGCAACGGCCCAGCCCCATCCGGGACGCCGCCACCGGGGGCTATCTCAGGACATGAACGTGAACACCGAACCGGATATCGATCAGGTCAGGGATTATCTCCTGGGGCTCCAGGACGCCATCTGCCAGGCCCTGGAACAAGAGGATGGCTCGGGCGCATTCCGCGAGGACGCCTGGCGCCGGGACGAGGGCGGCGGCGGTCGCTCCCGCGTCATGGAGGGTGGCGCGGTACTGGAGAAGGCCGGCATCAATTTCTCCCACGTCCATGGCGATTCCCTGCCCCCCTCGGCGACGGCGCACCGGCCCGAACTGGCGGGGCGATCCTTCCAGGCCATGGGGGTGTCCCTGGTGGTGCATCCCGCCAACCCGCGGGTGCCTACCTCCCACGCCAACGTCAGATTCTTCGTGGCCGAGAGCCCCGGTGCCGCGCCGGTATGGTGGTTCGGCGGCGGCTTCGACCTGACCCCTTACTACGGTTACGAGGAAGATGCCCGGCACTGGCATCGCACGGCACGCGCCGCCTGCGAGCCCATGGGGGATGGCGCCTACGGCCGCTACAAGCGCTGGTGTGATGAATATTTCTATCTCAAGCACCGCGACGAGCCGCGGGGTATCGGCGGCCTGTTCTTCGATGACCTCAACGCGCCGGACTTTCCCACCTGCTTCTCCTTTCTGCGCAGTGTCGGGGATCACTTCATTCCCGCCTACCGTCCCATCGTCGCCCGCCACAAGGACGAGCCCTACGGTGAGCGCGAACGCCAGTTTCAGCTCTATCGACGCGGCCGTTACGTCGAATTCAACCTGGTCTACGACCGCGGCACCCTGTTCGGACTGCAGTCCGGTGGCCGCACCGAATCCATCCTCATGTCCCTCCCTCCCCTGGTGAGCTGGCGCTACGACTGGCGCCCGGGGAAAGGCACCCCGGAAGAGCGACTCTACCGCGACTTCCTGCGCCCTCGCGACTGGCTCGGGGAAACGGAACCATCCCGATAATCGGCCTTGACACTGGAGCGGCCGCCATGGACAATTCCCCGCTTACGTTTTGGAGGGGTTCCCGAGCGGTCAAAGGGATCAGACTGTAAATCTGACGGCTCAGCCTTCGGAGGTTCGAATCCTCCCCCCTCCACCAGGCTATGAACCCTGCTCCGGCGTTGCGAGGGGGAGGATGAGAACCGAGAAGGAGGTTCGACGAAATCGCCGGGAGCGATTTCGAACGGCCAGGATGTGTGAGGCAACTGCGGCGGGTCCAGGCTTGCGGGTGTAGTTCAATGGTAGAACCTCAGCCTTCCAAGCTGATGGTGTGGGTTCGATTCCCATCACCCGCTCCACTAGGTTGCGACGATTCCGGCATACAGGACCGGGTCGGCAAGGTTTTTCGCCCATATAGCTCAGTCGGTAGAGCACTTCCTTGGTAAGGAAGAGGTCATCGGTTCAAATCCGATTATGGGCTCCACTTTTCGTTCTAGTGTGCATCTGACAATCTGAAACTACTGGCTGGGGAGTCGCATTCCATGTCCAAGGAAAAGTTCCAAAGAAAGAAGCCGCACGTCAACGTGGGGACCATTGGTCACGTGGACCACGGCAAGACGACGCTGACGGCGGCGATCACGGTAGTGCAGGCGGGCAAGTTCGGTGGCGAACAGCGGGCCTACGACCAGATCGACAACGCGCCCGAAGAGCGGGAGCGGGGCATCACCATCGCGACGGCGCACGTGGAGTACGAGTCGGAGGCGCGCCACTACGCCCATGTGGACTGCCCGGGACACGCGGACTACGTGAAGAACATGATCACGGGTGCGGCGCAGATGGACGGGGCGATCCTGGTGGTGAGCGCGGCGGACGGCCCGATGCCGCAGACGCGGGAGCACATTCTGCTGTCGCGCCAGGTGGGTGTGCCGTTCATCGTGGTGTACCTGAACAAGGCGGACATGGTGGACGACGCGGAACTCCTGGAGCTGGTGGAGATGGAGGTTCGGGAGCTGCTGGACAAGTACGATTTCCCCGGTGACGACACGCCCATCGTGACGGGTTCGGCGCTCAAGGCGCTTGAAGGTGACACGTCGGAGATCGGCACGCCGTCCATCGACAAGCTGGTGCAGGCGCTGGATGACTACATCCCGGAGCCGGAGCGCGCGGTGGACGGGGCGTTCCTGATGCCCATCGAGGACGTGTTCTCGATCTCGGGCCGCGGTACGGTGGTGACGGGCCGCGTCGAGCGCGGCGTGGTGAAGGTCGGCGAGGAGTTGGAGATCGTCGGCATCAAGGACACGAAGAAGACGACGTGCACGGGTGTCGAGATGTTCCGCAAGCTGCTGGACGAGGGCGTGGCGGGAGACAACGTGGGTGTGCTGCTTCGTGGTACGAAGCGCGACGACGTCGAGCGTGGCCAGGTGCTGGCGAAGCCGGGGTCGATCACGCCGCACACGAAGTTCGAGGCGGAGGTTTACGTGCTGTCGAAGGACGAGGGAGGTCGCCACACGCCGTTTTTCGGGGGTTACCGGCCGCAGTTCTACTTCCGGACGACGGACGTGACGGGCTCGGTGGACCTGCCGGAGGGCGTGGAGATGGTGATGCCGGGTGACAACGTGAAGATGACGGTGTCGCTGATTGCGCCGATTGCGATGGAAGATGGCCTGCGTTTCGCGGTTCGCGAGGGCGGCCGTACCGTGGGCGCCGGCGTCGTCGCCAAGATCCTCGAATAGTCGCGATCGCCAGACGCGCAGCGGCGTCGCGCTGGAGGCCATTTTCGGCTCGCGACGGCGTAATGGGCCGGCAGGAACGTATGTCAGATAGCTAAGTCATTAGGCCAGTAGCTCAATTGGCAGAGCGGCGGTCTCCAAAACCGCAGGTTGGGGGTTCGATTCCCTCCTGGCCTGCCATTTTCAACGGAAAATCCTCGACAGATTCCCGGTGGATACTTTTAGCGGGCGGGCCGGCACCAGCCGGGACCGCCTGACTTCGGTTCACGAACAAGGCAACCATTGAGTGATGGCAGCGAACGCAGACACATCGGAGCGGTTGGACCCTGTCAAATGGGCGCTTGCGTTCGCGCTGGTGGGCGGGGCCATCTGGGCCTTCTACTACTTTGGGGACCATTCGCTGCTGCTGAGGGTGGTGGGTATGTTGGCGGCCACCGCCGCCGCCCTGGCCGTCATCGTCCAAACACGCAAGGGCCACATGGCTTGGGAATTCGTGCTGGAGGCCCGCACCGAGGTACGCAAGGTGGTTTGGCCGACGCGCAAGGAAACGGTCCACACCACGGGCATCATCATGTTGATGGTGACGGTCGTGGCCATTTTTCTGTGGTTGCTGGATATGTTCCTGGCATGGGCCATCCGCGCCATCATCGGGGGAGCCTGAGATGTCCCTAAAATGGTACGTTGTCCATGCCTACTCGGGCTTCGAGAATCAGGTGTCCCGCATGCTCAAGGAGCGTATAAGCCGCTCCGGGCTGGATGAGCAGTTCGGCGACGTCCTGGTGCCCACCGAGGAAGTGGTGGAGATGAAGGAAGGGCGCAAGCGGCGCAGTGATCGCAAGTTTTTTCCCGGCTATGTGCTGGTGCAGATGGACCTTACCGACGAATCCTGGCACCTGGTGAAGAACACGCCGAAGGTGATGGGGTTCATCGGCGGTACCAGCGACCGGCCTGCGCCCATCAGCGACAAGGAGGCCGATGCCATCCTGCAGCGCGTTCAGGAAGGGACGGACAAGCCCCGTCCCAAGGTGCTGTTCGAGCCGGGCGAGATGGTGCGCGTCATCGACGGTCCCTTCAACGATTTCAGCGGTGTCGTGGAAGAGGTCAACTACGACAAGAACAGGCTCAAGGTGTCGGTGCTGATCTTCGGCCGTTCGACCCCGGTGGAGCTGGAGTTCGGACAGGTGGAGAAGGAATAGAGGCGGGTGAAAAGTGAATAGTGAATGGTAAGAAGTACCGCCCCACTATTCACCATTCACCATTCACCATTCACTAACACAATGCGGGGAGCCTAACCGGCGCCTGCACCCGCAAAGAGGTAGACATGGCAAAGAAGATAACGGCCTACATCAAGCTGCAGGTGGCAGCAGGAAAGGCGAATCCCAGTCCTCCCGTGGGGCCCGCTCTGGGCCAGCATGGCGTCAACATCATGGAGTTCTGCAAGGCATTCAACGCCCAGACACAGGATTTGGAGCAGGGCCTGCCGACGCCGGTGGTGATCACGGTTTTCAATGACCGCAGTTTCACCTTCATCACCAAGACGCCCCCCGCCGCCGTGCTGTTGAAGAAGGCCGCAGGGGTGGAGAAGGGCAGCAGCACCCCGAATACCGCCAAGGTGGGTTCGGTGAATCGTGCCCAGCTCGAGGAGATCGCCAACACCAAGATGCCTGATCTCAACGCCGCCGATCTCGAGAGCGCGGTACAGACCATTGCCGGCACCGCCCGCAGCATGGGCCTGAAGGTGGAGGACTAGACCATGGCCACCCTGACCAAACGCAAGAAGATGTTCCGGGAGAAGGTGGACGGCTCCCGTCTGTATCCGGTTGAAGAGGCCCTGGCCCTGCTCAAGGAGCTGTCCACCGCCAAGTTCAGAGAGTCCGTGGACGTGGCCGTCAATCTGGGGGTGGACCCGCGCAAGTCCGACCAGGTGGTGCGTGGTGCCACGGTATTGCCCCGCGGCACCGGCAAGGAGGTTCGGGTGGCGGTATTCGCCCAGGGCGCGAATGCCGAGGCGGCCACAGAGGCGGGCGCCGATGTGGTCGGGTTCGAGGATCTCGCGGAGGCGGTGAAGGGCGGCCAGATGGATTTCGATGTGGTGATCGCCTCGCCCGATGCCATGCGCGTGGTGGGCGCCCTCGGTCCCATCCTCGGTCCGCGCGGCCTGATGCCCAACCCCAAGGTGGGGACGGTGACGCCGGATGTGGCAGGAGCGGTGAGGAACGCCAAGGCCGGTCAGGTGCGCTATCGCACGGATAAGTCGGGGATCATCCACTGCACCATCGGCAATATCAGCTTCGAGCCCGCGGCCCTCAAGGAAAACCTTGATGCCCTGCTGGCGGATCTCAACAAGGCCAAGCCGTCCACGTCCAAGGGCATCTATGTCAAGCGGGTGACGGTTTCGAGCACCATGGGTCCCGGTGTAGCCGTGGACAAGGCAAGCCTCACGCTTTAATGAATGATACTTTGGACTGTCGGGCGTAAGCCCGGCGGTCGTCAAAGACCGCAGGCACGCCAGGGAGCAAGGCGTTTAATGAGGCCGCCAAGGCCGAGCCTGCGCAGACGGCGCCGTCCTTGGACAGGATTTGTTCCTGAATCAGGCCGCCGTAGGGATGAGGGTTTACGCTCTCATATATGACGACAACGAGCGGGTCTGCCCCGCCACCCAAACGAGGTAATCAGGGTGCTAAATTTCGAGCAAAAAAAGGTTGTTGTCGCGGAAGTCAACGAGGTGGCCAGCAACGCACTCTCGGCGGTTGCAGCGGAATATTCCGGCCTGTCGGTGTTCGACATGACCAACCTGAGATCGGCGGCGCGTGACAACGGCGTCTATCTCCGGGTGGTGCGCAACACCCTCGCGCGCCGGGCCCTGGAAGGCACGGACTTCGAGTGCATGCGTGATGGACTGGTGGGACACCTGGTGCTCGCCTTCTCCCAGGAAGATCCTGGGGCGGCGGCCCGGGTGGTGAAAGAGTTCAGGAAGGGTAACGATAAGCTCGACGTCAGGCTTATCTCCATCGGCGGCAAGCTGCTGGAGCCCGGGGACCTCGATCGCCTGGCCAAGATGCCCAACAAGGAGCAGGCCATCAGCATGCTCATGTCGGTCATGAAGGCCCCCATCGACAAGTTCGTGCGTACCCTGGCAGAACCCAACGCCAAGCTGGTGCGGACCATCGCAGCAGTCCGGGACCAGAAGAAATCCGCGGCATAGCCCTCCGGCCGACAACGGTTATACAACTTTCAGATTCAGGAGCAAGACGAAATGGCAGTTAGCAAAGAAGAGATCCTCGAGACCATCTCCAACATGACAGTCATGGAAGTGGTGGACCTCGTAGAGGCAATGGAAGAGAAGTTCGGTGTCTCCGCCGCCGCCCCCATGGCCATGGCGGCGGCCCCCGCCGAGGGTGGCGGTGCGGCTGCCGAGGAACAAACGGAGTTCGACGTGGTGATGAGCAGCTTCGGCGCCAATAAGGTCTCCGTCATCAAGGCCGTGCGTGCCATCACCGGTCTGGGCCTCAAGGAGGCCAAGGACATGGTTGAAGCGGTGCCGGCGACGGTCAAGGAAGGCGTGTCCAAGGAAGACGCCGAAGATGTCAAGAAGCAGCTCGAGGAGGCGGGAGCGACCGTCGAAGTAAAATAGCTTCATTGCAACACATCAAAAGCTATACGGCAGCATCGGCTGGGGGCCACCGGTCCCCGGCCTTTTTCCGTTTCCGGGCATCCGGCGCCGCAACCTGTCTGTCGGACCGTGGCGTGCATGTTTCAAGACAGACCGCTGACCCGACTATCCGAGGAACTCCCTGATGGGCTATTCGTTCACCGAGAAAAAACGTATCCGCAAGGATTTTGGAAAGCGTCCCAGCGTTCTCGACGTACCATTCCTGCTGGCCACCCAGATCGATTCCTATCGCGGTTTCCTGCAAACCGGGACGGAGACGGGAGGTCACGATGGACACGGGCTGGAGGCGGCTTTCAGTTCCGTATTCCCCATCGTCAGCTATTCGGGTAACGCGGCCCTCGAATACGTCAGTTATCGTCTGGGCAAGCCGGTGTTCGACGTCAAGGAGTGTCAGGTGAGGGGGGTGACCTACGCCTCTTCCCTGCGGGTGAAGTTGCGCCTGGTGATCTACGACAAGGAATCCAAGGGCGAGAACAAGCCGGTCAAGGACGTCAAGGAACAGGAAGTCTACATGGGTGAGATACCCCTGATGACGGATAACGGGACCTTCGTCATCAACGGTACCGAGCGGGTCATCGTCTCCCAGATGCACCGCTCCCCCGGTGTCTTCTTCGAGCATGATCGCGGCAAGACCCACTCCTCCGGCAAATTGCTGTTCTCGGCGCGGGTGATCCCCTATCGCGGCTCCTGGCTGGACTTCGAATTCGACCCGAAGGACTGCGTGTTCGTGCGTATCGACCGCCGCCGCAAGTTGCCCGCCACCATCCTGCTGCGGGCCCTCGGCTACGACAACGAACAGATCCTCGATATGTTCTTCGAGACCAACAGTTTCGAACTCACGAAGAAGCTGGTGCGGTTGAAGCTGGTGCCGGAACGTCTGCGTGGCGACACCCTGAATTTCGATATCAAGGACGGTGAAGGTAACGTCATAGTCGAAGGCGGGCGGCGTATCACGGCCCGTCACATCAAGGCCATGGAGAAGGCGGGGCTCGAGAAGCTCGAGGTGCCCATGGACTTCCTCGTCGGCAAGATGATTGCCAAGGACGTGGTGGACAAGGATACCGGTGAGGTGGTCATCAAGGCCAACGACGAGCTGACGGAAGAGTCCATAGAGACGTTGCGTACCCTCGGGGCGCGTTCCTTCGACACTCTGTATACCAATGATTACGATAACGGGCCGTACATCTCCGATACCCTGCGCATCGACAACTCCACCACCCCCCTGGAGGCGCAGGTGGAGATCTACCGCATGATGCGCCCCGGAGAGCCGCCCACCAAGGAGGCGGCCCAGGGCCTGTTCAACAACCTGTTCTTCAGTTCGGACCGCTATGACCTGTCCGAGGTGGGGCGGATGAAGTTCAACCGCCGCATCGGGCGGGACGAGCCCGAGGGCCCGGGGACCCTGGCCAACGAGGACGTCATCGATGTCCTCAAGGTGCTCATCGACATCAAGAACGGCAAGGGCACGGTGGACGACATCGACCACCTGGGCAACCGTCGCGTGCGCAGCGTGGGCGAGATGGCGGAGAACCAGTTCCGCGTCGGCCTGGTGCGGGTGGAGCGCGCGGTGAAGGAGCGTCTGTCTCTGGCCGAGGCCGAGGAACTCATGCCCCAGGAGCTGATCAACGCCAAGCCCGTGTCGGCGGTCATCAAGGAGTTCTTCGGCTCCTCCCAGTTGTCCCAGTTCATGGACCAGAACAATCCCCTGTCCGAGGTTACCCACAAGCGCCGTATCTCGGCCCTGGGTCCGGGCGGCCTGACCCGCGAGCGGGCGGGGTTCGAGGTGCGGGACGTCCACCCCACTCACTACGGCCGGGTCTGCCCCATCGAGACCCCGGAGGGCCCGAACATCGGGCTCATCAACTCCCTGGCCTGCTATGCCCGCACCAACCGCTACGGCTTCCTGGAAACCCCCTACCGCAAGGTGGTGGACTCCAAGGTGACGGACGACGTGGAATACCTGTCGGCCATCGAGGAGGGTCGCTATATCATCGCCCAGGCCAACGCCGCATTGGGCGATGGCGGCGCATTGACGGACAGCCTGGTGTCATGCCGCTTCCAGAACGAGTTCGGTCTGTTTGCACCGGAGCGGGTGGAGTACATGGACGTGTCGCCGCGCCAGATCGTCTCCGTGGCGGCCTCTCTCGTCCCCTTCCTCGAGCACGACGATGCCAACCGTGCCCTCATGGGCTCCAATATGCAACGTCAGGCGGTACCCACCCTGCTGGCGGAGAAGCCCTTGGTGGGCACCGGCATGGAGCGCAACGTCGCCAAGGACTCCGGCGTGACCGCGGTGGCGCGTCGGGGCGGCATGGTGCATACGGTGGATGCGGCACGCATCGTGGTGCGGGTCAATGACGACGAGGCGGAGGCGGGGGAGGCCGGTGTGGATATCTACAACCTCACCAAGTATTCCCGCTCCAACCAGAACACCTGCATCAACCAGAAGCCCCTGGTGAAGCCCGGGGATGTGATCTCCCGGGGGGACATCCTGGCCGATGGGCCCTCCACCGATCTGGGCGAACTGGCCCTGGGCCAGAATATGCTGGTGGCCTTCATGCCCTGGAACGGCTACAACTTCGAAGACTCCATTCTCATCTCCGAGCGGGTGGTCGAGGAGGATCGCTACACCTCCATCCATATCGAGGAGATGGTGTGCGTGTCCCGGGATACCAAGCTCGGGCCCGAGGAGATCTCCGCCGATATCCCCAACGTCAGCGAGGCCGCCCTGGCCAAGCTCGACGAGGCCGGTATCGTCTATGTGGGTGCCGAGGTGAACCCGGGGGACATCCTGGTGGGCAAGGTGACGCCCAAGGGCGAGACCCAGCTCACCCCCGAGGAGAAGCTGCTGCGGGCCATCTTCGGTGAGAAGGCCTCGGATGTGAAGGATACGTCGCTCAGGGTGCCTTCGGGCATGAACGGCACCGTCATCGACATCCAGGTGTTCACCCGCGACGGGGTGGAGAAGGATTCCCGCGCCCGCCAGATCGAGGACGCGGAGCTGACCCGTATCAAGAAGGACCTTCAGGACCAGTTCCGTATCGTGGAGAACGATACCTACGCCCGTCTCGAGCGCCTGCTGGTGGGCAAGGTGGTGGAGGGTGGCCCCGCGGGGCTCGAGGCCGGCACCAAGATCACCAAGAGCTATCTCGCTGAACTCGACCGCAAGAAGTGGTTCGAGATCCGCGCCAAGAGCGAGGAGGCGAATCTGCAGCTCGAGCGCGCCAAGGGCCAGCTGGAGCAGATGCAGCAGACCCTGGATGAACAGTACGATGAGAAGAAGGCCAAGCTCACCACCGGTGACGACCTCGCCCCCGGTGTCCTCAAGATGGTCAAGGTCTATCTGGCCGTCAAGCGGCGCATGCAGTCCGGCGACAAGATGGCGGGGCGTCACGGCAACAAGGGCGTGATTTCCACCATCGTACCAGTGGAGGATATGCCCTACATGGAAGACGGCACGCCGGTGGACGTGGTGCTGAACCCCCTGGGTGTGCCTTCGCGCATGAATGTGGGGCAGGTGCTAGAGACCCATCTGGGCTGGGCGGCCAAGGGCCTGGGGCTGCGCCTCGGGCGCATGCTCGACGAACAGAAGCCGATAGAAGAGGTACGGGGTTTCGTGGAGCGGATCTACCAGACCATGGAAGGAGAGGGCAGGCTCGAGGATATTGCGGCGCTGTCCGATGACGAGGTCACGGAGCTGGCCGGCAATCTGCGCGGCGGCGTGCCCATGGCCACCCCGGTGTTCGACGGGGCATCCGAGGCCGAGATCAAGTCCATGCTGGAGCTCGCGGGCCTGCCCCTGAGTGGGCAGACCGCCCTCTATGACGGGCGCACCGGAGATGCCTTCGAACGCCCCGTCACCGTTGGCTACATGTATATGCTGAAGCTCAACCATCTGGTGGCGGACAAGATGCACGCCCGCTCCACCGGGCCCTACAGCCTGGTCACCCAGCAGCCCCTGGGCGGCAAGGCCCAGTTCGGTGGCCAGCGCTTCGGTGAGATGGAGGTATGGGCGCTGGAGGCCTACGGCGCCTCCTATACCCTGCAGGAGATGCTGACCGTCAAGTCGGACGACGTGAACGGGCGCACCCGCATGTACAAGAACATCGTCGATGGCGACCACCGCATGGAGGCGGGTATGCCGGAATCCTTCAACGTGCTGGTGAAGGAGATCCGATCCCTCGGCATCGACATCAAACTGGAACAGAACTGAGCCGGAAGCAGGGGCCCCGGGCCGGCCAGACGGCCGCGGCCCCCCAGGCGGGAGAGACGACGTGAAAGACCTGTTGAACATGTTGAAGCAGCAGACCCAGGTGGAGGAGTTCGACGCCATCCGCATCGGTCTGGCATCACCCGAGAAGATCCGCTCCTGGTCCTATGGCGAGGTGAAAAAACCGGAGACCATCAATTACCGGACCTTCAAGCCCGAGCGGGATGGCCTGTTCTGTGCCAAGATCTTCGGCCCGGTGAAGGACTACGAGTGCCTGTGCGGCAAATACAAACGCCTCAAGCATCGTGGCGTGATCTGCGAGAAGTGCGGGGTCGAAGTGACCCTGGCCAAGGTGCGGCGCGAGCGCATGGGGCACATCGAGCTGGCCAGCCCGGTGGCCCATATCTGGTTTCTCAAGTCCCTGCCCTCGCGCATGGGCCTGCTGCTGGATATGGCCCTGCGGGAGATCGAACGGGTGCTCTACTTCGAGGCCTTCGTGGTGGTGGACCCCGGCATGACGCCCCTGGAGCGCGGCCAGCTGCTGTCCGACGAGGGTTATCTGGACGCCATCGAGCAGCATGGTGACGAGTTCGATGCCCGCATGGGTGCCGAGGCCGTCTACGAGTTGCTGCGCACCCTCGACCTCAAGTCCGAGGCGGTCAAGCTGCGCGAGGAGATGGGGGCCACCAATTCCGAGACCAAGCTGAAGAAGATCTCCAAGCGTCTCAAGCTCATCGAGGCCCTGCTGGCCTCCGACAACAAGCCGGAGTGGATGGTGCTGACGGTGCTGCCGGTGCTGCCGCCGGAGCTGCGTCCCCTGGTGCCCCTGGATGGCGGGCGTTTCGCCACTTCCGACCTGAATGACCTCTATCGGCGGGTCATCAACCGCAACAACCGCCTCAAGCGCTTGCTCGACCTCAATGCGCCCGACATCATCGTGCGTAACGAGAAGCGCATGCTGCAGGAGTCCGTGGATGCGCTGCTGGACAACGGCCGCCGCGGCCGCGCCATCACCGGTACCAACAAGCGCCCGTTGAAGTCTCTGGCCGACATGATCAAGGGCAAGCAGGGACGCTTCCGCCAGAACCTCCTCGGCAAGCGCGTGGACTACTCCGGGCGTTCCGTCATCGTGGTGGGGCCGACCCTGAAGCTGCACCAGTGTGGTCTGCCCAAGAAGATGGCCCTGGAGCTGTTCAAGCCCTTCATCTTCTCGAAGCTCGAGCTGCGCGGCATGGCCACCACCATCAAGGCGGCCAAGAAGATGGTGGAGCGGGAGGGGCCGGAGGTCTGGGATATTCTCGAGGAGGTGATCCGCGAGCATCCCGTGATGCTGAACCGCGCCCCCACCCTGCACCGCCTCGGTATCCAGGCTTTCGAGCCGGTGCTCATCGAGGGCCGTGCCATTCAGCTCCATCCGCTGGTTTGCACCGCCTTCAACGCGGACTTCGACGGCGACCAGATGGCGGTCCATGTGCCGCTGTCTCTCGAGGCTCAGCTCGAGGCGCGGACCCTTATGATGTCCACCAACAACATCCTGTCGCCCGCCAACGGTGAGCCCATCATCGTGCCCAGCCAGGACGTGGTGCTGGGCATCTACTACATGAGCCGCGAGCGCCTCGATGCCAAGGGCACCGGCATGGTGTTTGCGGATGTGGATGAGGTGGAGCGGGCCCACAGCGCCGGGGTGGTGGAACTCCACGCCCGCATCAAGGTGCGGATTCGCGATGTGGTCATCGACCCCGACGGCAACCGCGAGGAGCGTTCGCGGGTCGTGGACACCACCGCCGGGCGGGCCCTGCTGTCGGAGATCCTGCCGGAGGGCATGCCCTTCGAGATCATCAACGACGTGATGGGCAAGAAGGCGATTTCCAGGCTCATCAATTCCGCCTACCGTATCGTCGGCCTCAAGGACACCGTGGTGTTCGCCGACCGGCTCATGTACACGGGCTTCCACTATGCCACCCGCTCGGGTACCTCCATCGGCGTGGACGACATGGAGGTGCCGCCGGAGAAACGCGCCATCCTCGAGGAAGCGGAGGCCACGGTAAAGGAGATCGAGGACCAGTACGCCTCCGGCCTGGTGACCAACGGCGAGCGCTACAACAAGGTGGTGGACGTGTGGTCCACCACCAACGAGCAGGTGGCCAAGGCCATGATGGGGCGGCTCGGCACCGAGCGTGTCATCGATGCCAAGGGCAACGAGGCCGAGCAACCCTCCTTCAACTCCATCTTCATGATGGCCGATTCCGGCGCCCGTGGTTCGGCGGCCCAGATCCGGCAGCTGGCGGGCATGCGCGGCCTCATGGCCAAGCCCGACGGCTCCATCATCGAGACCCCCATCACCGCCAACTTTCGTGAGGGGTTGAATGTCATCCAGTACTTCATCTCCACCCACGGCGCCCGTAAGGGCTTGGCGGACACCGCCCTCAAGACCGCCAACTCGGGCTATCTGACCCGCCGCCTCGTGGACGTGTCCCAGGACATGGTGATCACCGAGGACGATTGCGGTACCAGCGCAGGCCTCACCCTCACCTCCATTATCGAGGGCGGTGACGTGGTCGAGGCCCTCGCCGAACGAGTCCTCGGCCGTACCATGGCCAGTGACGTGGTGAAACCGGGCACCAACGAGACCCTGGTGGCCGCGGGCACCCTGCTGGACGAGCGTCTGGTGGAGCGGCTCGAGGAGCAGGGCGTCGACGAGGTGAGGGTGCGTTCGGTCATCACCTGCGACACCCGTCACGGTGTGTGTGCGGCCTGTTACGGCCGCGACCTGGCGCGCGGTCACCTGGTGGACAGCGGCGAGGCCGTGGGTGTCGTCGCGGCCCAGTCCATCGGTGAGCCGGGTACCCAGCTCACCATGCGTACCTTCCATATCGGTGGCGCGGCCTCGCGGGCCGCCGCGGTATCCAATGTGGAAGTGAAGAATCCGGGCAGCGTGCGCCTCCACAACATCAAGCTGGTGAAGAACAGTAGTGGTCAATACGTGGCCGTCTCCCGTTCCGGCGAGGTGGCCATCCACGACGACCACGGTCGCGAGCGTGAGCGTTACAAGGTGCCCTACGGCGCCACCATCACGGTGGAGGAGGATGAACAGGTGAAGGGGGGCCAGATCGTGGCCAACTGGGATCCCCACACTCATCCCGTGATCACCGAGGTGGAGGGCCGTATCAAGTTCACCGATGTGGTGGATGGGGTGACCGTCAAGGAAGAGATGGACGAGGTCACCGGCCTGTCCAGCGTGGTGGTGATGGACCCCAAGGAGCGTACTTCGGCCGCCAAGGACATGACCCCCAAGATCCTGCTGGTGGATGAGGGGGGCAAGCCCCTCAACATCATCGGTACCACCATCCCCGCCCAGTATCCGCTGCCGGCCGGCGCGGTCATCACCGTGACCGACGGCAAGGACGTGGGCGTGGGCGACGTGCTTGCCCGTCTGCCCCAGGAGTCCTCGAAGACTCGCGACATCACTGGTGGTCTGCCGCGCGTCGCCGACCTGTTCGAGGCGCGCAAACCCAAGGAGTCCGCGGTGCTGGCGGAGGTCACGGGTACGGTGTCCTTCGGTAAGGAGACCAAAGGCAAGCAGCGCCTCATCATCACGGATGCGGATGGCGAGCAGACGGAGATGCTCATACCCAAGTGGCGCCAGGTCACGGTGTTCGAGGGCGAGCACGTGGAGAAGGGCGAGATGATCGTGGATGGCGCCCTGTCGCCCCATGACATCCTGCGCCTGCGGGGCGTCGATGCCGTAGCCTCCTATATCACCAACGAGGTACAGGACGTCTACCGCCTGCAGGGCGTGAAGATCAACGACAAGCACATCGAGGTCATCGTGCGCCAGATGCTGCGCCGGGCGGAGGTCTACGATCCGGGTGACACCCAGTTGCTCAAGGGCGAGCAAATGGACCGCGGGCGTATACTCGAGGAGAACGAGCGGGTGGAGGCCGAAGGCGGCCGCCCGGCGCGCTGGGAGCCCCAGTTGCTCGGCATCACCAAGGCGTCCCTGTCCACCGACTCCTTCATCTCGGCGGCCTCCTTCCAGGAGACCACCCGGGTGCTCACCGAGGCCTCCGTCAGCGGCCGTATGGACCCCCTGCGCGGGCTCAAGGAGAACGTCATCGTCGGCCGGCTCATTCCCGCCGGTACCGGTATGGCCTATCACGAGGAGCGGCGCCGGCGCCGGGCGTTGGAGGACGGCACGGCGGATATGGAGGCCGCTGAGCAGGCCTTCGAGGGCCTGATGGTGAAGGATGACGAGGCGGCCGAGAGCGGAACCGGGCCCGCCGAGGAGTGAGGCGACGCCTCATGGGGCGGGCAGGGGTTCAGTGCCGGTCCGGACCGCCCCGCGGGCCCGCACGAGCCTCGAGGAGCTGAAAAGGGCCTGCAGACTGCGGTTGTCCGGGAGGGCCCCGGGAGGATGATAACGGGGGCGGGCGCATCACGGCCCTTGACATGACGCCCCCGTGACCATACACTTTCGCGCCTTTGTTGTACCGGGGCCTGGGGACGAACAGCCCCCGTTTTTTTCTGGTAGCCAACCGTGTTTTGGTTCCCGATACAGACCGAATTTGCGACGTGTTCAGGCACTTGGCACACGTCGCCGGTATGCTATTCGCCATTTTTTGTTAGTCGGAGCACATCTTCAATGGCCACAGTCAACCAGCTGGTGCGCAAGCCGCGTAAGCGCCGGAGCAAAAAGAGCAACGTCCCTGCGTTGGAGGCGTCGCCCCAGAAACGAGGTGTCTGCACCCGCGTCTACACGACGACGCCCAAGAAGCCCAACTCGGCCTTGCGCAAGGTTGCCCGGGTGCGCCTCACCAACGGCTACGAGGTGTCTTCCTACATCGGCGGCGAAGGCCACAACCTTCAGGAACACTCGGTGGTGCTTATTCGCGGCGGACGCGTCAAGGACTTGCCGGGTGTGCGTTACCACACGGTGCGCGGCAGCCTGGATACCTCCGGTGTCAAGGACCGCAAACAGGGCCGTTCCAAGTACGGCGCAAAACGACCCAAGGGCTAACCGGCAAAAACGGTTCGAATCGATCATGTCAAGAAGAAGAGAAGCTGAAAAGCGCGAGATACTTCCCGACCCCAAGTACGGGAACAAGACCGTCGCCAAGTTCATCAATATGGTGATGTTCAGCGGTAAGAAATCGCTGGCGGAACGTGTGGTCTACGGCGCCCTGTCCAAGGTGGCGGAGCGTAGCAACCAGGAACCGCTGGAGATTTTCGAGAAGGCGCTGGAGAACGTGCGCCCCATGGTGGAGGTCAAGTCACGGCGCGTCGGCGGTGCCACCTACCAGGTGCCGGTGGAGGTGCGTTCGGCGCGCCAGATGGCACTGGCCATGCGGTGGCTGGTGGACGCCTCCCGCAAGCGCGGAGAGAAGAGCATGGGGTTGCGCCTGGCAGGCGAACTGCAGGACGCGGCCGAGAGCCGGGGAGCGGCGATGAAGAAACGCGAAGATATCCACCGCATGGCCGAGGCCAACAAGGCCTTCTCCCATTACCGTTGGTGATGTCGCGCCTCCCCATAGAACGCAGTAAACAGGAATAACGAACCGTGCCACGCAAAACCCCAATCGAGCGCTATCGCAATATCGGCATCATGGCTCACATCGATGCCGGTAAGACGACGACCACCGAGCGCGTGCTGTTCTACACCGGTATCTCCCATAAGATGGGTGAGGTGCATGACGGTGCGGCCGTCATGGACTGGATGGAGCAGGAACAGGAGCGTGGCATCACCATCACCTCCGCCGCCACCACGTGTTTCTGGAGCGGCATGGCCAAGCAGTATCCCGAGCATCGCGTCAACATCATCGACACTCCGGGACACGTGGATTTCACCATCGAGGTGGAACGCTCCCTGCGGGTGCTGGACGGGGCCGTATTCGTGCTGTGCGCGGTGGGCGGTGTCGAGCCCCAGTCCGAGACCGTGTGGCGCCAGGCCAACAAGTACAAGGTCCCGCGCATGGCCTTCGTCAACAAGATGGATCGCTCCGGCGCGGATTTCCTGCGCGTGGTGGGCCAGCTCAGGGAGCGCCTGGGGGCCACCCCCGTGCCCCTGCAACTGCCCATCGGCGCCGAAGAGGGCTTCGAAGGGGTGGTGGACCTCATCAAGATGAAGGCCATCTACTGGGACACCGAGAACATGGGCGCCAACTTCGAGGAGCGGGAGATCGCCCCGGAGATGCTGGAGGCTTGCCAGCAGTGGCGGGAGACCATGGTGGAGGCCGCCGCCGAGGCCAACGAAGAACTGATGGAGAAGTACCTCGAGGGTGGTGAACTGAGCCAGGAGGAGATCCTCACGGGATTGCGCAAGCGCACTTTGGAACTCGAGATCGTGCCGGCCCTGTGCGGCTCCGCCTTCAAGAACAAGGGCGTGCAGGCGATGCTGGACAAGGTGGTGGAGATCATGCCCTCGCCGGTGGATGTGCCGCCCATCACCGGGATCCTGGACGACGAGGTCACGGTGGCGAGCCGGAAATCCAGCGACGAGGAGCCGTTCGCCGCGCTCGCCTTCAAGATCGCCACCGATCCTTTCGTCGGCACCCTGACCTTCTTCCGCGTATACTCCGGCGTCCTGTCATCGGGCGACACCGTTTACAACCCCATCAAGGGCAAGAAGGAGCGGGTGGGCCGCATCCTGCAGATGCATTCCAACTCCCGAGAGGAGATCAAGGAGGTGCGTGCGGGGGATATCGCCGCCGCCGTGGGTCTCAAGGACGTCACCACGGGGGAGACCCTGTGTGCCGCCAACAGCATCATCACCCTGGAGCGCATGGAGTTCCCGGAGCCCGTCATCGCGGTGGCCGTGGAGCCCAAGACCAAGGCGGACCAGGAGAAGATGGGCGTGGCGCTGTCGAAACTGGCCCAGGAGGACCCCTCGTTCCGGGTCAATACCGACGAGGAGTCCGGCCAGACCATCATCTCCGGCATGGGCGAGCTGCACCTCGACATCATCGTCGACCGCATGCGCCGGGAGTTCAAGGTGGAGGCCAATGTGGGTGCGCCCCAGGTGGCCTATCGCGAGAGCATCCGCAAGTCGGTGGAGCAGGAAGGCAAGTTCGTGCGCCAGTCCGGCGGCCGTGGCCAGTATGGTCATGTGTGGCTGCGTCTCGAGCCCCGCGAGCCCGGTGCGGGCTATGAATTCGTCAACGGTATCGTCGGTGGCGTGGTGCCCCGGGAGTACATCCCGGCGGTGGACAAGGGCGTGCGGGAGCAGATGGAAAATGGTGTCATCGCCGGGTACCCGGTGGTGGATGTCAAGGTCACCCTCTACGACGGCTCCTACCACGATGTCGACTCCTCGGAGATGGCCTTCAAGATCGCCGGTTCCATGTGCTTCAAGGAGGGCGCCAAGCACGCCAGCCCCGCGCTCCTCGAGCCCATCATGAAGGTCGAGGTGGTCACGCCGGAGGAATATATGGGTGACGTCATGGGCGACCTGAACCGTCGTCGCGGACTCGTCCAGGGTATGGACGATGTGCCCAGTGGCAAGGTCATCCGAGCCGATGTGCCGCTGGCGGAGATGTTCGGCTATGCCACGGATCTGCGCTCGGCTACCCAGGGACGAGCGACCTATTCCATGGAGTTCTCGAAGTACAGTGAGGCGCCGGCGAACATCGCCGAAGCCGTCATCAAGAAGAACCAGTAACCAGTCAGATAACGAGTGAGGTGGTAACCCGTGTCTAAGGAAAAGTTCCAAAGAAAGAAGCCGCACGTCAACGTGGGGACCATTGGTCACGTGGACCACGGCAAGACGACGCTGACGGCGGCGATCACGGTAGTGCAGGCGGGCAAGTTCGGTGGCGAACAGCGGGCCTACGACCAGATCGACAACGCGCCCGAAGAGCGGGAGCGGGGCATCACCATCGCGACGGCGCACGTGGAGTACGAGTCGGAGGCGCGCCACTACGCGCACGTGGACTGCCCGGGCCACGCGGACTACGTGAAGAACATGATCACGGGTGCGGCGCAGATGGACGGCGCCATCCTGGTGGTGAGCGCGGCAGACGGCCCGATGCCGCAGACGCGGGAGCACATTCTGCTGTCACGCCAGGTGGGGGTGCCGTACATCGTGGTGTACCTGAACAAGGCGGACATGGTGGACGATGCGGAGCTCCTGGAACTGGTGGAGATGGAGGTTCGGGAACTGCTGGACAAGTACGATTTTCCGGGAGACGACACGCCCATCGTGACGGGTTCGGCGCTCAAGGCGCTGGAAGGAGACACATCGGAGATCGGCACGCCGTCCATCGACAAGCTGGTGCAGGCGCTGGACGACTACATCCCGGAGCCGGAGCGCGCGGTGGACGGGGCGTTCCTGATGCCCATCGAGGACGTGTTCTCGATCTCGGGCCGCGGTACGGTGGTGACGGGCCGCGTCGAGCGCGGCGTGGTGAAGGTCGGCGAGGAGTTGGAGATCGTCGGCATCAAGGACACGAAGAAGACGACGTGCACGGGTGTCGAGATGTTCCGCAAGCTGCTGGACGAGGGCGTGGCGGGAGACAACGTGGGTGTGCTGCTTCGTGGTACGAAGCGCGACGACGTCGAGCGTGGCCAGGTGCTGGCGAAGCCGGGGTCGATCACGCCGCACACGAAGTTCGAGGCGGAGGTTTACGTGCTGTCGAAGGACGAGGGAGGTCGCCACACGCCGTTTTTCGGGGGTTACCGGCCGCAGTTCTACTTCCGGACGACGGACGTGACGGGCTCGGTGGACCTGCCGGAGGGCGTGGAGATGGTGATGCCGGGTGACAACGTGAAGATGACGGTGTCGCTGATTGCGCCGATTGCGATGGAAGATGGCCTGCGTTTCGCGGTTCGCGAGGGCGGCCGTACCGTGGGCGCCGGCGTCGTCGCCAAGATCCTCGAATAACAGTCGATCCAGTAGCCCCACACTCATAGAGCAGAGCTAGAACACCATGGCAGCGACAAGTCAGAAAATCCGCATCCGCTTGAAGGCGTTCGACCATCGCCTCATCGATCAGTCTGCTCAGGAGATCCTTGAGACGGCACTGCGTACGGGCGCCCAGGTGAGGGGGCCTATTCCGTTGCCGACCCGCAAGGAGCGGTTCACCTTGCTGGTATCCCCCCACGTCAACAAGGACGCACGGGATCAGTACGAGATCCGTACCCACAAGCGGTTGCTGGATATCGTGGATCCGACGGATAAGACCGTGGATGCGCTGATGAAACTCGATCTCGCCGCCGGCGTGGACGTTCAGATCAAGCTCAGTTAACAACCAACGATACGAATCAGCTCAAGGGTTGCAGCCATGTCAGTCGGAATAGTCGGTCGCAAAGCGGGAATGACGCGCATCTTCACGGAAGACGGTGTTTCCATTCCTGTCACCGTCATCGAGGTGGAGAACAACCGCATCACGCAGGTGAAGGATGAGGAGACCGATGGTTATCGAGCCCTCCAGATCACCTGGGGTGCGCGCCGTGCCAGCCGCGTCAACAAGTCCGCCGTCGGTCATTTTGCCAAGGCCGGGGTGGAGGCGGGGCGGGGAATGCGGGAATTCCGCCTCGAGGCCGACGACGGCGGCGAGTTCGAGGTCGGGCAGGAGATCAAGGTCTCGCGTTTCGAGGCCGGCCAGAAGGTGGATGTTTCCGGCACCAGCAAGGGCAAGGGCTTCGCGGGCGTGGTGAAACGCCACCATTTCCGTACCCAGGACGCCACCCATGGCAATTCGTTGTCTCACCGGGCGCCCGGATCCATCGGCCAGAACCAGTCTCCCGGGCGCGTGTTCAAGGGCAAGAAGATGGCGGGGCAGCTCGGTAACGTGAAGCGCACCACCCAGAATCTCGAGGTGGTGCGGGTCGACGAGGAACGCAATCTGCTTCTCATCAGGGGGGCCGTACCGGGTGCCACCGGCTGCGACGTCGTGGTTTGTCCGGCGGTCAAGGCCTGAGTAACAACAAGAGGTTTAGGTTAATGGATCTGGCTGTCAAGAATTCAAGCGGCGAAAGCGCCGGCACCGTGAGCGTGAGCGATACGGCCTTCGGTGCCGCCTACAACGGCGTGATGGTCCATCAGGTGGTGACGGCGTATCTGGCCGGCGCCCGCTCGGGCACCAAGGCCCAGAAGAATCGCGCCGCGGTGGCCGGTGGCGGGGCCAAGCCCTGGCGCCAGAAAGGCACGGGACGGGCGCGGGCCGGTACCATCCGCAGTCCGTTGTGGCGTGGCGGTGGTGTGACCTTCGCGGCCCAGCCGCGCAACTACGACCAGAAGGTCAACCGCAAGATGTATCGGGGCGCCCTGCGCTCGATCCTGTCGGAGTTGGTGCGCCAGGAACGCCTGGTGGTGGTGGAGTCCTTCGACCTGGATGCGCCCAAGACCAAGGCCCTGGTGGCGCAACTCGACAGGCTCGGCCTGCGTGACGTGCTGGTGGTGGTGGCGGCCGAGGCCGACAACCTGCAACTGGCGGCGCGTAACCTGCACAAGGTGGACGTGCGGGCGGCGGCGGCGGTCGACCCCTACAGCCTGGTGGCCTTCGACACGGTGCTCGTCACCGCGGCGGCTCTGAAAAAGCTCGAGGAGCGTGTGGCATGAACTTGCAAGAACAACGTCTGATGAAGGTTCTGCTCTCGCCCCATGTGTCGGAGAAGGGCACGCGCTGCGCCGATGCCCACGGCCAGGTGGTGTTCCGGGTCATGCCCGATGCCACCAAGCCGGAGGTCAAGGCCGCGGTGGAGAAGCTCTTCAAGGTGGACGTGGAAGGCGTGCAGATCGTCAATATGAAGGGCAAGCGTAAGTCTTTCAGCCGCATCTCCGGTCGGCGCGCCGACTGGAAGAAGGCATACGTCAAGCTCAAGGCCGGCCAGGACATCGATTTCCTGGGCGGCGACTAAGCGCAGTAGAGGAACAGCCAGATGCCCATCGTAAAGGCCAAACCAACTTCTGCGGGACGCCGGTTCGTCGTCAAGGTCGCGGATCCGTCCCTCCATAAGGGAGAGCCTCACGGCGCCCTCGTCTCGAAGAAGACCCGGGGCGGAGGTCGCAACAATCATGGCCGCATCACGGTGCGTCACGTCGGCGGCGGCCACAAGCAGCGCTACCGCATAGTCGACTTCAAACGCGACAAGGACGGTATCGCCGGACGAATCGAGCGTCTGGAGTATGATCCGAACCGCAGTGCCCGGTTGGCGTTGGTGCTTTATGCGGATGGCGAGCGTCGCTACATCATCGCACCGCGGGGCGCCGAGGTGGGCGCGCCCGTGATGTCCGGAGTGGAGGCCCCCATCAAGGCCGGAAACTGCCTGCCCCTGCGCAATATCCCGGTGGGCTCCGTCGTGCATTGCGTCGAGCTCAAGCCCGGAAAAGGCGCCCAGATGGCCCGTTCCGCCGGGGCCGGCGTGCAGTTACTGGCCCGCGAGGGCGGCTACGCGACTCTCAGGCTCAGGTCCGGAGAGATGCGACGGGTGCCCACGGAATGTCGCGCCACCATAGGCGAGGTGGGTAACAGCGAGCACGCCTTGCGCAAGCTGGGCAAGGCCGGCGCGAAGCGCTGGCGGGGCGTGCGTCCCACGGTGCGTGGTGTGGCCATGAACCCGGTCGACCATCCCCACGGTGGTGGCGAGGGCCGCACATCCGGCGGCCGTCACCCGGTGACGCCCTGGGGTGTGTCCACCAAGGGTCACAAGACGCGCAAGAACAAGCGTACCGATAAATTCATTGTCCGTCGGCGCAGCAACAAGCGTTAAGTCGGCAAGAGGTCATATAAAGTGCCACGTTCAATCAAGAAAGGCCCATTCGTAGACCACCACTTGGCTAAGAAGGTGGAAGAGGCCCAGGAAACCAACAGCAAGCGACCCATCAAGACCTGGTCGCGCCGCTCCCTGGTGCTGCCTGACATGGTCGGTCTGACCATTGCCATCCACAACGGCAGACAGCATGTGCCGGTTCTCATCACGGAGAACATGGTGGGTCACAAACTCGGCGAGTTTGCCATTACCCGCACCTTCCGCGGGCACGCGGCGGATCGCAAGGCCAAGCGCTAGGCGGAGATGGAATGATGGAAGCGGCAGCGAAATTGAAATTTGCTCGATTGTCCGCCCAGAAGGGGCGGTTGGTGGCCGACCAGGTGCGGGGTCTGCAGGTCGAGAGGGCCCTGGAGATGCTGGCCTTCAGCAACAAGAAGGCCGCCGCCATAGTGCGCAAGGTGTTGGAATCCGCCATTGCCAACGCCGAGCACAATGAAGGCGCGGACGTGGATGAATTGAAGGTGGCCACCATTTGTGTGGACGAGGGCCCCACGCACAAGCGCATGCGCGCCCGGGCCAAGGGGCGGGGCACTCGGATCTTAAAACGCACCAGTCACATTTCCGTGACGGTGTCCGACAAGGCTTAGTAGAGAGTCGCTATGGGTCAGAAAGTATCGCCAATAGGTATTCGTCTCGGTATCGTCAAGGATTGGAACTCCCGTTGGTATGCCGACAAGGGGGAGTATGCCGAATACCTCAATACCGATCTGAACGTCCGCCAGTATCTGCGCAAGCGGCTGGCCAGTGCATCGGTCAGTCGGGTGCAGATCGACCGCACCGGCGGCAAGGTGCGGATCGTCATTCACACGGCACGCCCGGGCATCGTCATCGGTAAGAAAGGTGAGGACATCGAGGCCCTGCGGGTGGAACTGAGCCGGATGATCAAGATCCCGGTGCAGAACCTCACCCTCGGCATCGAGGAGATCCGCAAGCCGGAACTGGACGCCAATCTGGTGGCCGAGAGCGTGGCCCAGCAACTGGAGCGCCGCATCATGTTTCGGCGCGCCATGAAGCGGGCGGTGGGCAACACCATGCGGTTGGGTGCCCAGGGGATACGGATCAATGTCGCGGGACGCTTGAACGGCGCGGAGATCGCCCGCTCCGAATGGTACCGGGAAGGTCGTGTGCCCTTGCACACCCTGCGCGCCGATATCGATTACGGCTTCGCCGAGGCCAAGACGACCTACGGCGTCATCGGTATCAAGGTCTGGATCTTCAAAGGGGAGATCTTCGACGTCCATCCGGCCGGCGCAGAGAAGGGCGCCGACAAATCAGCCGCGGCAGGCTAAGAACAGGTAGAAGACCATGCTGCAACCGAAGAGAACCAAGTTCAGAAAGCAACATAAGGGGCGTAACCGGGGGCTCGCTTTTCGCGGCAGCCAGGTGAGCTTCGGCGAGTTCGGACTGAAGGCAAAGGGACGGGGTCGTATCACGGCGCGTCAGATCGAGGCGGCGCGGCGCGCCATGACCCGTCATATCAAGCGTGGTGGCAAGATCTGGATTCGTGTCTTCCCGGACAAGCCCATCACCAAGAAGCCCCTCGAGGTCAGACAGGGCAAGGGCAAGGGAGCCGTCGAATACTGGGTCGCCCTGGTGCAGCCCGGTAGCATGCTCTATGAGATGGAAGGTGTATCGGAGACCGTGGCGCGTGAGGCCTTCCGTCTTGCGGCGGCCAAGCTGCCCGTGGAAACCACCTTTATAAGCCGGACGATGCTGTGATGAAGGCGAATGCTTTGAGAGAAATGACCCTGGATCAACTCGGCGATGAGCTCAGCGCCCGCCTGCGGGAGCAGTTCAACCTGCGTATGCAGAAAGGCGCCGGCCAGCTGTCCCGCCCCGATCAGGTGTTGAAGACGCGGCGCGACATCGCGCGGATCCAGACCATCATGAACGAAAAGAAGCGTGGAGCGGGTGACGGCAAATGAGTGATTCCGACAGCCAGGTGAGTCGAACCCTTACGGGTCGTGTCATCAGTGACAAGATGGACAAGACCAGAACGGTGCTCGTGGAACGCCGGGTCAAGCATCCCATGTACAAGAAATTCATTCGCCGTTCCACCAAGTACCACGTGCATGATGAGAACAACGACAGCCATACCGGCGATACGGTGCTCATCCGGGAAGGCCGTCCGGTGTCGAAGACCAAGTCGTGGCGACTGCATGGCGTCGTGGAGCGGGCGAGATAACAGCCACAAAGGCGGCATGCCGCCGATGTGACGGAGAAATACGATGATTCAGATGCAGACAATGCTTGCTGCGGCGGACAACAGCGGGGCGCGCCGCGTGCAGTGCATCAAGGTATTGGGGGGCTCGCATCGGCGTTATGCAGGCATCGGCGATGTCATAAAGGTGACCGTCAAGGAAGCCATCCCCCGAGGCAAGGTGAAGAAAGGCGAGGTCTACAACGCCGTGGTGGTACGGACGCGCAAGGGGGTGCGCCGGCCCGATGGCTCGCTGATCCGCTTCGACGGCAACGCCGCCGTGCTGCTTAACAATCAGTTGCAGCCCATCGGCACCCGCATCTTCGGTCCGGTAACGCGCGAATTGCGCGGCGAGCGGTTCATGAAGATCATCTCCCTCGCGCCGGAAGTGCTTTAAGACGATTCAAAGGGTAACGGCAAAATGCGCAGGTTAAGAAAGGGTGACGACGTGGTCGTCACGACGGGCAAGGACAAGGGTAAGCGGAGCACCATCACCAAGGTGATTTCCGAGGAGCGGGTGATCGTGGACAACGTCAATGTGGTCAAACGCCACACCCGGGCCAATCCCAACCAGAATCAGCCGGGCGGGATCATCGAGAAGGAGATGCCCGTGGATGCGTCCAATGTGATGCTCTGGAATCCGCAAACCCAGAAGGGTGACCGGGTCGGCTTTCGGTTCCTGGAAGACGGCCGCAAGGTGCGTTTCTTCAAGTCCACCAACGAAGTAATCGACGTCTGAGGTATGTGGTCATGGTAAGGCTGTTAGAACATTACAGGGAGCAGGTGGTAGCCGGACTGATGGAACAGTTCAAGTATGCCAATGTCATGCAGGTACCGCGGATCCTGAAGGTGACCATCAACATGGGGGTGGGCGAGGCCGTCGGCGACAAGAAGATCATGGATCATGCCGTCAACGACATGACCCTCATCGCCGGCCAGAAGCCTGTCGTCACCCTGGCCCGCAAGTCCGTGGCCGGTTTCAAGATCCGCGAGGGCTGGCCCATTGGCTGCAAGGTCACGTTGCGCCGTGAGCGTATGTACGAATTCCTCGACCGTCTGGTCAATATCGCCATACCCCGGATCAGGGACTTCCGCGGTCTGTCGCCCAAGTCTTTCGATGGCCGCGGCAACTTCAGCATGGGTGTACGGGAACAGATTATTTTTCCCGAGATCGAGTACGACCGGATCGACACCCTGCGGGGCATGGACATCGTGATTACCACCAGTGCGCCCAACGACGAAGAGGGTCGGGCGCTGCTGGCGGCATTCAAATTTCCATTCAAGACGCAGAAAAGCGAGTAAACGGAGCGTTTGGCGACATGGCAAAGATTTCCATGGTGGTACGAGACAGGAAGCGCACCCAACTGGCGAGCAAGTATGCCGCCAAGCGGGCGGCGCTGAAGGCCCTCATCAGGAATCCTGAGAGCAGCCTGGAGGACAAGTACGAGGCGGTGATCAAGCTGCAGAAGCTGCCCCGTGATTCGAGCCCGAGCCGGCAACGGAATCGGTGCGGTCTGACGGGAAGGCCCCATGGCTATTACCGGAAGTTTGGGTTGGCCCGCAACAAGCTACGGGAAGCCGCCATGCGTGGTGATGTCCCCGGGCTGGTCAAGGCGAGCTGGTAGCCATACCACGCCTTGCGGGTTGGTGAATGATCGGCCCTGCGGGGCGGATATCTGTCAACGAGGAAATTAATGTGAGCATGCAGGACCCGGTCAGCGATATGCTGACCCGTATCAGAAACGGCCAGTCACGAGCCAAGTTGAAGGTCGCGATGCCGGCTTCCAGCCTGAAGAAGGCCATCGCCGGCGTATTGAAGAGCGAAGGCTATATCGGCGACTTCAGCGTTACGGAGGAACATCCGGGCAAGCCCTCTCTGGTGGTGACCCTCAGATATCACGAGGGTGCTCCCGCGATCCGGGAAATCCACCGCGTCAGCCGTCCGAGTCTGCGGGTCTATGAACCCAAGACCAACCTGCCCAAGGTCAAGGGTGGGCTGGGAGTCGCGATCGTCTCCACCTCCAAAGGTGTAATGACTGATCGCGAGGCGCGCGCCGCGGGTCATGGTGGCGAAGTGCTCTGCACGGTATTCTGAGGAGTCTTGAGATGTCACGCATTGCCAGTTATCCCATAACGTTGCCTTCGGGGGTGGAATTCCACCGCGATGGTGACAACGTTACGGTCAAGGGAAGCAAAGGGACCCTGAATCACCGACTCCACGCGGCCGTGGATATGACGGTGGAAGACAACGTCATCAGTTTCGTCGCCCGCGAAGGCCACGAGAACGCCGTTGCCCTCGCCGGCACCTCGCGTGCGGTCATCAACAACCTCGTGGTGGGTGTCTCCAGCGGCTTCGAGAAACGCCTCAAGCTCGTGGGTGTGGGTTATCGCGCTCAGGTGCAGGGTAATGTCCTTAACCTCGCCCTCGGCTTCTCTCACCCCGTCAACTACCCCATCCCCGACGGGGTACAGATCGAGGCCCCGAGCCAGACCGACATCGTGGTCAAGGGCGCGGACAAGCAGCAGGTGGGCCAGGTGGCCGCGGAGATACGCGCCTATCGGCCACCGGAGCCCTATAAGGGCAAGGGTGTGCGCTACGCCGATGAGCACGTGGTCCGTAAAGAGGCCAAGAAGAAGTAATCAGAGGACACTTTAGATATGCACGCTAAGAAAGTCGCCCGCATGCGCCGGTCCAAGAAGGTCAGGGCGCAGATGCGCAACCTGCAGGCACACCGGCTTTGTATCAACCGTACGCCGAGGCACATCTACGCCCAGGTCATATCTCCGGATGGTGACCTCACCATCGCGAGCGCCGCCACTACAGAGACCGATATCTCGAAAGAGGTGGGTTCCGGAGGCAATATTCCTGCGGCCGCCCTGGTGGGCAGGGCCATTGCGGAGCGCGCCAGGTCCAAGGGCGTGACCCGGGTGGCCTTCGATCGCTCGGGTTTCAAATATCATGGTCGTATCAAGGCGCTGGCGGATGCGGCGCGTGAAAACGGTCTGGAGTTTTAAGAGGCGGGTCCTATGGCTAATTTCGACAAACAATCCAGCGACGACTTCATCGAGAAGCTGATCAGCGTCAACCGCGTCGCCAAGGTGGTCAAGGGCGGCCGGCAGTTCGGCTTTACCGCCCTCACCGTGGTGGGGGACGGCAACGGCCGGGTCGGCATGGGTCGGGGCAAGGCCCGTGAGGTGCCTATAGCCATCCAGAAGGCCATGGAGGCGGCACGCAAGAACATGAAGACGGTGGCCTTGAGGCAGAATACCCTGCAGTACGCCACCATGGGTGAGCATGGCGCGGCCAAGGTTTACATGCAGCCCGCTTCCGACGGTACCGGCATAATCGCCGGCGGTGCCATGCGCGCTGTGTTCGATGTGGTCGGCGTGCACAATGTCCTGGCCAAGTGCATTGGCACCAATAACCCCATCAATGTGGTAAGGGCCACCATCGAGGGCCTAACCCGGATGGAATCACCCGCTGGCATCGCCGCCCGTCGCGGCAAGTCGGTGGAAGAGATCGCGAGCTGACCATGATCGAGCAAACTCAGAACAACGGCAGGCTGGCCGTGACGTTGACCCGCAGCATGTACGGGCGTCTCAAGAACCATCGGGCGTGTGTCCGTGGTCTGGGACTGCGGCGCATGCATCATACGGTGACGGTGGAGGACACGCCGAGCAACCGCGGCATGATCAACACCATCGCCTATATGCTGCGCGTGGAGGAGATCTGACATGAGATTGAACACTTTGACGCCGGGTGGGCGGGCCAAGGCCCGCAAGCGCGTGGGTCGTGGCATCGGCTCCGGTCTGGGCAAGACCGCCGGGCGTGGTCACAAGGGCCTCAAGGCCCGTTCAGGCGGTACGGTGAAGCCCGGTTTCGAGGGCGGCCAGATGGCGCTGCAGCGGCGCCTGCCGAAGGTGGGCTTCCAGTCCCGCATGGGCCGGAGTACCGCAGAGGTGCGGCTCGGCGAACTGGGCCGGCTGGACGTGGACACCATCGACCTGGCCGCTCTCAAGAAGGCCAATGTCATTACCCGTAGTATGAAGCGGGCCAAGGTGATGCTCTCCGGCACCATCGACAAGGCCATCGTGCTCAAGGGCGTGGGCGCCACCAAGGGGGCCCGTGAGGCCATCGAGGCCGCCGGCGGCCGCGTCGAGGAATAAGCGAGATATCGTGGCCGCAGGCATGCAAAAACCGGATATGGGTCAGCTCAAGGAGCTGCGTCAGCGCCTGCTGTTCCTGTTGGGGGCACTGGTAGTGTTCCGCATCGGCACGTTCATTCCGGTGCCGGGCATCGATCCCATCGCCCTCGAGGCCCTGTTCGACCAGCAGCGGGGCACCATCCTCGATATGTTCAACATGTTCTCGGGTGGCGCGCTGGAGCGTTTTTCGGTGTTCGCCCTCGGGATCATGCCGTACATTTCAGCATCCATCATCATGCAGCTCCTCACGGCGGTGCATCCCAAGCTGGAGCAGCTGAAGAAGGAGGGGGAATCGGGGCGTCGCAAGATCAATCAATACACCCGCTACGCCACCGTCGGCTTGGCCTCTTTCCAGGCCATCGGCGTGGCCATCGCCCTGGAGAGCCAGCAGACCGGCAGCGGCGGCGTGGTGATCGCGCCGGGTATCGGCTTCCGGGTCACGGCGGCCGTCACCCTGGTCACCGGTACCATGTTTCTCATGTGGCTGGGTGAGCAGGTGACCGAGCGCGGTATCGGTAACGGCATCTCCATGATCATCTTCGCCGGTATCGTGGCGGGGCTGCCTTCGGCCATCGGGGGCACTCTGGAGCTGTCCCGTACCGGCGAGGTGCACACGATCCTGGTGTTGCTGCTCATGGTCATCGTGCTGGCCGTCACCGCCTTCGTAGTGTTCATGGAGCGGGGGCAACGGCGTATCACCGTCAACTACGCCAAGCGCCAGGTGGGGCGCAAGATGTACGGCGGCACCAGCAGTCACCTGCCCCTGAAGGTGAACATGGCGGGCGTGATCCCCCCCATCTTCGCCTCCAGCATCATCCTGTTCCCCGCCACCATGGCGGGGTGGTTCGGCACCGGAGAGAGCATGGGCTGGCTGAAGGACGTCGCCACCACCCTGTCGCCGGGGCAACCCCTGTATGTGTTGCTGTACGCCGTAGCCATCATCTTTTTCTGTTTCTTCTATACGGCGTTGATGTTCAACCCGGAGGAGACTGCGGACAATCTCAAGCGGTCCGGGGCGTTCATTCCCGGCATCCGGCCCGGGCGGCAGACGGCTCATTACATCGACGGCGTCATGACCCGACTGACCGTGGTCGGCGCCTTGTACATCACGCTGGTGTGCCTGCTGCCGGAGTTCATGATCCTCAAATGGAACGTGCCCTTCTACTTCGGCGGGACGTCCCTGTTGATCGTGGTGGTTGTGGTCATGGACTTCATGTCCCAGGTGCAGGCGCATCTCATGTCCCATCAGTACGACGGGTTGATGAAGAAGGCGAATCTAAAGGGTATTGGAAAGAGTGGGGTCGTGCGCTGACGGATGGTCCGTCCACGGCACGTATTGGAGCGAAATCATGAAAGTCAGAGCATCGGTAAAGAAGATCTGCCGCAACTGCAAGATCATCAAGCGTAACGGTTCCGTGCGGGTGATCTGCACCGAGGCGCGTCACAAGCAACGTCAGGGCTGAGCCCTGGAAAAATCGGCCATTGATAAAGGCCGCGAATTTTTATATTATGGCGCGCTTTACCTCGGCAAATGCGCGCATTCTGGAGATAGAGGAATATGGCTCGAATCGCGGGAATCAACCTCCCCGGACAGAAGCACACGGTCATTGCCCTGACTTACATCTACGGCATCGGCAGGACCACTGCGCACAAGATTTGTGAGGCCACGGCCATCGTTCCCGACCGCAAGCTCAGTGAGCTTGCCGAGGAGGACCTCGACCGGGTACGTAGTGAGGTGGGCAAGTACATCATCGAGGGCGACCTGCGCCGCGAGGTGTCGATGAACATCAAGCGATTGATGGACCTTGGCAGTTATCGTGGTATCCGGCATCGCCGGGGCCTGCCTCTGCGTGGGCAGCGCACCCGGACCAATGCGAGGACCCGTAAGGGGCCCCGTCGTATCATCAAGCGATAGTATCGAGAGAGCGGTAACTGATCCATGGCTAGAACCACTGCAAGCAAATCGAAGAAGAAGGTCAAGAAGACCGTGGTCGATGGTATCGCCCACATCCACGCTTCCTTCAACAATACCATCATCACCATCAGTGACCGCCAGGGCAATGCGCTGTGCTGGGCGACGGCGGGTGGCAGTGGTTTCCGGGGGTCGCGCAAGAGTACCCCGTTCGCCGCGCAGGTGGCGTCGGATCGGGCGGCCCAGGCAGCCAAGGAGTACGGTCTGAAGAACCTCGACGTACAGGTGAAGGGACCCGGGCCGGGGCGGGACTCGGCGGTACGCGCCCTCAACGCCGCCGGGTATCGTATCACGAGCATTACCGATGTGACCCCCATTCCGCACAACGGTTGCCGGCCGCCCAAGAAGCGGCGCGTCTGAGAGGTAAGGGAAAATGGCTAGATATCTAGGACCCAAATGCAAGCTTTCCCGCCGCGAGGGTATCGACCTTTCCCTCAAGAGCGGTGTGCGCGCCCTCGACAGCAAGTGCAAGCTCGAGCAGCCGCCGGGCCAGCATGGCCAGCGTCGCGGCAGGCTTTCCGACTATGCGGTGCAGTTGCGGGAGAAGCAGAAGATGCGCCGCATGTACGGCGTGCTCGAACGCCAGTTCCGCAACTACTTCAAAGCGGCGGCGCGTGGCAAGGGCTCGACGGGCGAGGTCCTATTCCAGCTCCTGGAACGCCGGCTGGACAATACCGTATACCGCATGGGCTTCGGCACCACCCGCGCCGAGGCCCGACAACTGGTGAGCCACAAGGCCATCCTGGTGAACGGCCGGTGCGTCAATATCCCTTCCTATCAAGTGAAGCCGGAGGACATCATCGCCGTGCGGGAGAAGTCCCGTACCCAGCAGCGTATCCAGGCCTCTCTGGACCTCGCGGAGCAGCGCGGGTTTCCGGAGTGGGTGGACGTTAACACGAAGGAGATGAGCGGGGTTTTCAAGGCCGTTCCCGAGCGCGGTGATCTGCCGCCTGATGTCAACGAACAGCTGGTAGTGGAGTTGTACTCCAAGTAAACCGTATCCCGGAGTCGCCTTTATGCAATCCCATTTGACTGAACTGTTGAAGCCGCGCCTCGTGGAAGTGCGAGCCCTCGGCGGCAACAGTGCGAAGATAAACATCGAACCCCTCGACCGGGGCTTCGGCCATACCCTCGGCAATGCCCTGCGCCGGGTCCTGCTTTCCTCCATGCCGGGCTCCGCGGTGGTCGAAGTGGACATCAATGATGTACTGCACGAGTACACCACCATCGAGGGTGTGCAGGAGGACGTGACGGAGATCCTGCTCAACCTGAAGGGGCTGGGGGTTTCCATGCATGCCCGGGACGAGGCCCTGCTCACCATCAACAAGAAGGGGCCCGGTATCGTCACCGGTGCGGACATCCAGTTGGACCATGATGTGGAGATCGTCAATCCGGGCCATGTCATCGCCCACCTCGGTGATAAGGGGGAACTCAACCTCACCATGAAGGTGGCACGGGGACGGGGTTATCAGCCCGCCTCCCTGAGGGAGGACGAAGAAGAGTCCGACCGTCCCATCGGCAAGCTGCTGCTGGACGCCTCCTTCAGCCCCGTCAGGCGGGTGTCTTACCAGGTAGAGAGCGCGCGCGTGGAGCAGCGCACCGATCTGGATAAGCTGGTCATCGAGATCGAGACCGACGGCACCATGGACGCGGAGCATGCCATTCGCGAGGCGGCGGCGGTGTTGCGTGATCAGCTCGCGGTGTTCGTGGATCTCGATGCGGAAGGCGAGGGCGAGCCGGCGCGCCTGGCGGAGCCCTCCATCGACCCCATACTGTTGCGTCCGGTTGACGACCTCGAACTCACCGTTCGATCGGCCAACTGCCTCAAGGCGGAAGGCGTTTACTATGTGGGCGACCTCATCCAGCGCACGGAAGTGGAGCTGCTGAAGACCCCCAATCTGGGCAAGAAGTCCCTCACGGAGATCAAGGACGTACTGGCCTCACGCGGACTGTCCCTGGGGATGCGCCTCGAGGCGTGGCCGCCGCCCGGATTGTACGACGAAGGCAAGGAACGCGCCTGAAGCGCGAGCCCCCCCACCCTTTACTGATCTAGAGGATCACCCCAATGCGTCATCGTAAGAGCGGACGCCAGCTCAACCGGAACAGTTCCCATCGCGATGCCATGTATCGCAACATGAGCGCATCCCTGTTTCGCCATGAGTTCATCACCACCACCCTGCCCAAGGCGAAGGAATTACGCCGTGTCGCCGAGCCGCTGATCACCCTGGCCAAGGAAGATAGCGTTCACCATCGGCGCACGGCCTTTTCCCGGCTGCGCGACAAGGAGGTGGTGGGTAAGCTGTTCAAGGAACTGGGACCGCGTTACCAGGACCGGCCGGGTGGTTACCTGCGGATCCTCAAGGCCGGTTTCCGTTCGGGTGATGCGGCCCCCATGGCCGTGGTGGAACTGGTTGACAGGCCCATGGATGAATCGGATAGCGGAGTCGCCGATCGCGATTGATTCATTCGGGACGGGCGGATCGACGAAAAAGGCCGGGCATGAGCCCGGCCTTTTTGCGTTCAGGCTTCGGTTATGCGGCCGCAAAAGGTTATGGTTGCTATGGCCGGTGGGGCGCCGCCCCCAAGCGGGCCGAAGCAATGGAGGCGAGGGCGGATCAATCGGGCCGACAGGGTGAGCGACGACAACACCATAGACCATTGGCGTGAACGGCTGCGCGGCACCCGCCTGCCACCCCTGGCGCGCGTGACGGCGGCGGCCGCCGAGACCCCGGACGGGACCGCTACCGAACGATGGGCACGCCTCTATGCCCGCGATGTCTTCCTCTCTGCTGAGGTCTTCAGACTGGCCAACGAGCGCGCGGGTACGCACATCGTCCGTCTCGAGCAGGCCCCCGTCATCATCGGACAGGAGCGCTTCATCGCTCTTGGGCGCAGCGCCGAAACCGTCGAGGACCAGCTGACGGGGGAGGATCGGGAGGCCTTGATGGCGGCCCTCAGGTGCGCCGTCATTGCCGCCAGGCTCGCCGGGATGTGGGCGACGACCCTGGGTTTCCGGGTGCCGGACGAGTTCTATTTCAGTGCCCTGTTCGAAAGACTAGGGGAACTCCTTATCCGTTACTTCGCTCCCGCCACGGCACGCCGGGTGGACGAGGGCCTGGGCAAGGGCCGTCCGTGGCATGGGACGGAGGCGGAGGTACTGGGTTTTCACCAGCGCGACCTCGGCCTGGCCCTGGCACGGGACTGGGACCTGCCCCAGCTGTTGCTCGAGGAGTCGTTGGGGGAGGCCGTGATGGTGGGTAAGGCGGGCCTCGTCCACGGTGCCGTGGATGTCGCTGCCTGTATAGGGGTGGCCGATGGCGAGGCGCGACTCACGGCATTGCTCGAGGAACTGGGTGCACGCTGGGACCGTTCGCCCCAACACCTGGCGGAGGATGTATTCATCTGCGCACGGGATTGTGCCCGCGACGCCCTGGCCTGGTACCCGCGGGCCCACGATGGCCGCTACGTTGAGTTATATCCACGCCCTCACGTGTGGCGTCCATCCCCTCCTGCCACGGCGCCGGCGCACCATCAGGGTCTTGCACCGGCCACCTCAGCGTCCCGCGCTAGCCGGCCCGGGTCAGAGAACCACGCACCCGTGCAGCCCGCATCGCCGCATCCCAAGGGGTCGGAAGGGGCAGCCACGGCGGCGAAACCGCGGGTCGCCCCACGTGCCGCCGCACAACCCATCCCGGCAGCACCCACCCGGCCCGCGCCCCGTCCACCGCCCGAGTCGCCACTATCCGGGGCACCCGCCGCGGCAACTCCGTCCCCGCCCTCCGGGCCCGCGCGGCCCACGTCATCGCCAGCCGCCGCCGCGCCGGAGACCACCAACGATGTGATCTCCAGGGTGGTGCATCAGATCGTCACGGCCACTCGTCTCGAGCGCTGTCTATTCCTGGTGGTCGATCGCAAGAAAGGGGAGGTAGTGGTGCGCCATCACGCCGGCCTCGCCGAGGATTCGCCCCTAGGGCACCTGTCGATAGGGTTGGGTGATGGCAACCTGTTCGCCCTCGTGATGCGGAAACCCGCCGTGTTATGGGTGGATGCGGCAAAGCGCCGTCGCTTCCAGGGTGCCATCAAGGAGCCCCTGAGGGCGCTCACGCCGGCAGGCGAGTTCCTGGTGGCATCCCTGTTCATCAAGGGGCGGCCCCTGGGCTTGTTGTATGCCGATGGGGAATCCTCGCTGACCGCGGCCCATCTCAACAACTTCAAGAAGGCCCACGGCTACCTGGTGCGCCACCTCGATGACCTGGCGTCCCGGCGCATGGCCCAGCCCCGGGGGTGATGCGGTGACCCGTGCCGTTCCGTCGCCCCGCCCGGTGTTCATGGTGACCGACTTCGGGCCCTGCGGCCCCTATCTCGGCCAGATGCACATCGCTCTTGTCCGTACCGTCCCGGGTCTGCCGGTGGTGGACCTGATCAATGACATGCCGCGTTTCAGTCCCCGGCCCGCGGCCTACCTGCTGGCCGCCCTGGCGGCGGCGGAGCTGGAACCCGCGGTGTTCCTGGCGGTGGTGGACCCGGGGGTGGGCACTCCCCAGCGCCGGCCCGTGGTGGTGCGGGCGGGACGCCATGCCTTCGTAGGGCCGGACAACGGCCTTTTCAACGTCATCGCCCGCCATCATCCCGAGGCCGAACGGGCCCTCATCGAGTGGCGCCCGCCGGCCCTGTCGGACAGCTTTCACGGCCGTGACCTCTTCGCCCCGGTGGCGGCGCGTCTTGCCGCAGCGCAGAGCGTCGCGACCACCCCCCTGCCATGGCAGGACCATGAACTCACAGACTGGCCGGGAGACTGGCCGGCGGTGGTCTACGCGGACGGCTACGGCAACCTCATGACCGGCCTGCGGGCGGCGGGAGTGCCACCCTCGGCCCGCATCGGGGCGGGTGGCCGGGAACTCACCCGGGCCCGCACCTTCGGCGAGGTGCCCGCGGGCAGCCCCTTCTGGTATGGCAACTCCAGCGGCCTGGTGGAGCTTGCTGTCAACGGTGGCAGCGCGGCGGCGGAGCTGGGGCTCGCGCCGGGCGATGCGGTGAGGGTGGTGGGGGGGTGATGGTTTGCTGGGGAATGGGGAAAAGGGAAAAGGGGAAAAGGGAATGGTGAGTGGTGAATGGTGAATAGTGAATAGTGAATAGTGAAAAGCACTAGCCTGCGAGCTTCTTCCTTAGCAGTTCGTTGACCTGTTGGGGGTTGGCCTTGCCCTTGGAGGCCTTCATCACTTGGCCCACGAAGAAGCCCAGTACCTTGTCGCGACCGGCGCGGAACTGTTCCACCTGCTCCGGATTGGCGGCGATCACCTCGTCCACCATGCCCTCGATGGCGCCGCTGTCGGTCACCTGGCGCAGGCCCCGGGACTCGATGATGGTGTCGGCGTCGCCTTCGCCCGCCCACATGGCCTCGAACACCTGTTTGGCGATCTTGCCCGAGATGGTGCCGTCATTGATGCGCGTCACCAGGCCGCCGAGCGCCTGGGGGCGCACGGGGCAGTCGTCGATTTCCCGATCCGATCGGTTGAGGGCCGCCGCCAGTTCGCCGGTCACCCAGTTGGCGCACAGCTTCGCCTGGCCCTCCGAGTGCTCCACGGCGGCCTCGTAGTAATCTGCGAGTTCGCGGCTGCCGGTGAGGACCCCAGCCTCTGCGGCCGACAGGGCATAGGCGGAACGGAAGCGTGCCGCCTTGGCATCCGGCAGCTCGGGGAGGGTGGCCCGCACCTCTTCGATGAAGACTTGATCGATCTCCACCGGCAGCAGGTCGGGGTCGGGAAAGTACCGGTAGTCGTTGGCCTCCTCCTTGGTACGCATGGAGCGGGTCTCGTCCTGGTCGGGGTCGTAGAGCCGGGTCTCCTGGATCACGGTGCCGCCGCCCTCGATGATGTCGATCTGGCGTTCTATCTCGTGGTTGATGGCGCGCTCGATGAAGCGGAAGGAGTTGAGGTTCTTGATCTCCGCGCGGGTGCCGAAGGCCTCCCGGCCCCGGGGACGCACCGAGACGTTGGCGTCGCAGCGGAAGGAGCCCTCCTGCATGTTGCCGTCGCAGATCCCGAGGTAACGCACCAGGGCGTGGATTCGTTTCATGTAGGCCACGGCCTCGCCGGCGGAGCGCAGGTCGGGCTCCGAGACGATCTCCAGCAACGGTGTGCCGGCGCGGTTGAGGTCGATGCCCGTCATGCCGTGGAAGTCTTCGTGGAGGCTCTTGCCGGCATCCTCCTCCAGGTGGGCCCGTGTCACCCCCACCCGCTTGGTGGTGCCATCCTCCAGGGTGATGTTCAGGTGGCCGCGGGCCACGATGGGCAGCTCGTACTGGCTGATCTGGTAACCCTTGGGCAGGTCGGGATAGAAGTAGTTCTTGCGCGCGAACACCGACCGTCCCGCCACCTCGGCGCCGATGGCGAGACCCAGCATGGTGGCCATGCGCACGGCCTCGGCATTCAGTACGGGCAGCACCCCCGGCAGGCCCAGATCGACGGCCGAGGCCTGGGTGTTGGGCGCGGCACCGAAGGCGGTGGACGCCCCCGAGAAGATCTTGCTGCGGGTCTTGAGCTGCGCATGGATCTCGAGTCCGATGACCGGTTCCCACTCCATTTCTCAGTCTGCTCCGGGTTGGGGTGACGCTGAAGTAATCAATCGAATCCCGGCGGCGTCCGCCGGTGCCAGTCCGTTTCCTGTTGAAAACGATGGGCGATGCCGAGCAGCCGCCCCTCATCGAAGTAGTTGCCTACCATCTGCAGTCCCACGGGCAGGCCGTCCACCAGGCCGGCCGGTACCGACAGGGCGGGCAAGCCGGCCAGGTTGGCGGCGATGGTGTAGATGTCCGACAGGTACATGGCCACCGGGTCGCTGGTCTTCTCGCCGATGCGGAAGGCGGGCGCGGGGGCGGTGGGGCCCATGATCACGTCCACCTCGTCGAAGGCGCGGCGGAATTCGTCTTTGATGAGCCGGCGCACCTTCTGGGCCTTGAGATAATAGGCGTCGTAATAGCCTGCGGACAGGGCGTAGGTGCCCACCAGGATGCGCCGTTTGACCTCGGCGCCGAAGCCCTCACCGCGGCTGCGCTTGTAGAGATCCTCCAGGTTCACCGGTGCCTCGCAGCGGTAGCCGAAGCGCACGCCGTCGAAGCGCGACAGGTTGGAGGAGCACTCCGCCGGCGCCACCACGTAGTAGGCAGGCACCGACAGCAGGCTGCTGGCGAGGCTGATCTCCCTGACCGTGGCGCCGGCGGCCTCGAACACGGCCACGGCGCGGTGGACGGCCCCCGCCACCCCCTCGTCGAGGCCCTCACCGAAGTGCTCCCGGGGCAGGCCGATGCGCAGCCCCTTCAGGGGTTGATCCAGCAGGGCGGGATAGTCCTCGAGGGGCTGATCCAGGCTGGTGGAGTCCCGTTCGTCGAAGCCGGCCATGGCGGCCAGCAGCCACGCGGCATCGGCCGCGCTGCGGGTCAGAGGCCCGGCCTGGTCGAGGCTGGAGGCGAAGGCGATCATGCCGTAGCGGGACACCCGTCCGTAGGTGGGTTTCAGCCCGGTGATGCCGCACAGGGCCGCCGGCTGGCGTATGGAGCCGCCGGTATCCGTGGCCGTGGCCGCCGGCACCAGGCGCGCCGCCACCGCCGCCGCCGAGCCGCCCGAGGAGCCGCCGGGCACATGGTCCGTATGCCATGGGTTGTGGACGGGTCCGTAGTAACTGGTCTCGTTGGAGGATCCCATGGCGAACTCGTCCATGTTGAGCTTGCCCAGCATCACCATGCCGGCCGCCGCCAGGCGCGCCACCACCGTGGCGTCGTAGGGGGAGACGAAATTGTCCAGCATCCGCGAGCCACAGGAGGTGCGCACGCCGCGGGTGCAGAAGATGTCCTTGTGGGCCATGGGGATGCCCGTCAGGGGGCCACCCTCGCCGCGGGCGCGGCGGCCATCCGCCGCCCGGGCCTGCTCCAGGGCGCCTTCAGGGGTCACGGTGATGAAACTGTTGAGGGTTTTGTCGAGGCCCTCGATGCGTGCGAGGAAGTGGCGGGTGAGTTCCTCGCTGGAGACCTCCCGGTCCTGCAGGGCGGCGGATAGTTCGGCGATGGATTTATCGTGCATGGATCGGGGGAGATGGCCGGGGTTGGGGACGAGGGGCGTCGGACTGGTGAATGGTGAATGGTGAATAGTGAATGGTGAATAGTGAATGGTGAATAGGGGGCGCGTTTGGGGGTTACTCGATCACCTTGGGGACCAGGTACAGGCCGTTCTCCAGCGCGGGTGCGCCGGCCTGGAACAGGTCGCGCTGGTCCTCTTCGGTCACCACATCGGGTCGCAAGCGCTGCACGGCATCCAGCGGGTGGGCCAACGGTAACACATCGGCGGTGTCCTCCCGGGCCATCTCATCCACCAGGTCAAGGATATTGGAGAGGTCGCGGACATAATCCGGAATATCGACCTCATCGATGGCGATGCGGGCCAGATGGGCGATGTTCTCCACGTCGTGTCTGTCTAGGGCCATGGTATGGTTTTCTGTCATCAGAGTGTGGGACCGGCCCGGTTACCGGCCCGCAGGATGAAACGCCGCCCTTGCCCGCAACCCGGGCCACTGCTAAATTAGCGCGGCCTAACGCACGTGACAGCTTTAATCGATAAAGGGACCCGCGTCCGGTCGCGGACAGGTGGACGAAGCCGCGACCCATTATAGCCATCCGTTCGTCCCGTTTCTAAGGCTGATTCTCAACCCTCGCCGCTACGAGTTAACCGCACCTATGTTTAAAGGCCTGAGAGGCTTCTTTTCAAACGATCTCTCCATCGACCTGGGGACCGCCAACACGCTGATCTACGTGCGGGGCCAGGGCATCGTGCTGAATGAGCCCTCGGTGGTGGCGATCCGTCAGGAGCGCGGCCCCGGTGGTGCAAAGACCATCGCGGCGGTCGGCAACGACGCCAAGCGCATGCTGGGGAGGACGCCGGGGCACATCACCGCCATCCGGCCCCTGAAGGACGGCGTCATCGCCGATTTCACCGTCACCGAGAAGATGCTCCAGCATTTCATCCACAAGGTGCACGAGAACCGCTTCATGCGGCCGAGCCCGCGGGTGCTGGTGTGTGTGCCCTGCGGTTCCACCCAGGTGGAGCGCCGGGCCATCCGCGAATCGGCGGCCGGCGCGGGTGCCCGCGAGGTCTATCTCATCGAAGAGCCCATGGCGGCCGCCATCGGTGCCGGCATGCCGGTGTCCGAGGCCAGCGGTTCCATGGTGCTGGACATCGGCGGTGGCACCACCGAGGTGGCGGTGATCTCCCTGAACGGCATCGTCTATTCGGCGTCGGTGCGCGTCGGCGGCGATCGCTTCGACGAGGCCATCATCAACTATGTGCGCCGCAACTACGGCAGCCTCATCGGTGAGGCCACGGCGGAGCGCATCAAGCACGAGATCGGTTCCGCCTATCCCGGCACGGAGATGACCGAGATCGAGGTGCGGGGCCGCAACCTCGCGGAGGGCGTGCCGCGCAGCTTTTCCCTCAACAGCAACGAGATCCTCGAGGCCCTCCAGGAACCCCTGTCGGGCATCGTCAGCGCGGTGAAGACGGCACTGGAGCAGACCCCTCCCGAACTGGGGGCCGATGTGGCGGAGCAGGGCATGGTACTCACCGGGGGCGGGGCGTTGCTGCGGGACTTCGACCGCCTGCTCATGGAGGAGACGGGACTGCCCGTGCTCATCGCCGAAGACCCCCTGACCTGCGTCGCCCGGGGCGGTGGCCGGGCCCTTGAGATGATGGACGAGAAGGGCGTCGACGTGTTCGCCACCGAGTAGCCCCTCCCCTTGGACTCGCCCGCGGCGGCAGTCTTCAGGCCCCTGGGCCGGCACGCCTCCGGCCATTCCAGTACCCTGACGCACCCGGTCTTCGCAGCGGGAGGTGCCGTCTGATCAGAAGCGAGAAAACCCTGTTTACCCGCGGCCCGGCCCTGAGCGTGCGGCTGGCGGTGTTCGTGCTGCTGTCGGTGCTGCTCATGACCCTGGATCGCCTCCATCAGCTGGAATTCGTCAGGGCGGGGCTCGGCGTGATGCTCTATCCGGTGCAGATGGCGGTGCATGTGCCCCTGCAGGCGGGGACCTGGGTCTACGACACCTTCTCCCTGAGGCGCTTCCTGGCAGAGGAGAACCAACGCCTGCGCCGCGAGCAGCTGGCCATCGAGGTTCGGCTCGGCCGTTTCGAGGCCCTGGAGGCCGAGAACCGCCGCCTGCGTAATCTGCTGGACTCCTCCGTCAAGGTGGGCGAACAGGTGCTCATCGCCGAGGTGGTGGCGGTGGATCTGGATCCCTTCAGCCGCCAGATCCTGCTGAGCAAGGGTGCGCGGTCGCGGGTCTATGCCGGCCAGCCCATCATCGACGCCAACGGTGTTATGGGGCAGGTGGCCCATGTCAACCCCCTGACCTCGGCGGCGCTCCTGATCACCGATCCGGGCCATGCCCTGCCGGTGCAGATCAACCGCAACGGCCTGCGTTCGGTGGCCGTGGGGACGGGGGCGGCCGGCAGCCTCGCCCTCCAGTATCTGCCCAACAATGCCGACGTGCAGGTGGGGGACCTGGTGGTGACCTCCGGGCTGGGGGGGCGTTTCCCCTCCGGCTATCCGGTCGGCACCGTGACCTCGGTGACGACGGATGCCGGGCGCCCCTTCGCCGATGTGGTGGTGGAGCCGTCGGCCCAGCTGGAGCGCAACCGGGAGGTGCTGCTGGTGTGGCCGGCCCATGTGCCTATCACCCCCCCCGGCGAAGACGGGGAGGGATGATGATTGCGCGGCCGCGGGGCGGCGTGGCGCTGGTGCTCACCTTTGTCATCGCCTTCATGCTCATGATCCTGCCCCTGCCGGCCCTGGCCGAGCCGTTGCGCCCGGCGTGGGTGACCATGGTGCTGGTGTACTGGGCCATGGCGGTGCCCCAGCGGGTGGGGGTGAGCTGGGCCTGGTTCACGGGGCTGCTCAAGGACGGCGTGGCGGGTACGTTGCTGGGGCAGTATGCCCTGGGTCTGGCTCTGGTGGCCTTCATCGTCATCAAGTTGCATCAGCGCCTGCGGGTGCTGCCGCTGTGGCAGCAGGGGGTGGGCGTGTTCGTGCTGGTGTTGCTGGAGCAGAGCCTGTTCCTGTGGACCCGCGGCATCCAGGGTCTGCCCACCCCGTGGTTGCTGGTGCTCGGGCCGGCCGCCGCCAGTGGCGTGGTGTGGCCGTGGGTCTTCATCATCCTGCGGGACGTGCGGCGTCGTTACCGCATCGAATGAGGGCCTTCGCCGGCCTGCGTTTGGCCTGACCTCTCGCGACCCGTAATATCCCCCCATGTCTGGTGAACCCGTGCGGTCATGACCCCCTCCATTGCCCTCAAGGACAAGGTCCGGGAAGACGCCGTGGTGAGGGGCCGGTTGCTGGCCGCGGTGGCCGGCATCCTGGTGCTGCTGGTGCTGTTGGTGTGGCGGTTGACGGATCTGCAGGTGGTGAGTCACCAGCACTTTATCACCCAGTCCGAGAATAACCGGGTGAAGATCGTCCCGGAACCGCCCATTCGCGGTCTCATCTATGATCGCAATGGCGTATTGCTGGCCCAGAACACCCCCTCTTACACCCTCGAACTGGTGCCCGAGGCGGTATCCGACCTGGATGCGACCCTCGATGCCTTGGGTGATGTGGTGGAGATATCGGCGCAGGACGTGGAGCGTTTCCGGCAGCTCGCCAGTCGCAAGCGTTCATTCGAGAGTATTCCCCTGAAGTTTCGCCTCAGTGACGAGGAGGTGGCGCGTTTCGCGGTTAATCGCCACCGTTTTCCCGGCACCGACATCCAGGCCCGCCTCACCCGCCACTATCCCCTCGGTGAGGTGACGGCCCACGTCGTGGGTTATGTGGGCCGGCTCGACGAGGCGGCCCTGCAACGGGTGGACCCCGTCCAGTACAGCGGCACCAGCCACGTGGGCAAGACCGGGGTGGAACGCTCCTACGAGAAGGTACTCCACGGTATCGTGGGCTACCTGCACGTGGAGAACAACGCCCAGGGCCGGCGCCTGCGGGTGCTGGAGCGGGTCTCGCCCAGCCCCGGCAGCGACCTGTTCCTGCATCTGGATGCCGCCCTCCAGCGGGAGGCCCTCGCCGCCCTGGGGGACCATACCGGGGCGGTGGTGGCCATCGATCCCAACAACGGCGGCTTGCTGGCCCTGGCCAGCAAGCCCGGCTACGATCCCAACCTGTTCGTCAACGGCATCGATACCGAGTCCTACGCCGACCTCAGCGGCTCGCCCCTGCGGCCCCTGTTCAACCGCGCCATCCGCGGGCAATATCCGCCGGGCTCCACCATCAAGCCCATGATGGGTCTCGCCGGCCTGGAATACGGGGTGGAACTCGCCACCGGTCATACCTTCTGTCGCGGCTGGTATCAGCTCCCCAACAGCTCCCACCGTTACCGCGACTGGAAGCGGACCGGCCACGGCAAGGTGGACCTCAACTGGGCCATACTGCGCTCCTGTGACGTCTACTTCTATGAGATGGCCCATGCCCTGGGCATCGATCGCATGCATGAGTTCATGACCCGCTTCGGCTTCGGCGTCCGCACCGGCGTCGATATCGCGGGAGAGGCGGCAGGCCTGATGCCCAGTAAGGACTGGAAGCGGGCCGCGCGCCACAAGCCCTGGTATCGGGGCGAGACCCTCATCACCGGCATCGGCCAGGGCTTCATGCTCGCCACCCCACTGCAACTGGCCCAGGCGACGGCCATCGTGGCCAATCGCGGCCGTATCCTGCGGCCACGCCTGGTGCAGTCCTTCGGCGATCCGGACCAGGAAGGGGTCTTGGAACCGGCACCGGCGCCCGGGTCCCTTGGGTTGCGGGATGCCGCCTTCTGGCGCCCTATCGTCTCCGCCATGGAGGATACGGTCCACACCCCCCGGGGCACCGCCCATCGTATCGCCGACGGCCTGTCCTATCGCATGGCCGGCAAGACCGGCACCGCCCAGGTGTTCGGCCTGGCCCAGGACGAGGAATACGACGCCGAGAGCCTGAAGCGCGAGTTGCGGGACCATGGCCTGTTCATCGCCTTCGCGCCGGTGGACCAGCCGCGCATCGCCGTGGCCGTGGTGGTGGAGCATGGTGGCGGCGGATCCACGTCGGCGGCACCCATCGCGCGGCGGGTCATCGACCACTACCTGGCCCGTGAACTGCCCGCCGCCATGGACATGGCCGGGGAGCCGGCGAGCTGATGCACTCCCGCCAGACCCTGCCTCAGCGTTTTCACCTCGACGTCCCGCTGCTGCTCGCTATCCTGGTGCTGGCGGGGATCGGCCTGGTGGTGCTCTACAGCGCCGGCGGCGAGGATCCGGAGCTGATCGTCAAACAAGGCTTGCGCTTCCTGCTGGCCCTGGGGTTGATGCTGCTGGTGGCCCAGATCGCCCCCCAGCATCTGGCCTTCTGGGCGCCGTGGTTCTATGCCGGCAGCCTGGTGCTGCTGATCCTGGTCCTGGCGGTGGGGGATGTGGGCAAGGGTGCCCAGCGTTGGCTGGATCTGGGATTTATGCGCTTTCAGCCCTCGGAGATGGTGAAGGTGGCGGTGCCCGCCATGGTGGCCTGGTATCTGTCGGAACGCCCCCTGCCCCCCAGCCTGCCACGCCTGCTGGTGGCCGCGGCCCTCATCGTGGTGCCCACGGCCCTCATCGCCAAACAGCCGGACCTCGGCACCTCGTTGCTGGTGGCGGCGGCCGGTGTCTTCGTGCTCCTGGTGGCCGGCATGTCCTGGCGCCTGATCCTGGCCATGGGCGCCTTGTGCGCGGCGTTCTTGCCGGTGCTGTGGTATTTCTTCATGCGCGACTACCAGCGTCAGCGGGTGCTCACCCTCCTCAACCCCCAGAGCGACCCCCTGGGGGCCGGCTACCACATCATCCAGTCCAAGATCGCCGTGGGGTCCGGCGGCGTGTTCGGCAAGGGCTGGCTCAATGGCACCCAGTCCCAGCTGGATTTCGTGCCCGAGCGCGCTACCGACTTCATCTTCGCGGTCTTCAGCGAGGAGTTCGGCCTGGTGGGTTCCCTGGGGCTGCTGGCCCTCTATCTGTTCATCGTGGTACGCGGCCTGTTCCTCGCCGCCGAGGCCCAGGAGACCTTCGGCCGCCTGCTGGGCGCGGGGCTGGTACTTACCTTCTTCGTCTATGTGTTCGTCAACATCGGCATGGTGACCGGGCTGCTGCCGGTGGTGGGGGTGCCCCTGCCCCTCATCAGCTACGGCGGCACCTCCATGGTGACCTTGATGCTGGCTTTTGGCATCCTCATGTCCGTCCACAGCCACCGGCGGTTACTCTCCGACTGACATTGAGCGCGCCGACCTCAACGGTATTCCCCCGCGGCCCGCGCCCGGCCCTGGGCCTCGTATTGGCCCTGGTCACCCTGCTGGCGGCCTGCGGCGTGGTGGAGGAGCAGGATCGGGCCCCGAGCCGGCCTCCTGCCGATATCATGAGCACGCCTGATGCTGTGCCCCGGCCCGAGCCCAGGAGCCGTTACGGCAACCCGCGCTCCTACGAAGTGCTGGGCAGGCGCTACCAGGTGATGGACGGCGCCGAGGGCTACGTGGAGCGGGGCATCGCCTCCTGGTACGGCGAGAAGTTCCAGGGCCGCCACACCTCCAGCCGGGAGATCTACGACATGTACGCCATGACCGCGGCCCACAAGTCCCTGCCCCTGCCCACCTACGTCCGGGTAACCAATCTGGAGAACGGGCGCCAAGTGGTGGTGAAGGTAAACGATCGCGGCCCGTTCCACGCCAATCGCATCATCGACCTCTCCTACGCCGCCGCCGCGAAGCTGGGGATCCTGCGCCAGGGCACCGGCCTGGTGGAGGTACGCGCCCTGACCGGCGCCGGGCGCGCGCCTTCCCCGCCGCTTCTGCGCCAGGCGGCGAGGGACGGCCTGGCGCTCTACCTGCAGGTGGGCGCCTTCACCGAGCGGGAGAACGCGGCCCGCCTGAAGACCCGCCTTCACTCCTTCTCGCCCGTGCCCGTGCGTGTGGTCGAGGCCCTGGCCGGCAGCGGTCGAGTCCATCGCGTGCAGCTGGGGCCGGTGCAAGGCGTCACCGCCATGGACGATCTGGCGGCCCTGGTGTCGAGCCGCGGCATCCGGGACATGCACGTGGTGGTGGAATAAGCGTGGGGTGTCGGGCTGAAGCCCGACCTACAGCCCGACCTACAAAAAGCGTAACCGCGAAAGACGCGAAATGACGCGAAAAGGGAGAAGGACAGAGGCGTAGGTCGGCTGCTCTTGGCAGCCGACGGAAACTCGGCGCTTTGCGGGCGCGGATGTCGGTTGCCGAGAGCAACCGACCTACAGATTGCTTGACAGGAAACGGAGTATCTACAGCCCGACCTACAAAAAGCGTAAGCGCGAAAGACGCGAGTGACGCGAAAAGGGAGAAGGTCAGGGAGGAGTGGCCGTTTGAAAAGGCGCAGCGGATCCACCGTTTCGGCGTCGGCAGAGCGGACGCACGGGTGGTAATCTTTTCCCATTTCCCCTTTGCCCTGGCCCGGATGTAGGTCGGGATTCATCCCGACATTAAACCCACCGCGCATACCACAGGCCGGGCCGGAGCCATCCGCCAGCTGTCGGGCTGAAGCCCGACCTACAGCCCGACCTACCAATTGGTTGAAACCGGGTGATTGTCGAGTCGTCCGTGACATGGCGGATACGACCTTACTCTACGGGCAAGGGTGGTGGTTCCTTGACAGGCCCGGGGGCTGTATCTAATGTCCCTTGCCTTGCATCCACAGGAGGCCGGACCCCTGAATATCCCCACGCGCATACCCTTCGCCCTGTTTTTCGCCGCACTCATGCTGTGGTCCACCGCCCACGCGGCCACGCCGCGCGCCCCGGATGTCGCCGGCACCTCCCACGTGCTCGTGGACTTCCATAGCGGGCGGGTGCTGAGCGCCAAGGAGCCCGATCTGCGGGTGGAGCCGGCCAGCCTCACCAAGATGATGACTACCTATGTGGTGTTGCGGGAACTCGAGCGCGGCGCCGTGTCCATGGATGACGAGGTGCTGGTGAGCGAGAAAGCGTGGCGCATGATCGGCTCGCGCATGTTCATCGAGGTGGGGAAACGGGTATCGGTGGAGGACCTGCTGAAGGGGGTGATCATTCAGTCCGGCAACGACGCCAGCGTGGCCCTGGCGGAGCACGTGGCGGGCAGCGAGGAGTCCTTCGCCGACCTCATGAACCAGACGGCCAAACGGCTGGGTCTCGAACACAGCCATTTCGTCAACAGCACCGGCCTGCCCCACGAGGACCATTACACCACCGCCGCCGACATGGCCCGGCTGGCGGCGGCCCTGATCCGAGACTTTCCCGAGCACTACAGTTGGCATGCGGTGAAGAGCTTCACCTACAACGATATCGCCCAGAACAACCGCAATCGGCTGCTGTGGCAGGATGACAGCGTCGATGGCGTCAAGACGGGCCATACCGAGGCCGCGGGATACTGCCTGGTGGTCTCGGCCAAACGCGAGGGCATGCGTCTCATCTCCGCGGTCATGGGGACCAGCAGCCAAAACGCCCGCACGGTGGAAACCCGCAAGCTGCTCAACTGGGGGTTCCGCTTTTTCGAGACCCGCAGGCTGTATGGCGCCGGCGAAGAGCTGTCGCGGATCCGGGTGTGGAAGGGAGAGCCCGCCGAGGTGCCCGCCGGTCTGGCCCATGATCTCCATGTCACGGTGCCGCGGGGACGTTTCGAGGCGGTCGCGGCCGAGATGACCCTGGATGGCGAGGTATTGGCCCCGGTGACCCGGGGCCAGCGCTTGGGGCTGGCGCGGGTGCGTCTCGGTGACGAGGCGCTGGCCGAAGCGCCCCTGGTGGCCCTTGGGGCCAGCGCCGAGGGTGGGCTGTGGACCCGCCTGGTTGACCATGTCCGCCTCATGATGCAATAGCCCGTGACGGCCGTGGTTTACGTCAACGGCGAGTTCGTGCCCCCGGAGCGGGCCGTGGTGCCCATCCTCGACCGGGGTTTCATGTTCGGTGACGGTGTCTACGAGGTGATTCCGGCCTACGGGGGCTGCCTGTTCAGGCTGCCGCAACATCTCGACCGGCTGGACCGCAGCCTCGCGGCCATCCGCCTGGACAACCCCCTGAGCCGGGAGGCGTGGCGGACGGTGCTGGCGGAATTGCTGCGCCGTAATGGCGGCGGCGACCGTTCCGTATATCTGCAAGTGACCCGTGGCACGGCACCGCGGGACCATGTGTTCCCCGCCGGCGTCCGGCCCACGGTGGTGGCCCAGTGCACCCCCATGGCGGCGCTACCCGCGCAGGGCGTGGCGGCCATCACCGCCCCGGACATGCGCTGGGAATCCTGTAACATTAAGGCCATTACCCTCCTGCCCAACGTCCTGGTGCGCCAGCAGGCCCGGGAGGCCGGGGCCTACGAGGCCATCCTGCACCGCGCGGGAAGGGTGACGGAGGGGGCGGCGAGCAACGTCTTCGTGGTCCATGGCGACGAGGTGGCCACCCCCCCCAAGGGCCCCCACCTGCTGGCGGGCATCACCCGGGACCTGGTCATGGAGTTGTTGCAGGCCGCGGGCCGGCCGTGCCGGGAGCGCGAGGTGCAGGTGGCGGAACTCGCCGGCGCCGACGAGATCTGGCTCACCAGCTCGACTCGGGAGGTGATGGCCGCGACGCGGCTGGACGACAGGCCCGTAGGCGAGGGGACGGCGGGGCCGCGCTGGCGGGAGGTGAATGCCCTCTATCAGGCCTGCAAGGCGGACATCGACCGCTGGTGTGGGTGACATCCCGGTATCTGAATAATGGAGGGCGATGACCATGAGTGATGCAGCGGAACAGCAGGAGGAGGGGCGGTTCACCTTCGAACTGGAGCAGACCGAGGGCTACGAGTTCAAGGTGCTGTTCGATCGCAAGAAGCTGTCCGCACTGACCCTGGACGAACCCCCGCCCCTGGGAGAGGGCAACGGTCCCAACGCCTCGCGGCTGCTGGCGGCGGCGGTGGCCAACTGCCTGTCGGCCAGCCTCATCCATTGCATCTACAAGGGGGATGTGCCGGCGGCGGCCATCCGCACCCGCGTCACCTGCCGGCTGGTGCGCAACGAGAAAAAGCGCCTGCGCATCGGTGGCCTGGAGGTGCGTCTACAACTCGGTGAGGATGCCGCCAGAGCGAATCGGCTGGCACGTTGCCTGGACCTGTTCGAGGATTTCTGCGTGGTCACGGCCAGCGTCCGCCAGGGGGTGCCCGTCACCGTCGAGGTGGTGGACCATGAAGGCAACACCCTGAAGCGCAGCGATTGACCCATGCCGCCGCCCGCTGGGCCCTGCTACACTTCTGTCGTATTATCCTAAAGCTTATAAAAACAGCCGGCGCCCATCGCCAAGCGATGAAGGTCACCGTGGCGGAGCCAGGGGCCGACGGACGCCGGATACCGTTATAACGCATACCAGAGAGGAGCGACGTCCGGAGCGCTCTCCGGGTCAGGGGATGACCGCCAACCGGATTCCCCGCGTCCTGCCGGGGAACCATGGGGCCGGGACGGAGGGCGTCCCGCGCGGGGCCGCTATGGGCTGCCAGGTCCCTGCCGGTGGAAGAGGGGGTGGTTCGCGGATGCGCTGAATGTCCTATGACCGGCGATAATACCGAGCACACTGACACCACACCGGCCTCGGGCCGCGGCGGTCTCTACGCGCGTCTCAGTCATGCCCTGGAATGGCTGTTTCTCGATTTCCCCTATCTCCTGTTCAGTCCCGGCGGTTTGCTCCATGGCCTGTTGCGGGGACTGGGTCGTGGTTTGCTGGCCTTGCCACGGGGCCTGGCGCGGGCCCTGTGGTGGTTGCTCGGGCTGGCCTTCGGATGGCAGAAGCCCTTCTGGGTGTGGCTGGCCCGGGTCACCGGCGTGACGGCCCTCGGCCGGGTCTACGTCCAGTTGGAGAAGCCCGCGCGAATCATCTTCTGGGTGCCGGTGATGCTGGCCGGCGGCTTGTTGCAGAACCTCATCGGGGGCCTCGTGCCGGTGCTCTTGGTCGCCGTCCTGTTCATCTATTTCAACAAGTTCGTGGTGCGGGACGAGGACAAGTTGCAACTCCAGGAACTCGGCAAACGCCATCCCAACTGAGTCGCCGCCCGCTCCCGGGGGGGCGCCGTCAGCGGTACAGGGCGAGGGCGTCGATGCGGGCCTCGATGTCCTCGGCCACGCGGCGGTAAGCGGGCGAGTCCACCGCTTGGTAGCGCCGCCGGAACGCCTCCGCCGCGAGGAATTCCTCCAGGCCCGTGAGGTCCGGCAGCAGTTGGTCCCCGCTGATGCCGGTGGCCACTCGGGCCTGGATGTCACGGGCCCGGGCGGCCGGGCCGGTGGCCAGCTCGGCGAATCGCACACCGGCGCGGTCCGCGGCGAGATCGGTGAAACTGAAGCCGCTGCCATGCCTCGAGTCGTCCAGTTCCTTCAACAGGCCTACGGCATCCGCCACACTGCCGCCGCCCGCCGCGGCGATGCCCGCGGATATCAGAAAATGCTGGGCCAGGTCCTGGCGTTCGCCCAACACCGGTATGAGCCGGGCAGGCCGGGCCGCCGCCGGCTCGGCGTCCAGCAGACGCGCCACATCCACGCCCTGGATATAGAGCGCCAGCACGGTGAGCGCCGAACGGTTCTCCTGGGCGGGATCGTTGCCTCCGAGGCTGCGGTTTTCCGCCAGCCGAAACAGGGGGCCGAGCAACGCCTCCAGCGCCACCCGCCGGCCTGCCAGATCCTTGGTCACCTCCGCGAGGCGCCGCTGATAGGCCAGCAGCCGCGGCTGCTCGCCGGCGGGCAGCAGTAATCCGCGGCCGACGGCACGGGCCTGATCCACCAGTTCCGGCTGCCATTGATAGACCAGTTGGAGTCTGTCCCGGTCCACGCGGATGCCGTTGATGGCCGCCAGGGTGTGACGGTAGGCGTCGTGGTGCCACAGCACGTGGTGTCCCCCCTGGAAGGCCAGGTTGGCCAGGGCGGCGGGGATGGATACCGGCCCGAGGCGTGTCGTGGTGAGACGCGGCCGGCCTGCTGCCATGTCCAGATGGGCGGTCAGGTTGAGATACCGGCCGAAGGGGTTGCGGGGCACCTCCACGGTGGCCACGGCGATGATACGGCCATCCTGCAGACTCAGGTGAACACTGCCCGGCACCAGACGTGCGGCGGCATAGCGTAACAGCAGGTTCAGTTCGGTTGCCCCGAGGCTCAGGGTGCGGATCTCGCCTGCCTGCAGGCGCCGCGGATCATGGGACTTCATGAGTCGCCTGGCGCGCTCCACGTCGCCCGAAGTGAAGGCCTCCTCGTAGACCACCGCGGGAGTGGACTCGAGGGCGGCCAGCACCACCACCACCGGCAGGAGCACGGCGAGAATGATGACAAGCAACAATGCCCTGCCTACAAGACCCATGGTTCGGCTCATCTCCGGGGGCGAGGACGCGGGCGCGGTGGCCTCAGACGTTTCTCGACGCCAGTATCTCCCGTGCCGGGGATCGGTCCCCGGTGCGGCTGATGGAGCGCCGTCCGTCGAGAAAACGCAGTTCGAAGCCGAGGTCGCCATATAGTTCCACCACCCGTTCGGTGGCCTGATTGGAGGCCACTACCGGGCCATCGTGGGCCGCCAGCCACTCGGCCAGGGCCACCTGGCGCTCCCACGGAAAGCCGTCCCGGGCATACTGCCGGAAGGGCACGTCGTAGGGCGGGTCGGCGTAGATGAAATCGTCGGGCTCCAGGTCGAGGGCGGTGAAGTCGGTGGCCCTGAAGGACCAGGGTGCCAGCAGGGGGGCGTAGGCGGTGAGGTCGCGGCGGTAATTGATGGCCGTGTGGCGGCCGAAAGGCACGTTGAATTCACCCCGACTGTTGAAGCGGCACAGGCCGTTGTAGCCCGTGCGGTTGAGGTAGTAGAAGAGTTCCGCGGCCTTTCTGTTGCGCCTGCCCCGTCCCGCCACCAGGCGGTTGAACTCGTCGCGGTGCCGGTAGTAGAGGTCTGCCTCGTTGCGCATGGGGATGGTGATCCTGAGCCCCTTCTGGAGCCAGAGATAGAAATTCACCGCGGCGTCATTGATATCGTTGAGCAGCGCCTGGCGCGGCGCGAGGCCCAGGGCGATGGCGAGCCCGCCGACGAAGGGTTCCACCAGTCGCCGTTCCTCGTGGCGGCGCCACAGGGGCTCCAGATGGGGTATCAGCCAGCGCTTGCCGCCGGCCCATTTGAGGGGCGGTGTAAGAGAGGCGGGCGTTGTCGTGGCGGGGCGACGGGGCCGCGCGCTGGCTGTTCCAGAATCAGGCACGCTCTGAGGCTCGTGGAATCGAGGGCATATGGTAGCTCATCGGGCTCGCCATGGGGGCGCTTGCCCGGTCCATACCCGGCAGGCCCACACCGGGCGGGTGTACGTGGGGCAAAGCGGGGCGCTGATTTGACAATGTACCCGCTGCGGCTGCTAGGGTATTCGTTTTATCCGACAATGGAGTCCCCATGCGTAATCTTATCTTCGCGGTTCTGACGGTGTTGCCCCTGTTCGTGATCGTGCCTGCGGTGCAGGCCCAGAACCAGTCCGCTCTGCCCCCCGGCCTCGAGGAGGAGTTGAGGCAGCTCAAACAGGAGATCGACGCCCTCAAAGGCCAGGTGGCGGCCATCCAGCGCCAGGCCCTCGAGTCCCATCCCGATCTGGCACAGCAGCGCGAGGATCTCGCCCGCCTCATCCGGGATACCGCCGATGAGCGGGGCTTCGACGCCACTGCGTCCAAGCAACGCCTGGAGGAGTTGCAGCAACGCTATAAGAGCGGTGATCTGTCGCCCCAGGAGAAGCAGCAGGTGGCCAGTGAGTTCGAAAGTGAACGGGAGGCCCTGCAGAACGCCCAGCAGCAGATCCTGAAGGACGAAAACGTGGTTGCCGCCCGCGGCCGGTTTGCCAAGGACATATCGGCGGCCATGGCCGAGGAGGATCCGCGGGCCGAGGCCCTGATAGAGGAGCTGAAGGCCCTCACCGAGGAGTTCCGCCAGGCCCTCATGGCCGCCCTGCAGCGCCAGCGCGGCGGCTGAGGCGACTGGCCCTTCTGGCGCATCCTCGGCGCATCCCCGGCGCATCCCCGGCGCGCCACCGCGGCCCCGTCCATCCTGGGGTCAGGTCTGCGTTATTGCATTAGGGTGCTGCCTCTGCCGGCGTTCCCGGCAGGTGCCGCCTGATGGCGCCCGCGGCGCTCTCGTGGATGGAGAGCAGGGCCGGGATCACCAGTAGCACCAGCACCGTGGCGAATCCGAGTCCGAAGGAGATGGACACCGCCATGGGGATGAGGAACTGGGCCTGGAGGGAGGTCTCGAAGAGCAGGGGTGTCAGCCCCGCGATGGTGGTCAGGGAGGTGAGCAGCACGGCTCGCAGGCGCTGGCAGGCGGCCTCCACGATGGCCTCTCCCACGGGCATGTGCTCCGTTTCCCGCAGGCGCTTGTAGAAGCTGATGAGGATGATGGAGTCGTTGACCACGATGCCCGACAGGCCGAACAGGCCGAACAGGGACAGGATGGTGAGGTCGATGCCCATGAGGAAATGCCCGGTGAGGGCCCCCACCAGGGCGAAGGGGATGGTGGCCATGATCACCAGGGGCCAGCCCCAGGATGCGAATACCCAGGTGAGGATCACGTAGATCAGGGACAGGGCGAGGATACCGCCGGTGGCCATGTCGGCCAGGGTCTCCCGCTGGTCCGCGGCCCGGCCCTCGAGGGTATAGTCCACGCCGTAGCGGCTCTGGACCTCCTGCAGGATGCCGTCCTCCAGGGCCGCGCGTACCAGGTTCTCGTTGGCCACCCGCTTGTCCACGTCGCCGTAGACCTGGGCGGCGCGTTTGGCCTGGGCGTGGCGCAGGGCCTCGAAGCTGCGCCGGGATTCCAGGGTGACCACCGCCGGCAGGGGCAGGGCATCGCCGTTGGGCAGGGTGATCTGCAGGGACTCGAGGATGGCGAGGTTGTTGCGTTCCTCGTTCGGCAGTACCACCCGTACCTCCACCTCGTCGTTGCCCTGGTGATAGATCTGGGCGATGCGGCCATCGAAGGCGGCGCGCAATTGCCGGCCCACCTGTTCTATGGACAGCCCCACGGCGCGGCCCCGCGGCGTCAGGCGGTAGATGAGCTGCTCCTGGCCCCACGGCATGTCATCCTCCACCGCGCTTACCCCCTCCATGGCCGCCAGGGCGTCCTGTACCTCGAGGGATGCCGCCTTGAGCTGCTCGGGCGTGCCGCCCATGAGCCGCACCTCCACGTCCCGCCCCGGCGGCCCGGTGCGCCGCGAGGCGATGGCCAGGTTCTCCAGGCCCGGGGGTGTGTCCACCCGGGCCTCCCAGGCGTGGATGAAGTCCTCGTTGCGCACCGTGCGGGCGTCGGAGGAGACCAGTTCCACCAGCACCGCGCCGAACTGGTCGCCCCGCTGGGCCGGCTGGCCACCCTGGGAGACCAGGCTGCCGTGCTGGCTGTGAGCCGTCACCACCAGGGGCTCGGCGAACTCCGCCTCGGTCTCGTAGAGGGCTTGTTCGAGGTGGGCGAGGAATGCCTCGACCCGGTGTTCCGGGGTGCCCGACGCGAAAGAGGCGTTGGCCGTGATGACGTTGGCCTCCACCGCGGGGAAGAAGGTGAAGGGCACGCGTCCTCCGACCACTAGGCCGATGGACAGCAGCAGCAGGGTGGCGGCCCCCGCCAGGGTGGTCCAGCGGTACTCCACGGCGGCGCCCACCAAACGTCGAAAGTGGTGGTCGCGGAAGCGGTTGAACAGCCGATCAAGGCGCTGCCGGGTTCGCCCCGGCTCGGCGTGGTGGATATGGCGGAAGGCATGGCGCAGGTGACCGGGGAGGATCAAAAAACTCTCCACCAGGGAGGCGGCGATGACGCAGATGATGACCAGGGGGATGTCGAAGAGGATGTTGCCGATGACGCCCCCCACCATCATCAGGGGAATGAAGGCCGCGATGGTGGTGAGGGACGATGACATCACTGGCGCCAGCATGCGTCGCGCCCCGCCCTCCGCCGCCTCCAGGGAGGCCTCGCCGAACTGGTAATGGGCCAGGGCGTCCTCCCCCACCACGATGGCATCGTCGACGATGATGCCGAGTGCCATGATGAGGGCGAACAGGCTGATCATGTTGATGCTGCCTCCCACCGCGTAGAGCACTGCCAGGGTGGCCATGAAGGAGATGGGTATGCCTACGGCCACCCAGAAGGCGACGCGACTGTTGAGGAACAGGAACAGGATGGCGAGCACCAGCACCAAGCCGCCGAGGCCGTTCTTCACCAGCAGGAAGATGCGTTGCTTGATGAGCTGCCAGCTCTCGTCGAAGGCCTCCAGTTCGATGCCGGGGGGCAACTCGTGGCGCTTTTCCTCCAGCCATTCATTGAGGATACGGGCGGATTCCAGGGAATCGGCGGTCTCCGAGCGCAGGGCCTGGAGCACCACGGCGGGCCGGCTCGCCATCGCCAGGGAGACCTGGCCGTCCTGGGGGCGCTTCTCGATACGGGCGATGTCCCCGAGGCGAATGAGGCCGCCATCCTCGGTGGCGATGATGGGCAGGTCCGCGAATCCCGCCTCACTGCGGCGCTGGTCCAGGCTGCGTAACTGGCGCGCCGTGTCGTCCCTGCCCACGGTGCCCGCCGGCAGGTCCTGGCTGGCATCCCGGACCCGGGTGGCGATGTCGTCCAGGGACAGGTTGAGCTCCCGCAGCCGCACCGTGGGCACCTGGATGGCGATCTCCTGCTCCGGCAGGCCGCTGATCTCCACCTTGGCGATGCCGCGGTCCAGGAGTTCCCGCTCCATGCGGTAGACTAGCGGGCGCAACTCTTCGAGGTCCCGCGGGCCCGATACCAGGATGCGTGCCACCGGCTCGTAGCGTACCACCAGGGACACCTCGGGCTCTTCGGCGTCGCTGGGCAGATTGCGCACCAGGCCCACCCGTTCCTTCACCAGGTCGAGGGCCGGGCCCATGTCCGTGCCTTCGTGATACTCGAGGGTGATGGAGGCGGCGCCGTTGGCGGAGGTGGAGGTGAGGTTCTTCAGGCCATCCACGGTGCGCAGCTCCTGCTCCATGGGGTCCGTGATGGCCCGCTCCACGTCGTCGGCGCTGGCACCCGTCCACACCACGCGTACGGTGATGACATCGAGGGCGAAGGTCGGGAAGAACTGGGTGTTGAGGCGCATCAGGGACACCGTCCCCACCAGGAACATGACCAGCATGAGCAGGTTGGAGGCCACCCGATGCTGGGCGAACAGGCCGATGATGTCCTTCCTGTGGGCCAAGGTCTCGGCCTCAGGTCCCGGCCGCGGCGACGCCCGGGTCGGGCGCCGCCTCTTCGCGTACTGTCGTCACCTGCAGGCCGGACACCGCGTTGGGAAGCTGGGTTACCACGACCCGGTCGCCGCTGCGCAACTCTGTGCTGGTGATCAGTACCAGCAGTTCACCCGAGGCCAGGGCGCGATCGCCGCGATGGGTCACATCCACCGATTCCATGCGGCCGTCAACGACCCGGTAGACGCGGTCCATGCCGTAGAGGGCGTCCCGGGGCAGTAGAAAGGTGTCGTCCACCGGCGGCAGGAGAAGGTCCACGGTCACGGTCTGGCCAACGGGTAGCCAGTCATGGTTATCCGGCACCTTCAACAGCGCGTCGAGGCCACCGCTGCCCGCTACCACCCGGCCCGCCAGGCGGTCGAACTCCAGGGGAATGGTCTGGTCGCCGATGTGTGCCACGGCATGGAGGGAATGATCCGAGGCGGTGGCGCGATCCAGGGTATGTTGATGGCGGGATGGCACCTGGGCTCGGACCTCGAGGCGGTCCCGGTCGAACATCTCCAGCAGGCCGTCCCCCGCGCGCACCCGATCCCCCGGTGCCACCAGGGTGGCGGTGATGCGGCCGTTGAAAGGCGCGCGGATGCGGGTGCGTTCGAGGTCGAGACGACTCTGCTGCAGCTGGGCCTCGACGCGGGCCAGCTGGGCCCGCAGCCGGGCGAGGCGGGCGTCATGCTCGGCGATGGCCAGGCGTCGCTGCACCAGGCTGAGTTGCCGAAGGTTCTGGTTCTGCAGCGCGTCATCCACGCCGGCCTCGGTCCCCACGTTGCGGGACTTCAGATCCTGTGCCCGTTCGACGGCGCGCCGCGCCAGGGTCAACAGCGCCTGCTCCTCTTGCAGGGCATCAAGATCCGCCTCATAACGCAACTCCTCGAGGCGTATCTGGGCCTCCATGTCCGCCCGCTCGGCCTCCCGTTGGGTCACCGTCAATCGGTAGTCGTCATCTTCGAGGGTCATCAGCACATCGCCGCCCGCCACCCGTTGCCCCTCGAGGACCTCGAGGGTTTCGACGTAGGCCGCCACCGCGGCCGTGAGGCGCGCGGAGTAGGGCGATTCCACGCGGCCGAGCAGGTGCAGGCCCGGCCGGTAGGCCCCCAGCCGGGCCTCCACCACGGCCACCGGCCAGTTGCGTTCCGAGGGCTCGGGTGGCGCGTTCTCCGGCCGGGTGGATTTCAGGGCCATGAAACCCGCCACGCCGACCAGTAACAGGAGAACAGGGAGCAGTACTTTGCGCATGATGATTCAAGGAGAACCGATGGATGGGGCGCATCTTGCCATGTTCGGCGGGTATGCGAAGCCTTATCTTTACGCACCCGGCGCCCCGGCGGATCGATTATTATAAGATTTTGCTTAAGGAGCTTCGAGGAGAAGTTTAGCCCTGGGGCTCAACGGTATCCCTTCGACCGAGTTCACGCACGGTAACTTCCTGCGCCCACGAATTTTTGCCGCATGGCCCTATGGGTTATCCTCGGAGGTCGGAACACCCCGTGACTCACAGAGGATTACCCGCATGAATATAGCCCTCACCCCAGCCGTAGCCCGCATCGCTCTGGTATTTCTCCTTTCCCTGGGTGTTGCCCCCCAGACTCTGGCGGCCAGCGCCCAGGAGATCGATATCAGGGTGGATGCCGCCCTGGAGCGTTTCAAGGACGAGGTCAACGGCGGTGGCACTTTCATCGAGAAGGCGGAAGGGCTCCTGGTGTTTCCGGACATCATCAAGGCCGGCATCGGCATCGGTGGCGAGTATGGTGAGGGCGCCCTGCGCATCGGCGGCGAGACGGTTCAGTACTACAGCACGGCGGCCGCTTCCATCGGCTTCCAACTGGGGGCCCAGCAGAAGACCGTGATTCTCGTCTTCCTCGACCAGGAAAAGCTGAAGGAATTCCGTGCCAGCGATGGCTGGGAGGCCGGCGTGGACGGCTCGGTGGCCCTCATCGAATGGGGTGCGGGCAAGAACATCAATACGGTGGAGATCGACAAGCCCATCGTGGGCTTCGTGTTCAACAACAAGGGCCTGATGTACAACCTGACCCTGGAAGGCACCAAGATCACCAAGATCGACCGTTGAGAAGGGCGGGTTATTAACGTGAAAGTCGCGAAGCACGTTCTCCCCCTCTCCCTCTGGGAGAGGGACGGGGTGAGGGAACGAACATGGCGATACGCGCTCCGCTTTCATCATTTCGGGTGGCGCGTATCGCCATGAGAGTTAACTACGAAATATGCGAAAGACGCGCAAAGAGTTTGAATGTCGGGATGAATCCCGACCTACAAAAAGCGTAACCGCGAAAGACGCGAAAAGACGCGAAAAGGGAGAAGATCAGGAAGGAGTGGCCGTTTGAAAAGGCGCAGCGGATCCACCGTTTCGGCGTCAGCAGAGCGGACGCACGGGTGGTAATCTTTTCCCCTTTCCCATTTCCTATTTCCCCTGGGGAGAAGGACAGAGCCGTAGGTCGGCTGCTCTTGGCAGCCGACGGAAACTCGGCGCTTTGCGGGCGCTGTAGGTCGGGCTGTAGGTCGGGCTTCAGCCCGACAGCCAACGCTGGCGGGTGGTACCGACCCGGCGCGAGGTATGCGCGGCGGGTTTGATTGTCGGGATGAATCCCGACCTACATCCGTGCCGCAGGAACGGGCGGTGGGGTGGTGTGCAGGTCGGGCTGTGGGTGGGGCTGTAGGTCGGGCTTCAGCCCGACAGCCGGCGGGTGGTACCGACCCGGCGCGAGGTATGCGCGGCGGGTTTGAATGTCGGGATGAATCCCGACCTACATCCGTGCCCAAGGAATGGGCGGTGAGAGGTGTTGTGTAGGTCGGGCTTCAGCCCGACAGCCTGCTTCTTTTTTCGCGCCTTTCGCGTCTTTCGTAGTTAAAAGGGTTTCTTGTCAAACGCCTCACTGGCGCTTCATGGCGTCGAAGAACTCGCCGTTGTTCTTGGTCTGCTTGAGGCGGTCCATGAGGAATTCCATGGCCTGGACGTCCTCCATGGGGTGGAGGAGCTTGCGCAGGATCCAGATCTTCTGCAGCAGGTCCGGCTTGATCTGCAATTCCTCCCTGCGGGTGCCGGAGCGATTGATGTTGATGGCCGGGAAGATGCGCCGCTCGGCGATCTTGCGCTCCAGGTGGATCTCCATGTTGCCGGTGCCCTTGAATTCCTCGTAGATCACGTCGTCCATGCGCGAGCCGGTGTCCACCAGGGCGGTGGCGACGATGGTCAGGCTGCCGCCTTCCTCGATGTTACGGGCGGCCCCGAAGAAGCGCTTGGGGCGTTGCAGGGCATTGGCATCGACGCCGCCGGTGAGCACCTTGCCCGAGGCCGGAATCACGGTGTTGTGGGCTCTGGCGAGGCGGGTGATGGAATCCAGCAGGATCACCACGTCGAGTTTGTGCTCCACCAGGCGCTTGGCCTTCTCGATGGCCATGTCCGCCACCTGGACGTGGCGGGTAGGGGGTTCGTCGAAGGTGCTGGAGATGACCTCGCCCCGCACCGAGCGCTGCATCTCGGTGACCTCTTCCGGCCGTTCGTCGATGAGCAGCACCATGAGGTAGGCCTCGGGATGGTTGGCCTCGATGGAATGGGCGATGCTCTGGAGCATCATGGTCTTGCCGGATTTCGGCGGGGATACGATGAGGCCGCGTTGTCCTCTGCCGATGGGAGACGCCAGGTCGATGATACGCGGGGTCAGGTCTTCGGTGGTGCCGTTGCCCAGTTCCAGCTTGAACTGCTGGTTGGGAAACAGGGGCGTGAGGTTCTCGAACAGGATCTTGTTCTTGGCACTCTCGGGGGCATCGAAGTTGATCTCCGAGACCTTCAGCAGGGCGAAGTAGCGCTCGCTGTCCTTGGGCGGTCGTATCTTGCCCGAGATGGTATCGCCGGTACGCAGGCTGAAGCGCCGGATCTGGCTGGGAGAAACGTAGATGTCGTCGGGGCCGGCCAGATAGGAACTGTCGGCGGACCTGAGAAAGCCGAACCCGTCCTGGAGGATCTCCAGTACACCATCGCCGAATATGTCCTCTCCTTTCTTCGCATGGGCCTTGAGGATGGCGAAGATCACATCCTGCTTGCGGTTCCGGGCCATGCCCTCGATGCCCATGGCATCGGCCATCTGGATCACTTCGGATGCGGATTTTTTCTTGAGTTCGGTCAGATTCATGACAAAGGAGGATGTAGTGGGAGAAGGACTGGAAAAGGGAATTGGTTGACCCTGGGCCGGGGATGCGGCGCAGGCCGACGATAGCCGCCTCACGCGGTGATTTTCGATCTGGTTCAGTTCAGGTAAGCACCCGCCACCCATGCGGCTGTGATCCGCATTACGTTTGACCGGAGTCAGATACTGGAAATCTACTGGGCGTGGCCCGGTGGGTGAGGGCGCGTAACGATACTGCTTTGTAAAACTAGCATGTGTATGGGTTGGAGTCCAGCATTTGTGCCGCTTCGGAGGCCCCATGGCGGGGGCGCTGTCCCGTCACAGATTGCTGTCCAGAAACGCCGACAGTTGGGATTTCGATACGGCGCCCACCTTGGTGGCTTCCACGTTGCCGTTCTTGAACAGCATCAGGGTGGGGATCCCCCGTATACCGTAGCGCGGCGGGGTGCCCGGGTTCTCGTCTATATTGAGTTTGGCCACCGTCAACCGGTCGGCGTACTCGTCGGCGATCTCCTCGAGCAGAGGGGCGATCATCTTGCAGGGCCCACACCACTCGGCCCAATAGTCGATCAGCACCGGCTTTTCCGACTTGATCACTGATTCCTCGAAAGTGCCGTCGGTCACCGAAATGATTCGATCGCTCATGTTCTGACTCGTTCTCCTAAAGCGTGAAGTTGAAAGTGTGGTATGAATAATACCGGTAATGCAAGACCGATCTTGCCCGAGTTCATGTATGCTGACGCGCTTATGAGCGAAAACCACCTGACCAATACCCGATTTTCAGACCTCGAGCTGAAGCCGGTACTGCTCGAGGGCGCCGCAGACGCCGGTTTCGAGTTCTGTACCGAGATCCAGGCCCAGACCCTGCCGCTGGCCCTCGCCGGCAAAGACGTGGCCGGCCAGGCCCAGACCGGAACCGGCAAGACCGCCGCGTTCCTGCTGGCCATCATGCAGGAGTTGCTGAGGGCCGACTCACCCGATGCCGGAGGTAATCCGCGGGCCCTGGTGCTGGCGCCCACCCGGGAGCTGGCGGTGCAGATTGCCAGGGATGCCCAGGTACTCGGGGCCCATTCGGGCCTGCGCATCCAGGTGGTCTACGGCGGCGAGGGCTATGAATCCCAGCGCGAGCGGTTGCGCGAGGGCGTGGACCTGCTCATCGGCACGCCAGGCCGCCTTATCGACTACTTCAAACAGCACATCTTTAACCTCCGCCATATCCAGGTGGTGGTGCTGGACGAGGCGGACCGCATGTTCGACCTCGGCTTCATCAAGGACATCCGCTTCCTGTTCCACCGCATGCCTGCCCCGGGAGAGCGCCTCAACATGCTGTTCTCCGCCACCATGAGCCACCGGGTGACGGAACTGGCCTACGAGCACATGAACAACCCGGAGGTGGTGAATGTCTCCCCCGAGGGCAAGACCGCCGACCGGGTCAACCAGGTCCTCTACCACGTCTCCAGCGAGGAGAAGATCCCGCTCCTCATCGGCCTGATGCGCCGCATGAACCCGCAGCGCAGCCTGGTGTTCGTCAACACCAAGCGCCAGTCGGAGAGGCTGGAGGACTATTTCAAGGTCAACGGCATCGACGCGGCGGTGATCTCGGGGGACGTGCCCCAGCGCAAGCGGTTGCAGTTGCTGGAGAAGTTCCAGGCCGGGCAATTGCCCGTGCTGGTGGCTACCGACGTCGCGGCCCGCGGGCTCCATATCGAGGACGTGAGCCACGTATTCAACTTCGACCTGCCCCAGGACGCGGAGGACTATGTCCACCGCATCGGCCGTACGGCGCGCGCCGGCGCCAGCGGCGACGCGGTGAGTCTGGCCTGCGAGACCTATGTCTACTCGTTGCCGGAGATCGAGGACTACATCGGTGCCAAGATCCCGGTGGAGCCCATTACCGGGGATCTCCTGGTGGATCCCATCAGGCCTCCGCGCCGTCCTCCGCGCAAGCGTCCGGGCGGGCCCGGTGGTGGCCGTCCTCGGGGTGGCCGGCCGGGCGGAGGTGGACGCGGCGGCCGGGGCGGGCCGTCCGGCGGGAATCCGGGATCGGAGTAGCGGTGGCAGGGTCTTTTGATTACCCTCCCCCCCATCATGCGCAGATTCATTGCCACCCTGATGTCCCTCTGCCTCTTGGCGGTGCTGCTGGCCGGTTGTGGACAAAAGGGCCCGTTGTACTTCCCGGACGAAGACGAGGAGCGCAAGCAGGTCTCGTCCTAGGGGCCGGCCCTGCGGCGCGCCCGGGAATGTCGCCCCGAGATTAGGCCGCGGCGGGGTGGCCCGATGATCCGGGCGGAAGAAATCTGCAAGCCCTTTGAAGAGCCCTCCACAGCGACACGCCACACATCACCATGGATCATTTCAAGCCCAGAGACGGCGTGCTGCACGCCGAGGACGTGGATCTGGTGGATCTGGCCGCCCGCTACGGCACCCCGTGTTACGTCTACTCCAGGGCCACCATCGAACGCCACTGGCGGGCCTATGACGAGGCCCTGGCAGGGATGGACCACCTGGTGTGCTACGCGGTGAAGGCCAATTCCAATCTGGCGGTGCTGGACCTCCTGGCACGCCTGGGTTCGGGCTTCGATATCGTCTCGGGCGGCGAGTTGTCCCGGGTGCTGGCGGTGGGTGCACCGGCCGAACGCATCGTCTTCTCCGGGGTGGGCAAGACGGCCTCGGAAATGCGCCAGGGCCTCGCGGCCGGCATCGGCTGCTTCAACGTGGAATCGCGGGCGGAGCTGGTGCGCCTCGACGGCGTGGCGACGCAGATGGGACTGCGAGCGCCGATATCCGTGCGCGTGAACCCCGATGTGGATCCTGGGACCCATCCGTATATCGCCACCGGCCTCAGGGAGAGCAAATTCGGTGTGCCCATGGAGGAGGCCCTGGCGCTCTATCTCGAGGCCGCCGCCATGCCCGGCATCCAGCCCGTGGGGGTGGATTGCCATATCGGCTCCCAGCTGGTCTCCACTGCGCCCTTCGTCGCTGCCCTGGAGCGGGTGCTGGCCCTGGTGGACAGACTGGCGGAGGACGGCATCGCCGTCGAGCACCTGGATGTGGGCGGCGGCCTCGGCATCGGCTACCAGGACGAGCGACCGCCGACCCCGGCGACCCTGGTAGAAGCCCTGCGGCCCCGGCTGGCGGGTCGCCGGCTGCGCCTGCTGATGGAGCCGGGGCGTTCCATCGCGGGCAACGCAGGGCTCCTGCTCACCCGGGTGGAATACCTGAAGAGTCATGGCGACCACCACTTCGCCGTGGTGGACGCGGCCATGAACGACCTGGCCCGCCCGAGCCTGTACGGGGCCTGGCAGGCCATCGAGCCGGTGGTGCCGCGGTCCTCGGCGGTCCGTTTCTATGACGTGGTGGGGCCGGTGTGCGAGACCGGTGACTTCCTGGGCAAGGGCCGGTCTTTGGCCCTGGCCCCCGGCGATCTGCTGGCGGTGCGGGGCGCCGGCGCCTACGGCTTCACCATGGGCTCCAACTACAACAGCCGCCCGCGCCCCCCCGAGGTGATGGTGGATGGCCCCCGCACCCACCTCGTGCGCCCGCGGGAGGAGGTGACGCACCTGTTCGCCACCGAGACCACCCTGCCCGCGGATTGACCTCTTTGCCGCTTTCAAAGAAGAAAACTACGAAAGACGCGAAATACGCGAAAGTAAAAACGAGGATATTGGTGGAGAAGGTCATGAGCCGCTGGTCCGGGGAGCGCCAACCTTGGGGCGTGATGATGCCCACAAACGGCCGTCCCACGGTGGCCCGCTACCTTCTTACCGGTCCGATCGGATAAATGCTCGCCGGCCCGTTTTGCGATCCTGACATCAAACAAGTTTCGCGTCTTTCGCGTCTTTCGTAGTTGATCTTGGTTTTTGATCAATGACCCGCACAAAGAGGGTCTGAAGTTAGGCGGCCGGTCACGCTACAATAATCAATCACCATCAGGTAAGTTCTCCAGAACCATGTCCCAGCGTAAGGCCGTTGCTCTCATCTCCGGTGGCCTCGATTCCATGCTCGCCGCGCGGGTGATCATGGATCAGGGGGTGCATGTGGAGGGGATCAACTTCTTCACCGGCTTCTGCGTCGAGGGCCACACCCACGCCATCCGCAGGAAGGACCGCAGCCGGCCGAAGCGCAACAATGCCCTGTGGGTGGCGGAACAACTGGGGATGCGGCTCCATATCGTGGACATCGTGGAGGAATACAAGGACGTGGTCCTCAACCCCGCCCATGGCTACGGGGCCCATCTGAATCCCTGCCTGGACTGCAAGATCTTCATGGTGAACAAGGCCCTGGAATGGGTGGAGGACCACGGCTTCGATTTTATCATCACCGGCGAGGTCATCGGCCAGCGGCCCAAGTCCCAGCGCAAGGACACCATGCCGGTGGTGGCCCGGGAGTCGGGGGCCGACGATCGGCTGCTGCGGCCCCTGTGCGCCCGCAACCTGGAACCCACCCGACCGGAGCTGGAGGGCTGGGTGGACCGCGAGGCACTGTTCAGTTTCACCGGTCGCAGCCGCAAGCCCCAGATGGCCCTGGCCCGGGAGCTGGGCTTTTACGACTATGCTCAGCCGGCCGGGGGCTGCTGTTTCCTCACGGACGAGCACTATGCCGTCAAGCTCGCGGACCTGTGGGCCAGCCGCCACCGGCGGGACTACGACCTGGATGACATCATGCTACTCAAGGTGGGCCGCCATCTGCGGCCCCGTCCCGCCTTCAAGCTCATCGTGGCCCGGGAAGAGGGCGAGAACAATTTCCTGCGCGGGTATCGCAAGCGCTTCGTCCACATGGAACCGGTCAGCCACCCCGGGCCCCTGGTGCTGGTGGACGGCGAGCCCGGTGAGCAGGACCTCCGACTGGCGGCCCGCATCACCGGTCGTTTCAGCCAGGGACGGGATGCCGCCATGGTGACGGTGGAGGTGACGGATCGGGCAGGGACTAGGCGCACCTTCGAGGTGCCGCCCCTGGACGCCGGCGACGTGCCGCGGGAATGGTACGTCTGAGGCCCTATCCACCGAGGCTGCCGGCGTGACGGAACGGCTGGATGCCCGCGGCCTGTTCTGTCCTCTGCCGGTGATCCGCACCCAGGACCGCGTGGCCGTCATGGCCCCGGGGGAGCGGCTCGAGGTGGTGGCCACGGACCATGGAGTGCTCAACGACATCCCGGCCTGGTGCCGCATCAACGGCCACCGCGTGGTGGCGTCCCGGGACGACGGCATCGAGGTGATCCTGGTGGTGGAGGTGGGGGCATCCCCCGACGGGCCGATCCATGGCCCATGATGCGGCCGCGGCGGCGCGGGACGTCCGCTACGGTGCCACCCGGCGGGTCACCCTCGTGGGGGCGATGGCCAACCTGCTGCTGGCGGTGGCCAAACTGGTCTACGGCGTCATCGGCCACTCCCAGGCCCTGGTGGCGGACGGTGTCCATTCCCTGTCCGATCTGTTGTCCGATGTCCTGGTGATCGCCGCCGCCAAGCACGCGTCCCAGGAGGCCGACGCCGAGCACCCCTATGGCCACGGGCGTTTCGAGACGGCCGCCACGGTGGCCCTGGGCACGATCCTCATGCTGGTGGCCGCCGGGTTGGCCTGGGAAGCGGTGGAGCGTTTGTTGGAGCCGGCCGAGCTGCTCCAGCCCCTGCCCGTGGTACTGGTGGTTGCCTTCGCCTCCATCGTCGCCAAGGAGGCCCTCTATCAGTACACCATGTGGGTGGCGCGCCTGCACCGTTCCGACCTCCTCAAGGCCAATGCCTGGCATCATCGCAGCGATGCCATCTCGTCGGTGGTGGTGCTGGCCGGCGTGGGTGGGACCCTGGCGGGCATGCCCTACCTGGATGGCGTGGCCGCGGTGGCGGTGGCCCTGATGGTGGCCAAGGTGGGTTGGGATCTCGCCCACACCGGTGTCCAGGAGCTGGTGGATACCGCCCTCGAGCCGGAGTTGGTGGAGGCCATCCGGAAGAAGATCCTGGAGGTGGACGGCGTGCGTGACCTGCATCTGCTGAAGAGCCGGCGCATGGCGGGGGAGGCCCTGGTGGACGTGCATATCCTGCTGGAGGACCCCTTCCTCAGCGTGTCCGAGGGGCATCAGATCAGCGAGACGGTGCGGGGGCGGCTCATCCGCGACTTCGACGACGTCACCGAGGTGATGGTCCACATCGATCCCGAGGATGACGAAGAAACGCCGGTAAACCGCCATCTGCCCTTGCGGCGGGAGCTGCTGGCCCGCCTGCGCCACCGCTGGCGGGGTATGGAAGGGGCGCATCACGTGCGCCGCGTCGGTCTCCATTATCTGAAAGGGCGGATCCAGCTGGATATCTACCTGGACCTGGACCAACTGGCCACGGCAGAGGATCGACGGCGCCTGACGGGGCCATTGGTGCAGGCGGCCCGCGAGGATCCCGCCGTGGGCAAGGTGCGTCTCGTTTACCTGGACGCACCAAAATGAGGCTTCATGAACCAGAGTGCACCAATGCAGGGCGGTCGACGATCATCTCTCGTTACAAGGCACTGATTTGACGCGTTCGGGGGAATGGCATACATAATGCATTTCCCGATTTTAGGATTCTTTTCACCCCCAACCCCACTGGAGAGATTGCAATGTCTGCAGATGATGTCATCACGCTAATGAAGGACAAAGATGTTCAGTTCGTCGACCTGCGCTTCACCGATACCAAGGGTAAGGAGCAGCATGTCACCATGCCCGCCAATGTCATCGTGGAAGATGATATGTTCGAGGACGGCAAGATGTTCGATGGTTCATCCATCGCCGGCTGGAAGGGCATCAACGAGTCCGACATGATCCTCATGCCCGACCCGGATTCGGCGGTCCTCGACCCCTTCACCGACGAGCCGACCCTCAATCTTCGTTGCGACGTCATCGAACCCTCCACCATGCAGGGCTACGACCGCTGCCCGCGCTCCCTGGCCAAGCGTGCCGAGGCCTACCTCAAGTCTACGGGCATCGCCGATACCGCCTATTTCGGGCCCGAGCCCGAATTTTTCGTGCTCGACGATGTGCGTTGGGGTGCCGATATGAGCGGCGCTTTCTACAAGGTGGATTCCGAGGAGGCTGGCTGGAACTCCGAGCGCGTGTTCGATGACGGCAACATGGGACACCGGCCCTCGGTGAAAGGCGGTTACTTTCCCGTGCCGCCGGTGGATTCTCTCCACGACCTGCGTGGGGCCATGTGTCTCGCCCTCGAGGAGATGGGCGTCGGCGTCGAGGTGCATCACCACGAGGTGGCCACCGCGGGCCAGTGCGAGATCGGTACCAAGTTCGACACCCTGGTGCGCCGCGCCGACCAGAATCAGATCCTCAAATACGTGGTGCAGAACGTAGCCCATAGCTATGGCAAGACCGCCACCTTCATGCCCAAACCGCTGGTGGGTGACAACGGCAACGGCATGCACGTGCATCAGTCCCTGGCGAAAGGCGGCGAGAACATCTTCGCCGGCGATCAGTATGGTGGCCTGTCGGAGACCGCTTTGTACTACATCGGCGGCATCATCAAGCACGCCCGGGCCCTCAATGCCTTCACCAACGCCTCCACCAACAGCTACAAGCGTCTGGTGCCCGGCTTCGAGGCCCCGGTGATGCTGGCCTATTCGGCCCGCAACCGCTCCGCCTCGGTGCGTATTCCCTATGTGTCGAGCCCCAAGGCGCGGCGCATAGAGGTGCGTTTCCCCGATTCCACCGGCAACCCGTATCTGTCCTTCGCGGCCATGATGATGGCGGGCCTGGACGGCATCCAGAACAAGATCCACCCAGGCGATGCCATGGACAAGGACCTTTATGACTTGCCGCCGGAGGAGGAGAAGGCCATTCCCCAGGTGTGCTTCTCCCTGGATTGTGCCCTCGAGGCCCTGGACGCCGACCGGGAGTTTCTCACCGCGGGGGGCGTTTTCACCGACGACCTCATCGATGGCTACATCACCCTGAAACAGGCCGACATCATGCAGCTGCGCATGACCACCCATCCGGTGGAGTTCGACATGTACTACAGCCTGTAGCAGGCCATCCGCGGCCACGCCGCGCTGCCCCATCGACGCCCCCGCCAGCCGGGGGCGTTTTATTTTTGGCCGGGGCGTCCGGAGAGCCTGCCGCGCGGTGGGGGCCTCGATTGCCGGCCTCCCACCCTTCGGCTATGCTCGTGCTCATGAAGGCATTTTTCGTCGTGCTCCTGTTATTGCCGGCCCTCGCCCTGGCGGCCGGGTCCAAGGTCTACCGCTGGGTGGGACCCGATGGTGCCACCGTATTCTCCGACGAGGCCCGGCCGGGCGCGGAAGAGGTGGAGATACCGCCGGTGCAGACCATGCCGGCCCTCGAGGCCCCGCGTGCGACCGCCCCCGACGATGGGAAGGGGCCCACGGAAGAGGCCGCTTACCAGAGCTTCTCCTTCGTCGCGCCGCAACAGGATCAAGGGGTACGTGCCAACAACGGTGTCGTCGGCGTGCGCATGACCCTGGAACCCCCACTGCGGGCGGGCCACAGCATCGCCGTCACCCTGGATGGTGAGCCCATGGGCGGCAACGCCCCCCTGAGCTTCCAACTGCCCGCCCTGGATCGGGGCACCCACACCATCGAGGCCGAGGTGGTGGATGCCACGGGCGAGTCCGTTATCAGCGCCGGCCCCATCACCTTTCACGTGTTGCGGGCCGCCCTGGGGGGTGGTCCGTAGCGTCGGTAAAGTCGGCTTCAATCCTTACCGGGCCTTACCGGGCCTTACCGGGGGCTGGCACGGTCGCAGCCCGTTGCATGCCTGCGCCGGGCCTCTTCATTATGCTCCTGGGGCGGAACGGATCGCCCATCGATTCCTGACGTTCTCATCCGGGTGTCGCCGGCTCGCCCCTGCATCCCCGCGAATGCACCATAATAGAGCAAGTGTCCCGTGATACCTGCCGGACGTGACCCCCATTGGAGCCGTTAGCCTCATCACGGCGGACAGTTTGGATGCGGCGAGCATGGTCCGTTTCTTGCTTAATACAGGGACAGTGAACAAGAAATATCTGCTTGCCATTCTGGAGACGCAAACCACGGCCGTGTTGCTGTTCGACTCGCGGTTGCGGCTTCTGTTGGCCAATCCGGCGGCCGAGGGTCTGCTGCAGACCAGCGAGAAGAAGATCAAGGACATGCGACCCAAGGATATCTTCGCCGATTCCGCCAAGTGGGAGGGCTCCCTGGACTGGGCCTTATCCTCCCGCCGTCCCTTTTCGGAGCATGGACTCCAGTGCCGGCGCGCCAACGGCGATACCATTACGGTGGACTGCGTGGTGACCCCCACTCAGGTCCATGACGGCGAGGATGGACTGCTGGTGGAACTGATTGAGGTGGATCGCCACCATGCCATCTCCCGGGGCGAGCAGACCCTGGCCCAGCACGAGACCACCTACGCCATGGTGCGGGGTCTGGCCCATGAGATCCGCAATCCTCTGGGGGGCTTGCGGGGCGCCGCCCAACTGCTGGAGCGGGAACTGGACAACCCCGAGTTGCTGGAATTCACCCAGGTCATCATCGGCGAGGCTGACCGCCTCCAGGGGCTGTTGGACCGCATGCTGGGTCCCCGCAGCGTGCCCCAGAAGCGTCCCTTCAACGTGCATCAGGCCACGGATCGGGTATGCACCCTGGTGCGGGCCGAGGTGCCCGATGGCGTCATCATCCAGAGTGATTACGACCCCAGCATTCCGGAGGTGGAAGCGGATCCGGACCTGCTGATCCAGGCCCTGCTGAATATCGTGCGCAACTCCGCCCAGGCCATCCGGGGCAGCGGCCGAGACGGCTGTATCACCGTGCGCACCCGGGTGGAGCGGCAGGTGACCATCGGCGGGCGGCGCCATCGCCTGGCGATTCGCCTGCAGGTGATTGATAACGGCCCCGGCATTTCCGAGGAGATGATGGACAAGATCTTCTATCCCATGGTTTCGGGCAGGGCCGGGGGGTCCGGCCTCGGCTTGTCCATCGCCCAGAATCTGATACATCTGCACGGCGGCTACATCGATTGTGAGAGCGTCCCCGGCAATACCGTGGTGACGGCCTGGTTGCCCCTGGAGAACGACCAATGAATACCCCGGAACGCGTTTGGGTCATCGACGACGACCGCTCCATCCGCTGGGTGCTGGAACGAGCGCTACGCCACGAAGGCATGCAGGTGACCAGCTTCGAGAGCGGCAGCGGCGTGCTGGAGCGCATGGCCCGGGAACGACCCGACGTGGTGATCTCGGATATCCGCATGCCCGACCTCGACGGCCTGGAACTGCTGTCCCGGGTCACGGCGCGTTTTCCCGAGGTCCCGGTGATCATCATGACCGCCTACTCGGACCTCGACAGCGCGGTGTCGGCCTATGAAGGCGGGGCCTTCGAATACCTGCCCAAGCCCTTCGATGTGGACGATGCGGTGGAACTGGTGCGCCGCGCCGCCGCCCGTCGCAACGCGGGTGCGGAGGAGTCGGGCGGCACGTCCGATGGCGCCCTCGAGGGCCTCGAGATCATCGGCTCGGCCCCGGCTATGCAGGAGGTCTTTAGAGCCATCGGCCGCCTCGCGCGCTCCTCGGTGACGGTACTCATCACCGGCCAGTCGGGCACCGGCAAGGAGCTGGTGGCCCACGCCCTGCACCGCCACAGTCCGCGTAAGGAATATCCCTTCATCGCCCTGAATACCGCCGCCATCCCCCGCGACTTGCTGGAGTCGGAGCTGTTCGGCCACGAGCGTGGCGCCTTCACGGGGGCCGCGGCCCAGCGCCGCGGGCGTTTCGAACAGGCCCATGAGGGCACCCTGTTCCTGGATGAGATCGGCGACATGCCGGCGGAACTCCAGACCCGCCTGCTGCGGGTGCTGGCGGACGGCGAGTTCTACCGGGTGGGCGGCGCCACGCCCATCCGGGTGGACGTGAGGGTCATCGCCGCCACCCACCAGAACCTGGAGCAGCGGGTCAAGGACGGTGTGTTCCGCGAGGACCTCTATCATCGCCTCAACGTCATCCGTATCCACGTGCCGCCCCTGAAAGAGCGGCGGGAGGACATCCCCGGCTTGGCGGCGCGCTTCCTGGACAGCGCGGCCGAGGAACTGGGGGTGGAGCCGAAGCGCCTGTCCGCCGAGACCGAATCCTACCTGTCCTGCCTCGACTGGCCGGGCAACGTCCGCCAGCTCGAGAACACCTGCCGCTGGCTCACCGTGATGGCCTCGGCCGAGGTCATCGTGCCCGGCGACCTGCCGCCGGAACTGCGGGGTCAGGAGGCGGAGACGGAGCGGGAAGAGGACTGGGAGGAGAACCTCACCCGCTGGTGTGAGCGCCATATATCCCTCGGCGACAGCGCCCTGCGGGACGAGGCGGTGCCACGCTTCGAGCGCACCCTGCTCAAGGTAGCGTTGCGCCACACCCACGGCCACCGCCAGGCCGCCGCCCGACTGCTGGGATGGGGTCGCAACACCCTCACCCGCAAGCTGAAGGAGCTGCAGCTGGACGAGCTTTGATGGTGCGGTCGGAGACCCGCCCCGGCCATGGGCCGCATGGGAAGCGCCGAATTATTCAGCGCTTCCGACTTCTGATATTGTCTTTCCGCTTGGCTCCCAACCATACTTAACGTGAGAGTCGCGAAGCACGAACTCCCCCTCTCCCTCTGGGAGAGGGATGGGGTGAGGGAACGAACATGGCGATACGCGCTCCTCTTTCATTATCTTGGGCGCGCGTATCGCCATGAGAGTTAAACAGAGACCGGCGCACGAGGCGTCGGTGGTTCCCGGCCACGGCACCGGTGCCGGGCAGGCAGGCCACGGGCACGGGTGCGACGCGGAGGCGGATATGTTTCTGAAGGAAAGGAGTACAGGGCACATGGTGGAGGTTCTCCAGACGGAGGAGCTTTTCGACCCGTACCAGACCCGGGTGACCGGCCGTTACAACACCGGGGAAGAGCTACCCGATCCCGGCCCCTTCGACAAAGGGGGCCTGGTGTTCCTGTCTGGCGAGGCCCTGCCCCGTTGCTGGGTGGACCCCCACTATCGGGAAGCCGGTTAGGCGCGTGGTGAACGGTGGAGGGGAGGCGGTTCCGCCATCCCACTCCACCGTCCGGCCCCACTCTCGGCCCAGGGGCAGGGAGCGACGGGGAGGGGAGCGCACATCCTTCCGGCAGGCGCTTCCTAAGCGTGGGCTTTGCGGTTAACCTTGCCGCGCCTTTCCCTATCGGATCTCTGCCCCATGGCCGGTGAGTCCCGCTCTTTTCAGGTTGACGCCGCACCCTCGCCCACCATCGCCGCCGTCGATCTCGGTTCCAACAGTTTCCACATGATCATCGCCGAGGTGCAGGATGGCCATGTGCGGGTGGTGGATCGGCTGCGCGAGCAGGTGCAGCTCGCCGCCGGCCTCGACGCCAGGGGGTTCCTCGACGATACCGCCGTGACCCGTGCCGTGGCCTGCCTGGAACGTTTCGGCCAGCGCGTCCACGAACTGCCCCGGGGTGCGGTGCGGGCGGTGGGCACCAACACCCTGCGCACCGCACGTAACGCCGCCGAGTTCATGCACCGTGCCCGCAAGGCCCTCGGCCACCCCATCGACATCATCGCCGGCCGCGAGGAGGCCCGGCTCATCTACCTGGGGGTCGCCCACAGCCAGGCCGACGACAGCGGCACCCGCCTGGTGATGGACATCGGGGGCGGCAGCACGGAATTCATCATCGGCGAGCGCTTCGAGACCCGTCATCGGGAGAGCCGCTACATGGGCTGCGTCTCCTATACCCGCGACTACTTTCCCGATGGCCAGATCACGGAGGCGGCTATGGTCAGAGCGGAGATCGCCGCCCGCCTGGAACTGGAGAGTATCGAGGGCCGCTTCAGACGCATCGGTTGGGACCATGCCATCGGTGCCTCGGGCACCATCAAGGCGGTGCGCTCGGTGCTGGAGGCCAACGGTTGGAGCGACCACGGCATCACCCGCAAGGGTCTCGGCAAACTGCGCCGCGCCCTGGTCAAGGCAGGGGCCGTCGAGGCCCTGAACATGGAGGGGCTGGGCAAGGAGCGGGCACCGGTGTTTCCGGGGGGCGTGGCCATCCTCAACGCCACCTTCGAGGCCTTGGGGCTCGAGCGCATGGAGGCCTCCGACGGGGCCCTGAGGGAAGGCCTGCTCTACGACCTGCTGGGGCGGATCCGCCATGAAGACGTGCGGGAGCGCACCATTCGTCAGATGGTCAAACGCTTCGACCTGTCGGCGAAGTTCGCCCGCCGGGTGGCGGACACCGCCGACTACTGCCTGCGGCAGGTGCGGGTGCCGTGGGAGCTCGAGGGCGAAGAAGATGCCAATAGCCTGCGCTGGGCCGCGCTGCTCCACGAGATGGGTATGGCCGTGGCTCACAACCAGTACCACAAGCACGGGGCCTACATCGTGCGCCACGCCGACATGCCCGGCTTCTCGCGCCAGGAACAGGCCTTCCTGGCGGCCCTCATACGCGGCCACCGGCGCAAGTTCCCCAAGGGGGAACTCCAGGAACTGGCCGGCGTGCGCACGGACACCGCCAAGCGCCTGTGCATCCTGCTGCGTCTGGCCATACTCATGAACCACGCCCGCAGCAAGCAGACCTTCCCGGAGTTCCGGCTGCTGTCCGGCACCAGCAGCCTGGAGGTCATATTCCCCGGCGGTTGGCTGGTGGAGCATCCCCTCACGGCGGCCAATCTGGCCCAGGAGGCGGAGTACCTCAAGGCCGTCAAATTCAAGCTGGAATTCCGTTGAACCGCGACCTCCGTTGCAGCCGCCCGGCTTCAGGCCATGGGGCCCGGCAGGAGGCTCACCCTTCCCGCAGCCAGCGGGCGGCGTCCTTGGCGAAGTAGGTGAGGATGCCGTCGGCGCCGGCGCGTTTCATGCTGGTGAGGGCCTCCATGGCCACTGCCTCGAGGTCGAGCCAGCCGTTGGCGGCGGCGGCCTGGAGCATGGCGTATTCGCCGCTCACCTGGTAGACGAAGGTGGGCACGCCGAAGGTGTCCTTGACCCGACGCACCACGTCGAGATAGGGCATGCCCGGCTTGACCATCACCATGTCGGCGCCTTCCTGGAGGTCCAGGGCGACTTCGCGCAGGGCCTCGTCGCCATTGGCGGGGTCCATCTGGTAGCTGTATTTGTTGCCGCTCCCGAGATTGCCGGCCGAGCCCACGGCGTCGCGGAAGGGGCCGTAGTAGGCGGAGGCGTACTTGGCGGCGTAGGCGAGGATGCGGGTGTGGATGTGGCCCGCGTCCTCCAGGGCGTGGCGGATAGCCCCCACGCGGCCGTCCATCATGTCCGACGGGGCGACGACGTCGGCGCCGGCCTCGGCATGGGACAGGGCCTGTCTCACCAGCACGGCCACCGTCTCGTCGTTCATCACGTAGCCGGTGTCGTCGATGAGACCGTCCTGGCCGTGGGTGGTGAAGGGATCGAGGGCCACGTCGGTGATGACGCCGAGGTCCGGCAAACGCGTTTTCAGGGCGCGCACCGCCCGTTGCGCCAGGCCCTCGGGATTGAAGGCCTCGCAGGCATCCTCCGTCTTCTTTTCCACCGGCGTGACCGGAAACAGGGCCATGGCCGGGATCCCCAGCTCCACCACCGCGGCGGCCTCCTCCAGCAACAGGTCTATAGACAGGCGCTCCACGCCGGGCATGGAGGCCACTGTCTCACGGCGGCCCTCGCCCTCCAGCACGAATACGGGATAGATGAGGTCGTCGGTAGACAGGCGGTGCTCCCTCATGAGGCGGCGGGAGAACCCATCGCGGCGCATACGGCGGGGTCGTGCGAGGGGGTAGCCTGCGATCTCGAGCTGCGAAGTCATGGCGCGTCGTCTGAAGTTGGGGGCGGGATTGGCTTATTCCTGGTGGCCGCGCCCGGGTGCGGTCCTGGCGGTGGCCGCCTCGGGATAGAGGCGCTTGGCCAGGCGGATGAACTCGAAGGCAGCCTTGCCCTGGCGCTCCAGCTCGAATACCGCGAGGCCTTCGCTGAAGGATCGGCGGAACATGGTGCGCTGGCCGAGACGGCGCTTCAGCACCGTGGCGCCGGGGAGGGAGGCGAGGGCCTCCTCGGCCTCGTCCGATTCACGTACGGAATGGTGGGTGTCGGCACGGTTGATGAAGGTGAGGATCTCCGGCCGGGCATCGGGATTGAGGGCCTCGGCGATGATGTTGAGAAAGCGTTGGGTGGACCACACGTCGGCCTGACTCGGTCCCACCGGAATAAGAATACGGTCGGCCATATTGATGGCCTGGCGCATGGCCCACAGGTTGGAAGCTCCCACATCCACGAGGACTTCTCCGCTGTGACCCTTGAGCACGGTGCCGGGGTCGTTCTCTGCGCGATAGATGGGCACCTCCGGGAGGATGTTCTCCTCGCGCCTGACCTCGCCGACATCGCTCAAGGTGGCCTGGGGATCGAGATCGAAGGCGACGACCTCTACCTTGGCATGGGCCAGCCACACGGCGAGATTGAATGCCACCGTACTCTTGCCCGAGCCACCCTTCAGGTTGCCGACGACCGTAATCATCTACCTACCCCATAGTCGTGAGTTGTGTTTTTGGGTGACATGCCGAGCCGTTATCGGCGACCCTTCGTCAACGCCGGCCCTGGGGGGCACGTTGGGGCATTTCTATCTGCTCGTAGCCGGCGGGGATCTCGAAGAGATCCGCCGGCTGGGGGCCCACCTCGATGGCGTTGAGTTCCCTCACCATGCCACTGGGACCCTCGCCGCGGATGGGGATGCGCAGTTCCTTGTCGAACCACTCCGTCCACTCCACCGCTTGCTGGCTCCGGCCCTGGCCGGGGGCGACGAAACGCCATTTCTCGGCCTCCCGCCCATTGATCTTCTCGACGCCGAGGCGGGTACACTGCAGGCTGTTGGCGTCCTGCAGGCAGGGGCTGCCCGGTTCGTCGGGCAGCGGCGGCTCCTGGCGGCCGCCGGCAGCCGCGGGCTCACCGGAAAACTCCACGTATTGCTTTTTCTTGGGGTTCAACAGCCAGGTGATGTTGCTGGACTTGTCGTGGATCCGGATACGCTCTTCCCCCTTGATGGAGGTTTCCTCGCGCATGTTGTCGCCGCTGACGTAGAGCTTGGACGTCATGTCCGGTTGGTTCGGTGCCTTCTGCACCATGGTGGCGGAAAATTCCGCGGCGAGGGCCGCGGGCGCGAGGCCGGTCAGCCATAGGGCCATGATTCCAAGCAATCCATAACGCATTTTCATATTTCCTACCTTTTAGAGTCTGGGTCAGACCGCAGCGGGTGAGTCCTTCGTATGCCGGTGGAGGTTATCCGCCGGCTGGACGCAATGGCACCATCCCGTTTGATTCCATTCTAATGTTAAGGCTTTCAACAATCATCCGTTGCCCTGAGATGGTGCCGTCTCGGCGCGGACTCAGTAGGGTGCCGGCATGCCGGGTAAGGGGGGTACGCCGCCCCAGGGCCCGGTCCCGTACCCGGGGACGGGACCGGAGGGGTAAGCGGGGGCAGGGCCATAGCCGGGGTACGCCGGCATGCCACCTCCCCACGGGGTAACCTCGTCGCGCCGCCGCGTGCTCTCTCTCTCACGGGTCTGGCGTTCCTGATCGCTGCGGCTGCCGGTGTCACCCCATGGGCGGTCCGACCAATCGGACCATGGGTTGTAGGTCTTGCGTCGCTGTTCCTGTTTCTGTTGCGGTGGAGGGTTGCGCAAACCCCAGGGCTGGCCCCCGGATCGGCGGTCACGCCATTGATCATCGGTGTCCCGCGAAGGTGCGGGGTCCACCGGGTCCAGCCACCAAGCGTCATCCCGGGATTCGGCCCAAGCCGTGCCGCCATCCTTTCCACCGCTGCCCCAGGAGCGGCCTCCATCCTCCTGCCACCATTCCCCGGCCCAGAGCGGCTGACCGACGAGCAGGGATAAGGTGACGATGGCCATTTTCACCCTTCCCACTTTCTCTTGATGCGTCACGTACAGACACGGCCGGGTATGCGCGGACAGATACTCAGTCGTCGTGTCCGGACGAACCGGTTCCGAGACCGGACATGTCCTGCTTGAGGCGAATTCCCCGCCGCTTCTTGCGGGGGCCCGAAATGTCTTCCCCCGCCGAACGGGGGTCGCGGCGCGGCGTCTGGGATGCCCCTTCTTTGCGTGCCGCGGCGGGTTGGCCCGCGCCGTTGGATGGTGGGGCCGGGGTGGCGGGCTTCTTCAGTGAGATCCGTTTCTTGCCGGGCGCCTTGGGGGCGGGCGATTTGCGCGCCGTTTGTGGGGCGTCCTGCGGGGGCGTCCCCGGCGTTGCGGCAGGGGGCGTGGATGGTTCCTCAGTGGCGGCGGGGACGGCCTCTGATAGCGCCCGCCGGGCACTTTCCGCGGCGGCCGGAACGGACTCTGGTGCCGCGCCGGATTGCCCGGTGGTGGCCGGGTCCGTGTTCTTCGGCGGGGCGGGCGCACGGTCTGCTGCCTCGGTGTCCTTTGCGGTCGGCGTCTGCGCGGTGGCCGGTGGGGTCGGGGCGGCTGCCCCGCTGTCCGGTTCAGGAGCAGCGGTGTCGGGCGCTTGGCGTTCGCGGGGGGCGGCGGCGGACCGCGGGGCCTCCTCGCCGCGTGGGGTGGGTGCCGCCGCCGGCTCGGTGCCCTGGATGCTGACCTCGGGCGGCTGCGATGGGGTTGCCTGGCCGTTGCTGTCTTCCCCGCGTTTCGGTATCAAGCGCTTGAGCAGGGCCATCAGGGCGAGGACCGCACCCCTCAACATGAACAGGGCCATGTAGCCGATGTTGGCAACCCGCTCCCGCAGGGTGGGTTTGGGCTGGGCGCGCACCGCCGATGCCGGGCTGGGCAGGGGGCGGGGATCGGGGCCGCCGCCGGTGGGACCCACCGGGTCACCTCCCCCCGGGCCACCGTGGCCGGGCGGGAAGGCCAGGGAGATGAGGGAATCGGAGGCGGCGATACAGCCCAGGGGGATGACGATGAGGGTCAGGACCGTGGACACCATCACGCCGAAGGACAGGGAGATGGCCATGCCCTTGAAGATGGGGTCGCCCAGGATCACGCTGGAGCCGGCCACCAGGGCGAAGGCCGTGATCATGATGGGCCGGGTGCGGGTGGTGCAGGCCTGGATCACCGCCTCTTTCACCTCGGTGCCGTCACGGATGGCGTGGATGGCGAAGTCCACCAGCAGGATGGAGTTGCGCACGATGATGCCGGCTAGGGCGATCCAGCCGATCATGGAGGTGGCGGTGAACTCGGCGCCGAACAGCATGTGCCCCGGTATGATGCCCAGCAGGGTGAGGGGAATGGGGGCCATGATGAGCAGAGGCACCCTGAAATTGCCGAACTCCCACACCACCAGGATGTAGATCAACACCAGGGCGGCGGCGAAGGCGATGCCCATGTCGCGGAAGGTCTCGTAGGTGACGGTCCACTCGCCACCCCATTCGAAGCCGAGTTTCGAATCATTGGGCGGTGGCCCCGTGAAGTGACCATAGTATTGCTGGCCCTCGCCGTTCATGGCATCGCGCAGCCACTCGTAATCACGGTCCTCGCGGATCATCTTCTCCACCTGGAACATGCCGTAGATGGGGGCGGCGAGCCGCCCGACGCTCTCGGCGGTGACATACTCCACCGCCCGCAGATCCTTGTGATAGAGGGTGGGCTGGGTGGGAACCTGGACGAAGTGGCCCAACTCCGCCAGGGGGATGGTCTGGCCGCCGGCGGTGGGGATGGGCAGGTCACCGAGAACGCTGATCTGGGAGCGCTTGTAGAGCGGGACCTGGATCACGATGTTGGTGGGCTCAAGCACCTTGGACTGTTTGATGTCCCCCACCTTGTAACCGCCCATGGCCATGGTGACGTTGCGGTTGATGGTGTCCACGGAGATGCCACGCCGTACCGCCTTCTCCGTATCCACCTCGAAGCGCCAGTAGCTGGAGGGCTCTTCCACGTAGCTGTAGACGTCATCCAGGTTCTCGGCCTTCTCGAACATCTCCGCCATGGCCCCAGCCATGGCGCGCCGGGCCTCGCCCGAGGGACCGTAGATCTCGGCCACCACGGTCTGCAGTACCGGTGGCCCCGGCGGCATCTCCACCACCGCGATATCGGCGCCGGTGTTGCGGATGGTGGTTCGCAGCTCGGAGTCGGGGCCGGCGATGAGTTCGCGGGTCATCACCGCCAGCTCGTGGCTGGAGAGGTCGCGTTTGGTCTTGTGGGTGAGCTGTACCTGGACCTCGGCCTGCCACGGCCTGTCCCGCAAGTAGTAGTGGCGCACCATGCCGTTGAAGTCGAAGGGCCGGGCGGTGCCCACATAGGTCTGCAGGGCCGTCACCTCGGGGATCTCGGCGCGGATGGCCTGGGCGATCTGGCGCGTCAGGTTGGCGGTCACCGGCAGGGCCGTGCCCTCGGGCATGTTGACCACCAGGCTGAACTCGGGCTTGTTGTCCAGGGGCAGCATCTTTACCGTGACCCAGGTGGTATAGAACATGAACAACGCCAGGAACAACGCCCCCCACAGGGCGAGCCGGAACAACAGGCGCTTGCCGCGATGGTCGATGAGGGGGATGAGGACGCGCCGGAACAGGCCGTCGAGGCGGGAGGCCATGGCATGCTCCCGCTTCTCCTGGCGATGCAGGTAGGCCTGGCTGGGCTTGAGGCGCAGCGCCCACCAGGGGGTGAACATGAAGGCCGCCAGCAGGGAGACGATCATGGCCACCGAGCCGAGCGCCGGGATGGGTTCCATGTACGGTCCCATCATGCCGCGCACGAAGCCCATGGGCAGCAGGGCGGCCACCACGGTGAAGGTGGCGATGATGGTGGGGTTGCCCACTTCCCGCACCGCATCCACCGCCACCTCGGCGCTGGTGCTGTCGGATTCGAGCCAGCGCCGGTAGATGTTCTCCACCACCACGATGGCGTCGTCCACCAGGATGCCGATGGAGAAGATGAGGGCGAACAGGGAGACCCGGTCGATGGTGTAGCCCATGAGGAAGGCGGCGAACACCGTGAACAGGAGGACCACGGGGATCACCAGCAGTACCACCAGGGCCGGACGCAGGGCCATGAAGGCGATCAGCACCAGCACGAAGACGAAACCGGTGGCCTTGAAGAGCTTCATGATGAGCTCGTTGACCTTGTCGTCGGCCGTCTCGCCGTAGTTGCGGGTAACGCTGGCGGTGACATTGCTGGGGATCAGCACCCCCTTGAGGGACTCCACCTTGTCGATGATGGAGGTAGCCACCTGGACCCCGTTGGAGCCCTCCTTCTTGGCCACTGCGAGGGTGACGGCCGGTACGCCCGCGGCCTCCTCTTCATGGTCACCGGCCGGGGCGGTGTAGTACTCCACCAGCCGGGAGGTCTGCGCTGGCCCGTAGCTGACCTGGGCCACGTCACGCACATACACGGGCACGTCGTTGCGGGTGCCCACCACGAGCCGCGACACGTCCTCGGCGCTGCGCAGGAAAGACCCGGTGTAGACGTTGAAGAAGGTGTTCCGGGCCTCGACGTTGCCGGCCTGCTGCTCGGCGTTGGCGGTGCGGATGGTCTGGGCCACCTGGTCGAGGGTGATGTCGAAGCCAGACAGGCGTTGGGGGTAAACGTTCACCTTCACCTGCTCGCGGCTGCCGCCCACCACGAAGCCCTGACCCGTGTCCGGGAGTTCCTTGACCTCCTGGAGGATATCGAGGGCCAGCTTGCGCAGCGCCGCGTCGCCGAGGTTGGCGTCCGGGGACCACAGGGTGACGGTGACCACCGGGACGTCGTCGATGCCCTTGGGCTTGACCAGGGGTGGTCGCACCCCTGGCGGCATCTTGTCCAGGTTGGACTGGATCTTGTCGTGGACCTTGACGATGGAGGGGCCCAACTCCTCGCCCACGAAGAACTGCACGGTGACGATGGCCTGACCGCGCTGGGAGGCCGAATAGACGTGCTCCACCCCCGGGATCTCGCTCATGATGCGTTCCAGCGGCCGGGTGGCGAGGCTGGCCACCTGGGTGGCATCGGCGCCCGGATACTGGACGAAGATGTCCACCATGGGCACGGAGATCTGGGGGTCTTCCTGGCGCGGCGTGACGGCGAGGCCGATGAGGCCCAGGAACAGCATGCCCACGAAGAGCAGCGGCGACAGGGGCGAGTTGATGAACGCCCGGGTCAGGTTGCCTGCGAGGCCCAGATGTTCCTCGTCCTGTGCTTCGTTTTTGGTCTTGTCGTGGTCTGCCATGCGAGCTGTCGTCCCGGCTGCCGGCGCTGGCCGGCGAATTCTACTCCCGGCCGCGCCTCCAATAACGCGCATCGGGGAGCCCAGTGCTCCCCGATGCGCGTCGGCTGGACCCTATGGCGGCCACCCTAAATCTATGTAAAAACTCGTTCCTTGCAGCCCTGATCAGTAGGGGCGGCGTCCTGATGCCGGGCCCATGTCGAGGGGGGCCTGGCCTTGAATGAATATGACCTCACCGGGGCTGAGGCCTGACAGCACGGAGACGGTCTGGGCATCCAGATACTCGCCGAGCCGTACCACCCGGAGTTCGCGACCGCCGTCGGGGTTTGCCACCTGGACCATGGGCAAGCTGCCGCGCTGGATGAGGGCGGAGGTGGGGATGGCGATGACGTTGCGGACCAGGGAATTGTTGTCGGGGATCATGACCTCCGCGTACATGCCGGGAGCCGCCGGTGTGCCCGGCTGGATATCGAATTTCACCGTGACCGTATGGCGTTGCGGGTCCGCCATGGGAAAGACCCGGGCCACCCGCACCTTGACGGGCTTGTCGCTCACGTCGAGGCGGGCCTCCAGTACCTGCCCTTCGCGCACGGGCATCAGGCGTGCCGGCACCTCCACCTGGATCTGCAGAGAACGCACGTCCGCGAACTTCACCAGGGGCTGTCCGGGCTGCGCGGTATCCCCCTCCTCCACGAACTTATTGACGATGACGCCGTCAAAGGGGGCGATGGATTTGGCGTCGCGGAACTTGGTTTCGATCTGGCGCAACTGAGCCAAGGCCCGCTGGTAGGCATTCTGAGCCTGTTCCACCTGGGTCTGGCGGCCGTACAGATCGCTGTAGCGCTCGAGGCCGGGCGACCCCTGGCCCATCATGCTGCCCATGGGCCGGGTGAAGAACTGGTCGAAGAGCGTAGGCATGCCCATGCCGGGCATGGTGGATGGCGAGCGCGCCTGGGGGGCGATGAGTTCCCGGGAATACTGGGTCTGGGCGTTGCGTATGCCGGCCTCGGCATCCCGCAGGGCCGCCCACGCGGCCTGCTGCTGGGCCCGGAGTTCGCTGTCGTCCAGTTCCACCAGCACCTCGCCTTCCTCGAAGTAGTCGCCTTCGGAGCCCGCGATGTTGACCACCCGGCCGGGTATCTGGGCCGCCAGGGTGACATCCTTGAAGGGTACCACGGTGCCGCCCAGGGTGACGGTGGCCTCCCGCGAGGCCTCCTGGACCACCATGGTGGGCGTGCCCTGGATGGGGGCACCCTGACGACCGTAGTAGCCACCGGGGGCCTGACCGCCGCCATAGCCCTGGTTGCCCCCGCTGCGGCCAAAGTCCTGGCGCCCGTAGTCCTGGGCGGCGGCGTCCTGGGCGGCAACGGTGAAGGCCGCACCGAGCAGGGCGGCGGTAAGTGCGAGCAGATGTGGTGAGAGGCGTTCCATAGCGGGTCGTCGGAGGTCCAGGGTCGGGCCGAACGTGGCGTGGAGGGAGGTCCTGTCAGACCCGGCCCATTACGGAGAAGCTCTTGACGAATGGGCCCGCCATGCGCGGATCCTTGGCCATGGCCTTGTAGTCACCAACGGCGAACTTGAGTTTTCCGGTCATGTAGGCGGAGCCCAGGGACATCATATTGACCCCTTTCTCCTTCCATTTGTTCCAGGTATCCGGACTGGCGCGCAGGTCCCAGTTCAGAGTCTCGCCGGCGTAGGCGGCGGCGCGGGTGACTCGGCCGTTCTCCACCACGATGACGCCGCGGGGCTCGGCCTCGCCCTCGAAGCCATAGCCGATGTTGGAGTCGAAGCCGATCTCACCGAGGGCCCCGGCGAGTTCGGGTTCGTTGTTCCAGGCTTCTTGAAAACCCTGCATCCACTCTGCGCTGAAAAGGTCCGCCATCTGCTGTTCATCTCCTTAGACTGTTGTGAGGCTTTGGGTCACATGCCTACCTGACCGTGGCGCAACGTGGGCCGGGCCGGAGGGACGGCTTTCGATGGGTGGCCCAAGAGGGTTAAGTGACAGTGCGCCGTCGTCCCGTGGCTCCGTGGGGGAGGCATGCAGAATTTGCATGCCGGGCCGCCGACCCGGAACAAGCATACTTCAACCTCAATTTAGCGTTGATATTTAGACGGTTGGAATCCCAAAATCATTCGGAACATTAATTGATCCCGCCAACCTTTTCAATATGAACCGGGGCCAGGGACGCCGCCGCCAGCGGTGCCATCACCGCGAAGCCTCCAGATGCTCCATGGTGCTTTCTATCCAGGCCTCCACGCGGTGATTGATTTCCGTGCTGCTGAGCCCGTCGGCGAGCACCGGCGGGCCGATCACCACGCGTACCGTGCCAGGGTACTTGAAGAAGCTGTTGCGTGGCCAGCAATGGCCGGCGTCGTGAGCCACCGGCACCACGGGGCTCCCGGTAGCGAAGGCCAGTCTGGCCCCGCCCACGTGATAGCGCCCGCGCTGGCCGGGTGCCATCCGGGTACCCTCGGGGAAGATGATCACCCAGATGCCGTCGGCCAGGCGGCGACGACCCTGTTCCAGCAGTTGCTGTCCCGCCTTGCGGCCCTGGGAGCGGTCGATGGCGATGGGACGCATGAGGAACAGCGCCCAGCCGAAGAACGGGATGCGCAGCAGCTCCCGCTTCAGCACGTAACATTGGGGCATGAACCAATGGACCAGGGCCAGGGTCTCCCAGGCGGACTGGTGTTTGGCCATGACGATGGCCGGCGTGTCGGGGATGTTCTCCACGCCCTCCACCTGCCAGCGGACGCCGCAACAGATCCGCAGCCACCACAGGTTGAAGCGGTTCCACAGCGCCGCCCAGCGTTGGCGTCGCGCAAACGGCGCCGGGGCGAGGAGCAGGGTCCCCGTAGCGATGATCAGGGTGGAAATGGCCTGGCCGACGAAGAACACTGTCGACCCCACCACCACGCGGACACTCAAGGAACGCCTCATGGGGCGGGCGTCTTACCGAGGATATGGGCCACCGCCCCGGCGAGATCGTCGAACACCGGTACGGCGGTGGCCGCCGTGAACCCCTGCTCCGTCAGGCGCCCGTTGCCGGTCCGTACCAGCAGCGGGCGGGCCCCGGCGGCGCGGGCCGCGTCCAGGTCCCGCTGGCTGTCGCCGATGGCATAGACCTCGCCGAGGGCGGCCTTGAGGCGGGCGGCCACGTCGAGCAACAGGCCGGGCTTGGGTTTGCGGCACTCGCAGTGGTCTTCCGGCGTATGGGGACAGAAGAAGATGGCCTCGATGTCGCCGCCATGGATCTTCAGTTCCTCGAGCATGCGGGCGTGGATGCGATGCAGGTCCTGAACACTGAACAGGCCCCGGCCGATGCCGGCCTGATTGGTGGCCACCACCACGCGATAGCCGGCGCGGTTGAGGCACGCGATGGCGTCCAGGCTGTGGGGCAGGGGCCGCCATTCCTCGGGGCCCTTGATGTAATCCGCCGAGTCGTGATTGATGACGCCGTCTCTATCCAGGATGACGAGTTTCATTGCGGGGGGCGCTGGAATCTTTTCTACAATTGAAAGTCTTCATTATGGCTCATGGCGGGGGCATCGGGTAACGGCAGTGAAACATGCTCCTGGCTATATTGGCCATTCGCAACGTTAGCGCTTAGGATTAGCCGGGTCCGCCTGACGCTATTTTGAAGCGGTGAGGCGGCCCTGGGGCCTCGGTCCCCGCAAGCGGGGCGCGGGGCACGTCGTCTCGGGCAGTCCCCGTAACTGCATACCGTGGCCTCAACTGTCGAGGTAGTGGAGATGCCTGGGGATCGCGTCCCGTTGGCCGGCCGCCAATGCCGGAGGCGGGCCGGGACGCATGCGATGTGACCGGGTGGATGTCGAGGTGGTTATGGAGCAGACGTCGAAACCGTTGATACTGGCGCTGGATAACGGCGGCCATCCCATGGGCTGGCTGCCGTGGCAGGACGCGGTGCGCCTGTATGCGCGGGAGGAGATCGTCTGGGTCCTCGGGGAGCCCGCGGTGGTCATCCGCGGCGGCACCAATCGCCTCACCGGCCTGCGTTCCGAACTCGCCATGCATACCATCGTGGCGGTGCGCGGCGCCGACTCCCGGCGCAAACGTATCACCACCCCGGGCCTCACCAACCGCGCCCTGTTCCAGCGCGACCATCAGCACTGCATGTATTGCGGTGATCGCTTCCCCATCTCGCTGCTCACCCGGGACCACGTCAAGCCCCGTTCCCTGGGCGGCGGCGACAGCTGGAAGAATGTCGTCACCGCCTGCCGCGCCTGCAATACCCGCAAAGGCAATCAGACGCCCGAGCAGGCGCGCATGCCCTTGCTGGCCGTGCCCTACGTGCCGAGCCATGCGGAATACCTGATCCTCGCCAACCGGCGCATCCTGGCCGACCAGATGGAGTTCCTCAAGATGCATGTACCGCGCAAACGGCGCCACCTGCTTCAGGCCTGACGCGGATCCCCCTGGCCCCGGCGCCCACCGGCGCCCCTGGCCGGGCGGGCCATGTGCGGGGAGTTTACTGGCCCTGGCCGTGGAGATAGGTGCTCATGGCCGTGCCCTCGGCGCCGAGGGTCTGCACCCGGGCCACCAGATCACCTTCACACAGCAGGGGCTGGCGCCGCATCCCCGACAGCAGCCCGGACACCGGACTGGTGATGTCGGCGATGACATTGCCGTCGAAGGCGTCATGGAGGTTGCCCAATACCTCGCCCCGGCGTACCCAGCGGCCCACCTCCAGATGACTGACGAACAGCCCCGCCCGCTGGGAGATGACGGGTACGCTGTGGTCCATGCCGAAGAAGTGCACGTCCTCCTCCGGTTCGGTGAAGCGGGTCCCGCTGAGGGCCCCCTTGTGGAGCAGGAAATTGATCAGGGCCTGGAACAGCCGCTCGCAGTGATGCAGTTGGAGGCTGCCGGCATAGCCCGCCTGGATGACGTAGTTCTCCCCTCCATGGTGACGCCAGGCGTGGCCCAGGGTGCTGGTGAACACCCCGCTCATGGGCCGTTCCACGATGGCGGGCAGGCCGAACAGGAAGGCCCCGGTACGCTCGTCGTCATGGGGCTCATACAGCCGCACCTGAGGGAGTTCCTCGAAGTGCTCGTTGGAGCAGTGGATGTCGATGCGGTGGCGGGCCGCCAGGGTGCCGGCCATGAGGGCGTAGGCGATGCGCTGGGTGGTCTCCCCCGCCGGGTTGCCGGGGAAGGAGCGGTTGATATCCGTCTTGTCGAAGGGCCAGATGCGGCTGCCGGTGTTCACCCCCAGCACGTTGACCGCCGGGATCACCACCACCCGGCGCTGGAGGCGGAAGTCGGCGTGCTTGCCGGCCGCTGCCAGTCGCAGCAGGTTGGCGAGGCGCGACAGCACGAAGACGCCGTTGAGTTCGTTGCCGTGGATGCCCCCCACCAGCACCACCCAGGGCAGCTTCTCGGCGCGTCCGATGTCATGGTAGGGGATGTCGAAGTCGTCCCGCGTGGGGGCGGTCATGGAAAGGAGCGAACGTTCGCTCATGGCGCGGCCTCCTTCCCGGCAGGGTCGCCGGTGGCGACGATGCGGGCCATCAGCGAGCCCTCGTAGACCAGGGGATACTCCCGCAGGGTGAACAGCACGCCGTCCGCCGGGGCCGTCACCTCCGCGAGTACGGCGCCGCCGAAGGGGCTGACGATGTGTCCCAGGGGGGCATCTTTGCGGACCGCGGTCCAGTGTTCCACGGTGGGCACGAAGAGCCCCGAGGTGGAGGCGTTGAGGTAGCGCACGTTGGCGTCCGTGGCCACCAGGGGCCGGTGGTCGCAGGGGGCGAGAGGGGCATCGAGGGCGATGACGCCGAGCCCCTGCCAGGTGGCGAGCAGCCCCCGCAGCATCTGTTCGCCGTAGGCCGGCGTGACCCGCATGCCCACCCCCAGTTCCGCCACCAGGCAGGACACCCCGCGCTGGTTGAGGCTGTGGGCCAGGGTGGCCTCGAGCACGGTGGCGGCCTCGTGGAGCCAGATGACGTCCATGTTCATGGGGCGGGCCAGGGGCACCAGGTCCGGCGCGAAGCACTGGTTGATGCGGATCTGGGGGATCTCCCGCAGGTAGATGTTGCTGGCATGGATGTCCACCACCAGGGCGGCACCGGCCAGGGCCGTCATCACCGCATCGGTCAGGCGCTGGGGCAGCAGGCCGTCGGCGTGGCCTGGGAAGTTGCGGTTGAGGTCCACGTCATGGGTTGGCAGGCCACGCTCCAGAGTGTCCAGACCCAGGGGGTTGACCGCCGGCAGCAGCTCCACTTGGCCCCGCAGGGCGGTGGGGTGGGCCTCCAGCCAGCGGGCCACCCGGTGGGCCACGTACAGGCCCTCCAGTTCGTCGCCGTGGATCCCGGACACCACCGCTACCCGCGGGCCGTCGCCGCCGCGATAGATGGTGCGCCGCAGGGTCAGGCGTTCGCGATAGGGCAGCTCGAGACTGAGGATCTCGTCCTGGCGTATTTCCATTGCCGTGGTGGACGTCGATGGGGCTACTGGGGCGTAATGCTGATCATGACGTCCGGGGCCTCGCCGTCCTCGTCGCCCTTGAAGCTGCCGCGCTGGGGAGTGGCGTCCCGCACGTCGCGGCCCACCGCCACCTTGATGTAATGGTCGTCGGCCAGCAGCCCGTGGGTGGGGTCGAAGCCCAGCCAGTCGGCCCCGGGCACCAGCACCTCCACCCACGCATGGGTGGCGGGTGCGGCGGCGGGCTCGTCCTCGCCCGGGTAGTGATAGCCCATGACGTAGCGGGCCGGGACGTCCCAGCCGCGCACGATGGTGATGAGCAGATGGGCGAAGTCCTGGCACACCCCGGCGCGCCGCTCCAGCATCGCGGCCAGGGGGGAGTGGACCTCCGTGGCCTCTGGATCATAGCGGAATTCGTCGCCGATCCACGCCATGACGTCCTGTACCGCCTGCACCAGCGGGATATCGGCGTCGTCATGGTCGGGGCTGCCGGCCAGTTCCACGGTCGTGGCCGCGGGCGTCATGGGGCTGCGGTGGAGCACGTAGTCCCACAGCCGTGGCACGTCCCGCAGGGCATGGGCTATCCAGTCCCCCTCGCGGCGGGGGGCGAGGGCCGGAAAATCGAAGGGATTGTCCCGCAGGCACTCCACCTCCGCCACCAGACGAGTGGTGAGATGGTCGTGGGGAGCGGTGATGCTGAAGTGATGCACCTCGTTGCCGAAGGCATCGCGATAGCGCTGGATGTCCGCCTCCGGCTCGGCATCGATGTGCGCCGTGAGGAGGCGCTGGTGGCGGTCCGTGACCGGCTCCAGGCGCAACTCGCACAAGTGCTCGCGGACCGCGGCGGGAAAACCGACGCGGGTCTGGTGGTCGATCAGATAACGCATTGCTCCATCCCCAGGTGGGCCTCGAAATACTCGTTCTGCAACGAGGCGTGAAGGGTGGACAACTGGTCCAGGTAATCGGTGAGGAACTCGTGCAGGCCCTCCCGCACTACTTCCTCGGGCGCGCGCGCGGTCAGCAGGGCGGACAGCCCCTCCAGGGCCCGGCACACCGCACAGTCGACCTGGGAGGTGCCGATCTCCTGGATGGCCTGGGTCATGCGGTCCACGGCGAAGTGCAGGGAACGGGGAAAGTGGCGGGAGAACACCACCAGGTCCACCACGTCCAGGGGCCGGATGCCGCCGTGGTAATGGCGCCGATAAGCCTCGAAGCCCGACAGCGACTTGAGCAGGGCGCCCCACTGGTAATAGTCCAGGGGCGAGCCCACCTGCGCGACGTCGGGCAGCAGGCGGTGGTACTTCACATCGAGGATGCGCGCCGTCATGTCGGCCCGTTCGAGGAAGGTGCCGAGCAGGTAGAAGCTGAAGGCGTCGCCGCGCAGCATGGTACTGACGGTAAGGCCGTGGAAACGCGCCACCTCGGCCCGCACATGCTTGAAGAAGACCGATTCCCGCTCCGGCGACAGGCGGTGGGTGACGTGACCGTCCACCTGCAGCCAGAATTCGTTGAGGGCCTCCCACATCTCCTTCGAGACGCGGTCGCGGGCCACCCGGGCGTTCTCCCGCGCGCCCTTGAGGGCGGCGTAGATGGAGCCGGAGTTGCCCTTCTCCTGCACCATATAGCGGATCATGCGGGCCCCGGTGACGGCGCCGTCGGGAAAGATGCGCTGGTAGACCTCGTTGCCCGCCACGATGTGGAGCAGGGGCGCCCATTGCAGTTCCTCGCTGCCGGCCTCGTCGGCCTCCAGCAGGTGCGTGAGGTTGATGTCCAGCAGTCGCGCGGTGTTGTCCGTGCGCTCCAGGAAACGGGACATCCAGTAGACGGACTCGGCTATACGGCTCAGCATGCCCGTCAGTCCGCCAGCACCCAGGTGTCCTTGCTGCCGCCGCCCTGGGAGGAGTTCACCACCAGGGAGCCCTTGGTCATGGCGACGCGGGTGAGGCCCCCGGGCACCACGTCGATGTCCTCGCCGTAGATGATGAAGGGGCGCAGATCCAGATGCCGGGATTCGAGCTCGCCGTCCAGGTAACAGACGTGGCGGGATAGCGGCACCACCGGTTGGGCGATGTAGTTGCGCGGGTCCTCGTTGATGCGGCGGGTGAAGTCACGGCGCTGCTCCGGGGTGGAGGCGGGGCCCATGAGCATGCCGTAGCCACCCGACTCCGCCACCGCCTTCACCACCATGCCTTCCAGTTGGGACAGCACCAGTTCCCGGTCATGGGGATCGGTCATCTGGTAGGTGGGCACATTGGCGAGGATGGGGGTCTCCCCCAGGTAGTAGCGGATGATCTCCGGCACGTAGGCGTACACCGCCTTGTCGTCGGCGATGCCGGCCCCGGGGGCGTTCACCAGGGCCACGTTGCCGGCGCGCCAGGCGTTCATGATGCCCGCCACCCCCAGCGCCGAGTCGGCGCGGAAGCACAGGGGGTCCAGGAACTCGTCGTCCACCCGGCGGTACACCACGTCCACGCGCTTGAGGCCGCGCGTGGTCTTGAGGTGGACCACGTTGTTCTTCACCACCAGGTCGCGCCCCTCCGCCAGCTCCACGCCCATCTCCTTGGCCAGGAAGGTGTGCTCGAAGTAGGCCGAGTTGTAGATGCCGGGGGTGAGCACCACGATCTCCGCCGCGTCGGCGCCCCGCGGCGACAGGTGGCGCAGGGCCTTCAGCAGCAGATCGGGATAATGCTCCACCCGCCGCACCCGGTAGTGGGCGAAGAACTCCGGCAGGATGCGACGCTCGACGATGCGGTTCTCGATCATGTAAGACACCCCCGAGGGGGTGCGCAGGTTGTCCTCCAGCACCAGGTAGCGGCCCTCGATGTCGCGTATGAGGTCCACGCCGCTGATGTGGGTGTAGATGTCGTGAGGCGGGTCGACGTCCAGCACATGGCGCTGGAAATCCTTGCCCTTGTAGATGAGTTCCGCCGGGATCACGCCATCCTTGATGATGCGCTGGCCGTGGTAGATATCCTTGAGGAACAGGTTCAGCGCGCGGATGCGCTGGCGCAGGCCGGCCTCCAGCAGATCCCATTCGCGGGCCGGGATGATGCGGGGCAGCAGGTCGAAGGGCCACACCCGCTCGATGCCCTCTTCGGAATCGTTGTAGACGGTGAAAGTGACCCCTTCCGTGTGCAGGGCGAGGTGGGCATCCCGGGCCTTCTCCGCCAGCAGGTTCTGGCCGGCGCGGCGGATGTGCTCCCACAGCGGGCGGTAGTGGTCCCGCGGCTGGAAGTCGTCCAGATAGAACTCGTGGTAGGGCATGGCCCGGGCAGGTGCGGGTGATTGTAATCCGGCGAACATGGACCTCTCCTTGGGGCAGCGGGTGCCAAGTGGGATCCTATTTGCATAGCGCGTGCCAGTTCCCGTGCCGGGCGATGACCCGAAATTTCGGTGCCCTGGGCCTGCCGGCGGGAGCGCGGTGCACCATTCGGATGCGATCCGGCATGAGAGGGGGCGCTCCGACGCGTCACTTTGGTGCGCCCGCTCCCCCGTCACGCGCCGCCGCCCGGCCACGCGGGCCAGGGGCGGGTCATGGTGCCGTTACGGTCCGGTGGCGGTGGCGCTGCGGGCGAGATAGACGGTCTGGGTGAAGGGGCGGTCCTGCAATGGGTTGTGGAAGGTCACCGGTTCCGCGCGGGCGGTGGCGAAGACCTCTTCCAGACGGGCGGTGAACGACGGGTCGGGGCGGTCGTTGGACCATAGGCCGAAGACGCCGCCGGGCCGGATGTGGGCGGCGAGGGCGCGCAGGCCCGCGGGACGATAGAAGCCGCTGCTGCGGTCATCGAGGAGCGCCGCGGGCGAGTGGTCGATGTCCACCAGCACGGCATCGAAGCGGCGCCCGGGCGCGTCCGGGTCGAAGCCGGCGCCGGCGGCCATGGCGAAGAAGTCGCCGTGCACCAGGCGGCAGCGCCTATCGGCCACCAACTCGGCGCCGAGGGGCAGCAGGCCGTTGCGGTGCCAGTCGATCACCGGCTCCAGCATCTCCACCACCAGCAGGGAGCTTACCGATGCGTGGGCCAGCACCGCCTGTGCCGTGTAGCCGAGCCCGAGGCCTGCGACCACCACCTCGAGCCGGTCCCCCGCCAGGGTTGCGAGTGCGAGTCGGCCCAGGGCGACCTCGGACGCGGTGAACAGGCTCGACATGAGGAACTCGTCGCCGAGCTTGATCTCGAACACATCGACGCCGAGAGACAGCTGCCGCCGCCGCAGGCTCAGGGCGCCGATGGCGGTGGGCCGATAATCCAGTTCCTCGAACAACAGACTCATGGGGTATGCCCGTCCCTTCGGGACCTCGTCAGTGCGTGTCCTGCGTGGCGCCGCGGTGCCGGCCGCCGCCTCGAAAGCGGACCTTGGCCCCCGGCAGCGCTGCCCGGCGCGACGGGCCCAGGCGGCCCATCGGCGATCATCGGTATCCACCGCTTCGGGTGACCCTCATCTCCGGCGGCCAGGATTGATTTTTCCCGCTTGTTGTCAAGAATACATGAACTCACTGCCGCGACCGGATATTCTGCGATGGTGCTCGGACAATCGGGCGGCGGCATGACAACTCACGCAAGGAGAACCGGCGATGGATAATCCGCGAAGGACCCAGTCCTTCTGGGCCTGCCTCATGGGCCTGTGCGGCCGCTACAAGGCCCTTTCCCTGGGCCACCGGGTGATCGTGCTGACGGTCCTCATCTGGGCCGCCCAGGCCATCCCCAAGTGGACCGTCGCCATACTCGCAGACGGCGAGACCGCGGCCGCCATCATGGCCGTCTTCGTCCCGCCGCCACCGCTCCTGTGAGGGGCCCGGGGCTCGCCCGAAAGAAAGCGAGATGAAGCGCGTACGCAGGCGCACGCGGGAAGGCGCCGCGTGCCCATACGGCACCGCGTCCACCGGTGCCCTGCCAGCCGTCCGGTGCTTGCCGTCCCGAGGGATCACGCGTCTGAGAAGGGTGCGGCCTGTTGCACGCCGCGGCCAAGGCGGTTGCACTATAGATGGGCTCCTGAGATCTCGCGATCAAGAATACGCCTATGACCAACATGCAGGTCCCCCTCATCGGCGTCACGGCGGCAAACGATCCTGCCGTGCCGGGCCATTACATCCTGCGCTGGGACTACGTGCGCGGAGTGGAGGCGGCGGGTGGCATCGCCGTGATTCTGGCTCCCACTCGCCCCTCCCGCCTGGCTCCTATCCTCGACCGGCTGGATGCCGTGGTGCTCTCGGGGGGGCTGGATGTGAGCCCGCAGATGTATGGTGGTGGGGACCACATCACGATCCACGGCTCCAGCCTGGAGCGGGATGAGTTCGAGGCGGAATTGATCTTGAAGGCCCTGGAACGGGACCTGCCACTGTTGGGGATCTGCCGGGGCATGCAGATGATGAACGTCGTCAGGGGCGGTGACCTCATTCAGGACATCCCCAGCGCGGTGGAAGGCGCCGTATCCCACAACCAACCCGGACGTCCCCGCGACGCCATCGTCCACAGCGTCTCCATCCACGAGACCAGCCGGCTGTACGACATCGTCGGGCGCTCGCGGATCGATGTGAACAGTTTTCACCACCAGGCCATCGGCGCCGTAGGCGAGGGCATGGTGGTGACCTCGCGATCTACAGACGGGGTGGTGGAGGGGGCCGAGATCCCGGGTTACCGATTCGTAGTGGGTATCCAGTGGCATCCCGAAACCTTGTGGCCCCTGGGTCCTCCCTTCGCGTCCATATTCGACGCCCTGGTGCGGGAGGCGGGGGTGTCCTCGGGCTGAACCGGGGGGAGTCTCAGCCGCCGCCCTCGCAGAGCTGGTGCATCTGGTGGGCGATGGCGGCATGGCCCGCGCGCGTGGGGTGGATGTCGCGGCCGTCGAAGTGGTCGGGGGTGAGCCAGGCACTGGTGTCCGCGAATATCACCGAGCGGCCGACGCAGGCCATGCGGATGATGCCGTTGAGCATGGGCACTGCCACGTTCGCCTGCTCGTTACGGCCGCCGAAGGGATCGGCGTAGAGCATGACCACGGTGAGGGGGTGCTCCAACGCGTCCAGCACCGTGCGTAGATTGTTGATACCCCGTACCACGCTGTCGGCGGTCACTCGGCCCTCCAATACCGCGATACGCGCGTCGTTGCCGAGCAGGGACACCACGACGGCTTCCGCGGAGGTTCGGCGGGCACGCGTCAATACCCCCCCCTCATCGCCGGCCCACTGGGCGGCCGTACTGCCGCTCAGCCCCTGGCGGTGGCCGGCGGCGATGCCCATCAGCGCCGGCCAGCCCGCGTCCCGGCCCGTGTCGGCCTCCCGAGCCGCCGCCCACGAGTCACCTATAACCAGGATTTCCATCACCCTCACCCGGAGAAGTGCGGGCGATATGCGCTCCTCTCGCCTGGAACGGTGCCTATCGCCATGATCGTCAGGCCATGGCCAGGCCGGGGGTCATCCGTACAGGGTAGGGCGGCCTGCCACCTTGAGAGGGGCGTTTTTGCGTCTTCAGGTCGGATGACAGCGCCGAATAGGGCACGTAGCCAGGGCTGATGTGAAAATGGGGGTCGATGGTCCGGGTGGTCGAGCATAAGCCTTCCCAGAAGGGCTCCACGTCGATGATGTAAGGTTGCCGTATACCTCGGAAATCGCATGGTTCTCCGAGTGCTCGCATGGGCAGGTGGAAGCGTTTGAGGATGCGTGCCAAGGCGGGGACTGACATCCACAGGGCATGCTCGAGGCCGTGTTCGGTATTGAGCGTATAGGCGGCGCGGAACAAACCGAAAATGATCTCCGGAATGCGCTGTTGCCCGGACTCGTCGTCGTAACCCTGCCGCTGGGTCTGCTTCGCTCCATTGCGGACGATCCCGAGCCTGGATATCTCGCCGCAGCGGTTCCAGGCTATGGCCGTGGAGGCGTGGCTGCAGAGGCTGCAATGGCTCTGGATGGGAAAGGGCTGCGGGTCCGGCAGGATCAGCCGCATAGCGGCCACCCAGGCACCGGTGGCGCGGGCGCGCACGATGAGGTGGCGGGCCCTGTCGTCGGCGGCATCCCGCTCCTGGCGGTCGGGGAACTGGTGGTGCGGCTCGAAGCTGCGCTCCTCACAGTAGATGCGGTAGCGCAGGCGATGGTGAATGGCGCGGGCCTCCGCCGTGTCTGCCAGGAACGTCTCGTATCGGTCATCGAACATTCGTCGTCGGGCTCCCTGACGTCGCTACCCGGTGGCGGTACACACGGCCTGATGAATCTATTTCCCGCAGAAGGCCAGCGCTCATCGGTGATGCGAGGGCAGCAATGAAAATGGTTTGTGGGAACGGGTCTGAGTCTACGTCGTTAGCGTGCTGCAAACACGGTCAAGGTTGCTACCCAATAAACGTGACGTCAATCACGGATTGAAGCTTGACAATGCATTTTACGCCAAAACGAAGAATGTGAGTCTTTGGCAAGCTAGAGGGCCTTGCCGGTGTTTTGGCCCACCAGGGGAGGGGATAAGGCAAGGGTTTCAGCAACCTGGCAGAGGTTTCGCTCAATTTGCTTGAATCATCAAGAAGGCAATTCCTATATGATGGGGGCGGCGACGAGGGTATGCCGGATTCCTCAGGGGGTGGCTACCCGGTATGCGAAAACATTTAGTCAGGCGCCGAAGTATGCCGTAACCCGCGCGTTTCGCGAGGGTCTCGGTCGGTCTCGGTGACACCGTGTGGCGCAGCTTTTTGGATCGCTCAGGTATCGCGGAACTCGGATACTCGGATGCGGCCGTTGACCATGCGGGATTCGCGCTCCATGAGCTTTTCCATCTTGTCCCAGAAGGCGGCCTTGAGGTCGAAGTCGGCGGCGATGGCGGTGCCCATCACCAGGATCATCAGGTCCGCTACCTCCTCGGCCAGCTTGTGGGTGTCCTTGCCCTTGGTGACGCATGACGAGATCTCCCCCAACTCCTCGGCCATGAGGGCCACCCGGTAGGCCAGCTCCTCGCCGCCGGTGTTGCGGAAGTCGTGCTTGTCATGGAAGGCCTGGACGGCCGCCAGCATGGCATCGTAGGAATCACGGTCGGTCTCGGATGCCTGGTCGTTCATGGCGTTGAACCTCGGGTGGTGTTGCCCTGGGCCCGCGGCAGGCGGGACCCCGGGCCGGCGGCGGCTCAGTCTTGGAGCCGCGAGATATCGGCGGTGGCCAGGAACAGTCCCCCCAGGCGGTTCAGGAGGGCGAGGCGGTTGTTGCGCACCGCCGGGTCGTCGGCCATCACCATCACCTGGTCGAAGAAGGTGTCCACGGTTGCCCGCAGGGTGGCGAGACGGGCCAGGGCCGTGGCGTAGTCGCCGGCCTCCAGCAGCGGGGCCACGGTGGTGGCGGCCTCCTCGGTGGCGGCGGCCAGGGCGCGCTCGGCGGGATCCTGGAGCAGGCCCACGTCCACGTGGTCCGGGGGCTTGACGTCAGCCTTGCGCAGGATGTTGTGGATACGTTTGTTGGCTCCAGCCAGGACCTCCGCCTCGGGCAGGGTGCGGAAACGGGTGACGGCGTCGATGCGGGCATCGAAGTCGGCCACCCGGGCGGGGGCCACGGCGGCCACGGCCTCGAATACATCGGCGCCGACGCCGGCCTCCAGGTACAGGCCCTTGAGGCGCTCAAGCATGAAATCGTACACGGCGTCCACGGTGTCGGCCTCGGTGACGAGGTCTCCCAGGCCGGCCCGCGCCTGCTCCAGCAGGCCCCGCAGCTCCAGGGGCAGGCCCTCCTCGCGCAGCATGCGCAGGGCGCCCAGCGCCGCGCGGCGCAGGGCGAAGGGGTCGCGGTCGCCGGTGGGGCGCTGGCCGATGCCGAAGATCCCCACCAGGGTGTCCAGGCGCTCGGCCAGGGAGACGGCGCGGCCGGTGACGGTCCCGGGCAGGCGGTCGCCGGAGAAGCGGGGCATGTAGAACTCGTCCATGGCCGTCGCCAGCTCGGCGGGCTCGCTGTCCCGCAGGGCCTGGTAGCGCCCCATGATGCCCTGCATTTCCGGGAACTCGTAGACCATCTCGGTCATGAGGTCGCAGCGGGACAGCATGCCGGCGCGGCGCGCCAGGGCGGCGTCGCCGCCGATGTCCTCGGCGATGGCCGCCGCCAGCTCCGCTACCCGCAGGGACTTGGCGTGGATGGACCCCAGGCGCTGCTGGAACACCACCGACTTCAGGGACTCCACCCGCTCGGCCAGGGTCTTCTTGCCGTCCTGTTCCCAGAAGAACATGGCGTCCGTGAGACGCGGGCGGATGACCCGTTCGTTGCCCTCCTTGATGACTTCCGGGCGCGGACTGTCCACGTTGGCGATGGTGATGAAGTGGGGCAGCAAACGCCCTTCGGCATCCACCAGGTGGAAGTACTTCTGGTTCTTCTTCATGGTGAGGATGAGGGCCTCGTGGGGCACCTCGAGGAAGCGCTCCTCGAAGCCGCCGGTGATGGCCACCGGCCACTCCACCAGGGCCGTTACCTCCTCCAGCAGGGCCTCGTCCATCTCCGCCCGTCCTCCCAGGGCGCCGGCCGCCTGTTCCACCTGGTGGCGGATGGTGTCGCGGCGCTCGTCGAAGTCGGCCACCACCCGCCCCGGGGCCCTGAGGAGTTCGCGGTAGTGATGGGGATGGTCCACGGTGATGGCCGCCGGGTGGTGGAAGCGGTGGCCGCGGGTGGTGTTGCCGGCCGGGGTCTCCAGCAGCCGGCAGGGCACCACGTCGGCACCATGGAGGAACAGCACCCAATGCACCGGGCGCACGAACTCGGCGGACCGTTCCCCCCAGCGCATGCGCTTGGGGATCGGCAGGTGGTCGAGGGCGGCGGCGGCGATGGCGGGCAGCAGCTCGGTGGCGTCCTGGCCCTGCTCGTGGACCGTGTAGGCCAGCCATTCGCCCTTGTCCGTGGCCACCCGAGCCAGGTCCTCCACCGGCACCCCGCAGGAGCGGGCGAAGCCCTGGGCGGCCTTGGTGGGCATGCCGTCGGCGTCGAAGGCGGCCTTCACGGCGGGGCCGCGGCGCTCGGTCTCGCGGTCCGGCTGGCGCCGCTCCAGGTCCTCCACCAGCACCGCCAGGCGGCGCGGGGTGGCGAACATGGTCACGGCACCGTGGGCCAGCCCGGCCTTGTCCAGGCCGGCGGCGAAGCCCCGGGCCAGGGCCTCCCCCAGCCCCTTCAGCGCCGTGGGGGGCAATTCCTCGGTGCCCACCTCCAGCAGCATGGGGGCGCTACCGGTCATGCCGCCACCTCCGCCCGGGCCATGGGGAAGCCGCGGGCCTCGCGGGCGGCGTAGTAGGCCTCCGCCACGGCGCGCGCCAGGGTGCGTACCCTGAGGATGTAGCGCTGGCGCTCGGTGACGGAGATGGCGTGGCGGGCGTCCAGCAGATTAAAGGTGTGGGAGGCCTTGAGGACCTGCTCATAGCCCGGCAGGGGCAGCCTCAGTTCGATGAGCTTGCGGCTCTCGGCCTCGCAGGCATCGAAGCGGTGGAACAGCTCCGCCGTGTCGGCATGCTCGAAGTTGTAGGTGGACTGCTCCACCTCGTTCTGATGGAACACGTCGCGGTAGGTGATGCGGCCCAGGGGACCGTCGGCCCAGGTGAGGTCGAACACGCTCTCCACACCCTGCAGGTACATGGCGATGCGCTCCAGGCCATAGGTGATCTCCCCCATCACGGGCCGGCATTCGAGGCCCCCCACCTGCTGGAAATAGGTGAACTGGGTGATCTCCATGCCGTTCAGCCATACCTCCCAGCCCAGACCCCAAGCCCCCAGGGTGGGGGACTCCCAGTTGTCCTCCACGAAGCGGATGTCGTGCACCAGGGGGTCGATGCCGAGACGGCGCAGGCTCTCCAGGTACATGTCCTGGAAGTCGTCGGGTGACGGCTTGATGACCACCTGGAACTGGTAGTAGTGCTGCAGCCGGTTGGGGTTGTCGCCGTAACGGCCGTCGGTGGGGCGCCGCGAGGGCTGCACGTAGGCCGCGCTCCAGGGTTCGGGACCCACGGCCCGCAGGAAGGTGGCGGGATGAAAGGTGCCGGCCCCCACCTCCATGTCGTAGGGCTGCTGCAGCACGCAGCCCCGCGCCGCCCAGTAGTCCTGCAGGGCGAGGATGAGGCCCTGGAAGGTGGATGGCTCCAGGGTGCCGGCGGCGGGCTGGGTTGCGGTGGACACGATGTCCCCTCCTCGGTTAAAGGGGCGCAAGTATAGTCGCAGCCGCCGTCCCTCGCGAAGGGAACCCTGATTATCGGCCAGGTAGGGCCGATTGCTACACAAGACAAAAAGGCTCGTCAGCAGAGTTCGTGGGTGTACAAAGAAGAATACCCTCTCGCTAAGACGCCAAGTAGGTCGGGCTGTAGGTCGGGCTGTAGGTCGGACTTCAGTCCGACACCCAACGCTGGCGGTTGGTACCGACCCGGCACGAGGTATGCGCGGCGGGTTTGAATGTCGGGATGAATCACGACCTACATCCGTGCCGCAGGAAGGCGCGGTGCGCCTCCTCGCTAACATTTGTCCATGAGCATCAGCTACTTGGCATTCGCCGTGAGCGCAACATTTACCCGCAGATTCTGCAAACGAGCCGACAAAAACCGGGTTTCGCTTCCCCGCTCCACTCGGGCACACCGGGCCTGTTTGATTTAAGTAAAAGAATATTCTGATATTCTAATACTACAATCCGCGCCCATATCGGAATTCATTAAACCTACTAGCGTGGAGATCAAACATGAACAACAAGACCCTGCCATTGCTTTCCCTGCTGGCCGCGGCCGGCCTCGTCGGCTGTGGCTCCGAGCCCACCACCTCCGCGGTGAGCTTCAGCCAGCAGGTGAAGCCCATCCTCGAGCAGAATTGCAGTGACTGCCATCAGTCGGGCGGCAAGGGGGCCGAGAAGTCGGGCCTGGTGCTGGCGGACCATGCCGCCATCATGGAGGGGACCCGTCTGGGGCCCGTGGTACAGCCCGGCTCCGCCATATCGAGCACCCTGTATCTTGCGGTGGCGGGCAAGACCCATCCCACCATCCAGATGCCCCACGGCGAGCAGCCCCTGAACGAGCAGCAGGTGGCCGTCATCGAGCAATGGATCGACCAGGGCGCCAAGAACAACTGAGTCGTCCCCTTCTCTGAACGCCGTGGCCGTCGTGGGCCCCGTCATGAATGACGGCGTCCGTCGGGCCGGTGTGCTGTCTTCCATCCCGTGCCGGGCCGGCGCGGGCATTCGAGGTACATATTCATGAACAGCTCCAACACCCAACATTTCCTCTGGCTGCCCCTCAGTCTGCGCCTGACCTTCACCCTGACCCTGCTGGTGCTGGGTTTGGGATACCTCTTCGCCATGCTGCACGTGTTCTCGTCCCATGCCGGGCGGGACGGTGACCCTGGCCTGTCTGTCGATGACCTCATCATCGCCTACAGCGGCAGCCCCGGTGACACCCGCCTGGAGGCGGCCCTCAAGGGACCGATGCAGAATATGCTGTCCGGCGAGGAGCGCAACACCATCATCGCCTGGGTGCGCAGCGAGACGGGCGAGGCGGGTTACCGGTCCGAGGTGGAGCCCATCGTCGAGGCCCGCTGCCTCAGTTGCCACGAGGGTTCCAACCCCCATATCCCCAGCCTGGCCAGCTACCAGGACGTGAGCAAGCTGGTGGAGCGGGACACCGGCATGGACATCTTCACCCTGGTGCGGGTGTCCCATATCCACCTCTTCGGCCTGACCTTCATCTTCTTCCTCACCAGCCTCATCTTCAGCCACGCTTTCCTGCGGCCCTTGTGGTTCAAGTGCGTGGTCATCGCCGTGCCCTTCGTGGGCATCATCTTCGATATCGCCTCGTGGTATCTCACCAAGCTCTATCCGGGCTTCGCCTGGGTGGTGATGGGCAGCGGGGCCCTGATGGCCCTGTCCTTCGCCGTCCAGTGGGCGGTGTCCATCTGGCAGATGTGGTTCTACAGGCTGCCCCGGGACCTGGTGGAAGCGGAGGGGGCCCTGCCCATCGTGGGACAGCCCGCCAACCTGCGGGCCTGAGGGCGGCGGGGACTCAGCGGGGGGCGGAGCCGGGCTTGCTGCCGGGGACGCCCGGGCCCGACATCGCGCACGAGCCGCCGAGGCGATGGGGGCCCCTCGCCATCAGCAGCAACCCGACGGCCACGGGCAACAGCAGCATGGCCAGGGAAGGCAGGGCGATCGCCGCCAGCTCGCGGGTCAGGAACGCGAGCAGCCAGGTGATGACGGTGGCGAGGAGGTAGATGCTGACGTAGCTGATGCGGTAGCAGGTGCCGACGCCCGGGCCTGTCGCCAGCCGGACCAACAGCCCGGTGTGGATCAGCAAGGCCGCCACCACGACAGCCGGCAGGTATGCCGCGCCATCGTCGGCCGCCACGGCGGTAGCGGGCAGGGCCGCGACCAGGCTCGCGGTCAGGGCCGGGCCGCGCATGGGGCCGGCCGGGTTGAGGACATGAAGGATGCTCATGGACGGGGTGGGGAGGCAGGGGGCGGATGGCCGGAGATTACTGCTCCACCGGCAGGCCGGCCAGCCGCCACTCCGGGAAGCCGTCCTCCAGGCGGTAGGCCTTGAAGCCCTTCTCCCGCAACCGCGCCACGGCGTCGAAGGCCAGCACGCAATAGGGGCCCCGGCAGTAGGCCACGATGTCCTGGTCCGGGGGCAGCCGTTGCAGGCTCTTCTCCAGTTCCCCCAGGGGCACGTTGGTGGCCCCGGGCAGATGGCCCGAGGCGAACTCCTCCGGCGGCCGCACGTCGAGCACGGTCACCAGCCCGGCGCGGGCCCTTTCCAGCAACTCCGCGGCGGGGATGGGTTCCAGGCTGTCCTTGAGGGTGAGATAGGCGCTGACCATGCGCTCCACCTCGGCCACGTGGCGCTCGGCCACGCTACGCACCTTGTCCAGCAACTCCAGCACATCGTCGCCGCTCACCCGATAGTAAACGCTCACCCCTTCCTTGCGGCACGCCACCATGCCGGCATGACGCAACTGCTGGAGATGCTGGGAGGTATTGGCGATGCTCAGGCCGGAGACGCGGGCCAGGGCATCGACGCTGCGTTCCCCCTGGGCGAGGAACTCCAGCAGCTCCAGGCGCCGGCCGTTGCCCAGGGCCTTGGCCACACGCGCGAACTGGTTGAACAGATCGGTCTTGAAATTTTCGGTTGACATGGCGTCACCACGTTATTTATATAATCAATTGACTTATTGAATATATACCAATAATCGGTAATATACGTTAACAAACGGAAAGAATGGAAAAATCCTAACACCTCCGGCCTTTCTGAACGACTTTCGCGAGGAGCGACGTCATTTCCGAGTCCGGCCACGAAGTCGCCAGGCGCCTTCCAGCGACCCGTGGGGCGGTGCTTATCGCGGAATGCTCAGCGCTTCCCGTTCCCTTGGATAATCAACGCTTGCGCGCACCGGGATGGCCCGTGAATCGCCTGTCCCCGGGGGCTGGGGATGGCGTCGGAATTGTGCTGTAATCCGTTCTGACCGATGGGGCGAACCCCCGCCCGAGGGATAACAACAGGGGGCGTTCCACGGTCCGGGAATGGGCCGCAAGGGCCCCCGGAGGGGTCGCATCGGCGTCCTTGAAACAAAAACTTTAGCGATGCCCCGAGGTGGATGCCGAGGGGCTGGTTTGTCCAGGGGTAGACAGAGCATGAATGCTGAAGATCGCGTGATGCGTCCCGGCCGGGGCGCCCTTTTGCTTGGCCTGTGGGGCCTGATGCTGGCCCTGGCGTCGCCGGTGGCGGCGGTGACCGGCGGCGCGGCGTGCGGCCCGGATCGGATCGTCGCCGGCGGCCGGCCCGAGGTAATGATCAGTGCGCCGGAACTCTATCATGGGCTCAAGGACGGGGAGCCCTATGTGGTGGTGGATACCCGCAGCCTGTGGTGGTACGCCCTCGGGCACATCGAGGGCGCCCGCCACCTGCCGGTGGAAAAGGTGATGGCCACCGTGGACGGCGTGCCCCAGATGCTCGCCCCCCCCGAGCAGGTGGCCGAGGCCCTGGGCAAGGCCGGCATCGCGCCGGATGACACCGTGGTGCTCTACAGCGACGCCCCCTACAAGGCCGCCCGGGTATGGTGGACCCTCCATAATTACGGTCACCGCAAGGTACGGGTGCTGGACGGCGGCATCATGGGCTGGCATCGCTACGCCTTCCCCACCACCATCCTGTGGCCCTTTCACCGCGAGACCGACTATCCCGTGCCCGAACCCCGCCAGCCCCTGGTGGTGGATCTGAGGCAGACTTTCCGCGCCCTGGACGACGACTGCGCCGCCGTCATCGACGTGCGTGACCGGGAGGAGTACGTGGGCGACGTGGTGCACGCGGGGACCGAGGAGAAGGGACGCATCGCCGGATCCACCCATATCCATTGGTCGGCATTCCTCGATGACTTCGAGAAGCTCAAGTCCACCCCGGAGATCGTCGCCCTGCTGGAAGACCATGGCATCAGCCCGAACCAGCGCATCATCACCTACTGCCACATCGGCCTGCGTTCATCCCACACGGTGATGGCGCTTTATGCCGCCGGCTTTCCAGCGGACCGCATCGGCAACTACGACGGATCATGGATGGAGTGGAGCGTGAATCCGTCTCTGCCGATGGCTGGGGGGGAAGGAATGGGGAATAACGGAGAATAGTGAATAGTGAATAGTGAATAGGGAATAGGGAATAGTGAATAGTGAATAGAAAAACAACGGTAACCGCATCGCCCTCAAGGTATTCGACGGTTTCGAAGAAAGAGGTCTGCTGAAAAACGGTATGAGGGTCAGGCCTCAGTCCGGCGAAGGACCCCACTCAAGGGCTGGTATAGAGCCCAGTGACAACCCGCCGTCGCCGGCCCACACTCCACCATTCACCATTCACCATTCACCATTCACCATTCACCATTCACCATTCCCTATTCACTATTCTACGTTCTTCACCATTCCCTATCCCCTCCTTCCCATCCCCGGCCTCTTCAACCTATACAACGCCGAGATGTCCTCGCCGCCGCAGTCCCGCTCCATTAGGGCCTCGTAGTCCGCTACCGTGGCGTCCGTCAGGGGCAGGGGCGGGCCGCCGGCGTCGCCGGCCATGGCCTGGCCGATCTGCAGGTCCTTGTGGTGGAGTTCGAGGCGAAAGCCGGGCGCGTAGCTGCCCGCCACCATGGTCTTGCCCCGGTGTTCCAGGAACCAGTTGCCGGCGGCGCCCTGGCTCACTACGTCGATGACCCGCTCCATGGGCAGGCCCATGGTCTGGCCGAAGGCCAGGGCCTCGCACACCGCCTGGTTGATGCCGGCGGCCATGATCTGGTTCACCGCCTTGGTGGCCTGGCCGCTGCCGGCCGGCCCCATGTAGACCACGCGCCGGGCGATGGCCGCCAGGGTCGGGGCCACCCGCATCAGCACCTGGCGATCACCGCCCACCATCATGGCCAGGGTGCCCGCGCGGGCGCCTTCCACGCCCCCCGATACCGGGGCATCGAGAAAGTCCGCTCCCAGGGGCGCGAGCTGGCCGTAGATGCGTCGCGCCGTGGCGGCGGCCACGGTGGAGGTGTCCACCACCACCTGGCCCTCGCCGAGGCCCGGCGCCATGGCGTCCACCACCGCCTGCAGATCTGAGTCCCGGGACACGCAGGTGATCACCAGGTCGACGCGGCGGGCGAGGTCGGCCGGGTCATCGGCCACCGCTACATCGAGGGCCGCGGCCACGGTGTCGGCCGTGGTCGTAGTACGGTTCCACACCGTCTTCAGGTGGCCCGCCGCGGCCAGGTTGGCGGCCATGGCGCTGCCCATGGCCCCGAGGCCGATGACGCCGGTTGCGAGGCCTGCCCTCATGTCATTCCTCCAGATAGGTGTAGCCTTCGAGGCCGTGGGCCAGCTCGGCGAGGTGGCCCTCGGCCTCGGCCCCGGACAGCCCGGCCCGGGCCGCCTGGTGCCGGTAGTTGTCCAGCAACTCCGCGGCGGAGAAATGGACGTAGTTGAGCACGCTGCTCACCTTGTCGCCGTGCAGCGGCTCGCTGAGGCGATATGCGCCGTCCCCCGTGAGGGTCACGTTCACCGAATGGGTGTCGCCGAACAGGTTGTGCATGTCCCCCAGGATCTCCTGGTAGGCCCCCACCATGAAGATCCCCAGCAGGTAGGGTTGCCCGGCGGCCACCGCATGCAGGGGCAGGTTGGATTCCACGCCGTCCGGGCCGACGTACTGGTGGAGCTGACCGTCGGAGTCGCAGGTGAGGTCATGGATGACGCCCTGGCGTGCGGGACGTTCGTTCAGACGATGCAGGGGCACCACCGGGAAGATCTGGTCGATGGCCCAGGCGTCGGGCAGGGACTGGAACAGGGAGAAGTTGCAGATGTACTTGTCCGACAGGGATTCGTTGAGGGTGTCCAGCACCTCCCGGTGACCCCGGGAGGAGGCGTCCAGCAGGCCGCGGATGCGCAGGCAGGCGATGGCATACAGATGCTCCGCGGCGGCCCGTTCGGCCAGGGAGATGGCGCCATGGGAGAAGCCGTCCTGGGCCTCCCGCAGCCAGTGCACGCTGTCGTGGAAGGTCTCCACGGCGTTGCGCCGGGACAGCCCCTCCAGGCCGCGCCGCAGGGCGTCGAGGATGAAGGGCTCGTCGGCGGCCGGCGGGGCCAGCTCACCCGGGTCCGAGAGCACCGCCGTGTCCGTGACCTCGGTGATCAGCATGGCATGGTGGGCGGTCATGGCCCGGCCCGCCTCGGTGATGATGTCCGGGTGGGGAAGATCATGGGTCTCACACATCTCACCCAGGGCCTGGACCACGTTGTTGGCGTATTCCTGGATGGAGTAGTTCATGGAGCAGAAGCTGCGCCTGGCCGTGCCCTCGTAGTCCACGCCGAGGCCGCCGCCCACGTCCACCCTCGTGATGGGCACCCCCAGCCGGCGCAACTCCGCGTAGTAGCGTGCAGCCTCCCGCAGGCCGGTCTGGATGTCGCGGATGTTGGCCACCTGGGAGCCGAGGTGGAAATGCATCAGGCGCAGGTGCTCCAGCAGGCCCGCCTGCCTCAGGGTGTCGATGGCCTCCAGCACCTCGCGGGCGGTGAGGCCGAACTTGGAGCGCTCGCCGCCCGAGTTTTGCCACTTGCCCTTGCCGATGGAGGCCAGCCGCAGGCGAATGCCGAGGGCGGGCTCGATGCCGAGATCCCGGGCGGCCGCGACGACGATGGGCAGCTCCGAGGGCTTCTCGATGACGATGCAGGTATCGTGGCCGAGGCGCCGGCCGATGAGGGCCAGGCGGATGTACTCGCGGTCCTTGTAGCCGTTGCAGATGACCGTCGGGTTGTCGTCCGAGGCGAGGCCGAGCACCGCCATCAGCTCCGGCTTGCTGCCCGCCTCCAGGCCTACCCGCCCGCGTCCATGGTGCAGTACCTCGCTGACCACGCGGGCCTGCTGGTTGACCTTGATGGGGTACACCGCCGTATAGGTGCCCTCGTAGCCCCGGGCCGCCATGGCGCTGCCGAAGGCGCCGGCCAGGGCATCCAGGCGGTGGTGCAGGATGTCCGTGAAGCGCACCAGCACCGGGGGGGCGAGACCCATGGCCCGCAATTCCGTGGCGAGGTCGTAGAGGCCCACGCCGCCAACGTTCCCGGGGCCCGCCGGCAGGGCCCGCAGCTGGCCGTCATCGCCCACGCCGAAGTAGCCGTCGCTCCAGTGGGGGATGTTGTAGAGTTCGGCGGCCTGGCTTGGGCCCCAGGCGTTGTCTGCAGGTGTTTTCAATCCGGTCCCCTTCGCGCGCTGGTGGCGGCAGTATAGACGACACCGGGGGTCGCCCGGTGCCCTGTTCGCCGCCCTATCGGTGGAGCGATTCTGGCCTCCCCGCGGTGGCGCGTCTATCATCGGGCGCCTTACATACAGTTGGCTCGCCCGGCCATCATCGTGGCCATGGTTGGTTACGGTTGTCCGGCGCGGCGCGGGAGGAAACGGTGGTAATAGAAAGCGGGGAATGGTTCACCGAGGTGTGCGAGGAGGGCGGCAGCGCCTTTTCCCTAAGGCTCGGCAGCAAGGTCCACGAGGAACAGAGTCCGTATCAGCGCATCGAGATCTACGAGACGGCACGCTTCGGCCACCTCATGACCATCGACGGCTTCGTCATGCTGACGAGCCGCGACAACTTCATCTACCACGAGATGATGGCCCATCCCGCGCTGTTCACCCATGCGGACCCGAAGCGGGTGGTGATCATCGGCGGCGGCGACTGCGGCACCCTGCGCGAGGTCCTGAAACACCCGGGGGTTGAGCGGGTGACCCAGGTGGACATCGACGAGCGGGTCACCCGCCTGGCGGAGCGCTATTTTCCCGAGTTGTGCGAGTCCAACGACGATCCGCGGGCCGAGCTGCTGTTCGCCGACGGCATCCAGTGGGTGAAGGACGCCCCCGCCGGCAGCATCGACGTCATCATCGTCGACAGCACCGATCCCATCGGCCCCGCCGAGGGCCTGTTTCGTGAGCCCTTTTACCGCGACTGCCGGCGGGCGCTGACGGGCGGGGGCCTGGTGGTGCAGCAGAGCGAGTCCCCCCTCTACCACACCGAGGGCATCATCCTGCCCCTGCACCAGAGGGTGCGCGAGGCCGGGTTCGCGGCGTCCGTGGCCCTCCATTTCCCTCAATGCAGCTATCCCTCGGGGTGGTGGACCGCCACCCTGTCCGCCCGGTCCGGCGACCCCCGGGCGTTCCGGGAGGCCGACGCCCGCGCCTGCACCTTCGAGACCCGGTACTACAACGCCGACATCCACCGCGCCGCCCTGGCCCAGCCGGAGTTCCTGCGCCGGCGCCTGGAGTCCCTGGCGCCGTGAGCGATCCCGCCCAAGCCCCCGCCACCCCCCAGGATCTGCTCCAGGTCCCGCCGGAACGGGTGGCGGAGATCCTGGGGGGCCGGCTGGTCAGCCATCCGCGCCCGGTGCCCCGGCACGCCCTGGCGGCCTCCTCCCTGGGTGATGAACTGGTGGGCCCGTTCCAGGGCGTTCCAGACCGCTGCATTCCCGACCTGGTGCGCGTTACCGGGTCGGGTTGTTCGGCTAATATTATCTATACATGATAATTTTGATGCGTCTATATCATTTACAGGCGATATTCTTGTTGTCTGGAGATCATTTTAATGTGATAAAATAATCATAAATTAATCATTTAAAAGTGATTTTATGCGCCCTGAAGAACGCGCCACCGCGCGCCGAATCCTCGATAACCGACTGAATTTACTGCGGGAGTCAGAAGCTCTCGCCTGTCCGCCGCGTGGTTGGATCAGGGCGATCCGCGAAGCGCTTGGCATGACGACCTCCCAACTCGCCGGGCGGTTGGGCGTTGTCCAATCGCGAGTCCCTGCGCTTGAACAGTCAGAAGCCAAGAAGACGGTGACACTCGCCAGCCTGGAGAAAGCGGCCAACGCGCTGGACTGCCGCCTGGTCTATGCGCTCGTGCCCCGCAGGCCTCTCGAGGACCTTGTGGAGGAGCGCGCCCGGCACAAGGCGAAGCAATGGCTGGAATCGACCAGCCACAGCATGGCGCTCGAAGCACAGAGCGTGGCCGATGCAGACGAGGAGGAACAGCTCAAGCGCCTGACCCGGCAGCTGATTGAGAAGGCCGGCTCCGAGCTGTGGGACGGGGATGAATGAAAGACCCTCTGGAGGAACAGGACGACGCCTCCACCCCCCTTACCGGGGAAGAGCGCGAAGACCTCATTCCGTCCTATATCACCGTTCGCTCGGAGCTAAACGAAGCCGAACAGGCAAATATCCTGGACGCTGGGCAATGGGCGTTTGCGCGCAAACGCGACGTGCTCGACGAACGGTTCCTGATCAATCTGCACAAGCGCATGTTTGGCAGGGTCTGGCGCTGGGCGGGGACGCTTAGAAAGTCGGAGCGGAACATCGGCATGGACGCCTACCGTATCCCGGTCGAGCTTCGCCAGCTACTCGACGATTGCCGTTTCTGGATCGACCATGGCACTCATGAACCGGACGAGATCGCTGCCCGCTTTCATCACCGACTGGTCCTGATTCATCCCTTTCCGAACGGCAATGGCCGACACGCCCGCATGGCGACCGACCTGCTGCTGGTTGCCATGAACCGCACCCGCTTTTCCTGGGGACGAGTCAACCTCGTTGACACCGGGCAGACGCGGCAACGCTATGTCGAGGCCCTGCGCGCAGCCGACCATCACGACATCGAGCCGTTGCTGGACTTCGTACGGTCTTGAAGGGAAGTCCAGCCGCACGGGTGCGGGCGCCACCGGCTACGGGTGGTGGTGGACGACGAGGCGTTGCACAATGCTACCCAGCATGGGAGCACGCGGGGCGACGTGGACAGACTCATTTTGAACGGGTGGCGTGATGCACGCGGGCATTGATCACGGCGGGGATGCACGATGGCCGTAATCGCCCTGGTGGGCAACAAGGGCGGTGCGGGCAAGACCACGCTGGCCGTGAACCTCGCCGCGGCCCTCGCGCGCCGCGGTGCTACCGCCGTGCTGGATGTCGACCCCCAGGGCTCGGCCCTGCAGTGGCGGGCCTTCATCGACCACGACCGGGCGCCGCCGGTGTTCGGCCCCGAGGGGGACGAGCTGGAGGGCCAGGTGGCGGTACTGCGGCGGCGCTTCGAGCACCTGGTGGTGGACTGCCCGCCCTCGGTCCATGCCCCGGCCACCGACGCCGCGCTGCGCGTGGTGGAGCTGGCCCTCATCCCGGTGCAGCCCTCGCCCGTGGACCTGTGGGCCACGGTGCACGTGGAACGGGCGGTGGCGGAGGCCCGGGAGACGAACCCGGGGCTCGAGGCTATGCTGGTGATCAACCAGCTGGAGCCTCGCACCACCCTGTCCAGGCTCATGCGTGAGGCCCTGGCCGAGTTGGAGCTGCCGGTGGCGACCACCGCCATCCGTCGCCGCGCCATCTATCGGAACACCGCCCTGGAGGGCAGGACCGTTTACGATGCGGGACGCCGGGGCGCCGCCGCGGCGGCCGAAGTGGACGAACTCATCAACGAGGTAATCAGGCCATGACCGACGCCGACAAGACCCGCCAGCGCCTGGTGGACTCCATCCGCAAGGCCCGCAGCGGGGCCGGTGCCCCGGTGGACTCCGCCCCGGCGACCCCCGCGCACTCCACTCCGGCACCGGCCCGGAAGCGGGCCCCGGCGCGCCCGCGACCGGCCCCGGCCGCCAAGGCCCCGCGAGCCGCCGCGAAGCCAACGCCGGCCGATCCAGGGCCGCCCGGCGATCCCTTCCACCGCGGTCGCCGGGTGTGGCCCGACTGAGGGGGCACCTCATCGGCTGCAGGCGGGGGCCGCCGTTGACGTTGGTTTGGTGAAACATCTCGCGGTAAGCCAGGTACGGGTGGCGGTCGCGCGCGGCGTAAGGAACGATCGCACCGGCCTTGCGGCCGTCCTTTCCCTGTAGGCTAACGCGAGGCCTCGGTGTCGGTCGGCGCCAGCCCCGGGACGTGACTGACACCCCATACCGCCGCCTCGGTGCGGGAATTGAGGCGCAACTTCTTCAGGATGTTCTTCATGTGGACCTTGACCGTGCCTTCGGAGATGGCCAGTTGGCGGGCAATCACCTTGTTGCTGCCGCCGCCGGTGAGCGCCGCCAGCACCTCCACCTCCCGCTCGGTGAGCCCCGCCTCGTGGGGGGTGCGCGGCAGGGCCTCCTGGCGCAGGGCGCGGCCGAGCAGGCCCACCACCCGCGGGCTCAAGGTGAGTTTTCCGGCGGCGACGTCGTGCAGGCTGGCCAGCATCGCCTCGGGTTCCATGTCCTTGAGCAGGTAACCCTCGGCCCCGGCGCGCAGGGCCGCGACCACGTCTTTTTCGTCATCGGAGACCGTCAGGACCACCACTCGGGCCTCCGGGTCCTGGGTCTTGAGGGCGCGCAGGGTCTCGTGGCCACCCATGCCGGCCATGTTGAGGTCGAGCAGGATGATATCGGGGGCCAGTCGCCGAGCGAGTTCCAGACCCTCCTCGCCGGACACGGCCTCTCCCACCAACGTCAACCCGTCGTCCAGGGCCAGCAGCTGGTCAACGCCCTTGCGCAACAGGGGGTGGTCGTCGATTACGAGGACCGACGTGACTTCGTCCCCGCTCATCGCGTCGTCACCGAGGGGTCGCCGGTCCAGGTCCGCCACAGCCCGTCAGCGCCCTTCCCGGGCGCCGCCGCCGTAGCGCCGGCCACGGTGCGGGATGAGTGGTCCTCGCTCAGGGGAAAGGCCACCTGGACCGCGGTCCCGCCCTGCGGGGTCTGCTCCAGGACCAGGGTGCCCCCGAGGCTCTCGGCCCGCTCGCTCATGATGGTCAGACCGTAGTGATGGACGCCGGCGCCAGCCGCGGCCAGGCCGATCCCGTCATCGCTCACGGTCACGGCGACCCGCCCGTCACCGCTGCAGTTCAGGGCAACGGTGGCGTGGGTCGCGCGGGCGTGATGGATCACATTGCTCAGGGCCTCGCGCACGATCTGCAACACATGGATCTCCTCATTGGGGCTCAGCCGGCAACCGCCGAGGCGGTTGTCCAGGTACAACCGGGTGGAGGTCCGGTCCTGCAGTTCCGCCACCGTCTCTTCCAGGGCCCGCGCGAGTCCGCGCCCGTCCATCTCCAGCCGGAAGGTGGTGAGCAGTTCCCGTAGTTGCCGGTAGGCCCCGTTGAGGCCGTCCTTCAGTTCGCGGATCAAGGGGGCGGTTGCATCGTCCGCCCCGCCCCGCGCCAGGGACGACTCCAGGCGGGCGACCTGGATCTTGAGATAAGACAAGGACTGTGCCAGGGAATCGTGAAGATCCCGGGCCAGGGCCGCCCGCTCCTCCAGAAGCGCAGCGCGATGCGTCTCCACGCTGCGCCGGCCGTTGGCCAGGGCCATGGTCACGTGGTTTCCAACCGCCGTGGCAAGCTGGAGCTGCCAGTCCTCGAGTCGGGCCCCGGGGCGTAACTCCAGATTGATCACGCCATAGGTTTGGCCCTTGTCCACCAGAGGCACCGTGAGCAGCCGCGCCGGCGCGCCGCCGTCGGGAAGGTGCCCGTCGCGGATCTCCGTCTGGCGCTGCTCCAGACACGGGGTGCAGGAAGGCGCAGCGCAGGTGCTCGTGGCGGTGGGTACGGTGATCCAGACGTGTCCCCGGCCGTCCCCCGGGTCCACCATGCACAGGGCTCCGGAGGCGAGACCCAGGACTTCCCGCAGGTCGTCGAGCAGGGCCCGGTAGGTGGCCGCGACGGCGGGGGCCGAGTTGAGCCGGCTTAGGGTCCGGTAAAGCAGCTCGAGGGCCCGGTTGCTGCGGCGCAGGGCCTCGGTGCGCTCCGCCACCCGGGCCTCCAGGTCCCGGTATTGGGCGGAGAGGTCCTCGGCCATGCTGTTGAAGGCCCCTCCCAACTGCCCCAACTCGTGGCCGCTGGTATCGCTCACCCGCACGGAGAAGTCGCCTTTGCGGGCACGCTGGGCGCCCTTCAGCAGGGCCTTCAGGGGCACCAATACCTCCGTCTGCATGAAGTACATGGTGAGGAAGATCAGGGGCAGGGTCATGAAGAGGGTCGCGGTGTGCAGGGCCCTCAGGCTCAATACCTTGTCCTCGGAGCGTTGCTCCAGCATGCGGACGAAGCCGTCGATCCGCGTGACCACCTCGCGGATCCCTTCCCGGGCCCGGTCTTGGGCCTGCTCCTGGGCCTGGGCCTGGCGCCGCGTCGCCTCATCCGTGCCAGGGTTCTTCACCTCCAGGTATTGCCGAAGCAACGGCCGCGCCACTTCCCCCCAGGCCTGCCCCAGCGCCCGGTATGACTGGCGTACCGGATCGGCGGGGTCGGTGGGGAGGACCTGGGTCAGGCGCGGATTGTGGTAGCGCTGGAGGAACGCCGCCTCGGCGGCGTCGAAGGCGGGGTCCGGCTCACCGCTCTCCGCGGGGGTCGTGGTCAGGGCGGTGCTCAAGGCCACGTAGGCCTGCATGCGCAGGGAACCCGCCTGGTTGATGGCGCTGGCGTCACCCAACAGTCGATCGGCAATGACCATGGAGGTCACCATGCTCACCACCGCGAGCATCGTGATGCTCGCCATGAGCAGCCACAGGCGCACCAGCAACGAGTTCTTGGGCAGCGACATCTATGCTCCATGGGTGCCGTGGATTTCGCCCCGGTGCCGGTCGCGGCCGGGCGGATGGCGTGGGGACGACCGTCGCCACGGGCACTCCGCAACGACCGTGGCATCTTCCCCTAGTGTAGCCGTTTCGGGGGCGGCGCCGACGGGTTACCCCCAATGCGCTTCGCCCCCGTCGCCGGTAGCCCGCAAGGTCTGCCCAGGGATCCCTTGGGCCCGGTAAAAAATGTTATAAAACAGTAAGTTATAGCCTTATAGTCCGACTACCTCGAAGGGGGTAGGGAGCAATCTCGCGCTTTTTTTATCCCTGATCCAGGTCAAAAACGCCGTCCTCCGGGAGGGCTAGCCTGCGTCTCGAGTCGGGTCACGAGACGAGAGGCACGTCCCATGACGGGGACCACTAGCAACACAGACGGCAGGCGCGATCATCCGGACGGGGACGAGCGCGTATTCGAGCGCGGGAAGCAGATCTCGGTGCTCACCATGAGCACCCTGGCCTTCACGGTGAATTTCGCCGTGTGGACCATGTTCTCCATCATCGGCATCCGCATCAAAGACGAGCTGGGTCTCAACGAAACGGAGTTCGGCCTGCTGGTGGCCACTCCCATCCTGACCGGCTCCCTGGTACGCCTGCCCCTGGGCATCCTCACCGACCGCTACGGCGGGCGTATCGTCTATTTCATCCAGATGATCCTGGTGGCGATCCCCACCTACGGGCTCGCCTTCGCCGACCAGTATTGGCAGTACCTGGTGATCGGCCTGTTCGTCGGCCTTGCGGGAGGCTCCTTCGCCATCGGCATCGCCTACACCTCGGCCTGGTTCGAGAAGAAGTACCAGGGCACGGCCATGGGTATCTTCGGGGCCGGCAACGCCGGGGCCGCGGTGACCAACCTGGTGGCACCCATGATCGTGGTGGCCCTGGGCTGGCGGGCGGTGCCCCAGATCTATTCCGTGGCCATGCTGGTGATGGCGGTGGTGTTCTGGTTCTTCACCTATCCCGACCCGGCCCAGCAGGAGCGCAAGCGCCGCAAGAGCCACATCACCCTCGCCGCTCAGCTCGCGCCCCTGACCGAGGCCCGGGTGTGGCGCTTCGGTCTCGCCTATTACTTCGTGTTCGGCGGCTTCGTGGCCCTGGCCCTGTGGTTGCCCAGGTACTACGTGGGCGAGTACGGCCTCGACCTGCAGACCGCCGCCCTGATCACCATCTTCTTCACCCTGCCATCGGGGTTGGTGCGCGCCTTGGGTGGTTGGATATCGGACCGCTACGGTGGCACCACGGTGACCTGGGCGGTGTTCTGGGTCTCCCTGGTGTGCCTGTTCTTCCTCTCCTACCCGGCCACCACCATGACCATCCACGGCATCGAGGGGGACGTCTCCTTCGAGGTGGCGGTAGGGGTGGTGATGTTTACGATGCTGGTGTTCGTGGTAGGGGTCGCGCAGGGCATCGGCAAGGCGAGCGTCTATCGCCTGCTGGCCGATTACTACCCCGGGAATATGGGTTCGGTGGGGGGCCTGGTGGGGGTCATCGGCGGGCTCGGGGGCTTCACCCTGCCGATCATGTTCGGGATCGCGGCGGATGCCCTCAACGTGCGCTCCTCGGCCTTCATGCTGCTCTACGGTGTGCTGGCGGGGGTGATGGTGTGGACCTGGCTCGCCGAACGGGCCGAACGCACCAATGTGCTGGAACGGCGCAGCGATCTGCAACAGGAACTGGTCAAGGAGCACCTCATATCGCGGGTGCGGCGTGGCCGCCACTGCCTCGAGGACTGGCGCCCCGAGGACCCGGAGTTCTGGGAGCGGCGCGGCAAGGCCATCGCCAACCGCAACCTGTGGTTGTCCATGCCGGCGCTGCTCATCGCGTTCTCGGTGTGGCTGGTGTGGTCGGTGGTGGTGGTGCAGTTGCCCCGGGTCGGCTTCCAGTTCAGCCCCAGCCAACTGTTCTGGCTGGCCGCCCTGCCGGGCCTCTCGGGGGCCGCGTTCCGGGTCCTCTACGCCTTCATGGTGCCCATATTCGGGGGCCGCAACTGGACCGTGTTCAGTACCCTGGTGCTGCTGCTGCCGGCCCTCTGGATGGGCTTCGCGGTCCAGGATCCCGGTACCGATTATGCGGTGTTCGTGGCCGTCGCCCTGCTGTGCGGGCTCGGTGCGGGCAACTTCGCCTCCTCCATGGCCAATATCAGTTTCTTCTATCCCAAGTGGATGCAGGGCACGGCCCTGGGGTTGAACGCCGGGATCGGCAATCTGGGGGTGTCCCTGGTTCAGATCGTCACACCCCTGGTGATCTACTCGGGGGCCCTGATGTTCTTCGGGGGTGAGCCCCAGACCCAGGTGGTGGACGGCCAGCAGCGGCAGGTATGGCTGCAGAATGCGGGCTTCATCTGGGTCCCATTCATCCTGCTTTCCGCCTTCGCCTCGTATTTGGGGATGCACGACATCCGCCGGGTGCGGGGGACGTTCCGGGAGCAACTGGTGGTCTTTCGGCGCAAGCATCAGTGGCTCATGAGCGTGCTCTACACCGGTACCTTCGGCTCCTTCATCGGCCTCGCCGCCAGCTACCCCATGCTGGTGTCCAACCAGTTCCCCGACCAGGATGCCTTCAAGTATGCCTTCCTGGGGCCCCTGCTGGGGGCCCTGGTGCGGCCCGTCGGTGGTTGGCTCGCGGACCGCGTCGGGGGTGCCCGGGTCACCCTGGTGGTGTTCGCGGTCATGGCACTCGCGGCGCTGGCGGTCATCGGGACCCTCCCCGGCTACGGCGGCAGCGGCGATTACGAGGCCTTCCTGACTCTCTTCCTGGTCTTGTTCGCGGCCGCCGGCATCGGCAACGGCTCGACGTTCAAGATGGTGCCGGTGGTGTTCCACAAGCTCCACCTGCGCTGGTCCGAGGGGCTCGCCGACGAGGTGCGGGCGCGGGCCGTCATCGCCGGAGACAAGGAGGCGGCAGCCGTCCTGGGGTTGTCGTCCGCCGTGGCGGCCTTCGGCGGTTTCTTCATCCCCATCGCCTATGCCACGGCCCTGGACCTGACCGGCGGGGTCACCGCGGCGCTGGGCTTCTTCACCCTGTTCTACCTCGCCTGTCTGGCCGTCACCTGGTGGTGGTACGGCCGCCGCGATGCGGAGGTGCCCTGCTGAAGACCGGGCAAGAACAAAACATGAACCACTACACACTCAATCAACCGGACCCTGTGAGGACCCCAAGCCATGTCTGATCTCACCCAATGGGATGTCGAGGACGATCACTTCTGGAACACCACCGGCAAGCGCATCGCCTACCGCAATCTGTGGATATCCATCCCCAGCCTGCTGTGCGGTTTTGCCGTATGGCTGTACTGGGGCATCATCACGGTACAGATGTTGAACCTCGGCTTTGCGTTCAGCACCGCCGATCTCTTCACCCTGGCCGCCATCGCCGGTCTGTCCGGGGCCACCCTGCGCATCCCCTCGAGTTTCTTCATCCGCATTGCCGGGGGCCGCAACACCATCTTCTTCACCACATCCCTGTTGATGATACCGGCCCTCGGCACCGGCATCGCGCTCCAGGACCCGGATACGCCGCTGTGGGTGTTCCAGCTGTTGGCCCTCCTCTCGGGCTTCGGCGGCGGCAACTTCGCCTCGTCCATGTCCAACATCAGCTTCTTTTTCCCCAAGCGCATCCAGGGCCTTGCCCTCGGGCTCAATGCCGGCCTCGGCAACGCCGGTGTCACCATCATGCAGATCCTGGTGCCCCTGGCGATGACCTTTGGCCTGTTCGGGGCCCTCGGCGGGGAGCCCTTGGTGCTCGAGACCACCTCGGGCACCCTCATCGGCAAGATCCCGGCGGGTACGGAGACGTGGATACAGAATGCCGGCTTCGTATGGCTGCTGTTGCTGGTGCCCCTGGCCTTCGCCACCTGGTTCGGTATGAACAATATCCGCACCGACCAGGTGTCCCCCCTCATCGGCTCGCCCCTGGCCTCCTTCACCAAGATCACGGGTATGCTCGCCATCGGCCTGATGACCGCCGCCCTGGGGTTGTATCTGATCCTGCCGGCGCCCACCGGGCTCGGCGCACCCGACTGGGCGAAGTGGCCGGTGATCGCCGGGGTCATCCTGGCCACGGTGCTCCTGCTCAAGCTGATCCCCGGGGACATCAAGCCCAATCTCAAGCGCCAGTTCCAGATCTTCGGCAATCGCCACACCTGGGTCATGAGCATCATCTACACCATGACCTTCGGCAGCTTCATCGGCTACTCGGCGGGCTTCGCCCTGGCCATCAAGGTGGTGTTCGGTTTCCAGCACCTGGAGGTGGCCGGGATGCTCACCCACGACACCCCGAACCCCAATGGCCCCAGCGCCCTCATGTACGCCTGGATGGGACCCTTCATCGGCGCTCTTATCCGTCCCTTGGGGGGCTGGGTGGCGGACAAGATGGGCGGCGCCAAGGTGACCCAGATCGTGACCATCATCATGATCGCCAGTGCCCTGGGGGTCGCCTACTTCCTGCAACAGGCCTATAGCTCCCCCACCCCGGAGGAGTACTTCGTGCCTTTCTTCCTGCTGTTCCTGGTGCTGTTCGCGGGCACCGGTATCGGCAACGGCTCCACCTTTCGCACCATCGCCATGATTTTCCCCAAGGAGCAGGCGGGCCCCGCCCTGGGTTGGACCTCGGCGGTGGCGGCCTACGGGGCCTTCATCATCCCCCAGGTCTTCGGTGAGCAGATCAGGGCCGCGACCCCCGAGCACGCCCTCTACGGCTTTGCCGCCTTCTACCTGTTCTGCCTGCTGCTGAACTGGTGGTTCTACCTGCGCCCCGGGGCCGATTTCAAGAACCCCTGATGGCCAGATTACTCAACCCCGAGCGTTCCCTGAACCCGACCAAGAGGTACCGGCCATGAGCCACTTTCTCGATCGCCTGATGTTTTTCAAGAAGGTCCAGTACGACTTCGCCGACGGTCACGGGCAGACCACCCGGGAAGACCGGGCCTGGGAGAAGGCCTACCGCCAGCGTTGGCAGCACGACAAGGTGGTGCGTTCCACCCACGGGGTGAACTGCACCGGCTCCTGCAGTTGGAAGATCTACGTCAAGGACGGCCTGGTCACCTGGGAGACCCAGCAGACCGATTACCCGCGCACGCGTCCCGATCTCCCCAATCATGAACCCCGCGGCTGCCCCCGGGGGGCCAGCTACTCCTGGTACATGTACAGCGCCAACCGGCTCAAGTACCCGATGGTGCGGGGCGCCCTGCTGCGCCAGTGGCGCCAGGCCCGCCAGCAGTACGACGACCCGGTGGAGGCCTGGGCCGCCATCGCGGGGGATCCCGACAAGGCGCGTGCCTACAAGTCGAAGCGCGGCCTGGGTGGCCTGGTGCGGGCAAACTGGGACGAGGTCAACGAGCTGGTGGCCGCCGCCAACGTCTATACCGCCAAGACCTGGGGGCCGGACCGGGTGGTGGGCTTCTCTCCCATCCCCGCCATGTCCATGGTCTCCTATGCCGCCGGCAGTCGCTATCTGTCCCTCATCGGCGGCGTCGCCTTGAGCTTCTATGACTGGTACTGCGACCTGCCCCCCAGTTCCCCCATGACCTGGGGCGAGCAGACCGACGTGGCCGAGTCGGCGGACTGGTACAACGCCGATTTCCTCATGATGTGGGGCTCCAACGTGCCCCAGACCCGCACCCCGGACGCCCATTTCATGACCGAGGCCCGCTACAAGGGCACCAAGGTGGTAGTGGTGTCTCCGGACTACGCCGAGAACACCAAGTTCGCCGACCTGTGGCTCTCACCCAAGCAGGGCACCGATGCGGCCCTGGCCATGGCCCTCGGCCACGTGGTGTTCCGGGAGTTCCATGTCGAGCGCCCGAGCGCCTACTTCCAGGACTACTGCCGGCGCTACACCGACATGCCGGTGCTGGTGTGCCTGGAGGAGACCGGACATGGTCTTACGCCCGGGCGCTACCTGCGTGCCAGCGACCTGGCCGGCGGCGCCGGCCAGGAGAAGAACCCGGAATGGAAGACCCTGGCGGTGGATACGGCCAGCGGCGATCTGGTGGTGCCCACCGGCTCGGTGGGATTCCGCTGGGACGGCTCCGGCAAGTGGAACCTGGAGTCCAGGGAGGGTAGTGAGGGGCGTGAGGTGGAACTGGCCCTCACTCTCCTGGATCGCCACGACACCGTGGCGGAGGTGGCGTTCCCCTATTTCGGCGGGATAGTCCACGACTACTTCCCCAACAATCCCCACCCGGAGGTGATTACCCACCGCGTCCCGGCCAAGCGGATCATGCTCGCCGACGGACGGGAGGTGCTGGTGGCGACGGTGTTCGACCTCCAGGGAGCCCACTACGGGGTCGAGCGGGGGCTCGACGACCCCAACGCCGCCGCCGACTATGCCGAGGACAAGCCCTACACCCCGGCCTGGCAGGAAGCCATTACCTCGGTGCCCGCCGCCCACGTGATACGGGTCGCCCGGGAGTTCGCCGACAACGCCGACAAGACCCGCGGGCGGTCCATGGTGATCGTGGGGGCCGGACTCAATCACTGGTACCACATGGACATGAACTATCGGGGCATCATCAACCTGCTGATGATGTGCGGCTGCGTGGGTCAGTCCGGCGGCGGTTGGGCCCACTACGTGGGTCAGGAGAAGCTGCGGCCCCAGGCCGGCTGGCTGCCGCTGGCCTTCGCCCTGGACTGGTCGCGCCCGCCACGGCAGATGAACGGCACCTCCTTCTGGTACGCCCACAGCAACCAGTGGCGCTACGAGAAGCTGGGAGTGGCGGAGATCCTGTCGCCCCTGGCGGACGCCGACGCCTATGCCGGTTGCCTCATCGACTTCAATGTGCGCGCCGAACGCATGGGCTGGTTGCCATCGGCGCCGCAACTGGGACGCAACCCACTGGAGGTGGCCCGGGAGGCGGCCGCCGCCGGCCAGGACCCCAAGGAGTACGTGGTCGATCAACTCAAGTCCGGCGCCCTGCGCTTCGCCTGTGAGGATCCGGACAACCCGGCCAACTTCCCGCGCAACCTCTTCGTGTGGCGGTCTAACCTGCTGGGCTCCAGCGGCAAGGGCCACGAGTACCTGTTGAAGCATCTGCTGGGGACCAGCGATGGGGTCCAGGGTCCGGACATGAGCGCCGAGACCCGGCGCCCCCAGGAGGTGGAATGGCACGACGAGGCGCCGGAGGGGAAACTGGACCTGCTGGTGACCATAGACTTTCGCATGTCCACCACCTGCTTGTACTCGGACGTGGTGCTGCCCACCGCCACCTGGTACGAGAAGGACGACCTCAACACCTCGGATATGCACCCCTTCATCCACCCCCTGAGCGAGGCGGTGAACCCGGCCTGGGAGTCCCGCAGCGACTGGGAGATCTTCAAGGGTCTGGCGCGGGCCTATTCCCAAGTGGTGCCCGGGCACCTGGGGGTGGAGAAGGACATCGTGACCCTGCCCCTGCTCCATGACACCCCCACCGAATTGGGACAGGCCATGGAGGTGAAGGACTGGAAACGGGGGGAGGTGGAGCCCATACCGGGCAAGACCATGCCCCAGATCGCGGTGGTGGAGCGCGACTTTCCCGCCGTCTACGACCGCTTCACCAGCCTCGGCCCCCTGATGGAGTCCGCGGGCAACGCGGTCAAGGGCTTCGCCTGGGACACCAAGGACGAGGTGGCCTTTCTGGGCCAGTTGAACGGTGTGCGGGAGGGTGATGGCCCGACCGCGGGCCGGCCGCGCATCGATACCGCCATCGACGCCGCCGAGGTGATCCTGAGCCTGGCTCCGGAGACCAACGGGGAGGTGGCGGTAAAGACCTGGCAGGCCTTATCCCGCATCACCGGCCGCGAGCATGCCCACCTGGCGGCAGGGGCCCACCACACCAAGCACCGCTTTCACGACCTGGTGGCCCAACCGCGCAAGATCATCTCCGCTCCCACGTGGTCCGGCATCGAGTCCGAGGAGGTGAGCTACAACGCCGGCTGGACCAACGTCCATGAGTTGATCCCCTGGCGCACCCTCACCGGGCGCCAGCACTTCTACCAGGACCACCCCTGGATGCGGGCCTTCGGCGAGTCCCTGTCCAGCTACCGGCCGCCGGTGGACACCAAGACCCTGAAGGGGATCCATCAGGCCCGCAGCAACGGCCACAAGGAGATCGTGCTCAACTGGATCACCCCCCACCAGAAGTGGGGCATCCACAGCACCTACAGCGACAACCTGATCATGTTGACCCTGTCCCGGGGTGGTCCCTGCGTGTGGATCTCCGAGGACGATGCCCGCGAGGCCGGCATCGAGGACAACGACTGGATCGAGGTGTTCAACGTCAACGGTGCGGTGGTGGCCAGGGCGGTGGTGTCCCAGCGGGTGCGCCCGGGCATGACCATGATGTACCACGCCCAGGAACGCATCGTGAACACCCCCGGCTCGGAGATCACCGGTCGCCGGGGGGGCATCCACAACTCCGTGACCCGGGCCGTGGTCAAGCCGACCCATATGATCGGTGGCTACGCCCAGCAGGCCTATGGGTTCAACTATTACGGTACGGTCGGTTCCAACCGCGACGAGATGGTCATCTTGCGCAAGATGGCCAAGGTCGACTGGTTGGAAGGCGACGACACCAGCATTCTCGCTCAGAGGTACACACGATGAAGATCCGCGCTCAGATTGGAATGGTCCTCAACCTGGACAAGTGCATCGGTTGTCACACCTGCTCCATCACCTGCAAGAACGTGTGGACCTCCAGGGAGGGGATGGAGTACGCCTGGTTCAACAACGTGGAGACCAAGCCGGGCATCGGCTATCCCAAGGAATGGGAGAACCAGGGGCGCTGGAACGGGGGTTGGCGCCGGACCGGCAACGCTAAGCTGGTGCCGCGCATCGGCGGCAAGTGGCAGGTGCTGGCGAACATCTTCGCCAACCCGGACCTGCCCCTCATCGATGACTATTACGAGCCCTTCAACTTCGACTATCAGCGCCTGCACAACGCCCCGGAGTCCCGTGCCCAGCCCACGGCCAAGCCCTACTCCGCCATCACCGGCAAGCCCATGGACAAGATCGAATGGGGGCCCAACTGGGAGGAGATCCTGGGCACGGAGTTCGCGAAGCGCTCCAAGGACGCCAACTTCGAGGCGGTGCAGAAGGAGATGTACGGGCAGTTCGAGAATACCTTCATGATGTACTTGCCGCGGTTGTGCGAGCACTGTCTCAACCCGACATGCGTCGCCGCCTGTCCCTCGGGGGCCATCTACAAACGGGAGGAGGACGGCATCGTCCTCATCGACCAGGACAAGTGTCGCGGCTGGCGCATGTGCATCAGCGCCTGTCCCTACAAGAAGATCTACTACAACTGGCAGTCCGGCAAATCGGAGAAGTGCATCTTCTGCTATCCCCGCATCGAGGCCGGCCAGCCCACGGTGTGTTCCGAGACCTGCGTCGGCCGGATCCGTTACCTGGGGGTGTTGTTGTACGACGCCGACCGTATCCACCAGGCGGCCAATGTCGCGCGGGAGCAGGACCTGTATCCGTCGCAGCTGGAGATATTCCTCGACCCTCATGACCCGGAAGTGATCGCCGCGGCCCGCGCCGACGGGGTCCCGGAGTCGTGGCTGGAGGCGGCGCGGCGTTCGCCCGTCTACAAGATGGCCATGGACTGGCAGGTGGCCTTCCCCCTGCACCCGGAGTACCGCACCCTGCCCATGGTCTGGTACGTGCCGCCCCTGTCCCCCATCCAGGCCGCCGCCGATGCCGGAAAGGTGGGCCAGGAGGGGCTCATTCCGGACGTGGATTCCCTGCGCATCCCCCTCAAGTACCTGGCCAATCTGCTCACTGCAGGGGATGAGGCTCCGGTGTCCCTGGCCCTCAAGCGCATGCTTGCCATGCGCGTGTACAAGCGCCGCCAGCGGGTGGACCACGTGGACGACCAAGCGGTGCTGGAGCAGGTGGGGCTCACCCCGGAGCGGGTGGAAGAGATGTACCAGACCATGGCCATCGCCAACTACGAAGACCGCTTCGTGGTTCCCACCGGCCACCGGGAGGATATGCCCGACCCGTACGGCACCCGCAGCGGCTGCGGCTTCACCTTCGGTGACGGTTGCAACACCCATGGCCTGTCCCAGGGCAACCTGTTCGGCAGCAAGGACCCGAAGCGGCGCAAGTTCGCCTATCCCTCGTGGACGGTGGAGGTCGACAATGACAAATCCTGAAGAGATGGCCCCCATGGATATCGTGAAGGTGATCGCCGTGCTCCTGCACTATCCCCAGGCGGAGGTTCAGGCGGCGGCGGCCGAGCTGCGGGATGCGATCACGGCCGCGCCCGACCTGCCGGCAGCGGAACGGGTCGCCCTGACGACCTTCCTCGCCCGTCTGGAGGAGGGTGACCTGCTGGATTTGCAGGCGGAGTACGTGGCCACCTTCGACCGCGGGCGGCGCCTGTCCCTGCACCTGTTCGAGCATATCCACGGCGAGTCGCGGGACCGGGGTCAGGCCATGGTGGACCTGTTGGCCCACTACCGGGCCGCCGGGTTGGAGCCGGCGGTATCGGAGCTGCCGGACTACTTGCCCCTGTTCCTCGAGTACTGTTCCCTGCTGCCCGCGCAGGCGGCCCGGGAATGGCTCGAGGGGGTGGGAGAACTGCTCGCCCTGTTACATGCCCGCCTGCAGCGGCGCGCCAGCCCCTACGCCCCCCTGTTCCCGCCCCTGCTGCGCCTGGCGGGTGTGGACCGGGAGCGGGTGCTGGAAGCCATCGCGCGGGAGGTCGCCGGGGAGTCCGACGATGCCACCCCCGGGGCCCTGGACCGGGATTGGCAGGAGGGGCCCGTCACCTTCGGCCCCGACGCGGCCGCCGGCTGCACCCCGGGAAGACCCGCCGGCGGTGCGTCCGGCACCCAATGGGTGGCGCCGCCGCGGGCGCTTTGAATTCCGTTGCCATCGTCCCAGGAGGACTACCATGGACCATCTTCATGCCCTGCTGTTTCAGCTCTATCCTTACTTGGCCGGCGCCGTGTTCATCATCGGCAGCATCCTGCGCTTCGATGTCGCGCCCTACACCTGGAAGACCAATTCCAGTCAGATCTTCCACAGTGGCCCGTCGTTCCGGCTCGCCAGCAACCTGTTCCACATCGGCATCCTGGCCCTCTTCTTCGGCCACCTGGTGGGGCTGCTCATGCCCCACTCCTGGTACCCGGTGTTCGGGCTCACCGCCGGCAGCAAGCAGGTCCTGTCCATGGTGGCGGGGGGCGTCTTCGGGCTCATCTGTCTGGTGGGCGCCACCATGCTCCTGCACCGGCGCCTGTTCAACGTCCGTATACGCGCCCACAACTCCCAGGGGGATACCTTCATCCTGGTGCTGCTCTACCTCCAGTTGCTCACCGGCCTGGTGACCATCTTTTCTTCCATGGGACACCTGGACGGCGAGATGATGATGGTGCTCACCACCTGGGCCCAGGATATCGTCACCTTCCATGGTGGCGCGGGCCAGATCCTGGTGGATGCCCCCCTGGTGTACAAGGTGCACATCGTGCTCGGTATCACCATGTTCCTGGTGTTCCCCTTCACCCGCCTGGTGCATGTATGGAGCGCCCCGGTGTGGTACCTGGGGCGCTCCTACCAGTTGGTTCGGGAGCGGATCACCTGACCTCGAGGGGTAGAGGGGTAGCCGCGGCGGCTACCCCCACCCCGGCCCGATGGGCAATGGCAAAGGCCCGTCCGTAGTCGCAACATTGGACTCAAGGCACACGCTACAGGGGACACCCACCCGAGAGGGGGCCGTCCCCCGGAGACCACATACGATGATTACCAAAGTGATTGACAAGAACCTGGACCTGGGTGGCCGCATGGTGCCTGTCGACGAGGAAGGCTACCTGGTGGATCCCGAGGACTGGGACCCGGAGGTGGCCGCGCGCCTGGCCGAGCAAGAGGGCCTGGAATTGAACGATGATCACTGGAAGGTGATCCGTTTCGTCCGCGACCATTACGCCGAACATCAGGTGGCGGTGGATGCCCGCTTCGTGATCCGCTACCTGGCGGAGGAACTGGGCAAGGGCAAGGACGCCCGGAGTTACCTGTTCGAGCTCTTCCCCTACGGTTATGTCAAGCAGGCCTGCAAGGTTGCGGGCATGCGCCGGCCGCGGGCCTGGAGTACCGGTTGACCCGGGGATGGCGTGCCTTCGCCCTCGGGTCGGCCCCGGGGGCGAGACCGATGGTGCTACGCGGAGGACAGCGAGATGCGCAAGGTGCGATGGAAAGGCAGCTTCCTGACCCATATCGACTGCCTGGATACCGCCAAGACCCGCCTGTTTCGGTCCCTCGACGGCCTGGGCGAGGAGGTGGCGCGGGTCGAGCACTGCCAGGACATCGAGGACCTGCTGCGGGATCTGAACGCCCGGGCGTCGGAACTCTACGGTAGTCCGGCCCCGGACCCGGATGCCGCCGCTCGCGTCCTGGGCGCCGCCAAGGCGGATGTGGAGCGGATCCTGGACCAGGGCCTGCCCCTGGCCGCCCTGGGCACCCCCTCCTGTCATGACTGCGGGATGTGCGATGTCACCGGTGAGCGGTTGCGCGAGTGGCTGGGGGAGGCGCGCTGCGACCCGGGCGGGACGCCGCGCGGGGCGGCCCCCTGGAACCCTGGGCACGGGGATGAAGCCGGCGATGAGGCCGGGAACGAGGGAGAGACGGCCGCCAAGCGGACCGTCTCGGGAGGCCACGATGGGCGATGATGGGCGGTCGAAACGGCCCGACAGAGAGGACTACGAGCGTGCCCTGAAGAGCATGGGTACCTTCGTGGATATCAGTGTCGATGATCTGATGAGCCTGACCCGCACCGCCGAACGCATCGCGCAACAGCACACCAAAGAGGTGAAGCGTATCGCCGACGTCATGACCTCCCCGGTGCAGGTGGTGCATCCGGAGACCCCGCTGTCTGCGGCCGCCCGCCTGATGATGACCCATCGTATCAGCGGTCTGCCGGTGGTGGATGGGACGGGGCGCGCCGTGGGCATCGTCAGCGAGACCGACTTCCTGCGTGCTCTCGGGGTACCGGGTCCCCATGCCAGTCATGGTTTTTGGCACGCCGTGAAGTCCGCCTTCACGAGGATGATGGCGCGACCTAAGGACCAGGACGCAGAGGCAAGCGTGGCCGATTACATGACTCCCGATGTGGTGTGTGCCGGTCCCGGGTCGGATCTGCATGACGTGCTCGACCTGATGCGCCGCCATCGGGTGGGGCGGGTGCTGGTATGCGACCCGGAGGGCCGTTGCGTCGGGGTCGTGACCCGCGCCGACCTGCTGCCCGTGTTCTTCGCGCCGGCGGACTAGCGTGCGGCCCCCACTCCGCCCATTCCTGCCCCCCCTCTGTCCGCGCCTGGGGCTTCCTCGCGATGGACGATGACAGGGTGAATCGAGGACTGGCATTGCGTTCCGGCGGCCTGACCTTGGCGGACTACGTGCCAACCTTTGGACAGGACCTGCTGCATCGCTATGGTGTGCGGGTACACAAGGTCGCTCTCGACACCGCGTTCACTTGCCCGAACCGGGATGGTAGCAAGGGCCGCGGCGGTTGCACCTTCTGTAACAACGCATCTTTCAGTCCCCACGGGCGCAACCCGGTATCGGTAGCCGAACAGATCGAATCCGGGCGCCGGGTGGTCGCCAAACGTACCGGGGCGCGGCGTTTGCTGGCCTACTTCCAGGCCTACACCAACACCTACGCCGATACGGAACGGCTCGCCGCCCTGTACGGGGCGGCCCTCGCGGAGGAAGACGTCATCGGCTTGGCCGTGGGAACCCGTCCGGACTGTGTTGCACCCGCCACCCTGGACCTCCTCTGCAGCTACCGTGACCGGGGTTATGAGGTGTGGCTGGAGCTGGGACTGCAATCGGCCTTTGACGGCACCCTGGAGCGGGTCAACCGGGGCCACGGGTTCGCCGACTATCGCCGCACCCTGCTTGCAGCCCGCACACGGGGCCTCAAGGTGTGTACCCATCTGATCGTCGGATTGCCCGGGGAGACCGCAACCCACGCCCGGCAGACCCTGAAGCGGGTGTTGGAGCTGGGCGTCGATGGCCTGAAGCTCCATCCCCTACATGTGGTCAAGGGCACGGTCCTGGCCAACGAGTGGCGGCGCGGTGAGTACCTGCCGCTGACTCTCCCCGAGTATGTGGAGGTGGCCGCGGATTTGGTCCAGATGACCCCCCCCGGTGTGGTGTACCACCGGCTCACCGGTACCGCGCCACGGGGGATCCTTTTGGCTCCAGGGTGGTGCGCAGAGAAGTGGCGGGTGCTCAACGCCATTACCTGGGAGCTGCACCGGCGTGCCGTAAAACCCGCACCGCGAACGTGATGACCACAGGGCCTGGCCGAACGGCTTCGACCCATCTCTCCGCGACCCGTACGGCGGGTTGCTCGAACCGAGGCACCTCTCCGATGGAACTGGTCTGTCCGGCAGGTAACCTGCCATCCCTCAAGGCCGCCGTGGACAACGGCGCCGATGCGGTCTACCTGGGTCTGCAGGGCGACACCAACGCGCGCCACTTTCCCGGTTTGAACTTCGACCAGCAACGGTTGGGTCAGGGGATCGACTACATCCACGCCCGAGGTCGTCGGGTTTTTCTGGCCATCAACACCTACCCCCAACCCGAGGGCTGGCACCGTTGGATACGCGCCGTGGACAGCGCCGCCGATCTGGGCGTGGACGCCCTGATCCTGGCGGATATCGGGATCATGGATTATGCCGCTCGGCGCTGGCCGGAACTGCCCCTACACCTGTCGGTACAGGCCTCTTGCACCAACTACGAGGCCCTGCGCTTCTACCATGAGCTGTTCGGCATCCGCCGCGCCGTAGTGCCTCGGGTCCTGTCCTTGGCCCAGGTGCGCCATACGGCAGCCAACAGCCCGGTGGACATCGAGGTGTTCGGCTTCGGCAGCCTGTGCGTGATGGTGGAGGGGCGATGCCTGCTGTCCTCCTATGCCACCGGCAAGTCCCCCAACACCTACGGCGCGTGCTCTCCCGCCGAGGCAGTGGCCTGGGTGGAATCCCCCCGGGGGCTCGAGTCGCGCCTCGGCGGGCTGCTCACCGACTGCTACGGCCCTGGAGAGGAGGCCGGTTATCCCACCATCTGCAAGGGTCGCTACCGGGTGGGGGGAAGTACCTACTACGCCATCGAGGAACCCATCAGCCTGAACACCCTGGAACTGCTGCCGGAACTGATGGCCGCCGGGGTGGCAGCAATCAAGATCGAGGGGCGCCAGCGCAGTCCGGCCTATGTGGGCCAAGTGACACGCGTCTGGCGCCAGGCCATCGACGCCTGCCGGGCGCGGCCGAAGGCCTTCCGGGTGCGAGAGGACTGGTTCAGGGAACTGGCCAAAGTATCCGAGGGTGCACAGACCACTCTTGGCGCCTATCACAGGCCGTGGCAGTGAGGAATGTGGCATGAGTGAATACACCCCACGCCTGGCTCTGGGTCCGGTGCCCTACTACTGGTCCCGGAACGACTTGGAGAGTTTCTACGCCCAAGTTGCCGGCTGGCCGGTGGACATCGTCTACCTGGGCGAGACGGTTTGCTCCAAACGGCGCAGCCTATCCACCAACCAGTGGTTGGATTTGGCCGAAGGCCTGCGGGACCATGGAAAAGAAGTAGTTCTCTCCACCTTGAATCTGATCGAGGCGGAATCGGAGCTGACGGCCCTGCGCCGCTTATGCCGCAACGGGCGCTTCCCGGTCGAGGCCAATGACCTGGGTGCCGTGCGCCTGTTGATGGATATCGGCACTGCCTTCGTAACCGGCCCTACCCTGAATATCTACAACTCCGCGACCCTGGCCGTCCTCGCCCGTGGCGGCCTGCGTCGGTGGGCACTTCCCGTAGAGCTATCCCGGGATACCTTAGCGGATATGCAGGCAGCCCGCCCGGCGGGCGTACAAACCGAGGTGCTGGCCTACGGGCGCCTGCCGCTGGCCCTGTCGGCCCGATGCTTCACTGCCCGCTCGCGCAACCTGCCCAAGGATAAGTGCCGATTCTGCTGTTCGGAAGACCCAGAGGGGCGCTTAGTGCAGACCCAGGAGGACGCCCCGTTCGTGGTTTTGAACGGCATTCAGACCCTGTCCGCCGCCACCTGCAACTTGCTGCCACACCTGGCGGAGTTGCGAAGACTCGAGGTGGACGTGCTGCGCATCACTCCGCAGTCCCTCGACACCGAACGGGTGGTGCGTGCGTTCGTCGATGAACTCTCAGGAGCCCCCGGAAAGTGCGACCTTGCTCCCTTGGCGCCCCAGGGCCTTGCCGACGGCTATTGGCGCGGGGAAGCGGGCATGGAAGCGCCACCTTGAGTTCCATGGTGAGGCGCGGCCAGAGACGACCATTCGGCTTCGAATACATTGCCTGTCCCGGTACGTCTCCCGAACGGCCTGTGTGTTACTGCCGCCGAACGCAGATCGGAGAACAGGTATGAGTCAGAAGTCCCCAGCCCCCCGACTGCCCCGAGCCCTGACGTTGCCCCTGAGCCTGCTCCCCGACAAATTGCACGGCGCCGTCGCCGCCGCCACCCTGCACCGGGTCTTCGCCGCGCAACGGGCCGGTGGCGAGCTGGATTTCATGGATGGCAAGACGACCCACATCCGAGTTCTGGACGCCGGTGTTTGCCTGCGACTCACCCTGGGTGAGAAGGGTTTTGCGGTGGACGACTCCGGGGAATCCCCCGACCTGCTGGTCCAGGGGACAGCCTATGATTACCTGTTGCTTCTGAGCGGGGACGAGGACCCGGACACGCTGTTCTTCCAGCGCCGCCTGCGCATGTCCGGCGACACGGCCCTCGGCGTACACTTGAAAAATTTCCTCGCCTCGGCGGAACCGGGCTCGCTGCCCTTGTTTGCTCTTGCGGTCCCGCTCCTGCAGCGGGGCATGCGGTGGTTCGAACGCGTGCTCGGCTGAGGCCAGACCGGACCTCGCGGCCGATCCACGCGCGCATCCCTCTGCCCCGTCGTCGCCGACTACGCCGCAGGGTGCGAGCGGTCCGCGCGCCGACGACCGCACCGGCAGGTGGACCTGCGGGCGCGGATGCGGCCCCGAGTCGGACCTGCCGCCCGTGTTCTTCGCGCCGGCGGGCTGGGCGACTACCCCCGCGCCGCGGATGGCGTTACCATTGCCCGCCGCGGCGCCGGACGCAGGGTCGGGGCAAGCCGCCACCGGCGATGCGGCCCGCACCCCGTCATCCGATCCACCATGTCCAGGCAGCGAGATCCCATGACCGCCATCGCCCGCATCGGAATCGTCACCGTGTCCGACCGTGCCAGTCGCGGCGCATACCCGGATCGCGGCGGCCCGGCCGTCCGCGAGTGGCTGCAAAGGGCCCTCAAGAGCCCCTGGGAGGCGGTCACGCGCGTGGTCCCGGACGAACAGGACCAGGTGGAAGAGACCCTGCGGGAGCTGTGCGCGCGGGAGGGCTGCTGCCTGGTGGTCACCACCGGCAGCACCGGGCCCGCCAGACGGGACATCGTGCCCGAGGCCACCGCGGCGGTGTGTGACAAGTTGCTGGATGGCTTCGGCGAGTTGATGCGCTCCGTCTCTCTGCGTGCGGTGCCGACGGCGATCCTGTCCCGCCAGATCGCCGGTATCCGGGGTGCGTCCCTGATCATCAACCTGCCCGGCAAGCCCACCGCCATCGGCGAGTGCCTGGATGCCGTGTTTCCCGCGGTACCCTACTGTATCGACCTGATCGAGGGGCCGTACCTGGAGACCGACCCGGCGGTCATCCAGGCCTTCCGGCCCCAGGGCCGCTGACCCACCCGCCCGGCTGGCAGGAAGGGGACAGGACGCGTTGAGAACGGTGGTGTGTCACCGGGGGCATCGGGACGCGACCGCTTCTCCCCGCGTGAGAACGGACTTCATGAAAGGCCGGATCGCCGTTTCCCCTGCACAGGGGCCCGAGGAAAAACGTTAACGGAGACGCCCATGCGTTATCCCCAGTCCTTCGATGTCATCGTGGTGGGCGGCGGCCATGCCGGTACCGAGGCGGCCCTGGCGGCGGCGCGCATGGGGGTGCGCACCCTGCTGCTCACCCATAATATCGAGACTCTAGGCCAGCTCTCCTGCAACCCGGCCATCGGCGGCATCGGCAAGGGCCATCTGGTGAAGGAAATCGATGCCCTGGGCGGCCTCATGGCCCACGCCGCGGATCGCGCCGGCATCCAGTTCCGTCGCCTCAACGCCCGCAAGGGGCCGGCGGTGCGCGCCACCCGGGCGCAGATAGACCGCACCCTCTACAAGGCGGTGGTGCGCGACGCCCTGGCCACCGCCCCCAACCTTACCCTGTTCCAGCAGGGGGTGGACGACCTGGTGGTGGAGGGCGAGACCCTGCGGGGGGTGGTGACCCAGATGGGGCTGCGCTTCGATGCCCCCTGCGTCATCCTCACGGTGGGTACCTTCCTCGGCGGCCGTATTCATATCGGCCTCGAGAACCACCTGGGCGGACGGGCCGGCGACCCGCCCTCCATGGCCCTGGCGCGGCGCCTGCGCGAGCTGCCCTTCAGGGTGGAACGCCTGAAGACGGGCACGCCGCCGCGTATCGATGCCCGCTCCATCGACTTCTCCCGTCTCGCGAAGCAGCACGGGGACCGGCCGGTGCCGGTGTTCTCCTTCATGGGCCGCGCCGATGAGCATCCGCGGCAGGTGCCGTGCCACATCACCCGCACCAACGCCCGCACCCACGACATCATCCGCGGTGGCCTTGACCGCTCGCCCATGTACAGCGGGGTCATCGAGGGCACGGGGCCGCGCTACTGCCCCTCGGTGGAGGACAAGGTGATGCGCTTCGCCGACAAGGACTCCCACCAGATATTCGTGGAGCCCGAGGGTCTGGACGCCCACGAGGTCTACCCCAACGGCATCTCCACCAGCCTGCCCTTCGACATCCAGCTCGCCATGGTGCGTTCCATCGAGGGCTTCGAGGGCGCCCACATCACCCGGCCGGGCTATGCCATCGAGTACGATTTCTTCGATCCCCGCGACCTGCGGCCGTGGCTGGAGACCCGCTTCATTCCCGGCCTCTACTTCGCGGGCCAGATCAACGGCACCACCGGCTACGAGGAGGCGGCGGCCCAGGGGTTGCTGGCAGGCATCAACGGCGCCCTCGGGGTTCAGGGCCGGGAACCCTGGTTTCCCCGCCGCGATGAGGCCTATCTGGGGGTGCTGGTGGACGACCTCATCACCCAGGGCACCAACGAGCCCTACCGCATGTTCACCAGCCGCGCCGAGTACCGGCTGATGCTGCGGGAGGACAACGCCGACCTGCGCCTCACCCCGCGCGGCCGCGAACTCGGCGTGGTGGACGACGCCCGCTGGCGGCGCTTCGAGACCAAGCGCACGGCCCTGGATACCGAGCTGGCCCGCCTCAAGGCCACCCGGGTGGGCCCCGCGAGCGTGCCGCGGGAACGTGCCGAGGACTTCCTCGGCCAGGCCCTGACCCGGGACGCCAGCCTCTACGATCTGTTGCGCCGCCCGGAGTTGGACTACGCCCAGGTGACGGGGCTGGAGCCGGGCCCGCCCCGCGTGGCGGATCCCGAGGTCATCGAACAACTGGAGATCGACGCCGCCTACCATGGCTATATTCATCGCCAGCAGGCGGAGGTGGCGCGGCATCGCCATCACGAGGAACTGACCCTGTCCGCCCTGGACTACGGCGCCGTGCACGGCCTGTCCGCGGAGGTGCGCCAGAAGCTCGCCGCCCAGCGGCCCGCCACCCTGGGCCAGGCCTCGCGCATTCCCGGGGTGACCCCGGCCGCCATCTCCATCCTGCTCATTCATCTGAAGAAACGGTCCGGGGTCGACGGGCGGCAGAGCGCCTGAGGGGTGGACGCGGCGGCGCGGCTGGACTGGGGACTGGAGCGGTTGGGCCTGCCGTTGTCGGGGGCCGCCCGCGACCTGCTGTTGGACTACGTGGCCCTGCTGGCGCGCTGGAACCGGGCCTTCAACCTCACGGCGGTGCGGGAACCGGAGGCCATGGTGAGCCGCCATATCCTCGATTCCCTCACCCTCGTGCCCCACGTCCACGGTGCCTCCCTGCTGGACGTGGGCACCGGGGCCGGCCTGCCGGGCATGGTGGTGGCCGCCGCCTGCCCGGGATTGGCGGTGACCCTCCTCGACGCCAACGGCAAGAAGACGCGCTTCTGCCGCCAGGCGGTGGCGCAGCTGGGGCTGGCCAACGTCACGGTGGTGCACCTGCGGGTGGAGGGATTTCGCCCACCGGCGGGCTTCGACACGGTGGTGAGCCGTGCCTTCCGGGATCAGGAACGCTTCCTGGCCGCCTGTGAAAGGCTGGCGGCCCCCGGCGGGCGCCTGGTGGCCATGGCGGGGCGGCGGGTGGATGGTTGGCGGGGGGCGGTGCACGCCGTGGCCGTGCCCGGGGTCTCGGAGGCGCGCCACATCGTGGTGGTGGAGCGGAGGGCTGCCGGGTTCGTTCGTGAAGGTGGAGCTTCGGGGCGAGTGTGATAAAGTCATGTGTCCCTGCCGGTCAGTCCCTACTGCCCGGCCACCATGCGCCCCCGACCCGAAAGACATTACCGCGTATGACCAAGGTCATCTCCATTGCGAACCAGAAAGGCGGTGTGGGCAAGACCACCACCAGCGTCAATCTCGCCGCCTCCCTGGCGGCCGCGCGGCGCCGGGTGTTGCTGGTGGACATGGATCCCCAGGGCAACGCCACCATGGGCAGCGGCATCAACAAGGCCGTGCTCTCCATGTCCGCTTATGACGTGCTGATGGACGATGCCGCACCGCGGGACGTGGTGGTGCGGGCCGAGGAGCCGGGTTACGACCTCGTCCCCAGCAACGGCGACCTCACCGGGGCCGAGGTGGGGCTGCTGGAGGAACTGGGGCGGGAACTCAAGCTGCGCCAGGCCATGGAGCAGCTCAAGTCCGGTTACGACTACGTGCTCATCGACTGCCCGCCGTCCCTCAACATGCTGACGGTCAACGCACTGGCGGCCTCGGACTCGGTGATGATCCCCATGCAGTGCGAATATTACGCCCTCGAGGGGCTGTCGGCGTTGCTGGACACCATCGAGAAGATCCGCAAGGTGTTGAACGCCAACCTGCGGGTGGAAGGCCTGTTGCGGACCATGTTCGACCCCCGCAACAACCTCGCCAACCAGGTCTCGGCACAACTGGTGCAGCATTTCGGCGAGCGGGTCTATCGCACCATCATCCCGCGTAATATCCGCCTCGCCGAGGCCCCCAGCCATGGCCTGCCGGTGCTGCTGTATGACAGGACCTCCAAGGGGGCCCTGGCCTATCTGGCCCTGGCCGGGGAGATCCTGCGTCGCGATGGCGTGGCACCCCTGGCGGCCGCCAGCTGACATCACCCGGCTCGGAAAACCAGTGCCCTGCTCCGTGAGAATCATCCAATCCCCGCTGGCTCGCGCCATGTCCCGGGGCGTCGTTCATCGTCGTTCCGCGGCGGCGATGCCTCCTCATCCCGCCTCGCCTGGTGCGTCGCAGCCGGCACGAACTCCTGAACATCCTTACGGGGCAAGACGCTAGATGGTGGCCAAGAAGAGGGGGTTGGGACGCGGTCTCGATGCGCTGCTCGGTACCGGTTCGGCCGGGTCGGAGGGCGGTGATACCGCGGCTACGGAGGCGGCGCGTCCGGAGAGCCGCCTCACGGATCTGCCGGTGGACCTGCTCCAGAAGGGGCGCTATCAGCCCCGCGGTGAGATGGACGCCGCGGCCCTCCAGGACCTCGCCTCCTCCATCAGGGCCCAGGGGGTGGTACAGCCCATCGTGGTACGCCCGCTGGAGGGGGGCCGCTACGAGATCATCGCCGGTGAGCGGCGCTGGCGCGCGGCCCAGATGGCCGGCCTCGATGCGGTGCCCGTGGTGGTCAGGGACGTGCCCGATCAGGCCGCCATCGCCATCGCCCTCATCGAGAACATCCAGCGCGAGAATCTCAACCCGGTGGAGGAGGCCCAGGCCCTCAAGCGCCTGCTGGAGGAGTTCGGCCTCACCCACCAGCAGACCGCCGACGCGGTGGGACGCTCCCGGGCCGCGGTCACCAATCTCCTGAGACTGCTGGAACTCGAGCCCCGGGTGCGGGGGATGCTGGAGAACGGCGACCTGGAGATGGGCCACGCCCGCGCTATGCTCTCCCTGGCGCCCGAACTCCAGGCCCAGGCGGCCCGCGAGGTGGTCGAGAAGGGGCTGTCGGTGCGCGACACCGAGCGTTTGGTGAAGCGCCTGCAGGAACCCACCCGGAAACCACCGCCGGCGCCGCCGAACCCCGATGTCACCCGCCTCCAGGACGATCTCGCCCAGCGCCTGGGGGCGCCGGTGAACATCCGCCACAGCCCCCGGGGGAAAGGGAAGTTGGTCATAGAATTCAATAGTTTGGACGAACTGGACGGGATCCTGGGCCACATCCAGTGAATGTCCGGGTCCCTTCGTCGGCCGTTGCCCTGGTGGTATCCATTGCGTATACTTCGCGCGCTTTCGGCGTGGCAGATGGAGTCATAACGATAACGAAACGGTTCATGACCGCCGAGGAGACTGCTTAGTGAGGTCGAACCGCTCCATCGCCCTGCAGCCGGAGGACGTCCGGATGCTGCTGGCGGCTCAGCTCGTACTGGTCATCCTGTTGACGGTCGCCCTGGTCTTCATCTCCGGTCTCCCGGAGGCCGAGGCCGCGGCTTACGGCGGTGCCACGGCCTTGACTTCGGCATGGATACTCGGTTTCAGCGTCAGGAAAGCGGCGCATAGGGCACGGACTGCCCCGGGGTCGGAAACCCCTGTCCTGTACATCGGCGCGGTGGTGCGGTTCGTCATGGTGCTGGTGATGTTTGGTCTGGGCATGGGCGTGCTGCAGCTGGCCCCGGGACCGTTGCTGGGGGGCTTCATCATCGCCCAGTTCGGTCATTTGATTAACGGTTCGCGCATCTCCGCGCGGGCCCATCGTGAAGCGGAGAAATTGGGGTGAGCGGAAATTCCGGCGCTGCGACCGACAACCCGGTCGAATACATCCAGCACCACTTGACCAACTGGTGTCTCGGCTGTGATCCCGAGACCCACAAACCCGCCAGCATCGTCGATTTCGGCGTCTTCTTTCTGGATACCTTCCTGTGGAGCGTGCTGCTCGCGGGACTCTTCGCCTACGTGGCGTGGCGCCTCGGCAGGAGTCTGGATCCCGACAAACCCACCGGCCTGCAGAACGTGGCCGAGATGATTGTGGAGTTCGTCAATCAGCAGGTGAGGGACATCTTTCCGGGGTACAACCCCCTCATCGGGCCCCTGGCCATCACCATCTTCATCTGGGTGTTCCTCATGAACACCATGGACCTGGTGCCGGTGGACCTCATTCCCTGGCTGTCGTCCGTGGTGGGTCATTACGTTTTTGGCGCCGACCCCCACCACGTCTACATGAAGGTCGTGCCGACCACGAACCTGGATACCACCTTCGGCCTCGCCATTTCGGTGTTCATTCTGATCCTGTACTACAACATCAAGGTCAAGGGGATATTCGGCTACGGCAAGACCTTTCTGACCCATCCCTTCGGCCCATGGCTGGCGCCCGTCAACGTGGTGATGACCCTCATCGAAGAACTCGCCAAGCCCATCAGTCTCGGCCTGCGTCTCTTCGGCAACATGTTCGCAGGCGAACTCATCTTCATGCTCATCGCCCTCATGCCATTCTGGATCCAGTTCATTCCGGGTGGCGGCTGGGCGATTTTCCATATCCTCGTGATCACGCTCCAGGCGTTCATCTTCATGCTGCTGACCATCGTCTATCTGGCCCTGGCCCATGAGGAGCACGAGGAGCATTAGAGTGGTGCCGGTCAACCGTTTTCATTTTTCCAGTTCGTTCGATTAAGGAGTCCTTCCATGAGTCCAGCTGATATTGCCTTCATCTATTCACTCACCGCCCTGGGTGTGGGTGTCATTCTCGCCGCCGCCGGCCTGGGGTCCGCCCTCGGCTGGGGCATCATCTGCTCCAAGTACCTGGAGGGCATCGCCCGCCAGCCGGAGATGCGTCCCCAGCTGCTGGGCCAGATGCTGTTCACGGGCGGCCTCATGGAGGCCTTCCCCATGATCGTGCTCGGCATCTCCATGTGGTTCGTGTTCGCCAATCCCTTCATTGGAGCCGCCCAGAACGCCATCGGCGGTTGAGGATGCCGACGGGGTTTCGTTCCGGGTGGAATCAAGTCACGCGCAATCAAGGGGTTAGACAGTGAACGTAACTGCCACGTTGTTCGGGCAAATGCTCACTTTCGCGGTACTGGTCTGGTTCATCAAGGGCGTCCTGTGGGAGCCCATGCTGAAGGCCCTCGAAGACAGAAAGAAGCGTATCGCCGACGGGCTCGCCGCAGCCGAGAGGGGGCTCCATGAGAAGGAGCTGTCCGAGAAGCGGGCGAAGGATCTTCTCCATGAGGCCAAGGACCAGGCCAACGAGATCATCAACAACGCCCAGAAGCGGGCGGGGGAGATCGTCGAGGAGGCCAAGGACCAGGCGCGAGCCGAGGGGGACAAGCTGAAGTCCGCCGCCAAGATCGAGATCGAGCAGGAGGGCAATCGCGTGCGGGAGGATTTGCGCAAGCAGGTGGCGGTGCTGGCCGTGGCCGGCGCCGAGCAGATCCTCAAGCAGGAAGTCGATGCCGCCAAACACAACGCCATGCTCGAGAAGCTGGCCGCCGAACTCTGAGGCGATTCGACTATGGAAGAGAGAAGCACGCTCGCCAGACCTTACGCCAACGCGGTGTTCAAGATCGCCAGCGCAGAGGACGGCCTCGACAGCTGGTCGGAACAGCTGGCCTTCCTGGCCTCCGTCATCAATGATGGCACCATGAAGGGCCTGCTGGCCGACCCCCGCATCGAACATGAGCGCCTGGCGGACCTCGTGGTGGACGTGGCCGGGGGCCGCCTGACGGAGAAGGGCCAGAACGTGGTGAGGGTACTGGCCGCGAACGGGCGCCTGAGTCTGCTGGACGAGATCGTGCGTCTCTACGAATTGGAGCGGGCCCGCGCCCAGCGCACCGAACGGGTGCGGGTGACCTCGGCCTATGCGGTGAACGCCAAGTTCCAGACCCTCATCAGGGAGGCCATGGCCAAGCGCCTGGGCTGTGAGGTGGAACTCGAGACCGAGACCGACCGCACGCTCATCGGGGGCATCATCATCAGGGCGGGTGACATGGTCATAGACGCATCGTTGCGGGGACGGTTGAACAGCCTCGCGGGTGACATCGCCTAGCCTCCGCCGGCCGGCTTTGAATGAATACTAATTAGGGGTTCGAGAATGCAACTCAGCGCAACCGAAATCAGCGACCTGATCAAGAAGAAGATAGAAAACTTCGATCTGGGTACCGAAGCACGTACGGAAGGCACCGTGGTCAGCCTCACCGATGGCATCGCCCGCATCCACGGCCTCGCCGACGTCATGCAGGGAGAGATGATCGAGTTTCCCGGCGACACCTTCGGCCTCGCCCTCAACCTGGAGCGCGACTCGGTGGGCGCGGTCATCATGGGTGAATACGGGCACATCACCGAGGGTGACACGGTCAAGTGTACCGGCCGCATCCTCGAGGTACCGATCGGCGAGGGTCTGTTGGGCCGCGTGGTGGATGCCCTGGGTCGCCCCATCGACGGCAAGGGCGAGGTGGCCAGCGACCAGTTCGCTCCCATCGAGAAGGTGGCGCCCGGCGTCATCTCCCGCAAGTCCGTATCCCAGCCGCTGCAGACCGGCCTCAAGGCCATCGACGCCATGGTGCCCGTGGGCCGCGGCCAGCGCGAACTCATCATCGGCGACCGTCAGACCGGCAAGACCGCCATCGCCGTCGACGCCATCATCAACCAGAAGGACACGGGCGTTAAGTGCATCTATGTGGCTATCGGCCAGAAAAACTCCTCCATCGCCGGTGTGGTGCGCAAGCTCGAGGAGCACGGCGCCATGGATCACACCATCGTGGTGGCGGCGGCGGCGGCCGAATCGGCGGCCCTGCAGTTCATCGCCCCCTATGCCGGCTGCACCATGGGCGAGTATTTCCGCGACATCGGCCAGGACGCCCTCATCATCTACGACGACCTGACCAAGCAGGCCTGGGCCTACCGCCAGGTATCCCTGCTGCTGCGGCGCCCGCCGGGGCGCGAGGCCTACCCCGGTGACGTCTTCTACCTCCACTCGCGTCTGCTGGAGCGGGCGGCCCGGGTCAACGCGGATTACGTGGAGAAGGAGACCGGCGGCAAGGTCAAGGGCCAGACGGGGTCTCTCACCGCCCTGCCGATCATCGAGACCCAGGCGGGCGATGTATCCGCCTTCGTGCCCACCAACGTCATCTCCATCACGGATGGCCAGATCTTCCTGGAGAGCGACCTGTTCAATGCCAACATCCGGCCCGCCATCAACGCCGGTCTGTCGGTGTCCCGCGTGGGCGGTGCCGCCCAGACCAAGGCCATCAAGAAGCTCGGCGGCGGTGTGCGTCTGGCCCTGGCCCAGTACCGCGAGCTGGCGGCCTTCTCCCAGTTCGCCTCGGACCTGGACGAGGCCACCCGCAAGCAGCTGGAGCGTGGCCAGCGGGTCACGGAACTCATGAAGCAGAACCAGTATGCGCCCATGAGCGTGGGCAGCATGGCGGTGAGCCTGTTTGCCGTGGAAGGAGGCTATCTGGACGACGTGGAGATCAGCAAGATCGGCGATTTCGAGGCCGCCCTGCAGCGGCATATGCAGAGCGAGCACAAGGACCTGATGGCGCAGATGGACGAATCGGGTGACTGGAACGATGACATCGAAGCCGCCCTCGTCAAGGCCCTGGATGACTTCAAGGCCCATCACGCCTGGTAGCATCGGCCTCGGGAGGAGGTCTCCCGCCTGTGCAGATGGGCGGGAGCCGGTTCAGGGAGGCAGGCCCATGACGGGCCATCGGGCACCGCAACGACCAAGAGGTTTTTAGAGACCAATGGCTGGCGCAAAAGAGATCCGCACCAAGATTAAGAGTATCCAGAGTACTCAGAAGATCACCCGTGCCATGGAGATGGTGGCCGCGAGCAAGATGCGCAAGGCCCAGGACCGCATGAAGTCGGCGCGGCCCTATGCGGACAAGATCCGCAATGTCATCGCCCACGTGGCCCATGCCAGCAGCGAGTATCGCCACCCCTTTCTCGAGGAGCGCGAGGTGAAACGGGTGGGCTATATCGTGGTGTCCACGGATCGCGGCCTGTGCGGCGGGCTCAACGTCAACCTGTTCCGCACCACCCTGGCGGACATGAAGCGGTGGCGCGAGCAGGATATCGACATGGATTTCTGCACCATCGGCTCCAAGGCCATCGGCTTCTTCAAGCGCGTGGGCGGGAATATCGTCGGGGAGACCAGTCAGCTCGGGGATCGTCCGCGCCTGGAAGACCTCATCGGCACGGCGAAGGTGATGATGGACGCCTACGAGGAGGGTACGGTCGATCGGGTCTACCTGGTGTTCAACGAGTTCGTCAACTCCATGACCCAGAGGCCGCAGATCGAACAGATTCTGCCGCTGCCGCCGTCGGAAGACGAGGAACTCAGGCATCACTGGGATTACCTCTACGAGCCCGATGCCCAGGACGTGATGGAAAACCTCCTCATGCGTTACATCGAATCCCTGCTCTACCAGTCCGTGGTGGAGAACATCGCCTGCGAACAGGCGGCCCGCATGGTGGCCATGAAGGCGGCCTCGGACAACGCCGGTGACCTCATCGACGACCTGCAGATGGTCTACAACAAGGCCCGGCAGGCGGCCATCACCCAGGAGATCTCCGAGATCGTGAGCGGGGCCGCCGCCGTCTAGGCCGGCCCGGGACCCTACTGCAATGCCTTTTGGTGCGCGCCGAGCGCATCCACAGAAAAAACCTGAGGATAACGCGAAATGAGTTCGGGAAAGATAGTTGAAATCATCGGCGCCGTCGTGGACGTGGAGTTCCCGCGCGATGCCGTGCCCAAGATCTACGACGCCCTGATGGTGGGAGGCGATATGCTCACCCTCGAGGTGCAGCAGCAACTCGGCGACGGCGTGGTGCGCACCATCGCCATGGGTTCCACCGATGGTCTGAGACGGGGCATCGACGTCAACAACCTGGGACGGCCCATCTCCGTGCCGGTGGGCCAGAAGACCCTGGGACGGGTGATGAACGTGCTCGGGGAGCCCATCGACGACCTGGGGGACGTGGGGGCCGAAGAACTCTGGCCCATCCACCGCCAGCCGCCGGAGTTCGCCGACCAGGCCACCACGGTGGAGATCCTGGAGACCGGCATCAAGGTCATCGACCTCATCATGCCCATCGCCAAGGGCGGCAAGATCGGGCTGTTCGGCGGCGCCGGCGTCGGCAAGACCGTCACCCTGATGGAACTCATCCGCAACATCGCCGTGGCCCACAGCGGTTTCTCGGTGTTCGCCGGCGTGGGGGAGCGTACCCGTGAGGGCAACGACTTCTACCACGAGATGAAGGACGCCGATGTGCTGGACAAGGTGGCCCTGGTCTACGGCCAGATGAACGAGCCCCCGGGCAACCGCCTGCGGGTGGCCCTGACCGGCCTCACCATGGCGGAGTTCTTCCGTGAGGAAGGCCGCGACGTGCTGCTGTTCGTGGACAACATCTACCGCTACACCCTGGCGGGCACCGAGGTGTCGGCGCTGCTCGGACGCATGCCCTCCGCCGTGGGTTACCAGCCCACCCTGGCCGAGGAGATGGGGGTGCTGCAGGAACGCATCACCTCCACCAAGACCGGCTCCATCACCTCGTTTCAGGCGGTCTACGTGCCCGCGGACGACCTCACCGACCCGTCGCCCGCCACCACCTTCGCTCACCTGGACGCCACCCTGGTGCTGTCCCGGCAGATCGCCGAACTCGGCATCTACCCGGCCGTGGATCCCCTGGATTCCACCAGCCGCCAGCTCGACCCCCTCATCGTCGGCCACGAGCACTATGACGTGGCCCGCAAGGTTCAGGGGACGCTGCAGCGCTACAAGGAACTCAAGGACATCATCGCCATTCTCGGCATGGACGAACTGTCCGACGAGGACAAGGTGATGGTGTCCCGGGCCCGCAAGATCCAGCGCTTCCTGTCCCAGCCCTTCTTCGTGGCGGAGGTGTTCACCGGCTCCCCGGGCAAGTACGTGTCCCTCAAGGATTCCGTGGCCAGCTTCAAGGCCATCGTGGAGGGCGAGTACGACAACCTGCCCGAGCAGGCCTTCTACATGGTGGGCTCCATCGACGAGGCGGTGGAGAAGGCCAAGAGCATGCAGGGTTGAGCCCCGTGCCCGAGGTCTTCCCCCAACCCCCCAACGGAGCATTGAGTCGAATATGGCCATGACCCTACACGTCGACATCGTCAGCGCCGAGTCCGCCATCTTTTCCGGCACCGCCGAGATGGTGTTCGCCCCCGCCGTGATGGGTGAGGTGGGCATCGCGCCCCGCCACTCGCCGCTGCTGAGCCCCCTCAAGCCGGGGGAGGTGAGGGTGCGGCTGCCGGGCGGTGAGGAGGAAGTATTTTACGTCTCCGGCGGCATCCTGGAGGTTCAGCCCCACGTGGTGACGGTGCTGTCGGATACCAGCCTGCGGGCCCACGACCTGGACGAGGCCAAGGCCCTGGAGGCCAAGGAGAGCGCCGAGGCGGCGCTGGCGGACCGCAGCGCCGACATCGACTACGCCAAGGCCCAGGCCGAACTGGCGGAGGCCATGGCCCAGTTGCAGATGATCCAGCGCCTGCGCAAGAAGGCCAATCGTTGAAGGCGGGTAGCGCGCCGCGGTTGCACTGATTCACCCGGAGTCCGGCCATGCCCAGCCTCAGCGTCATCATCCTCGCGGCAGGTCAGGGCAAGCGCATGCACTCCGCCCTGCCCAAGGTCCTCCATCCCATCGCCGGCAAGCCCCTCCTGGGCCATGTCATCGACCGCGCCGCAGAGCTGGCCGCGGACCACATCGCCGTGGTCTACGGCCACGGTGGTGACCAGGTGCTTGAAGGCATGGCGGCGGCGCCCGTGCGCTGGGTGCTGCAGGCCCAGCAACTGGGTACGGGCCATGCCGTCGCCCAGGCCATGCCGGAGGTGGACGACGAGGCCACGGTGCTGGTGCTCTACGGCGACGTGCCCCTGACCCGCACCGCTACCCTGCGGCGCCTGGTGGACCTAGTCGGTCCCCGCAGTCTCGGCCTGGTGACCGTCCGCCTGGATGATCCCACGGGCTACGGCCGGGTGGTGCGGAATGCGGACGGTGCCGTCACGCACATCGTCGAGCAGAAGGATGCGGACTCCGAGGAACTGGCGGTAAGGGAGATCAACACGGGGATCCTGGCGGCGCCCGCGGGGGCCCTGCGGGGCTGGTTGGCCCGCCTCGATAACGCCAACGCCCAGGGCGAGTATTACCTGACGGACGTCATCTCCATGGCGGTGGCGGACGGCCTGGTGGTCCATACCGTCCATCCCGCCCACAGCCACGAGGTGGAGGGGGTCAACAACCGCGCCCAGCTCGCGGCCCTGGAACGCACCTACCAGCGGGCCCGGGCCGAAGAGCTGCTCCACCAGGGAGTGACCCTGATGGACCCGGCGCGCTTCGACCTGCGGGGCACTCTGGAGGCGGGCCGGGACGTGACCATCGACGTCAACGTGATCTGCGAGGGCCGGGTGGTGCTGGGGGACGGCGTGGTGGTGGGGGCCAACGTGGTCCTGAGGAACGTGGAGATCGGTCCCCACACCGAGGTCTTACCCTTCTCCATGGTGGATACGGCAACCGTGGGGGCGGACGCCCGCATCGGCCCTTACGCCCGCATTCGCCCCGAGAGCCACTTGGCGGATCACGTGCATGTGGGCAACTTCGTGGAGATAAAGAAATCGGCGGTGGGCGAGGGCTCCAAGATCAATCACCTCAGCTATGTGGGGGACAGCGAGGTCGGCCGCGGGGTTAATATCGGCGCCGGCACCATCACCTGCAACTACGACGGCGCCAACAAGCATCGTACCGTCATCGGCGACGACGTGTTCGTGGGATCCGACACCCAGCTGGTGGCACCGGTCACGGTGGGGGCGGGGGCGACCATCGGCGCCGGGACCACGGTGACCCGCGATGTCCCCCCCGGCGAACTGGCTCTCAGCCGGGTCGCCCAGACCATCCGCACGGGCTGGCAGCGGCCGCGAAAGAAGTAGCCACCCCGGCCGCTATCTGAAGCCAGACCCCGGCGTTTCCGGCCGGGCCGTCCGGTCCCGCGATGGCCCGGGCGAACGGCATATCATGGGTCCGGCACAGTCACTAGGGGGTACTGATTCATGTGTGGAATAGTCGGCGCAATCGCCAATCGGGACGTGGTCTCCACGCTGATGGATGGCCTCCAGCGCCTGGAATACCGCGGTTATGACTCCGCGGGTCTCGCCGTGCAGGGGCCCAACGGCCTGCAGCGCATGCGTTCCGTGGGCAAGGTGGCGGCCCTGCGTGGCCTGCTGGACCAGGGCGGTTTCAGCGGTGACCTCGGCATCGCCCACACCCGCTGGGCCACCCACGGCATGCCTGCCGAACGCAATGCCCACCCCCATATGAGCGGCGAGCGGGTGGCCGTGGTTCATAACGGCATCATCGAGAACCACTGGGCCCTGCGTACCATGCTTTCCGCCGAGGGCTATCGCTTCAGCTCCGATACCGATACCGAGGTCATCGCCCACCTGCTGGCCCGCGAGCTGGCGGGCAATACCGATCTACTGTCGGCGGTGCGCGCGGCCATCCGCCAACTGGTGGGGGCCTATGCCCTGGCGGTGGTGGCCCCCGATGATCGCGACCGGCTGGTGGTGGCGCGGGCCGGCAGTCCCCTGGTCATCGGCATCGGTGAGGGCGAGAACTTCATCGCTTCGGATGTGCTCGCCCTGCTGCCGGTGACCCAGCGCTTCGTGTTTCTGGAAGAGGGAGACCTGGCCGAGGTGCGGCGCGACGGTGTGATGGTCTACGACGAGCACGGGGAGGCCGTCGAGCGGGAAGCCAAGGTCTCCGTGCAAGTGGCCGGCACCATGGACAAGGGCCCCTACCGGCATTTCATGGAAAAGGAGATCGCCGAGCAGCCCGCCGTCATCGCCGAGACCCTGGAGGGCAGGATCTTCAAGGGCCGCCTGCTGGAGGAGAGCTTCGGCCACGAGGCCACGCAACTCCTGAACCAGGTGCAATGTGTGCACATCATCGCCTGCGGCACCAGCTACCATGCCGGGCTGGTGGCTCGCTACTGGATAGAGGAGGTGGGTATACCCTGCACCGTGGAGGTGGCGAGCGAGTATCGCTACCGCTCGGTGGTGGTGCCCCCCAACACTCTGTTCCTGACCCTGTCCCAGTCCGGAGAGACGGCGGATACCCTGGCGGCCCTGCGAGTGGCCAAGTCCGCCGGCTATCTGGGCAGCATGACCATCTGCAACGTGCCCGAGAGTTCCCTGACCCGGGAATCGGACGTGGTCCTGATGACCCGTGCCGGCCCCGAGATCGGCGTGGCCTCCACCAAGGCCTTCACCACCCAGCTCGTGTGCCTGCGCCTGCTCACCCTCGCCCTGGCGCGCCGTCGCGGCCTCACCGCGGACCAGGAACGGGTGCTGGTGGAGGAACTCCACGCCCTGCCGCGCCAGGTGGAGGTGGTGTTGGAGCTGTCCGATGCCATCAAGGCCATGGCGGATGCCTTTGCCGAACGCAGCCATGCCCTGTTCCTGGGACGGGGTACCTTCTACCCCATCGCCATGGAAGGGGCGCTGAAAATGAAGGAGATCTCCTACATCCACGCCGAGGCCTACCCTGCCGGGGAACTCAAGCATGGCCCCCTGGCCCTGGTGGACGCCGATATGCCCGTGGTGTGCGCGCTGCCGGACGACCCCCTGCTGGACAAGGTGCTTTCCAACCTCCAGGAGGTGCGGGCCCGCGGCGGTGAACTGTTCCTGTTCAGCGACCTCAAGGTGTCCATCGATCTGGACAACTACCAGAATCTCACCCTGTCGGATATCTGTCCCACCACCGCGCCCATCGTTTACACCGTACCCCTGCAATTGCTGGCCTACCACGTGGCGGTACTGAAAGGCACCGACGTTGACCAGCCCAGGAACCTCGCCAAGTCGGTCACGGTGGAGTAGCCCGGACGCGCATCGCGGGGGCGGCGGGACGTCCGGACTTCGTATATTCTTTACTCGAGAGAAGGTGTCCTGCATTGGCAGGAAAAGCGGAACCGTCGCACACTTTGACTGCACCGGCCTCGAAGGGTCGGGGGTGCCGCCGCTAACCGTTGCGCGGGCAGGATTGGACAAGGTGAGGCATGGGTCGACCATGGTGAATCAGGGGCATGAAGAAGACGGCGGCTCCGAGGTCAAGCGCTTCGGTTCGCACCTCGCCTCCCTGGTGAAGGTACCCTCCGCCCGCATCGCCGAGTTCGTGGACAGCTCTGCCCTGGAGCTGCAGCAACAACTCGCCGTCCTCGACGATGTCGATGGCCGTTTCGAGGCCATACTGCTGACGCTCCGGCGGGATCCGGAGCAGGGGCTGGAGGCCTTTTCCAGACTCGATCTGCGCATTGTGTCGCGGGACCATGGTTGGCGCGACATCCTCGCCAGGGAGGCGCTGCGGCAACCGGATGGCCTGCCCTTCCTCGTCGTGGCCCTGGAGAAATACATCGAGTATCTCCACTTTCGGCGCCGGCTTCTGGAGTTCATTCTCGAACGGCGGGCCGTGATGGAGACGGAGAGCAGGACCGACGTCTCCCCCTTCATGGCCACCCTGCACGATGTGGCCAGACGCGAGACCAGTGCCTTCGATCGGCCCGCGCGGGATCTCGGTGCCATGGCCTCCGACGTCTATCGCCGCCTGCCGCCGCGGGAGGCCTATCCGCTACATATTTCCGAAGGTGAGGAGATGACCCTGGTGATGGCGGGTCATTCGTTCCGCATGAGCCGGACGGCGGAGGTTCTGAACCTGACGGACGAGAACGGCGCCGCCTACCAACTTCCGTCCGGCAGCCACAGCGTCGGTCGCAGCCGTGATTGCGACGTGGTCCTGGACCCGAACCTGCGCGAGGTGTCCCGCAAACACTTGGTGATTGACTGGGATGGGCAGTCCGCACTCACCCTCATGGACGTGTCCCATCTGGGTACCTTCGTGCCCAAGCAGAGTGCCGGCTGAAGGCTCGCCCGCTCGGTTCCTAACCGACGATCCGCGCCACCCTTCAGAGGGTCTTGAAGACCTCCGCCGCCGCGGCCAAAGTGGTATCGAGGGTGTCGTCGTTGTGGGCGGCGGATATGAAGCCGGCCTCGAAGGCGGACGGGGCGAGGTAGATGCCGCGGTCCAGCATGCCGTGGAAGAAGCGCTTGAAGCGCTCCATATCGCAGGCGGTCACCTGGTCGAAGCGGGTGATGCGCGGCTCCTCGGAGAAGAACAGCCCGAACATGCCCCCCGCCTGATTGGTGGTGAAGGGTATCCCCGCATCCGCCGCTGCCGCGCGCAGCCCGGTGGTGAGACGGTCGGCCTTGATGGACAGGTCCTCGAAGAAGCCGGGCGCGGAGATGAGCTCCAGAGTCTTGAGGCCGGCCGCCATGGCCACTGGATTGCCCGACAGGGTCCCCGCCTGGTAGACGGGGCCGTCCGGCGACAACCGGGACATGACGTCGGCCCGCCCGCCAAAGGCCCCCACGGGCATGCCGCCGCCGATGACCTTGCCCAGGGTGGTGAGGTCGGGGGTGATGCCGAAGACCCCCTGGGCGCCGCCCAGGGAGACCCGGAAACCGCTCATCACCTCGTCGAATATCAGCAGGCTGCCGTACTCGTCACACAGTCCGCGCAGACCCTTCAGGAAGCCGGGATCGGGCAGCACGCAGTTCATGTTGCCCGCCACCGGCTCCACGATGACGGTGGCGATTTCGTTCCCCATGCGCCGGAACAGGTCGGTCACGGTATCCAGGTCGTTGTAGGTGACGGTGAGGGTATGCCGGGCCAGATCCGCCGGTACCCCGGGAGACGTGGGGACGCCCATGGTCAGCGCCCCCGAACCCGCCTTCACCAGCAGCGAGTCACCGTGGCCGTGGTAGCAGCCCTCGAACTTGACGATGGCGTCCCGTCCGGTGAAGCCGCGGGCCAGCCGGATGGCGCTCATGGTGGCCTCGGTGCCGGAGTTGACCATGCGTACCTGGGCCATGGAGGGCACCAGCTCGCACACCTTGGCGGCCATGAGCGTCTCCACCACCGTGGGGGCGCCGAAGCTCAACCCCCGGGCGGCCGCCTCCTGGACCACCCGCACCACCTCCGGATGGGCGTGGCCCAGTACCATGGGTCCCCATGAGCCCACGTAGTCCACGTAACGCTTGTCGTCCTCGTCCACCAGGTAGGGGCCTTCGGCCCGCTTGAAGAACACGGGATCCCCGCCCACGCCCTTGAACGCCCGCACCGGGGAATTGACGCCGCCCGGGATGTAGCGCCGTGCCTGCTCGAACAATTCATGGGACTGGGACATGGGTGACCTCTGCGCTGGGTTCAGTTGCCGGGTGGGTGGGATGGCTGCTCGAAGAGCCGTTGAAAACCCGTTGCCGCACGGCGGGGATCCGGCGCCTCGAACAGGGCGCCGATGACCGCCAGCAGATCGGCCCCGGCCGCCAGCAGCGCGGCGCCATTTTCCTCACGGATCCCGCCGATGGCAACCACGGGTATCCGCAGGCGCGGGCGGGCCCGGCTCAGCACCTCGATGGGGGCGCCGGATGCACCGGGCTTCGAGGACGAAGGGAAGAAGCGCCCGAAGGCCACATAGTCCGCGCCGGCCTCCTGGGCCGCCACGGCCGCGTCGGGTCGATCGTAACAGGACACGCCGATGATGCCCCGCGGGCCCAGGGCACGGCGCGCCGTGGTGATGTCCACGTCCTCCTGCCCCAGATGCACCCCGTCCGCGCCGATGGTAGCGGCTAGCTCCAGGTCGTCGTTGATCACGAGGGGCACGCCGTGACGCCGCGTCAGTCGCAGCAGGCCCTCGGCATCGGCCCGCCGGCGGGCCGAGGGAGAGTCCTTGTCGCGATACTGCAGCATGACGGCGCCGCCGGCGAGGACGGCCTCGCAGCGCTCCATGAGGGTCTCGCCGGCGAGGCCGTCACCGCTAATGGCATAGAGACCGCGGTGGGGCATGGGCCTGGGCCCGGTCATTCGGCCCGCCCGTGGGCCGCCCAGAACAGGCGGTTGGGCACATGCTGGCCGTGGCCGATGCGGTAGCCGTGGCGCAGGGCCTGCCAAGTATATTCCTGGGCATGATGTATGGCGGAGGTCAATTCCCGGCCATGGGCGGCGAGCCCGGCGATGGCGCCGGCCAGGGTGCAGCCGGAGCCATGGTAGCCGTGGGGGAGACGCTCCCAGTGGAAGGTATCGATCTCCCGCCGGTGTCCGAAGAGCCGGTTCGCGATCCGGGTGCCTGCCATGTCGCCGCCGGTGATGAGCACGTACTCGGCACCCAGGTCCATCATCTCATGAGCCGCCGCCTCGGGAGTGTCGGCATGGCGCGCGAGGACGAAGGCCTCGGCGGTGTTGGGCGTGGCCACGGTGGTGCGGGGCAATAGAAGGGCCCGTATGGCGTCCGGCACCTCGTCGTCCACCAGGCTGTCGCCGCGCCCGGATGCCAGCACCGGGTCCAGGATCACCGGCACATTCGGGTGGTCGGCGAGGATCCCCGCCACCGCCTCCACCAGGGCGGTGTCGGGCAACAGCCCGATCTTGCAGGCGGCCATGTCCAGGTCGGCGAGCAGGTGGCGGGCCTGCTCGATGAACTGCAGGGCGTCGACCGCATAGCAGGCCTGCGCGCCACGGGTGTCCTGGACGGTGAGGGCGGTCACCAGGGGGGCGGCGTGGCAACCCATACTGGCGATGGCCTCGATATCCGCCTGGATGCCCGCGCCGCCCGTGGGGTCCAGGCCGGACATGGTGACGACTATCGGATTGTCAGTAGGAGCCGGATTGTCGGAACGGGATTGAGACATGATGGGAATAGTTTACGTGAAAGTCGCGAAGCACGAACTCCCCCTCTCCCTCTGGGAGAGGGATGGGGTGAGGGCACGAACATGGCGATACGCGCTCCTCTTTCATCATCTTGGCGGCGCGTATCGCCATGAGAGTTAACACCGGCCCGTTCAAGCGCGCGCCGCATCGCGTTATTCTTCCCGTACCACTCGAGCGTCCCTTACGGAACCATGGCCAAATATATGTGCGTGATATGCGGCTTCGTTTACGACGAGGCCGAAGGCTTGCCGGAGGAGGGGATCCCCCCCGGCACGGCCTTCGACGATCTGCCCCTCAACTGGACCTGCCCCGACTGCGGCGCGCGGCGCGATGACTTCGAGATCATGCCGGAATGACAGGCGGTAAAACCCATAGCGGCCGATGGTTGAAAGTGGCTGGCGAAGCTGCCATCTTTTCCCTACAATTCCACAGGCCTATGGCTTAGAGGTGAAGATTATGAGCGAGACCGCAGTTGCCTTCGACAACAGAGTGACCGATCAGCAGATCAAACTGACCCCGCCGGCCCTGGAACAGATGCGCAGGCTCCTCGACCAGGTCGATGATGACGCCGTGGAGGCGGTGCGGGTGTTCGTCTCCGGTGGCGGCTGCGGTGGCATGACCTACGGCATGACCTTCACCGATCGGCGCAGCCCCTACGACTGCGTGCTCGAGGATGACCAGGGCTTCAGGTTGTACGTGGACTCGGTGGCCATCAACTACCTGCAGGGTGTGGAGATAGACTTCGTGGACCGCCCCATGGGCGCCAGCTTCGTGTTCAACAATGTCTTCCAGGCCACCGGCGGCAGCGGCTCCTGCAAGGCTTGTGGCTCCACCGGCGGTGGTTGCGGCTGAGGCCATTCGCCACCCGGCCTCCCACCCCGGTATCTCCTACCGGGTCCTGATCCTCGGGGGCGGGCACCCGCCCGCCCCCTGACTGTCTCGTACCCATGTCGAAAGCAGGCGGCGTCCTTCTCGTAACGCCGCCCACCAGTTATCGCCTGCCCGCCTATCTGCGTGCCGCCGGGCGCCTGGGTCTGGGGGTGGTGGTGGCTTCCCAGGGGCATCACCCTCTCATCCAGGCCGCTTTCACCGGCATCCATTACGACCCCGATGAACCCGACTGGCCGCTGCGGCTGGCCGCGGCCGCGGCACCCCACGGCCCGCGCATGGTGGTGGCCACCGACGACGGCACCGTAGAGGCCGCGGCGCGGGTGGCCCCCGAACTGGGGCTGCCCCACAACAGCCTGCGCAGCGTACAGACGTCGCGGCGCAAGGATCTCGCCCGCCAGGCCCTGGGCCGCGCCGGCCTGCCGGTACCCCGCTTCAGGCGGCTCCACCTGGATAGCCCCCTGGCCCCTCAACTGGAGGGCCTGTCCTTTCCCTGCGTGGTCAAACCCCTGGCCCTGTCCGGCAGTCGCGGGGTCATGCGGGTGGACGACGCGGCGGACATGGGCACGGCCTGCGCCCGCATCCAGACCATCCTGCGCCACGCCGCATCAGGCGAGGAACGGGATTGGGTGTTGGTGGAGGACTACCTGCCGGGGCGGGAGGTGGCCTTCGAGGGCCTGCTGGTGGATGGACGCCTGGTACCCCTGGTGCTGTTCGATAAGCCTGATCCCCTGGAGGGGCCGTTTTTCGAGGAGACCTACTACATCACGCCGTCGCGCTTGCCGGCGTCAATCCAGTCACGCCTGGTCGCCCATGTGGCCGCGGCCTGCGCGGCCTATGGGCTGCGCCAGGGGCCCGTCCACGCGGAGCTGAGGGTGAAAGGGGACGATTCGTGGATCCTGGAGCTCGCGGCCCGCACCATCGGTGGCCAGTGCGCGCGGCTCCTTAGCCTGGGGACGGGGCACAGCCTGGAGGAACTGGTGTTGCGGGCCGCCATGGGCAGGGAGGTGGCACCCGTGGCCCTGGAGGGTGGTGCCGGAGTCCTCATGATCCCCATCCCCGGACACGGCATCCTGCGTCGCGTCGAGGGGGTGAGCGCGGCATTGCGGGTGCCCTGCATCGAGGAACTGGAGATCAGCGTGCGGGAGGGGTATGAACTGGTGCCGCTACCCGAAGGTTCGAGCTATCTCGGCTTCATTTTCGCCCGGGCGCCGACGCCGGCGGCCGCCGAGGAGGCCCTACGGGCGGCCCACCGGGAACTCAAGGTGGTGGTCAGCCCGGTGCTGGGCCGTCAGCCCGTGGAGACTATTTCTTAGCGCCGGGGGCCTGGAAGCCGGAGGGCGGGCCGCCACCCTCTCCTTCATTGAAGAAGAAACCGACCATGTGGCGTTCGATGATCTCGATGGTGCCGGGGTCAGCGGTGTTCAGCCCGTTCTCGTTGATGATGGTGGTGAGGCGATCGAGCCATTGCTGCCAGCCTTCCCTGGAGACGTTCTCATAGATACGCTCTCCCAGTTCGCCCGGATGGGGCGGGGCGTCCAGGCCATCCGCTTCCCGCTTGAGGACCACGCAGTGCACCGTTCTCGTCATGAAGTGTTTCCCGTTTTTTCTGTGTCCCGCTCGTCGGACCAACAGCCGACGAGGTCGTATGGCGTGGCATATTAACACGGGAGACGGGCCCATATCCCGATGACATGGCGGGACTTTTACCCACCTTCGGTCACGAGGTCGAGCACCCGCCGGGTGTCCAGGGTGCCCACGTGGTGGAGCGCGATCCCGCCGTCACCGTCGATGAGGAAATGGGTGGGTGTACCGGGGACATGGCCGAAGGCGTGGAGTACCCGGCCCTGGACATCCAGGGCCACGTCATAGGGCAGTTCCCGGTCGGCCACCAGGGCCAGCACCTCGCTGGGAGGGTCGTAGGGCATCGCCACCGCCACCATCACCAGCCCCCGGGGAGCGGCCTTTCGATAGAGGGCCTTGAGATGGGGGATCTCCCGCAGGCAGGCCGGGCAGGTGGTGGACCAGAAGCTCACCAGCACCGGCCGCCCGCGCATTTCTTCCAGGGCGAGGCGCCGCCCGTCGATGAGCTGGAACACGACGTCCCGGGGCGCCGTGGCCGGGGGGGAAAGCAGATTCCAGGTGGCGAGGGCCAGCACGAGCGCCAGCATCAGGACGGGGAAGATCCACGGTCGCCGCCGTCGTGGACGCAGGGAATAGGGGCTAGTGGTAGACACGGGACGGCATGCTACGCGGAAACATGGGCCGATCGCACGCGCGCGCAGATGGGCACGGCTGTTAGGTCGGACTCCAGCCGGCCAGCCGGACGCGTCGCACGCGCGCGGCCGATCGCCCGACATCCCGGACTGACCCATGCTTCTGCCGTTAAATCATAGAGTTGACAGCTTATGCGGAAGTGCTTAGTTTACCAGCCCGATGAGTTGACCGATTATGAATTAAGCGCGTAATCGGTGTATCCGAAGCGGCCGCGGCCGCTTTTTTATTTTCTGCCGATATCTCATACCGGCCGTGGCGGGACCCTGAGGCACGGGTGGTTCAGGGTGAGGCCCGGTCGAGGTGTCGCGAGACGGGGGTGGCGAAGCGCATGATCGAAGTGGGGATCGTAGGGGGCACGGGGTATACCGGTGCCGAGTTGCTGAGGTTTCTGGTGCAACACCCGGAGGTGCGGTTGCGCGTCATCACCTCCCGCGGCGAGGCCGGCAAGGCGGTTGCGGAGGTGTTTCCCAACCTGCGGGGTTACACCGATCTGGCGTTCAGCGCCCCGGACGAGGCAGCCCTGGCGGGCTGTGATGTGGTGTTCTTCGCCACCCCCAATGGCACCGCCATGACCATGACCCGAACCTTGCTGGAGGCCGGGACCCGGGTCATCGATCTGGCGGCGGATTTCCGCCTCCGGGACGCCGCCGCGTGGCGTCACTGGTATGGCATGGACCACGGGGCGCCCGAACTGCTTGAGGAGGCCGTGTATGGCCTGCCCGAGGCGAACCGCGCCGCCATCCGGGGGGCCCGGCTGGTGGCCAACCCCGGTTGTTATCCGACGGCGGTCCTTCTGGGGTTCATGCCGTTGATTGAGGCGGGCGTGGTGGATAACGGGAGCCTGGTGGCCGACGCCAAGTCCGGGGCCAGCGGCGCAGGCCGTGCCGCCAGCGTGCCGCTCCTGTTGTGCGAGACGGGTGAGTCCTTCAAGGCCTACGGCGTTCCCGGCCATCGGCATCTGCCGGAGATCCGCCAAGGACTCGCCGCCATGGCGGGCGGCGCGGTGGGCCTGACCTTCGTGCCCCATCTCGTACCCATGATCCGCGGCATCCATGCCACCCTGTACGGGCGGCTCGTCGCGCCTGACACGGACCTCCAGGGGCTCTTCGAGGCCCGCTACCGTGACGAGCCCTTCGTCGACGTGTTGCCGGCCGGGGCCCACCCCGAGACGCGCAGCGTGCGCGGGACCAATATGTGTCGCCTGGCGGTCCATCGGCCCCAGGATGGTGATACCGTGGTGGTGTTGTCCGTCATCGACAATCTGGCCAAGGGGGCGGCCTCCCAGGCCATCCAGAACATGAACATCATGCTCGGTCTGCTCGAGGCCACGGGGCTGCGGGCCCCGGGCCTGCTGCCGTAGGGTACGTCCGTGGCGAGATTCGACCGTCTGGCCATCAAGGACCATCGCCCCTGGCGCACCGCGCTACGGTTCATGATGGTGTTGGTGTTGGTCCTCACGGCGGCGGCGGCCCTCTATTGGCGGGAGCTGGGTGACACTCTCGGCGCCCTGGCCCAATCCACCACGGAACGGCGCGACCTGGCCCGGCACGTGGATGAACTGTCGGCGGACAATGACAGGCTGGCGGCGGAGGTGGCCATCCTGCAACGTCGGATCCAGGTCAAGGGCGAGGCCTACCGGGCGGTGGAGGCCGACCTGGCGGCCCAGGGCAGGCGTATCGCGGAATTGCGCGACGAGGTCCAGTTCTATCGCGGGCTCTTCAAGCGCTCTTTGGAGACGGAGACCCTGGGAGTGCACGGTCTTCGGTTCCGGCCGGCTGGAGGAGACGGCGCCTACGGCTATCGCGTCGTGTTAACGCACATGGGTAAAGGTGATAATGTGGTGCAGGGTGCCGTGGCTTTGCGCATCACGGGGATGCTGGAGGGCGAACGCCACACCATCGATGCCGGGGATCTGGGAGCGGATGGGCACCGTGAATTCAAGCTCAAACACTTCAAGCAGCTGGATGGCAGGATCCTGCTGCCAGCCGGCTTCGAGGCCGAGCAGGTGGAGGTGTCGGTGAGGGCCGGCGACAAGGACAGTATCCACGTCGAACAAAGCTATCAGTGGTCCACGGTGGTGGACAGCGTACAGAGAGAGCAACGGTGATTGGACGTAACAGGAAACACAAGGCCCCCAAGGCCGATACCGATACCCTGGTGGGCAGGAACACCGAGGTCTTCGGGGACATCCGTTTCAGCGGTGCGGTGCGTCTGCACATCGATGGCTCCGTGCGCGGCAGCGTGCTCGCCGATGACCATACCGGGGCCCTGCTGACGGTAAGCAAGACCGGCATCATCGAGGGCGAAGTGCGGGTACCCAACATCATTCTGGATGGGGGTGTCCTCGGCGATGTCCATGCCGCCGAGCATATTGAACTGGCGTCCAATGCCAAGGTCACAGGGAACGTCTATTACAATCTCATCGAGATGGCCATGGGCGCCGAGGTGAACGGCAACCTGGTGCGGTCCCAGGGTGATACGGCGCCACCACCGGTCTTGAGCCACGCCGATGCCGAGCTATCCCCCGAAGAGTGATACTTGATTACGACAGGCGGGAATGTCAACTTACCCAAATGACAACTTTGGCAATGACCACTTGGGAGCCTCGATAGAATGAACGCGACGATCATGGAAACCTCCGATGCCCTCAGTATCTCCGACAGCGCGGCCACCAAGGTCAAGCAGTTGATAGACGACGAAGGCAATACTGCCCTCATGTTGCGCGTCTATGTCCAGGGCGGCGGTTGTTCCGGATTCCAGTATGGTTTCAGCTTCGACGAGACCATCCAGGATGGTGACAGCGTGGTGGAAAAGTGTGGAGTCAAGTTCATCGTGGACCCCATGAGCGCCCAGTATCTGGAGGGCGCCGAACTCGATTACAAGGAAGACCTCCAGGGGGCCCAGTTCGTCGTGCGCAACCCCAACGCCAGCACCACCTGCGGCTGCGGGTCTTCCTTCGCCATCTGACGGACCTCCCGCAGCAGCACCCCGGCCGCGCAGAGCCATCGCCTCATGGGCGGAGGCCGCTGTCCGGGCCGCCGGCATCAACTCCCTGGGGATGATTGTCCGTTCGGTCTCGGCGCGGCGACCCCGCCGGGATAGACGGTCCCCAGCACCACCGCATGGCGAGCCCCGGTGACCCCTGGCACATTGCCCGGCTCCCCCGTCAGGGTGCGGTGGGCGAGCCAGGCGAAGGCCGCCGCCTCGACGTAATCCGGGTCCAGGCCGACCTGCGCCGTGGACGCCACCCGGCAATCCGGCAAGGCCTCTTCGAGGGCCTTCATCAATACCGGGTTGTGTACCCCGCCGCCACACACCAGCACCTGCTCCACCGCCTGCGCCCATCGCTTCAGGGCCCGGGCCACCGACTCCGCCGTGAGGGCCACCAGGGTGGCCTGGATGTCCGCGGCCCCATGGCGGTGTAAAGCCTCACCCAGGCGCGTCTCCAGCCATTCCAGGTTGAAGTATTCACGCCCCGTGCTCTTCGGCGGGAGCCTTTCGAGGTAGGGATCCGCCAGCAGGACCTCCAGGCACTCGGGGATCGCCCTGCCCGTCGCCGCCCAGCGGCCGCCCCGGTCCAGGGGCTCCGCCAGGTGGCGCCGGGTCCAGAGGTCGAGGAGGGTGTTGGCGGGACCGCAATCGAAGCCCATGAGTCCGCCTGGCGCATCCAGCAGGGTGAGGTTGGCGATCCCCCCGAGATTGAGCACGGCGCGGCGCACGGGGCCGCGGCCGAGGAAGAACTGATGAAAGGCGGGGGCCAGGGGTGCGCCCTCGCCACCGGCCGCCATATCGCGGCGGCGGAAGTCCGCCACCGTGGTGATGCCGGTGCGTTCCGCGATGATGTTCGGGTCACCCACCTGCAGAGTGCTGTGGATCCCGGCCTCCGGGTAATGGCGCAGGGTCTGGCCGTGGCTGCCCACGGCGGTGATGGCCCGGGCCGGCACACCGGTGTCGCGCAGAATGGCCTCCGCGGCCGCGGCGAAGGCCTCGCCGAGGGCATGGTCCAGGCCCATCATGCGCCGCAGTTCGTCGGCCCCGCCCGGCTGGCACAGGGCGTGGAGTTCTCGCTGCAAGGCTTCGGGGAGGGGCCATGTCAGGCCGTGGTCGAAACTCACGCCACCATCCCCGGTCATGCTTACCAGGGCGGCATCGATACCGTCCATGCTGGTGCCGGAGATGAGGCCGATGTAGCGGGCCATCAGGTCGGGATGGAGGAAGCGCGGCCCGGGGATGCCACGAGCGGCGGAGGGAACGCCCTACTCGCCGTCGTTGAGGGCCAGTCGAGTCCGGCGCAGGCGCTCCAGGTGGGCGAGAAGGGGCGCGGTTTTCTCCTGGAAGTCGGCCATGTGCCGCCGTTCCAGGGGCAGTGCCTTGGGCAGTTCCACCTTGAGGGGGTCCCGATGCACGCCGGCGACCCGGAACTCATAGTGGACATGGGGCCCGGTGGCGAGCCCGCTGCTGCCCACGTAACCGATGACCTGGCCCTGTCTCACGCGGCTTCCCGCTCCCGTCTTCTTGCCGTATCCCGACATGTGGGCATAGAGCGTGGTGTAGCGTTCGCCGTGCTTGATGACGATGGTCTTGCCATAGCCGCCCTTGGTGCCGCGCAATATCACCTTGCCGTCGCCGGTCGCCAGGATGGGCGTACCCCGCGAGGCCGCATAATCCACCCCCTTGTGGGCCCGGAAACGGTGCAGCACGGGGTGCCAGCGGGCGGTGGTGAAACGCGAACTCACACGGCCGAAACGCACCGGCATGCGCCGGAACGCCTTACGCATGCTGTGGCCGTCGGGCGAATAGTAGTCGGTCTCACCGGAGGGCTTGGTGAACCGCAGGGCACTGACGGTGCGGCCGCGGTTGACGAACTCCAGGGCCAGGATGTCGCCGTCCTTGATTTTCTCACCCTGGTCGTCGAAGTGTTCCTCGTAGAGGACGGTGAAGCGGTCACCCTCCCGCAGATCCTGGGCGAAGTCGATGTCCCAGCCCAGGATCTCGGCCATCTCCATGATGGTGCGGTCCGCCAGACCGGCGGCGATGCCCGCCTCGAACAGGGAACTGCTGATGTTCCCGGAGGCGGCCACACGGCGCGTGGATACCTCCATTTCCTCCACCCGGATGGAGAAACCCCGGGGCTTCCGCTCGGCTACCAGGGTGGTTATGCGGTCCTGTTGCCACACCAGCCGCTGGAGGCTGTTGGCGTCGTCCACCTCCAGGGTGATCGCCTGTCCGGGCTGGATCCGCGACAGGCGCTCCCGGTTGCTGCGATCCCTCACCAGGCCGGCCAGTTCCGCCGGCGGTACGCCGAGGCGGCGGAAGATGAGGGCCAGGGAATCCCCGCGTTTCACCTTGGCGTCCAGGGCCTTAACGGGGGGTTCCTCGTTGGCGGGTGCGTCCATGGCCCGCGCCTGCCCCTGCGGGGTCGTTGCCGCGGGTGAACGGGTCCCCGGCCTCAGGGCAGCGGCGTCGATCGTGGTGTCGTGGGGCGTTTGCTCTCCTCGGAACTCCTCGAAAGAGAAGCCTTCAGGGGTGCGCGTGGCCACCAGTGTCGCGTCGGCGGCCTGTCGCCAAGCCAGCCGCTGCAGGCGGTCGTCTCCGGTTATCTGCAAGGACAGTTCCTGTCCGGGCTTCATTCGGGACAGACGGTCCTTGGCATTCCCTTCCCGTACCAGGGCCACCAACTCGGCGGCCGGTATCTCCAGGCGCCTAAAGATGCGCGCAAGGGAGTCGCCCGGGGCGACGGTGGCGGTGAGTTCGGTGATGTCGGGTGGGGCCGTGACCGCGTCGACCGAGGCCGTGCCCGTTGCCGCGGATGAAGCCTCCCCATCCGGGTATGCCGATGCGACGAGGGGTGCGGGGACGGGGGGCGCATCCACGGCGGCCACGATGGTGTTCGCCGTGTGGCGATCGCCGGCCGGCGCAGCGGCGGTCCCGTCGTACGCCGGTGGGGTGCCGGCGCCACGACTACTCCCGGTGCTGCTCCCGGGATCACCCAGATAACCGAAGGCGCTGAGGCCGAGGGCGATGGTGACGACGCCTGTCACGATAATAATCCGGTGACCCGTCGAGCCCCTCTTTTTTCTCCCCATGACGTTGTAGTCGTTCTTGACGTATTTATGATAATTCATTGATACAGTTTGTGTTTTGTTTCGCGAAAGATAGTCGCTTAAAACGCCCCAGTCAATGCGATGACAGGTTTTTTCTAGGGCTGAATCGACCCCTGTGATAGGCTTTCTTCCCCTGATTTCCTGCGCGTTCCCGACAGCATACATGACATCCACAAACGAGGACTTGGCACTGATCCGGCGGGGTACGGACGAGGTATTGCCGGAGGCACTCCTCGAGACCAAGTTGGCCCGCGGCAAGCCCCTGCGAGTCAAAGCGGGCTTCGATCCCACCGCGCCCGATCTCCACCTGGGACATACGGTGCTGGTCAACAAGCTCCGGCAGTTCCAGGACCTCGGTCATGACGTTCTCTTCCTGATCGGTGATTTTACCGGCATGATCGGCGACCCCACCGGTAAGAATGTCACCCGCCAGCCCCTCACCCGGGACCAGGTCATGGCCAACGCCCGCACCTACGAGGAGCAGATATTCAAGATCCTGGACCCCAAACGCACCACGGTGATGTTCAACTCCACGTGGATGGGCAAGATGTCGGCGGCGGAACTGGTGCAACTGGCCGCCCAGTACAACGTGGCGCGCATGCTGGAGCGGGACGATTTCAACAAGCGTTACCACAGCGGTCAATCCATTGCCGTTCACGAGTTCCTGTACCCCCTGGTGCAGGGCTACGACTCCGTGGTCATGAAGGCCGACGTGGAGTTGGGGGGCACGGATCAGAAGTTCAATCTGCTCATGGGGCGTCACCTCCAGGAGATCTACGGCCAGGAGCCCCAGGTGGCCATCACCCTGCCCATCCTCGAGGGCCTGGACGGGGTGCAGAAGATGTCCAAATCCCTGAACAACTACATCGCCATCGCCGAGGACCCACGGGAGATGTTCGGCAAGGTGATGTCGGTCTCGGATGGGCTCATGTGGCGGTACTATGAGCTGCTGTCCCTGGACTGCTCCCTGGCGGACATCCAGGCCATGCGGGCCCGCGCGGAGGCGGGGGAGGAGAACCCGCGCACCTACAAGGTGCAGCTGGCCATGGAACTCATCAGCCGCTTCCACGATGCCGCCGCGGCCAGGGCCGCCCGCGAGGACTTCGAGCGGCGATTCACCCAGGGCGCGCTGCCGGAGGACATGGCCGAGGTGACCCTGGAGGCCGGCCCCGATGGCCTGGCGGTGGCCAACCTGTTGAAGGATGCTGGCCTGACCTCCAGCACCTCGGACGCCATCCGCATGGTGAAGCAGGGGGCCGTGCGCATCGACGGCGAGCGCCTGGCGGATCCCAAACGACAGGTGGCGGCGGGGACCACGGCGGTGTTCCAGGTGGGCAAGCGCCGCTTCGCCCGGGTCACCGTGAACGCCTGAATCGGCTGCGGCCGCATGAGTCCCGTGCGGCCTTGCCGTCGGGTTGCGAGTCCATGGTCACGAGACCCCGTCCGGCTCCGCGGTCCGGCGCTGCGTGGTACTTTCCATGCAGTGGTCGGCGATGACGTCCAGGAAGGCCCTGCCGTAACTCTCCAGCTTGAACTGGCCGACGCCGCTGATGGCCAGCAATCCCGTCTCGTCGAGGGGTTTGTGGCGCGCCATCTGCATCAGGGTGTTGTCGCCGAAGACGATGTAAGGGGGCACGTTCTGGCGCTCCGCCAGGGTCTTGCGCACTTCCCGCAGGCGCTCGAACAGGGTCTGGTCATAGGGCCCGACATCGCCTTCGGGACGGGGCCGGCGTTGCCGCGATGCCGCCTGGGGGCGGGGCTTGGCCAGCTCGATGCGCAGCTCGCCCCGCAGCAGGGGGCGGGCCGCCGGGGTCAGACGCAGGGCGTTGAAGGCCGCCATGTCCTGGTAGAGATAACCGTGGTGGATCAGTTGCCGCACCATGCCGTTCCATTCCCGCGCATCCCGGTGGCGGCCGATGCCGTAGGTGGACAGGCGGTCGTGACCGAATTTGTGCACCCGCTCGTTGTCGGCCCCCCGCAGCACGTCCACCACGTGGCGGGCACCGAAACGCTGGCCCACGCGGTACACGCAGGACAGCAGTCTGCGGGCATCCTCCGTGGCGTCGACGCGCTCCGGTGGGTCCAGGCAGACGTCGCAGTTGCCGCAGTCCGCGGTGCGGGCCTCGCCGAAGTAGTTGAGCATCACCCGCCGCCGGCAGGTGTCGGCCTCCGCCAGGGCCACCATGGCATCGAGCTTGCGGCTCTCGATGCGCAGCTGGTCCGGGTTACCGTTGTTGCCGATGAGGCGCCGGGCCGTGACCACGTCCTGCAGCCCGTACAGCAGTAGGGCCTCGGCCGGCAGGCCGTCCCGCCCGGCACGGCCCGTTTCCTGGTAGAAACCCTCGATATGCCGCGGCAGGTCGTAGTGCATGACGAAACGCACGTTGGGCTTGTCGATGCCCATGCCGAAGGCCACGGTGGCCACCACCACCTCCAGTTGGTCCCGCAGGAAGGCTTCCTGGACGCCGCGCCGGTGCTCCCGGGTTAGCCCGGCGTGATAGGACTCGGCCCGGATCCCGCGGTGTTGCAGGTGGGCCGTCAGCTCCTCGACGCGTTTGCGGGACAGGGCGTAGATGATGCCGGCCTGGCCGCGGCGTTCCTCGACGAAGGCCGTCATCTGCTCCAGGGGCCGCGCCTTCTCCCGCACGGTGTAACGGATATTGGGGCGATCGAAGCCGCTGACATGGTGGCCGGCCTGCTCCAGTTGCAGGACACGGACGATGTCGTCCCGGGTCTGGCCGTCGGCGGTGGCGGTCAGGGCCACCAGGGGGATCTCCGGAAAATGCTGTCGCAGGCTGCCGAGGGCCTGGTATTCGGGCCGGAAATCGTGGCCCCACTGGGAGACACAGTGGGCCTCGTCGATGGCGAACAGGGCGACGGGCAGGCCGGCCAGCCGATCCAGGAAGCTGCCGTTCAACAGCCGCTCGGGACTCACGTAGAGCAGGTCCAGGTCGCCGCCGTGCAGCGCCGCCAGCACCTCTCGCGCATCCTCGGCCTCGAGGCTGGAGTTGAAGAAGGCGGCAGCCACGCCGTTGGCCGCCAGGGCGTCCACCTGGTCCTTCATGAGGGAGATGAGGGGGGAGACCACGATGGCCACCCCCGGGCGGTGCAGCGCCGGGATCTGGTAGCACAGGGACTTGCCGCCCCCCGTGGGCATGAGGACGAAGGCATCGCGGCCGGCGGCCACGTCGCGGCAGATATCGAGTTGCCCGGGCCTGAAGGTCTCGAAGCCGAAGACATCCCGCAGGATACGGTGGAGGGCGTCGTCTCCGGGAAGGGATGGCTCCGCTGGTTTCATCCGCATGATTGTAACGCCTGGCCACGGTGTTGTCCGAGCGCCTCTGAGATTGCTAAGCCACATGGGAAAAGATAATGTAGATACATAACTATTTGAACTCGAAGCGTTAGCATGAGGCCGATAAACAATAAGATCGGGACAATAAAGTCGGGGGAAATCCGGTTTGACTGACAAATTGGTCATCGAGGGCCTGTACAAGATCTTCGGGCCCGATCCGGGGCAGGCCCTGACCTTGCTGGAGCAGGGGTTGTCCAAGGACGAGATATTCGACCAGACCCGCAACACCGTGGGGGTGCAGGATGCCAGCTTCGCCATTCGGGACGGCGAGGTGTTCGTCGTCATGGGCCTGTCCGGGTCGGGCAAGTCCACCCTGGTGCGGATGCTGAACCGGCTCATCGAGCCCACGGCCGGGCGGGTGCTGGTGGACGGCACGGACATCACCCGCATGAGCAAGCAGGAACTCATCGACATGCGGCGCCACCAGATGAGCATGGTGTTCCAGTCCTTTGCCCTCATGCCCCACAAGACGGTGGCGGAGAACACCGCCTTCGGTCTCGAGGTCGGCGGTATGGCGGCCGGTGATCGGCGCGCACGGGCCCTCAAGGCCCTGGAGACCGTGGGGCTGGCGGCCATGGCGGACAGCCGGCCCGATGAGCTCTCGGGCGGCATGAAACAACGGGTGGGTCTCGCCCGGGCGCTGGCCACCGAGGCCCCCATCCTGCTGATGGACGAGGCCTTCTCGGCCCTCGACCCCCTCATCAGGACGGAGATGCAGGACGAACTGGTGCGCCTGCAGCAGCACGAGGCCCACACCGTGGTGTTCATCTCCCACGACCTCGACGAGGCCATCCGCATCGGTGACCGCATCGCCATCATGGAGGGCGGCGCCATCGTGCAGATCGGCACGCCCGAGGAGATCGTCACCAACCCCGCCAACGAATACGTGCGCTCCTTCTTCTACGGGGTGGACGTCAGCAAGGTGTTCAAGGCCTCGGAGATCGCCGAAAAGCGCGGGCTCATGGTGTTCGAACGCCCCGGGGTCAACGTGCGGGCGGCCCTGGCCCAGCTCAAGGACCGCAACCGCAACGTGGCCGTGGTGGTGGACGGAGACGGCCGCTACCGCGGCATGGTGAGCATCAACAGCCTGTCCAAGGCGGTGGACGGCCCCGGCGATACCCGCTGGGACGATGCCTTCCTTAAGGGCATCGAGGCGGCGCCCGATGATATGGACCTGAGCGAGGTCCTGAGCCTAGTGGCCGCCAGCGAATATCCGGTGCCGGTGGTGGAGAAGGGCGGGCGCTATGTCGGCATCGTCACCAAGACCGTGCTGCTCCAGACCCTCGACAAGGCGGGCTGAACCATGGCGGGCGATTCCTTCATCACGGACTTCGAGATTCCCATCGGTGACTGGGTGGGTGCGGCCGTCGACTGGATCCAGTCCAACTTCACGGGCGTGCTGGACGGCTTCTCGGATGCCATCAAGTTCATCATCGACAACTTCGAGGACGGCCTGCTGGGGATCCCACCCGTGCTGCTGGCCTTGATCATCGTCGCCATTGCCGCCTGGCGGGTGAGCTGGCGTTTCGGCATCTTCGCCTTCATTGCCATGGCCCTGATCTTCGGCATGGGGATCTGGGACGAGACCATCTCCACCCTGGCCCTGGTCATCGGTTCCAGTTTCCTGGCGCTGGTCATCGGCATCCCCATCGGCATCGCCATGGCGCGTAAGGACATGGTGGAGGCGGTGGTGAGGCCGGTGCTCGACTTCATGCAGACCATGCCGCCCTTCGTCTACCTCATTCCGGCCGCCATCTTCTTCGGCCTGGGCAAGGTGCCCGGCGCCATCGCCACCCTGGTGTTCGCGATGCCGCCGGCGGTCCGCCTCACCAACCTCGGCATCCGCCAGGTCAGCGAGGAACACGTGGAGGCGGGCCGCGCCTTCGGCTGCACGGACCGGCAGTTGCTGTTCAAGGTGCAGTTGCCCCTGGCCATGCCCTCCATCATGGCCGGGGTCAACCAGACCATCATGCTGGCCCTGTCCATGGTGGTCATCGCCTCCATGATCGGCGCCGGTGGCCTGGGCAACACCGTGCTCACCGGCATTCAGCGCCTCGACGTGGGGCTCGGTTTCGAGGGCGGGCTTGGTGTGGTGCTGCTCGCCATCCTGCTCGACCGTGTCACCCAGAGCTTCGGCATCAGGAAGGCGACCGGCCCGTCGCGGTTGCGGACACGCTTTAGACAACTATTGGGGAAAGGCTGAAGGTCCCGGCATACACAAGCCGGACACGCCACCACAGCGACCCGCCTGCGGCACCGGTTGGGCCGGTTTTTCGGAAGGGGTAATGACCCCTCCAAACTGAGAGCGATAAGGAGGAAATCATGAAGATATCCAAGACATTCCAATGGTTGTCGGCGGCCGTGCTCGCCGTGGGCATGAGCGCCAATGCGATGGCCGCTCAGGACATCCGCATCGGCTGGACCGCGTGGTCCGATGCGGAATTCGTCACCAAGCTCGCCAAACGCATCCTGGAAGAGAAGATGGATTACGAGGTGGAGCTGCTGCAGACGGACATTGCCCCCCAGTACCAGGGCCTTGCCACCGGCGGCATCGACATCATGCTCATGTCCTGGCAGCCGGGCACCCACGCGGACTACGTGACCAAGATGGGGGACAAGATAGTCAACCTCGGCCTGCTCTATACCCACGCCCGTCTCGGCTGGGTGGTGCCCGCCTATGTCCCCGAGAGCGAGGTGAGTTCCATCGCCGATCTCAAGAAGCCGGCGGTCAGGGACCGGCTGGATGAGACCATTACCGGCATCGACCCCGGTGCCGGCCTCACCCGCCTGTCCAAGCAGGCCATCGAGGACTACGGCCTCGACTACGAGCTGCAGATCTCCAGCGGCGCCGGCATGACGGCGGCCCTCGATCGGGCCATCCGCCGCGACGAGTGGATCGTGGTCACCGGCTGGAGCCCCCACTGGATGTTCGGTAAGTACGACCTGCGTTATCTGGAAGACCCCAAGGGTGCGCTGGGGGCCTTCGAGCGCGTCCATGCCGTGGCCCGCAAGGGTTTCTATCAGGACGACGTCAAGGCCGCCGGTTTCTTCTCCCGCATGCAGCTGCCCATCGACGACCTGCAGGCGGCCATGAACGACGCCCAGGAGAGTTCGTACGAGGAGGCCGTTACCCAGTACATGGCGAACAACGAGAAGCGTATCCACTACTGGGTGACGGGAGAACTCTGACTGCCGGTGCCTGGTGAATCACAGGCCGGCCGGAAATCGTGACCTCGTGAGGGCGCCCCCTGGGCGTGCCACACGGGGCGGGGGGTGTTTTTTCGCGGGGACCGAAAAATGACGCTACAAAAGAAAGGAATGATGGGTGTGCTGGGTACCGCGGTGGCCGTGACGGCTCTGGCGGGAGTGCCGGCCTTTGTGTTTGCCGCCGACCAGACACCGGAAGAACTCCAGCGCCGGGTGTTGGAACTGGAACGGGAACTCGAGCAGGCCAGGAAGGAGTTGGCGGTGGCCGAGGAGGCCAGGGCGGAGGTCGACGAGCAGGTGGTGGAGGCCGAACGCAAGCTCGAGACCATCGTCCCTGCGCCCGCCAAGGTCAAGGTGGGGGACCTCACCATCGGCGGTGCCATCAGGGCCAACTACGTCATAGGCGATTACCCGGGTAATGGTGGCGCCTCCCGTGCCTGGGAGGACGGGGGGACTTTCGAACTGGATACCTTCAGGGTGAACCTCGATTATTTGAGCGGGCCTTGGGTGGGTAAGCTCGAGTATCGGTGGTACCAGGATGATTTCAGGGGTGGCGGCTACAACTTTCTCCACACCGGTTGGGTCGGCTACAACTTCGAGGACGATAGTCAGGTACAGGTGGGGGTGAACCGGGTGCCCTTCGGGCCGGGGCCCTACGGCGTTTCCCAGAGCTGGCTGTTCGACCAGCACTATTACCTGGGGCTCTCGGACGATATGGACCTGGGGGTGAAGTACAGCAGAATCTTCGACGATTGGGCCTTCGATTTTGCCTACTATGCGGCGAGCGAGGGCACCTACACCGGCAGGACCAAGGACAGTGCCCGTTATTCCTACGACGTGGTGGATGAAACGGGTAACGGCTATGAAGAACGCAATCAGTTCAACATAAGAGGTATCTACACCCTGCCGGATACATCCATCGACACCGCCCTCGGCTTCTCCCTCCAGTACGGTGAACTCAGGAGTGAGGGCCCCCAGGATGATGGCGATCACCATGCCGCGTCGGTCCACATGGTAAACAAATGGGGCAATTTCACCTTGGCCAGCCAGTTGACCTACTTCAAGTTCGACGTGGATGCCGGGCAGCCCCTGGGCATGGCCGATCGGGTTCAGATGGGGGCCTACGATTTCCCCAGTACGGCCGCCGCCGAAGGCTGGATCCCGGCTGTCTCCCTCAGCTATTTCCACCAGACGCCCGGTATCCCGTGGCTCAATTACGTCATTCCCTACGCGGAGTACAGCTCCGTGGTCAAGGAAAAGAGCGGCTTCAATGACAGCGAACTCTTCATACTCGGGGCGGCCTGGGGCCATGGCGGCTGGTATATCTACACCGATATGGCCTGGTCCAACGGCAATGAGTTCGTGGGGGGAGACGCTGCCTTCGGTGACCGCCTGGGTGCCAATGCCGATGATAAGTGGCAGGAGCGCTTCAACATCAATTTCGGTTATTACTTTTAATCGACGGACGGCCGTCTGCTGAAGTGGGAGGAATATCCCCCCTTTTTTCTTATCGTTCGTCCATCTCCCGTCGTCGCAGACGGGCGAAGGTGAGACCGGCAGCGAAGAGCATGAGGCTGAGCGTCACCTCCACCAGGGCCAACCAGCGCTCTGCGGGGGAACCGTAGGCCTCCATCACGCCATGACTCAGATAGACAAGCGCCAGCAGGCTGGCGCCGATAAAGGCCCGGGGCCGGCCCTTCACCATACCCGTCAATGGGAGCAGCAGCGGCAGCAGAAAAAGAATCAGCAGCACCGGTCCGAAGGACAGCGCCGGGGGTGCCAGCCAGCCGTACCAGGCAATCAACAGCATCAGCAGCGATAGCAGGGCACCGAGGCTCGTGTCACGCGCGATGCGAGTCAGGGTCCCCGGCGCGTGGGAGGGGGTAGTCAAGGCCGACTGAGCCTCGAGGCCACGCGGGCCACGCGCCGCCCGAGGGCGATGCACAGCCGTTCTTCATCCTTGCACAAGGCGCGGCGGTTGTCCTCGCCGGCCACATGGCTGGCACCGTAGGGTGTGCCGCCGGCTGTGGTACGTATCAACTCCGGATTCTCGTAGGGCAGCCCCAGGATCATCATGCCGTGGTGCAGCAGCGGCAGCATCATGGAAATCAGGGTGGTCTCCTGGCCGCCGTGCATGCTGGCGGTGGAGGTGAACACCGCCGCCGGTTTGTCCGTCAGGGCCCCGGACATCCACAGGCTGCTGGTACCGTCGATGAAATGCTTCAACGGTGCCGCCATGTTGCCGAAGTGGGTGGGGCTGCCCATGGCCAGGCCATGGCATTCCCGCAGGTCGCGGTGGGAGGCGAAAGGCGGACCGGCGGCCGGCACCGGCGGTTCGATGGCCTCGCAAGTGGCGGAAACCCCGGGCACGGTGCGCACCCGGGCAGAGCAACCCGCGACCTCCTCGACGCCGCGGGCCACCAAGTTAGCCATGCGGGTCACGTTGCCGTGGCGGCTGTAATAGAGGACCAGAATCTCGGTCACTTTCGTCTCCTGGGATAAGACCCGCGCCTGCCGCCGGCGCGGCACAAGGGCCCGGGATGGATAGCTTCAAACGAGCTTGAGTACGTCTTCAGGGGGGCGCCCGATCACCGCCGCGCCGTCCTTGACGACGATGGGGCGCTCCATGAGTCTGGGGTGCTCCGCCAGGGCCTTTATCAACGCGTCCGCGTCGAGGGTGGGGTCATCGAGCCCCAATTCATGATATTCCTTTTCTTTCTTGCGCATGAGGTCACGCGGGCCCAAGGCCAGCAGCTGCAGCAGGCGGCGCAAGGTCGCCTCGTCGGGCGGCGTCTTTAGATAGTCCACTATCTCCACTTCGACATCCCGGTCCCGCAGCAGCTGCAATGCCTGGCGGCTCTTGGAACAGCGTGGATTGTGATAGATTCGAACGGTCATTTTTCTTTCAAAACAATAAGTTGCGGCGTTTATCCATCTTGACAGCCTATGGGGCCGGTGTTAGGTTTCGATATATTAAGGAAATTGGTTTCCGTGAGATAGCCGCGCAGCTCGTGGTCTCAGGAGTCGGTGCGATGAAACAGGAGTCATCCAGATGAAGATTGTGTCGACGCTAAAGGCAGTTGGGACGACCGTCCTGGTGGCCCTCCTGGTCATCGGTTGCGCGAGTGCGCCCACCCAGGAGATGGCCGATGCCCGCCAGGCCCTGCAGGCGGCGGAGAGCGCCGGTGCGGCGACCCATGCACCGGCCAATCTCAAGGGGGCGAAAGAACTTCTCTCGAAGGCCGAGAAGGCCATCGGCGACGGCGACTATAATGCCGCGAAGGCGGATGCCATCGCCACCAAGAAGGCCGCGGTATCGGCACGAAATATCGCCCTGGCCATCGGGACGGCGGAGAAGGCCCTGAACGACGCCGAGGCAGTCGGTGCGCCGGCGCCTGACGCCCGTGCACTGTTGGCCCGGGCCAGGACGGCGGCGGAGCGGGGTGACGAGGTGACGGCGGTCAAGCTGGCCAACGAGGCCAAGGCCCAGGGTGAGTCGGTGAAGGACCGGTATTACCTGAAACAGGCCAAGGCCATGCTCGAAGAGGCCGGCGTCTATCGGTCCCGTATGTCGGCCACGGAGCAGGCTCGATACCGTGATGCCCTGGCCGCCGTGGGACAGGGGGACGGTTGGCGCGCCTACGATATCGCGAAAACCCTCATGTCCACCCTGGATACGTCCACCCCCCTCGCGGTGGAGTCCTACCAGGTGGTTCGCGGTGACAGCCTGTGGGGAATCTCAGGGCAGGAAGTCATTTACGACAACCCGTACTACTGGCCTTTGATATTCAAGGCCAACGCGGATCGCATCAGGGACGCGGATCTCATCTACCCCGGCCAGGGTCTGGATATTCCTCGGGGCTATGGCCGTGGTGAGGCGGATGCCGCCGTGGACCATGCCAGGAATCGGGGTGCCTGGTCCCTCGGCACGGTGGAGGCATCCGATCGGACCTATCTCGGGCGCTGAACTTCTCTTCAGCCGCCACCCCGCCGGAAACGGTCCTGGGGGTTCTCTTCGCTACGGCGGGTGTCCTCGGGGCCACCGCAGGAAGGCTGGAACGCGCGGGCAAATCAACCCCGGCGCCATTCGTGTATCCACTATCTTTCACCATGACTCAACCTCGAAGGAGTGCCGGCTTGGCTGAACTCTATCTGAAGTGTCTCCGGACCCTCCTGGCCGGCCTGTTGCTGGTCACCGTGGGCGTTCACGCGGAACCCGCGAAGCTGGCCCTTCCAGACATGGATGGGAATCCCCATTCACTGGCCGACTTGCGTGGCAAGTGGGTGGTGGTGAACTTCTGGGCCACCTGGTGTCCACCGTGCATCGAGGAGATCCCGGAACTCGTGCTGTTCCATGAGGCAAACAAGGACAAGGGTGCCGTGGTGTGGGGTGTCAATTTCGAGGACATCGATGCCGCCGGTTTGAACGACTTCCTGGAGGACTTTTTCGTCACCTATCCCATCTCCATGATGCGCCCCGCTGGAGTAACACCTCTGGGCCCCATCATGGGGCTCCCCACCACGTTCGTAGTCGACCCCGAGGGTAAGCTGGTGGCCAAGCAGACCGGACCGGTGACTGCGGAAATGCTGGAAAACTTCATAGAGAAAAAGAATAATCAGCGTTAACTCTCATGGCGATACGCGCCGCCCAAGATGATGAAAGAGGAGCGCGTATCGCCATGTTCGTTCCCTCACCCCATCCCTGTACTCCGGGCATCCTGCCCTTCGCCCTGCGGGCCGCGCCAAGGCGCGTTCAAATCCGTTCCCGACGGATTTGTCCCAGAGGGAGAGGGGGAGGGGGAGATCGTGCTTCGCGACTTCACGTTAAATACTCTATGGGTTCGAGGTGAAGGTTATGCAGAACAAAGGCGTGTTTGGCAAAGGCATCCTGCTCACCATGCTGCTCTCGATCGCGGTCTCCTGCGGCGCCGCAGGCCGCGACCCCTATACCCATTTTTTCAACGATACCTTCGGTGATTTCACGGAAGAACTCACGGTGGCACGGGAGCAGGGCAAGAAAGGCATTCTTATATTCTTCGAGATGGACGAATGCCCCTTTTGCCATCGCATGAAGCAGACGGTGCTGAACCAACCGCGGGTCCAGGAGTGGTATCGGGACAATTTCCTGATCTTCCCGGTGGATGTGGAAGGTGATACGGAGATCACCGATTTCGAGGGTAACACCATGCGCTCCAAGGATTTTGCCGAGAAGAAGAATCGCGTCAGGGCCACCCCGGTATTTGCCTTCTATGATCTGGAAGGCAACCGGGTGGTGCGCTACACGGGGGCGACCAGTGACGTGGACGAGTTCCTGTGGCTCGGCGAGTTCGTGGCCGAGGGCCATTACAAGGACACGAACTTCGTCCGTTACAAGCGCCAGAAGAGAAGTCAGGGCGAATAACCCATTCATGGATTACCGTCGGCTCCGTGGTGGGCTGGGGTTTCTCCTTGCCCTTGCTGCTGCCCTGGTCATTGCCCAGACACAGGCCCAGGAGGCCGTGCCCTCTCCTTTGCCCCAGCCGCTGACCCTGGAATACGCCCTGGGCCTGGCGGACGAGCCTCACCCCGACCTGCTGGAGTCCCGCGCCCGCCTGGCGCTGGCCCGCGCGGAACATGAAGGCGCGGCCGCCGACGATGATGCCACCGCGGTGTTGTCGACCACCCTGGCGTGGGCGGACGAGGACCGCTTCGGGGAGTCGCAGGATCATGCGGTCGGGGTAGCGGTGCGCAAGCGGTTGTACGACTTCGGTTACTCCGCCACCCTGAGCGAGGCCGCGGCTGCCGGCGTTCGTGGCTTCGAAAGCCGGTTGCTGGATGCGCGCCAGCAGCGGCGCGTCGCCATCCTGGAGGCCTTCTTCGATGTCGTCCTCGCCGATCTGGCCTTCGCCAGGGACAACGAGGCCATGGCCCTGCAGTTCGTGCGTTTCGACCGCCTGCGGGACCGCCACGAACTGAAACAGGCTTCGGACCTCGAGTTGTTCGAGGCCGAGGCGACATACCAGGAGTTTCGCAGCGCCGTGATGCGCAGCCGGGCCACCCAACGGACCACCCGGGTGCGGTTGGCGGAACTCCTCAATCGCCCCCAGGATTCGCCGTCGGATGTCGCCCGGCCTACTGACCTGTCCGCGATCGGCCGGGACCTCGTGGACGTCGAGTCGTTGCAGGCCAGCGCCGCCGAGCACAATCCTCGCCTCGTGGCTCTCAGGGCCGAGCTGGATGCCGCGGCCAGGGGCATCGAGGCGGCGCAGGCCGCCAGCGGACCGGTGCTGCGGGCTGAACTGGATGCCGGGGCCCAGAGTCGCTCCCAGCGGTCGAGTGCGAACGACTGGCGGGCCGGCATCGTGCTCGATATACCCTTATATGAGGGCGGCCGTGCCGGGGCCCGTATCGCCCGCGCCGAGGCCGAGCACGATCGAGTCAGGGCCGAATTGGCCCGCCACGCCATCGCCGTGCGCCGGGCGGTGGTGGATCTGTGGGTGGAACTCGACGTCCTGCAGCGCCAGCGCGAGGTGGATGCCGTGCGCCGGGACTTCACGGAACTGAACCTCGATCGCAGCCGCACCCTTTACCAGATGGAGGCCATTTCCGATCTGGGAGACTCCATGGTAATGACCTCCGAAGCACGGCTGCAGACGGCCCGCACGGAGTTCGATATCGCCCTGGCCTGGGTCCGGCTGGACGCCCTGACGGGCAAGGCGCCGGAAGAGATGGTCAGCAATCTCTTGGGTAGCCGTTGAGACATTCGTTGTTTCCGTGAAAGGAGTTCGGCAATGAGGCACAACATCATTCTCTGGGGCCTGCTGCTGGTGTCGCTCGGGGCCCACGGGCTGGAGGCTACGGGACGGCTGGCGTGGGGCCGGCAAGTGACTCTCAGCACGCCGGCCTCCGGCATGGTGGTGGCGGTGCCCGTGACCGCGGGTGACCGGGTGAAAGAGGGAGGGGTGCTGGTACGCCTGGATCAACGCGCCGTGACGGCCCGCCTCGCGGCCGCCGGGAAGCATGTCGAAAGGGCGCGCCAGGCCTTCGAGGAGGCGGGACGGGAACTCGAGCGCACCGAAGAGCTTTATGACCGCACCCTGCTTGCCGATCATGATCTGCAGGTGGCCCGCATTGCTCACGTGACGGCGGCGGCCGAGTTGAAGGGGGCCGAGGCGAGGCATGTCGAACGGCGGCTGGATCTCGAGTACAGGGTGGTCAGGGCTCCTTTCGCGGGCACGGTGGTGCAGCGTCATATCCATCCCGGCATGGCGGTGGTGAACACCCATGTGGCCATTCCCCTGGTGACCCTGGCATCTCTCCGCCCCTATACGGTAGAGGCCGGGGTCCCAGGCGAATGGGCGGCGGCGGTGATGCCGGGCCAGCAGGTCACGGTGGTCATCGGCGACGCCCGCCGCGGTGGGACGGTGGCCTCCCTGCTGCCGGAACTCTGCCGTGAAGGCGTATCCGGCTCCGGGTACGTGTTGCGGGTGATCCTCGAGGATGACGAATCCGCGGAGTTCTCTCCCGGTCAAACCGTTCGGATCCTGGGGCCCTGATGGCGGGCAATTCGATATGAATACCGAAGAGCGGCTGAGCCGTTCGGTGTCGGGCTGAAGCCCGACCTACATCCGTGGGCAATTCGATATGAATACCGAAGAGCGGCTGAGCCGGCGGTGCCGGGTGACGGGGCGGGTGCAGGGGGTCTGGTTTCGCGCCGCCACCCGCGACAAGGCCCTGGAATTGGGCCTCGATGGCGAGGCGCGGAACCTGCCGGATGGTGCCGTGGAGGTGGTGGTGACGGGGCCCGCGCAGCAGCTGGAGGCACTGTGCCAGTGGTTGTGGCAGGGCTCTCCCATGTCCCGGGTGGAGGCGGTGGAGTGCCGAACCATCGCCACGACCACCCACCGCGGCTTTTCCACCGCCTGACGGGCCGCCGCTATTGCTTGTACCAGTGGCGTCTCAGGGCGTCGAACACCAGGCGGGGATACACCGGGCGTCCCAAGCTGCCGTTGTAGCGCGCCAGGGCGCGCGCCAAGTGGCCATCCTCCATGTCCACGTAATAGCGCAGGATGGTGCAGCCCATGCGCAGATTGGTCTCGATGACGAAGAGATTGTCCTCGGGATGGCCGATCTCATCCAGCCAGAAGGGCATGATCTGCATGAGCCCGCGGGCACCGGCGCGCGAGATGGCGAAGCGATCGAAGCGGCTCTCCACATGGATGACGGCGAGTACCAGTTCCGGGGGCAACGCCGCGCGGTCTGCCTCGCGATGGACCGCCTCGAGAATGGCCAGGCGTTCTTCCACGTCCGGCACGTAGGGGGCCAGACGCTGGGACATGTCCATCAGCCACACCTGGGCCTCGAAGCGATCGCCGAAGCTGGTGGCATCCTCGATGGCGTCCTTGAGCCGGGCCGCCAGCACCGGGTCCGGCCGGCCCTGGGGTGCGGCGGCGACCACCATGGCCGTCGCGAGCCATAGCAGGGTCGTGGTCACCAGGCACAGGGGCGCGGTGCGGGCCACGGCCGACGTCCTCAAGCGCGGTCGGTGAGCTTGTCCTCGAGGAACGCCACGCAGTCTTCCAGGGGGATGCGCACTGAGTCCTCATCGCTGCGGCCCTTGTACTCGATCTCGCCTTCGTCCAGGGCGCGCTCGCCGAGCACCAGGCGATGGGGAATGCCCACCAGCTCCATATCGGCGAACATGACGCCGGGGCGGGCCCCGCGGTCGTCCAGGAGTACGGTGATACCGGCGTCCAGCAACCTCTCGTAGAGGGCCTCCACCGCTCCCCGCAGGCGCTGGGACTTGTGCATGTTCATGGGCAGCAGGGCCACGGTGAAGGGCGCGATGGCCCCCGGCCAGATGATGCCGCGGTCGTCGTGGTTCTGCTCGATGGCGGCAGCCACGATGCGCGACACCCCGATGCCATAGCAGCCCATGGTGAGCACCCGGTCCTTGCCGTTCTCGTCCAGCACCGCGCACCCCATGGCGGCGCTGTACTTTTGCCCCAGCTGGAAGATATGCCCCACCTCGATGCCCCGCAGGATATGGAGGCTGCCCTTGCCGTCGGGGCTGGGGTCCCCCTCCTGAACGTTGCGCAGGTCCGCCACCGGCGGCAGGGGCAGATCCCGCTCCCAGTTGAGGCCGAAGTAGTGCTTGCCCTCGATGTTGGCACCCGCCGTGAAGTCGGCCACCACCGCCACCGCCCGGTCGGCGATGCACGGCATGGGCAGATCCAACGGCCCCAGGGAGCCGGCGCCTGCCCCCACGGCCTCGCGGATCTCCTCCTCCGTGGCCATGCGTAGCGGCGTCGCCACCTCCGGCAGTTTCTCCGCCTTGATGCCATTCAACTCGTGGTCGCCGCGCACCAGCAGGGCCACCAGGGGGCCCTCCACGGCGTCGGATGCCGCCACCACCAGGGTCTTCACGGTGCGCTCCACGGCGATTCCGTAGTCCTCCACGAGAGCCTGGATGGTCTTGCAGTCGGGGGTATCCACCAGGTGCATCTCTTCACCCGGGGCGGGGCGGGTGACGTCGGGGGCCAGGGCCTCCGCCAGTTCCACGTTGGCGGCGTAGCCTCCGCCGTCACTGAAGGCGATGGCATCCTCTCCCGAATCGGCGAGGACATGGAATTCATGGGAGGCGGCGCCCCCGATGGCCCCGGTATCTGCCTCCACCGCGCGGAAGTCCAGTCCGCAACGGCGGAATATGCGCCCGTAGGCCTCGTACATGCGCTCGTAGGTGTCCTGGAGGGAGGCCTGGTCCAGGTGGAAGGAATAGGCGTCCTTCATGAGGAACTCGCGGGCCCTCATGACCCCGAAGCGCGGCCGGATCTCGTCCCGGAACTTGGTCTGGATCTGGTAGAAGTTCACCGGCAGCTGCTTGTAGCTGCGCAGTTCGTCACGGGCCAGGGCGGTGATCACCTCCTCGTGGGTGGGGCCGAAGCAGAACTCCCGCTGGTGGCGGTCCTTGAGGCGCAGCAGCTCGGGGCCATACTCCTCCCAGCGTCCGGACTCCTGCCACAGCTCCGCCGGCTGCACCGCCGGCATCATCAGCTCCTGGGCGCCGCTGGCGTCCATCTCCTCCCGTACGATGCGCTCCACCCGGCGCAGCACCCGCAGGCCCAGGGGCAACCAGCTGTAGAGGCCGGCGGCGACCTTGCGGATCATGCCGGCCCGCAGCATCAACTGGTGGCTTACCACCTCGGCGTCGGAGGGGACCTCTTTGACGGTGGCGAGCAGAAGCTCCGTGGTGCGCATGACGACTCCTTGGGGGCAGATGATGGGAGGGATAGGGTAGTTCACCCCGTGGGCCCGCGCATTATAAGGTCGCGGGTCGCCTGGCTCGACAATAAAAAAACCCGGCCGCAGCCGGGTTCTTCAGGTGGGGCATGTAGCGTGCCGATCAGCGGACGCCGTACAGGATGTCCCGATCCAGATGGTAGGCCGGGGTATTCTCGGCGTTCTGGGCCTCGTAGAGGATATCGCGGTCGACGTGATAGGCGCGCTGCGTGGCCGCCGCATGGTACAGGATGTCCCGATCCACGTCGTACTCCTGGACGGTCTGTAGGTTGGCGTTCTCGGCCTTGTACAGGATGTCACGGTCTACATGGTATGCCGCCATCGGGGTGGTCACCGGCGGTACGGACTGTCCATAGAGAAGGTCGCGATGGATCCGGTATTCGTCGGCGGCCGCAGTTCCGGCCATCAACAGGGTGGCCGCGAGGGTGCCGTAGAGCAGGGTGGATGTTTTCATATTTGTAATCTCCAATTGATTTAGTATTTAACTGTATTATAATATACTAAATCACTTAGGAGATTGCAAGGTCAGCCTTCCCCCGGGGATCGTCCTAACGTGACGGCGGTCACGGTTGCCGATATCCCTCTCAGTTGCAGAATTTCTCCACGTTCGCCTGCGCCCGCTCGCGGCGGGCGGCGAGTTCGTCGTCTTTCAGCTCCACCTCGTTGCCGTCGGCATCCCGTTCGATGATCCGGTCCGGCATGGCCTCCAGGGTCTTGAGGTTTTGGCGCGCGATGGTGCAGTTGGCCTCGTTGACCTGGCGCCGAGCCTGTTGCTGTTCGCTGCTCAACTCGGGTTTCGGGTTCTCGTCGGCGGCGTTTTCATCCGGGTCCATTGCGGGCAGTGCGGGTGTATTCTCTGCCCCCGGGGATTCATCTGCAGCCGCGGGGACCGGTCCCTTGCGCAGGATGAGTTCCTCGGCGGGTTGATCCCTGGGCGGGGCGGCCCCGTAATTCACGTTACCGTCGGCATCCACCCACTTGTAGGCCTTGTCGCCCGCGGCAGCCAGCGGTTGTGCGACAAGGGCCAGCACCAAGGCCGTGATTGACAGCGCTTTGAGACGTGACATGAGTTCTCTCCAATGACGGTAACCAGGGCTGAAGGATCCGACATCTACCGGGGCGGCGTCCTCCGTCGAGGGTAGAGACCGTATACTGATCCCTAGCGGCATTTCTCCCAATGATTTTAGCCTGCTTCACCTTGACCTGACATTGGAATATAAGTACGGTCTGAATCTTTTTTATATCATGCCGGTCTACGGGCCGGTCTTATCGGTTGCGATGGAGACACAGGCGTGGAATTGACCGGCTCTCAGATAATCGTCCAGTTCCTCAAGGACGAAGGTGTGGAGTTCCTCTTCGGATATCCCGGCGGGGCGGTCCTGCATATCTACGACGAACTCCATAAGCAGACCGACGTCAAGCATATTCTGGTGCGCCACGAGCAGGGGGCGGCCCATGCGGCGGACGGCTATGCCCGCGCCACCGGCCGGCCGGGGGTGGTGCTGGTGACCTCGGGGCCGGGGGCCACCAATGCCGTGACCGGCATCGCCACCGCCCACATGGACTCCGTGCCCATGGTGATCCTCACCGGTCAGGTGCCCACCCCCTGGATAGGCAGCGATGCCTTCCAGGAGGCCGACACCGTGGGCATCACCCGTCCGTGCGTGAAGCACAACTTCCTGGTCAAGGACATCCGCGACCTCGCCCTCACCCTCAAGAAGGCCTTCTACGTCGCCGCCACGGGGCGGCCGGGTCCGGTGGTGGTGGATATCCCGAAGGACGTCACGGATCCCAACATTCGCATCCCCTACGAATACCCGAAGCAGGTGGCCATGCGTTCCTATAACCCGGTGGTCAAGGGTCATCCGGGCCAGATCAAGCGTGCGGTAGATCTCATCCTCAGCGCCCGCCGTCCGGTCATCTACACCGGCGGCGGCGTGGTGCTCGGCAATGGTTCGGAGGTCCTCACCCGGCTGGTGCGCCACCTCAAGTACCCCATCACCCAGACCCTCATGGGGCTCGGCTCCTACCCGGCCACCGATCCCCTGTTCCTGGGCATGCTCGGCATGCACGGGACCTACGAGGCCAACATGGCGATGCACGAATGCGACGTGCTCATCGCCATCGGTGCGCGCTTCGACGATCGGGTGACGGGCAAGCTGGACACCTTCTGCCCGACGGCCAAGATCGTGCACGTGGATATCGACCCCGCCTCCATTTCCAAGAACGTGCCGGTGGACATCCCCATCGTCGGGGACGTGGTCAGCGTGCTGCAGGAGATGTTGCGCTTGCTGGAGGCCGGCGGCGGCGCGCCGGACCCGGATGCCCTCGGCGCCTGGTGGTCCCATATCGAGGAATGGCGCAGCCACCACTGCCTGGAGTTCGATCGCGAGTCCCGGGTCATCAAGCCCCAGGCGGTCATCGAGGCCCTGTATCGGGTCACCAGGGGGCAGGCCATCGTCACCTCGGATGTGGGCCAGCATCAGATGTGGGCGGCCCAGTTCTACAAGTTCGACCAGCCGCGGCGCTGGCTGAACTCCGGCGGCCTCGGCACCATGGGGTTCGGTCTGCCGGCCGCCATGGGGGCCAAGCTGGCCTTCCCGGATACCACGGTGGCCTGCGTCACCGGCGAGGGCAGCATCCAGATGTGCCTCCAGGAGCTTTCCACCTGCAAGCAGTACGGGCTGCCGGTGAAGATAGTCAATCTCAACAACCGCTACCTCGGCATGGTGCGGCAGTGGCAGGAGTTCTTCTACGACAACCGCTACTCCCATTCCTACATGGATGCCCTCCCGGACTTCAAGAAGTTGGCGGAGGCCTACGGCCATGTGGGCATGCTCATCGACAAGCCCGAGGACGTGGAGCCGGCCCTGGAGGAGGCCATGGCCAGCGACCAACTGGTGTTCATGGACTTCATCACCGACCCCACCGAGAACGTCTATCCCATGATCGAGGCGGGCAAGGGCCACCACGAGATGACCCTGCCGCCCCATATGTCACCGGAACGGGAGCTGGCCTGACCATGCGCCATATCATTTCGATCCTGATGGAGAACGAGGCCGGGGCCCTGTCGCGGGTGGCGGGCCTGTTCTCCGCCCGGGGCTATAACATCGAGTCCCTCACCGTGGCGCCTACCGAGGATGCCTCCCTGTCCCGCATGACCCTGGTCACCAGCGGCAGCGACACCATCATCGAGCAGATCACCAAGCAGCTGAACAAGCTGGTGGACGTGGTCAAGCTCATCGAGCTGTCCACGGGGCCCCACATCGAGCGCGAGATGATGCTCATCAAGCTGGAGGCGCGGGGCGCGGATCGCGAGGAATTCAAGCGCCTGTCCGACATCTACGGCGGCCGGGTCATCGACGTCACCGATGCCACCTATGTCATCGAACTCACCGGCCGGGGCGACAAGCTCGATGCCTTCATCGCCACCGTGGACGAGACCAAGATCATCGAGGTGGTGCGTACGGGATCGTCGGGCATCGCCCGCGGCGCCCGCACGTTGAGGCTGTAGCCGGGGCGCCGGGCGACGCCGGCACCACCACCATCAAATCCACTATCAGGGGAACACAATGCAGGTCTATTACGATAAAGACGCCGATCTTTCGATCATTCAGGGCAAGCGGGTCGCTATCGTGGGTTACGGCTCACAGGGCCATGCCCATGCCAACAATCTCAAGGACTCGGGCGTCGACGTGGTGGTAGGGCTGCGGGATGGTTCGTCTTCGGCCCGGAAGGCGGCGGCTTCGGGGTTGACGGTGCAGCCGGTGGCGGAGGCGGTCAAGGGCGCCGACGTGGTGATGATCCTGGTGCCGGACGAACTCCAGGGTGGCCTCTATCGCGAGCAGATCGAGCCCAACATCGGCCAGGGGGCGGCCCTGGCCTTCGCCCACGGCTTCAATATCCATTTCGGTCAGATCCAGCCCCGTGCCGATCTGGACGTCATCATGATCGCCCCCAAGGGGCCGGGCCATCTGGTGCGTTCCACCTACGTGGCGGGTGGTGGCGTGCCTTCCCTCATCGCCGTCTACCAGGACGCCAGCGGTCGCGCCAAGGACCTCGCCCTGTCCTATGCCTCGGCCAACGGCGGGGCCCGGGCGGGCGTCATCGAGACCAACTTCCGCGAAGAGACCGAGACCGATCTGTTCGGCGAGCAGGCCGTGCTGTGTGGCGGCATGACGGCCCTGGTGTCGGCCGGTTTCGAGACCCTGGTGGAGGCCGGTTACGCCCCGGAGATGGCGTACTTCGAGTGTCTGCATGAACTCAAGCTCATCGTCGACCTGATGTACGAGGGTGGCATCGCCAACATGCGCTATTCCATCTCCAACACCGCGGAGTACGGTGACGTGACCCGCGGGCCGCGGCTGGTGAATGACGATACCCGGGCCGAGATGCGGCGTATCCTGAAGGAGATCCAGACCGGCCAGTTCGCCAAGGAGTGGATCCTGGAGAACCAGTCCGGGGCCTCCCACTTCAAGGCCTTGCGACGTCTCGGTGAGGAACATCCCATCGAGGAGGTGGGTGGCCGCCTGCGCGGCATGATGCCCTGGATCAAGGCCAACCAGCTGGTGGACAAGGAGAAGAACTGACGGGGCCGGATCCGATGGCGGGGCGGGCGGTGGGCGCCTGCCGCGGCCGCACCTTTAGGGAATCGCCGGCCGCCCATGGCCGGCACGGCACATCGAGGTATATATGATCCCCGAGGAGGGTGAGCCAGAAGAATCTTCGGCGCCGGAGGCGGCGCGCCGCCGGCGCCGTGGTATCTATCTGCTGCCCAACCTCTTCACCACCGGCGCCCTGTTCGCCGGCTTCTACGCCATCGTGGCGGCCATGGGGGAACGCTTCGAGGCCGCGGCAGTGGCCATCTTCGTGGCCATGGTGCTGGACGGCATGGACGGCCGCATCGCCCGCATGACCAATACCCAGAGCGCCTTCGGCGCCGAGTACGACAGCCTCGCCGACATGGTGTCCTTCGGCCTCGCGCCGGCCCTGGTGGTCTACGAGTGGTCGCTGGCCAGCCTCGGCAAGATGGGCTGGCTGGCGGCCTTTCTCTACACGGCCGCCGCGGCCCTGCGCCTGGCGCGCTTCAATACCCAGGTGGCGGTGGTGGACAAGCGCTATTTCCAGGGTCTGGCGAGCCCGGCGGCGGCGGCCATCATCGCGGGCCTGGTGTGGTTTGGCGCGGATACCGGCACGGACGGCGCCTCCCTCAACCTGCCCGTCCTGGCCCTGACGGTGGCCGTCGCCCTGCTCATGGTGAGCAATTTCCGCTACCACAGCTTCAAGGGTCTCGATCTGCGGGGCAAGGTGCCGTTCATCACCGTGCTGGTGACGGTGTTCGTGCTGGTGTTCGTATCGAGTTACCCGCCCCAGATCCTGTTCCTGGGTTTCTTCGCCTACGCCGCCTCGGGGCCGCTGCTGACCCTGGTGGAACTGCGCCGCCGCCGGAGCCGCCGGCGCGGTGGCGGGGAGCCGCGGGAAGGGGACGATTGACGCCACGAGGCTTGGCAAGAGTCGGGCAGAATGATTATGATAGCGAGTATTAGCTTCAGAATACCGGTCATTGCCGCCCGAACATGACGTACGCCATCGCCAGCCCAGGACGACCCACCCTCCCCCAGGGTGGTTTTGCGTGCGTGCTCCCCGCCGGCCTGCCGGGCCTGCGGCGACTGCCCTGAGGGGCGACTACTCCAACCCCCCGGTCCGGATTCGGACCACCCCAAGCATGAATTCCATACCCGCCGGCCCCGAGTCTGTGGCCGGCCCGTGGGCTGAGGAGCAGGACAATGAATGACCGATTGATCATATTCGACACCACTTTGCGCGACGGGGAGCAGAGCCCCGGGGCCTCCATGACGCGGGACGAGAAGGTCCGCATCGCCCGGGCCCTCGAGCGCCTGCGGGTGGATGTCATCGAGGCCGGGTTCCCCATCTCCAGCCCCGGCGATTTCGAGGCCGTCAAGGCGGTGGCCGGTGCCATCGAGGACAGCACCGTGTGCGGGCTCGCCCGCGCCGTCCCCAAGGACATCGAGCGGGCGGCCGAGGCCCTGAAGGAGGCGGTGTCGCCGCGCATCCATACCTTCATCGCGACCTCGCCTATCCATATGGAAAAGAAGCTCAACATGAGCCCGGATCAGGTGTTGGAACAGGCGGTGGCGGCGGTCAGGCTGGCGCGCAACCATACGGATAACGTGGAATTCTCGCCGGAGGACGCCGGGCGCTCCGAACTCGACTTCCTGTGTCGTGTCATCGAGGCGGTGATCGATGCCGGCGCCGGCACCATCAACATCCCCGATACCGTGGGTTACTCCGTGCCGGAGCAGTTCGGGGGCCTCATTCGCAATCTCATCGAGCGGGTGCCCAATGCCGACAAGGCCGTGTTCTCCGTGCACTGCCACAATGATCTCGGCCTCGCCGTGTCCAATTCCCTGTCGGCGGTGCTTAACGGGGCCCGGCAGGTGGAATGCACCATCAATGGTCTCGGCGAGCGCGCCGGTAATGCGGCCCTCGAGGAGGTGGTGATGACGGTGCGCACCCGCCAGGACATCTTCCCCGTGGATGTGCGGCTGGATACCACGCAGATCGTCACCTGCTCGCGTCTGGTGTCCAACATCACCGGTTTTGCGGTCCAGCCCAATAAGGCCATCGTGGGTGCCAACGCCTTCGCCCACGAGTCGGGGATCCACCAGGACGGCGTGCTCAAGAGCCGCGAGACCTACGAGATCATGCGGGCCCAGGACGTGGGCTGGAAGGAGAACCGCATGGTGTTGGGCAAGCTTTCGGGACGCAACGCCTTCCGCTCGCGGCTGGCCGAACTCGGGATCAGTTTCGCCAGCGAGGAGGAACTCAACGCCGCCTTCAGCCGCTTCAAGGATCTCGCCGACAAGAAGCACGAGATCTACGACGAGGATCTCCAGGCCCTGGTGACGGATGCGGCCATGAAGGCCGAGAACGAGCGCTTCCAGCTCGTCGCCCTCAGGGTGTGCTCGGAGACCGGCGAGATCCCCGAGGCCACGGTGACCCTGGTGATGGACGGCCACGAGCACGGCGCCACCGCGAGCGGCAGCGGCCCCGTGGACGCCGCCTACCGGGCCATCGAATCCCTGGTCCACAGCGACGCCGATCTCAAGCTCTATTCGGTGAACAACATCACCAGCGGCACCGACGCCCAGGGTGAGGTGACGGTGCGCCTGGAGAAGGGGGGACGCATCGTCAACGGCCAGGGGGCGGACACGGACATCGTGGTGGCATCGGCCAAGGCCTATATCAACGGGCTGAACAAGATGATGCTGCTCACGGAACGCACCCACCCCCAGATCTGACCATGGACGGCAAGCGGGTCGCCTACCTGCAGGCCATGGGGATCGACGTGTGGCTGGAGCGCGAGGCCCCCGTGCCCGCCTGGCCCGCGGCCGCGCGGCCCGCCGGGGACGGTGGTGACGGTGGGGCGGCCCTGGACTGGCCGGAGCTGGAGGCCCGGGTGCGGGCGTGCCGCGATTGCGGGCTTCATCGTAGCCGCACCCAGACGGTGTTCGGCGTCGGCGACCGCCAGGCCCGCTGGATGATCGTGGGGGAGGCCCCCGGCGCCGACGAGGACCGCCAGGGTGAGCCCTTCGTAGGCCGGGCCGGGCGGCTGCTGGACGCCATGCTGCGGGCCATCGGTCTTACGCGGGAAGAGGTTTACATCGCCAACATTCTCAAGTGCCGCCCGCCCGACAACCGCGATCCCAGGCCCGACGAGGTGGCCCACTGCGAGGGCCATCTGCGCCGCCAGGTGGGGCTCGTCGCCCCGGCGGTGATCCTTGCGGTGGGGCGGGTGGCGGCCCAGAATCTCCTCAAGACCGAAACCCCCATCGGGCGCCTGCGGGGCGCCGTGCACCGGCTGCCGGACACCGACATTCCGGTGGTGGTGACCTATCACCCCGCCTACCTGTTGCGCAGTCCGGCGGAGAAGGGCAAGGCCTGGGCGGATCTGAAACTGGCCTGGCGCACCGTGGCTGACCGCGAAGGATGAACATGCCGTGAGTGCCGTCCTGGAGTCCCCCCGTTTGAGGTTTCGCCCCATGGCGGCGGACGACCTCGACGAGATCATGGTCATCGAGCAGGCAGCCTACCGCTTTCCGTGGGGCCGCGGGATCTTCGAGGACTGCCTGCGGGTGGGGTATATCGCCTGGGTGATGCATCGCGGGGAGGAACTCATGGGTTACGGCGTGATGTCGGTGGCCGCGGGCGAGTCCCATGTCCTCAACCTGTGCGTGCGCCCCGAATATCAGGGCCAGGGTTATGGGGGCCTGCTGCTGGAGCACCTGGTGCGCATGGCCACCCGCTTCCGGGCCGAGGTGGTGCTGCTGGAGGTGCGCCCCAGCAACCGGGCCGCCGTGCGGCTCTACCAGAGCAAGGGCTTCTCCGAGGTGGGGGTGCGCAGGAACTATTACCCCGGGGACAAGGGCCGCGAGGACGCCCTCATCCTGGCCCGCGACCTGCTGGCCGATCAGGAGGCCTCGCGGTCGGGCCAGTAGTGGTTTTCCAGGGTCCGGGATAGTCTTGCCACATCTTCGGCGTGGTGGCCGATGGCCTCCTCCAGCCCCGGCCGGTCTCCTGCCTCGGCCATCTTCTGGAGTTGGCGCGAGGAGCGTTCCAGGGCCCGCGCGCCGCATTGCATGGCACCGCCCGCCATGCGATGGGCCAGCTCGGCCACCTGTGCCAGATCTCCCTCGTGGAGGGCCTCCCTGAGGCCATCCACGTGGTTGTCCAGTTCCTTGTGGAGCATCCCCCGCAACTCATCCACCAGGCCGTGGCGGCCGCCGGCGATGCGCAGCGCTGCGGCATCGGACAGTACCTCTGCCGCCGTCGTGTCCTGGTCGGCCCGCGACCGTTCCAGTTGCATGGGCAGCCAGCGGTCCAGCAGCGCCGTCAGGGCCTGTTCACTGATAGGCTTGTTCAGCACATCGTCCATGCCTGCCGCGAGGAAGCGCTCGCGGCTGTCCATCACCACATCCGCCGTGACCGCCACCACGGGCGTATAGCGTCCGCCGTGACGCAGGGCCCGGAAGCGGGCGGTGGCGGTGGGGCCATCCATCACCGGCATGTGGACATCCATGAGGATGAGGTCGAAGTCCCGGGCCACCGCAAGGTCCACGGCGGCGTGTCCGTCTGCCACCGTCTCCACGTCGGCGCCCAGAGCCCGCAGCAGGGTGGCGGCGAGGCGGCGGCTGATCTCGTTGTCCTCGGCCACCAGCACCCGTGCCCCGGGGAAGCGCTTGCGCCCCAGCTCGTTCTGGGGCGGGTCCCATACCAGGTCGTCGTCCCGCGGCGAGTTGAGCAGGCGATCGAGGGCATCCTCCAGTTTGCGCAGGCGCACCGGCTTGCCCAGGAGGGCGCTCACGCCGCGTGCGGCGAGATGGTCGCGCAGTTCCTTGGACAGGGGGGCGCAGGAGACGATGACCCGTGCCGAATGGCAGCCCGGGAGGGATTCGCACACCGCATCCACCGTGGTCTCGTCGGCGACGCCGGACGGCAGGCTGGCCACGATCACGTCGTAGTCGAGGTCGGGAACAGGGGCCGGCCGATGGTCGATGATAGGTACTTCCTGGATCTCGAGGCCGAGGGTCTCGAGCATCTCGTGGAGCATCATGCGCACCGCCGGGTGTTGCTCGTAGAGCAGGACCCGGCTGCCCTTGAAGGGCCCCGTGGGCGGCTCGCCGCCATGGTCCACCGCCGCCTCGCAGCGGATGGTGAAGGTCATGGTGGTGCCCTCGCCGGGGACGCTGGACAGCGTCATCTCGCCACCGAGGCGCTCCACCAGGCGGCGGGATATCACCAGCCCCAGGCCGGTGCCGCCGTAGCGCCGCGACAGGGAGGGGTCCGCCTGGGTGAAGGTCTGGAACAGCCGCGCCTGCTGTTCCTCGCTGAGTCCGATACCGGTGTCGTGTACCATGAAGCGCAGGCCGAGCCCGCGCGCGTCCTCGTCCCGCATGACCCGTACGTTGATACTGCCGGAAGCGGTGAATTTGACGGCATTGGATACCAGGTTGAGCAGGATCTGGCGCAGCCGTGTGGGATCGGAACGGATGATGGCCGGCACGTTCATGTGGATATGGTAGGCGAGCTCCAGCCCCTTCTCCGTGGCGGCGGGTGCCACCACGTCCATCACCTCCTCCAGGCAATCCCGCAGCACCAGATCGAGGACCTCCAACTCCATCTTGCCGGCTTCTATCTTGGAGAAATCGAGGATGTCGTTGACGATGCGCAGCAGGGTGGTGGCGGATTCCTGGATGGTCCGCGCGTAGTCGGCCTGGGTGGGGTCGAGCTGGGTCTTCTGCAGCAGGTTGATGTAACCCACCACGCCGTTCAGGGGGGTGCGGATCTCGTGGCTCATGTTGGCCAGGAAGTCCGACTTCACCCGGCTCGCCGACTGGGCCTCCTTCTTGGCGATGGAGAGTTCGGCGTTTTGGATCTCCAGGGCGTCGAGGGTCTCCCTGAGTTCCCGGGTGGCATCCTCCACCTGTTGCTGCATCTCGTTTCTGGAGGCGTTCAGCGCCTTGCCCATCATGTTCAGGCATTCGCCGAGGCGCTCCAACTCCCGCGGGGCATCCACCGGCGCCATGCGGGCATCGAGGTTGCCGCGTTCGAACTCGTTGGCCATGTGGGCCAGTTGCGCCACCGGCCGGCTGACGCCTGCCGACATGAGCCAGCCGAGGATGCCGCTCAGGATCAGCAGGGCGCCGGAGATCACCACCCCCGTGAGCACCACCAGGCTCTTCTGCCGCTGGATCTCCTCCAAGGACAGCTCGACCACCGCATAGCCCAGGGTCGACAGTTTTTGGTCCCTGGTCGGGTCAATGTCCATGAACTGTTCCAGGTCCTCGATCACCACCTGTGAGGGGCGAATGGGCGCCTGGAACAACAGGGACTCCCCGTCCTCGGAGGTCTGCATGGAGATGGCGTCGCCGGCGAAGGCCGCGGCGTCATGGGGCCGCATGGACGGGCCGCCATGGGACAGCAGGCGGCGGTTGTTGTCGTAGATGGACACCGAGCGTACCTGGTCCTCTTCCAGGGCCGCGTTGGCCAGGGTGAACAGGATATTGCGGTTGCCCGAGAACACCCCGTATTCGCTGGCCGGGGCCAGTTGCCGGGCGATGGCGGTACCACGCTCCCGCAGGGATTCGTCCAGATCGGCGATGCGGGTGTGAGAGTAGTAGAGCACCAGCGCCACCGCGACCATGGCGGCGGGCACCAGGGCGAGGAAAAGGATCTGCTGGCGCAGGGTCCAGCCCTTCACGGTAGCGGCTCCATCTCCATCTCCTGCTGGCGCAGGATGGCCCGCAGTTCGTTCGCCGGCAGCAGGTGGATACCCAGGGAGTCGGCCACGGTGGGGTTCACCACCACGTCGTAATAACGTGGAAAGGCCGGGGGCGGCAGCGCCGGCCGCGGTGTCGGTGAACGGGCCAGCCCGGCGAGGATCTCGCCGAGCTGGGTGCCGATATGTGCCGGTGTGGAATCAACGGCAGTGATGGCGCCCGCCCTGACGTAGGCCTGAGACAATCCGATGAGGGGTACCCGGTGGCGATAGGTGGTGAGCAGTATGCCCTTCATGGTCCGCGGGTTGTAGACCAGGGGATCGGGCAGGGCGAGTATGGCATCGCTGCGTGCCAGGGTGCGCTTGAGGGCCGGCATCACCTCGCGAGGGGAATTCACCATCTGGACATCGAGGGGTGCGGTGCGGGCCAGGGCCCGCCGCAGGTCGTGGACATAGGGGGCCGATGATGGCCCGACGACGACGCCGATGCGCCGGATCATGGGCAGGCTGGCACGCAGCAGACGCAACTGCCGGGCGAAGGGTTGGTCGAGGAAAATGGCGGTGGTGTCGCCGCCGCGGGGTGGTTCCATGCGGCGGGCCGTGAGGGTGGCGTACTGGGCACGGGTGATCAGGGTGTATATCAGTGGTGTGGTGATGGAGGGTCCATGCAGGGTATCGGCCGCGGCGCGGCCGCCGACGGCGACGACGATGGCATGGTCTGCGGGGTCCAGCCGAGCCAGGTAATCGGGAATCCCGTCCGCATCCGTGACCTGCAGGATGACGTTATCCGCCGCCGCCGCCGCCTCCAGGCCCTGCTTGACGGCCTTGAGCAGCTGTCCGTGGGGGGCATGGGCCGGGTCCGCCAGCAGCAGGACGACGATGTGCCGGGCGGCGTCGGGGGCCGCCGCCGTGTCCGCCATGGCCATCAGCATCATGGACACGAGAAGGAGGCACCGTATCGCCCTGCAGGCGGTGCCTCGATGCGGCGCCATGGGCCGTGTCGGCCCTGGCTGGGAGGGGCCGACGGTGGTGGGGTGAGAGTGCGTCATCACGAGGTCGGGTTGCGGTTCCTCGGAACCGATGTTTATTTACATCATACGGTCTCTGATAATGTAGTCCATTCGACCCCTTACAGACCCGTTCATGCCATGGCCCTCGTCACCATCGAAGACTTCGTCGGCAACACCCCCCTGGTCCGCCTGCAGCGCCTGCCGGCCAACGGTGCCTGCGAGGTGTGGGCCAAGCTCGAAGGCAACAACCCCGCGGGCTCAGTGAAGGACCGGCCGGCGCTCAGCATGATCAGGCGGGCCGAGGAACGGGGCGACATCAAACCCGGCGACACCCTCATCGAGGCCACCAGCGGCAATACCGGCATCGCCCTGGCCATGGCCGCGGCCATCAAGGGCTATCGTCTGTTGCTCATCATGCCGGAACACATGAGCCGCGAGCGCCAGGGTATCATGCGGGCCTTCGGTGCCGAACTCATGCTGACACCCCGCGAAGGCAGCATGGAGGCCGCCATCGACCTGGCCCGCAAACTGGAAGAAGAGGGCCGCGGTACGGTCCTCGACCAGTTCGCCAACCCCGACAACCCGCGCTCCCACTACGAAGGTACGGGGCCCGAGATCTGGCGGGATACGGAAGGGCGTATCACCCACTTCGTCAGCGCCATGGGCACCACCGGCACCATCATGGGCACCTCGCGATTCCTCAAGGAGCAGAATGCCGGGGTCCAGATCGTCGGGGTGCAGCCTGCGGAGGGGGCCAGCATCCCCGGTATCCGCCGTTGGCCCGAGGCCTATCTGCCCAAGATCTATGAGGCCGAGCGCGTGGATCGCATCATCGACGTCACCCAGGCGGAGGCCGAGAACACGGCGCGCGCCTTGGCCGCCAGGGAGGGGATCTTCGCCGGCGTATCCTCGGGCGGTGCCGTGGCGGCGGCCCTCAAGCTCGCTGGCGAGCTGAAGGAAGGCGTGCTGGTGTGCATCATCTGCGATCGTGGCGACCGTTATCTTTCCACCGGCGTCTATCCCTGACGCCTTCCGCACCGCGCCGACCGTGTCCAGGAAACGTCCATTGCCCCGGGATCCCGTGGCGGCCCGAGTGGATTCTCTGGACCACGATGGCCGGGGCGTGGCCCGGGTGGCGGACAAAGTGGTGTTCATCGATGGTGCTCTGCCCGGCGAGGAGGTGATGTTCAGTTACCTCAACCGCCGCTCCCGCTACGATGAGGGCCGCGTAGTGGAAGTGCTGAGCCCATCCCCGGAACGGGTGGAACCCCGCTGTGCCCACGCCGGGACCTGCGGCGGTTGCAGCCTCCAGCACCTGGGGGCCGAGGCCCAGATCCGCCACAAGCAGGCGCAGCTTCTGGCGGCCCTCGGCCATGCCACCGGGGCGCCGCCCGCCACCATCCTGGCACCCCTCACGGGGCCGTTATGGGGCTACCGCCGCAAGGCCCGCCTGGGGGCCCGCTACGTGGTCAAGAAGGGGCGCCTGCTGGTGGGTTTTCGCGAGAAGCGCAGCGGCTTCGTGGCCGATCTGGCCCGCTGCGAGGTGCTGGACCCGCGGGTGGGTCAGCGCCTCGAGGCGCTGCGGGATACCCTCGCCGGGCTCTCCGTGGTGCGTGCGATACCCCAGGTGGAGGTCGCGGTGGGCGACGACCGGGTGGTCCTGGTGCTGCGCCACCTGGAGCCCCCGTCGTCAGAGGATAGGGAGCTACTGGGTCGGTTCGCGATGACCCACGGCTGTCAGATCCTGCTCCAGCCGGGAGGGCGCGACTCGGTGGTGGACCTCGACGGCAGGGCGCCGGAACCCCTTCTTTACCGGCTCGAGGCCCACGGACTCACCCTGGAGTTCCAGCCCCTGGATTTCACTCAGGTGAATACCGTCATCAACGCGGCCATGGTGGACCGCGCCCTGGAACTGCTCGCGCCCCGGCCGGATCACGCGGTGCTGGACCTGTTCTGCGGCCTCGGCAATTTCACCCTGCCCCTGGCCCGGCGGGTGAGCCGGGTTTTGGGCGTGGAGGGGGATGCCGCCCTGGTGGACCAGGCCCGCCACAATGCGCAACGCAACGGCATCGATAACGCCGAATTCGTGGTGGCGGACCTCACGGATCTGGAACGGCCCCCACCGTGGTATGACCAGGGTTTCGAGCGTCTGCTCCTGGATCCACCCCGCAGCGGCGCCCTGGCGGTGGTGAGCCGCCTGCCACGGCCGGTGCCGCCCCTCATCGTCTACGTGTCCTGCAATCCGGCGACCCTGGCCCGCGACGCCGGCGTGCTGGTGAGGGAACAGGGCTATCGTCTGGCGGCTGCCGGGGTCATGGACATGTTTCCCCACACCAGCCATGTGGAGTCCATGGCGGTGTTCGAGCGGGGTCGGGTTATTTGATCTCCAGGGTGAATATGTCCCCCAGGGTCTCCCGTATCTGGGCCACCGTCAGGTGATGGCGCTCGGTCTCCGGGCCCGACGCGTCCAGGCGGTCCGCCAGACAGGTGAGGCGGTAGACATCCACCGAGGGCTCGGCGGGACGCAGGCTCATCCGGGTGACGTAGAACCACTGGGAGAGGGCGCTGCCACCGTCGCCCCCGGAGCCGCCGCCGGAGGTCGGCATGATGCCGCCCGGCCCACCCGGGGGCAGCCAGCTGAAGTGGAAGCTGCGCCCCACCTCGGTGATGGTGAAGGTGGTGGGCACGACCCGCAGGGGGCCCTCCGGGCGTTGCCGGGTCTCGATGTAGCAGTGGGGATAGACCTCCTGGACGCTACTAAACCGCAGGGTGCGACCATGCTGAAGATAGAGCAGATCGCCGCGGCCGGGCAGTTCGATGGCCTCGTTGAGCATCAGGGTGGAGCCCGCGGGAATGGCATAGCGGCTATCGCCCTCCAGATGGTCCGGAGCGATGGCGGCGCAGCCGGCGAGGAATACGACCACGGCGGTGAGGATGGCCGGGCGGCTGGCGCTGAGACGTTCACGGGGCATGGCGGCGGGTCCGGTTGAAAACACGTGACGGATTAGAGTAGTTTCGCCATGCGATGTTCCACTTTCAATAGCCGATGGCGCCGGCGGCATGCGGCCCGGCAGGTAGCGCGTGTCGCGCAAGGATTCCGGGTATCGGGGTTTTCGCGCCCGTCCTTCCGCCCGGGCGACACCCTTCGGCCCGATACCCATGACCGATAGCGCCCTCCGCCGCATCCTGCCCCTGCCCCCGATGCTGGCCAGCCAGATCGCCGCCGGCGAGGTGGTGGAGCGCCCGGCCTCCGTGGTGAAGGAACTGGTGGAGAACGCCATCGACGCCGGCGCCGGTACCATCGAGCTGACCTTCGAGCAAGGCGGCCTGGCTCTCATCCGGGTCGAGGACGACGGCGATGGCATCCATCCCGACGACCTGGCCCTGGCCCTCACGGGCCAGGCCACCAGTAAGATCCGCGACCCGGCGGATCTGGAAGGCATCAGCAGCCTCGGCTTCCGGGGCGAGGCCCTGGCCAGCATCGGCTCGGTATCGCGACTGACTCTGGAATCCCGCCAGCGGGATGCCGACGCCGGCTGGCGCATGCGCATGGAGGGAGGTGTCCGGGAAGGTCCCGTGCCCGCGGCGCTGCGTCACGGCACCCGGGTGGAGGTGCGGGAACTCTTCTACAACACCCCGGCGCGGCGCAAATTCATGCGCTCGGAACGTACCGAGCAGGCCCATCTCATGGCCATGGCGCGGCGGCTGGTGCTGTCCCGCTGGGAATGCGGCTTCCGGTTGGTGGCCGGCCAGCGCGAGGTGCTGAAGGTGCCCCCCGCGCGCGATGAACGGGCCCGGGAAGCCCGAGTGGCGACGGTGCTCGGCCGGGCCTTCATGGAACAGGCATGGCCGGTGGCGGTGGACCATCCCGATGTGCGCTGCTGGGGCTGGCTCGGCGCCCCGGACGTGAGTCGCAGTCACACCGACGGCCAGTATCTCTATCTCAATGGCCGCATGGTGCGCGACCGGCTGCTGGTCCACGGCATCCGCCAGGCCTTCGGTGACGCCATCCCCGAAGGCCGCCAGCCCGCCTTCGTCCTGTTCATCGAACTGGATCCCACGCGGGTGGATGTCAACGTCCATCCCACCAAGCACGAGGTACGCTTCCGCGATGCCCGCCTGGTGCATGACGTGGTGGCGGGGGGGCTGGTGCGTTCCGGGGGCGGCGGGGTCTCCCGCGTTGCGTCCGCTACCACCGCTATATCGACATCCCGCCAGGTCCCCGTCCGTGGTTCGGGCGGTGACTCCAACCATGCCTCGAATGGCCCCCGCGGCGGCGCCTCCTCTCGTCTGCCCGCGTCCCCGCGGCGGCCGGCGGAGCGTCACAGTGTGGCTGAGACCACCGCGGCTTATGCGCGGCTGGCGGAGGGCGCCCGCGGGACGGTCCCGGCCCCCGGGACCCTGGGACTCATGGCCGGGCGTTATCTGCTGCGCCTCGACGGCGATGAACTGGTGGTGGTGGACGGGGCGCGGCTGGCGGCCCATCGGCTGCGCGTCGCCCTCGGCCGCCTGGAAAGGGAGGGCGTGGACATGAAGCCCCTGCGTATGCCCCGGGCGGTGACGGTGGCCGCTGCGACGGTCCGCTGGCTGGGCGAGGCCGGTGGAATCCTCGAGACCCTGGGCATCGATGCGGTGGCCAACGGTCCTGACCGGGTGACCGTGCGCCGTCTCGCCCCGGGTCTGGAGGTCATCGACCTCGGCCCGCTCCTCGATGCCCTGGCCGGGTTCGCCGACATGGACTCGGCGCGGTCGCGCCTGGAGGCCTTCGTGCCGGACAGGGTGAGCGATACGGAGGCCGCCGTACGGTTGCTGGAAGGGAGCGGGGAGGACCCGCCGGCGGATTGTGTCACCACCGTCACGGCCCTGGAGCTGGCGCGGCGTTTTGGGGCTTGATGCGTTCCGGCCCGCCATGACCGCCGCACCGGTGATCTTCCTCATGGGCCCCACCGCCACCGGCAAGACCGACTTGGCGGTGGGGCTGGTGGCGCGCTTTGCCGTCGATATCGTCAGCGTGGATTCCGCGCTGGTGTATCGGGGCATGGACGTGGGGACCGCCAAGCCCTCCCCGGCGGTGCTGGCGCGGGCGCCCCATCGGCTCGTGGACTGCGTGGCCCCCACCGAGAGCTATTCGGCGGCGCGCTTCCGGGATGAGGCCCTGGCCGCCATCCGGGACATCCACGGGGTGGGGCGGGTGCCCCTGCTGGTGGGGGGCACGGGCCTCTACTTCCGGGCCCTGGAACAGGGTTTGTCACCCCTGCCGGGGGCCAATCCGGAACTGCGGGCGCGGCTGGCCCGGCTGCGGGAACGCGAGGGCAACGCGGCCCTCCACGCCCGTCTCGCGGCCCTGGATGCGGCCTCGGCGGCGCGGATCCACCCCAACGATCCCCAGCGCGTGCAGCGTGCCATCGAGGTATTCGAGATCACCGGCCGCCCCATGGGGGAATGGCTGGCCGCGGGGCGCGGGGCGGCGTTCCCCTTTCCCCTGCTGAAGCTGGTGCTGATGCCGCGGGACCGTGACGTCCTGCGGCAGCGCATCGCCCGGCGTCTGGAGCACATGCTGGCCGCCGGTCTGGTCGACGAGGTGCGGCGCCTGCGTGCCGAGGAGGAGGTGTCGAGGGAGCTGCCGTCCATGCGGGCGGTGGGTTACCGCCAGGTATGGGGCTATCTGGAAGGGGAGTACGACCTCGCGGAGATGAAACGGCGACTCCATACCGCCACCGCCCGCCTCGCCAAGCGCCAGATGACCTGGCTGCGGGCCGAATCCGGTGCCGTGGCTCTTGACCCCTTCGGTCCGCGGGTGGAGGATGGCCTCGGCGGACGGATCGCCCGCTTTCTTGAAGCTCACGGTGCAGGCGTGAATGGTTGACTTCAGTTGTGAGCTATAATTCCCCACTGCGCTTGGCTGACTGTGCCGGACGCGTACATCCTTCGGGTGGCGGCCTCGCCACGGCAGGGCGCGGTTCACCCAGACCTGAATAACAATATCCATAAGGAGAATACGATGAGTAAGGGGCAGAGCCTACAAGATCCCTACCTGAATCAGCTCAGGAAAGAGCGCGTACCCGTATCCATTTATCTCATCAACGGCATCAAGCTGCAGGGACAGATCGAGTCCTTCGATCAGTTCGTGGTGTTGCTCAAGAACTCGGTCAACCAGATGGTCTACAAACATGCCATCTCCACCGTGGTGCCGTCCCGTAACGTCCGCCTGCCGCGCCCCGAGGGAGAGCAGGGTGGGGTGCCCGGCGACGGCATGTGATGGCGGCAGCGTCATCCGCCGGAGCGTCGTGATTGTTTGAAAGACCGGTGGGCGGCGACGCCGTGGTGCTCGTGCATGTCGATTTCCGCGCGGCAGAGGAGCAGGAGCGGCTGGACGAGTTCCGGGATCTGGCGCACTCCACCGGTGTCACGGTGGCGGGGCTGATCACGGCGAGCCGGGATCGGCCCGACCCCGCGTATTTCGTGGGCCGGGGCAAGGTAGAGGAGATCCGCGAGGCGGTGCTGGCGAGTGATGCGGGCGTGGTGCTGTTCAACCATGGCCTGTCACCGGCCCAGGAACGCAACCTGGAGCGGGCCCTGCAATGTCGCGTCCTCGATCGCACCGGCCTCATTCTCGATATCTTCGCCCAGCGGGCCCGCTCCTATGAGGGCAAGTTGCAGGTGGAGTTGGCCCAGTTGCGGCACCTGTCCACCCGCCTGGTGCGGGGCTGGACCCACCTCGAGCGCCAGAAGGGCGGTATCGGCCTGCGCGGTCCCGGCGAGAAGCAGCTGGAGACCGACCGCCGCCTGCTGGCCGTGCGCATCAAACGGATCAACCAGCAGCTTGCCCAGGTGAGCAGGAAACGCCAGCTCCAGCGGCGCTCCCGGCGCAAGGCGGAGCTACCGGTGGTCTCCCTGGTGGGGTACACCAACGCCGGCAAGTCCACGCTCTTCAATAGTCTGACGGACGCCGGCGTGCTGGAAGCCGACAAGCTGTTCGCGACCCTGGATCCCACCCTGCGGCGCGTGGAGGTGGGCCACGGCCGGGCCTTCATCCTCGCGGATACCGTGGGTTTCATCCGCCACCTGCCCCACGACCTGGTGGCCGCCTTCCGTTCCACCCTCGAAGAGACCCGGGATGCCGACCTGCTGCTGCACGTCGTGGACGCCGCCGATCCCGAGCACCGCGAGAAGATGGAGCAGGTGAACGAGGTGCTGGAGGCCATCGGGGCGGCCGAGGTGCCGGTGCTGCTGGTGTACAACAAGGTGGATGCCCTGGAGGGCGGCGGTCCCCGGGCGGATGCGGACGAGGCCGGTGCGGTGTGGCGGGTGTGGCTGTCCGCCCACAGCGGCGAGGGGCTCGACCTGCTGCGTGAACAACTGGCCCAGCGCTTCATCGGCCGTCTCATTCGCCGCCGTCTGTGCCTGCCGTCCTCGGCGGGACGGCTGCGCTCGCGTCTCCACGACCTCGACGCCGTCATCACCGAAGAGGTGGTCGAGGAGGGCTGGCACATGGACGTGGAGGTGGAACTCGAGGTGTGGCAGCGCCTCAATCTGGGCGAGGCGGAATGCGGCGCGGTTGCGGGCCGGGCCGCGGACACCTAAAATGCACGTCCTTTCTGCGTATTTCGTAGTCCTCTAAAACTTTACACTTCCCGAATCTTAAACTTCGGCGGCTGGAGCAACAGTATGGCTTGGAATGAGCCTGGCGGTGGGCGGGACCCTTGGGGTGGCAACAACCAACAAGGGCCTCCGGATCTGGAACAAGCGATCAAGAACCTGCAGGGCAAGCTGTCGGGGATCTTCGGTGGCCGCGGTGGCGGTCAGGGCGGCGGCTCCCGGGGTGGTGGCGGTCCCAATTTCAGCAAACTCGGGGTCATGGTCATCATCGGCGTGCTGTTCGTGGGCTGGCTGGTGGCCGGCTTCTATATCGTCGACCCGGCCGAAGAGGCGGTGGTCACGCGTTTCGGCAACTACGTGCGTACCGAGACCTCCGGTCCCCACTGGCTGCCGTACTTCATCGAGAAGCATGAGACGGTGAACGTGGCCCAGGTGCGGAGCGCGGAGGTCGGTTTCCGCACCGCCGGCCGGACCCAGGGCTCGGTGGGCAACGAGTCCCTGATGCTGACCCAGGACGAGAACATCGTGGACATCAAGTTCGCCGTCCAGTATCGGGTCAAGGATGCCCGGGACTACCTGTTCAATGTGCGCGATCCGGATCTCACCCTGCGCCAGGTTACGGAATCGGCCGTGCGTGAGGTGGTGGGCAAGAGCACCATGGACTTCGTGCTCACCGGGGGCCGCAGCGCGGTGGCCGACGATACCCGGGTGCTGGTGCAGGACACCCTGGACAAATACGGCGCCGGCCTGTTCGTCATCAGCGTCAACATGCAGGACGCCCAGCCGCCGGCGCAGGTGCAGGACGCCTTTAACGATGCCGTCAAGGCCCGCGAGGACGAGGAGCGCCTGAAGAACGAGGCCCAGGCCTTCGCTAACGAAATCCTGCCCAAGGCCCGCGGTGAAGGCGACGCTATCCGCGAGCGCGCCCAGGGTTATAAACAGCGGGTCACCGCCCAGGCCGAAGGCCAGTCGGACCGCTTCCTGGCCCTGCTCACGGAGTATCAGAAGGCCCCCGACGTGACCCGGGAGCGCATCTACCTGGAGACCATGGAATCGGTGCTGGGCAAGAGCAGCAAGGTGCTGCTGGGGGCCGAGGGCAGCAACAACCTCATGTACCTGCCCCTGGACAAGCTCATGTCCAGAGGCTTCGAGGATGACGAAGACGGCGCAGGCCAGGACGGGGACAGCGGGACCTCAACGTTACCCGCCAGCCGGCTACGCAATGATTCCGACAGATTCCGTTCCGGGAGGACACGCTGATGCCACAGAGCAGACTTTGGGTCGGTGTTCTCATCGCCATCGCCGTCGTGTTGGGCTTCTCCGTCTTCACGGTGCACGAGCGCCAGAAGGCCATCCAGTTCCAGTTGGGCAAGATCGTCAAGTCCGACTTCGAGCCGGGCCTGCACTTCAAGCTGCCCTTCGTGCAGAACATTCGCAAGTATGATGCCCGGGTCCAGACCCTGGATTCGCCACCAGAACTCTACCTCACCAGCGAGAAGAAGAACGTGCGGGTGGACCACTTCGTGAAGTGGAAGATCGCCGACGTGGAGTCCTACTACAAAGCCACGGGTGGTAACTTCGCGGTGGCGGGACAGCGTCTCCTCGAGGTGATCAAACGGGGCCTCAAGGACGAGTTCGGCAAGCGCACCATCCAGGAGGTGGTGTCCGGTGAACGTACAGACATCATGGACATCCTCTCCATCACGGCGAATCGCGCGGTGGACGAGTACGGCATCAACATCGTCGACGTGCGCATCAAGCGCATCGACCTGCCGGAGGACGTGAGCGAATCGGTCTACAGTCGCATGCAGTCCGAGCGCAAGGAGGTGGCCCAGGGCTTCCGCGCTCGGGGTGCCGAGGAGGCCAAGCGCATTCGCGCCAAGGCCGAGCGCGAGCGGGAGGTCATGCTCGCCGAGGCGGAACGCGACGGCCTGCGCCTGCGGGGCCAGGGCGACGCCCAGGCGGCGGAGATCTATGCCAACGCCTTTGGTCAGGACCCCGAGTTCTTCTCCCTGTACCGCAGCCTGACGGCCTATCGGGACACCTTCAGCAACAAGGGCGATATCCTGCTGTTGGATCCCAAGTCCGACTTCTTCCGCTACTTCGTCGACCCCCTGGGCAAACAGTAGCCCGCGTGGCCGGGCCAGAGGCAGGGCAGGATGAGGCAGGGCGCCCGTGAACTGGCAGGATCTGGGGGCCGCCCTGGCCTTGTTGCTGGTGCTCGAGGGCCTGTTGCCCTTTCTTAACCCGGATGGGCTGAAGCGTGCCATCAGAGTAATCGCCAACATGGACGACAACACCCTGAGGTTCGCCGGCCTCACCAGCATGGTCATCGGCGTATTCCTGCTCACCCTGGTGCGCTGATGGCTGCCGCAAACCTGGAGCGCTGGCTGTTGCCGGTGGGCATCGAGGAGATGTTGCCACCGGACGCCGCTCGCCTGGAGAAGTTGCGCCGGGCCCTGGCCGACCTCTACCGTGGCTGGGGTTACGACCTGGTGGCCCCGCCTTTCATCGAGTACCTGGATTCCCTCCTCACGGGGACGGGCAACGACCTGGATCTGCAGACCTTCAAGGTCACCGACCAGCTCACGGGGCGGCTCATGGGAGTGCGGGCGGACATGACGCCCCAGGTGGCACGCATCGATGCCCACCATCTGGCGGGAGACGGACCCGTGCGGCTGTGCTATCTGGGCGAGGTGCTCTATACCCGTCCCGACGACTTCGCCGGCAGCCGCAATCCCTTCCAGGCCGGGGCCGAGCTCTATGGCCATGGCGGCGCCGAGAGCGATATCGAGGTCCTGACCCTGTTGCTGGAGACCCTGCGCTTGTCCCAGGTCGATGACGTCCATGTGGATGTGGGCCATGTCGGGATCTACCGCGCCCTGGCCCGCCAGGCGGGGCTGGACGAGGCCGCGGAACGGGTGCTGTTCGATACCCTCCAGCGCAAGGCCCTGCCGGAGCTGGATGCCTTCCTGGCGGCGCTGCAGATCCCGGCGGCGTCGCGGCGCATGCTGGACGGGCTGGTGGAACTGAACGGCGCCGCCGACGAGGTGCTCGCCCAGGCGCGTGAGAGTCTGGCCGCCGGCGGCCCCGAGGTGATGGCCGCCCTCGATGATCTGGAGACCGTCAGTCGCGGTGTCACCGAGCGGGTACCAGGCGTGTCGCTGTATTTCGACCTCGCCGAACTGCGCGGCTACAACTACCATACCGGCATCGTGTTCGCGGCCTTCGTGCCGGGCCATGGGCGCGAGATCGCCCGTGGCGGTCGTTACGACGACATTGGCCGGGTGTTCGGGCGGGCGCGGCCGGCCACCGGCTTCAGCACCGATCTCAAGACCCTCATCCTGCTGTCCCGGGCCCAGGCACCGGCCGTCGCCCCGGGGGCCATACGCGCCCCGTGGTCCGGCGATGCCGGTCTCCACGCCCACGTCGCGCGCCTGCGCGCCGGGGGCGAGCGGGTCATCCAGGAACTGCCCGGCCAGGCCGGCTCGGCCGCCGAAGCCGGCTGTGATCGCGAACTGGTGCAGCGGTCAGGGGAGTGGCAGGTGGTTCCTCTGGCAGGCACGCGCTGAGCCATTCCGGGCTCTTCCCATTCCGGGCTCTTCTAGGCCAAGCAACCGATTTCCTTCTACCAAGACGAATATACATGGGCAAGAACGTAGTCATCATCGGCACCCAGTGGGGCGACGAAGGCAAGGGCAAGATCGTGGATCTGCTCACCGACCGGGTGAGTGCCGTGGTGCGTTTCCAGGGTGGCCACAACGCCGGTCATACTCTGGTCATCGACGGCAAGAAGACGGCCCTGCATCTCGTCCCCTCCGGCGTCCTGCGGGACAACGTGCGCTGCTTCATCGGCAACGGCGTGGTGCTGGCGCCGGGCCCCCTGCTGGAAGAGGTGGACAAGCTGGAGGCGGATGGCGTCCCCGCCGGCAGCCGTCTCGGCATCAGCGAGGCCTGTCCCCTCATTCTGCCCTATCACGTGGCCCTGGATCAGGCCCGGGAGATCGCCCGCGGCAACAAGGCCATCGGCACCACCGGCCGGGGCATCGGCCCGGCCTACGAGGACAAGGTGTCCCGCCGCGGCCTGCGCCTCGGGGACCTGGTGGACGTGGCGGCCTTCGAGGCCAAGCTGGAGCAGGTGATGGCGTATCACAACCATGCCCTCAGCCATTACTACCGGCAGGAGACCGTGGACGCCCGGGAGGTGCTGGACGGCATCCTCGCCATGCGGGACCGCCTGATGGCCCTGGTCACCGACGTGCCCGGGCAGTTGCACCGCATCCGCGACGAGGGCGGCAATATCCTTTTCGAGGGTGCCCAGGGTACCCTGCTGGACATCGACCACGGCACCTATCCCTACGTCACCTCATCCACCACCACTTCAGGTGGGGCCGCCTCCGGGGCGGGGGTGGGCCCGCGGGATCTGGACTACGTCCTGGGTATCACCAAGGCCTACACTACCCGGGTGGGCGCGGGGCCTTTTCCGTCCGAACTCTTCGATGACGCGGGGCAGCATCTGGGCGAGAAGGGGGCCGAGTTCGGCACCACCACCGGCCGGGCGCGCCGTTGCGGCTGGATCGATGCCGTGGCCCTGCGCCGCGCCATGCTCATCAACTCCGTCTCCGGTCTGTGCATCACCAAGCTCGACGTGCTGGATGGCCTGGATACCGTGAAGATCTGCACGGGCTACCGGGTGGATGGTGAGCTGCTGGCGAGCCCCCCGGTGGGGGCGGATCGTACCGCGGAGGTGGCACCGGTCTACGAGGAGATGCCGGGCTGGTCCGAGTCCACCGTTGGTGTCACCGATGAGGACCGGCTGCCCGCCAACGCGCGCGCCTACCTGGCCCGCCTGGAGGAATTGGTAGGGGTGCCCGTGGACATCATTTCCACCGGCCCCGACCGCCGCGAGACCATCATCCGCCGCCACCCCTTCGACTGACGAAGGGAGGCGGGAACGCTCGATCCTGGCCGGGCGCCAACAT